>CAWJAP010000001.1:0-312128 GCA_963840865.1 Vicinamibacterales bacterium
GCCTGGATCGTCGCGGCCCGCTCGAAGTCGAGCTCGGCGGCTGCGGTCTTCATGGCCGCTTCCTGCCGTGCGATTCGCCCCGGAGCTCGGCCTCCGAGTGGAAGGCTTCGCGCTCGTCCGGGCCCTTGGGCACGGTCAGGTAGTCATGCTCGTCCACGCTCGCCATGCCCTCGTCGATGGCGCGACGCGAGGTCGGCGTGATGCCGTGCTCCTGGTTGTAGGCCACCTGGATCGCGCGGCGGCGGTTGGTCTCGTCGATGGCGTGGCGCATCGAGTCGGTCATCCGATCGGCGTAGAGCACGGCCCGCCCGTTGACGTGGCGCGCCGCGCGCCCGACGGTCTGGATGAGGGCGCCGCTCGAGCGCAGGAATCCTTCCTTGTCGGCGTCGAGCACGGCGACCAGCGAGACCTCGGGCAGGTCGAGCCCCTCGCGCAGCAGGTTGATGCCGACCAGCACGTCGAAGGTGCCCCGCCGCAGGTCGCGCAGGATCTCGATCCGTTCGAGCGTGTCGATGTCGCTGTGCAGGTAGCGGACGCGGACGCCCAGCTCGTGGTAGTACTGCGTCAGGTCCTCGGCCATGCGCTTGGTGAGCGTCGTGACCAGCACCCGCTCGCCGCTCTCCACCCGCATCCGGATCTCCGCCGAGCAGGTCGTCGACCTGGCCGCGCACCGGGCGGATGTCGATCTCGGGATCGAGCAGCCCGGTCGGGCGGACGATCTGCTCGACGACGACCCCTGCCGCCTGTCGAGCTCCTAGGAGCGGGCGTGGCCGACACGTGCACGAGCTGGCCGACGCGCGCCTTCCATTCGTCGAAATTGAGCGGACGGTTGTCGAGCGCCGACGGCAGGCGGAAGCCGTACTCGACGAGCACTTCCTTGCGCGAGCGATCGCCGGCGTACATGCCGCGGATCTGCGGGATCGTCTGGTGGCTCTCGTCGATGATGGTGAGGGCATCGGCGGGCAGGTAGTCGAGCAGCGTCGGCGGCGGCGCGCCGGCCGCCCGGCCCGTGAGGTGCCGCGAGTAGTTCTCGATGCCGTGGCAGTAGCCGATCTCCTGCATCATCTCGAGGTCGAACATCGTGCGCTGGTGCAGGCGCTGGGCTTCGAGCAGCTTGCCCTCGCGCTCGAGCACGGCGAGCCGCTCGGCGAGCTCCGCCTTGATCGTCTCGACGGCGACCTTGGCGCCGTCGCGCGACGTGACGAAGTGGGACTTCGGGTAGATCGCCACCTTGTCGTGGCGCCGCAGCGTTCTGCCGGTCAGCGGATCGAACGTCGACGAGCTCGTCGATCTCGTCGCCGAACAGCTCGATGCGAGACCGAGTCTCCTCGTAGGACGGATAGACCTCGATGACGTCGCCGCGCACCCGGAACGTGCCGCGGCCGAAGTCGGGGTCGTTGCGCTCGTACTGGATGTCGACCAGCTTGCGCAGGATGCGCTCGCGACCGATCGCTGGCCGCGCTCGAGCGGCAGCATCATCCCGTAGTACGCCTCCGGCGAACCGAGGCCGTAGATGCACGACACGCTCGAGACGATGATGACGTCGCGGCGCTCGAAGAGCGACCGCGTGGCCGACAGCCGCATGCGGTCGATCTCGTCGTTGATCGTGGCTTCCTTCTCGATGTACGAGTCGGTGGCCGGCACGTAGGCCTCGGGCTGGTAGTAGTCGTAGTAGGAGACGAAGTACTCGACGGCGTTGTGCGGGAAGAAGCGCCGGAACTCCTGGTACAGCTGCGCCGCCAGCGTCTTGTTGTGCACCATCACCAGCGTCGGCCGGTTCACCCGCGCGATCGCCTGCGCCATCGTGAAGGTCTTGCCCGATCCGGTCACGCCGAGCAGCGCCTGAAGCGGGTCGCCGCGCTCGAGCCCGCTCACCAGCTCGTCGATCGCCCGCGGCCTGATCGCCGCGGAGTTCGAAGACGAGACGAGCTGGAAGCGATCGTACGTGGATGGCATGGGGGCGAAGGACGGAATCGAAGTGCGGAACGGACATCCGTGGCCTACGTTGACACGTCGAGCGTTGCCAAGCGGTGCGACGACAGCTCACCCGCTCCGCCGCACCGTGCACGTGCTGCTTACGCTGTCGTGCAGCCGGCTCGGGCCGCATCGGCGCGTAGTAGCCCTTGCGCGCTCGGATCTTGGCCGCTGCAGATCCGGGCGATTGAGCGGACTTCCATCTTCCGCCACGCCCGTCGGGCCTGGTTGCTCGAGACGTAGCCGAGCAGGTAGCGGCTATTCGACGTCGCCGATGACCTGTTCGTAGGCCTGGTCGATTTCCTTCTTCGAGTCCGGGAAGAAGGCGTGCCCGCCGGTGGCTTCGGCGATCTGCTTGAGCTGGATGCGCTGCTCCGTTTTCGCGACGACGCACTGGTTCTCGAGGAAGCCGACGATGTAGACGGTGACGTCGGAGGCCTTGAGGGCGGTCAGCGCGTCGCACGAAGGACATCACGCTGCGGGTGTCGCCGCCATCGGTGTAGATGACCATGACCTTCTCGCCGGACTGGTAGACGGTGCCGTCGAGATAGACGCCGAGCGCGTCGTACAGCGCCGTCCAGCCGTCGGGCTTGCGGTTGCGCAGCCGCTCCACGAACCGCGTGAAATCGCTCTGCGCCGAACGTGGCGACCCGCACCTCGGTGTCGAAGTCGACCAGCGTGATGTCCTCGGCGCGCTGCAGGAGGTTGCAGAACTTGACCGCCGCGCTGCGCGCCATGCCCATGTCGGCCGACATGCTGCCCGACGTGTCGAACAGCAGCCCGATGTGCAGCGGCGGCGCGCTCGCCGATCTCGACGCCCGCCGGCGGCGAACAGGTGGACCTGCTGGCGGCGCCCGTCCTCGAGGACCGTGAAGTCCTCCGGGCGCAGGTGCTCGACGGGCTGCCCGGCCTTGTCGACGACGGCGACGCCGAGGCTGACGGGCTCGATGCCGCTGCGGAAGCGTCTGGGCGGCTGCCCTGCGCCAGGCGACGAGCAGACTACCGCGACGAGGCCGCAGACGCGCGATGGCGAGCGAACCGGATTCGGCGGGAGACCCACGGCGTCGATAGCGATCCCCCCTCTGCGACCGGTCGCATCGTGCGAAGCCGATGAGAAGTCCGAACCAGCGCCGCGGCTGAATCCGACACGGCCGAGCGTCGGCCGCGCATACACCTTCAAGAACCGGATGGCGAGCCGCGATTGAATCTGCCGAGATCGGGATGCCGATCGGCGTATAATTGTCGGTTTGGCGGTGGCGACGGCGCACCATCGCGGCGGCCCCCGCCCTCCCCCTATGAAGTGTCTCGCGGTCTGTCAGAACGAACTCCTGATGCGCACCCTGCATCAGGTGCTCGCTCCGACCTTCGACGTCGAGTTCCTGGTCGAGAGCCGCTCTCTCGCCCGGCGGCTCCACGAAGCGGGCTGAAGGTCACGGTCGCCGATCCCCGCCGTGTGACTCCTACGTCAAGGTCGACCTGACGCCGCGCACCTGCGTCATCATCGAGGACACCGGCGCGGCCTGAGCGGCTGATCGGCGCGGTGCGCGACGCCGGCGGCACCCTGACCTACGTCGATCGGCACGCCCGGCATCCGGCGCGCGAGCGAGGCCAAGGACGCCTTCCCCGACATCTTCACGTCTGACGCTGGCCGAGCTGCTCGCGCCGCCGCTGCACGCCGAACTCGAGTCGAGCGTCACGCGCGCCCGCGTCCACCAGTACCAACGCTACTTCCAGGACGCCGATCGCGTCCTCATCCTGCTCCACAACGAGCCGGATCCCGACGCGATGGCCAGCGGCCTCGCCCTGCGCAACCTGCTGCGGCGCACCAAGACCACGGCCATCATCGGCGCCGTCCAGGGCGTCAGCCGCCCCGAGAACGTCCGGATGGCGCACCTGCTCGACATCCAGGTCGAGAAGGTGACGCCCGCCCAATTCGCGAGCTTCGACCGCGTCGCGACCGTGGACGTGCAACCGCACTACTTCGGCGACGTTGCCGAACGGGCCGACCTGGTCGTCGACCACCACCCGGAGCAACCGGGCTACAGCGCCGTCTTCAAGGACATCCGCGCCGACTACGGCTCGACGAGCACGATCCTCACCGAGCATCTCCGCGCCGTCGACATGGACGTCTCCGAGCGCGTCGCCACGGCGATGCTGTACGCCATCAAGTCGGACACGCTGTTCTTCGCGCGGCAGACCAACCGCCAGGACCTCGACGCGTTCACGTACCTCTATCCACTGGCCGATGCGGCGCTGATCCGCAAGATGGAGGGCGCCGACATCACGCTCGAGCGGCTCGACGTTGGTCACCCGCGCGGTTCAGGCGGGACGATGGCCGATCAGGTGTTCTCGCGAGTCCTCGGCGACGTGCCGCGCGAGGACTTCATCACCTACACCGCGGACTTCTTCCTGCAACTCGAGGAGTCCGGTGGACGTTCGTCACCGGCGTCGTCAACGACATGCTGGTGCTGTCGGTGCGCAATCTCGGCTACTCGCGCAACGCCGGCGAGTTCGTGCGAAGTAGTTCGGCGAGATCGGCAGCGCCGGCGGCCACCGCGCGATGGCCAAGGCCGTCGTGCCGCTGCAGGCTTCGCCGAGAAGTTCGGGCCCGTCGACGGCGCGACCAGATCAACGCTCGATCCGCCAGCTGGCCGAGCAGTTCGTGCACGACACCAACGGCGACGAGAAGAAGCCGACGCGGTCCAACGATAGGACGTCGGTCTTCGGTCCCCGTCGTCGCGGCTGAAGCCGCACCCTCCTGCAGTCCGAGATCGACGTCACCCTCCGCGCGAGGGCGGAGCTGCAGCGCGCATCAAGGGTTCGCAACGTCTCGATTATCCGAGCGCCTGATCGACGTCCGCGATCAGGTCCTCGACGACTCGAGGCCCACCGACAGCCGCACCATGCCGCGCGTGATGCCGGCGTCGCGCAGCTGATCGTCGGTCCAGCCGTACTGCGACGTCAGCACCGGCAGGCTGCAGATGCTCTCGACGCCGCCGAGGCTGGTGGCGCGCTTGACCACCTGCATGCGATCGAAGGAGCGCGCCGCGCGCGTCGTAGGAGCCGCCGAGATCGAAGGTCACCATGCCGCCGAAGCCGCGCATCTGCGCCGCGCGCGATGGCGTGATCGGGATGCGACGCGAGCCCCGGGTACAGCACCGCGCTGACGCGCGCGGTCGCGCCTCGAGGAGCTCGCGCCAGGCCGAGCGCGTTCGCGTTCTGCCGCGCCACGCGCACCGGCAGCGTCTTCAGGCCCGCGCCCAGCGCGAGGCCGGCACGGATCGAGGATCGTCCCCACCAGCCGCCGGACTGGCTCGACGCGATCGACGAAGCGCCGCGCGTCCGGCGATGACGCCGCCGGTGACGTCGCTGTGGCCGTTGAGGTACTTCGTCGCGCTGTGCATGACCAGGTCGACGCCGAGCGCGAGCGGCCGCTGGTTGACGGGCTCGCGAAGGTGTTGTCGATCACCGAGAGCGACGCCGCGGCACGGCACGCCGCCGCGACGGCCCGCGATGTCCACGCACCGCAGCGTCGGGTTGATCGGCGACTCGAACCAGACCAGCTTCGTGCGATCGGAGATGCCGATCGCCGGCGATCGCGCAGCTCGTCGAGGCTCAGGAAGCGCGTCGTCACGCCGAACCGCGCGAGGAATCGACTGCAGCAGGTGCAGCGTGCCGCCGTAGATCGCCGCGCTGCACACCACCTCGTCGCCGGCCGTGTCAGCGTCAGCAGCGTCGTGGTCGGTCGCGGCCATCCCCGAGGAGAAGACCAGCGCCGCCTCGGCGCCTTCGGCGTCGGCGAGCTTCGCCTCGACGCGTGAGCGACGGTGGATTGTCGTAGCGCGAGTAGAGGTAGCTGTCGGAGCCGCCCTCCTGATAGGCGCGCACGCTCGTCGGCCGAATCGAAGACGAACGTGGTGGTCTCGTAGATCGGCGTCGTGAGCGGGCCGATGCGCGTGGCCGGCGTCGGCGGTGGCGTGCAGGATGGTCGTCGATGTGGCCGGGTTTTGAAAGCATGTCGTCTTCGGGCTTCAGAGCTTCGGTCTGCAGACTCGAATCGGGCTGCAGCGCTACAGGCCGATGCCTCCAACTCAAGATTCCTACCGATCCAGATTCGCCAGCATCTCGGCGATCGAGGCGAGGCGTCGACGGCGTCGGTGCGGCGCAGCCGCGGTCTGGCCGCACGTGCGCTCGAGCTCGTCGCCGCTCGCCGCCGACGACCGGCTCGATGAACTGGCGCATAGGCGTCCTCGTAGCCGAGCGCGCGAGCTCGGCGAGCGTCTGGCATGCGGTCGGAACGCTCGTCGTAGGAACCCGGCGAGATCGAACAGGCCGAGCGGCGTTGTGCATCGGCTGAATCTGGAACACGCCCGAGAACCGATCGAAGAGTGCCGTCAAGGCGTCGCGCGCGGCCGAGGCTTCCGCGCCGGCGAGGTAGTCGGCGAGCCGCGCGCGCGGATCGACGAGGCGCGCGCGCGAGCGCGTGCGGGCGTGCAGCGCCACGTCGGAGGTCACGAGAATCACCTGTTCGACGCCTGCGGCCGACACTTCCTCGAGCAGCCGGACGATGGCCGCCGGCCGATCGCACGAGCCGGTGCGTCTCGCCGCGCCAGAACGCGGTCGGCGCGAAACGTCATCGAGATGCGGCTCGGTGAGCGATCGGCACGGCGAGCGCGGCCGGCGAGGGCATCCACCACTGCACGTCGCGCCGGTCGCCGGCAGATCGACCACTTCGGCGCGGCGCTGGCTCGGCGGCGTCGTCGACCGAAGAGGCGCGGCGCGAGTCGGCGTCCGAGCAGCGCCGAACATCACGATCGCGGCGCGTGTCGAGGTCGTGCGCGGCGATCAGCAGCTCGCGATAGCCGGGCTGCGTGAGGTTCTCGCCGAGCAGCTCGGCATACCGCCGGCTCGAGATCGCGGCGATCGGGTCGCGTGCAGCCGCGTGGCGCCGTGCACGAAGCTCCAGAAGCCGTCGAGCGCCCAGTGCGACCGCCGGGCGCGCCGTCGAGCGGCGCGCCGAGCGCCCGCCACCAGGCCGGTCCCGCGCGCGCGGCGCCGCGCGCCGCGCGATCGCTCGAGCACGCAGGCCGCCGCGAGCAGCGCCGCGACCAGCGCGAGCACGGCCGACGCGCACGACACGCGCGACGAGCACGGTCGTCGATCTCGCTGCGGGTGAGGCTCAGACGACGCGTCGGCGAGACGCGACGGTCAGCATCGCCCGCTCAGCACGGCGCAACGAGTCGAGCAGGAACGCGAGGAGGTACGCGACCGCCAGCACCTGCAGCGCGGCGAGCGGCAGCGCGAGCGCGCCGAGCCGCCACCGCAGGCAGCCCGCGGCCGAGACGCGCCAGAGCAGCCGCCAGCGGATAGAGTCGCGGACGGCCCCGGCCGGCCCAGCCAGACACCGGACGGCCTCCCAGAGCCGCGCGCCGGCGTCGACCGCGGCAAAGCAGCGCGGCGACCGCGCCCATGCCGCGGCCGGCGACGAGGTCGACCTTGACGCCCGCTTCGGCGAGCGCGCGCAGCACGCCGGCGTGGTACGCGCCGGCCGTGCCCGTGCCCGCGAAGACGAGCGCGGTGCGCTGCCGCGGCGAGTACGGCGTCTCGCGAGCGGCGTGCACGCGTCGGCGGTAACTGGGATACGCGGCTCGTCGTGAATGGTCGTCGAGCTTGAGGATCTCGAAGGTGCGCACGCCGGTGGGCGTGGGCACCGTCACCTCGTCGCCCTCTTCCTTGCCGAGCAGCGCGCGGCCGATCGGCGAGGCCGTGGAAATCCAGCCCTTCTCCGCGTCGGCGTCCTCGGGCATCACGAGCTGGATACGTGTAGCGTGTCGCCCGTCGATTCCCGAAGCTCCAGCGTCGAACCGAACGACGCCTTGCCATGCGGGATCTTGTCCAGGTTGATGAGCGAGATTTCGCGCGACGCGCTTTTTGAGCATGCCGATGCGCGCCTGCAGGTACGTCCTGCCGCTCCTTGGCCGCCTTGTACTCGGCGTTCTCCCGCAGGTCGCCGAGCTCGCGCGCCCGCTGGATCTCCTTTGGCAGCTCCGTCTTCAGTTCCCTCTCGAGCTGCTGAATCTCGTCCTCGAATCGCTTCAGAATCTGCGCTTTCATCGCTCATCCGGTTCGAACGTGCGGGGCAACGCCTCGCGAAAGGCGAGATGTTAGCAGGCGGCGAAAACCCCAGCAACAATACGGGCGACAGGCGACGGACTCCGGCGACTGTACCAGGAGGGCAGGGCGTCAGCCCCGCCATCGGCAAGGCTCGCTGCGCGGATTTTCAGTATCGTTAGCAGCAGGATGGAAGTCGTCTCCAGCCGCAAGAACCCGCTCGTCGCGGAGATGCGACGCGTCGCCCGCGCGGATGCCGAGGCGCGCGGACGCATGCTGCTCGAAGGGCTGCACCTGGTCGAGGAGGCGCGCACGGCGCGGCTGCCGCTGACCTGCGCGGCGTTCAGCGCCCGAGTGCTCGCCGATGGCGACGGCCGTGCTCGCCGGCTGGCGACCAGCCTGGCGGCGATCGGTGTGCAGGGTCGTCCAGCGTCTCCGACAGCGTGCTCGATGCGATGAGCCCGGCGCCGTCGCCGACCGGCGTGGTGGCCCTGGCGACGCGCCCTCGGCACGACCTCGACGCGGTGCTGCGGCGCAGCGCGCCAGCGCTCGTGTCGGTGCTCGTCGACGTGCAGGATCCGGGCAACGTCGGCGCCATTGCCCGCGTTTCGGAAGCCGCGGGCGTGACCGGCCTGATCGTGTGCGGTGCGACGCGCCGATCCATTCGGGTGGAAGGCGTTGCGTGGAGTCGATGGGAAGCGCCTTCCGCCTGCCGATCGCGCACGAGGCGCGACGCGCTTGCCGTGCTCGCGGCCGCACGCGCCGCCGGCCTGCAGATCGTCGGCACGCGAGCCGACGCGGGCCCAACCGTTCGACCGCGTGGACTGGCGAAGCCGACTCGCCTTCGTGTTGGGCAGCGAAGGCGCCGGGCTGGCCGAAGGCGTGCGCGCCGTCACCGATCTCGCGGTGGCGATCCCGATGAACGCCCCGGTCGAATCGCTCAATGTCGCCGTGAGCGCGGGCCTGCTCGCCTACGAAGCGCGACGCCAGCGCACCCACGGCAGCGGGAGCCGGCAGCTGATGGGACTCTTCGACGACGACCACGATGCGACGGGCGAGGCTCGGGGCCGCGACGTGCGGCCGCCGCTCGCCGATCGCATGCGTCCGCGGACACTGGACGAGATCGTCGGCCAGGACGCGCTGCTCGCGCCCGGACGACCGCTGCGCGAAGCGATCGAACGCCGACGTGCTGCAGTCGGTCATCCTCTGGGGCCCGCCCGGTACCGGCAAGACGACGCTGGCGCACGTTATGGCGCGAGCCACCGCGCGCACATTTCATCGCCTACAGCGCCGTCGTCCAGCGGCATCAAGGAGATCAAGGCGGTGATGGCCGAAGCGGAAGCGGCGCGCCGCCGTCTCGGGCGTCGCACGATCCTGTTCGTGGACGAGATCCACCGCTTCAACAAGGCGCAGCAGGACGCGTTTCTCCCGCGGGTCGAAGCTGGCGACCTCGTGCTCATCGGCGCCACCACCGAGAACCCGTCGTTCGAGGTGAACGCGGCGTTGCTCTCGCGATCGAAGGTGTACGTCCTGCAGCCGCTCGACCAAGCGGCGACTGGCGTCATCGTGCAGCGGGCGTGGGTCGACGTCGAGCGGGGACTGGCGCGGCCGGCCGGCGCGCTCACGTCGGACGGCGTCGCGGCGATTGCACGCTACGCCAGCGGCGACGCCCGCGTCGCCTTGAACGCGCTCGAGCTCGTCGCCGGCTTCGCCGAGCGCCGGTCCATCGCGCCGATCGACGCCGCGCTCGTCGCCGACCTGCTCGAGAAGCGGGCGCTGCTGTACGACAAGTCCGGCGAGGAGCACTTCAACATCATCTCGGCGCTGCACAAGTCGCTGCGCAACTCCGATCCCGATGCGGCGGTCTACTGGCTGGCGCGGATGCTCGAAGCCGGTGAGGACCCGATGTATGTCGCGCGGCGCCTCGTGCGGTTCGCCTCCGAGGACGTCGGGCACGCCGATCCCCAGGCGCTGCCGATCGCGGTGGCGGCCGCAGCCAGGCCGCGCATCAGACCGGCATGCCCGAGGCCTCCACGGCGCTGGCCCAGGCCGCCATCTACCTGGCCACGGCGCCCAAGAGCAACGCCGTATACCGGGCGTACGGCGAGGCGGCCGAGCAGGCGACGCGCGACGTCGCTGAACCGGTGCCCCACCACCTGCGCAACGCTCCGACGCCCTGATGAGACGGCTCGGGTACGGTCAAGGGTATAGATACGCCCACGACGAACCTGATGCGGTCGCGGGGATGGATTGTCTGCCGCCCCGCCTCCTAGGACATCAGTTTTACAAGCCGACAGCTCGTGGGTACGAGAAGACAGTCGCCGACCGACTCGAGCGATGGAAGAGTCTCAAGGCAGCGCGGAAGGCCAACAGCGAGCCCGAACCGCCGGACCGTTCGTAGGCATTCGACCCAACTACTCGTCAATTCTGCCACTTTTCCAGGGTGGGACTGTCCCCCTGTGGAAAACTTTGTGGAAAAGTGTGTCGGTCAGGCGACAATGGTCGCAAATCATTGAACCGCAGACTGAAACTCGCGTAAACTCTGGCATCGCCGACGTTGTAGAGAGTAACGGCAGGTGGTTTGCACTGGCCTGATTCCGGGATGAACTGCATGAAGCTGACTTGTCTGTGTGCCGCTACTGCCTGCTGTCTGGGTCTGCCGACAACCGTCCGTGCTCAAGAGACAGCCCCTCAGGCGCCGACGCACGAGCCTGCAGCCAAGCCCGCGCAGCCAGCGACCAAGCCGCCTCCCGTCTCGCCTTTCGAACCAGTCGTACCCGGTCTCGCCGGGTCCGACGAACAGGCGGGTGGGGTCAAGGGCTTCCTCTCACGCATCAACAGCGACGCCGAAGGTCTCACGCCTCGAGCTGGGAGCATCGTCCCGGGCGGCGGGCTCGCGCTCGGCGGCCACTATCGCCAGGCTTTCGCGAATCGAAACCTGTTTCTCGATGCGGAATATCTGATGTCGACCAAGCAGTTACCATTCGACATCGTTCGGCATTTCGTCGCGGCCGCTGTTCGACGGCCGCATGACCGTGGGCGTCGGCGTCAGGCGCGACACGCTGCCCGAGGAGGACTTCTACGGTCTCGGCCCGGATTCCACCGATGACTTCCACACCAGCTACTCGCGTCTCGGAACGCATACGAGCGGCTGGATGGCGTATAAGCCGCGTCCGGGCCTCGAGCTGAAGTCGTCGGTCGGCTTCATCAACACGAGGCTCAGCCGAGGCGAGCAGTCGGGGCTTCCTTCAATCGAAGAGCGCTTCGGCGCGTCGAGCGCCGAAGGCATCAGCCGCGAGAGCGACTATCTGCGTCTGGGCTTCGCACTCTCGCTCGACCGGCGCGATTCGGTGAAGTCCACGCGTCGGGGCAGCTACTATCAGGCGGCTGTCTACCGCTATCAAGGGTTCGGCGACGGCGACACCGGCTTCTTCCGCGTCGACGTCGATGCGCGCCGCTACGTGCCGGTGCGAGGCTTCAGCGGCGAGGATTCGATTGCCCTTCGCGGGGCGGTCTCGTTCACCGATGCCACGAGCGGCGACAGGATCCCGTTCTACTTCATGCCGCGGCTCGGCGGAAGCAACCTGCGCGGCTACGACACGTCGCGCTTCATCGATCGGCACTCCGCGCTCGTGAACGTGGAGTATCGCTGGCAGCTCCGCAAGCGTCTGCAGATTGTCGGCTTCGTCGATGCGGGCCAGGTGGCGCCGTCCTTCAGCGACTTCGCCGCGAATCGCTTCCAGACCGCATTCGGCGCCGGAGTCCGCTACCGCGGCTTCCGTTTCGACTACGCCGTCGGCCGGGACGGCAGCCGCTTCCACGTCGGCTTCGGCCCGAGCTTCTGATCGGTCTTCAGTCTTCGGTCTTCAGTCTGCGGTCTCCGTGTTGGCGGGCCTAACGCCCGCCTGTTCGGCGCGCCGGGCCGAAGCCCCGGCACATGACCCAAGACTGGCGACCGAAGACCTTCATCGTCAGATCCTTTGAAAGTTCCGCTCGATCTCGCGCCGGGTCAGGCGGAGCACCACGGGACGCCCGTGCGGGCACACGGTCGAATAGGCCGTACGCCTCAGCTCGTCGAGGATGTACTGCATCTTCTCGCGCGTGAGCGGATCGTGCGCCTTCACGGCCGCATGACACGCCATCGTCGCGGCCGTCCGCTTGAGCGCATCTTCGACGCGAGTGCCGCGGTCGAGACCGTCGAGGTCGTGGGCGATCGCTCGCAGCGCGGTCGCTCCTTCTTCGAGACCGAGCAACACCGGAAGCGAGGAGACGCGCAGCGTGCCCGCGCCGAATGCTTCGACCTCGAAGCCCAGGCGCCTGAGCCCGGCGGCGTTGGACGAGAGTACCTGGGCGGCACCGGGCCCCAGCTCGAGAATCATGGGCTCGAGCAGCCGCTGGCTCTCGAGCTCGCCTGATGTCAGCCTCTCGAGGACCTGTTCGAACAGCACGCGCTCGTGCGCCACGTGCTGATCGATGATGAGCAGGCCTTCTACGTCGATGGCGATGATGTAGGTATCCCGGAACTGGCCGAGGGGGACCATCGGGTGCACGCCATCGATGACCGACTGCCGCTGGCCGATGCCCGCGCCTACGCGGTCGCCGCCGGCAAGGGGCGGGAGGCCCGTAACCGCTGCCCCCTCGCTCGACGCGCCAGGCCACGCGCTGCCGGGCACGTTCGCCGCCGGCTCCGTCGTGTCGAATGACGGCGGTGCCCCACCGATCGGCGCGGCTTCGCCGAATACGCCGGGAATCGGGCGCAAGCCCGGCTCCGGCGCCCCGATTCTGGCCATGCCGGTTGCCTGGAGTTGCAGCTCGGGAACCGCTGGCTTGCCCAGCGTGTCCGCCAGGGCGCGGCGCAGAATCTCGTGAACCAGCGATGGTTCGAGGAACCGCACCTCGGCCTTCGTGGGATGGACGTTGACGTCCACGCGCTCGGGCGACATCTCCAGGAAGAGGTGCACCTCCGGGCTTCGTTCCTTGATCGTGGCGCTGCTGTACGCGTCGACGATGGCGTGTGCGAGCGTGCGATCGCGAACGATGCGCCGGTTCACGAAAACGTGCTGGGGACCGCGAACGGGGCCCTGTTCAGCCAGCGCCGCGACGAAGCCCGTGATGCGGATGCCCGCCGCGTCTTTGAACACGTCGATCAAGTCAGGCCGATCCCCGAACACCTGATACAACCGATCCCGCGCGCTCGACGCGGGCGCGCAGGCCAGCGCCCGCCGCCCGCCGCTCGTGAGCGTGAAGCCGATTTCCGGATACCCCAGCGCGAACTGGGTCACGACGCGCGAGATTTGCGCCGACTCGGCACCGTCCGACTTGAGGAACTTGCGCCGTGCGGGCAGGTTGTAGAAGAGATCCGCCACCTCGACCGCGGTGCCTTCCGGCGCCGCGACCTCGCGCACCGATCGAACGGCCCCGCCCTCCACACGAATCTCAGTGCCCGAGAGCATGCCCCGGCGGCGCGTGCGCAGGCAGAAATGCGAGACGGACGCGATGCTGGGCAACGCCTCGCCGCGGAAGCCAAGGGTGCGAATGGCGGCGAGGTCGCCGGCGCTCGCAATCTTGCTCGTCGCGTGCCGCTCGATGGCCAGGCGCGCGTCCTCCGCCTCCATCCCCCCGCCATCGTCCTCGACGCGGACCAGCCCCTTGCCGCCGAGCTCGGTCGTGACCGCGATGCGGCGCGCGCCCGCATCGATGGCGTTCTCGACCAGCTCTTTGACGACCGACGCCGGACGCTCGACGACTTCGCCCGCGGCGATCTGGTTGGCGAGATCGGGGGGAAGCAGACGGATGCGCGCCACGCTCACCGCCAGTCGGAGCGGTTGAAGACCCAGAGCATGCTACCCGCAATCACCGCCATGATGGCGAAGACCCACCAGAACTGCGCCCAGTCGGGGCCCCAGAACCGAGGCAGCTCCACGTTCATGCCGAACATGCCCGTCAGCACGGTCAGCGGCAGGAAGATCGTCGAGATGACCGTGAGCGTCTTCATCACCCGGTTGAGGCGATTCGACGTGTAGGACAGGTGGGCGTCGAGCAGACCCGTGGCGCGGTCGTGGAAGATGTTCGACTCCTCGACCAGCCGCACCAGGTGATCGTAGACGTCCCGGAACCGGTAGGCGACCTGCTCCTCGATGACGGGGAATTCGCGCCGGGCGAGACGCGCGACGACGTCGCGCTGCGGCGTCACGACGCGCCTGAGCGACGTCACGTCGCGCTTGAGCGCGAGGATCTGCTTCACGTCGTCGACCGATGGGCGCTCGAAGACGCTGCTCTCGATTTCGTGCAGGCGCGCCTCGAGCTTGTCGACCTCCGGCCGATAGTTGTCGACCACTGCGTCGACGATGCGATGAAGGAGCGCGGGCGGGCCCTCGGCCAGGACGAAGGTGTTGCGCGGACACACTTCGAGCACGTGCGCCACCGAGCGCGAGAACTCGTCGTGGATGGTGACGAGATACCGGTTGCTCAGGAAAATGTCGATTTCGTGCGTTCCGAAGGTGTGCTTCGCCGCCGAGAAATCGATGCCGTGCAGGATCATGATAGAGATAGCCTTCGTAGTCCTCGATCTTCGGCGTCTGAATCTCGCTGAGCGCATCCTCAATGGCCAGCTCGTGGAAGTGGAAGACGTCGGTGAGGATGCGCGCCTCTTCGTCGGTCGGACTCTGGAGGTCGACCCACACGACGCGCGAGCTGCCTGGCGCAATCCACGCCGGGTCGACGCGATCGACCTTCTCGGTCGTGTGCCCGTCGGAGACGAAGATGGTGATCATCGAGAAGTTGGAAGGAGGGAATTGGAAGGAGGAAGTGGAACACGCAACTCCCTATTTCCTCGTTTCCTCCTTCCTCCTTCTTTAGTCGCCCACTTTCACCGACATGGCCGCCTGGGCCGCCGCCAGCCGCGCGACGGGCACGCGATACGGCGACATGCTGACGTAGTCGAGACCGACCTTCTGGAAGAAGTGGATCGACGCGGGATCGCCGCCGTGCTCGCCGCACACGCCCAGCTTGAGGTCGGCGCGCGCCGCACGGCCCTTCTTCGACGCGATGTCGACGAGCTGACCGACGCCGGTCGCATCGAGCGACTGGAACGGATCGCGCTCGAGGATCTTCTTCTCCTGATAGATGTTCAGGAACTTCCCGATGTCGTCGCGCGAGAAGCCGAAGGTGAGCTGCGTGAGGTCGTTGGTGCCGAACGAGAAGAACTGCGCCTCCTTCGCCACCTCGTCGGCGGTGAGTGCCCCGCGCGGCACCTCGATCATCGTGCCCACCAGGTAGTCGACCTTGACCCCGTACTCCTTCATCGTCTCGGCGGCGACGCGGTCGACGATGGCCTTCTGGTCGCGCAGCTCCCTCACGTGCCCGACGAGCGGGATCATGATCTCGGGCACGACCTTGTGGCCTTCCTTCTTGAGCTGGCACGCGGCCGAGATGATGGCCTTGGTCTGCATCTCGGTGATCTCGGGATACGTGATTCCGAGACGGACGCCGCGGTGGCCGAGCATCGGGTTGAATTCGTGCAGCTGCTCGACGCGCTTGAGGAGCTCCTTCTTCTTGGGCAGTTCGCCGCCGGTGTTGCCCGCCACTTCGAGCTTGGCGATCTCGACCATGAGATCCTCGCGCTTCGGCAGGAACTCGTGCAGCGGCGGATCGATCATGCGGATCGTGACCGGCGATCCGTGCATCGCCTTGAACACGCCATAGAAGTCGTCGCGCTGCAGCGGCAGCAGCTCGTCGAGCGCCTTGCGGCGATCGGCCTCGTTGTCGGCGAGGATCATGCGCTGCACGATCGGGATGCGGCCTTCACCGAAGAACATGTGCTCGGTGCGGCACAGTCCGATGCCGCGCGCGCCGAACGCGTAGGCGAGCTCGGCCTGATCGGGCAGGTCGGCGTTGGCGCGAATGCCCAGCGTGCGCACCTTGTCCGACCAGCTCAGCAGCTTGGTGAAGCGCTGGTAGATGTCGGAGCCCTCCGGCTTCATCTGACCGGCCACGACCTGCAGGATCTCGCTCGGCTTCGCTGGCGACCTGGCCGATCTTGACCTCGCCGGTGAGACCGTCGAAGGAGACCCAGTCGCCTTCCTTGACCGTCTGGTCGTTGACGCTGAAGCTGCTTGCCCTTCTCGTCGATGTGCAGCGCGCCGGCGCCGACGATCGAGGGCTTGCCCATCTGGCGGCCGACGACCGCGGCGTGTGACGTCATGCCGCCGGTCGCGGTGAGCACGCCCTGCGACACGAACATGCCGTGAATGTCGTCGGGCACGGTCTCCTTGCGCACGAGCAGCACCTTCTTGCCCCGGTTGGTCCACTCGACCGCATCGTCGGCGGTGAAGACCACCTGTCCGGAGGCCGCGCCGGGCGAGGCCGGCAGCCCCTTGGTGGCGACCGGCAGCTTCTTCCATTCCGCCGGATCGAAGCCGGGCGCGAGCAGCTGCGACAGCGCCTCGGGATCGACGAGGAGCAGCGCTTCCGCGGCTTGACCAGCTTCTCCTCCACGAAGTCCGTGGCGATGACGACGGCGGCATAGCCGGTGCGCTTGCCGCTGCGCGTCTGCAGCATGTAGAGCTTGTCTTCCTGAATCGTGAACTCGAAGTCCTGGATGTCCTTGTAGTGCTTCTCCAGCCGGGTGGTGATCGTCCGCAGCTCCTTGTAGGCCTTCGGCATCACCTTCTCGAGCTCCGCGATCGGCTGCGGCGTGCGGATGCCCGCGACCACGTCCTCGCCCTGAGCGTTGACGAGGAACTCACCGAAGAACTCGTGCGCGCCGGTCGCGGGATTGCGGGTGAAGCCGACGCCGGTGGCCGAGCGATCGCCGGTATTGCCGAACACCATCGCCTGCACGTTCACCGCGGTGCCGATATCGTCGGGGATGTCGTAGATGCGGCGGTATTCCCTCGCGCGCGGGTTGTTCCACGAGCGGAACACCGCGTCGCGGGCGCCGCGCAGCTGCGCGGCCGGATCCTGCGGGAACGGCTTGCCGGTCTTGTCGCGCACCACTTTCTTGTAGCGCGCGATGACTTCCTTGAGCGCGTCGCCGTCCAGGTCGGTGTCCTGCTTCGCGCCTCGCTCGTGCTTCACCGCCTCGAACTCGTGCTCGAAGGCTTCCTTCGGAGATCTCGAGCACGACGTTGCCGAACATCTGGATGAAGCGGCGGTAGCTGTCGTAGGCGAAGCGCGCGTTGCCCGTCTTCGCGAGCAGGCCTTCGACGGTCTCGTCGTTCAGACCGAGGTTCAGGATCGTGTCCATCATGCCGGGCATCGAGAACTTCGCGCCCGAGCGGACCGAGACGAGCAGCGGGTTCTCGACCAATCCGAGCTCGGCGCCGGCCGCCTTCTCGAGCTTGCGCAGGTTCGCGTCCATCTCGCGAGTCGACGAACGGCGGGCACCTTGCGGCCGCTGCTCGTAGTAGAGGCGGCAGGCGTCGGTCGAAATCGTGAAGCCCGGAGGCACGGGAAGGCCGGCGTTGGTCATCTCGGCGAGGTTCGCGCCCTTGCCGCCGAGCGTGTCTTTCATCGTCTTGATTGCCGTCCGCCTTGCCGCTGCCGAAGAAGTAGACGTACCTGCGCGGCCTTGCGGCCGCGCGCGGTCTTCGCCGCGCGCCTGGCCGGGCCTTCGCGCGGGCTGTCTTCGCGGGCTTCGCGGTCGTGCCGGTGTGGCGCGCTCGTCCTGGTGGTCGTCTTCTTCAGCGGTCTTCTTCTTGGCCATTGTTCGTTTCTCAGTGGGTCGACTCGACTACGGGCTACAGGCTGCGGGCTACAGGCTTGGAGCCGGCAAGGCGCAGAAGGCCGAGGTCCTGGCGGCGTTCCGAGTCACCTTCGGGCCTGGTGGACTCGGGCGCGATCTCGGAGATGTCGGCCAGCGACAGGATCAGGTCGCGCAGGCGAGCGACCAGCGCGAGACGGCGGGCGCGCACGCGCCGTCGTCGTGCATCACGAGCACGTCCGTGAAGAAGCGATCGACGGACTCGCGGAAGCCGGCCGCCAGCCGGAACGCCGCTCGATAGTCGCCGCGCGCCGCGGCAGCCTCGACCTGCGGACCGCGGGTCGCGCAGCTCGTCGGCGAGCCGCCGCTCCGCCGGCCTCGCCGGCGTCCGGTGCCCGTGGCGGTGCGGCCGATCGCGCCCGCTCCGATGACGCGGGACGTCCTTCGCGATGTTCTTGACGCGCTTGAACGCGACCGCGAGCGCGACGAAGTCGTCCGACCGCGCACTCGCGCAGCGCCTCGAGCCGCCGGCGCGACGTCGAGCGGCGCCATCGCAGCGAGCGCTGCCTGCAGCCGGACACCGCGTTGATCTCGTCGTAGGCATACCCGCGGCGCTCGAAGAGGAAGCGCAGTCGATCGACGAGGAACCGGGTCAGCTCGGCGAGCCACTCGGGCTGGCCGGTGAGCGTGTCGAGCTGCAGGTCCTCGTCGGCGGCGGCCGCCACGATATCCGACGCCTGATACACGGCGGCCGCCTCCGCCACCAGTCGATCGAGCGAGAGCGGCGGCCTCGAGCCCCGTGAGCTCCGGCGAGATCGACGAGCACGCGGAGCAGACCCTGCGCCTGGCGCCGCAGCGCGAACGGATCGCGCGTGCCGGTCGGACGCTCGCCCGCCGCGAACATGCCGACCACCGAATCGATCTTGTCGGCAACCGAGACGGCGGCCCAGGCGACGGCGCCGGCGCCCAGCGCTCGCGCGTCGGCGGCGCGCCAGGCCTCGACGCCGACCGGCAGGTAGTGGTAGTAGATGGCGCGTGCCACCGCCTCGGGCTGGCCTTCGTGTCGCGCGTAGATGCCGCCCATCGTGCCCTGCAGCTCGGTGAACTCGCGCACCATGCCGGTCGACGAGATCGGCTTTGGCCAGTCGGCCGGCGGCGCGCGCGTTGCGCGGCTTCGTCCTCGGGCGCGCCGAACGCCTCGCGCAGCCAGCCAGCCGGCCAGTCGCTCGAGCCGGAGCGCCTTCAGCCGATAGCTGCCGAGGCGCTTGTGGAAGAGCAGCGTGCCGAGCCGATCGAGGCGCGACTCGAGCGGGCTTCGCGATCCGGCGTCCCAGAAGAACTGCGCATCGCGCAGCCGCGCCGTCAGCACGCGCTCGGCGTTCACCGCAATCGCGCGCGCGTTGTCGGTCTCGATGTTGGTGACCGCGAGGAACGCCGGCAGCAGCCGGCCGGCATCGTCGGCCACCGGAAAATAGTGCTGATGATGGATCATCGTCGTCGTCAGCACTTCCTCGGGAAGGCCGAGGAAGTCCGGCGCGAACGTGCCGGCGACGACGCTCGGGTACTCCATCAGATCGACGACCTCCTGGAGCAGGCCGGTCTGCGCGCCGCCGGCGCCGCTGACGCGTCCGCCGAGCCGCCGCGCGTGCGCGTCGAGCTCGCGCGCGACGCGCGCATGACGCTCCTCGCGCTCGAGCAGCACGAAGTGCTCGCCGAGCTTCGCGCGGTAGTCGGAGATCGATCGCACCTTAGCGCCCGGCCGGCGCGGCCGCTGCCGGCGAGCACGCGATGGCCGTAAGTGACCGCGCCCGATCGCACGTCCTGGACCGAGGTGGTCTGCGCGAGCGCGTTACGGCGGATCGTGAACGGGACGACGCGCCCGCCGTGCAGGAAGAGGATCCAGCGGATGGGCCGGCCGAACGTGAACTCGCCGCGGCCGTCGTCCAGCCAGGCGTCCCAGCGCATCTGCTTCGGGAACGCGAGATCGCGCAGCGTGGCGGCGAGGACGTCGGGCAGCACGTCCACGGTGGCCTTGCCGCGCTCGTGCCGCGTGTAGGCGAGGTAGCGGCCCTTGGGCGTGTCGACCGTCGCGAGCGCCGAGGGCTCGATGCCGGCCTTGCGCGCGAAGCCGAGCGCCGCGGGCGTGGGCTGGCCGTCGGGCGCGAACGCGGCCGAGGCGGGCGGCCCGGTGACCTGCTCCTCGAGATCGGTCTGGCGCTCGGAGATGCGCGCGATGGCGGCGGTCAGGCGGCGCGGCGTGCGAGTGCGTCTCGATGGGGGCGCCCGACCCCGATGCGAAACACAGCCAGCTGCGCGCCGAGCCGCTCGCCGAGCTGCCGCGTCAGCGGGCGGCAGCCAGCTCGCCGGCAGTTCCTCGCACCCGATTTCGAGCAGCAGTTCACGATCCATGGATGGACGTCGGTCTGGACGTGCGGGCGATCAGGCGCGCGCTTCGGCCGTCACGGTCTGGCCCGTCTCGGTGTAGGCCTTGGCAATGGCCACGGCCAGCTGGCGGACGCGAAGGATGTAGGCCGTGCGCTCGGTCACGCCGACGCCGCCGCTCGCGTCGAGCACGTTGAAGAGATGCGAGCACTTGAGGCACTGCTCGAGCGCCGGAATCACGAGGCCGGCCTCCACGAGCTTCAGGCCGAACTCGAAATGCTTCTCGAACAGATCGCGATGGAAGGCCGCGAACTCCTCCTGCGGCACCGTGGCGACCTCGCCAAAGGCAGTACTTCGACTGCTCGACCTCGTCGCGGAACCGCACCTCGCGATACTTCACGCCCGGCGCCCATTCGAGGTCGTACACGTTGTCGACCTTCTGCAGCACCATCGCCAGCCGCTCGAGCCCGTAAGTCAGCTCGGCGGAGATCGGCGAGAGCTCCTGACCGCCCGCCTGTTGAAAGTAGGTGAACTGCGTGATCTCGAGCCCGTCGAACAGCACCTGCCACCCGATGCCCCACGCTCCGAGTGTCGGCGACTCCCAGTTGTCCTCTTCGAAGCGGATGTCGTGCGCGTCGATGTTGATGCCGCACGCTTCGAGGCTCTGGAGATAGAGATGCTGCACCTCGTCGGGCGCCGGCTTGAGAATCACCTGGAACTGATGGTGCTTGAACAGGCGGATGCGGGTTCTCGCCGTACCGACCGTCCGCGGGACGCCGCGACGGCTGCACGTACGCCACGTTCCAGTGCACGGGCCCGAGCACGCGCAGGAACGTCTCCGGCGACATCGTGCCGGCGCCGACCTCGAGGTCGAGCGGCTGCTGGATGAGGCAGCCCTGAGAGCTCCAGTACTCGGAGAGCTTGAAGATGAGGTCTTGAAGGGTCACGGGATGTGGGAAGCGACCAACGACCAACGACCAGCTACCAGCTGATTGGGATCGTTCGAATGCCTGTCATTGGACACGGGTCTCGCTCGTCACTGGTCACTCGTCACCTGGTCACTCGTCACCGGTTACTGGTCACTGTCACCCCATCTCCCGCAGCACGCGTGTCGACCGGAGCTCCTTCTCGAGGTGCCACGTGATGAGCGTCCGGTGCAACGCCGGCCAGCTCGCGCGCGGCCACCGGCCCGAGGCTGACCGAACCCACGGTGGCCGGCGCCAGCGTCGCCGCCGACTGCAGAAAGCGCACGGCCGAGGCAGAAACCGCACCCGCGCCGGCGCCCGGCGCGCACCGGCAACAGATGAACCCGCGGATTGCGGGCGCCGCCAACCACCCACCGTCGCTGAGCGAACCCTGACAGCGCTGGCACGCGGAGACAGAAGGATACACGCCCTGCAGCCGGAGCAACCAGTACTCGAAGTAGCGGACCAGCGACTCGACCGGGGCACGTCGCCGGCAAGCGCGTCGACGACCGCCGTGCCCAGGCGGAACAGCCGCTCGTTCGGGTCGCCCTCCGGCGCCCATTCGTCGATCAGCTCCGCGAGATAGCCCACGTAGCCAGGGCGTCCGGATGATGCGCCGAGAGCGGCGATCGGAGCGCGTCGGCGGTGTTCAGCGACACCAGTTCGCGGCTCTCCTTCTCGAAATACACGACCGACGCCCAGGTCAGCGGCTCGAGCGCCCCCGGAACCGCGATCGCATCCGCCGCGCCCCCTTGGCCACGCCCCGCTTCTTGCCCCGATCGCGGGTCAGGAACACGACAATGCGGTCCGCGTCGCTCAACTGGTAGGTGCGGAGGATCAGCGCGTCGGTCGTGTGCAGGGGCATAGGCGCGGCCGTCGGCCGGCCGAGGCTGGGGTTATCTGACAATTCGGATCGATCGACGACTTCAGATCTTTCAGATCGATCCTCGCAACGTATTCGAATCTTCAATCCTCGCGATGTAATCAGATCTGTCCTCGCCATTGTAGCCGATGCGTCAGCGACGTCCGCGCGGCCTGGCGCCGCGGCGGCGGCTGCTCGACCCGTATCCAGCGCCGCTGCGCGCCCGCGCGGCGTGGGCGCTCGAGGCCGAGGTCGTCCAGGACCCGCTCGTTCTCCCGCCAATCCGGAGCCACTTTCACCTGCAGGTCGAGGAACACGCGCGTCCCGAAGAACCGCTGGAGCTCGAGCCGCGCCGCCGTGCCGATCCGCTTGACCATGGCGCCGCCGCGCCCGATCAACATCGGCTTCTGCGACGCGCGTTCGACCAGAATCGAGCAGAACACGCGGATGAGGCCGCGCGGCTCCTCGCCGACCGCCGACGGCGCGGCTCCGCGTGCCGCCTCTTCTTCGAAGCCGTCGACGACAACCGCCGTCGTGAACGGCAGCTCGTCGCGGGTCTCGGCCAGCACCTGCTCGCGCACGATTTCGGCGGCAAGCCGGCGCTCGGGCTGGTCCGTGAGGTAGTCCTCGGGAAAAAGCGCCTCGCCGTCAGGGCAGATGGCTCGAGAGCACGCGTTCGAGCTCGGCGAACGCCGTCGCCCGTCAGCGCCGACGACCGGCACGATTTCGGTGAACTCGCGCTGCGAGCGGAACCAGTCCATGAGCGGCAGCAGCGACGGCTTCGGACACGAGATCGATCTTGTTCAGCACGAGGACGAGCGGGCTGCGTCACGTTGGCGAGAAGCTCGAGCAGATAGAGCGTGCCACCGCCGGTCGCTTCGGACGCGTCGACGACCAGGGCGACGACGTCCACGCTGCGAATGGCTTCGACGAGCGGCATCGACCATACGCACGTTCATGCGGTGCAGCGGCCGATGCACGCCCGGCGTGTCGACGAACACGAGCTGCGCGTGCGGCGTCGTCTTGACCCCGAGGATGCGCGTCCGCGTCGTCTGCGGCTTGTCGGAGACGATCGCCAGCTTCACGCCGACCAGCGCGTTGAGGAGCGTGGATTTGCCGGCGTTGGGCCGGCCGATGAGAGCCACGAGACCGACTTTCATGGACGGAGGGTCGAGGAGTCGGCCGCGAAACGATGCCGCCTCCTGACCCCTCTCACCCTTCTGCCGCGACCGCTCTTCGCAACCGGACCTTGTGGACGCGCCGGCGCTCGGCCTCGAGCACTTCGACACCGATGTCTCCGATGGTGAGCCGTTCGCCGGGCGCCGGCACGCGGCCGAGGTGCGTGACGACGAACCCGCCCACCGTTTCGAAGCCCTCGCGCTCGATCGGCACCTCGAGGCGTTCGGCGACTTCGTCGATGTCCACCTTTGCGCTGACGACGAAGACCCCGCCGCCCTCGTCGACGATGGGCTCCGACTCGACGTCGTACTCGTCGCGGATCTCGCCGACGATCTCCTCGAGCATGTCCTCGATCGTCACCAGGCCGGCCGTGCCGCCGTACTCGTCGACCACAATCGCCGCCTGCACCTGCTTGCGCTGGAACTCCTTGAGCAGCTCGGGCACGCGCTTGGGCTCCGGGCACGAAGGTGGCCGGACGCATCAGGGCGGTCACGGGCTGCGCCTCGGCGGCCGGTTCGTCGAGCAGGAGCAGATCCTTGACGAACACGATGCCGACGATGTTGTCCAGGTTGTCCTTGTAGACGGGAATACGCGAGTACTGCTGCTCGCTGAAGACCTCACGAGCTCGGCCAACGTCGCATCCCATCGCACTGCGACGATGTCGGGCCGTGGCGTCATGATCTCGCGGACCAGGATCTCGCCGAAATCGACGATCGACTGCAGCATCCGACGTTCGCCGTCTTCGGCCTCGGCCGCAGACTCCTGCGTCGTCGTCCCCGGCGTCCGCTCGGCGAGTCCGGTGGTGTCGGGCGGTCCAGTCTCGCGCTCGCTGCGCGCGGCAAGTCCCAGAATAGCGAGCGTCAGCGGATGCAGCGGGCTGGCGAGCACGCGAAACGACGGCAGCAGGAACGTCGAGCACCGCTTGCGGGTTCTTGCGGACGATGAGCTGCGGCAGAAAGTGCTCGCAGACGATGACGAAGCCGATGATCGAAAGGGCGAGCACGCCCACCCCGCGCCACGTGCCGATGCCGAAGAGCACGGTGCTCAGCTGGCACCCGAAGACGAGGATGATGCCGAGCAGCAGGCGCGCCGGGACGAAGAACAGCCGCGGCTCGTCGAGATACGCCTGCAGCGTCTCGTTCGCGCCGTTCCGCTCGGCGCTGAGGCGGAGCGGCAGCCGCATCAGCGCGGTGAAGGCCGCCTGAACGAGTCCCCACATAGATCCCGGCCAGACCCAGCAGAAACAGGCCGAGCGGTATCAGGGTTCTCATGCGAAGTCAGCCCCGGCGCCGTGCCCTGGGGACGCGCTCGATCAACCCGGCCGTCAGCCCGCCGCGTCGCCGCAGCCGGCGTTCGACCCGGGCCATCTCGCCGGCGTCGAGGTCGTGATCATAGCCGACCAGGTGCAGGAATCCGTGCAGCGCAAGAACGCGCAGCTCGATCGGCAGCGAATGGCTCCTCTGGCGGGCCTGGCGGGCGGCGACACCCCTGGCGATGACGATATCGCCGAGGTGCGGACGGGCTCCTTTCGCCTGGCCGCGCCGACGCCGGTGGCCTGGTTCCGCTCGTCGCCCGCGGCCGGAAACGACAGGACGTCGGTCGCCTGGTCGATCGCCGCCATTCGCGGTTCAGCCGCCGGACCGCGCGATCGCCGGCCAGAACCACGGTCACAGTGCCCCGGGTGCCCCTGGGGGCAATCGCCGAGAGCCATGTTGCAAGCCCTGGGGCTCGCACAGGCCGGCCCCGAAGGTCACAGACCGTCACATGAACTCCGCTTCCGAACGCCATGAGTGGGTGGGGACGGGAGTCCTTCAGTATGGCCGGGACGAATAGGGGACGGGAGTCTTTTTCTCACGATGACAACGATCTCGGAAGAGGACCCGGGCCCCTATCAGTCGTGGCGGGTGGCGCCTGGGGTCGCTGCCGCCGCCCGTGAACTCGGCGTAGGCCTGGACGATCTGCTGCACCAGCTTGTGCCGGACGACGTCGCGATCGTCGAAGTGGATGAACGCGATGCCTTCGATCGTGGCGGACGACGTTGAGCGCTTCGATGAGACCCGAGACGCGCGCCCGTCGGCAGATCGATCTGGGTGATGTCGCCGGTGATCACCGCCTTCGAGCCGAAGCCGAGGCGGGTCAGGAACATCTTCATCTGCTCGGACGTCGTGTTCTGCGCCTCGTCCAGGATGACGAACGCGTCGTTCAGCGTGCGCCCGCGCATGAACGCGATGGGCGCGATCTCGATCGTGCCGCGCTCGAGCAGCCGCTCGACGCGCTCGCCTTCGAGCATGTCGTAGAGCGCGTCGTAGAGCGGCCGCAGATAGGGGTTCACCTTCTCCTGCAAGATCGCCGGGCAGGAACCCGAGCTTCTCGCCGGCTTCGACCGCAGGACGCGCCAGGATGATCCGGCTCACCCGCTTGGAGAGCAGGAACGACACCGCCTGCGCCATCGCCAGATAGGTCTTGCCGGTTCCTGCCGGACCGACGCCGAACACGATGTCGTGCTTGTCGATCGCTTCGAGATAGCGCGCGCTGATGGAGGCTCTTCGGGACGACCTGCCGCTTCGTCGACGGACGGACCGTGCCTTTGAGGAAATGATCGCGAAGCTCGACACCTGCGTCCTCGGCCACGAGTGAGGCCGCTGTTTCACTTCGCCCTTGCGCGAACTTGTAGCCCTCACGCATGAGCGCGCCGACCTGGTCGACGACGCGCTCCACCTTGTCGACGTCGTCCGGCTCGCCTTCGACGATGCAGCCCGTGGCCGTCGGTGCGGATCCGGACATTGAAGAGCGATTCGAGATGGCGAAGGTTTTCGTCGTACGGCGCCGAAAAGCGTCTCGACGCCCTCGTCGGGGACCGCAATCTTGCGCATGCGGAGGCGGCTATCAGGCTATCTCCTTTTGTACAGCGAATTAACGTAGCGTACTACACGCCGTCACTCGGGCACTGTCACTTCCGCAGGCTCGCATGTGCAGCTCCCGGAGCTGCTTCGGCGTCGACCGTCGACGGCGCGCCGGCCATCAGATCCACCGCCGCGGCGGTCTTCGGGAACGCGATGACCTCCCGAATCGACTGCTCGCCGGCACAGGAGCGCCACCATGCGGTCGAGGCCGAGGGCAATGCCGCCATGCGGCGGCGTGCCGTACTCGAGCGCTTCGAGGAAGAAGCCGAACCGCGGTCACGCGCCTCCTCGTCGGTGATGCTCAGCCGCCGGAAGATCGCGCGCCTGCAGCGCGCGGGTCGTGGATACGGATGCTGCCGCCGCCAATCTCGCTGCCGTTCAGCACGAGATCGTAGGCCTCGCCCGCACCTCGCCCGGATCGCATCCTCGAGCCTGGCGATGTCCTCGTCGACGGGGCGACGTGAACGGATGGTGCATCGGCGCGAACCGCTTCGCGTCGCGGATCCCATTCGAACAGCGGAAAGTCGACGACCCACAGGAACTCGAACTGATCGGGCGTCGAGCAGATTCATCCTGCGGGCCAACGCCAGCCGGAGCTGCCCCAGCATCTTCGAGGTCGAGTCGGCTGGACCGGCTGCGACGACGAGCAGGTCGGTCGGCGCCGGTCGCGGTGCGCACGAGCGCGTCGCGAAGCGGCTCGTCGCCGACCGATCTTCAGCAGCGGGCTCTGCACGCCGCCCTCGGCGGTGTAGCGCGCCCACGACCAGTCCGCTCGCGCCAAGCGGCTCGGCCTGCTCGACGAGGTCGTCGAGCTCGCTGCGCGACGAGCCGCCGGCGCCCGGGACGGCGAAGCCGCGCACCGCCCCTCCGGCGTCGAGCGCTTCGCGGAACGGCGCGAAGTCGTGGCGGCGAACGCGCCGACAGATCCTCGATCGCCATCCCGCAGCGCAGATCGGGCTTGTCCGAGCCGTAGTGCGCGATCGCTTCCGCGTACGACATGCGCGGGAACGGCGTCGCGACTCGGATGCCCGCCGATCCTTGAACACCTCGGCGATCAGCGGCTCGATGATCGCGAACACCAGCGTCTCGCGTCGCGAACGAGATCTCGACGTCGACCTGCGTGAACTCGGGCTGCCGGTCGGCGCGCAGGTCCTCGTCGCGGAAGCAGCGGCACGATCTGGAAGTAGCGATCCATGCCGGCAGATCATCAGGATCTGCTTGAAGATCTGCGGCGACTGCGGCAGCGCGAAGAACTCGCCTGGGTGCACGCGGCTCGGCACCAGATAGTCGCGCGCGCCTTCGGGCGTGGACTTGGTCAGGATCGGCGTCTCGATCTCGAGGAAAGCCGTGGCGCGTCGAAATACCGCGCGCATCGCCATCGTCATCCTGTGGCGCAGCATCAGGTTGCGCTGCATGCCGCGGCCGGCGCAGATCGAGATAGCGATAGCGCAGCCGCGTCTCCTCGGCGACCGGCGCTTCGTCGGCAATCGAGAACGGCGGCCGCTGCGCATCGTTCAGCAGCCGGATCTCGCGGGCCACGACCTCGACCTCGCCGGTATCGAGCTTCGGGTTGATCGTGTCCGCCGACTGCGGCGCTCGACGTGGCCGGACACGGCGACGACCATCTCGGTCTCGAGCTGCTTGGCCTCGGCGACGCAGGCCTCGTCGTCGCGCGCCACGACCTGCGTGACGCCGCAGCGATCGCGCACGTCGAGGAAGGTGAGCGACCCGAGGTCGCGGACGCGGTGCACCCAGCCGAGCAGCACGACATGCTGGCCGACGTCCGCGGCGCGCAGCGCGCCGCACGTGTGAGTGCGACGAAGCTCTCCGAGGGGATGGTTCATGGGCTACGGGCTAGGGACTACAGGCTCAGGCCAGAAGGCCGGTTACGTCGAACCGATTAGCATAGCGCGAGAGCGGCTTGGGACACGGTCTCGGCGCGCGAGTCGTCGCGGGACGCGCTGCTGCGACCCGTGAGCGCAGGTCCTTCATCGTGACTTCGCCCTACGCCAGCTCGTCGTCGCCGACGACGGCGACGAAGGGCACCTGGCGCGCAGCGGCGTACTTGAACTGTTTGCCGAGCTTGTCGGCGTCCGGATAGACGTCGACGCGCAGCCCGGCGGCGCGCAGCTCCTGCCGCCAGGGCCAGCATCGCCGACGCGTATCGGCGTTCCACAGCGTCACCATCACGTCGGCGGCGCGCGCGTGCGAGCGCCTCGGGGAACATGCCGCGCTCGGTCATCACGACGATGATGCGCTCGAGGCCCGAGCGAGAACCCGCACGCCGGCACCGACTGGCCGAGGAACATGCCGACCAGGTCGTCGTAGCGGCCGCCGCCGCCGAGGCTGCCGGCGAGGTCGGGGACGGCAATCTCCATGATCGCGCCGGTGTAGTACGACAGGCCGCGCGCCAGCGTCGGGTCGATCGCTCAGCCGGCCCGCTGCGGGCGTGGCGATCCGGTCAGCGCGCACGATCTGCGCGGAGCTCGAGCGATCGCCTCGCGGCCGGCCGCGTGCTTCGAACGACCGCGGTCTCGAGCGGCCCCCAGCGACATCGCCAGACGGCGTCCGACGCGATCGAACAAGGCCAGTGCCCGTGTCCGCCGCCGCCGGGGCGAGTCCGCGCTGCTCCATCTCGCGCGCGAACCTTCCCGGCCGATCTTGTCCAGCTTGTCGAGCGCCACCAGCGCCTCGCCGTGCTTGTCGGAGGGCACGCCGGCCACGTCGAGGAAGCCGCCAGCAGCTGGCGGTGATTCAGCCGGATCGTGAACGTCTCGAATCCCAGGCGCGTCAGCGCCTCGCTGGCGGCCGCGCAAATCTCCGCCTCGACGAGCGGCGACGTCGAGCCGAGACGTCGACGTCGCACTGATAGAACTCCCGGAAGCGTCCGCGTGCCGGCCGGTCCGCCCGCCACACCGGCTGAATCTGATAGCGCTTGAAGAGCCGCGGCAACTCGGCGCGATATTCGGCGACGACGCGCGCGAGCGGAACCGTCAGGTCGTAGCGCAGGGCGAGATCGGCCTGCCCCGTCGACTCGTGCTCACCCCGCTTCAGGATCTTGAAGATGAGCTGATTGCCCTCCTCGCCGTACTTGCCGAGGAGCGTCTCGAGGTTCTCGACGGCGGGCGTTTCGAGCGGCTCGAACCCGTAGCGCTCGTAGACCTCTGCAATCGCGCCGGATGACGTATTGCCGGCGGCGGATATCTGCGGGGAGGAAGTCGCGCATGCCGCGGGTCTGTGCTGCTGGCTGCATGGCGCGATTACTGCGAGAGCAGCCGCGCATCCATCACACGGCCTGATAGTCGAGGCGGTAGCCGCACGTAGCGGTCGGCATAGTCGCGAATCGACGCCACTTCGTCATCGGTGAGCGTGCGCCGGACGCGGGCCGGGACGCCCCATCACCAGCGAGCGCGGCGGAAATCGGCATGCCCTCGGTGACCAGCGACCCGGCCGCGACGATCGAGTCCTCCCCCACTTCGCACGCCGTTCAGCAGGATCGCGCCCATTCCGATGAGACAGCGGCCGAGGATCGTGCAGCCGTGGATGATGGCGCCGTGGCCAATGGTGACGTCGTCGCCGATAATCGTCGGGTTCGTGTCGCGCATCACGTGGACGATCGTGCCGTCCTGGACGTTCGTGCGGCGGCCGATGCGGATCCAGTGGACGTCGCCGCGGACCACGACGTTCATCCAGACGCTGCTTTCCTCGCCAACCGACACATTGCCAATGACTTGCGCGCTCTGGTCGACGTAGGCCGACGGGTCGATCGTGGGCAGGATGCCGCGATAGGGGCGGACCATCTTGGGATTATAGGAGGCTGGAGCGGCTGGAGCGGTTGGGGCGGCTGGAGCGCTGGCGCGGCTGGAGGGCTGGAGCGGTTGGGGCGGCTGGAGGGCTGGAGCGGTTGGAGGGCGGGCCGGCCCGGTGCCTGACGGCATCCGCTGGGGCGTCGGCACCCGAGGCCGCTCCCATCCGCTCCAGCCCCTTATGCTTTCGTCACGATTATAAATTTGACTTCTAGTTTGGCCGGCGTCGATAATTCCCGGACGCTCACGGGGCTCGCGGTGTCGCTGCGCCCGAACGAGCCGGGATCTCCCGTGCGGATTGCATATCAAGGCGAACCGGGCGCGTATAGCGAGGCAGCCGCGGCCAAGTACGACGCCGACGCAGAGTTGCTCGCCTGCCCGGCGTTCGAGGACGTCTTTCACGCGGTCGAGGACGGCCGCGCCACGTGCGGCGTGCTGCCGATCGAGAACTCGATCGGCGGCACCATTCACCGCAACTACGACCTGCTGGTCCAGCACGAGCTGCCATCGTCGGCGAGGTCGAGCTGCCGGTCATCCACAGTCTCCTGGCGCTGCCGGGGACGACGATCGAGCAGGTCCGGCAGATCTACTCGCATCCGCAGGCGCTCGCGCAGTGCGACCGCTTCCTGCGGTCGCTGGCGGGCGTCGAGGTGGTCGCCACCTACGACACGGCCGGCAGCGCGAAGTTGATCAAGGAGCGCAAGCTCGTCGACCGGCGCCGCCATCGCCTCCGAGCGCGCGGCCGCCGTCTTCGGGCTGACGTGCTGCGGGTCGGCATCCAGGACTACGCCGACAACATCACGCGCTTCATTGTCGTCACGACCGACGGCGCAGGAGGCGACGGTCCGGCGCGATCGGCACGCCGACAAGACGACGGTGGTCTTCACGCTGCCCAACAAGCCCGGCGCGCTGTTCAGCGCGCTTTCGCGTGTTCGCGCTGCGCGACATCGACGTCACCAAGGTCGAATCGCGGCCGATTCCGGGACGGCCCGTGGGAATACATGTTCTATCTGGACCTCGGCGTCGGCCAGCACGACTCGCGCTGCAGCCGCGCGCTTTCGCATCTGGCGGAGTTCGCGCCGTCGGTGAAGACGCTCGGGTCGTACGCCGGGCGCCGGCTCGCGTCCGGCGGCCGACGCCGTGCGAGCCCGCACACAGCCGGAGGCGCCGCATGAGCGATCTGCGCGCTCAAGCATCGCAGCGCCGCGCTCACCGAAGGCCCGAGCCGCGCCGGCGCGCGCGCCATGCTCAAGGCGGTCGGCTTCTCCGACGCGGATCTGCACAAGCCGCTCGTCGGCATCGCCAACACCTGGACCGAGATCGGCCCGTGCAACTTCCACCTGCGTCGTCTGGCCGCGCAGGTGAAGGAAGGCGTTCGCGAGGCCGGCGGCACGCCGATGGAGTTCAACACGGTGGCCGTGTCGGACGGCATCACGATGGGCGCGGAGGGCATGCGCGCCTCGCTCGTGAGCCGCGAGGTGATCGCCGACTCGATCGAGCTCGTGCGTGAAGGGCCATCACCTCGACGCCGTCGTCGCTGCTCTGCGGCTGCGACAAGACCATCCCCGGCACGGTGATGGCGCTCGCGCGCATGAACCTGCCGGGCGTCGTGCTCTACGGCGGCTCGATTGCGCCCGGGCACGTTCGAAGGCCACGCCGTCACGATTCAGGACGTCTTCGAAGCGGTCGGCGCGCACGCCGCGGGGCGCATGAGCGACGCCCAGCTGCGCGATCTCGAGGATCACGCCTGTCCCGGCGCCGGCGCCTGCGGCGGCCAGTTCACGGCGAACACGATGGCGATGGCCTGCGAGTTCCTGGGCGTCACGCCGCTCGGGCAGCGCCAGCGTGCCCGGCGATGCTGGAGGAGAAGGACGCGCGCGCCCGCGAGGCCGGGCGCCTGGTGATGGACCTGCTCCGCCGCGGCGTGCGGCCACGCGACATCCTCGACCCGCGAGGCGTTCGAGAACGCCATCGCCGGCGTCGTCGCCAGCGGCGGATCGACCAACGCCGTGCTGCACCTGCTGGCGATCGCGCGCGAAGCCGGACGTGCCGCTCTCGCTCGACGACTTCAACCGCATCAGCGACCGCACGCCGCTCATCGTCGATCTCAAGCCGGGCGGGCGCTTCGTCGCGACCGATCTCTATCGCGCGGGCGGCACGCCGCTCGTCGCCCGGCGGCTGCTCGAGGCCGGCCTCGCTGCACGGCGATGCCCGACGGTGACCGGCCGGCACGATCGGCGAAGAAGCCGCGCGGCGCACGTGAGACGCCCGGCCAGGAGGTGGTGCGGACCGCTCGAACAAGCCGATCAAGCCGACCGGCGGGCTGGTCATCCTCCGCGGCAACCTGGCGCCCGAGGGCTGCGTGGTCAAGGTGGCCGGCTACGGCAGCGCTCGCATCGCGGCCCGGCGCGGGTGTTCGACAGCGAGGAAGCGGCGTTCGACGCCGTCCAGCACGGCCGCATCAAGGCCGGGCGACGTCGTCGTGATCCGCTACGAGGGCCCGAGCGGCGGCCCGGGCATGCGCGAGATGCTCGGCGTCACGGCCGCCATCGTGGGCGCGGGGCTGGGCGAGACCGGTCGCCCTCCTCACCGACGGCCGGTTCTCGGGCGCCACCCGCGGGTTGATGGCCGGGCACGTCGCGCCCGGAAGCGGCGCACGGCGGGCCGATCGCCGCCGTGCGCGATGGCGACATCATCGATTTCGACATGCGAGAAGCGCGAGCTTCGCGCTCGACGTCTCCGACGAGGAGATCGCCGCGCGCCTGGCGGGCTGGCAGCCGCCGAAGCCGCGCTACGAAACCGGCGTGTTCGCGAAATACGCCAAGCTGGTGTCGTCGGCGGCCAAGGGAGCGGTGACGGGGTGATGACGGCCAGGCTGCAGCTACGGGGCTTGTGCCGGGCTACGCGGCTGCAGCGCCTCGCCAGGAGGGCGGCGCTTCACGCAGCCGCGACCAGGACCGAAGACCGACGACTGAAGCCGAGATCTAGGAAATGCCATGAAAAGAACCGGCGCACAAATCCTGTGGGAATCGCTGGTGCGCGAAGGCGTGACCTGCCTGTTCGGCTATCCGGGCGGCGCGATCCTGCCTGCCTACGACGCGATGCTCGACTTCCCGCTGCGCCACATCCTGGTGCGGCACGAGCAGGGCGCCACGCACATGGCCGACGGCTACGCCCGCGCGACCGGCGAGGTCGGCGTCGCGGTCGCGACCTCGGGCCCCGGCGCGACCAACATGGTCACCGGCATCGCCACCGCGATGATGGACTCGGTGCCGATCGTCTGCATCACCGGCCAGGTGGGCAGCAAGCTGATTGGGTCGGACGCCTTCCAGGAAACCGACATCACCGGCATCACGCTGCCGATCACCAAGCACAACTACCTGGTCACCCGCGCCGACGAGGTCGCGCGCGTCGTGCGCGAAGCCTTCTACGTCGCGCGCTCGGGCCGTCCCGGTCCGGTGCTGATCGACATCACCAAGGACGCGCAGCAGAGCTCGGCTGCGAGTTCGTGTGGCCCGATGCGCCGAAGCTGCGCGGCTACCGCCCCGAGCACCGGCCGGTGCGCGCGCGAGATCCAGCACGCGCTCGACCTGATTCACTCGGCCAAGCGGCCGCTCATCCTCGCCGGCCACGGCATCCTGATCTCGGGCGCGATGGACGTCGTCCGCCGAGTTCGCCGAACGCACGCAGATTCCCGGTCGCGACGACGCTGCTCGGCATCGGCGGCGTTCCCGGCGTCGCATCCGCTCAACCTCGGCATGATGGGCATGCACGGCGAGGCGTGGGTGAACACCGCCATCCAGGAAGCCGACCTGCTGCTCGCCTTCGGCATGCGCTTCGACGATCGCGTCACCGGCAATCTCAAGACCTACGCGCTGAACGCGAAGAAGATCCACATCGACATCGACCCGGCCGAGATCAACAAGAACGTCCAGGCCGACGTCGGCCTCGTCGGCGATCTGCGCGAGACGCTCGAAGGCCTGCTGCCGCGCATCGAGTCGTGCGATCGCTCCGAGTGGATCGGCTACATCGACGATCTGAAGGGCGACGCGGCCGTCCGCGACATCCAGAACCTGCCCGACAACGGGCACCTCTACGCCGCGCACGTCATCAACGACATCTGGCGCACGACCGAGGGCAAGGCCATCGTCGTCACCGACGTCGGCCAGCACCAGATGTGGGAAGCGCAGTACTACAAGCACGACGACGCCGCGCACGCTGATCACGTCCGGCGGCCTCGGCACGATGGGCTTCGCGCTGCCGGCGGCGATCGGCGCCAAGGTGGCGCGGCCCGACGCCGAGGTCTGGGTGGTCGTCGGCGACGGCGGCTTCCAGATGACGATGTGCGAGCTGGCGACGATCGCGCAGGAGAACATCGACATCAACATCGCCATCATCAACAACGGCTACCTCGGCATGGTGCGGCAGTGGCAGGAGTTCTTCTACGAGCGCCGCTACGCCGCCACGCCGCTGGTCAATCCCGACTTCGTGAAGCTGGCGGAGGCGTTCGGCCTGAAGGCGATGCGGGTGGAGACGCGCAGCGAGGTGGTCTCGAGCGTCGAGCGCGGCGCGCCAGCATGCGGGCACGGTGCTCATCGACTTCCGCGTCGAGCAGGAGGACTCGGTCTTCCCGATGGTGCCCGCCGGGCAACGACCTGCACAACATGATCCGGCGTCCGAGCGCCGATCGTCGAAACGGGAGCAGACGCATGAACACCTTCGTCGTCCGCGTGGAGAACGTGCCGGGCGTGCTGACGCGCGTGGCCTCGCTGATCCGGCGGCGCGGCTTCAACATCGAATCGCTGACGGTCGGTCACACCGAGACCGACGGCGTCTCGCGCATGACGATCGTCGTCGACACCGACGAGCTCGGCGCGCGGCGAGTCGAGGCGAACCTCTACAAGCTGATCAACGTGCTGCGGGTCGACAACATCACCGCGCAGCCGTCGGTGACGCGCGACCTCGCGCTGGTCAAGGTGACCGCCACGCGCGAGACGCGGATCGAGATCATGCAGCTCGCCGAGGCTTACCGCGCGCGCATCGTCGACGTCGCGCCCAACTCGCTGATGGTCGAGGTGACCGGCACCGAGGACAAGGTGGACAGCCTGGTCGAAGTGCTGCGCCCCTACGGCGTCCTCGAGATGGCGCGCACCGGCCGCGTCACCATGATCGCGCGGCACCGATCGCCGAGCCCGCCATCAGCCGCACGTTCGAGGACGTCGACGCGACCGCGGACGATGTGGCGGTGTCGTATTCGGTCTGAGGCTTCGAGTCTTCGGCCTCGGCTACGGTCCTGGCTGGGCCCAGTGACGCTCGCCGTGACCAAGGCCGTCTGGCCCGAAGATCTGAAGCCCGAAGACTGAAGACCGCAGACCTTTCAACTAGACGAACTATGGCCAAGATCTACTACGACAAAGACGCCGACCTCTCGCTCATCCAGGGCAAGAAGGTCGCCATCGTCGGCTACGGATCGCAGGGACACGCGCACGCGCTGAACCTGAAGGACAGCGGCGTGCAACGTGAAGGTCGGCGTCCGCGCCGGCAGCCCGGCGAAGGCGAAGGCCGAAGCCGCCGGGCATCGAGGCCCTGCCGGTTGCCGAGGCGGCCGCGTGGGCCGACGTGATCATGGTGCTCGCGCCCGACACGGCGCAGCCGACGCTCTACACGCGAGGACATCGCGCCGCACCTCACGAAGGGCAAGATGCTGATGTTCGCGCACGGCTTCAACATCCGCTTCGGCACGATCCAGCCGCCGGCCGACATCGACGTCACGATGATCGCGCCGAAGTCGCCCGGCCACCGCGTCCGCGAGGTGTTCCAGGAGGGCGGCGGCGTGCCCGGCGCTTGCTCGCGGTGCACCAGGACGCGACCGGCCAGGCGCCGCGCGCTGGCGCTCTCGTACGCCAAGGCGCTCGGCGTGACGCGCGCGGGCGTGCTCGAGACGACCTTCTCGGAGGAGACCGAGACCGATCTGTTCGGCGAACAGGCGGTGCTCTGCGGCGGCGCGAGCGCGCTGGTCAAGGCCGGCTTCGAGACGCTCGTCGAGGCCGGCTATCAGCCCGAGATCGCCTACTTCGAGTGTCTGCACGAGCTGAAGCTGATCGTCGACCTGATGTATCGCGGCGGCTTGAACTACATGCGCTACTCGGTCAGCGACACCGCCGAGCATGGCGACTACACCGCCGGCCCGCGCATCGTCACCGACGCAGCCGCGCGCCGAGATGCGGCAGATCCTCGAAGGAGATCAAGGACGGAACCTACGCGCGGAAGTGGATCAAGGAGAACGAGGACGGCCGCCCCTGGTTCAACGCCACACGGCAAGGCCGAGCAGACCCAGCTCCTCGAGGAGGTCGGCGCGCAGCTGCGCGCGATGATGCCGTTCCTCAATCCCGTCACCCACAAGCCCGAGGATCTGAACACGGCCGCGGCGACGCCGGCCGCTGCCGCCAAGGCGTGACGCAGAGTCGGGGTCGGGCCGAATTTCAGGATCTGCGATTTGGGGTCGGGTCGATTTTCTGTTTTCTGCGTACGACGATTCCGCACGAAGCAGCCGACCCGGCTTCGATGACGCTGTTCGCGCATCCGCACCGGCGCTTCAACCCGCTCTTGCGGGAGTGGGTCCTCGTCTCGCCGCATCGGACCGATCGGCCGTGGCAGGGACAGGTGGAGCGGGCACCACGACCCGCGCCGCCTGCCTTCGATCCGACGTGCTATCTCTGTCCGGGCAACACGCGCGCCGGCGGCGTGCGCAATCCGCCGTACACGACCACTTTCGTCTTCGACAACGACTTCGCCGCGCTCCGACCCGACACGCATGAGGGCGAGCTCAGACGAAGACGGCGTGATCGTCGCAGCCGCGGAACCGGGCGTCTGCCGCGTCGTGTGCTTCTCGCCGAGGCACGATCTCACGCTGGCGACGATGCCGGCCGCCGACGTGCGGGCGGTCGTGGACACGTGGGTCGAGGAATATCTGAGCCTGGGATCTCGGCCCGGCATCAGCTACGTGGAGATCTTCGAGAACCGCGGCGAGATGATGGGGGCGAGCAACCCGCATCCACACGGGCAAATCTGGGCCACGCACACGATTCCCGATCTTCCGGCGCGAGAGCTGGCGTCAGCCGCGGCGTACCGGCAGGCCACCGATCGTTGCCTCCTCTGCGACTACACAGCCCTCGAGCGACAGCGCGGTGAGCGTATGGTCTCTGAGAACGAGACTTTCGTCGCGGTGGTGCCGTTCTGGGCCGTCTGGCCGTTCGAACTCCTCGTGCTGAGCCGCCGGCACGTCGCCACGATCGATCGGCTGACCGACGCGGAACGCGATGCGCTCGCCGACATCCTCCGCCGCGTCACGACGCGGTACGACAACCTGTTCGAGGCGCCCTTCCCCTATTCAATGGGCTTTCACCAGCAGCCGACGCGATGGATCGACGCACGGCGACAGTCACCTGCACGCGCACTTCTATCCGCCCCTCCTGCGCTCGGCCACCATCCGCAAGTTCATGGTCGGCTTCGAGCTGCTCGGGATGCCGCAGAGGGACATCACGCCGGAATCCGCCGCCGAGCGACTGCGCGGGCTGTCCGAGGAGCACTACTCCAGCTGCTGACGGCCGCCCTCAGGCGGCCGTGACGCGTGGCGTTTCGAGCATTCTCGTGGCGGGCTCTCAAGCCCCGCCTGCTGTGCGGGATAGCAGACGCCGCTTCCGTGCCCGAGCTGCCAGCCGGCCTGGCGGGGCCGGCTGAATAGCGGCGAGCTTCAAGGGCTGCCCGCGACGGCCGCGGAGGGAGGTCTCATTCCCGGCAGGCAGGCAGCGAGCGAGCGGCCAGCCGGCCGCCCAGGCCGGCTGAATAGCGGCGAGCGTCAAGGGCGACCCGCGACAGCCGCGGAGGGAGGTCTCATTCCCGGCAGCCAGCGAGCGGCCAGCCGGGCGCCCAGGCCGGCTGAATAGCGGCGAGCTTCAAGGGCTGCCGCGACGGCCGCTGAGGCGGCCGTCGCCAGAAAGCAGAGAGCCGGGTGCGGCCCGGCTCTCTCCGGGCTCACGCCGACGCGACGGTGACGGGCGTCACCGCCGCCTGATCCTCTTCGCCCGTCCGGATGCGATAGATCTTCTCGACCGGGAGCACGAAGATCTTGCCGTCACCGACCGGCCGGTGCGCGCGCCGCGCAGGATCGCCTCCACCGTGGGCTGCACGAAGTGTTCCGACACGCCGATCTCGAGCCGAACCTTCTCGGACAGCGCCATCTTGACGGTCGTCCCGCGGTAGGTCTCGACCTGCTCGATTTCGCCGCCGTGTCCGCGCACTTCGCTGATCGTCAGGCCCTGCACTTCGGCCTTGAACAACTCGACCAGCACGTCGCTGAGCTTCTCCGGACGGACGATGGCGACTACCAGCTTCATGCGCGGCCTCCTTCAGTCGTGAGCGCGGACCGCGCGCCGCCACGCCGGCGCTTCGACGCCCGGCAGCACCAGGATCGCGCCTTCACCACGCGTGTACGCTTCCTCGCCGTGCTGCGTCACGTCCAGGCCGAGGCCCTCGTCGCCCCCGGCGCGCAGGCGGAAGACCAGGCCGACGAGCTTCAGCAGGACGAACGTCGCGACTCGCGCCGTAGGCGAATGACGGCGACGATCGAAATCGCCTGGATGACCACCTGATACGGGGTTGCCGAACAGCGCGCCGTCGGCCACGTGTTCCAGCTTTCTGCGCGAACACGCCGGTCAGGAGCGCGCCGACCGCGCCGCCGACGCCGTGCGCCGCGACCACGTCGAGCGAGTCGTCGAGCGCGTGCGCGCGCGCAGACGAGCGCGAAGTAGCTCGGGATGGCCGCGATGCGCGCCGAGCGCCAGCGCGCTGAGCGGGCTCACGAGACCGGCCGCCGGCGTAATCGCGACGAGGCCGACCACGATCGCCGTGGCGGCGCCGACCGCCGTGACCTTCCGTTCCGGATCATGTCGATGAGCGACCACACCGACAGCGTCGCCGCCGGGGCGAGCATCGTCGTGACGAAGGCGAGCGCGGCGGCAATTGTTGGCGCCGAGGCGCGCTGCCCGCGTTGAAGCCGAACCAGCCGAACCAGAGCATGCCGGCGCCGAGCAGCGTGAACGGCACGTTGTGCGGCAGGATCGCCTGGCGCGCGAAGTCCTTGCGCGGGCCGATCACCAGCGCCGCGACCAACGCCGCGACCGCGGCGTTGACGTGGACGACCGTGCCGCCGGCGAAGTCGAGCGCGCCCATCGTCGCGAGCCAGCCGCCGACCCCACACCCAGTGCGCGATCGGGCTATAGACGACGAGCGCCCACAGGGTGATGAAGGTGACGTAGGCGCTGAATCGCATGCGCTCGACCATGGCGCCGGAGATCAGCGCGGCGGTGATGATCGCGAACGTGGCCTGATAGGCCATGAACAGGATGTGCGGGATGGTGCCGTTCGCTTCGAGGCCGACGTTTTGCAGCGAGAGGCGTGATCGAAGCCGCCGAAGAAGGCTGTCCCGGGCGCGAACGCCAGCGAGTAGCCGAGCAGCGCCCAGGCCACCGCCACGAATCCGAGCGAAATAAAGCTCATCATCATGGTGTTGAGCGCGTTCTTGGAGCGCACCAGCCCGCCGTAGAAGAACGCCAGCGCGGGCGTCATCAGCAGCACTAGCGCCGTCGCGACGAGCATCCACGCCACATCGGCCGGAACCATCACATCCTCCCGGGCCCCGGAGGGTGGGGCCCTATTGGGCTGGCGCCGGGACCACGCGTTGCGCGCCGCCAGCCATCGCTTCCCGAAACGTCACCGCTGAGCTCAATGCGTCGACGTTGCGAAAGCGTAGCTCCTGAGCTGCGCGAATTGCAATCCAGAATTTGCAGATTGCGCCCATGAGCGCATTAGATGCTGACTCTGTCCTTCAGTTCGTGCAGGACACGCAGGAAAATGCCGATGCACTCAGATTGTTACGAGCGCGCTTTATGGGGCAAAGATCAGTCATCGCACAGGTGCGACCGTGCGCAACGGCGTGCAGGCGGAGACACTGGGCTCAGCGCGCCGCCGATGGCGGCGCCGGCCGCACCGTCGGATACTTGATGCCGAGCTGTTCGAGATAGGTCTTGTGCTTGGCGGGTCGTAATAGAACTTGCGCATCTGCTCCCGATAGCGGCCCATGATGTCGGTGTTCAGCTCGATCGCCGGCTTGTCCTCCGGACGGAGTCAGCGGCGTGTATTTCACGTCGCTTGCGTCTGCACCTCGCGGAAGTACTTCCACGCGTCTTCGACCATGCCGGCTTCGTCAGGATGTCGACCATCGTCAGCGCCAGCGCCTTGGCGCCGGCGGTCGCGCCTTTGTGCGCGATCGGCGTGGCCATCGCGATCGCGTCCCACCAGCTGTGGCCGGGCGTGCTCGGGAATGTTCGACGGGTAGCGCAGCGTGATCGTCGGCACGACCCACGAGACGTCGCCGATATCGTCGGAGCCGCCGCCGCGGTTGTCTTCGTCCTTGACCGGCGTCGCGAGCTTCGTCGATCTCGGTCTTCGAGCCCCTTCTCTTCGACCTTCAGCTCGCGCTGGACGGCGCTTGCGCGAACGCCTGATCGGCCTCGTCCCAGCGCGGCATGCCGACCCGGTTGATGTTCGCGTGCATGGCTTCGGCCATCGTCTTGTTGAAATGCGCGGCCAGGCGGCGCCCAGCACGCGCGTCCCGGCGAGCGTCGTGCCGGTCATCAGCGCCGCGCCCTGCGCCATCGCGTCGCCGGTCTCCCACAGCTCCTTGATGCGCTGGTACTCGCGTCTCGCGGAAGTAGTACCAGACCGACGCGTTCGCGACGGCACGACGTTCGGCTGATCGCCGCCGTTGCGAATGACGTAGTGCGAGCGATGCTGCAGACGCAGATGCTCGCGGCGGAAGTTCCAGCCGACGTTCATCAGCTCGACGGCGTCGAGCGCGCTGCGCCCGCGCCAGGGCGCGCCGGCGGAGTGCGCGCTCTCGCCCTGGAAGGTGTATTCGACCGACACCAGCCCGGTGCCCGCTCGTCGCGCCCCACGCGACGCCGAAGCCGCTGCTCGACGTGCGAGAAGAGACACGACGTCGACGTCCTTGAAGAAGCCCTGCGCGAACGAGGTACGCCTTGGCCGCCGACGCAGCTCCTCGGCCACGCCCGGCCAGAGGACCAGCGTGCCCGGCAGCTTGTCGCGCTCCATCAGCGCCTTCACGGCGAGCGCCGCGGCGATGTTCACAGCCTGTCCGGAGTTGTGGCCTTCGCCGTGACCGGGCGCGCCGGGCACCAGCGGATCGCGGTAGGCGACGCCGGGCTTCTGCGACGCCTGCGGGATGCCGTCGATATCCGAGCCGAGCGCGATCACCGGCTTGCCGCGGCCCCAGCGTGCGACCCACGCCGTCGGCATGCCCGCGATGCCGCGCTCGATTTTGAACCCGTGCTTCTCCAGGATGCCGGTCAGGTAGCGCGACGTCTCGACCTCCTGATAGCCCAGCTCGCCGAAGCTGAAGAGGCTGTCGACAATCTGCTGGACGAGCGGGCACGGCCTCGACGTCGGCGAGCACTTCGGTCTTGAACCGGTCGCGGGACGTTTCCGCGGGGCGGGGCTGGCTCGCTGCGCTGAACCTGGGCGGATGGCCATGAAACCAGCATTCCCCGCTATCACGACGCCCGCAATCGGTCCCGACCAACGCATGCATTCCTCCAGTCCGGCGCGTGCAGCCCGGATGCGGCCGATTCTATAATCGACCGATGGTCTTGGACCGCTACAGCCGCCCGTTGCGCAGCCTCCGGCTATCGGTGACGGATCGCTGCAACCTGCGCTGCAGCTACTGCATGCCGGAGCTGGAGTACACGTGGCTGCCGCGCGCCGACCTGCTCACCTTCGAGGAGCTCGAACAGGTGGTCGACGTATTCCTGGGTCTCGGCGTCGATCGCGTCCGTCTGACCGGTGGCGAGCCGCTGCTCCGCCGCGACCTCGCCGGGCTCGTGGGCCGCCTGGCGGTGCAAGCCGGGCCTCGCCGATCTGGCGCTCACGACCAACGGCGTGCTGCTCGCCGCCGAGGCGCGGCGTCTCGAAGACGCGGGACTCGGACGCGTGACCGTCAGCCTCGATACGCTCGATCCCGCGCGGTTCAAGACGCTCGCGCGTTCCGACGCCCACGCGGCCGTCCTCGAAGGCATCGACGCTGCGGCCGACGTCTTCGGCTCGCTCAAGATCGACACGGTCGTGCTGCGCGGTCAGAACGACGATGAGCTGCTCGCGATTCTGGAATACGGACGCGCGCGGCACGCCGAAGTGCGGTTCATCGAGTACATGGACGTCGGCGGCGCCACCCACTGGTCGTTCGACCAGGTCGTCACGCGTCGCGAGATACTCGAGCGGATCACGGCCCGGCATGGAACCATCACGCCCCTGCCGAACCTCACGTCCGCGCCGGCGGATCGCTATGCCCTTCCCGACGGCACCACGTTCGGCATCATCTCGTCGACGACCGAGCCGTTCTGCCAGGACTGCGATCGGTCGCGGGTGACGGCGGACGGCCATTTCTTCACCTGTCTTTACGCCACCAGCGGCGTCGACCTTCGCGCGCCACTTCGCAGCGGGGCAGGTCGCGAGCCGCTGGCGGAGCTCGTGCGCGCGGTGTGGGAGCGGCGGCAGGATCGTGGGGCCGAGCAGCGCCTCGGCATCGCCTCGCGCGGCACGTTCGTCCCGCTCTCCGAGCTGCGCCGCAACGCACACCTCGAAATGCACACCCGGGGCGGCTAGTAATCCAGTGACCAGCTCCGAGTCACGAGCGACGAGTTGGTGGCTGACGACTGGTGATTGGTAGCTCCTCGTTGGTAACTGGCGATCCGTTTCGGCCGGCGCGGTGTCCAATCTCTGGAGCGGCTGGAGCGGCTGGAGCGGCTGGAGCGGCTGGAGCGGCTCGGGGGCTGAGGTGGCTGGGCGGACAGAACCGCGTTCACGACGATGCGGACCTCGAATCCCGTGCGCGTCGGCCGCCTTCGGTGTTTCGCGGCCATTCTCGTCGTGGCAGCGACAGCCGCCGGGTGCGCCGCGAAACGTGTGCGGACCGAGGTTGCGGCGGGCCTCGCGCATGCCGATCGCGAAGCGGCCGCGGGTTGCTACCGCTGCTTGACCGCCGCGCTGGACATCTACAACGCGCTCGCGCCGCGCGACCCGCTCCAGCGATCGGCGGTCGACGACCGCATTTTCCGCACGTCGGTTCTCCTCGGCCTCCGCGAGCGTGAGCTCGGCCTGCCCGCAACCACACACTTCGACCGGGCGCGCGAGCTGGCGCCGCGCCTCGCCGATCACGCGGCGGCCACCGAACGGCTCGAGTTCGCCGCGCTGGCGCCACGCGATCCCACCACCCTTCCGCGCGACGCGTTCGAGCGTGAGTTGCGCGGATTCTTCGGACCCGTCGCGCGCATCGAAGCTCGCGCGGCACGTGCTCCAGGAGCGGACGCCGAGCTCGACACATATATCGACGTGAGCCTCGCCTGCCATCGCGGAACGGCACCGGGGTTGAACATCGGCAAGATCGCGCAACGTGCCCCGGCCAGTGCAGCGGTGGGCTTCCTCACCGCCAGCTGCACGGGCAACCTCGAGGGACTGCGGTCGGCTCTGGCGCGCGAGCCGCGGTTCGTCGAAGCGCAGTTCTTCATCGGCCGGCACCTCGCGGGCGTTCCGCGCCCGGGATCGCGGCCGACGACGGGCCTGCCCGAGCGCCGGACGACGTACCGAGGGGATGACCAACCTCTCGGCCGCGCTCGCCGCGTTTCCAGAGTCGATCTCGATGGCCATGGATCTCGCCACCGTTCAACTGGGCCGCGACTATCGCGAGGCGCATCGGCTCTTCACGTCGGTCACGGCTCGTGTGCCGACGCATCACGATGCGTTGTTTGGCGCCGGCATCGCGCTCAGCTACCTGGGCCGGCACGACGAGGCCGTCGCCGCATTCTCCCGGCTGCTCGAGCTCGGCCGATTTCATGTCGGCGACGCGCTCTACTGGCGCGCGTGGAACCGGCATCAGCTGAAGGACCTCGAGCCCGCGTGGACCGACGTCGACGAAGCGAAGAAGACGCTCTACAACACGAACGTCTACGCGCTGGCGGGATTCATCGCCTACGACCGGAACGAGCTCGACGTCGCGCGCCCGAATCTCGAGAAGGCGCTCGAGATCGAAGCCCTCAACTGTGCGGCGGCCTGGTATCTGGGACTCGTGCACACCAATCAGACCCGCTGGCCCGATGCGGCGCGCGCCTTCGAGAACGCCAGTGCGTGCTACCGCAAGGACATCGAGGTGGCCACGGCGCAGAAAGCAGCAGCCGAGGCCTCGGACTGGCCGGCATCGACCAAGGCGGCCCACATCGCCCAGGCCGAGGAGACCATCCGCGAAGCCGCGCGCCAGGAAGCGACGGCCGCCTACAACGCCGCCTACGCCCACATCAACGACGGCGAGCGTCCCAAGGCACGCGCGCTGCTCGAACGCGCCCGACAGCACGACGACATGAAGGCGAGAGCCGCCGAGCTGTCTGGCGTTCCTCGACAAAGAGAATGACGAATGACAAACGACAAATGACAAATGACGATGGTGAAGGCGGTGGTGCAGGGTTGCCGATCCGTATTCGTCATTCGTAATTCGTCATTCCTGATTCGTCATTTCGTTATCCCGGCCTGCCACCGCTTGATGGCTTCGATCGGAAACAGCAACATCACGATGTTGAGCGTCAGGTTGTCGCGGATCATCCAGCCGACGAATGCTTCCATCGCGATGGTGAGCGCGACGGTTGCCCGGACCGGCAACCGCGCAGCGAGCAGGAACCCCGCGATCATCGCGAGCACGTCGCACACCGAGTTGATGATGCTGTCGCCGTAGTAATCGAGCGAGATGGTCACCGATCGGTACCGGTTGATGACCAGGTCGGTGTTCTCGAAGATCTCCCAGGCCCCCTCGACGACCGTCGCCACGATCAGCCGCGTCCCCAGCGGCCAGTCGCGCCCGATCAGCCAGAGCAGGCCGTAGAACGCGAAGCCGTGGATGACGTGCGAGAACGTGTACCAGTCGGTCAGGTGCTGCGAGTTCTCGGAGCTCGAGACGATGCCGTGCCAGGCTTTGACGTAGCCGCACTTGCAGATGGGGACCTGCCCCATCGCGAGCAGCACGGCGCCCACGGCGACAACGACCGCGCAGACGGCGAGGACCGGTCGGAGAGTTGGAGTCTTCACGAACGCGGAAGGCTCTCACAACCGTGCGGCACTTTCAAAATCTACGCGCCGATCGGCGGATCACGTGTGGGCCACGTCCACGCTCCCGGGCAGGTCGTCGACTCCAGTTGCGTCTCGTTGCCATGTCGGGCCGAGTCAGCCCGATTCTGCCACTTTCCTGAGATTCCGCTCGTCCGCGGGCTCGACGTGCACCAGCACGTCGAGCACGCCCAGCGGCGAGGCCAGCAGGGCTTCCTTCACCACGTGAGCCACCGCGTGGCCTTCGGCGACCGTCATCGATCCGTCGACCCGGATGTCGAGATCGATGAAGAGTACCATGCCGCTACGCCGGACCCGGAGCTTGTGGGTATCGACGACGCCTGGAACCTGAAGCGCGATCCGGCGGATTGCCTCCTCGACGTCGGGCGGCGGCGCCGCGTCCATCGCATCGTCGAACGCCGTCCGAAACAGCCGGACGCCGTTGAACAGGATGACCGCGCACGCGAACAGCGCCGCCCAGTCGTCGGCCGCCGCATACCCTTCGCCCTTCCAGACGCCAATCGCGATGCCGATGAACGCGGCAACCGATGTCAGCGCGTCCGACCGATGATGCCACGCATCGGTCTCGACCGCGCGGCTCCCGATGCTGTGGGCTTCGCGGTGGAGGAACCGGAACAGCACCTCCTTGACCACGACCACGCCGACGAGGACAAGGAGCGTGAAGGGCGCCGGTACGCGGTGCGGCGTGACGATTTCCTTGATGCTGAGCGCGCCAATGCCGATGGCGGCGGCGACCAGCGCGCTGGCGATGACCAGCGCGGCGAGCGTCTCGGCGCGACCGTGTCCGTATGGATGCTTTTCGTCGGGTGGCCGGGCGGCGTAGCGGAGGCCGCCCCACGCGATGGCCGAGCTGAACACGTCGAGGAGCGACTCGATGCCGTCGGCAATCAGGGCGTAGGTATGGCCGGTGATGCCGCTCGCGATCTTGATCGCGGCGAGCACGATGCTGATCGACAGGCCGACGAGCGTGACGCGCGAGCCCCGCTGGAAACGGTCGTCGAAGCTGGCGTGCTGACCGGTAAGAGACACCAGGGCGTCAGCATATCAGCCGGCGATTCGGCTCGTGATTCAGCGGGCGCCGGGCTGCGCGTAAGTGCGACGCAGAAACGCATCCCACCAGCGGTCCGGGAACAACGCGCGAAGCGTCATCAGCACGTGAGCAGATCGCGTCACCCGATATCGCGGCCTGGGCCGCTCGGCGGTCAGCGCCCGCTCGATCACGCGTGCCACATCGTCGGGGCTGCCGGCGAGCGGCGCCAGGGCGCCTTTCGTATAGCTCTCGGTCGTGGCGCGGAACACCGACTCGTTGAGCGAGGCATACGGGCTGTCGTCCGCCGCGTGGCGATCCAGCACGGCGACGGCCACGTCACCGAAGCCGCTCCGCACGAGCCCGGGCTGCACGAGCACGACGTCGATGCCGAAGCCTTCGAGCTCGAAGCGGAGCGCATCGCTCAGCGCCTCGAGCGCGTACTTCGTGGCGTGATAAATGCCGCCACCCGGAAACGTCAGACGGCCGCCCATCGATCCGACGTTCACGATGCGTCCCTGGCCCGCACGGCGCATGCCGGGCAGCACGAGCCGCGTCAGCTCGAGCGGGCCGAAGACGTTGGTCTCGAACTGCTGGCGGACCCGCGCGGTGGGCACTTCCTCCACGACACCCCACTCGCCATAGCCGGCATTGTTCACGAGGGCATCGAGTGTGCCGGCTTCCTCGGCCACCACCGCGAGGGCGGCGTGCATGGACGGCTCGTCGGTGACGTCGAGCTGAAGCGTCCGGCACCCCTCGGTTGCGAGATCGTCGAGGGTATCGAGCCGCCGCGCCGTCGCGAAGACCTGCCAGCCCGCGCGCGCCAGACGCCCTGCCGTGGCGCGGCCGATCCCGCTCGAACAGCCGGTGATCAGGACGCTTGGCATCGGTCAAACTACGAACGACGAGCTACGAACGACGAACTTCGGGTACAAGATGACACCTGAGAGCTTCGAAGCACCTGACGACCCGGCGACGCATCACCTGCGAGCCTTTGGCACTGGCTCGGAGTCTCGTCGCTCGTGCCTCGTCGCTCCTAGAGGCCTTTCACGCTCCAGCCCTTGCGATAGGTGCGCGTCAGATGCTGGTTGGCGCCGGCGTCGTTGGTGAATCGAAGCGCCTGGGCATCGAACTCGAGGGTCCGCCCCGGCGTCCACGCGGCGGCGTTGCCGAGCAGCACCGATTCGGTCAGCGGACCCGCATAATCGAATCCGGCCGAGCACGTACCCCGCGAGAGCACCGCGTCGAGGAACTCTGCATAGTGATCGCGCGGCGCGACGTCCGGCCACGACACGTTCGCGAACTTCTCGACCGGATGGAGCACGGGCCGGTCACCGTGTGGCAGAACGAGCGTTCCTTCGGTGCCGACGAAGACGGTGCCTTGGGGCGGCAGCTTGCCGCCCGTTCGCTCCACCACAGCCGCCGGCGGCAGTTCCCCGCCGTCGTACCACCAGACGTCCACCGTCTGGCCCGCGGTCACGTCGGTACCGGGGTAGACGAGCTGTATCCGGGCACGCACCGGCCAGTAGTCCGAGTTGGGTTGCGGACCGTGCGCCGTGACACGCAAAGGCGAGGTGAGGCCGAGCGCGCGATACGGCGGGCTGTAGATGTGGCAGCCCATGTCGCCCAGCGTGCCGGTTCCGAAGTCCACCGAGCGGCGCCACTCGCCAGGATGGAACGCGCCTTTGCGGTAAGGCCGCTCGGCGGCGACGCCGAGCCACTGGTCCCAGGCGAGCGTCGCCGGGACGGGATCGTTCCCGGCGGGCGCCGCACCCTCGCGTCCCCAGCTCTTGTTCGAGAAGGTATGGACCTCGACGATCTTTCCGACCGCGCCGCTTCGCACCAGGGCCTCGCCCAGGCGTTGCGGCACGGTCGACGAGGTCTGGATGCCCATCTGCGACACGACACCGGTACGGCGTGCGAGCGCGGCCATCGCACGCACCTCGCGCAGCGTCGCGGCGAGCGGCTTCTGGACGTACACGTGCAGGCCCTGCCGCATCGCCGGCATGGCCATGGCGGCGTGCATGTGATCGGGCGTCGACACGTTGATCGAATCGATCCGGCCCTTTTCGCGCTTCAGGAGCTCGCGCCAGTCCTGATAGACGCGAACGCGCGGGAACATCTCCTGCACTCGCGGAATGACGCACAAGTCGACGTCGGCGACGGCGACCAGGTCGAAGGCGGGATGCTCGGCGAACGCGCGAATGTCGGACCACGCCTGTCCGGATGCGCCGATGCTCGCATGGCGCACCTTGCGGGCTTGCCCGACGGCTCGCGAGGTCGGAACGAGCGGAGCGGCGGCCGCTGTCGCGGCCACCTGCGCGAGGAATCGTCGTCTGGTCACGGTCATGAATGCGTCTCGCGCGAAGGCGTGACCGGCTCAGGCAAGGCTGGCGGAGCTCCCCCTGTGCTCGAAGAGGTGTCCGCAGGCTTCGGGTGCCACCACGCCGCCGCGGCCACGAGCGCCAGCGACGGCAGCCAGATCCAGACGAGCTCGTTGCGCATGATGTCGACGCCGCGTCGGGCGAAGAAGCCGCGTACGCTGATCGGCGACACCTCGATCGGCGTGAACGGCAAGTGGTACCGAACCTCGCTGAACGGCGCCAGGAATGCGACGCCGCGGCCGCCGTTCGTCAACGCGTCCAGCAGGCCGTGCGATGCGGTCGCGAGCAACAGGTACAACCAGACGCGAAGTGGTCCGAGTCCCGCTGCCCCGCGCTGAAACAGGCCGACGGTGACGATGCCGGCGAGTGCTGCCGCGAACGGCACCGAATGGCTCAGCCCGCGGTGGCCCAACGGGTGATCGAGATGGAACCCCACCGAGAGGCCGGCCACATCGAGATCCGGCAGAACCGCGCACGCGGCGCCGACGGCGAGCAGTCGTGCGCGTCGTCCGGGCGGCGCCATGCACACGCCCAGCGCGACGCCGACGAGAGCATGCGAGAAGACGGAAGCCACGGCCTGCTCACTCGCTGTCGCGATGCACCGTCACCGGCGAGAAAGCCGGGAGACAGATCGCCACGTACTCCGCTCCGCCCGGTTCCGGGCTGCTGTAGCGCACCCACTCCCCCGCCGAGGCGACCACCGCCTGACCGGCCCGCACGTCGAGCGCACCGGTCTCGTGCTCCACGCGAAGCAGGCCGCGCAGCACGACCGTGATCTCCGCGAACTCGGGTCGCTGCCCCGGCTCCTGCCAGCCCTCCGGCGAGACCATGCGCGCCACGCTGACGTCCTCGTGACCGGTGTTCACGCGTCCCGCGTACTCTTCGATGACCTTGGGCTTGTTGCCCGCGGCGGCAATGACCGTAGGCTGTGGAATCAATCTGGGCATCTCTCGACGCTCGAAACCCTTTCACTCGACGCGGGTCGACACCCGTACGTAGTCAATCTCGAATCGATACGGGAGCGACTCCGGATCGACCCCTTTCCGTCCGCCCCAGTTGCCGCCGACGGCCACGTTCAGCAACAGGTGTTGCGGGGCATCGAACGGCCAGCGATCCTTGTCGTCGGCCTCGCGCGCGAACTCGAAGTACGGCGTGCCGTCCACGAACGCACGGATGCGATCCCGCTCCCATTCGATCGCATACACGTGAAAGGCGTCCTGCGCGTCGGGAACAGCGATCTTCGCGGTCCGTTGCGTGCGCGCGACGTGGTTGTACCGCTTCGTGTGGACCGACGCATGGACCACACCGGGGTCGAAGCCGACGTGTTCCATGATGTCGATTTCTCCATCGTCCGGCCACTGGAATCGCGTGGTCGATCCCAGCATCCAGATCGCCGGCCAGGATCCACGTCCCTTCGGCAACCGGGCACGCGCTTCGACCCGGCCGTAGGTCCACTCGCCCTTGCCCATGGTGACCAGCCGGGCCGACGTGTATTCGCGGCCTTCCCACGGCTCGCGCCGGGCTTCGATGATCAAGTGGCCTCGCTCGACGCGGGCGTTCTCGAGGCGCGCTCTCGTGTAGAACTGCAGCTCGTTGTTGCCCCACCCGTGTCCGCCGACGTCGTGGCTCCACTTCGCCGGATCCGGCAGGCCGTCGCGATCGAACTCGTCCGCCCACACGACTCGCCATCGTGGATTCGGCTGTTCGGCCACAGATGCCATCGGGGTCCGTGAAACCAGGACAACGGCGGCGAGCAGCCACCACATGAAAGTCGGGACTCGAGTCCCGGCTGCCCGACAAGGTCCTCCGCGGCCCCTGCCACCCCCGCACATCAGTCCGACTATTCTAGTGGCATGCCACGGTCGTTCGCTGCCCAGGTCTTCGCGCATCTCCTGCCCGTCACCGCCTTTTTCATCGCACTCCCACCGACAGCCGCTGCCCAGACGCCGAAGCGCGTCCTCTACGTGACCCACGTGGGGCCCGACGCGCACGCCCACGAGTCGCGTCTCCGTGCGGTGGACGTCTTGACCAACCTGGGACAGACAAGCGGCGCGTTCACGGTAACGCACCTGGCGGATGCCAGCCAGATCACCGCGGCGATACTGGTGGCTTACGACGCGGTGGTCTTTTTCACCGCCGGCGAGCTGCCGTGGACCGCCGATCAGAAGACGGCGTTGCTCGACTACGTCCGGAACGGCAAGGCGTTCGTGGGGGTGCACAGCGCCGCCAACACGTTTCAGACGTTCAACGGCGCGGCATGGGTCAGCACGTGGCCCGAGTACCACGGCCTGCTCGGCGGCGGCTACGCGGATCATCCCTGGACCCAGCTCACGACGATCCGCGTGGAAGATCAGACGCACCCTTCCACCGCGCATCTTGGCGCGTCGTTCACCATGAACGACGAGATTTACGAGGTGGCCGACTGGTCGCGGCTCGCCGTCAGGGTCCTCCTCAGCGTCGATCGCTCTTCGGTCCCACCCGATCAGACTCCACGCCCCGACAACGACTACGCACTCGCCTGGACGAAGGAATACGGAACCGGCCGCGTCTTCTACACGGCGCTCGGTCATTCCATCGCCGCCTGGGACGACCCGCGGTTCCGGCAGCACATGCTCGGCGCGATCCGGTGGGCACTCTTCGACGGAGACGCCGACGGCCTGGACGATCGCTGGGAGCTGCGGTTCGGTATCAGCGATCGTTCCGCCACGGGTGTGGACGGAGCGTCGGGGGATTTCGACGGTGACGGCGCCACCAACGCACAGGAGCAAGCGGACGGCACGCACCCGCGCGGGCTGTTCAAGCGGTACCTGGCCGAAGGTGCGACCGGTGTGTTGTTCGACACGCGCGTGTCGCTCCTCAACTACCAGGCGTCGCAGCCCATGCACGCGCGGTTGAACTACCTGAAGGAATCCGGCCAGGTCGGCGTCCTGGACGTGATCCTGCCGCAGCATTCCCAGCGCGGCATCCGCGTCGCCGATCTGCCCGCGCTCGAGGACACGGTATTCTCGACGACCATCGAATCGGACGTACCGTTCGTCGCGGAACGGACGATGACGTGGAGCAGGGCTGCGGCGTGGGGCAGCCATGCCGAATCCAGCCAGGCGGGGTTCGCGCCCGACTGGTACTTCGCCGAGGGCGCCACGCACGGCGCTTTCGACCTCTTCTATCTGGTCCAGAATCCGCACCCGACCCCGGTCTCGGTCGAAGCCACCTTCCTGCGAGCCGCGGGCAGCAGCATCGCGCGGCAGTATCAAGTCGGACCGAACAGCCGGCTGACGATCAACGTGGACTTCATTGCGGGCCTGGAAGCCTCGGACGTGGCGGCCACGTTCCACGGCAGCGCCCCCATCATCGTCGAACGCGCCATGTACCTCTCCAACTCCACCCAGTTCTGGGCCGGTGGTCACGCGAGCGCGGGCGTGACGAGCCTCAACACGCGGTGGTTCCTGGCCGAGGGCGCGACCGGGGAGTTCTTCGACACCTTCGTGCTGGTCGGCAACCCCGGGAACGTGGATGCGGCGCTCCAGGTCACCTACCTCAAGCCGGACGGCACGACGGTCGTCCAGCATCCCACGGTCGCCGCCCGGAGCCGGCTCACGCTCAACCCCGAACTGATACCTGCCCTCGCGGCGACCTCGCTCTCGGTCGTCGTCGAGTCCATCAACGGCGTGCCTGTCGTCGTCGAGCGCGCGATGTGGTGGCCAGGCCCGACCGCGGCAACGTGGCACGAAGGCCACAGCACCCTCGCGACGACGGAGATGGGCCACGGCTGGGCGCTGGCCGATGGCGAAGTCGCGGGATTCGGGAACAGCCGCACGTATGTCCTCGTCGCGACCGGCCAGAGCACGTCGAACGATTCGCTCCGTCTGCGCGTGATCATGGACAGCGGCTTCGAGGTGGAGCGCATCTACCCGAACGTCCTGACGCCGAACGCGCGGCTCACGTTCGACCTGGAAGCCGAGTTCGACACTCTCGGCGGACATCGGTTCGGGGTGGTCGTGGAGTCGCTGGGGCTGCTGGATGCCGGAGGGCCCAATCCTACCGCCGTCCCGCGCATGCCGATCGTGGTCGAGCGAGCGATGTACTCGGACTCGCTCAACATCTTTTGGGCGTTGGGCACGAACCTGGTCGCGACCAAGCTCTTCTGAATTCGGAATGACGAATTCGGCAATGGCGAATCCGAACTGACGAATAGCTCGGGCCGGCCGACCACGCGGCCGCTGTTCGTCGGCCGATGGCGTGATGGTGGCCCGCATCCGGATCCAGCCCGGTCACCGCGCGGTGGAATCGACGCTGGCCGGCGCGCGGCCGGCGAGGTCGAGCGGCGTCATCGCACCTCTTCGCGAGTGACGACCTCGAACCGGCGGAAGCGGCTGTATGTCGCAAGTCCCTCGACATAGAGCGACCCCGTGCGGCTCGTCACCGTTCGCACATTGTCGCGAATCGACGAGCGTCCTCCGTAGTACCAGTCCCACATCTCGGTGGGCACGCGCGCTCCGACTGCGGCGTCGTGGCGGAACGTCGTCCGGATGACCGAGCGAATCGTGCGGTGCTGCGGCTCGAGCAGCGTCCGGACGACCGTTCCCGTCTCACGCTCGACCCACAGCTCTCCACGCAACGGGACGTCGTCACGGCGGTCGCGAACGAGCGTGGGACGCCGCGCCTCGCGAAATCTCACCACCGCGAGCGTTTGCCCGTCGAGCGTCGTCTCGCCGCCGGCGTCGAACCTGAAGCGCGCCACGTAGGCCGGATGCGCGACGAGCAGGCCAAAGGTCGGCAGGTTGATCGTCCGCTCGACTTCGCCAAGGTTGTAGCGCGCGCTTTCATAAGTGATCCGTCGCAACTGCTCCGCATCGGTCGAGGCGGGCGAGAGGAAGATCCTTTCCAGTCGCGCGGCGCGATCGCGGACCGGGCGCCCGTCGACCTCGAACACGTCGCGATGCATCACCCACGGTGTGTCCCTGGCGTGCATCATCAGAACGTCCGAGCGCAAATGGCGGCTGAGAAGCCCGGCGACCTCGCTCGGCTCCCGGGGCGGGATGAGCCACGGCCTCGCGACCTGGACATAGACCTCCTCGGCCACGATGCCGGCAAAGTCCCTGCCGAACGCCTCCACCCTGGCGCTCACCCGGGCGAGCACTGCGCCCACATCCGAGTCGGACGAACGGAGGGCGCCGGCAGTGATCGCCAACCCCGGACGATCGACCGACAGCGCCAGAGCCAGCGCGGCCAGGCCTACCGGCGCACACCGGCCACACCTCACGGCGTGTTTGGCGGGAGATGGAAGTTGACGGTCACCGTCATGATGACTGGGGTGGGCACGCCGTTGACCAGCGTCGGGGTGTAGCGCCACTGTCGCACGGCGTCGACTGCGGCCGCATCGAGCTGCGGGATGGAACGGAGCACACGCGCATTGCTGACGGCGCCATCGGGGCCGATCACCGCCTCGAGAATCACCACCCCCTGGACGCCAGACGCGCGCGCGGTCTCCGGATAGACCGGGTCCACCAGGTGCGTCCTCGTCGGCGGCGCGATGTTCCCACCGACCCTGACCGCCCCGCCTGGCGCGCTGGCGATCGACTCGCTGACCATCATGCCCATCCCGCCACTCGACATCTGGACACTCCCCCTCGGACCGCCCAGCGCGTCGACGCCGCCCGCGAGCCACGCTTGTTCAATTTCGTCGAACGTGCCCCGCGCCATTCGCATGCCCATCGATCCGATCCGGACGACGGCGAGCGGCGGCGGGCTCAACCCGAGCTCACGATCGTTCGCGTGGCCGAGGACGATGGTCCCGCGGTCGGTGTGGATGGCGATGCCCATGGGCGCGCGGGGGCCGGGCAGGTACTCGTCGATGGTGGCGCTTCCTTCCCAGCGGGCGTCGAGCGGCCATGGGTCCCTCACCTGCCAGCGGTGGAACCCCTTCATGTCGGCAAGACCCTCTCCCATCGAGAACGGAGGGTCGGTGAGGAGGAGGACGGTCTGCTGTGCCGCCACGTAAATGAGGCGCGCCTGCACTTGCGTGCGCCTCACGACCGTGACGCGCGCGCCACCAGGCACGACCACGATGTCGCCGTCACTGGCTTCGAGCGTGCGCCCGCTCGGCACGGGCATCGAAGGTGCTTGCGCGCTCGCATCGAGCGCGGCGGTGAGGAAGGCGAGCGCGAGCGGCCCGAACCAGCGGGACATGTGGACCTCCTGAAAGTGCACAGGCCCGGCAGGTTCCCCTGCCAGGCCTCCATCTTGCCACGGCTGCACTCTTCGGGAGCGCGGGGCTCAGCCCCGCCGTCACTAATGCGTCACCGCGGGTTCCTTCTCCTCGGTCTTCGGCGCCGGCTTCTTGAGGCCCTGGATCTGAATGCCGCCGATCTCCTGGGGCGCCTCTTCCTTCAGCATGTGCTGCCGGTAGAGACGCGCCATCCGATCGTTCTCCGCCCGCTTCTTCGCATCGTCGCGGGCGCGCAGTTTCTCCTCGCGCGCGGTCTTGGCGATGCCCTTGGCGTCGAGATCCGTCTGCCGCCCCTTGGCAACGGCCTCGGCGTCGAGCACCAGGCGATGCTCCGTCGTGTCGAGCTCGACCTTCTTGCCGCCGGCGTAGATCTGGTGGCGGCCGTGCTCCTCGTACCACTTCGTCAGCGTAGCGGTCATGTGCATCTTCTCGATGATCTGACGCCAGCCGATGCCCGTGTTGTAGGCGCAGAAGGAGATCTCACCCTGCTGCGTCGCATACGGGATGATGCAGCGCTCGGTGCGGCGGAAGTCGTAGTTGAACAGGTCCTGGAACCACATTCCGGCGATGAAGAGGAAGTTCCAGCGGTCCGCACGGCGGTGATCGATGTCCTGGCGCGTGCGCGCGCCGTCGACCTTGCCGTACTTCCGGCCGCTCGCGCCGAAGGTCTTGTCGAACTTCTTCATCAGGTCCGACAGCTTGAAGTGCGTCGGCGCCTGGAACGGGTCGTAGTTCTTCATCAGCGCGAGCGCCATGCCGAGGATCGACAGCTTCGTGCCGCGCGCCGCGTCGTTCACCCGCGCCACGTCCTTCGCGAGCTGCTTCCCGTCGAGGAACTTCATGACGGGCACCGCTTCCTTCGTTTCCTTGTCGATCATGACCGCCATGCCGACGCCGCAGTTCGGATGGCAGCCGCACGAGAGGTTGCCCCACTCGTTGACCGGGCCCTTCACGAGGTCGGCCCAGTCGGTGAACGTGCCCATGAACGAGATCGGAAACCAGTCGCGGACCGGCTCGCCGAGTCCGGTCTGGTTCTTCACGTCGTGCGCGAGATGCGACAGCGTGTAGCGCTGCGCCTGCCGGCGCTCGTCGGTGATTTCCTCGTCACGGCCCGTGAACGACACCGGCTGGAACGACAGGAAGCTGATCTTGCGCGGGTTGTCGAGCGCGAACTGGATGATGCGGCCGACCTGCTCGTTGTTCACGCCGTTGATGATCGTCGTCACCGGGACGATGTCGACGCCGTTCGACCAGAGGTTCTCGATGGCGCGCAGCTTGACGTCGAAGAGGTTCCCGACGAGACGATGCGAGTTGGCGGCGTTGCCGATGCCGTCGAACTGCAGGTAGGCGTAGCGCAGACCCGCCTCGGCCGCCGCACGCGCGAACTCGGGGCTCTTGGCGAACTCGATGCCGTTGGTGGCCGCCTGCACCGAGTTGTAGCCCACCTTCTTCGCGTAGCGCACCGCGTCGAGGAAGTAGGGCGAGAGCGTCGGCTCGCCGCCGGAGAACTGCACCGACATCTGCCGGCGCGGCTTGATGGTGATGGCGTTGTCGAGCAGCGTCTTGATGTCTTCCCAGCTCAGCTCGTGCACGAACCCGACCTGGTTCGCGTCCATGAAGCAGGGGTCGCACATCATGTTGCAGCGGTTCGTCAGGTCGATGGTGAGCACCGACCCGCGGCCGTACTTGATGGTGCTGCTGCCGTGGTTGTGGAGCTTCTCGTCGTTGTGGGCGCGGATGTCGCTGCCCGGATACGACTCCTCGAGGTGCTTGAAGAAGGCCGAGTCGATGGCCATCACGTCCTCGAAGTGGCCATGCTGCGGGCAGTCCTTCACCATGAGGATCTTGCCGTCGCGCTCGATGATCGTCGCCTTGATCTCGCCGACCTTCTCGCTGAGCAGGATGCTCACGTCCTGCTTCCCGTCGAGAATCGACTGGCGCGCTTCACGCACGCAGGTCGGGCACAGCGAGTCGGTCTCGCGCGGCCAGCCGAGCGGCGGCTTCACCTTCTCCCAGGACTTGAGCAGTGGCTTCTCGGACCAGCTCGGGGTGAAGCCAGGGTTCCGATTGATCTGGTTCAAGGCGTCGAAGATCGTCCACGCGCCACGGGCGGCGTAGCTCAACCCCTTCTCCACGTACTTGATCGGCTTGTGCATGCTCTCTCCTGTACCCCAGCCAGGCGGGCCGTGGCGGCCCAGCCGCGCACCCCCAACTGTGCCTGCCAGGGCGCAGACGAAGCCCTGGCGCAAGCGGCCGGATTATCGCAGCAAACCCGCGGGTTTCGGGCGGTTTCCCCCTCAATTGGCGCGATTGGGGCCTGAGCGGGCAGGAAGGACCAGCCGATGGACCCGCTGGGCCGTGGCGTGGCCGTGCAACGACGCGATCGAGCTCGCCGCAGCCCGTATACTGAGCCGCATGCCGAGAGCTCGCGCTGCCTGCCTGCCCCTTGCCGTGGTCACCGTCTGCACGCTGTCGGCCGCCTGCTTCACGAGCGACACCGTCATCAAGGTGAAGGCCGATGGTTCTGGGACCATCGAGCAGACCAACCTCGTGAACGGCCAGATGGTCGGGATGGTCGCCGCTATGGCGGGTGCGGCCGCGAAGGAAAAGGACGTTCCCTCAATCCCCGACATCAACCCCAATCAGCTGTTCACCGAGGAACAGTTTCGCGCGCAGGCCGCTCAGTGGGGCGTTCGCTACGTCTCGCACACGCCGCTCGAGAAGGGCGCGATGAAGGGAGCGGCTGCCGTGTTCGCGTTCGACGACGTAAACACGCTCGCCTTCGGCACCCGAACGAGTGGACAGGGCGCCCAGGTGCCGGCGGGTCCGCCGATGCGCTTCAAGCTCACGACCGTCGGCGGCCGCTCGGCACTGAGCGTGACATTTCCGGAGGATGGTCCGGCCGATCGATCCGCGCCGGCTGCCACGGCACCGTCCACGCTTGCGACGGCGCCGCAGATTCCACCCGAGACGCTCGCGATGGTGAAGTCGATGTTCGCCGGAGCACACATGGGTGTCGCAGTGGAAGTGGACGGCCGAATCATCGCGTCGAATGCACCAGCCGCAACCGATTCGCGCGCCACGCTCGTCGAGCTCGACTTCGCCGAACTGCTCTCGGATGCCTCGCAGATCTCGGCACTGCAGTCGCTCAAGCCGGGCGTCGATTTCGCCACCGTGCGCAAGGCGCTGGACGGCGTGAAGGGTGTAAAGTTCCCTTCACAGGCAGTGGTCAATATCGAATTCGCGAAGTAGGTGCCAGCGTCCGGTCGAGGGGACGCGGAGTGTGCATTCGGAGCGACAATGTAGGCCGCGTCGCTCGCAGACGTCACGCTTTCCCGAGCGAATCTCGCCGCTCAGCTTCGGCGCGCGTCTTGCTTCCAACAGCTGGGTGAGGCCGGTGGAGGTACACCATGCGCTCTTCGCTCGCTAGCCGACTCCTGATTGGTCTCGTCCTCGCGACGATGACGATTCTGTGGCCCGCGGACGCCGCGGCGCAGCGCGCGCGCAGCGGTGGTTCGAGCGCGGTGCGAATACCGCCGGGCGGCGCTACCGGGCGCGCCGTACCCCGGACGCACCACTACCCGTCCCACCAGCCTGTCCACCGGTATTACCGGCCGTATTACTACCGGCCTTCCTATTACCGCCCGTACTACTATCCGTACTACCGGCTACTACCCGTATTCCGCCTATTACGGCTACCCCTACTACTACCGCCCGTATTGGAACGCCGGCCTCAGCTTTGGCGTGGGATTCGGCTGGGGCGGCTACGGTGGGTATCCGTATGGCTATTGGCCGTATGGCGACGCCTACGGCGGCTACTACCCGCCATACGACCCGATGGGCGAAGCTCGACTCCAGGTCAAGCCGCAAGACACGGAAGTCTATGTCGATGGGTACTACGCGGGCGTGGCGGATGACTTCGACGGCATGTCGCAGCGGCTCCGTTTGGCGCCGGGCGAGCACGAGGTCGAGTTCTATCTCGAGGGCCATCGGCCGCTCCGGCAAAAGCTGATGTTTTCGGCCGGGAACACCCTGCGTCTCAGGCACACGATGGAGCCGCTGATGGCCGGCGAAGGGCAGCCTCCGCGTCCACAGCCGGCGCCCCAGCAGCCGGCGCCGCAGACGCCGCCCTATTCACGTGATTCGGACCGACCGCCCGCGCGTGAACCGTCGCAGACGCTCGAAGTCGAGCCCGGCGCGCGTGGAGCCTACGGCGGGCTCGTGGTCCGCGTGCAGCCCGTCGACGCCGAAATCGTCATCAATGGCGAGGTGTGGTCGAGCCCCGACCCGCGGCGTGCGTTCGTGATTCAGCTCCCCGTGGGCACCCATCGGGTCGAGGTTCGCAAGCGCGGTTTCTCGACGTACGCGACCGACGTGACGATCCAGCCGGGCGAGCCGACGACCATCAACGTCAGTCTCGCGCAACCGCAAAGGCTGTAAGTCGTTCCTCTCAGGACGCCGGGGCTTCAGCCCCGGCAGCCTATCGTGCGCGATCTCGCTAGGGCGCCAGCCGCGTCGCGAGAGCCGCAGTCCCTGCCGCCCAGACCACACCATCGGGGCTCGAGTACATCGCGCGCTCCACGACGATCTGGGGCACGGCGGACGATCCAGCAGCGGGCAGGCTTTGCACCGTGACGCCAAAGCGGCGGCCTACGGCTTGAGGAAACATGTCCCCCACCGCGACGTTGGTCCGGCTGCTCGGCGGCAGCGGGACGTTTTGCACCGCCGTCGTGCCGTCCTCGAAATACAGCGCCACCTGCGCCGCTCCCGAAACGGCCGACGTATTCGCAACCAGGATGTAGGTCTGGACCTCGGCCGGTCCGCCCATCTCGCCTTCGGCGAGCGCCCACCGCGTGCCGGTTGCGGTTGCGCCGGCTTCGTTGTGCGCCTCGTTCCAGATCGGCTGCGGCCACCACATCGAGCGCTCCACGATGATCGGCGCGCTGTTCGTCGTTCTCACGCGCATCGACATGGCCGTCGACGCGAGCGCCTTGTTCCCCGAACCGGCCGGGAACTCCTCCTCATCGACCCAAATCGTGAAGCGACTCTCGCCCGCAACGGTGTACGGCTTCGTCAGCACCGTGCCGTCGGGAAGCAGATAGTCGACTTCGACCGAGGAGGCGATGGTGTTGGGATTTGCAATCAGGAGGAACAGCTCGAAGAACGGCCCGGTCGCGCCTTCTGCCAGGAACCACTCGGCGGCCGGCGCGGGCACCCCCGCGCCGCCGTGGCCTGCCGCAAAGGGCTGCCCGGGCCGGTCGAGATACATCGCACGCTCGACGATGATTGGCTGGTCGGACGTGACGGTGGCGGACACGTCCGTGTTCCCAAACGCTGGACCGAGCGAGTCCACCGGAACCGTGGTGCGCGATCTGGGCGGCAGGACGTAGGTGAGGTCGATTGGAACAGCGGGTGTGGGCCGAAGGAATCGAATGGTCGCATTCACCGCGGTGTCGTGCGCGTTCTGCAGCAGATAGAACAGCACGAAGTCGCCCGATGTCGACCCTTCGGCCAGATACCATGTCGTCGAAGGCGCCACAATCGCGCCCGCGGCGTGCGAGCCATAGCCGGACGTCCCCCAGCTCATGGTGCGATCCACGACGATCAGCTGATCGGACTCGACGACGGTTGCGAACGGGGCCGACGTGAGGGCCGCGAGCGCGGTGGCCTCGAGCGTGCCGCGTCTGCCCGCAGGGAGATCGAGTCGCATGCTGCGCTCGCCCTCACCCTGCGGCTGGATCCGAACGAGCAGGCGCGCCATGGTGTTGCCGGGATTGAGCAGCGCGAGCTGAGTACGGAAGAACGCGTTGACTGCGCCCTCCGCCAGGAAGCGCGTCACGAAGCCGCGCGGGTGCGTGCCCGCCATGAGCTCCTGCGCGTTGGTGCGGCCGTCACCATCAGGGTCGCCCTGGGCGCCGGCGTCACCCACGGCCGATTGCGGATCGAGCCCGAACTGTATCTCCCATGCGTCGGGCAGCGTGTCGAGATCGTTGTCCGTGTCGGCGACCTGCGTGATGGCGACCTGCTGGCCCGCGACGGCGACCTGCGCGGTTCGCAGCGGCCCCCCCACATTGGACGCCACGCGATAGGTGAAGCTCCCGCTCCCCGTCCCGGTCGCCAACCTCGCGATGGTCACCCACGGCGCGTCGGGCACGGGATTCCAGGTGCAGGTGGTCGCCGACGCCACGACGATGACGGTCCCCTCACCGCCGGCCGCGGTATGCTGCGCCGCGACCGGATTGACGGTGAACGTGCACGCCGGAGCCGCAAGCGGATAGATGAACGTGACGCCGGCGCGATCGTCGGGACCGAGCGCCGGAGGGATCGGCGTCGCCGCGGACCCGCAGCACGACGGAAACATGATGTTCACCTGCTGATCGGGCGTGCAGTTCCCGCTGCACGTATGACCCAGTCCGATGCCGTGACCGAGCTCGTGCTGAAGCACCCGCGTGAAGTCGGGCGCCCCGGTGAACGAGCCCGACACGTTGTTGAACACGATGTACCCGTGCGTGAACCGGTTGAACGGCTGGCCGTTGACGACGTGCGTGTTGCCCGGGTCGAAGCACCCGCCGCCGACCGCGAGGACACCGCTCGGCACGACGTTTCCGAGATTGCCGAAGTTGATGAGGCCGGCGCCTTCGTTCGCGATCGAGCAATAGTTCCCTGCCGCGGCCGCACCGCCGTCCAATCGCGCTCCACCGAACGCGAGCACGATGCTCGCGGTGTCGACGTTCGTCCAGGCCGAGAGCGCGAGTTGGATTTCCGCGTCGGTGTTCCCAGTCACGAGCGGCGAGGGCGCCGCGGGATTGCGATACCAGGTGATGACACCAGCGGTGTCGGCCTCGCGCCAGCGAATGCCGCCGCCGAGGAGCGTGAAGTTCTCGTGGACGCCGCGGTCCACTCCCGGCGAGAGCGCTTCGGCCGCACCCGGATCGCCGCGGACCGGCCGGACGCCTTTGATGGCTCCCACGATCCGCCGGAACTCGTCAATCGAGCGGGAAACGGTTGGGGCGGCTGGCCGACCCACGACGCCGAGCTCACCATGGAAACGCTCGAGACGCATCGGCGCCGCGCCTGCAGGAGCTCGGACGTGGAACGCCGAGAACGAGAGCGCCACCGTCCGCCACGCCCGTCCCGCGCGCTCGAGACAGAGCACCACGTCCTGTCCCGCCACGAACTGCGGCGCCCCCGGTACCCACTGGCCACGGCCGGCAACCTGTCCGCCTGGCTCGCGGATCTCGAGGACGCCCGTGCCGATTCCGGTGAAGTCCTCCAGCACGGCGAGGCGGGTCACGGTGACCACGCCGGACGCGTCCGCCTCACCTGTCGATGACAGCACCTGCGCGCGCACCACGCGCTGGGAAAGCGCGACCAGCTCGCCGTCGGTGCGATAGAGGACCGTCGTCGCTCGCGCGGAGCTGGCGCCGAATAACAGCAGAGCCAGCGTCAGAGGGACCGCGTGAGACCGAGTACGGCGGGCCAGCAAATGCACGACGGCATCGTACAGCTTAACCGCCGTCTGGTAAGACAACCCCGGCCGTCGTACCGCTGAGCTGCCAAACGGGGTCGGGTGCGTTTTTAAGTCGGGCGCCGAATCGGGGTCGGGTGCTTTAGACCTGCAATCGCCCAAAAAAGCACCCGACCCCAATTTCCGGGGGCCAGGCGGGTCGCCACGGCGGCCGTGCCGGCGGACCACAGCACACCGCCGGCGTTCGAATACAACGCGCGTTCGACCACGATCTGGGCCGGCGTAATACCAAGGCTCTCGACAATCACACCGATCCGGCGCCCGTTGGCGGCTGGGAAGACGTCGCCAATCGAGACGTTCGATCGGCTGTTGGCGAGCAGATTCACGGTACGCGTTGCGGTCGAGCCGTCTTCGAAGCAGGCCGTCACCCGGGCCTGCCCCGCCGACGCGGTCGTGTTCCCGATGAGCACGTACGGCTGCAGGCTCGACGCGCCACCCACTTCTCCACCAGCCAGCGCCCATTTCGTGCGGCACGCCGGGAATCCACATCTCGTCGTGCCCGATTCGTCCGCCCAGCTCGCGGATCTCGACCACTCGCTCGTCGACCCCCGTCAGATCCTCGAGCACGGCGAGACGCGTGACCGTGTAGATGCGCCCGGGCGCGGCCTCGGTGGTGACCGACACGACGCGGCCGTGGACGACCCGATCGGCCAGCGCCACGAGCTCGGCATCGGTGCGATAGGAATGGTGGTCGCGCCCGCGCGCGCGGCCAGCGGGCCGGCGACGAGAAACAGCGTGGCCAGCGCGAGGAACAGTCGCAAAACTGCGTGGGGTTCCCGGGTGCGTGTCGGGGGTCAGCGGAGCGGACATGGTGGTTTCGCCACCCACTGAATCGGCACGTTGGCGGTTTCCTTGTCCCGCCGCCCGATCCCGGTTGACCCTTCTCCACGCCGCACGCTACGCTTGGGGTTCGGCTGTCGACCGCCGCCGGCGAGATCGGCCACTGGAGATCGTCGGCTTCCCTTCACATCCTTACGCATGGCTGCTCGCATCCGCATCGTTTTTCCCATCGCCGCGTCCTGGTGCCTTCTCGCCGTCCTGATCGCGCTCGTGCCGCGGGAGGCCGGCGCTCAGACCTACCGGCGCTGGATTCTCGCGGAGGGTGCCGCGAACGAGTTCTTCGACGAGGTCATCCTGATCGGGAATCCGAACGCCGAGGCGGCCAAGCTCACGGTGACGCTCCTTCCCGAAGTCTTTCCCGGCGAGCCCAACCCGCCGCACCCGGTGACGGTTCAATTCGACGTGCCGGCGACGAGCCGTTACACGTTCAAGGTGAACGGCGCAGGTATTCGCCCCGGGGCGGTATCGGCCATCGTCGAGTGCACGAACAACCTCGATCTCGTGGTCGAGCGAGCGATGACGTGGGCCTTCTCCGAGCGGCGCGGGGCGCACGGCTCGCAAGGCGTGCTCGCGCCCGACGACACGTGGTATCTGGCCGAGGGCGTCACGGGGTTCTTCCAGACGTTCGTCCTGATCACGAACACGAGTGCGACGTCGAGCGCGGCGGTCGAGGTTCAATTCCTCCTCGAGAGCGGTGCGCCAATCACGAAGACGTACACGCTTCCTCCGAGCGGCCGCCGGACCGTGTACGTGAACAACGAGTTTCCGCAAATCTCGACGCCGTTCTCGGTCGTCGTACGGCAGACCGATGGCGGCGCCGGCCTCGTCGTCGAGCGCGCGATGTACTGGAACGACTTCGAGGGCGGACACGGCAGTGCCGCCGTGGCGGCGCCAAGCACAACGTGGCTGTTCGCGGAAGGAACCACGGGCGCGAACGCGGCGTTCGACTTCCAGACGTACTTGCTGCTCGCGAACCCTGGGACGACCGACGCCAATGTCACCATCACGTTCTTCCGCGACACCGGGGGGCCAGTCACTTATAGGCTCACGGGACCCAACGCCTTGAGGGCCGAAAGCCGACGCACGCTGTTTCTGGACGAGCTGATGTTCGAAAGCGGCGTGAGGGAGTTGGAGAGCGCATCGTTTGCCATTCGCGTCCAGAGCAACCAGCCGATCCTGTCGGAGCGCGCGGTGTATTGGTCGTCGGGAGGCATCGTTTTCGTCGAGGGGCACAACGCCGCGGGGGTCACTGCCGAAGCGAGCAAATGGGCGTTCGCCGAGGGCCGTGAGGGCCGGTTCGAGGAATCCGGCCTGCTGTCGCACGACAGCTACTTCCTGTTCTCGAACAGCGGCGCGCAGGCCTTGAACGTCAAGGGCACGTTCATGCGCGAGGACGGTACCGGGCTCGTCCGCACGTTCAGGATCAATCCGGCCAGCCGCTTTACCTTGCTCACGGGACAGTTCCCCGAGCTGGGGAACCAGCGGTTCGCGGCGTTCTTCGAAGCGGTCGACACCAACGGCCAGCCGATCACCACCCAGACGTTCGTGGCCGAACGCGCGGTGTACTGGGGGACGGCTACTTCGGGGGTCACGCGGCGACCGGCACGCCGTGGACGGGCACCGTGGCCACGCCACCAGCCGCGCCGAGGGCGCCCGTCGTCACGAGCATCACGCCCTCGCACGGCGCGCTCGCGGGTGGGACCGACATCGTCATCCGCGGCAGCAACTTCTTCGAGATCGCAACCGTCCAGATCGGCACGCTCGGCAATCTGACGAACGTCGTCGTGCTGAATGCGACCACGATCCGCGCGACCACCCGGCCTGCCCCGTCGGCCGGCGCGCGGGACGTGTGCGTCGCCAACCAGCCGCTCGACACCTCCAGCTGCCTGAGCGGGGCCTTCACCTACGACGCTCCGCCTCTGACCAACCCGATGACGACGGTCGACGTGTCGCTCGGATTCGGCGACAGCATTACGTTCGGCACCACGTGTCGGCCCTCGCCCTCGACCGGTATCGCGTGCGACGTGCGCATCACCGGTTACCCTGCGCGCCTGCAGTCGCTGCTGGCGGCTCGCTACCCGGCGCAGAGCATCACGGTCACGGGCGCGGGTCTTCCCGGCGAATGCGCGTCGATCTCGGATTGTAATGGGACGCCCGGCGGACGCGTCCGCCTGCCGGGGACAATGCAGCCCGCCCAGGACCTCGTGATCATCCTCGAGGGGATCAACGATCTGAACCAAGGACGGTCGGCCGCTTCGATCCGCGATGCGCTACGTGAGATGGCCAACTCGGCGAGGGGTCAGGGCAAGCAGGTCGTCCTCTGCACGCTCACGCCCGTCGTTCCCGACAGCATCTCTGGACAGTTCAAGGCCGACCCCGGTCAGATCGCGCAATTGAACGCCCTCATCGATCAATTGGCCGCGCAGGATGGGCACGTCCGCGTGGACATGACGGCCGCCTTCGGATCGAACCCGGAGCAGTTCCTGAGCCTCGACGGCCTGCATCCGAACGATGCGGGCTATCACCGGATGGCGGAGGCTATTCGCGACAAGCTCGTCGAGCGATTCGAAGTCAGGCCGTAAGGCGAGATCGGTAGGCCGGCTAGATCGCAGGCCGGACTAGGTCCGGCGAGCATTGGACGACTGAGGCTCGGCGGGGCTGAAGCCCCGCCCTACCGTTCGGCTGGGCGTTCGGGTCGGTGTCCGGATGCGTTTCGTTAGCGCAAACCACAGACGCAGGCCGAGGAGCACCGCCAGGATCGCCATATACGCGATCTGCTGCCGCCGTCGACGACTTTCACCAGCCACAGGTAGTGGACGACGCCGGCGAGGCCGGTGACGTAGATCAGCCGGTGCAAGCCGGTTCCAGCGCTTCCCGCCGAGCCGGCGGATCCAGCCGGCCGTCGACGTCAGCGCCAGCGGAATCATCAGCACGAAGCCGGTGAAGCCGACCGTGATGAACGGCCGCTTCACGATGTCGGCGACAATGAACTCCCAAGCGAAGAACTGATCGAGCACGAGCCACGTGCTAGAAGTGGAGCGCGCCGTAGAAGAACGCGAACAGCCCGAGCATGCGGCGGAAGCGGATGAGCATGTTCCAGCCGGTGACGCGGCGCAGGGGCGTCACCGCCAGCGTCACCAGGACGAAGCGCAGCGTCCACATGCCGGTGACGTCGGTGATCTTGTCGATCGGATTCGCGCCGAGAGTGCCGAGCTCGAGCCGCGCGCGACGACCAGCATGCGCCGACGGGCACGAGCGCGGCGACGAAGACGAGCGGCCTTCGCGATGCGCACTGGCCGACGTCGAAGCGTCGGCTCCACCATCAATAGTTCTTCTTCAAATCCATGCCCGCGTACAGGCTCGCGACCTGATCGCCGTAGCCGTTGAACATCAGCGTCGGCCGGCGGAAGAACTCGCCGATGCGCCGCTCGCGTGCCTGTGTCCAGCGCGGATGATCGACCTCCGGGTTCACGTTCGAGTAGAAGCCGTACTCCGCGGAGTTGGAGATGTTCCAGGACTGGTCGGCGGCTGCTTCTCGACCAGCCGGATCCGCACGATCGACTTGATGCTCTTGAACCCGTACTTCCACGGCACCACCAGCCGGATCGGCGCGCCGTTCTGGTTGGGGAGCGTCTTGCCGTAGAGCCCGACGGCCAGCAGCGTCAGCGGGTGCATCGCCTCGTCCAGCCGCAGCCCCTCGACGTACGGCCACTGCAGCGCGGTCGATCGCTGCCCGGGCATCTCGCGCCGGACGCAGCAGCGTCTCGAACGCGACGTACTTCGCCTTCGCCGTCGGCTCCACCCGCTTGAGCAGATCGCCGAGCGGAAAGCCGACCCACGGAATGACCATCGACCAGGCTTCGACGCAGCGCAGCCGGTAGATCCGCTCCTCGAGCGGGAACTGCTTCATGAGGTCGTCGATGGCGTAGTCGACCCGGCTTGGCGACGTGACCCTCGATCTTCACCGTCCAGGGCCGCAGCTTCAGCTTGCCGGCGTTGCGCGCGGGGTCTTCCTTGTCGAGTCCCGAACTCGTAGAAGTTGTTGTAGCCGGTGATGTCTTCGAACGCGTTCGGCTTCTCGTCGGTGCTGAGCGGGCTCTTCACCAGATTGGGGAGCGCTGACTGCGCCGCGCCGCCCGCCGCAGCGGCGCGCCCGCCGGCGGCAAGCCCGAGCGCACCCCTGCCGAGAGGACGGCGGCCGTGCGAATGAACTGCCGGCGCCCGAGATAGAGCGGCTCGGGTGTGACGTCCGAATAGCGAAGGGTCTCCTTGGCCTTGATCAGCATCGGAACTCCAACTCACAGCGTAGAGCGTCGCAGGTTCAATCTATCAGACCCGGAGCTCGCTCGAATTGAGCAGGGGAACAGGCCCTCAGGCCAGTCGGGCCCGCTGGGACCGGGCTGACGCCAAGTGCCACCTGAGCGGGCCCCTGCCAGCACAATGAACTCCGAGTCCAATGACGAACGGCAGGGTCGCTGCCGCGCCAGCCGCGGCCGAGTTCAGCGGTATACTCGGCGAACGACCAGGCCGCACTCAGGGACCCGCCCATGTCCACCGCCGCCCCCGATCCCATGGTTCGCCTCATCAGTCTGGTTGCGCATGAGCTTCGGACCCCGCTCACGGTCACCGCGGGCTACCTCAAGATGCTCGACACCGGACGGCTCGGGCCCGGTCACGAGATCCGCAGCGTAACGCCATTCTCGCCTCGCAGCGCGCCTGCGAGCAGTTGTTGACGCTCGCCTCCGACCTCAGCTTTCTGGCCAGCCTCGAGCGCGGCGATGCAGTCCTCCAGCGCATCTCGACCCTGGCTTCGAAACTGGTGGCCGACGCCGTGGCCACGTCCGCGAAGCACGACGCCAGGGTCCACTTCGAATCGGCGGGCGAAGACGACGTGACGGTGGTCGTGGATCCGGTGCGCATGCGGCATGCCATCGAGTCGCTGATTCGGTGCGTGGCGCGCAACCTGCCCGACGGCGCCACGATCCGCGTGTCCCGCGTTCTTCACAATGACGCGGGCCGCACGTCGCTCGCGCTGATCATTGCGGACGACCACGATGCCGACCCGCTTGCCGTCATCGATCACAGCCATCTCGAACCGATCGACGAATGGCAGGGCGGACTTGGCGTGGGCCTGCCGCTGGCCCGCCGGTTCATCGCTGCTGAAGGCGGCGAGATTCGTGCGCTCGAAACGAAGTCGCCGGCGCTCGTCATGCTGCTGCCAGTTGCCGCCGATCGCTCGCAGCCGATCGGCAGTACCGCCGTTCCCGCGTGACGGTGTCCATCCTCATCGTCAACTGGAACGGTCGTGACGCGCTCGCCCGCAGCCTGGCCGCGCTCGCGGCCCATGCGGCAGCTTCCGACATCGAAACCATCGTCGTCGACAATGCCTCGCGCGACGGCAGCGCCGAGATGGTCCGTCGCGACTTCCCGGGCGTCCTGCTGTTTGCAGAGCCCACGAACCTCGGATTCGCCGGAGGCGTGAACCTGGCGCGCCGCCGCGCCCGGGGCCGGCACCTGCTGCTGCTCAATCCCGACGCCGAACCGAAACCGGGCGCGGTTCGCCGTCTGTCGGCCGCGCTCGACGCGGAACCGTCGGTTGGTGCCGTCGCCGGCAGACTGGTGGATGCCGGCGGACGCGGCGCAGGCCGGCTTCAACGTGCGGCGCCTGCCGACGATTGCCAGTCTGGCGTGCGATCTGCTGCTCGTTCGCATCTATGGCCCCGGAATCCCGTCTCCTCCAGGTACTACGCCCGCGACCTCGACCTGGATGCGCCCGCCGACGTGGAGCAACCGGCCGCGGCGGCGCTCATGGTTCGGCAGCGGCCTTCGACGGTCTCGGCGGGATCGACGAGCAGTTCCATCCGGCCTGGTGGGAGGACGTGGATTTCTGCCGCCGGCTGCTCGCGGCGGGCCGGCGCATCCGTTTCGAGCCCGCGGCCGTGTTCGTTCACGCGGGCGGCCAGTCGCTGAGCCACATCGACACGCAGCGAGTTCTTTCGGCATCTTCTACGCAAACCTCCAGCGATACGTGCACAAGCACCACGGCCCGATCGCTCGCGCGTTCATGCGCGTCGTCGTGCCCACCGGGCACTTTCTGCGGCGCCTGGCACCCCGCTGACGCGCACCTTGCGTTTCACCTTCCTTCTGCCTCTTTTCCTCGCGGCCCGTGCCTTGTGCCTCTGAATTGTGAATTGACAAGCTTCACCGACTAAACTGCCCCGTCCTGCATGGGCCGCGTCGCCATCGCTTGCCTCCTCGCACTCGTCCTCGTGTCGCAGCCGATCGCGCGCAGGTGCGGCTGGCGGACGCGTCCGATCGCGCGGCGTTGCGCTGCAGTGGTTCGTGTCTCGCCGATGCGCAGTTCTATCGCCCCACGACCGATGTCACCGACTGCGCGGCGCTGGTCCGTCACGCCGTGCGCGAAGCGCTTCGGCCGCACACGCCCGAGTGGCTTCGCACGACGGCGCTGCCGGGCGCTCCGCGCGTATCCCGACGTGCGCGCGAAGCCGCCGGTGAACGAAGGCGGCGGGCTCGCGCTGTTTCGCGTGGCGGAGGGTGAACACCGCGGCTACCACGAGTTCGCGGACGCGAAGACCATCGTCCGGTTGAACACGCGCCGTGTCGGCCGCGATCGTCGCGGCGCTGCGGCCCGGCGACCTGCTGCTACTTCCATCAGCCGTCGCAGAGCGGCGCCCGATCATCTGATGGTCTTCGTCGGCGCGTCGGCGTTCGAACCCGACGGGCGCGACTGGGTCGTCTATCACACGGGTCCCCTTGCTCCATCCCCGTCAGCGCTCCGGGTCCCGCGCCAGCCGCCCGCGCCCGCCGCCGGCCCGGCGAAGTGCGCAAGGTCCGCCTCGCGCGATCTGCTCGGCATCCCGGCGCCGCGTTGGCGTCCGGTGCGTGAGCAACCCGGCATTCATGGGCGTGTTTCGATTGAATCTGGTTATGAACTCGCCATGTTCCGCTCGATGCGCGCTGCATGGCGATCGTCGCCGCGGCCGTGCGACGGCGTGCGCGCGCAGGACGGACGCCGTCGCGCGGCCGGCGTTCTCGCTCTCGAGCAGCCAGATCTTCACGACGAAGGACGAGCCGGCGATCGACCTCACGTTCCAGCAGGTCGACCATCTCGACTTCCGCGTCTATCGCGTCAAGGACGCGCAGGCGTTCTTCGCCGGCCTCGAAGGATCCGCATCAGCTCGGCAGCCCCGAGCCGGTGGTCCCGCAGGAACAGACATGGCTCGAGCGCTCGCCGAGTGGAAGGTCGAGCGGCGCTCGGACATCGCGGACTTCGTGCGCGCGGCAGGTAGCCACGCGCTATCGCGCCGAGCGCCGCGGCAGATGCCGACAAGGCGGAGAATCAGCGGCGCCAGACGCTGCGGCTATCAGACGTTCGCGCAGGTGCCGCTGCTCAACCAGTCGCAGCTCGTCGCGTCGTGGCGCGAGATGCTGCCGCGCGTGCGCGACGCCGAGAGCCAGGCGTCTGCCGCTCGAGTCTGCCCGGGCCGCGGCGTCTATCTCGTCGAAGCGGTCGAACCCGCCGCACCGCGCCTACACGATCGTCATCGTCTCCGACGTCGGCCTGGTGACGAAGACCGCGCCGGGCCAGGCACTGCTGTTCGCCGCCAACCGCTTCACGCGGCGCAGCCGCTCGGCAACTGCGACGCCACGGTGCTCGCCGATCGCAAGGCGTCTTCAGCGGCGTCACCGCGAGCGACGGCGTCGTCGTCGCGACGTCGCACCGGCGGCGAAGCCCGACGACCTCATCGCCGTCGCGCAGTGCGGCAACGAGACCGTCGCCACCGACCGGGCGCGTAGTCGCTCACAGGGCGGGCCGCGACCTGGTCGGCTACATCTACACCGACAAGCCGATCTACCGGCCCGGTCACACGGTGCGACCTGAAGGGCGTCCTGCGCTGGCGCGAACGCGACGCGCTCGTCCCGTTCGATCGGCCGCAGGTCGAGCTCGTCGATCGTCGATCCCGACGACAAGGTGCTGCGCGCCAGGAGCTCAAGGTCGACGCGTTCGGCGCCGTCAAGGGCGACTTCACGGTGCCGACGACCGCGCCGCTCGGCTACTACGCGATTCGCCTGACGAGCGGCGAACGAGAATGCGACCGGCGCGTTCGAAGTGCAGGAATACCGCAAGCCCGAGTTCGAGGTGCTCGGTCTCGCCGGCGCATCGTTTCGTCGTGCAGGGCAAGCAAGGTGACGGCGACGATCACGCGCCCGCTACTACTTCGGTCAGCCGGTCGCGCGCGGCGCGCTCACCTACGCGCTCTACAAGTCCTCCTACTACTCGCCGCTCCGCTGGACAGGACGACGCCGAGGGCGAGCCGAATACGCCGACTACTACTACGCGGGCGAACAGATCGGCGAAGAGACGGTGCGGCTGAACGAGAAGGGCGAAGCGACGATCACCGTCGAAATGCCGGAGGACGACAACGGCCGCGACTACACGCTGCGCATCGACGCGCGCGTCACCGATGCCAGCGGCCGCGAAGTCTCCGGCAAGGGCCGCGTCGTCGGCACGTGCGGCGATTTCCTCCTCGCCGACGTCGCTCGATCGCTACGTCTATCGAGCCGGCGATCAGCGCGGAAGTTCGCGTGCGCGCCGTCGACTACCAGGGCGAAGCCGCGCGCCAACGTGCCGGTCGCCGTGCGCGCTCGAGCGCATCAGGTGGCCGGAGCGGCTACGGCGGCGAGCCGACCAGACGACGGCGCATCAGCAGGGCATCGGTGCAGACCGACGCGGAAGGCCGCGCGTCGTGGAAGGCGGCGATTCCCGACGGGCATGCGGAAGTTACCGCTTCGCGCGCGACGCGCACGTCGGGCGAGCGCACGATCGAGGACGAAGCGCGCTCGTGGATCGCGGGTGCACGACGAGACGGCTAATCGGCGAAGGCGACAGCTATCTGGAGCTGGTTGCCGACCAGGAGTCCTACGCGCCCGGCGAGACCGCGAAGCTGCTGATTCGCGGCGCCGAGATCGACGCCACCGTGCTCGTCACGAAGGAAGCGCAGCCATCGCGTGGCATCAGGTCGATCACGCTCGCCCGGGGGCGGCCATCGAAGTGCCCGATCGCCGACGCCGACATCGGCGACACGTGGGTCAACATCGCGTTCATGAACAACGATCGGTTGTATCGCGCCGAGAAGGGAAGCTGCGCGTTCCGCCGAAGATCGCGCGGCGTTGCAGGTGTCGATCTCCGCGGCGCAGGCGGTCGCGAAGCCCGCGCGATCCCGGCGTCTTCACGATCACGACCACGGATGCCGCGGGCGCGCCGGTGCGCGCGCAGGTCAGCCTCGCCGTCGTCGACGAGGCCGTGTTCGCGGTGAAGCCCGACGACACGCCCGATCCGTTGCGCTTCTTCTATCGCCGCGAATACAGCCGCGTCGGCGACGCCAGTTCTCGCGCGACTACAGCTTCGTCGGCTATTCAGCGGACCCAGCAGCTCCAGCTCGCGCGCCGCCGCCGGCCGTTCTCGCTCGCCGACTTCAAGGCCGATCGGAGTCGCGGCCCACCGTGCGCAAGGAGTTCCCGGATGCGATCTATTGGGTCGGCCGACTGGTGACCGACGCCAGCGGGACGGCGAGCGTCAAGGTCGCCTACCCCGACGCGCTCACGACCTGGCGATTGACGGCGCGCGCCATGACGGCGGACACGCGCGCCGGCTCCGCCATCGAGCAGAACGACGACCACGAAGGACCTGATCCTGCGTCTGGTATCACGCCGCGCTTCCTGACCGAAGGTGACACCGTCCGCGTTCCGACCATCGTTCACAACTATCTGCGCGGAGCCGAAGACGATCGGTGTCGGTCTCGGCAAGCGGACTGGCGCCGGCCGGGCCGCTTGCGCCGTCGACGCCGCAGCAGGTGGAACCGCGCGGGGAGGCGCGCGCCGAGTGGCCGTTCGAAGCCTCGACGGTCGGCCGCTCGATCACCGCGACAGCGACGACGCCCGGTGATGGCGATGCCGTGGAGCTTCCGTTCCCGTGCTGCCGTACGGATGACAGCGATAGAAGCCGGCGACGGCCGGATCGATCACGAGCGCCGTCCGAGCAGACGATCGAATCTCACCATTCCTGAACAGTCGAACCCGGCAGCGCGGACGATCGAGATGGCGCTGGCGCCGTCGCTGGCAGGATCGCTCTTCGGTGCGCTCGATTTCCTGACCGCGTATCCGTACGGCTGCACCGAGCAGACCGTCTCGAGCTTCTTCCCCAATCTGGCGGTGGTGCGCGCGCTGGACGAGTTGAAGATTGCGCCCACCGAACGCGTGCGGCTCGTGAACCGGATGACCGCCGAACGGCATCAAGCGTCTGCGTCGACCTGCAGCACGACGATGGAGGATTTGGATGGTGGAAGACGGATCAGAACCATCCGTTCATGACGGCTTATGCGCTGTGGGCGCTCGCCGAAGCGGCCCGGGCCGGACCAGCGCTGCCGACGGCTCGCGTCTGGCCAACGCGGCCACGGCGACCGCGCGGCCTCTATGTCGAAGTATCCGCGTGCGGTTCCCACGCTCAAGCGTGGATGGTCTACGCTCTCGCACGCGCCTCGTCGGGTGGTGTCGCCGTCAACATCGAGAGCGGCCCGTTCGATCTCCGCCGCGCCATCGAGGAGATGTGGGCAGCACGGGGGAGTCTGACGCCGTACGGACAGGCGCTGCTCTGCTGACGCTCGACACGGTCAAGGACGCGCGCGCGGCCGAGGCGGCCAAGGCTCTGGCGGGATCGGCGGTGACCAAGGGCGACGCTGAGCTTGTGGCCGAGCGAGAACGATCCGCTGCTCGACGATTGGATGGACACGAGCGTCGAGGCGACAGCGTTCGCGGTGACGGGCGCTCGCGCCGCACATGCCGAACGATCCGCTGCTCGAACGAGCGGTCCGCTGGCTGATGGCCAGCCGATCGCAACGGGGTACTATTGGACGAGCACGAAACAGACCGCTTTCGCGCTGCTTGGCATCCTCGACTACCTGCGGGCGCGGCGCGAGAAGCCGACGAACGTTGCCGGTCGACGTCGAGGTGAACGGACAGCTCGTCGGCCAGCAGGCCTTCACGCCCGCCAGTGGACGCGTCCAAACCCGATCGTCGTGCGCGCGCCAGGCAAGGCCGGGGCAAATCGGGTGGTCCTGCGCACGCGGGTGCCCGGCGCCATCTATTGGACGGCGACCGCACGCTATTACGACAATCGCGAGTCGCTCGAGCAGACGGGATCGCGCACGCTGGCGCGTCTCCCGGAAGTACTTCTGCTTTACGCCCGTCACAGAAAGAGCGGCCGCATCGTCTATCGCGAAACGCCGTTCGGCGGCACGGTGCAGCCTGGCGATCTGCTGCTCGTGCGGATCATCGGCGGCCGGATCGAAGGATTGGCGCTACCTGATGCTCGACGATCCGCTGCCCGCCGGCATGGAAGCCGTCCAGGATGCCGATGCCTACGAGCTGGAGCGGCCGCCGCGAGTGGTGGTATGGCAGCAAGCGCGAGTACCGTGACGACGCGCGTCGTCCAGTTCCAGAGCGACTTCTCAGCCGGGCGGTACCAGTACGTCTACCTGTTGAAGGCGACCACCCCGGGGCGTTTTCGCGCGATGCCGGCCCGACTGGCGCCGATGTATTCGCCGGGAGTGGCCGCGACATCGGCGCCGCAGCTCGTCGAAGTGGCGTCGCCCGCTCCGGGCACGCGCACCAGGCTCGCGCGCCCCGACCGGCCGTCGCGAGAAACCGTGGCCCGGGCGCTCGCGGGAGGCGAACGATGATGTCGCTCTCGATCACCCGCATCCTGCGCGCCGCGATGTGGCTCCTGGCCGGGCACATCGCCCTCGTCTGGCTCTACTGGGGGCTGCTGAACGTTCCGGAGTCGAACGCGACGATGCTCGCGTTGTCCGCTGTCCTGGCGCTGCTCCTGGTTTTCGGTGCAGGTGTCGTCGAGGCCAACGGAATCTTGCAGGCAGGGACCGATTGGCCGTGGCGAGAACGGCTTCGTCTGGCCCTTCGGCGATCGGGCACCCTGGTCGCCGCCTTGGCGGTGTGGGTCCTCGTGAGCTGGATGTGTGGCTGGGTGGAATCGTGGCACGCGGCACACCGAGGCGAGATCGACGCGTGGTTCATCGCGCGCCTGGATTGGACCAATATGGCGTGGCTGCACGGGACGATCGGCTGGCTGCTGCGGGTCGTGCGCTACGTCGCCGGAACGTCACTCGCGGTCGCAATCCTGGCAGCCGGCGTCCTGGAGGGGGTGACCGGAGTGCTTCGGTTTCGCTGGATCCGTGCCGCTCTTGCGGCGATACGGCTTCTGACCATCGGGATCATCGTCGCGCTGTTCTTCTGGCTGCCATGGCGGGCCGCATGGTGGCGGCCGGCGTTCCTGCCGCCCAACATGCTCGAGCCCGCTTTCGGTGCCTTCAAGCTGACCGTGCTCGCGATCGTGATGCACATCGGCTGGGCGCTCATCCTCGCGCGCGCGGTTGCACCGCACACTTCCCCGCGTGCACCGGCGGCGCTACCTACCGAACGCGTCGCATAGACTGCCGCCTGGGCTCACCTGAAGTTCTCGATCAGAATCAGATCGGCACCCGCGCTGACGAGCCTGCTGTAGAGAATCGTCCGGCCCTCTGGCGAGGCCACGAAAGCTCCCGCGTCTTGTCCCGACGCAGGAAACGGGATGTCCTTCAGCGTCGTGACCAGGTGATCCTCGCGTGTCATAGGGTTCAGGACGTGGACCGGCAGGTCGCGTGTGACCCCAACGTTGGGCTGACAGGGCACGTAATAGATGCCCTGCGGCTGAATCGACCACTGGGCATGCTCGACGCACGGGATGATTGCGAGCGGTGCGCCGCCTGACAGCGGCTGGAAGTCGAGCGGTGAATTGAACGCACGCCGATTGTAGAACACCCCGGTGCTATCGACCGACTCCCACGCGCGCGACACGGTTCCGTCGAACGTCACGCGCTGCTGCGGTCCGCCAGGTCCACGCGTCCGCCAGATGTCGTAGCCGCTTCCCTGGTCCCACATGAAGTAGATCCAGTCCCCGTCGCGCGACCAGGTGGGCCTCACCTGGTCGCCTGCATCTTTCGTGATCGGCTGCGGCGTCCCTCCCTCCACTTCGATGGTCCAGATGTGCCACGATCCGTCCTCCGCCTGAGAGTCGAACGCAATGCGCTTCCCATCGGGCGACCAGGTCGGCGAGCACTGCCAGCGTCCGGGCCCTTGAGTGAGCCGCTCCGGCTTCGAACCGTCCGCGCCCGCCACCCAGACCTCGAAGGCATCGCCCGAGCGGCCCGAACAGAAGACGATCCGCCGGCCGTCCGGTGAAAACTGCACGAGGCTTTCCCTGGCCGAGGATCGCGCGATCGGATATGCGGCCCCGCCGACGTCGAAGCGGTAAATGTCCCAGTCTTCGATTGATCTCGAGAACACCAGACGGTCGGCGGACGTGGTCGTCGCCGGCTGGGCGGCATTCATTCCCGCGACTTCAATCCGAACGGGCGGATGGCTGCCGTCGGCGGCGACGCTCCACAAATGGAACAGGGCACCTTGCCGAGCCCCGAAGACGAGCGACTTTCCGTCTCGACTCCACGCGAGACCTTCGATGCCCCAGAAGGGCGCCCCGTGAGCCGGCGCGGCGAGCCCACCGGAGCGAGCGCCGTGTCGAGATCCAGCACGTGCACGTGGCAGTTGGTCCGGTAGAACACGACCACGTTCCTGCACGACACGTACGCGACCTGACGACCGTCTGCGGAGAAAGCGGGCCACGCGTCATTGGCAGGCGCAACGGCTCGCGTGAGCGGACGCGGTTCGCCGATTTCGACCGGGATCAGGTAGAGCCCGCTGCTCCGGTCCGCGGCGCCAGGTTCCGACGACCTTCCCGCAACCAGGAACCGTCCGTCCGGAGACCACGTAGCAGGCGGCCCGAGCGGGAAGTCGTTGAACGCCCGTTCGGAGCCGCCGAGCGAGGACATCACGCGAATCCGATGCGAGTTCGGTGATGCCGTCCGCGCGTACGCAATCCAGTTCCCATCGGGCGACCACTGCGGCGCGAAATCGACCGCTGCGTCCGTAGTCAAGCGTCGCACCTCAGTCGACCCGACGAGCGTCACGTAGATGTCGCTGTTGTCCTGCTGTTCGCCGTTCCAGGCAAACGCAACCTGACGGCCATCGGGTGAGAAGGTCGGCTCGTACTCTGACCCCGTCAGCGTCGTGAGCGGCACCACTTCCAGGGGTGGCGCGGGCGTCGTCGGAAGCGGCCGGAGGAGCCAGGCCGCTGTCGTCGCAAGGACAACGGCTATCGCGGCCGCGGCGAACCAACCACGATGCCAACGTGATGCCTCGATTCGCGGCGTCGCCACGACAGCGGCACTGCGATGCTCGTCCGCCAGTCCGCTGGGGTGGCCGGGCGGGGCGAGGCCCCCGCGATTGTCGCCGTCCCGCTCGACCGGCGCGATGAATCGATACCCGCGCCTCGGGAGGGTTTCGACGAATCGCGGTGTCTCCGCGGAGTCGGACAGCGTTTCGCGCAGGCGCTTGACGGCCGCGTTCACCCCCTGCTCGAAATCGACGAAGGTGTCGTCCGGCCAGAGCCGCCGGCGGAGTCCTTCGCGGGTGACGAGCTCACCGGGCCGTTCCAGCAGGCACTCGAGAACCCTGAGCGGTTGCTCCTGGAGATTCACTCGTACGCCCGACCGCCGCAGTTCGCCGGAGCGCACGTCCAGCTCGAAGACGCCGAACCGAACCACGCAAGCCGCATGTGCGGAGGAGGCTTCCATCGAATTCACCGTCGACTCGCGACGTGATGCAGGAGGGGTCAGCGGAGCACAGGCATGGCGTCTGGAGCCCGGTCAGCCGTCGGGCCAATTCATAGCAACAGGAAGGTTTATCGGGTCAGCCCGGCGCCCATGACGTTTCAGCTCCACGCCATTGAGGTAGCTCCGCATTGGTCCACCGTCGGCCACATCCGCCTGAACGGAGGTGTGCCGATGCCGGGTCGACGATCTGTCCGCCGATGTCTTTGCGTCGCGGTGCTCGCTCTTGCCTCGCCTCTGCAGCTCCACGCGCGCGAGGATTCGCCCTACCACCGAACCATCCAAACGTGCTCAAGCTGCTGCCGAAACGTCCGGCCCAGGTGGTCATCGTCGATCCAAACCAGGCCGAGGTCGACGTTCGCAGCACCTTGCTGGAGATGGATGCGTTCGTCACCAAGGGTGGCCGGGTGGTGTATCTGACGACCAACAGCCCTTTCCTGCAGGGCGCGCTGAAAGGCTGGTCACTGCACGAGCACATCCTGGCCACGATCATCTGGCACGAGATGGCGCACATCGATGGGGCGAATGAGACGGAAGCGCAGCGGCGCGAAGAGGCACTGTGGACCGAGTTCGTGATGTTGGAGCGGGTCGATCGCGGAGACGGCATGCGGTATCTGGAGACGCTGCGGGCCCGACGTCGCCAGGATGGAACACTCCGGCAGCGACATGAAGCCACGACCTTGAGCGAACCTTTGGCCAGGAGCGTGACGGCCGTCATCACGACACTCAAGGGTTCCGGCGTCCGATAGCGCGTGTCTCCGCACACGCGGTTTGGTCGAATGTCACAGCGGCGCCGGATTGCACCGCGACCCGATCCTGCTATGATGTCGGCCCCTTCACTGAGCTCGAAGCCGCCGGCTCCCCCCGTCTTCTGCACGGGCGCGGTTGACGGCTTCGACGTCACCGTCTCCAATGGGCCCTGGGCCGCGGGGAGGTGCGTGTGCCTGATTCGTCCGAGCTGCGCCTCCTGACACGGCAGCTGCTGGGCGCCCGCGCGCCGGCCAGCGCCGAATGCAAACGGCTGCTCGAGCAGCTTCGACAGCGTTGTCCCGATTTGTTTCCGCCCGATCCGCTGCCCGCGGGAAAGGGCGGCCCCGAAATCGCGCTGCGCGGCGACGAGGTCCAGCGGCTCTTTGTCGCCGCGGCCGCGCCGCCCGACACCGAGTCGCTGCTTTGGCGGTCGGGCGACAGCGAGCTCCTCGTGCTCGCGAGCCGGATCTCCGTCGCCGGCGATCTCGGCACCGTCGTGGTGTCGGTTCCCGTGCGCTGCGATCAGTCTGGTGACGCGGTCGTGGAGGTGCCGTTCGCCGTCGGAGACGATGAGCATCCGGCCGGGATGGTCGTGGCCACCGAGGAGCGGCCGCGCGGACCGGTAGCGGTGGTCGACGTCTGGGGTGAGGCGCTGGTCGCCTTCGCGTGGAACGCCCTGCTGACAATGACGACGGCGCTCGCTGCCGAGAGCGGCACGGACGAGGACGGCGCGGGACTGATCCCCGCCGCGATCGCAGCGTCGACCGACGGGCTGCGCGTCCTCACGATGGCGCGCCATACCTTCGATCGGGTGCGTCGATGAGCGCGTCCATCGATTCTCGGCGATCTCGCTGGACTCGCACGCGCCGTCGGGCTGCTCGATGGCGACGGCTCGTTCCGCGACGACTGGCTGAGCCGTCCCGGTGACTATCTCGCAAGTGTCCTGGCCGATGCGACTCAGCGCGCGGCGCTGGTGGCGTTCCTCGACGAGGTGCTCGGAGGCACCACGCGCGAAACCGACGCCGAGGGACTGGTCTGGCTGCGTCTCGTCGAGCACGACGATCCGCGCGTGAGCTTCTACCTGGTGCTGGACGAGACACCGCCGGACTACGTCGCGATTGGAGTCGGGACGCGCCTCGTCACCGGGCCGCCGAACGCGCCGACCTCGACCACGCGCGCGCACGTGCCGCTGTTCCGCGCGGCGAAAGCCAACCGCACGGTGCCCGATGCCATCCTCATCGGATTGGCGGCGGCGTTCGTCCGTCTCGAGGTCGACGTGGCGCTCGGCGCTCCGACGCCGCTCGGCGGGCTGGGCCTGGCGCTGCACATTCCAACCGGCCCGGGAGCCGATCCGCAGCTCGCGCTCTCGCTGAGGCAACTGCTGCTGCCAGGCGCGACAGACCCCCGCGATTCTCACGGTCTCCGTCACCGACGCCGATGCGCTGGACGACGCGGCGCTCGAGCTGGTGCTGGGGCTCGTGCGTCCTGCAGGCCGATGCGATTGGTGCGGGCGCGCTCGCCTCAATCGTGGGGCTCCTCGGTCTCGACCCGGCGAGCGGGGTGCCGGGCCTGCCGCTCCCAGCGATTCGGACCGAGGGGCCGTCCGCGCTGAGAACGTGGTTCGCGAGTGTGGTGACCGCGCCCGCGGCACGCACCGCGTGGCTGGGTCACCTCGCGTCGCTGCTCGACGGCAATGTCGTGGGCGACGAGGTGGTCGTCGCGGGCGCCGCGCAGCTCGGCCTCAGCGTGCGAACGGCAACCGGCAACGGCGGGCAGATGGTGCTGACGCCGACACTGTCGGTGAGCGTGGCAGCCGGCGCGGACGCCCGCCTGCGAGTCGAGGCGGACCTGTTGACGCTGGATCTTGCGACGGGGTCCGCGCGGGCGCTCCCGCGCCTTTCGGCATTCCTCCAGCTCGGTCGGCGCCCCGATGGCGGATCGCGCGTGCTCACCGGCGATCCGCAAGTGGATGCCGTTCGAGCGGGTTTCTCCGTCGACGCCGATCGGCGCCCGACGTTCCTGCTCGCCGCGGATGGCGTGACGATTGCGGGCAACCACTATCCGACGCTCGATCTGTCCACGCCGGACGCGCTCGCGAACGTCGGCGCCACGCTGGTCGCCGACGTCCTCGACGATCTGCTGGGCCCACTCGGACCGATCGCAGCAGTATTGAAGCGGCTCTTCGGGCTCGAGCCGCCGTCGGGCGCGCCCGGGGTGCCCACGCTCTCGATTGCCGCGTTCCTGGGCGATCCCCTCTCCGCGGTGCGCGGCTACTGGCACACGCTCGTCCACGATCACCCGGACGCCGTCGCGTCGCTGCTCGGCGAGGTTCGAGATCTCGTCGCGGATGCCGGAGCCTCGGGCTCCGCCGTCGCCGGCAGCGGCACGGATGCCGATCCGTGGCGCGTCACGCTCGCGGCGCCGATCGAACTGCAGGTGTGGCGTGTGGACGCGGGGAACGGCCTCGAGCTCGCGATTGCCGCGCGCAAGTTCGGCGATACGCTCGGGCAGCGATGCACTCGCGTGGATCTGCAGCTCGCGATAGGTCTCGCGTCGCTCGACCTCGCGCGAGGCGCCGCCACGTTCCTGTCGCTCGCCGACGTGCGCCTCACGGCGCGCGCTCGAGGCGACACCCGCGCGTTGCTCGAGGCGGGCCCATTCACGCTGACCGCCGATCATCTCGGCCTGGGCGCGACCTGGCGTCCCGCCACCGGCCTGTCGGTGGCGCTGCTTGCCCCCAACCTCGCGGTCGCGCTCGAGGACACTCCCGCGGTTCCGCTCGCGCTTCCGGTGCTGGGCGCCGACGGGACGCTGGCGCTGGATGCAGCGGGGTGGGATGCGGTCGAGCGGCTGGTGGGTCTGCTTGCGGCGCTCGCGCCGGTGCCGTGGGTCGACGACCTCGTCGTCGCGCTCGGGTGGTCGCTCGAGTCACCCGAAGCCGAGGTGCTCGACCGCCCGCACCTGTCGCTCGCCGACCTCGCGGCCGATCCGCCGACGGCCGTCTCGAGATGGCTCCAGGCCCTGGCGCTCGACGATCGCGGCCTGCTGCGCGACGGCCTCGCCGCACTCGCCCGCGTGCTCACGGGATCGCGCGATGGCTTCGGTATCCTCGACGGCAGCGGCCGCCCCCACGATCCCTTCCGTCTCCCGCTGCTACCGACGGCGGTTGCACCCGAGGTCTCTGCCTGGCTGCTCCCTGCCGGCCCGGCGCTGGCGTTCACGACCGCTCCGGATCCGATCCGGACGTGGGGACCGGGCATGCCAGGCCTCCCGGTCGAGGTGCTCGCCGACGCGCTCCGAAGCGAGGCCGAGGCTGGCGCTGACGTTGCGGCGCTGGCCAGCGGGCGCGGCGAACTCGAGACCGGCCTCGCGGCTCTGCACGCGCGGTGGACAGGGTCGGACGGACGGATCGTGCCGCCGACGATCGATCCCGCCGGAATCTCGGTGCACCGCGTCGCCAACGTCACGGCGGATGCTCTCGAGCAGGCCATCGATCTTGCGGCGCTCGTCGGATTCGCCCCGGCGGTCGTCGCGCATGTCGCGATCGGAGATGCAGGCGCCCCCTTGCCGTGGGACACGGCAACCGCCGATCGCGTGATCGACCTCCGTGCGCCCGGACTGGCTCCCGAGGCCTTCACCCTGCCCACACCCGCGGCCGGTGACTGGTTCATCGCGCTCGGCGGACGGGTGGCCTCACGCCTCGCGACCGGCGACCCCGATGGCATTGCCGGCCAGGCCGCGCGTCTCACCCGCGTACTCGCACCGTTTGCGGCGCTCGCACCGCCGGTGGTGATTGTTGCGGATGGGGGTTCCGGACACGCGGCTATCGCCGCCGCCACGACGGCGGCACTTGGTTTCGTTTCCGCGGTCGTGACGTTGGGCACGCCGTTGACTCCCGTCGCGTTTGGCGTCCTCGACGAACCACCCGCCGCAGACACCTTCCGCCTGCTCCGTTGGCTCATCCCGCCCGCGGACGAACTGGCGACCGATGATGCGGATCTCGCGCTTGGCCGAGGCCTCGTGGACGCGCTGGCACGGCTGCTCGTGCTCGACGATCCGGGACGGGAACTGCGGCCGCGGGCGAGCCCCATGGCGCCCCTGCGCGCCGGCCTGGCGGTTCATGCCGTGTTCGGCGTGATCGAACCGGACGCGCTGCTTGCGGCGATGACCGCGATCGTCGCGGCCGGGCTGTCGCAGCGAGCGGCGGCACGCGAAACGGCCGGGCGTGCGACGGCGACGGGAGCCCGCATCGGGTTGCGGCTGCCGGTGCGTCCGGCCACGACCGGCATCACCGTGTCGGGCGCGGCTTCGATCGAGCTCGCCGGCGTCGACGCGAGTGACACGGGCGCCGTCCTGTCGACAGAACGTGCCGTGCACGTGCATCTCGAGGTGAGGCGCGCGGGCGGATGGCTGGTGGGCGGACCGGATCCGGGTCGCGGGCCCGGGCCGCGGCGGGATCAGGAGGTGCGCTGGATCGAAGCGAACGTGCGCGTGCCACTGGGTGGAGGCGAAGCCAGCACGGAGGTCGTGCTGCACGAGGCTCGCATCTTCGCGATCGAGCGCGAGCGCTGGATCGTGCGGCCGACCGGCGCGCTTGCAGCTGGCGCCGATGTGGTCACGCCGGCGCTCCCCGAAGTGCGCGTTCTGCTCTCGCTGGTGGCCGAGGCGCTCGAAGCGGGATCGGCCGGATCGCCGCCGGTGGCGGCCGCGCTCGATATCTTTCGCGGCCTCGGGCTGATTGCACCGCAGGGCGGCTTCGTCGCCGATGCCTTCGATCGGCTGCTGCACGACACCGGCTCGCACGTCTCGGGCGCGCTCGCCGATGCCGCACGCCGTCCGCAGATTGCGTCGGGAATCGCACAGCTCCTGTCGGGCATGCCCTCGCTGGCCGTCGATCTCGGCGCCGGACGTCTCGTGCTGGACGCGACGGCCTCGCCAGGCGACGCAGGCCTGCTGCCCTGGAGCGCGCACGTCGAAGTGTCGGCTACGGGCGCCGCGAGCGCGGCGCTGTCGGCAGGCTCGGCGGGATCGACGGCGGCGGGAGGCGCGCGGTTCCTGTTCGCGACCAACCCGACGCGCGCCTCGATCGAGTGGAGCCGCGCGGGCGGCGGCGCAGAGCAGATCGAGTTGTGGCCGTCGCCCGACGTGAGCGCCTTGTCGCGCGCGGCCGCACGCCTGGTGCCCGCCGAATGTGCGCGCCTGACCCTCGAGTACCTGCGACAACTCGACGAGTCCGCCCGTCCGGTCATCGATGCCGCGCTGGACCTGGCAGGCCTGCTCTCGCCCGCGACGCCAGTGGCGGATCGCGGTGTGCTGCTCCCCGCCGGACTGCTTGCGGATCCGGCCGGATGGCTCTCGCACGCGAGCGCATTCGGCGGCGCGGGCGGATTCTCGGCCGCTCGCGTCGCCTCGTTCCTCGACGCGATCAAGCCGATCGCGGGCGTGGACGGCGAGCCCGGTGAGTGGAAGCTCGGCTCGGGCGTGGTCGTGCGCGCCGCGTCGAGCGACGGTGCGCTGAACCTCGCGCTCGACGTCGACACATCGGGGTTCGCGCCAATCGCCACGGCCGCCGGCCGGCTGGTCGCCACGGGCACGTTCTCGCTCGCGTTTCCGTCCGGCGGCGCACCGCGCCCGGGGGTGGCCGTTTCGGTGGGACTCGCTGGCACGAGCGCGCCCGGCCGGCGCGCGGTGCATGTTGCCGCCGACGGGGCCGGCGTTCGCGCGTTCTTCCGTCCAGACGCTGGGGCCGATCTCCCGCTCTTTCCGAACCCGCCCGGGCTCGGCCGGCTCGCCGATGTTGCGGTCACACAGGCGCTGCCGTTCCTGCTCGATCGCCTCGCCGAAGAGACCGGTGGCGATCTCGCGGGGCGGGTCGGCGCGATCGTGCGCGCGGCCGGCGACGGACTCGACCTGCGAACCGGCACCCCGCCGGCGTTCGAGGGCGCACGACTGCAGGCCTGGGCTGCCGATCCGGCCGCCTCGCTGCGAGCGGCGCTCCCGACACTCACTGCGACGGCCCTCGAGACTCTTCGTGCGTCAATCGCACCCCTCCTGCCGGGCGGCGCCACCGCCGTCGTCACCGCTGGTGAGCTGCGCGTCGGCTTCAATGGCATCACGCTCGCGTGGCGGCCTTCGCCGTTCCTCGTGACACTCGCCGGCACGGTCGACGGCATCACGGCAATCGACTCGGTGGCGATTGCGATCGAGCTCGATGCCTCGGGTCTCCACCGCTTTGCGTCGCGCGTCGGTCCCGCGACCCTCGATGCAGGCGGTCTCGTGCTGCGGCCGTTCATCGCCGCAACCGTGGGCGAGGCGCCCGCGGGCGGGCGCCGCATCGAGCTGGGTCTCGCGCTGGACGCTGCTGCAAACACGGCCGTCGTGGCGCGATGGCATCTCGACGGTGCAGGTCTCACGCTCGTCGCGGTGGATGGCGCAACCGAGAGCACGCAGCCGGCCGACGTCGCGCTCGCGCTGCTCGACGCCGTGCTCGACCTCGTCGCCAGCGTGGCGATCCGGACCGATGCGGTGCAGACGCTGCTCGACAACGCGGTCGGGACGAGCACGGTGCGTGACGTCCTGCGCGGGGTGCTGCTCGATGCAGCGGATCCCTCGAAGCTCGACGACGACCTCTTCGATCGCGATGCGCTCCTCGACCGGGTGAAGCGCCTCGCGACGAACCTCGCGGGCGCCTCACCGGCCATCGATGTGGGCGGTGGTCTCGCAATCGGCCTGGCGCGGAACGCTGCCGACGTCGTGGAGCTGACACTTGGCGTCAACGGCCGCGTGCCGCTGAGCGAAGGCGACGTGGTCGTCTCGATCGAGGCCGACAGCCGCTGGATCCGGAACGGTCCACCGGCGGGCCTCGCGCTCGGCATTCTCGACGCGACGACGCTGGCCTTCGCACCCGGCCTCGCGGTCAACGGGATCGGCCTGCGCCTTGCCAAAGGCAGTGGCCCGCTCCTCGACGCCGGCGTGACGCTGGGCTCGATTGCGGTGCACCTGTTCGCATCGGTGCAAACGTCGGCCGCTCCCTCGGGCGGGGCACAACTGCAGTTCAGCGATCTTGCGGTGGGCGTCGCCGGCGCGCAGGGCGGCAACCCCGTCGCCCAGGGGCTGATGGCCGATGCCGGCAAGGGCCCCGAGAAGCTCGCGCCGTCCTTCAGCCCGGCGCTCGCGGTCCAGAAGCACGGGACCGGCCCGGTGCTCGTATCGCTCTCGGCGGGCGAGGGAAGCGGTCCGTGGTGGCTGGCGATCCAGCGCGGGTTCGGGCCGATCTTCATCGAGCAGGTCGGTTTCGGCGTCACCGTCGAACAGGATCAACTGAAGCGCATCTCGCTCCTGCTCGATGGCCGAGTGTCCATCTTCGGCCTCACCGCCGCGGTGGACGATCTGCAGTTGACCTACGTCGTCGCGTCGAATGCGAGCGTACTCGACCCGACGCGCTGGGACGTCGATCTGGCCGGTCTCGCCGTATCGGCCGACATGGGCGGCATCCTTCTCGCTGGCGGCCTGCGCAAGTTCGGGAGCGGCGACAACGTCGAGTACGTCGGCATGCTGGTCGCCCGCTTTGCGGTCTACGGCCTGTCGGTGTACGGCGGATACGGCACCGCGGTCGTGAACGGCGAGCGCTTTGCCGCGTTCTTCGCGTTTGGCGCCGTCAACGGGCCGATCGGCGGCCCGCCGGCGTTCTTCCTGACCGGCATCGGTGGCGGGCTCGGCATCAATCGCGGGCTCGTGTTCCCGTCGAGCCTCGCGACGTTCGGCGAGTTCCCGTTCATCAAGGCGCTCGATCCGGCCGCGCAACCGAGCGCCGACCCGATGGCGGAGCTCACGCGGCTGCGCGAGTACTTCCCGATGCTGCGCGGCCAGTTCTGGTTCGCCGCCGGCATCAGCTTCACCAGCTTTGCGCTGGTCGACGGCGTGGCCGTCGTGGCGGTGTCGGTTGGCGACGGGCTCGAGATCGCGCTGCTCGGGCTGGCGCGAGTGGCGCTCCCCCGCCCGCAGTTCGCACTCGTCAGCATCGAGCTCGGCCTGATCGCGCGCTTCTCCACCCGCGACGGCGTGCTCTGGATCCAGGCGCAGCTCACGGAGAACTCGTGGCTGCTGCACGAGTCGGTGCGGCTGACCGGCGGGTTCGCCTTCGTCATGTGGTTCGCCGGCCCGAACCGCGGGCAGTTCGTCCTGACGATGGGCGGATTTCACCCGCGATTCCAGCGCAGCGGCTACCCCGAGGTACCGCGGCTCGGCTTCCAGTGGGGCGTGAGCGACGCCATCGTCGTCAAGGGCGAGAGCTACTTCGCGCTCACGTCCGAGGCGGTGATGGCGGGCGGCCAGTTGTCGGCGTCAGCCGATTTCGGACCCGCGTGGGCGCATGTCACCTTCGCCGCGAACGGCATCGTGTACTTCGACCCGTTCTGGTTCGAGCTCGAGATCTACGCGAAGATTTCGGCCGGCGTCACGATCGACGTCTGGATTGGCGAGATCACGATTCGCGTCTCGATCGGCGCCCGCGTCGTCGTGAGCGGTCCCGAGTTCCACGCGAAGGCCACGTTCGAGGTCGGGCCGGTCGATCTGACGGTGGAGATCGGCGGCGGCAAGAAGCCGGAGAAGACGAAGCTCGCGTGGGATGCCTTCGTGCGGAAGTACCTCGAGGAAGCGTCGCCGGGCGTGGCGCGGGTCCTCACGGCCGTCCCCGGCAAAGGCAGTGTCCCGCCTGGAACCGGACCGGGTGGCGCCACCGAGACCCGTACCGCCGACGGTTCGGCCGCCAGGCCCTTCGAGGTCCTGCCCGAGTTCGAGATGACGGTGACCAGCACCGTCCCCAGTGGCGCGCTGCGGTTCGGCGCGCAGGACACGACGCACGCACCCAGCGCGGTCCTCGGCATCGCACCGATGGCGATTGCGAATGCCGCGACGACCCTCGAGCTGCATTTCCGGCAGGGCGCCACCGACTGGTTCGCCGCGCCCATTGCGCACGGCGAGCTCGTGCGCGACCCGCGCCGCACGCCGGGCTTCCCGGTCGGCGTGTGGGGTCCGCCGCAGCCCGAAGACGATCGCAAGGTGCCGCGCGGCGACGTCATCGATGCGCTCGAAGGCGTTCGGTTCGAGACGCGTGCCGAGCTCCAGGGCACGCTGCCGCGCCAGGTCCGCTACAACCAGCTCGATCCGCCGGGACCGCGCAAGCCGCTGCCGTTCGTCCACGCGCGCGCCGCCCGACCGGGGCTCACCGATGAAGCCGGCGATGTCGCGGCATTGCTCCCGCCGGCACCGGATGTTCCGGCGACCTTCGCCGCGGCCAGGTCGTGGCTCGCGGCCGCCGGGCACTCGCGCACCGCGCTGGCCGCACTCGAACGCGATCGCCGCGCGCCGCCGCGGCTCGGATCGTTGACCGAAGGGATCGTCTCCGACGAACTGCCGCAGGCCGGCATCACGCTCACCACGCCCGTCGAGCGTCCGCCCGTGGACGTCGTGGTCCGGCCTCCGCGCGCCATTGCCATCCTGACGGCGCCCACCCGTTCCGAGCGGCTGAAATCGCGGACGACGGTGAGCGACGCGGGGAATGCGACACGCGGCCCTGCGCCAACGCTTCTTGCCGTCGAAGCGCTGCAGCCGCTGGCGGTTGCGGCCCGGCTGGTTCGCACGCCCGGCCCGGCCGCGCGCGCCGATCGCACGATGGTCGCGGCCAACGAGGTGCCGCTGACCCGTGGCGCGCGCGGCGCGATCGCGACCGTCGCCGCGCGGGGCAGCGACGCCCTCGGGCGATCGCGCCTCGACGCGATGACCGCCGCGATCAGCCGCCGCGCCGTCGCGCGCGGTGGCGATTGGCTGAACGGCGGTGAGATCGCCGTGCTCGATCTGCCGAACGCCGTCCGCGATCTCGACGATCGTGCACAACGTCCACGCATCGCGGTGCGTGGCGGTGACGCGCGCGTCCTTGCGATCGGGCACGGCGGCGACGTCCTCGTCGACGCGGCTGCATCGCGCGAGGGAGTGCCCGTGCCCCGCGGGACCGAACGCCTCGCGGTCCTTGCGATCGGCCGACCGGCGCCGCCGACCGAGGGACTCCTGGGATGGCACAGCGGTCAGGAGCTGGCTTACCTCGGCTGGTCGTCCGCACTTGGCGCGGGTGTGTGCGTGCGCTCGGAGGGCGCGAACGTCAAGAGGCTGCGCCACCGCTTCCGGGCCGGCTGGATTTCCGGGGCGGAGCTCGTCGAGGGCACGACCATCGTCAGCACCCGCTTCGGGGAGGCGATTGCGTCGGTGGCGATCGTGCTCGACGAGCCGATGGGAACCGACGAAGCCCAGGGACTCTCGATGACCCTCGACGGCGCGGATCGTGCGCCGGCGCGCGACGGATAGCCGGCGCCGCCGGTGGTCGTGACGATGGGCAACCGCAGCGTGCTGGTCTACGCCTTGCGAGCCGATCCGGCCGCGCCGCGGAACGGTGCGGTATCGGTCTCGATTGCCAGTCAGGACGGCTGGCATCTGGCCGGCGTGATCGGCGGACACGAGCCCCCGGACGCGGTTGCCACTCGCGTGGTCGAGCACGGCCTCGATGCCGTGCTGAGGCCCGTGGTGCCCAGTGTCGGCGGCGGGGTCGTCTTGTCGTGGCTATACGGCGGCGAGAACGCGCCGCCGTCTGCCGAGGACGATTCCGGTGCGCGGAGTTCATCGGCCACGCAAGCGGAAGAACGAGGTTAGCCATGCCCACACCCGGGCACTTCATCCTCCACAGCCGGGCCGTGCCTCCACTCGGCGCCGGCGATTACGTGCTCGAGGCGACGCAGCACGTGGCCGGCGGTCCGACGGAACCGTACCGCGGGCACGTACGGATTACGGCGCCGCGTTTCCGGATGCCGCCCGACCAGATCCTCTCGACGTTTCCGCCGGCGAACGCTGAGGGCGCGTTCGAGTCGCGTCTTCCACAGGTCGTGCTGCGGCGGCGCACGCTGCCGTGGGATCGCATCGTGAAGGCCGGCGATCCGAACAGCGAAGCCGTGCGGAAGGTGCCGTGGCTCGCGCTCGTGGTGATCGCCGAGGGCGAAGGACAGCTCTCCGGCGAGGTGCCCGTCGCCGAGTGCATCACGCCCGGACGCACGCTGGCCGGACCGAATGACGTGGCGACCGGCGTCTACCTCGCGGTCTCCCAGACTGTCGTCAACAAGGTGTTTCCGACCGAAGACGATCTCGATCTCCTCGTGCACGTCCGCGAGGTGGACCTCGGCGACACCGAGCTCGCGCTGGGCGATGACGATGGGTTCCTGGCGGTCGTGATGGCGAACCGGCTGCCGCAGTTCGATCGCGCCCAGTGCCGGCCCGTACGATACCTCGCGTGTCTGATCAGCCTCGAAGGTCAGCTCGACGTCCTGCCGCGTCCGACTGCGTCCGTCGTCACCGAGTTCGTCGCAACCGAGCTCGTGCAGGATGTGCGCCTGCTTGCGGCTGGAGGCTCGTCACCGGGGATCGGATCGTAATGGGCACCGGTGCGCTTCCCGTCACCGGAATCGCGGTGGACGGCGGCATTCCCGAGGCGGGCGTGGCAGGCGGCTCGATCCCCGCGACCCTGTCAGCCTGCGAGCGCGTCCCGCGCGGCGAAGAGCGCAGCGGCAAGTGGCTGGACGGCTTCGCCGAAGCACGTCGAGACGGTGGCCGTGTCCGCGGCGCCGGCCGACGCCGGGCGGCTCGTCCGCGATGCGATGGCGCACCGGATTCAGCGCTGCCGATCGAGTTCATCCTCCGGAGAACGACGTATCGCTTCCCCGTGCTGGCCCACTGGTCGTTCACCTGCACCGGCGCGGGATCGTTCCGCACGCTGATGCAGGGATCGGATGTCGGCCTGCTCGGCACTTTGCCCGCGGGCGGGTCGGCGCCGGCCGCGCCCGGACTGCGCGCCACCGCCGGCTGGTGACGCGCCGCCCGAAGCGCCGCCGGCGCGGCCGGATCCGGCGCAGACGACCGCCACCGGCCACGTCGGCCTCGATCACCTGACCCGCCGCGGCGATCGGCTGCGCGCGTGGTATCGCGGACCGCTGACACTCTGCACGCAACCGAGCGCGACGCGCCCGACGGCAGACGGCCGGCTGCCCATCGCACACACCAGCGACCAGCTTCGGCGCATCACGCCGGACGGGCGCGAGGACCTCGCGCTCGCCGGCCGCCTTCGAGATCGGCCGGCTCCTCGCGCTGTCTCAGCCCTCGGTGGTCGTCGGCGCTCATGCGGTGGCGCCGCGAGCAGTTCGGCGCCGAGCGCGCGCGGCGGCTCGCGGCACGCGCGATGGAGGGCGTTGCCGTCATGAGCGATGTCGCGACCGGATCGGTTGCCGACCTCGGCCGCCTCGTCGGCCGCGACTGTCGTGCTCGAGGCCTCGAAGGCGCCCGACCGAGTGCTCGCGCCAGGACGGCCCAAGGCCGACCCGGGCCGGCCGCTCGAGCTACCGGCGAACGACCTCGACGAGATCATGGCCACCGGCTTCGGGATACCGCTGGCGCGCGTGCGCGAGACCGCCATGCGCATCGGCGTGGCCGGGGCACTGCACGCGGAGGCGGTGCCGCAGCAGACGGTGGACGCGCTTCGATCGCGAAGCCCAGCGGCCGGCTGCGGAATCGACTTGCCGCCGCAGTGCGTCGGGTAGCCGACGATGCCGCGCGCGGCCCTCGCCTTCCGGTGCATCTCGGCCCGGAAGGCGAACGGCGGAAGCGCAACGCGATGCGCTGGACGATCTGCATTGACGCGGCTACCCGCCGGACGGGAGGAACCGTCATGAGCGTCGCGCGTTCACGAGCGAGCTCGTCCTCGCGACGCTCAAGGTGTCGGTCGATCTCAAACCAGTTCCCGCGGAAGAGGACGAGCACTTCGGTGAGCGCATCGTTCCGCGTGAGCTGCGCGCAGTGGCTGGCACGGCTGCGGCTGCTGGAAGCGTGCCGTTCGCCTACCTGGTGCCGGACGCACAACTGCTGCCGCCCGAGTCGATCCGCTTCTTCTACGTCGACCGGGCGCTGGACGGACGCGCTCGTCCAGGGCGCGCTCAGCGTCGGCACCGTGAACTCGGCCGACCGGGCGCAGCTCGAGCAGCTCCATCGACAGATCCGCGACGAGATCGACGAGGAGGAGCGGCCGTGCGCGGCTGCCCGGCGGGGAGAGCGTGCAGAAGGGACCGGCCGGCACGATCACCGGCTTCCTGCTTCGATCGCGCGCGGTGTCGGGCTGGCCCGGCATGCACGTCCGTGCCTATCGGCGCGAGGTCGGCGCCGACAACGAGATCATCCCCGAGACGCATCCGGATCGGATCAAGCTGCTCCGCCTCGAGCGGCTGGCGCCCGGCGGTCCTGCTCGCGTTGTTCGACGGCGTGCCGGCGCTCGTCCATCTCGAGGAGCCGCGCCAGGGGGTGCAGTTCGGCGTCATCCTCGAGGCAGGCGGCGGCGTCCAACCAGTTCAGCGCCTGCGTCGCGGCGCGCGACGCGCTGACCTCGGAGACGCGTCGACGCCGAACGCACGCATGCCCGTGTCCTTCCGCGCCGGCGCCCCCGGCGTGCTCGACCTGCGGCGCACCGGGCAGGAGTTCCTGAAGCCGGCGCACGGCGACGAACATGGGCGCGGCGCTCGACGGCGCCGAGTTCGGCCTGCAGATGATCCGGTTCCCGTACCGCCAGGTGTTCGGCGACACGACCGTCACCGGCGAAACGCCCGATCTCGCCGACGTGTTCCGGCCGGTCGCTGAGCATGGCGGCACTCAGGACCGCTTCCGGAGGGCGATGGAATGAGCAACGGCGATCGATCCCGGCGTGCATCCGCCGAGACCGTCACATCGTCTCGCTTGGCGGCGCTGGTGCGGCTCGACGTCGAGGCTGCAGACCGATCGAGCGTTGGGATCGAGCGTCTGTGCGTCAGAGCCGCGTGCTGGTGCCGGTCGACGTGCAGGCGCTCTATGTGCCGGCCGGCGACGCGACGCGGTTCGTGCGCCTGCCGTTCGCACTCACGACGCCCGATGGCGATCCGCCGGACCGATGCCGGCGCCGTTCGATCCAGGCGCGTTCAGCGCCCGGCGGGAGTCCACCTGCACTGGGCGCCGCCCGATGCGCTGCTGCGCGGGACCGTGCGCCAGGTGGCTGACGGCTCCGACGAACCGCCTGGCGCTGCCGCCGCTGCCTGATCGCTGGGTGGTGCTGCGCCTGCGTCGTCCCGCGGCGCATCCGCGATCCGCAGGTCGAAGGGCTGGGTCATCGAGGCCGACACCACGCGTGCGGTGCCGCTCGAAACCTGGCCGGCGACAGTCCCCGCCGCAGACGCGCGATCGGCAAGACCGTGGCGCAGGACGAGCTGACCGGCTCGGTCGGCGGCACGCTGAACTGGGCCGGCGTCTACGACGCGGTGCGAACCGTTCTCGCCTTTCACGACCCGCTCGACGATCTCGCGAGCGCGGCGCCGCGGAGGCGTGGTCGACGATCTCGCCGACCTATGTGGTCGCCGGCTGGTGGTCCGATGCCGAACGCTCGATCCCCTCGATGGCGTCGAGACCGCGCGCGTGCTTGCAGCGACGCCTGCGCGATCTGGGCTGGCGTCTCGTCGAGCGATGCCGAAGGCGGCGATCAGATCGATCGACACCGACGCGATCTCGAGCCTGAAGCGCGAGAGCCTGGCGCTGACGACTGCCGCGCGCTACCCATCGAATCCGGCAGCGTCCGCGGAACGCGGGGGCTCGGCGCCGCCGACCGGCTGGTGCAGGCCGCGGAGCCGGCGACGCCGTTCGTGCCGGCCGCATCGCAGTTTCGTCGACGGCGCGGCCGCGGTCATCGCCACCGAGCCGCGCTGGCCGCGATCGACGCTGCTGCACGGCGTGGTCCACGGCGTGCCGGTGGCAGGACCGGTGATTGCGGATCAGCGTCCCGCGCATCCGAAGTGACGGCGGTTCTCGGTCATCACGAAGACGATGTCGCCGCGTCGCTCGCCGCGCTCGGACTCGGTGTGACAGCGGCTGACGAGCGCCGCTCGATCGAGCGTCTCCTCGCGGCGTTCACGGGACAGGTGCTCGACAAGCTCGGCACGGCCGACGGCGTCGTCGACGCCGAGGAGCACGAGCACGTCGGCCGGCTTCGCGGCGCTCGCGGGCGGACCGGGCGGCGTCGATCGCGTGACGCTGGGCGCGCAGGCGGGACCGCTGGCCGCAGGCCGCGCTGCACGGAGTGAACTGGCGCGCGTTCGAGCTGCGGCGAACACGAAGACATCGAAGAGTGCGGCCGGCCGAGGTCCTGCGGACGCGGCCATTTCATGGGCGGGCCGGGAGCGAGCCGATCTCTACAAGGGCAACGTCTTCGTGCAGCGCGCAGAGGTCGAGGCCTGGACGGCGCCGCGCGCCCCAGGCGAGCCGAAGGTCGAGGTGCGCGAGGTGCGCCGGCCGGCACCGCGTTTCCACGTGCCGCTCGAGCCACTCGTTGCCGTCCGCGGAGCGAAGCGCAGCCTGCGGCACGGCAACGACGGGCGCTTCTCGCCCGACGGTCGGCTTCAGTGCCGCTGGCCGTCGCAGGTGCCCACCCGCGTCGAGGGCGTGGCCGACGGCGCGGCGCTGATTCGCTCGCTTCCCTCCGGCGGCATTCCACCCGAGGTGATTCTGCTCGCGCGCAGTGCGATCGTCCAGGATCCCTACCTGGCGCGGTGGCTCGCCGAGGTCGAGAGCAAGCGGCTCCAGCTCGATCCGGGCCTCGTGTTCGAGCGGCTCAATGCCGAAGCGGCGTTCAGGTTCGGCAGGGAGGGCGTGTACGACGGCGGCACCGTGGCGCTGGCGGCCCAATCGTCCCCGCTCATCCGCGCACAGGTGGCGGACGAGCTGCGGCGATTCTCGCTGGTCAAGGGCGTGGACGCCGATCCCGTCGGAGTCACCGCCTGGTCGCAGCCGTGGGTTCCGCTCTGGCTGGAGTGGGAGCTGAGCGTCGAGGCGTCGGATCGTCTCGAGGGATGGCGGCTCGCGCAAGTCGATCTCGAGACCGTCGAGGATGGCGACGACCCACCCGAGCCGCCCTCGCGCACCATGACCGGCCGAAGCCCGCTGACGACCGGCGCCGCGCGGACGCTGGGAGCCGCGATTGCCGAGTGGCTGAAGGCCGAGGAGCAGCGCGATCGCGACAACACGGGCGAAGTCGACGATCCGACGGCAGCCGCGCTCGATCGCCTCGGCGATGCCATCGAGCACCTGGACGTCGTGTCCGCGCTGCTCGACGGCGTCCACGAACGGCTGCTCGGGCTCCCGGTTGACGACTTCGGCGTGCTGCGGCGACGCGTCGGTAGCGGGACGACCCTCGAGAAGCCGGTCCCCTCAGGGGTGCCGCAGCTCCTCCTGGCGGGCCGGATTCCGGCTGCTGCGCGCCCGCATCGTCGATGCGTTCGGACGAACGCTCGACGTGCCCGTCGACGCCATGCGGCGTTCCCGCGCGCGAGGAGCTCGCCGGGCCGCCGCCGGCGTTGCGGATGCGCCCGCGCCTGCTGCGTCCGCGCGCGCTGGCTGTTCCGCCTCGTCGATCCGGCGGACCTCACGGCGACCGCCCGCGAGGCGACGATCGACCAGCTCGATGCCACGCAAATGGTCAATCCCGTCGCCGGGTTCATCCTGCCCGATCACATCGACGAGGCGCTCGAGCTGTTCGACGTCGCGGGACAGCCGCTCGGACAGTTGATGCACGAAGCCGTTCGGGGGCGGCGTGATGTGGGAGATCGCGCCCGGGCGCGGAAGGTCCTGTCGATGCGGGTCCGCTCCACGGTCTGACCGGCGCACAGCAGATGCTCGGGCTTCATCGCCGCGGGGATGGTCGCCGCCGATGCTGCCGCCCGCGACGGCAAGCCGGTCGAAACCGGCGGCGAGTCCGCGCTGTCGGCGCTGCTGCGCGCCGTGGATACGACGCTGTGGACCGTGGACACGCTTCGCGCAGCTCGGCACCGAGCACATCGCCGGCCTCGTCGGCAGGCCGATCGCGGTGGTTCGCGCGACGCTCCGCATCGAGATCGACGACGACTTCGACGACCTCGATCTGTCGGACCCCGATGTTCGCGCCGGCCGTGAGGCGGCATACCGCGGCCTCGCGGATCGCGCGTTTCCCATCCGGCTCGGCGAGCTCACGCGAAGCGACGATGGCTTGCTCGCCTTCTTCATCGACGACGACTACACGCGCGTGCACGTGGTGGACAAGGCGGTGCGCGATGGCGCGCTCGACGTGGGCCAGGGGAAGGGACAGCTCGGCGCAGATTGGCTCGACGAAGCAGATCCCGGACGTGAAGCCGATCACACATCCCTATGTGGTCGCCGAGGACGAGCTGCACGTTCATCCGGGGCAGGTGCGTCGACTCACGCTGCTGCTGCATCCCGCCGGCAAGGTGCACCTCACCTCGGGCATCCTGCCGCGAAAGAGCCTCCAGCTCGCGCGTGACTGGGTGCAGCCCGGCCTCGCGGTGATTGCGCCGTCGGCGCGCATCGGTCCTGTCCTGATCGACGTCGATCAGGTGAGGTTGCCGAAGATCTCGTCGTTCCCGAAGGAACAGGTGTGGACGCGCCGCGATACGCCGATCACGTGGAAGGACGATCCCATCCTGGCGGCGACTCAGACGGCGCTCCTGCCGGACACGCCCGCCGAAGTGCAGGAAGGCTACATCCGCGTCGGCCAGAAGGCGCCGGAAGGTGACTCATGAGCCGCTATCGCTGGCCATCACCGGGACGCAGCCCGGACCGCGCGCTCGAACGAGCCGCCTATGAAGCGCGCGCGCAGGGGATCGTGATGGAACGCATGGCTGCCGGGGCGGCAGCGCTCCGTCGCGCGGCGGCCGCCGCGCCTGCCGCCGAAGCCGGCGCGGGAATGATCGAGGCCGCGCCAACCGATGCGCCCAATCTGTGGGTGCCTGTCGGGCCCACTCACGTGATCAGAGGCCAGGCCGGCAGCAATCCGCGGGTGGCCGGCCGCGTCCGCGATCTTGCCGTCAGCGAGAACGGCCAGCGCGCCTACGCGGCATCCGCCAGCGGAGGCGTCTGGTACACGGGCGACGCGGGCACGACGTGGTCGCCGCTCGGCAACTGGGCGCCGACGCCGGGGGCCGCGCGGGCTCTCGCGTGCCGGTAACGCGCTGGTGTGTGGCTGCCTGCTGGTCGACTTCGGTGCCGGCGATGGGACCGGCGACGTCGTGTACGTCGGGACGGGCGAGATCCGGCCGTCCGGGAGCGGCACGCCGGGCGCCAAACTCGGTGGCGTCGGGGTGCTGAGACTGTCGGAGCCGCTACCCGCCGCGCTCGCGGCGCCGTTCGGCAACCCCTGGAAACGGGAGGCGACCAATCTCGCGGCCGCCGGGATCTTTCGCCTCGCGTGGAACCCGACGAACCACGACGAGATCGTCGCGGCCACGTCGATGGGCCTGTTCAAGCGGGTCGGCCCGTTCGAGGAGGACAAACCCTGGATCAAGATCACGTCCGGTCCCTTCGACTTCGACGCCGAGGACGATCAGTTCATCACCGACGTGGCGTGGACAGCGGCACCGGTGCGGCTCTGGGTCGCGCTCCAGGACAACACGCTGTTCTCGAACACCAACGTGTGGATGTCGAACAATGCGTCCAACGGGCCGTTCCACGAGATCAGCCTGTCGAAGGTCGACAACAATGGCCGCCTCGGGCTTGCTGTATCGGAGAGCGATCCGTCAATCCTCTACGTCCTCGGGCGCGGCCCGCGGCTGTGGCGGATCAGCGGGACGACGGCACGACCGGATCGAGAACGTGCCGAAGCACCTCTTCGGCGAGGAGAAGGATCAGTCGTCGTACGACCTGGCGATTGCGGTACATCCGACTGACGCGTCGATCATCGCGATCGGCGGCTCGACCCTTTCTGCAGACGGGCAATGGAGCGCGTCGCTCTTCCGGTGCAAGGTGTCGGCAGTGTCCGGCGGGCTGACGCTGGATTTCAGGGACGCGAACCAGAAGACGCCGGTGCAGGATCCCACCTACATCGGCAACGCCGTCCATGCCGACGTCCATGCGCTGCGGTTCGTCAACGCGCCTGGCGGGGTCGAGTTGTGGGTCGGGTGCGACGGCGGGGTGTTCCGCTCGCGCCGCGGCGGCGACCGTCACACCTTCACGCCGTGCAACGGCGGGCTGGCGGTCCTCGAGTGCGGGTACGTCACCAGCCATCCGACCAACGATGCACTCGTCGTGTCGGGCACGCAGGACAACGGGAAACTGATCAGGGTCGGCGACACCGTCTGGCTGCACTGGGGTCCAGGTGGCGGCGACGGGGGCGGCGTGGCGTTCCATCCGGTGAAGCCGGCGTACTTCGCCGCGCAGTACACAGGAGCCTCCTGGTCGAGCAACGGCTTGCTGACGGCGCCGGTGCTGCGAACCACGGGCACGAATCGGACCGATTCGGAGAAGTTCGAGAACCAGTTCTCGTCGTTCTACTCGGGCTGCGACGTCCGCCAGGTGGGCGCCACGCCCCAGACCCGGCTGGCGCTCGGCACTCATCGCGTGTGGCTTGCAGACGCCTGGGATCCCGATCCGCCGGCGCCCGCGCCTGGCGCGCGGAACTTCACGAGGTGGGTCACACTCGACTCGGGCAACGATCCGCGCTCGTCGGACGACACGGCGAAAGACACGTTCGAGAAGGACACGAACACCGGCGTCGTGATCGCCTGCCGCTTCGGCAGCGACGATCGGCTGTACGCGCTCTGCATGCGGGCGGTGATGGTCTTCAACCGCCAGGCGGACGGCAAGTGGAAGCGGAAAGTCGTCTCGTTCCACACGAAGAAGTGCACTTCGTACAAGAACGACGATATCCCGCAGCCGACCTCGCCATACCTGCCGCCGCTCGGCTCGTGGAGCGACCTCGCCGTGTACGATGCAACTCGCGGCGCCGACGGGGCCTTCTACGTGGCGACCACCGGGCACGTGAAGGTGGACGACAACACGTTCACCGACTCCCCGCGCATGGACACCCTGTGGTGGTACGACGGCTCCGGGGTATGGCACCCCACCGGGCTGCGCAACTCGCCAAAGGGCACGATGGCGCCCGCGTATACCGTCGTCTGCGATCCGGACGACAGGAACATCGTCTACGTCGGGACTGCGCTCGGCGTCTGGAGGGGCGTGCTGACGCCAGCCGGCCCGACGTGGGACTGGGGTCTGTTTGCCAACGGACTCCCCGAGGCCGCGATCCAGGATCTCTCGTTCCATCGCAACGGCGCGGTCAAGATCCTGCGAGCCGCGCTCCAGGCCCGCGGCGTCTGGGAGGTCGATCTGAGCGCGGCGCCGTCACCGCGCGGCCGCACCTACCTTCGCGTGCACGCCTACGACGCACGGCGCACCTTGCCGACCACACTCGACAACCCGACGCCGGCGAACGTCGGGGATACGGCGATCTACTCCTGGCACGCGAGCCCCGACGTGCGGCTGCGCCGGGCGCCTCTGACGGCCGCCGAGGCGGCGCCGCTCTGGCCCGGCGGCGCGACATGGGCGGGCGCCACGCCGCGGCCCAGAGACCTCTGGATCTTCCAGACCGCTCTGCATCGTCAGGACCCGCTGTGCCGCCCGACCGGTCAGTGGACGCGTCAGTTCCAGGCCTGCCTCGAGCGTGAAAACGCTGGAGAAGGGAACACCGTCAGCAGCGGTCGCTGGACGCGCGTGGTGACGCAGGCGAACGTCTTCTCAGCGCCATGGGATGGCGCCGAGCCGACCGAAGCCGACCTCCACGAGTTGTCGTTCGAGCGCACCGATATTGGCACCACGGTCCTCATCGGACCACCCCGGGTCTCCCGCGAAGTGCCGCCGGTCGTCGTCCTGGAGCGAGCGCGGTACAACGTGGACGTGCTCGTCCACCATCGCGATTCACGGCCGGTCGCGAGAACCGGCGTGCGCGTGGCGCTCTTGAGCCGGCCGATCGCCGGAGACCCGAACACGTGGGGCGCCCTCGCGATCTCCGCGCAGTGGCGGACACGCGTCGAGCAGTTCGTGTCGGGCAATGCGCTCCCCGCCGGCTGGGCGCTGCCGGATTCCTGGAACGTCGCGGATGGGTCGACGGCGCCGCGGCAGCCGCTCGCCGACATCGACGCACGTCATCCGCGCACGGTGACCTTCGAGGTGGACTTCAGCACAGCGCCGCGCCCGTCGCAGTGGATCCTGCTCGCAGTCGTCTCTACCGGGGCGGACGCGTTCACGGCGGCGGCAACGCCCGCAGCCACGCTACGGGACCTGGCTCTGAGCAGCCACCACATCGCGGTGCGCGCCGCCACACTCGCGTGATCGCCGGCCGGGGACGCCATGCGCCCCGGAATGTTGTGATGCCGGCAGCCGTGGAATCTAGAGGCCTGCCCTCGTGGCCTGCTCGCGTGCGAGGCACGCCAGCGCCCGGCGATAGGCTCGGCTCAGTGCCGTCGGGCTCTCCGGCCGGGTGAGCTCGTCATCGGAGGGACACGTCCCTTCGAGCGGGTCGAGACGCTCGCCCGACTCGCGAATCGCGAGGGCCTCGCGATACCACAGGGGCCGATGCCGGAGTCGCGCATCGGCGAGCAGGTGCACCAGCTCGTGTCGAAGCGTGGATTCGAGCTGACCGTGCCGCCTCAGGACGTCTGGGGGGACCGTGTGAATGGTGGCGGCACCGTCCCGCCAGACCGTGGCCGCCGACGTCCACCATTCGCGCCCCGTCGCACGCCGATAGCTCGCCGCGGTCGGATGCATGACGATGGGTACACGGGTCGGCACGTCGACCGCCAGCGTCCGCGCGAGGTCGCGCACCGACCGGGTCACGATCGATCGAATCTCGCCCGCGTTGCGGCTCGCCGTCTCCGGGACCCGAAGATCGACGACCACCGGCGTAAGCCGGGGCGAGGGAGGAGGAGGCGCGACCACGGCCGCCGCCGGGGTCATACGCGAGTGGTTGGACGACTCGCGAACGTCTTCGACTTCGCGTTCGAGGCGCCCCACGGCGAGGCCTTCGAAGTAGGCCGAGAGGATCGCCGTGCGATCGACGCCGCGGTCGGCGAGCGCCGAGGCGCCGAAGAGGCACAGGCCCACGCCATGTCCACTGCCGCGGCCGCGCAGCTCGAAGCCGGCGGAGGTGCGCGTGGACACGAACGCGGTGCTCTTGACCAACTGCCATCCGAGGCGCTGGCCGACGAGGCGGCGGAAGTCGTTCACCGAAATGGGCGACGGCGAGAGCCCCTCGAGATGCACGCGCCGGGCGCGGCCCGCCGAATCACCCTCGATCCGCAGATTGCGCAATCGGCCGCGCCATCCCGCGTCCTTGAACACCCGGCCGAGGTCACGGACCGCCAGCATCGACGTCCAGGTGGGCTCGTCGACGTGCGCGGGATCGGGCCGCGCTCGCATCCACGCCCGCACGAGGCCGGGCGCGATCGGCAGCGCGATGGCCCCGACCTCGTCGATCGTCCCGCCACACGCCGCGCTGTAGAACACCGGCGACACCCGGCCGTTGTCGAGCAGCACGAGTCCGCGTGTCCGCACCGCCGCGTCGCGTGCCTCCGGATACTCCGGCCGGATGACCTGGCAATGCGTCAGCGTGCACAGGTCGAAGCCCTCCGCGCGATGCCGTCCGCGATTGGCCCACGCAAAGCTGCGTGCGGCGATGGCGACCGCTTCCCGCGCGGCCACCGGCGTCGAGCGCAGCGCCTCCCCCGCCACGACCTGGGCCACGTAGTCTTCGAGCGGAATCTCGCTCACGTGGTAACCGCGGCCATCGGCGCGGGGCGTGCCGATTCGCGGGACGAACAGACCCTCTTCGGTCGGCGGCGCGCTCGAGCCGACACTTGATCGCTGAGCCAGCATGGCACCGAGTTGCGCGGCATCGGCGCCGCTTCCAGCCGGAACCATCACGACGACCGCGCGTGTCGGTCTGACGCGCGGCCACAGTGCCACGACGAGGCCCAGTGACCGTCCGTCGCGCATGCGCGAGGTGCCGGTCTTGGCGAACGCCTCGATGCCGGCCTCTCGAAACGCGGCGGCCGTCCCAGCGTCGGCGGCTCGCGCGAGGCCCTCGGCAACCGGAGCCGGCCCCGCGATGGCCCGCCGCACCACCTCGGGCAGTCGCCGGGGCGCGATTCGTGCGCTGCCCATCCCGAGTGCCGCGGCGACCAGATCGTCGCCGGAGGGCACCGGGGGCAGGCCGAGCGCGACGTGGCCCGCCGAGAGCGCGCTGCGCGACATGCGGCGCGCCACCGAGGCGACGAACGTGTTGCACGAATGTGCCAGGGCGTCGACGATGTTCAGAGGCCGGGCGAGCGGGGGATGCGAACAGGCCGCCGAGCGCCCGCCGCCCAGCCGCAACTCTCGCGAACAGGCCACGCGGGCATCCGCCGTAATCGTGCCTTCTCGCAGCGCGGCCGTCAGCGTCGCGATCTTCGCGATCGATCCGGGCTGCACTGGCGTGTCGAGCCAGTCGCGGTGACCAGAGGTCAGCTCGCCTCCGGTGGCGAGATCGAGCACGACGTAGCCGGCCCCGTGCAGGCGCTCGTCGGGGACGCCCGGCACGGAGGCAATCGCGGCGGCCGCCGAGACACACACCAGCCCGGAGAGCGCGCGTGCCAGCACGGTTCCGATCACGGCGCGGCGTGTCGCTTCAGGCCCAGAAACCTCGCGGTGCGCTCCCAAATCAGGTCGAGGCTCGACAACAGTTGATGACCGTCATCGAGGAGCTGCAGTTCCAGGGTGGGACGCTCGGCGACGAAGTCCGCCACCATCTCGGGGTCCACGGATTCATCGCGCGCTCCCTGGAATACCAGGCCGGGCGTCGACACCTGCACGGACGCCGAATCGTAGCGGCGTGCATCCTCGAAGAGAGCGTAGTGGACCCGGCGCGGCTCGTTGAAGGCGTGGTGAAAGAACTCCTTCCAGTTCGTCTCGCGCCATTGCCGCATGCCGTCTTCGCCGAGGTCCCTCAAGCGGTTGGCCCCGAAGTCGAGCGCGGGCGCCAGGAGCACCAGATGCGAAATCGGCCGCATGGCATCGGCGCGGATGCGTTCCCTCGCCGCGACGTGCCACGCGACGAACGCCCCGAGGCTCGATCCGATGAGCACCACGGGCGCCGGCGGGCGCGCCGCCATCGCGGCCTCGACCTGATCGATCATCCGCGTGACCGTCAGCGTCGAGAAGTCGGGCTCGTTGAAATCGGGACACTGCAGAGTGAGGCCAAGCGGGGCGAGGCGGTCGGCCAGGAAGCGCGCCTTCGACGATCGCGCGGAGGAGGCGAACCCGTGAAGGTAGAAGATCTGCACGTCGTGGCCCGCCTTTACAGCTGACTCTTGCACCCGGGCCGGCACCGGCACGCAATGCCGGCCGTGCCTTCGGTGTTGTAGTCGTAGGTGAGCTCCTCGCCTCGCCCGATCGTCCGCCCGGCTCGAATCCAGATCACGCCGTCGATGATCTGAGAGTAGCAGTTCGGCTTGCACCCGTGGTTGATGAAACGCGCCACGTTGCCGCCGACGGCGGCATCGATGACCCACGACCGGCTGAGCTTGAAGCACCAGATGCGCCCGCGCTTCAGGTACGCCTCCTCGCGTGGTCCGCTGACCTTGTTGGTGATCCGCTCTCCGGCATAGTCGACGATGCGCTTGTTCTTGGGGATGCGCTCGAGCGCGAACACGCCCCACCCGTGGACGGGCGACTTGCGCCGTTCGATGCGTGGCGGATCCGGAAGATCGGCGACGGCACCCCGCAGTCTGTTTGGTCCGCGACTCGCCACTCGAGCCGCCCGCTTCGTCGATGGTCCCGCGCTCACCCGCAATCCCCTTGGCCCATTGCCCGCCGCTCGACCTCGCCGACTCACGACCTCGGACGCACGCGTGGCTGCCATCAGCAGCCCGCCGTGCGCGACAAGTGTACGCGAGGAGCGCCTGACTCGCGCGGCCGTTAGGTTCGTTCAGCGGCCGTTCGAGGCCTGAGATCGGCCAAATCAGTCTCGGCCGGGCGACGAAATCGCGCCTGACGTGCTAGAGTCGCGGACCAGCGCTGGGGGGACGAACGGATTCCCGGAGGGCCGATGGAAGGCATTTTCGTCGCGTGGGGACGCATTCTCACGGGTCGCACGCCGAATCTCTCGATCGAAATCACTCGCGAGTGTCCGCTTCGATGCCCGGGCTGCTACGCCTATGGCGACGATCATCTCGGGGGCGCCGTCAATCTTCGTGACGTCAGCGATTTCAAAGGTGACGCGCTCGTCGCCGCCGTTCAGAAGCTCGTCGCCGAGTACCGGCCCATCCATCTCTCGATCGTGGGCGGCGAGCCGCTCGTGCGATTCCGGGAGCTGAACACCCTGCTGCCCCGTTTCGCGGCGCAGGGCCTTTACACGCAGCTCGTCACGAGCGCCGTGCGCCCGATTCCCGTCGAGTGGGCGAAGCTGCCGCGCCTCCAGATCGTCGTCTCGATCGACGGCCTGCAGCCCGAGCACGACGAGCGGCGCAAGCCAGCCACCTACAAGCGCATTCTCGAGCACATCAAAGGCCACCAGATCACCGTGCACTGCACCGTGACCAGGCAACAGGTGATGCGCGAAGGGTATCTCGAGGAGTTCGTCGACTTCTGGTCGAACAACCCCGATACCCGGCAGCTCTGGGTAAGCCTCTACACACCGCAGCGCGGTGAGTCGGCGGCCGAGATCCTCACGCCCGCGGATCGGGAACGCGTCATCGGCGATCTGCTGCGGCTGCGGGCGATCTACCCCAAGCTGAACATGCCGAAGGGCATGGTCGAAGCGTACCGTCGTCCGCCGGCCACCCCGAAGGCCTGCACGTTCGCGAAGACGACGACGTGCGTCTCGGCCGATCTCGAACGGGTGGTGACGCCCTGCCAGTTCGGAGGCAATCCCGACTGCACGCAATGCGGCTGTATTGCCTCGGCCGGACTCGAGGCCGTGGCACGTCACCGTCTGCCCGGCGGGCTCCGCGTCGGTGCGATCTTCGAGACTTCGCACCGGATCGGTAACGTCGTTCGCCGTATTCGCGAGCGCGGCGAGCCGCAGCCGCCGATGAGGCCGACCGTGGGCCGGCCCTCGGTCGAGCCGCAGGCCTGATGCCACCTGCTATACTCAACAGGTTTGTCTGAACCGGCCCACCCAGGTACCGTCACTCGCTTGCAGGCACGCGCCCGGCGCAAGGGGCGCGCTGTGCGGAAGTTCGTCCATGGCCTGACGGACACGGCGCACCCGCTCCTGGTTCACATCATCCCGATTCGCCGCTGCAACATCGACTGCGGCTATTGCAACGAGTACGACAAGGTCTCGCAGCCGGTCCCGTTCGACACGCTGGCCGAGCGCATCGACCATCTGGCGGCGCTCCGCTCGTCGGTGGTGGCCTTCAGCGGCGGCGAGCCGCTGCTCCATCCCGACCTCGACGCCCTCATCGGCCGCATCCGGTCGCACGGGATGATGGCGGGGCTCATCACGAACGGCTACCTGCTCTCGCCCAAGCGGATCCTGGCGCTCAACGACGCCGGACTGGATTTCCTGCAGATCAGCATCGACAACGTCGAGCCCGACGAAGTCTCGAAGAAGAGCCTGCGGCTGCTGGACAAGAAGCTGCAGTGGCTGCGCGATTACGCGACCTTCGACACGAACATCAACTCGGTGCTGGGAGGCGGGATCAAGAACGCCGAGGACGCGCGGACGATCAACCGCCGCGCGCGCGAGCTGGGCTTCTCCACCTCGATCGGCATCATCCACGACGCCCAGGGAAGTCTGCGCCCGCTGGGCCCGGCCGAACGGGCAGTGTTCGAGGACGTCACCCGCGAGATCAACGGGCCCTCGCAGATCGGCAAGAACCTCTACTCGGGCATCCGTGGCTTCCAGGACAACCTCGCGGCCGGCCGGCCGAACAGCTGGCGGTGCCGGGCCGGTGCTCGCTACTTCTACGTCTGCGAAAACGGCCTGGTCCACTACTGCTCCCAGCAACGCGGGTATCCCGCCGTGCCGCTCCTGACCTACACGACCCAGGACATCGAGCGGGAGTTCCTCACGCCGAAGTCGTGCGCGCCGTTCTGCACGATCGGCTGCGTCCACCGGGTCTCGACGATGGATTTCTGGCGGAAGCCGCAAAGCGCAGTGACGTCCCAGCGCAACGTCGACGAGAGCGAGCTCGCCCGCAGCTCCGGCTGACCGATGGTCGGTCCACCCGGCCCCGACGTTCCTTCCCGGCGCGCGCCGCTCATCGCCGCCATCACCACGTTCCTGGCGGAACAGGACGCCCGGACCCTGGACGAGATCCGCCGCTCGCTCGATCGCGAGTTCGACCGGGCCGGACCCGCCGCCCTCGACTCGCTCTGCGAGCGGCTGGGGGCTGCCGGAAACGACTGGCGCTACTACCCGCCCGACCCGCTCGCCCGGCGAATCCACGAGGTGCTGGCGGACCGGTTGCTGACCGCCGACTCGACCCTCCACGGGATCGAGCATGCCCGGGCGGCTGGCAACGGTCCGGTGGTCATTGTCGCGAACCACCTGTCCTACTCCGACGCCAATCTGCTCGAAGTGCTCCTGCGGCGCGCCGGCGCGCCTGACCTTTCGGATCGGCTGGCGGTCATTGCGGGTCCGAAGGTGTATTCGAGCCTCAAACGACGGTTCTCGAGCCTGTGCTTCGGATCGATCAAGACTCCGCAAACCAGCGCCGTGTCATCGGATGAGGCTGTGATGTCTTCGCGCGACGTGGCGCGGGCCGCCCGGCTCTCGATCGACATCGCGCTCGAACGGCTGCGGCTCGGAGAGGCGCTGCTCGTGTTCCCGGAAGGCACGCGAAGCCGCGCCCGCTGCCTCCAGCCACTGCTCGCGGGCGCCACCCGCTATCTCGATTGTCCCGGCCTACGGGTTCTTCCGGTCGGCCTGACCGGCTCGGACGCGCTGTTCCCCATCGGCGAGGAGGCCTTCCGTCCGGTCCGGATCGTGGCGAAGGTCGGCCCACCGCTCGACGCTCGTGAGCTCCGTGCACGCGCCCGGCAATCGCGGCGGCTCATGGCCGATTGTCTCGGACTTGCCATCGCCGACGAGCTCCCGGACGACCATCACGGCGCCTACGGGGACGGCATGCCAGGTCTCGACGAAGCCCGCCAACTGCTGGTCGAACTGCGTCACGACTTCTCGTAGACGACGCGTCCTCCGACAACGGTCATGACCGGTTGAATCGCGTGCATGCGATCCGGCGGACACGTCAGCAGGTCGTCGGTGAGCATGACGAAGTCTGCGAGCTTGCCAGCCTCGATCGATCCTCGGGTGGACTCGTTGAAGCCGAGGCGCGCAGCGTCGATCGTCATCATGCGGAGGGCGTCCTCGCGCGACACGGCTTCGTCGCCGCTGACAATCCGCCCCGGCTCGGTCCGGCGGGTCACCGCCACGGCCATCGTGCGGAACGGGTTGAACGGGTTCAGGGCCGCGTCCGGATCCAGCCCGAACATGTGGTCCGTGTTGATGGCGACCACGGCCCCGGCGTCTCGCCAGGTTCGCAGCCCGATGAAGTGCTCCAAGCGCTGCTGGCCAAGGGCGTCCGACAAGGCAGGGCCGTCCTCGTAGTACCACGCGGGTTGCGTATCGACGTACACGTCCAGCGCTTTCGCCCGTCTGGCGGTGTCGCGGTGGACGAAGTACGCGTGAATGAGCGTGTGACGACGATCCGACGAGGGATTGGCCTTCTGGGCCGCTTCGAAGGCGTCGAGCACCACGTCCACGCCGGCATCGCCCGTGACGTGCGCGACCATCTGCCAGCCGCGCGTGTGCCCGGCTTTGATGGCGGCGGCAATCTGCTCGGGCGTGAAGGTGAGGAAGCCACGATAGGCAGGGTCGTCGATGGCGTAGAGCTGACGGGCTCCGGCACCGTATGGACTCCGCATGAAGGAGGTGCCGATGAGGATGCCGCCGTCAGCGACGATCTTGAGCGGCCCCACTTTGAGCCAGTCATCGCCCTGGTTGAACCGGACGGGCAGCGTATCGATGAACCGTTCGACTTCGGCGGTATCGCGCGGCGACGGAATGCGGATCGTGACGACCGCCCGCACGTGCAGCCGCTTCGCGCGGTGAAGCGCCTCGTAAGTGCGATAGCCGTCGAGCGTCGCGCCGCGCTCGGTCACGCTCGTCAGGCCGGCGGCCAGATACCGGCGATGGACCGTCTCCAGCCCGTCGAGGGGTGGCGTGCTGCGTTCCGGTGGTCGAAAGCGACTGAGCAGGGCGCCGGCATTTCGCAGCAGGCCGGTCGGTTTCCCGTCCGCGGCTCGAACGATAGCCCCGCCGGGCGGGTCCGGCGTGTCCGCCGTGATACCCGCCGCCGCAAGCGCTCGCGTGCTGAGCACGAAGGCGTAAGCGCCATCGACGACGACCGGATGTCGAGGCGCAACCGCATCGAGCTCCTCCCGTGTGGGGAAGCGCCGCTCCTTCAACCGCGTCGGATACAGCCGCGGCACCCAGATCCAGGCGTCCGGCGGTCGGACCGCCACCTGACTCCGCAGCCATTCTTGGATCTCTCCCACCGACCCGAGACTGGCGAACGGCTGGATCGCTTCGCTCGAGGCGACTTCGAGCGCGTGCACGTGGGTGTCGATGAGACCGGGGATGACCGTCCGGCCTCGCGCCTCGATGACCCGGGTGTTCGGTCCACTCAGCGCGCGGATCTCCTCGTTCGAGCCGACGGCGACGAACCGGCCGTCGCGAACGGCGGCGGCGGTGGCAATCGTGAACCGCGGGTCGACGGTGACCACCTTCGCATCGACCAGGATCAGGTCGGCCGGGGCCGGTGGCGCCTGGCCGCCGATTGATGGCGCCATCGCGATGAACGCGACGAGCACAACCGCCGTTCTCAGCGTCATGGTCGCAACCATTCCTCCAGCCGCGCTGCGACGAACGCATCGTCGGCCAGATGCGGATATGCGGCGAGCACCCGATCGACCTCGGCCGCCTGGCCCGGGCCGAGCGTTTCACGCGGATCGAGACATCGGGTCGTCGCGAGCAACCCCTGACGCCGCAGGACTTCGTGAAGGCCGGCGATGCAGCCAGCAAACTGGTTCGCCGCGTCGAAGAAGGCCGCGTTGGCGTCGGTGACCTCCACCGCGGCTCGGGCGAGAGCGGCAGGCACGTGTCCGGCTGCCACGGCCGCATGGCAAGCGTCGAGCAATTCGACCGCGCCGCGCGTCCACACCGCCCAGTGTCCGAGCAGCCCGCCCACGATGCGCCGCTCCACGGCGGTGCCGTTCCGCTGGAATCGAAACGGCATCACGAGGTCGCTGACGATCGCATCGTCGTTGCCGGTGTAGAGGGCGATGTCGTCGCGGCCGGCTTCGACCACGGCACGGACGACGTCGATCGTGGCGTAGCGTGAGAACGGAGCGATCTTGATGGCCACGACTCCCGGGATCTCGGCAAACCGGCGCCAGAAGGCATGTCCGAGCGGACGGCCGCCGACGGACGGCTGCAGGTAGAAGCCGACGATGGGAAGACGATGGCTGACGGTCTTGCAATGGGCGAGGAGTGCAGCGTCGCTGTCCGCGGCGAACGCGGCGAGACTCAGGAGACCGGCATGGTACCCGAGTCGCGCGAGGAGATCGGCTTCGGCCAGCGCTTGATCGGTGCGGCCGCAAATGCCGCCGATGCGGATGAGCGGAGCGCCCCCGCGGGCGTCGGCACGGTCCATTTCCTCGCGAGCGAGCGTCAGGACGGGTTCGAAGAGACCGATGTGAGGGTCGCGGATCGCGAACTGCGTCGTGTGGACGCCGACGGCGAGACCTCCCGCGCCGGCAGCGGCATAGTACCTGGTGAGCGCGCGCTGGCGGCGCTCATCGAGACGGCCGTCGTCGCCGAGCGCGAGGGGGTGCGCAGGGATCGCGACGCCGCGCTTCAACCGCGTTGCGACGTTTCCGGGAAGGATGGCCACTCGTCAGCTCGCAGAAACTGCAAATTAGGCCCGACCCCAATTGGCCGGAACTGAAATTCGGCCCGACCCCTCAGTACCGGCCGGCACGGGACTCGAAGTACGTCGGCTTGTCGAGGCTCGCGCCGCCCTTGGCCACCCAATCGGCCGTCCAGGCTAGGAGCGTGGACGCGTCGACCTGCGGCCGTCCAAGCAGCCGCCAGCCCTGCTCCCCGTTGCTGAGCAGCGCGTCTTCCGCTTCGACGCCGGTGAATGTCACGTCGACGTTCATGAGCGCCGCGAGTCGGACGCAGATGTCGCGAACTTTGAGCTCCTCGGGCCCCGCCAGGTTCACGATGGCAGCCGGCGAGCGCGCATGGGCCAGGGCGGCCAGCGCCATGGCGTTCGCATCTGCCTGCCAGATGACGTTCACGTACCCCATGGTCAGGTCGACGGGCTTGCGCGCGTGGACCTTGCGCGCGAGGTCGACGAGCACGCCGTAGCGCATCTCGGTGGAGTAGTTGAGCCGTAGCAGGACGACCTCGGTCCCGAGCGCGCGGCTGTAATACTCGAACATCCGTTCGCGCCCGAGACAGCTCATCGCGTATTCGCCGACCGGCTGCGGTTCGTCCGCTTCACGCGAACCGCCCCGGCCGGCGCGGCGCAGCCCGTAGACGTTGCCGGTCGAGAACGCCACGATGCGGCTCGCGGGGAACCGCCGGCAAATCAACCCTGGCAGGTGCGCGTTGAGCGCCCACGTGAGCGGCTGATCGCCGGACGACCCGAACTTGCGGCCGGCCATGTAGATCACGCTGGGCGCGTCGGGCAGGCGCGCGAGGGCATCCTCGTCGAGCAAATCGGCCTGAATCGTCTCCACGCCGTGCCGCTCGAGCGCGTTTCGATCGGTTGGAACGGAAAACCGGGCGACCCCGATGACTCGCCGTGGAGCTCCAACTGCTTCCGACGCGCGTTTGGCCATCCGGGCGAACGTAGGCCCCATCTTTCCCGCTGCGCCGAGGATGAGGATGTCGCCGCCGATCTGCGTCAACGCCTCGATGGCCTGGACCGAAGGCTCGCTCAGCAGCTCTTCGAGCTCGGTCACGTCGCGGATCGTCGTGGGCCGCCCCATGGCGCCCTATTATGAGTGCGAATTGACCAGGCTCCTGCCCGACGGTGTGTCGTTCCGCGAAATGACCCTGGCCGACGTGCCGGCCGGTCTCGCCCTTTGTCGAGCGAGCGGCTGGAACCAGGTGGGCCGTGACTGGGAACGGTTCCTGAGCGCTTCGCCGCATGGAACAGGCGTGGCGGTCTCGAACGGTCGCGTGGTCGGCAGCGTGGCCACGCTCCCCTACGACGACCGCTTCTGCTGGATCTCGATGGTGCTCGTCGATCCGAACGAACGGGGCCGTGGCATTGGTACCGCGCTCCTCGAGCGCGGGCTCGGGCTCGTCCCGCCGGGCATGACCCCGCGCCTGGACGCGACGCCGGCGGGCGAATCCGTGTACCGCCCGCTCGGATTCGTCGGTGAGTACGCGTTGAGCCGGTGGCAGCTCGACCCACGACGGAAAACGCTCGGCGCGCATTCGGATGTCCGAAGGCTCGATTCGCGCGACTGGCCTGCCATTCTCGACCTCGACGCACCGGCCTTCGGTGCACGCAGGGAATCACAGCTGCGATGGCTGGCGTCGGGAGCCGCCGACTATGCCTGGGTCCACGCCGCGGACGGCGTCATGAACGGGTTCCTGCTGGGCCGCTACGGTCACCAGTGCGACCAGCTCGGGCCCCTGGTCGCGCGCAACCGAGCATCGGCCGAAGCCCTCGTGTCGACATGCCTCGCGGCGCATCCCGGCCGCTCGTTCTATCTCGACACGCCGGATCGGCACGCGGAGTGGGCACGTTGGCTGTCGGCGCTCGGGTTCACCATCGAGCGCCCGTTCCTGCGAATGCACCGCGGGCCGCTCGCCGATTCGGGACGATCGGACAACGTGTTCGCCATCACCGGACCCGAGTTTGGATAGTCTCGAGGTCCAGGGTCCGGCACGATTGCGCGATCCGTGTCGACACGTCGATATCCAAGCGGATTGTCGGAATCGACCCGCCATCCGAAGAGCGAGCCGTAGAGGTCGGCGGGCGCTACTTGATCGGCGCGCCTTCCGGAATGGCCGCGCCGTCGTGACGTGGCTCCGACGCGCCGAAATGGACGCCCGAAGGCGTGGTCATCACGGCTTGCCCGAACCCGAAGGTGTTGCGGCGCGGCGGGACCATCTGCACCTCGTGCCCGAGCCTCGTGAGCGCCGCTCGGGTCGCGTCGGGGACGAGTTGCTCGATCTGGACGTCGCACCCGGCGAACGTCGTCTTGGTGAACCGGCCAGCCTCGAGAGCCTGCTGGATCGTCATCTTGTGGTCGGCGATGTTCGAGACGAACTGCGCGTGAGCCTGCGCCTGATTCCAGCCGCCCATGATGCCGAAGCCGATGCGCACGCCATCCTTCTCCATGAACCCCGGAATGATCGTGTGCAGCGGCCGCTTGCGTGGCTCGAGCGTGTTGGGCCGGCCGGGCTCGAGCGTGAAGAGCCCGCCGCGGTTGTGCAGCATGAACCCTGTCTTCGCGGGCACCAGCCCAGACCCGAACCCCGAGTAGTTGCTCTGGATCAGCGAGACGATGTTGCCGTAGCGATCCACGGCGCTCATGTAGATCGTGTCGCCGCCATCGGCCTGCGAGATCGACGAGAACTCCGAGGGCGCCGCGCGGCAGGCGGCGCGCTGCGCGTCGATGAGTCCGGCTCGCCGCGCCGCGCGCTGCTTGTCGAGCATGTCGGCCACCGGCACCTTCGCAAACCTCGGATCGCCGACGTAGTGGAGGAGATCCGCGTAGGCCAGCTTCTTGGCCTCGATCATCACGTGCATCGCGCGCGGGCTGTGGAACCCGTACTCCGCCATCGGGAAGCGTTCCATCAGGTCGAGCATCATGAGCGCGGCGATGCCCTGGCCCTGCGGTGGAATCTCGGACACGGTCCAACCGCGGTACGTGGTCTTGATCGGCTCGACCCACTCGGGCTGGAACGCCGAAAGGTCGTCCGCGACCATCGTCCCGCCCTGCGCTTTCAGGATCTCGACGATGGCCGCGGCAACCGGCCCCTTGTAGAAGCCGTCGCGCCCGTGCTGCGCGATCAGGCGGAACGTGTTCGCGAGGTCGGGATTGCGGAAGATGTCGCCCGCCCGCGGCGTGCGACCGTCGACCAGGAACGTCTGGCTCGAATTGGGGTGTGCCGCCAGCAGCTTCTCGGACGCGCTCCACACGTTGGAGATGACTTCGGAGACCGGGAATCCCTCTTCGGCGTAATAGATTGCCGGCGCGAGCAGCGTCTTGAAGTCGAGCGTCCCGTACTTCTCGCGGAGGGCGGCCCACCCGGCGACCACGCCGGGCACGGTCACGGTGTGGGCGCCGCGCTGCGGCATCTCCTTGATGCCCTGCCCCGTCAGCCCGGCGGCGCTGAGCGCGGCCGGCGACCATCCGCTCGCGTTCAACCCGTGCAGCGTGTTCGTCCGGGCCTCGTAGAACAGGACGAAGAGGTCGCCCCCAACGCCGTTCCCCGTGGGCTCCATCAACCCGATGGCGGCATTGGCGGCGATCGCCGCGTCGACGGCATTGCCGCCGCGCTCGAGCATCTGGACGCCGGCGCGAGCGGCGAGCGGCTGGCTGGCCGCGACAATGCCCAGCTTCGTGGCCACGATGGACCGGCCGACCGTTGGCAGCGGCGCGGCATCCGTGGCCGGCGCTTGCGCGGCGACCACGGCGAGGCTTGCGCCGATGGCGGCCACGAGTCCCACGCACCCGGCGAGACGCACCCTCAACCTCCTCCCCGTCTGGATCGCGCCTACGCTGCGGTCGTACGTGCGCCGAGCTCGCGGTCGAGATCGAGCAGCGACGCCGGATCGTCGCCAACCAGGCGGAACTTCGCCACGATCTCGCGTGCCGACTTCTCCTCCTCGACCTGCTCGGTCAGGAACCACTGCAGCTCCACGGTCGCCGCATATGCCTTCTCCTTGAAGGCGAGCTCGTAGAGGACGTCAATCTGACGGCTCACTTCCTGCTCCTGCGTGAGCGCCGCCTCGAAAACCGACGGAATCGAGTCGTAGGTCGCTTTCGGCTCGGGCATGGCCTTGAGCTCCACCGTGCCGTCGCGCGCCAGGAGAAAATCGTAGAGCTTCATCGCGTGCCCGTACTCTTCCTGGCTCTGCAGCCGCAGCCAGTGCGCGCACCCCATGAAGGCCTTCCGGGCGCAGAACGCGGACATGGCGAGATACGTGTACGACGCCGAGAGCTCGGCGATGATTTGACGGTTGATTGCTTCGTGAACCACCGGACTCATGAACACACCTCGAAACGGGATGGCACCGCCGCGTTTGCGCGGATCAGTAGAAGACGTTCTCCTCGCCGCGATCGACAGCGAGCTTCTGGAAATGTTCGACGATGGCCGAGCGGCGTGCGAGCAAGGCGTTCACAGCCTCGGAGTCGACGTGGGCCTTCAGCGCACGCGTGATCTCGCCGTCGGTGACCGTGCGCAGCCGCTCGAACAGCCGCCGGTCGACCTTGCGCATGATCGCGGTGCTCTGCAGGACATGGCTGCGACGAAAGGCGCGCGTGAAGTCGATCAGCCAGATGTGGAAGTCGGCCGTGACGAGCTGGTTGCCGAGGTTCCGATCGGTGTCCTCGACGAGCGCGGTGAACACGCGCGCCACATACACCTGCTTTTCCCATTCGACCTGATCGGGCGGAGCGACGTTCGCCTTGAGGCGTTCGTCCTCGTCCCACTTCTTGTCGATCCACCACGTGAGCGCGCCGCTCTCGCCACGCCAGCGGCGCTCGACGGACACGGGAATCAGATCGTCGTAGCCGAGCAGTCGCGCCAGTCTGTAGGCCGCGATGTTATAGCCGTAGAAGTCGCGGAACTTGAACTCTTCGCGTCCGCTCTTGAACCGGATGCGATCCCGTTGGCGATCGACCGACTGGAACGCGGCGTCGTGCGTGACGTCGCCGAGTTGGAGCGTGAGCCGCCAGGGCCTGGTCACGCCCTTGCCGATCTGCGCAGACTTGATGATCTTGGCCTCGCGCAGGAACTTTTCGATCTCGTCGGGCGACAGGTGAGGCTCGTCCGCTCGGACGGCCGGCGAGGTGGCCACCAGAACGGCCATGGCGAGTGAGACGATCGAGACACGTACCGCCGCGCTCGTCCGGCCCGGTCGGGTACGCAGACGCCAGACCGACCCTCGTGTCGTTGTTCGCATGACGGTTCGTGTTCGCGGCAGCATGCGGCCGATCCGCACGCAACCGCCCGTTATAATACGCGTTTCGAGTAACCCATGAGCCTACGCCCCCGATCGTTCGCTCTGGCCGCCACGCTGGCGGCCGTCCTCGTTGCCACACCGGTTGCTCAGCAGATTCGGCCTGCTCCCGATCGGCCGGCCGGGGAGGGTGACGGGCCTTTCGACCGTCTCGTCCTCCGCGGCGTCACGCTCATCGACGGCACCGGCGCACCGCCTCAGGGACCCGTCGACATCGTCATCACCGGCAACCGTATCGCGGAGGTCCGGCCGGTCGGCTTCCCCGGCGTGCCGATTCAGGCGGAACGCCGGCCGGCGAAGGGCACGCGGGAGATCGACGGGACCGGGCTCTACGTGATGCCGGGTTTCATCGATCTACACACGCACACCGGCGGGGCGCCCAAAGCGCCGGACGCCGAATACGTCTACAAGCTGTGGCTGGCGCATGGTGTGACGACCACGCGGGGCGTGCCGTCGGGACCGATGGACTGGACCCTGCGCGAGCGGGCCCGAAGCGCGCGCAACGAGATTACGGCGCCGCGGATCTTCGCCTACCACCGTCCCGGAACCGGCGAGGGATGGACGGGCGGCGCCATCACCACGCCGGCCAAGGCACGCGAATGGCTCGACTGGGCCGCCGCCCGCGGCATCGACGGGCTCAAGCTCTTTGCCGAGGATCCCGAGATCATGAAAGCGCTCCTCGCCCGCGCCCGTGAGCTCGGGCTCGGCGCGACCGCGCACCTGTCACAGACCGGACTGGCCCGGATGAACGTGCGCGACGCCGTCCGGATCGGGCTGCCGGGCATGGAGCATTTCTACGGCCTGCTCGATTCGCTGCTGAAGGACTATTCGATCCAGCGCTACCCGCCCGATCACAACTACTACGACGAGCAGCACCGATTCAGCCAGGTGGCGCGGCTCTGGGATGCGATCCACCCGCGCGGAAGCAAGGAGTGGGACGAGCTCGTCGACGAGCTCGTCAAGGCGAACTTCGTCATCGATCCGACCCTGACGATCTACGCGGCCAGCCGCGATCTGATGCGCGCTCGGACGGCCGAATGGCACGAGACCTACACGCTGCCCGCCTTGTGGGATTTCTACCAGCCGTCGCGCGAAGCGCACGGCTCGGTACTGGTTCTACTGGACCACCGAGGACGAAGTGGCCTGGAAGAACTTCTACCACGTGTGGATGTCGTTCGTGAACGACTTCAAGAACAAGGGTGGCCGCGTCACCACGGGCTCCGACTCGGGCTACATCTACAAGCTCTATGGCTTCGGCTACATCGAAGAGCTCGAGCTGCTGCAGGAGGCCGGGTTCCATCCGCTCGAGGTGATTCGCTCGGCGACCCTCTACGGCGCGCAGGCGCTCCACGAACCGAAGAACAAGCCAATCGAGTTCGGCATCGTGCGTCCGGGCCTGCTGGCCGACCTGGTCGTCGTCGATCAGAATCCATTGCAGAACTTCAAGGTTCTCTACGGGACGGGCGCGATGAAGCTCGACGATCGCACCGGCAAGGTCGAGCGCGTCGGCGGCGTGAAGTACACGATCAAGGACGGCATCGTCTACGATGCGCGGAAGCTCCTGGCCGACGTCGCGGCCATGGTGTCGCGGGCGAAGGCGGCCGGCTCGCAGACGGCTGGTGGCGAAAACTGACCGACGGTGATTGATCGGCGGGGCTGAAGCCCCGCCCTCCTGGTGGAGGCCATGGCCGCGCAAGCGTCGTTCGACATCACGTCCACGGTCGATCTCCAGGAGGTCGACAATGCCGTCAACCAGGCCCGGAAAGAGCTCGGGCAGCGCTACGACTTCAAGGGATCGACCGCGTCGATCGACTTCAATCAGAAGGAGAACACGCTGGTCATCAGCGCGGAGGACAACTTCCGCCTGAACGCCGTGTGGGAGGTTCTGCAGGGGCGCCTCGTCAGGCGGTCCGTGCCGGTCAAGAACATGAAGCTGGGCGAGATCGAACCCGCCGCCGGCAGTACGGTGCGCCGCACCATCACGCTCCAGCAAGGCATTCCGACGGACGCCGCCCGGGCCATCATCAAGTTCCTCAAGGACCAGAAGCTGAAGAAGGTGCAGGCCGCCATTCAGAGCGATCAGGTCCGGATCACCTCGTCGTCGAAAGACGATCTGCAGGCCGCGATGAAGCTGCTTCGCGAGCACGATTTCGGCGTCGAACTGCAGTTCGGGAACTACCGGAGCTAGTCACACACTCGTCTCCCCGCCCATCTTTGGCGACATTTTTGTCGGCAGGCGACAGTCTTGGCATCTTGACAAGCAGATGGGGTTCCGGGCGTACTGCGCCATGGCGCCGCCCCACGCCACGCCCGCCGCACGCGCGCTGTTCGCGAACTACGACGTCGACGACACGTTCGACGAGATGTTCGCCTCCGACGGCACAACCCGCGAGTGTTACCAGGTTCTCTTCGATCGGCTCCTCGACCTCGAGATCCAGGAGCTGCGCGTCCGGCAGCTCGCCGCCGACCGCGCCTTCCTCAACCAGGGCATCACCTTCACGGTCTACGGCGACGATGAGGGGACGGAGCGGATCTTTCCCTACGATCTGCTGCCGCGCGTGCTGACCGGCGCGGAGTGGGAGCATCTCGAGCGCGGCCTGGCGCAGCGCATCCGCGCGCTGAACCTGTTCCTGCAGGACATCTACCACGACGGGCGGATCCTGGCCGAGGGCGTGGTGCCGCGCGATCTGGTCTACAGCTGCCCGCATTACCGGAGGGAAATGCGCGGCATTCGGGTCCGCCGCGACATCTATGTGTCGGTCGCCGGCACCGACCTCGTGCGCCATGGCAACGGCGGCTTCGCCGTGCTCGAGGACAACCTGCGCGTGCCGAGCGGCGTCTCCTACATGCTCGCGAACCGGCAGGTCATGAAGCGGGTGTTCCCGGGCCTGTTCGAGCGCTATCGCGTGCGGCCCATCGATCACTACTGTCAGGCGCTGCTCGCCACGCTCCGCGCGCTGGCGCCGCGACCGCAGGCCGATCCGACCATCGTCCTGCTCACGCCCGGCGTCTACAACTCGGCCTACTTCGAGCACACGTTTCTCGCGCGGCACATGGGCATCGAGCTCGTCGAAGGCCGCGACCTCTTCGTGCGCGACAACGTCGTCTACATGCGGACGACCGGCGGTCCGCGGCGCGTCGACGTGATCTACCGCCGCGTCGACGACGACTTCATGGATCCGCTCACGTTCCGGCGCGATTCACAGCTCGGCGTCGCCGGACTGTTCAACGCCTTCCGCTCCGGCACGGTCGGCCTCGCGAACGCCATCGGAACGGGCGTGGCCGACGACAAGGCCGTCTACGCCTACGTGCCGAAGATGATCCGCTTCTATCTCGACGAGCATCCGATTCTGCCGAATGTCGAAACCTTTCTGATGACAGACCCGGTTCACCGCCAGCACGCGCTGGCAAACCTGGAGCGGCTCGTCGTCAAGGCCGTTGGCGAGTCGGGCGGCTACGGGATGCTGATTGGTCCCCACAGCACCGCCGCCGAACGGGACGAGTTCAGGCGGCGAATCGAGGCCAATCCGCGCAACTACGTGGCGCAGCCGACGCTTGCCCTGTCGCGAGCGCCGTGCTTCGTGAACGACGGCGTCGAGGGCCGCCATGTGGATCTCAGGCCGTACATCCTGTTCGGCGGGCAGGCCACGATCGTGCCCGGCGGCCTGACACGGGTCGCTCTGCGGCGCGGATCGCTCGTCGTCAATTCGTCGCAGGGTGGCGGCAGCAAGGATACGTGGGTGTTGGAGTAACCAGGTACCAGTTACCAGGTACCAGTTACCAACTTGGACTTGCCATTGACGATTGCCCACCGATTTCGAGCTCTAGCTGGTCACTGGTACTTCGTCACTGGTAGCTGCTCTTGATCCCATATGCTTTCGCGCGTCGCTGACAGCCTCTATTGGTTGGGACGGTATCTCGAGCGGGCCGAGCACACGGCTCGGATGCTCGATGTGAACCTGAACCTGACACTCGATCGGACGCCGGAGTCTTCCGGCCGGCATTGGGTCCGATTGTGCGAGAGCCTGCAGATCGAGGCGTCCGACTCCACGATTGGCGGCGCGCCGGCGCTCACCGCGCGGCTGATTCTCGATCCGACGCAGAAGGAATCGATTGCGGCGTGCATCACGGCGGCGCGCGAGAACGCCCGCCAGATTCGCGAGCAAATCAGCTCCGAGATGTGGGAGCAGGTGAACCGGATGTACTGGCAGGTGAAGCAGACCTCGCCCGAGACGCTGATGAGCGGCCAGCCTCAGGACGCGCTGCGCGCGGTCATCGACGGCAGCTACATGTTCATCGGCATCACGAACGCGACGATGAACCGCGGCGAAGGGTGGCACTTCATTCAGCTCGCGCGGTTTCTCGAACGCGCGATGGCGACGGCGCTCCTCCTCGACGCGCACTTCCGCGCCTTCAAGGACGTGGGCGGCGGCGAGGTCCAGGCCGAGACCGCGGCCGAATGGGCCGGCCTGCTGCGCTCGTGCACCGCGCTCGAGGCCTACGGGCGGCGCTTCACGGCGAGGCTCGACGCCCGGCGGGTGGCCGACTTCCTCCTGCTCGACCCCGATCTGCCCCGATCGATCCGCTTCGCCGTGGAGCACATCGAGAGCTCGCTGCGCGCCATCACGCGGCTGAGCGGCCGCGAGGACGCCGGCCGTCCGGAGCGGCTCGCCGGCCGCCTGGCGTCGGGTCTGCACTATGCGCAGCTCGACGAGATCATGGCCGACAGCCTCCAGCACTTCCTGGAATCGGTGCGCCGCCAATGCGCGCAGATCCACACTGCGACCTACCAGACCTTCATCAGCTATCAGGTCCAGCCTGCCCTGGCGTGAGCCTGCAACCCGCATGCACTACAGCATCCGTCACGTCACCCGCTTCGCCTACGATGCGTCGGTCAGCGACAGCGTCATGGAGGTGCGGGCCCAGCCGCGCACGGAGCTCTATCAGCGGTGCCTGCGCTTCGAGCTCGCCACGACGCCGCGGTCGAACGTGCTCGCCTACCGCGATCCGCTCGACAACATCGTCCACCACTTCGACATTCCCGGGCGTCACAGCCAGCTGACGATCACCGCCGAGGCGATCGTGGAGTTCGTCGGGTATCCGGAGCCGTCGGCGCCGCTCACCGTCGACGCCTGGCCCGAGATCGACGCCGCGGCGGCGAGCGGCGAGCACTGGGACTTCCTCGAGCCCAGCCAGTTCGCGCGCGACCCACCGCCGCTCGTCGCGTTTTACGACGCGCTCGATCTCACCCGCAGCCGCGATCCGCTGACCCTCGTCGAGGTCGTGGGCCGGGCAATTCACGAACAGTTCGAGTACCGGCAGCAGGTGACGCGCGTCGACTCGCCCATCGAAGACGTGCTCGCGCGGCGCGAAGGCGTCTGCCAGGACTTCGCCCATGTCATGATCGCGATGATCCGGCGATTGGGGATCCCGAGCCGCTACGTCAGCGGGTATCTTTTCCACGGCGCCACGGACCGCTCGGCCGAAGGCGCAACCCATGCGTGGATCGAGGCGTTCCTCCCGGCCATGGGATGGGTCGGCTTCGACCCGACCAACAATTGCTTCGCGAGCTCGCGCCACATCCGCGTCGCTATCGGCCGCGACTACGCCGACGTGCCGCCGACGCGCGGTGTCTTCCGCGGGCTCGCCGCGAGCGAGCTGGCCGTCGCGGTGCAGGTGACGCAGACCGAAACGCCGCCCATGGCTGCGGACCTGCTGCCGGTGATGACGTGGACAGCCGCGGAATCGCCGATCGTCGACACGCTGGTCGACCAGCAGCAGCAACAGCAGCAATAATCTGGCCACGGCCACGCCGGCTCGGGCCGAGTCCCGGCGAGCCGGCCTGCCCCCCAGCATGCGCACGGTCAGCAGCGCCGCCCCTCTCCGCATCTGCGACAACGGCGGGTGGACGGACACCTGGTTTGCGGCGCACGGCCGCGTGTTCAGCATCGCCGTGCGCCCGCGGATCGAGGTGACGCTGCGGCTGTCGCCTTGCGGAAGCGGCCGCTATGAGGTGGCGCTCGCCAGCTACGGCGAGCGGTTCATGTGGCGGCCCGGCGATCGGCCCGAGGGCCGGCACGCGCTCGTCGGAGCCGTCATGAACGCCGCGACCCTCCCCACCGACGAGGATGGCGAGCTTTCCATTCGGTGTGACATCCCTGGAGGCGCGTCCACGGGAACGTCGGGCGCCGTCGCCGTGGCGCTGGTCGGCGCGCTCGCCCGTGCACGGGGCGAGACGCTGGCGCCGCTCGAAGCCGCCATGCGCGCGCACGACATCGAAACGCGGCGGCTCGGGCGCGAGAGCGGTGTCCAGGATCACCTCGCCGCGGCATTCGGCGGCATCAATCTGATCGAGATCGATCGCTACCCGCAGGCTCGAGTCGTCGGCCTGCCGGTCCCGGAACGCACACGCCACGAGCTGGGGCGCCGGCTGCTGCTCGTGTACCTGGGAAGGTCTCACGAATCTTCTGCCATCCACGAGACGGTCATCCGCGGACTGCGTGACGCCGGACCCGGCGCGGCGCCTCTCGAAGCGCTGCGGCGCGCAGCACTGGCTTCAGCCGATGCGGTGGTCGGCGGCGATCTCGAGGCGCTTGGCACGGCCATGCGGGCCAACACCGACGCACAGGTCGCGCTGCACCCCGATCTCGTCTCGGCGGATGCCCGGCGCGTGATCGCGACCGCAGCCGCGCAGGCAGCGGTGGGTTGGAAGGTGAACGGCGCCGGCGGCGCGGGAGGGTCGGTCACGATCCTCTGCGGCGCCGCGACAAACGCGCGCGAACGTTGCATCCGTGCCGTCGAAGCAGCAGACCCGCTCTTCCGGCACCTCCCGATCGAGCTCGATACGGAGGGGTTGCGCGTGTGGGAATCGCCGTAGCTGCCCCGCCAGGCGAACGTCTCTGACTGGCCAACGCCAGGACATCAGCCCCGCCAGCACGCAGCACTGACCGGCAGCCTGACGGCGTCAGGTCCGCCAGCGACGCATCAACGACAGCAGAAGGGATTGGACCTGGCGGTCCCAGTAGTCCCACGTGTGCGCACCGGGCACCTCGTGGTATTCGTAAGCGACCTTCTTCTTCTGCAGGACCGCTACGAGCGCTCGATTCGAGTCGAGGAGGAAATCCTCCGTGCCGCAATCGAGATACACATACGGCAGCGCCGCGACGTCGGCCTTCTCGAGAATCTGCAGGAGGTCGTTCTCGAGGCGCGTCTTGCTGTCGGCCGGTCCGTAGATGGTGATGAGCTCCTTGGCGAGCTTCTGGTTCCGGCCGCCCGTGAACGACGCCTGTCCGGAGGCCACTGCGCCACTGAGGCTTCCCGCGAACGAGAAGCGCCCCGGATACTTGAGCCCGAACTTGAGCGCGCCGTAGCCACCCATCGACAGTCCGGCAACGGCGCGGCCGTGGCGCGTCGCGACAGTCCGATACGCGCGATCGACATCCGCGATCAGGTCGCTCGCGATGTAAGTCTCGAACCGGGCGGCTGGCTCGCCCTGCGAATCCGTGTACCACGAGTCCTCGCCCTCGGGCATGACGATGATGAGGCCCAGATCGCGGCTGTGACGGAAGATGTCCGTCCGGGTCTCCCAATCGCGGTAGTTACCCGTGAGCCCGTGCAGCAGGTAGAGCGCGGGATACCGGCGCAGCGACCGCGTGTAGTCGTCCGGCAGGATCACCCGATAGCGCATCTCCCGGCCCAGCGCGGCACTCGTGAAGCTGCGGTCTTCGACGACATCCCGCCCGGCCGGGATCTCGATCGGAGGGGCCGCCGTTGCCGCCGGAGCGGGCTCGGGAGCAACAGCGGGCTGGGCGGTCGGCGTGCTCGCGCAGCCGCACGCCAGCAGTGCCCACGCGAGCGCGGCGGACGCGGCACCCACCGTACGACTGCATGACGATCGCGGGCCGTTCTGAAGGACTGGCAAGGGGGACTCCAGAAATCGCGCGACAGTCTATCAGTCGGCTGCGCCGACGGCCTTCGGGCGAGTTCCTCGCTTGCCGGTGGCGCGCGCATCTTGATACATTCAATGTGTATGAAACGCACAAATATTGTGGTTGACGACGCATTGTTGGACGCGGCAGTTCGCTTGTCCGGCGAACGCACCTACACCAGGACCATCGAGCGTGCGCTGGAGGAAATGGTGCGCCGCTTGAAGGCCCGCGCGGTATTCGAATTGGCTGGGAGCGGTGCGTGGTCGGGCGATATCGGCGTCATGCGCGGCGACGGCCGGGCTCAATCCTTCCCGGCGATTGCGCCCTCGGGCGAGACCGGACACGAACGGAAGGGCATCTACCGCCCCCGGCAGAGGAAGCCGCGTGTACCTCGTTGACACGTCCGCCTGGATCGAGCACTTCCGGCCGGGCTCCCCGTTTCGCCTCCAGGACCTGGCGGACGTCGACGACCTGGCGATCTGTCTCCCCGTGTTCCAGGAGGTCCTTCAGGGCATCGACGATCAGCGGCTGTATACGAGGACACGAGAGGCGCTGGCGGCCTTCACGATCGTCGAGTCGCCACTCGCGGCGCCCGTCTTCGAGGAGGCCGTTGGCCTCTACCGGACGGCGCGGCGGGCGGGCATCAGCGTTCGTTCGGGCGTGGACTGTCTCATCGCCGCGTGCGCTATTCGTCATCGGCTCACGATTCTTCACCGGGATCGTGATTTCTCGGCTCTCGCTCGCATTGCCCCTCTCGACGCGGTGGACGTCGGCACGCTGCCCGGCCCGCGCGGTTGATCACGACCATCGGGGGCGCCACCAGCTGCTGCCGAAACGTTGGCGCCGGATGGTCCACGCGAAACGAGCGCCCGCCGGGTCGAGGGAGTGGGCGCGGCGCGGGCGCGCCGCTGGGGGCTCACTTCCGCGGCGCCAGCCGCTGAAGCTCTTTCTGCCAGTTCCGTACAGACCACGAATCTCGCGGCCGGTGTGCATGCCGTCGCTGCCAGCGTCCTTCATGAGCAGGAAGCGTCCGTTCCAGACGTCGTACTCCGTGTCGAAGCTGGTGGAGACGTACTTCCCCGAGGCGACGGTCCTCGCGGCGGCCCACGTGGATGGTGAGCCTGGACCGACCTGGATCGCCTTGATTTCCGTGCGGTCACGCCCGGCCACCCAGTAGAAGAGCTCGCGCCCGTCGCGTGCCCACACCGGCCGCGTGCCGCCGTCGGTGGTGACGACGATCTCTCCCTCGCCGGGCGACGCGAACGGCCGCGCGTAGACCTCATAGCGGCCGGTCTTATTCGATTGGTAGGCCAGCCATCGGCCGTCAGGGGAGACGGCGGGATTGTTCTCCGACGCGCTCGTTGCTTCGAACGTCCGGCGGCGCTCGGGGTTCTGCAGTGGCACGAGACCGAGGTCCCATCCGCCGTGGCTCGGATATTCGCGGACGATCACATGGGATCCGTCCGACGTCGCCGCGTAGGGAAACGACGGGATGCCGGAGGTGACCTGGCGTGGCGATCCCAGTCCGTCAGCCTGCTGCTCGAAGACCTGTCCCCAGCCGGAGACCGGCCGCGAGAACGCCAGGCGATTGGGTGTCAGCCAGGTCATCGAGGTATTCGGCGCGGGATCGAACGTCAGTTGGCGCAGCACGCCGCGTCCGAATCTCCCAGACGTGAATGTCCTGTCCCTGCTCCTTCATGCTGACGGCGATCCGGGTGCCGTCTGGCGACACACGCGGGAAGGCGTAAGCTCGTGGCGGTGCGCCAACCGCCGTCTCCCTGCCGCCTCGATCGAGCCAGACGAGCGTCCGTGCCGACACCGTGGCCGGCAGGTAGGCGAGCGCGCCGGAATCGGTCAGCGTCACCTGCGGCGCACCGAGGTCCGGGTTCTCGCGCACGCCTGTGATCGCGGGCACAGGCGTGCCGTCCATCCGCAGGCGAGCGACATCGAAGGGGACGACCCAGAGCGTGCCGCTGGCCACGAACACGAGATGGCCGCTGGCGAGGTACCGCCCGGCGGACCCGCGACGGAGCGCGCTCGACGTCCCGGACGCGATGTCGTAGAACCGCAGTTCGCCGGAGGGAGCGCTGGCGCTAATCTCGGTGTAGAGCACCACGCGTCCTCCAGGCAGCGCCTGCGGATACATCATGTTGCGATCCTTCGCTGGCGCAGCGAGCGTGTCGAGGCTACCTCCTGCGCGCACGCGCACGAGTCCGTTCAGTCCCGCGCCCACCAGCAGGCTGCCGTCCGCGTTCCAGCTCACGCCGTGGACTGATGCGGTACCGCCTGGAAGCACGGCGATGGTTTCGAGGAGCCCGCCGCGGAGTGACCGCCGCATGAGCGTCTGGCCGACGCGGAACCCGAGCCATTCACCATCGGGCGAGAAAAAGGGTTCGCGAGCGCCTTGCTCCGGAATCGCCGTGGCGCGAAGCTGATCGATCCGGCCAAGCGGCCTGACGAACAGGCGCGGTTGGCCGGCGTCCTCGGCCACGTACACGAGCGTGCCGCCATCGGGCGAGAGCGCGACCATCGATCCCGTGCCCGCATTGCCTCCCTCGAACACGCGGCCTTCAGGCAGCGTCTCGACAAAGACGCTCATCGAGGGGGCCGCCGGCGCATCACCACGGGCGAAAGTCCCGGCGGCAAGCCAGCCGAGTCCTGCACCTGCGACGAGCGCCGCTCCCAGCCCCACCAGCCGCAGCCGCGGCGACGAGGCGGGGGCGGCGGCAACATCTTCGACGTGACTCTCGAGCTCGAGGCGCGCGTCCCCGGCGTCCCGCAGACGCTCGCGCGGATCCTTGGCGAGCGTCCGCCGCAGCAATCGGCGCACCGGTGCCGGCGTCGCCGGCGGCAGCGCGAGCCAGTCCGGCTCGTGTTCGAGGACGGCCGCCATGACGTCGCCCCTCGTTTCCCCCGAGAATGCGCGGCGGCCGGCAAGCATTTCGAAGAGCAGACAGCCGAACGACCAAAGATCGGTGCGCTTGTCGACCCTCCGGCCACGGGCCTGTTCGGGACTCATGTACGCGGCGGTGCCGACGACGAGCCCCTCTCGCGTGTTCGTGGCCGTGATCGTCGGCAGGTCGGTCCCGTCTGCCGCCGATCGATCCTCCTCGACGATCTTCGCGAGGCCGAAATCAAGCACCTTGGCGACGCCGTCGGGCGCGAGCACGACGTTGGCGGGCTTGAGGTCGCGATGGACGATGTCCTTGGCGTGTGCCGCCTCGAGCGCCGCGGCAATCTGCCGCGCGATGGCCAGGGCTTCGCCCACTGGCAGCGGACCGCGGCGCAGACGGTGCGACAACGGCTCGCCGTCCACCAGCTCGAGCACCAGTGCATGGCTGCCCTCGAGGTCCTCGATGCCGTGGATCGTGGCGATGTTCGGATGATTGAGAGCCGCCAGCGCGCGGGCTTCGCGGACGAGACGCGCGAGCCGGTTGGGATCCGATCGCAGCGCCCGCGGCAGGAGCTTCAAGGCGACGTCGCGTCCCAGCTTCAGGTCGCGGGCCCGATGGACCTCACCCATGCCGCCCGCGCCGAGGACGCCGATGACTTCGAACGAGCCGATGCGGGTCCCAGCGGGCAGCGACATTCAGCCGGCGCGACCGTCCTCCGTGTTGACGGGGAACTCCCAGGTTGACGCGGCAATTCTGCCACACGCCACCAATGCCAGGCGGCTCGCGTCACGGGTTCGAGCCGCGGATGCGGCGGATCATCGGGGCGCCCGTCCGACATCGTGCTCCAGCTCCCGGCGGCGACGCGATACGAATCGCCGGGTGGCGGGACGGAGACGATTCGGCAGCGTGCCGGTCCGCGCCGGTCCGGCTGAGGCGTGGCGCGGGGGCTGAAGCCCCGCCCTCGTCAGCGTGTCCCCTTGCCACGCCGAGGGCCGGTAGAATTCGGCGCGGAGGCTCCATGCCCATGTCCAACCATCCATCGGCGATGACGCGGCGCGACGCCTTGAAGCTCGCGTCGGCGGCGCTCATTCCGACTCCTCAGCGCGCCCGCACTGCGCAGCGCGTCATCGTCGCGGGCGCCGGAATCGGCGGGTTGAGCTGCGCCTGGGAACTGGTGCGGCGCGGGCACGAGGTGATGGTGCTCGAAGCCTCGGATCGGACCGGCGGGCACGTCTTCACCTTTCGCACCGGTCTCGACGATGGGCTCTATGTCGACGCGGGAGCGGAGCAATTCACTCAGCCCGGTTACGAACGCTACTGGGGCTACGTCAAGGAGTTCGATCTCCCCTATCGGGTACTATCCGCGCCGGGAGCGGATGCTGCGCTGGATCGACGGCCGGCTGCACACCGAGGAGATGCTGGCCGACCCGAGGGTGCTCGAGTCGCTGGGACTGAACCAGCGCGAGGTGCAGTATCTGGTCGAGAACCCGTTCTGGGATCTCGCGTCGCTCTACTACAAGCCGTATCTGGACGCCTTCACCGACGAATACCAGCCGTTCGACGCGGGGCTGAACCACCTGGACGGCCTCACGACGAACGAGCTGTTCGCGAAGGACGGCGCGTCGCGGGCGGCGCTGTCGTTCATCGGCGGCAGCGGGTCGGCACTGCAATCAGTCTGGCATGCGGCGATCCTGAAGCTGCGCGGCGTGCCCCTCTGGCCGCCCAAGGTGTTCCGGCTGGTCGGCGGCAACCAGACGCTCACGGACACGTTCGCTCGGAAGCTGGGGGATCGCGTTCGACTCAACTCCCCCATCACCGGGATCGAGCATGGCAAGACCGGCGTCAGTGTGACGTGTCGTTCGAACGGCGAAACCGTACGACACGAGGCCGCCTATCTGGTCTCGGCGATCTCGGCGGTGATGCTGCGCAGCCTGCCCGCGAACCCGGCGTGGCCGGCGACGAAAGCGTTCGCGCTGAACAACGTGCCGTACTACTTCGACACCCGCGTCGTGTTTCAGACACGCTCCAAGTTCTGGACGCGCGACGCCGTCAGCCCGAACATGGAGATCAACCAGCGTTCGCTCACGCACGTGTGGAGCACGGGTGACGACGTGGACACGACACGGGGGCTGATTGTCGGCACGGCGAGTGGCGCCGGAACGGCTGACGCGGCGGCGGCGACTTACCGGAAGCACTACCCTGGCAAATCGCTCGACATCGAGAAGGCGGATGTCATCGCCTGGGCGACGAACCGCTGGGCGTCGGCGTGCGAGACGACCGCCTACAAGCCCGGCGAGCTCGCGAAGCTCTGGCCGGCGCTCGTCGAGCCGGTCGGCCGCGTCCATTTCGTCGGCGCGTATGCGGACAATCTGAACTGGGGCATGGAGGCGGCGACGCGATCCGCGAACCGAGTGGCGGAGGCCATCGACCGCGCGTGAGCGATCGACCAGAGCTTGACTTGACCGGTAGGGGCACGGCACTGCCGTGCCCTGATCAATGAAAATCGTGGGACGCGATCTCCGGTCCCGTCCCGCCAATCCCGTACAGCCGCTCGGCCTTGATGGCCGTCACCGAGTCCTGCTGCTGCAGCACGCCTTCGACGAGCAGGAACGAGGCTTCGACGATCGGCACCCGGTAGACGTCGAACAGATCCGGCCTGACGATGACGTTCGCGATGCCGGTCTCGTCTTCGAGCGTCAGGAACACGAATCCCTTGGCCGTGCCCGGCCGCTGGCGCGTGATGACGGCGCCGGCCACGCGGACGCGCCGGCCGGCACGCGCGCGCGGGAGGTCCACCGCCCGCAGGACGCCGCGCAGCGCCATCTCCCGGCGCCGCAGGGCCATGGGGTGCGCCCCGATCGTGAGGCTGGTGCCTTCGTAGTCCGCGATGACGCGCTCCAGCGGCGTCATGGGTTTGAGGGGAGAGGCTGGAGCGACTGGAGCGGATGGAGCGATGGAGCGGATGGAGCGGCTGGAGCGGATGGAGCCGCTAAAGCCGCGCCCTCCTCTCGATTCGACGTCGTGAACAGCTCGCCGGCGGGGCGAATGGCCCGTTCGATCTGCCAGAGTGCGTCGCGGCGGTCGTAGCCGAAGCCGTTGAGCGCGCCGATGCGCGCGAGCGTGGCGAGCTCGTCGCGATGTACGCCGGTTGCGGCAATGAGATGCTCGAGTGAGGTGAAGCGACGGAGTGTCCCCTCACCCTCACCCTTGCCCTCTCCCCTAAGTGGAGAGGGGACTGTAAAAGCGTGGGCGCAGACATTGCAGAACCAATCGCCTGTACTCGGATCCTGCTCCGCCATTCGCTCATCGTCGTTGCCGCACTTCGGGCAGCACACCGTCGTGGCGATCGGCGGCGCAGCCGCCGATCCGTGCACGCGGCCGGAAGCGGAAACGGCCGACTCGATGCGGCGGCCCACCTCTTCGCGAAGCCCCTGCACGTAGCGCAGCCCCAGCCGGATGGCGCCGCAGGGCTCGACCGTGCAATCCCAGCGTGAATGCAATACGTCGATCGGCGCGAAGCGCACGCCGCGCCGCTGCGCGTCCTTGACCAGCGTGGCCGGATGGTAGAACCCCATCGGCTGGTTGTTGAGGAGCGCCGTATAGAACGCCGCCGGGTAATACACCTTGAGATACGCGCTCGCATACACGATGAGCGCGAAGCTCGCCGCGTGCGACTCGGGGAATCCGTACAACGCGAACGACGTGATGGCCTTCAGGATGCGCTCGGCCGGCTCTCCGACGATGCCATTCGCTGCCATGCCCGTCCGCAGCTTCACTTCGATGGCCCGCATCCGCGCCTCGGATCGCTTGAAGCCCATCGCCCGGCGCAGATCTTCGGCTTCGCCGCCCGAGAAATTGGCCACCACCATCGCGATGCGGAGCAGTTGTTCCTGGAACAGCGGCACGCCGAGCGTGCGCGCGAGCACCGGCTCGAGCAGCGGATGCGGATAGGTGATGGCTTCATCGCCCTTCCGGCGACTCAGATACGGATGCACCATCTGCCCGACGATGGGGCCGGGGCGGATGATGGCGACTTCGACGACGAGGTCGTAGAAACAGGTCGGCCTGAGCCTGGGCAGCGTGGCCATCTGCGCACGCGATTCGACCTGGAACAGGCCCACCGTATCGGCCTCCTGCAACATCCGGTAGACATGCGGATCGTCGGGCGGCAGGTGGGCCAGATCGAGTGACGAATGACGAGTGACAAATGACGAATGGGGGTCGCTTGACGAATGGGGGTCGCGCTCGAGGCCGGAGTTGTTGATGATCGCGAGCGCGTCCTGGAGGGCGGCCATCATGCCGAGCCCGAGCAGGTCGATCTTGATGAGCCCCAAATCGGCGCAGTCGTCCTTGTCCCACTGGACGACCACGCGGCCGGGCATCGTGGCGTTCTCGAGCGGGACGATCTCGTCCAGCCGGCCCTGGCAGATCACCATGCCGCCGGAATGCTGGCCGAGATGCCGTGGCAGGTTCTGGATGCGCGTCCACAAATCCGCGAACTGCCGGATACGTCCATCGTCCGGATCGACACCCACCTCGCGCAGGTTGCGGGTGAGCGTTTCCCTGGGATCGTGAAACTCGAAGGTGTGCATCACCTTCGCGAGCCGATCGATCTCCTCGGGCTCGAGGCTCAACACCTTGCCGACCTCGCGCGCGGCGCTCCGCCCTCGGTAGGTGATCACGTTGGCGGTCATTGCGGCGCCGAGCTTCCCGTAGCGTTGATAGACGTGCTGGATGACCTGCTCACGCCGGTCGCCGCTCGGCAGATCGAGATCGATGTCGGGCCACTCACCACGTTCCTCGGACAGGAATCGCTCGAAGAGCAGGTCCATGCCTACCGGATCGACAGCCGTGATGCCGAGGCTGTAGCAGACGGCGCTGTTGGCGGCCGACCCCCGTCCCTGCACGAGGATGCCGTGCTGCCGGCAGAAGTTGACCACGTCCCAGACGATGAGGAAGTAGCCGGCGAGATCGAGCTTGTCGATGAGATCGAGCTCGCGCGCCACCTGGGCCCGGGCTCGATCGTGATAAGGCCGATAGCGATCCCGTGCGCCGACCTCCGTCACCTTGCGCAGGAACGAGATCATCGTCTCGCCCGCGGGCACCGGATATTCGGGGAAGCGATAGCCCAGATCGGCCATCGTGTACTCGAGCCGTGCGGCGAGCTCGCCCGTCGCCGCCACAGCGTGCGGCAGATCGGCGAAGAGGCGTGCCATCTGCTCGGGCGTCTTGAGATAGTGCTCGGCGTTGCGCGCGAGCGTCCGCCCGGCGCGCGCCACCGTCGTCTTGTGGCGGATGCACGTGAGCACGTCGTGGAGTGGCCGATCGTCGGGCGTCGCGAACCGGACGTCGTTGGTGGCGACGATGGGCACGTGGAACGCCGAGGCCAGCGTGATGAGCGCCTGGTTGTCCGCTTCCTCGTCTCGCTGCAGGTGACGCTGCAGCTCGACGTACACCTGCGATCGGCCGAAGATACCGACGAGTCGATCGAGCAGCCCCCCCACGCCGTACCGCCGTCCGACGAGCGTCGCGCGGCCGGCGAGGGCGATGAGCCCTTCCACGTGGCCGTCGAGATCCTCGAGCTGCAGCGTGCCCTCGCCTTTCGGGGCGGCGAGCTTCATCCGCGTGATCAGTCGGCAGAGATTCCGATAGCCCTCGCGCGAGGCCACGAGCACGGGCAGCCGCCACAGGAAGGGCGGATGCGGCGACTCCCACGCACTCGAACTTTTTGTACCTTTCGCACCCGATGCACCCGACGCACCTGTCGCCCCCGTGCGAGCTGTCGCACCGGTCAGATCGGTTTTTCCGTTCGCCTTGATTGTCAGTTCGGCGCCGACGATGGCCCTGAGCCCGGCTTTGGACGCGGCGAGATGGAACCGCGGAATGCCTGAGACTCCGTCGCGATCGAGCAGCGCGAGCGACGGATAGCCGAGCAACGCGGCCCGATCGACGAGCGCTTCCGGTGTCGAGGCGCCGTCGAGGAACGAGAACGCGGACGCGGCATGAAGCTCGAGATACATGGTCAGGCATTGGCCATTGGGCGGTTGGCTTTGGGTCCAAAAGCCCAAAGTCCCAACGTCCAAAGCCCAACCAGATTTTCGCTTTTTCTTCGCCACAGAATCAATCGCAAGACCTAGTGCTTGGAGAGGCAGAGTCGGCCAGATATCGCGGATCGACGGCCGGGCGCTCGAGCTGCACGACCGCGTCGGCTCATCGTCCGCGCGCTACCTGGACGCGGAGACGGGCACCGAATGGGGCATCAGCGGCACGGCCGTCTCGGGTCCCCTCACGGGACGCAGCTGACGAGTGCCGTTCGTTTCGGACTTCTGGTTCGACTGGCGCACGCATCGTCCGCGGCGCATGTGGCGAAGTGAACGATCGGGCTACGGGCTACAGGCTACGGGGCTCGTCACGGACTGCAGGCCTGGACGCGGTCGTGGCCTGTCGCCCATCGGGCCCATAGCCCGTAATCCGTAGCCCGTAGCCGATGTCAGCGTTTTTCCTCGCTCGCGATGAACCCGTCGATCGCGTCCCTGAGCACGGGCAACGGCACCGCGCCGTTGCCGAGCACGGCGTCGTGGAACCGGCGCACGTCGAAGCGTGAGCCGAGGGCGGTTTCGGCCTTGCGCCGGAGTGCCCGGATCTCGAGCTCGCCGATCTTGTAGGACAGCGCCTGACCCGGCCACGAGATGTAGCGATCGACCTCCGTGGTGCACTCGTGCTTCGAGAGCGCCGTGTTCTCGAGCAGGAAATCGATGGCCTGCTGCCGCGTCCAGCCCTTCGCGTGAAGGCCCGTGTCGACGACCAGTCGCGCCGCGCGCCACATCGCGTAGGTGAGCCGGCCGAAGTTGCTGTAGGGGTCGGTGTAGAAGCCGGCTTCAAGGCCAAGCCATTCGGCATAGAGCCCCCACCCTTCACCGAACGCCGAGATGTACGTCCAGCGCCGGAAGGGCGGCAGTCCGTCGAGCTCGTACGACAGCGCGTTCTGCAGGTGATGGCCGGGCACGGCTTCGTGCAGGGTCAACGCTTCGAGGTTGTAGAGCGGCCGGGTGTCGAGTGCGTGCGTGTTCACCCAGTAGTAACCGGGCTCCCTGCCACCCGGCGGATTGTTCACGTAGCGGCCCGCCGTGTACTTCGGCGCGAGGTACACCGGAACGGGCGCTACGCCATACGGCTGGCGCGGCAGGCGGCCGAAGAGGCTGGGAAGTTGCCGTCCATCCGTTTGGCGATGAAGGACGCCTCTTTGAGCAGCGCGTCGGCGCTCTGGGGATAGAAGCGCGGATCGGTGCGGAGGAAGTTCTGGAAAGTGGCAAAGGTGCCGGAGAACCCCGTCTTCCGCATCGCCTCGTCCATTTCCTTCCGGATGGCCGCAACCTGCTCGAGACCGGTCTGGTGCACCTGCGCATGCGTGAGCGGGAGCGTGGTGAACTTCCGCACCAGGAAGCCGTAGTAGGCCTCGCCGTTCGGAAGCGCCGACGCCGCGAGCGTCTCGCGTGCGCCCGGCAAGTACTCGTTCGTCATGAAGGTCAGGAATCGGCGGTACGCAGGCGTCACGGCCTCGGCGATGGCCGTCCGGCCGTCCGCCTGCAATCGGTTGCGGGCCGCCGCGTCCAGCGCCGGCGGAATGTGGGAGAACGGTGCCCACAGCGCGCTCGCCTCGGGGTTGTCGGGCACGAGCGGTGTGATGCTCGACTCGATGCCGGCGAGCGATGCGCGCGGGATGGTCATTCCCTTCCGGAGCCCCTCCCGCATCAGCGCGATCGAGTCGTCCATGTAGCGCGGAAAGGCCCGCAGGCGCGCCAGGTATTTGTCGTAGTCGGCGGCCGTCGCAAACGGCATCTGCTGAGCGAGCAGCGCGAACTCGGTGTGGAATCCCGAGTCGGCATTGAGCGGCAGCAGATGCTCGTCGAAGCGGAATGACTCGCGGCGCTCGTCGACCTGCAGCTTGAACATGTCGTAGTTGATACGCTCAGCGGGCGCGAGCGAGGAGCGGTCGATCGCCGCCAGCTCTTTGAGGAACGCATCCGTCCGTTCCGTCCGCCGGGCGTAGGCGGTCAGGCTGACATCGGGCAGCCGATCGTCGTAGCGCGGATCGCCGATGGACGTCGCGAGGAGCGGCCAATCCTCGAGCCGCCACTGCCATTCGCGCTCGAACAGGGTGTTCAGCGTGTTGGCTCCAATTGCCGGCTCGGACGCGCCACCGCACGCGCTCATCATCACAATCACACTCAGTCCCGTCATTCGCGCCACGCTGTGGGGCATTCGACGTCTCCGGCTTCAGGATCTGGAACGGCTCCGGCCTCGTAGCTTAGCGCGCCTCTTCAGGAGGGCGCGGCTTCAGCCGCGCCGCGGTCCAGCGCGACGATGCAATCGAAGTGAGCGCTGGGAATCGTTCGCCCCTCGACAATAACTCGTACGCGATCCACAATCCGCCGCATGACTTCACGACTGGATCGCCGGTCCTTTCTCGCCGCTGGCACGGCTGGCCTCGTCGGCGCACACGCCGCCCTCGTGAACGCAGCCGGGTCGTCGTCGTTTCAGGGCGCCAACGATCGCGTCGGGGTCGGCGTCATCGGCACCGGCATGCAGGGCCGCAGTGACTTGCGCGCGCATGCCCGCCTCGAGGACGTCGAGATCCGGGCCATCTGCGACGTGTACGAGCCGAACCTCGCCAAGGGCGCCGAGCCGCACCCAAGGCGGACAAGCTGACCGATTTCCGAAAGCTCCTCGATCGTCAGGACATCCAGGCGGTCATCGTCGCCACGCCCGATCACTGGCACGCGCTCATGACCCTGATGGCGTGCCAGGCCGGCAAGGACGTCTACGTCGAGAAGCCGACGTCGGTGACCATCGCCGAGGGCCGCGCGATGGTCGAGGCCGCCCGCAAGTACAAGCGCATCGTCCAGGTCGGCACGCAGCAGCGGTCGGCCGCGCATTTCAAGCAGGCCGTCGACCTCCTGCGCAGCGGGAAGATCGGGGCCGTGACGTCGGTGCGCTGCTGGAACGTCGGGAACCAGTCGCCGAACGGCATCGGCAATCCGCCCGACAGCGATCCGCCCGCCGGGCTCGATTGGGATATGTGGCTGGGTCCGGCGCCGAAGAGTCCCCTTCAACGCGAACCGCTTCGGCGTCTTCCCCGACATCTTTCCGCACTTCCGCTGGTTCTGGGACTATGCCGGCGGCATGATGACGGATTGGGGCGTGCACCTGATCGACATCGTGCAGTGGGCGATGAACGTCGACGCGCCGCTCGGCATCTCGGCGGTCGGCGGCAAGTTCCACCTGAAGGACAACCGCGAGACGCCCGACACGATTCACGCCACTTATCAGTATCCGACCTTTGCGATGTCCTACGAGAACCGCGTCTGCAACGGGAACCGGCTGAACGGCCACGGGTACGGGATCGAGTTCTACGGCAGCGACGGCACGCTCTTCGTGGATCGCGAGGGGTTCGAGATCACGCCGGAGCGCAAGAACGCGAGCCGCAACAACCCCGGCGAGCCCCGCATGGATGCGCTCGCCGTCAAGAGCACGCCAGACAATCCGACGCACGCGCGCAACTTCATCGACTGCGTCAAGTCGCGCCAACCCCCGATCTGCGACATCGAGATCGGCCATCGATCGTCGACGACTGCCATCCTCGGCAACCTCGCCTATCGATCGGGCGCGACGGTCCAATGGGATGGAGCGACCGAGCGCGTGACGAACGGCAACCGCAAGGCCTCGGATCTGCTCACCCGCGAGTACCGCAAGCCTTGGGAGCTGAAGGTCTGAGCGGACGGTTGCACGGCGGGGCTAAAGCCCCGCCCTACCGAGAGGAGGGCCGAACCGGTCGGTAGGCCGGACCTTCAGGTCCGGCGTGCCACGGACGTTCAAGTCCGGCGACTCAAATCACGCCCCGAGCTTTGAGGTCGCTCGAGTTGCTCGTCGCTCAAGCCGAGCAGCCCTCCATAAACCTCGCGGTTGTGCGCGCCGAGCGGCGGGCCGGGCCATGCCGTCCGGCCAGGTGTGGCCGACAACTGCGGTGATGGCGCGGGAATCGTCACCGTGTCGCCGTCGGGCAGCGTGACGTCCTCGAACAGGCCACGCGCCTTGAAGTGCGGATCGTCCATCTGTTCGGCAACCGAATAGATCGGTCCCGCCGGAACGCCTGCCGCTTCGAGCGCCGCCAGCACCGCTTCGAACGAATGCCGGGTCGTCCACGAGGTGATGGCCTCGTCGATCTCGGCCTCGTGGCGCACGCGCCCGTCGTTGCGCGCCAGCCGCGGATCCTCGGCCAGGTCGGACCGCCCCGCCGCGGCCATCAGCCGCTTGAAGATGCTGTCGCCGTTCCCGCCGATGATGATGAACTTGCCGTCGGCGCAGGCGTAGGTGTTGCTCGGCACGATGCCAGTGACCTTCGAACCGTGGCGATCCCGCACGAGGCCGTACTTCGCGTATTCGGGGACGATCGATTCCATCAAGTTGAAGATGCCTTCATAGATGGCGATGTCGACGACCTGCCCCTCGCCGCTGCGATTGACGTCGCGGTGATAGATCGCCGCGAGAATCCCCATCACCGCGTGCAGCCCGGCAATCGAATCGCCCAGGCTCAGATTCGGCGCGTACGGGCGGCTGATCCGGGAATCCGGTGACGTAGCCGTAACCCGCCGTAGCCCTCGGCCACCGACGCATAGCCAGGCTTGGGCGAGTACGGCCCGGTCTGACCGAAGCCCGAGACGCGCGCCAGGATGAGACGCGGATTGACCGCCTTCAGATCGTCGAATCCGAGCCCCCACGCCTCGAGCCGCCCCGGCCGGAAGTTCTCGATGACCACATCGCTTCGGCCAGCCAGACGGCGTACCAGATCGCGTCCTTCCGGCTCGCGCAGGTTGGCCGTCACGCGATCGCTTGTTGCGCGCGAGGCTGTACCACCACAGCGCGGTGCCATGATGGAGCTGGCGCCAGGATCGCAGCGGATCGCCGCCATCCGGCGGCTCGACCTTGATGACGTCGGCGCCGAACCAGGCGAGCAGCATCGACGCAAATGGCCCGGCGAGCAACTGGCCGAGCTCCAGGACCTTCAAGCCGTTCAAGGGACCGGGTGTGGGAGGCATGCTCGAAGTCCGCACTCGTGGATCTCGGTCCCCGATCTTGTCAGATCTGGTCCGTGGCTGCGCTTTGTCAGATCGGATCGGCGGCCGTGGCTGGCGCCGAACAGTAGCGTCCCGAATTCGAACGCACTCAACGGGCGCTCGGCGCCGGCCGGCCGCGGCTGTTGGCGCAGCTGCTCACCGAGAGCATGCTCCTCGGCGTGACCGCCGCCGAGCCCGTTGTCTATCTGGGAAGCGCCGGGGCCGTGCTCGTCATCGCCCTCGCGGCATGCTACCTGCCCGCCCGTCGCGCGGCCCGCATCGATCCGATCGTCGCACTGCGGCACGAGTGACCGAGCAAGTGTCAACGGGTCAGGAGTCGACCTTGAATCGATGACGACTCCTGACCCCATCCTCATATCATTGGCGGCATGCGCACGACGTTGTGTCTCCTCTGCGCCGCCGCGATCCTGTCCACCTCGGTCCACGCACAAGACCGCACGTTCGATGTCGTCGTCTACGGAGGCACGGCCGGCGGCGTCGTCACGGCCGTGAGTGCCGCGCGTGAAGGGTTGAAGGTTGCGCTGCTCGAGCCACGCGACCATCTCGGCGGCATGGTGTCGGGCGGTCTGGGCTGGACCGACTACGGCAAGAAGGAAGTCATCGGCGGCTACTCCCTCGAGTTCTTCGAGCGCGCCGGCAAGAAGTACGGCGCGCCGATTCAGTGGTACCTCGAGCCCCACGTCGCCGAAGACGTGTTCCGGACCTGGTCCGACGAGGCCGGTGTGCAAGGTGTTCTACCGCCATCGCCTGGGCGAGAAGACGGGCGTCGTCCGGGAGGGCACGCAGATCGTACGCGTCGTGATGGAGAACGGCGCGTCGTTTGCCGCCAGGATCTTCGCCGATGCGACCTACGAAGGCGATCTGATGGCGCAGGCGGGCGTGTCCTACACGTGGGGACGCGAAGGCGACGCCGCAGTATGGCGAGTCGCTGGCCGGCGTGCGCGAACGGACGCCGAAGCACCAGTTCCAGGTTCAGATTTCGCCGCACGACGCGAACCGGCAGCTGCTGCCGGAGATCTCGCCGGACAAGGTGGACGCACCCGGCACGGGCGACACGCAAGGTGCAGGCGTACAACTTCCGCGTCTGCATGACGAAGGTGGCCGACAACCGCGTCGCCGTTCCCGAAGCCGTCGGGCTACGACCCGGCGCGCTACGCGCTGCTGGCGCGCATGCTGGCGGCGATGGACACCATCAAACGCGAGGCGGCGCGCGTCGAGTGACGCTCGTGAACCGCAGCGAAGCGGCGACCCGATGGACCGGGTGAAACAGCCGTGGTCGCTCGTCGACGTGATGAAGCCCGACCCGATTCCCAACGGCAAGACCGACACGAACAACAACGGCGCGTTCTCGACCGACTACATCGGCGGCAGCTACGACTATCCCGATGCCGACTACGCGCACGCGCGCGCGCATCTGGCAGGCCCACGTCGATTACGTGCAGGGCTTCTTCTACTTCCTGCAGAACGACCCGCAGGTCCCGCGCGCCCTGCACGAGGAGATGGCGCCATGGGGCCTGTGCAAGGACGAGTTCATCGACACCGGCAACTGGCCGCACCAGCTCTACGTCCGCGAAGCGCGCCGGATGATCGGCGAGTACGTGATGTCGCAGAAGGACATCCAGACCGAGCTGACCAAGCCGGACGTCGATCGGCATGGGCTCGTACAACAGCGACTCGCACAACGTGCAGCGGATCGTGAACGCGGACGGCTTCGTCGAGAACGAAGGCGACATGCAGGTGCCGGTGACGCCGTACCAGATTCCGTACCGGATGATGCTGCCGAAGCGCCGCGAGGCCACCAACCTGCTCGTGCCGGTCGTGCTTCTCGGCCACGCACGTCGCCTACTCGACGCTGCGGATGGAACCGCAATACATGATCATCGGCCAGGCGGCCGGCGTCGCCGCGAAGATGGCCATCGACGCGCAACGTCGCGGTCCAGGACGTCGATACCAAAGCGCTGACGGCACGGCTGCGCGCGCAGCGTGCCGTCATCGAGTGGACGCGGCCACCAACGCAATAGGCCTGTCGTTGGCAGGAGGGCGGGGTCTTCAGCCCCGCGTCGGCATGGCCCGAGCAGCGAGAGGTTCACGGCAACGGCACCGCATTCGCGTTGGTGCCGGCAGCCCAGGTTTCGCCGTGCGCATTCCAGTACATCGCGCGTTCGACGGCGATGCCCACGAAGTTGGTGACGGCAATGGTCGCGCCGAACGATTGGCCGTCCAGCTCCGGCACCATCGCGCTCACGTCGATGTTGAACCGGCTCGTCGGAGCGACCGTGTAGGTGCGCACGATCGGCGCGCCGCTCTCGCGCAGAAAGGTCGCCGTGACCTGTGCTGTCAGCGTGGTCGGGTTCGCGAGCAGGATATAAGTGTTGTAGCCGCGCGCCCCGCCAGCCCGGCCCTCGGCAAGCCCCCATCTTTCCGCCGTGGACGTAACCCCGAAGCTGTTGTGCGCCTCGCGCCACGGAAACGCCGCCCAGTACATGGCCCGCTCGACGATCACGGGGCGGTTGGACGTGATCACGGTGGAGACGGCAGCGTTCGCGAGCAGCGGGTCGACCGACTCGAGCGAGACCGTGTAGCGCGAGGATGGGGCGACGGTCACCGTGCGATCGACCGTCTGTCCGGTGCTGAGGAGGTACCGGAACTGCACGACTGCAGGGGCAGCTTCCGGATTCGCCACGAGGATGAACGTGTCGAAGAATGGGCCGGTCGCCCCTTCGGCGAGGAACCAGGACTGTGATGGCTCGCTCACGCCCGGCGACTCGTGCCCGCCCTCGAACGTCCGCGGTCCCGAGAAGTACATCGCCCGCTCCGCGACGATCGGTGCGGATGCCTCGACCACGATGCCGAATGTCCCGTCGGCGAGCTCGGGGAGCGAGCTTGCGCTGATTGTCGTGCGCGACGTCGGACCGAGGGCGTAGTCGCGCACCACGGGTGGCCCGTTCTCCCGCAGGAACCTGACGGTCGCGGTAACCGTCGTTGCGCCGCTGTTGGCGAGCAGGAGGAAGGTGTCGAAAAATGCGCCCTCGGCCCCTTCGGCGAACAACCACCGCTGGCGCGGAGCGGCCACGGCTTCGCCCGTGTGGCCCCCATAGCCGGAGCTGTCCCATTGCATGGTCCGCTCGACCATGAGCGCCAGGCCCGCGGTGGAGCGAATGACCGCCGAAACGGAGGTCGCCTCCAGTCCAGGTACATCGTCCACACGAATCGTGGTGCGGCTTTGGGCCGCCAGCGTGAGCGACTGCGCCACGGTCGCGCCGTCCTCGCGCATGTAGGTGATCGCGACCGGCGCGGGAGCCGAGGTTGGGATTGGCCAGGGCGATGTCGAAATCGAAGAAGTCGCCGGTCGCGCCTTCAGACAGGTAGTAGGTGAGCGTCGCCGGCGCGAGCGTCACGTCGTTCCCGGTGCCGCCCTGGTAGCTGATGCGCCATTCCGTGTCGCCTGCCGTCACGATGGCCCCTTCCGGGAGCCCCGCAAACGTGCCCACGACCGGATCGGCGCCGTCGTTGTCGATGATCATGATCGCGCCGGCGACGGACGTGAGGCGATTCGGGTTGAACCAGGTCTGCAGCGCGGCGCCAGCCAGGCTGACCGTGCCCGTAACGCGGAGCTGCGTGAACTCGTCAGCCTCCACGCGGCCCAAGGACACACGCAGGGTCGAACTGCCTGCGAGCGTCACGGATTGTGTCGCCAACGCCCCGAAATGCGAGTCCGGCGAGTCGTCGTCCGTGTCAATCAACACACCAGGCCACAGCACGCCGCCGGTCGCGTGGATGACGCCGATCGTGCCCGTGCCCTGGAGGACGCCACCCTGTACGGTGATGGGCGCGGGCAATGCGCTGAGCACCTCCAGAACTCCCTCGACCACGGTCGTCGTGCCCGTGTGGCCGTACTGTCCCGCAAGCGAAATAAGGCCGGGACCTCGCTTGACGAGGTTCCCCGGGCCGCTGATGGAACCTTGATGAGTGATGAAATTACCCGGTGTCGTCGGCTTGACGAGAGTGAGCGTGCCGCCACCGAGGCTGACGTCTGTTCTAGCCCCAAGCTGCGCGATGGTCTCATTGAATCCGTTCAATGCCAGCTGACCCAGGACGTCGACTTGGCTTCCATCCGGAATCCGCTCGGCGGCGGTGAGCCGGATGGTGCCGTGGCCCCAGGTGCCGCCCCCGTACCAGTTCGCGCCGCCGAGCTCGACGACACCCCACGCACGAATATCGCCGGCGCCCGAGATCGGCCCGGCGATCCGCAGCACCTTGCCGGCGCTGGCCTCGAAATCGACCAAGCCCGTGACGGAAACGGGTCCACCCCACACACGCAGCGCGCCGGGCGCGACGCCCGCAATCAGTCTCGTGCGTTGCGGTGTTCCCGTGGCCTCCAGCCATTCGCCAGCGACGTCCGCCTCGAGCTGAATAGTGGCGCCCGATGACAGCTCCGTCCCGGTGGAGGCCGTGCCGAGCGCGAGTGGATGATTGACAACGACAGACCCCTCTGCGACGTGCGTGCTGCCGGAGGTACTGGTTGGAACCGGAGAGGCTCAGGGTGCCGGTGCCTCTCTTGACCAGGCCGCCGTCGAGGATGGTGGCGGAGATGCCTAGCCAGCTCGGGTTTGGTCCGACGTTGAACGTGCGATAGGCCCCGCCGAACGACAGATTGCCGGAGATGCCCGCGAACGCGTTACCAAGCACGGTGACGTCGCCGCCGAGGGTCAGAACTCCCGCGCCGGTGTGGATCGCGGCATTGCCATGCATCGTGAGCGGACCGATGGCATCGGAGAAACCCAATAGCTGCAGGCTGCCGGTGTTCCTCACGGTAACCGGACCGGCAATCTGGTTCGGGCCGGCGAGTTGGACCCAGTCGGACTGCGGGCCTCCAGTGTCGGTTCCGACGATCAGGCCCGACGGCACCGAGGGCTGGCCTCCGGCCGGCGCAGCCAGCACGAGGCGGCCATCGAGGACGTTGACGGGGCCACCCAGGGAATTCGGCGATGGCGCGCTCAGGCGCAGCGTGCCAGGGCCCGCCTTTCTCAGACCGTGGCTCGAGTTGATTGCAGATGCGAGTTGAACCGTGCCGTTCGCCAGCAACACGGAGATGTACCCCCCGATGGGGTCCGTAAAGGTTAGAGGTGTGTCGATCGTCACAGTGCCTGGACTGTTGGATTCGACGAACGCCGTGACGACGATCGCGTTGCTGTTGACCGCGATGGTGTGGGGCGAATTGAAGCGCAGCGCCGCAAACGCCGTATTGGGCGCGAGATTGTTGACGCTGACTGCCCATCCCAGTCCGCCGAACGAACCAGATGACGTCGCCGGCCTGGGGGACCGTCCCCACTTGACACGTCCAGTTGGCCGGCGTGGACCAGTAGGGGTTCGGACCATTGCCGGTCCAAGTGCACTCTGCCGCCGACGCCGACCCCGCGTGCAGGGCAGCGAGCGCCGTGCCGAACGCAACCGCCAGCCATCGTCGCAACGCGATGCGGCGGGAAATGTCGAGTGTCACAGACTTCGCATCGAACATGTGCAAGACCTCCACAGACGCACAATTGCGTCTCGATGTCGACATCATCGGGCGTCGACGGGGTGTCGCACGCCACCTGCGCAAGCGGTGGCGTGCGTTCTCGAAAGGAGAGGAAACTGCTGCGGGCTATTCGAACAGGTAGGGCGACCGGCGTTCGGTCGCGGGCGATTCGTTAGCGCCCGTTGCGGATCATTTCACGCTGGCGACGGCTTCTTCGATTTCTCGACCGATGGCGTCGCAATCGTCGAAGACCAGCAGATTGACGGCACCGCCGATCTGAGTCGTCGCTCGTCCAACGACCGCGCTCCACAGGTTTCTGAGCACCGCGCCCGGAGCCGAGGATGAGAACTTCGCGGCGTCCGCCTCGCGGGCAGCATCTCGAGGCATCATGGAACCGAGGCGCTTGTCGAATGTCTTGGCGAGCGACCCCAATCGTTCCGCCCACGCGCGCTCGCCTGGTTTCGGCCCATCGGGATCGTCGGCCATGACGGTCGAGATGAACTCAATCAAGGCATATTCGCGCAGGATCTCCGGGCCGGTCGGTCCATCGAGCGCCGCCACGAGCGCGTCGGCCTGTGAGCCCGGCGCGACACCCGCCACAGCGGCCTCGAAGTTCCGGCCCATTTCGCCGGTCTCTTCGTACGCCTCGGCGATTTGTGTGATTCGGCTGGTGAACAGACGTGCGCGCTTTCTGCCACGCCGGGCTCGTCGCGTTCCATCGAGGTCCGAGGTGCTTCGCCGGTGGCGCGTCCTGTCACGATCTGATCGATCTTCGTGTTCAACCGTTCCTCGGTGATCAGGAGAGCCACGGCCAGCATTGGCGCCGACAGCTTTTCAGCCAGCGGCGCTGTCGGGGATGTCACTGCCGGCGTCTTGCGTCCCGCGGAGGCTGCCCTGGGCTTGACGAGGTGGAAACTTCCGAGGAAGCGGTCGGCGTTGGTGTTCGACGTGCCCTTCGGACCGAGCGCCATGAGCAGGTAGAAGTGCTCGTCAGTGACGAGCAGCCAGTACTTCCCCTCGAACGGCTGCGCGCCGTCGGTCTGACCCTCAGCCGAGAACCTGAGCGACGGATAGCCCTCGAAATCCGCCCGCGACGATGAGCGTTCTGTCGCGCCCTTGGCCAGGCCTTTGCGGATCGTGTCGAGGTACTGCCTGATTGGCCCGTGTTCTTCGGCCACCACGAACTCCCGAACTGTGTCCGTCACCGAATCGACCTTCACGAAGAAAGCCCATTCGTCGGCGGCATACACGTACTTTCCCGGCTTCGATGCCGGCTCTGGCTGTCCCGGCACCTCGATGGAAAACCCCTCGCCTTTCGGAGCCAGGGTGGTCCACGTCGTCCGGGCAGCCGGTGCGGGATCGTTGGTTGAGGTGGCCGCCACCACGGAGCTCGCGTAGAGGGCGAGCAGCGTCGTGCCGAACGCGACCGCGAGCCATCGTCGCAACCCTGAGTGACGGCGAATGTCGATCTCCGCGGGCCTGGTGTCGAACATGTGCATGACCTCCAGAAAAGCAGCTTGCGTCTCGATGTCGACATCATCGGGCTTCGGGAGGGTGTGACACGCCACCTGCGCGAACGGTCGCGTGCGGTCGGGAAACGGCGGGAAGGGCGCTGCCGGCTATTCGAACAGGTAGGGGGTCGGCCGTTCGGTCGCGGGCGCGGATTCGTTAGGACCAGAGCTGCGTCGGTAACGGAGGCGAGGGAGGGAACGGTCTCAACACAGAGAAACACAGGAGCGGAGACGAACGGTGGAAGAGCTGGTTTTTCGAGGTGCAGGGCCTCGCGCCACGCGCGGAAGTCGTGGCGTGCGCGCTGGAGGGGGCCGGTGACGCCGGCCGCTACTCGAACAGATAGCGGTGACGGCGTTCGGTCGCAGGCGTCTTCAATGGACGCCGGCGAAAAGCACCGCCAGGGCGATGAGCAGACCAGTCACGAGGGCGATGGGGGTCGCCAGCGTCGCGAGTATCTTGAGCGACCAGTGCGATGACGAACGCCAGATGCTGATGGTACACGCGGCGAACGCTGCGGCGCTTACGATCGGTACCAGGAAGGTCACAACGCCGCCATCAACTTCGGAGATCCATCGCGTGGGCCATCCACACGAACAGGAGCAGCAAGACGGGCAGCAGGAGAACCGACAGAGCCCAGGTCCGAGCCGGAGTCATCAGCGGGAATCGCATCGAAGGTGCCTCGTTGCTCAATCAGACCAGCCGGCTCCGGAGCGCCTTGGCGACGGCCTCCGACTTGGAGTGCACCTGCAGCTTCTCGTAGATGTGACGCACGTGGAAGGCGATCGTATTCGGGCTGACCCGGAGCACCCCCGCCGCTGTCTTGTAGTTGTGCCCCTCGACGAGCAGCTTGAGGATCCGGGTCTCGTGCGGCGTCAGCTGCTGGTCCACCTTTTCGGGCGGGCGGACATCGCGAAAGAGGGTGATCACCCGGCGTGCGATTTCGGGGGACATCGGTCCCCCTCCATTCACGGCTTCGCGGAGACTATCGAGCAGCTTGCCCGGTGGCGTCTTCTTGAGCAGGTACCCGGTGGCGCCGTTGCACAGCGCCTCGAAGATTCGGGCATCGTCGTCAAAGACGGTGAGCATGAGCACCTGAAGGCGAGAGAACCGATCCTTCAGGATCCGCACACCCTCGATGCCCGACATACCGGGCAGCTCGATGTCCAGGAGGACGACATCGGGCACGTTCCCCCGCAGCCCTGCGAGCGCGTCCTCCATCGACCGGTAGCGCCCGATGCATGCGAACCCCGGTGTGCTGTCGATGAGCATCGCGAGGCCTTCGCGCAGCTCGTGGCGGTCCTCGACCAACGCGACGCGGATCGTGCCCTCCTGGTCCTCCCGGCTCCTGACGCTCGAATTCTCAGTCATGGGGATCATCGGACTCACGCGGACCAGCATACGGCTGCGCCGCAGAGATGGCACCACTTGTACAAGTAGGCTTGCTTCAGCGTGGCACCACCTCGAACCGGACCGTCGTGCCCCATCCGGGCGTCGAGTCAATCACCAGTCGGCCGCCAAGCGCAGCAACCCGACGCCGCATGCTGGTCAGCCCGTTCCCATCCACCGGCCGCGCCGGATCGAAGCCGTGTCCGTCGTCCTGGACCGACAGCATCAGCCGTCGTCGATCGCGTTCGAGCCGGATCGTGGCGGACCGGCACCCCGAATGTCGGGCGACGTTGTTGACACTCTCCTTCAGCACGAGGAACACCTCGCGTCGGACATCGGCGCCCAGCCGGAGCGCGTCGTCGGCAGGCGCCTCGAAGGTAAAGGCGATCTCCCGCGGCGTCAGCGTGTCGCTGACGAAGCGTCGCATCCGGTGTGTGAGGTCGGCAAGCGAGTCCCGCTCCGGATTGATCGCCCAGACGATGTCGCTCATCGCGTCGACGAGCTCGGTGGACGTCTGGGAGATTACCGCGAGCGACCGGGTGATACCCGGTTGGTCGCCGTCGAGCCTGCGCCTGACGACTTCCGAGTGGATGGCAATCTGGGATAGGGCGGACCCGATGTCATCGTGGAGGTCTGTGGCGATTCGTGCCCGTACCCGTTCCAACGCGACGAGTCTCGCGACGCGGTATCGATGCGCGGCATAAGCGAGGGCCGTGAGCGCTCCGCCCGCGGCCACGAGAAACCACCACCGCTGCCAGACGGGCGGCAGTACCGTGATGCCCACCCGCACGGGTTCCTGACTCGTCCGACCACGACCGTCCACCGCGCGCGCTTCGAACACGTAACGTCCGGCGGCGAGGCTTGCGAGCGTTACGACGCGCTGGCGAGTGGGAGCGCCCCATCGCTCGTCGCCGCCCACGAGACGGGTCTGGAACCTCAGCGAGTCGTCCAGCGCAGGGCCGAGGCCGATGAGCTCGATCTCGAACCGGCTTCGCGCGCCGGTGACGTCGGGCGCCCGCACTTCGACGCTCCCGAGCGGCGCGGTCAGCCAGGGCGTACCCGCGACGCGGAGCGAGACGATGCGCGCGCGCGGCGGCTCTTCGGCATCCTCCCCGGCGTCTGCCCGCAGTTGAGAGACGCCGGCGCTGGTGGCGAACCACACGTCGCCCTTCTGATCGACGTGGGCGGCGAGCACGATCGGGCTGGCGAGCCCGTCCGCAGTCGAATAGTGCCGCACCGCGCCGGTATCGGGGTCGACCCGATTGATACCGTGCTGGCCTCCGAGATAGACGCGGCCGACCCGGTCTTCGACCCAGGGCCGCACGAAATCGCTCGACAGGCCAGACGCCACGGTGAAGTTCCGCACGAGTGTCGTCTGGCCACGCACATCGACGACGGCCACGCCGTGCGTCCGCGTGCCCACCCAAAGCCGCCCGCGCCGATCCGCCAACAGCCCGTACGCGAGCTGCCGGACGAGCCCGGGAATCTGCACCATCTCGAAGCGTCCATCACGCACGCGGCCAACGCCGCCTTCGCGAAACGAGATCCACAAGTCACCGTCAGTGGTCTCGGTGATCGACCCCGGCACGTTGCGCGCAGGCAGTCCCTGGCCGGGGCCGAATCGCTGCACTCGCTCGGCCGCTGGTTCGAGCCGTACGAGCGTCTCGCCCGCCGGACCCAGCGTGGCCACCCAAATGTCCGATCGACGATCTTCGAACACCAATCCGGCGGCAGCGATGCCGTGTCGTTCCGCGTACACGCCAACTGGCCGCGCGCTGGCCAGCGCGGCCGCCGGCGTCGCCGGGAACCGGAAGAGTCCCTGCGCCGTCGGAATCCACCACTCACCGCGTCGAGAACGCATTGGGCTGGCGCTCACGATCGATGACGCTCGAACGCCGCGGAGGGCGTCGGGATCGACGAGCGAGACGGCGTTGCGAGCGAGCACGAGCAGAGGACCATCGAGGCTCGCGGCGAACACGCCGCCGCCACCATCGTCGCCCATACCTCGAAGGGCGTTGTAGTCAAAGGGGCGGTCGAGGCGCCAGCTGACGAGGCCGTAGCGGGCCACTCGGAACAACCCGTTGAGGGCGCCGATCCAGACGTTGCCAAGGCGGTCCTCGGCGAACGTGTTCACGCGGGACGGCCCGCTCATCGGCATGGCAAGCACCCGGCCGGCGTCCACGTGCCATACGGAGCCCCGCTCGGTGCCGGCGAGAAGACCGCCGGTCGGCGTCACGTGCAAGGCGGTGACACCACGCTCAGCGGCAGCCCTGTTGGCGAGCAGCCGACACGCCGACCCCGGCAGTGACGGAAGGCGCACCGCGCTCTCTCGCACGACACAGTCGGTGATGCGGGTCGCCTCGACTGGGGCGGTCGCGTCGCCCAGTCGCGGGCGCCACACATAGAGACCGTCTGCGTGACTTGTCCAGACCAGACCATCGGCAGTCAGGGCCACGGCCCGTGCGACGGGATTCGGGGCTCCAGAGGGATAGTGGAGCACACGGCCGTCTGGCCGCCACTCGAGCAGTCCGATCGAGGTAGCCATCCACAATCGATCGGGGGCCTTGCTGACGGCAAGGTCCAGAATGGCGAAAGACGGCGGCGTGGGCGCCGGCAGCGGGACTCTTGCGAACGCCGCCTCGGGCTGTAGCACCAGTTTGAAGAGCCCGACATCGGTGGCGGCCCAGAGGGTGCCGTCGCCGGTCTCGGCGAAGGTATTGACGCGATTCGCCGGTCGTCCGTTGCCGAACCCGTACGTGTCGAACAGGCGTGTCGGTTCGCCGGGCGGGGCTACGGGACGGAGCACGGCTGCTCCCCCGCCATTGGTCGCGATCCAAAGGCGGCCGTGACGGTCTTCGTAGACGTCGTTCACCACTGGATCGGGCAGCCCGTCGCGAGTCGTGTACGTTCGAAATCGCTGCCCGTCGAACTGCGTGACGCCGTCGTTCGTGCCGAGCCAGAGGAACCCGCGGGAATCGAGACGGACGCGGCCGACCTGTTCGTGACTGAGGCCGTCGGCGGACGTGTAATGCCTGACGGCCGCGACCTGCGCCGCCACCGATGTCGGGCCGAGTAGCAGCAGCGCGGCGGCACACGCGCCGCCGCACCTCGGGCCGAGTGGGATCGGATAACGACACCGCCGGACGACGGGCATCAGCATTCCGACCTGGGACGTGCGGGGGAGCGCAATCCCGGATAAGGATAGCCCGGTTCGTCGACGTGAAGGTCGTGACGCGGTGGCGGGCTGACCGCCTCCGCCATGGCGACGGCGTGTCGCGCCGAAGCGAAGTGCAGTCGGAAGCCCCGCCCTCCGTGCTGGCTACTTCGATGCCGTCGCCGTCTCCTCCAGGCGGGATCTGACGGGCCTCAGAATCGCGCCGACGGTCCACGCGCCTACGGCCTCGCCTTGCAGGTACCCGGCACCCACCGCCGACTGGAAGTGGATGCCGGCCAGCACGCGCGAGGCGCCGTTCTCGCGCGCGGCCTCCGAAAAGCTCCAGAAGCGCCGCGTGGTGCCCGCATACGGCGCGCCGCTCGTCATCGAGAACTCGATGAAGTCGGTCTCGAGCACGCGGGCGAGCACGGCGGCCGCCGCCGCACCCAGCACCGTGTGCGTCGACGGATAGTCCGGCACCGGCGGTGTGGACAGCTCGCTCAGCCAGTTCGGATCGGCGGCGGTCGCCGCGTTCCCATCGTTGGCCGCCTCGCGAATAGCCGTGACCGGCCGCCAGAAGTCGTAGTAGTACTTCGCCTCGAACCCACCGATGAAGCCGTCGGCCATCGCCACGTTGACGAGCGCGAAGAGCCGGGCGCTGTCCCAGAGATCGAGCCCGCGCGCCTCGGCGACCTCGCGCGCAATCCGGTTCCAGCCCTGAGTCGAGTGCTCGTACCAGGTACTTCGCGATCTCGGTCTGCTCGGCGGTCCGCGATGCACTGCCTGCGCGGCCGATCGCCCGCACCTCGGCGAGGTCTGCCGCGTAAGCTGCGCTCGAAAGCGACGGATGCGGCACCGGCCGGAACTGAGCCGCCGAACGCAGCGCGAACGGAGTGATCCTGCCCCAGTGCGTCAGCGCCGCGGGAAGGTTCTCGGGCGGCGTCGACTGGTAGTGGCCGGGCCGGTTCACCGGCTTCCAGGTGCTCTGCGCCCCGGCGCCGTCGTTCTTCCGTTCGGTCAGGATACGGGTCGCCGCCGCACGACCTGCTGCCAGGCCCCAGGCGACGCCGGTCTCCTCGGACCCATTGACCGCGGCCGTGAGCGCCTCGTCAGCGGCCGCCTGCGCGGCGGGCATGAGCGACACGAGAACGGTGTGGGCGGCCGAGGCCGCGGCAATGGCCGCGGACGTGCCCGGTTTGACCGGCTCCAGCGCGCGATAGGGCTCGTAGCGCCGATCGACGGCGTTGACGGCATCGTGCATGGCCAGGTGCAGCATGGCGAACACACGCGATTCGGTGAGCGGATCCGTGCCGGCAGCCGCCGAGACCTGGGTGGCGATGGTGTTCCAGCGAAGGACCTCGTTCGTGGCGCGCTGGGCGGCCGCGTCCGACGTGAACGCGGCGAGCCCCGCCGCGCCGCAGGCGAGGCGCCACGACCAGGCACGGCGTTGATTGGTCAGATGAGTTGACATGGATGACTTCTCCTCGGGATGAACGCCCGTCGAGCACGTCGGGCTGCTGTCATGAGACGAGCGGCCGAACCTCGCTGCCATGAGCGTCCCGTAAGGCTTTGGTAAACTCCGCGCCGGAGAGACTAGACCCGTGGAACCCGTCGCCATTCTCGTCACCGCCCCGACCGGTCCAGGCGTGCTGCACCAGTTGACCGGCGTCATTGCGCGCCATCGCGGCGACATCACCTCGGTCGAGATTCTCAGCGACGTCGGGGAGTTCAGCCGGACGTACCTGGAAATCGTGCCGGCCTCGGACCCGGCGCCGATGCTCGACGAGCTCCGCGCCCTCCCCATCGTGCGGGGCCTGGAAGTGGCCAAGACGTTCCAGCGGATCTACGGCAAGCGGATCATCATCATGGGAGGCGGCGCGCAGGTCGGACAGGTTGCCATCGGCGCCGTCTCGGAGGCCGACCGCCACAACATCCGCGGCGAGAAGATCTCGGTCGACACCATTCCTCTCGTCGGCGAACAGGCGCTGGCGGAAGCGGTGCGAGCGGTCGCGCGTCTGCCCCGCGCTCGCGCGCTCGTTCTCGCCGGGGCGTTGATGGGCGGCGACATCGAAGACGCGGTGCGCGAAGTGCGCGCCCAGGGCCTCATCGTCATCAGCCTGAACATGGCGGGGAGCGTGCCCGACGCCGCGGATCTCGTGGTGAGCGACCCGGTTCAGGCCGGGGTCATGGCTGTGATGTGCGTCGCGGACACGGCACGGTTCCGCCTCGATCGCCTCACGCGCCGGGTGTTCTAGGATGAAATTGTTGGACTACGGGCTACGGGCTGCAGGCTAGCGGGGTTTGTGGACTCCGAGGCAGCCTCGGCCATCGTCAGGCTCTTCAGAGCGCTGAGTCCGGGCCTGTAGCCGGAGCCGGACAAGAGTTAATCCATCACCGCGTCCACGAACCAATTCCCCGAGACACGATCGCGGAACAGGCGCAGCACCGCACCGCTGCGAACGACGACGTCCCACTCGTCGCGATCCCACGGATGCTGATCGTGACGGGTCCACCACTCACCAGACGTACGCCAGGGACCCGCGTCCTGGACGACGGTGCCGCCGCGCAGCACGGGGTGCGTCAGGGCCACACGCGCGGGACGTCCATTCTGCGTCGCGACGTGAGCGGGCAGCGGATCGCGAAAGCGGCGGACCGCCGGAGGCACGGCACGCTCGTTGGGCTCCACAGCGTGGGCCTCGAGCGGCCTTGTCGGGTCCGAACCGAGGTGCCCCGTGAAGCCGTGGAGACCGAACGCACCAGGCCGATGCGAATCGACGAGGACGGGCGTTCCCACCCGGCCCTCGCCCATCACCGCCGAGACCCGGGCGGTCAATGTGGCCATCTGCTCGGGAACCGGAGCCGCGCGCGTGAGGAGCGAATACTGAACGATGCGGCCGGGAACCGCGCCGATCGTCACGGTGACACGATCGATCGCCGCGTCCGGCGGGTGCGACTCGAGATCGAGGAGCGCGAGCGTCCGGAGCACGCGGGGATCGCGAATCGGCGTGGGCAGCGAGAGCGAGCGGACGTGAACCGCGCGCGAGACGAGTTGCAGCGTCACCTGGATGGCAGCCGCGCCCGCCGACTCGCGCTCGAGCCGCGCGCTGAGGGGATCGAGCAGCCGGCCCAGCACGAACGACAACGGCTCGAGCGCGTCGATCGGCCATTCGAGCGTGATCGACGCCTCGTAGGGCTCTTCGATCCGCGTCCGGACGAGCGGACGGATATCGCGTCCCCGCGCGACTGCCTGCCAGGCAACGCCGCTCGATCCGAGACGCTCGAAGAGCTCGACCGAGTCGAGACGCGCGAAGTCGCCGAGTGTCGACAGCCCCCACCGCGACAGCGTCTGCAGGAGATCGTCGAGAACGGCGTCGATGGCTTCCCTGCCGGGTGTGACTGGCGAGGAGATTGCCGTCGCGACCGCACCAGCCTGGTCGGGAACCGGTGCCAGCCGGTAATGACGGCCGCCTCCACGCGCGTACCGGCGGTGTGAACGCTGGCGCGATGGAATCGGATTGGCTCGAGACGGGGGCTCGGAGCATTCCACGCGCGCCAGCTCGGCGAGCACGCCAAGCGGCAGCGGCGCCACGCGCACTTCCTCGGTACCCGGTTCGACGATGGTCAGCTGCCGGCGCGAGCCGACGGCGAGCAGCAGCGCCGCCGTTCGCGTGTGCGCGATGGCCACGACCGACGCGACCCCGCGCGCCTCGGCCAGCCGGCGGATGGCTTCACCGATCTCGCGGGCGGTGCCCACGAGTCGCTCGAGCCCGCTCACGTCCACGATCGCGACGTCGGCCCGCACGATCTCGAAGCGCGGGGAGAAGTCCTGGACCAGCGCCACCAGCACGCCCTCGGGCGCCGAGCGCGGCACGCGCACACACGCAATCATCGCGATCGCTCGGGAAAGGTGGCGGTTGTCCCGAACGCTGGTGCAGGCGCCAATCCGGCCGACAACCGCCGCGCGGACACGATTTGGGGAACGAGCGTCAGACCAGTGAGCCGGCGGGCCCGCGCGCTCGTGCCCTGCCAGACGGGGGTCGCCGCGGCGTCAGCACTCAACCGCACGGTGATGCCGCGCGCGCTGCGGGCCACCGGCTCTGGCGCCATGACGAGCGCAATGGTCTCGCGGCCTTCGACCATGCGCTGGAGCCGGCGCCACGTCGTGAACGGCAGGCCCGCGAGCCATTTCGCCGGCACGTCGGCCAGGTCGAGCGCGACGATACCGAAGCCGCCGGCGTCGAGCACGAGGCCGAACGCCTTGATCGCGCGATCGACGAGCCGCGCGTGCGGATCCTCATTCGCGCGGCGGCGCGTGGCAGCGCGGGACATCCGCCTACGCGCGAAGCGCTTCGGCGAGACCTCGACGAAGCTCGAAGAGCGGAGTCGGGTCGCGGCTGGCGGCGTCCCGCGAATCCAGAGAACACGCGCGAGGTCCATCCCCATTTCCGCGGCGGGTCGCGGGTCGAAGCTGTCGAGACCGTCGACCACGGCGACGAACTGACCCCTGGTGGTCGCGGCGGCGAGCGATGACCAGAGCACGGCCGTCCGGCCCGACGAGGCTGGCCCGACGATCTCGGAGATCTCGCCAACGGGCCAGCCCCCGGCCATGCGGACGTCGAGATCGGCAAGACCCGTCGACTCGACGCGCCGGCCAGGGTTTTGCGCGTCGGCTGGGAGGAGCGTCGTATCGAGCCGGCGTTCTTTCAGGAGAGCTTCGATTCGGGCGCGCGTCGCTGGCATCTTCGCCTTTTATTCGCCAGCGTAACGCACGCAGAAAGCGCGATCAAGCCCTGGATTAAAGCCCCGGCCTCCCCGTCGCACCGAGCGCGCGGAGGATGGCGTCGGCGTCGTAGACGCAGCCGCCCCAGGTTCCGCCGCTCGCATGCTGGAGCGCGGCCCACACGCGCGTCGCATCGGGGAGCGCAGGATCGGGCTCGAGATCGTCCCGCTTGGGCCGGCCAGCCAGTTCGGCATCCGCAGGAACGTCCTGGCCACCGGCGCGCTCGCTCGCCACGAGGTCGATCGATCCTTCGAGCGTCTGCGTGTCGATCACGACGCGAATCCGATCGCCATCGCGCACGCGCCCGATCGGTCCACCCGCGAGCGCCTCGGGCCCCACATGGCCGATGCACGCGCCGGTCGACACGCCCGAGAACCGCGCGTCGGTGATGAGCGTCACCGTCTTGCCGACGTCGAGGTGCTTCAGCGCGGAGGTCACCTGATAGACCTCTTCCATCCCCGCGCCCATCGGCCCGCGGCACACCAGCACCATCACGGTTCCGGGCTCCACTCGATCCGGACCGTGACTCTTGAGGGCTGCGATGGCCGCGCGCTCCGTCGTGAACACGCGCGCGGGTCCGGTATGCCGATAAGCGCCGTCGGCGCCGATGAGCGATCGCGCTATCGCGGTGCTCTTCACGATGGCACCTTCGGGGGCGAGGTTGCCGCGGATGTAGGTGACGGTGCTCGTGAGCCCGCGCGCCTTCGCGCGCGCCGGCGACAGGATGACATCGTCCGGATCGACGCCGTCGCGCTCGGCCAGCACGCTTCGCAAGCGAGCGCGCCGTTCCGACGACTCCCACCAGTCGAGCACCCGCCCGAGCGGCTCGCCGTTGGCGGCCGGCGCGGTGTCGTCGACGAGACCCAGAGCGCGAAGATGCAGCATGACCTCGGGGACCGCACCCGCGAGGAACACGCGCACCGTCGGGTGCGGCCCGTTCGGCAGCGCGTCGACGAGACGCGGGACGCGACGATTGACGTCCAGCCAGTCGGCGATCGTCGGACGCGGCACTCCCGCCGCATGCGCGACGGCCGGAATGTGCAGCAGCAGATTGGTCGACCCGCCGAAGGCCGCGTGCACGATCATCGCGTTCCGGATCGAGGCGGGTGTGACGATGCGGCGCGAGGTGAGGCCGAGACGCCGCTGACACGCGAGCGCCCGGGCGGAGCGCCGGGCCATGTCGAGCCAGACCGGCTGACCCGACGGCGCGAGCGCACTGTGCGGCACCGCCATGCCGAGTGCTTCAGCCACCACCTGCGATGTGGCTGCGGTTCCGAGGAACTGGCAACCGCCGCCCGGCGAGGCGCACGCTCGGCAGCCGAGCGCGGCCGCTTCCTCGAGCGATACCTTGCCGTGCGCGAATCGCGCGCCGAGCGTCTGCACCGTCCCCGCATCCTCCCCATCGTCGGCGGGCAGTGTCACGCCGCCTGGCACGACGATCGTGGGGAGATCGCGCGCGGCGGCGAGCGCCATCATCATCGCGGGCAGGCCCTTGTCGCAGGTCGCGACGCCAATGACGCCGGCGCGGTTCGGCAGCGATCGAATCAGCCGGCCGAGGACGACCGCTGCGTCGTTGCGGTACGGCAGCGAGTCCATCATGCCGGTCGTGCCCTGGGTGCGTCCGTCGCAGGGGTCGGTGACGTAACCGGCGAAGGGGATGTGTCCGAGCTCGCGCAGCTCCTCGGCGGCCGCCCGCATCAGGAGCCCGACCTCCCAGTGACCCGTGTGATAGCCGAGGGCGAGCGGACGGCCGTCAGGCTCGCGGATGCCGCCCTGCGTGCTGAGCACGAGGACTTCGGGGCGGCGCAAATCCGCGGGCGCCCAGCCCATGCCGACGTTCAACGACCAGCCGAACACGTCGCCGCTCGGCCGATCGAGGAGGTCGCGCGGCTCCAGAGGGAGACTGCCGGACGGACCGTGCCGGGCGGTTTCCAGCGCAAAGATGCTCGAATCCCCAGAGTCGCACACGGCCAGGGCATCGCGTTCGAGAGCGGCCACGCTCGGAGTGTATCGCGGTAGGATCCGGTCGGGAAGGAGAGCCAGGAGGTGGAGGCGAGACGGGAACACCTGCGTGGAGGCGCGCGCCGGACGTGGCGCCGCCGGCTCGTCTGGCTACCCGTGTTGCTGATCGTGGCCTATGTCGGCCTGATCGGCTATCTCGTGGTCAACGAGCGCGAGCTCATCTTCCGCCCGCGCCGTACGATGGCGATGGTCGCCCGGAGCCTCGGACTCGAGCCGATCGAGGTCGCGCTGAAGACGTCCGGCGGCGATCGGACCATCGCCTGGCAGATCCGGACGTCGGCCTCACCGCATTGGGCCTTGTACCTGCACGGGAACGACGCGACGATCCGCTCCGGCGGCAACGTCCAGCGATATCATCAGCTTCGCAGTCTGGGGATCAACATCCTCGCGCCCGAATACCCCGGATATCTCAGCGTGGACGGCGATCCCAGCGAGGAGCGCCTTCGCAGCACGGCCCGCGCTGCCTACGACTATCTGCGCCGCGATCTCGGCGTCGCTCCGGACAACATCGTCATCTTCGGCTGGTCGCTGGGATCGGGTGGCGCCATCCCGCTCGCGCGCGACGTCGACGAAGCGGCGCTCATCGTCGAGGGCGCATTCACATCGGTTCTTCGGCGTGCGCAAGCGCAGTATCCGTTCCTGCCGATCTCGCTGATCCTCCATCACCCGTTCCTCTCGGAGGACGCGATTGCCGACACGCACAGCCCGACGCTGTTCCTCCACAGTCCGGATGACGCCATCATCCCGTTCGCGGACGGCGAGCGGCTCCACGCGAAAGCCAGGCCGCCGAAGCAGCTGGTCCGCGTGCGCGGCGGACACGTCACACCCAATCTCGACGACGAGGACACGTACCTCCGCGCCATTCACACCTTCCTGACGGCTCAAGCCCGTTGGACGCTGAAGCCGCCCCGCCGGTCGGTGGGAGTCGCGCTCCGCTTCGTGCTCGATCGCGACGGCGCCGGCGCGGCACTCGCGGCCTATGATCGATTCCGTCAGGAGGGCGAGACGTGGAACCTGGCGGAGTACGAGCTGGAGCATCTCGGGCGCGATCTGATCGATCAGGAGCGATACGACGCGGCGATTGCAATCCTGGCGCTCAACGCCCGGACGTTTGCCGATTCTCCGCTGGCGCACTTCCACCTCGGTGTGGCCCAGCGGGAGGCCGGCAACGGCGCGGCCGCCCGCGCGGCGTTCGCGCGATCGCTCGCGCTCGACTCGAGCCCGGCCAACACGAGCCACGCGGCGTTGGCGGCGCTCGAATGAGCGAGCATGGCGGACAGCCGCGATAAGATGAAACCGCACCACGAGCCCGGTTTCCGCGGCATGTCACCGATTGCGTGACGCCCACGCCGACGACCGGACCGCTTCTCACGAGACACGCCGACAGGATCCATCCACGCCCATGCGCTTTGCCAATCGCACCGTGATCGTGACCGGCGGCAGCCAGGGCATCGGTGCCGGGTGCGTTCGCGCGTTCGTGGCCGAGGGAGGGTCGGCCATCATCGCGTCGCCCGATCGGTCGCGCGGCGAGGCACTCACCCGATCGTTGACCGATACCGGGCCCGGCCGGGCGCGCTTCGTCGCGTGCGACGTGACCCGCGACGAGGATCGCGTCCGGCTGATCGACGAGACGCTCGCGATCGATGGGCGCATCGACTGTCTCGTGAACAACGCCGGGTGGCATCCGCCGCACAGGCCGATCGACGACTTCTCGCTCGACGACTTCCGGCAGTTGCTCGAGCTGAACGTGATCAGCGTCTTCGCGCTCTGCAAGCTGGCGCTGCCCCATCTGCGCCGCACCCAGGGTTCGATCGTCAACGTCGCGAGCCTGGTGGCGACGATCGGCCAGCACTACGCCACGACCTACGTGGCCACGAAGGGCGCCGTGCTCGCGTTCACGAAGGCGCTCGCGATCGACGAGGCGCCGAACGGCGTTCGCGTCAATGCCATCTCGCCGGGCAACATCATGACGCCGCTGTGGCAGGAAGCGATCGACGCGGCAGCCGATCCCGCCGAGTTTCGGGCCGCGGGCGAGACGGCGCAGGTGTTCGGACGCATGGGCACGCCGGACGAGGTGGGCCGCCTGTGTCTGTTCCTCGCCGCGGACGCGACCTTCATCACGGGTGCCGACCACGTGATCTCCGGCGGGGCCGAAATCGGCTACGGGCGCAAGGCCTGACCACCACCCCAAGGCACGGGATCGAGTCCGCCTGCCGCTGCAGGTAAGATCGACGTGATGGTGGCCTTTCCGCTCGACTTCCTGCCGGCTGGTGTGATCTTCGACGTCGATGGCACGCTTCTCGACAACATGCCGTTTCACATCGAAGCCTTCAATGCCTTCAACGCAAATCATGGCCTCCCGGCGCTCACCCACGAGCGGCGGGCGTGGATGGACGGCAAGCGCAACTCCGACATCTTCCCGGGGCTCTTCGATCGTCCGTTGACCCGCGCTGAAGTCCTCGCGATGTCAGAGGAAAAGGAATCGACGTATCGCCGGCTGTCCTCGGGCCGCCTGACACCGCTCGCCGGCCTGATGCGCCTGCTCGACGCGCTCGACGCGCGCGGAGTGCCCGTGGCGCTCGCCACCTCCGCGCCGCGGGAGAACATCGCGCACACGCTCGGCGAGCTTGGACTGCTCTCGAGGCTTGGCGTCATCGCGCGCAGCGACGAAGTCGCGCACGGCAAGCCGGAACCCGACGTTTTCCTCGAAGCCGCGCGTCGTCTCGGCGTTCCAGCCAATCACTGTCTCGCCTTCGAGGACGCTCCGGCAGGCATCGTCGCCGCGCGCCGCGCCGGAATGATCTGCGTCGGCGTGGCGACCAGTCATCCGCCGGAAACGCTCGCCTCGACGGATCCGCCGCCGCATCGGGTGGTACGGGACTACGACGAGTTCCTCGACAGCGCCGGGGCGACGCTTTCCTCGGAGTCCGGACTCCCGACCGAAAACTGACCATCCGTCAGGGCGGCCGGGGCTCTAGGCTGCGCCCGGCTTGTCGGCGGAGCTGCAAAGCCCCGCCCTCCTTTAGAGCCTGCAACAAAGCCGAGAATGACTGACAAGTCGCGGGTAAGCGCCCCGATTGCTTCATTGGCACGGGGCGCCCCGGTATCGGTTGGGTCGTTGCGAGACCCGGAGGACTGGGGGAACTGAACGATGCCTGCCGAAACGTACCCCTCCATCAAGAGGACCGCGAGACTTGCCGGGGGACTGTACTTGTCGTTGGTGCCCTTCGGCATCTTCAGCTTCGTCTACGTGCCGTCCGTGCTATTCGTGCGCGGCGACGCCGCCGCCACGTCGCGCAACATCATGGCCTCCGAGTGGTTGTTTCGCAGCGGCACCGTCAGCCACTTGATCAGCCAGATTATCGTGCCGTTCCTGGCGTTGGCGATGTACCGGCTCCTCAGGCATGTGAACAAGGAGCACGCAGCGGTCATGGTCGTCCTGGCGCTGCTGTGCGTCCCCATATCGTTCCTCACCGAGATCAACCATCTCGCGGCGCTACGGCTCCTCAGCGGCACAGGCGAAGTGGCGTTCACGACGACGCAGCTGCAGACCCAGGCGATGCTGTTCCTTGACCTGCGCCAGAGCGGGGTGCTTCTCGCTCAGGTGTTCTGGGGGCTGTGGTTGCTGTCCGTGGGCTCCTTGGTCTTCAGGTCGGGGTTTCTGCCCAAACTGTTGGGTGTCGCCGTGATGATCGGCGCGGCGGGCTATCTGATCGATTCGGGAATGCACCTGATGTTTCCAGGCCGTTCGACCGTCAGTCAATTCACGGCTCTGGGTGAGTTGATGCTCCCGGTGTGGCTTTTGTTCAAGGGGGTATCGGCCGAACGGTGGCAACGGATCGCGGTCTCGTAGGACGCGGTCAGACAACACCCGGTTCGTCGTCGGGCGGCGCGAACACCGCGAGATACGCCGTCGTTCACGAATCCGGATCAGCGTTTCAGTGCATGGCCGCCGGATAGCATCAGTTCTTGGAGGTCTTGCTCCATGCCCTTAGAGCTCGAGTGCTCAGGCGTGACCGGCACGGCGGAAGTTCGAGATCAAGCGGCGAACCGGGTTGGGTTGAGGGGTGGGATCTTCGCCAAGCCGGACGCCGACCGTTTCATGTCCGCACTTGGTGCACCGCAGGTACAGCCGATCGGAGTTGCGGCCGAACCAGTACTGATGACCAGTGAAGAAACACGACATGCGCAGGAACGCTCGCATGACACGCGCACCTTCCGCGGCTCAGGGGGAGTCACTTGCCGCAGGGACCACGATAACCTGATGAGACGACTTTCTCAAACTCAGCCGCAGGGACTGGGACGGCCGTGACGGCTACGATTCGTAGCTGACGCCCAGTTTCTGCAGCACCTCGGGCGGGGCCCCGTTCCATGGCGTAGGGACATTGCCCTTATAGCCGAGATCCTCCACGCCCATCTTGCTCGACCAGAATCCGGTCGCGACCAGGTCGCGCATCGCGGCGAAGAATCGCGCGCCGTGCGTCAGTTCCGGCTTCGCCTGCTTCGGGAACGCGATGTCGTCGAGCACCTGCCTCCGCTCGGCATCGGCGCATTCGAGAAACGCCTTGGCGAAGCGCTTCCGGCACTCGGTGTCGAGCCACGCCAGCCCGCCACGCATCGCCACCTGCCGTTCCTTCTGCAGGCTGATGATGTGATCGATGAACTCGGGCGCCCCGGCATCCGACGCGCTCCCCGAGCGCGCGTCCTTCGGAATGATGAGATCCGCGAGCGCGACGACGACGGCGTACTCGCGGGCGGTGAAGAACTTCGGCTTGTAGGGCTGCTTCTGGGCCGCGGCCTGGCGCCGCGCCTGCTGCGATTGCTGCGCCGCCTGCGCGGCGTCGGCGTCGTTCCACGTGATTGCCGCCGCCGAGGTCGCGCCGAGAATCTGGAGTAAGTCGCGTCGATGCATCTCGCTCATGGAGGCCTCTTGAACGGCTGTTGGGCGTTGGGCGTTGGGTATTCGGCTTGGCCTCTGGGCTGGCTGCCAAAGCCCAATGCCCAACTGCCAAAGCCTCAGCTCAGATATTCCCCTTGCGCCGCTCGTCGGCGATGTACTCGGACGTGCGCCATGACAGGGCCATAATCGTCCAGGTGAGGTTCTTGTCGGCTTGCGACACGAACGGTCCGCTGTCGCAGACGAACACGTTCTTCGCTTCGTGCGCCTGACAGTTCCGGTTGAGTGCCGACGTCTTGGGATCGTCGCCCATGCGGACCGCACCGGCCTCATGGATGATCAGGCCGCCAACCGCCAGCCCGCTGTCATCATCTTTGTCTGGCATCTCCGACGTCGAGGTGCCGCCCATCGCCTCGATAATCGAGCGGAAGGTCTCCTGCATGTGCTTGCGCCTGCCGCCGCTCGTGGTCGCTCCATTTGTGATTGAAGCGCGGAACCGGGATGCCGTACTTGTCGACGACGGCCGGGTCGATGTCGCAGTAGTAGTCGTTGGTCGGGACCTGCTCGCCGCGGCCCGAGAACCCCACGAACGCGCCGTAGAACTTCCGGTACTCCGCCTTGAGCTCGACGCCGTAGCCGCCGCCCGGCTCTGTGCGGATAGTTCTGGATGCCGCCGCCGAAGCCGTAGCCCGGCATGCCGAAGCCGCCGCCGATCTCGATGTGATAGCCGCGCGGAAAGCCGAGCGCCTTGTTGTCGCCCCACCACGGCATGTATAGATGCATGCCGCCGATGCCGTCGTAGTTGTAGCGCGGCGAGTCGATCAGCGCCGGGATGAAGCCGCTGACGCTGGGGCCCGTCGAATCGGTGAGATAGCGGCCGACGACGTTGCTGGAGTTCGCCCAGTCCGTTCGGGTGGCGCGTCGACTTCGAGTTGAGCATGCAGACGTGCCGACTCGCAGCAGCTCGCTGCCAGCACGACGACCTTCGCCCGAACCTGATGCTCGTGCAGCTTCTGCGTGTTGATGTACGGACACGCCCGTCGCGAGGCCTTCTGTCGTCCGTCGTGCACCTCGCGCGCCATGGCGAAGGGGACGATCGTGAGCTTGCCGGTCTTGAGCGCGGGCGGAAGCATCACGGACGAGTCGAGAAATTGGAATGCGTGGCGCACCCGCGCCCGCATTGGCCGCAGTAGTGGCACGCGGCGCGCCCGTTGAGCGCCTGCGTCAGGATCGAGAGCCGTGACGGGGACGACGGGATCTTCAGCTTGTCGGACGCTTCCTTGATCAGCAGCTCGTAGGCGCGCGGCTTCGGCGGCGGCATGAAGACGCCGTCGGGCTCGTTGTGGAGACCGGTCTGCTTGGCGTGATTGCTGCCGAAGATGCCGACTTCCTTGTCGATCTTGTCGTAGTACGGCTTGATGTCGTCGTAGGTGATCGGCCAGTCGTCGCCGAGGCCGTCGATGCTCTTGCGGCGGAAGTCGTCGGGGCCGAAGCGCAGCGAGATGCGGCCCCAGTGATTCGTGCGGCCGCCGAGCATGCGGGCGCGGAACCAGTCCCACGCGCCGTTGGCCGACGTGTAAGGCTCGCCTTCGATCTCCCAGCCGCCGATGCAGCCGTCGAACTCGCCGAACGGCTTCTCGCTTGCCGCCGTAGCCGCGCGCGGCGAATCGATAGGTCCAGGCGAACATGGCGCCGTCTTTGGCGGCGTCCCACATCGGGCCGGCTTCGAGGAGCACGACGTCGGCGCCCGCTTCGGTCGAGACCTTCGCGGCCATGCCGCCGCCCGCGCCGGAGCCGATCATACAGACGTCGTAGACCTTCGGCGAACGAATGATTTGCATGACGCTCGGGCCATGGTGAGCACCACGCCGGCCGGACCGCTCGCCGAGACGCCGGCAAGGAATCGACGTGGCGACGGGCGGCTTGTCGGGCCTGCAATGGCGGGGCTGTTAGCCGGCCCTCGGCCGGTGGCCGTCACGTCAGCGACGACGTGTCACCTGATCCCAGATGGCGGCGCTGCCACCACCGATCGCCGCGCCGATCAGCGCGCCCTTCTTGCCGCCCGCCGCCGCGCCGACGCCGGCGCCGATGCCGGCCGACGAGCCGATGATGACGGCGCTCTTCTGCCAGTCGCGGCCACGCGTGACCGCCGGCCGCTCGGCGTAGTCACCCGGCGTCCGATAGCTGCCGCGGGTCGCACGTTCGACTGCGCGAACCACGGGCGGCGTTGAACCGGCATGGTCTCACGTCGCTCACCGCGCCCGTAACGTACGCTTGCCGGATTGCTGATACGCCTGGTTCGCGTACGGCTGCGTTGACCGCTGGCGTCGACGCGAGCTGCCTGTCCCGGACGGGCACGCACTCCACCTGCGAGATCGCCTGGCCGTTCATCAGCACCGGGCGGATCATCGCCTGCTGACCTGGACCGCAATTCACCAGCCACCTGGCTGTCGCCGAAGCAGGAGCCACGCGGCATCCTGCGTTCGTCGTGCGACTGCCCGTCGCACCACGCCCGGCCGTCCGCGCGCCTGCGAACCGAGACCGACGTCGTACCGCGATCGCGCTCGTGCGTCGTCCGCGCATCCGCACCAGCCGCGATCGAAGCCAGAGCCAGCATCGACATCGCCGTGCTGGCGTGTCCCGACGTGACGTCGGACGCGTCGAGTCGTCATTCCCCTACCGGCACGAATCTGCATCTCGCCCTCCAGGATCGAAACCTGGCGGCTGATCGATCAACATCGATGCCAGCATGGGCGTCGGCGCCGAATTCCAGCTTTCCGCGACAAATCGTGGACGGGCTCGATTTTGCGTGAAACTGCGACATCGGATCGACCCGCGTCATTGTCCTCGCTAATGCTCAGCCGCGTGGCCACCTGGAGGACAGGCCCGTCGCTATACGCTCTGGGCCCTCATGAATAGACGTCAGTGCTGCGGCTCGGGAATGGCTGCGCATCGTGCGCCCGCGATGCGCGGCCCGCGATCGGACCAGGTCGGCGAGCACCAGGCTGCTCAGTCAGCAGCCGGCGACACGTGCCGGCATTCGAGCTCGAAGAGCCACCGTCGCCAGCCTGCAGGACGCGATGACCGCGGCCGCCTCACCGCGCGCGCCATCGCCGAGAAGTATCTCGACGCGCATCGAGAGCGATCGACGAGCGCGGCCCCGCGCTCAGACTCGTCATCGAGCTGAACCCCGACGCGCTCGCCATCGCCGACGCGCTCGATCGCGAGCGCAAGGCGAAGGGCCCGCGCGGCCCGCTGCACGGCATTCCCGTGCTGCTCAAGGACAACATCGACACCGCCGACCGGATGAAGACGACCGCGGGCTCGCTCGCGCTGGCCGACTCGATCGCCGCCGCCGATGCGTTCCTCGTCGCGCGCCTGCGCGCGGCCGGCGCGGTCATCCTGGGCAAGACCAATCTCAGCGAGTGGGCGAACTTCCGCTCCGATCGCTCCACAGCGGCTGGAGCGGACGCGGCGGCCTGACCCGCAATCCCTACGTGCTCGATCGCAACGCCTGCGGCTCCAGCACCGGCTCGGGCGTCGCCGTCGCCGCCAATCTCTGCGCCGCTCGCCGTCGGCACCGAAACCGACGGCTCGATCGTCTGCCCGTCGACGGCATCAACGGCATCGTCGGCATCAAGCCGACCGTCGGTCTTGATCGGCCGATCCGGCATCATCCCGATCTGCCGCCAGCCAGGACACCGCGGGGCCGATGGCGCGCACGGTGCGCCGACGCGGCCGCGTGCTGCTCGGCGCGATGACCGGCGCCGATCCGCGCGACGGCGCGACCGAAGCCAGCGGCCGGCAAGGCGCTCGCCGACTACACGCAGTTCCTCGACCCCGGCGGCGCTCAAGGGCGCGCGCATCGGCGTGCCGCGCAACGCGTTCGGCTTCCACGATCGGCGTCGACCGGTGTTCGAGGAGGCGCTCGCCGCGCTGAAGGCTGCGGGCGCGGTGCATCGATCGATCCCGCCGACATTCCGACGACCGGCAAGTTCGACGACGCGGAGTCGAGGTGCTGCTCTACGAGTTCAAGGATGGCTTGAACGCGTATCTCGGCGACCGCGGTCCGGCGCGTGCGGCGTCCGGCACGCTGGCCGACGCTGATCGAGTTCAACGAGGCGAACAACGGACCGCGAGATGCCCTGGTTCGGCCAGGAGATCTTCATCAAGGCGCAGAAGAAAGGCCCGCTGACGAGCCCGGCCTACCGCAAGGCGCGGCGCGCCTGCGTCAGCTGTCGCGCACCCAGGGCATCGACGCGGTCATGACGAAGCACCAGCTCGATGCGCTTCGTCGCGCCGACCGGCGGCCCGTCGTGGCTGACCGACCTCGTCAACGGCGACCACTTCAGCGGCGGCAGCTCCGACGCCGGCGGCCGTCGCGGGCTATCCGAACATCACCGTGCCGGCGGGTTCGATCCACGGACTGCCGGTCGGCGTGTCGTTCATCGGCCGCGCCTGGAGCGAGCCCGAAGCTGCTCGCGATGGCCTACGCGTTCGAGCAGACCACGAAGCTCCGCCAGCCGCCGACGTTCCTGCGGCGGCGGTGGGGGCGTGAGATCAGGTGCTACGGTTGCGAATCGCTTTGGGTTGCTGCTGCGTGACGCAGTGGATGGCCCCCATGCCCCACACGAGCGGCTCGCACGTGATCGGCACGACGCGGCGGTCCTTGAAGAGACGCCGGAGCGCTTCGACCGCGACGGCGTCGTTCGCATGTTCGAAGACCGGCACCAGAACGAGGCCGTTCGCGACGTAGAAGTTCGCGTAGCTCGCCGGCAGCGCGGTCGCCGTCCGCGCAGCACGCGTCCCGGCATCGGCAACGGCACGATCTGGAACGGGCGGCCTTCGAGGTCGCGCGCGAGCGCCAGCCGCTGCAGGTTGTCCTGAAGCGGCGCGAGATTCGGATCCGAAGGGTCTTCCTCCACTGCGCACAGACAATCGTCGTCGGCGAAACGAAACGGGCGATGTCGTCGATGTGGCCGTCCGTGTCGTCGCCCGCCACGCCTTCCCCGAGCCAGAGGACCCGCCGCACGCCGAGGTAGTCGCGAAGCGCCGCTTCGAGGCCCTTCCGATTCGAGGTCCGGGTTCCGGTTCACGTTGAGCAGGCACTGCTCGGTGGTCATCGACCAGCCCGGCGCCGTTGACCTCGATCGATCCGCCTTCGAGGACCAGGCCGGGCATGGAAGCGCGGCATGCGCGAGAATCGGCGCGAGCACGCTCCGGCACCGCGGTGTCGGCCATCAACGTCTGGTACTTCCCGCCCCACGCGTTGAATCCCCAGTCGTTGAAGGCGACGCTCGCGAGCTGCTGTGGAGAGGCCAGCGCGGTCTGGTCGGGATCGCGGACGAGGAAGTTCGGGACCGTAGTCGCGAATCCAGGAATCGACGGTCGGCACGAGGTGCAGGCGGACGTTGACCGCCTGCGGCCACGTCAGACGGGCTCTCAGCGCGATGCACTCCGCTGCCTCATCGTCATCGACGAGCAGGTTGACTGTCTCGTGCTCGGCGAGGAGCTCGATCATGCGGAGGAAGATCTCTCGACCTGCGGCACGCGGTCCGGGCCAGGTCTCGGGATCCTTCGGCCAACTGAGCCACGTGGCGTCGTGCGGATACCACTCGGCCGGCATGCGGTACCCGAGGGCAGCCGGCGGCGGCGTCACGCGATGACGCGGCTCCGCGTCGATGAGGCGCCCGCGCGGAAGGAGCCGGTCCGTAGGCGTCGATGCGCCGGTCGCGCAGGAACGGCCAGTTCTGACGTGTTTCCTCGATGCGCGACAGATCGAGCTCGGCGAGCAGCGTTTTCCTCGTCGATCCGACGCGGCCTTGGCCACGATGCGCCCGAACGGATCGGCGACGAACGACTGTCCCCAGAACGTGAGCTGTCCTTCACGGCCGACGCGGTTGACGACGACGACGAAAACGCCGTTGGCGATGGCGTGCGCGCGCTGGATCGTCTCCCACGCCTCGTGCTGCGCCCGGTTCATCTCCTCGCTTTCGGAGGGCAGCCATCCGATCGCAGTCGGATAGAACAGCATCTGCAGCGCCGGTGAGCGCCGTGAGCCGAGCGGCTTCGGGGAACCACTGATCCCAGCACACGAGCACCCCGGCGCGCGCGGCCGACGTGTGGTGCGTCTGAAATCCCAGGTCGCCGGGCGTGAAATAGAACTTCTCGTAGTAGAGCGGATCGTCCGGGATGTGCATCTTCCGGTACTTGCCCGCGATGCGATCCGTCGCGCTCGAAGATGACGGCGGTATTGTGATACACGCCGGGCGCGCGCTCGCTCGAACAGCGAGCCACGACGACCACCTTGTGCTGCCGTGCGGCGCGCGAGAGCGCCTCGGTCGTCGGGCCCGGGATCGGCTCGGCCAGCGCAAAGAGCGCGATGTCTTCGCTCTGGCAGAAATACTGCGAACGGAACAGCTCTTGCAGGCAGACGATCGTGGCGCCGCGCTTCGCGGCCTCGCCGATTCGCGCGAGGGCCTTCTTCAGGTTCCGCTCGGGCTGGACGTCGCAGGACATCTGCACGAGCCCGACCACAGGGTTTCCGGCGACAGGCCGCTTCGCCATACGAGCGGGCGAGTGTAGCACAGCGAATTCAGGAGAAAGGGTCACCTTCCACTAAGGCGCGCCCGATCCGTGACACATGGCGCACGTTTCGGAATGCGCCAACGGATCGACCCGATGCGGACCGCCGCTCGCGAGCGTCGCGTGACAGCTCGCACAATCCAGCCGTCGCTCGAGCACCTTGCGATGCACCTGTTCGAAGTGCAGATAGCCCTGACGCGGTGTGGCCGTCAGGCCAGCGATGTCATGACACACGAGACAGCCGCGCGACAGCTGATCGGCCGTGAGCGCGAATGCGGGACGATCGCCGTCGCCGCTACGGCTGGAGCGGCCGCCGCCGAGCGCGCCCGGCTGTCGCTCACCGCGGTCCTTCCCGCGACGCGTCCCGTCAACATCGACGGGCCCAGGAAGGTTCCCTCCATCCGGCCTTGCCGTTGATCCCGGCGAGCCCGGTCAACTCGCCGGCGGCGTAGAGCGCGGGAATCGGTTGTTGCCGCTGGTCGACCACGCGACCCTCGAGATCGATGACCACGCCGCCCATGCTCTTCCGCGTGACAGGCCGGAGCTGCATCGCGTAGAACGGCGGCCGTTCGACGCGTCGAGGTCGATAGTCGGCGTCGCGCCCCGACGTCGGACGCTCTGCGGGAGAAACGGCGGAAGTCCGCTGTCTTCGCCGGCGTCCACGGACCGGTTGTACGCGCGCACGGTCTCGTCGAGCGCGTGGCCGGCAGGCCGGCGTCGATCGCAAGTTGCGCGATCGTCGGCGCGGACTTGACGACCGACCGGTTGTCTAGAATCCAGCGATCGATCTGCGCTTTGTCGGCCCAGTCGGTGCCCGCCACGTAGAAGTTCGCGCCGATTGTCCTGGTCGAAGACGGCCCAGAACGTCGCCCCCGGCTGCCGCGCGACCGCGGGGAATGTGAACTTCGTCGCATAGGCTCGGCCCTGGTACTCGTTCACGAAGCGTCGGCCCTCGGCATTGACCCAGATCGCATCGGCGGTCCGGACGTTCAGGCCGCGCCCCTGGCCCGGGAAGCGCGGATCCTCGAGCCCGGTCACGTAGTTCCACTGATGATCGAGTCGCGCGACCTGGCCGCCGACGGCTTCGACGAGACCGAGGCCGCTGCCCATCGCATTCACACCCGACCCGGCCAACAGCCGTTCGGGCTGCGGCAGGGCCGACGGCCAGTGCTGGCGCACCAACGCGAGGTTGCTTTGGAACCCGCCAGTTGCCAGGACGACCGCACCGGCACGCCAGCGCGCGCGCTGCCCGGTTCGCAGGTCGAGGCCCTCGACGCCGCGGATGCGGCCGTCCTCGACGAGCAGCTTCTCGATCTTCGTGTTCCAGCGGAACGAGATGCCGGGGTCCTTCAGACACGCGCGGTAGATGGGACCGACCAGGCCCAGCCCGCGGCTGCGGGGCACGTGAATGCGAGGCACGCTGTTTCCATGGGTGTGGAACAGACGGTCGAACACGACGCCGAGCGACGTCAGCCAATCGAACAGCTCGGTCCGAGACGACTCCACGTATCGGCGCACCCACGCCTCGTTCGCATCTTCGCCGTAGTCGACGAAGTCGCGGTAGGCCAGGTCCACCGAGTCGACGACGCCCCGGGCACGGCCGAAGGGCGTATCGACCATCGAGACCTGTCCCTCGGACATCACGGCATGGCCGCCGAACACCGACCACATGTCGATGACGACCACGCTCGCGCCCGCGCGCCCGGCCTCGTACGCGGCCGAGAGCCCCGCCACGCCCGCGCCAACGACGATGACGTCCGCAGCCTCGCCTTCGGCGCGGCGCTGCGTTGCGCCGATCGCGCCCGCAAGCAGAAGACCGATCAGAATGGCCGGAATCCGTGCTCCGGCGATCGCCTGGTGCGTCACGCCCGGCTCGACAGGTTGGCGCCGTAGAACTGCCGTCGCTTCGCCTTGAGGAATTCGGCGGAGCGCGCGAGCTCGTCGAGGCCGTTCATGCCGTCCTCGATCGAGATCCAGCCGTCGTAGCCGACCGACGCGAGGCGGCTGAAGATGGCGTCGTAGTCGTTGAGGCCCTTGCCCGTCTCGCCGTGCTTCAACTTGTCGGAATAGCCCGTGCCGCCGTCGGCGCTCTGCAGGTCTTCGAGCGTCGCGCCCGGCGCGAGATAGCGATCGGAGGCATGCATCGAGACGACGCGATGCTTGACCTTGTCGAGGAACGTGACGGGATCGAAGCCGCCGACCAGCGCGTTCGACGGGTCGTACTGCACGCCGAAGTACGGCGAATCGATCTGCTCGATGATTTCGAGGAAGATGTCCTCCGGCTGCGCGAACTCGGGATACTTCCAGTTGCCGTCCTTGTAGTGGTTCTCCATGCAGAGAATCACGTTGCGCTCGGCCGCATAGTCGAGCGACCGCTTGATGCCCTCGACGGTGCGCGCGATGCCGTCCTTGCCGGCTCATCTCCGGATAGCGCTGACCGCTCAACGTCCGGCAGTGCCGCAGCGCCGAGCCGCACCGGCCAGATCGATCGCCGCCTTCTGCCGCTCGACCTGACGCGCGCGTTCATCGGCATCGGGATGCGTGAAATCCGGCGAGAAACAGAGCAGCGACGACACCTGACCGGTCTCGGCCATCGCCTGCATCACCGGATCGACGTCCTTCGGCTCGAACGACCGGAAGAACCCGTCGTAGTGCTCGACCCCTTCCCCACCGAGCGTCTGCGCCTGATGAATCCACTCGACGTAACTCTTCTCGCCGCGGCACAACTCGTCGAACCAACACTTCGGAAATACACTGATACGCGGAGCATAAGCTTGATCGACTTCGGTCTTCAGTCGGGCTACGGGCGACGGCTACAGGCTACGGCTTGCGAGCTGTCCAATGGTCGCTGGTCACTGGACCTGGTCTTTGGTCTTTAGTTCGTCGTTCGTAGTCCGTAGCTCGAGTTCGTGCTCGTTCTACCAGTTGCGGGCGCGCCGACCGGATACTGCTCGAGGTCCATCACCGAGCCCGTGACGCACTCGCTCTCGTCGGACGCGAAATACGCCGCCGCGTAGGCGATGTCTTTCGGCAGCAGCAGCCGGCCGAACGGGCGCGTCTTCACGGCCTCTTCGAGCCACTCGGGACCGAGACCTTCCCCTCGGTCTTGACCTTCTGCTCGCCCTCGGTCAGCGTCCAGCCGACGTTGATCTGATTGACGCGGATTCGGTACTGGTTCAGGAATGACGCGCGGTGTTCTTCGTCAGCGTCATCAGCCCGCCTTTCGAGACCGAATACGCGCACAGTTTGGGTTCGCCGATGTAGGCGTTGACGGAGCCGATGTTGACGATGGAGCCGGCGCGGCGCGGCTTCATGTGGGTGACGGCTTCCTGCATCAGGATGAACGGCGCGCGCAGGTTCTGGCTGATGATCGCGTCGAACAGTCCATCTTCGTCGACTCGATCGTGCCGCGCGACGTGTCGGCCGCGTTGTTCACGAGCACGTCGATCTGTCCGTAGCGCTCGACCGTCTTCGCGATCAGCCCGCGGCACGACGCCTCGTCCTTCAGGTCGGCGGCGACGAAGAACGGCCTCGCCGCCCGCCTCCTGAGATCGCCTTCACCGCCGCTTCGCCACGCTCGCACGTTGCGGCCGTGGATGACGACGCGCGCGCCGAGCTGCGCGAAGTGATCGGACGATGCCAGCGTCCGATGCCGGACGTGGCCATACCGGTCGACTCGAGCGCAGGCCTTGTCCTTCAAGCGCGTGTCCGGCCGTCGCTATGCGGCGGAAGATCCAGCGGCATCAGCACCGACTTGATCACTTCGCCGTGGTGCATCGCGTCGAACGCGCGCGCGCCAGTCGGGAGATCGGCTTTCAAGCCGACGATCAGCTCGGGCTTCGTCAGGCCGTGCGTTGAGCAGGTGGACGACGCGCTCCCAGACCGGATAGTTGTGGCTGAACGAGCCCTGCAGGCGGATGTTCTTCTGCACGAGCGGGTTCATGTCGACGGGGATCGTTGTCGGGCGACCAGCCGACCTTCGTGACCTGCCCGTCGGGCCGCGCGATCTTCAGCGCCACGTCGAGCGGACGGCTCGCGCCGGACGCGTCGCAGACCAGTTGCGCGCCGAGCGGATCGAGCGCAGCGCACGACCTCTTCGAGCGATTCCTTCTGCACGTCGACGACGTGCGTCGCGCCGAGCGCGAGCGCCGCTTCGAGGCGCGGCTTGTCGGCGGTCAGGCCGGCCACGACCAGCGGATGCGCGCCCGACAGCGCCGCCATGCGCGTGCACAGCAGGCCGATCGGTCCGGGCCCGAGCACGACGACCACGTCGCCCGGCTGGATCGTCGAATTGACGCACATCGACTGATACGCGACGCAGTGCGGCTCGGCGAGGCACGCGTATTCGAACGGCAGGCTGTCGGGAATGCGCGTGCAGGCAGCGCGCCGGCACTTTCACGTACTGCGCCATCGCGCCGTTGACGCCGTAGCCGAAGCCTTTGCGCGTCGGGCACAGGTTGTAGCGGCCCGTGCGGCACATCATGCAGTTGCCGCAGATCACCGCCGCCGTCTCGCTGACGACGCGGTCGCCTTCCTTCACGCCGCGCACCTCGCGCCCGAGCGCGGCGATCGTTCCGCCGAACTCGTGTCCGAGCACGACCGGAATGTTCACCGGCCACGAATGCGTGTTGTGCGCCTGATGGATGTCCGACCCGCAGACCGACACGGCGCCGACGCGCAGCAGCACGTCGGTGTCGCCGATCTCGGGCACGGGAATCTCTCGCAGCTCGACGGCCATCGGCTCGAGCGCGTACTGAACAACGGCAGCTTGGACATGTCAGTCACGATACTGAATAACCGAATGACGATGCCTGACGAATCGGCGAATCCAGGCGCGCGATCGGCGTGTCGCGTCGCCTTGAACGGCGTCTTGCGGATCTCGCCGCAGATTTCCGCGAGGATGTCGTGCAGCTTGTTGCTCGCCGGCTTGAACGCATCGCCGTCGATGACGAGCGGCGCGCCGAGCACGACGAGCGCGGCGCCGTGCGCCGGACATTCGATCGCCTGCTTGATCGACAGTCCGCCGACCGCCTGCACCGGGACGTCGACGGCGGCCACGACCGCGTCGAGCTCGTCCATCGGGCTGAGGCCCTTGATCATGCGGCGCTCGTCGAAGCCGATGTGGTGGATCACGACGTCGACGCCGAGGATCCGCGAGCCACTTCGCGTTCGCGACGCGGTCGTCGGCGCCGAGGTTGTCGCCCATCACCTTGCAGTTGAAGTCGCGGCCCGCGTCGATGACGCGCCGGATCGTCGCTTCGTGCGCGCGTCCCATGACGACCACGAAGCTCGCGCCGGCCTTGGCCATCATCTCCGCTTCGAGATAGCCGCCATCCATCGTCTTCAGATCGGCGACGATCGGATGGTTCGGGAAACTTCTAGTGCAGCGCCTCGACGGCGTGGAGGCCTTCGGCGAGGAGCAGCGGCGTGCCCGCTTCCAGCCAGTCGACGCCGGCGTCGACCGCGATCTGCGCGGTCTCGAGCGCTTCGTCGAGATTGGTGAGGTCGAGCGAGATCTGGACGATCGCGCGGTTCAGGTTCTTGAGATTCATCTCGAGCTGCGTTCACTGCTACCGCTGCGGACTACCGAGCTGACGCGGAGCAGCCGGAACGTCGCCAGCCGGTAGCCTGGCCTGCATCCGCAGCACTTGCGGCGTCCGTGCTGAATCTGTTCGACGCGGTATCCGCCCGCGCCTTGTCGCGTCAGATAGATCAGCGTGAAGATCACGCACGAGCACCGCCGGCAGCACCGCCCAGATCGGCAGCACGCGCGCCGCGCCGTACGTCTCGTTGATCCAGCCCATGATCGGGTCCGGCGATGGCGGTCGAGAAGCTGCCCGCCGCGCCAATCACCGCGAGCCCCAGCGCGCCGGTCCGCGGGAACCGCTCCGTCGTGATGCCCAGCATCGTCGGCCACCAGAACGCCGTGCCGATGGCGAGCAGCGCCGCGGCGGCGAAGGCACGTCGGCGCGGTCGGCCAGGCCGAAGAGGAACAGGCCGGCGGCGGCGATCAGCGACGTGACGGCGATCAGCGAGATCGGCGAGACCTTGTGCGAGATGTCGCCGAAGAACTGGCGCATCAGATACATGATCCCGTTGATCCACACGAGCACGAGGATGCCGGCCTGCGCGCTGCTGTGCATCACCTCGTTGAAGATGTTGCTGACCCACTGTCCCGGACCGAGCTCGGTCGCGGCGGTCAGCCACATCGCAGATGAAGATCACGAGGAACAGCGGACGGACGCATCTCCGCGAACATCGCGCCGAACGTCACGCCGGCGGCTTCGCGTTCGGTCGGCGGGAACTTCTCGCTGAAGAACATGAACGCGTAGATGACCGCCGGGATCGAGCATCAGCAGCATCTTGGCCTGCCAGCCGAGCGCCGATCTGCGTGAACAGCGAACGCGAGCACGCCGCCGATGACGATGCCGCCGGGGAACCAGGCGTGGAGCGCGGTCAGCTTGGCGGTCTTGTTCGTGGAGTAGATGGTGGCGATCAGCGGGTTGACGGCCGCTTCGATCAGGCCGTTGGCGATGCCGATGATCACGGTCGCGGCGAACAGCACCGTGAAGTTGGGCGCGAAGATGGTGAGGAGGATGCCGCCGATGTGGCCGAGCGCGGCGAGGCGGAGGAGCGTGCCCATGCCGAGGATGTCGCAGAGCGGGCCGCCGAACAGGATGGAAAGGCCGAAGCCCCAGAACGCCGCGCCGCCGATCCACCCGACCTGAACTTTGTCCAGCACGAACACGCGCTCGAAGTCTCCCATGATGTCGCCGCGAATGGCGAACGACATGGCGGTCGCAATCAGCGCGATACAGCTCGCGGTAAACAGACGCGATGGATTCATTGCATCTCGGGCCTCCCCCCGAAGATGCGAATGCGGATGTGCGCAGGCGGGCGTAAGCATATCCGTACCGGGGAGGGTGTCAATCATCGCGGCAGGCGGCGGACCTCGTCCGCGGAGCGAGGCGCCGGCCGGGCCGCAGGGGCCGCGGCTAGCTCCGAGCCAGACCGCGGCGCGGGACGCGTGAGCAGAGCCAGCACATAGCAGGCGGCGATCACCAGGAGCAGGAACTGGAACCCGGTGGCGAGCGACAGGTATTCGGCGACGCCGCCGACCATCGCGCCGAGCAGGTTGGCGCCGTAGTCGCGCGACACATCGGTGGACCGGCGCAGGCTCGACCCGAACAGCAGGCCCGGCGCAGAAGATCGGGCTGAACACGAGCAGCGAGTAGACGACCGATTCGAGCACGAGGCTGTCGAACGCGAGGCGGCCGATCGGGAGCAGCGTAGCTGAGGCCGAGCAGCGCGAGCAGAACCGGCCCCGACCGCCCAGGGCTGCTTGATTTCGACGCGGGCGACGGTCCAGGTCGCCGCGAGGGCCATGATCAGGACCGAGGCGATGGTCAGCGAGGCGACCACCCAGGTCGATCCCCACAGCAGCGCGAACTGGATGATCGACTTCGTCTGCAGCAGCATGAAGCCGACGCCGAGGAAGAAGAAGTGCCACGGGAAGCCGGCGCGCGGCGCGGCGACCGCGGAGCGCGGCCGCGGACGCTGCGGCGGCGCTCGACGTGCCGAACGAGGCGACCGCGGCGCCGCTCCCGCCGCCACCGCCGACGGTCGCAGGCGGCGGCGGCGGAGCGCATCATCGCGGGGCGCGGGGCGGCTCAGGCGGAACACGAATCCGACCGCGACGGCCGACACCCCAGCACCAGCGCGAGCGCGGCGAGGTAGTGGCCGGGGATGTGCGGATACCGCATGTAGAGGAACGGCCAGTTGTCGGTCGCGGGATTGACGGACGCATCGCGCGTCAGCGTGATGCCGGGGCTGACCACGTCGGGATGGTTGTAGGCCTCGACGCGGTCCGGCACCTCCGGCCAGTTGGCGACGCGCGCACGCCGGGGCCGACCATCATCACGCCCGAGGTAGCCGTGTTCCTGGTGGACGTGGACGCGCGGCTCCATCTCGAACGCCGCGGCCACGCTGTTGGCGAGGCGGTCGACCAGCCAGCGCTCGCGGAAGTAGTTGTAGACCACCAGCACGCCGTTCGGCGTGAGCCGCTCGCGCACGGCGCGGAACGACTCCTCGGTGAACATGTAGCTTTCGAGGCGGACCGAGGCGAAGCCTGACTGCAGCGTCAGCGAATCGATCAGCGCGAACACGACCAGGTCGTACTTCTTCTGCGTCGTGCGCAGGAAGTGGCGGGCGTCATCGGTGACGACGGTGACGCGCGGATCGCTGTACGGATCGATCGGGATGGAACTGGCGTCCGAGCCGGACGATGACCGGATCGATCTCGACCGCGTCGATGTGCTTCGAGTTGTGCAGCAGCGACGCGGCGACGTCGGTGCCGGATCCGGCGCCGAGGATCAGCACGTTCTCGAACGTGTCGCCGAACACGCGGTACGGCCACTGATAGAAGTATTCCTTCTTCTCCACCGGCGCCATCGACTGGTGGAAGATGTTGTTCACCTCGACGACGGTCTCGTTGTCCTGGCGGTGGAGGCGGTGATCTTGTAGTACGGCGACCAGATCGTCCCCTGCGACATCAGGTGGACGCAGCACGAGCGCGGCCGGCGAGCAGCGCCAGCGATGCCGGCGGCGACCCAGAGCGGGACGATCCAGGAGGAACGGCACCGCCAGCGCGAACGCCAGCGCCGAACCACGCCGGTCGGCGGCAGCTCCAGCTACGACATCAGCGCGAAGGCGCCGACGCCGGCGAGGCTGCCGGCCAGGTTCACCGTGTAGACCTTGAGCGGCGCGTCCTCCTCCATCGCGCGTCCGAGCGTCTGGGCGAGCGTCACGAACAGCGCGGCGACGACGATGAACAGGAGCGGGAGCAGCATGCGTGCTCTCGATCGGGATCGACGCTGTTCGGTGGTGCCGCTGCTGAAATAGATGCTGGTCGAGGACGGGCACGGCGACTTCCAGGCGGAGGAAGTAGACGGCGGCGATGACCAGCGGCTGGATGGTCGCGAACCAGGGGAACAGCGACCGCACCCTGGTCAGCAGGCAGCCGACGCCGATGCCGAGGAAGGCGGCGAGGAGGATGAAGTTGGAGAAATAGGACAGGAGCCGCACGTAGGCGGGCATCCAGCGAATCAGCGCAACTTCGAGGAAGAGGATGACGAAGGAGATGAGGAAGAGGCGAAGCGACCGCATTGGAGGGCCGTATTCTATCAGCGCTGATTGGGGTCCCTTCCCGGAGGCCACGGTTGATTCGTCGTCTTTTTGCCCTGTTTCCGGCCATTTTCGCCAGTTTTCTGCTCCCATCGGGCGCCCCTCCCTGGCCGGACAGACGGACGGCGAGCTCGAGCGTCGCGCCCGCGCGATTCACGACCATGTCCTGACGCTCGACACTCACGTCGACATCAACGCCTCCAACTTCACCGCCGAGCGGGCCCTCGCCGATCATCCGCGCAACCTGGACGATGAGCAGCTCCTCGCGCTCAAGAAGAACGGTGGGGTGGTGCAGCTGGTGGCGCTCTCGACCTACGTCAAGAACCCCGAAGCCCGATTCACCCGAGCGGGCTGCGGCGGTCGCCGCCCTGCGAAAGCAGCTCGGGCTACCCGAGCCGCCCGCGGGCAGCGAGGCGCGGCGGCGGTTCCGATGTCGCGCAGTTCACGGACGCGCAGCGGGTGGAGTACCGCGAAGCGGATTGCAGCGCTGCAACCGGTTCCCGCCCGACCCGCCGGCCACCGTGGCGGAATTCGTCAATCACATCGACTACGTGGTCAAGAAGATCGGCATCGATCACGCCGGCATCGCGTCGGATTTCGACGGCGGCGGCGGCATCGACGGGCTGGAACAACGCGGCCGAGACGTTCAACGTGACGAAGGAGCTCGTCCGGCGCGGCTACACCGAGAAGCAGATTGCCAAGATCTGGAGCGGCAACCTGCTGCGCGTGATGGCACGAGTCGAGGAGGTGGCGAAGCGCCTCCAGAAGGCCGGTCTACCAGTCCCAGAACCTTCGCGAAGATCAGCGGCGCGACGATGGTGGCGTCCGACTCGATGATGAACTTCGGCGTGTCGACGCCGAGCTTGCCCCACGTGATCTTCTCGTTGGGCACCGCGCCCGAGTACGAGCCGTAGCTGGTCGTCGAGTCGCTGATCTGGCAGAAGTAGCCCCAGAGCGGCACGTGCTCGCGCCGCAGATCCTGGTGCAGCATCGGCACGACGCAGATCGGGAAGTCGCCCGCGATGCCGCCGCCGATCTGGAAGAAGCCGATCGACGTGCTCGGCGCTGTCGTCCGTGATACCAGTCGCGCCAGCCGCATCATGTACTCGATGCCGGTCCGCACCGTGTGGACGTTCTTGACGTCGCCGCGAATGCAGTGCGCCGCGTACATGTTGCCGAGCGTCGAGTCCTCCCAGCCCGGGACGAACATCGGCAGGTTCTGCTCCGCGGCCGCGACCATCCAGTGTCCTTCGGATCGATCTGGTAGTACTCCTTCAGCTTGCCGCTGCGCAGCACCCGGTAGAAGAACTCGTGCGGGAAGTAGCGCTCGCCCTTCTGGTCGGCCGCCATCCATTCCTCGAGCACCGCGCGTCTCGATGCGCCGCATCGCCTCGTCTTCGGGGATGCAGGTGTCGGTGACGCGGTTCAGGTGCCGCTCGAGCAGCGCCTGCTCGTCGGCCGGCGTGAGGTCGCGGTAGTGCGGCACGCGCTCGTAGTGGTCGTGCGCGACGAGGTTGAAGACGTCCTCCTCGAGGTTCGCGCCCGGTGCACAGATGGCGTGCACCTTGCCCTGCCGGATCATCTCGGCGAGCGAGATGCCGAGCTCGGCCGTGCTCATCGCGCCGGCGAGCGTCACGAACATCTCGCCGCCGCCGTCGAGGTGCGCGACTGTAGCCGTCGGCCGCGTCCATCAGGGCGGCGGCGTTGAAGTGCCGGTAGTGACGATCGATGAACTGCGAGATGGGCCCTGCCGTCATGGCGACATATTACAGGGGAGGAAGGGGACGGTGGTTTACGATACGCGCTGCGTGCCCGAGACGCCTCCCGACGTCGCGCCGGTTGCCGACGAGCCCTTGCCGGCGTCGCAGCGCCGCTCGACGCGCCGCCCGCGGCCGCAATCCCACCGCGCCTGGTACCTGCGCCGGAACCGATCGAAGGCGCGCCTCGCCGCGGGTTCAACAGACTGGCCTCGGCCCTCGCCTCGCGCAACTTCCGGCTGCTCTGGATGGCCAACGTGCTGTCCACCTCGGGCACGTGGATGCAGAAGGTCGCGCAGAACTGGCTGGTGCTGACCGTCGGCGGCTCGCCGTTCTACCTCGGCCTCGACGCGTTCCTCGGCGAGCTGCCGATCCTGCTGCTGACGCTGGTCGGCGGTGTGATTGCCGATCGGCACGACCGGCGCCGGCTGCTCGTCGGGTCGCAGTGCGTGCAGCTGACGTCCGCATTCACGCTCGCGGCGCTCGTCTACTTGGACCTGATCCGCATCTGGCACGTCCTCGCACTGTCGTTCACGGCCGGCATCGCCCAGGCCTTCGGGGGCCCCGCCTATCAATCGCTCATGCCGTCGCTCGTCCCCCGGCGCGATCTGCCCAATGCCGTCGCGCTCAACTCGATCCAGTTCAACCTCTCGCGCATTCTCGGCCCCCTCGTCGCCGGCCTGACGCTCGCCACCGTCGGCATGGCGGCCTGTTTCGCCCTGAACGGCCTCTCCTTCTTCATCGTGATCGCGGCGCTGCTGCGGCTCGATCTGCAGAAGGCGACCGCGGGCCAGCGCGCTCGCTGCTCGAGAGATGCGCACCGGGCTGGCGTTCGTCCGCGCCCGCCCGGCGGTCATGGAGCTCACGCTCCTGGGGTTCCTCACGACGTTCCTGGCCCTGCCGCTGCAGACGCTGCTGCCGGTGATGGCGCGCGGGAAGTGTTCGCGCAGGGCGTGGAGGGCTACAGCCGCCTGATGGTCTGCTCGGGCGCCGGCGCGGTCATCGGCGCCCTCGTGGTGGCGTGGCTCGGACGCTATCCGCACATGGGCCGGACCGCGTTGATCGGTCCAGGGGGTGCTTCGCCGTGCTGGTCGTCCTGTTCGCCGGCTCGCGCAGGCTCGCGGCGAGCTATGCCCTGCTTCTCCGGCCAGCATCGCGCTCATCATCCTGACCTCGACCGCGGTGTCGCTGGCCCAGCTCGCCGCGCCCGACGAGATGCGGGGCCGGGTGATGAGCATTTTCATGGTCGCGTTTCGCGGCGGGATGCCGCTCGGCAGCCTCGCGTTCGGCAGCCTTGCCAGCGCGACGTCGGCGCCGACCGCGCTGACGGTCGCCGGCGTGCTGCTCGGGGTTGTGTCGATCTGGTTCCTGACGAAGGCAAGGGGTGAGATCGCTCTAGGCTGGGGCGGCTGGAGCGGCTGGAGCGGATGGAGCGGCTGGAGCGGATGGAAGAGCGGAGCGGAGGCTGCAGGCTGCCCCAACTGCTCGAGCCGCTCCAGCCGCTCCACTGACTTGCCCGGCTGCCTGCGCCAGTCGAACCCGACGGCGTCGAGAAACGCCCTGGCCACCACCATGTTGCCGGTCGCGTTGAGGTGGACGCGGTCCCAGTTGATCGTGGCCGGGTAGAAGACGCTTGAGGAGGCGTCGAAGGCAGCCTGCGTCTCGACCAGCACGATGCCCGGCGTCCTGGGAGCCACCTTGCGACGACCTCCCCGTAGCGATCCATGGTCGCCCGCATCGGATCCTGCCGTTGGCCTCGAGATAGAAGGGCGTGAACAGGACGAGCCCTTTGACCACGGGGCGGGTCGTCGCGACAAGCTCGACCAGATTGGCCTCGTACTCGTCAATGAGGACGTGACGCTCGGTCTGGCGCGGCAGGTCGAACTGGCGCCAGACGTCATTGGCGCCAATCATGATCGACACCCAGTCGGGACGGTGGTCGAGCACATCGGCCTGCCACCGCTCTTTCAGGTCGCGCGTCGTGTTGCCGCTGATGCCGAGGTTCATCACGCGGATGCAGCGTTCCGGATAGACCGCGCTCAGCAGCGCGTCCACGAGCATCACATAGCCGCGGCCCCGCCGTCGCCCCTGTATCCTTCACCGACCGGGTTCGCACGGCCGGCATCGGTGATCGAGTCGCCAATCATCAGCAGCTTCTGTCGGGTGTCGATCTGGAAGCCCGGCTGGAGCGGTCGAGCGGGCTGGTGGCGACGGCTGACCACGGCGAGGCGGCCGGCCCGGTCAACGCCAGCCCGGCCAGTGCGCCGACGGCATGACGTCGGGTGATCATGGCGCCGATTGTAGCGAAGGTCCGAAGCCGGTCCGAGGTCCAAGAACGCGATCTGAAAGGTGCCGTGGACCTCTGGACGCGGGACTCCAGACCCTTGGACCTCGGACCTTGGACCTCGGACTTTGGGTCTCGGACCTTGGACCTCGCACGAGAGACTTTGGGACCTGAACTCTTCGGCTCCGGATTCAGTTCCGACCACGTCCGCCCGAAGCGTAATCAGGCTGTTGACCAAGTTCGCGGTGAACCGATATCGTTCGCGTGGTTTTGCCTGCCCCATGGGGTCCGCACCCTGTAGTGCTCGTCACCTCCCCAGAGGATAGACACCGCATGATGCTCACCCGTCGCCTTGGCGCCTGGGCGCCATGGTGGCTGCGCTCCTCGCGTGCCCGATCGTGGCCGCCGCGCAGACACCCCAGACCCAGCTGGTACCTCGCCGAGGGCGCGACCGGCCCTTTTTCGAAGAAGACATTCTGATTGCCAATCCTGGCGCGCTGGCCGCAACGGTGACAGATTCAGTTCTTTCAGCCAGACCGGCGGCCCGCCGGTCGACTCTGAACGACACCGTAGCGGCCGACGAGCCGCAAGCGAATCAGGGTCAACGCAGTGTCGCCGAGGGCGCCGTCTCCGCCGTCGTCAATCGACCAATGCGGTGCCGATTGTCGTCGAACGGACGATGTACTGGCGGGAAAGCGCGGCGGCCACAACGCGCTCGCCGTGGAAGCGCCTTCCACGACCTGGTACATGGCCGAGGGGGCGGCGAACGGGTTCTTCGACACGTTCATCCTCATGGCCAATCCAAGTCCACGGCCGCGACCGCGACCCTGACGCTGCAGCGTGACGACGGGTTCACGAGGCGATTCCGATTGCGCTCGATCCGCTCGACCGCGAGACGGTGTATGTGAATACGGATCCGCGCACCGCGGCTTTCGCCGGCTACAGCTTCGCCGCGAACGTCGCGGCCACGGCGCCGGTGTTCGCCGAGCGGGCGATGTACTTCAACGGCTTCGAGGGCGGCCACAGCGCGACCGGCAGTCACGGCGCCATCGCCCACGTGGCTGTTCGCCGAAGGCTTCACGGCAAGGGACTTCTACACGTTCTTCCTCGTCAACAACCCCAATGCGAGTCCCGCCACGTCACGCTGACCTACTTCCTCGACAACGGCACGACGGTCGAGCGGACGCGGCCGATTGCGCCGTCCGCTCGCGAAACCGTGTTCGTCAATTTCGACCCGGAGCTGCAGTCGGCAGCCTTCGCCACCCGGATCACGAGCACGTGCCCGTAGTGGCCGAACGCGCCATGTACTGGGGAGGCTTCGGCGAGGGCCATGCCGCCGCCGGCGTCACCCAGACCGCCGGCACGTGGGGATTTGCCGAAGGCTTGGCCGACATGAACTTCGGGCGACGTTCGAAACGTTCTACCTGTTCGTGAACCCGTCGGCGGCGCCCATCACGGTGCGGGGCTTCTTCTACCGCGAGGACGGTACCGGATCGACCAGGACTTCCAGATTTCCGCCAACTCGCGCTTCACGCTCTTCGGGCGTCAGTGTCCGGGGATGAGCAACCAGACGTTCGCCGCGTTCTTCCAGGGCCAGTCGGGGCGCAGTTCACAGTCGAGCGCGCCGTCTACTGGGGCGCGGGCCGCTACGGCGGTCACGTGAGCACAGGGGTGCCTTTCACGGGCACACTGGCGAACCGGCGCCCTGCCGTGCCCGACCACGACGAGCGTCGCGCCGGCTGAGGGACCCGCTACGGGTGGCACCGACGTGTTGATTCGCGGCGCCAACTACGCTCAGGGCGCCGATCGTCCGCTTCGGCGGCGTCTGCCGGGATCGGTCCTCGTGGTCGATTCGAACAGGATTATCGTGAGACGCCTCCGCAAGCCGCAGGCGCCGTCAACGTCGAGGTCGTGAGCGGCGGCGTCGCGCGACCTCGCCGGCGCATTCACCTACAACGCCGTGGCGCCGCCGCACCGCCCGCACCCAGGCATTCCAACGGTCCGCCGATCTCCCGCTATCCGAATCCGCCCTTCTATCCCGAAAATCTGTTCGGCGTGGTCGCTCAGGTCGCGGCCGAGCGCGGGGGCGACCTCTTCGACTCCTGCCGCGGGTTCGGCGGCAACCACAACTTCCTGTTCGAAGTCGTCCGCCGCCTGCGCCAGCGCAGCCCGCGGTGGGGTCTCAACTGGAAGCGTGGCAACATCGGCGACATGTCCGAAGACGTGGTGACGTATCACTGGGGTGAAGGCGAGCCCAGTGAAGGCAGCACGAGGGTGTACATCATCGATGTCATTTCCGGCCATTGCGGAAACCGTCCGGGACCGAACTGGGACGATGTGACGGCCAGGACGTACGGCTCTCCGAACTTCACCGTGGGCCGCTGGACGATCCAGCCGCTTCACTGAGACCGGGTCGTCGGTCTTCAGTCTTCGGTCCTCGGTCTTCAGCCACAAGGGGGCACGGCAAGCCGTGCCCCCTACCTGTTTGGATCGGGGTTGAACGGCAATGATCGTGCGGTCCAATGGCGACGCGTGGCTGTGCATCACCCAGCCTGATCACGCCGGCTGCGCGGGTGCTGATCATGAGCGTGGTGCGCCGACGGCTTTCCTGAACGACCGACGCGCCCCAGGGTCCTGATGCCACCACCCGGCACGACATCGGGTGGACGTCCGAGGACGCGGCGCCGCGCGTCGATCCCGAGAGCGGCGCCCGTTCGACTTCATGTCGGCGCCCGATCGACGTGCGTCAGGCGATCTGGCCGCGCGCCGTGGCGAGCTGGCGCCGAGCGATCCCTATGTCGCCGCGCTCGTCGCGCAGCATGCGCTGACGGTCTATCGCCGCTATCCAGCACGACCCGGCCTGGCGTGGCTTCTTCCCGCCGATGGAGCGCTGCGCGACGATCTTCGCGGCCGCGGCGGCCCGGCGCCAACCGATCGTCGTTCCTGCAGGACTACAGCCTCGTCGGCATCGGCGATCTGTTCTCGCTCGTCTTCTGCAACGGGTGGACCGAGCCGTATCTCATCGAGGGCTATCAGGCTATACTCCCCGGCATCGTGCTGACGATCTCGCCGGATCCGTTCGCGGGCACTGGCCGTCGCCTTCGAGGTCCGGCGCGGCGCGTACCGCAGCGGCGCTACGCCTCCGACGAGGAGCTGCGGGCGACGTGGCCGAGGCCCCCGTCGTCCTGCTGACCGGGATGGCGGTCGGCGCGCCGCGCCGCGCCGGTCCATGAGCCGCATCCTGATCGTCGAGGACGACCGCGACATCGCGCAACTCATCGTCCACTACCTGACGCAAGCCGGGCACGAACCCGAGGTCGTGGCGAACGGCGCCGATGCACTCGCCGCCGTGCGCGCGGCAGACACCCGATCTGGTGGTGCTCGACCGGATGCTGCCGGGCCTCGACGGCCTCGAAGATGTGCCGCGCTGCTGCGCGCCAACCCGCGCCTCGCGGCGCATGCCCATCATCATGCTGACCGCGCGCGCCGAGGAGTCCGATCGCATCGTCGGGCTCGAGCTCGGCGCCGACGACTACGTCACGAAGCCGTTCAGCCCGAAGGAACTGGTGGCGCGCGTCGGCGCCCTGCTGCGCCGCACGACCCGCACGCCGCCCGACGAGAACGATCCGGCGCTACGGTCCCCTCGTCGATCGACGTCGACCGCCACGTCGTCACCGACGAGGGCCAGGAGGTGAAGCTGACGGCCAAGGAGTATCCTGCTGCTCCACTACTTCCTGGAGCATCGCGGACGCGTGCTGTCGCGCGATCTGTTGCTGTCGGACGTCTGGGGCTATCAATACACCGGCGGCACCCGCACGGTCGACGTCCACGTGCGCCGGCTGCGCGAAAAGCTGCCGGTGCTCGTCCACGCGATAGAAACCATCAAACAATTCGGCTATAAGCTCAAGGCACGCCGGACGAGTCTTGAGTTTGTTCGTCACTGTGGTGAGAATCAGGCAACGGCCCGCAGGCTGTGGCCAGCCAACAGCCCTGCAGGCCCCGCAGCCGCTAGTCCGTAGCCTGTAGCCCTTCGCTGATGCGTTTCCGCACCAAGATCTTTCTCGCCGCACTCGGCGTGTCCACGTTGAGCCTGCTGATGGCGTGGCCGCTGCTCGTCGAGTCCGGGCCGCCGTCGCAGGCACAGCACCAGCAGCGCGCTCGCCGCGCGCGCGAAGCGGCATCGGCCGAGTACCTGACGCGCGCCGGCGCCGACGGCACGAACTCGACGCCACGCCGATCGGCTGGCCCACGTGGTCGGCTCGCGCGTCACGTTCGTGGACGACGGAAGGCCGGGTGCTCGGCGATTCCGGGATCGGCACCGCCGATCTGGCCACGACCGAGACTCACGCAGCCCGCCCCGAGATTGCCGATGCGCGCGCTTCACGGCGTTGGCCGGGCCACCCGCTACAGCACGACACTCGGCCGCGAGCTCCATTACGTCGCGATTCGGCGCGCAACGACGGGCCGGTGGCCATTCGTCCGCCTCGCCGAGCCGGTCGACGGCGGCGTCCGCCGAGCTGGGCACGCTCGCCCGTCCAGATGGCGCCGGTCATGCTGACCGCGCTCGCGAGCGCGCCCTCCTCGCCTGGCTCGCGTCCCGGGCGATGACGCGCCGGTTCGACGACATGGCGGCGGTGGTCGCCCGCTACGCCGGGAAGGACTTCTCGGTGCGCATCCGCGACTCGCTCGTCCGACGAGCTCGGTCTCATCTCGCGGGCGTTGGACGCGGCCGTGGATTCGCAGCGAAGCCAGCCTCGCCGAGCTGTCACGCGATCGCGCCCGCATGGGCGCGATTCTGGCCGGCATGGTCGAAGGCGTGCTCGTCGTCGACGAGCAGGGCGTCGTCCAGCTCGCCAACGACGCCGCCCGGCGGCTGCTCCGGCTGCAAGGACGACCCGATCGGCCGGCGCTATCTCGAGCTGATTCGCCACCCGGACATCGAGGCCCAGATCAGCCGCTGTCTGCGCGGCGAGCCCACCGAGGCGCAGGAGCTGGCGCTCGCACTCAGGATCCGCTGCAGATCGTGATGGCCCGAACCGACGCGGGTCGCGACGCCGAGCTCGAGCGGCGTCGTGCTGGTGCTGCACGACATCACCGATCTCCGGCGCGCCGATCGCATCCGCCGCGACTTCGTCGCCAACGTCTCGCACGAGCTGCGCACGCCGCTCACCGCCATCCGCGGCTACGTCGAGGCGCTGCTCGACTCGCCGCCGGACGACGCCCAGACGCGGCGCTTCCTCGAGATCATCGCGCGCCATTCGAGCCGGATGGAGCGGCTGGTCAAGGACCTGCTGCGGCTGACACGGCTCGACGCCGGCCAGGAGCCGCTCGAGCGCGCCACCTGTTAGGTCTGAGGACGCTCTTCGACGGCGTGGTCAACGAGCTGGAGCCGCTGCTCGAGTCGCGCGAGCAGCGCATCGAGATCGCAATTGCCGACGGCAGCGCGAAGCCATCGATCGGCGACCCGGCGAAGCTCCACGACGTGCTCCGCAACCTCGTCGAGAACGCGGCCAACTACTCGCCCGAGCGGACGACGATCTATCTCTCGGCGCGCGTGAGGGCGACCGCGTGCTGCTTTCCGTGGCCGACGAGGGCCCCGGCATTCCGGAGCACGATCTGCAGCGGATCTTCGAGCGCTTCTATCGCGTGGACAAGGCGCGATCGCGCGAGACCGGCGGCACCGGCCTCGGTCTGTCGATCGTCAAGCACCTCGTCGGGCTGCACGGCGGCGACGTGCGCGCCGGCAACCGGCCCGGCGGCGGCGCCATCTTCACGGTGAGCCTGCCTGACTGAAAGATGACGGTCCGGAGTCCGGGGTCCGGAGTCCGAGTCCAGGGTCCGGACCATGCGACCGTTGGACCTTCGGACCTCTGACTTCGGACCGTTTCTCAGCCTCCGCCGAAAGCGCCAGTCCCCAGTAGGTCAGCGCGCCGATGAAGGCCGACGCCGGGATGGTCAGGATCCAGGCCCAGACGATGCGGCCGGCGACGCCCCAGCGCACTGCCGACAGCCGTCGCATCGCGCCGACGCCGACGATCGCGCCGGTGATCGTGTGCGTCGTGCTGATACCGACCCCCAGCATGCGTCGCAATGAAGAGGCCGTGGCCGCGCCGCGTCTCCGCGGCAAAACCGCCGACCGGCTGCAGCTTGGTGATCTTCGAGCCCATCGTGTGGACGATGCGCCAGCCGCCGGACAGCGTGCCGAGGCCAATCGCGACGTGCGCGGCGAGCACGACCCAGAACGGGATGGCGAACTCGCTCAGGTAGCCGGCGGTGAAGAGCACGCCGGCAATGATGCCCATGGTCTTCTGCGCGTCGTTGGCGCCGTGCACCAGGCTGAAGAGCGCGGCCGACAGCAGCTGCAGCCGCCGGAACAGTGGTCGACCCGCGCCGGCGGCGTGCGCCGGAACAGCCAGAGGACGGCCGTCATCAACGCGAGACCAACCACCAGCCCGATCAGCGGCGCGACGACGATGAAGATGAGCGTCTTGGTCCAGCCCGCGGGAATGATGGCGCCGAAACCCGGCCTTGGCCACCGCCGCGCCGGCGTAGCCGCCGAACAGCGCGTGCGACGAGCTGGTCGGGCAGCCCGAAGTACCACGTGATCAGGTCCCAGACGATGCCGCCCACAGATCCCGGCGCCGATCACGGCGAACGACACGACGCCAGGTCGACCATGCCGGTGCCGACGGTCCTGGCGACCGCCGTGCCGAAGCCGAAGGCCGCGACGAAGTTGAAGAAGGCGGCCCACAGCACCGCCTGGCCCGGCGACAGCACGCGCGTCGACACCACCGTGGCGATGGAGTTGGCGGCGTCGTGGAATCCGTTGATGTAGTCGAAGGCGAGGGCCAGCCCGATGAGCAGGACGACCACGAGCAACTGGGCGTCCATGATCTCAGGCGTGCTTGACGACGACGCCGTCGAGGACGTTGGCGATGTCCTCGCGCGGTCGGTCGCCGCCTCGAGGTCGTCGAAGATCTCCTTCCACTTGATGACGGCGATCGGATCGCGCTCGTTCCCGAAGAGCGCCTCGACGGCGCGCCGGTGAATGCCGTCGGCATCGTGCTCGAGCCGGTTGATCTCGGCGGTCGCCGGCTCACGTCGGTCGTTCTGTCGAGCGCCTGCACGGCGACCAGCACCTGCTCGGCCTGCGCGGTAATGATGCGCGCGAGCTCGCGGGTGCCGTCGCGCACTTCTTCGATGTGATAGAGCCGAAGCAGCCGCGCCGCATCGTCGATGGCGTCGACGACATCGTCGAGCGCCATGGGCCAGGGCGTGGATGTCCTCGCGATCGAGCGGCGTGACGAAAGTGCGGTGCAGCCGCTTCAGAAGCTGCTGGGTGAGCGTGTCGCAGCGGTGTTCAATCGCGTTGATCTCGGTCGCCCGCTCGAGCACCGGCCGATCGGGCGCCACCATCTCCTCGAGCAGCCGCGCTGCCGCTGAGAATCTCGCGTGGCCATCGCGATGAAGTCGTCGAAAAAGGCTTCTTCACGCGGAATGAGCCGCCATTTGAACACGTCGCCCTCCGGCCCGGCGCCCGGGGGCGCGCCGGGCGCACGGATTGTATCCGCAATGTAACGGCGTGTGACACGGCGCGCCGCCGACGTGGACGATCAGGCGTGAACGCCTTGCGAAGCAGGTCGAGGCTCTCGCGGCACGGCGGTGTCGGGGTTTTCCTTCCCCTCGAACTCCAGCGCGACGTAGCCGTGGTAGCCCACCTTGCTTCAGGATCGCGGCGATCCGCGGGTAGTCGAGGTCGAGCGCGTACCACTCGCCGCCGCCGTGGTAGGTCTTGGCCTGCACGAAGACGGTCCGCGGCGCGATCATCTCGAGCTTCGGGATAGGGATCCTCGAGGAAGTTGCCGGTGTCCATCAGCGCGCCGAGCCAGGGCGATTTGATGGCGTCGAGGATGCGCAGCTAGCCCTTCGGGCGTGCGCGCAAGCCCCCAGTGGTTCTCGAGCGCCAGCAGCACGCCGTACTCCTCGGCCTTCGGCAGCACCTTCTCGATGCTGTCGATGCACCACTTGAAGCCTTCGTCCTCGGTGTGGCCGGGCAGCACCGGCTCGATGCCGCGGTTCTTCATCAGGTCGTCGAACGACTCGGTCGTGCTCCAGCGGCCGGTGTTCAGGCGCAGGCACGGGATGCCCATCTCGTGCGCCAGCTGCATGCAGTGCATGGTGTGGTCGATGTCCTTCTGCCGCGCCGCCGGATCGGGATCGACGAAGTCCTGGTGGATCGACAGGCTCACGAGCGACGACGCCGTTGACGAACGCGCGGCGCTTCAGTCTCTGCAGCGTAGGCGCGATCCTCGCCGTCCATCTGGCGATGCAGCACGTCGACGCCCTCGACGCCGAGCGCGGCGGCCTTGTCGATGACCGTCTCGATCGGGACCTTCGGATCGGCGGAAGTGCCAGTACGAGTAGGTCGACAGCGCCAGCTTGACGCGGCCGGCCGCCGGCGCGGGCGCGGGTTGAGCCGAGACGAGCCGGGGATGCGCGGCTGCCGCCGCTAGTGCCGAGCTCGCCGTCGAGAGGAACGCGCGACGCGATTGAGACATGTAACTCCTTCTGCCGCAGCATTATCCCCGATTCCAGCTCGACTCAGGCGCCCCTCGTCCAGAGGTTTGTTAACAGCGGCGTAACGCTTCCGTTATTTGCGGGTCACGGGGCGTCAGTAGCCTGCGTAGGTTTCGGCAGCCCAGGTGCCGAAACTCTCCAGCCCAATTCCCCGAGGAGCGTATGTCACGCACCGTACTGCACAGGGGCTTGCTCGGCTTCGCGCTCGCGCTTTTGTTCGCGACGCCACCAGCACGAGCGCAGCAGCCCACGCCGACCGCTTCAGCTCAAGCGAACGGTCCCAAGGTCCGAGTCGTCGGGACCGTTCGCGACCAGCAGAACGCCATCGCACTTCCGGGCGTGCCCGTCGAGGTCGTCGGCACGAAGGAGGTCGTCTATACGGACGTCGACGGCAGGTACATCGCTGGACCTCGCGCCCGGCACCCACGAGCTGAAGGTCCTGATGGACGGCTACCAGGAGAAGCGGCTGAAGGTGGATGTCGCCCCCGGCACGTCGCCGCCGGACGGTGGACGTCACGCTCTCGATGCAGGGCTTCACCGAGCAGGTGACGGTCGAGGGCCAGGGCGCTCGATGCCGGCATCCTCCTCGGCGGAGGCACAGCTGGTCGAGCGCAAGAACGCGAACGTCATCAGCGACAACATGGGCGCGCAGGAAATGAAGGCCAACGGCGACTCCGACGCCGCCGCGGCCATGCAGCGCGTCACGGGGCTTTCGGTCGTGGACAACCAGTACGTCTTCGTGCGCGGCCTCGGCGAGCGCTACAGCAACACGACGCTGTCGGGCTCGACCATCCCGACGACCGAGCCGGACAAGAAGGTGGTGCCGCTCGACCTCTTCCCCACCGGCCTCATCGACAGCGTGCAGATCGCCAAGTCGTACTTGCCCGACAAGTCGGCGGACTTCGCCGGCGGACTCGTGCAGATCGTCCCGCTCAAGTTCCCGAACCGGCCGACGTTCGACCTCTCGTGGGGCATGAGCTTCAACAGCAACGCCACTGGGGAGGACATCGTCCTGAGCCCGCTCGGCAACCGCGATTGGCTGGGCTTCGACGATGGCGCCCGCGCGATGCCGCCGAGCTTCCCCGACAGCAAGATCATTCGCCGGGGCATCTACACACCGGATGTGGGCTTCGCGCCCGAGGAGATCACGACGTTCGGGCGCGCCCTGGAGGACATCTGGAGACCCGTCTCCAAGTCGGGACGTCCGGGGCAGGACTGGAGCGTCGTCTACGGCAACCGGTTCGGGAACTTCGGCGTGATCGGCAGCGTCAGCCAGTCCTACAAGGAGCAGTACATCGAGGAGAACCGCCGGTTCTACCTGATCGGCGAAGGCGGAGCCCTCGAACAGAAGACAACTACGACATCCAGACGGGCACCCAGAAAGCCCAGCTCGGCATCGTGGGTAACGTCGCGTATCAGTTCTCGCCGAACCACCGGCTCGCGTTCGAGAACTTCTACACGCACAGCGGCAAGGACGAGGGCCGGTTCTTCGAAGGACCGAACCTCGACGCCAACTTCGATCTACCGCAACTACCCGCGTGCACTTCGTCGAGGAAGGCCTCGTTTCGAACGGCGTGACCGGCGAGCACTTCTTCCAGGGCTGGTCGAACAGCCGGATCGACTGGCGCGTGAACTTCGGCCGCGCCAGCCGTGACGAGCCCGACCTGCGCGAGTACCTCCAGCAGCAGACCATTGCCGGCGGCGTCGGCACCGGCCCATTCGGCCTCGCCGACGAATCGCAGAGCGGCTTCCGCCAGTTCAACACGCTGGATGACGAGACGGTCGATGTCGTGGGCAACTGGGCGACGCTGCTGCTCACCGGTGGCCGCCCGACGCAGCTGAAGTTCGGCGCGAGCTACACCGACCGCACGCGCGACTTCGTCTCACGGCGCTTCCGTTTCATTCCGGTCACGACCGGCTCCGGAAACTCGGGGATTCCGACTGCGGCCCTGGTGCTGCCCCCCGAGGAACTGTACGCGTCGCAGAACATCGGCCCCTGGTTCCGCTTCAACGAGGAGACGCGACCGACCGACCTGTACGATGCGGACTTGAAGGACCTGGCAGTGTACGGCATGGGCGACTTCTCCTTGTCGTCCACGGTCCGACTCATCGCCGGAGCGCGCATCGAGGACTTCGAGCAGACGGTCGTCACGCAGGATCCCTTCGGCCTGTTCCAGAACGAGATCGTCGCGAACAACGACAACGTCGACTTCTTCCCGGCGGTGAACCTCGTGCTACGCGATGCGGCCGGACATGAACTTCCGGGTGAGCGCGAGCCAGACCGCCAACCGTCCCGAGTTCCGCGAGCTGGCGCCCTTCGAGTTCACCGACGTCGTCGGCAACCGCGCGATTCGCGGGAACCCGGAGCTGACGCGCGCGCTCATCCAGAACTACGACGTCCGCTGGGAGCGCATCAACGGCGGGCGCAACGTCCTCGCGGCGAGCTTCTTCGCGAAGCGCTTCTCCGATCCCATCGAGCGCGTGATCATCGCGGCCGCGCAGCCGATTGCCAGCTTCGAGAACGCCGAGAGCGCCCGCAACCTGGGGCTCGAGCTCGAGGTGGGCCAGCAGCTCGGCGGCGGCTTCTTCGTCGGCGCGAACTACAGCTACATCGACTCGACGATCACAATCAGCGAAGAGGCGCGCCAGGTCCAGACCTCGCCCGAACGGCCGCTCCAGGGCCAGTCGAAGAACCTGTTCAACGGCATCTTCGAGTACACCGTCGGCGGCTTCTCGACACGGCTGCTCGTGAACTACTTCGGCGACCGGATCGCCGACGTGGGCTCAAACGGCGCGCCGGACATCATCGAGGAGGGTCGGGGCACGCTCGACCTCGTGTTCGGCCAGCGCTTCGGCCGTGTCGCTCTGCGCGTGAACATCGAGAACCTCACCGACGGCACATGGCTCTTCACTCAGGGGACGGAGGATCAGCGGCGGTTCAAGCTCGGGCGCACGTTCTCCTTCACGCTGGGTTACGTGGCCTTCTAGGAGGGTCTCGAGCATGCGAGTCGAAGAACGAATGGAGACGTACGTCGACGAGGACATACACGATGGGCATTTCACGGAGAATCGGCGGGCTCGCGCTCCTCGCGGTCCTGACCGTCGCACAGATCGCGCAGGTCTCGTCGGATCAAGCGCCACCTGTCAACGTCCCCGGCATCGACAAGCCGGTCATCGTCGTGACCGGCTCGATTACGGGCACCGAGAGCTGGACGAACAACAACTACTATGTGCTGCGCGGCGCCGTCTTCGTCGAAGATGGGGGCACGCTGAACATCCAGGCCGGCACGCGAGTGGTCGGCGAAGCCGGCAGCGTGGGCGCGCTGGTCATCCGGCGCGGCGGCCGCATCATGGCGCTGGGCACGCGAGAGCAGCCCATCGTCTTCACGAGCGACCAGCCGATCGGCTCGCGCGCGCGCGGCGACTGGGGCGGCATCATCATCAACGGCCGCTCGCCGGTGAACCTCGAAGGCGGCGAAGGCGAGGGCGAGGGCGATACCGGCATCTATGGCGGCGACAACCCGAACGACAACAGCGGCACGATGCGCTACGTGCGCGTCGAGTTCGCCGGCACCGAGTTCAGCCCGGACAACGAGCTGAACGGCATCGCGTTCCAGGGCGTCGGCCGCGGCAGCACCTTCGAGTTCCTCCAGGTGCACATGAACCGCGACGATGCCTTCGAGTGGTTCGGCGGCACCGCCGACGCCCGGTATCTCGTGGCGTCGAACGCCGGCGACGACAGCCTCGACTGGACCTTCGGTTGGAGTGGCCGCGTCCAGTTCTATGCGATCCACCAGCGCGGCGACGATGCGGACAACGGCATCGAGGCCGACAACAACGAGTTCAACAACGATCTGCTGCCCCGCGCGCATCCGCAGATCTACAACATCACGTTCTGCGGCGATCCGGCGGGCCCGAAAGCCCCCGGGCCGTGCTCTTCCGGCGCGGCACCGCGGTGACCTTCCGCAACTTCCTGATCTACGGGTTCCGCGCCGTGGGCGCCGGCTCGGTGGGGATGCAGATCGACAACCCAGCCACGATCACGCAAGTGAACAACGGCAGCACCCAAGTTGGAGCCGGCGTCGTCTGGTCCGTCTCGCCGACGCCGCTGCACTCGAGCGTCACGCCGTTCGTGGCGAGTGGCCGGTTCCCCGAACGTCAGGACGAACGTGGACGGCGGCCTGTCGCCGAACTGCCTGCGGCACGACGCTCCTGACTTCCGCCCGACGTCGGCGGCCACGCTGGCCGGCGGCCAGCTCACGCCCATCCAGCCGCCTAATGACGGCTTCTTCCAGGCTGTCACGTTCATCGGCGCCGTGCCCCCCGCCCCCGCCGACGACTGGACGCAGGGCTGGACCGCGTATCCTCAGAACTGATGATCGGTTCGCCGAGCGGAGGCTCCCGGCCGGGCGCCTCCGCTTCTTCGCTCTGGCTGTTCCTGCTCGTTTGGATTCTCGCCTCCTCCTGGGCCTGTAGCCGATCGGTCACGCTCCAGCACGGGCTCGACTCCCCGAGAGCCGTAGCCGCGGCCGTTCTGGAGGGGCTGAATCGCAAGGATCTGATCGCGCTGGAACGGCTGGCGGTCACCGAAGACGAGTTCCACTATCTCGTGTGGCCGAAGCAACCCGCCGCCAGACCCGGGCGGAACATCCCGTGGGACTACGCGTGGAACGACCTCGCCTCGAAGAGCCGCCTTCAGCTGCGCGGGAGAATCCGTGAGTGGCCGGACCAGGGGTTCACGCTGGTCGACGTGAGCTTCGAGGGAGAGACGACCGACTACCACACCTATCGCATCCGGCGGAAGTCGGTCCTCACGCTCCGGGATCGTGACGGCCACGAGGTTCGTGAGAGGGTCTTTGGCTCCTTGATCGATCAGGCCGGCCGCTTCAAGGTCTTCTCCTACGTCGTGGACTGACAGGCGCACCTGGCCGCCAGCGGCCCCTGAGCCGCAAACGGGACGCGTTCCGCCTTACTGGGGCGGCGAGTCGCCGGGCTTGGAGGTGGGGCTTCAGCCCCGCCTTCGGCACGCTCCGAGCGGCTGCTCCGGCTAAACTGAGCGGGACATGTTCGTCAGGCAGATTTACGACGAGGGACTGGCCCAATACGCGTATCTCATCGGGTGTCAGCAAACAGGCGAGGCACTGCTCATCGACCCCGAACGTGACGTCGATCGGTACCTCGCGATCGCGGAGGCCGAGGGCCTGCGTCTCACCTCGGTCGCCGAAACCCACATCCACGCCGACTTCCTCTCTGGCGCTCGTGAGTTCGCTGACCGCGGCGCCGCGGTCTACCTCTCGGGTGAGGGCGATGCGGAGACCGGCTACGCTTGGCCGTTCTCGGCCCGCCATACCGTGCGCCTGGTGCGCGACGGCGACCAGCTGACCGTCGGCAGAATCGACGTTCGCGTGGCCCACACGCCGGGCCACACACCCGAGCACGTCGGGTTCTTCGTCACCGACCGCGGCGGTGGCGCGGACGCGCCCATGGCCTTTGCCTCGGGCGACTTCGTCTTCGTGGGCGACGTCGGCCGGCCCGATCTCCTCGAGACCGCCGTCGGCGTCTCGGGCACGATGCGACCGTCCGCTCTCCGGCTGGGCGAATCGCTCCGCGCGTTTGCGTCACAACCGGACGGCCTGCAGATCTGGCCGGGCCACGGCGCCGGCAGCGCGTGCGGGAAGGCGCTCGGCGCGGTGCCGGTGTCGACGATGGGCTACGAGCGGCGATTCAACCCGGCGTTGAAGCTCGCCATCGCGTCGCCGTCGGCGTTCGTGGATGTCATCCTCGACAATCAGCCCGAGCCGCCGCCGTACTTCGCCACGATGAAGCGGTTGAACCGCACCGGGCCGCCCCTGCTGGGTACGCTTCCACAGCCGCCTGTGCTATCCGCCGACGAGCTTTCCACGCTGGCGGGCCGCGACGGGATCGTGCTCATCGATACCCGCGCCGACCGCGGTGCGTTCATGGCTTCTCACATTGCCGGGTCGCTGTTCGCTCCGCTCGATCGAAATTTCTCCACCGTGATCGGGTCGTACGTGGACACGGGTGCCACCGTGGTGCTGCTGGCCGACGAGGCCGACAGCGATCACGCGGTGCGTCAGCTCGTTCGGATTGGCATCGATCGCATTGCCGGACGCGCGCCGACGACGGTCACGGCTTCGCTTCGCCGCGCGTGCATTCCGCGGATGTCGTTCGCCGACGTGAAAGCCTTCGTGAGCGGAGAGTCGGGCACGGTGCTCGACGTGCGACGGGCCAGCGAGCACCGGGCTGGTCACGTGCCGGGCGCACTCAACGTGCCACACACTCGATTGATGACGCGGCTCGGTGAGATTCCGCACGGCCGGCCGGTCGCCGTCCACTGCGCGGGCGGCGCACGAGCCGCGGTCGCGTCCGCCGCGCTGGCCCGCGCCGGCTACGACGTGAGGCTGGTGGACGATACGTTGGTCAACTGGCAGGGCTGACGTCCCCGCCGGACCGGGAGCGTCCCGCTATCGACGCGAGGCATGGCGGCCGGCCTCGAGGCTGGCCATCTGCTCTCCCGCCAGGTCGACGGCTTCGCCAATCGACTGGAACCGCCGCAAGTCGTCGTCGCGAACGAAGACCACCCGGCCCCCTGCGTCCACGGTCCAGCCACCGGCGCGCTCGTCGAGCAAGTCGTACATCCTGAGCAGGTGCTTCGCCTGGACCGCGCGAGCCTCGAGTTGTGGAAGGAGGCTCGCGATGTTCTCGTGCTCGCGGGCCGCGCCGGTCAGCACGCCGTCGATGAACGCGTCAGGGCCTTCCACGGCGGCAAGGCTCGCCCGGAGCGCTTCGAGGCTTCCGGCGTGGAACCGGCGATGGCGCTCGGTCGCATCGACGAGGGCACGCATGACGGCGCGCCGGCGACTGCGCTCGGCTCCATCTTCGGCGCCGGTGAAATCGAGGACGTCGACCTGGTCGAGTGCATGCCGCGCCGCGCTGTACTCGATGAGATGAGTGGCCGTGCTGCGATAGTGCGTGCGCAGGGCGCGCACCAGCGGCTTGCTCTTCGAAAGCGCCCGCGCCTCGACGGGTTCGAAGAGCGCGTCGAGCGAGGCCACCGTCGCTTCCACGCGATCGGTCGGGGGCGGCTGGCCGAGCGCCGCCTGCAAATCGCGCACGAAGCGCTGGTGTCCATCCCTCACGTCGCGGATCGTCCCGACCTCGACGCCTTGCCGCGCGATGCCGGCCATCTTGCCCGCGAGCGCCAGGACGAGCATGACCGCAAACGCGGCCCGCGCACCCACACGGCTTCGGCCCGTTGCCCGCCAGACGACCCAGGCCACCAACGTGGCCAGCCCGAGCGTGCCCAGGACTCCGCCGATGAACACACCGGCCAGGTACGACGGATCCGCGGCATCCGCCCGCGACCGCAGGACAGACCCCGCCCCGCTCAGGAGAGCCACGACCGTTCCCAGCGCCCAACTGATCCCACCCAGCGCGAACGGAGGTGGAACGTTCCGATCCATACCCCCTGAAACGGCTCGCCTGTGCCGAGCGAACGCCCGGCCCGCGACGCTCCCGACCGCCGGAGAGACGCTTCATTCGAGCCGACCGGCGTCAGCGAGCCAGCGCCAGGCTTCTACGCGCGTTTCGACAAGGGGGCTCACGCGTGGGCGAAGGCCGGCCCTCGCGCCGACACGGGCCCACCGTCAGCGTCCGTGGCGGCGCACCAGCTCCACGATCTCGGCGATCATCGCGTCGGATTCGGGCGGCGATCCGCGCTCGAAGGCGCGGCGCGCGCAGTGGCGGAGGTGGTTCTCGAGCAGCTCGCGCCCCGAGGCCCGCAGCGCGGCCTGCACCGAGGCCATCTGCGCGAGGATGTCGGCGCAGTAGCGCTCCTCCTCGACCATCTGCTGCAGCCCGCGAACCTGCCCTTCGATGCGGCGCAGACGATTGTGGACGCGCGCCTTCAGCGCCGTGTCGACGGCATGCGCGCGGCCGCCGGAAGCGACCGGCCGCTCGTCAGCAACGGTGCGCCCTGCGCCGGACTCCTGCCGCCCCTGCGCTCGTCCCTTCGCCGATCGCATGCTCACGCTTTCCCTCCGGCCGGATCGATCCGGAAGCGCCGGAGACTCAGGCTGTTGATGAGAACGCTCACCGAGCTCAGCGCCATGGCCGCGCTCGCCAGAACTGGGCTCAGGAATACGCCGAGCGATCGGGTAGAGCACGCCGGCCGCGATGGGAATACCGATCGCGTTGTAGAGGAAAGCCCAGAACAGGTTCTCCTGCACGATCACTTTCGTCTCCCTCGAGAGACGAACGGCGGTCGCCACGCGGCCGATCTCGGGCTGCATGAGCGCGACATCCGCGGTGTCGAGGGCCACATCGGTGCCCGTACCCATCGCGATGCCCACGTCGGCGCGCGCGAGCGCGGGCGCGTCGTTGATGCCGTCGCCCACCATCGCGACCGTCGCGCCCGCCGCCTGCAGGCGCTGGATCTCCAGAACCTTGCCCTCCGGCGTCACGCCCGCGACGACCTTCGCAATGCCGGCTTCGCGTGCCACGGCTTCGGCCGTTTTCTGGTTGTCGCCGGTGAGCAGGACGACGTCGAACCCCATCTCCTTCAAACGGTTCACGCCCGCGAGCGACGAGCGTCGGATCGGATCTGCGATCGCAATCACGCCCGCGGCGCTGCGATCGATCGCAATCAGCACGACTGTACGCCCGAGTGCCGCCAGCCGATCGACATCGGCCGCAATCGACCCCACGTCGATGCCGTTCTCCTCCATGAAACGTGCCGAGCCCACGAGCACCCAAACGCCGTTGACACGGCCGCGCGCACCGCGACCGATGAACGTCTCGAACTCGTGAGCCTCCTCGAGCGCCACTCCACCGGCGGCCGAGAAGCGCACGATGGCGCCGGCAAGCGGATGCTCGGAGTGGCGTTCGACCGATGCGGCCTTGCTGACGAGCTGAGACGACGTCCACCCGGGCGCAGCCACGACGTCGGTCACGGTCGGCCGGCCCTGCGTGACCGTCCCCGTCTTGTCGAGCACCACGGTCGTCACCTCGCCGAGACGCTGCAGCGCGCGCCCGCCTTTGATGAGCAGTCCGGCTTCCGCGCCTTTGCCCGTCGCGACCATGACGGCGGCAGGAACGGCCAGACCCATGGCACACGGACAGGCAATGATCAGAACGGCCACCGACGCGGCGACGGCCTGGACCTCGCGTCCCTCGCCGCCGACGAGCATCCACGTCACGAACGTCGCGATGGCAATTGCGACGACCACCGGCACGAACACGGCACTCACGCGGTCGACGAGATCCTGGACCGGCGCGCGCGATCGCTGAGCCGCGCGCATCAGTTCCACGATTCGGGCAAGCGTGCTGCGGTAGCCGAGCATGGTGGCGCGCACGAGGATGGCGCCCGTGGTGTTGAGCGTGCCGCCCACCACGCGATCGCCGAGGCCCTTGCGGACCGGCATCGACTCCCCCGTCAACATCGACTCGTCGATGCTCGTGCCGCCCCTGACCACCTCGCCGTCCACCGGCACGCGCTCGCCGGGCCGGACCGACACGATCTGGCCCGGGCGGAGCTGGGCGACGGGAACCTCGCGCTCGCCAGCTTCGGCGACGAGCCGCGCAACCGGCGGCTGCAGCGACACGAGCGTGCGAAGGGCCGCCGACGTCTGCCGCCTGGCGTGCGCTTCGAGCGTGCGCCCGGCGAGCACCAGCGCGATGATGGCGACGACGGCTTCGAAATACACGTCCGGCATGAGGCCGTGCCGCTCGAAGATGCCCGGAGCGACCGTCGCGAGCGCCGAGAAGCCGAAGGCCGCTCCGGTGCCGATCGCGACCAGCGTATTCATGTCCGCGCGACGGTGCCTCAGGCTCGCCCAGGCCTTCACGTAGAACGAGCGCCCGGCCCAGATCATCACGGCCAGCGTCAGGGCGAGGAGACACCAGCGCAGCACGCCGGGGTCGACGCCGAACAACTCCGGCAGCGCCCAGCGTACCGGCGCTTCCATCACCCTCATCATCCAGCGCAGGAACGGGTCGGCGGTCGCGTGGCTCCCATGAGTGCCCGGCGACATGAGCGGCACCGACACGACCATCGCGACGAGCACCGCGGCGCCGCTCACGATCGCCTTGAGACGCAACGTTTCGAACTCCCGGATGGTGCGGGCTTCATCCGTGGTCTCCTCCACGGAACCACCGGCCGGGACCACGGATGCCTCGTATCCCACCTTGCGGACGGCGTCGACGATCTGCGCCGGATCGACCCGCGCGGGATCGAACGCGACGTCGGCACGGCCCAGCATCAGATGGACCGCCGCATCGACAACGCCCGGCGTGCGCTGGAGGGCACGCTGGATGCTCGCCTGACAGGCCGCGCAGGTCATGCCCTCGATCGCGAGATCGACGGACGAGGTCTCGTGCGCGGCCGCCTGGGGCGTGCTCATGCCGGCCTTTCTGACGCGGCACGTGCCGGGTATCCCGCCTCGTCGAGCGCCTGAACCGCGGCGGCCGGCGCGCCGGGCGCGGGGTGCTCGATGGTCGCGTGTCCGACGCCGACCTCGCGCACGGTGACTCCCGGAACGCGGGCCAGCGCCCGGGTCACCCGCCTGACGCAGTGATCGCAGCTCATTCCCTCGATGCGAAGCGTGGTGGTCATGGCGTCATTATACCCCCACCCCCTATTTTGAGCAATGCTGCGAGGAGGCCCAGCAGCGCGCCCGCGAGCAGGCACCACATCGGATTGATGCGCCAGACGAGCAGCGCGACCAGTGACGCCAGCGCCATGCCCCAGGTCCAGCCGTCCACGAGTCCTGACGAAGCCAGCGCGATCGAAACGACGACGAGCAGGGCCAGTGAAGCCGCAACCACGCCGTCGAGCAAGGCGCGGCTCGTCGGCGAGGCGCGGAGCAGGCGCACCAGCGGGCCGCTCGCCGCCACGAAGACGAACGCGGGCAGAAAGATTGCGACGGTGGCAATCAGCGCTCCACGCGGACCATCGATCAGGTAGCCGATGAACGTCCCGGTCGTGAACACGGGTCCCGGCGTGATCTGGCCGATGGCGATGGCGTCGAGCAGCGCCTGGGGCGTCAGCCAGTGAAGCCGCTCGACCAGCTCCGCGTTCAGGAACGCGAACAGCACGTAGCCGCTGCCGAAGAGCAGCGCACCGACTTTCAGGAACACCCCGAAGAGCGACCACGGACCGACCGTCACGGCGACCGGGCCTGACATGGCCGGAAGCACCATACCGAGTGGAAGTGCATTGACCTGCGGAGACGCCGCCCGGGTCGTCGATACCATCAGGGCGACGATTGCGCCAACGGCGAGTACTCCGAGCTCGTGCAGGCCCAGGAGCGCCGCAACGAGGGACGTGCCGAAGGCCACCGCCTTGTGCGTCTTGTCGACGGCCGCAGGCAGGAGGGTCAGCCCCGCCGCGGTCACGACCGCCACCGCCACCGGCTTCATGCCGTAGAGCACGAGCACTGTCGCCGGGAGCCGGCCGCTCTGGACGTGGACGGCCGCCAGCGCAGCGGTCAGCAGCGCCCCGGGGAGGATGAAGCCGAACCCCGCCGCGAGTAGCCCCGGCAGACCGGCGCGCACGAAGCCGACGTGAAGCGCGAGCTCGGTCGAGGTCGGGCCAGGCAGCAGATTCGCAACCGCCACGAGCTCGAGAAACGCCTCACGCGTCAGCCAGCCGCGCCGCCGCACGAACGCGTCCTCCATGAGCGCGATGTGCGCCGCCGGCCCGCCGAAGGCGGTGGCGCCGAGCCGCAAGAAGACGAGAAAGATGGCGCCTGGCCGGGAATCGGTCATTGGCTCTCGAGACGGCGCTTCGGAGCGGTCCTGCCCGCGTGTTAGATTCTGCGACCGGAACGCCGAACGATCATGCTGAATCCCGACCGCTACTTCGACCCGAATCCCACCGTTCGCGACCTGGCCCGCCGGTTGTACGCGCGCGTCGCGCACGTTGCCGCTGGTCTGTCCCCACGGCCACGTCGATCCGCGGATGCTCGCCGAGGACACGCCGTTTCCCGATCCCGCGGCCCTGCTCGTGGTGCCGGATCACTACGTCACGCGCATGCTCTACTCGCAGGGCATCGCGCTCGAGCGTCTGGGCGTTCCCTCACTCGACGGCACACCGGTCGAGCACGATCCGCGCGCCATCTGGCAGCTTTTCGCCGAGCACTTTCACCTCTTCCGCGGCACGCCGAGCGGTGCCTGGATTCGCCACGAGCTCGAGGACGTCTTCGGCATCACCGATCGGCTCGATGGCCGCAGCGCCGCGGCCATCTACGATCGTATCGAGACCCAGCTCCGCACGCCGGCCTTCCGCCCGCGCGCGCTGTTCGAGCGTTTCAACATCGAGGTGCTCTGCACGACCGACTCGGCCACCGACTCGCTGTCGTGGCATCAGGCCATTCGAACCTCCGGGTGGAAGGGACAGGTTCGCCCGACCATCAGACCCGACCTGGCGATCAACATCCTGCATCCCGACTGGTCGGCGGAGATCAGTCGGCTCGGCGATTGTGCCGGCCGCGAGGTCGTGGACTTCACCGCCTACATCGCGGCGCTCGAGAGCCGCCGCGCGTTCTTCAAGTCGATGGGCGCCACGGCCACCGATCACGCAGCCGTGACGCCCTACACCGCACGCCTCGCGAAGGGTGACGCGGACGCCATCTTCGCCCGGGCGCTCGCCGGCGAAGCGACGCCTGCCGACGCGCAGGCGTTCACCGGTCACATGCTGATGGAGATGGCGCGCATGAGCGTCGAGGACGGGCTCGTCATGCAGCTCCACCCCGGCTCCCATCGCAACCACAACGAGACCGTGTTCGCGCGCTTCGGACCCGACCGCGGCTGCGACATCCCGCTGGCTACGGAGTACACGCGGAACCTCCATCCGCTCCTGAACGCGTACGGCAACGACCCGCGGTTCCGCCTGGTGCTGTTCACGCTGGACGAAACGGCGTACTCGCGCGAGCTCGCGCCGCTCGCCGGACACTACCCGGCCGTCCGCCTCGGACCACCCTGGTGGTTCCTCGACAGCCTCGAAGGCATGGAGCGCTTCCGGCGCGCGGCCACCGAGACCGCCGGTCTCTACAACACGGCCGGGTTCAACGACGATACGCGGGCATTTCCGTCCATTCCGGCGCGCCACGATCTTTGCCGCCGTGTGGATGCCAACTTCCTGGCGACCCAGGTCGCGCGGCACGTCATGGACGAAGGCGAGGCCGAAGCCGCGATCGTCGATCTGAGCTACAACCTGGCTCGGGACACCTATCGGCTGAACCGCGCGTGAGCGTCACGGCGTCTTGCGAGCCCGCCCGGTAGTGGCCGGCGAGCTTCGAGCGACCTCGATCGCCACCATCGAACGGGCCTGCGCCGCGCTCGACCCGGTGGCGACCAGCGCAATCTGCAAGGTATAGCTCTGGCTGCGGGTCCGATCGAAGTTGTCCACCCAGGCCCGGAACGATTCGCCTCGGCGAACCGACTGCGTCAGCCGCTCGGTCGAGGTGTTGGTGCCTTCGGAGCGCGCGAGAATCGTGCAGTTGTTCGGGGGATACGCGTTGCACGACGCCGCGGTCAGATAGAGATCGAGATCGACGCTGCTGTCGCCCCATTCGAGCGTGACGACCAGCGCCCCGTCGTTCGTCATGGGGCCGACGTCGTGCCGCGTGACCTCGAACGGTCCGACGGTCCCCGTCACCGTGCCCTGGCCGCCGCCTCCACCCCCACCCCCGCCTCCACCGCCGCCTCCACCACCGCCTCCGCCGCCGCCGGCAGGCGGGCTCGGCTGGGTCGGACCGTCGCTACCTCCGCACGCCGCGGCGACCGCTGCAACCGAGAGCGCCGCAACCACGAGCAACCGGCGTCCGCATCCACCCAACCAGGGTCCGCGCCGCATCGTCCGGATCGTCACGTCGACTAGTGTAACCGTCGCGCGCCGCGCGCAGCCGTTGGACGGACGCGCCGAGGGTAAGATAGGGTCCTTCCGCTCCCGGGCCGACCGACATCCATGATCCGTAAAGCGTTCCGCATGTCCGTTCACGCCGGCTGTTCCGCGGAATATACGCGCCGCCACCGGCCGATTTGGGCCGAGCTCGAAGCCGTGCTCCTCGAGCACGGCGTCCGGACCTACTCGATCTATCTCGATGCCGCCACCGGCGATCTCTTCGGGTACGTCGAGGTCGAGGACGAAGAGCGGTGGGCGGCCATCGGCGCGACGGAGGTGTGCCGGCGATGGTGGGCGTCGATGCGGCACCTGATGCCGTCGAACGCCGACCACAGCCCCGTCTCGCGAGGCCTCGAGGAGGTCTTCCACCTCGAGCGCCAGCACGCCCAATCCGGCTGACCGCGATCATGCACGCCGCGATCGACCTCGGGGCCGGCAGTGGCCGTGTGTTTCTCGGCCGGCTGGGCGGCGACGATCTCGAGCTCATCGAAGTGCACCGCTTCGACTACGCGCCGCGCGTGTCGGAAGGACATCTGCGCTGGGCGATGCCGCGCCTGCTCGATGGCCTGTCGACTGGCCTCAGCGCAGCGAGCGTCGCGGCGCGCGCCACCGGCGACGAGCTCTCCACGGTCGGCGTCGACTCGTGGGGCGTCGACTACGGCCTCGTGGACGCAGCCGGCCGGTTGCTCGAGGATCCGATCTGCTATCGCGACGATCGCACGACGGCGGCGATGGCCTTTGTGATCGGTCGCATCTCCGCCGAGGAGCTGTTCGCGCGCACCGGCGCCCAGAATCTGCCGATCAACACGCTCTATCAGCTTGCCGCGCACGTTCAGGAGGGCCTGCCTCCATCAGCGTCGCGCCTGCTGATGATTCCGGACTTGTGCCACCACTTTCTCACCGGGATCGCGACCGGCGAGTATACGAATGCGACCACGACGCAGCTGCTCGACCCGCGCAGTCGGCGCTGGGACGATGGGCTGTTCGAGGCGCTCGACCTGCCGCGGCATCTCATGCCCGAGCTCGTGGAGGCCGGTACCGTCCTGGGCCCGCTCCTGGGGATTCATCGTGAGGCCCTGGACCTGCCGCCGATCGACGTCGTCGTGCCCGGCACCCACGACACGGCCAGCGCCGTCGCCGGCACGCCATTGGCCGAGGCCTGGGCGTTCGTCTCATCCGGCACCTGGTCGCTCGTCGGCGTCGAGATCGATGCGCCACTGGTCTCGCCGGCAGTGGCAGCCGCCAACTGCACGAACGAGGGGGGCGTCTTCGGCACGATTCGATTCCTGAAGAACGTGATGGGGCTCTGGCTGCTCGACGCCTGCCGCCGCGAATGGTCGGATGCGTGGACGCACGCCGTGCTGGTCGAGCAGGTCTCGGCGCGAGAAGCATTTGCCGGGGTCATCGACCCCGACGATCTCGCGCTGCTGAACCCGCGGAGCATGCCGGCGGCGATTCACGACCGTCTCCGCCACACCGGTCAGCCACCGCCCGACGATGAAGTCGGACTCGCGAAAGTCATCTTCGACTCGCTGGCCCTCCGTTACGCCGAGGTCGTCGAAACCATCGAATCGCTCATCGGCCGCACGATACGCGGCATCCACATCGTCGGCGGCGGGTCGCGGAACGACTACTTGAATCAGGCGACCGCCGACGCGTCAGGCCGCCCCGTGGTCGCCGGGCCGGTGGAAGCGACCGTGGCGGGCAACGTCATCGTCCAGGCGATTGCGTGCGGCGAGATCGCGACGCTCGCTGAAGGCCGGGCGCGCGTCGCGCGTTCCTGCGCCCTTCGGCGTTTCGAGCCGCGGCGGGCCGAGCGGTGGGTCGAACGGCGGCAGCGGTATGACGAGGTCGTCGGACGCCGCGTCAGGCATTCAGGGTGACGGCGCGGATCCGGCGGACGCTGGCTTCACCGCGGTAGACACACCGCTCTCATCGGCAGCGGAACCCGATGCGTCGGTCCGCAGCGTTCCGTACAACATCGCCTTCCACGCGGGCACGTCGATCGCCCAGCAGACCGTCACGTTCTGTCGGCTCGCCAGCACGTCGGCCCACGTATCGCGGTTGCGCTCGTCATGCGTCACGCCGAGCGCGTCGACCACGGTCATGCCCCGCGTGAGCTCGCTCGCAACTTCGACGTCCACGCGGTGCCGGCTGCGTCTCGAGACGATGGACGGCTCGAGCGCGACCGCCATGGCGACCGGATCGGGAAGCCCGAGACCCGGGTCGCCGGACTGACCGCGATTGGCGGCAAGCGCTTGGCTGTTGCAGTCGATGGCAAACAGGGCGCGCGGCGTGGCGAATCCTCGCACGAGCTCGATCTCGTCGTCGGTCAGGTTGGCAGCCCCGCGGCAGAGCTCCCAGCCCACCATTTCGATTGGCAGCGGCGATCGGAACACTGCCCGGGCCGCCTCGGGGTCGGCCCACACGTTGTATTCGGCAGCCGGGCTGACGTTCCCCACTGTGCAGGCGGCACCGCCCATGACCACGCAGCGCCCGACCTTCTCCGCGATCGACGGGTCGCGACCGAGCGCGAGCGCCACGTTGGTCAGCGGACCGAGCGTGACCACGACCAGGCCGGGATGCTCGTGGATGGTCGCGATGATGGCCTCGACGCCGTCGCCGCCCGCGGCCTCGCGTCGACGCGGCGCGTAGCCGTGATCGCCGAGACCGTCCTGGCCGTGAAAGAGCTGCGCGTGCACCGGCGGACGCGTGAGCGGACGGTCGGCGCCCCGATACACCGAGACCTCGGCGTCGCAGAGCTCGGTCACGAACAGTGCGTTCTGGACACCCTGGTCCACGGGAACGTTGCCCCACCCCACAGTGATGGCTGCGACGTCGATCTCCGGATGATCCAGCGCCATGATCAAGGCCACGGCATCATCAGAGGCCGTATCGGTGTCGATGAGGAAGGTTCGCTTCATCCGGTCGCGCTCCCGGGCGGCGTGGGGACGCCGACGGCTCGCCCGATCGTGACGTTCAGACGATGCCGGCGCTGCTCGTCGCCGGTGCGGGACGTTTGCGCGCGACGCAGGCGCGGTACCCGCTGGCACGATAGACGCCAAGCGGATCGATCGCGCCTCCGGCACGCTTGCGCGCCATCGCGAGAATCGGCTCGACGTCGATCGTGAACGCCTGCTGCAAGGTGCGCAACGCCAGGAGCGCGTCGTTCTGCTCCTGCGCGGCGAGGAGCGTGTCACGGTCGACCAGGTGCGCCTGGACGAACGCCCGCGTGACGGAACAGGCGCTCGTCATCAGCGACTCGATCGGGTCGGTGACGTTGTGCGACTGGTCGAGCATGTAGGCCGGCGCCCGGGCGAAGGCTCCCTCGAGCTCGGCAGCCACCAGCTCGTTGAACACCAGGAAGAGCTGGAACGGCTTGATCGATCCGGCATCCAGGTCGTCGTCTCCGAACTGGCTGTCGTTGAAGTGGAAGCCTCCGAGCTTCCCGAAATGGACCAGGCGGGCAACGACCTGCTCGACCGGCACGTTCGGCGCGTGGTGCCCGAGATCGACGAGGCAGAGCGCGCGCTTGCCCACTTCGCGGGCGCAGTAGTAGCTGGTGCCCCAGTCGTTCAGCACGGTCGAATAGAAGGCGGGCTCGTACAGCTTGTGCTCGATGAAGAGACGCCAGCCGTTCGGGAGGGCGGCGTAAATGGCGCGCAGCGAGTCGACGTAGCGGTCGAGCGAGCGCCGGAAATCGAGCTGTCCGGGGAAGTTTCCGCCGTCGCCGATCCAGACGGTGTGCGACGAGGCGCCCAGCACCAGTCCGAGCGCCAGACATTCCAGGTTGTGGTCGATGGCCTGGCGCCGCACCGCGGCGTCCGAGTGCGACAGGCTGCCGAACTTGTAGGACAGGCGCTGCCCTGCCTGATCCTGGAAGGTGTTGGAGTTCATCGAGTCGATGAACAGGCCGCGGGCCTCCGCATAGGCGCGCGCGCCGCGAGGGTCGTCGGGCGTGTCCCACGGGATGTGCAGCGAGACCCCGGGCGTCACACGGACGAGCTCGTGGACGACCGCGCAGTCATCGAGCTTTTCGTAGAGCGTTCGCGGCTCGCCCGGACCAGGGAACCGCGCGAAGCGGGTGCCGCCGGTTCCGAGCCCCCACGATGGAACGGACACTCGAAACGCCGACGCGAGGTCCGTCAGCCGCTCTATGTCGACCCGGCGCCGTGCGAGCTGCCGGCCCAGATGCATGTAGTCTTCGTCCAACCACGCCGCACGCGCGGCGTTGTCGCTCGCAATCCGTTCGGGGCCAATCGGCGCCTGCATGGACTCCCCTCCACTACCGCGCGAAGGCCGCGAGGTTGCCGGCATCGACGTTGAGCACGTTGCCGGTGGACTTCGCCGAGAGATCGGACGCGAAGTAGTAGACCGCCTCGGCCACGTCCTCGGGAAACACGCTTCGCTTGAGCAGGCTTCGATTGCGGTAGAACTCCTCCACGTCCTGCTCGGGGATGCGGTTGCTCGCGGCGCGCTCGGCGCGCCAGTTGCCCGCCCAGATGCGCGACCCTCGTATGACGGCGTCCGGGTTGACGACGTTGGCTCGAATGCCGGCCTCGGCGCCTTCAGCCGCCAGGCAGCGCGCCAGATGGAGGGCAGCAGCCTTGGCGGCGCAATAGGCCGAGGCGCCCGGCGAAGCGACGAGCGCGTTCTTGCTGCCGACGAAGACGATGCTCCCGCCGCCGCCCTGTTGCTTCATGAGCCGGAACGCCTCGCGCGACGCCAGAAAATAACCGGTGGCGAGGACATCGATGTTGCGTTGCCAGACCTCGAGCGACGTGTCCTCGACGGGAGAAGCCGACGCAATTCCTGCATTCGAGACGAGGATGTCGAGCCCGCCGTACTCGCGGGCGGCGAAGGCGAACGCGCCAAGGACCGCGCCTTCGTCGGTCACATCACAGCGGAACCCACGAACCCGGTCGGCGCCGGCCCGGCTGGCGAGCGAGGCACTGGCCTCGTCGAGTACGGCCTGGTCCACGTCGAGGAGCACGACGTTTGCGCCCTCGGCAAGGAGGCGGCTCGAGACGGCTCGCCCGATGCCACCGGCTCCACCCGTGACGACGGCAGTGCGCCCCTCGAGCGGCTTGGGTTTCGGCAGCCGCTGGAGCTTGGCTTCCTCGAGTACCCAGTACTCGATGTCGAAAGCGTCCTGCTCGGAAATGGGCACGTACTCGTCCACGCCTTCGGCCCAGCGCATCACGTTGATGGTGTTCAGGTAGAACTCCGCCGCGACGCGTGCCGTCTGCTTGTCCTTCTGAAACGCGAGCAGTCCGATGCCGGGCACGAGCAGGAGGACGGGATACGGATCGCGCAGCGCCGGCGAGTCGGGGTGGTGGCACCGCTCGTAGTACGCGGCGTAGTCGGCTCGATAGCGGTCGACGAGCGGCTCGAGCCGCGCGGCAACCTGCGCGGGCGTGTCGACGCCGGGCGTGAAGGGGACGAACAGCGGTTTCACCTTCGTGCGGAGGAAGTGGTCCGGGCACGTCGTCCCGAGCGCTGCCAGCGCCTCGGCCCGCGCCGATCCGACGAAGGCCAGAATCGCCGGATCGTCCGCGTAGTGCAGCACCTTGGGAGCGTTCGCACTCAACGACCGGCGAGCGAGCGGTGCGAACGCCGCGACGAACGCGCGTCGCTCGTCCTCGCCAAGCGCAGGCGTGACGGTTGGGCCGAACGGTTCGGCACGCGCGTGGGCATCGAGCCAGTCGGCCGCCCGCTGGATGACGCGCAGCGTCGTTTCGTAGCAGGCACGCGGGTCATCGTCCCAGGTGACGAGACCGTGGCTTCCCAGGACGAGGCCCTTCATCGAGGGATTCGCTGCGATCAGGCGCTCCGAGCGCAGTCCGAGCTCGAACCCCGGGCGCATCCAGTCGATCCAGCCGATTTCGCCGCTGAAGATTTCGCGCGTCAGCCGCTCCCCGTTGCGCGCCGCGGCAATCGCGATGATCGCGTCGGCGTGCATGTGGTCGACGTGCCGGCGAGGGATGAAGCAATGCGGCGGGGTGTCGATGCTGGTGGCACGCGGGTTGAGGTTGAACGTGCAGTGCGGGAAGTAGCCCACCATCTCGTCCTCGTGCTCGAGCCCGCGATAGAGGCGCTTGAGCGCGTGGAGCTTGTCGAGATAGAGGGTGGCGAACCCGTCGAGCGTCATGCTCCCGATGTCGCCGCCGGAGCCCTTCACCCACAGAACCTCCGAGGGCTCGCCGGTCAACGGGTCGGGCATGCGGATCTTGGAGGACGTATTGCCACCGCCGTAGTTGGTAATCCGCAGGTCCGACCCGAGGAGGTTCGAGCGATAGCGCAGCAGCTCGGGCTCCGACAGACCCTCGGCTGCAGCGGCGTCCCATTTGTTCTCGAGCTTCGGCGCCTGCCTCATGGGCGAGATGCTATACCACAGGAACCGCAGACGGCGGGCTCCGCCGGGTTCAAAGGAAAACCAAGCTCACGAGCGCGAAAACCGGCAGGAGCACCGCGCCGCTGTAGAGCATGTAGCCGGCAAAGCCGGGCATGTGGACACCGCGGTTCTCGGCAATGGCACGCACCATGAAGTTCGGACCGTTGCCGATGTAGGTGTTCGCCCCCATGAACACGGCGCCCAGGCTGATGGCGGTGAGTATCTCGTGGGGCACGCCCACGACCTCGGGCGCCAGCCCCTGAGCCTGCGCCAGAGCGAGAAACACGAGATACGTCGGCGCGTTGTCCAGAAACGACGACAGCAGACCGGTCGCCCAGAAGTACTGCCACGCCTCGTCGAAGTCGAGTCGAGCACCACGGGCGAGCAGCAAATCGAGCGCCGGCAGCATCGTCAGGAACAATCCGAGAAAGATGGCCGCCACCTCGAGGATCGGCCGATACGAAAAGTGATTGGCGTGCCGCACCCCGTCGGGGGTCAGGGCCAGCGCGGCGATCGCGAGACTGCCCATCACGAGCTCCCGTCCGGGCGACTCCAACGTGGCAGCCGCCGCGATGATGCCGCCGAGCAGCAGCAGGTTGAGCCAGCCCCGCAGGCGCAGGGGTCGTTGCAAGGCGCGATCGAGGAGCAGCAGACCCGGTGCTTCGCGGCGACGCGCGCGCCAGTCCCAGAGGAAATACACCCCCAGCAGGATGCCCGTGGTGAACGCCCAGGCTGGCGCGAGCCGCAACGTCCACGAGAAGGGCACGCCCTTCAGGTAGCCGAGAAACAGCGGCGGATCGCCGAGCGGCGTGAGTGACCCGCCGATGTTCGAGACCAGGAAGATGAAGAACACGACGGTGTGGGCCACGTGCCGGCGCTGACGGTTGGTCTTGAGCAGCGGACGAATCAGCAGCATCGAGGCGCCGGTCGTGCCGATGAGCGATGCCACCAGCGCGCCGAGCCCGAGTATCGAGGTGTTCACGGCCGGCGTCGCCTCGAGATCACCGTCGAGCAGGATGCCGCCCGAAATGACGAAGAGGCTCCCGATCAGCACCATGAAGGACAGGTAGTCGCGGAGCGTGTGCTCGAGTGCCGCGGGCGCGTGCTGCACGTACAGCACCGCGACGGGGAGCCCGAGCGCCACAGCCACGGCGAGCTTGCGCGCGTTCGATTCCCACGCGTGTGGCGCGACCAGGGGCGCGACCGCAACCACGAGCAGCAAGGCGACGAACGGCAGCACCCATGGCAGCTCGGGCACGAACACGGAGTGGCCCATTCGGGCGCGCAGTGTACCATCGCGCCATGACCGGGTCCGACGACGCCTTGCCGCCACGCCGCGGCTGTCGTGTTCGAACGATCACCGCCGGTGTCGAGCTCGCCCGGCTCGACGAGATGAGACGCATCGAAGCAGCGCTCGATTCGCTGGCACGCGTGCGATCGGGTCTCGCCGACGAGGGGTATGAGATCCAGACGATTCGCGTCGCGCTCCCGTCTATGCTGACCGAGCTCGCTCGCCAAGATCGTGCGGCCGCCTTGACCTCCATTCAGCGACTCGATCGTTTCGTGAGCGACCGGGGCGCATTGCTCAGCCTCGGGCCCGTGCCGGTGACCGATCGAGACGACGGCTCGCTCGCCTCTTGGGTCGTTGACATCTTCACCTCCACCTCCGCGACGTTCACGAGCATCACGGTCGCGAGCGCAGGAACCGGGGTCTGTCGATCGGCCGCACGCTCCGCGGCCGACGTGATCTCCGCGCTCGGCCGGACGACGGCCGGCGGATCCGGCAACTTCCGCTTCGCCGCCGCGGCGAACATTCCCGCCGGAACCCCGTTCTTCCCGGTGGCGTGGCACGAAGGGGCGGACAGCCTCGCCGTCGGACTCGAGGGCGCCGGCATCGTGCAGCGTGCGGTCGAAGACGTCGTGAGCCTCGACGAGGCCTGCGCACGCGTCCGCGATTGGTTGCTCGCCGTGCTCACGCACCTCGACTCCGTGATGCAGAGACTGGCGGCACGTGAAGGCCGGCGGTGGCTCGGTATCGACACCTCACCGGCACCGCTCCAGGACGTCAGCATCGGCGCAGCCATCGAAGCGCTGAGCGGCCATCCGTTCGGTAGCCCGGGCACGCTCGATGCTTGCGCCATCGTGACGGCGGCCCTGCGCGATCTGCCGCTGCAGACGTGTGGCTACTGCGGACTGATGCTCCCCGTGCTCGAAGATCAGGTGCTCGCGCAGCGCGTGTCTGAAGGCCGCTTCGACTTGCGGGATCTGCTGCTCTACTCGAGCGCGTGTGGGACCGGTCTCGACATGGTCCCGCTCCCTGGCGACGCATCACCCGAATCGCTCGCCGGCATCGTCATGGACGTGGCCGCGCTCTCGAATCGCCTCCAGAAGCCGCTGTCGGCCCGGCTCTATCTCGTGCCGGGCAAGGGCGCGGGCGAGCTCGCTCACTTCGACGATCCGTACCTCACCGACGCGTGCGTCATGGCAGCGGAACGGTAGGGGCTGGGCGACTAGGCGACTGGGCGGCTGGTATTGGGCGGCCGGGCGGTCATGGAGCTCGATCACGTCTTCGTCATGTGTGCCGTGCAGTCGCCCGAGGCCGAAGCACTCCTTCGTCTGGGCCTCGTCGAAGGCTCGGCCAACCGTCATCCCGGTCAGGGAACGGCGTGCCGGCGATTCTTCTTCGAGAACGCCTACCTCGAGCTGCTCTGGGTCGACGATGAAACCGCCGCGAAGCAACCGGACGTGAAGCGGCTGCAGATCTGGGAGCGCTGGGCGCAGCGCGACACGGGCACCTGTCCGTTCGGCATCGGCTTGCGGCCTGGGCGTGGCGACGCACCGCATCCACCGTTCCCGACCTGGTCGTACCGGCCCCCCTACTCTCCGGCCGGCCTGTCGCTCGACGTCGCCGTGGACGCGACGCTCGACGAGCCCCTCATCTTCCACATGGGATTTCAGCGTGAGCGCGCGCGACAGCACATCGAGCCCGATACGCATATCCTGCCCGTTCGACGCGTGACGGCCGCCACCTTCGGGCTACCACGACCCGACGCCCGTTCGGCCGCTTGTCACGCACTCGAAGCGACAGGGCTCATCAGGATCGAGCGCGCGGACGAGTATCTCGTGACGCTGACGTTCGACGAGCATTCACTTGGTGCTGGCGCGGACCTCAGGCCCCTGTTGCCGCTCGCGCTGCGCTGGTAGCCGGCCGCTCACAGCGCCCGCTTCCGTTTGGAGTAAGCTCCTCGCCATGCTCACGAAGTGGACGACTCTCCTGGCCGGATGTGCGCTCGTCGCGTCGGGCGTCGCCCCACTGGCCCAGCCCGGCGAGGGCGTACCGCTCTTCAACGGCCGCGATTTGACGGGATGGGTGAACATCAACTGCGCACCCGATACCTTCACCGTACGCGACGGTGAGATTTCTCGACCGGCAAACCGATATGCGCTCTGCGCACGGAGAAGATGTACGAGAACTTCGTGCTCGAGCTCGAGTACCAGCACGTAACGCCCGGCGGCAACGCGGGACTGTTCGTCTGGGCCGATGCCCTGCCGGCGGTCGGCCAGCCATTCCTCCGCGCCATCGAGGTCCAGATTCTCGACGGCCGCAACACCGACAACTACACCAGTCACGGCGACGTGTTCTCGATTCACGGTGCTCGGTTCACGCCCGACCGGCCGCATCCGAACGGATGGGAACGCAGCCTGCCGAAAGAGCGCCGTGCGCGTCCGGCCGGCGAGTGGAACCACTATCGGGTGACCGCCGACAACGGACGCATCACCCTCGCGGTCAACGGCGTCGAGGTGTCCGGCGGCTCGAACACCCGGCCACGAAAGGGTTATCTGGCGCTCGAAGCCGAGGAAGCGCCTGCGCGGTTTCGGAACATCCGCGTGCGCGAGCTGCCGCCCGCGCCGGGAACGCTGCCAGCCGATCACGTCGCCCGGGCCGACGAGGGCTTCGTCTCCATCTACGCCGGTACGAGCCTCGCGGGATGGCGGCAGGCGCCCGGCTGGGAATCGAAGGACTGGATTCTGGCGCGCAGCGCGGCCGATGCCAGCGGCCGGTTCCTTCTGAGCGAGCGCGACTACGGCGACGTGATCGTGATGGCCGACTGGCGGGTGAAATCGCCGGGCCAGCCGCCGGCGGCCGAAGCGCGTCCCGACCCCCGCATCCGCGCCCGAATTGCGCCGGATCCCTCGCGTGCGGCCGGCGATCGCTGGGCGCGCTCGATCGTCACGGTGCAGGGCAACACGGTAACGGAGGTGGTGGACGGCAAGACCGTGCAGGACAAGGTCGTGGTCTCAGGCCTGCCCGCGCGAGGAGCCGTGGCCCTCGACGCCGGCAATGCCCAGGTCGAGTTCGCCAACATTTTCGTAAAGAAGCCCAACTAAAAATGACGAATCACAAATGACGAATGAAGGACGAGTTAACGAATCCACGCGAGCGCGATTCGACACCGTCATTCGTCACTCGTCATTCGTCTTGGTGCCTACGTCGTCCCGCCTGAACCGATACCAGCCCTGTGCGAGCCCCGCCTTCACGGCGGTCACCAGGCGCTCGGCCGCCTTGGGCCTCGAGCGATCGCGTCGCCACGCCACCGCAATCTGCCGCTGAGGGCGGTGCTGTTTCAGATGCAAGTAGCGCAGCCCGCCCTTCGGCCGTCCCGCGGCAGCCATCTCGGGCACGATCGAGAGGCCCAGGCCCAGGTTGACCAGCTCGAAGATCGTCGCCAGCTGCGTGGCCGTGCAGACGATGCGTGGTGCCAGGTTGCGTGACGCGCAGAAGCCCTGAATCTGCTGGCCAAGGCAGTGCATCTCCTCGAGCGTGACCGTGGGCTGCCCGCGGAGCGCCTCGATCCCGACGGTCTCCGAGCCGTCTCCGAGGGCATGCGATGCCGACGTGACGACGAGGAGCTCTTCAGACCCGAGCACCTCGAGCTGAATCTGCTCGTGATCGATCGGCGTGCTCGTGAGCGCGCAGTCGATCGCGTTGTCGACCAGGGCCTCCACCAGCTCTTCGGTCAGGCCTTCGCGGATTGAGATCTCGCAATCGGGCCGCTCGCTCCTCACCTGCTCGATCGCCCGCGGCAGGAGGTAGGGGGCAATGGTCGGAATCGCGCCGACGATGAGCGGGCCGGGCCCCTCCTCGGCTTCGTGCCGCAGGTGCTGTTCGATGTCGCGGATCTCGGCGAGGATTCGCCGCGCCCGTGGAAGCAGTGCCCGTCCCGCGTCGGTGGGCACGATTCCCCTTCCCAGGCGATCGAAGACCAGAACCCCGAGCTCGTCCTCCAGCTTCTTGAGCTGTTGACTGAGCGAGGGCTGTGACACGTGACAGCGCTCGGCGGCGCGGCTGATGCTGCCCGCCTCGGCCGTCGCGACGAAGTATCGAAGTTGATGCAGTTCCATAGGCCGGCCTTATGGCTGGCAAGTGTACAAAGTCTTGGACGCCAATGGCAGCCCCCCCGGTACCGTAGGCGGCGGTCCTTCCCCGAGGTGTAGATGTCAACTACGACGTCCCAACTGACCACGGTCAACGGTTCACCGTCGGGCGCCTTCGGCACGTTCACCGTCACGAAGGACGTCACGGGCTACACCAAGGCCGGCCTGTTCAGCGCGGTGGGCAAGCAGACCGGGGTGTGCCTGCGCTTCTCGACCGTCGCCGGCGGGCATGGCGGCGCCGACGCCGAACGCGACGTTCGCGGCTTCGCCGTCAAGTTCTACACCGACGAAGGCAACTGGGATCTCGTGGGCAACAACACGCCGGTCTTCTTCGTCCGCGATCCGTTCAAGTTCCAGATGTTCATCCACACGCAGAAGCGTCACCCGAAGACGAACCTGCGCAACATGGACATGCAATGGGATTTCTGGTCGCTTTGTCCAGAGTCGCTGCACCAGGTGACGATCCTCTTCTCCGACCGCGGGCATCCCGGCGTCCTACCGCGATCAACACGGGTTCGGCAGCCACACCTACTCGCTCATCAACGCGCACGGCGAGCGCGTCTGGTGCAAGTTCCATTTCCGATGCATGCAGGGCATCCGCAATCTGATGCGACGACGACGCCGCGGCTCATCGCCAGGATCGCGAGACGCCACCAGCGGACCTCTTCGACCACATCGCTCGCCGCGAGTTCCCCAGGTGGCGGCTCTCGATTCAGGTGATGACCGAGGCGCAGGCGGACGGCCTTTCGCTGGAACCCGTTCGACCTCACGAAGGTCTGGCCGCACGCCGACTTCCCGCTGATCGAGGTCGGCGTGATCGAGTTGAACCGCAACCCGGAGAATTACTTCGCCGACGTCGAGCAGGCGGCCTTCAAGCCGAGCGCGCTGGTGCCTGGCATCGGACCGAGCCCGGACAAGATGCTGCAGGCACGGCTCATGAGCTACGCGGACACGCACCTGCACCGGCTCGGCGTCAACCATCACCAGATGCCGGTGAACCGGCCGCGATCCCGCGTTTATGAACTACATGCGTGACGGCGCGCTCACCAGCGGCGCGTTCGGGCGTGCTCCGAACTACTGGCCGAACGGCGTCGCCGCCGCGCCGCCGCCCGACCCGGCCTTTGCCGATCCCGCCTGGCAGATCGGTCAGACGATCGTGGATCGCTACGATTCGACGGCCGAGTACGACGATTACACGCAGCCGGGCCGCCTCTACGCGCTCTTCGACGACGCGCACCGCGATCGGCTCACCAGCCGCATCGCCGGCGCGTTGGGACAGGCGAGGCCGGACATACAGCTTCGCGCGGTGGGCAACTTCTATCGCGTGGATCCGGATTATGGGACGCGGATTGCGGCGAAGCTCGGATTGGGCGCGCCGTCGGCCGACGGCGCAAAAGAGACGGTCGTCTCGGTGTAAGAGTCGGGCAACAGGCTACCGACTCCGGGCTACGGGCCCGAGCCCCGCCGAGCAGGTGGTGGTTCAGTTTTCTCCGGGTTCCTGCGGTTCGACGACGGCGAGGTCGCGCTCCCAGCCCTCGTGCTGGAGCGTGATGCGCTCGATCGCCACGAGGCTGGTGCTGGCGTCGAGCGCGGGCGAGGCGACGTACTCGGACACCCAGCAACGGTGGACCAGATAGCGGAGCACGAGTTGGCCGGCTTCGTTGAAGAAGTCGATGGAGATGTCCTTGCGGAACGATCGCAGGGCGACTTCGGGCCAGCGGGACGCCAGACCGCGTTGGCCCACCGCTCGAACTCCGTGTCATGCGTCAGGCCGCGCTCGAGCGTGATCGGATCGAAGTGCGTCTGACCTGGCGCTTTGTGCACCGTGCTCGGGTCGCCCCCTTCGCGATAGGTGACGACGTCCGTCGTCCGTCGGAGCGCGCCGATACGGTTCACCCCGAGGACGTAGCGCCCGTCCCATCGCACACGGAACTTGAAACCCTTGTAGGGATCGACGCGATGGACGTTGACCGGGAATCCGGGCATGCAGGAGCCCCGCGGATCTCGCCTCACCTCACCCTGGCCCTCTCCCCACGGGGGAGGAACGGTTACAGGTTGGTCAGGTGCTCGAGGTGTCCGGTGCTGTCGCCGATCGACTCGGGCTGCACGCCCACGCGGTCGAGCAGCGTGAGGTAGAGGTTCGTCATCGGCGTCGTCCTTCGGGTACGACGATGTGGCGTCCGCCCTTGACGGTGCCGCCGCCCCGCCGGCGAGCAGGACCGGCAGGTCGCTCGTGCGTGTGGCGATTGCCGTCGCGCGATGCCGCTGCCGTAGACGATCATCGAGTGGTCGAGCAGCGTGCCGTCGCCGTCCGGCGTCGCCTTCAGCTTCTCGATGAAGTGCGGCGAACAGCTCCATGTGAAGCACGTTGATCTGCGTGACCTTCTCGATCCACTCCGGGTTGTTCGCGGTGGTGCGTGAGCGGATGGTGCGGGTCGGGCACGCCGATCTCCGGGATACGTCCGCAGTGCTCCCCTCGCGTCCGATCATCATGGTGGCGACGCGCGTGAGGTCGGCCTGGAAGGCGACGGCCTGCAGGTCGAACATCAGCTTGACGTAGTCCGCGAAGTTCGCCGGGAATGCCGGTCGGCTTCTCCATGTCGGGCGCGAAGCTCGCCGCATGTCGCTGCTCGGCCGACTCGATGCGCCGCTCGATCTCGCGGACCGACGTCGAGGTACTCGTCGACCTTGCGGCGGTCCGACGGCGCCGAGGTCGCCCTGCAGCTCGCGGCGTGCGCTCGCCGACGAGGTCGAGGATGCTGCGGCGGGTCCGCGAGCCGCTGCGCGCCGCGTCGGCCGGATCGAGCCCCGCGTCGGCCGCCGAACAGCCGCTCGAACACCGAGCCGCGGGTTGGTCTCGGGCGGCATCGGCGTCGTCGGCGCTGCGCCACGCGAGGCTGTTGGTGTAGGCGCAGCTGTAGCCCGAGTCGCAGTTGCCGACCGTGCGCGAGTCCTCGCAGCCGAGCTCGAGCGACGGAAAGCGCGTGTCTCCGACGCGAGCTGGCTGCGCGGCGATCTGGTCGACCGAGATGCCGTTCTGGATGTCGGCGCCCGCCGTCTTCCGCGGGTGGACGCCGGTGAGGTAGCAGGCCGCCGCGCGCGCGTGGTCGCCGGGGCCGTCGCCGAGCGCGTAGCGCGTTGTCGTGCGTCGAGCCCGGAGAGCACGAGCATGTCCTCGCGGAACGGCTCGAGCGGCTTGAGGATGCGCGTGAACTCGAAGCCCGGGCCCGTCGCCCGTCGGCGTCCAGTCGGCCATCGTGACGCCGTTGGGGACGTAGGTGAAGGCCAGGCGCACCGGACGCGCTCGCGGCCGCTGCCGGCGCGCGCGAGCGCCGGGCGTCATCGCGTCGAGCATCGGCAGCGCCACGATGGCGCCGAGGCCTCGCAGGAACGTCCGTCGCGGCAGGTGCTTGCGCGTGATGATCATGGCGCTCGTGACGTCCGGGTTCGTCTGCTCCGTCCGCGCATCTGGAACGGCAGGCTGTTGACGATCCCAGCACCAGGCTCGAGAACCGGTAGTCGGCTCGCCGACGCCGGCGGCGATGGCCTTCGACCGGTCCGTCGATCGTAGCGCTCGAGGCCGCGGCCGAGCGCGTAGGTCAGCAGCTTGTCGGTCAGGCACGCGGGCGAACGCGTCGCGGTCGCTCGCGTGAGGATCGTCTTCAGCTCGCGCGGGCCCGTCGAACGTCCGCCCGTCGGGCAGCTCGCCCGAGGCGTCGATCGGGAACTTGCCGTCCTCGGTGCGCCAGGCGCCGATGGCGTCGAAGTTCTCGAGGCCGAAGCCGAGCGGGTCCATGCGCGGGTGGCACGACGCGCAGGTCGGATTCGTGCGGTGCTGCCTCGAGCTGCTGGCGCAGCGACGCCGACGGTGCCGACCGCGGCTTGTCGTCGAGGTTCGGCACGTCGGGCGGCGGCTCGGGCGGCGGCGCGTCCAGAAGGTTCTCGAGCACCCACTTGCCGCGCAGCACCGGCGAGGTGCGCGTCGCGTACGAGGAGACGGTGAGCACGCTCGCCTGCGTCAGCACCCCGCCGCGCTTCGTGCCCGGTGAGATCGACGCGCCGGAACTCGGGCCCCGTCACGCCGGCGATGCCGTAGTGGCGCGCCAGCCGCTCGTTGAGGAACGAGTACGTGCCGTCGAGGAAGTCGAGGATGCTGCGGTCCTCGCGGACGATGCTGCTCGAAGAAGAGCTCGGTCTCGCGCCGCATCGAGAGGCGCAGGTAGTCGTCGAAGTCGGGGAACTGCTCGCGATCGCGGCGTCGACCGACTCGAGCGCGCGGAACTGCAGCCACTGCCCGCCGAAGTTCTCGGCGAGCGCGCGCGCCTGCGGGTCGTCCAGCATGCGCCGCACCTGCGCCGCGAGCACGCGCGGATGGCGCAGCGTGCCCGCGGTCGGCAGCCGCCATCAGCTCCTCGTCCGGCATGCTCGCCCAGAGGAAGTACGACAGGCGCGACGCGAGCTCGTGCTGGCCGATCGCAGCGTGCGCCTGCGTCATGCCGTCGCCGGACTGTCCCGCTCGATGCGGAACAGGAAGTCGGGCGAGACCAGCATGGCCTGCATCGCGACGCGCCAGCCCCTCCTCGAACGACTCGCCCGCGCTTGCGCGCCTCGTCCGGCCGAGCTCGAGCAGCGCGTCGAGCTCCGCTGGCGTGACCGGACGGCGGAAGGCGCGGCGCGCCAGATCGCGCGACGATGCGCGTCGAGCACCAGGCCTGATGACCGGCCAGTCGAGGTGGCCGCAGGCGTAGATCTTCTTGCGGCTCTCGGCCGACGGCCCCTTGCCTGCGTCGTACGGGTCCGGCGATCTCGACGAAGCCGACGCGCGCCGTCGTTGGCCGGCTCCTTCTCGTTCGATGCGCGCTCTCGAACCGCTTGCGCTGCTCCTCGATCTGCTCCGGCGTGGCGTTCGGCCGGCGGCTTGAAACTCGGCGGGCGGCGGCTGCGGCCGCTTCGCCGGGTTCGGGCCCGTCGTAGCTGGCCGGCAGCCCCTCGTAGAGTTGAGCGACCGTGACCGCAATCCAGTGCTCGCCCGCCGTCAGGCGCGTCCGGAAATCCAGCGTCTTGCCCGACAGATCCTGCTGCTGGTCGGGCTCGAACGAGCCGCCGCCCTCCGGGATCGACCTCTGCGTCGTGCACCGCTTGTCGCCGTCGACCCACAGCGCCGACGCGGAGCGGCTCGGACCCGGCCGGGCGCACGCCGCCGAGGCGACCACCGCGCGTACTCGCCGTCGACCGGAAAGCGGTGCGTGGCGTGCAGCGCATTGGGCAGGCTCAGGCCGGTGACGTCGTAGTCGGTGAGCGGCGTCGTGGCTCGGCTGATGCGGCCGGCCGAGCGGTTCAGCCGCACCAGCGTCGGCTTCAGCGGCTCGGCGCCGAAGAGCGCCGTGCGCGCGATCTGCTCGGCCGCCGCCAGTACTTCTCCATGAGCACCGGCGAGAGCGACAGCACGTCGCCGATGTTGTCGAAGCCGTAGCCCGAATCGTCCTGCGGGAAATCGTCGGCGGGGCGCAGGTCGACGCCGAGCAGGTCGCGGACCGTGTTGTTGTACTCGGTGCGGTTCAGGCGACGGGCCGTGACGCGGCCCGGCATCGGCCCGCGTGCGGCGTCGGCGCGCGCGATATCCTGCTCGACGAGGCCGGTCACTTTCGCAATCTGCGCCGGCTCGGGACGCGGCTCCTCTTCTTCGGGCGGCATCTCGCCCGCGCGCAGCTTGCGGACCACTTCCTCCCAGCGATCGGCGTCGCGTCGGTGACCGCCTCGATCGGACTGGTAGCCTCGAGGTTCAGCTCGCCCTTCTTCTTCCTGGCGCTGTGACACGTCAGGCAGTTGGACTTGATGAACGGCTTGACGGTCTGCTCGAACGCATGCGCGTCGGCCAGAGCCGCGGCGTGCGGAGCGGGCGCTGTCGCGGCGCGTGGGCGCGCCATCGACTCGCGGCGCGCGGCCGCGCGGACGCGGACGTCGGAAGGATATCCGCCTGCGGCCCTGCGGCCACGGCCGCCAGACCAACGAACGTAAAGACGACCGGGCAACGGACCGGTAAGGCACTGCTGGCGTGTGACTTGGCTTCATAGAATTGTGCGGGTCGGGCGCGCCGGCCGTCAAGTCTTGCGCCAGTGTCTGCACGCGGCTGGGCCTTCAGCAAGGGGGCGGTGAGCATTTCGTGCATGCAGCCCCCGCGCTGCCAGCCGGCCCGCCCAGGCCGGCTGCACAGCAGCGCGGATTGAAGGGCTGCCGCGAAGGCCGCTGGGGGCGGCCGTGGCCCAACTAGAGTTGCCGCGACTTCAGAAATCGAATTGCCTGACGTTGTCGCTTCGTGAAGGTGAAAGGGACGCCGAGCAGGACGTTGTCGCCGCGGATCTCGAGGCTCGCCGAGCCGGCCGGCTGCAAACGACGTAGCCCCGGGCTTGAGCGTGCCGTTCGCGAGCGCGTGCGCGACCTGGATGGTCAGGTATCCGAGATCGCGCGTGTTCCAGAGCACGGCCGAGTCGAGCACGCCGTCCTCCAGGTACGGCTGGCTGGCGTTGGGCAGGCCGAGGCCAGTGACTTTCACGTCGGTGCGCCCCGACTGCTTCACCGCTTCGGCCGCGCCCGGCACCGCGGGCGACGCGATGGCCATCACGACCTTCACGCCGGGATGCACGCGCAGCAGCGTCTGCGTCTCGTCGAACGCGCGCTTGCCGGTCATCGTCGCTCGGGCGGATGTCGGCGATCGTGAGCGCCCGGGTGCTTCTCGGCGAGCACCGCGCGAATGTGCTTGATCCACTCGTTCTGATTCGCCGCGGTGAGCGATCCGGTGATGATGGCGAACTCGCCCTGTGCCCCCGAGCAGCCGCGCCGCGTGGTCGACGAGCGTTTCGGCGATGCCGCGCGGCGTCGCCTGATTGACGAAGAAATCGCGCGCGTCGGGCTCGGCGTCGGCGTCCCATGTGATCACCTTGATGCCCTTGCCGCGCGCCTTGCGGAGCACCGTCGAGATCGCCTGCTTGTTCTCGACGCTGACCGCCAGCACATCGACGCCGCGTGTGATCCACGCTTCGACGACGTCGTTCTGCTTGGCCGGATCCGTGTCGGTGGGGCCGTCCCAGAGCAGCCGGATGCCGAGCGCCTGCGCCGCTTCGTCGGCGCCCTGCCTGCAGCTCACGAAATAGGGGTTGCCCTTGTTCTTGGGCATCATCGCGACCGTGAGCCCGTCGCCGCCGGGCGACGAGCCGCCGCCGCACGCGATCAGGATCGACGCCGCGAGCGCGACGAGCGGGAGTCTGAGCATGTGCGGATTGCGTCGATGTCGCCGCTGTTGTTCGGATCAGCGGCCACCGAGGCGGGGCGCGGCTCACGCGCGCCGACGGCGGCCTGCCGCAACGGCCACGATGAGCAGCGCGCCGGTGAGCAGGCCGGCGAGCTCCGCCGGTCGATCGGCGAGCCGCAGGCCGTTTTGAAGAATCGCCGAGCGCGGCGACGCCGAGCAGCGTGCCGCCGACGCTGCCCGCGTCCGCCAAAGATCGATGTCCCGCCGAGCACGACGGCGGTCATGGCCATCAATTCGAAGCCGGTACCCGCATCGGCCTTGGCCTGACCGAGCCGGGCGGCGTACACGAGAGCCGCGAGGCCAGCCGCGATGCCCGACAGAACGTAGACCAGTGTGAGCCTGCGTGCCACCGGAATCCCGGCGTGCTGCGCGCCTTCCGGCGAAAAGCCAATCGCGCGCAGCGTTCGACCCACGGTCAGGCGGTGAACCAGAACCCAGCGACGCAAGCGCGGCGGCCACCACGATGGGCACCTGCGCCGGCACGGCTCCGATGCCGCCCTGCCCACCGCGAGGAACCAGCCCGGGAAGTCGGCGTAGTTGCGGACTCCGCCCGAGATGCCTTCGGCCAGCCCGCGGAACAGCGAGAAGGTCGCCAGCGTGACGATGAGCGGCGGCAGTCCCGCGCGCGCGACGAGCACCGCGTTGAGCAGGCCGCCGGTCAATCCAGTGACGAGCGTGGCTGCGACGGCCGCTTCAAACGGCAGACCCAGGTCGCGCCACGACCAGCCGAGCACCACCGCCGACAGCCCGAGGAGCGAGCCGCTCGAGAGGTCGATGCCGCCGGTGAGGATCATCGGGGTGAGCGCGAGCGCCAGAATCGCGACCTCGGCGCTGGCGCGCGCGATTTCACCGGCGTTGCCAAGGGTGAGGAAATTGGTCCCGGCGACCGCGAACACCACGATCTCGACGAGGATGAGGACCCCGAGCGCGGTCTCGATACCACCGGGCGATCGCCTCGGCGTCGCGCGCGTCTGGGTGGGGCGGCGCCTCAGACGGCACGCGCCACCTTCCTCCGCGTCGTCAGCGAGGTGGACCCGACGGCGTCGGCCGACACCGCGACGAGAATGATCAGCGCCCTGCATCGCGCGCTCCCAGGCCGCTTCCGTCCCGAGAAACGTCAGCGCCGGGCCGAGTGTCGCGAGCAGGGCGACGCCGACGAGCGTGCCCGCGAGGGATCCCCGACCGCCGGCGATCGAGGTGCCTCCCACCACGACCGCGGCGATCGCCGTCAGCTCGAGGCCGATTCCCGCGTTGGTCTGGACGTCGATGAACCGCACGGCCGATACCGTGGCCGCGAGTCCCGTCAGCGTGCCCATCAGCACGAAGACGCAGAACACGACGAGCGCCGGGCGCTGACCGAGGAGCCGCGCGACCTCGGCGTCGGAGCCGGCGGCGTACACCGCGCGCCCGGCCGCCACTCGCATCGTCGCCCAGGCCAGGCCCCCCCAGACCGCGAGTGCGATACCCGCGACGAGGATCTGCCCGAGGCCCTGGCCAACGCCGAACCATTGGAAGCCCGGGGGCAAGTCCTCGACCCACACACCGCCGGTCGCCCATCGCAAGGCCTCGCGCAGCGCGACCATCGTGGCCAGCGTGACGACAATCGCAGGCAGCCCGACCCGCGCAACCAGCCAGCCGTTGAGCGCGCCCATCGCCGCTCCGGCCGCGACCGCGCCCCCGGCCGCGAGCGGCATCGGCCATTCCGCTTTCGCCAGCAATCCGACAACGACTCCGCAGATCGCGAATTGCGATCCCACCGAGATGTCGATCTGTCGCGTCAGGATGACGAGCGTCATGCCGCTCGCGACGATGAGCGGCGCCGCGGCGCCCACGAGCAGATCGCGCAGGTTCGCGACCGTGAAGAATGCGGGCGCCCGAACCGCGAGGAGCAACAGCAGGCCCGCCAGCGCCAGGGCGACTGAGAGCTCGCGGCGCGGCAGCCTGGACACGCGAATAGGATTCGGGGGCGCCATCACACGACAGTCGAGGGCGTGGTTGCCTGTGCCGCGTACCCCACAGCGAGGGCCATGACCGCCTCGGGCGTTGCGTCGGCGCGGTCGAGCGTGCCCACGATCCTTCCCTCGCGCATGACGGCAATACGGTCCGACAACGCCAACAGCTCCGGCAGGTCCGACGAGATCAACAGAATGGCCAGGCCCTGGTCCGCGAGGGACCCAATCAGGCGGTGGATTTCGGCTTTCGCTCCGACGTCGACGCCCTGGGTGGGCTCGTCGAGAATCAGCACGCGTGGCTCGGTCGCGAGCCAGCGCGCGACGGCCACCTTCTGCTGGTTTCCGCCGGACAGCGTCGAGACGTCGGCCTCGACTGTTGGCGTCTTGATCGACAACCGCTCGGCAAATCCGCCGGCAAGCGCGCGCTCACGATCGGTATCGAGCCATCCCCAGCGCGACAATCGCGCGAGCGACGCCAGGCTGACGTTGGCCGCGACCGTCATCTCTCCGATGACGCCGTGGCGGCGGCGATCCTCCGGGACGTACGCAAGACCGAGCCGCGTCGCCTGTGCCGGACCGTCGACCCGGACGGTACGCGAATCGATCGCGATCGTCGCCCGCATCGGCCGGTGTCAGGCCGAACAGCGTCCGGGCGAGCTCCGTCCGTCCGGCGCCGACGAGTCCGGCGAGCCCGACAATCTCGCCAGCGTGCACCGACAGATCGATGTTCTCGACACCGGCGGCCCGCGAACGCAGCCCGTGCACGGCGAGCGTCACGGGTCCTGGACGGTGGGCTCGCGCGGCCGGCGCGATCAGCTCTCGTCCCGACCATGCGCCTGATGATCTCGGCACGCGTCACGCGGTTGCGCGCGTCGGTCGAGACGTGCCGTCCGTCGCGTAGCACCGTCACCCGATCGGCCAGCGCCTCGACTTCTTCGAGACGATGCGAGATGTACAACGCTGGCGACGCCCTGACCTGCGAGCTGGCGGACCAGCGCGAGCAGCCGCTTCACGTCCGGATCCGGCAACGCGGATGTCGGCTCGTCGAGGACGAGCACCCGCGCGCTGGCACCGATTCCACGCGCGATTTCGACCAGTTGCTGCTCCGCCATCCGCAGCGTACGCGCCGGCGCCTCCACGTCGATCCCGTGCGCACCCACACGATCCAGCCACTCGCGGGCGGTTCGCCGCCGCGCGCGCGGATCGACGCGGCGCCACATGCCGGGCGGCTCCGTTCCCAGCGCGATGTTCTCGGCAACCGACAGATCGGCGAGCAGCGCCGGCTGCTGGTAGACCACGGCGACGCCGAGCGCGCGCATGCGCGAGGGGTCGGCCGCCAGGACGGCCTGTCCGTCCACTTCGACCCGGCCGCCGTCGGGCGCCAGCGCCCCGCTCACGATTCGCACCAGCGTGCTCTTGCCGGCGCCGTTCTCGCCCACGAGGGCATGGACTTCACCCGGCTCGAGGTCGAACGACACGCCGCGGAGCGCCTGGACGCCGCCGAACGCCTTTTGCACCTCGATCAGCCTGAGCCGGGCAGCCATGGATGGGCGGGTGTGAGGTATACCACAGGCCTCACTTGGGTTTGGTTCGAGCGAAGCTCACTCGTGTCGAGCCTGTGGTGCCAGGCCTTTTGGCCCGCCGGCACGATGGAGCCGGGGCTGAAGCCCTGGGCCACCTCATGTCGAGTGCAGGGTCTGCGCGGTTGTACCGATTCTTTCGTTGCTCTGGAGGGTCCGCGACATACAGGCACAGAGCGGCGACGGGATGCTCGAGCGCGTCTGGGAATCGGTTCTGTACGCGCGCCGTCGAAGCCACGCTCCTCGATGGTCTCGTCCTGGCGATCGGCCAGGCCATCCACGCCACGCGCGGGTCGTGGATTCCGCTCGCGGCGCTGCGCTCGCACGACGCTACACCGTCACGCACATCACGAACGTGGCCACGCTGGCGATGGCGCTCGCCGACGCGCTGGGCCTGGACGATCGGTTCGTGCGCGATCTCGGCACCGCCGCGCTGCTGCACGACGTCGGCAAGCTCGAGGTACCTGTTGAAATCCTCAACTGTCCCACCCGGCTGAACGACCAGCAGCTCGCGCTCATGCGCCGCCATCCGGAGGACGGCGCCCGCATTCTCATGGCGGCGCCCGGCGTGCCCGACCTTGCAATCATCGTCGCTTTCGAGCACCCTGCATCAGAATGGTGGAGGCTATCCGACTGTCCCGGCTTCGTGGCGCATTCACAGTCAGGCGACGAGGCGGCGCGCTCCGAGGCGTGGCCGGCTGCTCTCAGGACGAGAGATTTGTGACGCTGACACCCAATCGGATCGACATTCCCCTGTTGCTCGTCGACGATGACGACGGAAACCGGGAGGTGGGGGCGTACTACCTCAGACGTCAGGGATTCGAGATGACGCCGGTGTCGACGGCGCGCGAGGCCCTCGAGGCCATCGAACAGCGCACCTTCGCCATCGTCCTGCTCGACGTCGTGATGCCGGAGATGAGCGGGTTCGCCGTCCTCGAGCGCATTCGGGCGCGCTTCACGCCGGCGCACCTGCCGGTCCTGATGCTGACCGGGCTCGACGCGCTCGAAGCCGCTCGCACGGCGAGCGAGCTCGGCGCCAACGACTGCCTCGCCAAGCCCTATCAGCTCGCCGACATTCTCGTGTGCATTCGCAGGCACCTCGGCACGTCCGCGCCCGGTCTCGGCCGCGCGACTGGCGTCGAGGTGTGAGCTCGTTCCCACACGTACGCCGAGGAGGTCTCGATGACGACCAGCCGCACCGGCATCAGTAATCGAGAAACCGCCGACGAAGAACAGGCGGAACGGGAGGTTCTGGCTCGCGACGACGACACGGCGCGGGATTCCGCCGGACACGTGGACACCGAAACCCCGGCCGAACGACTCCAGCGCGAAGAGGACAAGCACCTGCAGGCCCCGGTGGCCGAAAGCAAGCGCGGACGTGGATTCCGTCAGAGCCGATCGGGAGGTTAGCGCGTCAGCGCAATCGGCCCAGGGGACCCAGATCGAGGTTCAGATCTTCCGGCTCGAGATCGAACTGGCGCGCGAGATCGCCGATGGCACCCTCGAGTTGCATGAGCGCACGACCCAGGCGCTCGATCTCGGCCGCCGAAAGCGTCTTGCGCTCGATCCGGCGCAGCGTCTGACGTTCGAGCAGATCACGGATGAAGCCGGCCAGCGAGAGCAGCAGCCGCATCAGCGACCGCTGCATGTCGTCGGGGTCGAGCTCGAGGCGCGCGCGCGGCGGACCGCTCGGCTGCGCTGATGGTACCGGCGCGGCACTCGCGGGCGCGATGGCGCGCGGCGCGCGAGCGCGTGTCGCAGATCGACCCCGACCTCGCGCCGGCTTGCGGCTCGGAACCGGCCGGCGTCCTTTCAGTGCCTTCTTGGTCATCGACGAGATTTCCGGCGGCGCTTCGGCCGTGCGGGCGCGGCGTCGAAGAGACGGTCCGCGGCGCCCACCACGGCGCCGAGCCTCACGAACAGCAGGTCCACGTCCGCGAGCGCGATCACGAGCTCGGCATCGACCACGACGCCCTTGTGCAGGAGCGTGTCGACCAGCTCGAGAAGGGACGGCTCGGGATCGCCGGCGCCCATGAGGGTCGCGGCGAGACTTTTCCGCTGTAGCGAGCGCGCGCGCGTGGATCGTGGAGGCGGCACGGTGGGCGGACTAGCTCACGAAGCTGTAGGCGGGGTACGGACCGAGCAGCTTCACCTCGAGGCCGAGACCGCGCAGCGCCGGTCGCCTCCGATTCACGACAGCGCCGAGCTTGCGCAGCTTCGTGCGGGGCACCAGGAACTGGACCGATCGCACGAGCCCCGACCCCGCCGGCACACGACGCGTGCGGGTTCGGTCGGCGAGCGCCGACAGCTCACGCACGAGGGTCGACGCGCCGCGCGTTTGTGCCGCCGTCGGAACGTCGGGACGCTGGAGCCGGACGGCGCGCTCCGCGAGAAAATCGGTCCCGGTCACTGGCGCACGACGCGCCGGGCGCGTTCTGGGCACCACGCCGATGCGAATCCCGACCTCGAGCCGGCCGCGCAGCCCAGCCAGCGTCCGATCGAGGCGCCCGGCGATGCGCCGCAGCCGGTCGCTGACCGACGACTCGTCCTGGAACACCGCGAACAGACGCATCGGCGCCACCGCGCGAGCGCCGACGAGCGCCTCGGACACGCGTTCGTGGCCCAGGGCACACGCACTCACCCATTCGAGATTGGCGAGGCGGGCGCGCACCGCATCCGGTGAGAAGTCAGCCGCAGGCACGTCGGCCACGATCGCCCAGCGCCGATGGCCAAGCGCCAGCGCTCTCGCGGGGCTGGCTCCGGGCACCCCGGCGCGGCGTGGAAGACGCGGGCGGCTCGCGTGCTCGACGATCGCGTAGGCGTAGACGACGCGGTCAGTCGTCATCGCCCAGGTCGGCGTCGATGTTCGCCGAGACGACGCGCGCGTCGCCGCCTATCACCTGCGGGCCCTCGTCCCCGCGCAGGGCGCGGAGCCGATTGAAGACGTCGCGCTCGATCTCGGCGAACTCGCGCTCGTCGATGCGGCCCTCCTCGACCGCGAGCTGCGCCTCGACCAGCCGACGCTTGAGCTGCGTATCGTCGTTCATCTCCTGATCGACGGCGGTCGCGATCGTGCGGAGGACGAAGCCGAGGAAGTTGTCGATGACGAACATCCGGCCTCCGCGTCAGGCGCGCTCCAGCTTCAGGCGGATGTTGACGAAGTTGTAGGGTGGCCAGGGACCGGTGTACTTGAAGGTGAGCCCGTCGAACTGCGCCCCCAGCTGCTTGACCGCCGCATCGAAGGCGGCCTCCTGATCGCGCGACACGAGGAACGCCGCGTTCATGATCATCTTGTCGCCGATCGGCTTGTTGGAACGCGAGGCGACCGCCACCGGGCGCAAGGCCTCGAAGATCTCCACGACGTAGCGCTCGGTCCGCGCCTCGAGGGCGGCTTCGACCATCCGGCCGTACTGCATGCGCGCGAAATAGGTCGAGCCCTTCAGCGCCGACAGCTCGCGCTTCAGGCGCCGGATTCCCTCGTCCGCGGCCTCGATGGCCTCGACGATGGCGTCGCGATCCCACAGCACCTTCAGGCCGAACTCGAGCTTGTCGGCCATCTTGTTGATGACATCCGCGAACGCGTCGTAGGCCGAACGCAGGAACTCGATGATGTCGTCGTCGGTGCGGAACACCGTCCCGAACGACATCGGCAGCACCGTGAACCGCTCCATCACCGTCTCGTTGACCCGCTGGTGCGCCAGCACGTTCTCGCGCGTCGGATCGAGCACGCCGAGCGGCGTATCGGAGACGACCGCGGTGAGGTCGCCGAAGCTCACGGTCGTGACCTCGAACGGCGCTTGTCCGAGGCCGATGCGGCCGAACGCCAGTGGCAGCGACGACCGCACGATGCAATAGACGTAGCGTCCGGGCTGTGGTGCGCCGGCCGCAGCCTTCGTCGGCGCCGGCACGGGCCTGCCCTTCACGGCCTTGCGCTGGATGGGCGCGCGGCCCGGGCTGCGAGGCGAGCGAGTCTTCGCCTGGCGGAGGGGGACGGTCCTGGGTGCGGAGGCGGCCGCACGTTTCGCTGGTCTCTTCGGTGGCATGGTCCGACTGCGCTCCGTTACGAAGTGACGTTCGAGGCGCCAACCGGCGTCGGCGCGCCGTTGGCGCCGTCGCGCGCGGCTTCGGGACCGCGCAGCGCGCCCACATAGTTGCCGGCCGCCGCAAGACGCGGCAGTTCCAGCGTGAAGGTCGACCCTGTGCCCTGCGCGCTGTCGAGCGTGAGACGTCCCCCGAGCATTTGAGCCAGACGCTTCGAAATCGCGAGGCCGAGACCGGTGCCACCGAACTGCTTGGTCGTCGAGCTGTCGACCTGGTGAAAGTCCTCGAAAATGCGATCGTGATCCGACTGGGCGATGCCGATCCCGGTGTCTTCCACCGAGATGGCGAAGGCCCCGGCGGGCCCATCGCACGCCGCGCGGATCGTGACCGACCCCTGCTGCGTGAACTTCAGCGCGTTGCTGAGGAGATTGGTGACGATCTGCTTCACCTTCTGCCGGTCGCTGGTCAGCGGCGGAACGTCGGCATCCATGGCGACGAGCACCGGAACCGCCGAGCGCGAGATGACGGCTTCGAGCTCGACGGTCACTTCCTTGATCAGCTGATCGACACGGAACTCCGTGAGCTGCATCGGCATGCGCCCCGCTTCGATGCGGGAGATGTCGAGCACGTCGTTGACCAGGCTCATGAGGTGCCGGCCGTTCGAATCGATGCGGGTGAGCGCGCGCATCTGCGCTGCCTGCGGCTCGCCGTAGACCCCCTGGAGGACCATCGAGGCGTACCCGAGCATGGCGTTGAGCGGCGTGCGCAACTCGTGCGACATGTTCGCCAGGAACGAGGACTTCGCCGCCGACGCCTGCTCGAGGGCGATGGCCTGCGCACGCAAGAGCGCGTTCTGCTGCGCCAGTTCCTCGGTCGCCGCCCGCACCTTGCTCTCGAGCTCGTCCGAGGCGTGCTTCAGCTCCTCGTAGAGTGCGGCGCGCTCGAGCGCCTCCGTCTGGTCGTGAAGGATCGTCACGATGCCGGCGAGCTCGCCGTTGACGCCGAGGATCTTTCCGGCAATCGCCTCGACCGGAAGCGCGCGCCCCGAAACGGGGTCGCCCAAGCCGATGTCGCCGCGCCACGGCCGATCGCTGCCGCTCACGAGCAGAGCGGTGATGAACGACGAGAAGTGCGCCTGGTTGGATCGCACGCGGCGTTCGACGTCGACGTGCGCCGAATCGCCCTCCGTGAGCAGGTGCTCGGCGGGGGCATTCATGATTTCGATCTCGCCGGTCGGGGCCGTCACGATGATCGGATCGGCCACGGAATCCATGATCAGCTCGATGCGATGACGCTCGGCGCGGATTTCGTTTTCCGCGTCGCGCAGCTTGCGGTAGCTCTGATCGAGCTGCAGCTGCGCGAGGCCGAGATCGGTCACGTCGCGCAGCACCGAGACGACCATCGTCCCTTCGCGCGATTCCTTGACCGGCGACGTCAGGAGCTCGAACAGCAGGTCGGACCCGTCCTCGGGATCGACGAGCACCAGCTCGCGCGCGACCCGCTCGGCCGACGTGCCTGCGGCAGCGCTCGCCAACGCCGACGAGAGAAACAGGTTGTTCAAGGCCACAGCGCGCCGCCGGCCCTCGCTCTGATCGCCGTGCGCAGCGAACAGACGCTCGGCGTGCGTATTGGCGACCATCAGCTTGCCCGTCGAATCCGTCATCAGGATCGGATCCGTGACGGCGTTCATCATCAGAAAGAGCTGCCGCCGCTCGAGCTCGAACCCGACATCGGGACGTCCGCGTCGGTCGCGCAGGCGCGTCGAGCTTGTCCGCCAGCACCTCCGCAACCCATCGAATCTCGGGCTCGAGCTCCGGGTTGCTGCTGCCGACGAGCAGCAGACCAATCGGCGGCGACGCCGCGCCCGGCGCTCGGAGCCGGATGGCATGAAAGGGGTTCGCATCGAGCGGGGTGATCGGATGGCGGCGGCCGCCGGCAAAGTACGTGGAGTAGCCCTGTCCACGGAACTGAGCGATCAGCGGATGCCGTCGATCTTTCAGGTCGAGCGCGAACTCGCCAACCATGGCCGACGAGAGCCCCGCCCCTGCCGCGCCCGTCAGGCGTGTGCCGTCTGCCGTGATGAGGGCCGCCAGCACGCACGGCACCGGCGTGTGGGCCAGCAGCCACTCGAGCGCGTGCTGCATGACCTGAGCGATGTCGTCGCTGCTGAGAAAGAACTCCGTGAGGGCAAGCTTGGCCTCGACGAACGATCGACCGGAGGAGGCGGATGGGCGGGATGTCGAACCGCGGCGCACGACAATCTCGGGACCCGCGTGCTGATTACGATCGAGGGCGCTGAGGGCGGCGCGGCACGCGTTCGCGCAGCTCGGCGCGCAGGGCGACGTTCTGGGCGACCAGTTCCTCGTTCGCGGCTTCGAGAGCAGGTCGCGATACGGTCGGCACCTGGCCGACGGCCTCCGCGTATTTCAGGTAGGTATCGATCGACGCGACGACGACGCGGGCTTCGACGGTAATCAGGTCGATGCCCACCAGTGAGACGCGAACCCAGGCGTCGATCACGATGCCCTTGTCGAGCACGCGGTCGAGCACGTCCACCAGACTGGTGCCGCCCGCCGTCCGTTCAACCGCCATGCTTCACCTCCGAGATCCCACCGACCGCCGCCTCCCTACGACTTCCGCCCGCGCGCTGGCGCCCGCGCGGCCCGTGCTTTGACGGCCGGCGCCATCCCCCTCGCCGCTCGGATGTTCTGTTGCTGCTCGAGTTCGCGAACCCGGTCGCGCAATCTTACCAGTTCGGCCGAGGCTGATTTCCCCGGGGAGAGATGCGCGTCGTAGGTCCACCAGTCGAGACCCATCTCGCGGGCCTTGTCGAGCGAGCAGACGATGAGCCGGATGCGAATGGTGAGAAGCTCGACCTCGGCCAGCGAGATCTTGATGTCGCCGCCAACGAAGAGTCCTTTGTCCAGAACGCGATCCAGCACATCCACGAGGCCCGTGGATCGCGGCCGACCGAATTCGAACGAATCAGCCATTGAGCGTTGGGAACGCGTAGCGGAGCCCTGGGACCGGGCCCGGCGAACTATACCAGAAGTGGTCGGAGGCCTCGTAACCCACTGCTGCCATGAGCCGGAAGACAGGGGCACTCCTGAACACTCCGAGCTTCTAAAGCCGCCGAAACCGGGAGACGAGCCGGGAGCGAGCACCCGCTCGAGTAGCGAGGAATCCGGGCAAGTTCCCCGCGCGCTTCCCCGCGCGGGGTCGGAAGACCGATGAAACTGACGCCCGGCAACGATGGCGCTGGATTGATGATGGCGGACGTGCACCACGACGCCGTGAGCGCCTCACAGCTGCGATGCGGACCGACGGACGGCCCTGCGATAGGCCGCACCCCGATCCGCGCCCACGACGCGCACGTTCGCTTTTTCCGCCCCCGTTCGTGTCTCGGATGCCGTCGATGGTTCGCGCCACGACGGGCGGACCAGCGTCATTGCGGTGGCCGATGCCGAGCCCAGGCGTCTCGTGACGCCAACCGCCACCGCCTGCGGGACCTGGTCGTCGCCCCAGATGGGGCGATCGCGGTCGGGAACTTCCACGCAGCTCGCCGCGCCTTGGCGATGCTCGCCGCGGCGCTCCGGGTGCCCGGGATTCCCGCAACGCCGACCGTGCGGCTCGCGCGGATCGGAGAGCGATGAAGGCGCTGACCGAGCCCTGACGGTGCCTGACACGCGCCGCGGAAGGACCTATAACAATCGTTGGCAAGCCGGGTTTCGGCCGATGCCAAAGCACCACAGACCATTGGTCTCGTCCCCCGCAAGGAGTTGGTCGGCGAGTCACTGGCCCGGCTCACTCGACTGGGCTTGGTGAGCCCGAAGGTCGGCAGCCAACCGCCGATCACGGGTGGAACGGCCGCGAGCGATCCGCCGACCCCTGATTTTGTTGATGCGCCGAGCGCGAGTCGATTCGGTCTCGCGCCGACCCGTGACCGCGTTTAACGTCGTGGTGATGTGCGAGTCGGCCAGCGGCCGGCGGGAGCCGGTCGAGGTCCGGACGCGGGTCGAGACCGCCGAGGTTGACGAGGCCGCGCGCCGCGCCCTGGTGCGGGGCCTGCCGCACGCCGCGCGGGTCGCCTGGTCGAGTGTCGTGGTCGTGCTCACGGCCGTCGAGCCGCCGGCGGGCGACCACTGGCCGTCGCGCGCGCGCGTCCCCGCCGAACCGGCGCCCGGCCGGCCGCAAACGTGGCCACGAACCGACGCGTACGCCGGGCGGACTCCCGCCGGTGCCCCGCAGGGTGACGACGGTTCTCAACGGGACGTGGGAAGACGCGGGTGACGTGCCGCGCGCGAACGCCCATTCCGACACACCAGCAGACCGCTTGCTCTGACGATCCGGTCGATTGACGTCTTTTGACCGGGCGTGGCGTGCAATCGCCCGGTGTCGGGAAAAAGTGTGAGAAATGGCAAATGATCCGATTTCTCAACAGAGGCTAGCTGGCCGTCGATTTCCACCACGGAGACGGAGACGAACGACAACATGCAGAGATGGATTCACGCTTTGGTCCTTACAGCCCTGCTGGGTGCCCCGGGCCTCGTGGCCGCGCAGACGGTTGACAATGCGCCGCTGCCGCATGCGGAAGGTTTCTGGTTCAGTGGCGGGATGGGATTCGGGTCGATGGGTTGCCAGGACTGCGCCTCGCGCGCGGATGGGCTCAGTGGGGGCCTGTCCTTCGGACGGGCCGTGAGCGACAAGGTGCTGCTCGGTGTCGGGACCACGGGCTGGTCGAAATCGCTCGATGACGGGACGCTCCTGACCGTGGGCACGCTGGACGCCCGCGTGCGCTTCTACCCGACCCTCAAGTCCGGCTTTTTCATCAATGGCGGAGTGGGCCTCGGGACGGTCAGCGCGGGCTCGTCAGTCTTCAGCCCTGATGACGTCGAGATGGGTGTCGGGATCATGCTGGGGGTGGGCTATGACGTTCGGCTCAATCGCAAGGTGAGCCTCACCCCGTTCTGGAACGGGAGCGCGATGGCGAACTCGAGTGTCGACGCCAACTTCGGCCAGATTGGCGTTGCCGTTACTCTTCACTAACTGGTGCGTTACGTTGGTTTTTTGACTGCCGCGTGCGAGCCCCATGAGCGCCGGAGACCGGGCGACTCTGGGCGTTCGACCCGGAGTCCAATCACCATGCAGACCCGCATCATTCTGATTTGTGCCATCGCCGGGGGCATCTTTTTCGGCAGCCTCATCGGCGCGCTGCTCGGCCGGATTCGTTACGGCCCCAGGACGTTGACCGCCGACCCAGCCCCAAGGGACATGACGGCCTGAGCGGTCGATTCCGTGACGCCGACCGGCACGGACGGCCTCGAGCGCTTGTCGTTCGTCGGTAAGGCCCGGCCGACCAACCCGCTCGGGAAGCGAGCCTAGGACGCGCCACGGCGGCGACATCGGTCAGTTACGTGGACCGTCCCCCGGCCAACGCCCCCGGTGATCTCGTCGTGTTCAACGTGCGCCTACCGGTGCTGCGCCGAACGGCCGCCCAGAGACTCTCATGACCCCCATCGTTCAGATCGTCATCGACCTCGTTGTCACGGCCGTCGTCACACGGCCGTGGCTCACGTTTGTCGGAGCGGTGCTCCTGCCGCTCTATGTGTTCGCCTATGTGTCTGTTCGCCGACAGCGCGCCCTGCGCGACGGTTGGCTGGCCGCCTCCATTCATTACGCAAACGGTTGATGTTGCTTGACGATTTTGCCCATGCGAACACTCCTCATCGCCCTCGTTACCCTTTCGCTTGGCGCCGTCAGCGTTGAGGCCCAAGCGCCGGTCACGGTGTTCAAGGGCCGGCCGTCCGTGAAGGTCAGCGAGGGCGGGATTGAGCGAGCGCCTGAACAGGGTGGCGCGTCTCCTGCGCTACGCGCGGCAGGAGACCGGTGCCCCGTCTAACGGTGGCCGAGGTGACGGCGCTGGCGCGCGCGGCGGGGTTCGACCTGCGGCGCGCCTCGCGCACGTATCTGAACGCCTTGCCGCGCTACACGCTCTATGGCTGGGAAGGCCGCTACATTGGCTGCGGCGAGACGCTGCCGCGCATTCTGGAGGTCCTGGCGCGGGCACGGTTGAGTGCCGCGGCGGAACCAGGAGACGAGTCATGACGTTTTACCCGCACGCGAGCCCGTTTCGCTCCCGGACCCATCAGTTCTGGCCGAAAACGGAGGCGGCTTCGCCGGCGCCCCACGTAACCCACTTTTAACGCCCGCGTCACGGGCGGGAAACTTCGGGCTCGGTACCGTCCGCGGGAATGTCGCCAAAGCTCGAGGGGCACCCAGCTTCACCCAGTGGAGAACACCCCGTGACCCACGCCTCCCTCTCTACCACCGACTCGCCGACGGGCTGGAAGACGGTCGCGAACCAGACGCGCATCCTGGTCGTCGAAGACGAGCTCGATATCGGCGGCCTGATCAAGCACGCGCTCGAGCGCGACGGCCAGACGCGCGTCGAGCTCGTCGGCACCGGCGACGGGGCGTTGAAGGCCGTCGTGACCGAGCCGCCCGACCTCGTCATTCTCGACCTGAATCTACCCGTCCTGAGCGGCTTCGAAGTCTGCCGCATCCTGCGCGCGCGCCCCGCCACCCGTCACATTCCAATCATCATGGTGACGGCGCGCACGAGCGAGGTCGATCGCATCTCGGGCCTCGACCTCGGCGCCGACGACTACGTGACCAAACCGTTCAGCCCGCGAGAGCTCGCCGCGCGCGTGCGCGCGGTCCTCCGACGTCGCACACAGCCGACGTCGGGCGAGGGGCTCTCGGTCTACCGCGGACGGCACCTCGTCGCCGACTTCGACGCCGTGGCCATCGTCGTCGACGATCGGGCGGTGCGCCTGACGCGCCGCGAGTTCGAGCTGCTGAAATGTCTGGTGGAGAACCGCAACCGCGTGCTGTCGCGCGACCGGCTGCTCGAGCGCGTCTGGGGCTACGACCGATTGATCGAGACGCGATCGGTCGATGTCCACATCGGGCGCCTCCGCGGAAAGCTCGGCGCGGCAGGCGACCAGATCGAAACGGTCGTCGGATTGGGTTATCGATTCGTCGAGTGAGCGCTCTGCGCTCGTGGATCCGCCGCGGCCGCTTCAGGCGGCGCCTCACTCGATCCCTCGGGCGCGACATCGACCCACCCCGCCTCTTCGAGCGAGAGGACGCGACGCGTGAAGAGCGTCCGCGCCCGCTCCACTCGATGCCAGTCGCTGTAATGCGACCGCCGGACGATGTGGCGGTCGGCTTCTTCGCGAACCTCCCACCCCCCCTCTGCGGCGAGGTGAATCAGAAACTGACGGGTATGCCCTTCCTGGGCGAGGCGTCGGGAGAACATGGGGAGTGATCCTGGATGGCCGCGAAACGAACAAGCTACGATCATCGCAAAGGTCGGGGCGGTGTCATGTAAACTCTGTGTAAACGCGCCAAGTTGTTGGTCCGACGTGGGTTGTCGGCGCACCGCGCGATCCGGACCGATCCAGGATCGAATCCGAGCCGCTGTCAATACCTGAGTTGGCCCCGGCCGCGCGGTAGCGCCTGCCCCGCCCGGCAGGTCGGGGGAGCGCAGCCATCCGGGGTATCGCGCGGCGAATGGCGGTTCGGAGACGCGACAACCGCCACGAGGTACGCGACGATGAGCGGGCGTGCATCGCGCCGACCCGGGGCACGTGCCCGCGACGGCGCGCCCGGTGGCGCGATCGCCGCCCGCTCGAGAGGGAGTTCCGGGACATGACCGAGGTGTTGGCAGTCATTCTTGGCGGCGGACAGGGCAAGCGCCTGTATCCCCTGACGCACAGGCGGTCGAAGCCGGCGGTCCCGATTGGCGGTAAGTACCGCTTGATCGACATCCCGGTAAGCAACTGTCTGCACGCCGACCTGCGCCGCATCGTCGTGCTCACGCAGTTCAACTCGGCGTCGCTCAACCGTCACATCAGCCAGACGTACCGGCTCGATCACTTCTCCCGCGCGTTCGTCGAGATCCTCGCGGCCGAGCAGACGCCCGAGAACACCAACTGGTTCCAGGGCACGGCCGACGCCGTGCGCCGGGCGCTGCCGCACTTCCTCTCGTTCGGCGCCGACTACTACCTGGTGCTCGCCGGCGACCACCTGTATCGCATGGACGTCGAGGAGATGATTCAGGCGCACGTGCACTCGGGCGCCGACATCACGATTGCCGCACAGCCGATCGGCCTCGAAGATGCCAGCAGCATGGGCATCTTCCGCTTCGACAAGCACGGGCGCATCGAAGCGTTCGAGGAGAAGCCGAACCGCGCGCGGCTCGACGAGATGCGATCGAGCGTCCCGCCCGGTGCGGACGCCGCGCTCGTGCCGCCCGCCGACAAGCCGTTCGTCGCTTCGCTCGGCATCTACGTCTTCTCGCGGCGCGCGCTGCTCGAGGTGCTCGCCGACGACACGCCGGTCGACTTCGGCCGGGAAATCATTCCGCAGGCGCTCGAGCGCTACGACGTGCACAGCTACTTCCACCGCGACTACTGGGCCGACGTCGGTACGGTGAAGTCGTTCTTCGATGCCAACATCAGCCTGACGCAGCCGAATACGCCCTTCAGCTTCTACCATCCGACGCGGCCCGTCTTCACCCGCCCGCGCTTCCTGCCGCCATCGTGGATCGATCAGGCGAACCTCACGCGCTCGATCGTCGCCGAAGGCGCGTCGCTCCGTCACGCATCGGTGAGCGACTCGGTCGTCGGCCTGCGGATGGAGGTCAGGCGCGGCGCCGACGTGCGCCGTTCCGTGCTCCTCGGCGCCGATCTCTACGAGGAAGACGAGCCCGTCGACCAGCCACCACTGGGCATCGGATACGACTGCGTGCTCGATGGCGTGATCGTCGACAAGAACGCCCGGATCGGTGAGGGCTCACGCTTGACCAACGCGAGCGGGGTGCAGGAAGCCGACGGCGATGGCTACGTCATTCGCGACGGCATCATCGTCGTGCCCAAAGGCGCGGTCGTGCCGCCTGGAACACGGGTGGAGTGATACACCAGTTGCCAGTGACGAAGTACCAGTGACCAACGACAACAGCATCGCCGCGCAGCTAGTTCCAGCTGGTAACTGGTAATTGGCAGCTGGTCACTATTTTTCCGGCCCAGCCCACGCAGGATGCGAGGGGTGACGAACCACACCAGCTCACCGGAGCCGGCGGGCGGCGGCAGCAGCGCGACGTCGATGAGGGCGACACCGCCCTTCTTGAAGGCGAGCGGCGTCCGCAGCCCGAGCAACGCTGCGGCGAGCTCGCCCAGACCGGGCTCGTGGCCGACCAGCGCGAGACTGCCCCGCTTCGTGAAATCGCGCAGCGCCGTCATCACGTCCTTCGGGCGCCGCTCGGGCTCGAGCGCCGGGAGCTCGACGATCCGCGGGCGGCCGGCGTAGGCGTCGGCGAGGATGTCGGCGGTCTGCCGCGCGCGCACCAGCGGGCTGGTGAGAATCTCGTCGAACGTCACGCCGAGCTCGGCGAGCCCGGCGGCCTGACGCTTCATGCGTTCCGCGCCGTCCTTGGTCAGCGGACGCAGCCGATCGTCGGGCCACTTCTCGCCGCGATCCTCGGCGATGGCATGGCGAATCAGGTGCAGGTGGACTGGGCCTGGCATGGCTACGCGCGGATGCGCCGTCAGCGTGGCGCCGTGCCCCCGACGGCTGACACGAGGGGCCATGGTGTCGAGCGCCCGATCGGCAACGCCAATCAGCGAGGCCTGGCGCCGCAAATAGCGTGCGTGGAGCCCGCGCGCTTCCCGGTCCAGCCCGGAGATGAACGCGGTGCGCGACGCCTCGAGGTCCGGAGGCGGGTCGGCCCGATCGAACATGGCCGCGAGGCTGGCTCGCAGCACGTCGCGGTCGTGGAGAGAGCCAAGCAGCTCCTGGGTCTCGCGCAGCTGGCGGACCAGCGGCCCGGCCGGCGCCGACCGCGTCTCGCTCGCGAGCTCGAGGGCGTAGCGCAGCTTCTTGACGGCGACACGCACGCCGTGCAGCCGCTCGGGCGCGTAGAGCGCGCCGGCATCGGCAACGGCGGTCTGGAGCGCGTGGGCACGAGCCTCGATCCGATTGGCGAGCAGTTCACGCCATTCCGGCGACCGATCCGGATCGGACAGGGCGGACGCGAACTTCTCGAGACGCGCGACCAGCCGGCGCGCACGCGCGTGATCGAGACGGTGCTCCAACAGCGCGAGTCGCGCGGCGCGCTCGCGCGCCAGATGCTGAGCGATGGTGTCGAACAACTCCGCGGGCGCGCCGGCGCGGTCGAACGCCTCGATCATGTCGATCGCGACGTCGTGCTCGCGGATCGGCCCGAGCAGCCGCGTGATCCGTCGAAGACGCATCTGCAGTCGCCGCACCTTGCGCGGTTTTGCCGCGGCGCCGGCGACCGGCACGGCTTCGCGCAGGCGTCTCGAGGCCACGCGCGCCTGGTGGACGTCCTGCTGATGGCCGTCGATTGCGCGCGGCAGGTGCTCGGCCAGCGCACGAATGCGTCGCGCGAGCAGAGCCTCGAAACGGTGAGCGGAGCCCATGGTAGGATGCGGCGTCAAACAGGCCGGTGAGCCCGTCATCCTAGCATAGCCAGCCCGCTCCGGCGTCCCCTCGTTCATGCGACTCGCAGCCATCGACATCGGCACGAATTCGGTCCACATGATCGTGGTCCACGTCAGGCCCGATCTCTCGTTCGAGATCGTGGACCGCGAGAAGGAAATGGTCCGGCTCGGCTCGGGCGGCCTCGACGGAAAAGCGCTCACCCCCACGGCGATGACCTCGGCGCTCCAGGCGCTGTCCAAGTTCCGCCGGCTCGCCGACTCCCACCACGTGGACGAGATCATCGCGGCCGCGACGAGCGCCACACGCGAGGCCGAGAACGGCGGCGACTTCCTCGATGCCGTCCACCGCGAGACCGGCATCCTCGTGCGGGTGATTTCGGGCAAGGACGAGGCCCGGCTGATTCACCTGGCCGCCGCCTACGGCGTCGACCTCGCCGGCAAGCGCGGCGTGGTCATCGACATCGGCGGCGGCAGCGTCGAAATCACGCTCGGCCCGGCCCGCGACGTCGAGCTCGCCCAGAGCTTCAAGGTCGGCGTCATCCGGCTCACCGAGCGATTCGTCCGATCCGATCCGCTGACGGGCCGCGACGAACGGCGGCTGGTCAGGTTCATCGACGACCAGGTCGGCGGCGCACGTCGACCAGATCGTGTCGCGCGGCTTCCAGCGCGTCATCGGGACCTCGGGCACCATCCTGAGTCTGGGCGCGGTCGCGCTCGCCGCCGATGCCCCTTCCGTCGAGGACGTCCGGAACCAGCGCGTGTCGGCCAAGCTGCTGCACCGGATCCGCAAGCGTCTCGTGGCGAGCGATCTGCAGGAGCGCCTGGCAGATACCGGGCCTCGATCCGCGCCGCGCCGATCTCGCGGTGGCCGGGAGCGTCCTGCTCGACACGATCCTCCGCAGGCTGGGAGCCGAGGAACTGACGCTGTGCGATCTCGCGCTGCGCGAGGGACTGATCATCGACTACACGCGGCGCAACCGCCGGCACATCGCGACGATCGATCGCTATCCCGACATCAGACGGCGCAGCGTCGAGGAGCTCGGCGAGCGGTGCAACTACTGGTCGGAGCACGCGCGCCAGGTCGCGCGGCTGGCGCTGGCGCTGTTCGACCAGACGCAGGCGCTGCACGGATTCGGGTCGCGCGAGCGCGAATGGCTCGAGTTCGGCGCGCTGTTGCACGACGTCGGCGTGCATATCAGCTACAAGAGCCACCACAAGCATTCGTACTATCTGATTCGCCATGGCGACCTCCGCGGCTTCGAGCCGCAGGAGATCGAGGTCGTCGCGCTCATCACGCGCTATCACCGTCAGGCGACGCCCAAGAAGTGCCACGAGGGGTTCGGCACGCTGCCGATTCCTCGCTGCGGAAGTACCGTACAGGCTGCTGTCGGCGTGCGTCCGGCTGGCCGAGGGGCTCGATCGCAGCCACGCACAACTGGTCGACACGCTGGAGCGTCATCGATCGAGGCGACGACCTTCTGCTGCGGATCCGGGCGGGCGGCGACGCCGAGCTCGAACATTGGGCCGCCCAGCGTTACCTCGGCCCTCTGGAACGTGAGCTCGGGAAGGCCATCCGGGTGGAGCTGGCGCCGCGACTCAAGGCGGCGGCGAGTCGACGGAGCCGCCCAGCCAGGCGGGCGAAGGCGCGGCGCCGCATGGTTGCCCACGCCTGACGACGCACTCGGGTTACACGGAATTTACATCTGCGAAACGGCCAAGAAACCGCCGGCCGATACCGTCAGGGCATGCCTCAGCCTGGTCCGGCCCGCACCGCCGGTCTGCTCGCTCTCGTCGCAACCCTCTGCGTCACTCGCAGCATGCGGGCGTCAGACACAGAGCCCCGGAGGCGAGTCGGCGGCCGCGCCGTCCCTCGTTCGCATCGACGGATCGAGCACGGTGTTCCCGATCACCGAAGCGGTCGCCGAGGAGTTTCAGCGCGGCACGCCCGCGGCGAGCGGTCACCGTGCGCACGTCTGGAACGGGCGGCGGCTTTCAGAAGTTCTGCCGCGGTGAAACCGACATCTCGAACGCGTCGCGGCCAATCCGCGACGTGGAGATCGACGCGTGCGCCAAGGGAGGCGTCACCTTCGTCGAGCTCCCCATCGCTTACGACGGGCTGACCATCGTCGTCAATCCCAAGAACACGTGGGCGGGCAAGATGACGGTTGCCGAGTTGAAGAAGCTCTGGGAGCCGGCGGCGGAAGGCAAGATCACGAAGTGGAGCCAGATTCGTGATGGCTGGCCCGATCGCGAGATCCACTTGTTCGGCGCCGGCGTCGACTCGGGCACGTTCGACTACTTCACCGAGGTCGTCACCGGCAAGACCGGCGCGAGCCGGGGCGACTACACGTCGAGCGAGGACGACAACATGCTCGTCCAGGGCGTCGCCGGCGACGAGCTGGCGCTCGGCTTCTTCGGTTACGCCTACTACGACGAGAACCGGACCAAGCTGCAGGCCGTGGCCATCGACGATGGCGACGAGACCAACGGCGCGGCGGCGATTGCTCCGTCGGCCGAAACCGTGCGGGGCGGGACCTATCGTCCGCTCTCGCGTCCGGTATTCATCTACGTCTCACGTGCGAGCCTTGGCCGGTCCGAGGTGAAGCTGTTCGTCGACTTCTACGTCGCGCACGCCAAGCAGCTCGTCACGGAAGTGGGCTACGTGCCGCTCACCGACACCGAATACGGCCTGGTCGCCCAACGCGTCAAGAAGCAGACGCCGGGCTCGATGTTCGCGAGCCATCACATGGAGCCGAACACGACCATCGAGAAGCTGCTGAGCGCGGCGCAGTGAATCGCGGCCTGGTCCTCCTGGTATGAAGCGCAGTACACGCTCCTGGCTCGAGTTCGCCATCGAGCGTCTGCTCTTCGCCTGCGCAGCCGTCTCGATTCTCGTGACGGCGGGCATCGTCGGCGTCCTGCTGTTCGAGACCTACGAGTTCCTGCGCGAAGTCCCCGTCACCGAGTTCCTCTTCGGGACGGTCTGGACACCGCTCTTCTCGAACAAGCGATTCGGCGTGCTGCCGCTCGTCGCCGGCACGGCGCTCGTCTCGGGCATCGCCATGCTCGTCGCGCTTCCGGCGGGCCTCTTGAGCGCGATCTACCTGAGCGAGTACGCGCCGGGGCGCCTACGCCGCGTGGTCAAGCCGGCCCTCGAGCTGCTCGCGGGAATTCCGACCGTGGTCTACGGATACTTCGCGCTGCTCTTCGTCACGCCGCTTCTGCAGCGGGTGCTGCCCGATCTGTCCGGCTTCAACGCGCTGAGCCCCGGCATCGTCATGGGCATCATGATTCTGCCGCTCGTCTCTTCGCTCTCCGAAGACGCGCTGCATGCCGTGCCGCTCGGTCTGCGTGAGGGCGCCTACGCGCTCGGGGCCACGCGCATGCAGACGGCACTGCGGGTCGTGGTGCCGGCGGCGATGTCCGGCATCTCGGCCGCGGCCATCCTGGCAGTCTCGCGGGCAATCGGCGAGACGATGATCGTGGCCATCGCTGCCGGCCAGCAGCCCCGCCTGACGATGAACCCGCTGGTTCCGATCGAGACGATGACCGCCTTCATCGTGCAGGTGAGCATGGGCGACACGCCGGTCGGCACCATCGAATACAGGACCATCTTTGCCGTGGGGATGCTGCTGTTCATCGGCACGCTCGCCTTGAACCTGCTGAGCAACTGGTTGCGCCAGCGCTTCCGCGAGGTGTACGGATGACGTCGCGACGCCTCCTCGGCGACAAAGCGCTCGAGCTGTCCGGGCTGCTGGTGATGCTGCTGGCGCTCGGCGCGCTGGCGGCGCTGCTGACCGACGTCTTCGTCGACGGTGCGGGCCGTCTCTCGTGGCAGTTCCTGAGCAGCTATCCGTCCCGGCGCGCGAGCGCCGCAGGCCTGCTGCCAGCACTCGTCGGGAGCATCTACCTGATCCTCCTGACGGCGCTGCTCGCGCTGCCGGTCGGGATCGCGGCGGCCATCTACCTGGAGGAGTACGGCACGCAGGGGCGCTGGTCGCGGCTCATCGAGATCAACATCGCCAACCTCGCCGGCGTGCCGTCGATCATCTACGGGCTGTTGGGACTGGGGCTGTTCGTGCGCGCGATGAACCTCGGCAGCAGCCTCATCGCCGGGGCGGCGACGCTGGCGCTGCTGGTGCTGCCCGTGGTCATCCTGTCGACGCGCGAAGCCCTCCGGACCGTGCCGCCGTCGCTCCGCGAGGGCTCGTATGCCCTCGGCGCCACGAAATGGCAGACCATCTGGCATCAGGTGCTCCCGATGGGGATGCCCGGCATCCTGACAGGCATCATTCTGGCGCTCTCGCGCGCGATTGGCGAGACCGCCCCCATCATCACGATCGGGGCCGTCACCTACCTGCCCTTCCTGCCCGACAGCATCTGGTCGCCGTTCACGGTGCTGCCGATCCAGACGTTCAACTGGGTATCGCGCCCGCAGGCCGACTTTCTCCAGAATGCCGCTGGCGCGATCATTGTGCTGCTGGTGCTGCTGCTGTCCATGAACGCACTCGCCATCTGGCTTCGGGATCGCTATCAGAAGCAGAGGACCTCATGAGGCCAGATGCCCCCACGCTGCCAACGCTCTCCGCGGTGAGCGCGCGCCCGGGCTCCCCCGAGCTCCCGACCACGCCGCTCAAGATCGACGTGGAGCGGCTCAACTTCTACTACGGCCCGAAGCGCGCCCTCGAGGACATCACGATCCGGATGAACGCGAATCTGGTCACGGCGTTCATCGGGCCGTCGGGGTGCGGCAAGAGCACGTTCCTGCGCACGCTGAACCGGATGAACGACATCATCCAGGGCACGCGCGCCGAAGGCAGCGTCAAGATCGACGGCACCAACATTTACGGGCCCGAAGTCGACGTCGTGGGCCTCCGGCGCCGGGTCGGGATGGTCTTTCAGAAATCCAATCCCTTCCCGAAGTCGATTTTCGAGAACGTGGCTTACGGGCTGCGCGTGAACGGGCTCGTGGAGAGCCGCGGCCAGCTCGCGGAGCGCATCGAGGAGAGCCTCCGGCAGGCGGCTATCTGGGACGAGGTAAAGGATCGCCTCCACGATTCGGCGCTCGCACTGTCGGGCGGCCAGCAACAGCGCCTGTGCATCGCGCGCGCGCTGGCCATCCGGCCCGAGATCGTCCTGATGGACGAGCCCGCGTCGGCGCTCGATCCGATCGCGACACAGCGCATCGAGGAGCTGATTTATCAACTGAAGAAGGACTACACGATCGTCATCGTGACGCACAACATGCAGCAGGCCGCGCGCGTGTCCGATTACACGGCGTTCTTCTGGCTGGGCCGCCTCATCGAGTTCGACAAGACCGAGCGCATGTTCACGGCGCCGACACAGAAGCTGACGGAGGACTACGTCACCGGCCGGTTCGGTTGACACGGGTCGTATCCGAACAATGGCTGCTCCCGACAGCCGCCGCGGGAACCGCGGCCGCGCCCGCCGCCGACAAGGCGTGCGCCCGTGTTCCGCTGACAGCAGGCGGCCGTTGTCGTAGATTAGCCGGGTTCCACCATGCCTGATACCGAGCGCGTCGTTCCACATTTCCAAGAGCAGCTCACCACGCTCAAGGAGCGCCTGCTCGCGATGGGCGGACTGGCCGAAGAGCGCGTCCGCGCAATCATGCAGGCGCTGGTCGAGCGCGAAGTCGACCTGGTCGATGGCGTCCAGATCGGCGACGAGCCGCTCAACCAGCTCCACATCGAGATCGACGATCGCTGTTTCAAGCTGGTCGCGTTGTATCAGCCGATGGCGACCGACCTGCGCTCCATCGTCGCGGCGGTGAAGATCAACACCGACCTCGAACGCGTCGGCGACCTGGCGGTCAACATCGCCGAGGCGGTGCGGCGCTACCTGCAGCACCCACCGGTGAAGAAGCTCATCGACATCCCGCGGATGGCCGAGATCTCCCAGCGGATGCTCCGCGAGTCACTCGACGCGTACGTGCGCCGCGACGTCGACCTCGCCCAGCACGTCCTCGACCAGGACGACGAGCTCGACGCGCTGAAGACGCAGGTCTTTCGAGAGCTCCTCACCTACATGCTGCAGGACCCGGCGACGATCGAGCCGTCGCTCGACTTGATCCTCATCTCCCGGCACCTCGAGCGCATCGGCGACCACGCCACCAACATCGCCGAGGACGTCATCTTCATGGTCTCGGCGCGCGACGTCCGGCACCACCCACCGGGCCTCGCCGAGCCGCACTGACGCGGCCGCGTCCGAGCGCGCCAGACCGGCCAACCGGCCCGGAATCTTCGATAGAATGGCGGAAGCGTGCCCGATTCGCGGCTCTGTGTATACTGTCGCCGGAATCCGGTCGACCCACGGTGGCGCCCGTTCTGCAGCCAGCGCTGCCGGCTGCAGGATCTCGGCAAATGGCTCGACGGCGACTACCGCATCCCAGGCGAAGAGATCCCGAGCGAGCCTGCGCGCCCGGAGCGGGACGAGGGGTGAGCGCGCGGCACTGTTGAGGCCACTCGGCCGCAGTCGCCGTGGCCGTCCGGCGCGTGCGACGTGGCAGCACCTGGCTATCCAATCCGTCATTGCAACCGTACTGATCGAGACTCCCCGATAGCCGTCCCATGGCCGACACGCTGACCATCACCGACAACCGTACCGGGAAGCGCTACGACATTCCGGTCAAAGACGGCACCATCCGGGCCATGGACCTCCGCCAGATCCGGGCCGACGATGACGACTTCGGCTTGATGACCTACGACCCGGCGTTCACCAACACGGCTTCGTGCCGCAGCGGGATCACGTTCATCGACGGCGATGCCGGCATCCTCGAGTATCGCGGTATTCCAATCGAGCAGCTGGCCGAGCGGAGCACGTACCAGGAGGTCGCCTATCTGCTGCTCTTCGGCGAGCTGCCGACCGCGCCGCAGCTGGCCGAATGGAAGTACAGCATCACGACGCACACGATGCTGCACGAGAACATCAAGCATCTGATGCGCGGCTTCCGCTACGACGCGCATCCGATGGGCGTGTTCCTGAGCACCGTCGGCGCGCTCTCGACCTTCTACCCCGATGCCAAGCGCGTGCACGACGCGCAGGCGCGCCTGCTCCAGGCGGCCCGGCTGATTGCGAAAACGCCGACGATCGCCGCGTACGCCTATCGGCACTCGACGGGACGCTTCTACGTCTATCCGGACAACGAGCTGAGCTTCGCCGGCAACTTCCTGAACATGCTGTTCAAGATGACCGAGGCGAAGTACAAGGTGAACCCGACCCTCGAGCGCGCGCTGGAGGTGCTGTTCATCCTTCACGCCGACCACGAGCAGAACTGCGGCACGAACGCCATGCGCGCCATCGGGAGCTCGCAGGCGGATCCCTACTCCGCCATGGCGGGTGCGGCGGCGGCGCTCTACGGGCCGCTGCACGGCGGCGCCAACGAAGCCGTCGTGAAGATGCTGGAGCAGATCGGGTCGGTCGCCAACGTGCCGGCGTTCATCAAGCGCGTGAAGAACGGCGAAGGCCGCCTCATGGGCTTCGGCCACCGCGTCTACAAGTCGTACGACCCGCGGGCGCGGATCGTCAAACAGACCGCCTACGACGTGTTCGAAGTGACCGGACGCAATCCGCTGCTCGAGATCGCCATCGAGCTCGAGCGCATCGCCCTCGAAGACGAGTACTTCGTCTCGCGCAAGCTGTATCCCAACGTGGACTTCTATTCGGGCCTGATCTACCAGGCCATGGGCTTCGCGCCCGAGATGTTCACGGTGCTCTTCGCCATTCCGCGCACCGCAGGGTGGGTGGCACAATGGGACGAGATGATGCGCGACCAGGATCAGAAGATCGCCCGCCCGCGGCAGATCTACACCGGTGCCCGCAAGCGCGATTACGTTCCTGTCGACCAGAGGTCCTGACCGGTCACCGTCCGTACAAGGGCACGGCGGTGCCGTCCCCCTACCTCCCGGAGGGCGGGGATTCAGCCCCGCATTGGGTCGTCATGCGCGCCGGGCCAAAGCCCCGCCCTTCTAGCTGAGAAGATCCCGAATCGCCGATTCGGTGAGCACCTCGTGCGCGTCTTTGGCGGCCGCCAGGATGCGATCGACCGTGTCGTTCGACGCATCGAGCCCGCGGCGCTCCAGCCAGTAGACGACGTTCGATCGGCCGGACATCGGGCCAATGTCGATTTCCTGCTCACGCCCGACGAGCGACGCCGGCACCGCGCAGTAGACGGCATCGAGCAGCGCGCGGTCCTCCTTCTTGAAGGCCTTGACCAGGGCCGCGGCATGCACACCGGTCTGGGTGCGGAACGCGTCCCGGCCAAACACGGGATAGTTGGCAGGGATCGGAACACCGCAGGCATCCGACACGAGCCGGCAATACTCGCCGAGGCGCGACAGGTCGCGCTCGAGGTATCCCAGCATCACGAGATTGACGAGGAGCAGGTCCAGCGGCGTGTTGCCGCAGCGCTCGCCGATGCCGAGGATGGTGCCGTGCACGCGGGTCGCGCCGGCGTCGATAGCCGCGAGCGAATTGGCGACGGCCATGTCGCGATCCCGATGGCCGTGCCAGTCGATGCCGATCCCGCCGCCGCACGACTCGACGATGCCCGCGACGAAGCGCACGACGGCGGCCGCGCCGGCCGGGGTCGCGTGCCCCACCGTGTCTGCGATGCACACGCGGCCGGCGCCGGCATGAATCGCGGCGCGATAGATACGGCGCAAGCTCTCGGGATCGGCGCGCGTCGTATCCTCGGTGACGAGAAAGATCGGCAGCCCTTCACCGACGGCGAACGACACCGCCTGCGCGGTCGTCCGCTCGAGATGGTCCACGGTCCAATCCTCGACGTACTGGCGAATGGGGCTCGACCCGATGAACGCCGCCACCTCGATCGGAAGGCCCACGCGCTGCGAAATCTCGACGATCGGCGCGATGTCGGCAACGACCGTGCGGGCCGCGCAGTTCGGGCGAATCCGGAGGCGCGCGTCGACAACTTCGCGGGCGAGCCGCTCGACGTCGGCGGCGACGCCGGTACCCGCCGCGGGCAGGCCGATGTCGGCGGTGTCCAGGCCGAGCGCCTCCATCAGATGGAGGATCTCGATCTTGCGGTCGATGGCCGGCGTTCGAACCGACGAGGACTGCAGCCCGTCGCGCAGCGTCTCATCGTCCAGGAGAACGTGCGGCCGCTCGGGTACGCCGTCGACGACGTTCCAATCGAAGATCAGCTCGTGCAAAACCAATCACGAATGACGAATGACGAATCACAAACGACGACTGGCGTCTTGCCAATGACCGGACCATGCGAATGGATGACGAATCGGACCGTGTGACTGACACTGCGCAAGTGCGCTGGTCATTGGTCGCTCCTTATTCGTCATTTGTCATTCGTAATTCGTAATTCGTCGCTGGTTACTGGTCTCTTCCCCGACCTGTACGCCAGATAGCTCGCGCCTAGTACCGCTGCCACGACCACGATGCTCCACGCGGTGGCCACCCAGATTCCGCTTCGAACGGAGCTGGCCATCGAGCCGTCGAGCGACACGGCCCGGCCCTCGCCCAGCCTGAACCGCGCACGCTCCCAGAGGTACTGCCGTTCGCCCTGGCCGACCCACAGATCGAAGACCAGGTTCCAGACGAGAAAGCCCGTGATGGCTGCGATCACGCCAGGCCAGAGCCACGGGCCGCGGCGGGAACGGCTCATGCCGGGGGTCCGCGATACGCGACGACGAGCGCCGTGATGTCGTCGTACTGGGGCGCGCCGGCCGCGAACTCCCGCACGCTCGAGACGAGCGCGCTCAGGATGGCTCCGGCGTCCCCAGGCGCTTCGCGGAGCGCGAGGTCGACGATGCGATCGTCGCCGAACTCGTCACCGCTGGCGCTCAGCGCTTCGGAGATGCCGTCGCTGAACACGACGATCCGGTCGCCCGGGTCGAGCGCGATCACCCCCTCGTCGTACGGCAGCGACTCGAAGAGCCCGAGCGGCGGCCCCCCGACCTCGAGCCGCCGCACGCCGCGGCTGCCGACGACGATCGGGGGATTGTGTCCGGCGTTGCAGAAGGCCAGCCGGCCGCTCTCCTCGAGCACCGCGTAGAACATCGTCGCGTAACGGGCGGCAATCGCCCGCCGAATCATCGCGTGGTTGACACGCGCGAGTGTGGTGGCCGGGCCGTCGGTCGACATCGACTGCGCCGCAATGATGCCCTGGACCATCGCGCTCAGAAGGGCCGCCGGCGGGCCCTTGCCGGCCACGTCGCCGAGGCCGAACCCGAAGACGCCTCCGGGCAGATCGATCACGTCGTAGAAATCACCGCCGATCGAGCGGCAGGGAATCGTGGCCCCGGCCGCGTCGAAGAAGCCGCCCTCGTGGCGCGGCTTGGGCAGCAGCGCCTGCTGGATCTCGGCGGCGATGCGAATCTCCTGTTCCAGCTTCGCCTTCTCGAGGGCCGACCGGTAGAGGCGCGCGTTCTCGATCGCGATCGCCGCCTCGGTGGCGAGCGTCTCGAGCGCGGCCCGGGTCGTGCTCGAGAGCAGCGTGCCCCGCTCGCGCGAGTCCAGATAGAGCACGCCGATGCGCCTCTCGTCGGCGGGCGCGGCGTCGGCCTCGTCGACGTAGCGAACGACCTTCAGCGGCACGCAGAGGACGTGCCGGATGCCCAGGGCCACCGTGCCCATGTGGACGTTGGCAAGCTCGCCGTCGAGCAGGTCGGCGATGAGGCGAGGCTGCCCGGTCTCGAAGACTTCCTCGGGAATCTTGCGGCTCGTCTGGAACCGGCTCCCCTCGAGCGGCGCCTGACCGCGGCCCCGGCCCATCTTGAACTCCAGGCTGTGCTCGTCCTCGGCGCTCAACATGATGAAGCCGCGCTCGGCACCGCTCACCGCGATGGCCGAATCGAGCACCAGCGCGAGCACGTCGTCGACGACGCGGCCGGTGCCCAGCGCGCGCAGGCCCTCGAGGAGCGCGGCGACGTGCCGGAGATCGCCGATGGCGGCGGCGGCCGCCGGCACCGACACCGACTCCATCTGCGAGCCGGACCGGTAGACGAGCTCGGCGCCGCCTCCCCGCCCCAGCCGCACGACGTCTCCCAATCGCAGCCGGCGATCGCCGGCAAGCGCCTCCCCGTTGATGAACGTGCCGAACCGCGATCCACGATCGCGAATGAGATGGCTGTCGCCGTCGAGCAGGATTTCCGCGTGGTCCCGGGAAACTTCGCTGCCGCCGAGCCGAAGATCGTTCGTCTCCCGCCGGCCGATCGCGAACGGTGACTTTTCGATGACGATGACCCGACGCCCCAGCGCGTCGGTGACTTCCAGGCTCGCCTCTGGCATAAGTGATTTCAGATCCGGGAGCGGCGGCGGAGGGCCACGCGCCAGGTCACGATCACGGCGGCAATGGCTGCGAGCGCCCAGCTCACGACGTCGGGCAGCTGGCCGGTGCCGGCCTGGCCCAGGAAGAGCGCGGCGAACACCAGCACCACGAACCCGAGCGTCACGATGATCGAGCGGCCGCGCGAGGGAAGCGCTGCGGGCTTCCGCTGTGCCTCGACGGTGGCGGTTCCGCACCGAAAACAAACGATTGCCTTGTCGGCGATCTCGGTTCCACAGACTTTGCAGATCATCAGAACGTCCCGGGCTCGCCGCCAGGGTCAGCCGTCAAGTATAGCCGTATACTCCAGGAGTGATTCCGCTCCGGGACGTCATCCCGTCCCGAACGACCCCGGTGGTGACGACAGGGATCATCGCGCTCAACGCGGTGATCTTCCTCTACGAGCAGACGCTCACCGATAACCAGCTGGAGCGCTTCGTCCTCACGTTCGGCCTCATCCCCTCGGACTTCTCCTGGGTGAACGTCGCGACCTCGATGTTCCTCCATGGAGGGTGGGGACACTTCCTCGGGAACATGCTCTATCTGTGGATCTTCGGGGACAACGTCGAAGACCGGATGGGCCACGGCCGTTTCGTCGTGTTCTATCTGCTCTGCGGCGGGCTTGCAGCGCTGGGACAGACGGCGTTCAACCCCGGGTCGAGCGTTCCGATGATCGGCGCCAGCGGCGCCATTTCGGGCGTCCTGGGGGCCTATATCGTCATGTTCCCGCACTCCCGCGTTCTGACTCTGGTCCCGATCATTTTCTTCATCCAGCTGATCGAGGTTCCGGCGGTCATCCTCCTGGGCTTCTGGTTCGTGATGCAGCTCTTCTCGGGCATCGGCTCGCTCGGCCGCGCCGACATCGGCGGTGTGGCCTTCTGGGCCCACGCCGTGGGATTCGTGGCTGGCCTGGCGCTGGTCGGCGTCTTCCGCCGGCGCGAGCGCCAGCGTGTGGAGTGGTGGGATACGACGGACACCAGGAGGCCGGGGCTTTAGCCCCGGCGACAGGGGCTCACGACCTCTTCTGCTGCTCCAATCGGATCTGGCGCGAGATTCGCGCGATATCGATGAGCAGGGCGTCCCGTTGCTTCTCGTAGTCGCCGGCGGGGATGAAGCTTCGGCGGCGCTTCAGATCGTCGAACTGCGATTCGAGGACGTTGCGACGGCTGATCAGCTCGGAGAGCGCCGGGCCTCCGGCCCGCGCGGGATCGTCTTCGGCGTCGAGGAACGTTCGGCTCGCGAGAGCGCCATCGGGCCCCGTCGAGCCCGCCTCTTTCCCGGTGCCATCGCCCGTATCGTCGAGGACCGGACGCTCGACCGCCAGCTGACCCCGCTGGCGATAGAACTGCTTCACCGCCGCGCTCGCAAAGGCAAACGCCTCCCAGACCGAGACGCGCGCATCCTTGTCGAGATCGCTGTCGGCCTCAGCGAGCGCCTCGACGAAATACTGCGGGAAGACCGTCTCGTATTTCTGCGCGGCGTTGTCGGTCGCCGTCACGACGATGCGGCCATCGCCGGCCAGACGCTGGAGGAACGGGGCGCTCGCGCCGGTCGTGTTGACGAACACCAGCCGCGCCGCAACGGGCGCCAGCAGCGTCTTCCAGTCGCTCGCCTCGAAATCGGGCCCGACCAGATTGAACTTGGCATCGACGCCGTCGTACGTCGAATGGCCGAACAGCACGACCAGCACGACGTCGCCTTTGTCGAGGATGCGGGCGAGTCTCGCGAAGACCTGACGGACGTTGTCGCGGGTCGAGATGAGAACGCCTTCGGCGGGTGCGCGGCCCGACGCCTTTTCCGCGCCGACGTCGGCCAGAAGGATGATGTGATCGGCCGGCATCTGCATTTTCTTCTGCAGCGTGTCGGAGAGCGACGCGCGCCACTCCGCGTGCCGGGTGGCGTGCTCGGCGCTTCCGGCCGCGCCGGAGATGACGACGGCATAACGCTCAGCGGACGCGAGCGCGCTCACCGGCGCACCAAGCAGAAGAAGCGCTACTGCAGCCGCCCGCATCATCGCAACCCCCATCGTCTGCGCAAGGCCCACTCGAGAATGAGCAGGGCCAGGAGGGTCAGGAACACTGGCGAGGAGTGCCAGAGCTCCCGTTCCTCCGGAGGATGCGCACCAGCGGCAGCGGCAGCCGCCAGCAGATCGCGTAGCCGCGTCGCGTTGGCGGGCTCCACGCGCGCGCCGCCCGTTTCGCGCGCCAGCCGGTCGAGCACCTCGTCGTTGCGACGTGGATCCGCGAGCTCGCGATCGGAACCGCCGATGAGCGCCCAATCGCGTGCCAGCCCGATCAGCTCGGAGCCTCGGCGCGCTTCGACGTCCAATCGCACGAGCCCGGCCTGCTCGGCCGGCCAGCGCCCGACGAACCGGCCTGCCACGGTCGTGTCCGGCACGAGCGCCGGCTCCGAGGTGCCGCCCGAAGGGGTCGTCACCCGCAGCCGCACCGACGCGTCGGAAATGGGCCGGAACGCCGGATCGCGCACGTCCACGACGATATCGCTTCGCGAGCCGACCGGCACGGACGTGGCCGACACCGACACGGGGTCGGGCGCCTGCACGGCGAGCCAGCGTCCGGACTGGCGCCAGAACCGCTCGAACGTGCGGTTCGACGACGGCAGCATCATGCGCCAGCGCCACGAGGCCTCGCCTGCGAACACCATCGAGCGGCCGTGTCCGTAGCGTTGCACCGCGACGAGCGGTCGCGGGTTGCCGCCGGCACCCACGGTGACCGCGAGGACGCTCGCACCCGGCTTCCCCGCTCCGAGCGCGGTCGTCGATCCCAACTGCGGCATCTCCGCCCACCGCGCTGCCGACTCTTCGGCCGCGGCGCCGAGCTGCATCACGGGGTGTCGCAGGCCTTCGGACGTGAGCGCGACACGATTGAGCCTCGCCGCCCCGGAGCCGCCGAGCGCGGCACGGCTCACACGGTCCGAGAACTCCACCGGCATCAACTCCTCGAGCGCGGTCTTCATCAGTCCCGCCGACGCCAGCGATCGCGCCCCCAGCATGAGAAGTCCACCACCGCGCTCGGCCACGAAATCAATCGTGAGACCGAGCTGCTCGCGCGTCAACAGGTCGGCCTCGACGTTGGCCAGCACGATGGCGTCATACGCGAAGAGCTCCTCGCGCGTGGTGGGATATCCGGCCGCCAGCGCCTTCGCGCGACTCGGATTCGCCTGGACGTAATAGGTCTCCTCGTCGCGTTCGTTGCGCCCCTTGCGAACGATCGAGTCGATCTCGAGGCTGCGATCCTGCTGCCAGGCGCGCTTGATGAAGCTGTGCTCGAAGCCCGGCGCGCCCTCGACGAGCAGGATGCGCCGCGGCCGTCCTGGAGGACGAACGAGCACGGACGCCCGGTTGTTCTCGGTCGTCAGCTCCCCTTCCGACGCCTGGAGCTCCACGACATACACGCTGGCCGCATCCTGACGAGGCGACACGCGAAACTGCGCCCTGAGCGGCGTCCCATCGTCTGGCGGCGAAACCCGGCGGACGTGGACGGCGCGCCCGTTCTCGAGCACGCGCAGCTCCACCGGCGCGCCACCGAAGCCCCGTGCGGCAACGCTCGCACTCAAGTCGACGACCGAGTCGGTGAGCGTTGCCTCGCCGGCCGTGACGGAGAGCACCTCGCGATCTCGGGGCGGCGTAGCCTGCCCCACGCCGACGGTGAAGACCGGCACGGTCTCGCCCTGAGCGGGCGGTGCGCCGGAGCTGGTTTCGGCGCCGTCCGACACGAGGACGATGCCCGCGATGCGCTGACCGCGATAACGCTCGCGCACATCGGCCAGCGCGCCCCGGAGGTCTGATGCGCGGCCATCCGGAATCGTCCGGCCTGGCGTGTAGGCGCCGACACTGTCGCCGAAAGCCAGCACTTCGATGACGAATGACGGATCGAGCACCGGCAGCAGCTTGTCCGCCACGATCGCCCTGGCCGCCTCGAAACGCGTCGCGCGGGCGTCAGGCGAGCCGGCGTCGGCCAGGCGCATGCTGCGCGACGCGTCGACGAGAATCGGCACGATGGCGTCCGACACGCGAGTGGAGGGAACGATCGCGACCGGCCGCAAGAGACATACGCCGAGGAGCACCAGTGCGAGGCCGCGAAGCGCAAGGAGCGAGGCGCGCTGACGGGTGGTCAGGCCTGCGCTGCGCCGCCAGGCGAACACCAGCAGCGCCACCACGACGAGCGCGGCGATGATGGCGATCCAGAGCGGGACGGGCGCGGCGAAAGCGATGGACACAGGAGTTACGAGCGACGAGCGACGAGCGACGGGCTAGTTGTTAGCAATGATCAGAGACGCAGGTGTCGTCTTCCTTGTTCGATGGCGTGAATATGAGCATTACTCGGGGCAATTCGTCCTTGTAGTTCTAGTTGGTAGCTCGTAGTTCGTAGTTCGCAGCTATTGCTGTGGCCTCCGGGCCAGCGATCGGTAGTAGCGTGACACTGAATCGGCGTATGCCGCGGGAGCCCGCTCGTCGGCGCCGGCGTGGACGCGGTCGCGCGCAATGCGCTCGGAGAGCCGTTGCGCCAGCGAGGACTCGGTTTCCTCGAGCGCGTTGTTCACGCCTTTCGTCAGCACATCCCAGCGCGCGTAGTCCTGCTTGAACGCCTCCGTGCCAGGCGCGGAACGGCTGAACTCATGATGCTCGGGCGTGCCCGCTGCGCCGTCCTGCCGTCCGTTACCTTGCCGGTTGCTGCCCTCACGGCCCATCTCGTCCATCAGCCCCCGCGTTTCACGCAGCGCGCGATCGTACTCGGATTGGAGCCGCGCCAGGTCGCGCTGGGCACCGCCCCCGTCACCCTGACCGCCGCGGCCCGACTGGCTTCCGGACTGACTTCCTCCGGACTGGGTACCGCTGGCCTGCTGCCCGGATTGACCACGGTCGTCGCCCTGCGCGGGTCGTGGCAAGGGCCGTCCGGCGCGCGAGCCCGGCGTGTCGCCACCCTGGCGCGCTTCGGCCGAGGCCCGCCGCGCCGCTTCGCGCAACCGGGCTTCCGCGGCGTCGAGGCGCTCGCGAGCGCTGCGCAGTTGCGCGAGCTGATCTGACAGCGCCCTGGTTTCGGGACTGCCGGCAACGCCCGCGCCGAGACGCTCGGCGACCTGCCGCGCCGCCTGCGCCAGTGCGTCGGCACGATCGGCGACCGCGTCGGGCCGCGGCGCCGGCTTGCTGTCGGCCGAGGGCGTACCGCCGCCGCTTTGACGCATGGCATCGGCGGTCTTGCGCATCTCGGTGCCCAGACGCTGCCGCGCCAGTTCGTCGCGCGCCGCCGCCGCAGACCGTGCCGCATCCTGATCGCCACCGCTGCGTGGCATCGCACCCAGCCGCTTTTCGAGCGCGTCGACACGATCGGCGAGCCGCTGCTGTTCTGCCGCGAGCCGGCGCAACGCATCACCGTTGGCCGCCCCGTTTTCCGCGGCCTGTTGCGCCGCCCGGCCCGAGGATGACGCCGCGCCGCGCCGATCGCCGGCGCTGCCAGCCGCACGTCTGGTCTCATCGGCCAGCTTCCGCTGCGCCTCGGCAACCTGACGCGCCTCGAGCTGCATCTCTCCCATCATGCGCCGACGCTCGTCGGGCACGGCTTCGCCGCTCATCCGCCGCTCGAGTTCGCGCAGCCGCTCGAGCGTCTCGTCGGTGCGTGCCTGCGCCTCGTCGAGATTCGAGCGCGACAGCTCGCGCGCCGCGTTGGCCATCTCCTCGGCGGCCTCCTTCAAACGATCGCTGCCTTCGGCCCCCTCTCGACGCGCCTGATCGGACGCCTGGCCTCCAGACCTCCCGGATTGGCCGCTCGCGCCCGACGAAGACGCGCTCGCCTGCTGCTGGCCCTGCCCGGACGCCGACTGGCTGTCGCCGCTCTGAGGCTGGCCGTTCTGCTGTCCGTTCTGTTGCTGCTGGCGGGCGACCTGCTGCGAGAGCGCCTCGGTCTCGCGGCGCAGCTCCTCCTGCTCGCGCGTCAGACGCTCGAGCTGACGCTTGATCTCTTCCGGCTTGAGCGCCGCGCGCGCGCGGGCCAGCTCGCGCTGCCGCTGCGCGATCTCGTCCTGGCGCTTCGCCAGTTCCTTCAGCTTGTCGAGGGCGCTGTTCTCCTGCTTCGAGTCCGCGCTCGACTGGCCGCCGGAATTGCGGTTCTCGTAATTGGTCTCCTGCTGCCGCAGCAGCTCCTCGTCGAAGAGAGCCGACAGGTCCTGATTGCCCGAGCGACCGCCGCCGCCACCGCCCGCCGAGCGCTGGCGCGACACCTGCCGCCGCGTGATTTCCGCCTGCATCTTCAGCAGCTCGTTGTAGGCCGCCATTTCGTGCGGCACGGCGTCGTTCGGCTTGAGGGCGTTGAGCGCCGTTTCGGCCCGCGCCATCGAGCCCGCCGCCCGCAGGAGCGGGTTCTCGTCGCCCGGCGCGGGCGCCGGTGCCGCCTGTCCGCCACGCCGTCGCGGCATGCCGCGGGACATCTGCGCCGCCATCGCCTGCGCGCGCGCCCGCAGCTCGCCCTGGGCGGCGCCAACGGCTTTCACGTCCTGGGCCGACTGCCCGGCAATCTGCCGCCGCTGCAGCTTCCAGGTGGCGACGATGATCTCTTTCTGCGATTCGAGCAGGTCGGCGGCAGCCCCACCGCCGGCGCCCATCATGGCCTGGCTCTGGGCCGCGAAGAACTCCTCGTTGAACGGCCGCACCTCGAGGAAGAAGATGTCGCTTCGCGCCTCGGTCGAACGCTTGCCGCGGCTGACGTCGCGCGCCCGCGCGAAGTAGGTGATGAAATCGCCCGGCTGCACGTCGAGCTCCTCGACATACAGCGTGTGCGCCCCGGTGACGCTGGTCGACGCCGAGCTCTGCTCCCCGGCCCGCGCCACGCGGTGCAGCGGAACCGACCGTTCCCTGCCGCCCTTCACCGCGTAGACCAATTCGAGCTTCGCGATCCCGTGATCGTCGTCGGCCTGCGCTTCGAGGACGATTTCCTCGAGGCGTGTCACCTGGCGGTCACCGCCGGGACGAAGCACGCGCACGTCTGGCGGCTGATCGTCCATCACTCGAATGAAGTACTCGGTGTCGCCGGTGCTCGCGAGTCCGTCGACGTCGGTGAGGCCGACGCGATACGCACCATCGCGATCGATCGTCAAGCTGCCTGCGAGCTCCGTGTCGACGGCACCCCGCTCGAGCCGCACGGGCTCGCCCGACCGCACGTCGAGCGCGCCACGCGCGACGGGTTTGTCGGTCTGGACTCTGACCATGACCTTCGTGCCCGCCGGACCGTAGATGTCGCCGCCATCCTCGTCGCGGCGCGGCGCAAGCTTCGTGAAGGACGGGAACTCGTACTCGAGATCGATTCGCTTCACGCGCGCCGGCTCGAGCGCCGACACCAGGAACTCGCGCGAGGACAGGGAGCCCGACACGACGCGATAACGGAAGCCGCGATCGACCTTTGGGAGGTCGACCGCGTAGTCGCTTCCCTCGCGCCGCATGGACACCGTTTCGCTGCCTTCGCCGGCCGCCGACAAGCGCAGCACCGGGGCCTGGACCGTCGCGCCTGACGGCAGCCCCTCGAGCCGCGCCGTGATGCGAAGCGGCTGCCCCGACACCACGCGGGCATCGCCCGGCAGAACGGTCAAGGTAATCGTCGGCGGCGCCACGTAGAGGCGAGCCGTCTGCAACGCCTTCCACATCGGCTTCCACGCGAGCGACCCGCTTGCCAGGAAGATGGCAATCCCAATCGCCGCCCACTTCCCCGCCCGACCGACGCGCGCGCGGTCGATGACGATGGTCGGCTCGACGGACGGCAGCCGATCCGCGGCGGCCCTCACGAGCAGCCCATCGAACGGCGCGGGCTCGCCAGCCTCGAGCCGCTCGGTCGCGGTCACGACGACGTCCTGGAGCGAGGCGTCGCGCTCTTCGGCCAGACGGGCGAGCTGCCGGTCCGAGGGAGGCGTGCGCAGCGGCCGGACGAGGAGATAGACCGCGACACCGGCCGTGACGAGCGCGAGACCGAAGAACAGGACGAGCGCGCCACCTACCGGGGCCGCGACCCAGTCCGTGGCCCAGAGCACGAGCGCGATGATCGCGACGGCCGCCGCCGACCTGGCCAGCACACCGAGCCCGGTGAGGACGCGCCAGCGCCGCCGCAGATGGTCGAGCCAGGCGCGAAGCGCCTGTGCATGCGGTGTCGGAGGTGTGGTCCGGGTCGTCATGGTTCTTCTCACTTCTACGACAGCGCCGTTTCAGGCCGTGCCGCGGCCTCGCCTGCCGCGGTGGACGAGGACGGACGTGAACGGCGGTGTCCCAGAACGCCTTCCGCAACGAGGAACGCGGCCACGGCCATCAACACGAGACGCCAGAATCCCCTGCGCCGTCTCGCGTTCGCGCGCCGCCGCATCGGCCGCGCGCCCTTCGGGCTCGACGCGACGAACCGCGCTCGCGAGCTGCTTCGCGGTGATCCGCGCGACCGCCGACTCCCGCACATCGACGTTCACGGCCACGAGCCGCGGCGGCGTGCCGATGCGCGCGGCGCCCGGCCGCGGAAGCGCGCCGGGTGGCACCTCCGCAACCGTCACGTCGGTCGGTTGCGACTTGAGACCGGTCAGATAGCGCAGCGTCTCGAGCACGAACGGGACGAACGCGGAGTGACGTGGGAAGGTGTTCCATTCACCGCCCAGGTCGGTCGCCAGGACCAGCAGCCGCCCCCGTGCCGACGGGCTGTTCGACCAGAGCCGGAAGTCCATTCGCAAAGCGCGTGATGACACGCCCGCCCTGCCCAGGCGTGATCGCGCACCGCCCGCGTGAACTGCGCCTGGCCCAGGCTGGGCGCCGCGTCGCCGAACGCGGCGAGGACCGGATGCCGGGTGTCGTTCGGCGCGAGCGCCGTGGGAAACGTCGCGCCCTCACCTGACCCAACCTGGAGCCCCCCTTGAGCGCCGACGATTTCCGAAAGCGTTCCCGCGTCGAGTGTCGGACCCGCGATGAGCAGCACCCCGCCACCGTCCCGCAAGTACTCGGCCAGCGCGCTCCGGGTCGGCCGGCCGATCCCCCGCGTGCCACTGAGCACGATGACGTGCCGTTCACGCGCCGTCGCCGCCGTGAGCGCGTTGCGCTGGTCGCCCCCGAGCACCTCGAGGGCGAAATGCCGCCCCGGGTCGGCCGACTCGATGGCCGTCCGCAAATAGAAGACGTCGCCGCCCGTCACCGCGTCCGCCAGAATGAGCGCCGCCGGCGCTGGCGGGGGATCGAGCACCAGGAATCGCTCGTTGTCGGCCGGAAAACCGGCCGCATCCTCGACGCTGACGCGCAGCAGACCGTTCGATGGCAGGCGGCCGACCAGTGAAACGGCTGCGGTGCGCCCCGGCTCGACGTCGGCGCGCCCTTCGGCAATCGATCGAATCGTTCAGCGAGAGCTCGACGCGGGAGCTGCGCGCGGCGAAGCCGTGATTGGTGATCTGCGCCACGACGGCGTCGCCTTCGCGGCGCACCGACGTGACCGCGAGGTTTTCGAGCGGCGCGCCGACGTCCACGACCTCGAGGTCCACGCCCTCGGGCAGCGCGCCCGCGGCGGCGCCGGTCCACGCGGCGCGCTGCAGGTCGGTTACCACCACGAGCCGCCCGCCGGTGGCACCGAGCAGGCGCGTTGCCACGGCGAGCATGGCGCCGTATTCCGTGCCGCCCGCGCCGGAGGCCAGGCTGCCGATGGCCGCACGCGCCGAGCCCCGGTCGAGCGACGGCGGCGCCAGCACTGCCGCGTAGTCGTCGAAGCGGACGACGGCGATTCGCGAGCCCGCCGGGGCCTTCGACACCGCCCGGCCGGCGGCCTCGCGCGCCCGACCGAACACCTCGGGAGCCCCCATGCTGAATGACGTATCGACGGCGACCACCGTCGTCGGTCCGGCCGTCTGGCCGGCCGCGAAATACGGCCGCGCGAAGGCCAGCGCGAGCAGGAGCAGCGCGGCCGCCCGCAGGGCCAGCAGGAGAAGATCGCGCAGTTTCTTCGGCCGGCGCTGCTCGAATGGCGCGCGGCGGAGGAAACGCACCGCGCTGAACGCATGCTGAGGGGCCGTGTCCTTGCGCCGCAGGTGCAGCAGGATCGGCAGCGCCACGCCGAGCGCGCCGAGCAGGAACCACGGTGAAAGAAAGCTCAGGCCGAACACGTCTCCCTCAGCTTCGCCGCGTCCGCGCGTGCAGGTACGCCAGCAGCGCCGCATCGAGCGGCGTGGCGGTCGACACCAGCGTGTAGTCGATCCCGGCCGTCCGGAGCTCGTCGGCGTATTGGCCCTTCAGCCGCTCGAGCTCCGCCAGGTAGTGGCTGCGCACCGCCGCCGGGACGGCGAGCACTTCTTCCGCCGACTCCAGATCCTTGAAGGTCATCGCCTGCTCGAACGGGAACGTCAGCTCCGCCTGGTCGAGCAGATGGAACACCACGACATCCATCCCGCGCGCCCGGAGATACTTCAGTCCTTGCACCACGGCGGCCGGTTCGTCGAGCAGATCCGACACGAGCACGACCATGCCGCGCTTGTCCAGGGCATCGGCGAGCTGCTCGAGTGGCTTGGCGACATCCGACCGGGAGCTGGCCTTCAGACGCTCGAGCGCCAGCAGGATCGTGTGCAGGTGGCTCCGCCGCGACCGCGGCGGAATGCGCAGATGAATCCGCTCGTCGAACGCAATCAAGCCGACCGCATCGCGCTGGCCCGCGACCAGCCATGCCAGTGCCGCCGCGAGACACGAGCCGTATTCGAGCTTCGTCAGCGGCCCCGATCCGTACCCCATCGACGCGCTCGTGTCGATGAGCACGGTGCACTCGAGATTGGTCTCGGCTTCGAACTTCCTGACGTAATACCGATCGCTGCGCGCATAGACCTTCCAGTCCACCCAGGACAGGTCGTCGCCCGGGATGTACTGCCGGTACTCGGCGAACTCGGAGCTGAACCCGCGATACGGGCTGCGATGCAGACCGAGCAGCAGGCCCTCGACAATCGTCCGGGCCTTGATCTCCATGTTCCCGAGGCGCGCGACGACCACCGGGTCGAGCAGATGGGCCGATCGCGCTTCGGGCTGGCTCGACACGTCAGAGTCCGCTCCTGGGAACCGGAACGACTTCGAGCAGCCGTTCGATGACTGTGTCGGGCGTCACCTGCTCGGAGTCGGCGTAGAAGGTCGTCACGATGCGATGACGCAGCACCGATGGCGCGAGGGCGCGAATGTCGGCGACCGAGACATGGAAGCGGCCGGCGAGCAGCGCGCGCGCCTTCCCCGCCAGGATGAGCGCTTGCGAAGCCCGCAGGCCCGCGCCCCACTTGACCCACTTCTTCACGAAGTCGCGAGCGTACTCGCGGGTAGGACGCGACGCGTCGGTCAGCCGCACGGCGTACCGCGCGACCTCGTCAGAGACGACCACATGGCGCACGACCTGCTGGAACTGGACGATGTCCTCGCCGGTGAAGACGCGGTCGGGCCGCGTGCTGTCGGCGCTGGTCGTCGTCGTGACGACTTTCACCTCATCGTCCTCGGAGAGATACCCCATGACGATGTTGAACATGAACCGATCGAGCTGGGCCTCGGGCAGCGGATAGGTGCCTTCGAGCTCGATGGGATTCTGCGTCGCGAGCACCAGGAACGGCAGATCGAGCGGATAGGTCCGGCCGCCGGCGGTGACGTGGTACTCCTGCATCGCCTCGAGCAGCGCCGCCTGCGTTTTCGGCGGCGTGCGGTTGATCTCGTCGGCGAGCAGGATGTGCGCGAAGATCGGCCCGTGCGCGAACCGCAGCGAACGAGTGCCGCCCGACTCCTCGAGAATCTCGGTGCCGGTGATGTCGGCGGGCATGAGATCCGGCGTGAACTGAATGCGCTTGAAGCTCAGATCGAGGATCTCCGCGATCGTCCGGATGAGCAGCGTCTTCGCGAGGCCGGGAACGCCCGTGAGCAGACAGTGGCCGCCCGTGAACAGCGCGATGAGCACCTGGTCCACCGCGTCGTCCTGGCCCACGATGACTTTCCGCAGCTCGTTGCCGATTCGGGCGCGCCCTTCGACGACTCGGGCGACAACCTCTTCTGTGGGCGCGGCGATGGACATGGTCGACGGTCTCGGCGGAGGCGTGGTTACGGGTCCGGGGATGGTCCGGGCGGGCGGCGCTCAATGCGTGAGGGAATACACGATCTCGTTGATCATTATTCGGTACGCCTCCGCCGTATTCGCAATGTAACCCGGATACTCCTCGGCGTTCGACCACTCCATGCCGTCGCCCATGTCGGTGTTCCAGTTGATGAGCACCATCGCGCGGCCGGTGTCGTCGGTGATCGCGCGAAGATGCGCGGTGAAGCCTCCCTTTTCCCAGGTGCGTCCCTGGAAGAACGATCCGAGGCCGGGTATCTGCGGGTACTTGTCGAGCCGATAGAAGCAGTGGAAGACGGGATGATCCGGCGGAAGCTCGACGATCGAGCGATCGGGGAAGACCCGCTTGAACTCCTGCTCGACGTTGGCCCACTCGATAGGCCCGTGGAAATCGTCGAGCACGGCGGTCCCGCCGCGCAGGAGGAACTCGCGGAGAATGGGGACTTCGGCTTCGGTCAGGCGCAGCGTCCCCGGCTCGACGAAGTAAATCCAGGGGTTGTTCCAGAGCTCCGGGCTCTCGATCTTGACGACGATGGGGTCGTCGACGTCGATGGCCGTGACCGTCCGCACCCGGCGCGAGAGGTTCTGCTCGGCGGCGGGGCCGTCAATCGCCCAGGGGTCGCTCCAGGTACCGGGCCCGGAACGAATCGGTGTTGTGGGAGCTGTATTGGACCCGGGCGAAGCGCCAGCGTAGGCCGAGCGTCCGCTGCTCGGCGTCGCCGACGGCCTGAGCCTCGGTGGGCCGGACGACAGCGTCAGGCCAGAGACACCACCCGACCGCCACGAGGGCGATTCCAGCCAGCAGGCTGGCCACGGCGCCTCGCGCTCGTCGTCGTGGGACTGCACGCCGACTCATGTCGCGCTCCCCTCGAACAGGCCCTCCGCCCCACCGGGCGGTCGAGCGACCGGGCGTCCAGCCGACCGGTCCTATCTGAAATCAACGAAAACGCGGCCCAGGACGGACAATCGTCACCGGCCATCCACGATTTTGAGGAGCAATTCCTGTGCCCTCTCGTATCGGGGAGCGTTCTCGAGCGCCGACAGCAGGTGCCGCTTGGCTGGATCCGCCTGCCCTGCCAGTAGATACGCCTCGGCGAGGTCGGTGTGTGACGCCGCCGGGTCGCGCGGCCCCAGCTTCAGGGCCAATTCCAGCTCGCGCAAGGCCGTGGCCACGTCCTCGCGGGCCATGGCCTGACGCCCGAGCTCCGTCCGCGCGCTGCCGTCGAACGGATCGAGCGCCACGATGCGCTCGGCCGCCTGCCGCGCCTCCTCGTGATCGGTCGCCTCGAGCGCGAGCGCCAGGAGCTTGCGCGCCGCCTCGATCGCGGTGTGCCCCTCCTTCAGGACTTTGACGAGCTCGGCGCGCGCCCGGCCGGCTTGTCCTTGCTTTACCGCGATGTCGGCGAGCGCCATGCGGGGGCTCTCGTCTCCCATCGTCTGCGGCACGAGCGCGACGGCACGTTCGAGCACCCGCCGGGCATCATCGAGCCGCCCCTGATCGAGCAGCTGCCGACCGGCCTGTAACTGGAGGACGTAGTTGCCAGGATGGCGATCCGCGCGCGCGACGACCGACGTGGTGTCGTCGGCCGGGGCGTCAGTCGACTTCTCTTCCTTTTCTTTCCCGTCTTCTTTCCCGTCTTCTTTCTCGTCCTCAATCGGCTTGAGCGCGGTCCGCGCCTGGCCGAACCGCTCGGTGAGGTACTGATCGAACGAGGTTTGGAGATCGGCCATCGACAGGCCGAACGTTCCCTGAAGCGCCGCGTCCGGCGTCTGACCCGTCGCGAACGCCTTGAGGAACTTCTGGAAGCCCGCGTCACCGAAGCGGCCGATCAGATGCTCCACCACCAGCGAGGCCTGGTGATACGCGAGATTGATCGTGCGGGCGCTCGAAAAACCCGAGTTCAGCTCCTTGAGCGGAATGAGCTCGTCGCGGGCGTAGGCCTGCAGGAAGTGATGCTCGCCCTCCCGGCCCCACGAGGGATTCGCGCGCCGCTCCTCGTAGACCGAGGCGCCTTCGGTGACCCATCGAGGCACGCGCTGCTCGGACAGCTGCAGGGCGAAGACGTGCGCCATCTCGTGCCAGAGCGTCGCGCGCCAATTGAACTCGCCCGGCGGACGCGCGCGCGGCGAATCGAGCGTCACGACCCGCCCGAAGCACGCTCCCAGCGCCCCGACCATCCCCGGCAGTCCCAGCGTGCGCACGGCGAAGTCGTCGTGTTTGGGAAACATCTCGATGAGGATGGGACCGCGCGGCGTGAAGCCGTAACGCGGGGCGAGCGCGGCGATCGACTCTTTGGCGACCGTGGTGACGCTCTCCCGCAGCACGGGCACCTCGTCGGGGTGCAGCTTGATGACGAGCTCGCCCTCGGCGACCGCCTCGAACTTGTCGAGCGAGTCGAGCATCGAGAGCAGGTTGTATGTGACCACGTCGTACGGATCGCGCTTGAACGCGCGGTCGAGCGCGACGCGTGCCGCCTCTTCGTCGCCGGTGCGCAGCAGGTGGATGCCGAGATCGGCCTGAATCCGCGAGCTCTCGGGATCGATGTCGGCGCCTTTCCGCAACAGCGCGACCGCATCGTCGAAGCGGTAGTGGCTCGCGGCCTGGGCGCCCATCACGCGGTAGACCTCGCCAGCGCGCGGATTGACGGCGAGGGCTTTGCCGGCAACCGCCTCGGCTTCGTCGCGGCGATCCTCGATGAACGCCAGGCCCGCCTGCAGCGCGAGCGCCCGCACGTCGGCGCCATTGACCGCCAGCACCTTGTCGATTTCGACGCGGGCCTTGTCGAGCTCGCGATCGTCGAGCGCCATCTCGGCCAGGAGCAACCGCGCGTCGGCCGACGCGCTATCGATCTCGAGCGCGCGGTTCACCGCCGCGAGCGCCGTCGCCTGGTCGGTCTCGGATCGCGCGCGCGCCAGTCCGACGAGCGCCGGCACCCAACGCTCGTCTGCTTTGAGCGCGATCGCGAACAGATCGACGGCTTCCTTGGAATTGTGTTTGTCCAGGAACAGCTCGCCCCAGGCGGTCGGGATGCGCGGATCGGTCGGCGCGAGCGTGCCGGCCTCCTGGAAGATGCCGTTGGCGCGACGCGCCTGGCCGAGCGCGACGAGCGCGCGCGCCAGCCGGAACAGTTTCGGCGCGGTGCGCTCCTGCACCGGCGCCGCCACGATCGCCTGGAAATGCGGCTGTGCGTCGGTCCGCCGCCCGAGACGTTCGAGCAGGAGACCGAGCTCGACGCGCGCATCACCGAGCGGATCGGCATTCGCGAGCTCGGTCAGCGCCGCCAGCGCCGGGTCGTGGCGCCCACGCGCGATGTCCGCCCTCGCCTTGACCAGACGAAGCGCGGCCGTGGCATCGGGCGCTTCCGCCAGGCGGTCGACTTCGTCGAAGCGACCCTCGACGAGGGCACGTTCCGCCGGATCGATTGCAGGCGCGGCATCAGGCGCGGGGGCTTGGGGCGGCGCGGGAGGCGGTGCCGCGGGAGCCGGTGAGCGCACCTGGCCGGCCGCGCTGATCGCCATCGTCGCGACGACGACCGGAACGATCAGAACCTTCCGCCTCCAGATGGGCCACGAGCCGCTGGAGACACACGACAGAGGCGTGTCGTCTCTCATCGCGAGTATTTCGCATTATAGCCGAGCGATCTTCGCTCGGTCCGACGTTATATGCCGCCCGCGCACGGGCGAGCTTGAGGTTTTAGACGCCGGTGGGCCGCGAACTGGCGGGTGACGACCGTCACTGAGCCGTCAGTAAAACGGGCGCCACGTGAAGAAGAGCACGGCCAGAAACGCTTGCAGTCCGGCACAGGCCATGACCACCGCGGCGCGAGCGTGGCCGCGCAGCGTTGCGCCGAGGAAGAGGAACAATGGGAAGAGCGTGGCCGTCAGACGGCCGAGCGAGAGGAACCCCCCTCGGGTGAGCGGCGGCAGAATCATGACGAGGAGGAGCAGCGCATACGCGAGACCCAGCCGTCGAGCGACAGGAATGGCGAGGGCGAGCGCCAGAAATGTCGGCACCGCGTTGAGCAGCTCGACCGGTTGCTGAATCGAGTAGGTATACAGACCCTGCTCGGCGATGAAGGCCATCCGGTCGCTCAGCAGTGCATTGACGTCGGTCGAGACGCGGCCCCACGCTTGATGCGCCTCCATCCACGCCAGCGGCCGTCCGGTCAGGTCGTAGAGAAACGCGCTGAAGAGCAGCACGCCGATAATCGGCGCGCCCGCGGCGGCGAGGCCCCACAGCCTGCGCCGGCGCGCGTCGGTCTCGCCCTCCGTGCGGATCGACTCGTCGCCGCCGCGACGGTTGCGGCGAAGCGTCGTCCAGAACTGAGCCAGCACGAGCAGGCCCAGGGGCAGGCTGAGCAGGAAGCCGTTCGGACGGCACAGCCCGGCCAGCAGGCCCCAGACGGCCGCGGACGCGTGCTCGCCCTTCCGCAAGTGATAGAACGCAGCGACGCACACGAGCAGGAACAGCGCTTCGGTGTACATCGCATTGAAGAAGAGCGCGTACAGGCCACGCGCTCGCCATCAACACGGCGCCTTCCGCTGCGTCGTGGTCGATGAGCTCGCGGCCGAGCCGATAGATATAGACGAGCGCCCACGCGAACGATCCCAGCGCGACGATCAGTCCGCCCAACACGATGCGCCGGTGCTGTCCGTACAGCCACTCGATTTCGTTGCCACGCGTCTCCTCGAGACGCGACGGACGCAGCCCGATAAACGACGCTACCGTCCTCGCGAGCAGCGGATAGGCGGGAAAGAAGGCAATGTTCTGCTGTTGCGTCGGGCGAGCGCGGCGGTACTCGTACCCGTCCAGCGCGATCTGAATGTACCAGCCGGCGTCCCAGCGGACGGGCAGGTTGATCAGCTCGTTTCTCGAAAGACGGAACGGCGGATCGACCTTCGGATAGCCGATCAGGATGACCGCGAGAAACCCGATCGTCACGACCATGCCGCGCGACAGGAGAAAGGCGGGCACCACGACCCGTCTCGCATCGGATCGCCAGGCTCGCTTCAATCGCCCGAGCAGTTCCGCCGGGAGCGAGGGCGCCGGCCGCAGCCAGTGCCGAAGCGCCGCGGCGATCGCGAAAATCAGGACGACGCGCCACAGCGAATCCGCGGTGATCCGGATCGCGCCCAGCGCGAGCCGGAACCCGCCGAAGGCGGCGTTCGACACGAGCACCAGTGCGCTCAGCAAGGTCACCGCGTCGAGGACGGTCACCCACCACGGCGAGCGTGTGCGGATGGCGGAGGCGGCGGAGTCCGGAGAAGATCGGTCGTCCATCGAGCGGAGCTTATACGACTCTCGGGTGGGCTGCGGGCTGCAGACTCCGGCCTACGGGCCAAAGGAGCACGAGCGCCGGAGGCGAATTCAACGTATGGATCTTCCGGTGGCCCGGAGCCTGCAGCCCGTAACGGGTGGCCCATCTCAATTGCGGATCCTGAGCGCGCGCTCTTCGACGGCGATGCGGCGGCGCAGCAGCAGGCCGAATCCGACGAGTGACATTACACCGGTCACCGGCGCGCTCATCATGAGGGCAGTCCCCACGATTTCGCCGAGAACCCCGACGTAGTTCGGATGACGCATGAAGCGGTACGGGCCACCGGTGACGAGGGGCGCCCCGGGCAGGACCAGCACGTGGAACGTCCATCTATCGGAAAGCGAGACGATGGCGGCCCACTTGATGGCCTTGGCTGCGAGAAACACGACGAGGCCCGACACGAACGCGACCACCGGCGCCGGCCCGCGCAGCAGCCCCTCCATCGTCATCGCCACGAACATGCCGGGATACGCCACCTGCATCGCGCGATACACGTCGCCGGTCGGCTCGAGCGCGCCGCGAGCGCGAAGCTGGCGCTCGTTGTGTCTCGACCTCAGCGTCTCCACCAGCAGCGGTGGAACGATGACCGCGAGCAGAACGATCAGCGGCTGCATGTCGACGGCCGCCGAAGCGAGAGACGCGGCGCAGCGGTGTCGGTCGCGAGCGCAGGTTCCCGGAACACGGGCGCGACCGTGTCGCGCGCTTCCCGGACATCGGCTTCGTAACGAACGAGCGCGCGCAGCACGGCGGGAGCCAGGCGGGCGCCGACCGCCGCCGCACGGACCGCGCCGCTCGACGCCACGAATGCCCGCAGGGCGCGATTCACGCGCATCTTCCGGCCGAAGGCGCGCGCACGGCTTTCCGCGAGTGTCTGTGCGATGTCGATATCCGGATCGAGGAGGGTGGCCGCCGCGACGTCCGCGGCCAGCTCGGCGCCCCGGAGCGCGAACCGCAGACCGTCGCCGGTCATCGGATCGACGAACCCAGCGGCGTCGCCGGCGAGCAACAGCCCGGGCAGACCGAACGCCGATGCGTCGACGGCGAGCGGGCCGAGAATCGCGACTGGACCGACGCGCCGCGCGCGTTCGAACCGGGGCGCGAGCTGGGCATCCGATGCCACGCGGGCAGCGAGGAGTGCCGCCGGACGATCGAAGCCTGGACCAGCCGGCGACACGAGGCACACGTTGGCCACGCCACCGGGGAGCGGCGCGACGCCGATGTAATGGCCCGCGCGGATGTGCATCTCCCCCATTTGGCCGAGCCCGTCGACATCCGCGTAGTACGCCCCGATGGCCCAGCGTCGCGGACGTGCCGGCTGGCGCGCGAGCCCGAGCGCGAACGCGAGCGACGATTGGCGACCGTCGGCAGCAATGGTCACCGTGGCCGGCAGCCGCAGCCTGGTCCCGCGCGACGACTCGACGACGGCCCCGCGGACGCGAAGCTGTCCGCCGTGCTCGTCGACGAGCGGCGCGGTGACCCGGACGCGGTCCTGAACCTGAACGCGGGCGGCAATCGCCGCGCGCAGGAGCAGCGCGTCGAGCGTCCGCCGGCTCAGCGCCCGTCCCTCCAGGCCGGCGCCGAACGGCGCCGGCACGGCCACGCCGCCTTCTCCGGTCACGACCATGCCGGTCAGCGGAATCGACGCGCGTTCGATCTCGTCTCGCAACCCCCAGCGCCCGAGCACGCGGAGCGTGCCGGGATTGAGCGTGTCGCCACAGAGCTTGTCGCGGGGGAACCTCGCGCGGTCGACGAGCAGGACGCGGGCGCCCGCCCGCGCCAGTGCGATGGCCGCCACGCACCCTGCAGGCCCTGCGCCCGCGATCAGCACATCCACCATGGCGGTCACTGCGACCGGGGCCGCGCGGAGCCCAGGACGATCGCGCTGTTCTTCGAGCCGAACCCGAGGCAGTTGCACAGCGCCGCCTCGACCCGGCGCTCACGGCTCGTGTGCGGGATGAAGTCGAGGTCGCACGCCGGATCCGGCTCGCGCAGGTTGATCGTCGGCGGCAGCACACCCCGCGACAGCGCGAGCGCTGTCGTCGCGATGCCGCACGCGCCGCTCGCTCCCTGCGGGTGCCCCACCATCGACTTGGTGGACGAGCCCGCGAGCTGCCGGGCGTGCGCGCCGAACAGCTTCTTCACGCACGCCACTTCGATGGCATCGTTCAGCTGTGTGGACGTCCCGTGATAGTTGATGTAGCCGACTTCCTCGAGCGGCCGGCCGGATCGGTCGACGGCCGTCTGCATGGCGCGCACGATCTGCGCGCCTTCCGGATCCATCTGCACGCGATGGTACGCGTCGCAGGTGGAGGCATAGCCTTCGACACACGCGTAGATCGAAGCGCCGCGGGCGCGCGCGTCGTCCTCGCGTTCGAGCACGAGCATCCACGCGCCTTCGCCGAGGACGAATCCGTCGCGGCCGCGGTCGAACGGCCTCGAGGCCTCGGCCGGCGCGTCGTTGTAACGCGTCGCCATCACCCGCATCCGAGCGAACCCGTACATCATGCCGGGCGTCACGCAGGCGTCGACGCCGCCCGAGAGCAGCGTGTCGTACTCACCGTTCCGCAGGAGCGACAACGCATACCCGACCGCGTCGGTCGAACTGGTGCAGCCGGTTGAAAGCACGTGGCTAATCCCGTGCAGGCGCAGGGCAATCGAGATCTCGCTCGAGATCATGCCGACGATGGAGACCGGGATCGCGTAGGGGGTCACCTTCCGGAGAGCGTCGGTGAAGAACTCGCGGTACTGGCGCTCGCCGACTTCGATGCCGCCGGCGCCGCTGCCGACGATGACGCCGGCGCCCGGCTCTTCGAGATGCATCCCGGCGTCGGCCCACGCTTCACGCGCGGCAATCACCCCGGCGAGCGACGCCCGCGAGTAGCGGCGAGGATCCGCGTGATCGCAGCCGTTCCCGTTCGCCGACGGAAGCGCCGGAACGACCGGGGCCGCAGCGATTGAAATCGGCGGCAGGGCGGCGGCGACCTGGCAGGGGAATTCGGAGACGTCGAACTCATCGATGATTCGGGTCCCGCTGCACCCGCGCGTGATGGCATTCCAATACAGCTCTCGCCCGACGCCGAACGGCGAAACGATCCCGATGCCGGTGATCGCAATGCGCGAGTGATGCATCTCGCTCATGAGTGCGTATCATACGCGGCGCGTCGTGCGGAACGGCGCACGAAGACGGCGCAGCATGAACGCGTCCTGCCGCTCGAGGCAGCGCCGCCATCCGCCGCCACCTCGGGTGCGAACGGCCGTGTCGTCCATTCGTACACGGATCGGGACACCCGCGAGGCGGTAGACTGACGAAATGGCCGACGACTCGCCTTCCCCGGCAATCCCGACCACGCTGCCCGTGCTGCCGGTGCGTTCGAGTGTCGTGTTTCCGCTCTCGGTTCATCCGATGGCGGTGACGGCACCCGCAGCGATTGCAAGCATCAACCGTGCCCTCGCCGCCGACCGTCAGATCGTGCTGCTCTACCAGCAGGATGATCGCGACGAGGTGTCCCCGGACGCGCTCGCGCGTGTCGGCACGATGGGCGTGATCCGGCAAATGGCGCGCGGGCAAGCCGGCCTGCAGGTCCTGATCGAGGGCATCGCGCGCGTCCGGGCCGACGAGATCGTCGTCGAGGGCGAGCAGGTGGCGGCGACAATCGCCGCCTACCCGGAGCGCGTCGAGGGTTCGGTCGAGGTCGACGCGCACGTCCGCCGCGTCCGCGAGCTCGTCGACAAGGCGTTCACGCTGTCCTCGGGCCTCCCGCCCGAGCTGCGCGCCATCGTCGCCGGCATCGAAGACCCGCTGCGGCTCACGTATCTGCTCGCCAGCCTGCTCGACATGAAGCCGTCCGACAAGCAGAAGCTGCTCGAGGAGAACGATCTGGTGGGCAAGCTCTCGGCTCTGTCGTCCGTGCTGGCCCGCGAGGTCGAGCTGCTCGAGATCAAGGGCCGCATCGAGTCGAAGGCCCAGGAGGAGATGTCGGAGTCGCAGAAGCAGTACTACCTGCGGCAGCAGCTCAAGGCGATTCAGACCGAGCTCGGCGAGGCGGAAGGCCAGGAGCTCGTCGATCTGCGCAAGCGGATCGACGAGGCCCACCTCCCCGGACCGGTCGCCGCCGCGGCCCTGCGGGAGCTCGGGCGCCTCGAACGGATGCCGCAGGCGTCGCCCGAATACCAGATGATTCGGACGTATCTCGACTGGGTGCTCGACGTGCCCTGGTCGAAGGTGAGCGAGGACCGCATCGATCCGGTCGAAGCCCGCCGCGTGCTCGATGCCGACCACTACGATCTCGACAAGGTCAAGGAGCGCATCGTCGAGCACCTGGCCGTCCGCAAGCTCAAAGGGGACATGCGCGGGCCGATTCTCTGCTTCGTCGGCCCGCCCGGCGTCGGCAAGACGTCGCTCGGACAGTCGATTGCACGCGCCATGAACCGGCAGTTCGTGCGCGTCTCGCTCGGCGGCGTGCGCGACGAGGCGGAGATTCGCGGCCATCGGCGCACCTACATCGGGTCGATGCCCGGGCGCATCGTCCAGGCGCTCAAGCAGGCCGGTACGGCCAATCCGGTCTTCATGCTGGACGAGATCGACAAGCTCGCGGTGGGCTTCCAGGGCGATCCCGCGGCGGCGCTGCTCGAAGTGCTCGATCCGGCGCAGAATCACAGCTTCCGCGACCACTTCCTGGAGCTCCCGCTCGATCTGTCCCGGGTCCTCTTCATCGCCACGGCCAATCAGCTCGACCCGGTGCACCCGGCGCTGCTCGATCGCATGGAGGTGATCCCGCTCAGCGGCTACACCCTGGACGAGAAGGTCCACATCGCGCGCCAGTACCTCATTCCCCGGCAGGTGGCCGAGCATGGACTCGGCCCCGAGGCGATCACGTTCACCGATGCGGCGCTGCGGCGAGTGATCGCCGAATACACGCGCGAGGCTGGCGTGCGGACGCTCGAGCGGCAGATCGGCACGATTGCGCGCAAGGTGGCGGCACGCGTGGCGGGCGCGCCGACGGGAGCCGACGGCCAAGTGGTCGACGTGCCGCCGACGATGACCATTGATGCCGACCATGTGAACGAATATCTCGGCCCGCCGCGCTTCCGCTCCGACACGGCGTTCCGCACGTCGCGTCCCGGGGTCGCGACCGGCGTGGCGTGGACCGAAACCGGCGGCGACGTCCTGTTCATCGAAGCGAGCGTGCTGCCCGGCGGAAAGGGCGAGGTGCTGCTCACCGGCCAGCTCGGCTCGGTGATGCAGGAATCGGCCCGCGCTGCAGTCAGTCACATCCGCGCCAATGCCGCGAGCCTGGGCGTCGAGCCCGACTTCCTCGATCGGCACGACCTCCACGTGCACGTGCCGGCCGGGGCGATTCCCAAGGACGGGCCGTCGGCGGGCGTCACCATGGCGACGGCGATTCTCTCCGCGCTGCGTCGCGAGGCGGTGCGCAAGGACGTGGCGATGACCGGCGAGATCACGCTGTCCGGCCTGGTGCTGCCGGTCGGCGGCATTCGCGAGAAGGCGCTCGCGGCGCGGCGGCTCGGGATCACCACGTTCGTGCTGCCGAAAGACAACGGGGTCGACATCGAGGAGCTGCCGGCGGAGCTCAAGGCCGACATGACGTTCAAGCCCGTCGGGACGCTCGAAGAAGTGCTCGCCATCGCGCTGCCCGCGCCCATCGGCCTCAGCCCCGAAGTCTTCGACGCCCGGTGACCGTCGCGTTCTACATCTCGGGGCACGGCTTCGGCCACGCGGTCAGGCAGCTTGCGATCGTCGAGGCGCTGGCGACGCAACGGCCGGAGGCGCGTCTCGTGGTGCGTTCCTCGGTTCCCGAATGGCTCGTCGCGCGCAACACGGCGGCGACCGCGGAGTACATCCGCGGTGAGGTGGACAGCGGCGCCGTCCAGCGCGGCAGCCTCGACGTCGACGTCGAGGCGACGCTGGTTGAAGCGATGCGCTTCACGAGCACGCTCGACGCTCGCGCGGACGCGGAAGCGCGCTGGCTGACGTCGATCGACGCATCGCTGGTCGTGGCAGACATTCCGGTTCTCGCGTGCGAGGCCGCCGCGCGCGCGGGTGTCCCGGCCATCGGCATCGGCAACTTCACCTGGGACTGGATCTACGCCGGCTATCCCGAGGCGTCGCGGTTCGCGCCGGGCCTGGTCGAGCGTGTGGGGGCCGGCTACGCACGCGCGGAAGAAGGCTGGAGGCTGCCGATGTGCGGCGGCTTCGAGACCTTTCGCCAGACGCGCGATCTCCCGCTCGTCGCGCGCGTCGCGCGGCGGGGCGGCGACGAGGTGCGAGCGATCGCGGGGCTGCCCGCGGAGCGTCCGCTCGCGCTCCTCTCGCTGGGTGGCTACGGCGCGGCCGGCATCGATGTCGGGGCTGCGGCTCGATCGCTCCACGGCGTGGCGGAGATCGTCACGACGTCCTACGATGCGTTCGCCGCCGGATCGGGGATCCACGTCGTCGACGAGCGTGTGCTCGAATCGGCCGGTGTGCGTTACGAGGATCTGGTCGCCGCCGTCGACGTGGTGGCGAGCAAGCCGGGCTACGGCATCATCTCGGACTGTGCGGCCAATGGCACCGCGCTGCTCTACACGTCGCGCGGCCGGTTCCGTGAGTACGACGTCCTCGTGCGCGAGATGCCGCGGTGGGTCCGCGCCGGCTTCATCGCGCCCGAGGATCTCGTCGCCGGCCGCTGGCGCGAGCCCGTGACTCGCCTCTTGTCCCAGCCGCCCGTCCAGCCCCCACCGATCGACGGCGCCCCCCAAGCCGCCTCCTGGCTCTCCACCCGCCTCTGAGGGGGACTGTCCCAGAATGCGCGTGAAGACGGGTTTTGGGGACAGGCTCAAGGGGAAACAATGGTTTCCATTCTCGCGACGGACAACTTGAAACCGACGAGTTTTCGCTGAAATCGGTGCGGCATGGAGCTTGGGTTTGTGCATGGCCATGCCTCGCACGCGTAGAAAACCCACGGCCGGCTTGATCCATCACGTCATCAACCGCGGCAACTGCAAACGGACGCTGTTCTTCTCCGCACGCGATTACCAGAGATTCCTCCACCTGATGACGGAGGCGGCCAATCGCCATCCCCTGCCGCTGCTCGCGTTCTGTTTGATGCCGAACCACTGGCACCTCGTCGTCTGGCCCGACGAGGAACGGACACTCGCGTTACACATGCATTGGTTGACTGGCGAGCACGCGAGTGCGTTCCAGAGGCAACACGACCAGGTTGGCTACGGGCACGTCTATCAGGATCGCTACCGCATCTTCCCGGTTCGCAGCGAGCGATACCTGCTGCGGCTTCTCAAATACGTCGAGTCGAACCCATTGCGTGCGGGACTCGTTAAGCGCGCTGAGGACTGGCGCTGGTCGAGTCTCCCCATCTACCTGGGACGTCGCAGCCGGGTAACTCTCGTTTCCAGTCCCGTGCCGCGGCCCGCAAACTGGCTCGAAATGATCAACGAACCGGTGATCGAGCCCGAAAACACGTAGATTTTCGCGATCAGCCCGCGTTTTGGGACTGTCCCCGAATGAGCCAAACCTGGCTCATTCGGGGACAGTCCCCAAGACCGAACCGTTCCAGGTCAGGGTGAGGTGGCCGGCGGGTTGGAGGCCGAGATATGCGGCGGGTTGCGTCGTGGCCATCGCCAAGGCTTCCTTGATCGACACGTTGCCGAGCGTGACGGCGAGGGCGACGGCCCGGTCCATCGTCAGCGCCGACCCAGCGAGATGGGGCGCGCCGGGCGGGGCGACGCGCCCGTCGGCCGACAGCTCCACCTCGAGATCGCCGAGCCGATATCGCCCCGGCGGCGATCCCGCCGCCATGATGGCGTCGGTGACGAGGATCGATCGCGCCGGCGTCTTGGCGCGCAGCATCGCCTTGACCGTGGATCCCGGCAGATGGTGCCCGTCGACGATGAAGCTCGCGTGCAGCGCGTCGTTTGCGAGCTGTTCCCAGATGACGTTCGGATGCCGCGGCATCATCTGCGCGCAGCCGTTCCCCAGGTGCGTCGAGAGCGTCGCGCCTGCGAGCACGCCGTCGCGGATTTGCGCCGGGACCGCCGCGGTGTGACCAAGGGCCACGCGCACGCCGCGCTTCACCGCGTGCTCGATGAGCGTCAGCGCGCCCGGCACCTCCGGCGCCAGCGTCAACAGCCGGATGCGTCCGCGCGCCGCTTCCTGACGGCGCTCGAAATCGTCGACCGACGCCGCGCGCACGTGCGCCTTCGGATGCGCGCCGCGATACCCGTCCTCGGGCGAAATGTAAGGCCCTTCGATGTGCAGCCCGGCAATCGCCGGGTCGCGATGGTCGGCCAGCACCCGCGCGCACGTCGCGAAGCTCTCGAGGCTGCTGGTGATGAGCGTCGGCAGGAAGCGCGTGACGCCGGTTCGGCGCATCGCCTCGATGGCGCGGCTCACCGCGTCGGCCGTCGTGGACGGATCGTTGAAGTCCACGCCAGCGAACCCGTTCACCTGCAGGTCGAAGAATCCCGATGACGTCAGCGTCTCGGTCATCGCCGCGCCCTTCGAAGCCTGATCCGCGATATCCTCGGCGCCCAGCCCTCGCGACTCCCACGCGCCGAGCGCCGCCGCCGTTCCGCCCACGGCCAGAGCCTTGACGAACGTCCGCCGTGATTGATCCGACGCCGGCGAGCTCGTCGTGACACGTCCAGCGCTCAAGCGACCTCCATCATCTCAGCCTGCGGCCACACGGTGCGTCACGCACCGTCATTCACCGCGGCGGACTAATCCTTGATCGCGTCGCCGGGCAGAGCAACCCAGCCGTGGAACCAACGGTCGAAAACCTTCAGCGCAATCGTGCCGGACCGTCAGGCCAGGCGTTCCTTGACGCAGGTCACGAGGGACCAGATGCGCGGAACGTTGACCTTCTCGATCGAGACCGGCTCGAGGCCGGCCTGCGCGAGGAACGCGGGGAGATCGAGATCGGACTTGAAGCCGATGTGCACCGTGAACGGCGAGATCATCCGTTCGGCTCGAGACAGCAGCAGGTTGGGGCTGAGGAAGTGGTTCAGGAAGACGATCCGCCCGCCCGGCCGGCAGACCCGGCGCATCTCGCACGCGACACGCACCGGATCCGGCACGACGCTGATGAGATACGGCGCGTAGACGATATCGAAGGTGTCGTCGGGGAACTTCATGTCCGCGGCGTCCATCTGCAGCAGCCGCGCGTTCCGGACTTCCTTGCGCCACACCCGCTCACGCGCCTTCTCGAGCATCGAGGCCGAGAAGTCGATACCGGTGACGGTGCAATCCCGCGGGTAGAGCGTGAGATTGATGCCCGTGCCGACGCCAACCTCGAGGATGTGGTCGGTCGGCCGGATGCTCATCTTCTGAATGGCCTGAACCCGGCCGGGATGCAACGTCGGCCCGAAGATCAGGTCGTAGACCTTGGCCAGCTTTTCGTAGACGCGCTCGACGAAGTCGTTCTCGACAACGGCGACCGACAAGGCCCGCGTGGCCGCGTCGGAAGAGGCCAACAGTTCCTCGTCCTCGCGGGCAGATCGATTGTCGAACAACGTCATTCTGAGTCTCCGGTCAGGCTCGGCGGCAGCCCGGGTGGCGGACTCCGCGCGAAAGTCGATCCTTGGAACGCGTCCCGGCGGATCGAGGCCCGGGAACACGTCACGACGCTGTGACGGGCTGGGACTATATCCCGGCAACGGGAACAGCAGCAAGCCAAAGATAGTGGCGAAACGTGCGGCTGCACACGCGGATTCACGCGCCTGCGCCCGAGGGTGCAAGCGCGTGGACCACCTGAAGGGCGGCTTCAGCTCGGCCGATCGGTGGCGTGACCAGCAGGCCGCTCGCGAGGCCTCGAACGGCGTGACCAATCTCGCGCGCGATCGTCAGGCCTTCGTCGGCGGCGCGCCCGTCCTTTTCGGCCTGGTGCATCCGGTCGAGGAGCACGGAGGGCACCCGCACCCCAGGAACTTCGTTGGCGAGCCATTCAGCGTGCCGCAGGCTCTCGAACGGCCGGAGCGCCACGATCAGCGGCAAGCCGATCGATCCCGCGCGTTGCGCGAAGAGCTCGAGGTCGGTCACGTCGAATACGGGCTCGGTGACGGCAAACTCGGCGCCCGCTTCGACTTTGTATTGATAGCGCCGGACCTCTTCGTCGAGCGCGAGCGCGGCCGGGTTCACCCGCACGCCGGTGAGAAACGACGTGGGCCGGCCAATCGATTGGCCGCCGATGTCGGTCGCCTGGTTGAATCGGGTCACCGCGTTGGTGAGACCGATCGAGTCCACCTCGAACACGCTCGTCGCGTCCGAGTAGTCGGCCTGCGTCGTCAGCGGCTCGCCGGTGACCACCAGCAGGTTGCGCAGGCCCATTGCGTGCGCGCCGAGCAGTTCGGCCTGCATCTCGGCCAGCCGACGGTCGCGGCAGGCGTACTGCAGCACCGTCTCGATGCCGGCCTGCTGCTCGACGAGCACCGCCATCGCCAGCCCGCTCATGTGGGCGCCGGCGGGCGGCCGATTGGGTACGAGCACGGCGTCGACGCCGCGGATCTTCAAGCGCCGCGCCTGCTCGATGAGGTCGTGGCAGGCGTAACCGCGGGGCGGCGCCAGTTCCACCAGCACGACGAACTGTCCGCGAACGAGCGCGTTGGCCAGCCGCGACTTTTCCGCGCGCGGCACCGGCGCGACCGCCACACTTGGCTGGGCGACCACGCTGGCCTTGGACCGCGCGGAAGGCGTCAGCCCGGGAGCCATCGAACGGGCGCCGACCCGAATGTGCCGGATGTGCTCCGGCGTCGTCCCGCAGCAGCCGCCGACGATGCGCACGCCGGCGCTGATGAAGCGCCGCGCGTAGGACGCCATGTACTCCGGGGACGAGAGATAGATGTTGCGTCCCTCGACGTCGCGCGGACGACCAGCATTCGGCTGGGCCACGAGCTTCGCGGTGCTGACCTCGGCCATGCGCTCGAGGGTCTCGAGCATGGCCGCGGGCCCCACGCTGCAATTGAGTCCGATCACGTCGACACCCAGCGATTCGAGCACCGGCGTGAACTGCTCGGGCGGAGTGCCGTCGGTGGTGAGGCCGTCCTCGCCGGTCGTCACCTGTGCGACGATCGGCAAATCCGAAACCGCGCGCACGCCTCGCACCGCGGCGCCGAGCTCGCTCAGATCGTGGAAGGTCTCGAGCATGAAGAGATCGATGCCGCCCTCGGCCAGCGCTGAGGCCTGCTCACGAAAAGCGGCTTCGGCCTCGTCGAGCCCGGTCTTGCCCCACGGCTCGACGCGGATGCCGAGAGGACCGACCGCGCCCGCCACGTAGGCCTGCTCGCGCGCGACGTGCCGCGCGATCTGCGCACCCTGGCGGTTGATCGCGCGCAGCCGACCGGCCAGACCGAAGGTGGTCAGCTTGATGCGGTTCGCGCCGAATGTGTTGGTCTCGAGGATGTCGGCGCCCGCGCGCAGATACTCGCGATGGACTTCGGCGACGAGATCCTGCTGCGTCAGGTTGAGATCGTCGAAACAGCGATTGAGGAAGATGCCCTTCGCATAGAGCATCGTTCCCATCGCCCCATCGGAGATCAACACGCGCTCGTCGAGCGCTTCGAGAAAGGGCTTCATGGACGGCGGGTCCGGCGGACCGGACGCTCAGCGCTGAACGGCGGCCGCGGGGCGGGTCTCGGCCGGCACCAGCAGGTCTTCCTTGTCCCAGATGAAGTCGTCCTTGCTGTAGACGGCGAGCTCATAGTCCTTGCCCATGAAGATGGCCGACACCGGGCAGGCTTCCTCGCAGTAGCCGCAGAAGATGCAGCGCGTCTTGTGAATCTGGTAGACCTTCGCGTAGCGCGGCCCGGCTGCCACCGATCCGTCGTTTTCAGCCGCCTCGAGGTAGATCGCGTCGGCCGGGCAGGCGACGGCGCAGAGACCGCAGGCCACGCACTTTTCCAGGCCGAATTCGTCGCGCATGAGCACTTGCTTGCCGCGCCATTTGGGGTACATCGGGACCTTCTGGTCCGGATAATTCACGCTGTTCGGCTTCTTGAACATGTGCCGCAGCGTCGTGGCAAACCCGATGACGAATGGTTTGATCATGTAAGCGGGGCCTCCCCGAACAGACAGGCACAGTCTAGCAGCCGATGGCGAAATTTCGAAAAAACCCCGTGACATAGGGCCGCTCCGGCCGGCCCCGCCGTGCACGTCGCGTCCGTCGCTGGGTTTATCATCGGAGCGCCCGGGTCGCGCGAATGTCGCCCCTCGAACCGCGGTTCCTGACCGCCGAACAGGTCCAGCTCTTCACGATGCTGGCCCAGCTTGCCGTCGTGGCCTCACTCGCCACGATGTTCGCGCGGTTCTGGGGCTTCAGGCGGCTCCTCATCACCGAGCGGCGCGACTGGCCCGAGCGGCTCGCCTTCGCCGGCGCCCTCGGCATCCCCCTGTTTGCCGGCGGCGTCTCGCGTCTCCTGCTCGGCTACAACGCCGCCGATCTCTCGCTCGCCGGGCCATTTCTGGCCGGTCTGCTAGCCGGTCCCTACGCCGGGGCGATCGTCGGCGCCGCCGTCGGCCTGCCCGGCACGCTCGCGGCCGAGTACGCGGCGCTCCCCTTCTCGGTCGGGTGCGGCTTTGCCGGGGGAGGCCTTCGCGAGGTGTGTCCGAAGGAAGCAATCTGGCATTTCTCGCCGTTCGTGTTCACCGATCTGCACCGCTACGCGTGGCGTCTGCTCCGCCGGTTCGAGATCGACTGGCAGATCATTCTGATTACCCCGCCGATTCTGCTCGAACTGCTCCGACAGTGGCTCGGCCACCGCTATCCCGGACGGCTGTTCGTGCTGCTCGCCGAGAACCCGTTCATGGTGGCGCTCGTCGCGCTCGAAACGATTCTCTGCGTCGCGATCCCGATCAAGATCTGGAACAGCGCACGCATCGAGCACAAGCTGCAGGAGCAGGAGAAGCTGCTGATGACGGCCCGCATCGAGGCCCTCGCGAGCCAGATCAACCCGCATTTCCTGTTCAACACGCTGGCATCGATCTCTTCGCTCATCCGATCGAAGCCCGAGACGGCGCGCTTGCTCATCGTCAAGCTGTCGGCGCTTCTGCGCCGCCTTTTGCGCAGCCAGGATCACTTCGTCACGCTGCGCGAAGAGCTCGAGGCGGTCGACGAATACCTCGACATCGAGTGCGTCCGGTTCGGCCACCAGCTCTCGGTCGAGAAGGACATCGAGCCCGAGACGCTCGAGCACGTCGTGCCGAGCATGATCCTGCAGCCGCTCGTCGAGAACTCGATCAAGCACGGCCTCGCGCGCAAGATCGAGCCCGGGCGTATCACGCTGCGCAGCTCGCGCCGGGCCGGGCACGTCGCCATCGAGGTCATCGACAACGGCGTCGGGTTGGAACCGGCGCGGCTCGCCAGCCCGGCCGACCACGGCATCGGCCTGAAGAACGTCAACGAGCGGCTTCGCGTCATCTACGGGGCGGGCTGTCAGCTCAAGTTGCAAAGCGTGGCCGGCGAAGGCACGTCGGTCCGGCTGGAGATACCCGATCTCGTCCTTCCGGACGAGGATCTCGGCGTAAAATGGCTGTCAAAGCGCTCGTCGTGGACGATGAGCAATTGGCCCGTGACGAGCTCTGCTACCTTCTCGACGAGGTCGGCGAGGTGGAGGTCGTCGGCCAGGCCGGGAACGGCATCGAGGCGCTCGGCCTCATCGAAGACCTGAAGCCCGATGTGGTGTTCCTGGACGTCCAGATGCCTGGTCTCGACGGCTTCGAGGTCGCCCGCCAGGCCTTCGAGCGCGGAACATCGGCGGAAATCGTATTCGTCACGGCCTTCGACCGCTACGCCCTCGAGGCGTTCAAAGTCAACGCCGTGGACTACCTGCTGAAGCCGGTCGACCCGGCGCGGCTCGAGCAGGCGGTTCAGCGGGCGCGGCGGAGGCTGACGGCGGGGTGTCGGCCGGTGACCGGGCGGCCGCGCTGGCGAACGAGGACCTGGAGCGAATCGTCAAACTTGTAACCGAGCGCCAGACCAGACGCGGGCGGTTGGCGCTGAAAGCCGGGGAACGGTTGTTCCTGGTCGATGCCGGAGAGCTGGTTTTCGCCACACTGACCGACGATACAGTGACTGTGGTCACTACCGGCTTGACCGGAACGTCGAACTATCGGACGCTTGATGAACTACAGGCTCAGCTCGACCCGGAGATTTTCTGGCGCGTCCACCGTGGATACCTGGTCAACATCAATAAGATCAAGGAGATAGTCCCCTGGTTCAGCCGGAACTACGTCCTGAAGATGAGCGACGGGAAGGCGACGGAGATCCCGGTCAGCCGCTCGCAGACCAAGCGACTGCGCGAGTACCTGCCGTTTGTGACGGAACCCGAGCCCGACTTCCTGCGATCCTCCCTGCTGCGCGTCGCCGAAGCGGATGCGTCCGGTGCCTCCTGGCCTGTCGGGTACCTCTCCCGGCGGTCGCACCCCTCGCCCCTGCGGTCCCCGAAGCCCCGCAGGCTGCTGCCCCTCCCGTTGCCGCCGCGGCGCCGGGCCCGACGGCCTGGGAGCGGCTCGGCGAAGAACTGCTGACCTGGTTCAAGACCCTGGCCTCGGCGGCCGTCTACGCGACGCTCATCGTCACCTTCGTCTGCCAGGTCGCACGCGTCGAGGGGCAGAGCATGTCGCCGACCCTCGAAGACCAGGATCGGCTCATCGTCAACAAGCTGATTTACCGGCTGGGCGCACCGAAGCGCGGGGACATCGTCATGCTCTACTACCCCGCGAACCCGGATAAGTCGTTCGTCAAGCGCGTCATTGCAGAGGAAGGCCAGGAAGTCCGCATCCTCGATGGCAAGGTGTACGTCGACGGCGAGCACATGGACGACGTGTACGTGCCGCCGCAGTACCGCAGCCACGACGACTACGGGCCGGTGAGGCTCAAGGAAGGCTACTACTTCGTCATGGGCGACCACCGGAACAACAGTTCCGACAGCCGTCACTGGGGCGAGGTGCCGAAGAAGTACATCATCGGCAAGGTGCAACTTCGCTGGTGGCCCCTGTCGAGCGCCCGATTGTTCGAATAGCGCTCAGTTCCCCTTGCTCAAGAGACTCCCGAGGATCCACGAGACGACGCTCACGACGAGCGCGCCGAGGATCGCCCTGCCGAACGACGCCACGTCGAAGCCTGGCACGAGCGCCGCCGCGAGCGCGAACGCGATCCCGTTCACCACGAAATAGAACAGCCCCAGCGTCAGGATGGTGATCGGCAACGTCAGCAGCACCAGGATGGGACGGACGAGCGCGTTGATGAGCCCCAGGACCAGCGCCCCGATCGCCAGCGCGGTGTAGTCCCGGAATGCGATGCCGGGGATCAGATAGGCCGCAATCCAGAGCGCCACCGCGACGACCAGCCAGTGGATGAGAAACGACATCGGCGGACTCCTCGATTCGCGTCTGGACGTCGTTCAGGGCACCGTGTGCCCGACCTCGAACGACACCCCGGCCTGCTGATTCAGATCGACGCGATCAGCGTACAACCCCTCGATCACCTCGCGCCACTGTGATTCGACGACCCGCCGCTTGACCTTGAGCGTGGGCGTCAATTCGCCGCCGTCAATCGTGAACTCGGCAGGGAGTAACGCCATCTTCTTGATCTGCTCGTACTGCGCGAGCTCGTGGTTGAGCGCGTCGACGATCTCCTGGTAGAGGCCGACGACGTCGGCCCTCGCGACGAGCGATGCGCGATCGCCGCTCGCGCGGCCGAGCGCACGCAGCCGCTGCTCGAGCACCACGAAGGCGGGGACGATGAGCACGGACGGGAATCGACGGCCGTCGCCGACGAGCACGGCCTCGGCGACGAGCGGGTGTCCCGCCAGCCGCCGTTCGATGGGCTGCGGCGCGACCTTCTTTCCGCCGGAGGTGACGAGCACGTCCTTTTTGCGGTCCGTAATCGTGAGATAGCCGTCGGCGCTCAGGACGCCGATGTCACCGGTGTGGAACCAGCCGTCGTCCAGTGCCTCGGCGGTGGCCTCGGGCTTGCGCCAGTAGCCGCGCATGATGTTCGGGCCCGCGGGCGAGAATCTCGCCGTCCTCCGCGATGCGCAGTTCGACACCCTCGACGGCCTGACCGACCGTGCCGAACCGCGGGGCCTCGGGCCGGTTGGCGGTCAGCACCGGCGAGGTTTCCGTGAGCCCATAGCCTTCGAGGATCGGCAACCCCGCGGCCGCGAAGAACTCGGCGATGTCGCGTCGGAGCGGCGCGCTGCCCGACACGAGCGTTTTCATTCGTCCGCCCATGCGCGCTCTGATCTTCGAGAAGACGAGACGGTCTGCCAGCTTGTCGCGCCATCCGCGCGGCGTGAACGAATCGCCGTTCCGCTGCGCGGCACGCACCCGCGCCAGTCCACGCGACACTGCCCAGTGAAAAGATCGTCCGCCGGAAGGCCGGGCCTTGCTCGACCGTGTCGAGAATGCGCGTGTGAAGCTTCTCGAAGACGCGGGGCACGGCCGTCATCAGCGTCGGCGCCGTCTTTGGAAGATCGCGGGGAAGTGAATCGATCGTTCTCGGCGAAGACGAGCGTGACGCCGTCCGACAGATAACTGAAGACGACCGTTCGCTCGAACGAGTGACTGAGGGGCAGGAACGAGAGGGCGACGTCGTCGGTGCCCTTGCGCAGGACTGGCTGCACCGCGTGCACGTTCGACACGATGTTGTGGTGCGTCAGCATCACGCCCTTCGGCTCGCCGGTCGTGCCCGACGTGTAGATGATCGTCGCGAGCTGGCTCGGCACGACCGCAGCTGTCGCGGCGTCGAGCGCCTCCGGCGCCCCGGAATCGGACGCGAGCCACGCTCCGCCGCGGGTCTCCACGTCGCCAAGGTCGAGAATCGAACCGCCGGAGCTCGAGGAGCTCGCGCCGGTGGCGGACGGCTCGATAGCGATCAGCGACCTCCAGCGCCGTCAGAAGATGGCGGACTTCTTGAATTTTCTGAGCCTGGGCCGCATCTGAGACGATGGCGATGCGCGCGCCGCAGTCCTCGAGAATGTAGCGGGCCTGCGCCGGCGAGAGCGTCGGATAGATGGGCACGGTCGACCCGCCGATGGACAGGATCGCCGAGATCGCACATCAGCCATTCCGGACGGCTCTCCGACATGAGCGCCACTCGATCGCCGGCCTCGATGCCGAGGCGCACGAAGCCTGCCGCGAGGCGCCGCACCCGGTCGACGAAGGCTCGCGTGGACCAGGTCTCGAAGCCGTCGGCGCGGCAGCGCCTGAGGAACACCTCGCGGGCGTAGCGGCGAGCCACGTGTTCCGGCAACTCGGCGAGCGTTCTGATCAACGCGTCCTCCGGGCCGGCCTCGCGTAGTCGCCCGACGCGCCGCCACGCTTGGACACGAGCTCGATGTCCGAAATCGTCATCGACTTGTCGGCTGCCTTGAGCATGTCGTAGATCGTGAGCGCCGCAACGCTCACGGCAGTCAGCGCTTCCATCTCGACACCGGTTTGCGCGATCGTCCGGACCCGGGCCTCGATCTCGTACCCGTCACGCCTCGGTGTGAGCGTCACGTCGACGCCCGAGATCGGCAAGGGATGGCACATCGGGATGAGCGAGGCGGTCTGCTTCGCCGCCATGATGGCGGCCAGGCGCGCCGTCTGCAACGGATCGCCTTTCTTCACGCGGCCCGATCTCGACGAGGTCGAGGGCCGCCGCGGACACGGTGATGCGGCCGCGCGCCACCGCCTCGCGGGCGGTCACGGCCTTGCCGCTCACATCCACCATACGCGCCTCGCCGGCCGGGCCGACGTGTGACAGGCGCAGACGCCGGCTACGAGAGATCGGGGACATCCACACCTCGAGCGAGGAAGAACGAGAGACTCTCGAGCGAGACCGTCAGGTCGACGCTCTTGAGCTTCACGCCGCGCGGGACGCGCAGCGTTCCGGGCGAGAAATTCAGAATCGCCTTGATACCGGCCTGGACCACGGTGTCCACCACCTCGCGCGCCATGTCGGCCGGCACGGCAATGACGGCGATGTCGATGCGCTCGCGCTCCACCAGGCGCTCGAGCTCGCGCGCGTGACGGATCGGCACTCCCGATCGGGAGTACTGCCCGACTTTCTCCCGCGCTGTGTCGAAGAGGGCCACGATGTCGAAGCCGTCGGCTCTGAAGCCCGGATAGTCGGCCAACGCGAGCCCGAGGTTCCCGGCGCCCATGATGATCACTTTGAGCTGACGGTGGAGCCCGAGGATCTCGCGCAGGTGACGGCGCAGGTCTTTGACGTAATACCCCACGCCGCGCACCCCGAACTCGCCGAAGTACGCCAGATCCTTGCGGATCTGCGCCGCATTCAGCTGGAACTGTTCGGCGAGCCCCTTCGAGGAAATCGTGTTGACCCCCGCGTTTTCGAGCGCCTCGAGCGCCCGGAGATACACGGACAATCTCGCTGTGGTCAGCTCGGAGATGGGGTCGGTGCCGGACCGCGTCCGGGGCGCACGGTTCACGGCGGCATTGTACTGGTCAGTGTCGGCGGGGCTGAAGCCCCGCCCCCCAGCCGAAATGGGTCGCCTGAGCCTTGAGCCCCGAGCCATGAGACCTGTACACTCCACGCCCATGGCCCACAGCCCGTCTCCCCAAGCCGCAAAGGCCTTCGACACGCCCGCGTTCCAGCCGTACGTGCCGCCGACCGAGGCGCCCGCCGAGTTCACGCTCAAAGCGATCGTCATTGGTGCGCTCTTCGGTCTCATCTTCGGCGCGTCGACTGTGTACCTGGGGCTGCGCGCGGGCTTGACCGTCAGTGCCTCGATTCCCATCGCCGTCCTCGCCATCTCGGTGCTCAAGCGGCTGGGGGGCTCGACGATCCTCGAGAACAACATCGTGCAGACGATTGGCTCGGCCGGCGAGTCGGTCGCCGCGGGCGTGGTCTTCACGGTACCGGCGCTCATCTTCCTGACGCCGCACGGTCCGGCCTACTTCGAGTACTTCCAGATCACGATGCTGGCCTTCGCCGGCGGCATCCTCGGCGTGTTGATGATGGTACCGCTGCGCCGGGCCCTCATCGTCAAGGAACACGGACGGCTGCCCTACCCCGAAGGCACGGCATGCGCGGACGTGCTCGTCTCGGGTGAGCGCGGCGGGCAGATGGCGAAGACAGTGTTCCTCGGCCTGGCGGCTGGCGCCACATGGAAGGCCCTGTCCTGGATCGTCCAGCTCTTCCGGACTGCGGTCGGATACAGCATGCCCCGCGGATCGTTCTTCCCCAATGCCACGCTGAACGTGGACGTGTCGCCCGAATACCTGGGCGTCGGCTACGTAATCGGGCCACGCATCGCAGGGGTGATGTTCGCGGGTGGTGTTCTCTCGTGGCTCGTCCTGCTGCCGCTGTTCACCATCCTGGGCGGCTACATCGCCGAGCCCTTCCCGCCCGTTCCCGCCAACGGCCTGCGCCTGTCCGAGATGACGCCGAATCAGATGTGGAGCGCCTACATCCGCTACACGGGCGCGGGCGCCGTGCTGGCGGCCGGCATCATCACGCTGGCGCGGACCATCCCGACCATCATCTCCTCGTTCCGCGACAGCATGCGCGACCTCAGCGGCGGCGCAGGTAAAGGCCAGCGGCTGCGGACCGAGCGCGATCTGCCGATGACGGTCGTCCTCCTCGGCACGCTGGGGCTGGCGATCTTCCTCGCGGTCGCCCCCAAGCTGCCCACGCAAGGCAACTTCATCGCGTCGGTCCTCATCGTCATCTTCGGCTTCTTCTTCGTCACCGTCTCCTCGCGCATCGTAGGACTGATCGGCAACTCATCGAATCCAATTTCGGGGATGACGATTGCCACGCTCATCCTCACCTGCACGATCTTCGTCGCGCTGGGCTGGACCGGCGACGGCTATTCGCCGATTGCCCTCTGCGTCGGCGCCATCGTCTGTATCGCGGCCGCGAACGCCGGCGCCACGTCTCAAGATTTGAAGACCGGCTACATCGTCGGCGCCACGCCGCGCTATCAGCAGACCGGTCTCATCATCGGCGTGCTGGTCTCGTCGCTCATCATCGGCCTGACGACCCTCTACCTGCACGAGAAGATGGTGATTGGCTCGAACGCCCTGCCGGCGCCGCAGGCGACGCTGATGTCGACGATCATCAAGGGTCTGCTCAGCCAGAACCTGCCGTGGGGCCTCGTGCTCGTCGGCGTCTTCATCACGATTACGCTCGAACTCTGCGGCATCCACGCGCTTTCGTTCGCCGTCGGCTCGTACCTGCCGATCGCGACGACCGCGCCGATTTTCGCCGGCGGGCTCGTCCGGGCGTGGGTGGAGCAGCGGACCGGCAAGACGCAGGAGTCGGAGGTCAGTTCCGGAACGCTTTTCAGTTCGGGCCTGATCGCTGGAGGGTCGCTCGCCGGCATCCTGTACGCGCTGCTGTTCGGACGCGGCCTCATCCACGACGCCGAAGATGCGACCGGCCTGATCCCGTTCCTTCACGAGGGAACATCCGGCGTCATCGCGGGAGCGTTGCTCTTCCTCGCCCTGGCGGTGGTCGTGGGGCGCGTCGCGCAGCGCCGGCTGCAGTAGTCGTGCTCAAATCGTTGCGAGGAGCCCGTTGGTGGTCCACGCTCGCCTGTCGGTCGGAATCGTCGTGGTCGTCGCCGTGCTGTGGCACACGCCGGCCTGGTCACAGGGCGTGCGCACACCTGCCGGCCCGGGCCGGCGCACGACCACGCTGACGGCGCTCGCAACCTACCCGCTCTTTTTCAACGGACAACCGGTGCGCGTGCGCGCCGCGGCGCGCGAAGAGAACGGACTCTTCAGCCTCGAGGATGGCGGAACCCGGGTCTGGCTCGTCGCCGGACCGAACGGCCGGCTGCCCGACGCCAAGTCGACGAGCGACGTCTACGGCGTGTTCTTCGACGTCGGCCGGCTCGATCCGGGCGATCAGCGGGCAACCGGCGACTTCGGCTCGCTCAGTCAGCGGGTGCTCAATCGACCCACGCCGAATCCTGGCGAGCTGCTGGTGATCCTGGTCGATCGATCGGAGCAGGCCGAAACGCTGAGCGCCCCGTCGGTTCGCAACGTCGCACTCGATCCGAACCGCTACGTCGATCAGGAGGTAACCGTCGTCGGCCGGTTCCGCGGACGCAATCTGTACGGCGACCTTCCCGATGCGCCGGGCAAGAGCCGTTGGGATTTCGTCCTGCAATCCGCCGACTGCGGCGGTGTGGGTGACGGGGCGCCGCCCGCGTGGCGACGGCTTCGACCTGAACATCGACAACCGCGTCGACACCGGCCGATGGCTGGAAGTCGCCGGCGTCGTCAAAGTGCGAGCGCGGGCTCGTGCGTCTCGAGGCCACGGCCATCCGCCCGGGTCAGCCCCCGGCGCAGAGCGCGCCCGAAGCGCTGGTGAAGGTGCCCGTGCACGTGGCGCCGCCCGAAGTCATCTTCAGCGCGCCGACGGCCGACGAGACGGATGTCGAGCCAACCGCGCTCCATCCGCATCCAGTTCTCGCGCGACTTGAAGGCCGAATCGATCAAGGGCCACGTGACGGCCGGCCTACGTCGGAGTCGAACCAGCCGTCTTCCGGCTTTCACGACGACCTACGACGGCGGCCGCCGCGTGCTCGAGATCAAGTTCGCCGCGCCGCTCGAGCCGTTCAGCACGGTGCGATCGCGCTGACCGACGGCATCGTCGGCAGCGACGGACAAGCGGTCAAGCCGTGGACGCTCAGCTTCGTCGTGGGGAGCTGAAGCCAGGCGCGAGATCGGTGGCGGAGCCGTCAGGCGGGCGTCTTCCGAAGCGGCGACGTGCCGCCCGGAACAAGCACCACCGCGAACGCCATGATGATGCACGAGCAGCGCCAGCACGATGGCGAGCGCGACGAGCGGATACTGCAGCGTCACGTAACCGAGGCCGAGCACGAACACGTCCTCGACGAGGCTCAGAATCCAGTTCGAGAAGGGCTCGGGGCTGGCGTTGGCGATGGCCCGCGTGCCGGCCTTGGTCAGGTGACTGCTCGCCGCCACCGTGCCGCCGAGCAGCGCCACGAGTCCTTGCAGCGCCGGCGAGGCGTCACCAAGCGTCGCGACGGCGATCAGCGCGCCGCCGAGCGGGCCGGATCGCCGTGTGCACGGCGTCCCACAAGCGTGTCGACCCACGGGACCTTGTCGGCGATGAACTCGATCGACATACAGCGACGATCGCCACGCCGATCACGAAGTCGTTGTCGAAGACCGCGAACTGCGGCGGGCAGATCGCACCCAGTCGTACCGCGACGCGAGGCCCAGGATGGCCACGGTCGCGTAGAGGTTGACGCCGGCGGCGAACGAAAAGCCCAGCGTCCGCCCGAGCGCGATGAGCAGATCCATTGCGGCCTCCCCGCGCTCAGCGGCGGATGTCGTCGAGCATCCGCGCGACGGCGCCTCGAACCGAGTCTATCAGGTCGTCGCGCTGGCCCAGCCCGAGCCCGCCGTCTCGATCGGCGGGCCCAGCTTGACCCGGACCGTGACCGGCTAGATGAGCGGACTGCCCTTCCGCATGGCTTCGCGGGCCCCGCTGATCGCGACGGGCACGATCGGCGCCTGCGCCCGGAGCGCCACGAGGAACGCGCCCTTCTTGAACGGCAGCAACTCGCCCGTCCGGCTCCGCGTGCCTTCGGGGAAGACGAGGAACGAGTTGCCCGACGCCAGGCGCTCCACCGCGTTATCGAGCGCCTGCTGCTCTGCTCGCGGTTGCCGCGCTCGACCGGCACGAAGCCGACCAGAGTCGAACCCGGGCCGAGAATCGGCAGCTTGCGCAGTTCCGCCTTGTAGAGGATCACGAGATCGCGGCATCAAAGGCCGCAGCACCGAGAAAGAGGATCGGCGGCTCGACGTTGCTGGCGTGGTTGACGCAGTAGATGGCGGGCGCGATCGATGACGTGCTCGCCCCCCTCCACGACGATGCGGATGCCGGCGAGCCGGAACGCCACGCCCACCGCCACGACCGCGAGACGATAGAGGACATTCGGCCACTTGAACAGCCACGCGAGGAGGACGCCCGGCGCACCGAGGAGGACGTGTAGAGGGAGACCCAGAGTAGGACCAGAAGGGTCCGGCTGGCGGCGGCGAAGGTCCGGAGCATCGTCCGAGCTGACCGAGAACGCCCGGCGGCGGAGCGTCCCGACGGCGCTTACGCAAAAGGCCCGGCCGGGGACTCCGGCCAGGCCTTTGGCGTGTGTGCAGGCGGGAGGAGAGCCGTAACGTGTACGACGCGCGGGCCGTCGTCCGGCGCGCCGCGGGCGCATCGACCGGCGTGACCTTGGCGGCCTTCATGGCCGCCTGGCGTGCCAGCACCTTGGACTTGGACGTACAGGAGCGCTCGAGCGCCTGCTCGACCCGGCCCTCGACGAGCGGCAGCGCCTCGTGCGTCACCTCGGCAATCTCGGAGATCACGAGGAACTTGGCGCGGTCGAGCATGCGCTTCTCGCGGAACGAGAGATTCTTCGAGCGCGCGAGATACGTCAGGCTCTTGAGCACTTCGACAACGTCGAAGAGCGAGCCCGTGCGCATCCGATCCGAGTTGTCCTTGAAGCGGCCCTTCCAGTTCTGGTGGGTGTCGATCTTGCCGTCGCCCAGCAGGCTGAAGAGCCGATCGACTTCCTGGTTGCCCACGGCCTTGCGCAGGCCGACGTTGTCGGCGTTCTCGACGGGCACGAGCACCGTGGTGTCGTTCGACACCATGCGGAGCTGATAGAACCCGCACGTCTGACCCATGATCGTCCGGGTCTCGATCCGCTGAACCACACCGAGCCCATGATTCGGGTAGATGACCTTATCGCCGATGTCAAATGTCACGTGGCCCCCAGTAAGTCGGTGAACAGCGTTTGATGGATAGGTGCGCGAGAGGACTTACAGCCCTAAATTATACCTCGACTTTCGCCGGAAATGCCCGGAAAAGCTGGGGAAATTTACCACCCCGTCGTAAATGACTGGCTGCCAATGACTAACCGCAACGCGATGGGCGGCAGAAGCGTGCCAAATCCAGGATTCCGTCGCGAGATACACGATCGCCTGCGGTTGTCAAGCGGCCGGAAGGGTCCGGAGGACATCGAAGGGCGTCTTGCATAGCTGAGTTTAGACTCGTGGCACAACTCTTCGCCTCGCAGAGACGTCCAAACAAGCAGATCATTTTACTCGATGGGCTTCCGACCTATTCGCCTCACCGCCAGTCTCATCCTCTGCACCCTTGCCACCGTTGCCGGCGGCCTGGTCTCCGTCCGGGCCGCGGTTCCCCAAAAGCTCGCCCCCTACGCGCCGACACCGCAGGACGTGGTCGAGCGCATGCTCGAGATCGCGAAGGTCTCGAGCTCCGACGTGGTTTACGACCTCGGCAGCGGCGACGGCCGCCTGGTCATCACCGCGGCCAAGAAGTACGGGGCCCGCGGGGTCGGCGTGGATATCGACCCCGAGCTCATTGCCCTCTCGCGGGCCAACGCCAAGAAGGCCGGCGTCGAATCGCTCGTGGAGTTCCGCGAGCAGGACGCCCTCCAGGTCGACGTGTCGCCGGCGACGGTCGTCACCCTCTACCTGTTGAACGAGGGCAATCTCAAGCTGCGGCCCACCCTTCAGACGAAGCTCCGTCCTGGCTCCCGAGTGGTCTCGCATCAGTTCGGAATGGGGACCTGGCCGCCGACACGGACCGAAACCTTCACCGATTCGTTGGGCGCGAATCGCACCATCTATTTGTGGCAGATCGCCAAATAGCGGGCTACGCTGCTCGCATGGCGTTCGCGCTCCATCCACAGCTGACGGCGGACACGATCGAGGTCACGCGTCTCACGGTCTCGGCCGGTACGGCTCATGAACGATCGAACGTGGCCCTGGCTGGTTCTGGTTCCTGAGCGCGAAGACGCCACCGAGCTCATCGATCTCGACGCCGCCGACCGGCGCATCGTCATCGAGGAGATCGCCATCGCCTCGACGGTGCTGCGCGATCTCTTCCAACCCGACAAACTGAACGTCGCCGCGCTGGGCAACCTGGTCGGTCAACTGCACGTGCACGTGATTGCGCGGCGGTTCAATGACCCCGCATGGCCACGGCCGGTTTGGGGCACTCACCCGCCGGTTCCCTACGCGGCCCACGATCGCGAAACCACCGTCGCGGCGCTCCGCGACGCCTTCGCCGCCACCCTCCCGCGGTTCGACCTTCCGCCCGCGACCGGCTCGGACGAGCAAGCCGAACCGAGCGGGTTCCTGTCGCTTCTGGGTTTTACGGATCGCTAGGGGAAGGCGGTCCCGGAGCGGGCACAGCGGGCCGCAGAGCCGAGCGCCCGGCTGATGCGTCCGCAGCGAACATTAAGGAAGACGCTGAGCGCCTTCTCAGGCTTCGTGAGAGTGACATCGCAAAGGGCTTGCCCGTCTGCCCGCAGATTGGGGGCCTGATGTTCGATGATGCGGCGGCTGACGTGGTCACGGACTATCGCACGAACAGCTGGAAGTCACTGAAGGGCGTCGAGCGGAAGATCCGGCTGCATCTGCTCCCGTGGTTCGCGGCCGACGCATCGTGTCGATCACCACGGCGGACGGGCGGACGTTCCCGATCACGACCGAGCTGCGCGGGGGACGGGACCCGGCAATGGCGGGACGTTCACCGCAGAGAACGGACAGACCGTCTTCACCTAACTTCTGGGGCAAGAAGCAGACGATGTTCAACGACAAGCGCCTGTGCCGTTCTTGCTCAGCTGCAGTATCGCGAAAGTTCCTGATTTCATTGGTGGCGGCGGAGGGAATCGAACCCACACGGAGGGTGACCTCCGGGAGATTTTGAGTCTCCTGCGTCTGCCAGTTTCGCCACGCCGCCAGGCGGGAGTGTTGATGGTAACACTTCCCGCTCCGACCCTGGCCTCCGGGTTGCTTGAAGGCGAGCGTGCGCCTCGCGCACGCAAACTTCCGATGCATTCCAAGCGGTCCAGGGGCGGGCGGCGTATCACTCGGATACAACGGCTTTGTTCGCAGCTGGACGAGGCCATCGAGTCGTCCGAAGAGCTTCGCCGGCTCCTGCAGGAACTGGCCGAGGAGGTCGTCCGGGCCGCGGATGCGCTGGAGCGGGCACCCGATGTCGTGCATTTCCGCGTGCCTGCCATCGCCACGCCAAAACGGCGAGGTTGACCGTCGTCATCCGTCTGAACGATGCACGCCCGGGGCGTGGGCGTCAGCCGACCAGCCGCGCGAAGCGAGGATCGCCGCGAACCGTTTCGAACTCGGGCTCGATGAGGGCACGCGCGATGGTAAAGGCTCGGCGCTCGCGTGCCGCCCGCTCGAGAAAGGCGAGGGCCGTCTCCACGTCGCCGCGAAGCGCGTGCGCGGCGGCCGCATAGTAGCGGCTGAACGGTTCGTCGGCGCCGAGGCGCACACGCCAATCGAAGCCCTCGAGCGCAACGTCGAGGGCCGAATCGGCCTTGCGGCGATGTCCGAGCTGCTGGTACGCCGCGCCGAGCCGTACGTTCAGCTCGATGAGGATGCGATTGCGCAGCGCGTGCTCCACTCGCGACAGCCGTGCTATCTCGTCGAGAAAGTGCTGAACCGCTTCGTCGTACCGCCCCTGCAGCGCCATCAGGTGGCCGAGGCGCATCGCGCCCCCGACGACGACAACGCCTTCCTGACCGGAGAGCAGGGCTTCCTGGAGCGCCATGGCGCGCCGCGCGGCTTCTTCGCCGCGCGCGAATTGGCGCAGCAGCGCGGCGCAGTGCGACAGCTGGAGCGCATACCACCCGGCGTTCGGATTGCGCGCCAGCGCGCGGTCGAAATAGTCGGCGGCTTCCGCGAACCGGGCCTCACCGAGGAAGAGCACGCGCGCCATCGCGGCCAGCGCGCCGGCGTCTTCGGAATCGAGCGCGAGCGCGCGCCGAATGGCCGCGACGCCTTCGGGGTCTCGGCCCATCATCACCAGCGTGAAGCCCAGCTCGCGCCAGCCCTTCACCGCGTCGGGCTGCAGCTCGAGGCCGCGGCGGAAGCTCACCAGCGCACGCTCGCGCAGCTCGGGCATGGCCATGTAGTCGGCCTTCGCCGACAGGGTCGACGCCAGCTCGAGGTGGGCCCTTCCGTATCGCGCATCGAGGCTCACCGCGCGCTCGAACAGCAGCACCGCGCGATCGAGCGACTCGAACGTCTCGATGCGCAGGTTGGCGACGCCCTTCGAGAACGCCTCGTAGGCTTCGACGACCGCGGTCTCCGTCGCCCCGCCGCGCGCCGTGACGTGCGAACGCAGCAGCGTGGCCAGCTCGCGCACGAGCGTGTCCTGCAGGGCGAAGATGCCGTCGATCGAGCCATCGACCTTGACGGTGCGCGCCGCGCCGGTGGCGATCTCGGTGATTGTCGCCGTGACGCGCACATCGTGACCGGCCTGCTGAAAGGCGCCCGTGATGACGAAGCGCGCCCCCAGGGAACGAGCCGCGCGAACGGCCAGCGCTTCGCCGCGCTCGCCCGTGGTCTCCGCCAGCGTGCGCAGGAGCGCGTGCACGCGCGTGTGCGGCAGCACCGCAACGCCCTCGATCTGGCTCACATCGGCGGTGATCGTCTCGGCCAGTCCCGTGCCGAGCCACTCGACGTCCGGATTGGCGGTGAGATTCTCGAAACCCGCCACCGCAACCGAGGGCGCCGCCGCGGGTCCCTGGATCTCCGGCGTCGGGTCGCCGCGTCGCACCGCGGCAAGTGCCGACGCGACGTCGTGGAGCGACGGGTAACGATCGCGCGGCTGCTTGGCCAGCATGCGGCGCACGATCCGCTCCACGGCCGCCACCCGTCCATCGTCGAAGCGGGACACGAGCGGCGGCGGCTCCTCGCGGAGCACCGCCTCGAGGAGCAGCACGGGAGTCGCCGCCTCGAACGGCCGCTTCCCCGCCACGAGCTCGTACAGCACGACGCCCAGCGAGAACATGTCAGCCCGCCCGTCGATCGGCTGTCCGCGTGCCTGCTCGGGCGCCATATAGGCGAGCGTGCCGGCGAAGGCGCTTGCCGACGCCCAGGGGTCGGCCGTCCGCGTCGTATCGTCCCCTGCCCGGATCGGTGTCGCGCGCCGGGCAATCCCGAAATCCAGCACCTTCACGAGCCCGGCGTCCGTGACCATCAGGTTGGCCGGCTTGATGTCGCGATGCACGATGCCGGCATCGTGCGCGTCCGCAAGCGCCTCGGCCGTCTGCCGCACCAGATCGAGGATTTCATCGAGTGTGAGATCGGAGATGAGTGCCGGATCGGCAAGCGAGCGGCCCTGCACCAGCTCCATCGCGATGAAGCCGACGGGCGCGCCATTCAACTCTCCCTCGTCGACCTCGTAGATGATCGCCAGGTTGGGATGGTTGAGGGCGGACGCCGCCCGGGCTTCGGCGAGCAGCCGATCGGCTTCCCCGGCGACATCCCCGTGCCGCGGCACGACCTTCAGCGCCACCGGCCGGCGCAGGCGCAGGTCCTCGGCACGATACACCTCGCCCATCGCACCGGCCCCGAGGCGCTCGACGAGCTGATACCGGGAGAGCGTCGCGCCCACCATGGGCACATTATGGTGCCGGCTGCGGATTGGGGGGTTCGGCGAAGCCGGCGCTCCGCGGCCCCCTATCCGTGGGTCGGCCCCGCGTCAGCGGATGACGCCGGAAGAATCGAGATACGCCAGATAGGCGGCGAGTGCGCCGTGATTGTGCTGCCGCACGAGCTCCTGCACGCGTGCCCGATCGCGCGACCTCATCGCGGTGAGCAGCGCGCGATGCTCCTCCTGAGCTTGCGCCACCCGGTGGACGAGGACACCCTTGAAGAAATAGCGCCGCACCCGCTCCCACCGATCGAGCACGCGCGCGGTCAGTTCGCTCAACAGATCGAGTCCCGGCAGCTCGCTGATCGTCAGATGGAACTTCCGGTTCAGATCGGCCCACGCTTCGTGCCGCTGTTCGGCGACCGCGTGATCCATCGCCGCGACGAGCGCCTCGAGCTTCTCCAGATCTTCTGGACTCCCACGTTCCGCGACCAGACGCGTGGCCACGGTCTCGAGGCCTTCGAGCACGCTGAAGACGTCGACGATCGATTCACGCGACACCGGCGCGACCGACGTCCCGACGTGCGGCACCGAGACGACGAGCGCTTCGGCCTGAAGCGTCTGGAGCGCCTCGCGCACGGGAATGATGCTCACCTGGAGTCGCCTGGCGAGCTCGTCGATGATCAATCGTTCGCCTGGCTGCAGCTCGCAGCGAATGATCGCGTCCCGCAGCGTCCGATACACGAACTCCTGCTTCGTGCGGTGCCTGGCGACGGGGGGCGCAGCAATGGGCATGGGCGGCGCGAGAAGGCTACGCGGCGTGTAGGCTGGCCGTCAATTGAAAAATATGATATATCGCAAGTTCAGCGTCACAACAAAAGCCCAGCGCTGGTGAATGGTCGCAAACATTCACGAGCCCTGCCGGCTGTTCGCGGGTACTCGTGTCTCGAACCCCGCGCCTGGAGGACACATGTTCAGCATTGACCCCTGGAGGGCGCGCATCCCGCGCCTCATCGTGCTTGCGTTTGTCGTGGCCATCACCATGCCTGCGGTCGCGGTCGGTCAAGCTGTGACCGGCACCATCATCGGCACCGTCTCCGACACGACCGGCGCGGTGCTCCCAGGCGTCACCGTCACGCTGACACACAAGGAGACCGGGCTGACGCGCTCGGTCACCACCGACGCGAACGGCGAGTTCACCGCGCCGTCGCTGCCAACCGGGAACTATTCGGTGAAGGCGGAACTGAGCGGCTTCAAGGCCGTCACGTTCTCAGATCTCCACCTCGGCGTCGATCAGCGCGTGCGGGTGGATCCGAAGCTCGAGATCGGCCAGTTGACGGAGGCCGTGGAGATCACGGCTGCGGTGCCGCTCGTCCAGACATCGAGCACAGACCTCAGTCAGACCGTCGACGAGGAGCAGATCAAGGCGCTCCCGCTGAACGGTCGCAACTTCGTCAGCTTGACGCGGACCATTCCCGGTGTGCTTCGCGGCGTCGCGGGTGACAACATCGACGGCGCCGGCAGCCTGGCCTGGCGTGCCTCGGCCTCCTTCTCGGCGGCGGGCCAGTTACCGCGCTACAACAACTTCCTGCTCGATGGCGTCGACAACAACGAGACCTGGCTCCAGACGGTCGTCATCTTCCCGAGCGTGGACGCGCTCGACGAGTTCAAGCTGCAGACGAGCACCTACTCCGCCGAATTCGGGCGCTCGCTCGGCGGCGTCGTCAACCTCCAAATCAAGTCCGGCTCGAACGCCTTTCACGGCAGCGCGTTCGAATTCCTGCGCGACGATCAGTTCGACGCCACGAACTTCTTCCTGAACCGCGCCAACCGCGAGAAGCCGCCCTTCAGCCAGCACCAGTTCGGCGGGACCATCGGCGGGCCGGTGATGAAGAGCAAGACATTCTTCTTCGGCGACTACCAGGGCTTCCGGGTGACGCAGGGCCAGACGTATCTGTCGACCGTGCCGTCGATGCGCATGCGGCAAGGCGACTTCGGCGAGATCAACCGGGTCATCTACGATCCGCTCACCAATCAGCCGTTCGCGAACAACGCGATTCCGGAGAGCCGCTGGGATCCCGCCGCGCGGAATATCCTCCAGCAGCTCTACCCCGAGCCGAACACGGAAGGCGGCCGCGGAGCGACGGGACAGCAGATCGAGAACTACCTGATCACGCCGAACCTCGAACGGCAGGACGACCAGTTCGACGTCAAGGTCGATCACAACCTCGCGGAAAGCAACCGCTTCTTCGTTCGTTACAGCTATCAGAAGACGCACCGCCTCCTGCCAGCCACGCTCGCGCACGGTGATGCCGGAAATACCTTCGGCGCCGGCGAGGGCAACATCAAGGGGCAGGGCCTGGCGTTCAACGACACGCACACGTTCAAACAGAGCTGGTTGAACGAATTCCGGTTCGGATGGACGCAGATCAAGTTCCTGATGTCGCCGATCGATTTCGGCCAGAACCTGGCGAACCAAATGGGCATCCCCGGCGTGAACCTGAACGACGTCACATCGGCGATGAGCCAGATCACCTTCGCGCAGGGCGGCATGCGGAACCTCGGATCGAACGGTAACCAGCCGCTCATCACGAACCAGAACGACTTCCAGATCTTCGACAACGTCACCTTCATCAAGGGCCGCCACACCCTCAAGGCTGGCGGCAGCGTGACGTTCCGCTCCCGCGAGATCCTGAACGCTGACATCATCGTCGGCAACTTCCGCTTCAGCCAGAATCAAACCTCCAACTGCGGCGGCATCACGAGCGGTTGCACGCTGAACGCGAGCACGGGCTTCGACGTCGCCAGCTTTCTGCTCGGCTACGGCGACTTGAAGGACCGGCGGCTCTTCGACGCCTCGACCTACACTGAGACCAGGCCCGAGTTCGCCGTCTACTTCCAGGACGACTTCCGTCCGACGAACAAGCTGACGTTGAATCTCGGCCTGCGCTGGGACGTGTTCCCGCCGTGGATCGAAGTCGACGATCGGCAGTCGAACTTCGACCCCTCGACCGGCCAGTTCGTCGTGGCGTCACCCGACGCGGTCATCGACGGCGTCAATGTCGGCCGCTATCTGCAAACCTATTCCAAGGGCAACATCGGGCCGCGGTTTGGCGCGGCCTACGACCTCTTCGGGACCGGGCGCACGATCGTGCGCGGCGCCTGGGGCATGTTCTGGAATTTCACACCCGGAGGGACGTCCTCGTCGAAGGCACAGAATCCTCCGTTCCTGCAGGCGACGACGCTCAACACGAGCCTCGGGACGAACCTGCGCCTCTCGGAGGGCCTGCCGCCGCCTCCGGGCGTCGATCCGACCCGGCCGGCCGCCGGATCCACCCGGTCGATCTTCGACATCAACTTCAGGGATGCGTATTCGCACAACTGGAACGTCAACGTCCAGCAGCAGTTCGGCTCGAACTACATGGTCGAGATCGCCTATGCGGGCGCGCGCGGCCGGCAGCTGATCACGAAGGGCAACCCCAATCAGGCGCCTCCAGTCGTCGGCGTGACCGATCCCAACATCAATCGGCCGTACGCACAGCTCTCACCAGCGCTGCGAGACGTCGGCCGAGTGCAGAGCGACGGCACGCTCGACTATCACGCGCTGCTCTTCAAGTTCCAGCGCCGGTTCGCCGACAATTTCTCGGTCCTGAACTCGTACACCTACGGCAAGATCATCGATCTCAACTCCGGCAACGACGGCAACGTCACTTACGTCAACGTGTACGAGCCATGGCGTGAACGCGGCGTCGCAAGCTACGACATCACGCACAACTTCAGCTCGTCGTGGATCTACGAGCTCCCGTGGGCCCGCCAGCAGTGGTACGGCGGATGGATGGTGAACGGCTTGCTCTACCTGCGGTCAGGCTACCCGTTCACGGTGACGCAGACGCAGAACGTCCTTTCCGTCGCCGGACCGAATGGCAACCGTCCGAATCGCATCGGCGACGGTGCCCTCGACAATCCGACGATCGATCAGTGGTTCGACGTCGCGGCGTTCGAGCCGCCGGCCGACACGACTGGCACGTTCGGCGACGCAGGACGCAATATCCTGCGCGGGCCGGGTCAGTTCAACATCGACGCGTCGCTCGTGAAGTCCACTCGTATCGGCAACCTCGATACCGAGATCCGCATCGAAGCCTTCAACGTCCTGAACCACCCGCAGTTCGCGCAACCCAACGCCCAGATCGGCAACGCCGCCGTCGGCCGCATCACAGCGATGCTGGCAAACCCCGCATGTGCGCTCTGCGGCACGACGGAACGGCAGGTTCAGTTTGCGTTCAAGGTGAGGTTCTAGGCTCGAGGCCCGGGTCACACGGGCCGACATGTTGGGGCACACTGAAGACCCAGGACCCACGGCGCGCAGCCGTGGCTCTGGGTCTTCGCGCGAGCGGCCCGATGTCACTGCGAACACTTCGCCCGTGCCTCGTCGTGATGATGTCCGTCCTCGCGCACGGCGCTCCAGCGAACGCTCAGTTCATCGAGACGTTCGACTGGCCGTCCGTGCGACTGGATTCCCAGAGCGCCGACGGGTGGTCGTTTCGCACGGGCGACGGTCAGGCCACGATGGATTTGCGCCAGGGTGGCGCAGGTTATGCCTCCGTCGTGGTGGACGCGACGACGGATCGCCGCAACATCTGGTGGGCGCTCATCAAGCGCAGGGTCTCCGATCGCCTCGACCTGACGCTCCTGCAGCAGCCCGCCTACGAAGTGCGGGTCGAGGCGCGCATTCGCGCCAGCCATGCGCCCCGCCGCGTGAACCTGCACGTGAACACGCAGCGGACCACCAACTTCCACAGCCATCTGATGGAGTTCGACATCCCCGATACGACCAACTGGCACACCATCAGCATGACTACGCGCGACTTCGATGCGGGCGTGGGCGACACGGTCAACGCTCAACTCGCTTTGATCGACTGGGGCCTCGGCCGCTATCGCGTCGACATCGACTACTTCAAGGTGGACGTCGTCGATCGCGAACGGGCCGGGACCGATCTCGGCGCGGCGGTTCCCTACCATCCACCCGTCCCGGCTCCAGGCACGTTCCGACACTCGGCGGCCGTCGTTCAGGACGCGATCATCGATCTCGACAACCGCGACGTGAATCTGAACAACTGGTACGTCCGCGATGGCACGGCCATCAGGCAGGTGCTGACCGTGAATGGCGCCCAATGGGTGATTCTGCGCTTCGATCTGAAGGCGCTTGCCGGTCTGTACCCGCTCGATCACGGGCTGCTGGAGCTGACCACGCACTCCGTGCAGCGGACTTCGGACGCGATCAAGGACTTCGGCCTCGTGCGAGTCGCCGAGATTCTCGGCGGCGACCCGGACTGGGATCAGCGGACCGTCACCACCGACAGCCTGTGCCGCGGCAAATCGCTCGACGAGGTGATCAACACACAGATGATCATCGACTGGCCCGTGACCGAGGGAGACGGCAGCAAGACCTACTTCACCATCTCCCGTCCGGTGCTGCAGCGGCTGCTCGATGGACGAACCCTCGGGCTCGCGATCAAGCCGCTCGGCGCCGTCAGCGCGTCGATCTATGCGATGGAGGGCACCGATCCGGGCGTCCGTGCGCGGTTGTTGCTGAATGTTCGCTGACCGACAGGCTTCAGCCCTGTCCGGCGGCCTGTGCCGCGAACCGATGAAACCGCTCGTGGAACTCGTCCGCGCTGAGCGCAGCGGCCTGGGCGAGCTTGGCCGACCATTCCGGCTGCTCGAAGTCGCGCGGACCGAGCCGGACCATGTACTCGCGGGCGACGTGATAGCTCTCCGTGGTCACGTCCACCGCGCGCCGGCGACCCTTCCCCGTCGCCGGATCGATCAGATCGGCGAAGGGAATCGGCGCGAACTCGCCGCCCTGGATGGTGATGAGCGAGCCCGACCCCCCATTGAGGAGATGGATGACGGCAGCGTACCCGAGGTCGCGCGCGTACTCGGCGTCGAAGGGAATCGGCGGCGCGCACCGGAGCTCGTAGCCGATCGTCTTGTCGACGACGGTCACCTTGATACCGCGCTCCTCGAGGCGCATCTGCACCTCGTTCTTCACCTTGCGCCCGAGGTCGATCTCGGTGACGCGGATGTTCCCCTGCGCGTCGCGGTCCACGTCCTGGAGCTCGCCGACCTCGCGCGGGCTGAAGCGCTCGACGAGCGCTTCGGCGAGCAGGACCACGCCATGCGACTTCCCCATCGCCCGCCGCTTGATGATGCTGCCCTCGACGATGTCCACGATATCGGAGAGCGCGATGACACCGTCACCGAATTCTTCGGGGATGATCGTGCAGGTCGCGCTGGCGGCCTTGCCGATTCCGAGCGTCAGATGGCCCGTCGGCCGGCCCATCGTGACGCCGAGATACCAGCGCCCCGTCGTCCGGGCATCCTCCATGAGGCTCTTCACGACGCCCACGCCGACGTGCCGGGCGGTTTCGTAGCCGAGCGTGGCGAGCGGCTGGGGCATCCACAGGTCGTTGTCGTGATGACGACGCGATGCTCGGCACGGGGATGTCGTCCAAGAGGTCACCGCTGCCTCAGCCGTCCCGGGTCGACCGGCACCGAAACGGTACGCCGCCAGACTCGGTCGTACACCGCGTCGAACAGCTCACGCCCTGTGGGGTTCCAGAAGCTAGCCTGCGCCGTTGACGTGCGGCGATTCGCTTCGGCCACCGACGACCAGGCATGATCGCCAACGTGTCGTTACGCCTGCTCTACCTGATCTTCAGTCAGCTCCTCAACTGGCTGATGCAGCTCAGCCGCGCAGCGTCGTCCAAGAACATCGAGCTGCTCGTCCTACGCCACGAGGTCGCCATACTGCGCAGAACCAACCCCAAGCCCCGACTCAATTGGGCGGAACCAAGCCGTGCTCGCCGCGCTGATCCGACGCCTCCCCACGAACTTGCGCAGTCACCGCCTGGTCACTCCGGCCACGGTCTTGCGGTGGCACCGGCGACTGGTGACCAAGAAGTGGACCTACCCGAACCGTGGCGGTCGGCTCGATCGCGTCACGCCGGTGGTGGAAGATCGGGCGGGCGCCCAGGTCGCTCTTGCTCATCCGGAACGACTTCTCAACCTGCCACAAGTCGTGATAGGCGGCGATCACGGCCGCCCCGTCCATGGTCTCGACCGGCAGGTTGGTGACGTAGCCCATCAGGCCGGCGATCTGTCGGGCGCGGTCGACCAGCGCCCAGTCCACACCCTTGCCGGTGGCGTCGATGCGTACGAACCTGTCCTTCTTCAGCGGTCGGGTGCCGGCGGCGACAGCCTCGGCGCGGTCGACCATCGCGTTGATCGCCCGGTCGTCACGCTTGTGCGGGGCGAACAGGTACTGGTAGACGACCCGCCGCTTCCGGGCGGCCTTCCCGCTGCCCATGACCCGCGATGATTCGAGGATCTGCCCGTCGGTGAACGCGTTGCCGCGCCGTTGGATGTGGTCGGCCAGGTCGTAGGGGGCTTTGCTGATCCGCGACCCGACAATAAAGGAGAACCCGGCGTCGGCGATCGCGTTCAGATTCGACGCGGTCAGCATCCCGGCGTCGGCGACCACCACCATGTCCCTCACGTGGTGCCGCTCGGTGAACGCGGTCAACACCGGCAGCAGGGTCCTGGTCTCGGCTTTGTTCCCTTCGAAGCAGCACACCTCCAGTGGGAAGCCGGACGGGTCGCACAGCAAACCGAGCTGGACCTGCGGGTCGACGCGGCGTTCCTTGCTCATGCCGACCTTGCGCAGCCGGTCTTCGTGCTCGACCTCAAAGTGCAGCGTGGTCACGTCGTAGAGCACCAGTGACAACGGCCCCGACCGAGTCGAGTGCCGCAGACAGGCCGACGCCAGCAGGCCGCGGTAGTCCGTCGGGTTCCAGAATGATGCTTACGACGCTGAGCTGCGGTTTTAGGCTGCGCGTTCGTACTCGTTGATCAGCCCTCCCAGGACCGGCCGGCGTCTGATCCGCTGGCTGGTCAAGGTCCGGGGCGGGAAGATCGGGGCGTGGTGGCTGAAGTTGTAGCGCTCGTGGGGCCGCCGCCCGTTGTAGTGGGCGCCGAACTGGGTGAGGACGGTCCGCAGGTGCCGCTCGCCGAAGATCAGGATGCGGTCGGTGAGTTCGGTTCTGACGGTCAGCACGAAGCGTTCGGCGAAGCAGTTCGCCCGCGGACAGCGCGGCGGGATCTTCACGGTGTCGATCCCGGCGCCGGCCAGGACGGCATCGAACGACGTGGTGAACTGGCCGGCGCGGTCGCGGACGAGGAACCGGAAGGTGGCGGCGCGCTCGTCGAGATCCATCAGCAGGTTGCGGGCCTGCTGGGTGGTCCACGCTCCGGTCGGATGGCTGGTGGTTCCGAGGATGTGCACGTAGCGGCGGCCGACTTCCAGGGCGAAGAACACGTAGATCCGCTTCAGGGTGAGCGCGCAGTCGACGTGGAAGAAGTCCACGGCCAGCATGGTCGAGGCGCGGCCAGGAACCGCCGCCATGACGTATCGGTCGATCGGGCTGGTGCGGGAGTATCCGCTGCCGCTGGAGGATCCTGCGGATCGTGGATGGCCGACGCGATGGCCGAGCTTGAGCAGCTCGCCTTGGATGCGCTGGTAGCCCCAGGTCTGATTCTCTAGGGCCAGCCGTTCGATCAGTGCGATGACCGTGTCGTCAAGGGGTGGGCGACCAACAGCGGTTCGGGTAGGTCCACTTCTTGGTCACCAGCTGGCGATGCCACTGATGGCGCTTAATGATCTTGGCCGGAGTTGCTCATCGAATTTCCCCACCCGGGGCGGTGGTCAGCGTAGCGGTCGGCGGGTGCCGGTGGCGGTTGCGCGGAGGGTGTCGTTGCGGGCGTGGTGGTCGCGTAGCCGGTAGGAGTCGCCGTCGAGGTTGAGTACGACGGAGCGGTGTAGGAGTCGGTCGAGCATGGCGGCGGCGACGGTGGTGTCGCCGAGGACTTCGCCCCAGGAGGCCACGCCGCGGTTGGTGGTCAGCACGATGCTGGTTTTCAGGTAGCGCTGGGAGACCACTTGGAACAGCGCGGAGGCGGCTTCGGCGGGCAGCGGGAGGTAGCCCAGTTCGTCGATGACCAGGAGGGTGGGCCCGGCGTAGAAGCGCATGGTGGTGGCCCAGCGGCCTTCGATGGCGGCGCGGTGGCAGCGGGCGGCGAGGTCGGCGGCGGTGGTGAAGTAGGTGCGGTAGCCGGCTTCGGCGGCGGCGCGGGCCAGGGCGACGGCGAGGTGGGTTTTGCCGGTTCCGGGCGGTCCGATGAGCAGGACGTTGGTGGCGGTGGTCAGGTAGCGGCAGGTGGCGAGTTCGCTGATCAGCTTGCGGTCGAGGGCGGGGGCGGCGTCGTAGTCGAAGTTCTCGACTGTGGCTGGTGAGGGCAGGCAGGCGAACCGCAGCCGGCCGGCGAGGCGGCGGGCGTCGGTGGCGGTGACCTCTGTAGACAGCAGCCGTTCCAGGGCGGCGGTGATGGTCAGGCCCTCGGCGGTGGCGTGGTCGAGGACGGCGGGCAGCGCCTCGGCGGCGTCGTGCAGCTTCAGTGCGGCCAGGTGGCCGCGCAGTTGCTGGTAGAGGCTGGCCTGCGCGGTTGTCATCGGCGCCGGCTGCTGGCCGGTCGTGGCTGTATCGGTTTTCTGCGCTGTCATCGGGGTTCTCTCCTCGTCGTTTGTCGTGTGTGGACGGTCAAGACAGGGTGTTGCGGCCCGTTGCCGCGGCGGCGTAGCGGGCCAGGTCGACGATCACCGCCTGTCCCGTGGCTGGATCTGGGCAGGCAGCGGTGCCGGTGATTGCCGCGCGGAGGGCCTCGGCGGCGACCCGGGCAGCGGACCCGGGCGGGATCCGCTGCTTGCGCCGGTGCGGCGGTGCGGAGGTGGCCGCGGCCATCGCCGCGTGCTCCAGCGCGAGCACGTGGCCGTGGTCGCGGACCATCGCCCCAGCACCGGGCGGCGCGAGCCGGTGGCGGGCGATCACGGTCCCGGCCGCGGTGACGATCTCCAGGACGCCGGAACCGAGCCGGACGCTGAGGGTGACGCCCGTGCCGGCCAGCTCGGGTGGCACCGAGTAGCGGTTGCCGCGGTAGGCGACCAGCGCCTGCGCCGAGACCGTACGCGGCTCGCGGACCGTCGCCGGGAACGGCGCCGCCGGCGGCGGACGCAACGGCTCGGCGGCCGCGACGGTGGCGACGGTGGCCTTCCCGTCGGCGGTGGCCCGCGTCCGGACGTCGCCGCGCTGCGCGCACCACGTATCCAACCGCTGCTGGGCCTGCTCGGGGGTCAGATCGTCAGGCAGGGTCCGCCAGAACCGTTGCGCGGCAACGTGGTTGGCCTTCTCCACCACACCCTTGCGGTTCCCCCGCCGCGGCGGGCACGGCCGCACCTGCACCCCGTAGTACTTCGCCACCGCTGCGAACGAGGCCGTCACCCGGCCCGACTCCGGGTGCACCACGGTGGCCATCCGGTCGAACCGCCACCCCAGCGTGACGCCGCCCAACGCGCGGGTGACTCGGTCCAGCGCGTCGATCAGATGCGGCTGGTCCATGCTCGGGCACAGCACCCCGCGCCAGCGGCTCGAGTGGGCCAGCGCACCGACCAACAGGAACGCCCTCGCGCCCCACCCCCACGCCGCGGGCGGGTCGGGCAGCTCCACCCAGTCCCACTGCGTCTCATCGCCCGGCGGGTGCTCGATCACCGCCACCGGCCGGCCCTTCGCCGGCCGGCACGGCTCACACGCCGGGCGCAGACCCCGCCGCCGCAGCTGGCGGGTCAGCGTCGGGTAGGACCGGTCATAGCCGAGCTCCACCAACTCCTCCAGCAGCGTCGAGGCCCACAGGTGCGGGTCCTCCGCCAGCCGGGCCGCGCAGTAGCCCGCGAACGGCGCGAACCAGTCCGACCCCGAACCGGCCCGGACGCCGGGCGTGCGGTCCCCGTGCAGGTAGCCGCGGATCGTCTTGCGGTCCCGGCCCAGGTGCCGGGCAATCGCCGAGATCGTCCACCCTCGCCGATGCAGTGCCTGTGCGTCGATGTCTTCCTCCCGTGTAAGCATCAGCGGTGGGGCTCCCTCGAGCTGGTGCGTGGTCAGAGACCGCCAGCCTCGAAGGAGCCCCGCCCGTTCCAGCGGAGCCACACGGGTGGGGAATTTCAGTGAGCAGGTCTGGGGAGATTCACCTGAGCGCCGTCACCACCGCAGGACGGTGGCTCGGGGTGACCAGGCGGTGACCGCACAGCACCGCGGGGAGGTGTCTGATGAGCGCGGCGAACACGGCTCGGTCGGCCCAGTCCAGGCGGGGCTTCGGATTGGTTCGTCGCAGTACCGCAACCTCGTGGCGCAGGACGAGCAGTTCGACGTCCTTAGATGACGATGCGCGGCCGAGCAGCATCAGCCAGCTGAGGAACCGGTCGAAGATCAGATAGAGCAGGCGTAGCGACACGGCTGGCGATCATTCCCTGCTGCCGGAACTCCTATCGTCCCAGGTCACGCACTCGGCCGGCTTTTGGAACCCCGCAGGGTGTGTGGGACTGTCGCTCAGGACGCGGGCGGGGCGAACAGCTCGAGCTGGATGTTGTCCGGGTCGCGGAAGACGAGAACGGATCCGTAGGGCTGGTCGCTGATCGGTGACTGCGTCAACGGCTTGTCAGCCCGCTCGGCGCGCACCACGCCGTGGCGCCCCAGGTGCTCCTGCCACCGTTCCAGGTCGCCCCTCGTCGGAACCAAGAAGCCCACGTGGTCCAGGCCCGTCCTGGTCTCCGCGAAGGGCTCACCTTGGTTTGCGTCGTGGCGGTGGAGGGCGAACATAAGCGTCCACTCCGGATCGGCGAGAATCCGCGCGGTACCTCCCTCTTGGGGACCGTCCATGAGGTACCCGACCGCAAAGACCTCCTCGTACCAAGCGACACTAGCGTCCAGGTCGCTGACCGTCAGGGCCACGTGGTGAACGTGTAGCCGGACAGGGGTCTCCACATCGTTCATAGCATCTCCAAATACCTGGGGATGCAGCCCGCGGTAGCTGCGATGAACCGGCTTGGGTCACATCTGCATGTTCCGAGCGACGTCGAGATTCCGAAACGCCGGAGGTTCGTCGCAGAGCTCCGCCAGGCGAGCAGCGACCTCACCCGTCTCGGGTAGCTCCGAATTCGCCATCGCATCCTCGTACGACGGAAATTCCACAATCTGGACATACGGTGTTCGGCTCGGTCCCGATCGCGAGCCTGCACACCGCGCGTTGCCGTGCGCTTACCCTGGGTCCGCTCCAGCCACTCATCCAACAACGCGTCGAACTCGCCGGCTCGACTGGTCGTGAACTGAATGATTTGGATGAAACTCACGCCAACATTCCCTTCATCGTTTGGGGGCCCTCCGCGTGCTTCCCGTCAGTTCTTGGCGTAGGTTTCGGCGGTCTTGCTCTCCAACCCAAGAGCGACGAACGGCTCGTCTCCGAGCACCCACGCGTCATGCCCGGGCTCAAGGCGGTACGCGTCACCGGGACCAAGATCCAGCTCACTCCCGTCGTTGGACGCGATGTGAAGCCTGCCCGAGACCACATAGCCGAGGTGCGCCGCCTGGCAACTCTCGCCACCGACGACAGGCTTGATGCACTCCGACCACCGCCACCCCGGCTCCGCACTCAACCGGGCGACCGTGGCCGACCCAAGATGCACGACGCTCACCATCGTTTTGTCTGGAGTGCGTGTCTCGTCCGGCCTGTCCATACTCTTGGACTCGATGCTAGCCATGCTGCCCTCCCGCGGCCGTCTTTGAGGGCACGTACCATCCTCTCGCCGCCAACACCCATCAAGGACCAATCGGCGTAGCCGATGCCAGTTCGACCGGGCGCGCCGTGGCCAGGCGCAGCCAAGATCGAGTACCAAAGGTTGGGTAGCCTAGCGTTCAAAACAGGCCAGACTCGAGTGCCCCAGCGCTTGCCATGTACCTCGGCTTCGGTCGGATCGAGCGGCCCGTGTAGGCCGGGTGACCGCCGAACACGGCGACGTTCGGCCGTGACGCACCCTAAGGTAGATCAAGACGACAGACCCGATACGGCGATGCCGCTGAACAGCCCAACGACGGGCAGCCCGGCCAGTTACCGTTTGTCTCTAGGACGTCCTCGAGGAAGTCGAGGGCAACCGGAGCGGCTGGGCTGAGCAAGTGCCCTCCGCCGATGAGCTCGTGTCGTGCACCGGGATTGTCCCGGACAATACGTCATTGGCCGAGCGAAACACTGCTGGCGACGAGGCCGCGGACACGATTAGCACCGGTTGCCTTACCCGAGCCAACACAGCGGGATCTGTGGTTGTGACCTACCTGTGGGGTTCCAGAATCGGCGATGTGTCGCTGACCTGCGGCTTTAGCCTGCGCGTTCGTACTCGTTGGTCAGTCCTCCCAGCACTGGCCGGCGCCTGATCTGCTGGTGCTCGAGGTCCGGGGCGAGATGATCTGGGTGTGGCGGCCGAAGTTCGCAGCGCTCTCGATGTGGACGCCGGGCCGTTGTGGTGAACGCTGTATCGGGCGAGGACGGTCCGGGGGAGGCCGCTTCCCCGCTGAGATCAGGACCACGTCGAGGATCACCTCGATCCCCGGCCCGGTGCAGTGGACCGGATCATCGTCTTCTACTTCTTGAACACCTGCTCCCCGCACGTACCGAAGCAGGCGTAGTCGTTGTGCGGGGCAAAAAACCCGATGGTGTTGTAGCCCCAGTAGTTCCACAGGCCCCGCTCGACCAGCGTCGAGTCGTGCACGAACTGGTGCACCGGCAGCAACTCAACGGCGGTGACCCCCAGACTGCCGGAAGTGACGGATCATCGCCGGATGAGCGAGACCGGCGTAGCTGCCGCGCACCTCCTCCGGAATGCCGGGATGCCGTGCCGTCATCCCCCGGACATGTGCCTCGTAGATCACCGTCTCGTTGTAGGGAATCCCGCAGCGGCCGGTCATCGGCCCAGTCGAAAAACGGGTTGACCACCACCGACGTCATGGCATACGGCGCGGAAATCCTCGTCGTTGGCGCGACTGCGCGTCGCCGAACCGATACGAGAACAACGCCTCGTGCCACGCGACCGCTCCGTCGATCGCCTTCGCGTACGGGTCGAGCAACAACTTTGCTGGGATTGCACCGCAGCCCCGCCATCGGGTCATACCGGGCCGTGCACCCGATAGCCCGTACCGCTGGCCGGGCCCGACCCGGGGCAGGTAGCCGTGCCACACCAGACCGTTGCGCTCGGCAGGTTGACCCGGGTCTCCTTGCCCGATTTCCCCGGACCGGTGTCGTCGAACAGGCACAGCTCGATCCGGTCCGCGACCTCGGAGAACAGCGCGAAGTTCGTGCCGCCACCGTCGAACACCGCGCCCAGACGGATAGCGGCGAGCCCGGCCAGATGTCCATCCCACCTCCGCAGCACCGCGCCGATCCGAAGTCCTACCCGCACCCCGACGACCCGTCACTGGCCACTGCAAGGGCCGCCGGTGCATTTCGATGCCCGCAATCGCGGCGGCCGCGGGGTGTGGCGCGGAGAGAGGTGGCCGTCGATAGAGGGGAGCGGGCACCCCTGCATCGCTCCCCCCACCCGGCAAGCCCGGGGGCGGGTTGGCCGCCGGGCAGGCCGGTCACCGCCGACAAGGCAACGCCCGGACAAGGTAGATCAGTCGCAATGCCATCGGCCGACTATGCCGGCTCCTCGGCGTGGAGGAAGCGGCAGGTCACCGGTTATGTGCGCGGTTTCGGGCACCCACATGCCGGACGACGAGTACGGCGACATCGTCCTTGGGGGTGGCGATCCCTGATCAGTCGCCGCATGACATCGACGCATAAATACAGAGCTCGGCGGGGCGTGCGGTCACCGAGTTGCGGGAGCTCTCTCGATGTTGTCGTCGATGACGAGGTTGTCGCCGCTCGACCAGCCTGCGTCGGAGTACAGGCAGAGTACGGAGCCGGGCGGCAGCGGCACGTCGGTGCTGTGTCTGGGTGTTTGGTCTTGATACGGAACGGTATATCGGCGGGAATCGCCAGTGTTGTGGTCTCGCCCTGGGAGTGGCGAGGATGGGTGGGGGGTGGCCGGGCCGAGGATAGGGCGCAGCACGTTGGGTTTGAGGGGGTGAGCACCCTGCACAGCACGGTGGCCATGGTGTCGGTCTCAGGGCACGTGTTCGTCGAGCCGGGTCAACACCTCGCCGGGGTCCTCGGTGTGCAAGCGTGTGTGATCCTGCAACACCGCGCGGATCTGGGCTCATGGACTGGGCCGCCGCGAGGCCGTGCCCGGCGATATCTCCGACGACCATCCTTACCGCGCCCGAGGGCAGGGTGAACACGTCCGACCAGTTACCTCCTCGACCTCGCCGTCGCCGCCGGACATTAACGGGAGGCG
>CAWJAP010000002.1:0-274690 GCA_963840865.1 Vicinamibacterales bacterium
TGGCGCATGCAGGAGCTTCGCCGTGTCCACCGCGTGTCGTCCCGACGTGCGCGCGAACTGGAAGCTGATCGTCCCCAAGTACAACGAGTGCCTGCACTGCCCGGTGATTCACCCGTTGTTGAACCGCATGCACCACTACCTGGGGGCCGAGAACGTGCCGTCCACCGGCGCCTACAGCGGCGGCGCGATGGGGTTCAAGGAGGGCGTCGAGACGTTGAGCTCCGACGGCAAGCAGCGTCGCGCCGTGCTGCCGGGACTCGGCGAGCGCGAGCGTGCGCTGGTGAACTACTTTGCCATCTACCCGAACCTGCTGCTCGCGCCTGCGCCCCCGACTACATGGTGACGGTCACGATCTGGCCGATCGCGCCCGACCGCACGCGGCTGGTCTCGGAGTGGCATTTCCATCCCGGGGAGATCGCCCGGCCAGGCTTCGTCAGCGACAACGCCATCGATTTCTGGGATCGGACGAACCGCGAGGACTGGGCGATTTCTGAACAGGCGCAGCTCGGGATCAATTCGCGGGGATACCATCGGTCTCTGCTCGAGCCGGGAAACACAGTTGTGGGAGTTCGATGAATTCGTCCTGTCCCGAGTGGAGACGAGGTCCGACGAGGGCCCGCTGAGCGCCCCTGGCGGAGTGGACTAGCCGGCCATGAAGGCCCCCGGCCTGGTTTGAGCGGCTAATTCGTGGCGGTCACGGTCACGCCATCCGCGACCGACTCGCTCGGAAACGCGATCACGCGGGCGCCGGGCGAGAGACCTTCGAGGACCTGTGCCTCCGCGTCGTTGCGCTGGCCGATCCGCACGGGCACGCGCCTGGCGCGACCGTCTTCGACGACGAACACGGCCCACCGGTCCCCGTCCCGCACCAGGCTGCTGACCGCGACCTTCGTGACGTTCGGCTCCTCCCATACGATGACCCGGACTTCGACGCGGTAGCGATCGCCCAGATTGGCGAACGCGTCGCGCGGGCTCTCGAAGTCGAGGATCACGTTCACGCGCTGCTCTTCGACGCCCAGCGCCGAGATCTTCGTGAACCCTGACGGTTCGACGCGGCGCACCGTGCCGCGGATCGTCTCTCCGCCGCCCCACCGTTCCACGAGCGCGGATTGTGCGGCACGAATCCGCACGGCATCGGTCGAAAGGTAGTCGGCGACGATCTCGAGCTTCGAGACGTCGCCTACCTCGACGAGCGGCTCGCCCTGCTGGACGATGGCTTCGCTCTCGCGGACGCGACGCAGGACGATGCCGTTGACGGGTGCGCGCAGTTGGATCGCATTGCCGCCGCGATCGCCGCCGGCCGGTCCAATCAGGCTGGCACGCGCCATCCGGAGCTCCGCCTCTGCGGCGCGGACCCCTGCACGCGCCGATTCGAGCGCCGTTTTAAGCGTTTGGACCGAGAGCTCGGCGCCTCCAGTTGCTCGGGCGCAAGCGCGCCGGCCTTGGCCAGCTCGCGCGAGCGCTGCAGCTCGCGCTCGGCCTGGGCGAGCTCCGCGGCGGCACGCTCTTCCGCGGCCGTCGCGCCCTTCAGCGCCGCCTCCGCCGCGGCGATGCGAGCCTGGATTTCGGCGCGGGTGCGAACGTCGAGCAGCGCCGGCGCCATCGGCAGGAAGGTGGCCAGCATCGTCCGGTTGGCGACGACTGGATCTCCCGGTTCGAGCTCGATGCGCAGGACGCGGCCCGCGAGCGGCGCCGACACGACGTAGCGATCGCGCACGCGCGTCTCACCGTCTTCGTCGAGCGTGACGCGCATGGGACCGCGAGTCACCGTGGCGAGCTCGACCGGGATCGGGGGAGGGACGCAGGGCCGGCCCCAGGAGGACGAGGAACTCCGCTTCAATCAGATCGAGATCGACGCCGGCGAGGGCCGGCACGTCCACCTCGCCCATGTGGTAGACCTTCGTCACTCCGCGGGCGCGAAAGACGACTGGCGCTTCGGTCCCGATCGCAGTGGCGGACACTTCGTTCACTCGATCGAAGAGTATCCACCACTGCGAGGCTGGGATGCGGGACAGCAGTTCCGGCGACAGGCGATGGGCGAGACTCAGAAAACGAACGCGATACCGACCTCAGGCGCCCAGTCGGTGGCCTTCGACGTCACCCCGAACGCGTTGTTCAATTTCAGACACACCCTCGGAGTCAGGAAGAACTGCGCTTCGCCGATGACCTCCACCTCGTCTTCGCTGCCTTCGACCGCCGCGAAGATGCGCCATCGCGGCGAGAGACGGCGGAGGTACTCGAACGCGTATTCCCCAATTTCGACACCGCCATCCACCGCGGCCACCGACCCGCGCACGGTGATCGTGCCCCATGAGAGGCCTCGGATCAGGCCGGTTCCGAACTTGAACTCCCACCCTGACGTTCCGATCAGTTTCTGCTCGCGCTGAAGCGGAAAGACAGTTTCGAAATAGCTGAAGAGCTCGGGGCGCGAGTCGGATTCCTTCCGCCAGCGCCACCGCAGCTGACTCTCGACGTCGCCCAGGCCGGACTCGGAGAGTTGCGGCGGCATGGCGGAATCGTCCAGGGGCGATTTGTGGAGCGTCGCGGAGATGCCAGCGGCTTCGAACTCGAACGCGACGTTCTCGCTGATGCCGTAGGCCAGCAACAGCAACCCCTCGCGCGCGCGGTCCTGCCCCCGATGCTCGGTCGTGCCGCTGAAGCCGAGCTCGCCAGCCTCGTACTCGTAGTCGTGGTCGCGGTAATACTCGAAAAACGGATAGACAATCAGGTCGCCGCGGCGAATGTAGGTGCCAAACATCGACAGGGGGAGGCCGTCGCCGCGGTCTCGAAACCAATCGATCGCGGGTGCCTGGCCAGGCTCCTGAGCCGCGGCGTGCCGGGGTGGGATGAGCCAGAGCAGGGCCGTGCACAAAAGCACGGCCGAAAGCGGCACCAGGCGCAGGGGGGAAAGCGACCGCATGCGGGCCTCCATGAGGGGATCGACAGCGCGTATGACGCCCACACCGGCCGTAATCCTTCGGAAGCGCCGGACCACGGGCCGCGCTCGGCGGGGGGATTCGTAGGGCGAAGGATCCGCGCGCCTGGAGGCCTCTAACGTAGGAGTAGCCGGTCCAGGCGGATTGGGTGAGACTGAGAACGTCGGTTACGGGTTACAGGCGACGGACTGCTCGTAGCTCATGGCCCGATCACAATTCACGAGCGCTGACGTGATCTCGGATCAGAGATCGTCCGTCGAGTCCTGGGCGGCGACGGGGCCGCCTTCGACGAGCTGTTCGAGCGCTACTTCACCGGTCTGTTCCGGTTCGCGCTGCCGCGGGTGCACTACGACCCGGACACGGCCGAAGACGTCGTACAGGCTGCGCTCTGTGCGGCGCTGCGCAAGCTTCATACCTTTCGCGGTGAAGCGGCCCTGTTCACCTGGCTGTGCACGTTCTGCCGCCGCGAGATTTCGGCCCACTACGAGCGCAGCCGGCGGCAGCCGCCGGTCGTGGCGCTCGTCGACGAGACCACGGAAGTGGCGATGGCACTCGAGTCACTCTGGTCAATCGGCGGCGTCGGGCCCGAGGAAGCGGCCTGGCGGCACGAGCTCGAACGCCTCGTGCACGTGGCCCTCGACGCGCTCCCCGCACACTACGGCGACGCGCTCGAGTGGAAGTACATCGAGGAGCTCCCGGTCAACGAGATTGCCGTCAGGCTGGCCTGACGCCCAAGGCCGCCGAGTCGCTCCTGACCCGCGCGCGGCAAGCCTTTCGCGACGCATTCTCGACACTGGTCCGGCACCGTTTCGCGTAGCGCAATCGATATGAGCCCTTCACCCGGCGACAACGGTCCGGCGATCGCACCAGGCGGGAACGGTTCCGATGCGGTCGAGCGGCTGCTGCGGCAAAGCGGCCGCCGTCCTCCGGTGCCGGCCGAGCGCGGATTGCGCGTGCGTGCGAACGTGCGTGCCGAGTGGGAAGGGCTCGTCGTGCGGCGCCGCGACACGCGGCGTCGGGTGTGGCGGATTGGAATGGTGACGGCGGCTGCGGGCGTGGCCGCGTTGTTCTGGCTCGTCGCGCCGCGCGGCGACTTCGGTAGAATCGGCGCGGCCCGTCGAGCTCACGGCTCGCGAGCCGCGCACCACCAGTGTTCCCGTTCGCGCCGGCCGCGTCGAACGCGTCGTCGAAGGCGCGTGGTCGAGGACGTCGGCTGCCGGCCGGCTGACGGCCAGCCGCAGCGGCGACGAGCTGCTCGTGGGTGCCGAGTTGACGACGGAAGTCGGAGGCCGCCTGGCGATGCGGCTCGAGTCGGGCCACTCCGTCCGGCTCGACACCGCGAGCGCCATTCGCATCGCCGGGCCGGGCGAGCTCGCGTTGATTCGCGGCGCCGTCTACGTCGATTCGGGCGCGCCGGGCCGGTCGGCCAGGGCGATCAGGATTCAGACGCCGCATGGCGCCATCCGCGACGAGGGAACGCAGTTCGAGGTTCGCGACGCGGGCACGTCGCTGCGTATCCGTGTCCGCGAGGGCAAGGTTGCACTCGAGTCGCCGGGCATTGCCGTCGAGGTCTCTGCGGGACAGGAAGTCGCGCTGACAGGGAACGGCGGCCTCGTGCGACGCGAGCTGACGCCCGACGACCTCGCGCTGGAATGGGTGAGCCTGGTGCCAGTTCTGTTCGACGTGCAGGGCCGATCGCTTCAGGAGTTCCTGACGTGGGCTGCGCGCGAGCGCGGACTCCACCTTCGATTTGCGCAGCCGGATCTCGCTGTTGCGGCGCCCGGCATTGTCTTGAGCGGATTGATCGATGGCCTGACGCTCGACGAGGCGCTCGAATCGGTACTCCTGACCTGCCGCATGTCGCATCGGATCGAGGAGCGGGCGCTCGTCATCAGCAGGGCCGCGGCCGTGCGGAGGCGGTCGTGACTGATTGCCGCCTCGTCCGGAACGCGCGCTGGCTCGCGTTGGCGGCGGCGGCGCTCGCCCTCGTGGCGGCCCCCGCGCTGGCCGGCGATCGTCAGACGCGCCCGGCGTTCAAAGGGCTGCCGCTGACCCGCGCGTTGACCGCGCTCCGGGAGACCGGGTTGAAGATCATCTTCAGCTCCGATCCCGCGCGACCCGCGATGATCGTGCTGGACGAGCCCCGCGCAACCGACCCCAAGGCCATCCTGGACGAGATCCTCGCGCCGCACGGGCTCCACGCGATCTCCGGGTCCGCCAAAACGCTCCTCATCGTCAAGCGGTCGCCCAGGCCGAATCCGAACGCCGCCGCTCCAGTGCCCCAGCGCCAGAAAGGCACGAGCACGGCGCCTGCACCGCCGGCGTATCGCGAAGCGATCGTCGTGCGATCGACCGATGCTGCGTCGGCCAGGAGCCGGCCCGAAACGATCGCGCTCATCGATCGCCGGCGGCTGCAGGTCTCGACCAGCGCGGATGGCGATCCCGTGAGCGCCGCCGTGCGCGCATCGGGCCTCGGGTATTCACAGAGCACGGGTCGCGTGCACGTGCGAGGCGCCGCCGAGCGCGACACGCACATCGTGCTCGACGGCCTCGAGCTGTACGACCCGTATCATCTGAAAGATCGCGGGGCTCGAATCAGTCTGATCGACTCCTACACCCTGGCCGGGGTGGCGGTCCTGGGCGGAAGCCTGCCCGCCGAACATCGCGGCGCACTCGGCGGCGTCGTCACGATGGACACCATCGAGCCCGCCGACGGCACGCACGGCTCGATTGGGCTGAGCACGAACGAACTGCGGCTGTCCGCGATGGGCTCGCTCGGACGGCGCACCAAATGGCTGGTCTCGGGCCGTCGCGGCCATCCGTCGCACCTGCTCGATACGCTCGACGCCGATCCCGCCTACCGTCCCGACTATACCGACCTGTTCGGCAAGCTCGAATACCAGGATGGCGCGCGCACGCGCGTTGCCGTTCACGTACTGAGTGGCGACGAAGAAGTCGAGGGCGTCAGTGCCGACGACGTGTTCGAGACCAGCGGCGAGCCGGGGAAGTTCCGGGCGCGCCACGCGAGCCGGTACGGCTGGATGACTTTGACGCGGTCCTTTGGCCCGCGTGTCGTGACGTCGACTACGGCCTCGGTCGGATCGATCGGCCTCGAGCGTGTCGGCGCGAATCCGCGGGTCCTGAATTACGCGACAGGCGCGCGGTCTCCAGCGTCGGCTTCAAGCACGATTGGGCCTGGCAATCGACGAAGCACCTCGCGCGGTGGGGCCTCGATCTCAAGCAACTGGACGCGGACTACCACTTTGCATCGACCCTGCGCCCGATCCAGAACGAACCGGCCGCGGCCGGCGTTCTGCCCGCGTCGTCAACGATTGCCCGTTCCCCCGCGGGCCGCGACCTCGCGCTCTACGTGTCGGATCGCATCCGCGTGCTGCCCAGGCTCCTGATCGACGTCGGCGTCCGCGGCGAACGGCAGACGTACGGCCGGGATTCGTGGGCTGAACCTGGGCCCGCGGCTGAATGCCGCGCTCACGGTCACCGACAGGACCATGGTCAGGCTCGGCTGGGCTCGCGTCTCACAGCCGATGCGGATCGACGAGCTCGCCGTCGAAGACGGAGTCGTGGACTTTCGTCCACCCGAACGCGCCGAGCACCGGACACTGGCCGTGGCTCGGCCGATCGCCGGGGGAGGGGAGCTACGCGTCTCCGTTTATCAGACGCTCGTCAGCGGCGTGAATCCCCGCTTCGAGAACGTGTTCGAGCCCGTGGGCTTCCTGCCGGCGGCCAGCGACGATCGCGTTCGTGTCGCCGCCGATCGTGCGCGTGCCGAGGGTGTCGAGGTCGCCGCGAACGGCGGGCCAGGGACCCGGCTCGGATGGTCCGCCGCCTACGCGCTCGCCCTGTACGGAGGATCGCGTCGGCGGCGTCTGGCTGCCGCGCAGCTGGGATCAGCGGCACGCGATCGATGCCGCGCTCGTCTGGCGGCCCGCCGATCGTTGGGACGTCACGCTGGCTGCCAGGGCACACTCAGGCTGGCCGGCGACGCCCCTCATGCGCGTCGCAGATCGAAAATCGGGAGGATGGACGAGCGCGTTTGGCTCGCGCAACAGCCGGAGGCTGCCGGCCTCTCGGCGATTGGACCTGCGGATTGGCCGACGCGTGACACTCGGCGGCCCGTGGCGGGGCTCCAAAGCCGAGTTGAGCGTCACCATTGCGAACATCTTCAACGACAGTCCGGCCGGAGCCGATCGGCTCCTCTGGATGGGCCCGGGCACGGACGTCGCCGCCACGCGTCGCTATGCGCTCCAGTATCAGCCACGGCTCGTGACCCTGGGCATGAACTGGTCGTTCTGACCCGCGCCTGCGGATTGCGCCCGCAAACTCGCCCTATGTTGTGTCGAGCGCGCTGAGCGTGAGCCCGCTCAGTCACGGTTCAGCGAGCGGCGTGGCGCTCGACACAAGTGAGCCCGGGCTCTAGTCGACGATTTGCGAATCCGGTGGAATCGTCACGACGATCATGCATGTATCGCCCTGGCCGCCGCATTCGAAGCCGCCCTGGTCGTTGATGCTCGCTTTGAGAAAGATGTGCGTCTCCTTCGGCTTTTCGTTGGCTTTGGGCAACACCACGGTTCCCTTCTTGACCAGGGTGCGGAACGCCTGGCGGACCGACTCGAGATGAATATTGCAGGCCTGACCCGGCTTGAGGCGAGCCGACTTGGCCGAGCGGATGGTGACCGGCTTGGACAACCCGACTTCGAGGGCATAACCACCGGTTTCCTGCAACGTCGTGGTGGAAACGAATCCCGGCTTGTCGGCCGCGTGGGCAATCGAGGGTGCGGCCGAGGCAGTCATCCCCGCCGCGAGGACAGCGAACAGCAGTGAGCGTTGCATCCAACCAATCTCCAAAACACGGGCAGAGAGGACATGCGGCATCCGCTTGCCTGCCCGAACGCAAGTCGATGCCGTTCGGTGACCGTCTGTCGGTGATTACGCAAGGCCGCGGCAAAACCGGACATGCCCGTGCGCGCTGCGCCGGGCACCGAAATCTGAGCTCGTCGTCGGCGGGAGCCGAGCGGCGTCCTGGAGCGCCTCGCCGGCCGTTCTCGACGGCTTCGTGGGGCTCGCCCTCGATGGGCGTGAATCTGACGGTCGTCGATGCGATTGCAGGGCGGGAGGGGCGCCGTCAGCGGGCGCCCCCGGCTTGGAACCGATGCGGATTTACCCGTGCGTCTGTGCTCTCTCTCCGGTTAGAAGGTGAACCTCAGTCCGAGTTGCCCCGTGCGTGGCACTCCGCCGTCCCTGAGCGCCTGGAGGATGAGGAAGGTGGCCGGCGCGCCCTGGTTGCCCGACGGGTTGGCGAAATTCGCGCGGTTGGTCACGTTGAAGATCTCCCCGAAGACGTCGAATCGCAGGTTGTGCGGCAGCCGAACCTGGTAGCCGATGCGCATGTCGAGCTGGAAGAAGCCCGGGCCATACGCGCCATTGCGCTCTTCCTCGTTGTCGACGGTGATGGCGTTGACGCCCGTGCCGCTGTACGAGCCGGCCGGAAGCGGTTCTGCCTGCGTGCCGTTCCGGTCGGGATCGATCTGGTTGTTCAGAATGGTGAAGGGGAGTCCGCTCAGCGCGCGGGCCACCCAGCTCACGTTCAGGCCGCCCGTCTTCGGCACGAGCGCCGTGCCGCTCACGACGAAGTTGTGACGCCGATTGACGTTCGTCGGCCCCTCGTTGAGGTCGAGATTGAGATCGTCGAGGACCTGGAATCCGCTCGCGGGCGCGCCGGCGCCCGACGTGTTGCCGCGTGAGTAGGACAGCGTGTACGAGCCGCGGATGCTGTAGTTGTGGCTGAAGCGCTTTTCGATCTGCAGCAGCAGCGCGTCGTAGTCGATGCTCCCCTCGTTGATTGGCATGTTGACCGCGGCGGTGAAGTTGGGGTCGACGCGCCCGCAGGGGGTTCGTGACCGCCGTCGTGTCACGCAGCCCGGGATTGAGGTCCTCGATCATGAACTGGTCCCGTGCCATCGTCCGCACGTAGTCCACGCTGCCCGACAGATTCGAGGCGAGCTGCCGCTCGACGCCGACCGTGATCTGATGCGTGTAGGGAATGCGGCGAGCCGGGTTGTCGAGATTTACCGTGCCCGTGTTCTTGATGCGCGACCCGGCCGGAAACATCTGTTCCAGGAGCTCACGATTCACCACCGGACCGTTGACGAGGAACGGATCGGTCGGGAGCTGGCCATTCCGCGGCCCGGAATCGACGGCATTGGCCGGGAAGGTGGCCGTGAACGAGGTGGAGTAGACGCCGGCGGTGTAAAGGCCGCCGATCAGCTCGAAATGCGTCTTGTCGTAAAACGTGCCGTACCCGCCACGGACGACCGTGTTGCCGTGCCCGCCGACGTTGTAGGCGAAGCCCAGCCGCGGCGACAGATTGTTGTAGTCCACCGGATAGTCGTCCACGCTGGCGAACTGCGGGTTGTCGAGTTCCGGTACGGGTTGGACCTCGAGGTCGTAGCGGAGACCCAGGCTCAGCGTGAGCCGATCGTTCATCTTCCATTTGTCCTGCGCGAACGCCGACACGAAGTGCGCTTTGGTGTAATTCGTCACGGCGCCCGGGACGCGAATCGAGAAACGATCAGGGTAGGTTCGCGGGTCGGACGCGTTGAAGGGACCGTTGTTCAGGCCGAACGTAAACGTGCCGTTGAGGTTGTCCTGCGTCTCGGCGTCGTTGGACGCAGGTACCTGATACTGCGCGCCGAACTTGATGTCGTGATCCCCGCGCTTGCCGGGCACGAACCACGAAAAAGTGTCCTCGATCTGGTACCCGTTGTTGATGCGGGCCTGCGCGACCGAGTTCTGCTGGTCGCTGTAGGTCTGGAAGTTCAGCGTAGGCTCGAGCAGGATCTGCTGCCGCCCGTTGCTGTTGAATGCCGGATTGGCGAACGCCACGTCCTCCTGCGTCCAGGACACCCGCATCGTATTGACGCGCGAGTTGCCGAACACCGAGCTCAGCGATCCGACGACCGTCTGATCGAGATCGTCCTCTTCGCGGGAGGCGGCAAGCGTGACCGGGTTCGTGCCGACGAGCGGGATGAGCTGGTTGAGCTGTGGCGAGTACTCGCGCAGCCAGCGAACGCCCCATGTGTGGTTCGCGTTGATCTGATGATCGCCGCGCAACAGCGTGTTCCAGACGCGCGTCTGCTCGGTCGTGGTGGCGTTGAGCTCGGGCCGCGCGGGGACGACGACGGTGACGCCCTCGTCGATGTGCAGGCGCTCGACGCTGAAGAAGAAGTGCGCCTTGTTCTTGAGGATCGGGCCGCCCACCGTGCCACCGTACCACTGCTGCTTCGTGTCCGGCTTGTCGAGGTTGTTCTGCTTGGCGAAGTAGTCCTTGGCGGTCAGGTCCGCGTCCTGCGCGAAGGTGAACGCGCTGCCGCGGAAGGCGTTGGTGCCCTGCTTGCTGACCGCGTTGATGACCGCACCGGTCGTGCGTCCGAACTCGGCGTCGTACTGATTGGTGAGGACCTGGAACTCCTGAATCGACTCGAGCGGCGTCCGCGCCTGGGTTCCCGCCCGCTGTCCGATGACGTCGTCGTTGTTGTTGGCGCCGTCGAGCATGTAGTTGTTGTTGCGCGAGTCGAGGCCGTTGACGTTGATCGAATCCGAGCCGAACGACTCCGTGCTGATGTTCGGGATGATGCCGGGGAGCAGGCCGACGAAGCCGATGTAATTGCGGTTGATGGTCGGCAGCTCGGTGAGCTCGCGCGTCGAGATCACGCCGCCGACTTCCTTCGACGACGCATCTACCAGAGGCGGCTCGGCGGCGACGTTGACGACCTCTTCGACGCCGCCAACGTCGAGCGTGACGTCGTAGGTCGCGGTCCGTCCGATCTCCAGCCGCAGGTCGCGCTTCGTCACGGTCTTGAATCCGCTGAGGCGCACCGTCAGCTCGTAGACACCCGGGGTGACGCTGGTGACGAAGTACGTGCCTTCCTCGTTGGTCAGCGTCTCGCGGAACATCCCGCTCTCCTGGTTCCGCAGCGTGATGCTGACGGCCGGGAGCGCCGCTTCCTGCGCGTCGGTGACTCTGCCGCGAATTTCGGTCGTTCCTTGCTGTGCACTCGCCGCTGGAGCACTGAGCAAGGGGGCTGCTCCCGCGATCAGCAGCATCGGCACCAAGGCCCGGATGCGCCGGTCACGGCAGAGGTGCTCTCCACGCATGTCATCCTCCTGAATCTTGAAACCGCGATTCGGTAAGTTGGATGGCAACGGCCTGACACACCGTGCGCCAAACGAGCGCGAGGGTCGCGGAATGATTTGAAGGCCGCAAACCGTGAGCGATCACCAGCCGCGGTCCATCCCACCGGAGCTGGCTCACGCGAATCCGTGCAAGCAGACTGCCAGTGGTACGGCTTTGGGCCGAGGTAGGGTCCGGTGCTTTTTCCGCTAACCGGACGGCGGTACCTGCGCCGAGCCGACGAAAAAAGCACCCGACCCCAGCCGCCGATCAGCGTTCGCCGCTCGAGCCGGCTGAGGTCTGCCGCCCCATCAGTACCCGCTCGAAAAACCCCGCCATCGCTGCGTGGACGGTGAGCACATTCGCGTGCCGCATCCAGTGATGGGTGTCGTCGGGGATCACGATCTGCTCGAAGGGGACTCGCGCCGCCGTCAGACGCTGCACGAGGTCGACGGTCTGCGCGAATCGCACGTTGCGGTCATCGTCCGCATGAATGAGCAGCACCGGTGACTTCCATGTCGCGATCGACGACACGGGCGACGACCTCCAGGCGACCTCGAGCGCCTGGTCGCGATCGTTCGGCTCGACGGAGGAGAGCGCGGTCTGCAAGGCCGTCCCGGCGCCCGAGCCCGTCGTGGTGAAGTCGTGTACGCCGTGAATGTCCACGCCCGCCTGGTAGAGATCGGAATTGCGCGCCAGCGCGAGCGCGGTCAGAGTACCCGCCGTACAATCCGCCGTAGATGCCGATGCGCGAGGGGTCGACCTGCGGCAGCGTTCGCAGGTACTCCGCAGCCGCCTTGACATCGAGGTACTCCGAGGCTCCGCGTGCGCCGCCGCCAGCCGGCACATGGAACTCGTAGCCGTATCCGATGCCGAGGCGATAGTTGATCGCGAGCACGCGGAAACCACGCGCCGCCAGGTACTGGTTCGCCGCATACGCACGGGCGTAGTAGTCGGAGTAGTGCCAGCCGAGGAGCATCTGGCGCGGCGGGCCGCCATGAACGTAGACGATGGCCGGACGAGGCGCCGCGCCGACGTCTGGCGGCTCGAACAGCTGCGCATGGACGACCACGCCGTCCGAAGCTTTGTAGGTGACGGGCTTCGGCACGACGAGGCTCGCCGGGAGGTCGTTCGGCACGCGGTCGGACGCGAGCGCGATAGGCCTGCCGCCGCGTGCGGGCACGACCATCGGAAGGGGAGGACGCTCCGCCGTCGCGCCGATGAAGGCGACATGTCCGAGATCGCCGGTGACGACCGGCGCCCATTCGAGCCCCGTGCCGGGCGTCAGCACCTCGGGTGCCGCGCGATCGACGGGGACGCGCAGAACGTGCCGGCGATTGAGATCGTCGGCGGACGGTCCGGTGTTGGCTGACGCGACGAGATACGTGCCATCGGGACTGGCGCTGACGTGCTCGACCATGAACCCGCCCGGCGTCAGCAGCATGGGCGCGCCGCCGCGTGCGCTCACCGAGTAGAGGTGGGGCCAGCCGTCTTCGTACGAGAGGAAGACGATGCGATCGTTGACGGCCCAATGGAGGTTCGCGTTCCCGTCGGTCGTGGGCCATGAGCCTCGCAGCGTTCGCGGCGCCGTCCAGAGGGGCTGGCCGGTGGCGGTCGCCATGTCGGCCGTCCATAGAGCCCATGGATTGTGGCGCGGCTCGAGCAGAGACGCGGGAGCGCCGCCGGCGCCGGGCCGTCGCACGAAAACCAGCCGGGTGCCGTCGGGCGACCAGCGCGGGCTCGAATCACGCGAGGTGGACGGGGCGATCCACTTGATTGGCGTGCGCTCGTTCTCGTAGACGCCGATGAACGCGTGCGTGTCGCGGTTCGAGACGAACGCGAACCGCGAGCCATCGGGCGACCACACGACGTTTCCGTTTGCGCCCGCGGCGGCGACGATGCGGGTGGCGGGCTGGGCGCCATCGATGGCGACGCTCCAGATGTGACGATCTCTGACGAATGCGACCCGGTCGCCACGCGGAGAGACGGCGGGTGTGTCGCCCTCGCCCAGCGAGGTCGGCTCACCGCCGGCTGACGCAATGGACCAGATCCCAGTCTGCGGCGGCAGCGGCTGGCTCGTGGCGTTGACCGGTTCCTCGTCATCCCAATTTGATCCATGGTCGCCGCCGCGCACGTACACGACACGATCGCCAGCGGGGGAGAGCGCGATGCTCGTCAACTCCTGTCCCTCGTCCTTGTCGTACGCCGTCAGCTTGCGCGCGGTGAACGATGGTCCATCCGCCACCCAGACGTTGCGTCGTCCCTGTTCGTTGAAGGTCCAGGCGACGCGGCTGCCCTTCGCTGCCGCCGTCAGATCGCTCGGAAACGGATAGCTGAAGATCTGCTCGATGGTGAAGGCCGTCCTGGTCTGGGCCCGCGATCCCAGGGCAAGGAGGACGATCGCGCCGATCGACAGCAAAGCGAGCCGCACGCAGGGAAGGGAAGGCGTCATGATGCTGTCCTCGGAAAACGTCGGGTCCGTTGAGGGTGGCACAGGACTTCAGCCCCGTCATCGATAGCTCCCCACGGACTCGCGCCGCGCGGGCGCTATGGTACGATCCATTCCGCCCTGATATGTCCCGATTCGCCGAACCCGTCTCACGATTGGTTGCGTGTGTGAGCGGCTCGCACGGCCGCACCGACGTCGGCCTCCGCCGAGCGGTGCGGGATCGGGTCCGTTCGATCGCGGATGGTGAGATGCCGCCCCATGCGAGCGATCTTCCGGACGACCCCGCACGCGACGTCGACACCATCTCGCGGCACGCCTTCAAGGTGACCGACAGCCAGATTGAACGGCTTCAGCAGGCGGGCTACTCCGAGGACGTGTTGTTCGACGTGACCGTGAACGCGGCCGTCTCGGCCGGGCTCGCGCGCTCGATCGTGGTCTAGCGCTCCTGAAGGAGCCGCATTGATGCGTCTCCAGCGTCGCGCGCGGCCATCGGCTGCCGCAGAGACTCATCCTCGTCCTGATCCGGCTGACCACGCGCTTCCGAGCGCCCGATATCGTCCGGACCCTGTTCTACCGGCCCGAGTTCTTCGGGGCAGCCATGAACGCGTGGACGCATGCGGTGATGCGCGGACCGTCGAAATGGACCGTTGCCGAGCGCGAACTGTTCGCGGCCGTCACCTCGCGTCTGAATCACTGTCCCTTTTGAACGGCGGCCCACGGCGCGGTCGCGTCGAAGGCCTTCGGACATGCGGAATTGGGGCCTCATGCGGCTCGCGCCGGAGGGTGGGCGCTTCGAGCTGTGTGAAGTCGTGCGGCAGGGACACGTCGTGCGCAACTCCTGCGACGACAAGCAGTTAGGGTTTGCGGGAGACGCTCAAGCTCCGCCGCCACCCTCTTTATCGACTCCGACGTCCCAACTCATCAGCCCGCTCCCGACGACACGAATGGGGAGTCGCGGCCGGCCAGCCGGCCCGACGGGTTGTCGATTCGGCTCGTACGGGCCGACTGAACGCCCGGTCTCGTGCGTCCTACTGACTGAGGTCCACGACCTGTGAACGGTGGGCCTTCGAATCAGTGAGGGACAGCAGAACCTATGAACAGCACATACCGAACCTCTGTCGATAGCCGACGGGCATGGGCTCGCCGGGCCGGACTGCCCGTGGTGGCGGTGGTGACGATCCTGACCTTGGGCGCGACGGCGTGGACGGTGCGCGAGCCGATCGTGGCGGCCGAGCCGCAGACGGCGCAGGCGCCCGCCTCTCAGGGGAACCGTCTTGGACTCCCGCCGGGCTCCTACGCGGATCTGGTCGAGCGTGTCTCACCAGCCGTTGTGACCGTTCAAGCTCGCCGCTCCATCCACCGGACGTCGGAGATGCAGAACATTCCTGAGCCGTTCCGACGCTTCTTCGACGAAGTGCCGGGCGTCCGTCCGACCCCGCGCCGGGAAGCCGGGCTCGGATCGGGCGTCATCGTGTCGACCGATGGCTACGTGCTCACGAACCACCACGTCGTCGACTCGGCCGACAAGGTCGAGATCGAGCTCATCGACGGCCGCCGCTTCGACGCGAAGATCGTCGGCAGCGACCAGCCGAGCGACCTGGCCGTCCTGAAGGTCGAGGCCAGCAGTCTGAAGCCGCTCCACTTCGCCGACTCCGACCGGGCGCGCGTCGGTGATGTCGTGCTCGCGGTCGGCAACCCGCTCGGCCTCGGTCAGACGGTGACGTCGGGCATCATCAGCGCCAAGGGGCGTGAGACCGGCGCGTCGGAAGGCGCGTTCGAGGACTTCCTGCAGACCGACGCGTCGATCAATCGTGGCAACTCGGGCGGCGCCCTGGTCAACACGAACGGCGAGCTGCTGGGGATCAACTCGCAGATCCTGTCGCCCTCCGGATTCAACATCGGCATCGGCTTCGCCATCCCGTCGAACATGGCGAGCAACGTGATGGATCAGTTGGTGAAGACCGGACAGGTCCGCCGCGGGCTGCTGGGTGTGACCGTGCAGCGCGTTACGTCGGATCTGGCGCGGAGCCTCCAGCTGCCGACGGTTGGCGGTGCGATTGTGTCGAGCGTGACGCCGGGCGGGCCGGCCGCACGCGCCGGGGTCCGCCAGGGCGACGTGATTCGGTCGCTCGACGGCAGGGCCGTGGACTCCAGCAACAGCCTGCGCAACGCAATCGCACGCGTGATGCCCGGTACCGAAGTCACGTTGTCGGTCGTACGCGACGGCAAGCCGCAGGGCCTCAAGGTGACGATCGGCGAGAAGGAAGCCGAGCGCACGTCGACATCGGAGCGGGAGGATGAGCGTACGGGCGGGCGCTACGGCCTCACCGTCGAGCCGCTTACGCCCGAAGTCGTTCGCAAGCTCGAACTGACGAAGGACACCAGCGGCGTCGTCGTCAGCGACGTCGATCCGGACAGCCCGGGCGCCGACGCCGGCCTGCAGCCGGGTGACGTGATCGTCCAGGTCAATCGCAAGCCGGTGAAGGATGCCGCCGAGCTGCGGGCGGCCCTCGACGAGGCCACGTCGCAGCGTCCTGCGCTGCTGCTCGTCAAGCGCGAGAACGGGACGGTCTTCCTGACGATGTCCTCAAGGGGCTAGCTTCCCGCGGGGTCAGGCGTCGTCGCAGCCTGGGAAGACGACTCCCGACCCCGCCTCCAGTCCTTCCCTCCTCACAGTGGGGCGCGCGCCGCGCCGTCAATCCGCGTGGTTGGTTGCTTCTGATAGCATTCCCGCGCTGGGAGCGCGCGAATGCCACGGCTGATCGCTCTTCACGTTTCAGGGTTGGGGCTCGTCGCCGCGCTTGCGATGTCGGGAGACGTGCAGCTGCGCGCGCAGGCTGTCGCTCCGGCGCCTGCAACTTCCCCGGCTGGGGCGCCTGACGTCAGTCCGGTCCTGTCGGGACTCAAGTGGCGAAGCCTTGGTCCGGCGCGTGGCGGCCGCTCGATTGCCGTTGCGGGCCATCCGGATCGCCCACTCGAGTACTACTTCGGCGCGACCGGTGGCGGCCTGTGGAAGACGTCCAATGGCGGGACGACATGGACGCCCATCGCCGACAAGTATTTGAAGACATCCTCGGTCGGCGCCGTGGCCGTTGCGCCCTCGAACGGCGACGTCGTCTACGCCGGCATGGGCGAAGTCCAGCTGCGAGGCAATGTCATCCAGGGCGATGGCGTCTATCGCACGACCGACGGCGGCAAGACCTGGACGCACCTCGGGCTCGAGAAGACGATGGCGGTGGCCCGCATTCGGGTGCATCCGATCAACCCCGACGTGGTGTGGGTGGCGGCGCTCGGTCACCCTTATGGACCGAACCCCGAACGCGGCGTGTTCCGATCGGGGGACGGCGGCAAGACGTGGGAGCGGACGCTCTTCCGCAACGAACGCACCGGCGCCGTCGATCTGGTGCTCGATCCCTCGAATCCCGATGTGCTGTATGCCGGCGATGTGGGAAGTGTTCCGCACTCCGCACTCACTCTCGAGCGGAGGACCGGGGAGCGGGCTGTTCAAGTCCACGGATGGCGGTACGACCTGGACCGAGCTGACGCGCCGGACGGGTCTCCCCAAGGGCGTGGTCGGCAGGGTGGGCGTGTCGGTTTCTGGCGCCGATCCCAGCCGTGTCTACGCCATCATCGAGGCCGAGGACGGTGGCGTGTTCGCGTCCGACGATGCGGGTGAGACGTGGCGCATCGTGAGCACCGACCGGCGTCTCCGGCAGCGCGCGTTCTACTACACGCGCCTTTACGCCGACCCGAAGCAGAAGGACACGCTCTACGTGCTCAACGTCGGCTTCTTCAAGTCGACCGACGGCGGGAAGACGTATCGCACGATCCGCGTGCCGCACGGCGACAACCACGACCTGTGGATCGCCCCGGCGACCCCAGGCGGATGGCGCAGTCCAACGACGGCGGGGCCAATGTGTCGTTCGACGGCGGCGAGACCTGGACCGACCAGGATGTTCCGACCGCGCAGTTCTACAACGTCTTCACCACGAACCACGTGCCGTATCACGTGTGCGGCGCGCAGCAGGACAACAGCACCGCCTGTCTGTCGTCGCTGGGCCCCTCGACGGGGCCCGGCGGGCTCTCGAGCGCCAACCCGCTCTACGCCGTGGGCGGTGGGGAGAGCGGGTACATCGCGCCCCATCCGACCAACACGAACGTGTTCTTCGCCGGCAGCTACGGCGGCACCCTCACGCGGTTCGATCGCGCGACGGGAACGACGCGGTCCATCAACATCTGGCCGGAAAATCCGATGGGCCATTCGGCGAAGGACATCAAGGAACGTTTCCAATGGACGTTTCCGATCGTCTTCTCGCCCAACGATCCGAAAGTGCTGTACGCGGCGTCACAGCACCTGTGGCGGACGGTCGACGAGGGTCAGAGCTGGGAGCGCATCAGCCCCGATCTCACGCGCGCCGACCCGGCCACGCTCGGGCCATCGGGCGGGCCGATCACGCTCGATCAGACCGGCGTCGAGACCTACGCCACGATCTTCACGGTCGCGCCGTCGCGTCTCGAGCGCGACCTGATCTGGACCGGTTCCGATGATGGGAGGGTGCACGTCACGCGCGACGCCGGGCGTTCGTGGCAGAAGGTGACGCCGCGGGACCTGCCCGAGTTCACGCGCATCAGTCTCATCGAGGCCTCGCCGCACAAGGCCGGCACGGCCTATCTCGCAGGGAATCGCTACCAGCTCGGCGATCGCGGTCCGCACGTCTATCGCACCGACGACTACGGCAAGACATGGACGCGCATCGTCTCGGGTCTGCCGGCCGACGATTTCGCGCGCGCCATTCGCGAAGACATCGCAAGGCCCGGGCTGCTGTATCTCGGGACCGAGCACGGCATCTACGTCTCGTTCGACAACGGCGCGCCGTGGCAGTCGCTGCGACTGGATCTGCCGGTGACGCCGGTGCATGGCATCGTCGTCGAAGACAACGATCTCGTCATCGGGACGCACGGGCGGTCGTTCTACGTGCTCGACGGCATCGGCGTCCTGCGCCAGCTGACCCCAGAGTTGACGGCCGCACGGATGCACCTGTTCCAGCCCTCGACGGTGCAGCGGCGCGTGCAGCCGGCCGCCTCGATCGACTACTTCCTGAAGGACGAGGCTCAGAAGGTGACGATCGAGATGCTCGACGCGAAGGGCGGGCTCGTCCGGCGCGTCGAGGGCGTTCCGGAGAAGAAGGACAAGCCGTCGACCGAGGCGGCGGCCGCCCAGGGAGGCGACGATGAGGAGTCGCCTGGGCCGCGGCCGGCTCGCGTCACCACCAAGGCGGGGATGAACCGCTTCCGCTGGGACTTCGCGAGAAGCCGCCGCGCGACTTCAAGGGCCTGATCATGTGGGCGGGTGCGGTGCGCGGGCCGCTCGTCCTGCCCGGGCACGTATCAGGTACGCGTCACGGCCAATGGCGAGACCCGGACCGAGAAGCTGCGTATCGACAAGGATCCGCGGCAGCCCAACGTGACGGATGCGGATCTTCAGGCGCAGTACACCCTCGCGCGCGACATCGGCGCGAAGCTCCAGGCTGCTCACGAAGCGGTCCTGCGCATCCGGCACATTCGCGCTCAGGCGAAGGCGCGAGCGGAGAAGTCGGACGTGCCCGCGGTGAAATCGAGTGTGGACGCGCTGTCCGCCCGCCTGACGGAGATCGAAGGCGAGATCTATCAGTACCCGGAACCAGAGCAACCAGGATCCGCTGAACTACCCGATCAAGTTGAACAACAAGCTCGTCCGCGCTGCAGAACATCGTCGAATCGGCGGATGGACGTCCGACCAAGCAGTCGTACGCGGTGTTCACCGATCTCTCGACCCGGCTCGCGACGCAGCTCACGGCGCTCGACGCGGTTGCGAAGACGGACCTCGCCGCGCTCAATACGCTGCTCGCCGGGCACAAGCTGGCGCCGGTCAAAGACGAAGTGCCGCCGGAGAGCGCGCCCGTCACCGGCACCCTCCGCGCCATGATTGTCGCGCGCCGCTACCGGGTCACGGGCCGCGTCCAGGGCGTCGGCTTCCGGTTCTTCGTCGAAGATGCGGCCATGCGGGAAGGCGTGTCGGGTCACGTCCGCAATGTCGCCGACGGCAGTGTCGAGGTCGTCGCCGAGGGCGAGGCCGAAGCGGTCGCGCGATTAGAGCGGGCGTTGTGGAATGGTCCTCCGGGCGCCCGTGTGGACGACATCGTCACCGATCCGATGCCGCCGAGCGGGCGAGCGAGCGGCTTCCGCATCCGATCCTGATTTTTGCGATCTGTCGCCCCACCGTCACCTTTTTCCACAAAGTTTTCCACAGGGGGACAGTCCCAAAACGGGTTTCCACAGGGTAAACGCTTGGAAGAACAGACTATGAAGGCGCTCAAGGACCGAATCCGTCATGTGCCCGATTTTCCCAAGCCGGGCATCCTGTTCTACGACATCACGACCCTCCTCCGCGATGCCGAGGGCTTTCAGCTCGCGGTCGGCGCTCTGGCGAATCCACATGCCATGGCGAAGGTGGACCTGGTCGTCGGCATCGAGAGCCGCGGCTTCATCCTGGGCGCCGCCGTCGCCGATCGCCTGAGGGCCGGCTTCGTGCCGGTTCGCAAGGCCGGGAAGCTTCCCTCGCAGACGGTACGCGTGACCTACGACCTCGAGTACGGATCCGACTGCCTGGAGATGCACAGCGACGCGATCGAGCAGGGACGGCGCGTGCTCATCGTCGACGACCTTCTGGCCACGGGCGGAACCGCGCGCGCCACCGTCGATCTGGTCAAGGGGCTCGGCGGCGACGTCGTCGGGGTCTCGTTCCTGATCGAGCTCGGGGCGCTGAACGGGCGCGCGAAGCTCGCCGGCGAGCCTGTCATCGCGGTCCTCACCTATTGATTGATGTGGGCGGGGCCGACGCCCGGCCCTCTTCGCGTCGTCCCGGGTTCGCTCCGGGCTCGCAATGGTACCATCAGTGCGGTGGACGCGCTGGGACGGCGCCGCTGGAAGAGGGGAGTCGGGGTACCATCGGCAGGCCCGTGTGGAGAACGGCCTCTTCCGGTACAAGACAATCATCGGCGAACGCCTGCGGGCGCGCAGTCCGGCGGGGCAGGAGAGTGAGGCCGTCCTCGCGTGCAACATCTTTGAAGGGGATGACTGAGCTGGGCCGGCCAGCGTCGTGCCCCATCGGTCGGTGACGGGCTCGTGAATCGGAATCGTGCGGGCCAGTTCCGATTCATGGACCAACGCCACGCGAATACGTTGACGATCCTCCGCAGGCGGTCGAGCCCAACTTCAGGCGTGGGATTGGGGTGCGCCCTACACGCGTTGGCGTTGGCAATCTCGCGAACGAGACGTGCAGGTCGCCGGCGGCCCGGGGCCGGCCGCCGAGCGCGACTGGACCGCCGCGCGAGCGTGGCTCTATGCGGAGCTCACGAGGAAGCCGGGCGAGTGACTCTCGCGCCAGTGCCCTCAGTGCAGACCAGCCCACCAGGGTTACCGCGCTTGAAGGGTGATCCCGCCGAGGACCGTGCCCTGCGGATCCACCTGCAGCAGCGACCCGTAGCCGGTCCGCGGGTCTGGCTTCACGAGCAGGACTATCGGGTCGCCGTTCGAGCCGAGCGAGATGTCTTCAAGGAGAGCGCCTTTCTTGGGCGCATGGCCAACCGTCGTCTGCAGCTCCTTACCCAGCGCCGGATCATTCGCGACGATGCGCGCGAGCTCGAGCTTGTCTTCTGCCGTGAGCTTCACTTGCTTCCATTTGGCCTGCTTGGCGAGCTTCGCCAGCCGCTTGCCGAGGACGATGGCGCGCAGGAGCGAGGCGGCGCCGCGGTCTGCGTGTAGCGACGTTGTTGCGGCCGCCCCAGCTTGGGTCAGCCGGAGCGGCACGGCCATCACCGGCGACCCGGCGTTCGGCGGCGGGTTCACCACCATCACGTTCCGCAGACCGCACTTCTTCTGGGATCTCACGAGCGTGGCGACGTTGAGCTCCGTCGTCGACAGCGTGTCGTTGTCAGCAGATGTGATCGCGAGGAGCGCGAGCTGGCTCGGGGCTGTCGTCGGAACAAGCCACTCGAACCCGACCAGCTCGGAACGGCCGGGCCGGACGGTCGCGAGTTCCTTGTGAGCGCCGATCGGTTGCCAGGCGGAGGCCGGCGCGATGACGTTGCTGGGAAAGTTCGCCCAGAAGTTCGCGGGAAGGTCCGCGAACGTCAGGGATCCGGCGGAGTAGAAGACCTTCACCGCGACCTTGTTGGCCGGGTTGACGCCGCCGTTGTGAACTTGCACGTAGACGCGAACCGTGCGGTTTCGCTGCGGGTTCTCGTTGATGAGGCCGGCCGCGAACTCGATCCCCGCTTCGGACAGGCTTTGATCGTCGCCGAACACGACGAAGTTCACATCGGTCAACGCCGGGCGGAGGAACGACGGCGCATCGATCTTGATGTCCTTGCACTGCCACCAGAACGTCTGGGCGCCGAACTGAAACGGATCGTCCACGCCCGAGGGTGACGGCGACAAGCGGCCCGTATCGACGGCGCTGTCCCGCAGATACACGTCGACATCCGGCATCGTCGCGGCGTCGACGGCGATCTCCCACACGCCGCGAGCCTGGGTCCCCGCTCGGAGGAGCCGGGCCTCGGGGTGAAGCTGCAGATCCTTCACCAGACAGTTCGGGAGGCCATTGTTGAACGGCGTCCACGTCGCCCCGGCGGTGCGCGTCACGTACACACCCACATCGGCAGCAACGAAGAGCGTGTCGGTATTCGCGGGATCGATCTCGATGGCGTTCACCGGGAGAGCAGCCGGCAGCCCGGCGTCCACCTGGTTCCACGACGCGCCGGCATCATCGGATCGGAAGACCCGGCCGCCTGTCTGCGAGCTCGAATAGGTGGCGTATAGACGGTTGCCATTCGTGGGGTCGACGAGCAGGTCGCTCATGAAGCCGCGTACGGGAGTGGTGAGCGCGACGGCCGGCTTCCAGGCGCCCTGCACGAAGTCGGTGCGGAACAGCTTGCCGGCATTCGTACCCGCATAGATCCGCGTCGTCGACGGCGCGGCAAGAGCCGATGACATTTCGCGGTTGAGGAGCCCAGGTAATGAGACGCTGCCCCAGGAGGTGCCGCTATCCGACGAAATGAAGATTTTCCGGCCCGCCTGCACGAGCACTCCGCCATTGACTTCGACCGGCGGATAGAACAACGAGCCGTTTGGATAGTCGTCGTTGCTGCCGACCGGTGGCCCGACGACCCAGTCGGGTGCGCCGGTCCACGAGCTCCAGTTGCCGCCCTTCGTCGATCGGGCGATCCCCATGCCGTAGTACGTGTGGAAGCACGTGTACGGCGCGCTCGCGTCGACGCCGCAATCGCCGCCGTCGCCGTCGCCGACGTGATGCCACACCGTGTCACCCTGATACCGCAGCGTACCGTTGTCCTGCGTGCCGGTGAGCAGCCATGCCTCGAACTGCGGGTGCTGCGCGATGAACTCGATCTCGGTGATGTTCAGCCCGTCGTTCAGGGACTTCCATGTCGTGCCTCCGTCCGGCGAGCGATACAGGCCGCCGTCGTTCGCGACATAGATCACGTTCGGATCGAGGGGGCTGAAGGCAATCGCGTGCTGATCGGGGTGAATGGAGTCGCCGAACGCAGACGGCCGGCCAGAGACATTCGACCAGGACCAGACGCCGGTGGCCGAGCGCATGCCTTTGTGCGCGTTGATGGCGCCGATGTAAACGACGTCCGGATTGTTCGGGGCGACGCCGGCGAACCAGTCGTACCACGCCTGACCCACATCGAGGTCGCCCGGGATCGGCACGGCGGTGAACGGGGTGTTCGTCGCGGCGCGCCGCCAGATACGGCCGGTGCCTCCCGTCACGGCGAACACATACACCACGTTGCCATCCGACGGCGCGTGACAGACGGCCATCCGTTCGATCGTGCCGGCCGCGCCCGGCAGCGTGACGGCACTCCACGATGTGCCGCCGTTGGTCGAGCGAAACAGCCCGTCATCGCACGCGGCAAATGCTTCGGTACTGCCGGTGGCACCAGGACCGATCGGCCGGAACGACACCTCCCACGTGCGATGGCTGCGCCGGGATGTCCACGTGGCGCCGCCATCGGTCGACGCGAACAGCCCCTCCGTCGTCGCCGCGAGCAGATGATTGCCGTTCGCCGGATCGATGGCGATGTGGAAGAACCCGACGCGTTCGAACGGTGCCTGGGCATGCACGGCCCAGGTCGTTCCACCGTCGGTCGAGCGCAGCAGGCCTACGCCGAGCAGATTCGGACTCCCCTCGAAGGTCGAATTGCCCTCGCCGGTGCCGGCGTACACAATCGCGGTGTTGGTCGGATCGAACGCGACCGCACCGATGGCGAGGGACGGCTGATCGTCCGTTCGCGGATGCCAGGTCAGACCATCGTCGCTCGATTCCCACACGCCGCCCCCGGCGGCTCCGATCAGGAGGTGCAGGGGATTGCCCGGATCGACCGCGATCGCGGAGATCCGTCCGGAGACCGAGGGACGACTCCGCGCGCCCTTTCCATAGGTCTGGCCGTGCGGCACACAAAACGGACCCATGGGCCGCCAGGCCTGCTGCACCGGCATGGCCGCGGCGGCGAGGGCACGCGGCTGCTCGTAGGCGGCCAGCAGCGGGGAGCGTCCCTTGAGTTTGGCCATGCGTCCGCGGGCCGGGCGGCGTGGCGCCGCTTTGGTCGCGTTCTGCGCCTCTTCGACCGCCGTGCGGCCCATCTGGTCCGCGCGTTGCTGCAGGAAGAGCGCGAAGCGGGCCCGAACCTTGCCACCGGGCACCCGTGTGCGCGTGCTCTTGGCCGATCGCGCTCTGCCCTTGCGCGACCGCGCGCCCTTCGCACGCCGCGGGGCTGCGGGCTGTTGCGACTTTGGACCTCTCATCGCTTCTTCGTCTTTCGTGGGGCGCGAGTCGTTTTCGTGGGGGGTGCAGGTGCGCCGGGTGCCAGAAACCCTCGCTGCTGTGCGAACTCGCGTGCGCGCGCGGCGGCTTTGCCGCCTGGAATGGGTCCCGTTCGGCTCCGGCCCGGCTTCTCGTCTCGGGGCGTCTTCATCGCGTTCGCTCCCTCAGATACGAAACGGCGGCACTCAGGCCGTACCACGTGAGCAGGAATGCCGCGCACTCCACCGTGAAGCTGTGAAACTTGTAGAAGGCTTCGGCGATCGCGAGCGCCACGATCAGCGACATGCCTTCGGTGACCGTCTGCTCGCGCGTGGCGAGCGCCTGGCTCAACGTGAACATGGCCGGGAGACCTCCCCTGAGATGGAGTTTGTCGATTGAGATAACGACGTCCGGTGCCGACACGAACACGCGATCGTCGATGTTCCCCGAAAGAGTCGGGCGTGTCCGTTACTGGAGGTGAGAGCGTTCGAAGCCGGGCGTCGGTTCACGAGCCCGAGAACTGCAAGGGCCCCGGGTGTGCGAGCACGGTTTCCCTCGGGGGCATTCAACCCAAGCTGTCGGACGAGTTCGCCGCCTTCGTGCAGCTGACGCCAGACCTGCTAGCGCGGCTCAACGTCACGGTCGTCGATTCGATCGCGGGCGCGACGGGTCCCGCCGGGCCGGGGGCGGGCCCGAATCCGCGTGAAGCGGATCAGCTGAAGCTCACGAGGGAGCCAGGGCAGTGACGCGAGAGCCGGTAGTGTCCGAAAAACCACGCCGGGCATCGCAGAAAATCGACGTCCTCGAAACAGCGTCCCGGACGGCCGAATGTGCGCCCGGAGATCCGCCGGCTCGTCGTGCGGATGGCGACGGAGAACCCACGGTGGGGCTACACGCGTATCTAGGGCGCGCTGAAGCTCTGAATCATCAGGTGGCAAATCGGATGATTCCGTTGGGTGAGCGGCACTTACGGCGTGCGCTCGCCGACTTCGTGGTCCATTCCCATCGCGAGCGCAACCATCACGGGCTTGGCAACAATCGACGGCGTTGAGGTTCAGCCTCAGAGCGGCCGCGTGCGGCGCCGCCAGCGGGTGGGTGGTCTCCTCAGTTATTACTATCCAGCCGCGTAGGGTAGTCCAATGGCCCAAAGTGCCAGGCGGAATTGTCGGACACGACGCGGGCGTGCTCCCACATCTGGGTGCGCACGTCTCGTGGCCAACCATCGCAATAGCCGGTTTTCGATGGCGAAAAGACTCAGTCGGCACTGCTACACGGCCTGCGCCTGCAGCTCCGGCTGTTGAATCGCGAGAGGCAGTGCGGGATCCATGAGCCCCATCCCGCCGTCCACGGCGATGAGCTGACCCGTAATCCACCCCGCCTCGTTCGAGCAGAGCAGCATGACCGCGTTGCCGATGTCCGCTGGCGTGCCCAGCCGCCGCATCGGCGTCCATCCGTTCCTGTGGTGGTCGCGGACCATCTGCACGACCGGATCCGGCAGGGTGTTGAGCACGCTGTCTTCGATCCATCCGGGGCTGATGGTGTTGACGGTGATGCCGCGCGGTGCGAGCGCCACCGCGAAGTAGCGGGCGAGCGCCTCGAGCGCGGACTTCGCGGCCCCCATCCCGACCCACGCCTGCCAGCTTCCGTAGCGGCCTCCGGGCGCATAGGTGATGGCGACGATGCGGCCGTTGTCGGGCATCAGCTTCTCCGCCTCCCGGGCGCCGACGAGGAACGCTGTGGCCTGCGAGCTCATCGCCGCATCCCATTGCTCGAGGCCGATCGACGCCGGCGGCTGGTAGAACGCGCCTACCTCGGGACGCGCATTGGCCACAAAGATGTCGAGGCTCCCGAACTCGCTCCGCACACGGCTGAACAGGCCCTCGACCTGCGCCGGCTGGCTGACGTCGGCCTGGACGGTGAATCCGTCGGCGCCGCGCGATCTGACCTGCTCGAGCGTGGCCTTCGCCGAGGCCTCGTCTTTCAGGTAGTTGATCGCGACGTACACCCCGTGGTCCGCGAGCTTCAGCGTGATGCCGCGGCCAATGCCGCGTGAGCCGCCGGTCACCAGTGCGTGTCTGGCTGTGATGGTCATGGTTGTCTCCTTCACAAGCTGTCTATTGATTTCGAGCCGGCATTACAATCGCCACGTTCCAGCAGCACGCGGCCGCTAGAATGCGCTTCGGTGCAGGAGGAGTCTTCAAGACGGAGTCAATACAGAATCAATAAAGGCTCAATGCGGCAAAGCCATTGACACTGAGGCAGTTCTACGAATTTGACGCGTTCCGGATAGACATCGCGCTCAGCCGGCTCGAGCGCTCGGGCGAGCCTGTTCCTCTGCCCCCGAAGGCGTTCGATCTGCTGCTCCTCCTCGCGCGCAATACGGATCGTGTGATGACCAAGGCGGAGCTGATGCAAGCGCTCTGGCCGAACACCTTCGTCGACGAAGCCAACCTCACACAGCATGTCTACACGCTGCGCAAGGCGCTCGGCGACCGGCCGAACGGGCAGCCGTTCATCGAGACGGTGCCGCGCCGCGGCTATCGTCTGGCGACGTTGGTTCGGGAAGTCGTCGATGCAGCTCCTGCTCACGCTGCCGCCGGAGATCTACGCCCGCCGAGCCACCCGGCAACGACTTCTCTCGCCACCAGCCTTATAGCGCCCGAAGGCGAGCGGAAGCGCGCCACCGTCCTCGATTGCCGGTTCGCAAACGCCGCCGCGGTGGTGGAGCGGCTCGGACCCGCGGCGGCGCGGGATCTGACGCGCGACTTGTTGAACATGGCCGCGGAGGAGCTTGGCCGGTATGGCGGCGTTATTACGGAACGGCGTGCCGACGGGTTCGTGGCGCTGTTCGGCGCGCCGGTCGTGCACGAAGACGATGCCCGGCGTGCGGTCCTCGCGGCGCTCGGCATCCAGCAGCGCTTTGGACGGCTGGCGGCGTTGGAGTCGAATCAAGACGAGCCGCTCAATCTGCGAATCGGCCTCGGCACCGGCGCGTTAGTGGTGACACGCGCGGCAAGCCACGCCGAAGTCGAGTATGCCGCTGTCGGTGAGCCGGCACGAGTCGCCGACCTGCTGCAACAGCTCGCATCACCCGGGATGGTGCTGATCGGCGACTCGACTCGCCGCGCGGTCGATGGCTACATCGACACAGTCCCGAGTGGGAGTCACGAAGCAGCGGGAGCCGTGTTCCGCATCGTGGGTCTGCTTGGCAGACACGACGCGCGGTCGACTCGATTTGCACGAACGCTGGCACCCTTTGTCGGCAGGCATCACGAACTGGCGGTGCTCGGCAATCTCGCATCCCGCGTCCGCGCCGGCAGGGGTCAGGCCGTCAGCATCGTCGGCGATCCGGGAATCGGGAAATCGCGTCTGCTGCACGAATGCACGCAGCACGTGGCCGCGCCCGCGGGCATGGCGGTGCTCGAAGGACGGTGCGTCTCCTACGGCAGCAACATCCCGTATCTTCCAATGGCGGATGTCATCCGGACTCACTGCGGCGTCCGTGAAAGCGATCCGCCCGAGCACATGCGCCTGGCAGTCGCGCGCACCGCCCGCGATTACGAGTTGCCGCCCGAGTCCGGAACCTGGCTGCTCCGCGTGATCGGCGGGATCGACGCCAGCAGCGCCACGGAGGCTCTCAGCTCGGAAGCGGTCAAGGCGCGCACGTTCGACGCACTACGCACGCTGTTCTTCAAAGCCGCCAAACGGACGCCGCTCCTCATTGCCCTCGAAGACATCCATTGGATCGATCGGACGTCCGAAGAGTTTCTGGCGACGCTCGTCGAGCGGCTCGCCGGCGCGCCGATCATGGTCGTCACGACATATCGTCCCGGCTATCGCGTCCCGTGGCTCGATCGATCGTACCTCACGCACATCGCGCTCCGCGCGCTGACGGCCGCGGATAGCGCGCAGCTCGTCGAGTCCGTCGCACGCGAGCAGCCGTTGCCCGAAGCGGTCTCGGCAGCCCTGGTCGAGAAGGGCGACGGCAACCCGTTCTTCCTCGAGGAACTCGCACGCACCGTGGTTGAGCACGGAGCAGACTCGAGGGCTATTCCTGATACCGTGCAGGGCGTGATCATGGCGCGGGTCGATCGCCTGTCAGAAGTGGCGAAGCACGTCCTGCAGACCGCTTCCGTGATCGGTCGAGAAGTACCGCTCCAGCTCCTGGACCGGGTGTGGCGCGGCGGCGAGTACGCGTTGGAACTGGGGGAGCTGTGTCGGCTCGAGTTTCTGTACGAGAAATTTGGCGCCGACGAACCCGCAGTCATCTTCAAGCACGCGCTGACGCAGGACGTCACCTACGACAGCCTGCTGGCCCGCACGCGCCGCGAGCTGCACCTGCGCACGGCGGAAGCGCTCGCCGGGCTGTATAGCGATCGCGACGACCTGGCCGCCACGTTGGCGTATCACTATGCGCGCACCGATCTCGTGGACGAGGCGGTGCGCTGGCTGATCCGCGCCGCTGATCGGGCCGCGCAGCTGTACGCGAATGCGGAAGCGGTTCTGCACCTCGATCTTGCCGCGCGCAGGCTGCAGCGGCTTCCCCAGGGGCCGGACCGCGATCGGCGGATGCTGGACGTGGCGCTGCGGCACGCGCATTCGCTGTACTTCCTCGGACGGTTCAGGGAAAGCGTCGAGGTGCTGCTGCCGCACGAGGCTCCCCTCGCCCGCCTCAACGAGCCGGCATTGACAGCCACCTATTCGTTCTGGCTTGCGCACATGCACAGCCGACTGGGAGACCAGCGCCGAGCCTGCGACAATGCTGCCCGCGCGATCGCGGCCGCGACCCGGGCCGGTGACGAGGAGACGCTCGGCAAGGCGCACGGGCTGCTGGCGCTGGAGGGACACTGGTCCGGCAACACCGCTGATGGCATCTCGCATGGACGCACGTCTGTGGACCTCCTGCGCGCCCATCCACGACAGCGCTGGTGGCTGGGGATGACGCATTTCTACCTGGCGATGAATCATCTGGTTCAAGGAGACTTCGAGGCAGCGCTTGCCGAAGCGAACAGAGCGGATGCTGTCGGCAAAGAGATCGGCGATCCCCGCCTTCAGACCTACGCGGCCTTCACGGTTGGGTGGGTGGAGGCGACGCGCCGGAACGATGCGGCCGCCGTTGCGGCATGTCAGCGCAGCCTCGAGCAGGCGCCTGATCGCGTCAGTCGCGCCTATGCATCAATGGTCCTCGGGCTCGCGCTGATCGGTCAGGAGGATCACGACCAGGCGCGAACGATTCTCGAACCGATGGTTGCGGAACTGAAGGGATTTGCCTTTCCGCAATGGCATGGCTTTGCTACCGCGCTGACAGCGGAGACATACCGGCTCGATGCACGACTCGATGTCGCCGGAACCCTCGTCGAGCGCGCGCTGGACCTCATGACCCGTGCGCAATACGGGTACGGTGTCGCCTTTGCTCAGCGCGTTGCTGCCCGCATCGCTCTCGACCGCGGCGCTTGGGACGAAGCCACCGCCACATACGACGACGCCGCACGGACCTTCGAGCGGATTGGCGCTCGGTTCGAAGCACAACAGACTCGTGACGAGCGTGACCGGGTGAAGGCGCCATAAGGCTCGTCATCAACCGGGAACGGCTTCCAGAGTCGTCAAGACGACGCCGCGAAGCATCAAATGACCGGCTGACCGTACCTGATCGAAGAGAATCGCATTCTCCGCAAGCAGCTACAGAGGAGACGGCTCCGGCCGACCGACGACGAGCGGCGTCGACTGGCGGCTCGGAGTGGCCCGTTCTTCCACACCAACGCGGTCGAGACCAAAGAGGCGATCGCCCTTTACAAAGGGCGTCTCTCTCGACCCGCCCTTCGTCTCGGCGCGATCCGCTCACCATTGACCTGAGCCGCTCCTGACGCGTTTGCCGCGTAAGAGGGAAAGCGCCGCCGAGGGCGATGCGTCCCTGACGGATCTGCGCCTGGCGATCGCCAGGGTGCTCGAGCCGACGTGTGGCTGCCGTCGTTCGGCGCTTGCAATTGGAGCAACACGATGACAAACCGAAAGAACAGCAGCCCGAACACCCCATGCTCCGGTGGAGACGACCTTCACCTGCGCTACGACGGAATCGAGCGAATCGGCGAGGCGCAGCTGGAGGCCATCCGCCGACTCGAAACTGAGTCGAGAACCGCGACCAGCGGCGTGGTCCGGGAGGGCCGCGTGACGGCCTTCCAGGGACGCGTACCCACGGGCACGACCAATCCGATCGATGCAGCGAGGAGGTTCATCGAGAAGTACGCGCCAGCGCTGGGCTTCGACATCCAGCGGAATGACGACTCGTTTGGCCCGCCGCGGCTGGTTGGTTGCGACGAAGGCACCATGCGCGGCGTGGACACGGTCGTATTCCCACACCGCGTCAAGGGCGTACCGGCATATCGCGCCGGTGTGGCGATCGGCGTGGACCGCGGTGGCTCGGTTCGAGCCGTCCGCGCGCACCTGACCGCTTCGAAACATGCCTCGAAGGGCCGCGACGCCGCCCGGGCGCGCAAGGCGGTCACGGCGCTCCTCGGCAAGGGCGAGCTTCCCGAACCGACGTTCGAGCTCTTCGATCCGGGACTGGTGCTCGGCGAGCGCGGGGAACCGACTGGCGTCTGGGTGTTCGAACGGCCTGGCGACGCACCGATACAGGTGCTCGTCGAAGATGGCAAGGACGACGTCTTCCGCATCGTCACCAGTCCGGGCTGCGCCGTCGGGCCGCTTCCCGTCTATCACCTGAACCGGGTCACGGGCGTTCCCGACATGGTGCTCTTCCCGGGGCCGGGGCTGCTGCTGCCGGAATCGGCCACGCGCAATCCAGTCGCTGCCGCGCGCGCGTTGTTCGAACGGTTCCCGAAGCTGTTTGGCACGGGCGCTCCCGCATCACAGCTCGCGCTGGGCGACGTATTGCGGGGAAACGACCCCCTGGACCCGACGACGACAGTGGTCTTCCATCAGCGCTGGGGAACCCTGCCCGTCTTCGGCTGCCAGCTGCGCGTGCATCTGTCGAAGGCGCTCGCCGTGCGCTCGATCAGCGGGAACTTCCTGCGCGATCCAGGCGTTCCCACGACGCCAGCGGTAAGCGTGGCCGCGGCTCGGACGGCGGCATCGACCACGGCCGCATTCGATACCATCGCCACCCGCGATCGCGGGCATGACACGCCGTCGATTCCCACTCGCACCTATCCAGACGCTCGGCGCGAGTCGGCGACGACCGGCGGGCACGCGAGCATCCGGAACAGCGTGGGGCAGATCAGCAATGGCGGCCGGAACGGAGGGAACGGGCACGTGCCGTTCGTCGGTGAGCGCGAAGCTCTCGCGTCAGCGCTGAAAAGAGCGACGGACTTTCATCACACGTTTTCGATCGATCCGGAACGCGCGGCAACGATCGGGACGCCTGACACCGAGGATCGCGGTCTGGTCGTTCTTCCGACATCACTGCTGCGCTCGGGTCAGGGCCGGAATCACCTCGCCTGGTGGTTCCGCTTCCGGGATGCGGACCGCTTCGTCTCGGCGACGACGGGGACGCTCGTGCTCACCCTGTCGCGCCTTCACGCGGCGCAGCGCGTGTTCGATGCCGACGATCAGATGACCCCACCCGTCGGCGCAAACCCGCAGTTCCTCGACGGTAATCCGCTGGTCCCCGCCGCCAACCTGGATCCGGACGCGCAGGGCGCGGCCGGCGCCATCGCCGGCGTCGACGCGTTCTGGCGGATCTTCCGTCGGGACAGCTGGGACGGCCGCGGCGGCGACATGGACGCGTACGTCGACTGGCGGTTCGCGCTCCCCAGCGGCATGGAAGGCAGCAACGCCGGTTGGGACGGCATGCTCACGCGCACGCTATACAGCCCGCAGCTTGCGACTCCCGACGTCGTCGGCCACGAGTTCACGCACGGCCTGATCCAGGCAACAGCAGGACTCGAATACGTCGACGAATCGGGCGCCGCCAACGAGCATTACGCCGACTTGTTCGGCAATCTCATGTTCCCCGATGCCGTGCCGGGCAACTGGATCGTTGGCGAAGAGATTCCGGGCAGCGGCGGGCTGCGCGACATGCGGAACCCCACAGTTGCGACCTACCAGAACTACCTGGTTGCCCAGCCGACGAAAGAGGACGACTTCGGAGGCGTTCATACCAACTCGGGCATCCTGAATCGCGCCGCGGTGCTGATGTGCGACGGCGGTCCGCCGGCAGGCCCGGCCGGAATAGGCCGCAGCCGGCTGGCTCGGCTCGGGTGGGACACGCTGGTCTTCCGGCTGCACCCCCTGGCGTCGTTCTCCGACGTCTTGCACCTGACCTGGGCGGTCTCGCGCGAGCTGGCCGATGCGGGTTCGCTCGGTGCACCCGGAATCCCCGGCGTGGCCGGTGTTCCTCCGGCATTCGACTCGTCCGTCACCGACACGGTGGTCTGGGCGTTCCAGCAGGTCGGGCTCGTGCTGGACGTGCAGCACGGCTGGTATGACGTCACCGTGAGTACGCCGTTCGGGACACCACCAGGGCCGACCGGTTTCGAGACCTTCGAAACGCTCTATCGCGGCGACACGCTGACGAACGGACGAACGCTGACCGACATGGAAGTCCGCTTCTATCGGCGGGGCATGCTCAACGGGACGACCCGGGTCGGCGCTGGAGGCGTGTTCAACGCGCCCGACGGCTCGTTCTCGGCCACGATCATGTCTCCGACCGCCGGACAGCTGCCCACGACGAGCCTCGAGACCGTCGTTCGCATCACGTCGCCGACGGCGCTCAGCGTGTCCCTGAACGGCGTGCCCACCATCGCGGAGCCGGCCCCACAACCGCCGGCACAGCCGCCGTTGACCATGTTGGATACACCAAGAGTGGCGCACTGGCTCGACGTCGTGCCGTTCGGCCGCCGCTACGACGACGTCGTCTTCGAAGGGGTGCTGCTGCCGCCTGGCGCCTTCGTGACCGACGTCGAGCTGCGCGTCGTCGACCTCGCCAACATCATCGCGCCTGGAGGCAGCGGGAACTTTCTGATCGGCTCGACCAACCAGGTCGGCGTCAACGTCGGCGAGGCGCACAAGGGCGCGAACATCATCTCGCGCACGCTGGGCGGGCGCTCGCTCGAGGTGCGGGTCCATTCGTGGCACGATGCCTACGTGGCGGTCCGCTACATCCTCCGCTTCACGATCGCCGGGAACGTGACGGCGCTGCCGCCGTTCACGATCCGCGCCTTGTAGCGACCGCGAGTGCTGGCGACAGAGTGGCCGTGATGAAAGATGCCGGACGCACTGCGCCGGCTCTTCACGCGGCCCTCACGCTGTGACTGGCACGCCGAGCACTTTGTCGCCACCGAGCCTCTGGAATGCTGCCAGCGCCTCCTGGTGCCGCGCCTCCGCGCGGCGCAGCAGCTTGGTGAACGCCGGCTTGCTGCGCAGCGGAATAGAGCCAGGGATCGCGAGCCATTGCCGGGAAACAGAAAAAGCCGGGCACCGAGCAGCAGAACCAGTAGAACGCGGGCGCCATGGAGAATCCGGCGGTAACCGCGAGCCATTTTTCCATGACCTCTTCGCCGGATTCGACGATACCTGATTGAATCGTTTGCGAAACTACTGCCCAGCCTTATACTTGGGCGCCACCCCGACCACGTTTGGCAAGTGCAAGAGTATATGGGCGACACTGCAATACTCGCGACCTTTGCATTATTGTCGCTCGGACGTCTGACCGGCTTCTTCGTTGAGCCGCGTCTAAGCCCCGACGACATTCACCGAATCGTGGGAAGCCCGTCCGCGGTTGCGGCGCCCGCCGTGATCCACAACCGGCTCACCGTGGTCTCGTGGAACATCGAGCGAGGCGTGCGTTTCGAGGGTGTGCTCGAAACGTTGCGGAAGCTTGATGCGGATGTGCTGTTGCTGCAGGAGGTGGACCGGTTTTGCCATCGCAGCGGCGGGCGCGACGTGGCCGCCGACCTTGCGGTCGCGCTGGGGATGAACTGGGTCGCCGCGGGCGAGTTTCAGGAAATCGGCGAAGGGAGGAAGGGCCGTGGGGGCCTGCACGGCCAAGCGATTCTGAGTCGATATCCGATCACGGACGCCGGCGTCCTCGTCTTTGCGGAGCAGGCTCGCCTGCGCTGGCGCCTGAATCCCTTCCAGCCGCGGCGAGGCGCCCGGATGGCGCTCAGAGCTCGCACCGGTGGGATGCTGGTGTACACCGCGCACCTGGAAAGCGGCGGCAACGACAGATTGCGCCGCAAGCAGCTGGACGAGATCGTCCGCGATCAGCAGCTCGAGGCGCGACCCGCTGAACGGGTCGTGATTGCGGGCGATTTCAACAACCCGCCGGTGGCGCGGTCGTCGATGTTCCGTGCGATCAGGGCCGACAGTTTTATCGACTCGCACGGCGCCACGCCGCGCCTCACCTCAATCAACAGCTCGCACCCGATCGACTGGATCTTCGTGAAAAATCTCGCGCTCCTCGACTCGAACGTCCACACGGTCAAGGGGGTGTCCGATCACTTCCCCGTCGTTGCGAGCGTGACGAACGTCGGTCGTCGCGACCCCCGACTGCTAGGCTTCACCTCATGGCCTCAGGGGCAGCCAGAAAGAGCTCGACCTTGAACCACCAACGCGGCTGATACGCTACTCTGAGCGTGTGAAAGCGCCCGTTGTAGACATACCTGACTCCGCGGGAACCGGTTCCGGCGCGTGGGTGTCGTCCTGTTCTCGACGCTCTGATGCATCAGGTCGGCGACTGCCAGAAGGAATCCCGGTCGCGTGCCGGCCGGCAGTTTCACCGTGCGGCTGGGTGAGTTGCCGCTGCCGGCCACCATCGCTAGCAGCGACTCGGCATCACGATAGGTCAAATCGTTCTGCACGCGGAGCGTCGTGACGCCCGACGAGGTCAGGCCGTCCGCCGTTGTCGATCGGATCGCCTGGAAGACATGTGTGCCGCTGCCTATCTCGGCAGCGATGCGTTCTTCAGCTTCCTCGATGGATCGTCGTTCGACTGCTTCATGACACCGCGCACAGTTGCCTGGCCGCCTGCAACTTGTTCGGCCAGGTAACCCCACCGGTTGATACGCCGGGGCGCGCGTGCGGGGTCGGATCCGATCAGCAGCTCGACGCCCGTCGAGCCGGCACCCTCGTCGCGCCATGTGATGCGCGCGTCTCCGACGCTGTCTCGACTGATCCAGACGAGCAGCGGCCGGATTTTCGCGAGCATGCGGTAGCGGTGCTAAGCGACGACGGGGAGCGTCTGTCAGCCCAGCCACGTTCGACCGTGGCCAGGGCCAGTAGCGCGACCGCTGCAACCAGGCGTCGAACCCCCTGTCGGCCCAATCAACACTTTGTTACCGCAAAGCGCGCGCCAGGGTGAATCAGGCCGACATCCGGCGACTGGCCGCCGAGCTGCGCAGCCATGCGCACGTCGGCCGGCCGGAGTTGCACGGATCGATCTGCCAAGGTTCGCCGTCAAAGGTTTAGAGGCGCCCGGCTGACGTCAAAGCAACCTCAACCAAGCGAGTTGGCGTCGACCTTGCCTGAGGGATTGCCATGGCGACCATCGCTCTTCGATCAAGGTCTCGCAGGACCCGCGTCCGGAAGCGCAGACCGGTGGCGGACGTTCCTGGTGGACCCGTCCGCACGGCACTTGTGCTTGCCGCCGGCAACGGCGACCGCTTCCAGAGCGGGCGGCGTCAGTCCAAACTCCTCGAACCGATTCTCGGTCAGCCGCTGATCCTGCGAACCCTCGTGAATGCGCGCGACGCCGGCATCACGCTCGCGGAGCTCGTGCTGGGTTATGAGGCCGACAGCCTGCGCCGCGTGATCGAACGCCACACGCCGGACGGGCTGGCGGTGCATTTCAACTACAACGCCGAGTGGCATCTCGAAAACGGCGTATCCGTGCTGGCGGCGCGCAATCGTCTGCGGGTTTCGCGGTTCGCGCTGCTCATGGGAGATCATCTCTTCAGCGCCCCGATGCTGACGCGGCTGCTGTGTGAGCCGATTGACGCGGGTGAATCCGCGCTGGCCATCGACTCACGCCCTGCCCCGCCGGAGGTGGCGGAGGAAGCGACCAAGGTGCGGCTGCGCGGGTCCCGGATCGTTGCCATTGGCAAGGACCTCGCGGTCTACGATGCGCTCGATACCGGGGTGTTCGTCTGCGCTCCGTCGCTGTTCGACGCGCTCGTCGAGTCGCGGGAGGCGGGCGACACGACGCTGAGCGGCGGCATTCGACGGCTTGCGGCGCGCGGCCTGATGCGCGGCGTCGACATCGGAGATGCGGTGTGGCACGACATCGACACCACGGCGGATCTCGAGGCCGCTACGGCGCTTCTTGGGACGGAGGCGACGTGCCCATGAGCCGCACGCGCCGTCAACAGGCGTTCCGCTGGGGATCGCTCGGACTGGGCGTCGTTCTGCTTACGGGCGCGCTGTACTACGTCGGGCTCCGCAGCGCCGTCGCCATCATCCGTCAACTCGGTGTGGCGCTGCCACTGGCTTTTCTCTTCAGCGGGTTGTGGCATCTCGCCCGGACCTGCGCCTGGGCGCGCTGCTTCCCGCAAGGGCGACACGTCAGCTTCCTTCGTTTGGCGCGCGTTCGACTGTATGCGGAAGCGTTCAGCTATCTCACGCTGCGTGGAATTGCCGGCGAGCCGTTGAAGGTCGTGCTCCTCGCCGACTCGATCGATCCGCGCGAGGTGACCGCAGCCCTTGCCCTGGAGCGCATCGCATATCTGGTTGGCACGACGCTCATCGTCGGCGCCGCGTCGCTGCTGGCGATCGCCCTGGTGCCGCTGACATCCGGGTGGCTTCTCGTCTTCACTGCGTTCGCCATCTCCAGTTGCACGATCGGAGTGCTCACCGCGCGCGTCATTGCGGGGCGCGGCATCTATGTACAGAGCCTCCTGGGCCGGCTCGACCGCGCTGCCAATACTTCGTTTTCAGCCAGCGCCGTCGGACGTTTTCTTACCGCAGTCGAGCGTCAGATGCTCGAGCTGGTCCGTGGCAACCCCCGACGACTGGCATTCCTTGCCATCGCAACCGTCTGCGCCTTTGGTTGTATGGCGCTCGAAGCATGGGTCCTCCTGGCCGCCTGGGGCGCGCCAATCACGGGAACCGATGCGTTGGCGGTTGAGAGTTTTACGCGCGTGACGAGCTTTGCGACGGCGTTCATCCCCGCGAATCTCGGAGCCCTCGAAGCATCGAGCCTCGCGGCGGTGACCGCGGTTGGAGGGCTCGGCGGCGGCGCGGCTCTGGCGCTCGGGCGTCGCCTTCGCGGCCTGTTCTGGGCCGCTGTTGGTCTGACGATCTATCCGCGGCAGAGGACTCATGCGGCTGCGAGCGACCAGGCAGCGCCAAGCGTCGCGCAGTTGCGGCCGCCGACGCTGCTCTACCTTCTGCAAGACGATGGCGTCGAGATCCCGCCGACGTCACGCCTCGCCGGGTTGCCTATGGCCGAGCGCGTGCTGCGGGCCGCGACGCGTGCCGGTTACACGCGCATCATCGTCTGGGCGCCGACGACCGGCGGTCGCGCGGACGCATATGACCTTCACAGGCTGGCTCCCCCGGCTGGCGCCAGCATCCGCGTGGCTGCAACCCAGTCGGAGTGGCAGACAGCCATCGCGCAGCTGCATGCGTCGGATCCTGTTACAACAATTGGCGCCGGCACCATCCTCTCGCCGGCGCTGCTCGAGGCCGCCCGATCGATCGTTCCGGCTGCGGGCCACGTGCTCGACGTTCCGGCGGGACCGAAGTGGCCGGAGAGCGGTGTGCTTCGGCTGCAAGCGTCTGATGCCGTCGACCGCAAACGACTGGCGGGCGAGCTGCGCGCGCGGCGCGTGCGCGCACTGACCCGCCCCAGCGGAGAAGATGTCTCCCACGGACGAGCGCAACTGGCCCTGCAGGTAACGAATCACGACGAGCTTCGGGCCGCCGAGCTGACCATCAGGCGAAGTATCTACAAGAGCACCGACGCCAAGCTCGCGCGGTTCAACCGCAGGATGTCTCTGCCGATCAGCCTTTTGCTCATCCGCACGCCCATCACCGCCAACCAGATCTCGGTGATTCTGGTGGCGCTCGGGCTGTATTCGGGGTGGCTCTTCAGCCTCGGCCACTACTGGACGGGGGTGTTCGGGGGCCTGATTTCGCTCGCGGCAAGCATTCTCGACGGCTGCGACGGCGAGATTGCGCGCCTCAAGTATCAGGAGTCAGCGCTCGGGTGTTGGATCGAGACGTTTGGCGACTACTCGTACTACGTCGCCACCTTCATCGGCTTGACAGTCGGCGCCGTGCGGCAGACCAGATGGGATCTGTTCTACTGGCTCGGCGGGATCGCCCTGACCGGAACACTGCTGTCTTTTGTGCTGCTCATCTGGCTGAGAAGTCGGATCACCGCAGGGAAACCGGAGAAGCTACACGCTATCGCGCGGGCGCGCTTCAAGGCGCGCCCGACCTGGTGGTCGCGCATCGTCTGGCGAATCTCGTTCGTGGCGACCCGCGCGGCCATGCCGTACGGCATCCTTGCCCTCGCGCTCGTCTATGCCCTGCCTGGAGTCGTGGTTCTCGCCGCGGTTGGCGCGAACGTCTACTGGATCAGCATTGTGTTGAAACTGCAGCACCTGCTCAACGAACAGCAGGAGGCCGTCGCCGCCTGACAATCCCCGGCGTGCGCCGTCCGCCGGCCCTCGACACCGACGTTCGGGAGCAGAGGTGTCAGCGCGGAGCCTCAACGACACAGCCTCGCGTCAATCGCGGTCGCGGCGCCCGTGGTGCGACACCTCGTCGCCCAGAAGCCCGGTCGCGGCGTTGGTACCAGGGAGGTGCGCGTGACCATCGTCATCGCTCCCGACGGCGTGCACCGAGGGCTGCGGCGGTCTTCGACGGCAGCGCGAAGTAGAGGGCGAGAGCAAGATCCAGCAGCAGGCTGGCGGTCACGCTGACGAACTCCAGCGCCAGGGCGGCCACGTACCAGAGCGGTCCGAATCGGTAACTCTTCGTGATGTGCCGCACAGCGTCGCGGTCATGATCCTCGTGCAGCAGCCGCCTGTTTTTGGATGCGCTCCGCCACAGGAGATTGAAGCAGAGCGCGATGGCAATCAGCGTTCCGTTATAGATCGACGCCGCAGTCGTCTGACCCGCGTGCCCCAGATACTCGGCAACCAATGCCGTGGGGAACGGGAGGAAGGCGACACCAAGCAGCAGGAGGCCGTTGTAGAAAAGCAGCCGGTCATCGCAGTGGCCGATGTGCGTGAACAACCGGTGATGGTTCACCCACATGATCAGGATCGTGAAGAAGCTGGTCACGAACGCGAGGTACGACGGCCACTGATGTGCCAGTGCCTGCGCGAGGGTCGCTGGCGGCACCAGGTCGTGGGGCACCTTGATTTCGAGGATCAGCAGGGTGATGGCGATGGCGAACACACCATCGCTGAACGCCTCGATCCGGTTGGTTTCGTTGAGGCGTGTGGTCATTGAGTGGAGCTCGTCGACGCCCAGGCGAGCTGATCCGCCAGGTTCCCGATGGGACGACCCGCTGGACCCGACCTCCGGACTGAAGCTGGATGGTGATCGATCAAGCCAATCAGCACCTCGGCGACGATGCGGCCGCCGACTGGACCGAGTCGATGTCCGCCGGTCCTGACGAAGGCTTCGCGCAGGATGTAGTACCACAATGGCGTCTCACCCGACCATCCAACCGAACATAATCGGCAGTGAAGTCGTGCGCCACGAAGTGACCAAATCTCGACCCCGCGGCTACCTCACTCAGGGACTCGGGAGTGTCCTCGATGGTCCGTGCAGTCACAAGGGCCGCCGGCTCGACCGATTGCATGAAGCATTCGTTCGCCCGCTGCTCCGGGCGCTCCCCCGCCAGTTCACGCAAAGGTTGGATGATGGCGTGAAAATTTGGCGGAAGGGCTTCTCCCGACACGCTGGATAGATGGCTCGGAGTGGCGAGGCCGCGTTCAGGGCAGCGGCCTGACCGCACCCGGCTCGATCGGCGGCTCGAACGGGAGCGGTTTCACATCCTTGCGGTCGTAGTCGGCCGGCACCTCGAAGAGAGAAGCGTCCGGTTCCGCGAGCGTGATGTTGGTGAGCCGATAGACCGTCTCACCGAAGCGTGGATCGGCGCGGCGGGAAAAGACCACGACCCGGAGATCGGGCGAATACCAACGTTCGCTGACGACCTCTATCGGACGCACGTTGCCAATCGCCCCGGCGGGCAGCGTCGCGATGGTTCGCGTGCCCTCCGCGCGCACGCCCTCGTACTCCTTCGTGCCGAGCTGCTCGGTCCGGCCGTCCGAAGCCTCCAGTTTGCCGCGGACCTCCAAGCCGGGCGCTGGTCCGACTCGCTTGTCGAAGAACATTGGCGCGGCACGCCCTTCCAGAGACACGTGCCCTTCGCTCTCTGCCCGCACACGTGGCGGACGCGATCCGAAGGCGGTCTTCCGCCCGGGGTCGAGCGAGAAATGGATGCCCGCCACCGGGTCGCTGATCGTGACCATCCGCGCGTCACCATCCGGCACGACGGGACCGATCGTGGCCAGCTGATGCTCGCGGCGCACGCGGCCGCGGCTGTCGCGGGCGACCAGGCCGGTCGTACGCCGTTCGATGCGATTGCCGTCGGGCAGCTCCTGCGTGACCACGTTGACGATCTGGGCGGAGAACGGGGCATTCTCGACCGCGTCGCCCATTTCGAACGGCTCAACCGCCAACATCTCGACCTTGAAGCCGATCATCGGCGGCTGCACCGGCAATGGCATTGGCGCGGCCTGACCCTGATCCACCATGATCATTTGCGCATGACCCTGCGCCCACGCGGTGCCGTCGAGCATTCCGATCAGCACCACCATTCCTATGACCGTCAGTTGTCTCATGGGTTTACTCCTGCCGGACGCCAACCGGCACAGCGCGGCGGATGCTGTGTGCGACCCCGTCTTCACCGACGAGCATTTCCAGATCCATCGACCGGGTGTCATTCGGCTCGACCAACGGGATCCCAAGCGCCATGAGCGCCTGGCGCGACATACGAACGCGAACGATGCTCGTTGCGCCTCCGTCGAGGATGGGATCCGCCAGGAGCACAAGCCCCCGCTCGTGCGGCTCCGCTCTGCGATCTCGCGTCGTCGGTCGTCGCGGTCGCGGCCGGTGTACTGCCGCGGGAACGTTATCCAGTCGCCGCGGACTGGTGACGACATGCGCAGTCTCCGCCACGTGCGCAACAACCGGCTGAGCCCCACTCGGCGTTGACGGCGTGCGATAGATGACCACAACCACGACGGCTGCGGCCATGGACCCGAGCCCAAAAAGCGCGGCGCTCCGTCGCTGACGCCGGCGCCGGGCAAGCGGCCTCACGGTATCCCACCTGTGCATGACCGCTGCGTGCACATGGGGCGGCGCCTGCAGTTGGCAGTCTTCATCCGCCAGTGCGCGCAACGAACGTTCGAGATCGACGAGCTCGGGATTGCGCATCCGATCGCTCATGCGGGACACCTCGCCACCCTGCCGTCGGCGGTCCGTGAGCCCTCCGGTTCCCGACGGCGCAGATGTTCGACCAGAAGGTTGCGGGCACGATGCAGGCGGGATCGGAGCGTCCCTACCGGCGTGTTGATCACCCCGGCAGCTTCTGCATACGACAGCCCGTGAAGATCGCACAGGATTACCACTTCGCGATAGCGCGCCGGCAGGCCGACGATCGCCTTCCTGAGACGGCTCAGATCCTGGGATCGAACCAGCGCCGCTGAGGGATCGTCCGGGCCGACCGGCTGCGAGCCTTCGAAGGAAACGCGATCGAGGTTGACGAATCGCTGCTCGCGCCGGAGGCGCGCGCGAGTGACGTTGCGGGCGACGGCATATAGGTACGTCGACAACCCGGCACGCTGCGGCTGGTATCGCGCCAGATCCCGCATCAGCGCGACGAATACCTCCTGGGTCACATCTTCGGCCGCCACCGCTGAGCCGGTCATGCACCGGGCGAAGCGGTAAACGATGGCCTGATACCGGCAGTAAATCGCCGCGAACGCGTCGCGTTCACCGCCGAGGGCACGTTCAACGAGATCCGCGTCAGGCGGGTCGGCGGCTCCAGCCGTAGTCATCTGCCTGTGATTGATGCGAGCCGCCGGAAAGTTCCGACACTGAGGTCGATGACACGATTGAGGCGACCCAAAAGTGTCGTCCTGCAACATCGGCGGATGACCCGCGGCTGCGTAACGGAACAGACCGGCGCGCTCGTCGACGAATAGGTAGACGGCGGCATCTGCAGCCAGGCATCACGGCAGTTACAAAACTTCAGATCGGCGCCCGAGGAAACGACAACGCTCTGCACGTATGCATTGAGTGACAGCGCCACGCCTGCGTGACGACACGACATGGATCCGGATCGATAAGACGTCGGGCGTCGTCGATGGAGAACTCAATGTTGAAGTACGGTCGGTCGCTCATTGCGCTCGTAGGTCTCGTCATCCTGCACGGTGCCTCAACGGTTCGTGCTGACTTCCTCCAGACGAGAACATTTGTTCCGTTCGACTTCACGGTAGGCACGACGACCCTTCCAGCTGGGCGATACCTCGTGAGCCGTCTCGACGGATCCGCGGCCGTCATCCAGCTGCGAAGCTCGAAGGCCGGCGTGTTTCTCGTAACCCAGGAAACGACGTCCGGCAATCGCGTCGATCACGCGGCGATGGTCTTCCATCGCTACGGCGAGCGTTACTTCCTTCGCCAGATCTGGGTGTCGGGCAGCCGCGGATTTGCGATGCCGGAATCGCAGGCTGAACGCGAGCTGGTGAATGCGCGGAACGGCGTAACCACGCGCGTAACCGTCGCCAGCGCGGCGTCTCGGTAGATGGGTAGTGGCTTGCGCCTTCGGCTGCGCGCACCGCCTCGCGGGGCCACTCACACATCGAGCCCACGGCCATGACGTAGCATCGGTGGGCTTGATCCGGTTTCGTGGACATCTTCCGAAGGGCGGATACGATGTCCAGACCGATGCCAGAGCCCCCCAGCGCCGGCCCCGCAGACGATTCGATGACGATTTCAAAGCACAGGCCGCCCGGCTCGTGCCTGACGAAGGCAAGAGCGTGGGCAGTGTTGCGACCTGGATCTGACAGAAACGGCGTTGCGCGAGTGGGTGAATCGTGCGCGCGCCGATCGCACCCACGGTAAGACCGGGCTCACGACCGCCGAGCGGGAGGAGTTCGCTCGCCTTCGTAAGGAGAATCGGATTCTCCGCGAGGAGCGCGTCGTTTGATGCGAGCCACCAGCGCTACGGCAGTCCGCGGATTCACGAGGACCTGATCGAACAGCACGAGCGCGTCAGCCGCAAGCGGGTGATTCGGTTGATGCAGGAGGAGGGCCTGAAGGCGCGGGGCCGGAAGCGTTTCGAGCGCACCACGATGAGTGATCAGGCCCACCAATCCTCCGCACCCGCTTGCTCAGGCAACGCCATCTGTGGTCCATCCGCTCAAGAACTCTTAAGGTCTCATCATGGGGCATCGCTCATCGATCAACGTATGTTCTCTTGAGGGGCCGGCAGCGTCGCGGCAACCTGGGACACGTATTCGTCCTTGGAGGAGCTCTTATGACTCGTTGGTTAACGGTTCTTGTCGCCGTGGTGGGATTGGTGGGAGTCGGTCAGGCCCAAGCGCAGGACGCCAGGCCAGGGCCAGGCACGTTCGAAGTGACGATCATCCCTGGCGGTGCGACGTTCTTCACCGAGGGCAAGGACGCACTGGGACCGAGCTTTGGCAACTATGATGTGGGTGGCGCGTTCACATACAACATCAATCGCTATCTCGGGGTCGAGGGCGAGGCGAGCGTTGCGCTGGGTATCTCGCAGAGCCTCGACTTCGGCGGGCTCACGTTGGACGACAGAACGCCGCACATGCTCAACTACAGCGGGAACGTGGTGTTCTCGATCCCCAATCGAAGCTCCGTGGTGCCGTATGTGGCCGGCGGGATCGGCGGCCTGAGCCTGTTCGAGACGGCCAGCCTCGGCATCAACGAAACCGAGACCTTCCTCATCCGCAACGTCGGCGGCGGAGTCAAGTGGTACGCCGGTCGATGGGGGCTCCGCGCTGACTATCGGTTCGTTACGGTCCAGTCCAAAGACGATGCCCCAGGATTCTTTGGGCAGGACACGCGGTATGGCCACCGCGTCAACGGCGGAGTCATCCTCAACCTCGATCGCTGATGACTGATCTGGATGGCGCCTCGCCAGTTCTGCCACAGCCGCGACAGCCGAACCCACAGCAAGCGATCGGCGCGACGAAGCCGGGGTCACCCCGGCTGGCGTTCAAGGACGGCGAGTATGATGCCGGAGAGCAAAGATCTGCGCCTCGAGCTCGAGACGCGACCGAACGAAGGACCGGAGGGCGGCGAGCAAGGCGACGAGCAGCGCGGGCCTGCTCCGGCGGACGGTATCAGTCCAGGCCCGCAACGGCAACGACCACAACGGGTACGGAGTTGCTGATAGGGACAGTTTGCAGATGAACATCCGTCGGTCGGGATCGTCACAGCAGCTAATCACGCAACCCGCCCATGCAGCCCTGGCCGCTCGCATCATGCGGCAGTGGGAGCCCAGTCACTTTCCGGATTCTTCAAGGAAGAGCTCAATCCTCACGGCCGTCGAGCATCATGACATTGGCTGGGCCGAAGTCGATGCCATACTCGTCGTCGACGAAACGACTCAGCAGCTTCTTGATTTCAACGAACTGCCAGATGCGTTGAAGCGGGAAACGTCGTGGCGCGGCATCGATCGGCTCCGAGACGACCCGTACGCGGCTGCCCTGGTGTCGCAGCATCGCTTGCACGTCTATCGCCGCCATTCGGAGCAATTGGATTGGATTGGCTTCTTTGCAGGCGTGACAGCCGCCCGCGATGCCTACCTCCGCGCCTGGGGCGCTGGGTCGCTCGAGCAGCTTCAACGCGATTACGCGTTCGTCCGCGCCGGTGACCTCGCCTCCCTGGCGTTCTGCAACAATTGGACGAACACGCCGGATGACGGATGCGGCTACTCCATGCGCCTTGACGGAACGACCCTCACAATCGTTCCCGATCCGTTCGCCGGGCGCGTGATTGAGATCAGCATCGAAGCGCGCGACATTCCGAATCAGCGATTTGCGTCGGTTCACGACGCGAGGACGATCCTCGCGGGGGCACCAGTGGTGACGCTCAAAGGCACCGTCAAAGGGAGCGCGGTGTGAAGGAGATTCTGAGGGCGTCGCCACGATCAATGCACTTTTACATACTCGCAGGCGCTCGCCTCTCACGCTACCGACGCGCTTATCCGTCCATCGACGAACGACGAAATCAGCTCTGCATACGAATCGATATTCGTACTGTGCCATCGTCCGCGCCTGATTCCCGTTATTGACACATCAGCTCTCTACTGGTTCCCAGCCTTCCGCTTGATACGCGGTGTGGTGCGCCGCAGCGACCTGCACCGTGTCCGGCTCGCTCGCGGGCATTGTCAAGACGTTGGCGGTCTGCTCTGATGCCGACATGTCTCGGCCTTCGACCCGACCACCACTCTACAAAGGCTGTCGCTGCTCGGCCGAGATCATCAGTCGGTGCGAATGGCACTATTACCGCTTTGGTGTGAGCCTACGTGACGTGTCCGACTTGATGCTGGCCCGAGGGATTGAAGTCTCTCACGAGCCATCCGCCTCTGGTCGCTGCGGTTCGGCACGGAGTACGCCCGACGATTGGAGATCCGGAACTTCTTCGCCGCGTGCCGTGAAGGCGAACGCCGACACGCACGCCCTGCGCGCGCGCGAGTGCATCGCCCAGCGAGCCGCGACTCACAAACGAGTCGAAGGTGCTCGAACGGATCATCGCCCCCAGTTCAGCCTCACGCCCACCATCGCGCGACGGGGTTCGATGAATGCCGTGGGTGGGCCGAAATTCGGGCTCAATCGGACATTGGAAGAATCGGATATCGTCCTGTTCGACCTTCGCGATCGGTGAACGCTGGTGACGCTGCCCTTGCCAGGCGCTTGATCGGATCTCGGTCAGAATCGGACGCCGAACGTCAACCGGAGCGTCCGCGGCGTCGTGTACGCGAACCGGTTCAGCGCCTTCCCGAACGTCGGGCTCTGCGCCCAGTGCACGCCCTCGACCGGGGTGGTCGTGAACGGGTCGAACGGCTGATAGAGCGCCGGGTGGCTGACGCTCGTGCGGATCGCCGTGTCCACGGTCTGGTTCTGCACGTTGCCGCCCAACGTGAAGTTGGCGTTGCCGCCGCAGCCACACAATTGGAACTGGTCGAACAGATTGATGACCTGCGCCTGCAGGAAGGCGTCGATCGTCCGTCCCCCGCCGACGGGCTGCTTGTAGGTATACATCGCGGCGAAGTCGGTCCGCTTCTGCCCTTCCAGTCGGAACGCATCGCGCGCCGTGTAGAAGTACTGCGTCGCGGCGCCGTCGGGCGGATTCACGTACCCGGGGTTGGCGACGAAGCTGCGCGGATCGATCCCGTTCACCGTCGCCGAGTTCTGGTTCGACGCGCTGTAGGGGACGCCGTTCTCGAGCGCCTGAAGGACGCTGAGCGTAAGCCCCCGGACCCACGGCATGGTGACGTTCACCCACAGTCGGCCGCGGTGTCGCTGGTCGATCGCCAGGTCGCCTTCCGGATAGTTCCACGACTCCTGGCGATACTCCGGGTAGTTGAAGGCCGCTTCGCGCCCCGCGTCGCCTGCCGTGATCGGCCCGTTCGGCACCGTCTCGCCCTCGAGGTTCCCCCACGCGCGCGACAGGGTATAGCTGGCGCCGGCGTCGAGCCACGCGCCCGTCCGGTAACGGCCCTGCAGCGTGAGGCCGGCATACCGGCGCTTGAACAGCCCGCTGTCGTCGTTCTCGATGAGCGTCAAGTCGTACTCGCGGCCCTGGACCGCCGCGGGCGCGTAGGGCCGATCATCGATCGCGCGGCCCGTCGTCGTGTCCGTGCGCCGGATGTAGAAGTCCCTGTAGTCGCGATAGGTGAAGTCGGCTCGTACCGATACGCTGCCGCCGAGCTGGCCGGCGATGCCGCTCGCGTACTCCCAGACGCTGGGCGAGGCGAGCGAGCCGCGGACCTGAGGGGAGATGCCGCGCACCTGTGGTGATCCCGTCACCGCGAGCTCCGCGCCGCCGTTGGCGAAGAACCAGTCGAAGACCTGCTGGACGGCAGCGTGGTTCGACACGCGCGAGGCGGGATCGACGTTGATGTCGGGGCCGCGGTAGATGAACCGATATTCGTCGGCGTTCCCGGCCGGCGAGCTGATGTCGGCAATGCTGTTGAGGAGGCCGGCGACGTACTTCGCCACGCTTCCCGTCACCACCCACCGGTTGTCGCCGCGCGGATCCCAGACGATGCCGAGCCGCGGGCTGAAGGCGCTCTGGTCGGCCACCAGCTCGCCGTTGCCGTTCTTGCCGTCGTTGCGATCCCAGCGCAGGCCGAGATTCGCCGTGAGCCGGTCGCTGATGCGCCAGTTGTCGTTGACGAACACCGAGTGGGTGCGGAAGTTCGTACCATCGCTCTCGACGAAGATCGGGTTCCACTGGATCTGGCTGATGCCGGTCCGGAACGTGGCGATCACGTTGGTGTCCTCGACGATGGCGGGCGCGTTCACGATGCGGTAGTCGCTGCCCGACTGGTGGTTGTCCGCCAGCCGCTTGTCGTTGAAGAGGTCGTAGCCGAACGTCAGGTTGTGCGACCCGGTCGCCGACGTCGAGAGGAAGTAGGACCCCTTGACGAAAATGTCCTGGTTGTCGCGCTCCTCGTCGGTGCACACGCCGCAGAAGGTGGGCGAGTTGTAGCGCCGGCCGGAGGGGTCGATGAGCAGCGTGCCCTGTTGCAGGTCCGTGAACTTCGAGCCGCTGCCCACGAAGGTGAAGTTCCGCTGCGAGTAGCGCGCCTCGAGGAAGAGCGACGGCGTGAGCACTCCCGTGTAGTTGATCGTGAACAGGTCCTCGGGCAGGCTGCGGTCCTCGAGGCTGGCTACGTCCATCGAGAGCTGCGGATTGAACGTGTTGTTCGTGGCGTCGCGGTTGACCTTCGTGAACGCGCCCTGGAACCGGTGGTTCGCGTCCAGGGCGTAGGTCAACTTGCCCTCGTAGCGCTCCGACTTGTCGGTGAACACGTAGGGGATGTTGGTGACGACGAGCTGGCGGTTGAAGGTCTGCGTCTGCAGCCGCCCGGCGGTGAAGAACCAAAGGCGATCCTTGAGCACAGGCCCGCCGGCCGTGTACTCATAGGTCGGCACGACGTCGTCCACCTGGCTGTCTCCCGCGAACGGGTCGCCCGCGCGCCCGGGCACGAGCGTGCGCCAGTCGTCGTTGGTGAGCGTGGTGCGGAACGAGCCGGAGTAGAGGTTCCCGCCCGACTTCGTGATCACGTTCACGACGCCGCCGCCGAAGCGCCCGTATTCGGCGGAGATGCCAGCGGTGGCCACGGTCGTCTCCTGGACGGCGTCCTCGATGATGAGGTCGTTCGGCTGCCCGCGCAGGTTCTCGTTGACGTTGACCCCGTTCACCATGAACAGGTTCTCGAACGACATCGAGCCGGCCACCGAGAAGCTGCCACTCGGTCCCGTGGGGTGGACGGCGGGCGCGAGGAGCATCACCGCGCGCACGTCGCGCGTCGTCGGCAGGGTCGCGAGGAGCTCCTGGTTGTAGTTGGTCGCGACCTGCGCCGTCTGCGACAGCGTGTCCGCCTGGCGGGCGACGACCGTGACCTCCTGGGCCAGCGCCGCGATGCCCATCGTCACGCCGACGGGGAGCACTTGCGTCGGTGCCAGCGTCACCGTCTTCTGGTGACGCTCGAAGCCGGCGAGCTCGTAGGTGAGCGTGTAGGTGCCCGACGGCAGCAGCGTGAGGATGTAGTCGCCGTTCTCCGACGTCACCGTTACCCTCAGCCCCTGCAGGTTGGGCGAGACCGCCGTCACGGCCACGCCGGGGAGCGGCAGGCCTTGAGGATCGACCACGCGGCCCGAGATCGTTCCAGTCGTGCTCTGAGCGGATGCCACCGCCGCGAGTGCGCTGGCGCAGACGAGGTTGAGCCACAGCGTGCCACGCATACGCTTCTCCTTTGGCGCCGCGAAGCTCCGGCCGCCGCGAGGATGCCTTTGATAGATGAGAAAGATGCCCTTGACAGATGAGAAATCTTGACGCATACGCGCCGTGCGAGGTTCGCCTGTTACGCGAATGCGTGTGCACGGGTCGCGAACTGGCTCAGCATGGTGACGAAACGGTGGCGAGCGCCGCCGAAGGTTCGCGAGTTTCCCGACGAGGCCGCTACCCAGCATGCCGAGCACATTCGTGCTTCCGACTCGGATCCCTCGTGGGCGGCTGGACTGCTTGTGTTCGCAGCGGGGGTCAGACGGATCTTCACAGCCGAAGAACTCCACGCATACTTCGCGACGGCACTCGTGTCGGACCAGCTGCCCACGTCGCGACCAATGAACGATCTAACGATGTGTGAAGCGGGTGCGTTCGGCGACGATGTGACAGTTCCTGACTGCCCGGCGATGCGAGCCCACTCCGCGCAGGTCGACGCATTACTGACCTGTCCTTCGCCAAAACTGGTGCGGCGCTGTTGTCGGTCACCATTGCGACCGTCTCAGGAGTTGGTCGTCCCCGATCGCCGCGGCGGCTGGCACGAGTGGCGTTCGGAAGCGACGTGCGTTCGGCGCACGTCAGCTGCAGGAGACGTGCACCGCGCAGCCGACGAAGTCACGTCAGGCGGCGCGTCGTTCGTAACGGTGGTGCAAGCCGCCCACTTCCCGGAATGCGATCACGTCACCCTCGGTGAGGCCCCGCACGCGTCGCGGCGCTGGAGCGTCTTTCGCCAACGAGAGATGTGTGCTACGTCTTCGGGGACGCGATCGGGCGGAAGGTGGGCTCGCCGGACACCGCCTGGGAGACGGCCGTCCTCGAGGCACATGGGCACGCGGTCCAGCGCCGGCCGAAGACGCACGCCCTGACCGCCGAAAGCCGTGCGGCTCTGCAGGCTGTTGATCTACACTTTCATGATTTGCGGCAGGAGGCGGGCTCGCGCATGGTGGAGGCTGGCCGCTGGCACCACGTTCAAGAGATGCTCGGCCACGCGGACCTGAAGCAAACGAGCACGTACTGAACGTCACCCGGACGGCCTGCGGGAGTCCATGACCCGCTTTGGCACGACGCCGTTGCAATCCGTTGCAAATCCGCCCGCAGGGGAGGTATCGCCTCTTGGCAACGCCGAATCGGAGAACGGGCGTAAGTCGTTGGTGAACTGAGAGATATCGACACACGCGCGTGTAGCTCAGGTGGATAGAGCGATCGCCTCCTAAGCGGTAGGTCCCCGGTTCGAGTCCGGGCACGCGCACCATTCGACGAGCTGTCAAACGCCGGGAATCCCGGCGCCGCCCGATATGAAGACAATCGAACGTCATCGACTCAAGGAAAACGAAGTCGCAGCCACCCTCGCCCAGGCGCGCGAAGCGCTCGAAGGCCGAGGCACGCAACTGAGCTGGCTCGTGGCAGTCCTCGTCGCCGTCGGCCTGATCGGCGGCGGCTATTGGTTCTGGCAAACGCGGCAGACGTCGCAGGCCGGGGAGTTGCTGGCTGAAGCGCGCGGCGTGGCCAGCGCGCAGGTCGCCGCGCCGCCGGCACCGGCCACACCCGGCGCCGCCGTTCCGGCGCCCGCGCCCAATACGTATCCCACCGAAGCCGCGCGCAACGAGGCTGCGCTCAAGAAGTTCGAGGCGGCCGCCGCGGCATATCCGTCGACCCAGCCCGGTCTCGCGGCACGTTTCCAGGTCGCCAGCCTCCAGGCCGAGATGGGGAAGCACGCCGAGGCGGAGAAGACGTTTCAGGACGTCGTCGCGCGTGATGGCAATGGTCTGTATGGACGGATGGCCCGTCTCGGCATCGCGTCCCTGCAGGTGCGCTCGAAGCGGTTCGACCCGGCCATCCAGACCTTCAGCGAGCTCTCGCAGCGCACCGATTCGGACCTGCCCATCGACGGCATCCTGATGCAACTCGCGGACGCGTATCGCCTGGCCGGCCGCGTGCCCGATGCCGTCAGGACCTACTCGCGGGTGGCCGACGAATTCCCCGACTCGCCGTACGCCGCCGACGCCAAGACCGAGGCCGATCGGCTCAAGGCCGACGCGGCGCCTCGCAGCTGACGAACACGCTTCTGGCTCATCTGTTGCCGGATTGTGCCGATCGATAGATCGGCAGGCCCACGTGTGTCAGATTTGTCGTCGATGAGTCGCCCGCTTCGGATCGTCGTGGTCGACGATCCCCTCGGTCCCGCGCACGCCTTGTGCGCGGCCATCGAGGCCCATGGCTTCGCCCCCACCGTCCGGGAGATTCAGTCGCGCGCGGATCTCGATGGCGCGCTCGCCGAAGGTCCGTGCGATCTCGTCCTGCTGGCGGCGTTGCATCCCGGCGGCCTCGGGGACGTGGTGCTCGACCTGCTCGCCGGGCACCGGTCGGCTCCTCCGATCGTCTTCGTCGCGCCCGGCGAGGTATCGGGCAACGCTCCGGCCGTCCTCGACGTCGTCCGCCAGGGAGCGCGGGAGTCTCTCGGATCGGACGATGTCGCGCGCTTCGCCGCGGCCATCGAGCGCGAGGTGTGTTCCCGCGATCGTTTCCGTGACGACGTTGCTTCCGTGCTGCCCGGAGCGGGCGACCCGTCGCTGCGCGCGGAGCTGGTCCGGGATCAGGTGCGGCTGCTCGGCATGCAGAAGATGGAGGCCATCGGGCGGCTGGCCGGTGGCATCGCGCACGACTTCAACAACATCGTCCAGGCCATCGGCGGGTTCTCGGAGGTGCTGCTGAGGGATCTGGACGAGACCGACGGGCGGCGCCGGCCCGTCGAGGAGATCCGCCGCGCCGGAGATCGAGCGGCTTCGCTCACCCGGCAGTTGCTCGCGTTCAGCCGGCAACAGGTCCTCCAGCCCCGCGTCCTCGACCTGAACGAAACGGTCGGGACGATCGACAGCCTCCTGCACCGGCTGATCGGGGAAGACGTGGACCTGCGCGTGTCGCTGACGCCCGACCTCTGGACGGTGCGCGCGGACGAGACGCAGATCGATCAGGTTCTGATGAACCTGGTCGACAACGCACGCGACGCCATGCCCAACGGGGGAACGATCACCATCGACACGGCGAACACGGCGCTTTCCAATTCGAACAGCAACGGCACGTTCGCCGTGGTGCCCGGCCACTACGTGCGACTCGTCGTGAGCGACACCGGCGTCGGCATGTCGCCCGACGTGAAGGCGCGAGCGTTCGAGCCCTTCTTCACGACCAAACCGCTCGGGCGTGGCACGGGGCTCGGCCTGTCCACGGTGTACGGCATCGTGAAGCAGAGTGGCGGATACATCTGGGTCGACTCCGCGCCCGAGAAGGGAACCCGCGTGCGGATCTACCTGCCGCGGTGCACCCAGGAGATCGCGGTCGACGATCGGCGTCCAATTGCACGTCAGCACCGCGTAGGAAACGAGACCGTGCTCGTCGTCGAAGACGAGGCGGGCGTTCGGGATCTGCTGCAGGACTGGCTCGAGTCGTTCGGCTACCGTGTGCTGACGGCCGGCAACGGCGTCGATGCGCTCGAGTTGAGCCGAGCCCACGACGGTCCCATCGATCTCCTGGTCGCCGATGTCGTCATGCCGGCGATGGGTGGTCCGGCGCTCGCCGACAGGCTGGCGCCCGCGCGCCCGGAGCTCAAAGATCATGTACATGTCGGGTTACGCGGACGAGGCGCTCGGCGACCGGCTGCTCGACCCCGGCATTCCCTTCCTGCAGAAGCCGTTCACGCTGAGCGCGCTGGTTCAGAAAGTGCGCGAAGTCCTCGACGAGTAAGGCCCGTCGATTCAACCGCCGCAAGAATCTCGTGGCGGCGCAGCACCTCAGCCACGCGACGCCACGGCCACGGAGGTCGGGGTCGAGTCCCCTCGTTCGACGCTCGTCCGGAGGTAAACTGACGGCGCTCGTGCGGCGTCGCGAGCGTGATTGCATTCGCCGGGCAGCAGGGGTGGCCGTCCGGCGCGAATGTCGATTCGATCCGAGCGCCCCGGCATCAAACCCCCGCGGAGCGGTATCCCCCGATGAGCGAGCCTCGCGACGACGCCCCGGTCGTCACCGATCGACAATTCTCAGCGGCGGACCTGGCCTTCATCAACCGGATGACGACGACCGGGCAGGTCCTGCCGTCGGTCGCTCACGAGATCAACAACTCGCTCCAGGTGATTGCGGGGCTGGTCGAGATCATGGGCCTGCGCGGTCAGCTCAGTCCCGATATCGCCGAGCGGGTCGAGAAAATCTCGGCGCAGACGGCGAAGGCCGCCGGCAAGCTACGCGAGCTCGTCGCGTTCTCACGGCGCGACGGCGTGCTTCACAAGACGGACATCCGGACCGCGGCCGAGCGGGCGGTGGCCTTGCGGCGGTATCACCTCTCCCGCGGACGCGTGACGGCTTCGATAGACGTTCGCCACGAGGGGCCGCTGGTCGCGCAGGCCGACAGCCAGCGCGTGGTGCAGGTTCTCGTCAATCTGATCCTGAATGCGGAGGAAGCGCTGGGCGTCCGCGACGTGCGCGAGATCACGCTGACGGTGTGGCGCGACGCAGGCGCCATTCACTGCGCGGTGTCGGACAGCGGGCCAGGCTTCGCCCAGTCGGCCGCGCGATCGGGCGGGCACACCATTTCTCACGACGAAGACGGGCGGCGCGGCGGGACTGGGCCTCGCCGTCGCACGAGGGCTCATCGAGGCCGACGGCGGTCGGTTCACGATTGCGAGCACGATTCCCGCACGAATCGTCGTTTCCTGGCCGGAGGCCGTCTAGGTCAAGGAACAAGGGAAGTCGAAGAATCAAACGAAAAATGGTCAAGGGAATCAAGGCATCCGAGCGATTCCTTGGCTTCCTCTCACGAGGCGGCGGGGAACTCGTCGGACAGATTCAGCCGGTGCAGCTTGTCGATGAGCGTCGTCCGGCTCAGCCGCAGGAGTCTCGCCGCTTGCCGCTTGTTGCCGCCCGTCTTCTCCAGACAGCGGACGATCAGCTCCCGCTCGAGCTGTGACACGACCGATGTGAAACTGATGCCTTCGTCGGGAATCGTGACGGTCGGCAGCAGAAGCGAGGAGGCGGGCTGGAGGATTTCTTCGGGCAGCGCCCGGGCGGGGATTTCCCGTTCCTGGCCGGTCATCGCGACCGCGTGCTCGATGGCGTTCTCGATCTGGCGGATGTTGCCGGGCCACGAGTAGTTCATCAGGACGCGCACGGCATCCTGGCCGAGCGACTTGGCGGGCAGGTTGTTGTTGCGGCACGACTTCTGGACGAAGTGCCGCGCCAGCAGCGGAATGTCCTCGCGCCGATCGCGAAGCGGCGGCAGCGTGATCGGGATGACATTCAGCCGGTAGTACAGGTCCTCGCGGAAGGTCCCTTCCTTGACGAGCTTGCGCAGGTCTGCGTTGGTCGCGGCGACGACGCGCGCGTCGAACTTGATCGGGCGCGACTCGCCGACCCGCTCGATTTCGCGCTCCTGGAGCGCCCGCAGCAGCTTCGATTGCAGCGCAAGCGACATCAAGCCGACTTCATCGATGAAGAGCGTGCCGCGATGGGCCAGCTCGAATCGACCAACGCGGGCCGCGACGGCACCGGTGAACGCGCCTTTGACGTGGCCGAACAGCTCCGCTTCGGCGAGGGGTTCCGGAATCGCCGCAGCATTGAAGGCGACGAATCGCTGCTCGGCGCGTGGGCTGTTGTGATGGATGGTCCGGGCGATGAGCTCCTTGCCCGTGCCGGTTTCGCCGTGAATCAGCACGGTGCTGTTCATCGGGGCGACGAGTTCGAGCGTCTGGAAGACCTGTTGCATCGCCCCGCTTTGCCCCACGATCGAATCGAAGCGGTAGCGGTCGCGGAGCTGGGCGCGCAGTTCCGCGTTCTCCTGGCGCAGGCGCCGCTGCTCCATGCCGGTCTTGAGGACGCGCGAGAGCTGGGCGATTTGGAACGGCTTGATCAGGAAGTCGGCGGCGCCGCGTTTCATCGCGCTGACCGCTTCGGTGACGCCGCCGAATCCAGTCACCATCACCGCGAGGATTTCGGGATAGCGGGAGAGCGCGAGGTCGAGGACAGCCATCCCGTCGGCGTCGGGAAGCCGAAGGTCGACGACCAGCGCGTCGTAGGCAAAGTTCTTGAGGCGTTCGATCGCCTCGCCGGCGTCGGGGCCTGGGCGACCTCGAATCCATCGGCGCTCAGCGACTCCGCGATCAGCTGTCGGAGATCCGCCTCATCATCGACAACCAGAACCGTTGGGTGGGAGGAATAATTGGCACATGACCGCCGAACGGGCCTCGAGAGGGGAACACCCGGCACGAGAGTGGCAAAAGTCGGCGCCGGCGGGGAAGAGCGTCACTAATATCGACGGGCGCTGCGCCGAATGTCAAGTCAGGTCAGAAACATACGGAAAATTGCCGGTAATCCGACACCCCGTCCACACGCACCTATGACGGGCTTCAGTGACTCTCTCGGCGACACTCGGCGTCCTCGTCGTCGACGATGAGGCCGAGGTGCGCGAACTGCTGGTCGACTACTTCAAGACGAAGAGATTCGAGTGGCCGCGGCTTCGGATGGACGGGCGGCGCAGGCCGCCGATGCTCAAGGAGCCAGCGCGATATGGTCTCGTCGTGACCGATCTCCAGTTGCCCGGCGTCGACGGCCTCGGCGTGCTTCGGACGGTAAAACAGGCCAATCCCTCGGCTTACGTCGTCATCGTCACCGGCTACGCGTCCCTCGATTCCGCCATTCAAGCGGTTCGTCTGGGGGCCTACGATTACCTCACGAAGCCGTTCTCGCTCGGGCAGATCGACGTCGTTCTGCAGCGCGTCTGTGATCGGGTCGCGCTCGAGAACGAAAACCGCCGGCTGGCGCGTCAGGTGCAGCGCGACGGCATCGACGGCCGGATGCCGATCCTCGCCGCCTCGAAAGCATCGAGAACCGCCTCGGACGCGTCGAGGGCCTGCTGCGCGAGTCGCCGAAACCCGCGATCGGTTTCGCGCCTGAGTTCCGGCCAAATCTGCTCGTTCTGGCACCTCCCGGGGTGCCGGCAACACGCTCGACAGAACTGCCGATGGATGTCGGTGTGACGACACACTGGACCGGATCGCGGTCATCTCGACGCGACCGATGCACGCCGGTGATCGTCGACGCAACTGATCCGTTGCAAGGTGTCTGGCGGTGACGCGCCCGGGAACCACGCAGTTGTCCCGACGGCACCCGCCTTGCACCGTCGAGGCCGGTCGATGGGCAACGGCCCTAGCCGGAACGCGACCCGTGCCGGCCGGGCGGGACCATTCAAGTCCGACGGTGCGCCGGACGATTAGGTGGGGGCTCGTCCTGTCGGGCGGCCTCTCGCCCGTGGACGGCATCGCATGAACGGCGCCTCGATGGAAGAACAGGAAGGTCCTGGCTCCCGGGTGGTCACGCACTTTGCCGGCGTCGAGTGGCGGCGCGAAGACGTGATCACGTTTCCGACCGGGCTCCCCGGCTTCGAGACCGTCCGGCGGTTCGTGCTGCTGTCGTCGCTGTCCTCCGCGCCCGTGCAGTGCCTCCAGGCGATAGGGGAACCGTCACCGAGGTTCCTGGTGGTGGATCCGCGCCAAGTCGTCGACGGCTATCGCACGCGGCTCAATCAGAGCGATCTCGTTCGCCTTGCCGCCTGCGACGAGGCGTCGATAATCTGGCTGGCGATGATCACCGTCACCGACGAGGGGTCCTACGCGAACCTCCGGGCACCCGTCGTCATCAACCCCGCGCGAATGCTCGGATTCCAGCTGGTCCCCTCCGACCGCTTGTATTCCCTCAGGCATCCGCTGTTTTGCCGCGTGAGGTGACCGCGTGCTGGTCTTCACGCGCAAGCGGAACGACGCGATCATCATCGGCGACGGCATCGAAGTCAGGGTGCTGCGCATCGGGCGCGACAGCATCCGGCTCGGCGTGAAAGCGCCGCCCGCAGTGCCCGTGCATCGGCTCGAGACCTACGAGCAGATTCGTGAAGCGAACCGCGTGGCCGCCGAGTCGCGCGGGCCGACCGCGGAAATGGCCGCGTGGCTGCGCCTGCCGCGGACGCCGGACTCGACGTCGTGATCCACGCGGGAGTCACGCGTCAGGCGCGCTCCGATTTCGTCTGTGGCCTCGCCGCGAAATCCAGGCGGGCGGCGAGCGCCTCGAAGGCCGGCGTCGGTCCTTTCCACTCCAGATCGTCGACACGTTCGAACACCTCCACGTCGGTCCGTAGTGTCGCGAGGTTGCGGAAGAGGAGCGCGAGGTCACGCTCTCGAGCGAGCGTGGCGGCCAGACCCGCCGGGTTCGACGCGTTGACGTGCCACTCGCGCCAGTCGGCGGGAATCGACTCGAGGTGGCCGAACCGCGCCAGCACCGCCGCCGACGATTTCGCGCCCCAGCCCTTCAGCCCTGGATAGCCGTCCGCGGCATCGCCGACCAGCGCGAGATAGTCGGGGATCGACGCCGGCGGGACGCCGAACTTCGCCGCGACGCCGTCGTGGTCGAGCACCACGCGGGTCCGGCGGTTCAACTGCACGACGCGGGTGCCGCGCACCGATTGCGCGAGATCCTTGTCGGGCGTGCAGATGATCACGCGGTCGACGCGCGCGTCGGCTTCGGCGCGTGCGGCCGCGGCGGCAAGCGCGTCGTCGGCCTCGAACTCGATCATCGGCCAGACGACGATGCCGACCGCCGTCAGCGCGTCCTCGAGGAGCGGGAACTGGGCGAGCAGTTCCGGATCGACGCCGGCGCTGGTCTTGTAGCCGCGCCACAACCGGTTCCGGAACGACTCGATCACGTGATCGGTGGCCACACCGATGTGTGTGTGCCGCTCGAGAGCATGCCGAGCACCGACGCCAGCACCCCCCGCACCGCCGCGACCTCGCGGCCACCGGCATCCTTCGCCGATGGCATCGCGTAGAAGTGCCGGAACAACTCGTACGTGCCGTCGACGAGATGAACTTCCAGCGCAACCTCCTTCGTGACCGAGAATCCCGATCCGCCACGCCGCACGTGTGGCGCGCCGGCTATTTCAGCATCGACGAGGTGCGTGCGCAACGCGTACCCCCGGCGTGGCGCGCGCGCGTGCCGGCCGTCGCCGTTTGCACGCTTTCGCGCGTCGCGCGCGCCACTGTGCAGGCATCGGCCCCTTTGCCCCCTTTTTCGGGCACCGCTCTTGCTGCTCTGGCTGCCGTCGGAAGGAGCCGGCGGGGCCAACGGGCAGCAAACCGATGGATTTCCCCGTCACCGCCGTCGTCACGTCGACAAGCACTGTCGAACGTCGGACACGGCAGAGCAGAGGAGCCATGGCCGCTCGCGCTGCGGCGGCCGGCACTGCGCCTCACCGTCGACACACGTCCCGATCTGCAGTTCGTCCGCAGCCTTCTCGAACCGGCGGACGCTGGCGGTCGTCTCCTGGCGCTCTCGGAGATCGTTGCGCTTGCCGATCGCTTCTCCGACTGGGCCGGCGTCGCCTGAATCAGGTCGTGGGGCGTCAGCCCCGCCCTCCTGCTGGAGACTGAAGCCGCGCCACCGCGCGTGTAACTCGTGCGGCCGAGCGCATTCGGGCGCACCTGCTACGATAGCGGGCCACGGATGCGCCTCGGGCTCCTGCAACTCAATCCCACCGTCGGCGATCTGGAAGGGAACGCGGCGCGCATCCAGGCGGCCGTATCCAGCGCGCCCGCGGGCGTCGACCTGTTCGTGACGTCCGAAATGGCGCTCACGGGTTATCCGGCGCGCGATCTGCTCCTGCAGCATGCGTTCATCGAGAAAGCGACGGCCGCGACCCGCGCGGCTGGCCGAGCAGTTGGCCGGTGCGCCGCCGCTTCTCGTCGGCGTGCCGCTCGAGAACCCAGCCAGCGCCGGACGGCCGCTCGTCAACGCGGCGGTGCTGTTGCAGGGCGGGACCGTCGGTCCGCAGTTCATCAAGTCGCTGCTGCCGACCTACGACGTGTTCGACGAGGACCGCTACTTCGAGCCGGCTCGCGGCCGCAGATGCTCAAGCTCTCGGATCGCACGCCGCGGCGTCAGGGTGTGCGAGGACCTCTGGAACGACCGCGACTTCTGGGAGCGTCCGCGCTACCACCATCGATCCGGTCGCCGAGCTGCGCGGCCGCGGCGCCGACGTCCTGCTCAACCTCTCGGCCTCGCCGTTCTCGCGTGGGCAAGCAGCGCGCTGCGCGAGGCGATGCTGGCCGCATGGCGCGCCAAGCACGGCGTGCCGGTCGTCTACGTGAACCAGGTCGGCGGCAACGACGACCTGGTCTTCGACGGCCGGAGCCTCGTCTTCGCGCCCGACGGCGAGCGTGCGTGGCGCGCGCCGCGGCCTTCGAGGCCGACGTGCTCGTCGTGCGACCTCGACGGCGCCGGCGGCATCGATCGCCGCCCGTGCCTCACCGCCGAGGCGGAGATCTTGCGGGCGCTCGTGCTGGGCACGCGCGACTACGCGCGCAAGTGCGGCTTCCGCGACGCGGTGCTCGGCCTCTCGGGCGGCATCGACTCGGCGCTGACGGCGGTGGTTGCCGCCGAAGCGCTGGGCCGCGACAACGTGCTGGGCGTGCTCATGCCGTCGCCGTTCTCGAGCCGCGGCAGCGTGGACGATGCTCGGGCGCTGGCCGAGCGCCTCGGCATCCGCACGCTCACGCTGCCGATCGCAGCCGCTGATGCGGCGCCTTCGATGCGACGCTCGCCGCGCGCGTTCGCCGGCCGCGCCGCGCGACGTCACCGAAGAGAACATCCAGGCGCGCATCCGCGGCAACGCTGCTGATGGCGCTGTCGAACAAGTTCGGCGCCGCTGCTGCTGACCACCGGCAACAAGTCGGAGCTCGCCGTCGGGCTACTGCACGCTCTACGGCGACATGTCGGGCGGGCTGGCGGTCATCGCCGACGTGCCCAAGACGCAGGTCTACGCGTCGCGCGCGTGGGTGAATCGCGAGCGGCGAGGTGATTCCCGCGTCGATGCTCACGAAGGCGCCCTCGGCCGAGCTGCGCCCGGACCAGACGGACCAGGACTCGCTGCCGCCGTACGACGTGCTCGACGACATTCTCGAGCGGCACATCGAGCGTGTATCAGTCGGCCGATGAGATCGTCGCCGCCGGCTTCGACGCCCCCGATCGTCCGTCGCGTGCTCGATCTCGTGCGCACCGCGGAGTTCAAGCGCCGTCAGGCAGCGCCGGGCCTGCGGATCAGCGAGCGCGCGTTCGGGACGGGGTGGCGCATGCCGATTGCGCGGGCGCGCTGGGACTCGCGATGAGGAGCTGTGCAGGCCTACCGGCCCGGGAGGCAGGGCTGAAGCGCTGCGCCACCCGAGCGAGACCTGCGAGGCGGGCCTTTCCTAGGAACTCGGTCCCGCCGCTCCGCGGGCCTGCTCGAGTCGCGTGGAGACCACGCGGCGGGCGTGGAGCCGCGTCGGGAGCTTGGCGAAGCGTGACGTCGCCACGCCACAGGTCCTGATCGTGGAGCCCGAGACCGCGCTGCAGTCGGCTGTCGCTAGCTGGCTCGAGGGCGCGGGCTACGACTGCATGCCGGTCAGCGATCCCGACGAAGCCCTGGCAATCGCGGAAGACGACGAGGCCGACGTCGCCCTCGTCTCCAGCCCGGTCGCGGCCTGGAGCACGTCGCACCTCGCCCTGGCGTTGCAGGCTCGCAAGCGGCCGGGGCGCGCCACACGGCGCTTCGATGGGATAATCTCCGGGTGCCGCTCGACGAGGACCAGCCAGCTCACCGGGCCGCCGAGGCCGTGGGGTTGCCCGCGGCCCGCCGCCACATCTTTCTCTGCTGCGACCAGACCAAGCCGAAGTGCTCCGAGCGCGAGCGAGTCGCTCGCCGCCTGGGAATTCTTGAAAGCGCGTCTGAAGGAGCTCGGTCTCTCGGAGAGCGGCGGCATCGCCCGAACCAAGGCGAACTGCCTGCGCATCTGTGTCGATGGACCGGTCGCGGTCGTCTATCCCGAAGGCGCATGGTATCGGGGGTGCGATCCGCCGGTCCTGGAACGCATCATCCAGGAGCACCTGATCGGCGGACGCATCGTCGACGACTGCCTGATTCTGCAGCGTCCGCTGGAGTGCGCCGATGCGACCGCGACGATCAGTGCACGCTGAACGGCGCGTCGAGGCTGAAGGGCGCAATCTCCACGGCAAACCGCTCGCCGCCGGGGCCCTGCATCTCGTAGGTGCCTTTCATCGAGCCGAACGGCGTCTCGAGCGGGCAGCCGGAGGTGTCTATCGAAACTCTCGCCGGGATCGATCACGGGCTGCTGGCCAATCACGCCATCACCGCGTACTTCCTCCATCCGGCCCGTGGCATCGGTGATGATCCATTGGCGGCTCAGCAATTGCACGCGTCCCGCGCTTTCATTCGTGATCCGCACCGAATAGACGAAGACCCATTTTTGCTGCGACGGGTGGGAGTGCTGCGGCGCATACGCGGCATCGACGTGGACGCGGATGCCTCGAGTTACGGCCTCCGATGTGCTCGCCGGCATGTCGGGTCCACGCGCGGTCATGGCGGCAGCTTATAACATTCCAGGCGGTCACGACCCGACGGTCGGTCTGTGCTTGCAGTGCCGGCACCATCGCGTGGTCCGATCGTCGCGAGGATCGACGTTCCACCGGTGCGGGCGCTCCGACTTCGATCCTCGATTCCCAAAATACCCGCGCCTTCCAGTCATTCAATGCGCAGGGTACGAGCCACGCGATCGGAATCAATCGGAGGAATCCGAGGACCCGTGACCGTGAGCCTTGCGGCGACGCCGCCGCGTGGAGGTGCTGCCATGAGCTCGCCACTCGACGTGCCCACGTTCGAGGACGGTTTGACCATTCGCCCCGCGGTGCTGACCGACGTGCCCGTCATCCTGTCGTTCATCCGCCAGCTCGCCGACTACGAGCGTCTGCTGCATCGCGTCGAAGCAACCGAGGACGACCTGGCGGCGACCCTCTTCTGTCCGCGGCCGGCCGCCGAGGTCCTCCTCGCGATCGAGGGCGATCGCCCCGTGGGTTTCGCCTTGTTCTTCCAGAACTACTCCACCTTCCTGGCGCGCCCCGGCATCTACCTCGAGGACCTCTTCGTCATACCCGAGGCCAGGGGGCGATCGGTTGGCCGGCGACTGCTTTCGGAGGTGGCCAACGTCGCCGTGGCACGCGGTGGCAGCCGGCTCGAATGGGCTGTCCTCGATTGGAACCAGCCAGCCATCGGCTTCTATCGGCGGATGGGGGCAACAATCCTGGAGGACTGGAGGGTGTGTCGGTTGACCGGCGTTGCCCTGCAAGCCGCCGCACACTGCGGCTGACGTTCGAATGTCCTCGGGTCCCCGTTGTGTGCAGATAGGAGGACACGTGTGCGGCCGGAAAGCCTGAAACCTCTTCAGCTTTCCACGGCAAACCGCTATTATTGCGGGCGGCTCCCGACGATCCGAGGCTGTTGCCCCTATGGAATCTCGCCGGACTGCTTCAGGGGCTTCACCGATGCCCGGTCCGCAGGGCATCGATGCAGCCTCGACGTTCGAGCTGCTCGCCCTGGCGAAGTCGGGGCAGACGGCGGCGGTCGACGCGCTGTTCGGGCGCTACCTGCCTCGGATCACGCGCTGGGCGCGTGGCCGCCTCCCGCGCTACGCGCGGGACATGCTCGACACCGACGATCTGGTCCAGGACACGGTCTTCCAGACGCTCCGGCGTCTCCATTCTTTCGAACCTCAGCACGAAGGCGCCCTCCAGGCCTACCTCCGACAGGCGGTCGTCAACCGGATCCGCGACGAGATTCGGCGGACGACGCGGCATCCGGGCGCCGAGGGCATCGAGGACGACGCGCATGTGGACGCGGCGGCATCGCCGCTCGACGAAGCCATCGGCAGCGAAGCGGTCGCGCGCTACGAGCGCGCGCTCGACTGTTTGAGGCCAGAGGAAAAGCAGGCCATCATCCTGCGCGTCGAGCTTCAGCTGCCCTACAGTCAGATCGCCGAGGAAATGCGCAAGCCATCGTCGGACGCCGCCCGGATGGCGGTGGCTCGCGCCCTGGTTCGACTTGCGGAGGAGATGGGGCATGAAGGGTGAGGGTGCGGCGCTGCTCGCGCTTGCGTCCTCGGTGGCTGACGGCGAAGTGGTGGACTGGGCTCAGGCCGCTGGCGGCGCCCGCGATTCGAGTGAGCGTGCGCTGATCGATCGCCTGCGCATCATCGCGACCATCGGCCAGGTTCATCGGACGGCGGACGAGCTCGAGCGACCCGAGCCGGCCGCGAAGGTCGTCGGCCGGATCCCGGCCTAACTCATCATTTGGCGAGTCCCCCGAGTCGCGCTCTTTAGAGGCAAGCTCACACGCCGGCACCAGCGGAACGCTGGGGACAGCTGACGCTGCTCGAACGTGTGGGCACCGGGGTGTACGGCGAGGTCTATCGGGCGTTCGACGAGTCGCTCCGCCGCGACGTCGCGGTCAAGCTCCTTCGGACGGGATCGCGATCCGCCGACCTGCTCGCGTCGAAGATCCTTCACGAGGGCCGGTTGCTGGCGCGCGTGCACCACCGGAACGTGGTCACGGTGCACGGCGTCGAGACCCATGGCGACCGTGTCGGCTTGTGGATGGAGTTCATTCGAGGCTGCACGCTCGAGCAGCTCCTCGAACGTCAAGGCCCGTTCGGCGGCCGCGAAGCCGCGCTCGTCGGCCAGGATCTTTGCCGCGCGCTCGCCGCCGTGCACGGGGCCGGGCTGGTTCATCGCGACGTCAAGGCGCAGAACGTCATCCGCGAGGAGGGTGGGCGTGTCGTCCTGATGGACTTCGGCACGGGTCTGCTCCTGGACGACGAGGAAGAGGTTCGGAATTCGGCGATTGCCGGGACGCCGATGTATCTGGCGCCCGAAGTGCTGGCCGGGCTCGATCCCTCGCCAATCAGCGATCTGTACGGCCTCGGGGTCCTGCTGTTCCATCTGGTGACTGGCACGTATCCGTACGCGGCCCGCACGCTGCTCGAGCTTCGAGACGCGCACCAGTCGGCGCGCCGCCACCGGCTGCACGACTTGCGTCCGGATTTGCCCGAAGGGTTCGTCCACGTCGTCGAACGCGCGCTCGAGCCGTCGCCTCAAAGCCGGTATCAAAGTGCCGGAGCCATGCAGCGCGGGCTGACGCATGCCCTGGGGCTCGAGTCGGGCCTGATGTCCGCGTACTCGCCGCCCGCCCACGCGCCCCAGCCGGTGGTCGGTGCCGCCCAGCCCGCCGCCGTCTCACGATCGATTCCTCTTGCGCGCTGGCAGGTGTGGGTTCCGCTCGTCGCCGCGGTGCTCGTGGCCGTGGCCGTCATCGCGTGGCTGCTGCGAACCACGCCGGCCAGCGCCACGGCTCCGATGAGCTCGGTAGTCGTCCTGCCGTTCGCCAATCTCTCGGGTAGCGATCGCGATCTCTCACACGGCATCGAGCTGTTGATCTCCGATCGGCTGTCGAGCCTGTCGAGCGCGCGCATGGTGGAGTACACCGACGCGATGGCGAGGCGCGATCGCGGCCTGGCGGTCGAGGACGTGATTCGGCGCCACGACGTGGATGGCGCCATCAACGGCAGCGTGACCTGGAGCGGCGGGACGGCTCGCGTGTCGGTGCAGATCGTCCGCGCGGGCGTGCGGGTTCCCGTCTGGACGCGCGAGTTCGAGCGCCCGGTCGCACGCGCGGCCGAGTTGCCGCGGGACGTGGCCCGCGAGCTTGCACGGGCGCTCGCCGTGCAGCTGTCACCCGCCGAGGAAGCGCGGCTGTCGGCGGCGGACGCGGCGGCTCCTGGCGTGTTCGAGGCCTACCTGCGCGGCCGCGGCCTGCTGCGGCGGCCATCGAGCGAATCGGTGGAGCGGGCGGTCGAGCAGTTTCTCACGGCGCTGCAGATCGATCCGAACCACGCGCCCTCGCTCGCGTGGCTCGCGGAGTGCTACTTCCTGCAGGGCGTCACGTACCGCACGCGGCCGCTGGGCGAGGCGGCGGCGCTCGCGCGACAAGCGGCGCAGCGTGCCTTGACCTTCGACGATTCGCTCGCGACCGCCCAGGCCATCGATGCGCAGCTGAAGTTCCTCGTGGACTGGGACGTTGAGGGCGCCGACCGCGCGTTCGCCCGCGCCATCGAGCTCAGCCCCAACTCCAGTGAGCTTCGCGAGAATTACGCGATGTTCCTGGCGTCGAGGCGGCGGCTGCCCGACGCGCTGCAGCAGATGCAGAAGGCGGTGTCGCTCGACCCCACCTCGCTCCAGGCGCAGTCGGCGCTGGGCATGATCTGGCACTACGCGCGCTCGAACGATCAGGCGGAGCGGGTCTTCCGCGAGGTACTCGCGGTGGACCCGGGTCTCGTGTCGGCCCGCATGGGTCTGGTCCGGGTGCTCCTCGCCGTCGGCCGGTACGACGAAGCGCTCAAGATGCTCGTCGACCTGCAGAGCTCGAGCAGCGGGCGGCTGAGCCCTGCCCAGCAAGCCGCCTTCGCGGTCGCGTACGCAGGCATCGGCCGCAAAGACGATGCGCGTCGCATCGCCGAAGACCTGGTGATCAACGACAGCGCCGACGGCCCGTCGGTCGATGCGGCCAGCGTGTTCGTGGCGATCGGTGATGCCGACCGCGCGCTCGACATCCTCGAGCGGGCCGTCGACGCGCGTGCACCGAAGGCGCAATTCCTGCGTCTCGACCCCCGCTTCGATGCGTTGACGGGACATCCACGATTCGTGAAGCTCGTCGAGCGCCTGAGCCTCGCCTCGTGATCGGGCGCGCTCAGCCATCCGAGGATCACGTCTAGCACGGGGAGACACATGGCCAAGAAGGCGGCGAAGGGCGCGGGCGCGCGTGGCGGCCCGGGCAAGAAGATTTCCGTCAAGAAGATCGTGGCTGAAATCGACAAGACGCTGAAGGCGCTCGAGAAGCGGACCGAAGCCGTCTCGACCACGCGCGTCGGTCCGCAGGCGAGCCACAACACCGCGCGCGCACGACTGAGCCTGCGCGCGGCTCGCGACGCGGTTGCAAGTGCCTGCGTGCCGGGATTCGAAATCCCCAACGACTGATGCGACCGGCGGCCCGGGCCCGTGCCAGGCCCCGGTCGTCTTCGCCTTCCGTGCATGACCGTGCCCACGCGGCAGCAGCCGATCGACGGCGAGACGCGGATTCGCCGGTCGCCGCATCTCGTCGCCTATTGGCGCGAGGCGGAGCTTCGTCTCGACCAGCACGCGCGCGGTACGCGCAACACCGTGTCTCCAGCAGTGGTCGCGCTGCTCCACGCCTGCGATCGCTGGCGCACGCTCGGCGAGATCCGTGAGCGCCTGCCCGATCTGTCGCCGGCCGAAATTACCGCCATCGTGCCGCGATTGATCGCGCGCGGGCTGCTCGTGAGGAAGGACAGTCCGCAGGATCCCGGGGACGCGGCCGCCGACACGTGGAATGGATGGGATCCGGCAGCTGGATTCTTCCATCACGCCACCCGTGACGTTGCCTACTGGCCCCGCGCCCGCGCGACGGAGTACCTGCGGATGAAAGCCGAGCGCGAGCCGCCGCCGCCCGCCGTGCTGCGATCGGCGGGGGAGGGCCGCGTCGAGGTCGCGCTGCTGCCGCCGCGAGGCGACAAGGGATCGCGCCGACGCGCGGCCGGTCTCGTGGACGCGCTGCGCGCGCGGCGGACGTGGCGACGCTTCGGACGTGCGCCGCTCTCCCTGGCCGACGCGTCGACGCTGCTCGGGCTGACGTGGGGCGTGCAGGCGTGGGTCACCGTGCGCGGCTTCGGGCGCATGCCGCTGAAGACCGCGCCCTCGGGTGGGGCACGCCACGCCATCGAGGCGTTCGCGGCCGTTCGGCGCGTGAGCGGGGTCCGGCCCGGGCTCTATCATTACGACGCGGATGCGCACAGGCTCGTGGGGCTGCAGCGAGGCTTGTCATCGGGCGCGCTCGGCGCCTGCTTCCCCGAGCAGGGCTGGATGGGGCGCGCCGCGCTCGTCGTGTTCATGGCGGCGGTGTTCGCGCGCGCGCAGTGGCGGTATCCGGTCGCCCGCGCGTACCGGACGATCCTCGCTGAAGCCGGGCACCACGCGCAGTCGTTCTGTCTCCTCGCGACGGCGCTCGATCTCGCGCCGTTCTGCACCATGGCCTTCGCCGACTCGCGCGTCGATCGCTGGCTCGGGCTCGACGGACGGCGGACGGCGGCTCTCTATGCCGTGGGTGTGGGCGTGCGGCCCGCGGACACCGAGTGGGCCCCGTGGCCCGATACCGCCCGAACGCCGCGGCGCGAGCCGACCAGGCTCGCGCGCGGTTGATTCGATCGGCTCCTCACCATGACCGATGGGTTTTCCGATCTTCGTGCGTTCCTCGACCGGCTCCGCGCCGACCGCGACCTCGTCGAGGTCGACGTTCCCGTCGACGCCGATCAGGAAGCCGCCGAAATCCACCGGCGCGTGATTGCCGCCGGCGGTCCGGCGCTGCTGTTCACGAAGGTCGAAGGCGCGCACTTTCCCCTCGTCACGAACCTGTTCGGCACGGCACGGCGCGCGGAGCTCGCCTTCGGCCGGCGTCCGAAGCGCCTCATCGAACGTCTGGTGTCGCTCGCGGAGGCGATCGTGCCGCCGACGGCCGGCGAAGCTGTGGGCCGCGCGAGACGTGGCCGGTCAGCTGATTCGCGTCGGTCTCTCGCGCCGCGGCGTCGGCCCGGTGATCGAGATGGTCGACGAGCCCCCGGCCCTCGACCGGCTGCCCATTCTGACGTCGTGGCCCGAGGACGGCGGCCCGTTCATCACGCTCCCGCTCGTCTACACCGAACACCCCGATCGTCCGGGGCACAATCTCGGGATCTATCGGCTGCACGTCTACGACCGCCAGACCACCGGGATGCATTGGCAGATCGGCAAGGGCGGCGGCTTCCACTACGCGGCCGCCGAGGCGCAGGGCCGGCCGCTTCCGGTGACCGTCTTCCTCGGCGGGCCGCCGGCGCTCGATTCTCGCCGCGATCGCGCCCCTGCCGGAAAACGTGCCCGAGCTGCTCCTGGCTTCGCTCCTGGCAGGGGAGCGGCTGCCGCTCGTCGAAGGCCGCAGCGTTCACCCGCTGATCGCCAGCGCCGAGTTCGCGCTCATCGGCCGCGTCGATCCGCGCGAGCGGCGTCCGGAAGGGCCGTTCGGCGATCACTACGGCTACTACTCGCTCCAGCACGACTATCCCGTGTTCCACGTCGAGCGGCTCGCCCGCCGCCGTGACGCGATCTACCCGGCGACCATCGTCGGCAAGCCGCGTCAGGAGGACTTCTTCATCGGGGATCTGCTGCAGGAGCTGCTCTCGCCGCTCTTTCCGATGGTGATGCCCGCGGTGCGCGACCTCTGGTCCTACGGCGAGACCGGCTATCACTCGCTGGCGGCGGCGATCGTCCGTCAGCGCTACGGCCGTGAGGCGATGGCGAGCGCGTTCCGCATCCTGGGCGAGGGACAGCTGTCGCTCACGAAGTTCCTGCTGGTCACCGATCGCGACGTGAACCTGCGCGACTTCCGCGCGACGCTGCAGCACGTGCTGGCGCGCACGCGGTTCGAGACCGATCTCTACGTGTTCTCGAACCTGGCGATGGACACGCTCGATTACACCGGGCCGCGCGTCAACGAAGGATCGAAGGGCGTGTGGCTCGGCCTCGGCGATCCGATTCGCGAGTTGCCGGGCACGTTCACGGCTGCCGACGCGCCGGCGGCGGCGCGGAGTGTCCGCGTATTCTGCCCCGGCTGCCTCGTGGTCGAGGGGCCGCCCTACTGGGAGGATCGCGACGCGCCGGCCGTCCTCGCACGCTGGCCGGCGCTCGGCGACTGGCCGCTCGTCGGTACTGACCGACGATGCCGATCGGGCGTCACGGAGCACGATGAACTTTCTGTGGACGACCTTCACCCGTTTCGAGCCGGCGGCCGACATCCACGCGGCAGCGACGCGCGTGATCCGGCATCACGTGTCCTACACGGCGCCAATCGTGATCGACGCGCGCATGAAACCGTGGTTCCCGAAAGAGGTCTCGTGCCGCCCGGACGTCGCGCGAGAGGTCACCCGTCGCTGGCGCGAGTACTTCCCGGCAGGCGTGGAGATGGGCGACTCGGAGCGAGGCCACCTGGATTGATCGAGCGAGGTTCAAGACCGAAGACCGGAGACCGGAGACTAGCTGAACGACCGATCGAACAAGTCCTTGATCGCCTGTCGTCCGGAGTCTTCGAGCACGCGCGTGCCCGTGCCGGTGAAGTGCGCGTGGCGGATCGTCGGTTCGCCGGATGTGCAGGGCACCCACGCCTGCTGGTTCCAGGTGAACCACTTGCTGCGTCCCTGATCGAAGACGAACAGCGGCTTGTTGCACAACTTCGCGAACTCGGCGCCCCAGCCGGTGCCGCCCTTGACCGTGTTGTCGGGCAGCACGGTCCCGATCACGTAGATCTCCTGCCCGTTGTTCACCTGATACCAGATGCTCTGCAGAACCTTGCGGAACGTGGGAGAGTCGGTGTAACGGCGGTTCATGAGCCGCGAGACGTACTCGAGGCTCACGTCGCCCGCCTGCAGCTCTTCGTGATTCAGGATGCGCAGCCCGCGCGTGCGCTCGTGGGTGTGGCCTTCGAAGGCGAAGTTCACCTCTTCGATGCCGGCGCGCTCGGCGTTCGCGCCGAACTCGGCTTCGGCTCCCGGCGCGCCCCCACTGAAGAGAATGTAGTCGTCACGCGTCATGCTCCCGGCTCCCGTCGGCGCCCCGGCTTCTCGTGCGCCGTCGGCGGCCGCACGATCGCAACGCGCTTCGCGCTTGACGCCGGGCGGCCGTAAATGTATCACGGTGCGATGTCCGCCCAGCCCGTCGCACCGCCGATTGCCGCCGTCACGGTTCGTGAGCGTCACGAGCTGCCGATTCCGCACACCTGGAACCTCGATGACATTTTTCCGGATTGGCCGGCGTGGGAGGCGGCATGCGCGGAGCTCGAAGCGGGGATTCGCGCGTTTGCGACCCGCCAGGGGAGCCTGAAGAACGGCGCCCACGCGCTGCTCGACGCGCTGCGGGCCGGCGACGTGCTCGGCCAGCTCGCCTACAAGGTCTACTACTACGCGTCGCTCCATTACGACCAGGATCAGCGCGACAACTCGGCGAACGCTCGCCGACAGCGCGTGCAATATCTGCTCGCGCTCTGGCAGCAGGCCACCTCGTGGTTCAATCCGGAACTGCTGGCGCTGCCTCTGAGCCAGGTCCGGCAATGGATGGACGAGAACCCGGCCCTCGCCGTGTACCGGTTCTCGATCGAAGATCGCTATCGGCAGCAGGAGCACGTGCTCGACGCGAAGGGCGAGCACCTGCTGTCGCTCTCGAGTCAATTCGGCAACGCGGCCGAAGACTCCTACGAGGCGCTCGCCACCGCCGACGCGAAGTTCCCGGCAGTCCGGCTATCGTCCGGAGAGGAGGTCGAGGCGACCTACGCGCGCTACCGCGCGGTGCTCGCCACCAACCGGTCCCAAGCCGATCGTGCCGCCGTCTTCGATGCGCACCACCGGCCCTTTGCCGATCACCGTAACACCTACGCGTCGCTTTACAACGCCATCCTGCAGCGGGACTGGTTCCATACGCAGGCGCGCGGCTATCCCACGATGCTCGACGCCGCGCTGCACGCGAACAACATTCCGACCTCGGTCGTCGAGAACCTGATTGCGGCGACGCGCGCCGGCGTCGGGCCGCTCCAGCGCTACGAGAAGCTGCGCCGGAAGGTCCTCGGCCTCACGAGCTACCACTTGTACGACGCCAGCATCTCGCTCGTGCAGTTCGACCGCACCTACCGGTACGACGACGTGCTCGATTGGGTCGTCGAGTCGACGGCGCCGCTGGGCGCCGAGTACCAGGCGCGTGTCCGCCGCGCTTTCGCCGAGCGCTGGATTGACGTCTACGAGAACAAGGGGAAGCACAGCGGCGCGTACTCCGCGGCCGTCTATGGCGTGCACCCCTACATGCTCCTCAACTGGAACGAGACGCTGGACGCCGTGTTCACGCTCGCCCATGAGATGGGCCATTCGATGCACACGATGCTGTCGCACGAGACGCAGCCCTTCGTGTATTCGAGCTACACGATTTTCGTCGCCGAGGTGCCCTCGACGCTGAGCGAGGCGCTGCTGCTCGATTACATGCTGGAGCGCGCCACCGACCCGCGCGAGCGCGTCGTCCTCCTCCAGCACGCGATCGACGAGGTGACGAGCACGTTCTATCGGCAGGTCCTGTTCGCCAACTACGAGCTCGAGGCGCACCGGCGCGTCGAGCGGGGCGAGCCGATGACTGCCGAAGCGCTGAGCACGCTGTTTGCCGGGCTTCTGCGCGACTTCTACGGCGACGCGCTCGATTACGACGATCTGCTCTCGGTGACCTGGGCGCGGATTCCGCACTTCTACGGGTCGCCTTACTACGTGTATCAGTACGCCACCTGCTTCGCGTCGAGCGCGCACCTCCATCGCGATCTGCGATCGCCCGATCCGGCCCGCCGGCAGGCCGCGGTGGACCGCTTCCTCACCCTGCTCCGGTCGGGGAGCAGCGACCATCCGATGGCTCTGCTCAATTGCGCCGGCATCGATCTCTCGCAGCCGGCCACCGTCCAGGCGATCGTCACGCATCTCGACGAGCTCGTCACCCGGCTCGAGGCCGAGCTCGCGAAGATCCCGTCCTGACAGCCGGACGTTCTCAATCGACGCGGCTGGCCGTCCATGATTCGCAAACCTGTCGTCCTCATCACCGGCGCGAACGGCGAGATCGGCCACGGCCTCATCACGCACCTCGCCGCCGACGGCACCCGGCCCATTGTCACGCTCGACCTCGCACCGCTCGACCCGACGCTGCGCGGGCTCGTGCATCGCGAGTTCACGGGGTCGATTCTCGACCACTCCCTGCTCGAGCGCATTCTCGCGGAGTTCGAGATCGACCTCGTCTTCCACCTCGCCGCGCTGCTCTCGACACGTTCGGAGTTCACGCCGGTGACGGCGCATCAGGTCAACGTCGAGGGGACGCTGCAGCTGCTCGAGTTCGCCCAGCTCGAAGGCGGGTCGCACGGACGGCCCGTGGTCTTCGTCTACCCCTCGTCGATTGCGGCTTATGGGCTCCCGAATCTCGAGTCGCGCACGCGCGCCGGAGCGGTCAAGGAAGACGAGTGGAACCAGCCGCTGACGATGTACGGCTGCAACAAGCTGTATTGCGAGCAGCTCGGGCGCTACTATGCGCGCGCGTACAAACAGCTCGCGGCCGAGACGCTCTCGGGGCGCATCGACTTTCGCGCGGTCCGGTTCCCTGGGCTGATCTCGGCGCTCACGATGCCATCGGGCGGGACGTCCGACTACGCGCCGGAGATGATCCACGCGGCGGCACAGGGCGAGGCGTACCAATGTTTCGTGCGCCCTGAAACGCGCATCCCGTTCATGGCCATGCCCGATGGGATCGCGGCGCTCCTCGCCCTCGCCTCGGCCCCGCGCGAACGGCTGACACGAACCGCCTACAACGTGCGCGCCTTCAACCCGTCGGCCGACGAGATTCGCTGCGTCGTCCTGCGTGCCTTTCCCGACGCGAACATCACCTACCAGGTCGATTCCAAACGGCAGGCCATCGTCGACTCCTGGCCAGCGGATACCGACGACTCGGCCGCGCGGCGGGACTGGGGCTTCCAGCCGCAGCTCGACTTCGTCCGGGCGTTCGAGGACTACCTCATACCCACCATCCGCCAGCGACACCGCAGCCAGCAGTCGTCCTGAGCCGCCGGCCGGGCGGGCCTGTCGTCATCGGCTCCGGACGGCGACTCACCGGACGCCAGGCGTCACTCGCCGAGTCGCGCGTGCGTGTCCCGGACCCTCCGGCTAGTCTCTCCTGCGGCGCCGACGTGCGCGGGAGGCACCATGAATGCAGAGGTCGCGTCGTGGGGCGGGGGACGCCGGGGAGACCTGGGGATGAGCCTGCTCGCCTGGCTCGCGGCGATCTCGACCGCGGTCGCGGTGCTGGTCATCTGGACCCTTCTTTCGGCGCCTGCCGATGTGGCAACCGCCGCCGCGGAGGGCGCGCCCGAGCTCGTCAAGCTCGTGCTGACCGCGCTATACGCTGGCATCGTCACCCTTCTTGCTTGGCTGTGAGGCGGTCATGAGTCCCGATTCGCAGCCCACTCTTACGCCGCAAGCCGCCGTAGGTGTGGTCTTGGCCCTTCTCGGTGTGATCTTCACGCTCGACAACCTTGGCCTTGCCGACACCGAGCACGTGCTTCGTTACTGGCCGGTGGCCGTGATTGCCGTCGGCATCGCCATCTGCATGCAGGCAGCGCAAACCCGCGACTGGATCTTCGGGGTCGTATGGATGGTCGCCGGTTCGGTGCTCCTCGCCTGGAATCTGAGCTGGATCACCTTGCATCCAAAAAAGCTGCTCCCGCTCTTGCTCGTCGCCATCGGAGCACGCCTGATCTGGCGCGGTCCGTCCAAACCCAAACCGGCGCCCGTCCAACCGCCGCCAATCCCGGCGATCGACATGGGGTACGAGGCGGCCTCGATCGAGAACCCGAGCTGGCAGGAGCAGAGCTGGCAGAGCCCGCCGTCGTCGTCATCATCGAGCGCCGGTTACGCGACCAGCACTGGAGGGCCGGCGGCGTTCACGGGAAGTCCTTCATCGTCCAGTGGATGGACGACCAAATCTCACAATCCTGGACGTGTCACGATGTTCGCGATCCTGAGCGGGGTCGAGCGCCGGCTCCGCTCGGCGCCGTTCGCCGGTGGCGAGCTGACCGCCATCCTGGGCGGATGCGAGCTCGACCTGCGTGAGGCGCTCATCCAGGGCGAAGAGGTGCACATCGCGGCCTTCGCGCTGTGGGGCGGCATCGAGATCCGCGTGCCGAAGGACTGGATGGTCGTGAACGAATCGGTCGCGCTCATGGGCGGGGTCGAAGATGCGACCCGCCCGCCGGTCGGCCCGGGGCGGCCGCGCCTCGTGGTGAAGGGGTTCGCCCTGATGGGCGGCATCGAGATCAGGAATTGACGTGAGCGACCGGCATCGACCAGGGGTCGGGAGCCGTTCAGATTTCCATACGACTCCCGACCCCTCCGCGATAGCGTAGCCTCGTGCATCCCGTTCTCACCCGACGCAGCTTCACGCTTGGCTACGCGGCGCTCTGGATCGGCGTGGGCTTCTCGTTGAGCCTCGTCGAGGGGCTGTCGTGGCTCGTCGCGATGCTGCTGACGGTTCCGCTGATGCTGGTGTTCGGCTTCATCTGCCTGACACCGTGGTACCTGTGTCGGCTGATGCCCGTCCGGCCCGACACGGCGCTGCGGGTCATGCCGATGCAGGCGCTGGCCGCACTGGTTTCGGCCTCGCTCTGGATCGTGCTGGGGTATGCGTGGACGACGGTGCTGTCGACCAATGCGGGTCCGGTGCTGAGAGCGGAGTTCCATCGCATCCAGCCGGCGCTGTTCGTGGTGGGGGTGGCGCTGTTCCTCCTCTCGAGCGCCGTGCACTACCTGTTCGTGGCGGTGGACGAGTCGCGGGCTGCCGAAACCCGGGCGCTGCGGCTGCAGATGCTGGCGGCGCACGCCGAGCTGCGCGCCTTGCACGCGCAAATCACGCCGCACTTCCTGTTCAACAGCCTCAACTCCATCAGCGCCCTGACATCGACCGATCCGGCCGGTGCGCGCGACATGTGCGTGCTGCTCGGCGACTTCCTTCGGGGGACGCTGCAGATCGGCACGCTCGACAGCATTCCGCTCCGGCAGGAGCTGGCGCTGGTCGATCAATTCCTGGCCATCGAACAGGTTCGCTTCGGCGAGCGCCTCCGCATCGAGCGGGAGATCGAGCACGACACGCTCGACTGCCGCGTCCCGCCGCTCATCGTCCAGCCGCTCGCAGAGAACGCGCTGCGCCACGGCGTGAGCCAGATGCTCGACGGCGGCACGGTGCGGATGGCCGCCTGGCGAAACGGCGACGTGCTCGTCCTGACGATCGACAACCCGATCGAGCGCGCCGCGCGCTCCAAGCGCGGCTCCGGCCTCGGACTCGAAAACGTTCGCCGCCGCATCGAGGCGGTCTACGGGCCGCGCGCGTCGCTCACGGCCGGCGCCCAGAGGGACCGCTATTCGGTGGAGATCACGATTCCCCTCACCCTCGTCAAGGAGCAGCAGGCATGACCCCGGCGTCCCAGACCTTGCGCGTCCTCATCGTGGACGATGAGGCGCTCGCGAGACAGGTCTTGCGCGAGTACCTGACGGCGCTCCCGGACGTGGAGGTCGTGGGGGAGTGCGCGAACGGATTCGAGGCGGTCAAGGTGATCACCGAGACGCCGCCCGACCTCGTGCTGCTCGACGTGCAGATGCCGAAGCTTGACGGCTTCGAGGTAATCGATCTGGTCGGCCGCGCGACGCCGGTGGTCTTCGTGACGGCGTACGACGAGTTCGCGGTCCGCGCCTTCGACGTCCACGCCGTCGACTACCTCCTCAAGCCGGTGAGCGCGGTGCGGGTCGCCGAGGCGGTGTCCCGGGTCCGGCAGCGGCTGGGGCGCCCGCTCGACCCGCTTCCGGCCGTGGCGCTGCGGCGCCGCAGCGAGGGGCCGCTCGAGCGCGTGCTCGTGCGCGACGGCACCAAGGTCCACATCATCGACGTGGACGACCTCGATTTCGTCCAGGCCCAGGACGACTACGTGGCCTTCCACGCGGGCGGCCGCGAGTACCTCAAGGAGCAGCCGCTCAGCGAGGTCGAGGGCCTGCTCGATCAGGCCCGCTTCATCCGCGTGCACCGGTCGTTCATCGTCAACGTCGAGCGAATCGCGCGGGTCGAGCCGCTCACCCGCGATCGCCGGGTCGTCATCCTGAAGGACGGCCGGCGCCTGCCGGTCAGCCGCACCGGGTTCCAGCGCCTCACGTCGGTGCTCGAAGGATCGTAGATTGGGGTGCAACCGGCGGCGGGTGGGCCTACAATGTCCCCTCCCCGGGGTCGCCTCGGGTCGAAAGGAGCGGGAGTCATGACCTGGAAGTCCACGTTGCGGTGGTCGGCCTGCCTCGTCGCGATGGCAGCGGTCGCCTGCGGCGGCTCCAGCACGTCCCAGCAGGATGCGCCGCGCCGCCGCGGTCTGCAAATCGGGTTGCTGATGGACACGCTTCACGAGCGCTGGAAGCGCGATCGCGATCTGTTCATCGAGCGCGCCCAGTACCGCGAGGCCAATGTTCTCGTCGAAGCGGCGGAGGGGGACGCCTCCAGACAGGCGGAGCTCGCCGACAAGCTCCTGGCAGCCGGCATCAAGGTCCTCGTGATCATCCCCAACGACGCCGAGGCCGCGGCCAAGATCGTTGAAAAAGCCAAGGCGAAGAAGGTGCCGGTCATCAGCTACGACCGGCTCGTGCGCAACGCCGACATCGACCTCTACGTCGGGTTCGATTCGACGAAGATTGGCGAGCTGCAGGCGAAATACCTGCTCGAGAAGGCGCCGCGGGGCAACTATCTGCTGATTGGCGGCTCGCCTGCCGACTCGAACGCACAGGCGATTCGCGAGGGGCAGATGAAGGTGCTCGGCCCGGCGGTCAAGAGCGGCAGCATCCGGATCGTCGGCGACGGGTGGGCGAACAACTGGCGGGCCGATGAAGCCGCCAAGCTCACCGAGGCGGGCGCTGCAGAAGGCGGGCGGCAAGCTCGCGGCGATCGTCGCGTCGAACGACGTCACGGCCGGCGGGGCGCATCGGCGTGCTCGAGAAGCACAAGCTCGCCGGGCAAGGTGCTCGTCTCGGGACAGGACGCCGAGCTCGACGCCGTCCGGCGCATCGTCGCCGGCACCCAGATCATGACCGTCTACAAGACGATCGACGGCCTGGCGCGTATGGCCGCCGACGCGGCCGTCCGGCTCGCCAAGGGCGAGTCGCTCGATGCGGCGACGACCGTGAACAACGGCAAGCGCGACGTGCCGTCGCGTCTGCTCGACCCCATCGCGTGCGACAAGAGCAATCTCGACGGGTTGCTGATCAACGACGGCTTCCACACCCGCGAAGCCATCTACGGCGCCTCGAAATAAGGGGTCGGGCCGAATTTCAGTTTCTGCCAGTTGGGGTCGGGCCGAATTTCGGTTATTTGCCAACTCTGTGTCTTGGGGCACAGGCAGAAACTGAAATTCGGCCCGACCCGCATTCCCGCCAGGTGTTTGCACTCGATACATCTGTACATGTAGATTTGATGATGTGAACGAGCTCGGAGCGCTCTGCCGGCTGCTTGGCGACGAGGCGCGACTGCGCCTGCTGCGCGTGCTGACCCTCGACCGCATCAACGTGACCGAACTCACCGCCGTCCTGGGGCTGGCGCAATCGGGGGTTTCGCGCCACCTCGGCCTCTTGCGCGATGCCGGACTCGTCGACGAATCGCGCGCCGGCGGATTCGTCTTCTACGCTGCAGCCGAGCCGGACGGCGATCGGCTCCGCGCCGATTTGTGGGCGCTCCTGCGCGATCAGTTCGCCGCGACCGAAGACGATGCCGCGGTGCGCGCCGATCTGGCGCGCCTGCGGGAAGTCCAGCGGGTGCGCAAGGAGAGCTTCGCGGACCACGGCGACATGGGCCGTCAACTGGTACCCGGACGGAGCTGGGCAGCCTGGGCGAGGGCACTCGGCCTTCTGCTGCCGCCGTTGCGCGTCGCCGACCTGGGCTGCGGCGATGGTTATCTGACGCTCGAAGCCGCGCGCTGGGCCTCCGAGGTGATCGGCATCGATCGGTCCCGCGACGTCCTGGCCGGCGCCCGCGGCCTTGCCGCCCGCCGCAAGGTGAAAAACGTCCGCTGGAAGCTGGGCGAGCTCGAGGAGCTTCCCCTCGCCGACGGCAGCGTCGACGTCGCCCTCCTCTCGCAGGCGCTGCACCACGCCGAGCAGCCGGCGGTCGCCCTCGCCGAGGCCCGCCGCATCCTCGCACCCGGCGGCCGGGTGCTCATTCTGGATCTCCGCAAGCACGACGAAGCCTGGGTTCGTGAACGTCTGGGCGACCGGTGGCTCGGTTTCGACGACGACGAGCTCGGGTCGCTCATCGCCGGTGCCGGCTTCACCGACGTCAAGGTCGCTACGGGCGCCCGGCACCAGGGCGATCCGTTCTCCGTTCTCGTGGCTTCAGGGAGCACCCCCTCATGACCGACATCCGATCGACTCTCGAGCGTCTTCTCGCCGAGCGCATCCTCCTGCTCGACGGCGCGATGGGCACCATGGTGCAGCGGTACACGCTGACGGAAGCCGACTTCCGGGGGGAGCGGTTCCGCGCGCACGCGCACGACCTCCGCGGCAACAACGATCTGCTCGTCCTCACCCGTCCCGACGTGGTCACCGAGATCCACGGCCAGTATCTCGCCGCCGGCGCCGACATCATCGAGACCGACACGTTCAGCGGCACGGCGGTCGCGCAGGCCGACTACGGCCTCGAGGACGTGATCTACGAGCTCAATTTCGAAGGCGCGAAGCTCGCTCGACAGGCGGCGGACGCGTGGACGGCGAAGACGCCCGACAAGCCGCGGTTCGTCGCCGGCTCGATGGGCCCGACGAACAAGGTCCTGTCGATCTCTCCGGACGTGAACAATCCCGCGCTGCGGACGATTACCTTCGACGCGATGCGCGATGCGTTCAAGGAACAGGCGCGCGGGCTCATCGACGGCGGCAGCCATGTGCTGCTGGTCGAGACCATCGTCGACACGCTCAACGCCAAGGCGGCGCTGGTCGCGATTCTCGACCTGTTCGAGGAGAAGGGCATCGATCTGCCACTCATGATCTCGGCGACCATTACGGACCGGAGCGGGCGGACGCTCTCGGGGCAGACCATCGACGCGTTCTGGTACTCCGTAGGCCACGCCCGGCCGTTCTCGGTCGGCATCAACTGTGCGCTCGGCGCCGCCGAGATGCGGCCGTACCTCGCCGACCTCGCGGAGGTGGCGGACTGCTGGGTTTCCTCGTATCCCAACGCCGGGCTCCCGAACGCGTTCGGCCAATACGACGAAACCGCCGATCAGACCGCGGCCCTGGTAGGGGAGTTCGCCACGAGCGGCCTGGTCAACATCCTGGGCGGCTGCTGCGGCACGACGCCCGACCACATCGCGGCGATCGGCCGGGCGATTGCCGGTGTGGCGCCGAGAAAGCGGCCAGCGCCGCGCGAGCCGTTCACCCACCTGAGCGGGCTGGAAACGCTGACGATCAGGCCCGACGCCAACTTCCAGATGATCGGCGAGCGGACCAACGTCACCGGCTCGCGCAAGTTCGCCCGGCTGATCCAGGCCGGCGACTTCGGCGCGGCCGTCGAGGTCGCGGTCGATCAGGTGCGAGGCGGCGCCAATCTGCTCGACGTCAACATGGACGAAGGCATGCTCGACTCCGAGCAGGCCATGACCACGTTTCTCAACCAGATTGCGACCGAGCCGGAGGTCGCGCGCATTCCGGTGATGGTGGACAGCTCCAAATGGTCTGTCATCGAAGCGGGGCTGAAGTGCGTCCAGGGCAAGGGCGTCGTCAACTCCATCAGCATGAAGGAAGGGGAGGACGACTTCCTCCACAAAGCCGCGATCGTCCAGCACTACGGCGCGGCCATGGTCGTGATGGCGTTCGACGAGCAGGGACAGGCCGACACGATCGAGCGCAAGGTGGCCATCTGCCAGCGCGCGTATCGGCTGTTGACCGAGCGCGCGGGCGTGGACCCGACCGACATCATCTTCGACCCGAACATTCTCGCTGTGGCCACCGGCATCGAGGAGCACAACAACTACGCGCGGAACTTCATCGAAGCCACGAAGATCATCAAGGCCACCTGCCCGGGTGTCCACGTGAGCGGCGGCGTCAGCAACCTGTCGTTCTCCTTCCGCGGCAATGACGTCGTCCGCGAGGCCATGCACTCCGCGTTCCTGTACCGCGCCATCGAGGCGGGTATGGACATGGGGATCGTGAACGCCGGCCAGCTGGTCGTCTACGAGGACATTCCGAAGGACCTGCTCGAGCGCGTCGAAGACGTCCTCTTCAATCGTCGGCCGGATGCGACCGAGCGGCTGGTCGAGTTCGCCGACACGGTGAAGGGAAGCGGATCGAAGCGAGTGGCCGACGAGACCTGGCGCGAGACGACCGTCGAGGCGCGCTTGTCACATGCGCTCGTGCACGGCATCGTCGACTACATCGAAGCCGACGTGGAGGAGGCGCGGCAGAAGTACAGCAAGCCGATCGAGGTGATCGAAGGGCCGCTGATGGACGGCATGAAGGTCGTGGGCGATCTGTTCGGCGCCGGCAAGATGTTCCTGCCGCAGGTGGTCAAGAGCGCGCGGGCGATGAAGAAGGCGGTCGCCGTGCTCGAGCCTTTCATGGAGGAAGAGCGCCAGCAGACCGGTGTGGCGACCAACGGCCGGGTGCTCATGGCCACGGTCAAGGGTGACGTCCACGACATCGGCAAGAACATCGTCGGCGTCGTGCTCGGGTGCAACAGCTACGAGGTGATCGACCTGGGCATCATGGTGCCGGCGCAGAAGATCCTCGACGCCGCGCGCGAGAAGCAGGTGGACATCATCGGCCTGAGCGGTCTCATCACGCCGTCACTCGATGAGATGGTGCACGTGGCCAAGGAGATGGAGCGGCAGGGCTTCACGCTGCCCCTCCTCATCGGCGGCGCGACGACGAGTCCGCAGCACACCGCGGTCAAGGTGGCGCCCGAGTATCACGGCAGCGCGGTCCATGTGCACGACGCGTCGCGCGCCGTCGGCGTCGTCGCCGCGCTGCTCGACAAGGGGCGGCGGACCGCCTTCGACGCGCAGAACCGTGCGCGCCAGGAAGAGCTCCGTGCCGCCCATGGGCGACGGACGGAAAAGCCGCTGCTGTCGTGGAGCGACGCCCGGCGGAACCGGTTGCGACTGGACTGGAAGGGCTACGCCCCGCCCGTCCCGGCCTTCCTGGGCCGTCGCGAAGTCGAGGTTCCGCTTGCCGAACTGATTCCGTTCATCGACTGGACGTTCTTCTTCACGGCCTGGGAGCTCAAGGGACGCTATCCGCAGATCTTCGAGCATCCGCAGTACGGCCAGGCGGCGCGTGAGCTCTACGATCAGGCGCAAACGCTCCTGCGCACCATCGTGGCCGAACGGACGATCGTCGCTCGCGGCGTCTACGGTCTCTGGCCGGCGGCCGGCGACGGCGAGGATCTCGGTGCTCTTCGACGACGAGTCGCGCTCGCGCATCGCCGCCCGGTTCCCGATGTTGCGGCAGCAGAGCCCGATCGCCGACGGGCGGCCCAACCGGTCGCTGGTGGACTTCGTGGCGCCGCGCGAATCGGGAGTGGCGGACTACATCGGCGCGTTCGCGGTCACCGCGGGCCTCGGCGCCGACGAGCTCGTCCGCCAATTCGAAGCCCAGCACGACGACTATCAAGCGATTCTGGTCAAGGCGCTCGCGGACAGGCTGGCCGAGGCCCTTGCCGAGTACCTCCATGCTCGGGCGCGCCGCGACTGGGGCTACGGGGCCAGTGAAGCGCTGTCGAAGGATCAGCTCATCGAGGAGGAGTACCGCGGCATCCGCCCGGCGTTCGGCTATCCCGCCTGTCCGGATCACAGCGAGAAGCGCACGCTCTTCGCGCTGCTCGAGGCGCCGGCGATCGGCATGGCGCTGACCGAGTCGTGCGCGATGATGCCGCCGGCGAGCGTCAGCGGGCTCTACTTCTCGCACCCCGAGGCGCGCTACTTCATGGTCGGACGGCTCGGACGCGACCAAGTGGCCGACTACGCGGCACGCAAGCGGATGCCGCTTGAAGAGATCGAGCGCTGGCTCGGGTCCGACCTGGCCTACGCTCCGGACGCGCAGACCGTGGGGGCCTGACTCACCAGCAGGGCGGGCTTCGGCCGTCGCGACGCAAGGGCGGACCGCCGCAGCCTTGGCGGAGGCGGTTAGCCCCGCCCGTCGGCAAGGCCCGCGATGGTCGTTCGGTCGTGTCGTCCTGGATCGTTGAAATGGGCGATGAACACGCAGCCTGAACCTCACGTCAATAGGAACATGCGCGTCCGCCGCCTGCCGCCTGCCCTCGTTGTTCTCGCCCTGACCGTCCTGCCGGTTGGCGGGCCGCTCCGGGCCGACGGCAAGGAAGACAAGGTCGACGGGTATGCCGAGTGGCGCAAGGACGACCTCCTCGTCGTCGACGGGCAAAGGTTACGTGCGACGCCGCAAACCAAGGTCAAGGGCAAGGAGATCCGGTCGTTCGATTCAATCCCGCTCGGGTACCGCGTCGAAGCGAAGGGCAGGCGCGATGCCGCCGGCGTCATCCTCGTGGACTCGATCGAAGCGAAGCCGAACGACATGGCGTTTCTCGAGACCGAGGTGCTGAAGGCGACGACCGCGATGGAGGAGCAGTGGCTGGCGGGGCACAGCGTCCGTCTGAGCGAAAACGACAAGCCGGCTGCACTCTACGATTCAGGCGTGGAAGTGGAGCGCGTCCGGCGCATCATGAGCCGGCTGATGCCTCCGTACTTGAAGGCGGGCGACGTCCGCACACGGGTGGTCGAGCGGCCGGACTGGAACGCGTTCGCGATGGGCAACGGCGCCGTGTTCGTCACACACCGGCCTGATGCGCGAGATGAACGACGACGAGCTCGCCATCATCCTCGGCCACGAGCTCGCGCATTACACGCACGAGCATTCGCGCAAGGGTATGAAGCGTGCCATGATCGTGCAGCTCATTGCCGCAGGCGTCGCCGTCGCGGCCGAGACCTCGGTTGACGACGAGAAGGCCAAGGCGGCGATCGGCCTGGCGGCCGGCTTCTCGATGCTCGCGCTGACCAATGGGTACGGCCGCGATCTGGAAGACCAGGCCGACCGCGTGGGCCTTCGATATGCCCACGAAGGCGGTTTCGACGTCTCGCAAGGCCCGCGGGTCTGGGGCCGCTTCCGCGAGAAGTACGGGGAAGAAGGCCGCGTGGCCAACTTCTTCTTCAGCAACCACTCCCAGGCCGGCGCGCGTCAGCGGAACCTCGAGCGCGAAATCTCGCTGAACTATCCGACCGCGTCGACGAGCCGCTAGACTCGCCCGGTTCCCCCCGGCGGGGCAGTGATTCCCGCCCTCCCCCGGTCAGGCAACAATCCGTCACCAGCAGGCCGGGGCTTCACCCTTCGGCGGGCCCCGGCGGGGCCCGCCCTCCCGCGATCCTTGTGGCTTGACGGGTCTGTTCGATCTGACCATACTGGTCATATGAGAAAGACCGCAGGGGTCGTCGAGCTCAAGTCACGGGCCTCGGAGATTCTTCGCGAGGTCAAGGCCGGACACGAAGTGGTGATCACCGATCGGGGCGTGCCGGTCGCGCGCCTCGTTCCGCTCGGCGACGAGGAACGCCGCTCGACGCGGCGGACGCGGCTCTTTCGCGCCGGGTTCATCCGGCGGGGCCACAACCGCCTGCCCAAGGTGCTGACGACGCCGCCGGAAGGGGAGCCGGTGGGCCGCGACGTACTCGCGGCGCTGCTCGCCGAACGGCACGATTCATCCGACGGACGCTGATGTTCTGGGACAGCTCCGCCCTCGTGCCTCTCCTGTTGCCTGAGACGCGCTCCCGCGCCCTCATCGACCTGTTTGCCGGCGATCGCGAGGTCGCCATCTGGTGGGCGACACCGCTCGAATGTCAGTCGGCGATCTTCCGGCGGCACCGTGAGCGGCCCCTCGATGCGGCGCAGCTCAATGCGGCGAGGGATCGCCTGCGCGCCATCGTCGATCACGCGGACGTGGTCGCGCCCAGCGACGATGTGCGCCGCGGCGCCGGCCGCCTGGTCGGCGTCCATTCACTCCGGGCCGCCGATGCGCTCCAGTTGGCGGCGGCTCTGCTCTGGTCCGAGGATCATCCGCAGGCCGAGATGCTGGTCACCCTCGATCCGCGGCTCGGGGACGCGGCAGCCCGCGAGGGCTTCACCGTCGCGCCGATCTGACCCCAAGGCCGTGCCGCCAGGTCAGGGCAGAGGGGAGAGCGTGGTGGCTCGCTTACACAACTGAATGGGGAGACCCCACGGATCGCGCAGCATCAGAAGGCGCGACCCGTCCGGCGCCTGGCGCTCTTCGATGAAGGTCGCGCCAGCCTGCTCGAGCTGCGAGCGCGCGCCATCGGGGTCGGCGGCCGAAAACGCCATGTGGAGCTGTAGCGGGTCCATGTCGGCGTAGGGAGTCACTGCAGCATCCGGGTTGCTGTACAGCTCGATCAGCATGGCCCCGCCGGCATCGGCCAGGAAGTGGATGTATGGAGCGGCGCTCATCTGGCGGACGATGCGCATCCCGAGGTTCGAGACGTACCAGGCAGCCATCTTGCGCGAATCGGCCACGTTGAGGGCGATGTGTTCGATTGGGAGCGGTGGCATGGGTTCGCCAGCTTACGCTCACCATTGGGACGGGGTCCAGACCCGGTCCCGGATCGTCGACCGCCGGTTGTCTGAACTTCTCCTTGACGGCTTGGGAGCGGCCGTGTATCCTTTCATCCGGTTCAACGGATTTATACAGTGGCTGCCGAGATTCTCGACCAGCTGGTCATCCTGTCCGACGCGATTCGCGTCCGCGTGCTCGCCGTCCTGGACCGCCACGAGCTCACCGTGTCCGAGCTGTGCGACGTGCTCCAGCTCCCGCAATCGACGGTGAGCCGCCACCTGAAGACGCTGGCGGACGGCGGATGGGTCGCGTCGCGGCGCGAGGCCACGAGCCGCTTGTATGCGGCAACGCCCGACGAGCTGCCCGCGGCTTCGCGGTCCCTCTGGGCCGTGGTCCGCGAGCAGGTGATGGCGTCGCCCTCAGCCCAGGACGATGATCGCCGCCTCAAGCGCATCCTCGCAGCCCGCCGATCGAAGTCCGAAGCGTTTTTCTCCGCCGCCTCGGGGCAATGGGATCGGCTGCGCGACGAGCTCTTTGGCCCCAACCCGCATCTGCGCGCGTTGCTCGCGCTGCTCGATCCGCTCTCGACGATCGGCGATCTCGGCTGCGGCACGGGCCAGGTGAGCGAGGTGATCGAGCCCTTCGTCTCGCGCGTGATCGCGGTGGACGCGTCGGCGGACATGCTGGATGTGGCGCGAGCGCGCCTGCGGCACGCGCCGCATGTCGAGCTGCGTCAGGGAACGCTCGAGCAACTGCCGATCGCGGACGGCGAGCTCGACGCAGCGCTGTTGATGCTCGTCCTGCACCACATGCCCGAGCCCGGCCGCGCGCTGGCGGAAGCGGCGCGCGCGCTGCGCCCTGGCGGTCGCGTGGTGGTCGTCGACATGCTTCCGCACGAGCGCGAGGAGTACCGCCATACGATGGGCCACGTCTGGCTCGGATTCGGCGAGCGGCACCTTCAGCGGTTGCTGGAGGCCGCGGCGTTCGACCTCGTTCGGGTGCAGCCGCTCGCGCCCGAGCCGCGGGCCAAGGGACCGTCGCTCTTCGTTGCCTCGGCCGTCCGGGCCGATGCCGCCCCCATCCTGCAGCGAACCGATCGCGGCGCGCTGCGCGACTCGCGTGTCGTAGGCTGAGCGCTGGATGCGCCGGCCCAGTGTTTGATCAAAGGAGTGCCAGATGTCCGTCGCCGTTGAAGCTACACATCCCTACGAAGCGGCCCGCAAAGCGGGGCGCGAACCCTTCAAGGTCGCCGACCTTGCGCTTGCCGACTTCGGACGCAAGGAGATCCGTCTCGCCGAGCACGAGATGCCCGGCTTGATGGCCTTGCGCGCCCGTTACTCCGGTAGCCGCCCCCTCGCCGGCGCGCGAGTCATGGGCAGTCTGCACATGACCATCCAGACGGCCGTCCTCATCGAGACGCTCGCGGATCTCGGCGCGGACGTCCGCTGGGTGTCGTGCAACATCTTCTCGACCCAGGATCACGCCGCGTCCGCGGTCGTCGTCGGGCGGCCGGAGACCGGCGGCACGGTCGAGAACCCCCGTGGCATTCCGGTGTTCGCCTGGAAGGGCGAGACGCTCGAGGAGGTACTGGTGGTGCACGAAGGAAGGGCTGGTGTGGCCCGATGGGGACGGCCCGACGCTGATCGTCGACGATGGCGGTGATGCGACGCTGTTCGTGCACAAGGCGCTCGAGTACGAGGCGGCCGGCGCGGTGCCCGACTTCAATCCCGAGAAGCAGCCGGAGGAATGGGGCGTCATTCTCGAGACGCTCCGGACGGAGCTCGCGGCGCACCCTGGATTGTGGACGCGGATCGCCACGGGCATCCGCGGCGTCTCCGAAGAGACGACCACGGGCGTGCATCGGCTCTATCAGATGATGGAGGCCGGCAAGCTCCTTTTCCCGGCCATCAACGTCAACGACTCGGTGACGAAGAGCAAGTTCGACAACATCTACGGGTGCCGCCACTCGCTGCCGGACGGACTGAATCGCGCGACCGACGTCATGCTCGGCGGCAAGCTCGCCCTCGTCCTCGGCTACGGGGAAGTCGGCAAGGGCTGCGCGCAGTCGCTGCGGGGCCAGGGCTGCCGCGTCATCGTGACCGAAATCGATCCGATTTGCGCGCTCCAGGCCGCCATGGAAGGCTTCCAGGTCACGACGCTCGAGGACGTCGTCGAACAGGCGGACATCTTCATCACGACGACCGGCAACTTCAATGTGATCGACGTCGAGCACATGAAGCGCATGAAGGACAAGGCCATCGTCGGCAACATCGGCCACTTCGACAACGAGATCGACATGGCCGGCCTGAAGAAGGTGCCGGGCCTCAAGAGGATCAACATCAAGCCGCAGTACGACGAGTTCGTGTTTCCGACCGGGAAGAGCATCCTCGTCCTCGCCGAGGGACGGCTGCTCAACCTGGGCTGCGCGACGGGGCATCCGAGCTTCGTGATGTCGGCCTCGTTCACCAACCAGGTGCTGGCGCAGATCGAGCTCCAGAACAACGCCGAGAAGATCGGCAAGAAGGTGATCATGCTGCCGAAGAAGCTCGATGAGGAAGTGGCACGGCTGCACCTCGCGCAGCTCGGCGTGAAGCTCACCACGCTCACCAAGGAACAGGCCGACTACATCGGCGTGCCGGTCGAAGGGCCCTACAAAGCGTCGCACTACCGGTACTGATCGGGACCGATCGGGGTCGGGTGCTTTTCCGATCCGCTTCCGTCAGGGAAATGGCACCCGACCGCAAACGCCTTGTTACAATGGCAGGGCCAGCGCTTCGAGAGATCCTCATGCGCGCCCTGGTTTCCTCCGGCGTCCTGGTCGCCTTCTGCGTCGTCGCGGCGACCGCACAACAACCGGCCGAGCGCCCGGCCGATACCCAGCAGCCGCCGGTCCCACCGGTCTTTCGGACCGGTGTCGGACTCGTGCGCGTGGACGTCACGGTGTCGGACAAGACCGATCGGCCGGTCACCGATCTGACTGCCGCCGACTTCGACGTGCGTGAGGACGGCGTCGCGCAGGAGATCCAGACCCTGCAGTTCGTGCGGCTCACCGGGCAGCCTCCGGCCGGCGACGATACGTCCCTCGACATCCGGTCGCCCGAGCACGCAGCTCAGGAAGCGGCGCGAGACGATGTCCGCGTCCTCGTCCTGTTTTTGGACGACTACCACCTGCAGCGCGGACCGGCCTACGACGTTCGGTTGCGCGAGATGCTGCGGCGCTTCATCGACGTCGAGATGAAGCCGCTGGATCTTTTCGCCGTCATGGACCCGCTCACGCCGGTCACGCATCTCGGTCTCACCCGAGACAAACAGGAGGTGCTCGATCGCATCGCGAAGTTCGAGGGACGTCTCAACTGGTTCTTCCCCCGCAGTCCGCTCGAGGAAGGGCAGATGTATCTGCGCCCCGGGGACCGGACGCGCATCCGGACCGAGATCTCCATCAGCGCCCTCAAGTCGCTCGTGGACTATCTGGGCACGCTCAAGGACGGCCGCAAGTCGGTGCTCTACGTGAGCGAGAGCCCGGCGCTGCTGGGGCCGGACGGGTCGAGGCACTACGACGCCGTGCGCGGCGCGGTCACCGCCGCGAACCGAGGCAACGTCGTCATTCATACGCTCGATCCTCGCGACCTGATGACGGGCGGATTTCCGGGCGATGCGAACAGCTCCCTCGCGCTCGATACCGGCGGCCGCGCGTTGGGCCGCTCGAACGACTTCTCACGGGGCCTGCGCGCGGTCATCGCCGACGCGAGCGCCTACTATCTGCTCGGCTACGTGCCGGCGCGCCCGCCCAACGACGGAAAGTTCCACAAGATCGACGTCAAGGTGAAGCGCAACGGCGCGCGTGTGCTCGCTCGGCGTGGCTACTGGGCCGCCTCCGCGGAGGAGTCGAAGCCACGCCCCGCGGCGCCGACGGCGCCCGCCGACGTCACCGCGGCGATCGGCGCGCTTGCCGAACCGCCGCGTGGACGCCTGGTCGACTGGTGGCTGGGCGTCGAGCGCGGACGGGCGGGCGGGGCCGCTGTCGCCTTCAGCTGGGAACGGGGTACGACCGAAGCGGCGGCGGAGGTCGTACAGATGCGACTCGCGGTCGTCGACGGTGGCGACGATTATCTGGTGCCGGCCGACCCGGGCCGGGCGAGGGGGCCCTGGCAGGTGCGGGCCACCCTGCCGGCGCGGCCCGCCAAGCTGAAGGTGACCGCCGAAGACCGTGACGGGCACGCGCTTCAGAGCTGGACCGAGAACATCGATCCCGCCCTTCCCGCCAGCGGGCTGGCCATCGATACGCCGCGCCTGGTCGTCGCTCAGGGAGTACCCGCGACGGCAGCAGCCGGCGACACGCCAGCCGCGGCTCGCCGGCGCTTCCGCCGCACCGAGCGCGTCTCACTGATCGCCCGCGTCCATGCGGCTTCGTCCGCAGTGCCGCAGATCGACGCCGAGCTGCTCAATCGGCATGGCACGAAGCTCGTCTCGCTCGCTCCCGTGACCGCCAAGGATGGAGACGTCCGCGTCGATCTGCCCCTCGCCAACCTCGCGCAGGCTGAGTACGTCGTCCGCCTGACTGCCCGCGACGGCGATGCGACCGTCAGCGACACGGTGTCGTTCGCCATCGTGCCGTGATCCGGGAGGCAGCGGAGAGGACGGAGAAAACGGAGGGAACGGAGAAAACGGTTGAACTCAGAGCAACGGAGGAACGGAGAAGAGCAATAAATGGGTTTTCCGTTGCTCCGTTTCTCTGCTGCTCTGAGTTCCAACTGTTTCTCCTTTCCTCCGTTGCCTCCGTTCCCTCCGTTGCCCACAAGCTTACAGCCCCCGAACGGCGTCGAGCACTTCGGCAGGATGCGTGTCTGGCTTGACCGTGTCCCAGCGCTTCGCGACCTTTCCCTCGGTGTCGATCAAGTACGTGATCCGCGCGACACCCATGTACTTCTTGCCGTACATGCGTTTTTCCTGCCACGCACCATATTTCTCGGCGACGGCATGATCGACGTCGGCGAGCAGCGGAAAGGCCAGTGAGTACTTGTTCGCGAAGCGCGCCTTGCTGGCGGTGTCCAGGACGCTGACGCCCAGAACGGCGGCCTTGCCCTTGCCGAAGTCCGGCAGCGCCGCCTGGAAGGCGCACGCCTCCTTCGTGCAGCCGGGCGTGTCGTCTTTGGGGTAGAAGTACAGGACGACCGGGCGCCCTGCGTAGTCGGCGAGGCTGTGAGTCTTGCCGTGTTGGTCCTGCAGCGCAAAGGCGGGCGCCTTTTTCCCTTCGGTGATGACGGCCATCGAGCGTCCTCGTTCGGCAGAAAACGTGTCGCGGCAGCGTACCATGCCGCCGACGGCCGATGGTATAGTCCCGCGCGATGTCGTGGATGCGTGAACGCCGCCGGGGACCCGCTTGACGACGATCGAGCAGGCAGGTCCCGCGCACATCGATCGCGGTCCGTTCCCGTCGGGACACGCGCTGACCGGCCACTTTCACATCCTGCGCGATTTCAGATCGGTCGTACTCGGAAACACGCGCCACGTGTTCGTGTATCTGCCGCCCGGCTACGATCGCGAGCACCACCGCCGCTACCCCGTGCTGTACATGCAGGACGGGCAGAACCTCTTCGACCCGAACCTGTCGTTCATCCACGGCCAGGACTGGCGGCTCGACGAGACCGCACAGTCGCTGATCCAGCATGGATCGATCGAGCCGCTCGTCATCGTCGGCATCGATCATGCGGGTGTGGGCCGTGCGGCGGAGTTCACACCCACCCGCGACGCGCGGCGGCGCGACGGCGGTCGCGCCGACCTGTACGGGCGGATGCTCGTCCAGGAGCTCAAGCCCTGGATCGATCGGCGTTACCGGTACGCGACCCGGTGCACCCGACACGGGACTCGGGGGCTCCTCGCTCGGCGGGCTGGTGTCGTTCTACTTGGGGATCACCCGCCCCGACGTGTTCGGCCGTCTGGCGGTGATGTCGCCATCACTCTGGTGGGATCGGCGGCACGTGATCGGCCTGGCGCGCGCGCTGCGAGCCAGGACGCCCAGTCGCATCTGGCTCGATGCCGGCACCGAGGAAGGTCCCGGCGTCCTGCAGAACGTTCGAATTCTGAAGAACCTGCTGCTCGAGAAAGGTTGGCGGCTCGGCGACGACCTCCGCTACGTCGAGGCGGCAGGCGCGCGCCACTCCGAGCGCGACTGGGCCTCGCGCGCCGGTGACGTGCTCCGATTCCTCTTCCCACCCGAATCGAGGGCCTGAGACGATGCCGCGTCAGCGGCCCGCCGGCTTGTCGGCGGGCGGAGGCGGCGACGGCACCGGCTGGCGGGCCTCCGGGTGCTCGCGGAAGAACTGCTCCAGCGCCTCCTGTACTTCCTGTTTGGCTCGGCGCTCCGCGTAGCTGCGCCACGCCGACTTGAGGACATCGGTCACGCCGGGCACGATCGAGACCGGCAGCATGCCCTGCGGGTACAGCGTCGCGCGGCGGGCGTAGTCGGGTGTCACCATCCGCAGATACTCGTGGTGCCAGTTGCTGAAGTACCACGAGTGAACGTATGGCGCGACGATGTTCGTCGGCTCGCCGAGGAGGCTGCTGACATCGATCGATGTTTGCGTCACGCTCACGCGAAAGGTCGTGTCGTCGGTGCGCTCGCTCTGTTTCCCGACACTTTCGGCGAGCCCCGTCGAGGGCTTCTCGAGCCGGCGCTTGACGCGCTCGAGGTCGGTCGGCGGCTCGGGGGGCGGCGGGGAAGTGTCGGGCGGCGGAGGTGGCGGCTGCGACTGCGCCCGGGCCCCCGTCGCGGCCCCGGCCGCGAGGGTCAACAGCAGGAGAATCCGGGCCGTCGCGAAAGGGGCCATTCAGTTTGGACGCCTGCGGCGGCCTCGCAGCCTGACGAGCGCCAGGCTCATACCCGGGGCGTTCCTCTACGATTCGATGAGCATCTGCCCGGGATCTTCGATGAGCTCCTTCACGCGCACGAGGAACTGAACGGCCTCGAGACCGTCGACGATGCGATGGTCGTAGCTGAGCGCGATATACATCATGGGCTTGACGACGACCTGACCGTTGACGGCAATGGGACGCTCTTCGATCTTGTGCAGCCCGAGAATGCCCACCTGCGGCGGGTTCAGAATCGGCGTGCTGAGAAGCGACCCGAACACCCCGCCATTGGTGATGGTGAAGGTGCCGCCGCGGAGATCCTCGAGCGTGAGGGTTCCGTTCGAGGCCTTGCCCGCGAATTCGCGGATGCCCAGCTCGATCTCGGCGAATGTCATCTGTTCCGCGTTGCGGAGGACCGGCACCACCAGCCCTTGCGCCGCCCCGACCGCGATCCCGATGTCGTAATAGTGCTTGAGCACCATCTCTTCACCCTGGATCTCGGCGTTGAGCCGCGGGAACGCCTTGAGCGCACTGACGCTCGCCTTGACGAAGAACGAGGCGATGCCGAGATTGACGCCGTAACGCTCCTTGAACGCCTGCTTGCGCCGCTCGCGCAGTGACATCACCGCCCTCATGTCGACCTCGTTGAACGTGGTCAGCATGGCGGCGGTGCGCTGAGCCTCGACGAGGTTCCGCGCGATGGTCAGCCGCCGCTTGCTCATGCGAACGCGTTCCTCGGCGCGCGTTCCGGGCGGACGCGACGGCACGGGCGCCGGCGGTTTCGCCACCGGTGCCGGCTTCGTCGGGAGCTTTCGCCGCCGGTGCGGCGTTCGCGGCGGGCGCGAGGCGTTCGACCACGTCGCGCTTGGTGATGCGTCCGGCTTCGCCGCTGCCGGCAACGGCCGACAGCTTGACGTCGTGCGCTTCGGCAACACGCCGCGCGGTAGGTGTCGCGCGCTCCTTCGCAGCTGCGGGAGATGGCACGGCCGTGGGCTTCGCCGGCTCCGGCGCTGCCGGCGCGGGTGGTGCCGCAGCCGCGGGCTTCTGTTCCGGAGCGGCAGCCGGTGCCGACGCGGGCTTGGCCGCCTCGGCGGTCGCGCCCGGCTCCACGACGGCGAGCACCTCGCCGACCTTTACGTCCTCGCCCTCCTGCCGCGCAATCTTGGTGAGCACGCCCGCGTGTTCGGCGCCGACCTCGAGGTCGATCTTCTCCGTTTCGAGCTCGACGACCGGCTCGCCGGCGGCTACCGCCTCGCCCTCCTGCTTGAGCCACCGGGCCACGCGGGCTTCGACGACCGATTCTCCGAGTTGCGGGACGACGATGTTGATCGACAACAAGACCTCCGCACATTAGTCATGAGTCAGGAGTCAGGAGTTATGAGTCATGAGTTGTGGGCGCCGGCCGACGGCCGCCCGTGGACGATGAACTCACAACTCACAACTCACGAGTGATCGTCCTCAGCCCCTCACTTCAGCAGGCTCGTGAATCGCGAACGCCTGGTCCACGATCATGCGCTGGTGGACGGCGTGCAGGGCCGACGAGCCCTCCGACGGGCTCGCGCTGCGCGGGCGTCCCACGTAGCTGACGAAGTACACGTCGTCGAGGAGCTGATCGAGGTACGGACGCACGAAATCGTAGGCGCCCATGTTCTCGGGCTCTTCCTGCAGCCACACGACTTCCCGCAGATTGGGATAGCCGGCCGCGACGTCGCGAATCTCGTCGAACGGGAACGGGTAGAGCTGTTCGACGCGGCAGATCGCGACGGCCGGCGTCTCCCGGCGCTTCTCGCTCGAGACGAGATCCACGGACACCTTGCCGCTGCACAGCACGAGCCGTCGGACGTCGCCCTTGCGCGCCCGCGCCTCTTCATCGTCGATGACCGGCTGCCACCGGCCCTCGGACAGTTCGCGCAGCGACGAGCTGACGAGCGGATGCCGCAGGAGGCTCTTCGGGGTCAGCACGATCAGCGGCAGCGGATCGGTCTCGAGCAGCAGCGCCTGCCGCCGCAGGAGATGGAAGTACTGCGCGGCGGTCGTGCAGTTGGCCAGACGCAGGTTGATGTCGGCGGCAGCGTCGAGGAAGCGTTCGGGTCGCGCGGATGAATGGTCGGGTCCCTGGCCTTCGTAGCCGTGCGGCAGGAGTAGCACCAGCGACGGCGTCAGGCCCCACTTCGCCCGCCCCGACGTGATGAACTCGTCGATGATCACCTGGGCGCCGTTGATGAAGTCGCCGTATTGCGCCTCCCACAGTACGAGCCGCTGCGGCTCCTGCACGTTGTAGCCGAACTCGAAGCCGATCGCCGCGTTCTCCGACAGCGGGCTGTTGCGAATCTCGAAGGCCGCCGTGGCCTGCGTCAGCGCCTGCAGCGGGAAATGGCGCTTGCCGGTCTTCACGTCGTGGAAGACGGCATGGCGATGACTGAAGGTGCCGCGCTCGACGTCCTCGCCGGTCAACCGGATGGCGATGCCGTCGGCCAGAATCGAGGCCAACGCCAGCTCCTCGGCGGTGGCCCAGTCAATCGTCCGCTCGTCGAGCGCGTCGAGCATCGCGAGCCGGCGCTCGCGCGCGCGATCGAGCTTGCGGTGTTGCGTGAAGCCCTCGGGCCGCGTCAGCAGCTCCGCGTTGAGGGCTCTCAGGCGATCGGCGTCGACCGCGGTCCGCACCTGACGGGCCGCGCCCGGCGGCGGCGGCTCGGGGATCGGCTCGCACGAGATCGGTCTCCGGCCTGAGCGATGCGAGCGCGTCGTCGAGCACGGTGAAGTGCTTGCGCGACGTCGCCTCCACCTGTTCCGGGGTCACCTCGCCGCGGGCGACGAGCTGGTCGGCCCAGATCCTCCGACCCGTCGGGTGCCGGGCCACCTGCTCGTAGAGCAGCGGCTGCGTGAAGCTCGGTTCGTCACCTTCGTTGTGCCCGTGACGCCGATAGCCGATCAGGTCGATGAGAAAGTCTCTGCGGAACTTGCGCCGATACGCCGATGCCAGCCGCGCCGCTTCGATGCACGCTTCGGGGTCGTCGGCATTGACGTGCACGATCGGGATCTTGAAGCCGCGCGCCATGCCGCTCGAATAGGACGTCCCGTACGACTCGCGCGAGGTGGCGGTGAATCCGAGCTGATTGTTGGCGATGATGTGGATCGTGCCCCCGGTGTCATAGCCGTTCAGTCTCGCGAGGTTGAGCGTCTCGGCGACGATGCCCTGACCTGGGAAGGCGGCATCGCCGTGAATCAGGAGGGGCAGCGTCCGGTTCGGATCGAATCGTCCGGGGCCGCGTTGATCCACGGCGGTGCCGGCGGCGCGTGCCATGCCCTCGACCACGGGGTTGACGAACTCGAGGTGGCTGGGATTCGGCGCCATCGAGACGGTGAGGCTCTTGACGCTCCGGCGCGCGCCGGCGTGGTACTTGACGTCACCCGCCCAGCCGAGATCGATGCGCAGCCCCGCGCGCTGCTGCACCGGATCCCTGAACTCCGCCAGGATCTGCGCGTACGGCTTGGACAGGATATGGGCGAGCACGTTCAGGCGCCCGCGATGCGCCATGCCGATCAACACCTGCGAGATGCCCGTGTCTCCTGCCGCATCGACAATCACGTCGAGAATCGGAATGAGGAGATCGAGCCCTTCGACGGAGAAGCGCGTCTTGCCCGGGAAGGCACGATGCAGGAACTGCTCGAACGCCTCCACCTGGCTGAGACGATCGAGCAGCGCGACGCCGTCGATGCTCATGGCCGGTGGACGAAAGGCCCGCGACTCGGCCGCCTGGCGGAGCCAGTCGCGCTCTTCGGGCACGAAGATGTGCGCGTAGTCGAAGCCGGTCGTGGACTGATAGACCGAGCGGAGTGCGCCGATCGCGTCGTAGGCGTTGGCCGCCCCCGCGGCGATCGGTCCGCCGATCAGGCTGGCCGGCAGGCCGCGCAGATCATCGTCGGTGATGCCGTGCGCTTCGGGCGCGAGTGAGGGATCGCCGACCGGCTTCGCGCCGAGCGGATCGAGCTGGGCCGCCAGATGCCCGTAACGCCGGATGCAGTCCGCGAGGTTGACCGCGCCGACCACCGCCGCGATGCTCGGCGCCAGCTCACTCGCGGTTGCCGGGCCTTGTTCGGCCCCGGGCGGAATCCATCCGGCCTCGAACGCCTTCCGCGTCGCATCGTCGACCGAAGACGGATCGTTGCGATACGAATCGTAGAGCTCCTCGACGTACCCCGCGTTGACACCCTGAAAATCGCGTCCGTTCATGATCGTCGACCCTGCGGCCGAGCGGCCGACCTCAATCGGCACACGCGCAGGCCAGTCAGAGATTTTACGATGGCTCGAGTCGCTCTCAGAGTCGCAATCGGGCTACGGACTACGGGCTACAGGCTACTGGGCTTGCCGGACTCAGGCCCGTAGCCTGCAGTCCGTCGCCTGTAGCCCTGACATTTAGACATCCAGCGCCTGGGCGTCTTCGGCGTGCTCCATGATGAAGCGGAAGCGCGCCGAGGCATCCTTGCCCATCAAATCGTTGATGACCCGATCGGTGACGAGCGGATCGGTCACTTCGACGCGGAGCAGCCGCCGCGTCTTGGGGTTCAGCGTCGTCTCCCACAGGACCTTGGGCATCATCTCGCCGAGGCCCTTGAAGCGGGTGATGTCGGGCCGCGCGCGGCCGTGGACCCGCGTGCGCAGGATCTCCTCCTTGTGCGCCTCGTCGAGCGCCCAGTGGGTTTCCTTGCCGATATCGACGCGATAGAGCGGCGGCTGCGCCAGGTAGACGTGGCCCCGCTGAATGAGCTGCGGCATGTGCCGGTAGATGAAGGTGAGCAGGAGCGTCGCGATGTGATGACCGTCGGAGTCGGCGTCGGCCAGGATGATGATCTTGCCGTAGCGCAGCCGGTTCACATCGAATCCCGCCCCGATGCCGCAGCCGAGCGCGGTCACGAGGTCGGAGAGCTCCTTGTTCTCGAGCACCTTCGACATCGACGCGCTTTCGGCGTTCAGCACCTTGCCGCGCAGCGGGAGGATCGCCTGGCGCGTGCGGTCGCGCCCCTGCTTGGCCGATCCACCGGCCGAATCGCCTTCCACGATGAAGATCTCGCTCGTCACTGACGAGGGATTCGTGCAGTCGCTCAGTTTGCCGGGCAGCGTCACGCGTCCGGACGTCGCCGTCTTGCGGACCACCTCCTGCTGGGCGGCGCGGCTGGCCTCGCGCGCGCGCGCGGCCAGGATGATGCGGGCGACGATGGCCTCCGCCATCGTGATGTTGTGATTGAGCCAGTGCTCGAGCGCCGGCCGCACCGCGCCGTCGACGAGCGCGAGGACCTCGGGGTTGTTCAGTCGATCCTTCGTCTGACCCTGGAACTGCGGATCCTGGATGAACGCGCTGAGAACGCCGACCAGCCCCTCGCGGATGTCTTCCGCCGTCAGGCTCACGCCCTTCGGTGACAGGTTGTGCGTCTCGATGAAATTGCGCACCGCCTTGCCCAGGCCCGCCCGCAGCCCGTTCTCGTGCGTGCCGCCCGAGCCGGTCGGAATGCCGTTCACGTAACTGCGAACGTGCTCGTCGGTCGCTTCGGTCCACTGGAGCGCGAGCTCGAGCCGGAGATCGCCGTCGCGCGCGACGACGAACGGCGTGTCGTGAACCGGACGGGCGCCTCGCTCGGCGGTGACGCGGGCGAGATACGCGCCGACGCCGTCGGCGTGCACGAAGGTCTCCCGGGTGCCAGCGCCCTCGTCGACGAACGTGAGCTTCACGCCCTTGTGGAGGTAGCTCGCGATCTCCAGCCGCTCGCGGAGCAGCGCCGGGTCGAAATCGATCTTCGGAAAGATGACCGGGTCGGGATGGAAGAAGACGGTCGTTCCCGTGCCGCGCGCCGGTCCCACCTTCTTCAGCGGCGCGACGGGCTTGCCCTGGTGGAAGCGCTGCTCCCACGTCACGGCGTCCCGCTTGACCGTGGCCACGAGCTCCTTCGAGAGCGCGTTGACCACGCTGGCGCCGACCCCGTGCAGGCCGCCGGCGGTTTTGTAGTTGCCGACCTCGAACTTCCCGCCGGCATGGAGGACCGTGAAGATGACTTCGAGCGCGTTCTTCCCGGTCTTCGGATGCTTGTCCACTGGGATGCCGCGCCCATCGTCGGAGACCGTCAGCGACGTGCCGCCGGCATGGAGCGTGACGACGATCGCCGAGGCGTAGCCGTTCATGGCTTCGTCGATCGCGTTGTCGAGGATTTCCCAGGCGAGGTGATGAAGTCCGGCGGTGCCAACGCCCCCGATATACATGCCCGGCCGCTTGCGAACCGGGTCGAGCCCTTCGAGGACGGTGATGTCTTTTGCGGTGTAGGTCGATGCCATCAGCGACGGTAGGGTAGCGCGGGTGGCGAGAGGGCTCAAGGCTCAGCAAGAGCGGGTCACGCGCAGGCGTTTAAACTCAGCCATTGATATCTCAGTTGATGAGCTTGTGGGCTTCGGATCGCCGCGTTTTTCCGGGGGTTTCGATGTGCTATAACGATTACGCAACAGAGTCAAAGCATCTAAGCCGTTGGCTGGCCAAGGAGGGTTCCATGACTGGGTGGCGTACGCCGCTGCTAACTGTCATGTCAGTAGCACTCGCAGTGGGCCTGGTGCACGAGGCGCGAGGCCAGAGCTTCAATGGCGCCATCACGGGCGTCGTCCAGGACAGCTCTGGCGCCGTGGTGCCTGAGACGGCGCTCACCCTTCGCAACGTTGCGACCGATCAGACGGTAGCGACCGCCGTGTCCGGCACAGAGGGTGAGTATGCGTTCCGCAATCTCGCTCCCGCGAAGTACGAAGTTACGGCGGTGAAGACGGGCTTCCAGCAGGTTGTCCTGTCCAACGTCGTCGTGCCCTTGAGCACGCAGGTGAGGCTCGACGTCACGCTGTCGATCGGGGCGCTCGGCGAGATCGCGTGGAGGTCTCGAGTGCGGCGTCGGTGCTGAACACGACCGGCGACGCAGGAGCACGGCATCACGCCCGAGACGCTCCAGCAGCTCCCGCTGCTGATGAACAGCGGTCCGCGGGCAGCGGCAGGGTTCGCGATTCTCATGCCGGGCGTGAGCACGGGCGGCGGCGCCAACGCGTTCGACGCGCGGACCAACGGCGGTTTGCAGTCGGGCGACGAAGCGACGGTCGACGGCGTGAGCATGCAGCAGGGCTTCATGAGCCAGGGCGGCATGGTGTCGATCTTCCAGGACTTCCCGATGTCGCCGGACATGGTGAGCGAAGTGAAGGTGCTCACCTCGAACTATGCGCCGGAGTACGGATCGTCGACGTCCGGACAGATCATGGCGGTCACGCGGTCGGGCGGCAGCGCGTTCCACGGTGCGGGCTTCCTCTATCACCGCGACGACTCGCTCAAGGGGACGCAGTGGGGGGCCGACGACAAGCCGGAGTTCAACCGCAACAACTACGGCGCCAACATCGGCGGGCCGGCGAAGCTGCGGTTCCTGTGGTCGGACAAGGTCAAGAGCTACTTCTTCTTCAACTACGAAGGCTACCGCCAGACGGGCGGATCGAACGCCCCGACCCTGTCGATTCCCTCGATCAGGCAGCGCTCTGGCGACTTCACCGATTGGCGCGACGGCGGCGGGAATCTGATCCCGATCTACGACCCGGCAACGATCCGGCCTGACGGCCGCGGCGGGTTCCTCAAGGATCAGTTCATGGGCTGCAACGGCAATCAGCCGAATGTCATCTGCGCGTCGCGCATCAACCCCATCGTGCGTGACTGGCTGGCCGCGCTGCCCAACCCGACGAGCGACGGCCCTCTCAACAACTACCTCGCGCCGCCGATCCCGGACACGATCCTCGGCAACTCCGACTACTATCTGGGCCGGTACGATCTCCAGATCGGCAGCCGCGATCACATGTTCGCGAGCTTCTGGCACCAGCGCGCACCCGCGAAGTTCGTCTCGACGTTGCCGCAGCCGATCGCCAACGAAACCTACTCGGATCCGCAGAACTCGTGGGTCAATCGGTTCAACTGGGATCGCACGTTCAGCAGCACGCTGCTGAATCACATGTCGATGGGGTATCTGAACCGCAACGAAGGGCTATGGCTCGGTCAACCAGGATTTCGTCAATGATTTCCCGCAGATTCGGGGCGTGGCGGGCTACAACGTGCCGCCAACGATGACGTTCAGCGACGGGTTCGCGCAGTTCGGGCAGCAACGCGGGGATCAACATCGGCAACGTGACGACGCGTCCCACGTTCATCATCAACGACATGGTGACGTGGACCCTGAACGCCCACACGGTGAAGTTCGGGATGGAGTACCGCAAGATCATGGGAAACATCCACGCGAACAGCAACCAGGCGGGCACGTTCAACTTCGCGCGCGGAGCGACCGGACTCGTCGGCGTCAATAGCGGAAGCCCGATCGCCAGCTTCCTGCTCGGCGCGGTCGACAACGGCAACTCCACGTTCCGCGCCGTCGACTCGCTCGTATCCGCGTCAGCACGCGTGGATCTTCCACGCCGGCGACACGTGGCGAATGAACAGCAAGCTCACGCTCGACTACGGCGTTCGCTGGGACTACTACTCGCCCTCGTCGGAAAAATACGACCGCTTCTCGTTCTTCGATCCGACAGGCGCCAATCCGGGCGCGGGCGGCCGTCCGGGACGACTCGCCTTCGCCGGCGACGACTATGGCGCGGCCAGCTACGGCGCACGGTATCCCGAAGAGGAGTGGTACGGCGGATTCGCCCCGCGCCTCGGCGCCGTCTACTCGCTCAACGAGAAGACGGTGATCCGCAGCGGGTGGGGCATCTTCTACACGCAGGCGTTCTATCCCGGCTGGGGCGGCGGTATTTCGCAGGACGGGTTCTCGAACACGCCCAGCTTCTCGAGCACGCTCGGCGGCATCCAGCCGGCGTTCTTCCTCGATCAGGGCTTTCCGCAGAACTTCAGCCGTCCGCCCGACATCAGCGTCCGACTATCGCAACGGGCAGGGCATCCTCTACCGGCCGATCGATGCCAACGAGCGCGCGTACGCGCATCAGTGGAACATCTCGGTCGATCGCGAGCTCGGTACACAACCTGGCGCTCAGCGTCGCGTACGTCGGCAGCGCGGGCCGCCGGCTGCCTTCCAGCATCGACCCGATCAACGCCATCGACCCGCGCTTCCTCTCGATGGGCGATCGCTTGAACGACCAGTTCACGCCGGGCATGACCAGCCTGAACGGCGTGCCGCTGCCCTATGCGGGCTGGGTGGAGCAGATGACGGGCTGCGCGCCATCGGTCGCGCAGGCGCTGCGGCCCTATCCGCAGTACTGCGACAACCTCCAGGGTCTGAACGAAGGGCATGGTGAGTCGCACTACAACTCACTGCAGGTCAAGCTCGAGAAGCGCTTCTCGGGCAGCACGTACGCACTCGTGGCCGTACACGCTGTCGAAGACCATCTCGAGCGGGTCGGACAACACGCAGCGCGAGGCGGTGACCTGGAGTGGCCTGCAAGGCGTGATCTCGCCGTTCGAGCGCGATCGCAACGAGGCGATTGCGGCGACCGACACGCCGCACGTGCTGTCGGCGGCGTTCGTGTACCAGTTGCCGTTCGGCGAGGGGAAGAAATACGCGAACCAGGGCGGCGTCGTCAGACGCGCTGGCTGGCGGCTGGCAGCTGAGCACGATCTTCCGCTACTCGTCCGGGCCTGCCGCTCTACTTCCGCTCGGGCTTCTGCAACGTGCCCGGCCAGTTCCGCGCCGCGTGCATCCCCGCCATCGTCAACGTCGTCTGCGGTGTTCGCCCAGGACAAGGGCAGTTTCGATCCCGGGCAGGGGCCGCTCTTCAACGCTGCGGCGTTCGAGCCCGTGACGGCGTTCAACTACTATTACGGCCAGCGGCAACCGCGTGGAGGAAACGATCCGCGGCTTCGGCTTCCACAACCAGGATCTGTCGTTCATCAAGAACACGAAGATGGCGGGCAACACGAACCTGCAGGTCCGCATCGAGGCGTTCAACGTCTGGAACTGGCACATGTTCAGCAATCCCGGCCAGTGGGGCGGTCAGGCGTTCACCAACGACCTGGCCAGTCCCGACTTCGGTCGATGGAACGGCTCGGTGACCGACCCGCGCTCGGTACAGCTCGCGATTCGATTCGAGCTATTGAGTTCGATGGCGCGTCGCTGCGCTCCGGGCTGCATCGTTGGCATTCGCCCGTACTGCTGACGATGGCCGGACCTGCACAGGGGCAGGACCTCACGCTCGGCTGCTCGCCGAGCGCTTCTCGCGACGGCGTCGCCGCACTCGAAGCCGGTCGGCTCGACGACGCGGAGCGGGACTTCCGCGCCGTGCTCGTGGCGGCGGCGATCGCGCCTTCGTTCACCACAACCTCGGGATCGTCCTGCAGCGGCGCGGGCGGCATGCGGATGCCGTCGCCGAGTTCCGCATCGCGGCCAGGCAGGATCCGGCCTTCGGCCCGGCCTACTGCTTGCAGGCGCGAGCCTGCTGGCGCTCGGCCGGCCGGCGGCTGCCGTCCCCGAGCTCGAGCGGGCGGCGAAGCTGATGCCCGGCGAGGTCGCGCCGCGCCTGCAGCTCGCCGACGCCTGCGAACGCCCGGCAACGTGCGGCGTCTGGTGCCGAGTATCGCGCACATCGTCGCACTCGTCCCTGGGCGAGCCGGAATACGCCTACAGGCTCGGCAAGGCCTATCTCAGACTGTCGCAGTGGTCGTTCGAGCGCATCCGGGCCATCGATCCGCGCTCGGCCCGGCTCAGCCAGGCGCTCGGCGGCGAGTACCTGCGGCAGGGGAGGCCCGATCTTCGCGCGTCGAGCCTATCAGGAGGCCGCCACCCGCGATCCCGCGCTGCACGAGGTTCATCTGGCGCTTGCCCGCATCCATGCCGATGAGCACGATGGCGCGAGGCCGCGCGCGAGGTTGCGCGCGTGCTGGCCACCCTGCCGCAAAGCCGCGAGGCGCGGGATCTCGAGGCGAAGATCGACGCCGCACGAGCGGCGGGGCGGCGTCCGTGATTGAACGTCATGCGCGCGTCAACACGAATCCTCGCGGTATTGGTGGCCGCCGCCACGGCGTCGGCGCAGGACATGCCGCCACAGCCACCGCGTGCCGACATCGAGGCCCTGGCTGGTATGCGGTCGTCGACCGGCACCGCACCGGCCCCTCGCCGCGGCAGCGAGCTGGATCGGGCGCTCCAGGCGCGTGACTGGGACCGCGCCGCGCGACTGCTCGTGGAGCAGATCGAACGTAAACCGAACTCGCCCGACCTCCTGAAGACGCTGGCCGGCGTCTTCCTCATGGATCGCAAGCCGCTCAACGCGGCAATCGCGCTCAAGAAAGCGGAGGCCATCCAGCCGCTCGATCCGGACTCGCGCCTGCGTCTCGTGCTGGCCTACATCGCGCTGAAGCGTGGAGACTGGGCGCGCCCGGAGCTCGAGCGTCTCGAGAAGGCAGATCCGACGAACGCGACGTATCAGTACTGGCTCGGACGGCTCGACTACGACGCCGGTCAGTACGCCTCCGCCATCGCGGCGGCAGCGGCTCGTCGCGACCCGAGACCCCGGGTTCTCGCGCGCCTTCGACAATCTCGGGTCTGTGCCACGAGGCGCTCAATCAGCCCGAGGCGGCCATCGTGGAGTATCGGGAAGCCAATCCGACTGAATCGCCTGGCGCCTGGAGAAGTCGGCCTGGCCGCCGCTCAATCTCGGCATCCTGCTTCGTTCACGCGGCGGCTGCCGCGAGGCAGAGCGGCTGTTCCGCGAGGCCGTCGGCTACGAAGACGGCCTCGCGGCCGCGCACTACCAGCTCGGAGTGCTCCTCGAGCAGACGGAACGCATCGACGCCGCGATCGCGGAGCTCTGGGCGCGCGGCCAAAGCCGATCCGGCCTACGCGGCCCCGCACTACGCGCTGGCCCGCATCTACCGTCGCCAGGGGCGGACGGCGGACGCCGACGGCCGCCCTCGCAACCTTCCAGCAGTTGACCGAGCAGGGGTCGGCCGGCCGTCGATGATGCGCATCTGGGCTGGTCTGGTCCTGACGATCCTGCTCGGCCCTTGCGCGGCCGTTTCCGCACAGCGCACTTCGGACCCGGCGCGATCCGATCGTGCCCCGAACGCGACGATCGAGCGCATTGCCGCGCTCCTGGAGCAGAAGCAGCTCGACGCGGCGAAGGCGGTCGTCGATCCTGCTCTCCAGAGCTATCCGGGCGATGCGGCCCTGCACAACCTGGCGGGCGTGGTGGACGCGCAGCGCAGCGCGTTTGCCGACGCCGAAGCACATTTTCTCGCGGCCATCCGGTTGGCACCACGCGCGGCGGCGCCCTACGCCAACCTCGGCCGGCTGTATCAGGAGCGCTCTGCCGCGGAGCCGGATGCGCGGTCGAAGGCAATCGCCGTGTATCGCCGCCTGCTGGCGTTCGAGCCATCGAACGTGGAGGGGCTGTATCAGGCGGCATTCCTGCTGGCGCTCGACGGGGCATTCGGCGAATCGCGTACGTTCGTCGATCGGCTGCCGGCGGACGTGCGGGGAGGCCCGCAAGTCCTCGCAGTGCTCGCGGTCGACCTCCACGCGCTTGGCGATCGATCGGGTGCTCGCGCGGCTGTCGCCGCGCTCGCCGCGCATCCGCGGCTCAGTGCCGCAGATGTGCGTGGGGGTGCTGCCCGCTGTGGCGCATCTCTCCGATGCGGCCGTCGTGGATCAGATGATCGAGGCGCTCGACGCGCGCACGCTGGCATCACCGGATCTGCTGCAGCGGCTCGCTGCCAGCTACGTGCGGAACGGCCGATTTGCCGACGCGCGGCAGGTGCTCGAGCGCGCCGCCGCGGCCGGACCCACCCTGCCGCTGCTGACCGATCTCGCCCGGACGGCTTACAAGCTGCGAGACCTGAAGGGCGCGCTCGGGTATCTGGCGCACGCGCGCTCGCTCGAACCGCAGAACGCCGGCGTGCACTTTCTGTTCGGGATGGTGTGCGTCGAGCTGAACCTCGGTCGCGAAGCCTATGATTCGCTGAAGCGGGCGGTCGAGCTCGATCCCGAGAATCCGTTGGTGAACTACGCCATGGGCGCCGTCTCGACGCATCGGCATGACGCGGCCGAAGCGATTCCGTATTTCGAGAAATACGTGCGCCTGAAACCGGACGATGTCCGAGGGCGCTTTGCGCTCGGCGCCGCGCGGTTCTACGGCGGCCAGCTCGCGGCGGCGCGCGACGACCTCGAAATCGCAGCCCGGTCGAAAGAGACGGCCACCGGCGCGCACTACTTCCTGGGACGCATCGCGCGCCAGACCAACGATCTCGACACGGCCCGCCGTGAAATCGAGCAGGCGCTGCATGCTGACGCGCGCTACGCCGACGCCTGGGCCGAGCTCGGTCTGATTGAGATGCGCGCCGGCCGCTACCGCGAGTCGGAGGCGGCGCTCGTGAAAGCGCTGTCGCTCGATGCGGACCACTACGACGCCACACTGCACCTCGCGGCGCTCTACGGCCGCACCAGGGATCCGCGGCGACCCGAGCAGGAAGCGCGGCTCGCGGCGCTGATCCAGAAGCGCGACGAGCGGGCACAGGAGTTCCTTCGTATTATCGAAGTGGTCCCGTATTGACACGTGTCGAGCGTCATGAGTCGTCCGAGCGTCTGCGCACGATCGCACGTCCTGATAGCGGGTGTTGCCGTGGTCCTCGGTTCGGGTCCCGGTCTCGCGGCCGCCGAGGCCATTCTCGCGGCTCAACCGCCAGTGGAGGCAGCAACCAGGACCGACGGGCCACTCGCCGAGGCGACGCGCGCTCTTGCCGCGGGGAATCCAGCCCGCGCGGCCGAGCTCGCGTCGGCATACCTCGAGCGACATCCCTCCGATCCGGACGCTCAGGTGCTGCTCGCGCGCGTGCATCTCGAGCGCGGTGAGCTGGAGGCGGCCCAGGCGCGGCTCGAGCGCGCACTCGACGCGGACCCTCGTAACGTCGACGTGCTCTATTACCTCGGACTCGTGACCGCGCAGCTGGCCGCCACGACGTTCGAGCGGATCGTCGAGCAGGCGCCGAGCTCGGCCCGTGCGCATCAGCTCCTCGCCGAGTCGTTCGAGGCCCAGGACCGTCGCCCGGAAGCCGAGCGCGAGTACGAGGCGGCCGTGGCGGCCCAACCCGATCTGCTGGACGCGCTGCTCGGGCTGGCGAAGTTGAAGCGCATTCGTCTCGACTGCGAAGGCGCGAATCCGCTCTACACGAAGGCCGAGACGATGCGGCCGACGTTCGACGGTGCCTTCGGGCTCGGCACCTGCGCGATCCGGGCGGGAGACGCGGCGACCGCGCTCACGCACTTCGAGCGCGCGGTCGAGCGCGATTCGCGGGCGGCGATTGCTCACGTTGGCCTGGCTTCGGCCCTGATTGGCGTCGGCCGCACCGCGGAGGCGGTCGTCAGCCTGCAACGGGCGATCGCGCTCGAACCAGAAATGGGGGAGGCGTACTACCTGCTGGGACGTGCCTACCAGTCTCTCGGCGATCGTACGCGGGCGCAGGAAGCGTTCGCGAAGGCGAAACGGTTCGGCGACGGCGCTTCCCGCGACAGGACGCGTCCGTGAGCCGGCACGCCTTCCAAGGCCTCCCGTCGGCGTGTGCCGGCCTGGCGTGCGTCGCGGTTCTGTCTGCCCAGACGCCGCCGACCCGGAGCCTCCCCGCTGCCTCGCCGCACGCCGCCGCAGGCGTGCAGTACGTGGATGCGACCGCGTCTTCAGGCGTCGCCTCGTTTACGCATGTCTCCGGCGGGCCCGAGAAGCACTACATCGTCGAGACAACGGGTTCGGGCGTGGCACTCGTGGACGTCGATCGCGACGGGCTCGTCGACGTGTACCTGGTGAACGGATCGACGGTCGATCTCGTGCGCACTGGTGCGCCCGCCCCGCGGGCTGCGTTGTTCAGGAACACGGGCGGCGGACGCTTCCGCGACGTCACGATCGAGGCCGGCGTTGCCAACGAACGCTGGGGCCAGGGGATTTGCGCCGGCGATTTCGACAACGATGGCTTCGTCGACTTGTATGTGACGAACTTCGGCCGGAACCGGCTCTATCGCAGTCGCGAGGGACGGACGTTCGTCGACGAGGCCGAGAAGGCTGGAGTCGCGGTGGACGGCTGGTCCACCGGGTGCGCGTTCGGCGATTTCGACGGCGATGGGTGGCTCGATCTCTATGTCGCCGGCTACGTCGCCCTCGACGTCCGCAACCTTCCGCCGGCTCCAACCGGCGCGGCCAACCGCCCATCGTCCAGCGGAGGCGCCACGGAGAGCGAGACCAAGCAGGGACGGAACATGGGGCAGGGCGCGAGTCTCGCAACGGGTGCGGCGTTCTGCACCTACCGGAGCGAACCGGTGATGTGTGGCCCGGGCGGTCTTCCCGGCGCTCCGGATCACCTGTTCCGGAACAACCGCGATGGCACCTTCACCGACGTGACACGCGCGGCCGGCGTCGAGGACGCGAAGCGCCTCTACGGCTTCGGCGTGGCCTGGCTCGACTTCGACGATGACGGCAGGCTGGACCTGCTGGTGGCGAACGATTCGGGACCGAACTTCGTGTATCGCAACGCCGGCGGCGGGCGCTTCGAGGACGTCAGCTACCCGTCGGGCGCTGCGCTCGACGGCAACGGACGACCCAGGCGCACATGGGCATCGCGGTGGGCGATTACGACAACGACGGCCGCCACGACATTCACATCACCAACTTCGCCGACGACTTCAACGTGCTCTATCGCAACCACGACGGCGCGACGTTCAGCGACGTCAGCTTTGCGAGCGGTCTCGCCAAGGTCTCGATCCCGTTCCTCGGCTGGGGCACCGATTTTCTCGACTACGACAACGACGGCTGGCTCGACCTGCTGGTGGTGAACGGGCACGTCTATCCCGCTGCCGATCGGTTGCCGTGGAACTCGTCGTACGCGCAGCGTGCGTTGCTGTTCCGCAATCTCGGCGGCAAACGGTTCGAAGACGTCGGCGCCGCCGCGGGCGAGGTGCTGGCGACGCCGCGCGTGTCTCGCGGCTCGGCGATCGGCGACTACGACAACGACGGCGGCATCGACATCGTCATCAACAATCTGGACGATGGCCCGACGCTCGCGCGCAACCAGGGCGGCGCAGCGGCAGGACATTGGCTGACCGTGCGCCTGATTGGCGACCCGGCGCAGAAGTGTCCGACAGATGCCATCGGATCGGTGGTCTTCGTGACCGCTGGTGGGATGCGGCGACGCGGAGAGGTGGCGAGCGGCCGCGGCCAGATTTCGCAATCGGATCTGCGCGTGCACGTCGGCCTCGCGACAGCCACCGCCGTCTCGCGCCTGGAAGTCAGGTGGGCCAACGGCCCGACGGTCGTCTATCCCATCGAGCGCGTGGATACGCTGGTGACGATCGAGCAGAAGAGCGGCACGGTTCGGTACGGACCGTGATCGCCCGGCGATCGGTCGGGATCGGCGGGGGAGTCGCCTCCTGCACGGTTTCGAAACGTCGGCGTTCGCCGTCGAACAGGTGATTGTCAGTCGGGGTTGGAAGACCCCGGCCTTGTCGCGTGCGTGCGGCGAGGCACGGGCCTTGCAGCGGCATCGCCGTCTTCATCATGCGTACGGATCTGCGAGCGGCGTTCCGGCTCTTCGCCAGCCAGCCCACGTTCACGGCAATCGTCGTCGTGACCCTGGGCCTGGGCATCGGCGCGAACACCGCCATCTTCTCGATCGCGGATGCCGTCCTCCTGCGTCCGCTGCCTGTCGACGAGCCCGGCCGGCTCGTGGTAATGGGCACGGTCGATCGCCAGGGCGGGCCGTGCACAACAGCTTCTCGTATCCCACGTTCGAGAGCTTCGAGCGCGGGACGGCCAGCCTGTCGCAGGTGGCGGCGTTCGCGAGCGCGAACCTGACGATCAGCGGTGACGCCGGCGCCGAGCGCGTGCAAGCCGAACTGTTCGCGCGGACCCTTCAGAACTTGTGGTCCGTCGATCTGGGGATTTCGCGCGAGGGACTCGTCATCGCTTCGATCGATCCGCGGTCGTCCGGCTATCCCCACGAGCGGGTGGTGGCGCTGGTGCGCGATTTGGAGGAACGGGTTCGCACGGCGCCCGGTATCGCCGGCGCCGGGACGGCGCGTCTGCGGATGTTGTCGGGCGGCGGCATGCGGATGACGGTCGCCATCGAGAATGCCGACCGCGCGCCGGCGGCGAGCGCGAACGTGGCCATGAACGTCGTCAGTCCGGGATATCTGCCGACGCTCGGCCTGTCCGTGGTCTCGGGCCGCAACATTGCCGCGAGCGATGGTCCCGACTCGCCAGACGTTGCGCTGGTGAACGAAGCGCTCGCCCGCCGGTTCTTTGGAGCGGCGGATCCGCTCGGCCGGCGCATCTTTCTCGACGCCAGCCGGGCCGCCAATCCGGTGGTCATCGTCGGCGTCGTCCGCGACACGCCGTACCAAACACTGCGCGAGGCGGTGCCCGCCGTCATGTACGCGCCCCTCAGTCAAATGAGCGTGTTCGCCGGGAGACTGTCGCTACACGTCCGAAGTCCGCTTCCGCCCGGCGAGGTGGCGGGGATCGTGCGGCGGGAGCTGCGAGCCCTCGATTCCGAGATGCCTTTCTTCGACGTTCGCACCTTCACCGAGCAATTGGGGAGCGCCGTCGCACAGGAGCGTCTCGTCTCGGCTCTCGCCTCCGGCTTCGGCCGTGCTCCGTGACACGCTCGTGATTGCGGCGATCGGCCTGGCGGCCGGCATACCGCTCGCCCTGTGGCTCGGGCGCTCTGCGCGCGGGCTGTTGTTCGAGGTCGCGCCAACGGACCCAGCCACGCTGCTCGTGTCCTCGGTCACGCTGCTGGTGACGGTCGTTCTTGCCGGAATCGTTCCCGCGCGTCAGGCCACGCGCGTCGATCCGCTCGTCGCCCTCCGCAACGAATAGCGCGCCGGCCAGTGACGAAGAAGGCCGACATCGTCTCGCACAGCTTCTGAGCCGGTAAGCCGCGCGAGCGCGCGACGGGGCCGGCGAAGTTGCCTTCGCCGGCCCGCCTTTTCGATCGACTCCCGCCGTCCGCGAGCTACTTGATGAACAGCATCTCTCGGTAGGTCGGCAGCGGCCACTGGCTCGACGGCACCGCCGTTTCGATGCGATCGCCGAGCTCGCGCAGCGCGCCCATCGTCGGAATGACGGTGTCGCGCATGTACTTCGCGTGCTTCTCGGCCGACGACGAGTGATGATCGAGGCTGGCCGCGAGCTTGTCGGTGGTGGCCTTGAAGCCGTCAACCGTCTTGGTCAGGCTGGCGAGCAGCTTCCTGGCTTCCTTCGACTGGATGCCCGCCGCCTTGCCCGCGGCGACGGTCTGCGCGACCTGCGTCTGGTAGCCGAACGCGGCCGGCAGGATGTAGCGGTTCGCCATGAGCACCATCAACTGTGCCTCGACGTTGACGGTCTTCACGTACTGCTCGAGCATGATCTCGAACCGAGCCTTGAGCTCCCGTTCGTTGAGGACCTTGTGCTTCTCGAACGTCTTGACGACGGCGGGCCTGGTGAGCTCGGGGAGCGCATCCACCGTGTTCTTCAGGTTCAGCAGCTTGCGCTTGCCCGCCTCCTTCTCCCATTCGGCCGAGTAGTTGTTGCCGTTGAAGATGATCGGCTTCACCTCTTTGGCGAGATGGGTGAGGAGCTTGGCCACGGCCGTATCGAGCGACTGACCCGACTCGGTCGCCTTCTCCAGCTCGGTCGCGATGTCGTCGAGCGTGGCCGCGACCGCGACGTTGAGGGCGATGTTCGGCAGCGCGATGCTCTGGCCCGACGACACCGCGCGGAACTCGAACTTGTTCCCGGTGAAGGCGAACGGGCTGGTGCGGTTGCGGTCGCCGGCATCGCGGGGCAGCGGCGGGAGCACCTTGACGCCCGTCTCGAGCAGCCCGCCCTGGATCGTGCTCGTCGCGCTGCCCTTCTCGATCTGCTCGAAGATGTCGGTGAGCATGTCGCCGAGGAAGACGGAGATGATTGCCGGCGGCGCCTCATTGGCGCCGAGGCGATGGTCGTTGCCGGCGCTCGCAATCGAGGCGCGGAGCAGGCCCTGCCACGTGTGAACGGCCTTGAGGACCGCCGCGCAGAACACGAGGAACTGCACGTTGTCGTGCGGCGTGTCGCCCGGGTTGAGCAGGTTGTTCCCCAGGTCGTCGCTCATCGACCAGTTGAGGTGCTTGCCCGATCCGTTCACGCCGGCGAACGGCTTCTCGTGCAGCAGGCATGCGAGCCCGTACTTCGGCGCCGTGCGCTTGAGCACCTCCATGCTCATCATCTGGTGGTCGGTCGCGACGTTCGCGTTCTCGAACACCGGGGCGATTTCGGTACTGGCTCGGCGCGACCTCGTTGTGGCGCGTCTTGACCGGGACACCCACCTTGTACAGCTCGGCCTCGGCCTCCATCATGCAGGCCAGCACGCGCTCGGGAATCGATCCGAAGTACTGGTCTTCGAGCTCCTGCCCCTTGGGTGGGCGCGCGCCGAACAGCGTCCGGCCGGCGTTGATCAGGTCGGGCCGCGCGAAATAGAAGTTCGCGTCGATCAGGAAGTACTCCTGCTCGGGGCCGCAGGTCGTGAAGACCCGTTCGGCGCGCGAGCCGAAGAGCTTCAGGATGCGGAGCGCCTGAACGGAGAGGGCCTGCATCGAGCGGAGGAGGGGCGTCTTCTTGTCGAGCGCCTCGCCCGTCCAGCTGACGAACGCCGTCGGGATGACCAGCGTGACACCGTTCGGGTTGAACAGCAGCCAGGGCGGGCTGGTCGGATCCCACGTGGTGTAGCCGCGCGCTTCGAACGTGCTGCGCATGCCGCCGGATGGAAAACTCGAGGCGTCCGGCTCGCCCCTGATCAACTCCTTGCCGCTGAACTCGGCGATCGCCCCGCCCTCCGGCGTCGGCGACAGGAAGGAATCGTGCTTCTCGGCGGTGATGCCGGTGAGCGGCTGGAACCAGTGCGTGAAATGGGTGGCGCCGTGCTCGATGGCCCAATCCTTCAGCGCGGCGGCCACGCCGTCGGCGGCCGTGAGGTCGAGCGGCTCGCCTCGCGTGATCGTGCGTCGGAGCGCCTTGTAGACCGGCTTCGGGAGGCGGGCCTGCTGGGCCTCGTCGCCGAAGACGCGACTGCCGAAGATCTCCGAGGCGCGGCCGTTGATGGCTACCTTCCGCCCTTCGGTGACTGCCCAATCCCTGATCGACTTGATTGCTTCACGTGACGCTGCTGAGCCCATCCCCGTCCTTTCGTCGAGGCAGAAGTCCTTCGAGCCGGTCTGCCACACAGTCTGATGCCGTTCGCTCGAACGTGCACATTATGCACGTGGCGTGGTACAGGTTACAAGAATACAGGCCTTTCCTGCCGTCAGACGGCATTCAGAAGGCCTCATGTGCCGAAAAACGGCCGCACCGGCGGCGCAAGCCCGAGCTTCACGGCTCGAGTGCCGTCCTGCGCAACGCTGTAAACCCCCTTTCCCGCCCGCCTTGCCCGGCTCGTGCCCGCTGAGGCACGATGGCGGGCCGAGGACGGAATGACCACGGACTCTCGCACGGAACACCGCGAAGCCGCCCTGGCCCACGTCAAGAACCTGCGCCGGCAGCTTGCCGCGTATCAGGCGGGCGAAGCCACGTGAACTGGCCGAGCATCTCGAGCGCGCCATCCAGGCCTTTCATCTGGAGGCCATCCGATTCCGGATGTACAGCCTCGACCGCCTGCTCAAATCCGCGTCGCTGCCCCCGGCACTCCCGCGCGATCTTCGAGCAGGTACGCCACGAGCTCGAAGCGGCCGGATTCGCCACGCGATCGCACTGACGAGCACTTCGAGGATGTGGGACAGGCCTTCAGGCCTGTCAGACCCGCTGGGAGTCAGGGCTGAAGCCCTGCGCCACCAGGGCGAGTGCACCTCTAGCGGTCAAACGACGGGACCTCCGGCGCCGGCACGACGATCCGGGCGAATTGCGCGCGTTGCAGCAGCTCGCGGCCCCTTCCGCCACGGCCGATCACTTCGTACTTCGCCGTACTCACCGTCTGTGACCCGCCACGGCTCGTCTCGACCGTCAGCAGGTCGCGCTCGCCGGTCGAGGCGACGAAGCCCAGCACGCGATCCCGCTTCGGATCGATCTTGATGAGGATGACGCCGCGTCCCGGCCCGGACAGGAAATTGACCTCGTCGATCGGGCAGAGCATCGCGCGCGCCTCGCGCGTCACCGCAATCAGCGTCTCGCTGCCGTCGATGCGTGCGACCCCGACGACTTCGGCGCCATCGCCCGCCCTGGCGTAGCGCCGGCCGGCGCGCGTGCTCGGCTCGACGAAGGGCCCGAGCCCGAAGCGCAGGCTGTAGCCATCGCTCGTCACCGCCACCGCGTGCGTCGGCGGCGGCACGTCGGGAGCGTCGGCCGTCAGTCCCTTCGCCAGCCGCGGATCGAAGCCGATGGCTGCGATCACGCGTTCGCCGTCGCGAAACTTGAACAGGCTCTGAATCGGCTCGCCGTAGCCCGTCGATGCCGGGATGTCCACGAGCCGGCAAGTATACGCCGTGCCGTAGTTGGTGAAGAACGCTGCGGTCGCGCGGGTGCTGCCGGCCACGACGGCGAGCGCCTCGTCGCCTTCGCGCAGGCGCGTCGCCGAGAGATCCTTCACCTCTTTCTGCCGCTTTACCCAGCCGTCGCGCGACACGATGACGATCGTGTCCTCCTCGACGATGAAGTCCTCGGCCGAGTACTCGGCCTCGCCCTCGTCGCTCGCGAGGACCGTGCGGCGGGTGTCGCGGGTGAGCGCCGGATCCGACGTCCGGATCGCCTCGATCTCGCTTCGCACCAGCGCCCACCGCTTGCTCTCGTCCTTGAGGATCGCGGCGAGCTCGCGGCTGCGGCGCCGTGCGGCATCGAGCTCCTGCTGGATCACGAGGATTTCGAGTCGCGCCAGACGATAAATCTTCAGCTCGAGGATCGCATCGGTCTGCTCGGCGTCGAGCCCGAAGCGCTTCATGATCTGATTGGCCGCGTCCTGCTTGCCTTCGGACTTCCGCACGATGCGCAGGATTTCGTCGAGCGCGTCGAAGACCTTCGCGAAGCCCTCGAGCAGGTGCATGCGGCGCGCGAGCGCGTCGCGCTCGTGCTCGAGGCGCCGCGTCACGACGTCGAGCCGGAAGTGGAGGAAGTGCCAGAGCATCGCCTTCAGATCGAGGCGCTCCGGCCGGCCTACCTCGGGATTCTCGGTCGGAATGAGGCACGTGAGATTGACGTTGAAGTTGGTCTGCAGCGGCGTGTGCTTGAAGAGATACGCCATCACCATCTTTTCGTCGGCGTCGCGCTTCAGCTCGAGCTCGATCCGCACGTCGTCGGTCGACACGTCGCGTACGTCGAGGAGAGGCGGCAGCTTGCGGCTCAACGCGATGTCGCCGATGCGCTGCACCAGCTCGGACTTGTCGACGGTGTAGGGAATGCTGGTGATGAGGACCGTCTTCGACGCTCGTGACGTGTCGCCCGCCTTCCAGGTGGCGCGCAGGCGAATGCGCGCCCGACCCGGTCCTGTAGATCTCCTTCAGCTCGTCGGCGCGAATTGAGCATCTGGCCGCCAGTGGGGAAGTCGGGGCCCTTGACCCACCGGCACAGCTGCACGCTGGTCAGCTCGTCGTTGTCGAGCAGCTTGAGCAGCGCCGTGCAGATCTCGCCGAGATTGTGCGGCGGGATGTTCGTGGCCATGCCGACGGCAATGCCCGTCGAACCGTTGACGAGCAGGTTCGGGATGCGCGCGGGCAGCACCACCGGCTCCGACTTGGTGCCGTCGAAGTTCGGCCGCATCGGCCACGGTGTCCTGCTCGAGCTCGATGCAGCAGCTCGTCGGCAACGCGCGCGAGACGGCCTCGGTGTAGCGATACGCCGCGGCGTTATCGCCGTCGAGCGATCCGAAGTTGCCCGAGCCGTCGACGAGTGGATATCGCAGCGAGAACGGCTGCGCCATGCGCACGAGCGCGTCGTAGACCGACGCATCGCCGTGCGGGTGGTAGTTGCCGAGCACGGCGCCGACGACGGTCGCCGACTTGCGGTGCTTGGCGTCGGCGCGTCAGGTTCTGCTGCCACATCGTGTAGAGGATGCGGCGTTGCACGGGCTTGAGGCCGTCGCGCACATCGGGCAGGGCGCGCGCCGTGATCACCGACAGCGCGTAGTTCAGATATCGCGCGCGTGCGGCTTCGTGAAGCGGAACCCCCGCGTCGCCGCTTGGTGGCGTGCCGCCAAGCGGCGGTCTCGGCGGCGGAGGAGATCCAGCGGCATCGGCCGGCTCGTCGAGCGGCAGATCGAACAGGGAAATGTCAGTCGCGGAAGGATTGCGCTTGGCCAACGCGGGGGAACCTCTATCGGTCTTCGGTCTTCGGTCGGTCGGCTGGGGCTACGGGCCACAGGCTACAGCCGGCGGGCCTGCATTTGGCCGCGGCCTGTTAGCGGGGGCTTCAGCCCGCCGAAGGCCGGGCGCAGCGGGCGCAAGTTCCGAACACCGTAGACGGAAGAAGGAAGACGGATGTCTGAAGACGATCATCGTGCGGACGCCGGTTCGATGTCCACCTGGATGTGCGCACCACTTGCCCTGGCGGAAGCGCACGACCGAGAGCAGACAGCGCGTCACGTGCCCGAACGAGGATGGCGAGCCAGATGTCGAGCGGCTGCAGCGTCCGCGCGCACCTGCTGCACCAGCAGGCACATGCCGACCGGCACGGCCACCTGCGAGATCACCGAGATGAAGAACGGACTGCGTGTGTCCCCGGTGCCTTGCAGCCCGCCGGTGTGAATGAGCGCGAGGGTCACGAACAGGCCCGAGATCGCCGAGCACGCGCAACAGTTGCGACCCCATCTCGAGCACCACCGGCTCGGTCATGCCGAAGATGGCCGAGCAGCGTACGCGGGATGATGAGAAACAGCGCGCCGATGCCGCCGGCGATGGTCAGGCCGATGCGCGAGGTCGGCGGCGACGGCGCGCCGTGATCGTTCGGGCTGCGCCGCGCCGAGGTTCTGACCGGCGACCGTCGCCGCGGCGCCCATCAGCCCGACCGAGGTCCAGGTCACGAGCGAGAACAGCTGGTTGTAGCCGATCGAGTAGGCCGCCTGCGCTTCGGCGCTGCGCTCGAGCGAACCGATGAATCGCAGCAGCAGCACGCCGCCGATGTTCATCGCGATGCCCTGCAGGCCGCTGGGCAGGCCGAACCGGAAGAGCGATCGGATGATCGGCCAGTCCGGCTGCCACGACATGTGCCAGTGCAGCCAGACCGGCGTCTTGTGCGCGAACAGCAGCGCGATGCCGACGATGCCCATCATCGTGCTCGAGATGACCGTGCCCAGCGCAGCGCCGCGGACGCCGAGCGCCGGCAGCGGGCCCGCACCGCTGATGAGGGTGACGTTCAGCAGCATGTGCACGAGCGTGAGCGCCAGCCCGAGCCGAAGCGGCGTACGCGCGTCACCAGCGGCCCGGAGCGCGCCGCCCAGCATGAAGAAGAGCAGCATGCCCAGGCTGCCCGCGAACATGATGCGCAGGTAGGGGAGCGCCTCGGCCCTGACGGCCGGCGCCGCGTGGACGAGCTCGAGCAGCCACGGCGAGGCCACGTAGCCGAGCGGCGCGAGCACCCCGATGCTCAGGAATACCGAGGTGAGAAACGCCTGGTAGACGACACGGTTCACCTTGTCCGGGTCGCGCGCGCCGGCGAACCGGGCGACGAGCACCGCCATCCCCGTATACAACGAGCTGATGAAGACGATGACGATGAGGAAGATCTGCCAGCTCACCCCGATGGCGGCATTGCCGGTGTAGCCGACGAAGTGCCCGACCATCGCGTGATCGAGGATGCCCTGCAGGCCGCCGATCATGTTCTGCATGATCGTCGGCCAGGCCAGATGCCAGACGGCGGAACCCAGGGGACCTTCGACGATGCGGCGATCGAAGTGCTGGGCGGACGAATGCGCCATTGACCGGTCGTCATTGTACGCCACGGATCGATCGGTCCGGCCGGCTCGACGCGTCCCGGGGACGAGCGGCGAGCGCCCGACCGAGCGCCGGTGAGGGTCGCGGGCGCACCCTCTCGTGAGTGTGTCGAATTTGACGTGGCTCGGGTAGACTTGGAGGCTCGCCGGGAAGACGTGGGACCCGAAAGAACGGCCCATGCCCCGGATGTCAGCCGAAGAGGCCCGAGGAAGTTGCGATATGGCTCTGCTCGACCGACTGCGACCGCAGCCCGCCTGGAAGCATTCCGATCCCGCCGTGCGCGCCTCCGCGGTCGAGACCCTGACGGACACCGACCACGCGGTGCTCGTCGCGCTCGCGACCGGCGACGAGTCGCCGCGCGTGCGCCGGGCCGCCGTCGCGCGGCTCGACGAGGTGGACGTGCTCGCGACGCTCGCTGATCGCGACGCGGACACGCAGGTGCGTGCCGACGCGGGCGCCCGCCTTCTGGCGCTGGCCTGCGACACGAGCGACGAAGCGCGCGCGCTGAGCGCGGCCGCCGCCGTCACCGACGAGCGGCTGCTCGCGCAAATCGCGCGGACCTCGCCCGTGGCCGCCGTGGCGCTCGCCACGGTGGAGCGCGTTCGCGAACCGCGCAGTCTCGCCACGACGGCGCGGCATGCCGAGCATTCCGACGTGCGGCTGCGCGCGCTCGAGCGGGTCCACGAAACCGGCGACCTCGTCGCGATTGCGATCAACACCGATCACAAGGATGTCGGGCTCGCCGCAGTCGAGCGCATCACGGAGTTGGCGACGCTCAACGAGATTGCCGACCGGGCCAGGAACAAGAACGTCGGCAAGCGCGCCCGGACAATCGCGCGCGCGGCCGAGGCGCGAGAGGCCGAAGCGCGCGCGGCCGCGGCGGCTCGCGCACGCCGCCAGAGCATTTTGAGAGAGGCCGTCGAGGGTCTCGAGCGATCGCGGGAGGCCGAGCGCGTGCGTGCCGAGCTCGGGCGGCTGGCCGGCGACTGGAACGAAGCCGGGCCGGCCGACGGCGAGACGGCCGCGCGATTTGCCGCGGCTGTGGACCGCGCCCGCGCCCACCTCGACCGTTTGGACCAGGAAGCAGGCGCGGCGGAAGCCGAGCGCGTGGCGCGCGAAGCGGCTCGCCAGCAGCGTTCGCGGCTCATCGAGGCGGCGCAGCAGCTCGAAGGGGCGGACACCGAGGCCCGGATCGAGGAGCTGCGGTCGGAGTGGACGGGCCTGGCGCCGATGGCCGAGCCCGACCAGTCGACGTTCGCGCGCCAGTTCGAGGCCGGACTGGCGCGGGCGAAAGAGCGACTCGACGCGAAAGCGCGCGCCGAAGCGATGCAGGGTGAGATCGCCGCGCTGATCGCCGATGCCACGTCGCTCGCCGAGAGCGGCGATCTCGAGACTGACCGATCGCGCTTCGTCGATCTCCAGCGCCGCTGGAAGGCGGCCACGGGCCAGCTCGCGCTCGACCGCGCCCTATACGACGCCTTTCACGGCGCCGAGCAGCGCTGGCGCGCGCGCGAAGAGGCCGCCCGAGCCGCGATTGCGCGAACCGCCGACGAGAACCGCGTGCGGCTCACCGAGCTCGCCGACCGCGCGGCAGCGCTCGCGCAGCAGCCGGAGGCGACGATCCGCGATCTCGATCATCTCGTGCGCGAGCTCCGCAGCGCACTCGATCAGGCGCCGCCGCTGCCAGCCGAGGTGCGCGAGTCGCTGCCCGTCCGGCTGAGGACGCTGCTGGGTGTCCTTCTTCCTCGATTGCGCGAGCAGCGTGAGACCGACGACTGGCGGCGCTGGGCGAACGCGGGGATCCAGGAAGAGCTCGTCAAGCGCGTCGAGGGGCTGCGTTCGGCGCCCGACCTGCTCGAGGCCGGCAAACAGCTGCGCGATCTGCGCCGGCAGTGGAAGGCGGTGAGCGCCGGACCGCGCGACGAGGGCGACGCACTCTGGCAGCGCTTCAAGAACGCGGCCGACGAGGTCCAGGCGAAGAGCGACGAGCACTACGCCAGGTTCGCCACGGAGCAGGCGGGCAATCTCGCGAGGCGGCAGGCCATCTGCGATCAGGCCGAGGCGCTGGCGCAGTCGACCGACTGGATTGCGACCGCCGATACACTGAAGCGCCTGCAGGGCGAGTGGGCGACGGTGGGCCCGGTGCCGCGCGAGCAGGCCGGCGAGCTCGCGCGCCGCTTCCGAGTTGCCTGCGACACGTTCTTCACGCGCCGCAAGACCGACCTCACCGAGCGCAAGCACGTGTGGGCTGACAACGCGCAGAAGAAGGACGCGTTGTGCGCCCGCGCCGAGGCCGTCGCCGAGTCGAGCGACTGGGCAGCTGCCTTCAACGAGATCAAGCAGCTCCAGGCCGAATGGAAGGCGGTGGGCCCGGTTCGCAAGAACCGCTCGGAGGCGCTGTGGAAACGGTTCCGCGCCGCCTGCGATCACTTCTTCGAACGCTACGGCAAGCGCCACGAGCTGGCGCACCAGCAGCGAGTGGGAGAACGGGATGCCATCTGCCAGGCGGTCGAGGCGCTTCTGCCCGCACCCGCAGCCAGCGTGACGGTGCCCGAGGCCGATGCGGCCTCGCCTGCGGCGGAAACCCCCGCCGCTGCGCCCGAGCCGCCGGAGGGCGTGCTCGCCACCTTCGACGGCCTGTGGCGGCGCTGGCACGACGCGCCGGGCCTGCCGCCCGACGTGTTCGCGCCGCTGCGCGCGCGCTTCGATACGGCGGTCGCGAGCCTGCTTGCAACCTATCCGGCCGCGTTCAAGGGATCGCGGTTCGATCTCGAGGCCGCCGCGGCCAGACGCGATGCGCTTTGCCGCGAGGTCGAAAGCATCGGCAAGGACACGGCGCGCGGCGCCGCGGCCGGAGGGTCATCGGCCGCGGCCCTCGCCGCGCTCCTCAAGGAGTCGCTGGCGGCCAACACGATTGGCGGCCGGGTGAGCGACGAAGCGCGCGTCCGGGGGGCGGCCGACCGCGTGCGCCGCGCGCAGGGCGTCTGGCGCGATCTCGGCCCGATGCCCGGCGAGGCCGGCCGCGCGTTCGAGGCGCGCTTCCAGCGGGCGTGCCGGCGGTTCTTCGACGAGCATCCCGAAGTGCGCCAGACGCACACCCCGCCGCAGGGCGGGCGCCGCGACCATCGGCCATCGCGTCCCGACCAGCGCGACCAGCGTCCGCCCCGCCCGCGTCCGGTCTCTCAGGGACCCGGGGCGCGCCAGGACGGACCGCCCGAGAGGTTGGTCAAGGACTCCTGAGCGGGCTGGCCCGCATTCACTTGGACGGTGGAAATCGGCCGCTGCCGTGGCGCCGGGCGTGAGCCCGGCCCACGCGGCCGGCCTCAAGGCCTGCGCCACGAGCTCCTCAGCGGACGTGGGGCTCTTCGAGGTACGTGTAGCCGCGGAGGCCGTCCTCGTAGAACCGCAGCATGCGGCCCGACTCTTCGTCGTTCACGCGGCCTTGACGGACGGCCGCTTCCACGTCGGCGCGGAACTTGCCGACCAGCGCGTTGATGTCGAACTCGACGTAGTCGAGCACCTCGCGCACCGTGTCGCCCTTCACCACCTCGTCGAGCATCACGTTGCCGGCGTCGTCCAGGCTGACGTGGACCGCGTGCGTGTCGCCGAACAGGTTGTGCAGGTCGCCCAGGATCTCCTGATACGCGCCGACCAGGAACACCCCGAGGTAGTACGGATCGCCGTTGAACGCGTGGAGCGGCAGCGTCTTCTTGACGTCGCGCCGATCGATGAACTGGTCGATCTTTCCGTCCGAGTCGCACGTGATGTCGCCGAGAACGGCGTGCTTCGTCGGCCGCTCGTTCAGCCGGTGAATCGGCACGATCGGGAAGAGCTGCTTGATCGCCCAGCTGTCGGGAATCGACTGGAACAGCGAGAAGTTGCAGAAGTAGGTGTCCGAGAGCGCCTCGTCGAGCCCCTGCAGATCCTCGGGCACTTCGTCCATCTGCCGCACCAGCTTCTGCAGCTTCACGCAGATGGCCCAATACAGGTTCTCGGCCTGGCAGCGCTGGTCGAGCGTGAGATAGCCGCCCGAGAAGAGGTTGATGGCCATGTCGAGCGCGGCTTGCGCGTCGTGATAGCTCTCGAGCGCGTTGCGCGTGCTGATGCTGCGGTAGGTGTCGATGAGATCGACGAGCGGCTGCTCCATCTCGTCGGTCGCCTGAGTGGGCACGAGCTCGTCGCCGAACCCCGAGACGCCGAGCACGTTGAAGACGAGCAGGCTGTGGTAGGCCACGACCGCCCGGCCGCTCTCGGACACGATCGTCGGATGCGCGACCCCCGCCTCGTCGCAGACCGTCTGGATGTGATAGACGACGTCGTTCGCGTACTCCTCGAGCGTGTAGTTCGTGCTCGACTCGAAGTTCGTCTGCGAGCCGTCGTAGTCGACGCCGAGCCCGCCGCCGACGTCCAGGTACTCCAGCCCTGCGCCGTGGCGGGCGAGCTCGACGTAGACCCGCGCCGCTTCGTTCAGCGCCTGCTTGACGATGCGGATGTTCGGAATCTGGCTTCCGAGATGGAAGTGGAGCAGCTTGAAGCAGTCCTCCATGCCACGGCTCTTCAGCTCTTCCAGGCCGCGCAGGATCTCGGTGACCGTGAGGCCGAATTTCGAGCGATACCCGCCGGAGGACTGCCAGCGCCCGCCGCCGCGTGCGGCGAGCTTCACCCGCATGCCGAATTGCGGGCGTACGCCGACCTTCTCCGCGTACTCCAGGATGAGCCCGAGCTCGGTGTACTTCTCGACCACGGGAATGATGCGACGCCCGATCTTCTGGGCGAGCATCGCCATTTCGATGAACTCGGCGTCCTTGAAGCCGTTACAGATGATCGGCGTTCCGTTGTCGGCGAGCGCCGCTACCGCCAGCAGCTCCGGTTTCGATCCCGCTTCGACGCCGAAATTGTAGGCACGGCCGAACTGCAGCACCTCGTCGACCACCTGGCGCTGCTGGTTCACCTTGATCGGATAGACGCAGATGTAGCGGCCCTGGTAATTGTGGGAGGCGATGGCGGTCTGGAACGCGTCGTGGATGTCGCGCAGGCGGTGCTGGAGGATGTCGCGGAAGCGGATGAGCGTCGGCAGGTTGATGCCGCGCAGCTGCAGCCGATCGACGAGTTGCTTGAGGTCGATGAAGCGCCCCGGCTCCTTGGCCGGATGCACGAGCAGCTGTCCCTCCGAGCCGACGGAGAAGTAGCCCTTCCCCCAGCGCTCGATGTCATAGAGCTCGCTGGCGTCGCTGACGGTCCACGTGTCGCCGACGTCGGTCGCGGTGCGACCCTTCCCGAGCGAGGTGTTCATGGGCGGACTGATCCTGGCAGGTGTGCGGCACGTTGGTGTGACGCGGCCGTGGCCATCGGCGCGGACGGGGCGTCAGGCCGAACCATTTCGAGCCATGCGATAGCGGGCCACGTGAATGGCGGCGTCGACGCGCTTGGTCTCCACCCGCGCCTGCACCCGGGCGCCCTCGGCCACGACGACCGCCGGTGCGGCCAGCTCGCCCGAGATGGTCGCGGTGTTGCGGACGTCGATGATCTCGACCGCCGTGACCTTGCCCTTCAGCGCGCCGACGACGGTGACGTCGCGCGCGAAGACCTTCGCATCCACCCGTGCGCCGGCGGCGACCGTCAGCGCATGCGCCGGCATGTCGATCGTGCCCGAGATCTCGCCTTCGATGAGGAGGTCTTCCGACGCCGAGAGATCGCCCTTGAGAACGACGCCGGACGGCACGCGCGTGACGGGAATGCCGACAGACGAGGTGGAGCTGCCAGAAGAGGAACGTGTCATCAAAGCTCGTGCGCGTCGGATCCGCGCCGCGCGCTTGGCGGCGATCGGACGCGACGACCGCACGATTATAAACGGATATGTCGCTGCTTGCGCCCGCCTTTCGCTCGTTCGTGGCTTTCGAGCGTCGGTGCGGCGGGCCTGCGTGCGCACGAACTAACGCGTCGCCGTCGGTGGACGCGGCCGGCTGCGCCACCGTTCGTACGACTCGCGATGGCGATTCGCGAGCGAGACGGGCTGGCCGTTCACGAACACGTGCTTGACTTCGGTCCTGATCTCGAGCGGATCGCCCGTCGTCACAATAAGGTTGGCGATCTTGCCCGGTTCGAGCGTCCCGAGCCGATCGCCGAGGCCCAGGGCCTGCGCCGGATTGATCGTGATCGCCTTCAGCGCTTCCTCCCACGGCAGGCCGTAGCCGACGGAGTGCCCGGCCTCGTAGGGCAGCGTGCGCGAGTCGGACGCGCTGCCCGTTGTAATCGAGACCGCCAGACCCGCCTTCTGCAGGTCCCCGGCGAGCGAGTATGGCGCATCGTAGGGTTCGTCCTCGTCCTCCGGCAGCGCCTGCGTCGGACCCACGATGACGGGAATGGCGTGCTTCTTCAGCAAGTCGAGCACCTCGCGGGCGTGGTCGCCGCCGAGCAGCACCATCCGCAGCTTGCGTTCGGCGCAGAAGGTGACCGCGTCCGTGATTTGCCGCTTCGACTGTGCGTCGATCAGGAGCGGCCAGTCGCCGGTCACGACCTTGGCCAGCGCTTCGAGCTTCAGATCCCGCGACGTCGTGGAGGGAGCGGCGTTGACGGACTGGGCGTAGCGGCGCGCCTTCTCGATCCACTCGCCGAGCTCGACGAGACGCTTGTCGTAGTCCTGCTTGACCTCGTTGTACGGGCGCTGGCGCTGCGAGAAGGTGTTGACGTCGAAGCTGGCCGTCGTCAGCCGCGGCCAGTTGACGAAGATGCCGACCGAGGGGGCGACCAGCATCTCCTCGACCGTCCAACCGGCGAGGTGGATGGCCGAGGCCTGGCCGCCGATCGTCGCCGTGTTGGTCGAGAACTGCGAGGCCGACAGCCCGGGGACCACCCCGGCGTGCGTGATGCCGTTGGCGCGTGCCACCGGGATGAGCTCGCTCGCGGGATGGACGGCGCTCGCCGCCACCAGCTGCGGGTTGAATGCGCCAATCTCGTTGGTGTCCACGGTGGCTACGACCTGGCCAATCTCGGTGAGACCGAGCTGCGTGACGGCATCGAAGAAGCCGGGGTAGACATGCAGGCCCTTGCCATCGATTCGTTCAGCGCCCTGCGGTACCGATACCGATGCGCCAACGGCGGCAATGCGGCCATCGCGCACGACGATGCTGCCGGATTCGATGGGTGCGCCGGCGAGGGTGACGATGCGCGCACCTTCGATGACGTAGGTGCGATTCCCGGATTGGGCCAACAGGGCGGACGGTGCGACCAGCCACGCAAGTGCGAGCAGGCACAGGAGCGAGGTGTGTGTCGAGTATGGGGGACGGGCCTTCAGGCCTGTCGGGCCCGCCGGGAGACAGGGCTGAAGCCCTGTGCCACCGGATCGGGCCGCGCCAACACGAGTGAACTCCGGAATGACGGTGAAGGCGCTCATCGCGGGACGCTCCGGGCACGCTCCGTCCGTCCCTCGCCGGGCGTCGAAGCGGGTGTGGTCGGGGCCGTTCGCCGATCGGGTGCCGTCGGAGGCTTGCGATCGGGCTGTTTCAGCTTTTCCTGCAACGCTTTCTTCTCCTCGGCGCGCGCCTTGCGTGCCTCGAGGTCCTTCTGCCGATCGAAGTACACCTGGCCATCGATGAGGGTCATCTGCGGGACCGCGTAGACACTCAGCGGGTGCTTGTCGAAGATGACGAGGTCGGCATCCTTGCCCACTTCAATCGAGCCGACACGCTTGTCGATGCGCAGCTGACGGGCCGGGTTGAGCGTCACGAGCTTCAGCGCCTCGACCTCGGAGAGTCCGCCGTACTTGATCGTCTTCGCCGCCTCCTGGTTCAGGTGGCGATGCTCCTCGGCGCTGAATCGGAGTTGATCGACACGAGAACCCCGCGCTCGGTCATGAGCGCGGCGTTGTAGGGCACGGCCTCGTAGGCCTCGACCTTGTAGGCCCACCAGTCGGAGAAGGTCGACGCGCCGGCGCCGTGCTTGGCAATCTCGTCGGCCACGCGGTAGCCCTCCAACACGTGCTGGAGCGTCGCGATGCGGAACCCGAATTCCTCCGCGAGCCGCAGCAACTGGAGGATCTCGTCCGCTCGATAGCAGTGGGCATGGACGAGGCGCCGGCCTTCGAGCACCTCGACGAGCGGCTCGAGCTTCAGGTCGCGCCGAGGCGCGACCCGCGTCTCGCCCTTGGCGGTGCGGGCCTTGTGGTCGTCCCACTTGCGCTTGTAGTCGCGCGCCTCGACGAACGCCTGTCGGATCGTGTCCATCACGCCCATCCGCGTGGCCGGATAACGCTGTCCGGCCTGTCCGCTCGAGTTCGCGCGGCGGGGATTCTCGCCGAGGGCGAACTTGATGCCGGGAGGGGCGCCCTCGAAGACGAGGCCCCTGGCGTCCTTGCCCCATCGGAGCTTGATCACCTGGTTCTTGCCGCCAATGGCGTTCGCGCTGCCGTGCAGCACGTTCGACGTCGTCACGCCGCCGGCAAGACCGCGATAGATGTTGATGTCCTCGGGGTTGAGCACGTCTTCGACGCCCACCATGGACGACACCGAGACGCTGCCCTCGTTGACGCTGCCTTCGACGGCGACGTGCGAATGCGCGTCGATGATGCCGGGCATGACGAAGCGGCCCTCGGCGTCGATGACGGAGGCGCCGGCCGGGACCGACACGCTCGGGCCGACCGCGGCGATGCGGCCGTCGCGGATCAGGATCGCGCCCTTGGGGATGGTCCCGTTCGTGATGGTCAGGATCGTGGCATTGCGAATGACGGTCGCGGCGGGCGGGGTGGAAGCGGCCGGCGCCTGCGCGCCGAGACCCGCTCCGGACGAGGAGAGTCCCCACAGAGCGCCCACGGCGAGCGCGACCGGAACGCGCGCGGTGCGGCGGTTGACGTGGCCCATGGCTAGCGCGCCTCCTGGACGGCGTCCGACCCCGTGGGACCGGATCGCGTTCCCGAGAATTCGCCCGTGAACGTGCCCGCGGTCACCGTGCCCTTCAAGTTGTTGCCGTCGACGGTGCCGTTGAAGCTGAACGCCACGCTCGGCTGTCCCCTCGACATCGTAGCGCCGAAGGTGAAGCTGTTGCCGGTGACGGACCCTTGCGCAATGGGGATGGTGCCCATGGGCGAGGTCAGCGTGCCTGTGAGCGATCCATCGGAAGCCTGGACGAATTCCGCGGTCGCGTTCTGCACGCCGTCGGGCGTGGTCACCGACAACGACCACCGGCCCGTGAGATTGTTGGTTCGTGCCGGCGCCGAATCGGTCCGCACGGGCTCCGTCGCTTCGAACTTGTTGCCGTCCACGAAGGTGAGCTTCACCTTGGTCTTCTCGGCGAACAGATCGCCGTCGGTGACCACGAGGTTCGCGATCTTGCCGGCTTCGAGCGTGCCGAGGCGGCGATCGACGCCGAGAATGCGGGCGGCATTGATGGTGAGGGCCTTGAGCGCGGCCTCATTGGGAAGACCCGCGTCGATCGCCTTGCGCACGTTCTTGAGGAGATCGCGCGGCTGGACGCCATCCGAGGAAAACGCGAAGAGGACACCCTGCCGATCGAGGGCGGCGGGCGTCCCTGGCGCCTCCGCCCGGGTTTGCAGCGACCGGAGCACTTCATTGGCATCCGGATCGGCGTTCGCGTCGCGCTCGGGCCACTTGAGGCTGACGACGACGGGTGTCTTGGCCGCCGCGAGGCGATCGGCGGCGCGATAGCCCTGGTGCGCGCCCACGATGACGGCCTTCAGCTTCAGTTCGGCCGCGAGGTCGATGACGCGTGCGATCTGCACCGGCGTTTGTGCCGGAATCATCACCGGGATGCCGGCCTCGCGCGCCTGTTGCAGCGCGCGCGTCGTCCGATCGTAGTCCGGGCGGTCCGCGCTGCGGGCGTCCGCTTCCCACGCGCGCGAGGCGGCCGCGCCATGGTCGGTGTCGAGAAAGACCTGACGCACGTAGGCGACGACACCCATGAGCGATCCCGGGAAGCTGCCGAATCCGCCAGACGTCTGGAGGTTCACCTGCAGCGACGCCGGCGTGCGCACCACCATGTCGCCAGGGCGTTCGCCGGCGAGGTTGATGACCGCGCCTTGCCCGGGAAATATGCCGGTCTTGGGTGCCGTCAGCGCCGTCGTGAAGCCACTCGATCGCCACGATTCGAACCGGCGATCGTCGGCCCTGATCTCATCGGCCGCCTGGACCCACGGCGTGGATGCCGGCCGATCCTCGGGCCCGCGTGAGGCCTGTGGCCGCGGCGCGGCAGGAGACGGGGCGCCGCCTCCCGTGGGCGATGGAGTCGCCGGGCCGGTGGTCGTGAGTCCCAGATCCGTGCCGGCATCGATCAACCCGGGATACACCGACAATCCCGAGCCGTCGATGACCCACGCATCCGCCGGGACCGAGATGTTCGCCCCAACCGCGACGATGACGCCGTCGGCGATGACGATGGTGCCCTTGTCGAGAGCGGGTCCCGACACGGACACGATGCGGGCATCGCGGATGGCGAAGCTTCTCGGAGCCTCCGCCTGCAGAGCGGCCGCGGCGAGGCCGGCCGCGAACAGTCCGGTGGCAGCCAGCGCGGCAAACCGCCCGCGCCGTCGAGGCGGCTGCGCGGGATCGCGCGTGGGGGCCGCGGCCGGACGCGATGAGACGGAGAAGGGGATCACGGAGGCGACTCCTTGTCGGCGGTTCGTCGCGGTGGTTCGCTAAGGGTTGGATCCGCGCGATGCTATCCGGTGCTACAACCGGGGTCAAACCGACCGCCGTCCGCTGGCGGCAACTCGATTCGTGCGGGACGCCGAGCGCGTAACGGTCCGCTGAGCGCCCCGACAACCAGCGTTTCCCTCCAGGCCCGTCCCCATTTCGAACCCCTTGTGCGCTGATTGGGGACAGTCCCCGCAATGACGCACGGACGGTCGCGAGCGGCGGAAAACATCGGAATCGCCGGGCGCAGGCAACAGCCTGGCCGTGATTACTTCTGCTCTCCGTCGGTCGTTTCAGGGCTGTCGGTCGGCACGCGTGGAACGCGGGAGACGATCAGCCCCCAGACGGCGTACCAGCCGATCGAGAGGGCGAGCCAGAGCGGCCGTTCGGACGGCACGCCCGTCGCGAAGGACGGAGTGAGGCCAGTTACGAGAGTCGCCGCGATAGCGGTGCCGGCCCAGACTCGTCCGAGGACGGCGGCGCGGGCGTCGGCGTGGAGGACGGCTCGTCCAGCCACGAGCGCTGCGGCCGCCACGACAATCTGGACAGCAGCAAACACGGCGGCGGGCCACCCGTGCACGAGAATGCGGGGGAAGGCGAACTCCAGTTGCCAAACGCGCCACACGGGCTCGAGCAAGCAGAGGTATGCGGTTGCCACCAGTCGCCGCAATCGTTCCCCCCGCCCGATGGGCATGCTCGAGTCTACGGGACCCGGGGTTGTTGCGCTGCTGCCGACGGGCTCGCGACCGGCTGCGCAAGCGGATACGATCCAGGACCAGCAATGCTGCGGATCGTGGAGCGACTGTTTGGAAACGGCGTGCTCGTCGCGGCCGACGGGAAGCGGACACCTGCCGGGTACCAGCTCGCGCTGTATCGCGAGTGGACGCCTCAAGGCACCGAGCTGATAGCCGGCGCATTCGTGGTCGACGGACTGGTCATGGCTCCGCCAGACCATCTGACGGGCCTCCTGTTCACGCCGGCGCCTTTGACCCTCGAGCTCGAAGACGGCCGCCGTGTGGCGGTCTTCGTCGTCAACGAGGAGGGGGCGGTGAGTGGGGCGGACAATCGCGGGATCGAGGAGGCGAGAGCATGACGCGGAGAGTGGCGTTACTGCTGGTCATCGTGGGGCTCGGCGGCTGCGGAGCGGACACGTCCGAGGATCAACTGTGTCAGACGGACAAGACGCGGCTCGAGACCCGTGACGTCCAGGGCGGCAGGGGCGCAGAGGCCAGGCAGGGGCGCCGCGTGTCGGTGCACTACACGGGGTGGCTGTACCACCCGACCAAACCCGAACATCACGGCCGCAAGTTCGACAGCTCACGCGACCGCAGTGAACCGTTCGACTTCACGCTGGGCGCGGGCGACGTCATCCCAGGATGGGACGAAGGCGTTCAGGGGATGAAGGTGGGAGGGCGTCGGACACTCATCATCCCCCGGGCATGGCGTACGGACGGAACGGCAGTCCGCCCGTCATCCCGCCCAACGCGACGCTCGTCTTCGACGTCGAGCTCGTCACCGTCCACTGAGCCGTAGCCGCGATCCTGTCGGGTGTCGGCGCGATCGTCCTGAGCCGTTGTCGGGAGCGGCCGGAGCCGTCGCCGCGATCGTCCGTTAACCAGCGTTTCCCTCCAGGCCCGTCCCCATTTCGCGCCTCCTGTGCGCAGTTTGGGGACAGTCCCCGTTTGGCGCACGTCGGGGACAGTCCCCGAGGGCTAGGGGGCGCCGGTCAGGGCGCGGGCAGGATTGGCTCGCAGCAGTTGATCGATGTCACCCTCGCGCAGCCCGCGTGCCAGCAACGCTGGGACGAAATCCGTGAAGACCAACTCGTAGCCGCGAAACTTGCCGGGCGCGCCGCCTTGCTCGCCGACCCGGTACCAGCCGGCGTCGTGCGAGATCAAGAGCCGCCCGAGGTGACCGTGCGATTTGAGCTCGACGGCGAGGTCGACATGGCGCGCGAGTGAATCGGGCGCCACGCCATCGAGCTCGATCCAGACTCCTCGCGCCGCGGCGGCCACCAACACGCCGGGATCCTTGACGCTCTGCGCGTGGACCCAGACGAACGCGTGCAGCGGCACACCCTCGCGCTCAATCCGATCGATCTGCGCCAGTCCGGCGACCGTGTCGGGCGTGTGCGAATGGATCGCCAATCCGGTCTCTCGATGCGTGAGAATCGCAGCGTCCACGATTCGCGCATCGACGGTCGAGAGCGGTCCGGCGTCCACGCTGATCTTCATGAACGCGGGCTTGATCGCCGTACTACCGATGCCGCGCCGCCACTCGTCGATCCATCGCCTCGCGATGCCACTCGATGTCTCGCCGAATGCCTGCGGCGGCAGATAGCGATCCTGCACGGCGGCGTAGTATCCGGTGTTCGTCAGGATGTTGAGCCCGGACGCGTCCGACAACCGAGCGAGCAGCTCAACGTCGCGACCGAGATAGGCAGGCGTGCACTCGACGAGCGTCCGGCACCCGTGTTTGGCGAGCCGTTGGAGGTATGGCAGGACGAGCTCGAATGCCTCGTTGGGGTCGTATCGCGAGCGGTGGACGACTGTCGCTCCAGCGAAGTCGACCAGCACGTGCTCGTGCATGAGCGTCACACCGAGCGCGCCGGGGTCGAGCGGTCCTCTCACGCTGTTGATCATGTCGAGCCCGGATGCGACAGCGCGCGACGTGAGCATCGAGCGCGTAGCGCGTAACCGATGACTCGTCGACGATTCGCGAGGGCCGCAGGTGAGCGGACGAACGCGCGCCCGATCACGCGCCGAGCGGAAACAGCCGATCGAAGTTCAACCCGAAGATCCGGTTGGTGACGCTCGCGTCGACACCGAGTCCCTCGAGGGCCGCGCGTTGCTGGTCGTAGATCGGCCGCTGCCACCCGCGCGGAAAAAACGACGAATCGGTGCCGAAGATCAACCGATCCGGACCAGCCACGGCCAGCGCCTGACGAAGGACGTCAGCCAGCGTGAGGCCAGGGTGATACCGCATCCAGGCGTTCGAGCTCGACGTGTCCAGATAGACGTTGGCGCACGTATCGACGAGCATCAGCGCCTCACGGAAGTAGCCGGCGCCGAAGTGCGGGATGATGATCGGGAGCGTCGGGAAGTCGGCGGCCAGTCGTTGGACCGCGAGCGGGTTGCCGTGAAGGATCTCGAAGCGGCTGGGGAGGCCGAGCTTTTTCCTGATGCCGACCGACAGCACGCCGCAGTGCACGAAGACGGCCGTCCCCGGTATTGCGGCCGTCGCGGCGACGGCCCGGACGACTCGCGGGTGGTCGAGGGCGTAGCGCTGCATCGCGGGGAACAGGCAGACGACCCGCATCCCCGGATGGGTCAGCGTTTCCCGGACGCGCGCTTCGGCATCCGACGCGGTCGGGTCGACCATGAAGTAGCCGACGAAACGCGTGGGATGGCGCGCGACGGCTTCGGCCACCGACGCCTCGTCACCTGGGACGCTGGCCATGAGCGCGGTGCGCGCGACCCGATGCCGATCGAGCTCGGTGCGCCATCGATCGGCCAGGGCAGAGACCGATTGGGGCGACTCCCACTCCAGCAGGCGGGTCACTGCGTCGGCCGGATCCTCGGCGACGAGGCCCTTCTGCGCCGCGAGGGTGGCGAAGAAGCGTGGAGAGAAGAAGTGACTGTGGGCGTCGTTGAGCGGTGACACGAATCAGTGTGTTGCGTGGGTCGCGGATTCCTTGCCCCCGGCCGAGACGATCCGCCGCCGACGATTCGAAAACTCAGGCGCCTCGCGAACGCACGTGCCCAGGATACCCATCGACGTGACCAGTGCACGCATGCCCGTCCGCGTCAGCTCGACGCCTTCACCACCGACCGTCGGGAACCCGGCGGCGTCGGGCGTCAGCGTTTCCCAGTTGCGGAACAGGCGCCCCCAGTCGCTGCGAAGAACCTGTTCCATCTTGCGATGGGCGATCATCGGATACCAGAAGCTGTCGTGATAGACCACGCTCGCCAGGTAGGCCCACGGTGCGAGCACGGTCTTGAGCGACCACTCGATGGGCTGCTTGAGCGGTCCCCAGTAGATCTTGTGCTGCATACGCGAGGCGAACGTCATCTTCTTGAACGGGCCCGCGAAATGCCAGTTCTCCCGCGCGGCGCTCTGGTCGCCCACGATCTCGATGTCTCTCGGATCGCCGCATCCGAGTCCGCGCTCGTGCGCGAGGCGGATGAACTTGATCGACATCGGGTCGAGACCCATCAGCTTGGCCGCCACGGCATCGATGGCGACTTGATCGGCGCTGGCGAGCATGACGTTCTTGACGTGCGGCACCATGCAGCGCGGGCCGGGGCCGTCGCCAGCGAACGTGCCGTCCATCACCGCAAAGATGCCGCGGTGAACCTTCTTCTGGATCATCAGCAGATCGACGAGCGTCTCGTGGATCACCGGATGCGTCCAGTGGCGGTGCTCGTTCAGCAGGCCGCCGAACGCGTTCTTCATCGCGCCGGTCGTGGTCGTGAAGATGTGGGTTTTGACCGTAGGAAGGTGAATGATGTTCTCGCCGATGAACCGGCGAGGAATCATGAATCCCTTCGGGTAGACCTCGTTCAGACAAAGGAAGCGCTTCGTCAGGTCGCCGACCGCCTCGCCGATCGGGATCCACTCCTCGTTTTCGTACAGGTGGATGTTACGCAAGCCATGGGCGTCGACGACGTTCACCTGCTTGTTTTCGCGCTCGCCCAACCGCGCATCGATGACGACCGTCCGATTGTGGCACGCATGCAGGAGCTCGCTCTTGTAGCCGTCCTGCTTCATCGCCCGGATCACGCCTTCGAGCTGCCAGGGTGTTGTCGAGCTGCCGGGGAAAAAGAAGTGCCAGGAGATGTTGACCTTGAGGGCCGTATCGGCGTCGCGCGCGACGACGTCCTGATACCCGGCCAGGTTCATCAATTCGTGGTAGTCGCGCAGGACAGTCGCGGGTGAGGTTCGCAGAAGGGCGACGGTGCTCTTCACGGGCCCGGATCGTACCACAGGCCGCCCGAGAGCCGTCCCGAACCGGGGACTGTCCCCGGCCACAAACATTGGGGGACTGTCCCCGAATTTGGCGCTGACGTGCAAAATCGGGGACGGGCTCAAAGGGAAACGACGGTTGCCGAGTCGGATGAGAATCAGCGATTTGGCCGTAACCGGCGTTTACGCAGGCCCCTCGAGCCGGTGCGCGGCGGCGCGGGACGCCCGATCCCAGACGAAGACGAGCACGACCCCGCACACGATGAGGCCGATCGAAAGTCCCAGCCAGAGCCCAACGACGCCCAGCCCGACGACGAAGCACAACGTCCATCCTGTCGGCAGGCCGAACAGCCAGTGGCCGATCAGGTTCCAAACCATGGGCGTGCGCGTGTTGCCGAGCCCCCGTAGCGCGCCCGTCGCGACCACCTGAAGTCCATCAAAAATCTGGAACATCGCTGCGACCGCGAGCAGCACGACGCCCACGTCCAGAACCGCCGGGTCGTGCGTGAAGACTCCCAGAAGCGGGCGCGCCGCAACGACGAACACCACGGCTGCCGTGCCCATTACGACGATCACGACCGCAATCGCCGTCCACCCCGCTGCGCGCACGCCGATGGGGTCGCGCCGGCCGACCGCGTGACCCACGCGCACGGCTGCTGCCGACGACACGCCCAGCGGCACCATGAACGTCAGGCCCGCGAGATTGAGCGCCACCTGATGCGCGGCAAGTGCGAACGGCGTCAACTTGCCGGCCAAGGCCGAGGCCAGCGCGAAGACTCCGACCTCGAGTGTGATCTGCATGGCCGCCGGGAATCCGAGCCTGGCAAGCCGCACGAGCTCGCGGATCGACGGCGCACGCGTCACGCGCCACACGGCATCGCGCCCACGCCCCCAATCGTGGATGAGGATGGCGGAGACCAGCACGAGTGCCATGTAGACACGGGCGATCACCGTCGCCCAGGCCGCGCCGGCCGGTCCGAGCGCCGGGAATCCGAGCGTGCCGAAGATCAACACCCAGTTGCCGACCGCATTGACGACATTCGCGGTCACCAGGGCGAACATCACCGGCGCGGCTGCGCCAATGGCTTGCAGATAGCGTCGCGCGGCCGCATAGAGGAGAAGCGGCCACAGGCTGTAGAAGGCGATTCCCAGGTACACATCGACGATCGGCCGCACGTCCGGATGCAGACCGAAGCGTCCGAGATTCAGGCGCACGCTCTCGGCCGCCAGCGCGATCGGGACCGACACGATCGCGCCGAGCCACAGCCCCTGCCACAACCATCGGCGGCAGCCCACCGGATCGCAGGCACCGGCGGCCTGCGACACGACCGTGTCGAGGCCGAGCAGCAGACCCATCCCGAAAATGACGATGCCAAAGAACAAGCTGCTGCCCATGCCGACGCCGCCAAGGGCTGCCGGGCCCAGCGGCCCGACCATCAGCGTGTCGACGATACCCATGAACATCCAGCCGATCTCGGCCATGACGACGGGACCGGCGAGCCGTGCGAGTGCCGGTACCTCGGCTCGCAACATCGCCCGTCCCCGAGCGAATCGCGAGCCGCTGGCGGCGGGCAGACGCGCGGAGGCGGATGGTGGCTGGACGGGCGCGTCGTGCACGCGAAGATCTTACGCGTCTGTGCGCTGCGCTTCGCCCCCGTATGACACCGTAAGAGCACGGACCGCTGCGAAGTATTCTTGGGGCATGCTCGCTGGAGCCACCATGCGCGCCGTGGAGATCGCACAGCCCGGTGGTCCCGAAGTCCTCCGCCCCGTCGAACGGCCGGTCCCCATTCCCGGACCTGGCGACCTGCTGATTGCCGTCGCCGCAGCCGGCGTCAATCGGCCCGACGTCATGCAGCGGAAGGGGCAATACGCACCGCCACCCGGCACGTCCGATCTGCCGGGTCTCGAGGTTGCGGGCCGTGTGGTCGAGGTCGGGCCGGGAGTGAGGGGTTGGCGGCAAGGTGACGCCGTGTGCGCGCTCGTGGCGGGCGGGGGCTATGCCGAGCTGTGCGTCGCGCCGGCGATTCAATGCCTGCCGGTGCCCGAGCGGCTGAGCCTCGTCGAAGCGGCGGCTGTCCCGGAGACGTTCTATACGGTGTGGACGAACGTTTTCGAGAGAGGAGGACTGAACGCGGGGGAGAGTTTCCTGGTGCATGGCGGGTCGAGCGGCATCGGAACCACCGCGATTCAGCTGGCTCGAGCATTTGGCGCCCGGGTCTTTGCGACCGCCGGCAGCGACGACAAATGCCGCGCGTGTGAAGAGCTCGGCGCCGAACGCGGCATCAACTATCGGACCGAGGATTTCGTAGCGGTTACGGGCACGGCCACTGGCGGACGGGGCGTCGACCTCATTCTCGATATGGTGGGTGGCGACTATCTGCAGCGGAACCTCGAAGCATTGGCAGTCGAGGGACGGCTGGTTCAGATCGCGTTCCTCAAGGGCGCAACGCCGGCGATTGACCTGCGGCTGATCATGCAGAGGCGGCTCACGCTGACCGGCTCGACGCTGCGGCCGCGCACGCCGGCGCAGAAAGGCGTCATTGCGTCGGCGCTCCGCGAACACGTCTGGCCGCTGCTCGCGCGCAGGGCCGTCATACCGAGGATCCACGCGACGTTCCCACTCGACGCGGCGGCCGAGGCGCACCGCCTGCTCGAATCGGGCACCCACGTGGGAAAGATCGTCCTCCTCGTGGGGGCGCAAGGAAGCGGACCCAGTTCATGATCGAGCGGCACGCGGCACCGATGGCTTCCGGCAGGCGTTACGTCTTTGGTCCGTTCCGGCTCGACGGCGGCGACCGGCTCCTCCTCAGGGGTGACGAGGTCGTCCCGCTTACGCCGAAGGCCCTCGACACGCTTGTCGTGCTGCTCGAGTGTCATGGGCACATCGTGCCGAAGGGCGAGCTCATCGAGCGCGTGTGGCCCGATGCGTTCGTCGAAGAGAACAATCTCGCTCAGAACGTGTCGATGTTGCGCCGCGCACTCGGGGAGCGGGAAGGTGGTGGCGGCTACATCGAGACGGTTCCCAAACGCGGCTATCGATTCGTCGCACCGATGCGCGTGGAGGCACCTGGCAGGGAGGCTGCTGCGGCGCCATCGCTATCGAGCGTGGGTCAGGCCCCGTCTGCAGCCGTCACGGTCCGCGCGCCCGCGGCGCCAGTGCCGGAAACCCGATACGCCCGCAGCGGCGATGTGAACATCGCTTACCAGGTCGTCGGCGATGGGCCGTTCGATCTCGTGTTCGTCATGGGGTGGGTCTCGCACCTCGAGTACTTCTGGACCGAGCCGTCGTTCGCGCGTTTCCTGCGCCGGCTCGCATCGTTCTCGCGGCTGATCCTGTTCGACAAGCGCGGAACGGGTCTCTCGGATCGCGTGACGGTGCTCCCGTCGCTCGAGCAGCGGATGGACGATGTGCGGGCGGTGATGGATGCCGTGGGATCGCGGGAGGCGGCGCTGCTGGGCGTGTCCGAGGGCGGGCCGTTGTGCACGCTGTTCGCCGCGACGTACCCGGAGAAGACGCGCGCGCTCGTCACCATCGGCAGTTATGCCCGTCGATTGCGGACGCCCGACTATCCGTGGGGACCGACCGTTGAAGAGCGGGAGGCATTCTATCGGGATATCCAGACCAATTGGGGCGGTCCCGTCGGCATCGAGCACCGCGCGCCCAGCCGTATGCACGATCCGGCGTTCCGCGATTGGTGGAGCGCATATCTGCGGATGGGAGCGAGCCCCGGCGCCGCGCTCGCGCTGACCCGGATGAACGCGGACATCGACGTGCGGCACGTCCTGCCCAGCGTGCGCGTCCCAACCCTGGTGCTGCATCGAAGCAAGGACCAGTGCCTGGTCGTTGAAGAAGGGCGGTATCTCGCGAGCCGCATCCCAGGCGCGTGCTTCGTCGAGCTTCCGGGCGAGGATCACCTGCCGTTTGTCGGCGACCAGGACGCGATGCTCGACGAGATCGAGGACTTTCTCACGGGATCACGGCATGGCGCCGAGGCGGATCTCGATCTCGTCCTCGCGACGGTGCTGTGGGCGTCGGTCGACGGCGAACAGGCGGAACCGGAAACGACGGTGGTCCGGTGGATGGCGTTTGCGACGCGCGAGATCGAGCGTTTTCGCGGCCGCGTCCACCGCAGCTCGCGGAGCCTGGCGGCGTCGTTCGACGGACCGGCGCGCGCGGTGCGCTGTGCGGCGCTGCTGGCCGAAGCCGCGCGCCGGGTGGGGCTCGGTGTTCGCGTGGGCGTTCACACGGGCGAATGCTATTTGAACGCGGCGGCGCTCACGGGGCCTGCGGTCCACGTGGCTGAACGCGTGACCGCGCACGCGCCGACATGCGGCGTCGTCGTGTCCAGCACCGTGCGCGATCTCGTTGCCGGTTCGGGCCTATCTCTCGCGGCCGAGCCGCTGCGGGGCGGCGATCCGCTCCACAATTCGCTCACGATCTACGAGGTCGATGCGTCCCATCTGCGCTCCGCGCTGATGAGCGTCTGAGCGCGGCCTGGCTGGAGCCCAGTTCCCCCGCAACCAGAGTTTCCATTTAGGCCTGTCCCCGGTTTGGCGCTTTCGTGACACATTCGGGGACAGTCCCAACATGGTCACGGTTCCGGGACAGTCCCCGTCAAAGCGGCTGGATGTTGGTGATTTGGGCGCCCCAGGGGCAGTACGTGCCGTTGGCGTAGCGGACGCCTTCACGCTCGACGAACGACGGGAGGCCATCGCACAGCTCGATCGTGGCCTCGGCAAAACTGACGTCGACGAGATGCCAGCTCCAGGTGGTGTTGACGTCGGTGCCGGTGACAATCCGGCCAACGGGGATGCGGGCCAAGCCGCCGTTGCGGGCGGCCTCGGCGGCGCGCACCTGCTCCTCGGTGACGAGCCGCACCCGGAACGACTCGGGGCCGACCCGAAACGTGACGATTGCCCCGCCCGACGGCTGCGCCGGTGACCCTTCGTCGCAGGCGGCGGCACCCGCCGCGCCGGCCAGCGCGCCTACGAGACTGAGCCGCCGCACCCACCGCGACCAACTGGACACGAGGACCCCCCAACGGCTATGAAGAGACGACGCACGGCATCCGGCCGCCAGCCTCATCACGATCATGACGGGAGTTCTGATCTATCTGTTCGGCCTGCTGGCCGCGCTCGCGCTCGTGCTCGTCGTGCTCTTCCGGGTGCTCGCCCGGGAAAAGGACCAGCATGCACACGATTCAGCCCGCTCGTCTGGAGCCGGGCGTGACCCTCGATCGCCTTCCGGCCGCTGATCCCGCAGGGCCCGCGCCCCGCACGGGCTCGGCTCGGCTCGTCCGGGGCCGAACGCTCATCTTCTGGGATCCTGCACGGCCCGGCCGCAAGCGCGACGCCATCGACACCGATCAGATTACGCCGGCCGAGGACTGCGTGTCCGAGAGCCTCGACCAACTCGACGCACGTTGGAAGGCGGGCGCCTTCCGCCATCTCATGCCCGACTTCCGCCAGCGCGTGCACGCCGGCGAGACCTTCCTGGTCGCCGGCGATCGTTTTGCGATCGGGTCCTCGCGTGAAATGAGTCCCGCAGGCCTGAAGGCCGTCGCGGATGAAGCCGGCCGCGAGCTGGTCGTCGTCTGCGGCCGGCAGATGGGCGACATCTTCCGGCGCAACGCGTTCAACCTCGGGCTGCACGTGGTCGAGTGTCCCGAGGCGGTGGCCGATGCGCAGGACGACGACGAGTTGACGTTCGATCCCGTGACCCGCGCGCTCGAGAACATCACGCAAGGCCGACACTACGAGCCCGTGCCTCTCGCGCCGCGCGAGGAGGAGATCCGGCGAAGCGGCGGCATCATTACCGTGGGCCGGCGCGAGCTGCGCTCGGCGACCGCGACCCCACCGGGGGTCGTGTGGCCCGACCCCGACGAAGCGCGAACGCTCGGGACCGCGGAGCAGATCGTCTGGGCGCATCGCGTCGATCGCGACGCACGCGTCGAGCCGGGCGCCACGCTGCGCGTTTACGCGGATCTGCTCCCGGCCTCCGACGGCACGGCGCCATTCGCGATCCACACCTTCAACCAGATCACCGGCGGCGACACGCTCGCGCCACGTCAGGCCGCGATTGCCAACGATCATTTCGTCTTCACCGGACGCCAGGCCGACGAGCGCCAAGTGACGATCGGGGAAGCGTTCGCCGCCCGCCATCGTCTCGAGAAGCCGTACTACGCCACCCCGGGCGACGGCATCTTCCATTTCTATTTCCCCGAGCAGGGACTCGTCTTTCCAGGCCAGTTCATTCCGGGCGCCGATTCGCACAGCCGCGCCTACGGCGCGTACGGCGCGCTCGGGATCGGCGTCGGATCGACCACGCTGGGCTTCGGCTGGGCGACCGGCTACATCTATTTCACGCTCGCACGTCAGCGGCGGGTCGTCTTTACCGGCGGGCTCCAGCCATGGGTGAGCGGCAAGGACATCGTCCTCGAGCTGCTGCGCCGGTGGGGGACCGCACAGGCGGAGGGGATGGGTGTGGAACTGGTGGACCGCGATGCCCAGCTGCCGATGGCCTATCGCAACACGATTGCCAACATGATGGCGGAGGCCGAGGCCCAGAACGGCATCTTCGCCGCTGACGCGATCACGGCCGCCTGGTATCGCGCGCGCGGCGTCCACACGCTGCCGTACCCTCCGATCCAGCCAGGTCCAGACGCGCAGTACGAGCGCCACGACGAGCTGCGGCTCGACGACGTCCGGCCGATGGTGGCGCGGCCCTTCAGCCCGGGCAATGCGCTCCCGGCCGAGGAGATTGCGCGCGAGCGCGTCACGTTCGACAAGGCGTTGATCGGATCGTGCACCAACGGGAGCTACGACGACTTGCTGCAGGCCGCGCTCGTGCTCGACGCAGCGCGGGCACAGGGCGCGTCGCAGTCCGCCACCCCGCTGCTGGTCTTTCCAGGCTCCGGCGGGGTGGCCCGTCAAATCGAGCGGCCCGATGCGCGGCTCGGCGGAACGTCGATTGCCGACGTGTTCCGGCGGGCCGGCGGCGCCATCCGGCAGTCGTGGTGCGGTCCCTGCTTCGGTCAGGGACCCGACGCGCTCGCAGCTGGCGAACGCGCGATCACGACGTTCAATCGAAACTGGCACAACCGGATGGGCGTCGGCGGCGAAGGGTATCTGGCGAGCCCGGCGGTCGTCGCCTCGTCGGCCCTGCTCGGCTACATGGGCCCGCCCAGCGAGCTCGGGCTGGCGTGGGACGCGGAGCGGTTCGGACTCTGACGCGTCATCGCTTCGATGTTGTTGGTGACGCCGGACGTCGGGCCGACTCGCGCCACTCCAGGCCGTAGTGGCCGGTCGCGGATCGCAGCATCTTCAGGAACACATCCGTGTTCTCGTACGTCCCGGTGAACTGAAGCGCGCCAGGCCCGCTCGCCGACAACGGCACGTCCGAGGCCGTGTGCCCGGAGATGATGTGGCCCTCCGAAGAGGTATCACCGGGGCACTCGGGCGGCTTGCACGAAAGCTCGCCGTTCTCGATGACCCCTCGCACCTCGAAGCCGGGAATCGTCTTGCCATCGACGGATTGATTGTCGGAGTCGGCGGCAGACCCGTCGCGCGCGGGATTCGCAATCGCCACCGGCACATTCGCGTTGCCCGCGCGGGTCCCCGCGCTGGGCCCGATGGCCGCGTCGCGGGCGACCCGGTTCGAGAGCCAGTTCTCGAACCGGTCGGGCGCCGCGCCCCAGCCGAGCAGGACTTTGCGCGACGGATCGGGATCGACCGGATAGCCCTGATCGTCGACGACGTAGTTGGGCACGAGGTCGAGGATCTGCGTCGGCGCAAAGCGGAACACCGCCGCGTAGTCGCGGACGGCCCGTCCCAGCTTCGCCGGCGCATAGCGCTCGTTGCCGACGCCGACGAGGCCGAGACCGCCAGTCTCGTGGTCGGCCGCCACGATGACCAGTGTGTCGTTCGACGGATCGGCGTCGCCGTTGGTGCGGCGTGCGAAGTCCAACGCCACCTGCACCGCGCGATCGAGCTCGATCGTGTCCCAGATCATGCGCTCGGCGTCCACGGCATGCGCCTGCTTGTCGATCGACGCGCCCTCGACCAGGAGGTAGAAGCCCGAGATCGCGTGGGTCGAGAGACTCGCGAGCGCAAGCCGGGTCATGTCGTCGAGCATGGGTGGATCGCGAAACGCCGCGTGCTTGCGATCGTCGAGCTCGCGGCTGTACCTTGCCGGCCCCCACCTTGTCGAAGGCCACGGGGAGGTGCGTGCTGTGGAACAGGCCGAGTAGCTTCGCGGGGGCGCGCGGCGCCGCCAGATGCGTGCGGACGTCGGCGGCGGTCGACGCGAGCTGGTAGCCGTCGGCCGCGAACTCGGCCGCGACGTTCCGGCCGTCCTTGCGTTCGCCGCCAGCCTCGCCGGCCGGGCGGAAGTAGCGCGCGCCGCCCCCGAGGAGCACCTGGACGCCGCTCTTTGCCCGTTCGTCGAAGAGCCGCGCCGCAATCTCGGCGCCAGCGCTGCGATTTGCGGTGTGGACCGTGTTTGCCGCCGGCGTCGCGTCGGTGAGATCCGCGGTCGTGACGATGCCCACCCGGAAGCCGGGGCCACGCGTGCGCCGCAGCAGCTCGCCGATGTACTCCACCCGCGGGTTGTCGAAGGCATCGGGCGTGTTGTCGGGGAAGACGCCTTCCTGATTGTTGTTGGCCTTGCTGCCGGTGGAGTAGGCGGCCATCCCCGGCGAGGAATCGGTGATGAAGGCGTTCAGCGACGAGGTCATCACGAGGCCCGTGACGTCCAGCGTGTCCATCGCGAGGGGTGCGAGCGCCTTGCCGTCGCGCATGCCGCGGGACACGATGCGGGCGGCCGTCCTGTGCGCGATGCCCATCCCGTCACCGAGCAGGAAGACGATGTTCCGGGCGCGGCGAACGCCTGAGGCGGGCGTGCGCCAGTCGTGCACGCGGACCGTCACACGCGTTTCGACGCCATCGTCCGTGCGGGCGCGGATCACGTGCGAGCCGGACGTCCGGAATGAAAAGCCGCGCAGCAGGAAGTTCGTCGTGTGCGCAGGCGCCGCTGACGCGCCGTGGCCGCGCGGGAGCGTCGCCGCCGTCGCACCCGTCCCGCCGGCGCCGCGCTCGCCTCGGCTGCCCGCGTCCAGGATGTTGCGCCCGGTGACCTCAACCGCGTCGACGAACACGCGAAGTCCCGCGGGCGGCTCCGACCCTTGATCGGACGTGGCCTCGACCCGGAGATCCACGAGTTGACCGACGGCGAAGTCGGATCGATCCGGCGGCATGATACGGATCGTCGTGGCCGCATCGGCGCCTGTCGTGTGAACGAGGCATGCGACGGCCAACGTCGCGACCAGCAACCAACGGTGGCGGAGCCCAGTCATGCGACAGAGCGTACCACCGCGCCCGTGACGGTTCATCGCGCAGGCACGTTGGAGCCGGGGCACCTGCCGACGAGCGGAGTCAGCGTCCTGCGGCGATCAGGTAGGCCCAGTTGGCCGCGACGACCGCGAGCGAGGCCAGGCGCAGCGCAGTGCGCTCGGTTACCGTGATGAGCAGGCGGCAGCGGGGCAGGCGGGCAGCCAGCACGATCGCGGCGTAGACGAGATACACGAGCGCTCCGGCGCCGGCGAAGACGAGGAGTGGGTTGAAGAAGCACGCGGCCGCGAGATCGCCTCTGGCGAGCGCCAGGCAGGCGCGCGTGACGCCACAGGTCGGACAGGGGAGACCCGTCAGGATCTTGAACGGGCACCGCGGCACCCGCAGCTCGGGCGCGGCGAGCGCCATGGCGGCGCACACGCCGCTGCCGGCCGCGACCGACAGCCACAGGATCTCGTGATCGATCTCCCGCGGCCGCAGGTCGCGCCAGACGACGGTCATGACTCAGTTGTTCGCCGCGGCCATGCCGAGGATGGCCATCAGGGCGGCGCCGAAGGTGAGCATCATCAGGAAGCAGCAGACGACCACAGGAATCAGAATGGCGGCCGCCGCTCTGCCAATCGAAACCTCCTGCATCTCGGAGAGGCCGACGATGGCGACGAAGAGGCCCCACAGTCCGGCGATGAGCCCGCCGCAGAACGGGACGATTCCGAGCGGCGCGGCACTGCCCTGCCCGTAGGCGATTGTCCGGAGCGTCGTCTCGAACGGGAACTTCGCGCCGCCGAGCAGCATCAGCATGAGATGCACGATGCCGCTGCCGATGAAGAGTCCGATCACGACCAAGACGCAGCCGAAGACGATACCCGCCACGAGCCCGCCGCCGGCATACGCTCCCATCGGGCCGTAGGAGTCCATCCCCATGCCGAGGCCGAGTCCCTGCCAGACCGCGCTGACGATCACCGAGATCAGACCACCAATCAGGTAGTAGACGATGGGCGCGCCGAGCCCGCCCTCGCGCCGCATGTTGCGGAACGTCGTGGCCGGGTCGAGCAGCACACCCTTTACGGTGTCGATGTAACGCTGAATGGCCGGTCCGGTCTGTTCCCACGGTGGACCGGTCCGCCCACCTGACGGCGGTGGCGGCGGAATCGACGGTGGAAACGTGCCAGGCGGAACGCCGAAGTCGGTCATCGCTTGGGCTCCTCTCGTCAGCGCGACGTCAGGTCAATTCTCGGGGACGCGATTGCGCCACGTTTATCGCACAGGTCCAGCGAGGCTGCAACGCTCGGCCTGCGCGTCGCGGTCTCGATCGGCGATCTCCTGTGGCATGCTGCACGATGTGGCCGGCGATTTCCTGCACGTCACTCCTGTTGCCGCAGCGAGCACGCACCCGAATCAGGGACTGCTGGTCCTGCACGGCATCTACGGTCGCGGACGCAACTGGGCGGCCGTGCTCAAGCGCGTGGTCGAACGCAAGCCCGCCTGGGGCGCCTGGCTGGTCGACCTGCGCTTGCACGGAAATTCACCTACTTTCGCGCCGCCGCACACGGTTGCCGCGGCCGCCGACGATGTCATCAGTCTCGTGGAGGCGGGCGGCGCCGTGGCGCCCGGCTTCACGCGCGCGCGCGATGCCACCGCTCGTGCCGTCCTCGGACACTCCTTCGGCGGCAAGGTGGCGCTGGCGCTGGCCGAGCGGCTGGGGGGCATGCTCGAACAGATCTGGGTGATCGATTCCACGCCCGAGAGTCGCGAGCCCGGCGGCAGTGCCTGGTCGCTGCTGGGCGCCGTGCGTGCGCTGCCGTCGGAGTTCGCGAGCCGTGGCGAGGCAATCGCCGCGCTCGAAGCGCAGGGGGTCGCCGGCCCCGTTGCAGCATGGATGGCGACCAACCTCCGTCACGACGGCAGCCGTTTCCGATGGGCGCTCGACTTCGACGCCATCGAATCGCTGTTGCGCGACTTCTTTGCCACCGACTACTGGCACCTCGTCGAATCGCCGCCGCCGGGCCTCGATCTGCACTTCGTGAAGGCCGAGGAGTCCAGCACCCTCAGCCCCTCGGCGTGCGAGCGCATCGAGGCGGCCAGCCAGGCCACCGGCCGCGTGCATCTCCACCGCATTTCCGGGGGACATTGGGTCAATACCGACAACCCCGACGCGATCGTCGAGCTGCTGGATCAGAACCTTCCTTGAAATCGTGGTTTTTGAGTTGTGAGTTCTGAGCCCGTCTGAGCCCGTTTGATCCTCGGGTCGGGAACGGACTACCGACTGCGCGTCTGCGCACGGCGCTGACGATGGCCAGGCCGCTGACGGCGAGGTGCTGCAAGCACCTCCACTGCCTTCAAGCCGGTGATCTGCGGCATTCGGGTGGTCACGAGATATCGGGAATCGGCGTCCGGACGACCGCCGAGCCCCTCCAGTTCTCGACAGAGGATTGCGAGGTCGTCAAACAGCAAAGAGGCCCATGACGCCGGGACACGTGCCCGCAGCTCCGCCAGGAGGCGCGGGGCCTCGGCGCGCGCGCCCACGTTGCCGTCCATCCACTGCCGCACGCTTGCCTCGAACCGCTTCGCACACTGCCGGAGTGGACCGGCGGCCACGCGGACGCGCGTGCACTCGTGGCGTCCCATCAGCCGCAGCCCCAGTTCCACGACGAGCGCCGCCAGACGTTCCTGCGCGTCCCGATCGAGATCCCGCGGGTAGATGAAATGCAGGCTGTCGGCTCGCGGAGGCCCCCAGGTCAGGTAGGTTGCCCCCGGCGGAATCGGGTGCGTAGCAGGAGACCGATGGCGTCCGGCAGTCGGCCGCGATGTGCTGGCTCGACGTGTCGGGACCGATGACCAGCGCGGCCCGCGCGATTGCATTCAAGTAGGCGCGGAGCGGCAGCGTGCGTACGACGATGGGGCCTCCAACCGCCGACTCCGCACGCAAGGCGATCTCCCGGTAAATCTGTTCGTCGCGGCCACCGGCGCGGCCGGGACGGGCGGGAACGACCAGCTCGACCCCTGCAGGCACGGCGTGCCGCCACGCATCCAGGAGGAGTCCGAGGAACTGGGGCGTCAGGGACTTGGCGCCGACGCTGGAATACGGATTCAGCAGGATTTGCGCCGCGCGCCTCGCTCCGCGGCCACGGCGATTGGCCCCTGCGGAGTCCGGCCAGCCGAGCGCGCGATACACCTCGGCACTCCGCGAGGGCACGTTCGAGCACACCGGTAGCGGCACGCTTTCGTCGACGCCGCGATCCAGAACGAATACGGCGTGCCGGTCCGAGGGCCGCCACGTCAACAGCGCGGCGCCGCCAGCGCGCAGCCGCTGCTTGAACACGCCGGGAACGTGAGTATTTTCGAAGACCGCGAAGTCGACCTCGTCCAGATCCTCGATAGCCAGTGTCGCTCGCGTGTCGACCCCGGGGCGCCAGAGCTTCCAGATCCGCTCGTCGCCGGTCCAGACCGACACCTGCACACGTGGCGCGATGTGCCGCAAGTAGGGCACGCTTTGCGAAGCGATGATGGTGTCGCCGAGGGCGTTGCCCAGCGGGTTGCCGAAGACATACAGCACGCGGCACGGCCGGCCACGTCGCCGCGCGACGAGGTACCGCCGCAAACGCGCGAGCATCGTCGCCGAAGGCGGGTCCGCGGACGGGGCTGCGGCCGACCGGCTGGACATCGCGGATCAGACCGCGCGCCGCGAGGACGGCGGACGGAAGGGATGCCCCGCGTCGTGATCGGGCCACTGACCGGGACGGCCATCGACCGGGCGCCGCCCGACGCCGGCCGCATAGACGACCGACTCGTCGACCCCGTCGATGCCGCAGGCCGATTCGATGGCGGACTCGCCAAGCGCCTGGGTACAGAAGGGCGCGAGCCCGAGCCACGTCGCCGTCAGACAGAAGGTCTGACAGAAGTGTCCGGCCTCGGTGAGGATGGTCCGGTACGCATGGGGCGACCGGTACCTCCATCGCGTGCGTGGGAAGACGGCGGCCATGAAGACAATGGCGGCCGCCGACTCGAACCACCATTGCCCGGCGAGGAAGCGGCGGACGTCGGCCCGCCTCACGCGGCCGGCCAGCGGCGTCAGGCTGTGGCGGATCGGGTCGTAGTGGTGGAAGCCGCGCGCGAGACCGCGCACGTTCAGGACGAGGACGTAGGCCTCGAGCGGCTGGAGCCCGCCCCCGGAAGGGGAGGTCCTGAGCGCGAACCGGAAACCCTGCTCGCCGATGCCCCAGGCGTGAACGCCCCACGTCAGCCAGAGCAGCGTACTGATGTCGGCTTCCGAAAGAGGCGCTCGTGCAAAACGCCGCCAGGTGCGCCGGGCGAGGAGCACGCGCGCGAATTCGTCCGAGGCCGACGGTCGGGACAACGACACGGCGCGCGCACCCGACACTCGCTTGAAGAGGGGCGGCCTGGAGGTCGCCCCCATTCGTGCAAAGGCCGCATCCATGACCGGTTCCACGCTGCGAGGGGGAACCGTCATGTCGCGCGTGGAGAAATGGAAGAGGCCCGCCGCAGGGTTCCAGCTCTCCCAGCCGGGGACGGCCGGAGCGCGGGATGGCCGCGGCGGCTTCGCCGCCCGATCGAGCAGCCCGAGCTCGACGAGCTGATGGACGGCGCGCCGAATCGAGGCGGGCTCAATCGTCGGCCACGCCGCGACGAGGGCGGATTCGGTCCGCCACTCGCCGAAGAAATCGAGGATTCGGATCGATTCGGGGGCCAGATGGACGACCCGGCCCCGCATGTAGTTGTGCAGCACGAGCCGGGAGTCGCGCCAGTAGCTGACGACGCCGTCGGCCCGGCGATAGTACGCCACGGGCGCCGCCGGTCTACCGGCGCCGCTTCGGCTTCGACACCTTCTTCGAGGCCTTCCGCGCGCCCTTCTTTGAGGTCTTCTTCGCCGCGCTCTTCTTCGCAGCCCTGCGGGCGGGTCGCGGCTTCCGCTGCCGTGCGGTGGAGGCGGCGCCCTCGGCCCCGATCACCGTGCGCGTATACGTTCCCGTCACCTGAACGTCGTTCTCGCGAAAGAGCGCAAAGCTGCCCGACGAGTAGTTCGGCTCGAAGCAGGTCAGCACGAAATGGGGTGCCTGCTGCCGCAGTTGGAGTCCGTCCTGATCAACGGTCAGATGGAAGTGTTCTTGGGGATCCGCCACGCGTCCTCCTCATGGTGATGAGCATCGTGCGCTGTCGCGCACGTTTCTACATCAGTTCGACGGAATCGCCAAGCGTGTGACCAGCCGATCGAAGCGCGGATCCGTCCGGAGGGGGTCGGCGCGCGGATCGACCTTGAGCCACATCACGCGGCTGGATCGCTCGTCGATCCCCTTGTCGATCCACTGAAACGCCTTGTCGAGATCGCCGAGCCGGGCGTAGACGAACCCGATCATCTCGGCGGGCGCGTCCCTCGTGCCCTCGACGCCGGCCAGGAACTGGCGGGCCTGCTCGCCGCGGCCGGCGCCGGCGTCGGCCGCGGCGATCTCCGCCCGTAGCGCTCCCCCGAATACGGCATCGTCGAGGGCTTCGGCCTTCGCGAAAGCGCGGCCGGCTTCGACGAACTGTCCCCGCGCGGCGAGAATGCGGCCGAGGGCGAGATAGCCACGCTGAAACTGGTCGTCCATCTGCAGCGCCCGGCGAACCTCGCGCTCGGCCTCTTCGAAGCGCCGGTTGTAGTAGAGGAGCATCGCCGTCGCGCCGGCAGCGGTGGGCGAATGAAAGTCCTGCTCGCGCGCGCGGAGCATCTCGCCGAGCGCTTCGACCGGACGGCCGAGGCTCGCGAGGAACATGGCATGGCGATACCGGGCGTATTCGTCGCTCGGGTTGGCCGTGAGCGCGTCGTGATACGCGTCGCGCGCGCCCTGCCAGTCCCAATCGCAGCGCAGGCGCACGTCGCCGAGCACCGTGTGCGCCTCGCTGGATCGGCTGTCGGCGGCAAGCGCCGCGAACGATGCGGCCCGTGCCGCCTCGCCACCCTCGTGGCAGCCCAGATCCAGGTAGGCGCGCGCCATCCCGGAATGGGCCCGGGCGTAGGCGCCGTCGATGAGGAGCGCCTGCTTGAAAAAGCTGATGGCCGTCCGCTCGCGTGAGGGTCCGTGCTCGAGCGCGTAGCGCGCCTGCGCCACGAGATCGTTCGCGGACGCGTGCCGATCGGCTGCCCGTGCCAGCGACGGATGCCGCGCGGCATCGGGCGAGACGGCCTCGAGCACCGAGCGGGCCACGTCGGACGGCAACCGGGTCGAGGAACCTTCGACGCTCGCGCGCCAGATGGGCGAGGCCTGACCCCACCGCAGGAGCGCGACGTCGGCCTTCAAATGCGAGGGACCCTCGGTGAGCCGGCCCTCGACGACATAGTCGATGCCGTGCGACTCCTGCGATCGCCATCCGCCGGCGCCCGCCTTGAGCACCCGCGCCGCATCGATGCTCACCACGGTCACCGCGCGCGTGTCCGTCAGCAGTTCGGCGACGCTGCGGGCGATATTTTCCGGCACGTACTCCGGAATACTGGCCGCGTGATCGAAGGGCAGGACCGCGACGAGAATCGCGTCGCTCGATTGTGAGCGCCAGCCCCCGAACTGCGTGAACGCCCACAATCCCGCGGCTGAGATGAGGGCGCAGGCGGCCGGCACCAGGACGCGCGACCACCAGAACGGCCGCCGACGTTCGTGGTCGCGATGGGGCACCGCGACATCGACCGAATGCCCGAGGGCGGTCTGGAACTCTCCGGCCGAGGCAAACCGGTTCGCAGGCGACTGAGCGAGCGCGCGCTCGACGACCCGGACGAAGGCGTCGGGGAGGTTGGGCCGCGCGTCGTGCAGACGCTGGTACTCGCCTGCCACATGGGCCTGCTTCAACTCGTCCAGACTCGCGGCCTTGACGGGAAAGCTTCCCGTGACCAGGTAATAGAGAAGGACGCCCAGGCTGTAGATGTCGCTCCGAACCGTCGCTTCGCCGCCTGCGAGCGCCTCCGGGGCGAGGTAGAGAGGCGTCCCCGTCAGCCGCTCGCTCGCGTTCGCGGTGTCGCGCGAGCGCACCGCCCCGAAGTCCATCAGGACGACGCGTCCACCTTCCTCGCGCATCACGTTCTGCGCCTTGATGTCGCGGTGCAGCAGCCCCGCCCCGTGCACCGCCGCCATCGCTCGGCACAGGTCCTGGCCGATCAGAGCGGCTTCGCGCGCGCTGAACGGCCCCCGCCCTCGTACGAGCTGCTCGAGCGTGGCTCCGCGGATGAACTCCATCCAGAGACCAACGCGGCCTTCGTGCGCTTCCACGCCATGCACGACGACGACATTCGGGTGGCGGACGCGCGCCAGAATCCGCCCTTCGTGCAGCACGCGCCGCTCCAACCGGTCGGGCGACTTTCCTGGCCGCAGCAGCTTGAGCGCCACTTCTCGCCGCAACTGCCGGTCCACCGCTCGGTAGACGTCGCCGAAGGTGCCGTGCCCGACCCGCTCGATCAGCTCGAGGTGACCCCACACGGACGCAGCGGATGCGTGCGGCCCATCAGCCGGCTCACCGGGTGCAACCGATTGCGTCTGCTGAGGTTCGATGCGGCCGATGACAATCGGAGCGAGGGCGGCTGCATCGTCCGGGCTGGCGCTGCGGTGGACGTCGGAGATGCGCGCGAGGATCCGAAGCTGCTGAACCAGCTGCAGATCCTCATCGTCGAGCTGCTGCTCGAGGGCTTCCCAGTCGAGATCGCCCGACCCATCGGCCACGTGCTCGAGCACCTGGCTCAGCGCCTGCTGCCCACGCTGCATCCTCGCTCTCCTCGGGTGTCCGGAACGCGTTCGATCCGCGCGACACGCATGGGGCGCGACGTCGGACTCGGCTCCGTCCTTTAGAACGGCCGGCGGAGCCGAACTGAACGCGGTCGATCGCTGGCGAGACGGTCAGGCCCTCGAGCCGCCTCCGCGCATCGCCTCCGTGCGCCGCGGCCGAAGTTGGCGCGACGGCGGCAGCGGCGGAACGTCATCGTGGCTCCGGCGGCGGGGCGGCCGCGCGAGGCGGACGTACAGCCATCTGCTGCGCGAGCCGCAAAAGCGCGCGTTTGACGGCGACACGGGCCGCGTTCGCGGTCGGGAGGCCGAAGTGTTCCGCGATCGCGTCGTACGTGGCCTGGTGCTCCAGGCGCATGACGATGGCTTCGCGGTCCCGCGGCCGGAGGCGTTCGAGCGCGAGCTCGTATCGCTCGACGTTCTGACGGCCGATGACCTGCTCGAGCGGCGAGAGCTCGTGGCCCTCCTGATCCTCGGGGAGCGACACGACGGTGGGCCGACGATTGCGGCGCCGGACCTCGTCGATAATTCGGTTCAGGACCGCCTGGCGCAGGTAGGCGAGCAGCGCCCCCTGATGGCGGAGTTCGACGTGATCGAGCCGCTTCAACGCGCTGATCACCGTGTCCTGCACCAGATCCTCGGTGTCGTTCATCCCGCGGCACTGCACCGGCAGCCGACCCGCGGCGAATCGCCGGAGCCCTTTCTCGCAGCGCTTGAAGACGACGTCCCACGCCGCGCCGTCGCCGTCCCGCGCACGCGTCACCAGGTCGATCGTCGACTGCAGTTCGAGCTTCACGCCGTTTGTCCCGGCGGCCGGGTCGTGGGCCTGTGTCACCTCCCGCTTCGCGGCCATCGCCGGTGACGGTACGGCGGGGACGGGTCGAGCGTTTCGATCGTCGGGTCCATCCACGGCGGCTCCCTTCGGGGGTGACACCGCGGCTGCACCGGCAACCGGCCTTCCAGCGGCGAAGTCAAGGGAGGTTCGATCCATAGCAGCCTGCGTCGAGATGATCCGCGGACAAATTCGGCAAATGTTCGCGTATACCCGGATTAACGCCAGTAGTCACCGAAATGTACAGCTCGGGGTCGTCACTTCCCGCGCCCGGCCGTTCCGGCGCACAGCCGCTTTGGCCGGGGGTGCCGTTACGGTGATCGCCAGCCGAAGGCGGGAGGGATGGTCGCCGCCCGTGGCCGGCACAGCCGACGAAGCCGGGAACCACCGCGCCGGCCAGCGCCCCGAGAGCCACCGCCACCATGGCTTGCGGGCCTCGCGTGCGCCGCGGCGCGTCACTCCTGGGTCTTCGCCTCGCGCTGCAGGCTCGCGAGCGTGGCGAGCGCCTCGAGTGGCGTCATGCGATCCAGGTCGAGGCTCAGGAGCGATCGGACGACAGGCGAGACCTGAGCGCTCGACGCGCTGAACAGGCCGAGCTGCTCGCCCGCGCGCGGCGCGCCCGAGAGCGACGGCCGGCCGCCCCGGGCGAGCTCGTCCTGCTCGAGGGCCGTCAGAATCTCGCGCGCCCGTGCCACGACCTCGCGCGGGAGGCCCGCCAGCCGCGCGACCTGGATGCCGTAGCTGCAATCGGATCGCCCGTCGACCACCTTGCGCAGGAACACGATGTCGTCCTGCCATTCCCGCGCGACGACGTGCGCGTTGACGACGCCCTGCTGCGTGTCGGCGAGGTCGGTGAGCTCGTGGTAGTGCGTCGCGAAGACCGTGCGCGGCCGCGCGCGAGGATTGCTGACGAGGAACTCTGCGACCGCCCACGCGATGCTCATCCCGTCGAAGGTGGCCGTCCCGCGTCCGATCTCGTCGAGGACAACGAGACTCTGGGATGTAGCGGTGTGGAGAATGCGCGCCGTTTCGCGCATTTCGACCATGAACGTCGAGTAGCCGCGGGCGATGTCATCCGAGGCCCCCACCCGCGCGAAGATGCGATCGATGATCGGCAGCCGCGCCTGGCGCGCGGGCACGAACGATCCGATCTGGGCGAGCAGGCTGATGAGCGCCGACTGTCGCAGGTAGGTCGACTTCCCACCCATGTTCGGCCCGGTCAGGATGACGAGCTGACGCGACGCCGCGTTGAGGACGAGATCGTTCGGGACGAAGGGGTCCGATGACGTGCGCTCGACGACCGGATGACGCCCCTCGACGATGGCGAGCTCCCCATCGGGGCTCATGAGCGGCTTGGTGTAGTCGTAGAGCGTGGCGACCTCACCCAGCGTGGCGAGCACGTCGAGCGTGGCGAGCGCACGCGCGACGTCCTGAATGCGGGGCGCCTCGGCCGCCGCCGTGCGGCGAAGCGCCTCGAAGATCTCGACCTCGCGTTCTTCGATGCGCTCGTCGGCGCCGAGCACCTTCTCCTCGTACTCCTTCAGCGCCGGTGTGATGAAACGTTCACCGCCGGCAATCGTCTGCTTGCGGTGGTAGTCGGCCGGGACGGCGTGCAGATTCGCGCGCGAGACCTCGATGTAGTAACCGAAGACCCGGTTGTAGCGGATCTTGAGTGAGGCAATCCCGGTTCGGGTCCGCTCGGCGTCTTCCATCGCCGCGATGTGCTCGCGTCCCGATCGGCTGATCCGCCGCAGCTCGTCGAGCTCGAGGTCGACGCCGTCGCGAATGGCCCCGCCGTCGCGGGCGAGGGCGGGCGGCTCGTCGGTCATGGTCGCGGCAATCGCGTCGCGCACGTCCGCGATCTCGTCGAGCTCGCCGACGAGACTCCGCACGAGCGGCGCGGCCATCGGCTCGAGGATCAGGCGGGCGCGCGGGATGCCGGCGAGCGATTGACGCAGCGCCACGAGATCGCGCGGTCCGGCCGTGCCGAGCGCGCAGCGGGCGACGAGCCGCTCGAGGTCGTGCACGGCGCGCAGCGTGTCGCGCAAGCGGCCGCGTTCGGTGACGCGGTAGCCGAATTCCTCCACCGCGTCGAGACGATCCTGGATGCGCTCGAGCGCGACGAGCGGGCGGGTGAGCCAGGCTCGTAGCAGGCGCGCACCCATGACGGTCTGCGTGTGATCGAGGATCGCGAGCAGCGAGCCCTCGCGTCCGCCGTCGGCGCCCTCGAAGACCTCGAGGTGCCGCATCGTCATCGGATCGATGAGCAGCCCTTCGCTGCGCTCGCGCCACGCGATCGCGCGGACGTGGGCGAGGTCGACCTTCTGGGTGTCGCGCAGATAGGCGACGAGCGCTCCCGCCGCGCACGTCGCCGCGGCCTGGCCCTCGAGCCCGTAGCCATGGAGACTCTTGGCTTGGAACTGCTCGGTGAGCGTCCGGTAGGCGCGGTCGTGTCCGAAGGTCCAGGTTTCGAGCGAGATCACCGGGATCCCGACCCGCGCGGCTTCGGGCAGCAAGCCGGCGACGTCGACGCCCTGCGGCGCGACGATCTCGCGCGGCCGCAGCACCTGGACCTCTTCGTTGAGCGCCTGTCGGCCGGACTCGCCGCGGTACTCCGCCGCGAGGAACTCGCCGGTGGAGACGTCGAGCAGCGCCACGCCGAGTGTGAGCCCCTCGGGCGTGCGTGCTGCCGGCTCGGGGCCAGCCGGCGCGATCGCGAGGCAGAACGCCGGCTCGCGCGCGTCCAGATAGCTCGCGTCGGTGAGCGTGCCAGGCGACACGACGCGGGTGACCTCGCGCTTGACCACGCCCTTGGCCTTCTTCGGGTCCTCGACCTGGTCGCAGATGGCGACCCGGAAGCCGCGCTTGACGAGCCGCGCGATGTAGCCGTCGGCCGCGTGGAACGGGACGCCGCACATCGGCACGGCGTTACCGGCCGCGTCCTTCGACCGCGACGTGAGCGTCAGCTCGAGCGCGCGTGCCGCCGTGAGCGCGTCCTCGTAGAACATCTCGAAGAAGTCGCCCATCCGGAAGAAGAGGATGGCGTCCCGGTACTGCCGCTTGGCCTCGAAGTACTGCCGCATGGCGGGCGTGACCGGAGCGGCGGACGGCGGGGAAGACGCGGTCATGGTGCGGGCTACAATCTTACTCAATGCTGATCCTGGCCCTCGACACGACGACCAAGCGCGGCAGCATGGCGCTGTGGCGCGACGGGCTGGTCGAGGAGCGCGCCGGCGACGCGTCGCGGTCGCATGCCGAGCGCCTGCCCGGCGATCTCGTCGCGCTGCTCGCGGATCACGGGACGCGACTCGGCGACATCGAGCGATATGCCGTCGCGTCCGGCCCGGGGTCGTTCACCGGTCTACGGGTCGGCATCGCCGCGGTTCAGGGGCTGGCGCTCGTCCACGATCGACAGGTCGTTCCGGTTTCGGCGCTGGAACTGCTCGCGCAGCAGGGGGCGCGTGAGGCACGACTCGAGAGCGGACGATACGTCGGTGCGTGGATGGAGGCGTACCGCCGCGAGGTCTTCGGCGCGCTCTACCGCGTGGCGACTGCCGCCGCGGATGCGAGCGCCCTCGCCGACCTCGATCTGGTGCTCGAACCACGTGTGGCTTCGCCCGTTGCGCTGGCCAGCGAATGGCACGCCATCGTCGGCGACGGTGGGATTGTGGTGGCGGGCGACGCGGTCGCGAGCACGCGCGACGTGCTGCGCGAGGCGTTCGGCGACCGGCTCGAGGCGCTGGCGCCGGCCGCGCTCGCCGGCACGCTGGCCGCAATCGCCGCGCGCGACGGCCAGCGCGCCGTACGTCCTCATGCCATCGTGCCACTCTACGTGCGCCGCCCCGATGCCGAGCTCGCACGTGACAGAGCGGAGGCGGCGAGCCTGGCCACGCTCTCGCAGCCACGGCCGTGAGCGACGGGTTCGGTCGTGCGGTGACGATCGGACTCGCCGAACTGGCGCGGGATCTCGACGGGATCCTCGCCGTGGATGCCGCGACGTTCACCAATCCGACGACGCGGGAAGCCTACGAGTGGGAGGCGCGGAACTCGGACGTCGCCCGTCTCTGGGTGGCGCGGGCCGAGCGCGCCGAGATCGACGTCGTGGCGTACTGTGCCGCGTGGCTGATCTTCGACGAGTTGCACATCAATAATCTGGCCGTGCATCCCCAGTGGCGGCGCGAAGGGGTCGCGCGCCGGCTGCTGACATACGTCCTGGCGGCGGCAGATGGAGCGGGGGCCGTCCGCGCGACGCTCGAGGTGCGCATTTCGAACGAACCCGCGCGCCGCTTGTACGAGCGGTTCGGTTTCCGCGAGGCCGGCACCCGGCCCGCGTACTACCGGGATCCGGTCGAGGACGCGGTGATTCTGTGGCGCGGGCCGGCACGCGGCCCAGGTCCCGGCGCGTGACCGCTCGACCGCGGTTTGGTCCGGCTTGAACCCCCGAGAGGCCCGGTGGTAAAGTGCAGCCAAACGACCCGTGCCGGTGGCGGCACACGGCCACAATCAAGCCAAAGGAGGTCGGGCATGCCCCAGTCCCTGGAACACGAGATCCGGGCAAAACTGTTGCAGACCGATGAGGAGTTCCGTGCGCTCTCCGAGCGGCACCACGATTTGGACCAGCGGCTGCACGAACTCGCTTCCCGGTCGTATCTCGCTGAACCAGAGCTCGTCGAAGAAGTCACGCTCAAGAAGCGAAAGCTTCAACTGAAGGACCGGATGGAGGACATCCTCCGCCGGCACTTGACGCAACCACCGGTCGCCTCCGCTTCGGCCTGACGTCCCACCTCTTCGGGGGACCCGGGTCGAGAGCCCGGGTCCCCATCGAGCGGCGCCCGGTTTCTTTCTCGTCGTTCCATCTCCTGGTTTCCAATGCGCATCGATCGCGCAGGCGCGCCCTTCATCGCCGGCGCCCTGCTCCCTGCCGCCGTCTGTCTCTGGCTCAAACGTCCCGGCCTGTCGCTCCCGTTCGTCGGGCTCGCGGCGTTCATGGCGTACTTCTTCCGCGACCCGGATCGGACCGTCCCCGACGATCCGCTGGTGGTCGTTGCGCCAGCCGACGGCCGCGTGATGTCCGCCGGTCCGGGCGAGCCGGGTGTCGCACCGTCCGGCGCCTGGCAGCAGGTCACCATCTTCCTCTCGCCCATGGACGTGCACATCAACCGCGTGCCGATCGGCGGCCGCGTGTCGCGCGTCGACTACCTGCCCGGCCGGTTCCTGCCGGCGTACAAGCCGGAGTCGGGCGGCGAGAACGAGCGCACCGAGATCTGGCTCGAGGTCGATGGCCACACGGTCGTCTTCCGGCAGGTCGTCGGCGTTCTCGCGCGACGCATCGTCTGCCGGCTCGTCGAGGGGCAGGCGGTGTCGACCGGAGAGCGGTTCGGTCTCATGAAATTCGGCTCGCGGATGGACGTGTTCTTCGATCCTGATGCGCAGTTGCTCGTGAAGGCGGGCGAGACCGTCCGCGGCGGCGAGACCGTCCTCGCGCGCCTGGAGGGCCCCACCGCGGCGTGAAGGTCTGCTACTCTGGCCACTTCGGTCCGCGGATCCCTCGAAAGGGACGCGACGTATGCGCACCAGCCCGATGCTGACCGTTCTCCAGCGCCGCCGCGCTCAATCCGGCCGGCGGCTGCGGCGCGGGGTCTATCTGCTCCCGAGCCTGTTCACGCTCGGGAACCTCTTTTGCGGCTACGCCTGCATCGTCCAGGCGACACGCGGGGCGTTCGAGCAGGCCGCCATGCTCATCGGGTTCGCCGTTGTCCTCGACATGCTCGACGGCCGCGTCGCCCGGATGACCGGCACGTCGAGCGAGTTCGGCGTGCAGTTCGACTCGCTGGCCGACGTCGTCTCGTTCGGCATCGCGCCGGCGGTCCTGGCGTTTCAGTGGGGCCTGAGCGAATTCGGGCAGGCCGGGTGGGCGGCCGGCTTCATCTACGTCGCGGCGGCAGCCATCCGGCTTGCCCGATTCAACCTCCAGACGGCGGCGCAGAACACCGACAAGCGCTACTTCGTCGGTATGCCGAGCCCGCCGGCGGCGGGCGTGCCGGCGTCCACGGTCTTCGCCTACCCGTACGGCCTGGAGGACTGGCACGCGCTGCTCGCGCTGCCGATGGTGCTCGTGCCCGCGTTTCTGATGGTCAGCACCATCCGTTATCGCAGCTTCAAGACGTTCGACCTCGGCGTGCGCCGGTCGTACCGCAATCTCCTGCTCATTGCGCTGCTCATGGCAGCGGTGGCGACGCGGCCGGAGATCACCCTCGTCGTGTTCGCCTATGGCTATCTCGCGTCGGGCCTGGTCGGTCTGGCCTGGGGTCGTCTGGTCCGGCGCGATGCGCGCCCAGAGCCCAAGGCCGACACGGCGGTGAACGACGGCACTACGGATGCCAGCCATCCGCCTTCCGCCGGCCAGGGCGTCGGCTAGCGGACTGTAACGTGCGGAACCCGGCGCATCGACTTACTCCTGATTCAGCTGCGCCTCCAGCGCGGGCGTTCGCACCGGTCGGCGGCTGCCCGCGATACTGGGCGCGCAACCCGGTCAGCCGCTCGGCCTCAAAGCGCTGTTTCCAGCGGCTGACGTAATCGGGGTAGCACCCGACCGCCGTGGTGATCGTGGTGAAGGACTCGCCGTCGGCCAGCACCAGAATCACCCGCGCCCGGCGACTGTCCTCCGCGCGCATCTTGCGGCTCCGCACGCGACGCTCGAGTTCGCGCCGTTCATCTGTCGTCAACGTCAGCGCCCTATGGCGCCACATTCTGCCGCCAGTCATTCAGTGGTTACAGTCCTTTAGTCGCCCATAACCGCAGCGAGCGAAAAAATTCCAGCCATTAGAGTGTTCGGCACATTGAGGATCAGGGCAGCAAGCGCGTGGAGTTTGCGAGTGTCGAAGCGAAGGGCGGCTACGACGAGTATCCATCCGATCGCGCAGCCCGCCAGCCACAACAGCGGAACGACGCGAACGAAGTCGGGCGGAAAAGGTTCGGATCGGAGGTAGGCGAAATAGAGGGCACCGACGACAGCAGACCCGACGACGACCGGGAGTGCACGGGCGCTGTGATCCCTCGCGAGGCTCCACCGCTCCATGGGCAAGTATCGTTTGAGGGCTAAACTGCCGATGAAGAGTGCGAGGAGTGAGAGCAGAGCGATGGCACCAAGCATGCGGTGACCTGAGAAGAGCAAACTTTGCCTAAGCGCGAAGCGCGCCCGCGCTCGCTGACCTACTCGTCGCCAGACGGGAGCTTGTCCTGGAGGCGGCGCTCCAGCCGGTCGCTGAACTCGACCGTGTACGGCACCGACCGCAACTGCTCCACGGACGTCTCAATCCCGCGGCGCAGCAACAACTCACGCAACCACTCGTACGGGTGCTCGTCGCCGGAGTCGTCGTCCGGGAGGACGACGTTGCGGACGCCGGACTCCACGCTCTCTCTGGTCATGTCGTGCGACGCGTCCAACGCGTGCGTCTTGCCAGAGTCGTAGTCATGGCGGCGACTCCAAGACGAGAAGCCTAGGTCGTCGCGGAGCGACACCCGACGTCCATCGGCGAGGATCGCGAACTCGTGCACGCGGAAATGAGCGCCGCCGGGACTGGCACCCGCCTCTTCCGGGGGCACGACCGACCATCCCAGGCGCGGGCCGGCGTGGGCGAAGCCGCCGGGAGTGGCACGGTCCTCTTCCAGGAGGTCGACGTCACACCAGGCACCGAGGGCCACGACTTCCGCGGTCATAGCGCGATCATAGCTCGCGGCCCGACAACGGCAAGCGATCACATCCTCGGCTGCGGTCGCGAGGTCGCGGCGATCGAGCCCGACCCACAGGACGATACGAACGGAGTGCATGATGAGCCTTGAGCACGACACTCGTACCAACCCGCGCTATACGCGGCGATGACCGCGCAGCAGTTCCAATTCTCCGGGGTGACGGGCATGCGATCGCACCGATCAAGCAGCTCGCGCATGACCGGGCGCGCCCGCTGAGGACCTGTGCGTCGCGCGTAACGCTGGTCGGCGCCGCACTGGCGCCCTATGGCGCCTCGGGCGTCGCTTGAGCGCCTAATGACCTCAAACGTGGACGCGACGAAGAGCTGCACCGGAATCACGGTGCGGAGTCTCGCCAATTGCCGGGCGTGGTTTTCGGACACGACGGGCCTGGCCGTCGCGCTGTTCCCGTCGCCCACTGTGACGCCGGCGACATTCGCATAGAGCGACCGCTCGACTGGGAGTAGTACGCGTCCCTCCGCTCGCCAATTCCCTCGCATCAGCTGGCTCTCACGAAAGTTTCACGTCAGTTCAACGGGGCTTTCACGCTGGCGACTCGAGGTCCTCGTAACTTGATGAGAAGAACCTTTAGTCGTCCAGCACTGATCTCGACCATGCACAGGCTCGAAACGGGCGCATCTCTCGTCTTCAACGCACGTCGTCCGTGGCGACGCACTCGTCCCGTGCTGCGGCGCGGCCAGCCCACAACAACAGAAGCCTCGCTCTTTCAGGACTTCGGCAGCCGCCTCAGAGACTGTGGGAGAAGAACGCGATGACCTCTTCCGGACATTCGCGAACCCTCTGCACACTCGCAGCCGCATTGAGCTTGTCGACTTGCAGCGGCCCTAGTGGCGTTCCGGCCGCGCGAGCCCGCGCGTCGAAACCATCGCCTCCTACCCGCACGGCGCATTCCTTGAGAACCTGACGATCTCCGCTTCTGGCGACGTGACGTTCACGAGTTATGTCGCGCGCGCTTTGCGGTTCTCTTTCCTGCGGGCGTCGGTCTTTTGACGGGTTTTGGTCGCACAGCGCCAAACAGGCTCCCGAATGTTGTCGTGCCGCTGACAAAGGAAGCCGTCGATCGCGCTGGTATAGCCGTCGTGAGCGGTGGATTCAGCGACCGCTGACAATCCCGAGTTTCATTGTGTTCGGCGGCCCACAAGAATGGACGGCCAGAGGGAGGCGCTTGATGATCGGTGCATTGATGGCAAAGCGTAACGCTCAGAAACGATTCGCAGCACGAGCGGCAAACGACGTCGATGCCTTTCTGGCGTTCTTCGCGGATGACGCGGTCTTCAAATTCCCTGGCGAATCACCGGTTGGTGGCACCTTTCGAGGGCGGGAAGCGATTCGGACGCAGTTCGAACAGTTTCGCGACCGGACCGTAGATGCCCGATTCGAGTTGCTCAACGTTTTCGTGAATCGCCTGCTTGCGTTTGGAGCGACAAACGAAGTGGCGGTCCATTGGCGCATGTGGCTGAGGGATCATAGTAATGAGGGCGTGGCGATCGTGCACGTGCGGCGAGGCAAAATCGTTCTCTTACACGAGTTTCTCTTCAATCCACTCCCCATTGATGCCCTCGGGGCCCAAAGCTAGCGCCTGGCGCCAAACCGCGGTGAGTCGCGGCGCGCCGCCGGCTCACTCGGTGACCAACTTCCTGGGCGGGGACGTTGTGACGGGGCGAGGGATTCGGCCAGATCCTGCCGCGCCCGAGCCATCCGCCAGGTAGCCCTGTCTTGGGCTTCGTGGTCAGTCTGGATGTGGCGGACGTCACTGAGCCGGAGCTCCGACAGGAGATGCTTACGCTGATACGTTCTTAGGGCCTCCCATAAGAATGGAAGAACGAAATGGCGTCTGCTATCCAAAAGGCAAATACTAGCCTGCCTAGCCTTAGCCTAGATTACGGCGGGGCTGAAACCCTGCTCTCCCGCGGTCCCGTCAAACCGGCAACACGATCGTCACCGTCGTCCCGACACCCTTCTTGCTGTCGACGCTGATCGTCCCGCCGTGGAGCTCGATGTTGCGGCGCGCGATGCTCAGGCCGAGCCCGGTGCCGGTCGCCTTCGTGGAGAAGTAGGGCTCGAAGATGCGCGCGGCGGCCTCGGCGTCCATGCCGACGCCCGTGTCGGTCACCTTGACCTCGATGCCCGCGCCGTTGGCGCGCGCGGCAATGCCGAGCACGCCCTCGCCGGGCATGGCATGAAGTGCGTTCTCGATGACGTTGGTGAGCGCCCGTCCAATCAGCATCCGGTCGACCGGGACCAGCGGCAGCGACGGGTCGAGGTGCACGTCAATCGTGACGCGGCCGTCGAGCCCGAGGCGATAAGGCTCGACGACCTCATGAACGAGCTCGGGCACGGACGTCATCGCGGGGCGCGCCGTCGGCGAGGAGCCGAAGGCCGAGAACTCCGACGCGATCTGCCGCAGCAACCGCACCTGCGTGAGGATCGAGTCGACGCAGCCCTCGAGCACCGGAGAGAGTGGTTCGCCGCGATCCTTGTGCACCCGCCGCAGATGCTCGGCTGACAACTGAATCGGCGTGAGCGGATTCTTGATGTCGTGCGCGACCTGACGGGCCATCTCGGCCCAGGCTTCGAGGCGATGCGTGCGCTCCAGCTGTTCCCGCTGGCGGCGCAGCTCGCCGGCCATGCGGTTGAAGGCTTCCACGAGCCGCTGCAGCTCGTCGGCGGTGCGGACGATGACGCGGACGTCGAGATCGCCACCGGCGATGCGGCGCGTTGCGCGTGTCAGGCGCAGCACGGGGTCGCCGATGCGTTCGGCCATCCAGTAGCCCAGCCCCGCGCCGAGACAGATGAGCACGAGCGCGCCGAGCAGCACGCCGCGATCGAGGTCGTCGATTTCGCGCTCGATCTCCCGCTGACGGGAGGCGAGCGGCACCGTCAGGATGGCATCGCGATCGCCGACGCGGACCGGCGTCGCGGCCACCAGGTACTCCTGGTCGCCGATGCGGTCCTGTCCGACGTAGGTGGGGAGGCGCTCGATCGTTACCGCCTGATACACGCCGTCGGGCGTGCGCGTGGCGAGCAGGCCCGATGCGAACAGGTCGCGCTCGCTCGTGACCCGCAGCTCGGGGCCGTCGAAGATGTTGACGTCCTGATCGATGACGCGGCTCAGCCAGACCATGATGTCGTCGTTGAGCGCCGACGCCGAGCTCGCCGTCTCGCGCAGCTCGAAGGCGAGCGACTCCTCGATCACCCGCTTGGCGGTGAGCGCCGTCCGCGCCGCTTCGGCTTCGACGTCGCGCGTCAATTGATTGGCGAAGTAGGCGCGGACGAGGAAGGCGAGCGCCAGCACGGGCACCACGGTCGCCGCAACGAAGGCGATGAAGAGCTTGCGGTAGAAGCTCGTTCGGAATCTCGCGGACGAGCAGCGCGGCCGGGTAGGGGCCCTGCCGCAGGACCCGCTGGACGAGGCTGCCCAGCAGCACGAGCGCCGCGAAGATAATCGCCGCGAGCGAAGTCAGCTCGCCGATGTGCACGAGCCGCATGAAAGGCGTCGGCACCGGATAGCCGAGGACGTAGATGCCGTCGCAATCGTTCGACACGAACACGCGGTCGAGCGAATCGCCGCGCTCGAGCGTCGTCCAGAAGGGCTCGCGCGAGCGATACGCCCGTTCGAACACGGCGTCGGTGAGCCGCCACGAGCGGCTCGACGAAGTGTAGAGGGGCGATCGGCCCCATCCGATGATCGTCAGCTCCACGTCGCCGCCGGCCGTTCCTTCGCGGCGGTTCGCGCGCGACGCGCGGAAGAACTCGAAGTAGGGACTCTGCGACGAGATGAACTCGAGCGCGCTGTAATCGAGCATCACGTGCGCCACGATCGAGCCGGCGTAGGTGACCCCGCCTCGTTCGTCGGGCAGACAGAGGGCGCGTTCGGCGTGCAGCATGCGGCGCTCGTCGGCGCCGAACGGCAGCGCCTCGCCGAAGACTTCCCAGTCGCACGCCCGGCTCTGCGACTGGAGCGGCACCACTTCCGACTCCGGGAAGTTCAAAGCGAATCGGCTGAGGAGCGATCCATTCGCAGCGTAGAGCTCGATCGACGAGGTGAGGCGAAAACGTTCCAGGTCCGTCTGCCGCCACACCTGAAACGCGGCTTCCGTCGACGGCTCCGCATTGCCGCGGCTCAACGCGCCAATCAGATCGACGAGACCGGGGAACGCGTCGATCTGCCGCAGCGCTTCGTTGAGGTGCGAGTAGAGCTCCTTCGGATGGCTGCGCACGTCGACGGCGTACTGATCCTCGACGAGCTGCTGGGTGGCGCGATCGACGGCTTCGACCAGCGAGGGGTAGAGCAGCCAGGCGGGCACGACGAGCGCGACCAGCAGCAGCGCGAGCCGCGCGGCTTGTGTCCCGTGTCGGTACCAGGGCAGGCCACGACGGGTGTACCACGCCAGCGACGCGGTCATCACAGCCGCGAGCACGATCGGCAAGCGTGGAAGACCAGCGGTCCGGTGGAACGCTTCTGCGGCGACAACGCCGGGCAGAATCCACATGCCGGGGAGCACCCACGGCCAGAAGCGGTGACGCGCGGGACGCGGCTCGTTGCCCGGGTTCCTCGCCAGGCTGGCCGGACGCCAACGCGACAGTGCCAGCCGGCAGATCAGCACGCCGGCCCAGAGCGCCGCTGACTGCAGCAGCACGAGGCCGACGAGCAGCGCCAGCCTCGGCGGCTCCCACGGCATGACCGTCAGCCGCAGCAGATCGACCGACGTGTTCTCGGCGGTGTCGGACACGACCGCGAGCACACCCACCTGCAGCGCGACGATGGCGACCCCGGCCAGGAGCTGCACGGCCAGCGCGCTGGCCGATGCCAGCGCGCCGTCGGGGAACGGACGCCGGCGGCCCCGCCACGCAAGAATGGACGCGCGCGCGGGGCCGATCAGGACCAGCACGATCGCGACCATCCACAACCCCGTGACCATCAGGTCGAGTGGCGATCGGTGGACGCGCGGCAAGAGCGCCGAAGCATACACGGCCCACGAGCGCACGCTGGTCGTCGCGAGCGTGTCGGGCGGCACCGCCCACCACAGAATGCCGCGCACGCACGCGAGAAGCACCAGCGTGACAATCGTCAGCCGGGCATATCGCTGAGGATTCCGCTCGAACCGCCTGCCTACCGCCAATGAGGCTGCGGCGAGGAGCACGGCGGCCGCGCCAAGGAGGAGCGCTGCCGAGCTCACGCGGCGCTGCCAGCGCGCGCGTGTCTCGTCGGGTGCCTCCGGTGGGACGGTTGCGAGCAGCAGCGGCTCGCCCGACGGGCCGCGAAGCACGAACCGTCCGGGCGCGTCGTCGACGCGACCGTCGAACGTGCGCTGGAGCGTGATCGGTCCGAGTGACGTCTCGACGAGCGACGCGTCGGCCCGCGCAGCATCGAGCGGCGCGAGGCGCAGTTCGGCGCCGACCGCGCCGAGGCGGCGGTTGCTGGTGCCGGTGCCGCGGACCACGATCGGCTCGATCGCGATGAGCCGCAACCCGAGCGGGCTCTGCGCGACGAAGACCGCGCGTCCCCCTTGCAGCCGGTCGCGGGGGATCTGGGATGGACGTCCGTTCCAGGCCACGGCGCGGCCTCCGAGGTCGAAGACCGTCACCGCCGTCTGGTCGTCGCCGGCGCTGCGCTGGGCGCGAGCCAGCACGTCGAAGATGGGGCGAGGCGCCTCGGCAAGCGCCTCGTCGAGGCTGTGCCAGACCTCGGCGGCGTTCGCCACGTTCGACGCGAGACGCTGCAACTCGTCCGCGCTTCGCCGGAAGCTCCGCTGCGAGTCCGCCTCGAGCGCAGTCAGCACGGCCGCGGAATTGCCGAAGCGCCAGGCGACCAGCGCCTGCCCGGCTGCCTGGATGAGCACCGCAACGACGAGGCCGGCCATCAACAGCCGCCATCCGCGGCGCAGCACCGAGGCCCCTACAGGCTCGCGGTCGTCAGTTCCACGATCAGCCACTCGGCGTCCTCGGGCGCATATCTCAGCGACAGGTGCAGCGACTCGACTTGAAGTGTAGCCGAGCCACTATCGCGGCTGGATGTGATCGGTCCCCGGTACGACCAGCGCACCTTGACGTGAAGCCGCACGTCGCCCGTACCGGTTGGCTCGATGGGAGGAATGTCGAAGCCGACCGTCGTCCGACACGTTACCAGGCGAGAGAGAAACGCCCGCATCGGCCCGGGGCCGAGCAGAGCCCCGCGCTCGAGCGGGGCCATGCGAATCAGCACGGCCTGCCGCGAAGGGAAGTGCGAGGACAATCGTTCGACGTCGTTGGCGAGGAACGCGGATCGGATGGCAGTGAGACTGCCGGAAACCCCGCGACCGGCTTCAGGCGGGCGGGGTCCCGGCACCTGCGCCAGCCCCGTCATCGTCGTCAGCAGAATCACGGACACACACCATTGCCCGACCCGGGGGCCAGTCGTGTCCCACCGGGCGGACGATGGTTCCAGGGAAGAGGTCACCAGAGCATCGATCGATCAGCAGGCCAGCCGTCGAGACTCCTATCGAGCAAAGGCTGTACCGAGTGCCCTGCTATAGTTCGGGCGATCGATGTCCGCGACGCGCAGCCTGAAGTCCCTGCTCAAGCGAGGCGCACTGCTCACTGCGGCGAACTGGCCCATCGTCCTGACCCAGTTCGTTGCCGACTCCCTGCTCAAGTTCCTCCTCGGCGTCCCTATCGTCGGTGGCTTCGTGCTGCTCGTGCTGGTCGTCGGGCAAGAATTGCCCGAGACCGAGAGCCTGCGCGACGTGGCTCTGGCAATTTTCGGGGCGTTGGCCGCGCATCCCGCCGGATTCACGGGCTTTCTCACGTCCCTGACGATTGCGCTCTCCGGCGGCTCGGCGTTGACCTTCATCGTGAAGGCCGGGGCGCTGGCCGTACTCGTGAAGGCGCACGACCGGGCCGGCGACTTCGAGGCAGAGCCGCTGCGGTGGCATCAGCTTCGACAAGCGTACGCCGCGACGCCCGAGGAGTTCCTCGCCGGCTGCCGGAAGCTGTGGCGCCGGTTCGTCAGGCTGGGCTTTCTCCTGCTGGCCATCTACGCCCTGGCCCTCCTGTCATACGCCTTCGTGGTCGTCGAAGGCCGCTCGCTTGCCGCCGACTCGATGGCCGGGTGGCCGCTCGTCGCCGGCCTCGCGTCCGCGGTTCTGGTTTCGGCGCTGAGCCTCGCCAACCTTGTCTACCTGCTGATACAAATGGTGATAGCGGCCGACGATGTCGGCATCCGGACCGCGGTGGGTCGGGTCGGCCGTTATCTCAGGCGCGAGGGCCGCGCGGTTGCGGCGGTGTTCCTCGTGGTGCTGGCCCTCGTTATTGTCGGTACTGTTGCGTCGATCGTGACCGCTGGAGCCCTGGGCCTCATCTCCTTCGTGCCGCTCGTCGGTTTCGCGGTCGTGCCGCTGCAGGCCCTGGCCTGGCTCGTTCGCGGCCTCATCTTCCAGTTCATCGCCTTCGCCGCCCTCGGGTCGTACCTGACCCTCTATCGGAACGCCTCATGAATTACGAGTCCTTCTTTTCGCGTGCGGCCGAGGCCATGCGCCAGTCGCCCATCCGGCAGATGGGGACGGTCGCCGCGCAGCGAACGGACGTGATCTCGTTTGCGCCCGGATATCCAGGCCCCGACAGCTTCGCGTGGGACGATTACCGCGTCATTGCCGACCGCGTCCTGGCGAGCCGCGATCGCGACCTCCTCCAGTACGGCCCGACCCGCGGCTACAAGCCGCTCATCACGGAGTTGACGGCGCTCGTCGCCCAGCGGGACATCGAGACGCGCGCCGAAGACATCATCGTGACCACCGGTTCGCAGCAGGGACTCGACCTGGTCGCCCGCACGCTCCTCGATCCCGGTGATGTCGTGCTCGTGGAACTCCCGAGTTATACGGGCGCGCTCGCCGCGTTCCGCAACGCGCAGGCATCGCTCGTCGGCGTGCCACAGGACGACCGCGGTATCGAGCCCGATGCGCTCGAGGCCACGCTCCGACGGATGCGCGGTGATGGGCGGCGCGTGAAGTTCGTCTATGTCGTGCCGAACTTCCAGAACCCGACCGGACTTCTCATGAGCCTCGAGCGTCGCCGCTGGCTGCTCGAGTGGGCGGCGCGGGAGCAGGTGCTCGTGCTCGAAGACGATCCGTACGGCGCGCTGTACTTCGAGGACAGCGCGCGCGCCGAGGACACGCGCCCGATCAAGGCCGACGATCGTGAGGGGCTGGTGATTTATCTCTCGAGCCTCTCGAAGACGCTCGCGCCCGGCTTCCGGACGGCGTGGGTCGTTGCGCCGGCCCCGATCGTCGGCAAGATCGAGATTGCGAAACAGGCGTCGGACCTGTGCACCGGCAACCTCGATCAGCGCATCGTGTACGAGGCGATCCACAGCGGACTGCTCGCGCGCCGCCTGCCGGACCTGCGACGCTACTACGGTGTGCGCCGAACGGCGATGGAAGTTGCGTTGCGGCGCGCGCTCTCCGGATTGCTGACGTGGCCGGCTCCCCGCGGTGGCTTCTTTCTCTGGGCGGGGCTTCCCGAGCCGCTGCGCGCGCCCGACCTGTTGAACGTCGCGCTCGGGCACGGCGTCATTTTCGTCTCCGGCCACGCGTTCTTCGTCGACGGATCCGGTCTCTCGCAGATCCGCCTCGCGTTCTCGCTGCCGAGCCCGGAGCGCATCGAGGAGGGCGTGCGGCGGCTCAGCCTGGCGGTGCGGGAAGCGATGGCGGGGCCGACTCCGGGGGCGCAGGGGCCGCCGGCGGTGGCAGCCGGAACCCGGGAACCACCGACACCGGTGTAAGCGGCGGCATGAGCTGACGCTTGGCCGCGTGGACCGTCCCGCGTTGCGTGACGAGGATGACCAGATCGTTCACGAAGCCTGGAGGATCGTAGATGAGGGGCGCGGCCACGAGCGCCTCGAACGTGGCTTCGCCTTGGACGCCTGCCGCAGGCGGAATGCCGTAGTTGCCCCGCAGCTTGCCATCGGACGTCGCATACAGCCGAATCGACGGTCCGAATCCGGCGACCACGAGATCGCTCCCGGAGCGGAGTGGCCCGGCGAAGGGCCGATAGGTGATCGGCTCGCGCCAGGTCTGCGCGCCGTCGCCCGTCTTGAAGGCGCGCATCGACTGATCGAGCATCAGCGCGACGACCTCTTCGGGCTGGACATCGAGCCCCACGACCTCGCCACCGATTCGCCATTGCCAGCGTCCGCGACCCGATCGCGCGTCGACGGCGTGAAGGCGGCGCGCCTTGGTGCCGGCGAACAGCCGATCGCCGCGCACGCCAACCGCCGTGACATCACCGTCGAGGGGGGCCTGCCAGCGGCGCTCGCCGCTGACCACGTCGAGGGCCACGACCCCCTGCCCCGAAACTCCGAGAAACAGCCGATCCCCTTCGATGACCAGCGGCGTCGTCGACGCGGCGTTCAATGCGATGCGCCAGACCCGCTGTCCCGTCTCGGCTGCGTACGCCTCCAGATGGTTCGAGGCCAGAAAAACGAAGACCCACCCGGCACGGGTCCTGAAGCCCCCTGACAGGCGCCGCGTCGAGCGGCGTCTTCCAGAGTGCCGTGCCGTCCGCCGCTCGAACGGCCTCGAGCGACGACTCGTCGGCCGCGATCACACGTCCCTCGGCGGCGACCGGAGCGTGCCTGGTCGGCAGTCTGGCCTGCCAGCGCGCTTCACCCGTCTGAAACGACAGTGCCGCGAGCTCGCCGGTCTCGAGCGGCACGTAGAGCTGCGACTCGTCGATGGCCGGAGGGGCGGCCGGTGCGGCGGCCAGTGGTGTGGTCCAGGCGGTTCCGAGGGGGAGAAGCGGCGGCTCGGCCGTCGGGACCTCTTTGTCGACCGGCGCGAGGGCGAGCGCGCCGGCCAGACCGCAAGTCAGCAAGCTCGCCCGAACCACCATCATTCGCGGACCCGGAGCACGTCCACCACTAGATCTGGTGGTCCCCACCCTTCTCACCTCGTTATAATACCGGCTCTCAGGCGCCCTCCGTGCAGCATCAGCTCATCATCGTCCTCGACTTCGGATCGCAATACACCCAGCTCATCGCGCGTCGTTTGCGCGAACTGTCGGTGTATTCGGAGATCCTGCCGTTCAACACGCCGATCGAGCAGATTCAGGCCCGCCGGCCGGCCGGGCTCGTCCTCTCCGGCGGCCCGCGCAGCCTGACCGACCCCGGCGCGCCACGCTGCGATCCGCGGCTCTTCGAGGCCGGCCTTCCAACGCTCGGCATCTGCTACGGGATGCAGCTGATGACCGACGTGCTCGGCGGATCGGTCGGCCGTTCGGCCCACCGGGAGTTCGGCCACGCCGAGATCAGCGTGACGCGGCCCGGGCGCCTGTTCACGGGTCTACCCGCCACGCTGCGCGTCTGGGCGAGCCACGGGGATCACGTGGCCACCGCGCCCGCCGGCTTCGACGTGGTCGCGACCAGCAGCAACGCGCCCATCGCGGCGATCGAGCGCGTCGACCGCAAGCTCTTTGCCTTGCTGTTCCATCCTGAAGTCGTCCATACCGAGCACGGCAAGGAGATCCTCCGCCGCTTTGCGTTCGACGAATGCGGCTGCCGCGGCGACTGGACGATGGCGTCGTTTGTCGACAATGCCATCGGGAACATTCGGGCGCAGGTGGGGGAGAGCGGGCGCGTGGTGTGCGGCTTGAGCGGCGGCGTCGATTCGACGGTGGCCGCGGTGCTCGTACACAAGGCCATCGGCGATCGGCTCACGTGCATCTTCGTGGACAACGGGCTGCTGCGACGGGACGAGGCGGCCCAGGTCCTCACACGCTTCCGGGATCGGATGCAGCTGCCCGTGATCGGCGTGGACGCCGTCCAGCTCTTTCTGGATCGGCTCGGCGGTGTCACCGACCCCGAGCGGAAGCGGAAGATCATCGGGGCGGCGTTCATCGACGTCTTCGAGTCCAAGGCGCGCGAGCTCGGCGAGTTCGACTTCCTCGCGCAAGGCACCCTCTATCCAGACGTCATCGAAAGCGTCTCGGTCGTCGGGCCGGCGGCCGCGATCAAGAGCCATCACAACGTCGGCGGCCTTCCCGAGCGGATGCGGTTCAAGCTGGTCGAGCCGCTGCGCCAGCTGTTCAAGGATGAAGTCCGCGAAGTCGGGCTGACGCTCGGCCTCGGCGACGACTTCATCTGGCGGCAGCCGTTCCCGGGTCCCGGGTTGGCCGTGCGGGTGCTCGGCGAGGTCACGGCGCCGCGGCTCGATCTCGTCCGGCGCGCCGATGCGATTCTGCAGGAGGAGATCCGCGCGGCGGGCTGGTATCGGCGGCTGTGGCAGTCGTTCGCCGTGCTGCTGCCGGTGCAGAGCGTGGGCGTCATGGGCGACGAGCGCACCTACGAGCACACGGTGGCCATCCGCGCGGTCGAGAGCCGCGACGGCATGACCGCCGACTGGGCGCGCCTCCCGCTCGATCTCCTCGCGCGGGTGTCGTCGCGCATCGTCAACGAAGTAAAGGGCATCAATCGCGTCGTCTACGACATCAGCTCCAAGCCGCCGTCGACGATCGAATGGGAATGAGATGGGGCTACGGGCTACGGACTACGGGAAGATCGCGCAGCCGCGGAGATCGTCGAGACTACAGCGTTCTTGCCGTAGCCTGCCCGTAGCCCGTAGCCTGTAGCCGCCGCACAAGAAGCAATGTCGGAATTCGTCCACCTTCACCTGCACACCGAGTACTCGCTGCTCGATGGCGCGTGCCGCGTCGAGGAACTCCTCGACCAGGCGAAGGCGCTCGGCATGCCGGCGCTCGCGGTCACCGAGCACGGCAACATGTTCTCGGCGGTCGTCTTCCACGATGCGGCGAAGAAGCGCGGCATCAAACCGATCCTCGGCTGCGAGGTGTACGTCGCGCCCGGCGATCGGCGGACCAAGAGCGGCACGCCGGGGGAAACCGCAAATCACCTGGTGTTGCTCGCGGAGACGCACGAGGGCTTCTACAATCTCATCAAGCTCGTTTCGGCCGGCTACACCGAGGGCTTCTATTACAAGCCGCGCATCGACAAGGATCTGCTCGCCGCGCATGCCAAGGGCCTCATCGGCCTGAGCAGCTGCCTCAAGGGCGAGGTGGCCGAGGGCATCTACAAGGATCGCTACAGCAGGGCGCGGACCGCGGCGGCCGCCTATCGCGACATTCTCGGGCACGGCAACTTCTTCCTCGAACTGCAGTACCAGGGACTCGACGAGCAGCGCGTGGTGAACCAGTCGCTGCCGCGGCTCGCGCGCGAGCTCGACCTGCCGCTCGTCTGCACCAACGACGTGCACTACCTGCGGCAGGCCGATTTCAAGCCGCACGACATCCTGCTTTGCATCGGCACCGGCAAGTCGGTCAACGATGCCGAGCGCCTGCGCTATCACGGCGATCAGTTCTTCCTGAAGACGCCCGCGGAGATGGCGACGATCTTCGCCGAGTTCCCCGACGCGCTCGCCAACACGGCCCGGATCGCGGATCGCGTCTCGGTGGCGCTCGACGAGGGTGAGAACCATCTGCCGAACTTCGACGTGCCCGCCGGCTACTCGCTCGACGAGTACTTCGAGCACGTCGTACGGGAAGGGTTCAAGGAGCGGCTGCCGCGGCTGCAGGCGCTCGCCTCGCGCGGCGCCCTGCGCTACAGCATCGACGAGTACGAGCGGCGGCTCGCGTACGAAGTCGACATGATCAAGCGCATGCGGTACCCGGGCTATTTCCTGATCGTCTGGGACTTCATCCGCTTCGCCCGCGAGCAGCGGATTCCCGTCGGTCCCGGGCGCGGGTCGGCGGCCGGCAGCGCCGTCGCCTGGTGTCTGCGCATCACCGACGTCGACCCGATCGACTTCGATCTCATCTTCGAGCGCTTCCTCAATCCGGAGCGCGTGTCCCTGCCCGACATCGACATCGACTTCTGCGAGCGCCGCCGTGGCGAGGTGATCGACTACGTCACGCAGAAGTACGGCCGCGAGAACGTCGCGCAAATCATCACCTTCGGCACGATGAAGGCGAAGGCGGTCGTCCGCGACGTGGGCCGCGTGCTCGACATGCCCTATGCCGACGTGGACAAGGTGGCGAAGCTGATTCCGCCGGCGCTCGACATGACGCTCGAGAAGGCGCTCGAGGAGAGCCCCGGGCTGAAGGACCTGCAGAGCAAGGATCCGCGCGTCAAGGAGCTGGTCGACATCGGCCGGCGGCTCGAGGGCATGACCCGGCACGCCTCGGTCCACGCGGCCGGGGTGGTCATCGCGCCGCGTCCCATCACCGAGTTCGCGCCGCTTTACAAGGGGAAGCAGGACGAAATCACGACGCAGTGGGCGATGAAGGAGATCGAGCGCGTCGGTCTTCTCAAGATGGACTTCCTCGGTCTGAGCACGCTGACGCTCCTCGACGATGCGCTCGCCGAGATTCGGCGGACCGAGAGCCGCAGCCTCGATCTCGACGCGCTTGCGCTCGACGCCGAGGACACACGCGACGAGGCCGAAGCCGCGCGCGTGCGGCGAACCTACCAGCTGTTCAGCGAGGGGCGGACGGCCGGCGTGTTCCAGTTCGAGAGCTCGGGCATGCGCGAGACGCTGCGGAAGGCCAAGCCGCAGCGCTTCGACGATCTGATCGCGCTGAACGCCCTCTACCGGCCCGGCCCGCTGCGGGCCGGCGTCGTCGACGACTACATCGCCCGCAAGCACGGGCGCGTCGAGATCCGTTACGAAGCCAAGGAACTCGAGCCGATTCTGCGCGACACCTACGGCGTCATCGCCTATCAGGAGCAGGTCATGCGAATCGCCCGCGACCTCGCGGGCTTCACGATGGGCGAGGCGGACTTGCTGCGCAAGGCCATGGGCAAGAAGAACCCCGAGGTCATGGCCAAGATGCGTTCGCGCTTCGAGCAGGGAGCGTCGGCCCAGGGCCTGGCCGCCAAGAAGGCCACCAAGATCTTCGATTTGATGGAGTACTTCGCGGGTTACGGGTTCAACAAGTCGCATTCGACGACCTACGCGCTGCTCGCGTATCAGACCGGCTATCTCAAGGCGAACTATCCGCTCCACTTCATGGCGGCGCTGCTGACGATCGAGTCGCAGAACACCGAGAAGCTGGCGATGTACCTCGGGGAATGCCGCGACATGGGCGTCGCGGTGCTCGCGCCCGACGTGAACCTGAGCGAGTTGCGGTTCACCGTCGAGCCTGGTGCGGGCGTGCGCTTCGGGCTGGGCGCCGTGCGTAACGTTGGCGAGGGCGCGATTGCCTCGTTGCTCGCGGCCAGAAAGAAGGCCGGCCGGCTCACCGCGCTCGACGCGCTCTGCGAGGACGTCGATCTGAGGCTCGTGAACAAGCGCGTCGTCGAGAGCCTGATCAAGGCCGGTGCGCTCGATTCTCTCTACGCCGAGGACGCCGCCTGGCGCGCGCAGCCCGTCGCGCGACGGCGCGCGCGTCTGTATGCGGCGGTGGATCGGGCGATCGAGCAGGGCGGCCGTCGGCAGATGGACCGCGAGCAGGGCCAGTCGTCGCTCTTCGGCGGCGACTCGGACGAGACGGCGACGCTGGCACTGCCGGGCTGCGGCCCCTGGTCCGACGAGGAGATGCTCCGCGGCGAGAAGGAGGCCCTGGGCCTGTATCTGAGCGGACATCCGCTCGAACGCTTCGCGGCCGGACTGTCCGCCGTCGGCGCGAAGTCGAGCCAGGAACTGGCGTCGAGCGCTGGCAGCGAGTCCTCGATGGGTGGGATCGTCGCCGCGTGCCGCGTCGTGAAGACGCGCCGCGGAGATCAGATGGCGGTCTTCACGCTCGAGGATCAGGCCGGCGGCGTCGAAGTGGTGGTCTATCCCGAGCCGTTCAAGCAGTTCGCCGGGCTGGTCGAGAACGATCGCATGCTGCTCGTCACCGGCCGGGTCGAGGTCGAGGACGATCGCGCGAAGATTCGCGCGACCGAGATCAAGGAGATCAAGACGGTCGCCGAGCGCCTGGTGAAGGAAGTCTGCGTGAGCGTGTCGACGCCGCCGCACGGCCGCGAGACGTTTCGCGCGCTCGCGGATCTGTTCCTGCGCCACCGCGGCGACAAGCGCGTGCAGTTCGAGCTTCGCGTGGCGCGCCCCGGGGCACCGTCGAGCTTCCTGGTGAAGGCCGACGTGCCGCAGCTGCGCGTGCGCCCGTCGCAAGACCTGGTCGCCGCCGTCGAGCAGATTTGCGGTCTGGGATCGGTCGTACTCAGATAGGACGCCCATGCCCGTCGAAACGCTGGAATTCGAAGAGCCCATCGCGGTCCTGCTGAAAGAGATCGAAGCGCTGGGCACGCTTCCACAGACGGAGGTGCGCGACGGCGAGATCGCGGGGCTCCGCGCGCGCGTCGATCAGATCCGGGGCGAGCTGTACAAGCGGCTGACGCCCTGGCAGCGTGTGCTGGTCGCGCGCCATCCCAGCCGTCCTTACATGCTCGATTACGTCGAGCGGCTGTGCACCGACTTCACCGAGCTGCACGGCGATCGCCGCTACGGCGACGATGCCGCCATCGTGTGCGGGTTCGGGCGGTATCACGGCGAGCCGGTGCTGGTCGTCGGCCATCAGAAGGGCCGCGACATGAAGCAGAAGGTGCTGCGCAATTTCGGTTACGCGCGGCCGGAAGGCTATCGCAAGGCGCTGCGGGCGATGCAGCTCGCGGCCAAGTTCAGACGTCCGATTCTCGTGTTCGTCGATACGCCGGCCGCCTATCCCGGCGTCGAATCGGAAGAGCGGGGCATCGCCGAAGCCATCGCGCTCAACCTGCGGGAGATGGCGGTCCTGCCGGTGCCGATTCTCATCGTGATCACCGGCGAGGGGGGCAGCGGCGGCGCCCTGGGCATCGCCGTGGGCGATCGCGTCCTGATGCTGGAGTTCGCGGTCTACAGCGTGATCCCGCCGGAGGGCTGTGCCGCCATCCTGTGGCGCGACCAGTCGCGGAAGATCGAAGCGGCCGACGCGTTGAAGCTCACCGCTCCGGATCTGGTCGCGCGCCAGATCGTGGACGTCGTCATCCAGGAGCCGCTCGGTGGCGCGCATCAGGATGCCGATCAGGCCGCCGCGCTCGTCGATGCGGCGCTGATCGTTGCGCTGGCCGAGATCCGCACGGTGTCGGACGAGGAGCGCCTGGCACGCCGATACGACAAGTTCCGCCACATGGGCTCGCTCGCCGACGCGATTACCGAAGTCCGCCAGCCGGCGGCGCCAGGTGGCCGCGCGTGACCGCCCCGGTCAGCGAGCGATCCAGCGCTCGCGTGCTCCGCTGGGAACGGCAGCCGCACGACGAGGTGCAGTCGGCGAGACTCGCGGCCGAGATCGGTGTGCCCGAGATCATCGCGCGCCTTCTCTGTCTGCGAGGCCTCGGCGACCCGGATGTCGCGCGGCGGTTTCTGGCCCCGTCGCTCGATCACCTCCACGACCCCTTCTGTCTGACCGACCTCGGGCCAGCCGTCGAGCGCCTCCTCGGCGCCATCGAGCGGAAGGAGACGATTGCCATCCATGGGGACTATGACGTGGACGGCGTCACCTCCACGGTCATCCTGCGCCGCGCGATCGAGCTGCTCGGCGGCACGGTCGTGCACTTCCTGCCCGAGCGGCTGCGGGACGGCTACGGCCTCCAGGCGCCCGCGGTCGAGCGGCTGCACGCCGCCGGAGCGCGCGTGCTCGTGTCGGTGGACTGCGGCATCCGCAGTGGCGCCGCGGCGCGGCGCGCGCGCGAGCTCGGCCTCGATCTGATCATCAGCGACCATCACGAGCCCGAGGCGGAGCTGCCGCCGGCGCTCGCGGTCATCAATCCCAAGCGGCACGACTGCCGCTATCCCGACAAGCACCTGGCCGGGGTCGGCGTCGCGCTCAAGATCGTGCAGGCGCTCTGCCAGCGGAAGGGCCGCGAGAAGTGGCTGCCGGCGTTCGTGAAGATCGCCGCCATCGGCACCGTGGCCGACGTCGTGCCGCTCGTCGGCGAGAACCGTGTCATCGCCAAGCTCGGTCTGGAGCGTCTCTCGACGAGCAGGCATACCGTCGGCCTGCGTGCGCTGCTCGAAGCATCCGGCCTGCTGGGGAAGGCGCTCGACGGGTTCCACATCGGGTTCGTGCTCGCGCCGCGCATCAATGCGGCGGGGCGTATGAGCTCTCCGGACATCGCCGCACGGCTGCTGCTCGCCGTCGACGAGGGCGAGTTGGACGCCGCGCGCGCCCTCGCCTCGCAGTTGAACGACGAGAACACCCGGCGTCAGGAAGAGGAAGCCAGCATTGTCGCGGCCGCGCGCAAGGTCGTCGAGACCGATCCCGACGTGGGCGCCCACAACGTGCTGGTGGTGGGCGGCGACGGCTGGCACCGCGGGGTCATCGGCATCGTCGCGTCGAAGCTGGTCGATCTGTTCCACAAGCCGGCGATCGTCCTGTCCTACGATGGCGACGAGGTCCACGGGTCGTGCCGCAGCATTCCGGCCTTCGACATGCTGGGCGCGCTCGAGGCGTGTGCGGATCTGCTCGGGCGGTTCGGCGGTCACCGGCAGGCGGCAGGCCTGACGCTCGACCGTGGCCGGGTGTCCGAATTCCGCTCGCGGGTCAATGCCTGGGCCGACGCACGGCTGGAGCCCGACGACCTGGTGCCGCGGTTGCGCATCGACGCCCAGCTGCCGCTCGACGCGATCGGCAGTGAAGTCGTGGCCGGGGTGGCCTCGCTCGCGCCGTTCGGGCTCGGAAACCCTCGCCCGGTCTTCGAGGCGCGTGGGGTCGAGGTCGTGAGCGGCCCGACGCTGCTCAAGGAGCGCCACCTCACGATGCAGGTCAAACAGGGTGGACGGGTGTTCCGGGCGATGGCCTGGCGGTCTGCCGAGCGGGCGCCGTTCGTGAGCGCCAACCGTCAGGCCCTGGCGCTGGCCTACTCCATCGACCGCAACACGTTTCGCGGCGAAACCACGGTAGAATTGAGCGTCGCCGATTTGCAGCGCTCGGAGGAATGACGACTGGCGAATGACGAATGACGAGTGACGAATGAAGGCACGGACGAACGTCCGGAACGCCCTGGCCGCCGAGCGCCGACGCGCCGGCCTTCGTTCGACGAGCGACCCGCCCTGCCCGTAGCCGTCCCGCGCCGGGCTCTGCTTTGGCGAAGGCGCCCTGCCCCGGGGCGCAGGCGAGCCTCCACCGGTTATCCACAGAATCCGTCACACGATCCGCTTCATCTTCGCCCTTCGCCGGACGCGCTCGAGATGCCTGTCGCATTCGCCATTGGCCATTCGTCATTTCGTCATTTGTCGTTCGTCATTCGTGACTGATGCGCTGGCAACGTCTCCTCAGGCTCCTGCTCGCCCTGTTCGTGCCCGTGTTCGCGGTCGGGGTGTACCTGTCGATCGACAAGCGCCAGGGGAAGCCCGAGGTTCCGGCGCGGCTTCGTCAGGACCCGAATGCGGTGGTCGAGAGCACCAAGGGGCAGTCGATTCTGCATCGCGGCTCGAAGCAGGACGTGCGGATCGATTACGAGCGTCTGGCCACCTATGCGACGGGCCGGATGATTTTCTACGGCGCGCGCGTCGCCGTGCTGGAGCGCGCGGGCCGCAACTTCGAGGTGGCGGCGAAGGAAGCGGAGGTCGCCGAGAACCAGTCCCAGATCGACCTGCGCGGTGACGTCGTCATCAAGACGAGCGACGGCCTCACCGTCAAGACCGACAAGGCCGTCTACACGGAGAGCGATCAGGTCGTGCGGGCGCCCGGCCCCGTCAGCTTCGCGCGTGACCGGATGACCGGCAGCAGCGTGGGCGCGAGTTACGATCAGGCGCGCGACGTGCTGTGGCTGCTCGATCAGGCCCGCATCACCACGGCGCCCGATGCCAGCGGGCAGGGTGGCAGCACGGTGACCGCGGGTGCAGCCGGCTACGCACGGCGCGACCGCTATCTGCGCTTCGACCGCGGCGCGCAACTCGCGCGCGGTGCACAGGCCGTCCATGCCGATGGTGCGGTCGCCCACCTTGCCGCCGACGCCGATCGGCTCGAGATGCTGGAACTGCGCGGCAATGCCCGGGTTGCCGGCGTCGGGCAGGGCGCCAACGGCCTCGAGGCGATGGAAGCGCGCGACATGAACCTCGATTACGGGCCCGACGGACAACTGCTCGAATCGGCGGTCCTCGTCGGGAACGCTGCCGTGCAGCTCGCGGGCGGCCAAGGCAAACCAGGCCAGCGCCTCGGCGCCCAGTCGATCGAGATCGCGCTCGGCCCCGATGGCCAGACGGCCCAGACCGTGGCCGCACAGGACGGTGTGCAGCTCGACCTGCCGGCGAGCGGCGAGTCGGCGGCGCGGCGCATCCGCGCCGGCTCGCTCGACGCGCGTGGCGAGCCCGGCGCCACCGGCCTTCGTTACGCGAAGTTCGCCGACAAGGTGGAGTTCCGCGAGACCGTCGCGGCCACCAAGACCGCGCCCGCATCGGAGCGCGTCGTGCGCGCGGCGCTGCTCGAGACCAAGCTCCAGTCGGGGCTCGCCTCGATCGACGAGGCGACCTTCACCGGTGACGTGACGATCCAGGATGGCTCCCGGACCGCAGCGGCGCCCACGATGGTCTATGCCGTCACCAAGGGTGCCATCGCGCTGACGACACCCGAAGGGCAGGAGCGGGTGCTCGCACGCGTGAACGACGAGCGCGTGAACATCGAATCCCGGAAGATCGATTGGGCGACCGACGGTGGTCAGATGCGGGCCGAGGGCCGGGTGAAGAGCGTTCTCAAGAGTCAGAGCGCCGAGGCGGCCAAGGCGGGCGAGGTCAAACGGCCCGCCATGCTCACGAGCGATCAGCCGGTCAACGTCACCGCCTCGACGATGACCTACAACAGCAACTCCGGCCGCGCCGAGTACACGGGTGAATCGCAGCTCTGGCAGGGACCGACGTCGATCAAGGCCGACGCGATCGCGCTCGACGAGAAGAGCGGCAACCTGACCGCGACGGGCAGCGTGCGATCGGTGATGCGCATCGACGCCGAACCTTCGAAAAAAGGCACCAACGGCGGCACGGCCGCGGGGTCCGGCTCGCAGGCGGCCCCCTCGGCGTCGAAGAGCACGATCGTCGATCCAATCGCGACCGCGGCCAATCTCGTCTACGATGACGCGTCGCGACGCGCGACCTACACGACCGATGCGCGCATCGTCGGAAGCGGCGGCGACCTGCGCGCGGCGCGAATCGAGGTGTATTTCGATCAGACGGGGAAGGGGCTCGAGCGGCTCGAGGCCTACGATGGTGTCACGCTCAAGTCGCCGCCGCGCCCCGGCGTCGGCGCCCGGCACGCGGAGGGCGGGCGCCTGACGTACTTCGCCGCCGACGAGCGCTACGTGCTCTCCGGCCCCCGAGCGCACGTCGCCGAGCAGGTCGGCGCGGAGTGCCGGGACACGACGGGACGCACGTTGACGTTTTTCAGAAACAGCGACACGCTCCTGGTCGACGGCAACCAGGACAGCCGCACGCAGGCGCGGACTGGGGGCAAGTGTCCGGAGCTGGTGCCCTGATGGCGGTGCTGCGGACACACGAACTGACCAAGTCCTACTCGGGTCGCACGGTCGTACGGGGCATCAACCTCGAAGTCGCCGCCGGCGAGGTCGTCGGCCTGCTCGGTCCGAACGGCGCGGGCAAGACCACGACCTTCTACATGGTCGTCGGTCTGACCTCGCCCGACTCCGGCCGCGTCGAGCTCGACGGCGCGGATCTGACCCGCGATCCGATGTACGTCCGGGCGCGAAAGGGCATCGCGTACCTGCCGCAGGAGCCGTCGATCTTCCGCGGCCTCACGGTCGAGCAGAACATCCTGGCGATCCTCGAGACGCTGCACCTCGACCACGCGACCCGGCGCGCGCGCCTGCGCGCTCTGCTCGCCGAGCTCAACCTCGCGCACCTCGCGCGCTCGAAGGCCTACACGCTGTCGGGCGGCGAGCGGCGGCGCGTCGAGATTACACGGGCGCTGGTCATCGCGCCGCAGTTCATCCTGCTCGACGAGCCGTTTGCCGGCATCGACCCGATTGCGGTCACCGACATTCAGAAGATCATCTTCCACCTCAAGTCCCGCGGGATCGGTGTGCTCATCACCGACCACAACGTTCGGGAAACGCTCAAGATCACCGATCGTGCGCACATCGTGCACGATGGCGTGATTTTCCGCAGCGGCACGCCTGCGGCGCTGGCGGCCGACGACGAGGTGAAGCGGATTTATCTTGGAGCGGATTTCAAATTGGACTAGCGTAGGGGTTCAGAGCGGTGGGCCGCAGGGCCGCGCCGCTGTCGGGTTATGGCGATTACGCAGCGACTGCACACGAAGCTCGTTCAGAAGCTCATTCTGACGCCATCGCTGCAGCAAGCCATCAAGCTGCTGCCGATGACGACCATCGAGCTGGCCGAGATGCTCAACCAGGAGGTGGTCGAGAACCCCATGCTCGAGGAGGTCCCGACCGAGGACCTCCAGGCCACCGACTCCATTGCCCAGACGGAGCGCGAAGATCCGCAGCCCGACGCGCCGCCCTCCCGCGACAACTGGGACGACAACGATTACGCCTATTTCTTCGGCGACTACCTCGACGACGGCTCGCGCGGCAATCGCGTTCCCGTCGAGGTGAAGGAGCTGCCGCCGATCGAGAACACGCTGTCGACGCAGCGCTCGCTCGGCGACCACCTCGAGTGGCAGCTCACGCTCTCGACCGACGATCCGGACGTCCGCGAGATCGGCATCGCGATCATCGGCAACCTGGGCGACGACGGCTACCTGATGGCGTCGGTCGACGAGATCGCCGCGATGGGGCGCTGGAACCCCACCGGGGTCGAGCGTGTCCTGACGACCATCCAGCACTTCGATCCGGTCGGCGTCGCGTCGCGCGATCTTCAGGAATGCCTGACGCTCCAACTGCGGCATCTCGGGCTCGCCGACACGCCGGCCGAGCGCATCGTCACCGAGCATCTGCGCCTGCTCCAGAACCATCAGGTTCCGGAGATCGCGCGCCGCCTCGCCATGACGATCGAGGAGCTCAAGCCGCACATCGAGATCATCCGCAACCTGGATCCGAAGCCCGGGGCGCGGCTCAACCCTTCGCCCTCGCAGTATGTGATCCCCGACGTGTTCGTGGTGAAGGTCGAGGATCACTACGAGGTGATGCTCAACGACGACGGGCTGCCGCAGCTGCGCATCAACCCGATGTACAAGCGGCTGATCGACAAGGGCACCGACACGAACGACGAGACCAAGGCCTACGTCAAGGAGAAGTTCCGTTCGGCGCTCTGGCTGCTCAAGTCGGTCGATCAGCGGCAGAAGACGATCTTCAAGGTCGCCAAGAGCATCATCAATTTCCAGACCGAGTTCCTGGATCACGGCATCGAGCACCTGAAGCCGCTCGTGCTGCGCGACGTCGCCAACGACATCGGCATGCACGAGTCGACGGTCAGCCGCGTGGTGAACAACAAGTACATGCACACGCCGCAAGGCGTGTTCGAGATGAAGTACTTCTTCCACAGCGGCATCAGCAGCTCGTTCGGCGAGCACGTGTCCTCGGTCACTATCAAGCAACGCATTCGGAAGATCATCGAAGCCGAGGACGCGCGGAAGCCGCTCAGCGATTCGAAGATTGTGAGCATCCTGCAAAAGGAGGGGCTGATGCTCGCGCGACGGACGATCGCGAAGTATCGCGAGGAGCTCAAGATCCCGACGTCCAACCAGCGCAAGGTGTTGTACCTGAGGCGCCCCCGGCCCCGCCCGGGTGCGCGAGGCTGGGGAACCGACTGATGGTTCCGACCATGCGACTCTCCCTCACAGGTCGTCACACTACGGTGACGCCGCCGCTCAGACAGCTCGTCGTCCGACGCCTCGCCCGCATCGAACGGCTGCTCAACGACAGCATCGTCTCCGCCCAGGTGGTGCTGACGCTGGAGAAGCGCGAGCACCGCACCGAGATTGTCGTGCATGCCCGCGGCGACAAGACGCTCTCGGCCGATGGCACCGGCAGCGCCTGGCCGCAATCGGTGGGCGCCGCCATCGAGAGGATCGTGCAGCAGGCGCACAAGGTGAAGGACAAGTGGACCAGCCGCAAGCGGCGCCGCGTCGCCGCCAGCCGCTTCGACGGTACGCCGCGGGCCGAGGCCACGGGAGCCGAAGACGGCGCGTCCCCGTATGTCGGGCCGCAGATCGTGCGCATGACGCGGTACGCCATCAAGCCGATGCGCATCGAGGATGCGGCGCTGCGCCTGCAACAGGCCCGGGAGCCGTTCCTCGTCTTCCGTCATGCGGAGACCGCACGGCTCGCCATCCTCGTCGCCCGCCCCGATGGTCGCCTCGGGTTGATCGATCCGGAGTCGTGAGCCGACCGGCGGTTCGATGAGCGTCGACACGCGCAGCGTCACCGTCGGGGCCGTCGTGCGGGCGGCCGAACCGCTGGGCTTCGACCTCTCGTTGGTCGCGGGTGGCGCGGGGCTCGACCGGCCCATCGAGATCCCGTATCCCCAGAAAACGGGGCTCGCGCTCGTGGGCTTCGACGCCTCGCTGCAGCCGGGCCGGCTGCTCGTCTTCGGCGAGAGCGAGATCCGCTTCCTCAACGGACTCGACGCCGACGCCTGCCGCGAAACCCTCGCGCGCGTCTTCAACCGAGACATCCCCTGCGTCGTCATCACGAAATCGCTCGAGCCGCCTCGCACGCTCGTCGACGAGGCCGAGCGCCTCGCCGTACCCGTGCTGCGCACCTCGCTCCCGACGCCGCGGGCGCTGGCCAAGCTGACGACGCTGCTCGACGACCGCTTGTCGCCGCGGACGAACTTTCACGGCGTGCTCATCGACATCCTCGGGCTTGGCGTGCTCGTCATCGGCGAGAGCGGCATCGGCAAGAGCGAGTGTGCGCTCGAGCTCGTCGGCCGCGGGCATCGGCTCGTCGCCGACGATGTCGTCGAAGTGCGGCGGAGGGCAGAGGCCGTCATCATCGGTACCTGCCCGGGACTTACGCGGCACCACATGGAAGTGCGCGGCATCGGCCTGATCAACGTGCGGGACCTGTTCGGCGTCGCGGCCACGCGCAGCTCGAAGCGGGTCGAGCTGGTGGTGGAACTGGAGCGCTGGGAGCCCGGGCGCGAGTACAATCGGCTCGGCCTCGACGAAGCCTACGCCCAGATACTGGGCGTGGCGATTCCGACCATCCGCATGCCGGTGGCGCCGGGGCGGAATCTGGCGATTCTGGTGGAGGTGGCCGCGCGCACCCACCTGCTGCGGACCCGCGGCGAACATGCGGCGCAGAAGCTGGCCGCCCGCCTGGAAGCGCAGCTCCGCGAGGACGCGGGCGAGCTGGCCGGTCATGCCGAGGACGCGGAGGACGAATGAGGCGATCGAAGGCGGCGCCGAAACTGCGGCCGCGAGCACGCAAGCGCCGAACGTCGGCGGCACCGGCCAACCGGTTCATCGTCCTGACCGGGCTGTCGGGCTCGGGCAAGTCGCAGGCGATGCGCGCGCTCGAGGATCTCGGCTACTTCTGCGTGGACAATCTGCCGATTACGCTGTTGCCGACCTTCGCGGAGCTGACGCTCAGGCCCGACACCGAGCTCGAGAAGGCCGCCGTCGTCGTCGACGTGCGCGAGGGCGTGCTGCTCGATCGCTTCCCGCGCGTGTGGGACCAGTTGCGCGCCATGCCAGGGCTCCTGCCCACCCTGATTTTTCTCGAGGCGAGCGAAGCCGCGCTGGTGCGCCGCTACAGCGAGACGCGGCGGCCGCATCCGCTCGCGCGGCACCGGTCGGCGCTCGAGGGACTGCGCGAGGAGCGCGCGCAACTCGAGCCGATTCGCCGCCTGGCCGACGAAATCATCGACACTTCGGCGATGAACGTGCACGAGCTGCGCGAGGCTTTCATGGCCCGCTCGCTCGGGCAGATGACGGGGCGGCGGGGACTCGCGGTGACCTTTCTGAGCTTCGGCTTCAAGTACGGCGTGCCGCTCGACGCCGACCTGGTCCTGGACGTGCGCTTTCTGCCGAACCCCCATTTCGTCGCGCGGCTGCGCGAGCAGACCGGCCGGCAACGCGGGGTGGTGGACTTCCTCAATCAGCACGCGGACTACAAGACCTTCCTCGCACGCACGCTCGATTACCTTCGATTCCTCGTTCCACGCTACGCCCGCGAGGGGAAGAGCTATCTGACGGTGGCGATCGGCTGCACCGGCGGACGCCATCGATCCGTGGCCATCGCGGAGGCACTGACTCGAGGGCTCCGGGGCCTCGAGGGCGTGAGCCTTCGCGTCAGACACCGGGACGTCGCCAATGCCTGAATCTCCCGAAGCCCGTCCGCCGCAGGCCGACCCGCTCATCGGCATCGTCGTCGTGACGCACGGGCTGCTTGCCACGGAGCTCGTGAACGCCGCCGAGATGATCGTCGGCGACCTGCCGCGCTTCGCCGCCGTCTCGATCGGCTGGCACGACGACGTCGAGGCGGCGCGTGAATCGATTGCGTCGGCGCTCGCCCGCGTGCAGTCGGCCAACGGCGCCCTGCTGCTCACCGACATGTTCGGCGGCACGCCGGCGAACCTCGCCATGGCGTTCCTCGACATCGATCGCGTGGAGGTCGTGACCGGCGTCAACCTGCCGATGCTCATCAAGCTCGCCAGCCTCCGGCACACGGAGACGCTGGTCGAGGCCGCCCGCCAGGCGCGCGAGAGCGGCCGCAATGCCATCTGGGTCGCGTCCGAGCTCGTGCGCGGAGCCGCGCCGGCGCAGCCATGATCAGCCGCTCCACCCACGTGACCAACGCGCTGGGCATGCACGCCCGGGCGGCCGCACGCTTCGTCCGGCTGGCGGGGACGTTCACCGCCCACGTGAAGGTCGATCGTGCCGGTCGCACCATCGACGGCAAGAGCATCATGGGCTTGCTCCTCCTCGCCGCCGCCTGCGGGGCCGAACTCACCATCATCGCCGACGGCCCCGACGAGGCTGCGGCGGTGGCCGCGCTCATCGCGCTCGTCGAGCGCGGCTTCGACGACAATCAAGCGTGCTCAGCCTGACTGGACTTGGCGTCTCTCCCGGTGTCGCCAGCGGCCGCGCCTTCGTCGTGCGGCCGGGACGGCGGCAGGTGTTCTATCTCGTGTCGGCGTCGCTCGTCGCCGACGAAGTCGATCGGCTCGCGCGCGCGCAGGCGCTCGCCCGGGCGCAGGTCGAGGACATCAGCGCCCGGCTGTCGCGGCTGGCGGGGAGCGGTCCTGCCTCGCTGTTCGAGGCGCAGCTGCTGATGCTCGCCGACCCCATGCTCGTCGATCGCGCCGTGCGACTGATCGTCGATCACCGATACAACGCCGAATGGGCGATCGAACGGGCGGCTGGCGAGATTCTCGCCCTGCTCGATGGGGCGCAGGATCCGTATCTGCGCGAGCGGCATGGCGACGTGCGAGACGTCGTCGGCCGCGTCATCCAGAACCTCCGCGGACGGGCTCAGGGCATCGTGCTCCCCGAGGGGCCCGAGCCCTGGCTGATCGTGGCCGACGAGCTCACACCGTCGATGGCGGCGCAGGTGAACTGGGAGCGGGCGTCCGGGTTCGTCAGCGAGGTGGGCAGCTGGACGTCGCACACGGCCATCCTCGCGCGCTCGCTCGGCATTGCGGCGGTGGCCGGCGTCGCGCAGGCGACCACCCACATCCGTCCGGGGGCGGATGTGCTCATCGACGGTTCCACCGGTGACGTCCTGGTCGAAGCTCCGGCGGCGGATCGCGAGCGGCTCATGCGCCGCTCGCCAGCAACGCCGACGCTTCCGTCATGGCCGGATTCGAGTGGGCCGCTGACCACGGCCGACGGTCATGCCGTCCGCCTCTACGTGAACCTCGAACGCCCGGAGGATGTCGCCGACGTCGCGCGGGCGGGCGCCGATGGCGTAGGCCTCTTCCGCTCCGAATTCCTGCTGGCGGCCGATGGCACGGCACCGGACGAAGCGCGGCAACAGGAGATCTATCGCGACCTGCTTTCGGGCAGCGCCGGGGAGGTCACGATCCGGACCTTCGACCCGAAGGCGCAGCATCCGAGCAGCGACTCCGGCGCGCGTCCGCATCTCGGCCTGCGAGCGCTCGACGTCGACGATGCGTACCGCGCGGCATTCGAGGCGCAGGTGCGGGCGCTCCTTTCGGCGGCCCCGGCGGGCCGCTTGCGCATCCTGCTTCCGTTCGTCACCGGTGTCGACGACTTGCGGCAGGCGCGGCGCACGATCGCTCTGAGCGCGGAGACGCTCCGCGCGCGTGGCGTCGACGTGTCGCCGGTACCCGTCGGCGCGATGGTGGAGGTGCCGTCGGCCGCGCTGACCGCCGACGATCTGCTCGAGGCCGCCGATTTCCTGAGTGTCGGCACCAACGATCTCATCGCCCTGTCGCTCGCCCTCGATCGCAACGACCAGCGGGCGTCGCGCTTCTACGATCCGTTCCACCCGTCGATTCTGCGGCTGCTGCGCTTGGTGCAGCACGCCGGGCTGCGCCGCCGCCGGCGCGTCGCGGTGTGCGGAGAGATGGCCGCCGACCCGCAGGGACTTGCCGTGCTCCTCGGCCTCGGGTTCCGTGAGTTCAGCATGGCGCCGGCCAGCCTGCACGCCGCGCGGCGCCTCATCGCGTCGCTCACCGCCCGCGACCTGCGCGCCATCGCCCGGGCCAGCATCCGGCGCGAGCCCGGGCACGCGGAGCGTCTCGCATCCGTCGTCCAGCACGCGCTCGAATCACCGATTGTCGGGTGACGATCCGCCGCAGCATTCGCAGGTCATCTCACTTCAGAGGAGAACACCTTCCGTGGACATCGCCAACCCCGTTCGAGTGCCCAAGCCGTGGGGCTACGAGCTGCACTGGGCCAAGACCGATCGCTACGTCGGCAAGCTCATTCACGTGGACAAGGGCCACGCCCTGAGCCTGCAGTACCACAACAGGAAGGACGAAACGATCTACCTGCACTCGGGACTCCTGCTCTTCGAGATTCAGGAGGGAGGCGAGCTGATCAAGCGCGAGATGAAGCCCGGCGACCGCATTCACGTACCGCCGCCGACGGTGCATCGCATGACCGCGATCGAGGACTGCGATATCTTCGAGGTCTCGACGCCGGAGCTCGATGACGTGGTACGGCTCGAGGATCGGTACGGACGGGTGGGAACCAGCGACAAGTGAGCCGCCATCTCGAGGGCACGACTCCGTGACGGCATCGGGTGCCGGTGCGGCCGCGCCTGTCATCCGGCTGGCTCGCGTGGAAGACGCGGCCTCGCTCGCCGAGTTCGGCGCCCGGACGTTCCGCGACACGTTCGGCCCCGACAATCGTCCCGAGGATCTCGCGCAGTATCTCGCGTCGGCGTTCGGGCTCGCCATTCAACATGCCGAGCTCACCAACCCCAGCTTCGAGACCTGGCTGACGCTGATCGACGACCGGCTGGCCGCCTACGCCCAGCTGCACGAGGGACCCGTGCCGCCGGATGTGCCGGGCCGCGCGATCGAGCTGCGGCGCTTCTACGTCGATCGCAGGTGGCAGGGGAGAAGCCTTGCCCAGAAACTGATGGACCGGACGGCCGAAGCCGCGCGCGGCCGGGGTGCGAACGCGATGTGGCTGGGCGTGTGGGAGCGGAACCTGCGGGGGATCGCGTTCTACCGTCGCTCGGGATTCGTCGACGTGGGGAGCCAGGTGTTCGTGCTGGGAAGCGATCGCCAGATCGACCGCATCATGTGGCGGAAGATCAAAATGACGAATGACGAATGACGAATGGACGAATGGACGAACTGGGAATGGCGAACCAGGACCAATGCGAGCGGGCGGCTGACAGGGCGAGCCGTCGAACTGCCGCTCACTTCGCTGACCGTGATTCGTCATTCGTCATTCGTCATTCGTGATTCAGAAGGGGATATCGTCGTCGGCCGTATCCGTGGCTCCGGGCGCAGCTCGTAGCTGCTACTCTCGAAGTCGTCGCCGCCGCGGTCGCGGGCGCCGCCACCGCCGCCGCTGCCGAGCAGTTGGATGCGGTCGGCGACGATCTCGGTCATGTACTTCTTCTGACCGTCCTTGTCGTCCCAGGTCCGCGTCTCGATGCCGGCCCTCGACGTAGATCTGCTTGCCTTTCTTCAAGTAGTCCTTGAGCGACTCGGCCTGCTTCCCGAGCAGCTTGATGCGGTGCCACTCGGTCTTGTCGGACCACTGGTTGTCCTTGTCCTTGCGGCGATCGGTCGTCGCCAGGCTGAACGTCGAGATGGGGAAGCCGCTCGGTGAGAACTTCAGCTCCGCGTCACGCCCCAGGTTGCCGACCAGAATCACTTTGTTCACGCTGCCCATCTGACGATCCTTTCGACGGCCGATCCCTCGCCGGCCGAAGCCATTGTAAACCTGAGCTCAAGCTGGCGAGCCAGCGCACCTCCGGCCCATCGAGGCGCCGTTCCGCTCGACACACCGGCGATGCGGCCCGTCAACGCCTGCCGACCTTGTCGAGCTGCTGCTTGGCGAGACGGCTCGCCTGCGAGTCGGGGAAGTTCTTGATCGTGGCCTCGAACGATTCCCGCGCGCGATCGGGCTGGTTCATCGCGCTGTAGACCACCCCGCGCTTGTAGTACGCGTCAGGCCGTACGGTCGCCGGTCGGGTAGTCGCCAATCACGCGATCGAACGCCTCGATCGCGTCGGCGTTCTTGCCGTCGAGCTGATACGCCTCACCGATGTAGAACTGCGCATCGTCGGATTGCGGCGTGCGGGGGAACGCGCGCAGGTAGGTCTCGAATCCCTGAATCGCCAGGGCGAACTGGCCGGCCGCGTAGTCCGAGTAGGCGAGATCGAACAGCTTCGACGGCGACATGCCCGCCACCGGGTTCGGCGCCGTTCCCGTCGGCGGCGCGGGCCGTCGAGGAGGCCGCCGCACCGGGATCGGTGGCGCCGGGCGTCGCCGCGTCCGGGTCCCGGAGTCGTGACTGGCAGCCACCGGCGTCGTGGGAATCGAGTTGCGCAGCGAGTCGACTTCCTGCGAGAGCGATCCGAGGCGAACGTTCGTGTCGTCGAGCTTCTCGCGAACGATGCGGAGCTCGGTGGCCAGGCCGTCGATGAGCAGCTTCTGATCGGCCGCGACCTTGCGGGTGGTGGCGGACTGCTCGTCGATCTTGGTGGTCACGGTCTTCAACGCTTCGACCAGCGTCCCGAGGGTCTGCTGGAGCTGCTGGTTCTGCTCCTGGAGCATGCGGATGTCCGCCATCATCTGCAGATGCTCCTTGTTGGCGGCGGCCTCGAGAGGCGCAGTAGCGCCGGCGGCGACGAGCGCGGCCACGATGACCGGCGCCGTCACACGCGCGACGCGACGAAGCAAAAAGTCGTACCAGGCATGACGCGCTCCGAATGTTTCATGGGCTGCGGGAAATCGACGTTCGAACGCGCCGAATCAGTCCGTTTCCGTTCCGACCCGATCCTGTCAGATCTGGTCCGTGGCTTTCTTCCATGGCCCTGGTCCGCGCTGGTCCGTGGCGTTGGTCGTGGTTACTTGGCGGTCACGACGAAATGCGCCCGGCGGTTCTTGGCCCAGGAGCCCTCCGAGTGGCCCGGGTCGAAAGGGAATTCCTTGCCGTAGCTGACCGTGCGCAGCCGATCGGGCTGAATCCCGAGCGACACCAGATACGTGCGCGGCGGCCAGCGCGCGCCGCTCTCCGAGCGCGAGGTTGTATTCGGCGGTGCCACGCTCGTCGCAGTGTCCCTCGATCGAGACCACCCACGTCGGGTTCTTCTTGAGCATCTCGGCGTTCTTGGTCAGCACGGCCTGCGCCGTCGCCGCTCATCTCGGCGCTGTCGAACTCGAAGAACACCGGCTGCAGCGGCCCGAGCTTGTTGATCTCGTCGAGCGACCGGCTGCTCGAGATCCGAGCTCTCGACCGCCGGCTCGGGCGGCACCGTCACCGGTGGCGGTTCGACAATGGGCTCGGGGGGCGCCGGTGGCCTGCCGACCGTCGAAGGGGGCGGCGGGGTCGGCCGCGCGACCGGGTCGACCTTCTTCCCGCACCCGAACACGGCGGCGGCCGCGACGAGGGCGAGCATGAACGCTGGCAGTGAGCGACGCTGCATGAACGTAGAGTCTCCCAATCGAGTCGTGGACGCCAGTGGAAACGTCGGGCCGCACGCCTGGCTTCCTAGTGCGACCAGCTCGGATGCAAGTTGTTGCCTTCCTTCGTGATCTGCCGCAGGCCGTTGCCGTCGCGGCCGATGGTGAAGATCTGCTGCTTGCCCGAGCGGGTCGAGGATGAGAACGCCAGGTGGCGGCCGGTCGGCGAGTAGGCCGGGCTCTCGTTGCTGACCCTTCGCCGTCGGTGATCTGCCGCACCTGGCCGGTGGCCATGTCGTAAATCTTGATGTCGTAGCCCGGGCCCGTGCGCGAGGCGAACGCGATCTCGTTGTGTGGCGCCGGCGCCCAGGTCGCGCGATCGGCCCAGCTCTCGAGCGTCGTGATGCGACGCGGTTGGCCCAGTCCGTCGGCATCGCATGATGTAGATCTGCGGCGAGCCGGACCGATCGGACGTGAACGCCACCTGGTTGCCGGAGGGCGACCACGTCGGCGTCGCGTCGATGCCCGGATGGTTGGTGAGACGCCGCACGCCGCTGCCGTCGCGGTTGACCAAGTAGATCTCGGGGTTGCCGTCGCGGTTGGTCATGAACGCGATCTTCGATCCGTCGGGCGACAACGCCGGCAGGAAGTTGTGCACGCGATCGGTGCCCTTGGCGGGCGTCTCGGGCGGGCGGCCCTGGTAGATGTACGAGCACGAAGATGTCCGGCATGTTGTTCCGCCGGTACGACGTGTAGGCGATCGCCTTGCCGTCGGCCGACCAGACGGGAAAGATGTTCAGCGATCGGTTCACCGTGATGCGGCGCGGGTTCGCGCCGTCGTAGTCGGCGATGTAGATCTCCTTGATGCCGCGCTGATCGACGGTGCCGCGCTGCCGCTCGCCGTCGCGATCGGACGAGAACGCGAGCTGGTGCGGGCGACGCCGTCGAGGTTGCGCTGGTCCTTGTGAATCTCGTCGGAGATCGTGTGGGCGTAGAGGCGCGGGTTGTTGGCCGAGCCCGCGTATTCCTTGCCGAACACCGCCTGCTGATTGGCGACGTTGAACAGCCGCGACCTGCACGGTGATGCCCGAGCGCCTTCTTGCGCACCGTGCCAATCACGACACCCTCGGCGCCCAGCTCCTTCCAGCGATCGAAGGGCACGGTGTCGATCGACGACGCCGCGGGAATCGGCGCGTAGGTGTCGCGCGGAATCAGGTCGAACTCGCGCTCGAACGCCGAGGTCGTCCCAGAGCACCTCGCCGATGGTCGCGGCGATGGTCTTGGTCTCGGCATCCGGCGTCAGGGCGATGAAGTCGGGCACGGCGAGCTTCGGCGCGCCGGTCGCCCCGCGCAGCTGATGATGACGCCTTCGGTCGGCTGCACGACCTGTGGAGGAGGCGTCGGCGGCGGCTGACCCGCGACCACGAGAGGACCGGCGGCGAGCGCCGCGAGCGATGAGATGAGGGTCGACCGTTCCATCATGATTCAGCGAAGTATTCAAACGAGAGGTTCACGGTGAACGTCGGCATTCGGATAGCACGCGGGCAGCGGCGGAATGGCGCGCACCTGCTGCACCGCGCGCTGAGCATGGAGATCGAGCATGCCGTTGCCGCTCGACTGCCTGACCGTGATGTCGGTCAGCTGCCCGTCACGCTGGATCACGAATCGCATGATCGGCGTGCCACGCCGCCTGCTGCTGCGAGTTCCAGTTGCGATGGATGATGCTCACCATCTGTCCGAGGTACTGCGGATCGCAGAACTGACCGGTGATTTGCCCGCCCGTGCCGCCGCCGCCGGTCGAGAGACCCGTTTCGTTCGACTGTCGACGCCGGTGTCGGCCTTCGCCTGACCTTGCGTCTCGCGCGCTCCGGTCGTCGGCGTTGCGGGCCGTCGGCTTCTGTCGGCGCCGTTGTGACCGGCGTGCGGCGGCGTCGGCTTCGGCTTCGCGTCGGCTCGACCATCTCGGGCGGCTTCTCGCGCCGGCGGGCGACCGGCTGCGGTCGTCGGCAGCTCCGGCGTCGGCACCGCCTGCTGAACGGGGCGGCCGCCGATCGACGTCATGCCGCCGGTCATCGGCCCGGGCGCGCCGCCGAGGCTGATCGTCATGATGTCCTCGGGCGGCTTCCGGAAGTCGCCGACCAGTGCGGCAGGAGCACGACGACCGCCATCAGGGCGAGGTGTGCGGCGCCGGACGATCAGCAGCACTGCGCCGCAGGCCCTCCGTTCGCGCGCCGCGCGCGTCGATCGCGGCGGAGACCAGATCCTGGCGTCATCGCCGTGCGCCGGGCGGCGCGACGACGATGCCCACCTTCTCCACGCCGCCGTCCTTCAGACGATCCATCACTTCCATCATCTGTTGCATCGTCACCTGGCCGTCGCTGCGCAGGAACACCTACTTGTCCTTGCGCGTGCGCACCGTTGCCGCACGCGCTCGCCGAGCACGTCGAGCCGAATCGACTCGTTCCCGAGCTGCACGACCGGTTGCGCGCGAACGAGAGCGGCATCGTGACGTAGATCGGGATCTCTGACTGAGCGCCGGCGACGCGGCGCGACTGCGGCAGGTTCACGTTCGAGTCCCTGCGTCATCATCGGCGCCGCCACCATGAAGATGATCAGCAGCACCAGCATCACGTCGACGAGCGGGACGACGTTGATCTCCGAGAGGGCAGTGGTGACGCGCGGCCGCCGCCGTCGTCCGCCGATGTGGCTCGTCCCGCCGCGAGGCTTGCCTTGGGCATGACTTTCGGCATGGGACGCGGCCTACGTGAAGTTGCGCTCCGCGATGCTCAGGAACTCCATCGAGAAGTCGTCCATCGACGGCGCGAAGTGCTTCACCTGATGGGTGAAGTGGTTGTAGAAGTAGACGGCCGGAATCGCCGCGAACAGTCCGACGGCTGTTGCGATCAGCGCGTCGGCGATGCCAGGGCCGACTACCGCGAGACTCGTCGATCCGGAAGCGCCAATCTGCTGGAACGACATCATGATGCCCCATACGGTGCCGAACAGGCCGATGAACGGCGTGATGCTGCCGTCGTCGCGAGGAACGTCAACCGCTTCTCGAGACGGCGAAACTTCGGCGCCCGCCGCGCGCAGCAGCGCGCGATCCAGGGCGTCGAGACTCTTGAGGGTAGGACGAGCCTGCGGCGATCGCCGGCCGAACGTCCGCCGGGTTCTGCGCCGCGGGGGCGGCAGGCTTTCAGTTGAGTCTGGAGCTCGGCGTAGCCCGCCGTGAAGATGCCGACGAGCGGGCTGTCGGCGAGCGTGCGGCACACGGCCTGCACCTCGGAGAACTTGCTGCTCCGGCGGAAGATGTCCAGAAAGCTGCGCCGACTGTCGTCGAGCGCGCTGGAACTGCCAGGTCTTGTAGAGAATGACGCCCCAGGAAATTGCCGAGAACAGGAGCAGAATCAGCAGGACGGCCTTCGAAAGCGGGCGAAGAGCGCCAGACGAGCGAAACGAGGTCGCTCTCGGCGGCGGCGCCATTCGGCGCACCGCCTTGGCCCTGCAACGCCAGGGCCACCAAGACACACGTGCGCAACGAGACCTCCCGGTCATAGACATGGCGCCGCTGGGACAGCGCGACACGGGAGCGTAGCACGGCCGGTGAGTGCTGTCAAACCTATGATACCATGGCAGTTCTCGCGTCGGGGCGATGGCGAGACGCCTCCTCGAAGCCCTGCCGTTGATGCCTGCCAGCCGCCTGTGCCGACAGGCCTATGATTCGCTATCTGAGTATCCGTCGGCTCGCCGTCATCGACCAGCTCGAGCTCGAGTTCGGACCCGGCCTCAGCGTCCTGACCGGGGAAACCGGCGCCGGCAAGTCGATCCTCGTCGAAGCCGTCGGCCTGCTGCTCGGCGGACGCGCGACCGCCGACCTCGGTGCGATCGGGGGAGGAGGCGGCCACGGTCCAGGCGATCCTCGAGCTGCCCGACGGAAGCGAGATGATCGTCAGACGCGAGGTCTCCGCCCAGGGGCGGAGCCGCGCATTTCTCGACGGCGAGCTCGTGACGACGGCGGCGCTGCGCGAGAGCCTTGGCGAGCTCGTCGATCTCCATGGGCAGCACGAGCACCAGGCGCTGCTGGTACCGGCGACGCAGCTGGCGCTGCTCGATCGTTTCGCGGGGCTCGACGACTTGCGCGGCGAGGTCGCCGGCCTTCATGGCGAGCTGGCCGCGGCTCGGGACGCCCTGCGCAGCGCACGAAGAGGGAGCTCGCGACCGCGCCGCGCGACTCGATCTCCTGGAGTTCCAGCGCCACGAGATCGACAAAGTGGCACCGAAGCCCGGCGAGGACGAAGCGCTCGCGGGCCGAGCGGCAGATCGTCGCGAACGCCGACAAGCTCAATCGGCTGGCCTCTGAGAGCTACGCCGCGCTCTACGACGATGACCAGGCGGTCCTGGCGAGGTTGCGGATACGTGTGGAAGCGAGTCGGCGAGCTCGCTGCCCTCGACCCGAGCTTCCAGCCGTTCGTCGAGGCGCGCGAGGCCGTGCACGCGCCGCTCGACGATCTCGCCCGGATGCTCCGCGACTATGCCGCCGGCCTGGACGCGTCGCCGGATCGCCTGCAGGCGATCGAGGATCGACTGGCGGCGATCGAACGTCTGAAGCGCCGCTACGGCCCGACGCTGGATGAGGTCATGGCGCGTCGTCGTGCCGCCGACGAGGAGCTGCAGGCGCTCGACGGCGGGAGCGACCGCCTCGACGTCCTGCGCCGGGCCGTAGACGCACTGGCATCCCGCTACCTCGCCCGGGCCAAGGCGCTCTCCACATCACGCCACACGGCGGGCGACCGGTTCGCCCGAGCCCTGACGGCTGAGCTCGGCGGAGCTCGCCATGCGGCGGGACCCAATGCGCGCTCAGCTTCGAATCGGTGGACGGGCGATGAGGCGGATTGGACGGCATCGGGCATCGATCGGCTGGGGCTCTGTCTGTCGCCGAACGTCGGCGAAGAGCTGCGCCCGCTCGCGCGGATCGCGTCGGGCGGCGAACTGTCGCGCGTCATGCTCGCCATCAAGACGCTCGCGACCACCGACGTGCCGGGCAAGACGCTCATCTTCGACGAGGTCGATGCGGGCATTGGCGGACGCGTGGCAGACGCAGTGGGGGAGCGGCTGCGGGCGCTGGGCCGCCGCGGACAGGTTCTCTGCATCACGCACCTGCCACAGGTCGCCGCCTGTGGCGACACGCACTATCGCGTCAGCAAGGTGGTCCAGGACGGACGCACCATCACCCGTGTCGATTGCCTCGGATCGGAGGAACGGATCGACGAAGTTGCGCGCATGATGGGTGGACGCGATTTGAGCGCCAAGGTTAGGGCAGGGGCCCGAAGAGCTGATCGGCTCGCGACAGCCCCGAAGGCGAAAGTCCGGGGCGAAAACGGCAGAGCGAAAGGCGAAAGCGAAAGGCGAAAGTCGACCGCATGACCACGCAGGCGAAGCGCACGTACGTCGTCGAGACGTATGGCTGCCAGATGAATGTGCACGATTCGGAACGCATGGCCGGCCTGCTCGAGGCTGACGGCTATGAGCCCGCGTCGAGTCCAGAGACCGCAGACTCGTGGTCATCAACACGTGCAGCGTACGGGAACGAGCCGAGGAAAAGCTCTTCACGCGACTGGGTGAGATCCGCGCCGAAGCGACCAAACGGGGAAGCCGGCCGGTGGTTGCCGTCGCCGGCTGTGTCGCGCAACAGGAAGGCGCGGGAATCCTCAAACGCTCGAAGATGGTGGACGTGGTCATTGGCACGCAGGCGGTCAAGCAACTCCCGTCCCTCGTCCGGCGAGGCGTCCGCCGGCACGCGTGCGCCGCTCATCGACCTCAACCCGTACGAGGACGTCTCGTTTCCGTTCGGTCTGACCCGCCGCGAAGACCCGGTCCGCGCCTACGTGACCATCATCGAAGGCTGCAACGAGTTCTGCTCTTTTTGCGTCGTCCCGTACACGCGCGGTCACGAGCGGATGCGGCCGGTCGACGAGATCCTGAGCGAGGTTCGAGCAGCGGCCGAGAGCGGCCGCAGGGAAGTCCAACTACTGGGACAGATCGTGAATCACTATCGCGCGCCGGATCGGGCCGACGTCGATTTCGCCGGGCTGCTGGAGCTGGTCAGCGAGGTCGATGGGATCGACCGCATCCGATTCGCCAGCCCTCACCCGCGGCACTTCAGCGATCGCACGCTGCACGCGATTCGCGACCTTCCGAAGGTCTGCCGGCACCTGCACATCCCGGTGCAGTCCGGCTCGACGCGCATCCTGCAGGCGATGCGCCGGCGCTACACGCGCGAGGAGTATCTCGACCTCGTTGCTCGCATTCGCGCCACCTTGCCCGACGTGGCGCTCTCGACGGACATCATCGTCGGCTTCCCTGGTGAGACGGACGCCGACTTCGACGACACGCTGTCGCTCGTGCGCAGCGTGCGCTTCCACAGCATCTTCTCGTTCAAATACTCGCCGCGCCCGCGAACCCTGGCCTCGCTTCGGATGGCGGACGATGTGAGGGAGGCGGAGAAGACGAGGCGCATCGTGGCGCTGCAGCAGGCGCAGCGTGAGATTCAAATCGACATCCTCGAGCAGATGGTCGGACAGGTCCACGAGGTGCTCGTCGACGGCGCGAGCCGGCGGCGGGCGCACGAGCTCGCCGGCCGGACCTCCGGTAACACGATTGTGAACTTCGGCGGCGGGGGGGACTTGGTTGGCTCCGTCGTCTCCGTGCGCATCACCGAAGCGACGCCGAACAGCCTCAGGGGCGAACCGGCAGGAGCAGTGCCATGCAGATAGAGATGACGATCAAAGGCCTCATGATCGACCCGGTGACGAACACGCCGATCGTCGTCCTCAGGGACCTCGAAGGGCATCGCGTCCTGCCGATCTGGGTGGGAGTGTTCGAGGCCAACGCGATTGCGGTCCAGATCGAGAACGTGACGATGCCGCGGCCGATGACGCACGACTTATTGAAGAACGTCATCGAGGATCTTCAGGCCTCGGTCGAGCGCATCATCGTCTCCGACCTCAAGGAGAACACGTTCTTCGCAATCATCCAGTTGCAGGTCCGGGGCGAGCGCGTCGCGATCGACGCCCGGCCGAGCGACGCGATCGCACTGGCGCTCCGCTCGAGGGCTCCAATCTTCGTCGAAGACCACGTCATCGAGCACGCGCGCCACGTCGAGCCCGCGACCCAGGTCGGCGAGCCTGAGCGGCTGCAGAAGTGGCTGGAGAGTCTCGATCCGGACGACCTAGGCAAGTACAAGATGTAGGCTACAATCCGTTGCGGCCCGCCGGACACGTGCCCATGATTGTCGCCATCGCGAACCAGAAGGGCGGTGTGGGGAAGACCACGACCGCCATCAACCTGAGTGCCGCCCTCGCGCTCAGAGGCAAGCCAACACTCCTCGTCGACCTCGATCCTCAGGGCAACAGCTCGCTCACCTACGTCGATCATCGCCAGGTCGATCGCAGCATTTACGACGCGCTGACCGATCCGACCTGCGAGTTCAAGGACATCCTCCGGCCGACGGGGCACCCGCACCTGCACGTGGCGCCGGCGCGGATCAGCCTCGCCAAGGTGGAAGCCAAGCTGGTGGGGGAGCTCGACGCGCACTTCAAGCTCAAGGATCGCCTCGACAGCGTGCGCGAGTCATTCGACTACATCGTCATCGACTGTCCGCCGACGCTCGGCCTGCTGACCGTGAACGCACTCGTCGCCGCTACACATCTCCTCATCCCGATTCAGTCGTCCTACTTCGCGCTCGAGGGCACGGACGATCTGCTGGAAACCGTCGAGAAAGTGCGAGCGCGCGCGAACCCCGGCCTCGAGATTGTCGGCGTCGTCATCACCATGCACGACCGCCGGACATCGCTCGCCCGAGACATCAAGGGACAGATCAACAAGGTGTTCGGACCGAAGGTATTCAAGACGCTGATCAGCAAGAGCGTCCGCCTTGAGGAGAGTCCCGCCTACAAGGAATCGATCTTCAGCTTTGCGCCCGATTCATCGGGCGCCACGGAGTACTACCGCCTCTCAGAGGAGGTGATTGAACGTGTCTAGACGAGGCCTGCCCGATTCAGTCCGCATGCGGCACGACGAGCACTACGTGGAGTCGCTCGCCGCATCCGCTTCGTCGCCCATCGGCCGTCTATTGCCGATCGACCAAATCGACCCCAATCCCAACCAGCCCCGCCAGGTCATGGGCGACCTTTCCGAGCTCATGGCGTCGATTGCCGAGAAGGGCATCGTCCAGCCGATCATCGTCCGGCGACGCGGGCAGCGCTTCCAGATCATTGCCGGCGAGCGGCGCTACCAGGCCGCCGTTCAGGTCGGCTTGACCGAGGTGCCCGCCGTCATTCGCGACGTGGATGACATGGAGGTCATCGAGATTGCGCTGATCGAGAATCTCCAACGGAAGGACTTGACGCCGTTCGAAGAGGCCGAGGCCCTGGCACAGCTCGGCGAACACGGACTCACGCACGACCAGCTTGCCAAGCGTGTCGGGAGGTCTCGGACGGCGATTACGGAGACTCTGGCGCTCAATCAGATGCCTGAGGACGTCCGAAACCTTTGTCGGCTGGCAGACATTCACTCTAAGTCGTTGCTTTTACAGATAGTTAGGCAATCCGACCACGACAAAATGCTCGCCTTGATCGAGCGCGTCTCGTCCCAGAGCGCCGGCGAGCAGCCGGTAACGCGGGAGCAGCTGCGCTCCGCGAGCCCTAAGCCGAAGGCGGGCCGTCCGCGGGCCTATGTCTTCCAGTTCCGGCCGAAGAGCAAAGCGTTCTCGTTGAGGCTGAATTTCCGCAAATCTGAAGTGGAGACCTCCGAAGTCATCGACGCCCTCCTGGGCATCATCGAAGAGCTGCGGTTAGCCAAGAGGCACGCGTAGGTTTCCGCACGTCTGGCCGCATGGACAGGCGCCAGCAGCTGGCGCGTCCTTTCGCGTCCGAGAACCGATTCAGGTCTGACCAGTGATCGAGCGTGGTTGGCGCTGGTGAACTCGAGTGCGCCTGGCCGCGCGGGAGACGGCGCCTGGGGCGCTCGCCAAGGCACGTCGCGGAGCAGGAGCGGCCGACGGCCCGGCGGGTTTTTGGTCGTCCCTGCCCGGTTTCTGGAACAATAGTTAACATAATATGTGTTATCGGACCCAATAGATATCCGGTGCGAAACAGGGGTGTGGATGGTTTGTGGATGACTGCCTCGGGCTGGTGCCCGAAGCCCCGTGTGAGCGCCCTTCCCGAATCGAGCCGGCGCCTGAAGCGCGTGCCCCGGTGATATCGTGGTCCGCGTTCGTCCGCCGATGCTTCGCCTCATCGACCGCTACGTCATCCGAGAAGTTCTGACGCCGTTCGCGTTCGCGCTCGCGCTGTTCACGTTCGTCCTCCTGGTCAATCCGTTGATGGACGAAGCCAGGCGACTGATTGAAAAAGGGGTCGGCACCCAGACCATTCTCCGAATCCTGGCCACGTTGGCGCCTCAGGCCCTGGGCATCACGATTCCGATCGCCTTGCTCGTGGGACTGCTGGTCGGGCTGGGCCGGCTGTCCGCGGATCGTGAAGCCGTCGCGCTCCAGGCATGCGGGGTCAGCCTTACCCGGCTGCTCAGGCCGGTCTTGCTCGTTTCGGTCCTGGCGACCCTCGCCACGACCTACGTCATGGTCGTGGCCATTCCGAATGGCAATCGCAGTTACCAGTCCATCCTCGCGGACGTCGTCGCCGCCCGTATCGAGAGTGAGATCAAGCCGAGGGTCTTCTTCGAGGACTTTCCGAACCTGACGCTCTACGCCCGGGACGTGTCCTCGGCTGGGGGCGGCTGGCGCGATGTCTTCATTGCCGATCGGCGCAACCCCAAGCAGCCTCAAATCCTCGTCGCGCGCCGCGGGCAGCTCATCATCGACCGGAGCAAGCAGAAGGTCGACCTCGTCCTCGAGCATGGCAGCCAGCACCGGCTGAACAAGGACGATGAGGCCAAGGTACGAGGTGCAGACGTTCACGACACAGACGATTGGGCTCGATCCGGCTGAGGTATTCCCGAAGACTCAGATCGTCCACGGCGCGCCCGAGATGACCATTGCCGAGCTCAGGGCCGAGATCGAGCAGCGCCGCATGCAGGGTCTCTCGACGCACAACGAGACCATGTACATCCACCAGAAGTTCTCAATTCCGGTGGCCTGTCTCGTGTTCGGCCTGATCGCGCTGTGCCTCGGGGTCACCAACAGCAAGGACAGCAAGCACGCCAGCTTCGTCATCGGACTGGCGGTGGTGTTCGTGTACTGGATGTTCTTCCTGCTGGGGCAGGCGATGGCGAGGGCCAAGTGGCTACCGCCCGAGCTGGCGCGCTGGGTGCCCGATATCCTCCTCGGCGCCGTCGGCATCGTCCTGCTGGTGTGGCGTCACCGGTACGCCGATGCCGGTTTGCAGCTCACCCTGCCGTCGCCTCAGGCCGTCAAGGACGGGCTGAGGCACCTTCAGGCGAAAGCGATCGCACGGTTTCGCCCTGGTTCACGCGCCGCCGGCGCCGCGCATCAAGAGGGTGCGGCTCCAATCCACTCTCACCCGGAGGGCGCGGCTTCAGCCCCGCCGAGCCAGCTCCCGGCCACTTCGGCGATCCGTCCACGGCCGCCGCACCGCAAAGGCGTGGTCCTGGTCATCCGCGTGCCGCAGGGCTGGCTTCCCCGCCTCCGGCTGCTCGACGCCTACGTCTCGAAGGCTTACCTGCGCATCGCCGCGCTCGCATTCGCCGGCATGCTCGGCATCTTCTACATCGCGTCGTTCATCGACTGGTCGGACAATCTCTTCAAGGGACAGGCGACGAGCATGCAGCTCGCGCTGTTCATGTGGTACTCGACGCCGCAGTACGTCTACTACGTGCTGCCGCTCGCGGCACTCGTCGCCACGCTCGTGACGATTGGCCTGCTCACGCGCTCGAGCGAGCTCATCGTCATGCGGGCCTGCGGCGTCAGCCTGTACCGGACCGCGGTTCCGCTGCTGGTCTTTGCGCTGTTGTGGAGCGGGGCGCTCCTCGCCCTCGAGGAGACGGTGCTCGCGAAAGCCAATCGCGAGGCTGCCGAGCTCAAGCATCTGATGCGCGGTGGATCGCCACGCACGTTCAACGTACTGGCCCGTCAGTGGGTCACGGGACGCGACGGGCGCCTCTATCACTACAACTACTTCGATCCGCGAACGACGCAGCTGAGCGAGCTCGAAATCTACAAGTTCGACGATGCCCACTGGCGGATCCTCGAACGGACGCAGGCGCGCGCCGCCCGGTTCGATTCAGGAGGCTGGAGCGCGGAGCGAGGCTGGTCGCGCGGATTCAAGGAGCACGTCGTGACGGCCTACGCAGCCGTTCAACACGCGGCGCCTGGCGCTCGAATCGCCCGGGTATTTCGGAACCGAGCAGCCTGACGCCGAGCGCATGACCTTCACCGACCTGCGGCGATACATCGCCACGCTGAAGGTCAGCGGCTTCGACGTCGTCCCGTTCACCGTCGCGCTCCACCGCAAGATTTCGTTTCCGTTCGTTGCCCTCGTGATGACCCTTCTCGGCATTCCCTTCGCCGTGACGACGGGCCGCCGCGGCGCGCTTTACGGGATCGGCCTCGCCATCATCCTGGCGATCTCTTACTGGGGACTCTTCGCCGTCTTCACCGCGATTGGCAGCGCGGGCATGTTGAGCCCGGTGCTCGCGGCGTGGGCGCCGAACGTCCTGTTCGTGACCGCGGCGACCGCTCTCCTGTTGACCGTCCGCACCTGACCCCTCCAGACGGAGGCCGGGGGGTTCAGTCCCGGCATCGGCACGGCCGAAGTCATGGAGTCAATGCCGTCGTTTCGAGCGCCGCAGGTTCGGCGGGGCTGAAGCCCGCCCTCTTTCGGTACGGCCGGTCCGGCAGGTGGGCACCGTATCGTCGTCTCGGTACAGCCGAAAGGCGGGCGCCCTCACTCAATCCGAGGGCCATCCCGCCTTCCGTTTCGGCAGGCGCCGAAACTTTGTCGAGCGAGGCGCGACTTCCCTGCTACTTTCCTGCGTCCGCCTTGAGCGCCGCCGCCTTGTCGCGCCGCTCCCACGTGAAGCCGTCCTCTTCGCGCCCGAAGTGGCCGAATGCGGCGGTCTGCTTGTAGATCGGTCGGCGCAGGTCGAGCTCTTCGACGATGCCTCGAGGGGTCAGCTTGAAATGCGCGCGGACCAGGTTCGAGAGCGTGTCTTCGGCCACCTTGCCGGTGCCGTGGGTGTCGACCAGGACCGAGACCGGGTCGGCGACGCCGATGGCGTACGCGAGCTGCACCGTGCAGCGCTCGGCCAGGCCAGCCGCCACGATGTTCTTGGCGATGTAGCGGGCCATGTAGCACGCCGAGCGGTCGACCTTCGTCGGATCCTTGCCCGAGAAGGCGCCGCCGCCATGCGGGGCTGCCCCGCCGTAGGTGTCGACGATGATCTTGCGGCCGGTCAGGCCGGCATCGCCCTGCGGGCCCCCGACCACGAAGCGGCCGGTGGGGTTGATCAGAAACCGTGTCTTCGAGTCGATCAGATCGGGCGGCACGACCTTGTTGACGACCTTGTCGATCACGTCTTCGCGGATCAACTCCGTCGTCGCCGAGGCGCTGTGCTGCGTGGAGACGACGATCGTGTCGATCCGGATCGGGTGGCCGTTCTCGTACTCGACGCTCACCTGCGACTTGCCGTCGGGTCTGAGATACGGGAGGACGCCCTCGCGGCGCGCGCGCGACAGGCCGCGACAGAGCTTGTGCGCCACCATGATCGGCAGTGGCATCAGCTCCGGCGTTTCGGTGCAGGCGTAGCCGAACATCAGGCCCTGATCGCCGGCGCCGCCGGGGTCGACGCCCATGGCGATGTCGGGCGACTGCTCGTGAATCGACGAGAGCACGCCGCAGGTCTCGTAGTCGAAGCCGTACTTCGCGCGGGTGTAGCCGACCTCTTTGATGGTCTCCCGAACGATCGTCGGGAAGTCCACGTACGAGCTGGTCGTGATCTCCCCCGCCACGACGGCGAGACCCGTGGTGACCAGCGTCTCGCAAGCGACACGTCCGAGCGGATCTTCGGCGAGGATGGCGTCCAGAATGGCGTCCGAGATCTGATCGGCGATCTTGTCGGGATGTCCTTCGGTCACCGATTCGGACGTGAACAGGTAGCGACCCTTACGACTCATCAGCACTCCTTCAATAGGATCGGGCTGCCTCGGCACGACCAGCGATCCCGAAACCTCACAGAGGGTAGCAGAGATGGCCCCGCCCGGGTCAACAATTCCCAGGCTTATGACACCCATTCCGAACGCTTGTTCACGCGTCAGCGCCGGGGATGGTAGCGATCGTAGACGGCCCGCAGCCGCGCCTCGAGGACGTGGGTATAAATCTGTGTCGACGACAGGTCGGCGTGTCCCAGCATCATCTGAATCGCGCGCAAGTCGGCGCCCCGCTCGAGCAGGTGCGTGGCGAAGGAATGGCGCACGACGTGCGGGGTGAGGGCGCGTGAAATGCCCACGGCCGCGCCGTGCCGTTTCAGGAGCTTCCAGAAACCCACGCGCGTCAGGGGCTTGCCGCGCGGACCGTTCACGAAGAGCCAGGGCGATGTCCGTCCGTTCAGCAGTTCGCCGCGGGCGCCGCCGAGATAGCGGCGGATCCACGAGATCGAGGAGTCGCCGAGCGGGACGACCCGCTCCTTGGATCCTTTGCCGACGCAGGTCAGGTATCCCCCGTCGAGATTGAGATCGGCCGCGCGCAACCGCACCAGCTCCGACACGCGGAGCCCGGTCGCATACAGCACCTCGATGAGCGCGCGATCGCGGACGCCTCGAGGCGTGGAGATGTCGGGCGCCTCGAGCAGGCGATCGACCTCCTCGGTCGCGAGATACGTCGGCAGCTGCGGCCACGCGCGCGGCGCGCGGAGGTCTCCTGCCGGGCTCGCGGCGAGCCGGCGATCGAGGACGAGGTACTTGTAGAAACCGCGCAACGCGGCGACGAGGCGCGCGACGGAGCGCGGCGAGTAGCCTTGCGCCATCAGCTCGCGGACGACCTTCTCGAGGTCCGCGAGCGACGCGGACTCGACGGCGAGTCCCTCCCCCGCCGCGAACCGTCCGAACAGCACGAGATCGCGCCGGTAGCCCTCGACCGTATGATCGGCGAGACGGCGAACCGCGCGCAGATGCTGCAAAAAGGCTTCGAAGAGGGCCGTCGCGGCCTCGGTCGGGGCCGGTCCTGCAGCCGTCATGGTCGATTGACACCCCGGGGTGTGCGGAGTAGTATCCGCGCGGTTCGGGCGCCGCGCCTCGAGACGGTTCCGTATGCCTCAGTCATCGAAGTGGGAGTCGCTGCCCACCGAAGCCATAAACCCCCACAGTCTCGGCCTCGACAAAGCTCCCATCGGTGAAATCATCGACCTGATGATCGCCGAGGATCGAAAGGTAGTGAACGCCGTCCATCGCGAGCGCGATCGGCTCGCCCACGGCGTCGAGATCATCGCACAGGCGCTGCGCCGCGGCGGGCGCATCTTCTTCGTCGGCGCCGGCACGAGCGGGCGGCTCGGCGTGGTCGAAGCGGCGGAGATGCCGCCGACCTTCGGCACCTCGCCGGCGAGCGTCCAGGCGATCATGGCCGGCGGCAAGGACGCGGTCTTCAAAGCCAAGGAAGGTGTCGAGGACGACTACGAAGAGGGCGCGCGCGCGATCGCGCGGCTGCGCCCGACGAAGAAGGACGTCGTCATCGGCGTGTCCGCGAGCGGGCTGACGCCGTTCGTGCGCGGCGCGCTGACGCGGGCGCGCAAGAGCGGCCTGCGCATCATCTTCGTCACCTGCTGGCCGGGCGCAGATCTCGCGAATTTCGTGGACTTGATCATCGCGCCGAGCGTTGGCCCCGAAGTCCTCACCGGCTCGACCCGCCTCAAGGCGGGTACGGCGACCAAGATGGTCCTCAACATGCTGACCACGATCGCCATGGTCCGCATCGGCAAGACCTACGGCAACCTGATGGTGGACGTGCAGGCGAACTCCGAGAAGCTCAAGGATCGCGCGCGCCGCATCGTCGGGATCACGACCGGGCTCGGCTACGACGAATCCGACGAGCTGCTCCGTCACGCCCGTTGGAGCGTCAAAGTCGCCATCGTCATGCACAAGGCGAAGGCGTCGTACTCGCGAGCGCTGAGCCTGCTGCGGCGCGCCGACAGCTCGATGCGCGACGCCATCGGCGAGGACATCGAGCCGCGCCTGCGCACCCTCCTCCATCTCGACGACTCGCCGAAGTCGAAAGGCGAGGTGACGAGCGCCGGCTGATCGCGCTCAGCGCGCGCCGGCGCGCGATCGCTCCGTCCGGCGGCGGTCCAGCTCGTGGACGCGTCCCCGCCGGCTCGAGGGTCCGACGACTCCGGATTGACGCAGCTTCGAGGCCGCCGCTTCGTCGAGGAGCACCTCGACGGCCTGGTGCAGCTGCAGCAACGAGGCGGGCACCGCCGTGGTCACGGGGCCCTCGACCATCCGCGCGACGACCCGCGCCTTGCCCGCGCCCGTCGCGATGAGCACGAGGGCACGCGCGTGCAGGATGGTGGCCACGCCCATCGAAAGCGCCTCGCGCGGCACCTGCCGGATATCCCCGGCAAAGAAATCCGCGTTCGCGCGTCGCGAGGCCGCAGTCAGCCTCACGCGGTGCGACCAGGGCGACAGCTGCGGCGCCGGCTCGTTGAAGCCGATGTGGCCGTTCGCGCCGATCCCGAGGATCTGCAGGTCGATGCCGCCGGCATGCAGGATCGCATCCTCGAATCGTGCGCACTCCCCGATCGGATCGCGGGCCTGGCCGTCGAGAAAATGGGCCCGCCGGCGCGGCAGGTTGATGTGCCGGAACAGGTGCCGGTCCATGTACGAGCGGTAGCTGCCGGGATGATCCGGCGGCAGGCCGGCGAACTCGTCGAGGTTGAAGCTCGTGGCGCGCCGGTAGTCGGTCGCGCCGGCGGCGTGGAGCGCAGCGAGCTCTTCGTACAGCGGAAGCGGGGTGCGCCCGGTCGGCAGACCGAGCACCAGACGCGGCCGCGCGCGCAAGCGCGCCGCCACCCGTCGCGCCAGCGTCCGTGCGAGAGACCGTTCGTCGGGGAAGATGGCCAGTTTCACGATGTCCGATAGGTCGGGAGGTTCGCGCCGGAGCCGAGCTCGGCCAGCGCCAGCGTCACGGCGCCGCAGGCCGGCTCGCGATCGAGGCGCTTGATCGGCGTGCCGGGCGCAATCTGCTCGAGCCTCGCCTCGACGCCCGCCGTCAGTCGCGGAACGGCCTGCAGAATGCCGCCCGCCAGCACGAAGGTGAACTCCTGCTGCGTGAGGTCGAGGCGATGGACGACCGAGGCGGCGCATGCGGCGAGCTCGCGCGCGCCCACGTTCAGGATGTCGATGGCCACGGCGTCGCCCTCGGCGGCCGCGTGCTGGACCGCCCGAGCCACGGCGGCGATGGTCTGCGGCCGGACCGCGCGATCGTAAATGGCGGAGACCAGGCCGGACGCCTGCGTGGCGCCATAGTGCTCGAGCACGAGCGGCGTCAGCGCCGTCTGCGGTCCGCGCCCGTCGCTCGCCCGCACGACGGCGCGCAGCGCCTGACGGCCAATCCAGTAGCCGCTGCCCTCGTCGCCGAGGACGTAGCCCCAGCCGCCGGCGCGTGCGGCCTCGTTCCACGCGTTGCGCCCGTAGGCGATGGAGCCGGTTCCCGCAATCAGCACGACGCCGGGGGCGCTGCCGACGCCCGCGACGAGCGCAATCAGCGCGTCGTTGGCGATGACATCCGCGCCTTGTAGCCGATGCGCCGCATCAAGGCGCGCATCACCGAAGCGTCGGCCTCTCGATCGACGCCGGCCATGCCGAGGCAGATCGCCGACGGCAGCAGCGGGCGCTCGCCGATTGCCTGCTCCATGACGTCGTGGAGGACCTTTTCGACCTCGAACTCCCCGACCGCCTGGAGATTGGCTCCGCCGCCGCGGGCCTCGGCCATCACGCGACCCTCGCCGTCGGCCAGCAGGCACATCGTCTTCGTGCCCCCGGCATCGATGCCCAGCACATAGGGCCCCGTCGCTCGCGGCGCCTCCATCAGCGGCAGCAGTATAACTGGTCATGGCCAGTTGCCCGGGCGTCGCGCCTGCGTTGACACTGTGATCCACGACTGTTACAGTCCAGGCCTGTCGATGACCGACAGGCGACGAGCGCACGGACGGCGGCTGACGGCCGTGCTCGTTTCGCTCATCGCCGGCGGCCTTCCCCTCGTCGCGCTTCCCGCGAGTCCGACGACCGGCACTTCCGAGACGCGTGCGCTCTGGGTGCTGCGGACGTCGCTGCTCTCTCCACAACACATCGATCGCCTGGTGGAGGATGCGGCCGCGTCCGGCATCAATACGCTGTTCCTCCAGGTTCGCGGCCGCGGCGATGCGTACTACGCAGGCAGCCCCGAGCCTCGCGCCGCCGACATGGCGCCGGGCTTCGATCCGCTGGCGCATGCCATCGCGCGGGCCCGCCGGTCGGGACTGCGCGTGCACGTGTGGATCAACGTCAACCTGGTGGCGAGCGCCGTCACCGTTCCGGCCGACCCGCGGCACGTCGTCCGGGCGCATCCTGAGTGGCTCATGGTGCCCCGCGATCTGGCTGGCCCTCTCCAGCGCGTGGATCCCAGGAGCGCGGCGTATCTCGGGCGGCTGGCCCAATGGGCGCGCGAGCACCCGCAGTCGATCGAAGGGCTGTACCTGTCCCCCATCACACCCGGCGCCGCCAGATACCTCGAGGACATCGTCGGCAACCTCGCCGAGCGGTACGACGTCCACGGGGTGCACTTCGACTACATCCGCTATCCGTCGGCGGTGTTCGATTACTCGCGCCCATCGCTCGCGGCGTTTCGCGACTCGATGGCGGCGTCGCTCGACCCTGCCGCACGACGGGGGCTCGACGATCGGTTGAAGAGTGATCCGTTTGCGTACACGAGTCGCTTCCCCGAGCGATGGGCGCGCTACCGGCGCCTGCGGCTGACGGACTCTTTGGCGCGGTTGCGCGCGGCGGTCAAACGTGCGCGTCCCGAGGCGCTGTTGAGCGCGGCCGTCGTCGCCGATCCGCGCGAGGCGATCGACGGCCGGCTGCAGGATTGGCCTGATTGGGGGCGCCGCGGACTGATCGACGTCGTGTGCCCGATGGCCTACACCGACAACCTGCCACGGTTCCGCCGGCAGATCGCGGAGGTGGGCCGCGCCATGGCGCCCCGTCCGCAATGGGCGGGCATCGGCGCGTATCGGCTCACCGCCGCCGCAACCGCCACGCACATTGGCGCCGCCCGCGAGGCGGGCGCCGAGGGCTTCGTGCTGTTCAGCTACGACGGCATCGGGACGCCGGCGACCCGCCGCTCGTGGCTCTCGACCATCGGCCGTCTTGCCTTTGCGTCGCCGCGGCCGGCGCCGCCGCGTGCCGACTCCGGTTCGGATCCCCGCTGACGCCCCCGGGCATCGATGAGTCCTGCCGTCCTGGGTCCGCTCGACTACGCCGTCATCGTCGGCTACCTCCTCGCGATTACCGCGTTCGGCTCGTGGTTCGCGCGGTTCCAGAAGACGACGCGCGACTATTTCCTGACCGGCCATTCGGTGCCCGCCTGGGCCATCTGCTGCACGATCGTCGCGACCGAGACGAGCACGCTGTCGTTCATCGGCGTGCCGGCGCAGTCCTACGCGGGCAACATGACGTTCCTGCAGATCGTGTTCGGCTACATCGTGGGCCGATTCCTGGTGAGCGCGATCTTCCTGGCGGCGTATTTCCGTGGCGAACTGTTCACCACCTACGAGCTGCTGCAGCGGCGCTTCGGCCCCCCGGTCAAGAACCTGAGCGCGATGATCTTCCTCGTCACCCGCTCGCTGGCCGACGGCATCCGCCTCTATGCGACGGCGCTCGTCATCTCGGTCGTGACGCAGGCCAACGTATCGCTCGTCGTGGTCGTCCTGGGCGCCGCGATGATCGTGTACACGATGCGCGGCGGCGTCGCCGCCGTCATCTGGACCGACGTCGTCCAGCTTTTCGTGTACGTCGCCGGCGCGCTCATCGTGTTCGCGTCGCTGGTCGGTCAGATCGACGGCGGCCTCGGCACGGCGCTCGCGGTCGGCCGCGAGGCGGGCAAGCTGCGCGTATTCGACTTCGCTCTCGACGCCACCCGTGTGTACACGTTCTGGTCCGGGCTCTTCGGTGGCATTGCCCTCACGCTTGCCACGCACGGAACCGACCAGTTCCTGGTCCAGCGGCTGCTCTCGGCGCGCTCTCTCCGCGACGCGCGGCTCGGGCTGATTGCCAGCGGGTTCATCGTGTTCGCTCAGTTCTGCCTGTTCCTTGTGATTGGGGTGCTGCTCTTCGCCTTTTACCAGCAGACGCCCCTTCCCGTGCCGCTCGATCGCAACGACAAGATTCTCTCGATCTACGTGATCCACTCGCTCCGCTACGGCGCCGCCGGATTCATCGTCGCAGCCATCGTCGCGGCGGCGCTGTCGCCATCCATCAATTCCATGGCGGCCACCACCATCAACGACTTCTACCTCAAATACGTCAGGCCGGACGCCGACGAGCCGACGCTGCTGCGGCTGTCGCGGCTGGCGACGATCTTCTGGGGGGTCGTGCAGGTCGGCGTGGCGCTGAGTGCGCAGTGGATGCAGCAGGGAGTGCTCGATGCGGGGCTCTCCGTCCTCTCGCTCGCTTCAGGATCGGTCCTGGGCGCGTTCCTGCTCGGCACGGTTGGCCGCGGGACGAGCTCGCGGGCGACGTTCATCGGCATGATCGTCGGCCTCTCGACTCTGTTTTACATCTGGGGCTTCACGCGCGTGGCCTGGACGTGGCATGCCCTCATCGGCGCCGGCGTGACCGTTCTCGTGGCGCACCTGGCCGAGCGTGTTCTCGGACGCGAGACTGCCGCGTCGGCCGTGAGTTGAGCTCATGTGATGGGGTCGAACGGTCTTCCGGCGTTTGACGCGGCCGAAGCGCTGCTGGCCGCGGCCGTGGCCGACTCGGCGTTTCCATGTGTTGTGGCCGAGGTCGGATCGAGCCACGGATCGATATGGCAGACCGCGCACGGGACGCTGAGCGGTGACGCCGACAGCCCCGTCGCCTCGCCACGAACGGTCTTCGATCTCGCCTCGCTCACGAAGGTTCTCGCAACGGCCCCGCTTGCCATGCGTCTCGTCGATGCAGGACGGCTCGGCCTCGACGAGCGCGTGGCGGACCGGATCGACCGTTGGCGCGGGACCGACCGCGAGGGCGTGACGGTCCGCGATCTCCTCAGCCACACGTCTGGTCTTCCGGCGCACGCGCCGCTCTACACCGCGCACGAGGGCCGGCAGGCGTTCGCCGACGCGATTTGCGCAATGCCGCTCGAATACGAGCCGCGCACGCAGGCGACTTACAGCGATCTCGGTTTCATCCTGCTCGGGTTTCTCCTCGACGACGCGGGCGGCCGCCGCCTCGACGAACAGATGACCGATGTCGCCTCGCTCGCTGCGCCCGGGCGGCTCGCCTTCAAGCCACCCGTTACGTGGCGCGAGCAGGTCGCGCCCACGGGGGTCGATTCATGGCGCGGCCGCCTGCTCGCCGGCGAGGTGCACGACGGCAACGCGTGGGCCCTCGGTGGTCGTGCGGGTCACGCGGGACTCTTCGGCGACCACGCTGGTGTCGGCGCCTTCGCGCGCCTCGTTCTGCGCGCCCTGCGAGACGATGACGCATCGATCGCGCGGCCCGCCACGATGCGGGAGTTCTCGCGGCGGCGGGAAATCCCGAACAGCACGCGGGCCCTCGGGTGGGACACGATGAAGGCGACCTCGTCGTGCGGCACACGCATGAGCGCCTCGGCCATCGGCCACACAGGTTTCACCGGCACGTCGATCTGGATCGACTGGGAGCGCAACCTGTATGCGGTGCTGCTCACGAACCGGGTCCATCCGATCGCGACCAACAACGCCATCCTCCAGGTGCGCCGCGCATTCCACGATTGCGTGGTCGATGCGTGGGACGCCGCGCACGCGACGGGCGCGCGGCCATGACGCTCTCGCGGAGCGCGCGGCGCGGCACGCTGTTCGTCCTCTGTGCGGTGTTCCTCTCCTCGGGCCTGGTGATGGCGGCCATCGGCCCGGCGCTCCCCGATCTCGCCGCGCGCACGGCGAGCGATTTGTCCGAGCTCGGCCGGCTCTTCATCGCCATCTTCGCCGGCGCGCTTGCCGCGCAGGTTTTCGGCGGGCCCACGAGCGATCGCTTCGGGCGTCGCATCGTCCTCGTGGTCGCCTGGCTGCTCTATGGTCTCGGGACTGTCGGGGTCGCCGCGAGCACGCGGCTGTGGGTGACGCTGGCATCCGCGGTCGTGCTCGGGCTCGGGTACGGCGGCTCGACGCTCGCGGTGAACGTCCTTGCCTCGGAGCTGTCACCGCAGCGGCGGGCCTCGTCGGTGAATCTCGTCAACGTCTTCTACGCAGCAGGCGCGATTGCGGGGCCGCTCGTCGCCGGGCTGTTCCTCGATCGCGGACAGTCTGCGGTCCGCGCACTCTGGATCGGTGCAGCGCTCGTGTTCTTCCTCACGCCTCTGTGTGCGCGGGCCATCCCCGGCGGCATCGTGGCGCCGCACGCCGCACCCGACGCGAGGACGCTCGCAGGCGGAACGCGCTTCATCCTCGCTTGCGGCGTGTTCCTGCTCCTGTATGTCGGGAGTGAGAGCGCCGCCGGCGCATGGACCGCGGTTTACTTGCAGCGATCGACGTCGATCGACGCGGCTGGCGCGGCAACCGCCACGGCCGTCTTCTGGTTCGCGCTGTGCGCCGGCCGCGTGCTCGCGGTGCTCGCGGGGATGCATCTCTCTGCGAATCGCCTGCTGGTCGCGAGTCTCACCGGCGCGCTCCTCGGCGCCATCGTGCTGACCGCCGGTCACGGGTCGGCGTGGGCGAGCCTTGCGGCGCTTGCGATGCTGGGCGTCGCGTTTGGCCCCATCTATCCCACCGCGATCGCGATCGTGACCGGACGCTTTCCGAGCGCGGCCGGCGCGGCGACGAGCCGCATCGGCGTGCTGGCTTCGTTGGGCGGGATGACGTTCCCGTGGCTCCACGGCCTCGTGCTCACCCACGGGACGACGAGGGGAAGCGCGCTCCTCACGCTCGCGACGCTTGCCGTCATGTGTGTCGTGTGGATAATCGTCCGCCAGCTCGAACGCGCGACCCGGCCGGCCAGCGCGCCCATCGAAGCGTCCTAAGCCCTGAGTTGCTGCCGTTTGCAGGCCGCCGGTTACTCGCCTGGTGGCCGAGTACCTCGGGACCCCCCCACCCGGACGGCCGGGAGTGGTGCTGCCTGGCGTGGTGGGCAGGCCGGGACGTCCGGGCTGTTGTTGGCCCGGTTGCACCGGCTGCGGCCCGATGCGGCGTGACACGTCCTCGACGGTGACGATCCACTGGTTGTATTGCTGGCGGTTCTTGAAGATGCGGATCGACCTGGCGCTGCTTCGACTGACGACCGCGGCGACTCCGCCGAGATTGCCCTCGCGACCCGTCTGGCCGAGCGGACCCGAAGGCGACGCCCCGGGCGTGCTGCCCGGACGACTCTGGAGGCCGGGTCCGGTGCTCTCCGGTCCGGCCGTACCAGATCCGCTGGCACCGAGTCCCGTCCCGCTGGAACCGAATCCCGGCTGCCTGACTCCACCGCCCGAGCCTCCGAGGCCCGTGCCCGGTTGCGGGCCACGGGACCCCGCCGGCCCCGTCTGGATGCCAAAGCCCGGAATCGTCTGGAGCTCGGCGGGCGACAGGTACTCGGAAGTCCTGGCCTGTAATCGGGTCCTTGGTACTTCTTGCGGAGGAACTTCTGTTGAACCAGCACGTCGACCGACGGCGGAAAGGCGTTGGCGAAGCGGCGCTGATAGAGTGTGATCGCATGCGCGTACTGCCGCGCACGAAAGATGAGTTCGGCTTCCTTCTCGCGCTGAACCATCGTCCGCCACGCGGGAATGGCCATGGTCCAGACGAGCGACATGATTGCGAGCGCGACGAGGAGAGCCGCCATCGCATAGCCGTCCACGCCATTCGAGCGGTCGACAGCCCGGTCGGGACCAACGAGCGGACGGCGATCCAATTCGACGCTGCGTCCGTATTGGCGTTGACGCTCTAAACCCATGACGGTATTCTCGTTAGCGCTTCCGGCATGATAGCACCGGCCCTCGACCGCCTTCGCCGCATCCGGCCTGCCCGCCCCCGCCCGGTGCGGCGTGCGCGGCGGGCCATGCTGCTCACGCTCGGGGCCGGACTCGTCGCCGTCGCCAGTTGTGACAAGGTCCCGCTGACCGCGCCGAGCGGGTCGACGCTCACCCTCTTCAGCAATACGACGGTCGTGCCCATCAATGGGACGGCGGAAATCACCGCCACCGTCATCGAATCCGCAGGCACGGTTGCGCACAACGGCACGGTCGTGACGTTCACCACTACGATCGGCACCATCGATCCGGCCGAGGCGCGAACGCACGATGGCAAGGCCACGGTGCGGCTCATCGCGGGCTCGCGATCGGGCCGTGCGTTCATCCGGGCGTTTTCCGGTGGCACGATCACGGAAGAAGATCTGACCATCGATATCGGTGGCGCCGCCGCCGGCCGCATTGCCCTGGCCGCCAACCCGACCTCCGTTCCCGCGACCGGCGGGAGCAGCATCCTCACGGCCGTGGTCTTCGATGTCGACGGCAACGTGCTGCCCGGTGTCCCGGTGGCGTTCACGGCCACGACCGGTACGATTACGCAGTCGGTGGTCGTCAGCGACGGGAACGGCCAGGCGCGCACGACCATCACCACGAATCGCGATTCCACGGTCACGGCCACGGCCGGCGGGCGCGCCGAGGGCCAGGCCGTGACCGCACAGGTCACCATCACGGCCGTCGCGCAGCCCACCGTCAGCGTGAGTGTGACGACGACCAATCCGACGGTCGGACAGCCGGTCGTGTTCTCCGTCAATGCGACGGCGCCGGCCCCGAGCTCGATTCGCAACGTGACGATCGACTTCGGCGACGGCTCGAGCCAGAGCCTCGGCGCAGTCTCGACTGCGACGAACGTGCCGCACACGTATCGATCGCCGGGGACCTTCCCGGTGACCGTCCGTGCCGAGGACACCAATGGTGTGATTGTCACGGCGTCCACTGCCGTCGTGGTCGGCCCGTCGGTGCCGGTGCTCATCGGCGTCGCGGTTACGGCGCCAACCACGCCGCAGGCCAACCCGATCCACAACATCGGCGAGACGATTTCGATCACCATCACGGCCGATCGACAGGGCAACACGGCCCCCGTGCAGCGAATCACGGTCGAATGGGGTGACGGGGAGACCCAGGCTCTCGGTGGCCTCCAGGGGGCCCACGTGTACCAGCGAGCCGCGACCTTCCTGATTCGGGTCACGGTCACGCTGACCGATGGCTCGAGCGGAACCGGGACGGCGGCCGTCCAGGTGTTCCCGCCCTAGATGCGGAGCCGAGTGGCAGCACCGAACCGCAGTCAGCTGGCCTGAGTCTCGATCGGAACGCGCCGGTCCCGGGGCGCAGCGCCCTCGAGACCGCGTGCAGCCGGTCGAGGACATTTCATGAGCAGCCCAACCAACATCCTCTGCATCGGCGCCGGCTACGTCGGCGGTCCCACGATGGCGGTCATCGCCGACCGCTGCCCGAACCTTCGCGTGACCGTCGTCGACATCAACCGGGATCGCATCGCCGCGTGGAACGGCGAGCGGCTGCCGATCTACGAGCCGGGGCTCGACGACGTGGTGCGCCGGGCGCGCGGGCGCAATTTGTTCTTCTCGACCGAGGCGGCGCCGGCCATTCGCACGGCCGACATCATCTTCGTGTCGGTGAACACGCCCACCAAGACCTTCGGCGAAGGCGCCGGGCGCGCCGCCGACCTGCAGTTCTGGGAGAAGACCGCCCGCGAGATTCTCGCGAATTCCGAGGCCAGCAAGATCGTCGTCGAGAAGTCGACGCTGCCGGTTCGGACCGCGGCCGCCATGGCGCGGATTCTCAACTCGAACGGGAAGGGCCTGCAATTCCAGGTGCTCTCGAACCCCGAGTTCCTCGCCGAGGGCACGGCGATTGCCGACCTGGAATCTCCGGATCGTGTCCTCGTCGGCTCCGAGGAGACGCCGGAGGGCCGCAAGGCCCGGAAGGCGCTCGTCGACATCTATGCGCATTGGGTCCCGCGCGAGCGCATCATCGAATCGAACGTCTGGAGCGCCGAGCTCTCGAAGCTGACGGCCAACGCGTTTCTCGCGCAGCGAATCTCGTCGATCAACAGCATCTCGGCGCTCTGCGAGAAGACCGAAGCCGACGTCGACGAAGTGGCGTACGCGATTGGTACCGACTCGCGCATCGGCCCGAAGTTCCTCAAGGCCAGCGTCGGGTTCGGCGGGTCCTGCTTCAAGAAGGACATCCTCAACCTCGTGTATCTGGCCGACAGCTACGGCCTTTCCGAGGTCGCGCGCTACTGGGAAGCCGTCGTCCAGTTGAACGAGTGGCAGCAGCACCGGTTCGTCCGGACGATGCTGACCCACATGTTCAACACCGTGGCCGGGAAGCGGATCGCGTTATTCGGGTTCGCCTTCAAGGCCGAGACCGGAGACACGCGCGAGTCACCGGCGCTCGCGGTCACGCGCGACCTGCTGGCCGAACGCGCCAACGTCGTCATCTCCGATCCCAAGGCTCTCGCCAACGCCCGCGCCGATCTCGCCAATGTCGAGGGCGCCGTCGCCTTCGAGGAGGATCCGTACGCGGCGGCCGCCGGCGCCCACGCGATTGCCGTGCTGACGGAATGGAAGGTCTATCGCACGCTCGACTACAAGCGCATCTACGATTCGATGGAGAAACCCGCCTTCGTCTTCGACGGCCGGAACATCCTCGACCATCCTGCGCTGTACAAGATCGGCTTCAACGTGTTTCCCATCGGGCGAGTGCCGCTCCGGCACTTCTGACCGGCGGCAGTATTCTTCCTGCGCCGCCAATAGTGGGTCGCCTTGGTTGGCGGGGCTGAAGCGCCACCCCTGGTGGAATCCTGAGGCCAGGGTGAGGGGCTAGAACTCCGAATAAGGGGTGCCTTGCAGAGACAGCTTCTCGGAGCCGCTCTTCACATTGAAGATGCCGGGCTCCGCCGAAGGGTTCGAGGCGTCGGGTTCGGCGGGAATGGTCTGCCAGCTGTCGCGGGTTTCAGTGAAGGGATCCTGCGGGACTTCGCGAATATAGCCATCCGTGACTAGCGCCTGCAGATCCGACGGGTATTTGCCCTTGTCCGCGTAGTACTGATCGATCGCGTCCCGCATCCGGAACAGATCCTCACGCAGCACGGCCTCGCGGGCGAGCGTCATCGAATTGCGGTGCACGGTCATCGCCATCGCGGCGAGCACCGTGATGATCGCCATCACGATGACGAGCTCGATGAGCGTCCATCCGCCCGCTCCAACGTACCGCGGTCGTCGAGTACTACCAGGTCACGATACTTGGTGCCATCGAGCCCGGTTCCTTCACTCTTCGTATACACATCGAACACGTTCTGCCCGCCCCAGCTCGTCGAGTCGGCATCGTCCTGGTACGAGCGCATGCCCCACTCGGTCGACTTGGTCATCGGGTCGATCGGAATGCGCCGGAGGAATTTGACCTTCTTGCCCGACGCATCGCCGGTCACGCGCACGCCTTCGACCAGAATCTCGAGCTTCTCGGGATAGCCCTCCGCCCCCGCCTTGAGCTCGGTGGGCGCGATCATCTGCAGGTCGGCCGCGTCCTTGAATCGATCGATGGCGTCGCGCATCTCCCGCAGCGCGCGCCTGAGCTCGATCTCCTTCTCGCGTTGCACCGTAACCCTCGCCAGGGGAAGAACGGCCGACGCAAGCACGAGCAGAATGACTGTGACGACCAGCAACTCGACGAACGTGTAGCCGCCGTTCCGACCCGGCCGGCCGAGACGGCCAAGTCTGGCGACGACACGTCGGCGGTTCCCCCGATGCCGGTCGCATGCCCGCATGACTACTTCACGGTGACCGACGCCGGCGCGAAGCCCAGTTGAACCGGTTGTCCATCGGCGGTCGTCGCGACACCGCTCACCGAGAACGTCGCCGTCCCCGGCGCGATCGCCTCGACGACAAGCGCGGCCAGAAGTCCCGTGCCCGAGGCCCCGGTGGTGTCGCCGCTGCGCGTGAGTGAGATGTCGACACGCCCGGCGGTGGGATCTGCTTGCTGGTTGAACGACACCTGGGCGCTGCCCTGCCGCAGGAACGGGCCTTCTTGCACGATGCGCACGCGAATGACCGAGCGGGTTGAACGTCACGCACAGGCTGACCAGCGAAAGGCGCGAGGCGCCGCTGACCGAGATCGGCACCGTGTAAGGACCGCCGCCGACCAGAACTCGGGGCCGGGAGTCGAGATGACGGTCTGCGCCGCGGCCGCCGCGCGGGCCTGGGCCGCGGCGTCGGTGGCAGGCGGCGCCGGCGACGACCCGGCGGCTGCGGTGGTCGTCGACGGCGTCTGCGGTGGCGCGGCTGCGTCGGCGTGACGCCTGGACCGGCCGGCGGGCACGGCGGCAGCCCGGGCTGGTCGCGGCCGGCGGCTATGCGGTGCCGGCGTGCCGGCGGATGGCCGGCGGCGGCTGGCGGCTGTGCCGGCTGCGGTTGTGCGGGCTGCGGCGGCGCGGGTTCGGCCTCGGGCGGAGCCGGCGATGGTCGGCGGCGGGCCGGTGAGTCCCAGATTGATCTGCGACCCGATGTAGATCGGGTTCAGGTTCTCCTGCGTCAGCTCGTGCGATGCGCACGATGCGCGGCGTCATCAGGATCACGATGTCGGTCGCGTGATGCGGTCTTCGCTCGCGCCGAAATGTCTTTGAGGATGGGCACCCGCAGCAGCCCCGGGAAACCAGGGAGCACGCGGCGATCCTCTTCGCGCACGAGCCCTGCCAGGAGGTTCGACTCGCCCTCGCGCAGCCGCATGCGCGTCTTCACCTTCCGCGTGCCGAATGTCGGCAGCGCCTGCCCCGCCACGACCTGAGGATTCCGCCAGCGTGCTGTTCTCGACCTCGATGGTCAGCACGATCTCGTTCTCGAACGTGACCCGCGGATTCATCTTCGACGATCAGCCGACGGTGCGGTAGTTGAACGACGAGATCGGCACGGTGCTGGACGCCGCCGGCGGCGACGCCGCCGAAGGTCGTCGGCGGCACTGGCACCTCGTCGCCGAGATTCAGCTCGAGTCGGCGCCTTCAGCGCCGCGCAGCTGCGGCTTCGCGATGAGCCGCGTGTTCGTGTCGCTCGCAATGAACTTGACAATGGCCGCGGGCACGGTCAGGTAGAAGTCGGCGGTGCTGATGCCCTGCGTGATCGTGTTCAGGTTGAACGTGGTGCCCAGCGTCCCGGTCACGCCACCGGCTCCCCCGGATCGACCTCGTCGCCGGTGCTCTCGCCCGGCCGTGCTTCCGGCGAAAAGATGGCGCCGACTGCGTACTGCGAGAGATTGAGTCCGAGCTCCTTGGCCGCGCGCGGTTGACCTCGAGCATCTCGACGTCGATGACGATCTCGGCTCGCGGCCGATCGTTGGCCTGAATCACCTTCTCGAAGATGTTGACGACGCTCGGCGTGCCGCGAACGGTGATGGTGTTGGTCGGACTTGTTCGCCGAGAACAACGGCTGCACCGCCACGCCCGGTGAATGCGCATCACCTGTTCAGCAGCGTTGAACATCTCCTGCGTGTCGGCGTGCGAGATGTAGAACGTGCGGATGACCTGATCTTCGTACTGCTGGCGCTTTTGCGGCGTGTCCTGGATGACGAGGATGGTCCGCTCGTTCATCACCTTGTACCAGAGCTGATTCGCGGTCATGATCAGGTTCAGCGACTGCTCCAGGGTGACGCCTTCGACGTTCACGTCACCGGACGACTCAAGAGCGACTGGGCGCCCTGCTCGACGATGACGTTGATGCCCGTGGTCTCGCCGAGGAACTTCAGGATGTCGCCGAGCGTCGCGGTCGTGCCCAGACGCAGGGAAATCAGTTCGCTTCGACGCCGGGCTGAGCGATCGGCGCCTCCGTCTGCCGGCGTGCCCGCTCGCGCATCGCGTCGATGCGAGGCTGGGGCCGGGCGCGACTCGGCCTTCTCTCGCAGCTGCCGCTCGATCTCCGAGCGCCGATGCGAGGCCTGGGTGTTGCTCGGCGCGAACTCGAGTGGCTTGCTTGTACTCGAGGACCGCGTTCTCGAGCTCGCCTTTGGCCTCGAATTCCTTCGCCTTGTCCATGTGACCGTTCGAGGCGTTCCTGCATCGCGCGCTCGAGCGCGATCTTGTACTCGGGACGGTCGGGGTGTTCCTGCACCGCGCTGCGTGTAGTACGCCGACGGCGGAATCCCAGTCGCCGGCGCGGACGAACTCCTCCGCTTTTTTCGCCGAATGGCTCGCGCAAGACGCGGCGAGAGCTGTCGCCATCAGCAGGACCGCTACCCTGCCCATGCGTGATGTCACTCGCGCCCGCTCTTTCTGCCCCTCGACCATGCGTGAAGGGCCCTGTGTCCCGTCGAAGGGCTCAAGTGCTGCCTGCGTCAGTCTGAGGTCCCGGTCGCGCGCCCCGCTCATGGCACCCGACAACCGAATGGTCTGGCGTCCGCTGCCGTCGAGGTGCTCGATTTGCACCGAGTCGTCCGCCGATTTTGAGGATGCGATAGCGGCCTTCGATCTCCGCCCCTTCCTTGCCGTGCACGACGACCTTGCCGTCCGAGAGCACGGCAATCTTCCCGACGCCTGCCGGCCCCGTCAGCATGCCGATGAACCGGAACGGTATCGGTGGAACCGGCGGGGGCGGCGGTGGTCCAACGGGCTCTGTCGGCGCGCGGCGTCACCGGCGCCACCGGCTTGGCCGCCGCGGGATTGTCCGCCGGCCTCGACGCCGCGCCCATCCGGAACGGGTTGCGGCCGGCGTCGAGCGGCTCCTGCGCTGTCTGCCGAAAGTCTGCTCGAGTTTGACGTCGACGACGCGGCGGACGTGGCCGGGCCGCCGTTCGCCGGCGGGCGCGGCCGCCACCGGCGCCGGCTGCGCCGAGCCGCTGCCTGCCAGCGAGGGCATCAGTTGCGCAACGACGAGCAGGGCCGCCAGCGCCAGGAGCAGAGCGCCGAGGAGCACAATCTGACGGCGAGGCGTACCAGTCGTCGTCTCGTTCATGGGCGAGCGCGGAAGAACGTCGCGAGCTTCAGCGTCAGCGTCAGCGCGCGTCGCGCTCGCCCTGGCGAGCGCGACTCCTCGATGATGACGAACTCCGGCGAGGTCTCCAGCGTGTGCAGGAACTCGCCGGACGTCGCGGTAGTCGCCGGTCAGCACCATCGTGCCTGAGCATCGCTCGAGCTCGCTGTCGCGATCGCGCTCGGTCGTGAAGTTGCGGCGTCGGATCGAGGTTGGCCTCCTCGGCGAGCTTCGCGAGCCGCAGATAGGTGATGCGCCGGGCGCCGGCTGGTCCTGCGGCAGAATCTCAGCGTAGAAGCGCGTGAGCTGCGCGTCGGCGCGCGCGCGCCCGGTCGCGTGGCTTCCGCGGCGCGGAACTCGTTGCCGCGGCCGGCCAGCGATCACGAGTCGCCGCCTGCGCCCGCGCTTCGACCGACGCCGTCCGCGCCGTCAGCGGATAGACGACGAGGACGTAGACGCCGACGTTGACGAACGGCGGCGATCGCCAGCGGCAGCGACCAGCGAGCGCTTCTCGTGCAGGCGCGCGCCAGTCGATCATCGCGCGCCTCCGGTCGACGTGGGCGCCGGCGGATGGCCGGGGCGCGGGGGCGGCGGCTGGCCCGGCGCGGTGGCCGCCTGCATGTAGTCGGCCTTCAATCGTCGTCTCGAACAGCCCTTCCTCGGTGACCTGCTCGGCGAGGGCGCATGACGTTGCGGAAGCGGCCGGTTTCCTCGAGGCGCTCGATGAACGTGTCGACGGCCTCGACGTCCGGCCGCGCACGACGAACTGACGCGCGATGCCTTCCTTCGTCACCGGCTGCCCTGCGTCACCGACGTCAGCATCACGCGGGCGGCAGCGTCGCTTCGATGTCGTTGAAGAGCGCGGTCCATGAGAAGGCCCGCGCGTCGATGAGGCCGTTGGCTTCGAGCGCCGCCTCGGTGACCCGTTCGAGCGCCTTCGGATCGATGCTGCGGCGAATCGGCCGCCCGCGCCGTGAGGTCGGCGCGCCGCTGCTCTTGCTCGCGCGGCCGACGCGGTCCCGCCTGACACGTCCGCGAGAGCGAGATGCAGCCGGTCACGTTGACGACGGTCACGAGCGACGACCAGCGCGGCGCCGACGCCCGAGGCACGAGTGCACGAGCCGCTCGTTGTAGAACGGGCGGGTGGCGAGGTTCGTGCTGCAGCATCGGTCACGCCCCTGCTCGCGCAGCAGCGCGCCGACCGGCGCCGCGAGGGCGCGCAGCAGTTCGGGCGCGCGGCGAAATCCGATCGTCGAAAGCGGCAGGCGCTCCGCGGGTCCACTTCGGCCACCTGCGTCGCCGCCGCGCGCTGCGTAGCGAACGGCACAGCTCGGCGAATTCCTCCGCGGCTGGCCCGGCGAGGTCGCGCGGCGCCACGAAGACGCGCGCCAGACCGCGTCCGCCGAGGCGATCCTCGTAGGTACATCGCGGTCTGATGGACGAAATCGGCGAGGCGCCCTCCCCCGTCCGGACGGTTGCGAAACAGGATGAGCTCGCCGCCGCGCAGCACGGCCAGCGTGCGTCGAATCGGGCGCGACGTGCACGAGCAGCCAGTCGCCGACGGTCGCGACGCGGCGTGGCCGCGGAATCGCCGGCGAGCAGAGCGTTGAGCGATGTTGAAGGTGGCGAGATCGACGAGGCCCGGCTGCAAGCCCCGCGGCCGTGCACGCCTCTTCGTACTCGGCGACGATGTCTCGGCGGGCGACGGTCGACGATGAGCTCGGTGCCGCCGGCGCCGTCGCGCGCGCCGCGCGTCCACGAGACCTGCGCCTGGTCGAGCGGAAACGGCACCGACTTCTTCACCTGCCAGCGGACGAGCTGCGCGAGGTCGTCGGGCCGCGCCGGGCAGCTTCTCGAACCGCACGAGCGAGACCTTGGCCGCGCCGTCCGGAATGACGAGCGCCACGCGCCGCGAGCGCGCGGCCACCGTTCCGACCAGCGCGTGTGACGACGTCGGCCAGCGCCGCGCGATCGGTGACATTCGGCGTCGTCAGCGACGGCGCACGACCAGGCCGGCCGGCAGCGTTTCGGTGGCGTGGGCGTGATCGTCCGGCCGGCCGCCCTGCACGGCGAGCGCGACGGCCGTGACACGGCCGCGCGCCGATCTCGATCGCGGCCGACGGCGGCGGCGAGGAGAGCCACGACGCGGGAAGCGACGGCTTGCTCATTCGACGAACGTCACCTTGTTGATTTCGCGCAGCGTGGTCAGGCCGAGCATGCACCCGCTCGACCGCCGATTCGCGCAGGAACCGCATGCCCTCGTCGCGCGCCGCCCGCTTGATCTCCGAGTTCGGCTTGCGCTCGAGAATCATGTCGCGGATGCGATCGGTGAGGTCGAGCAGCTCGCAGATCGCCATGCGGCCCTTGTAGCCGGTGCCGCCGCATTCGATGCAGCCCGCGCCCTCGTAGAACGTGTGCGTGTGCGCGAGCGCCGGATCGAGCGCCGACTCGCGCAGGAACTCTTCGGTGACCGGCGCCGGGCGTTTGCAGTCGTCGCAGATCAGCCGCACCAGCCGCTGCGCGAGCACGCAGTTGAGCGCCGACACGAACTGATACGGCTCGACGCCCATGTTCAGGAAGCGGCCCAGCACGTCGATGACGTTGTTGGCGTGCACCGTCGTGAAGACGAGGTGGCCGGTGAGCGCCGACTGGATCGCGATCTGCGCCGTCTCGGGGTCGCGGATCTCGCCGACCATGATCTTGTCGGGGTCGTGGCGCAGGATCGATCGCAGGCCGCGCGCGAACGTCAGCCCCTTCTTCTCGTTGATCGGGATCTGGGTGATCCCGCGCAGCTGGTACTCGACCGGGTCCTCGATGGTGACGATCTTGTCCTCGATCGACTTGATTTCCGACAGCGCCGCATAGAGCGTCGTCGTCTTGCCGCTGCCGGTCGGTCCGGTGACGAGCACCATGCCGTATGGCTCGGCGATGTACTTCCGGAAGCGGCGCAGCTCCTGCGTCGGGGAAGCCGAGGATGTCGAGCCGCAGCTCGCGTGAACTGCTCGCTGATCGATTCCTTGTCGAGGATGCGGATGACCGCGTCCTCGCCGTGCGCGCTCGGCATGACCGACACGCGGAAGTCGATCGTCTTGCCTGGCGTCCGCAGCTTGAACCGGCCGTCCTGCGGGACGCGCTTCTCGGCGATGTCGAGCTCGGCCATCACCTTGATGCGCGAGATGATCGCGCTCGCGAACTGCTTGCCCGATCGGCCGCATGGCGAGCTGCAGCACGCCGTCGATGCGGTACTTCACGTAGACCGCATCGTCCTGCGTCTCGATGTGGATGTCGCTCGCGCGGCGTTGGATCGCGGTGAAGATCGTCGAGTCGACGAGGCGGATGATCGGGCTGATGTCGCTCGTCAGCCGCTCGACGGTGAGGTTCTCCTCGCCGGTCTCGTCCTCGCGGAGCAGCTGCATCTGGAAGCTCTCGGTGGCTTCCTCGAGGACGCGCTGCGAGCTCTCGCTCTTCTTGAGCATCGCCTGGATCGCCGACGGCGCGCCGACGGTCACTCTTACCGGCGTTCCAAGCTGCAGTGCGATCTCGTCGATGAGCGGGAGGTCGGTCGGATCGGAGACGACGATGACGAGCGAGTTGCCGTCGCGGCGGTGCGGGACGAAGCCGTACCGGAGCATCAGCTCGGCCGGAATGGAGCGGAAGAGCTGGCTGTCGATATGGAACGAGTCCATATCGACGAAGTCGATCCGGTAGCGCTCGGCCAGCCGCCGCGCGTGCACGATCTCAGCGGCGAGCTGAGCCGCGTTCTCCTCGCTGCCATCGTCGGGATGGGCGGGCGGCGCGATCACGGGCACCGTGTCTGCCGAGGGGTCGACGGGAATCGCCATGTGCTCCATGCCGGGGCACGGCTGTGCCGTGCCCCTACCTTAGCCTTTCGTGACTCTCCTATCCTACCGCCGAGGACAACTGGAAGACCGGCAGATACAGAGCCAACAGAATGGCCGCAATGACAACCGCCATGACGACGAGCATCACCGGCTCCACCAGCCGCATGAAGCGCCCCAGCGTCGTGTCGATGTCCTCGTCGAAGAAGTCGGCAATCGCGTTCAGCATTTCCTGCAGCGCGCCGGTCGCTTCGCCGACCTCGACCATCTTGAGCGCAACGTCGGGGAAGACGCGCCGCGGCGGCCATGGCCTGCGCCAGCGCCTGACCTTCGCGAACCTGCTGCAGTCATCGTCTCGATTTGTGAGCCGATGTAGCCGGTTGCCGATCGCCCGGCCGGCCACCTCGAGCGCGGTGACCAGCGGAATGCCGCCGCCGAGGAGCGTCGCCAGCGTGCGCGCGAACTGCGAGGTCGCGAACTTGCGTGGCGACGGGGCCGATGAACGGCAAGCGCAGCGCCATGCGCGTGCCAGCGGATGCGATTCGCTGGCGAACGCAGCCAGGTCATCGCCCCGATGACCCCCACCGCGAGCGCGAGCGCCAGCCAGAGGACGATTCGAGCCGATCGCATGCGACACGGCCGTCAGAATACGCGTCGGCAGCGGCAGCTGCGCGTCGAACGTCTCGTAGAAGCCCGCGAAGGCCGGCACGACCTTCACCATGATGATCACGACGACGAAGACCGAGAGCGAAGAGCAATACGGCGGGATAGATGAGCGCGGAGATGGTGTTCCGCCGCACCGCGACCGATGACGCGCGAATACGCGATGAAGCGCCGCAGCACCTGATCGAGGTTGCCGCTCTTCTCGCCCGCGAGCAGCGACGCCGTGTAAATCGGCGGGAACAGATCGCCATGCGTGCTCGAACGCCTCCGACAGCGCCATGCCGGAGCGCACCTTTTCGAAGACGTCGTCGAGGACGGCCTTGAACGTCGCGATTCGGCACCTTCTGCCGAAGAATGTCGAGCGACTGCACCAGCGGCATCCCGGCTTTGAGCAGCGTCGCCAGCTCCTGGTTGAAGACGAGGAACTCCGTCGCGGACACGCGTTGGCGCCGGCGGAACGTCGGCAGCGCGGGCAAGCCCGGAAGCGAGAGGGCCCCTTTCGGCTTGATCGCGAGGACGAACAGACCCTTGTCCTCGAGCTCGCGCCGCAGGCGCGCCTCATCGTCGGCGACGTAGACGCCTTCGATGACCTGCCCGTGCGCCGTTCCCAGCCGGCACTGGAACTCCATGACGTCTCGTTTTGGCGGCTCGCAGATCTGATCGGTCGTCGCGCGTGAGCGCTATCCGTTCGCTCCGAATCTGTTCACGGCTGAGCGCCGGAGCTGACTGCTACTACGCTCGATTCGCTCCCAAGGGTTTTCCTCCTGAGCGCAATCAACGGCCCGGCAACCGACCGACTGTTCGCGTCGAGCTGGTCCGGGTAGCTAACCTGTTTCGTATCATACGATTATGCGGGACCGGTCGCCGGAGTATACCAGACTGGTGCGTGCCGGAGCCCGCCGGCGGCGCCGATCTCCGAGTGTTTGGACGGGAGGGGGCCGCCCGCGGCTGGCCGGCCGGCGTCAACGGGCGGGCGCGACGCTCGCGAGCGCGAGCACCTTCGCGACGTATTCGTGGGTCTCGCGATACGGCGGCATGCCGCCGAACTTGCGCACAGCGGCTTCGCCGGCATTGTAGGCTGCCAGCGCCAGCGAGACCTCGAAGCGATCGAGCAGCGAGCGCAGGTGCCGGATGCCGGCCTCGAGATTCGCGCGCCGGGACGTAGGCGTTGCGGACGCCGTACTGGCGCGCGGTCGAGGGCATGAGCTGCATCAGGCCGCGCGCGCCCTTCGGCGATCGCGCGCGCGGCTGCTAAGCCGACTCCACGGCAATGACGGCATGAACGAGCCGTTCGTCGACCCGATGGGCTGTCGGAGAGCCTCGTGACCAGCTGCTCGTAGGCCGCGGGAATCGCCGGCAGCACGGGCGGAGGAACGCTCAGCCAGCCAAGGCGCGGCTGCCTGAGGCGACCGACCGCCGGCCTGCGCCTCCGGGTACGGCACTTCGTCGGCAGCTCGACGCGGACCATGAGCGCTCGCATCGCAGACGATTTCGCCGCCCCGACCGCAGGGTCGAGCACAGCGTCGTCGGCCTCGTAGCGCACCGAGGCCACCGACAGCGTGCTCCCGGTCGAGAGGAACACGAGATCGGCCGAGCGCCGGAGAGCAGCGCCAGGCCAGCGCAGGCACGGCGCGGCGGTCAACAGCGTGTCAGACGCTCGAGCGCGGGCTGCGCCGTCTGCGACCGTCGATCGTCCAGTCTACTTGGGTTCGACGAACGCGTGGAACACGCGGACGCCGAGCTCGCGCGGATCGCCGCTGTTGGCCGCCGGTCGTCTGCGCCGGCACGAAGCTCGTGCCCGCCTCGATGTCACTTCGACCGTGTCGGCCGCCCCGAGCTGCGCCGCAGAGACGGGCACTCTTGCGAATGATCGGCTCCGGGCTGTCCCAGCGTGAACTGGTCGACGGCCTGGTCGCCGATGCGCACGGTGACCTGCTGCGGCTGGGCACGACAGGTCGGGCTCCGTCGACGTTCAGATAGAACCAGACGTCGCGCTTCGGGTTGCGGAAGGCGAGCGTCGCCGCCTTCTTGGTCCACTGCCACTCGACGGCGGCGTTGTCGGCCGCCGACTTCCGCCGGGTGCCAGCCGTCCTTGAACACAGGAAGACGTTCTCGGACTGCGGCAGCAGCTCGAGCGTGCCGACCGTGTAGGCTGCGCTGGCCCGCATCGGTGCCCCGCGAGCGGCAGCCGCTGTCCGTCGCTCGGGTTGTACAGGCCCATCCGAACCGTGGCCTTGCCGACGTAGGGATAAATCGGCACGAACACGGTCCGCGTGGTACTGAATCGTCTCGCCCGGCTTCCATGTCGAGGTCGGCCGCGGCGGCTCGTGATCGTCGGTCCACATCTGCTCCTCGTCGGAGTCGAGGAAGTGGACGAACACCCGGTAGTCCTCGTCGAATTTCGCGCCGCGCGCGACGACGAACTTGTAGGTGACTTCGAGCGGGCTGCCGAGCGGCGCCCGGGCGCGCGTCGTCGTGAAGCTCGGCGTCGCGACCGGCGGCCGGTCATCTTCGGCTTGCGAGCAGCCGGCGCAGGCAATCCCGCCGAGCAGCAGGGACGCGATCGTCAGGCTTCGCCGTGTGGTTCCGATGTCTCACAGTGCAGTATTCTCCCACGCAGCGTTCATCCTGCGCGGATTCGCGCAGGGCCGAGCCGTCAGATCGCCAGCAAACCGTTGATGCTAGCGTCGTTGTGAGCCTCCGCAATATGCTAGAGTGCGCGCGTTTGCGCGCCGGCTCGCGCGGCGCGAAGCGACTCGGCCCGTCGCGGGGACGACAGACGATGTGGCTGACGCGCTCGGCCTCGTCGAAACCAGGGGGCTCATCGGTTCGGTCGAAGCTGCCGATGCGATGGTCAAGGCCGCCAACGTCACGCTCGTCGGCAAGGAGTACATCGGCGCCGGCTACGTGACCGTCCTGGTGCGCGGCGACGTCGGCGCCGTCAAGGCGGCCACCGACGCCGGCGCGGCGGCCGCGCGGCGCGTCGGCGAGCTCGTCTCGGTGCACGTGATTCCGCGCCCCCACGCCGAAGTCGACCGCATCCTGCCGCAGGCCGGATAGCCGCCTGACGTAGCCGCAGGCGCGCGTCCGTCCCATGTCCGAGCCCTGCCGCCGGCACCGCCGATGCTGCGCGCTAACCGCCGACCGATCGCGACCTGGCCTCGATGCTCGAGGCGCGCGAGCTGGTGCGCCGCGCAAAGTCCGCGCAGGCCACGCTCGCCGAGTTCTCCCAGGAGCAGATCGACGCCATCGTCGACGCCATGGCCGCTGCCGTGACGCCCGAAGCGCGAGGCGCTCGCGCAGCTGGCCGTCGACGAGACCGGCTACGGCGTCGTCGCCGACAAGGTCCGCAAGAACCGGTTCGCCGCGGAGCGCGTCCACCAGCTTCATCAGGCCGATGAAGACGGTCGGCGTCGTCCGCGCGTTTCCGAGACGCAGGGTCATCGAGATCGCCGAGCCCTTCGGCGTCGTCGCCGCGATCGTGCCGACGACCAACCCGACGTCGACGGCGATCTACAAGATCCTGATCGCGCTCAAGGCGCGCTGCGCGATCGTCATCAGCCCGCACCCGTCGGCGATCAAGTGCATCAGCCGCGTCGCCGGCGATCATGGAAGCCGGCGGCGCGCCGCGCCGGCGCGCCCGACGGCGCCATCGCCTGCATGCAGACGGTGACGCTCGAGGGCACGCAGGAGCTGATGAAGCAGCGCGACGTCGCGGTGATTCTCGCCACCGGCGGGATGGGTCTGGTCCGCGCCGCCTACAGCGCGGGCAAGCCGGCGTATGGCGTCGGGCCCGGGCAACGCGCCGGCCTACATCGAGCGCAGCGCCGACGTCGCCAAGGCGGTCCGCGACATCGTCACCGGCAAGACGTTCGACAACGGGCTGCTCTGCTCGTCGGAGAACTCGGTCGTCGTCGACGAGCCCATCGCCGACGCCGTGCGCGCCGAGTTCAGGACGCAGGGCGGCTATTTCCTGTCGCCGCCGAAGCCGACGCGCTGGCCGCGTGCTGGTGACGCCGCAGCGGCTGCCCAATCCCGCGCTCGTCGGCAAGCCCGCGACCGATGTCGCCGGCACAGGCCGGCATCACCGTGCCGGCCGGCGACGCGCGTGCTGATCGCGCCGCTCGAAGGCGTCGGCCGCGACTATCCGCTGTCGATCGAGAAGCTGTGTCCCGTGCTGTCCTTCTACGTCGTCAAGGACTGGCGCGAGGGCTGCGAGCGCTGCAAGCAGATTCTGCGCTACGGCGGCATGGGACACACCATGTCGATTCACTCGCAGAACGACGACATCATCCTGCAGTTCGGCCTGCACAAGCCGGCCTACCGCATCGTCGTCAACACGCCGACGACGCACGGATCGATTGGCCTGACGACCGGCCTCGATCCGGCGATGACGCTCGGGTGCGGCGGCTTCGGCGGCAACATCACCTCCGACAACATCTCGCCGCTGCATCTGCTGAACATCAAGCGGCTGGCGTACGAGACTCACGCCGGCCCGGACCGGCGGCGCCCGCGCCTCCGAGCCGGTCGTCGAGCCGGCTCCGACGCCGGCGCCTGCGGGCGGGCGTCTCGACGCGAGACCTGCGGTCGCGGATCGACGCGTTTCTGCACGCTCGCGGTCGGGCTCGACCGGCGGAGGCCGCTCCTCGGCTTCGGCTCCGAGCGTTCCCAGCCGCTGTCGCGCCGACGGCGTCCCAAGGCGTCGGATGTGCCGCCCGCCAGGCCGTCGAGGCCGTCCCGTTCGTCTGCGAAGACGATGTCCGGCAGGCGATGCAGGCGGGACGACGCATCGCGTCGGCGCGCGGACGATCATCACCCCGGCTGCGCGCGAGCTGGCCGGAGGCGCACCGCGTCTGTCGAGGTTGCGACGGCTAGTAATCGCGGCTAAGAGGTTGCGCGTCACGTCTGGTTCGACGTGCGCGGATCGACCAGCCGCTGATTGGCTGCTACTTTTCTGCCGATTAGACTTAGAGGTTGACGCTCGGCGGACGGGGTGCTAGGCTCGTCCCTCGACTCGGGCGCGGAGGCAGTTTCAGGCCTGCCGCGTTCTTCAGACTCGAACCCGGTTCTTCGCGCCTCCGTTCGGCCGAGGACCGACACCGTCCAGCGTGCGCCGGCGCGCTGCGCACAGCGACGGTCATGCTGCGAGGGAGAGACTATGCGATTTGTTCGCGCGCTGCTGCCGCAGCGATCGGCCTGAGCGTCTGTCAACTGCATGCGGCCGGACATCCAGCGCCCCGCAGGTCACCGCGACACCGCCTCCCCCGCCGCCCCCGGCTGCCGCGCGCCGGCTCCAGCCGCGTCCAGGCCGACCCGATCGCCGCGCTCATCGCCACCTCTGAACGCCATTTCGCGGCGGGTCAGCGCGAAGCGGCGCTCGGCCATCTCGACCAGGCGCGGATCGAGTTCGACAAGCGCGGTCGACGGTCCTGCTCGAATCGCCCTACGGCGCCCGCTCCGACGCCGCGCCTCCGCGACCACTTCGATCGGCTGGTCGACCGCATCAGCGCCCGCGAGGTCACCGCCCTCGCCGAAGGTGACGGCTTCAGCGAGAAGCCGTCGGAGCCGGCGTCGATCGACGAGCTGCTGGCGATCGCGACCTTCGAGCCGCCGACGGCGACCGCGCCGGAGAACGACCGCCGCCGTCCGAGCCGACCTCGAGGCGACGCAGCACGACATCCCGATTCCGCTGAACGAGCGGGTCCTGGCGTACATCGAGCTGTTCCAGGGCCGGCTGCGCAACTTACCTGCAGACGGGGCATGGAGCGCGGCACGCAGTACCTGCCGATGATTCAGCACGTGTTCCGCGCCGAGGGGCTGCCGCTCGACCTCGCCTACATCCCGCTGATCGAGAGCGCGTTCAAGCCGACCGCGCTCTCGAGCGCGAAGGCGCAAGGGCGTGTGGCAGTTCATGAAGCGGCACGGCGCTCGAGCACGGCCTGCAGACCGAACTGGTTCATCGACGAGCGCGCCGATCCCGAGAAGGCCACGGTCGCCGCGGCGAAGTATCTGAAGACGCTGCACGGCATGTTCGACGACTGGCACCTCGCGCTCGCCTCGTACAACGGCGGGCCCGGCCGCATGCAGCGCGCGGTGAAGCGCTCGGGCATCGACGACTTCTGGCGTCTCGCCGCGTCGAGCGCGGCTACCTGCCGCGTGAGACGCGCGAATACGTGCCGATGATCCTCGCGGCGATGATCATCGCCCGGAACCCGGCGCAGTACGGGTTCGAGCCGATCGAGCACGCGCCGCTGACGCTACGAGCAGCGTGCAGCTGCCCGAGCGCCGTCGACCTGCGGCGTGTCGCCGAGTGGACGGGCACCAGCATCGAGCAGATTCAAGCGCTCAACCCGGAGCTGCGCCGCTGGACGACGCCGCTGCGCTAGCCCGAGCTACGAGGTGAAGGTGCCGGCCGGCACCGGCGACTCCTTGACGGCACGGCTGGCGTCGGCGTCGACGAGCGAGTTGGCCGCGCTCAATTGGTATCGTGTGAAGTCGGGCGAGTCGCTGGCCAACATCGCGCGCAAGCTGCGCGTCAGCCGCGAACGATCTCGCCGAAGCCAACAGTCTCTCGCTGAAGTCGCGGGTGCGAGCCGGCCAGGAGCTCATCATCCCGCGGGCTCCGACCGCCCTGCTGGCCTCACGCGTCACCCGAGAGCCCGAGGCGACGCTTGCGTCGCGTGGTCCGGCGGCGCCGGCCACTCCAGCGTCCGCAACGTCCACGTCGGCCGAGAACGATCCGGCTCTGGACGAGTCGCGGATCGTCTACCGTGTGAAGCGCGGCGACACGCTGTCGTCGATCGCGCGCGAGTTCGATACCACCGTGGCCGCCATCAAGAGGTCGAACCGCCTGCGTTCGAACAAGATCAGCACCGGCGATCGCCTGACGATTCTCACGCGCGTCGGTACCCGGGCGTCCACACGCGCGGCGCAGTAATTTCTGCCAGCCCGGCCGGGCGCGGTCATAGCGGTTTCCGCGCCGGGTCGTCGCGCACCCCTTCCAAACCTCAATGTTTACCGGCCCCGCCCGCGCGGGGCCTCGCGGGCCCCACTCTTGCACCAGCACACGCTGGTGCTCGCCCAGCTTCGAACCGCCTCGCTCGTCGGCATCGACGCCGTCGTCGTGCTCGTCGAGGTCGACGTGTCGTTCGGCATGCCCGGGCTGACGCTCGTAGGCCTGCCAGACGCCAGCGTCCGCGAGAGCCGCGACCGCGTCAGGATGGCCATCCGCCATTCGGGCTTCAACTATCCCGCCCATCATGTGACCGTCAATCTCGCGCCGGCGGACGTGCGAAAAGGCGGGTCGGCCTTCGATCTACCGATTGCGATCGGCGTGCTCGCGGCGATGGGGCGCCTGCCGTGCCGGATGCTGGACGATGTCCTCGTGCTCGGGGAACTGTCGTTCGACGGCGCGATCCAACCCACTCGAGGCGTGCTGCCCGCGGTGATCGCGACGAGAGCCGCCGGCATTCGTCGAGTGCTCCTCCCGCGCGGGAACGCGTGCGAGGCGGCGATCGTGCCGGGCACGGAGATTCTCGGGGCCGAAACGCTTGCGGAGGCCGTGGCCGTGCTCGAGGATCCGGGCGCTGCCCGGCCGGCCGTCCCGCCCGCAGCTGCCTCTGTCGGCGGTGAGCGCGAGCTTCCCGACCTTGCCGACGTCCACGGCCAGGCGCTGGCCCGCCGCGCGATCGAGATCGCAGCCGCAGGCGGCCATCACCTGCTTCTCTGCGGCCCGCCCGGCTGTGGCAAGACCATGCTCGCGCGCAGGCTGCCGGGCCTCCTTCCGCCGCTCGATCTCGACGCGGCGCTGGAGGTCACGTCGATCCACTCCGTGGCCGGTCTCCTCCCGCCCGGCGCTCGATTGGCGTCGGTGCGCCCCTTCCGCGCGCCGCACCACACGACCTCCGAGGTTGCGCTCGTCGGCGGCGGCTCGCTCCCGAGGCCCGGAGAGATCAGCCTCGCGCACCACGGCGTCCTGTTCCTCGACGAGCTGCCCGAGTTCTCGCGACGCGCCCTCGAGGTGTTGCGACAGCCGCTCGAAGAAGGCAGGGTCACGATTGCGCGCGCCGCCCGCACCGCGCACTTCCCCGCCAGGTTCATGCTGGTCGGGGCCATGAACCCGTGCCCGTGCGGCCACCGCGGCAATCCACGCCGCGAGTGCCGGTGCACGCCGGCGCAGGTCCAGCAGTACGCGGGGCGCATCTCGGGCCCGCTGCGCGATCGCATCGACCTCGTCGCCGATCTCCTGCCCGTGCCGGTGAGTGCGCTGGACGACGATGGCGCCGAATCGACAGCGGCAGTGCGCGTCCGGGTCGAGGCCGCTCGATTGCGTCAGGCCGCACGACTGGCCGGCCGCCGGTCCGTCCTCAACGCCGCCCTCACAGGACGTGCCCTTCGAGACGCGTGTCGATTGACGGCCGGCGCGCGGCGACTTCTGACCCGGGCCGTCGACCAACTCGGATTGAGCGCGAGGGGTCACGATCGGGTGCTGCGGGTGAGCCGGACGCTCGCCGATCTGGCCGGTGATGACACGCCCGCCGAGGTCCACGTGGCTGAGGCGCTTCAATTCCGAGGTCAGTAGCTGCGGCGGAACGGCTGAATCCGGCCGAGCCGTAAGGGGACTCAAGATCGCGCAGATCCCGCAGATCCCCCGGAATTCTGCCTGGGCGGAGAAAACACTCCCGGCGGCTTCCTGCCCTGTGGTACAGTCCGGGTTTCGCGTGGTCGTCCCCGCGCGCTTCGAATGCTGGCAGGTCGATATACGGTCGTGGTCGCGAGCCAGGCGACGGGAGTCGTGCGCCGTTTTACTGTGGCGCTCAGACCCGCAATTGGACTTGTCCTCCTCGTATTCTCCGTGCCGGTTCTGATCGGCCTCGGCGCGCGCTGGAGCGCCTCGTCGGAGCTTGCCTTCCTCCGCGGGTCGAACGCCGACCTGCGCGTCGAGAATCAGAGCTTCCGCGCAGCCACCGGCGAGTTGACTGGGCAGATCGGCGCGCTGCAATCCGTGCTCGCGGATCTGAGCGGCCGGGGCGGGCTCGATGCGAGGACGCGGGTGGCGATGACGACCCTGCCGGCGCTGGTTCGAAGCCAGGCACGCGGCGGGACCGATCGCGAACAGACGCGTGCGTTGCTCGACGCCGCCATGCGCTCGCCCGACGACACCTTCGGCGTGCTCAAGGGCGTGCTCGGCTCTCTCGAGCGGCATCTCGACATCGTCCGTGTGGACGTCGCGCGCCGGGCGGAAGTGGCGAGTGCCACGCCGTCGATCTGGCCGTCTCTGGGCTGGCTCACGTCAGGGTTCGGCATCCGCCCGGATCCGTTCAACGGACGCCCCTCCTCGCACCTCGGGCTCGACATCTCGGGCAATCGCGGAGATCCGGTGCGCGTGACGGCGAACGGGACGGTCGATTCGGCCGAATGGGCGGGCGAGTACGGCAATCTCGTGGTCGTGTCGCACACGTTCGGGTTGGAGACACGCTACGCTCACCTCTCGAGGATTTCCGTGAGGAAGGGGGCCACCGTGCAGCGCGGCGACATCCTCGGTTACGTGGGTGCGACCGGCCGCGCCACCAGCCCTCACCTGCACTACGAGGTCTGGGCCAACGGCCGGCCGGTAAACCCCATCCGCCTGCTCGTCGGTAAGTCTCAGTAGCCCGCCGGTTCGATCCCCCGCCTGCCTTGCGCCTCCCAGTCCGAGGCCGTACAATTGCAGGATTCGTCAGCTCCACGCCGGGCTGACAGGTTCCCTATCTTGATTCTCGATACGCTTCTCGCCAAGGTCATCGGCACGCAGAACGAACGCGAGCTCAAACGCCTGCGTCCGATGGTCGCCGAGGTCAACGCCCGCGAGTCCGCGCTCCAATCGCTTTCCGACGACCAACTTCGCGCCCGCACCACCGACTTGCGCCAGCGCGTCGCCAACGGCGAAGCGCTCGACGACCTGCTGCCCGATGCGTTTGCGGTCGTGCGCGAGGCGGGCCACCGCACGCTGAACATGCGGCACTTCGACGTGCAGCTGATTGGCGGCATGGTGCTCCACCGCGGGCGAATCGCGGAGATGAAGACCGGCGAGGGCAAGACGCTCGTCGCTACGCTCCCGGCGTATCTGAACGCGCTGTCCGGCAAGGGCGTCCACGTCGTCACGGTCAACGACTACCTGGCCCGCCGCGACGCGGAGTGGATGGGCCGGATCTACCGGTTCCTCGGCCTCACGGTGGGCGTCATCCAGCACGATCTGAACGACGCCGAGCGCAAGGTCGCCTACGCCTGCGACATCACCTACGGCACCAACAACGAGTTCGGCTTCGACTACCTGCGCGACAACATGAAGTTCGACCTCGCGCAGTACGTGCAGCGCGGGCACAACTTCGCGATCGTCGACGAGGTCGACTCGATTCTCATCGACGAAGCGCGCACGCCGCTCATCATCTCCGGTCCGGCCGAGGAATCGACCGACCTCTACTACGAGGTCGATCGCGTCATCCCGAAGCTGGCGCTCGGTGCGGTGACGCAGGGTCCGGTCAAGGCCGAAGAGCGTGAAGCGCTCGAGGCGACCGGCGACTACCTCGTCGACGAGAAGCACAAGACCGTGACGCTCACCGAGAGCGGCATGGCGAAGTCCGAAAGCCTGCTCACGCATCGGCTGAACCCGGGCGGCCTCTACGATCCCTCCAACATGCCGCTGCTGCACCACATCCAGCAGGGGCTGCGCGCGCACGCGCTCTTCAGGCGTGACGTCGATTACGTCGTCAAGGACGGCCAGGTCGTCATCGTCGACGAGTTCACCGGCCGTCTGATGCCCGGGCGCCGCTGGAGCGACGGGCTCCACCAGGCAGTGGAGGCGAAGGAGAAGGTCAAGATCGAGCGCGAGAACCAGACGCTCGCGACCATTACGCTCCAGAACTACTTCCGCAAGTACGCGAAGCTCGCCGGCATGACCGGCACCGCGGACACCGAAGCCGAGGAGTTCGCGAAGATCTACAAGCTCGACGTCGTCGTCATCCCGACGAATCGGCCGCTCCGGCGCGTCGAAAACCCGGATCTCGTCTATCGGACCGAGACCGAGAAGTACGACGCCATCGTCAACGACATCATCGAGCAGCAGAACACCGGCCGGCCCGTGCTCGTCGGCACCGTGTCGGTCGAGAAGTCGGAGAAGCTGTCGGGGATGCTGCGCCGCCGCGGCATCAAGCACGTGGTGCTCAACGCGAAGTACCACGCGCAGGAAGCCGAGATCGTGGCGCAGGCGGGCCGCAAGCACGCGGTCACGGTCGCGACCAACATGGCCGGCCGCGGCACCGACATCCTCCTGGGCGGCAACGCCGAGTTCATGGCGCGGCAGCAGGCGCTCGGACAGGAGATCGCCGAGCGGGTGCCGAAGAGCGAGGCCCGTTTCGTCGACGACGACGAGTTCGTCTACTTCTTCCATATCGACAACTTCTATCGCGTGCCCCGCGCCCAGTTCCACCCGATCTTCGAGGAGCTCCACCGTCAGTGCTCCGCCGAGCACGACGACGTCGTCGCGCTCGACGGTCTGCACATCATCGCGACCGAGCGGCACGAGGCCCGCCGCATCGACAATCAGCTCCGCGGCCGCGCCGGACGCCAGGGCGATCCGGGCTCGTCACGCTTCTATCTGTCGCTCGAAGACGACCTGATGCGCATCTTCGGGTCCAACCGCATCTCGGGGCTCATGGAGCGGTTGGGCATGGAAGAGGGTGTGCCGATCGAGCACCGCATGGTGACCAAGGCCATCGAGCGTGCCCAGCGGCAGGTCGAAGCGCAGAACTTCTCCGTCCGCAAGCATCTGCTCGAATACGACGATGTGATGAACAAGCAGCGCGAGAACGTGTACGCGCTGCGCCGCCAGGTGCTCGAGTCGCGGGTTCGCCTGGAGGACGAGGAAGAGCCGGCATCGCTCGACGAATACCTCAAGACCGTCGCCGAGGACGTGCTGGCGACGACCGTCGATGAGTACTGTCCGCCGGACGCCGATCGGACCGATTGGGACATCGCCGGACTGAAGGATCAGGTGTCGCAGACCTTCGGCATCGATCCCGAGTCGCTCGACGCGATCGACGATCCGGAGCTGCGCAACGAGGACGTTCAGGTCACCTTGTGGGACGCCGTGTCGGCGGCGTACGCCGAGAAGGAAGCCAGTGTCGGCAAGGAGTTCTTCCGCTTGCCCGACGACCTGCGGCCGCAGCTCGTCGCGCCGGAGAAGCTGACCGGAATCGCCGCGGCCGGATTCGACGACCAGGCGGCGCTCGCCGGCCGCGCCGTGCTCGAGCCGATCTCGCGCAGCATCATGCTGCAGGTCGTCGACGCGCAGTGGAAGGACCATCTCTACAGCCTCGACCACCTCAAGGAAGGGATCGGTCTGCGCGGTTACGGGCAGCGCGATCCGCTGGTCGAGTACAAGAAGGAGAGCTTCACGCTCTTCCAGGGCATGAAGGAGCGCATCGACGACGAAATCGTGCGTTACCTGTGGCGCCTGCGGCCGGTCATCAGCACCGAGCCCGGTCAGCGTCCCGACGAGGGGGCCGTGCGTCAGCCGCAGGGACCGCGCCGGGCGGCGGCGCCACGCTCCTCGTCGCTGACCTTCAGCGACGGCAAGCAGCAGGCGCCATCACCGGCGTTCGCGGCAGTCGGCGGCGGTAGCGGTAATGCCGGGGCCCCGCGCCCGGCGCGCGTCGGCGGCGACGATGCTCCCGTGAAGACCGTCCGCCGCGATGAGCCCAAGGTCGGACGCAACGATCCCTGCCCCTGTGGCAGCGGTAAGAAATACAAGAAGTGTCACGGCGCCAACCAGTGACGGTTCACCCGTCTCCTCGTGTGCTCGTCAAGGCCGACCCGCGTCGGCCTTTTTTGTACGGTTGCCATGCCCCCAACGACTGAAACGCTCTCCCGCCCGCTCGGTCCCGCCTTCGAACTCGAGCAGGGGCTCACGACCGCTCTCACCTTCGACGATGTGCTGCTCGTGCCGCAGCACTCGAAAGTGCTTCCGAGCCAGGTGGACGTGGCCACCCGGCTGACGCGGCGCATTCGGCTGAACGTGCCGCTGGCGAGCGCGGCGATGGACACCGTGACTGAATCGTCGCTGGCCATCGCCATGGCGCAGCAGGGCGCCATCGGGGTCATCCACAAGAACCTGACCATCGACGAGCAGGCGACCGAGGTCGATCGCGTGAAGCGATCCGAGAGCGGCATGATCGTCAACCCGATCACGCTCTCGCCCGAGCATCGCATCTACGAGGCGCTCGAGCTGATGCGCAAGTACCGCATCTCCGGCGTGCCGATCACCGAGGGCGGGCGGAAGGAAGGCCGTCTCGTGGGCATCCTCACCAACCGCGACCTGCGCTTCGAGACGAATGTCGAGCGGCCGATCGCCGACATCATGACGAAGGACCACCTCATCACCGTGCCGGTCGGCACGACGCTCGACGAGGCGCATCACATCCTCCATCGTCACAAGGTCGAAAAGCTCCTCGTCGTCGACGGCGACTATCGCCTGAAGGGCCTGATCACGGTCAAGGACATCCAGAAGGCGATGAAGTATCCGAACGCGTGCAAGGACGAGCTCGGCCGTCTGCGCGTCGGTGCCGCCGTCGGAATTGCGAGGGACACGCTCGATCGAGCCGCGGCGCTCGTCGCCGCGCACCTGGACGTGCTCGTCATCGACACCGCGCACGGCCACGCCCAGGGCGTGCTCGACGTCGTGCAACGGGTGCGCCGCGCGTTTCCCGACGTCGACCTCGTCGCCGGCAACGTCGCGACCGGCGAGGCCACGCAGGCGCTCATCGCGCTCGGTGTCGATGCGATCAAGGTCGGCATCGGCGCCGGATCGATCTGCACCACGCGGATCATCGCCGGCATCGGCGTGCCGATGATCTCCGCGATTGCCGAGTGCGCGCGGGCCGCCGCGCCGCACGACGTTCCGATCATCGCGGACGGCGGTATCCGCTATTCGGGCGACATCACCAAGGCAGTTGCCGTGGGCGCGAGCTCGGTGATGATCGGCAGCCTGTTCGCCGGCGTCGACGAGAGCCCGGGCGAAGTCATCCTCTATCAAGGCCGATCGTTCAAGGAATACCGCGGCATGGGGTCGATCGGCGCCATGCGCCGAGGCAGCCGCGATCGCTACTTCCAGGACGAGTTCGACCTGCCGAACGGCGGCGACGGGAGCGACAAGCTGGTGCCCGAAGGCATCGAGGGCCGCGTGCCGCACAAAGGCAGTCTCGCGACCATGGTCCACCAACTCGTCGGCGGTCTGCGGGCGGGCATGGGCTACTGCGGGTGCGGCTCGATTCGTGACCTCCAGGCCCGCGCCCGTCTCGTGCGCATCACCCAGGCCGGCGTTCGAGAGAGCCACGTGCACGACGTGGTCATCACGAAGGAAGCCCCGAACTACCGGGGACAGTAGCCGATCGGGCCCAGAGTCGGTGCGGGAATAGGGCACGACACCCGACCCGATCTCAGACGTCTCGCAGCGCTTCGACCGGGTCGATCCGCGTGGCGCGCCAGGCCGGCACCAGGCTGGCGAGCGTGGCGACGGCGAGCAGGACGAACGGAACGGCGACCAGCCGGCGGATCGCGCGGCCGGACGCCGAAGAGTTGCGCCTCGAGGAAGCGCGCCAGACCGCGGCGACCATCCCGCTGACGACACCCGCCGCGGCAATCACGAGGCCCTGCCGGAGCACGAGCTGTACGATATCGCGCCGCGCCGAGCGCCTGCCGGATCCCGAGCTCGCGCGTGCGCTGGCCGACGGCATACGCGAGCACACCACAGCGGTTGCCGGACGAGCACCTGAACGGCGTGGCGAATGTGGCTCATGTCTCTGTCTCCGACGCGCCGCGCGTAATGGTCACACGCCGAGCCGTCGTCCCGTCGTGCTCGAGCAACACGCGAATGGCCTCGGCGTCCGGCTCCGGCAGCCGCTCGGCCCACTCGATCGCCAGCACGCCATCGGCGGCTAGAGCGTCGAGCCCGAGGTCGGCGACCTCGCCGGGCGCGAGCCGGTACAGATCCACGTGAAAGAGGGGGACGCGGCCGCGGTACTCCTGGATCAGCGTGAAGGTCGGACTGCTGACGTCCTCGGGGTCCAGGCCCAGGCCCTCCGCGAGCCCCCGGACGAACGCGGTCTTCCCCGCGCCGAGATCGCCGACCAGGTGCACGCGCGAGCCCGGGCCGAGCCGCTCCCCCAGATCGCGGCCAACCTCCTCCGTCTCGCGATCCGAGAAGGTCGTGACCGTCCGCGTCTCAGGCATCGGGCGAGCGCTTGTGACGTGTGATGCCCAGGGTCTCGAGCCACGCGGCGCCCAGCTGCTGGAGCACCTCGCCGGCCGTGACCGCCGGCTGTCCGACTTCGCGGCTGGCCAGGTCGCCAGCCTGGCCGTGCAGATAGACCGCGACACGAGCCGCGGCCTCGGGGTCGAGCAGCTGCGCCAGCCAGGCCGCGACGACGCCGGTGAGGACGTCGCCGGTCCCTCCCGTCGCCATACCGGGATTGCCGGTGCGGTTGATCGACACCCGGCCGTCCGGTGTCGCGACCAGGGTCCGGTGGCCCTTGAGGACGAGATACACGTGGTTGGTGGTGGCGAAGTCGCGCGCGATGTCGATTCGGCGCCGCTGGACCTCCTCGGTGGAAAGGCCGGTCAGCCGTGCCATTTCGCCCGGGTGCGGCGTGAGGACGAGATCGAGTCCCTCGCGTCCGCGCAGGATGCCGACACCAGTCGACACGAGCGTGATGGCATCCGCGTCGAGGATGAGCGGCGAGCCGCTCCGCGCGACCAGCCCAAGCACCAGCGCCCGCTGGGCCTCACCCGTGCCGAGCCCCGGCCCGACTGCCACGACATCGGCCTCGACGGCGAGCACGCGCTCGAGTGCATCTTCCCCGTCCCCGCGCGTCTCGAGGTCCGGCAGGGCCATCGTCATGTATTCCGCGGCCATCGACGAAACGATCGGCAGCGCCGAAGCCGGCGTGGCGATCGTCACCAGCCCGGCGCCAGAACGGAGGGCGGCATAGCCGCACAGGTGGGCCGCGCCGGTCTTGCCGACCGATCCCGCGACGATCAAGACGCGGCCATAGTCGCCTTTGTGCGAGTCGGGCTCCCGCGGCTCGAGGCGGCTGATGACTTCGCCGGCCGTGATGATTTCCAGCCGCGGGCCATCGAGTCCCTCGACGACTTCGCGCGGGATGCCGATATCGGCAATCACGAGCTCGCCACACCGGTCCTCGGCAGGCGGGAGCATGTGGGCGATCTTGGGCGCCGCGAAGGTGACGGTCAGGTCCGCTTCGACGGCTTCGCCAATCAACTCGTTCGTATCGGCGCTCAGGCCGCTCGGCAAATCCACCGAGACCACACGCAGGTCGGACCCGTTCAGATCGCGCACGACGGTCTCGTAGACGCCCGACAGGGGGCGCGAGAGACCCGTCCCGAACAGCGCATCGACCACCAGCCCGCACGTGGCGATGTCCGAGAAGTGCAGGTCCCAATCCTGCTCGTTCGTGACCTCGACGACGGTGTGACCGAGCCGGCCGAGGATCTCGAGATTGACGCGGGCATCACCGCGGACGTCGGCGACGCGCCCGACGAGGAACACCGACGCGTCGCCGCCGGCCTGCAGCAGCGTGCGCGCGATGACGAAGCCGTCGCCGCCGTTGTTGCCCGTGCCGCAGATGACCGCGACGCGCATCAACGCGAGATCGTCGAAGGTCTGTTGCAGCGTCGAGACGACCTGCCGGCCTGCGCACTCCATCAGGACGGGCGAGGGGATGCCGATCTCCTCGATCGTCACCCGATCGGCCTCGCGCATCTGTCGAGCGTTGAGAACCCGCATGGCTGGCGGGCGTCATCCTACCACCGGTTGCGTGAGCCCGTTCCGGCACGCTACGCTACCGCTTGAGGCCGTTGTTTTGCGGAGGGAATCGGCGGATGTCGATCGCGGTGAACGTGGATGGGCGGGTGTGCGGCGAGTCGGACGCGGTGGTCTCGGTCTTCGATCACGGGTTCCTGTTCGGGGAGGGCGTCTACGAAGTGCTGCGCACCTACGGCCGCGAGCCCTTCCTGTTCGAGCGGCACGCCGAGCGCCTGCGCGCGTCGGCCGATCGCATCGCCTTGACGATTCCCCTGAGCGACTCGGCGCTGCTCGCCCGACTACGTGACACCATCGCGGCGGCGCAGCTGCCCGGCGAGGCCTACGTGCGCGTGGTGGTCACGCGCGGCGTGGGCGAGATCGTCTACGATCCGGCTGCCTGTCCGAACCCCTCGACCGTCGTCATCGTGAAGCCCCACACGGAGCCCCCGCCCGAGGTTTACGAGCGCGGTGTGAAGATTGCGCTGGTGCCGGTCGTCCGCAACCATCCGGGGAGCGTCAACCCGCGCATCAAGTCGAACAACCTGCTGAACAACGCGCTCGCCATGCAGCAGGCGTACGCGCGCGGGGGCTTCGAGGCGCTGATGCGCAACCATCGCGGCGAGATCTGCGAATGCGCGCAGTCGAACGTGTTTCTCGTCACCAACGGGTACGTGCGGACTCCCCCGCTGACGGCGGGCCTGCTCGCGGGCGTCACCCGCGCGTTCGTCCTCGAACTGGCGCGCTCGCTGGGCGTTCACGCCCGCGAAGAGACGATTGAGGAAGAGGATCTCGCCAGCGCCGACGAGCTGTTCATCACCAGCACGACGAAGGAGATCGTGCCGGTGGTTGCGGTCGACGACCTCGTCATCGGTGACGGCGTCCCCGGCCCGATGACGCGACAGCTGCGTGCGGCATTTGCCGAACGGACGGCAGCGGTGGAAGCGGCTTCTCGCGAGGCATGAGCCACACCAGCAGGCCGCGGCTTCAGCCCAGGCGTACGACCATCTGCCGGAGTCGCCTGTCGGCGGGGCTGAAGCCCCGCCCTCCCGCGGACGGGCCTGCTGAGGCTTAGCGGCCGACGACCGCGGTGGTCTCGGCGTAGGTCTCGATCGACGGGCAAGCGCAGATCAGATTCCGGTCACCGTACGCGTTGTCGACACGGCCCACGGCCGGCCAGATCTTCCGCTCGCGCACGAACGCCAGCGGATACACCGCAGCCTGACGCGAATAGGCATGCGTCCAGGTGTCGCCGGTCGCCACCGCGGCCGTGTGCGGCGCGTGCTTGAGGACGTTGTCCTGCGGGTGTGCCTTCCCGTCGATGACAGCCTGGATCTCGCTCCGGATCGCGATGAGCGCATCGCAGAAGCGATCGAGCTCCTCTTTCGGCTCGCTTTCGGTCGGTTCGATCATCAGCGTGCCGGGGACGGGGAACGAGATGGTCGGAGCGTGGAACCCGTAGTCCATCAGCCGCTTGGCCACGTCGGTCTCGTCGATGCCCGACGCCTGCCTCAGCGATCGCACGTCGACGATCATCTCGTGCGCGACCCGGCCTGTGTGCCGCGTGTACAGGATCGGGAAATGTGGCTCGAGCCGGGCCTTGAGGTAGTTGGCGTTGAGAATCGCCACGGCCGTCGCCTCGGTCATGCCGTCGCCGCCCAGCATCCGCATGTAGCCGTAGGAGATCAGCAGGATGCTCGCGCTGCCCCACGGCGCTGCCGAAACCGCGTGCGTCGCCCGCATCCCGCCGGTCTCGATCACCGGATGGCCTGGCAGGTACGGCGCGAGGTGAGCGGCCACGGCAATCGGCCCCATGCCCGGCCCGCCGCCGCCGTGCGGAATCGCGAACGTCTTGTGCAGATTGATGTGGCACACGTCGGCGCCGATGATCGCCGGGCTCGTCAGCCCGACCTGCGCGTTCATGTTCGCGCCGTCCATGTAGACCTGGCCGCCGTGCTCGTGGACGATGCGGCAGACCTCCTGGATGGCATCCTCGAACACACCGTGCGTCGACGGGTAGGTCACCATCAGCGCCGCGAGCTTCGAGGCGTGCTGTGCGGCTCTGGCCGACAGGTCGGCGACGTCGACGTTGCCGTGTGCGTCGCACGCGACGACGACCACCTTCATTCCGGCGAGAACGGCGCTGGCGGGATTGGTACCGTGCGCGGACGAGGGGATCAGGACGACGTCGCGGCCGCCTTCGCCGCGATCGCGATGCCAGGCGCGGATGGCGAGCAGGCCGGCCAGCTCGCCCTGGGCCCCGGAGTTCGGCTGGAGCGATACGGCGGCAAAGCCGGTGATTTCGGCGAGCGCGGCCTCGAGCTCGCGAAAGATCGTCTGGTAGCCCTGCGCCTGCGAGACCGGTGCGAACGGATGCAGGCGTGAGAATTCGGGCCAGGTGATCGGCAGCATCTCGGCCGCGGCGTTGAGCTTCATCGTGCACGACCCCAGCGGGATCATCGACGAGTCGAGCCCGATGTCCTTGCGCTCGAGGCCGCGGATGTAGCGCATCATCTCGGTCTCGGATGCGTGGGCGCTGAAGACCGGATGCGTCAGAAACGCGGAACGCCGCTGAAGCGCCGGCGGGAGACGCTTGCGATCCGATGCCGTCGCCGTCGAACGGGTCCGATCCCCGTTGGCGAAGACGGCCACGATGTCATCGAGGTCCTCGCCCGTGACCGTTTCGTCGAGCGCGATGCCGACGCGCGTGCCCGGACCGTACCTGAAGTTGATGCGGGCCGCCTCGGCGCCGGTGCGAATGCGAGCGACCGCCGCCTCTCCGCTGGTCTCGACGCTGAGTGTGTCGAAGAAGGCGTCGTTCAGCTGGCGGTACCCGAGCGCCTCGAGCCGCGCTGCGATCTCGACCGCTTGACCGTGCACCCGCTCGGCAATCGCTTTCAATCCCTCGGGGCCATGCCAGACCGCATAGAGGCCGGCGATATTCGCGAGCAGCGCCTGCGCCGTGCAGATGTTCGACGTCGCCTTTTCGCGGCGGATGTGCTGCTCGCGAGTCTGCAGCGACATCCGATAGGCGGGGTTGCCCTGCGCGTCGACCGACACGCCGATGATGCGACCGGGCGCTTGCCGGACGAACTTCTCGCGCGTCGCAAAGAAGGCCGCGTGCGGACCGCCGTACCCGAGCGGAACGCCGAAGCGCTGCGCGCTGCCCACCACGATGTCGGCGCCCTGCTCGCCGGGCGGTGTGATGATCGTGCAGGCCAGCAGATCGGTGGCCACCGCGACGACTGCGCCCGCCGCATGGGCGCGCGCGATGAGCGGCGAGAAGTCGTGCACGAGGCCGTTCGCGTCCGGCGTCTGCAGGAGCACGCCGAACACGTCGGCGTCGACCTCGATCGAATCGACGGCAACGACACGCAGCCCCAGGCCCAGCGGTTCAGCACGCGCGGCGAGCAGTTCGAGCGTCTGGGGAAAGCAGGTATCCGCCGCCAGGAACACGCGCGCGCCTTTCTTCCCGCTCACCCGATGCGCCATCGTCATCGCCTCGGCGGCCGCGGTGGCCTCGTCGAGCAGCGAGGCGTTCGCGACTTCCATCCGTGTGAGGTCGCGGACCGCCGTCTGGAAATTGAGGAGCGCTTCGAGCCGTCCCTGGGCAATCTCGGCCTGGTAGGGGGTATAAGGCGTGTACCAGCCGGGATTCTCCAGCACGTTTCGCAGGATGACAGCGGGCGTCACCGTGTCCCAGTACCCGAGGCCGATGTACGAGCGGAAGACCTGATTCTGCGAGGCGAGGCGGCGGAGTCGCGTCAGGTAGCCGGCTTCGGATTCGGCCGGCGGCAGGCGGAGCGGCTCGCGCCGGCGAATGTGGCTGGGGATTGCCTCGTGCAGGAGCGCCTCGAGCGAGGACGCGCCGCAGGCGTGCACCATGGCCTCGCGCTCGGCGGCCCGGGGTCCGATGTGACGGGAAGCGAACGAGTTCGGAGATTGCTGCTGCATGTCGGACGTGAAGGCTGACCGCGATTTCGGTGCCGGGCCGACGCCCGTCCGATTGAACGCCCGCCGGTGTCGCTACTTTGTCAACTCGGCGTACTGCTGCGCGTCGAGGAGTGAGCCCATTTCCTGGGGGCTCGATGGACGGATCCGGATGATCCAGGCCGCGAGCGGGTCGGAGTTGACGAGCTCGGGCTTGTCGGAGAGCGCCGTGTTCACGGCCGTCACCTCACCGGACACGGGGGAGAAGAGCTCCGATACCGCTTTGACCGACTCGATCGTGCCAAACACGTCGTGCTGCGCGAGCTGGCGACCAACCTCGGGCAGCTCGACGAAGACGACGTCGCCGAGTTGCTGCTGCGCGTAGTCGGTAATCCCGACCTCGGCTTCCTCGCCCGCCGGGCGAATCCACTCATGATCCTTGGTGTACTTCACGTCGGCCGAAGACATGTCAACTCCTGGCGCGCTTGTAGAACGGCATGGGAACGACCTTGGCCTTCAGCGGGCGGCCGCGGACGTCCACGGCGATCTCGCTGCCTGAGGTCGCTGCTGCAGCGGGCACATAGGCCATGCCGATGGCCTTCTTGAGAAACGGGGTCTGCGTACCGCTGGTCACCTGGCCGGCGGGCGCGCCCTCGATCAGCACCGGGCAGCCGTGCCGCGCGATGCCGCGATCGATCAACTCGAAGCCGACCAATCGCCGCGAGACGCCCTCGGCCTTCTGGCGGCGCAGCACGTCGAGACCCAGGAAGTTGGCCTTCTTCCAGCCGACGATCCACCCGAGGTCGGCCTCGAGGACCGTGGTGGTCTCGTCGATGTCGTTGCCATAGAGCCGCATGCCGGCTTCGAGACGCAGCGTGTCACGCGCGCCCAAGCCCGCCGGCTGCAGATCGACGTTCCGGCCGGCGTCGAGGATCGCATTCCACAACTTCCCCGCTTGCGCGGGCGGACAGAAGATCTCGAACCCGTCCTCGCCCGTGTAGCCGGTCCGCGAGATCGTACCCCGTACGCCGGCCACTTCCCCATGTGCGAACCAGTAGTACTTGATGGCCGACAGGTCCACACCGGTCAGCGGCTGCAGCACGCTCGCGGCGGCTGGACCCTGCAGCGCGAGGAGCGCGTAACGGCTGCTCGAATTGACCGCCACCGCGTCGCCGAACCCGGCAATCTGGCCGCGGATCCAGTCGTAGTCCTTCTTGATGTTCGAGGCGTTGACCACCAGCAGGAAGTGGTCGTCGGCCCAGCGGTAGACCAGCAGGTCGTCGACGAACGTGCCCTCCGGGGTCATCAGGCCCGCGTACTGGATCTGGCCGACGCTCAGCCGCGACGCGTCGTTGCTCGAGATCGTCTGGACGGCTGCGAGCGCGTCGGCGCCGGCAATCTCGATCTCCCCCATGTGGCTGACGTCGAAGAGTCCCGCCCGCTCGCGGACCGCCAGATGCTCGCTGGAGATGCCGGAGTACTCGACGGGCATCTCCCACCCACCGAACGGCACTATGCGGGCGCGGGCGCCGACGTGCCGGTCGAAGAGCGGCGTGCGCTGGAGAGGGGCGGACGGCTCGCTCAGGGGGTCGGCCTCGGCCATGCAGGGGTAGTCCGGACGCGGGCAGGCGCCGGACCGTTGCGTGACGGGCACGCGTGGCGCCCGCTCGCGCGGGGCGCTGTCGTCTGGCGCGCAGCGGACCCGCGCAACCCGCAGAAGGTACTATGCGCTGTCGCGGCCGGTCAAGGCGCGGGCGCGTCGCTGCGGGTCGGGCTCCCAAGGGGTGGAGGCCGATTCTCGAGCCAGCGCCTTTCACGCCGTGACGTGCCCACCGGCGCCTGGCGGGCGGTACCGTAGATAGGCCTGGAGCGTGTGGTAGCTGATGCCGAGGATGCGGCAGGCCTGGCGCTTGTTGTTGTGGCATCGATCGAGCACGAGGCGGGCGTACCGGCTGCCCCACGCCCGCATGCTCTCGCTTCCGTCGAACACCGGCTGGATCACGCTGTAGCGATCGGCCATGGCCTGAGGCAGGTCGCGAATCTGGATCTCGTCGCCGTCGGCCAGGGTAATCGCGCGTTCGATCACGCGCTCCAACTCGCGCACGTTGCCGGGCCACTCGTAAGTGACGAGCGCCTCGAGCGCCGAGGGCGACAACCGGCACGGACCGACGCCTGCGTGACGCGCGAGCACCGACTGCGCCAGATCGATGATGTCCTCACGCCGGGCGCGCAGCGGCGGCACTTTCAGCTCGAGCGAGTTCAGGCGGTAGTACAGGTCGTTCCGGAACTGCCCTTGCGAGACGAGCGCCGGCAGGCTCCGGTTGGTGGCCGCCACCAGCCGGATGTCGAGACGGCGCGTGTGGTGCCCGCCGACACGCTCGACCGTGAACTCCTGGAGCGCCCGAAGCAGCTTGGCTTGCGCGTGCGGCGAGAGATCGGCCACTTCGTCGAGAAAGAGTGTGCCGCCATCGGCCTGCTCGAATTTGCCGCGGCGGCCGCGAACGCCGGTGGCCGTCCGGTCTTCGATCCCAAAGAGCTCGGCTTCGAGCAGCGTCTCGACCAGCGCCGCGCAGTTGACCGCGACGAACGGGCCGCGGGCGCGCCGGCTCCACAGATGGATCTGACGGGCCGCCACTTCCTTCCCGACACCGCTTTCCCCTTCGATGAGCACCGTGAAGTCGGTACGCGCCAGCCGATCGATCTGCTGCCTGAGTGTCTGCGCCTGCGGGCTCGTGCCGAGGAACAGATTGCCGTCCCGATGCGCGAGGTGCGCACCCGGTGACGTGCGGTAGCCGGCGGCGCGCTCGATCTCGGAGATGACCACCGCGAGGCGGGTGGCGAGCGTAAACAGGCGGGGCCACTCGGGGTCGCGCAGCGCGCGCGCACTGCGCCGGACTTCGAGCACCACCGTGCGCTCGCCGACCTGGACGCTGTCGACAGCCGTGTCCCTGTTCGCCGACCACGGGGCCGCGTCCGGACACGTCTCGGATGCGTGCCATCGTGACGCCCAGACGCTCCATGAGCAGCTGCTCGAACCGATAGCGCACGTCGCTCGCCACCGATCGGCCGAGGCTCGTCGACGAACGCATTCAGCAATGCGTCGGCCTCGTCCGGTGGTCGTGCGGCGCCGGGTGGCGCGTCGCCGCCATTGCTGATCATAGCCCCTCCCCGCCGCTGGCCTTTCGCGGTCCAGGACGAGAGCTGCGAAACCAAGACCGATGCCACGACTGCACCTCGCGGAAACCCAAGCTCTTGGCCGATCTTGCAGAATCTGCAAGCACCCCGAGAACGCGCTACCCGTTATTTCGACCCACTTCGAACACCAAGTGCCAAATCGTCGTCCCCAGACAGGGAATCTAGTTCCCACAGCGGCTCGAACCACCGGTTGAACGCAATCGCCGCGCGGTAGCTCGGTCCCTCGCGCCGATCGACGGCGCTCACGAAGCTCCGAACCACGCGCCCGTCGAGCGCGACGCGTCGCGAGGGCCGAATGAGATGGACCGTGAGCGACCGGCCGGGCGCGAGCAGCGCATCGGTTTCAATCAGGATGCCCACCGCCGACAGGTCCAAGATGAGGACGTCATGCCCCGGCGTGACCCGGCATCCGACCGGCCAGGGCAGCTCGCACGGAAGCCAGCGCTGCGCGGCGCGCCGCTCGCGCTCCCGCGTCACGGCGACACCCACTGGCGCGTTGCCGGCAGAAACTCGAAGATGCGGATCCTCCCCGTCGGCCCGAACACGCGCACCGCATACTGGCGCCGCCCCGCTCCCGCGAGATACAGCGTGCCGGACGATCCGCTGCCGGACGGCCCGAACGCCACGATTGACGACGACCCAATCTGAATCGGATCCGCGCCGGCGGCAAGGTCCGGACCGTCACCGTCGATGGATGGCAGGCTTTCACCGACCGCAAATCGCACACCCGGGAAATCGTCGGTCAGCCGGAACGGCGGGCCGACGATGGGGTCGACCGCGGCGGCGATATCGTCGCGTCGCACGCCGTTGCCGTTTCCGTCGACCACGGGCTGGATCGTGAAGTCGCCGCCGTGCGGCTCGATGACGAGGCCGGTCGCGGCTCCACGGCGAAGCGCATCGAGCCGCACTGCGGCGACCCGCATGGCCACCGATCGCGCCGCACCTCGCCCGCGAGCATCGTCTCGGATTGCGAGGTACGCGCCGAGCAGACTGGTTCCGACGATTGCGGCGAGCGACAGCACGAGGAGCACCTCGAGCAGCGACGTACCCCGTGCGCGTGGTGCGATCGACATGCGCCTGCTCCATCGAACGCATCGGTGACCGATCGCCGCGGAAGGCTCAGTTCGAGGGCCGCTCACCCCGCCCGGCGACGGTGATGAGCGGCTTCAACTTGAGGAATCCCTTCTCGCCGATGCCTTTGACGTTCATCAGGTCCTCGACCTTCTTGAAGGCGCCGTGCTTCTGGCGGTAATCGAGGATGCGCGCGGCCATCTGCGCGCCGACGCCGGGCAGACTCTCGAGCTCGTCGGCCGTCGCGGTGTTGAGATTGATCAGCGCCGAGGTGCGCGCCTCCTGACGCGGTTTCGGCTCCGCCGCCTCCTGAGCCACGGTGGCTGCCGGCAGCGACAGCAAGGCCAGGGACAGCGCAAACAGGGTGACGACACAGCGGATCGACATGGGACCTCCTTCGAACAGGAATCGATGAGGCCCCCGTGACCGGGGCGGGCCGTGAGGGGTCGGGTTGCTATTGCGTGGTCCGATCCTCGGCACGGGGGCCGGCCCTGCTTAGAGCAAGGACGGGGCCGGGACCGCAGCCGTCGCGGCGGCTGGCCCGCAGCGTGTTCTATCTGCGGGACTTAGACGAACAGGCACGAGCGACTGTCGTCTCCGCGAGCCGAGACCGCGGCGGCCATGGCCAACGCCGGTTGCGCCGTCAACGGCTGCACCAGGTCGGAAGACGGGGGAATTGGCCGATTTTGCGCCGCGTTGCCGGCGCTGCGAGCTGACCGCGAGACGACAACTGCAGGACACATGGGTTCGACAGTCACGAGCGAGGTGGCGCGACCACCTGGATCGCACCCGGTTAGGTTCGGGCCGCGCGATACCAGCCGATCGTCCGCGCGAGCCCTTCGTCGAGATCGACGGTCGGCCGATATCCGAGCAGACGCTCCGCACGATTGATATCGGCCTGTGAATCGCGGACGTCGCCCGCGCGGTTGGGCACATACTGCGGCTGCGCGGTCGGCGCCCGTGATCTTCGCAATCGACCGGAACAGATCGTTCAGCGAGATGCGTCCGCCGGTCGCGACGTTGATCACCTGTCCGCTCGCCGCCGGCGCCGTACACGCTCGCAGCACGCCGTCGACGACGTTGGCCACGTAGGTGAAATCGCGGGTCTGGTTGCCGTCACCGTAGATGGTCGGGCGCACGGTTCTCGAGGAGCGCGGTGATGAAGAGCGAGATGACGCCCGAGTACGGCGACGACGGATCCTGCCGCGGGCCGAAGACGTTGAAGTACCGGATGGAGACCGTCTCGAGACCGATAGAGCGACGTGAACAGCTGCATGTACTGCTCGCCCACGAGCTTCTGCAGCGCGTAGGGCGACAGCGGCACGGTCGGCATGTCCTCCTGCTTCGGCAGCGCGGCGGCGTTCCCGTACGCCGACGACGAAGCGGCGTAGACGACCCGTTTGACCTCCGGCGTCGCGGGCGGCGACGAGCACGTTCAGCGTCGCGTCGATGTTGGCGCGGTTCGACGTGACCGGGTCCTCGACCGACCGCGGCACCGAGGGGATGGCCGCCTGGTGCAGGACGTAGTCGGCTCCCTCGACGCCGCCGACGGGCCACCTCGAAGTCGGCGAGGTCGCCATGCAGGAACTCGACACCTGGAAGCGCCTCGATGTTGCGCGGCCCGGCCGGTGACGAGGCTGTCGACGACCCGGACGCGGTCGCCGCGGCCGACGAGCGCTTCAACCAGGTGCGAGCCGATGAAGCCGGCACCGCCAGTGACGAGGTAGAGAGCCATGAGGATCAGCGTGGTGCGCGGTCGGTCGGCGCGTGGGCTCGGCGGCGTCAATCGGACGGTCGACGCGCCGACGTACGAAGTGGCTGCAGTCGTGCCGGTAAGCCGAATTCTGTGACCGGCGCGCCGGCATTGCTCCGCGTCGCCGGCTGACGATCATTCCTCTGGGACCGCCATTGCTGGCGGCCTCGAGCAACCTACCCGGAGGCTTCGGACGGGCCGTCCTCGGGCGCCTCCCTATTTGGTCTTGCTCCGTGCGGGGTTTTGCCTGCCACTTCCGTTACCGGAAGCGCGGTGCGCTCTTACCGCACCTTTTCACCCTTACCCGCCTTCGCCCTCCGCCCTTTCGGGCTTCGAGCTAGGGCGGGCGGTATGTTTTCTGTGCCACTGGTCCGTCGGGTTGCCCCGCCCGGGTGTTACCCGGCGCACTGCCCTGCGGAGTTCGGACTTTCCTCCAGCCGCGGACCTTGCGGCCCTCCCCGGCGATCGTCTCGGCCACTGCAACCTCCATTGTAGCGGGACCTGCACGCGCTCCAGGTTGACCCTCGCATCATCGGAGGCGATCGGCCGAGCACCGTCGATCGCATCGACGTGTCCGGGACCGACGCCCGAGCGCTGCATGACGGCCGTTCCACCGCAGGACGCGGGGCTCCATCACCACGTAGCCATCTCGTTCCTGACTGATCTGGTACTGCTCGAGCTTCTTGTAGAGATTGCTGCGCGGCGTGTCGAGCGCTTCCGCGGTCCGCGAGATGTTCCAGCCGTTCTCGCGCAGCTTCTCGACCAGGAAGGCGCGCTCGGCCGACTCCTTGAACTCGCGAAGCGTGCCCGGCTTGTCCTTCGCCGGCTCGCTCGCGGGCGCGGCGTGCGGTCCCGGCGCTGCCGCCGCCGCGGCGGCCGCGGCGGCGGCCCGCGGCGCGTCGACGCGCAACACGTCCCGCACGTCCTGCGACGTCGATCGTGTCGCCGCGCGCCATGATCAGCAGGCGCTCGACGCGTGTTCCGCAGCTCGCGGATGTTGCCGCGCCAGCGGTGCTGCTGCAGGAGCTCGAGCGCCGCCGGCGTGAACCGCCGCGGCTTGAAGCTGCCTTCGCGGTTGAAGAGGTCGGTGAAGTGCCGCACGAGCAGCGGGATGTCGTCGGGCCGCTCGCGCAGCGGCGGCACGTGAATCGGGATCACGCTCAAGACGGAAGTACAGGTCCTCGCGGAACCGGCCGGCGTCGATCTCCTCCTCGAGGTCCTTGTTGGTCGCGGCAATCACGCGGACGTCCACCTTCATCGTCCGCGCCGACCCCAGCCGCTCGACCTCGCCCTCCTGCAGCACGCGCAGCACCTTGGCCTGCGTCTTCGGCGCTCATGTCGCCGACTTCGTCGAGGAAGATCGTGCCGCGATCGGCCTGCTCGAACTTGCCGATCTGCTTCTCGGTGGCGCCGGTGAAGGAGCCCTTCTCGTGGCCGAAGAGCTCGCTCTCGATCAGCTCCTCGGGGATGGCGGCGCAGTTGACCTGCACGAAGCGCTCGCGGGCGCGCAGGCTGTTGCGGTGGATGGCACGGGCGACCAGCTCCTTGCCGACGCCGCTCTCGCCGAGCACGAGCACGGTGGCGTTGGTCGGCGCCGCGCGCGCCAATGGCCTCGCGGACGCGCTCGAGCGCCGGGCTCTCGCCCACCATCTCGTGGCGCGCTTCGGCGGCCCGCCGCAGGGTGACGTTCTCGTCGCGCAGCCGGCCCTGGTCGAGCGCGTTGCGGATCGTGAGCAGCACGCGATCGCTGGCGAGCGGCTTCTCGATGAAGTCGAACGCGCCCTTGCGGGTCGCCTCGACGGCCGTGCTGACGGTGCCGTGGCCGGAGATCATCACGACCGGCAGCGTGTCGCTGCGCGGCGCGGAGGCGCTCGAGCACCTCGAGGCCGTCCATGCCGGGCATCTTGATGTCGAGGAACACGAGATCGAGCGGCTCGCGCTCGGCCAGGGTGATGCCATCGGGTCCGGTGGCGGCGAGCAGGCACTCGTAGCCCTCGTACTCGAGGATCATCTTCAGCGACTCGCGGATGCCCGCTTCATCGTCTATGACCAGGATGCGAGGTTTCATGGATGCGGCGACGGTCCAGCGGCAGGCTTGGCTTCCGATTATACGGGTCAGGAACTCGGCTTCCTCGACGATCGGCACGCCGAGCGTCTCGGCCTTCTCCAGCTTGCTGCCAGCCTCCTCGCCGGCGATGACGGCGGTGGTCTTGCGGCTGACCGACGCTGAGACCTTCGCTCCGAGCCGCTCCAGTGCCGCCTGCGGCCTCGTCGCGGGTCATCGACTCGAGGGTGCCGGTGAGCACGAAGGTCTGCCCTTCGAGCGGTCCGGCACCTCCGACGGCATTTCCGGCTCGACGGCCTCCAGCGAGACGCCGGCGGCTTCCAGCCGATCGAGCAACTGCTGGTTCTGCTCGACATCGAACCATTCGCGCACCGAGCGCGCCACCACCGGGCCGACGTCGTCGACACGCTCCAGTTCCTCGACCGACGCCTTCCGCAGCCGCGCCATCGTCCGGAAACGCGGGCGAGGGCCACGGCGCCGCGCTCGCCGACGTGTCGGATGCCGAGCCCGAAGAGCAGGCGCGAGAGGCCGGCCGATCGCGGCTGCGGTCGATCTGGCCGACCAGGTTGGCCGCCGACAAATCTCCCCATCCGATCGAGCTCCGCCAGCGCTTCGGCTCGCAGCCCGTAGATATCGGCGACGTCCCCGACCAGTCCCTCGGTGACGAACTGGTGGACCCGCGATGCGCCGAGGCCCTCGATGTCCATCGCGCGGCGGCCGGCGAAATGTTCGAGACTGCGGCGCAGCCGCGCCGGGCACGAGGTGTTCTCGCACCGCCAGACGGCCTCGTCGGCGCCCTTCTCGAGCACCGAGCCGCAGCGGGGACACGTGGTCGGCATCACCCACCTGGGCGGGTCGCCTTCGCGGCGCTCGGGAATCGCCTTGACGATCTTGGGGATGACGTCGCCGGCTTTCTCGACCAGCACGTAGTCGCCGGGCCGGATGTCCTTGCGCTCGATCTCCTGGGCGTTGTGCAGCGTCGCCCGCTGCACCGTCGACCCCGAGAGAAATACGGGCTTCGAGCACGGCGTACGGGGTCACCGCGCCGGTGCGACCGACTTCCACCTCGAATCTCGAGCAGCTTCGTGGTGAGCTGCTCGGCCGGGAACTTGTACGCGAACGCCCAGCGCGGGAACTTCGACGTGGCGCCGGCCCGCTCGCGCCGGTCGAGGTCGTCGAGCTTGATGACCACGCCGTCGGTCTCGAATGGCAGGTCGTGCCGCTTCGTCGGCCCAGCCGCGGCAGAACTCCAGGACGGCATCGATGCCCTCGAGCCGCGTCGTGTGCTCCTCGACCGGCAGCCCCCAGGACCGCATGCGATCGAGCGTCGCCGGTGCGATCGCGACGCCGGGCCCTTCTCGGCCGCTGCCTCTTCCTGGCCCGAGCGCGTGTCCACGAGCTGGTAGGTGAAGGCGCCGCAGGCGCGCGCTTCTTGACCAGCGCGGGATCGAGCGTCCGCATCGTTCCGGCCGCGGCATTGCGTGGGTTGGCGAACAGCGGTTCGCCCTGCTCCTCGCGCTCCTGGTTGATCCGCGTCGAAGGACGGTCTTCGGCAGGAACACTTCGCCGCGCACTTCGACGGCATGCGCCGGCCCGCCCTTCAGACGATGCGGCACGTTGGCGATTGTCCGGACGTTGGCGGTCACGACATCGCCCTGGACGCCGTCGCCGCGCGTGACGCCGCGCACCAGCCGGCCCTGATCGTAGGTGAGGGCGATGCTCAGACCCGTCGATCTTCAGCTCCGCGACGTAGGGCAAGGCCTCGTCGCCGGCGTTCAGCGCGCGGCGGAGCCGCTCGTCGAAGGCCCGAGCGTCGGCCTCGTCGTATGCGTTGTCGAGGCTGAGCATCGGCGCCGCGTGACGCGCCTTCGCGAAGCCCTCGACCGGCCGCCCGCCGACCCGCTGCGTGGGCGAGTCGGGCGTGACGAGGTCGGGGTGCGCCTCCTCGAGCCCGGCGAGGGTCCTCATCAACTCGTCGAACTCGGCGTCCGAGATCTCCGGATCGTTGAGGACGTAGTAGCGCTCTTCGTGATACCGGATGCGCTCGCGAAGATCAGCAATCTGCTTGGCGGGGGTCATGACAGCCGGGGGGCCCGGCTCGTCAGCGATCGCGGGCGATCACGTATTCGGGCAGGCTCATGAGCGCATCGCGCTCGAGTGACGGCGGGAAGCCCGCGAGCTGCTGCTGCGCGAGCGACGCGTAGTGCTCGGCCTGCCGCGACGCGTGCGAGACCGCCTGCGCGTCGTGCAGCAGGCGCTTCAGGTCCGTCCACTGCTCGCGCGACACGTCGCGGTCGCGGACGATGGCCTCGATGATCGAGCGGGCGTCACGGCCGTTCCGCTCGAGCAGGTGGATGATCGGAAGCGTCACCTTGCCTTCGCGCAAATCGCTGCCGATCGGTTTACCAAGCGCCTGCTCGTCGGCCGTGTAATCGAGCAGGTCGTCGACGAGCTGAAAGGCGATCCCGAGATTGAAGCCGTAATTCCAGAGCGCCTGCTCGGCTTCTTGCGAGACGCCGCCGAGCATGCCGCCGATCTGCGCGCAGCCGCCGAACAGATGCGCGGTCTTCCGCCGGATGATCTCGAAGTGCTCTTCTTCGCTGATGTCGACGTCGCCCGTCTTGGTCAGCTGGAACAGCTCGCCCTCGATCATGCGCAGCGTGACGTCGCAGAGCAGCCGGATGATTTCGAGCGAATCCTGCGTCAAGGCGAGAGCCATCGACTTGATGTACAGGTAGTCGCCGAGGAGCACCGTGATGTCGTTGCCCCAGCGCGAGTGGACGGCGAGCCGGCCGCGCCGGAGGTCCGACTCGTCGATGATGTCGTCGTGGACCAGGGTGGCGGTGTGGATGAATTCCACGACCGACGCGTAGAGCACCGCACGGTCCCCGTCGCCGCGGTAGCCACACATCCGGGCCGCCATCAGGAGCACTGCCGGCCGGACCCGTTTCCCACCACTCGTCTGGATGTAGCGACCGATCTGCGGAATGAGTTGAACCCGCGACTGCACGTGCCGCAGGAATTCCTGGTCGACGCGTGCGAGATCCTCGCGCACGGGCTCGAAGATCTGAGCTAAATCCAAAGGAGACTGGGACTTGTGCACCGCTTCACTCACGCGGAGTCAATTCGACCATACATGAGTTGAGGGTGTCAACGCGCCGTCACATCCATTGCCGCCGTTCGTTCGATCCGTTCGCGTCGACGCCGCCGACGGCGCAGAAAGGCCGATCGCTTCACGGCCGGAACAGGCGCTCGAAGTTCTCGGTGGTCTGCGTGCGCAGCGCATCCGGCGCCACACCCCGCGCCGCGGCCACGGCCCCGGCGACGTGCACGACGCGCGCCGGTTCGTTGCGGGCGCCGCGAAACGGCACGGGCGCCAGGTAGGGGCTGTCGGTTTCGACCAGGAGGCGATCGATCGGGACCGACACCGCCACGTCTCGAAGCGCCTGTGCCTTCGGGAACGTGACGATGCCCGAGAACGAGAGGTGGAAGCCGAGCGCAAGCACGGCATCGGCGAGTGCGGCATCGCCGGTGAAGCAGTGGAAGACTCCGCGGACGGCGCCGCTCCCGGCCTCTCGCAGAATGCCCAAGGTATCGGCGTCGGCCTCCCGCGTGTGAATGACGATCGGCAGATCGCGCTCGAGCGCCAGCCCGATCTGCGCCGCGAACACGGCCTGTTGCACTTCGCGTGGCGCGAAGTCGTAGTGGTAGTCGAGACCGATCTCGCCGATCGCCCGGACACCCGGCACGGTGTCGAGCGCGCTCGCGGCGACGCGTGACGCTTCAGCAGGATCCGACGCGTACCGTGCGGCGTTGTGTGGATGGATGCCCGTCGCGAACCGGACGGCGGGCCAGCGCGCGCCAAGATCCACCGCGCGCTTCAGCTCGACGTCGGAGCCCGCATCGAGGATGCAGAGTGCGGCGTCGAGTCCAGCCGCCCGCGCGCGCGCGACGACCTCGTCGAGGTCATCGGCGAACGCATCGTCGGTGAGGTGGCAGTGGGAATCGATCATCGTTGATTCAGGCTGAAGCCGGCCGGCGCGCCTCAGCACGTCTGCCCTACGGCTCAGGCGCCTCCCGACGGCTTTGAGTGCGTCTGCCGGGCTCCGACACCATACGTTTCGTCACACAATCGCCGCTGTTTGTGGCAGGATACAGCCCACTCATCACAACACCCCTTAACCGCGCAGGGAGGCTCGCGCCCCTGCATCTGACGCTGCGACTCACCCCCTTGTCGCGCCCTTGTTATCGAGGAGGACCGCGATGCAACGTTCGACCCGGCTCCTACCTTACGCGCTTCTGTGCTTGCTGACCGGCATCTCGCCGGCCGCAGCCCAACGTCCTGAAGACACCCCTTCGCGGGCGGCTGCGGAGGCCGGAGCGACGGCCTCCTCGCTCGCTCCGGACGGAGTGCCACAGTTCCTGCTCTCGACGAGCGACGTCGCCGGCCCGGTGGGCCCCCCCGAAAACGCGGCGCGCTGGCACCTCGCGCGGTTCGAGCGCGCGTACCGCGTGGGGGCCGATGACCTCGCGGCCACCGACGTCGTGAAGGTGCAGGCTGTCGGCCGGGGCACGCTCGTGCACCTCAAACAGCGTGCCGGCGGAGTCGACGTCTACGGGAGCGACATCAAGGTGTTGATGCGCGGCTCGCGGCTCGTCTCGAATCTCCGGCCGCCCCCGCAATCTGGAAGGCGGACGGGAGGCCGTGTTCGTCGGCGCGGCCGAAGGGGCGCTCGCCGCGGCGCTCTCGCACCGCTTCTCGGTCGCGCTGCAGCCGTCGAGCGTGACGCCGGCCGGTCAGCAAGCGGCGGCGGGCGCGCGGCGCTTCGACCTCGCGCCCGGATCGGGATTGACGCTGTCCGAGCCCGCGGCGGTCAAGCCGGTGCTGTACCCGGTCGGTGACAGGCTGATCGCGGCGTATGTCGTCGAGTTCTACGCCGGCACGGCCCAGTCGAGCGACGCCGACGCCTTCCGCTATGTCGTCGCCGCGGCCGACGGCCGCGTGCTGGAGGCTCGCGACCTCACCGTGCACGAGGGCAATCCGCAGTCACAGCCGGCTTTCACCTACCGTGTCTTCGCCGACGCGGATGGGGATCTGCGGCCGTTCGACGGCCCCGTGGCCGACTTCACGCCGCACCCGACCGGCATCCCGGACGGCAGCGAGGCGCCCTACATCCTGCCGAGCCTGGTCTCGGTGTTCGGCCTGAACTGGCAGCCGTCGCCCCGGGCCGATCCGTGGCTTCCGGCCACGGCGACCCAAACCAACGGGAACAACGTCGATGCGTATGTGGATCATCGGCCGCCTGACGGTCTCACGCTCAACGCGGTGCCGACACCTGACTTCCGGGCCGATATCACCGCGGCCCGGACGTTCGATCGCGTCTACGACACGTCGCTCTCGCCGATCGCCAGTGCGGACCAGAGCAAGGCGGCCATCACCAACGCGTTCTTCGTGACCAACTGGCTGCACGACTACTGGTACGACTCCGGATTCAACGAGGCGGCGGGCAACGCCCAGAACGACAACTACGGCCGCGGCGGCGTCGGCGGCGACTCCATGCGCGTCGAGGTGCAGGACAACTACTTCGGCGGCTCCCGCAACAACGCGAACATGTCGACGCCGAGCGACGGGCTGCGGCCGCGGATGCAGATGTTCGCGTGGTCCGGGGATCAGCAGGCGTTCATCACGCTCACGCCCGGCGGCAACCTTGCGGTGGGGACAGCCGCGTTCGGCCCCACCAACTTCGACGTCACCGCGCTTGTCATGCTCGGCAACGACGGCATTGCGGCGCCGGCCGATCCGGGCCCTCCTCCCCTCCCGGCCGGGACGATCACCGACGGATGTGAACCGATCCCAGGCGTGGCAGGTCGGATCGTCCTCGTCGATCGGGGGCGCTGCGCGTTCGTGTTGAAGGCCCAGAACGTTCAGGCCGCCGGCGGCGTCGGCATGATCATCGCGAACAACGTGGCCGGGCCCGCTCCCGGGATGGGGGGCGTCGCGCCTGATGTGACGATTCCGGTGCTCTCGATCAGCCTTGCGGACGCCAACGCGCTCAAGGCAGCGCTGATGGCTGGTGCGGTGACGGCCCGGATGTTCCGGTTCAGCGGCGTCGAGCGTGATTCAGCGCTCGACAACGGGATCCTCGCGCACGAGTGGGGCCACTACCTGCATCACCGTCTCGCCGACTGCGGCTCGCAGCAATGCGGCGGACAGAGCGAGGGCTGGGGCGATTTCGTCGCGCTCCACATGATGTCAAGGGAGGGCGACAACCTCGACGGGGTGTATTCCGCATCGACGTATGCCGGCGCCGGACTCAATCCCAACGCCGCCTATTTCGGTGTACGGCGTGTGCCGTACTCAGTCGACTTCAGCAAGAACGCCTTGACGTTCAAGCACATTTCCGACGGCCAGGCGCTGCCAGTCGGGCCACCGATCCAGCCCGGCGGACCGAACTCCGAGGTCCACAATGTCGGGGAGATCTGGGCGACCATGCTCTGGGAGGGCTACGTCGGCCTGCAGAACGCACGAAAGGGTCGCTCGTTCGAGGACGTCCGCCGCGCGATGGCCAACTACATCGTCGGGGGGCTCCAACTGGCTCCGACCGACGCTACGTTCACCGAACAGCGCGACGCGATTCTGGCAGCCGCGGTCGCGTCGCGCCCCGACCACGATGCCGGAGACCCGGACGATGTGGGCGCCGGCGGAGCCGACGTGATGACGCTGGCCAAGGCCTTCGCGCGGCGCGGCGCCGGCACCTGTGCCATCTCGCCACCGCGTTTCTCCACGAACCTCGTCGGGGTGACGGAGAGCTTCGAGGTGAGCCCCAGGGCCGTCATCGGTGGCGTTCAGTTGGTCGAGGGCCGGCGCTCGTGCGACGGTGACGGACTGCTCGACGCCGGCGAGGAGGTCACGTTGGTTGTCACGGTGATGAATGCTGGCCCGCTGGAGCTGGCGGGCACCACGGTGTCGGTGAACGCCTCGCTGACCGGCGTGGTGTTTCCGAGCGGCAACACGGTCCAGATCGCGCGGATCGCGCCGTTCACCAGCCGGCAGGTCAGCATCCCGGTGAGCCTGGAGCCGTCATTCAGCGGCATCGGGCAGCTGCAGCTCACCGTCACGGTCTCGAACAGCGAGTCGTGTGAGACGACGCTGACGCAGATCTTCCGCACTTTCGTCAATGCCGACGACGCGCCTGGAACTTCTGCGGTCGACATGGTCGAAGCTCTCAGCACGGCCTGGACGCCGACTGGCGCCGGAGCCGCGGAGATCTGGTCGCGCGTCGAGGCCGCGCCGTTCAATCACGTGTGGCTCGGTAGAGACAGCGGCTCGATCTCCGACACGCAGCTGACGTCACCGCCATTGAACGTCAGCGCGACGGATCCGTTGATCATTTCGTTCCTGCATCGCCACAGCTTCGAGGCGTCGGACGGCACCCTCTGGGACGGCGGCGTGATTGAAGTCAGTGTCGACGGCGGCGTGAACTGGGTGGATCTCAACACGATCGTGCCAATCGGCTATACGGGCGCCTTGACCACCATCTCGGGTAACCCGCTCGGTGGCCGACAGGCGTTCTCGGGTCCGAGCGCGGGGTATCCGGCCTTCCAGCCCGTGTCGCTCAATGCCGGAACCGCGCTCGCCGGACAGACGATCCGCCTGCGGTTCCGGATCGGGACGGATGGCGCCGTCGGTGACGTCGGATGGGAACTCGACAACCTGGCGTTCCAGGGGATTACCAATACCCCGTTCTCGGCCCTCGTGCCCGAGACCGCAGTGTGCCGCGCGCGCTGAACGCGAATCGATGGAGTGGGGCGGGGCTTCAGCCCCGCCCCGTTCGACCGCTCGTCACCTCACGCGCGTCCCGGGTGGGGGCGGGTTCTCGAACGTGAGCAGTTCGGGCTTCCCGCCCTCGGGACTGCCGGCGAGGACCATGCCGTTCGACTCGATGCCCATCAGCGTCGCGGGCTTCAGGTTGGCGACGATGACGACCGTGCGTCCGATGAGCGCGTCGGGCTCGTAGGCCTCGGCGATGCCCGCGACGAGCGTGCGCTGTTCCGCCCCGACATCGACGCTCAGCTTCACGAGTTTCTTCGACTTCGGCACGCGCTCGGCGGCCACGACCTTCGCGACGCGAAGGTCGATCTTCATGAACTCGTCGATCGCGAGGCGCTCTCCGTCAGCCGCCGGCGCGGCCGGTGCGGGCGGCTGGGGGGCGGGCGCCGCGGCGGGCGGGGTGGACGGCGACACGGACTGTTCTGTGTTCTCGGACATGGATGTTGGTGAGCCCTTCTTGATGGAGGTCGAGACAGGCGCCGGTTCCGGCGCGACGACCGCGGCTTTGGTTTCTCGTCTCGGCCACAACGGGTCGGCCTTCGACAGCGTGCGCGATTCCGACGCGCGCCATGCGCCCGCCGTGTCGAGCCGCGCCTCGCGCACGTCCGTACGATCGCCGACGCGCCGCAGGATCTCCGCCGCGGAGCCGGGAATGATCGGAAGCAGGAGCACCGCAGCGACGCGCACGGCTTCGGCGACGTCGGCCAGCACCTGGCTCAATCGATCGCCCTGGTCCGGACGCCTGGCCAGCGCCCACGGCTCGGTCTCGGCGATGTACTCGTTCGCCGCGCTGACCAGCCGATAGATCGCCGCCGCTCCTTCGTTGACGGCGTAGCGGTCCATCGCCGCGCGATAGCGTCGCCACGGTCGCTTCGGCGAGCGGCGCGAGACGTCCAGGCGCGCCGACGCCGGCCAGAACGCCGCCGCGATACCGCTCGGCCATGCTGCCGATGCGGCTGACGAGATTGCCGAGATTGTTCGCCAGGTCCGCGTTGTAGCGCTCCTCGAACCGCTCCCAGGCGAAGTCGATGTCGCCGCCGTACGGTGCTTCCTTGACCAGATAGAGCCGCAGTGGATCGACACCGTACTGGTCCACGACCTCGAGCGGATGGACCACGGTGCCCAGCGACTTGCTCATCCGCTCGCCGCGGTAGGTCACGAACCCGTGACCGAACACACTGCGAGGCAGCGCCACGCCTGCGCTCATCAGCATCGCCGGCCACACGATGCAGTGGAAGCGCGTGATGTCTTTGCCGATCACGTGCAGGTCGGCCGGCCACCATCGCTCGAAGAGCGCCTCGTCCTGGCCGTACCCGACGGCCGAGATGTAGTTGATGAGCGCGTCGAACCAGACGTAGATCACCTTCGAGGGATCGTTCGGCATGGGGATGCCCCACGCCTGCCCCGCGCGGCTGATCGACAGATCCTCGAGGTCGCCCTCGAGCCACCGCAGAATCTCGTTCCGGCGGATCTCGGGCTCGACGAAGCTCGGATTCGCTTGAAGATGCTTCAGCAGCGGCTCACGGTACCTCGAGAGCCGGAAAAAGTAGTTACGTTCCTTGATCCACTGGGGAACGGTCTTGTGAATCGGCGCACTTGCCGTCGACGAGATCGCGCTCCTGCTTGAACGCTTCGCACGAAACGCAATACCAACCCTCGTAGTCGCCTTCGACGATGTCGCCGGCTTCGGCGATCCGCCGGACCAGCGTCTGAACCGCGACGCGGTGGCGCGGCTGCGTCGTCCGAATGAAATCGTCGTACGAGATGTCGAGACGCTTGTATACGCTGCGAAAGGCCGTCTCCATCTGGTCGCAGTAGACCAGCGGATCGAGGCCCAGCTCCTGGGCCCGCTTGTAGACGTTCTGCGAATGCTCGTCGTTGCCGATGACGAAGTGGGTCGCACGGCCGCGCAGACGCTGGTAGCGTGCGATGACGTCCGCGGTCACCTTCTCGTAGGCGTGGCCCATGTGGGGCTCGCCGTTGACGTAGTCGATGGCTGTGGTGAGGTAGAAACGGGGCACGTGAGGCGTTGAAGACAGGGGCTACGGGCTACCGGCTACGGACTACGGGCCAGCTTGGAGCCGGAGGCGCGAGTTCCTTGCGGCACTCGCGGCCAGTGGCCCGGAGTCCGGAGTCCGTAGCCACTTCAAGTGTGCTTCCGATCGAGCCAGGCTTTGAGCGCGGCGGCTTGCACGTCCTTCACCGCCACGCCGGCCGCCCGGGCCACGCGCACGCAGTCGTCGAACTCGGGCGTGGCGCTGGTCACCTCGCCCGCGAGCCGTCCGACCTTGACCGGCACGGCGCCCCAGGGCGTTTCCACCACGACGCGCTCGCGAGCCAGACAGTCGCGCGACATGTCATGGTACCTCACGCCCAGCGTCGTCGTCTCGCGGAAGGCGATTCGCGAGAGCGCCTCGCGCTTCTCGGGTGGCGCGAGAACGGTGACGAGCGTGCCCGGCCGATTCTTCTTCATCTGAACCGCGGCGTAGAAGACATCGAGCGCGCCGGCGGCCAGGAGCTGATCCATCAGGACGCCGTAGAGCTGCGGGTTCATGTCGTCCAGCTCGAATTCCAGGACCGTGACGCGACTCACGATCGCCGCGGCCTCGGTCTCACCGACGAGCACCCGAACCACGTTCGGCCGCTCCGTGAAGTCGCGCTCACCGGCGCCATACCCGATCTGCGCGACGCGCATCGTCGGCATCGGTCCGTATTCGTCGGCAAACCCCGTGACCAGCAGCGCACCGGTCGGCGTCGTCAGTTCGACGGCCGGACCGTCCTGATAGACCGGCACACCAGACACGAGCCGGGCTGTGGCCGGCGCGGGTACGGGGAAGGTGCCGTGCGCACACTGCACCATCCCGCGCCCCAGATTGAGCGGCGAAGCCATGATGCGATCGGTGCCGAACCACTCCAGTCCGAAGACGCCGCCCACGATGTCGATGATGGAGTCGAGTGCCCCGACCTCGTGCAGGTGGACGCGCTCGACCGGCATGTCGTGAATCGCGGCTTCGGCTTCGGCGAGCCGCCGGAACAGCGCGATCGCGCGGTCGCGTGCAGCCGGCGACAGGGCGGACTTCGCAATGCGCTGCTCGATGTCGGCCAGGCTGTGATGCGAGTGCGAGGTGTGATGAGGACGCGACGACCGATCGTGCGTGTGAGCGTGATCGTGCGGGTGATCGTGCGCGGAATCGGGTGAGTGATCGTGCCGATGCGGACGCTCGTGCGGAGGCTCGTGCCCGTGCGCCACGTGGTGCTGGTGCGGACGCGCAGCCGCGGCAGCCGTGGCGGGCTCGGCCTGGCTGGAATTCCGCTCGTGGAGGACGAACTTCGTAGCGGACACTCCGGCGCGCAGCACCCGCCGCGTCTCGAGGCGGTAATCGTCGAGCGCGAGGCTGCCCAACGCGCCGCGCAGCGCCTCGAGCGGGAGCCCGGCATCGAGCAGCGCGCCGAGCAGCATGTCACCGGACACACCGGAAAAGCAGTCGAGATACAGAAGCGTAGGCAACGGAATGGTCCAGGATTGTCAACGGCCGGCGGGGCTCCAGCTCCGCCGGCTCGTCATCGGCCTGAGCTCGAAGCGCCGAGCGTGCCGGCTTCGCGGAAGCTGTAATAGCGGTTGTCGGCCAGTATCACGTGATCGGCGACCTCGATGCCCATCAGCTCCCCCGCCTGTCGCAGCCGCGCGGTGAGCCGGAGATCGTCCCCGCTGGGGGTGGGATCGCCAGAAGGATGATTATGGAACAGGACGAGCGCGGATGCACCCGCGAGCGTGGCTTCACGAAACACCTCGCGCGGGTGGACCGGCGTGGCGTCCACGGCGCCCATCGAGACGACGACCGTGCGAATGATGCGGTACCGCGCGTCGAGCAGGAGGACGCCGAAGCGCTCGACCGGGTGGGCGCTGAATCGCGGCAGCAGATAGTCGGCGGCATCGCGCGGGCCGAGCAACTGCGCGCGGTGCGCCGGCGTGCGCTGCAGGGTACGGCGGCCGAGCTCCACGGCTGCCACGAGCTGCGTTGCCCGGGTCAGGCCGACGCCCCGGACGCGCTGCAGTTCGTCCACGGACGTCCGCGTCAGGCCGTGCACGCCGCCGAACGATGCGAGTACCGCTCGCGCCAGATCGGACGCGCTCAGGTTGCGTGAGCCGTGGCCCAGGACGATCGCGACGAGCTCGTGATCCGCGAGCGCGCCAATCCCGAGCCGTCCCAGTTTCTCTCTCGGTCGATCGACCTCCGGGGTGTCCATTGCTTCCATCGGGTCGGGAGTCGTCACGTGGCCGACGCATCCTGACCTTGTCCCCTCTTGTTCCCATGCCGACGGCGATCCGCGTGCCTGCTGGAGACGCCGTATACTCTCCCGCGATGCATCGCCCCCGCGTGCCCCAGCGCTCGTGGCTCCTCGTCGCGCTGTTGTCGGTCGCCGCCTGCGCCGAACCTCCCACGCGCGAGCTCAATCAGGCGCAGGGCGCCATCGATGCCGCTCGGGCTGCGGGCGCCGCCGAGTTCGCCAGTACGGAGCTCTCCGCCGCGGAGAGTGCCCTCAAGCGCGCGCACGACGCCGCCTCACAGCGTGACTTTCGCCAGGCGCTGAGCCTGGCGATTGACGCCAAGGAGCGCGCCCGCGATGCCGCGCGCGAGAGCGCCGCCCGCATGGCGCAGCTCAAGAGCGACGCCGACCTCGTCATCCAGTCGGCCGAGCAAGCGCTCGCCCAGGCGCGCGCGCGGCTCCGCGCACCGGAGTTCTCGCGCCTGCCGGCCTCGCGGCTCGCCCGATTGAAGAGCGAGCTCAATCTCGCTCAGAAAGCCGTGCAAGAAGCGCGCACAGCCGCGGAACGGCGGGAGTATGCGAAGGCGCGCGCCGCCGCCGAGGCCGCGCTCGCGCGCATCAAACACGCCCTCGCGCCCGACACGACCACCGAAGGACGCTCTAATCGTGGAGCCAGGTCGTCATCCGGATCATGACGCCATGGCCAGCGGCACGAGCAGCGTGACCGCCGCCACGATCAGCAGGAATCCCACCAGATCGAGCAGCAGGCCGTGCCGCATCATGGCCGTTATCGGCACGTAGCCCGAGCTGTAGACGATGGCGTTCGGTGCCGTGGAGATCGGCATCATGAACCCCATGCTCGCGCCGAGTGTCGCGGCCAGCGCGGGCTGGAGCGGATCGACCCGCGCCGCCTGCGCGACTGCAATTGCGACCGGGACGATCATGTTGGCGGATGCCATGTTCGAGGTCGCTTCCGAGAGGGTGATGGCCAGTCCGGCGAACACGATGGTTAACGCCAGTTCCGTCCGAACCGGCAGCCACGCGGTGATGGAGTCGCCGAGCCAGCGGGCGAGTCCGGTCGCAAATGCCAGCTCTCCAAGCGCCAGGCCGGCGCCATAGAGCAGGATGATCCCCCAGTCGATGCGGACCGCCTCCGCCCAGCTGAGTGTGAACTGTCGTTTCCGCCAGTCGAGCGGAAGCAGGAAGAGCAGGATGGCGCCGATGAGCGCCGCCACACTCTCCGGAAACGCGCGCTCGAATGCCTTGACGAACGGCAGGTCCCCCGCGCCCACGATCGCGGCCAGCCCGGGCAAGGTCCACAGCAGAACCGTCACGCCGAACGCCACGATCACGTTGCGCTGACCCTTCGATAGTGGACCCAGGTTCCGCAGTTCCCTCGCGACGATGGCGGTTGCGCTGCCCGCAAGGCGCCAGCCGCGTACACTGCGGCCGAACCACCAGGCGAGCAGCGCGAAGAGGACAAGGACGAGTGGAACGCCCACGAGCATCCAGGACAGGAAGCTCACGTGGCGTCCGGTCGTGCGTTCGAGCAGTCCGAGGCCGATCAGATTCGGCGGCGTGCCGACCGGCGTGGCCATGCCCCCGATCGACGCGCCGAAGGCCGTCATCAGCATCATCGCCAGCGCAAAGCGCCGGATGCGATTCGGGTCCGCGTCGACGTCCGAGAGATGCGCGACGATCGAAAGGCCGATCGGAAACAGCATGGCCGTGGTGGCGGTGTTGCTCATCCACATCGAGATGCCTGTGGTGACGGCGCCGTAGGTGATGAGAAGGCGCGGCGCGCTCGAACCCACGACGCGCCACGAAAGCGCCGTGAACGCGATGCGGCGGTCGACGCCGTGGACGAACATGGCTTCGGCGAGCATGAAGCTGCCGATGAACAGGAAGATGATCGGATCGGCGAACGGCGCGAGCGCCGCTTCGCGCGGGCGCGACTTGAAGGACGATGGCGAGCACCGGTGCGGCGAGCGCGGTGACCGCCATCGGTAACGCTTCGGTCACCCACAGCACGACGACGGTCAGCATCACCGCAGCAAGCCGGTGAGCGGCCGGCGTGAGCCCCGGGATGGGCACCAGCAGGGCCGTCGCGAGCACGAGCGGCGCCGCGACGAGGCCCGCTGTGCGGCGCCGGCGATTGAATCGTTCCTCCGCGGGCGAGTAGCTCTCGACGTTACCGATGGCTTCGTGGAGGGTCCTCATCACTCAGAAGCTTCATGAGTCCGATGGACGCGGTCCAAGATCCGACGTCCGTGGTGCCGGGTCCGACGTTCGAGGTCCGAGGTGCGAGGCCGTTCGTCCAAGGACTGCCGAACCGGACCTCGGCCCCTCGGACCTGGGCCCCGGCCCCTTGGACCCGGACCCCCGGGACGTTAGGACCCCGGACTTCAGTTCCTCGTCATCGAGGCCTCACCCCCAACCACTCGCCCCTCGCCACGATTTCGGCCCAGCCGGTCAGAAAGACGGGGCCCCCTTCACGCCATTCGACACGCTGCGTCCCTCCGGGCGCGACCACCTCGAGGTCGTGCGCCGCGCCGCCGAAGGCGGCGGCGGCAACGCCCGATGCGCACGAGCCGGTCCCCGACGACTCGGTGGGACCGACGCCGCGCTCCCAGATGAGGATGCGCACGCGATACCGGGTTTTCGACGTGGGCCAGCTCGACGTTCACCGCTTCGGGGAATTCCGGGTGGTGCTGAAGGGCCGGGCCGATGCGATGCAGCCGTGCCGTGTCGAGCGCTGGCGCCAGGATGACGCACTGGGGGTTGCCGACGCGCATCGCAACCGCCTCCAGCTTTTCGCCTGCGACGTCGAGTGTCACCTGACGCAGGTTTTCGACGATGCCCATGTCCGCCCGAAACACGGGACGGCGATTGCCGTCGCGGCCCGATGAGCGTCAACATCTTCCTGCCGGCCTCGGTGGCCACCTCCACGCGACTCACCCACCGACAGCTCCGCCTGCTCCGCGACGATCGCGGCGAGGCCGCGGACACCATTGCCGGAAACCTCGGAAGGGCTGCCATCGGCGTTGAGCAGGCGCATGCGTCGCCGAGCGGCCGGTGCCGGTGAAATAGATGACCCCATCTGCGCCGAGGCCCGTATGCCGCTCGCACAGCCGGCGTGTCAGCTCGGGAAGGTCGAGCCCGTCACATGCGTCGGTTGGCACGTAGAGAAAGTCATTGCCGTACGCATGGACCTTCCAGAATGGAAGCGGGCGAGGCGGATCGGAGGGCATGGGGGCACCGACGTTTGTGGGGCTACGGACGACGGGCTACTGGCTACAGGGGCTACAGGCTACGGGGCTCCTTCCGATGCCTGTAGTCCCGCAGTCCGTCGTCCGTGGCCCCGTAGCCCGATCAAGGAACCGAGAACGCGTTGAACACGTGCGTGTAGCCGATGGTGATGCCGAAGCCGGGATCGCTGGACGTCGCGCCAAAGAGCACCGCGCCATCGATGCGTCCGGGCCCCATCGTGTAGCGCGCACCAGCGCGGAAGACGGCGCGCGATTCACCGCCGGGCGGCGGAAACTCCTCCGCCCACTGGAAGCGCCCATTGACCTCGCCGACGATCTCGAGGCCTTCGAGCAGCGCGTGCGCCACCGAGAAGCCGTAGAGCAGCACGTCGGACTGTCGATCGCCTCGCAATGGATCGCCGAGGATGCCGAGCCCCACGTTGCCGACGTAGCGCGTGGACCCGGCCGTGCGGCCGACGAGGAACGTCGCCATGAAGTCCATGGTGTCGAGCCCGAGCCCGCTCTCGTTGGACGCATTCGGCAGCTTCGTCGACAGACGCAGCGCGAACGCGGGGCGCGCGCCGCGTTCCGACACGAAGCGCAGCTTCGTGCCGATGACCAGATCCTCGACGTCGGACGTGTCATCGTCGTCGATGCGGAGCTTGAAATCGAGCGGGGCCCGTTCGCGGCTCGTGATCGCGAGGCGCTGATAGAACCCGGCATCGACCTGCAGCTCGGCGATCGGGCCGAGTCCGATTCGAGACGCCGATGGACGGCAACTTCAACAAATCGCCCGTGAGGCCGGAGGCCGGGAAGAACTGGTCCCACCCGTGCTCCAAGCCGACTTCGACCAGCAGCCGCCCGCCGCCGACCGTCTCGGGGTCTTCCGTGACCAGCGGCCGCTGCTGCGCGTGGGCCACGCCGGCGACGAGGAGACCGGCGAGAACGAGGCTCGGGATACGCATGGGTCAGAACGCCTTGGCGCTGTCGATGAGGATGGTCACCGGACCGTCGTTGACCAGCTCGACCTCCATGTCGCCTGGAAGACGCCGGTGGCGACGGTGCAGCCCGCGGCGCGCGGAGCTGCCGCGACGACGTCCTCGTAGAGCGGTTCGGCCAGCGCCGGCGGCGCGGCCGCGATGAACGACGGGCCGCCGGCCGCGGCGGCAATCCCCATAGAGCGTGAACTGCGAGACGACCAGCACGGCGCCGCCGATTCGACCATCGATCGGTTCATCCGTGCCCTCCTCGTCGGGGAACACGCGCAGGTCGTGGATCTTGCCGGCCATGTAGGCGACGTCGGCGTCGCCGTCGTCGCCGGCCGCCACGCCGAGCAGCACCATGAGCCCGCGGTCGATCGCGCCGACGACGCGCCATCGACGCGAACCGCGCCGCGGAGACGCGCTGGACGACGGCCCGCATCAGGCGACGGTGACGGGCTGCGGCCGCGAGCGCGCGAGCGCGACGGCGCGCAAGGCGCCGGGGGGATTGAGGCGGACGTCGAGCAGGTGCCGGGGCATGACGTTGCCCAGCGCCTTGAGCATCGAGCTCTTCACGCCCGGGGTGTTCGCGCTCGAGATCGAGCAGCAGGCGCTTGACGCGCTGCCGCTGCAGGCCGAGATCGCCGCACGCCGGACAGCAGCAGCCGATGACCGGCAGGCCGCACTCCGAGCGTGTAGTCGCGCGCCTCGTCTTCGGTGACATAGGCGAGCGGGCGGATGACGACGTGCTTGCCGTTGTCGGAGACGAGCCGCGCCGGCATGGCCTTGAGCGAGCCGGCGAAGAAGAGATTGAGCAGCAGCGTCTCGACGAAGTCGTCGGCGTGGTGGCCGAGCGCGATCTTCGTGGCGCCGACCTCGTCGGCGATGCGGTAGAGCACGCCGCGGCGCAGCCGCGCGCACAGCGAGCAGGGCGTGGCGTTGGCCTCGAGCAGGTCGTCCATGACGTCGCCGATCGTGGTGTGCTCGATGCGGTATTCCCAGCCCCGCGCCTCGCAGGTGCTGGCGATGGTGTCGTGCTTGTAGTTCTTGTAGCCGGAATCGACGTTGACGGCGACGATGCTGAAGTCGATGGGGGCGCGTGCCGGAGGACGTGCAGGATCTGCATAAGCGCCCAGCTGTCCTTGCCGCCGGACAGGCCGACCATCACCCGGTCGCCGTCCTCGATCAGAGCAGGTGGTCGGTGATGGCTTTGCGTCGTCTTCTTTGGCGACGCCGCGCTTCGAGCTGCGCGACCGCGTACGCCATCCGCGGTGATTACTCGGAAGTATTGCCAGCCCGCGAGAGGCGCTGGCTACTCGTAGACCGGCGACGATGTGGACGTAGGCGCCGAGGTAGCGATTGTCGCGGGAGCCGGAGCGTGAAGAGCGGGCGTGAAGCCCGTCGCCGACGCAATCGACAACCCGTAGACGTAGTTCGTCGGCAGGCCCGGGAACGGCTTGTACGGCAGCCGCCGTCGCCGAGCAGCGGGCGCGTGCGCACGCCGCTGCGGCGCGGCAGCTGAGGTCTGGCTCGTCGGCGCCGACTTCACGGTGACCCGGTTCGCGACGTCGCCCGACGCGCACCTCGCAGGAGACGTGCTTGATCCGGAGCGGCTCGTAGAAGCCGTCCCGTCCGCGCGTGCCGGCACGGGCGCGCGCAGCAGCGAGTTCGGCTCTGCGACTCGGCCTCGTACCCAGAACCACTCCCCTTCGCGCGTCGTAGGCGTTGTCGTCGAGGAAGTACGCCGAGAACGGCGGCGTGCCCGCCGAGCGGCTGCCTGCACCTTCGCGGCGTGACGTTCATCGGCAGATCGTTCAGCAGCGACAGCTCGACCGGCAGCCAACGGTACGGCCCGCGCTTCACGTGCTCGGCCGGGTGGAACGACACGTAGAACGGGTTCAGCACGAGCTGCGCGGTGAACAAGGCACCCACACCGAGCGCGACCGCCGCCAACCGCAGGCTGGCCGGCTGCGGCAGGACGAAGAACAGCAGCGGATACAGGCCGAGGAAGTAGCGGTTGCCGACCGGCCCGCCGCCTCCCGAATACGTGAAGGGCATGTAGCCGATGAGGCCGAGCCCCGCGCTCAGAAACGCGCCGGCCACCAGCCATTGATAAAGCGGGCGCGTCCTCCACGCCACCGCGAATGCGGCGAGTGCCGCGATGCCCGGGAAGAAATACGGGACGAGCCCGGTGTGCCGGCCGAGCGTGAACCAGATGACGTTGCGCGGCAGCACCTCGAAGAGCGCGTTGCGGTTGAAGAGCACTTCGGTGGGTACGGCATTCGTCGATCGCGGCAGGCCGCCCGACGCGAACGTGGATTGCGGCGTATGCGACCCTGCGGGGCACCGACATCACCGAGGCCAAGGCCCACCGGCTCGTCGGGCTCGGCGTCGGCTACGTGCCGCAGAACAACAACGTGTTCCCGCGGCTCACCGTCGAGGAGAACCTCGAGATGGGCAGCTACCAGCGCCCCGCGACTTCTCCCAGCGCTTCGAGGAGGTGTGCGACCTCTTCCCGCTCCTCGGTGAGCGGCGCAAGCAGCGGGCCGGCTCGCTGTCGGGCGGCGAGCGCCAGATGGTGGCCATGGGCCGTGCCCTGATGATGAGCCCCTCGGTGCTGCTGCTCGACGAGCCGTCGGCCGGCCTCTCGCCGGCGTTCCAGGACGAGGTGTTCATCCGCTGCCGGCAGATCAACGACACCGGCGTGTCGATCGTCATGGTCGAGCAGAACGCCCGCCGCTGCCTCCAGATCTGCCACCGCGGCTTCGTCCTCGACCAGGGCCGCAACGCCTACTCCGGCACCGGCCAGCAGCTCATGAACGACCCCAAGGTCATCGAGCTCTACCTCGGCACCCTGGCAAAGGCCAAGTAGCGGTCGCACCTCGGAGCGAGCTGTCCGGCCGTGCCGACCGGCTCGCGAGCCGCCGACCCCGTGGACGGCCCGGAGGTGAAGCCCACGCCGCCGCAGGCGGCCGCTCCGCGCCGGAGGGCCCCAGCGAGCGCAGGCGGAGCCGGAGCGAGCGCAGCAGAACCAGGGCCCCGCCTCTCGGCGGGGCCCTTCTCGTACTCAAGCTCGGTTGAGCTTGGTTCAACTACTCCCCGGCGTTGAAGTCGGTGCCAAGGGCGTTGCCCATGTTGCCGTCCGTGCCGTAGGTCGGGATCTCGTTGGGGCCGACTCCGGCCTCGACGAGCGCCGCGAGGATCCTGCTGGACTCCTCGAAGCCGACGATGACGATGGCGTCGGCATCAGCTGCCGCCGCTTCGCTGACCTCGGCGTCGAAGGTCTGGGCCTGCGGGTCGTAGACGATCCGGTCGACGACCGTGCCGCCTGCAGCCTCGAAGTTGGTGGCGAGGTCCTCGCCCAGGCCGTTGCCGTAGGCATCGTCGAGGTTGAGGATCACGATGCTGGTTGCCCGTCGTCGGTGATGACCTCGGACAGCACCAGCGCCTGCAGGATGTCCGACGGGGCCGTGCGGAAGTACAGGCCGTTGTCGTCGTACGTCGAGAGGGTCTTGCTGGTGTTGGCCGGCGAGATCATCGTGACGCCGGCACCGACCACCTGGTCGATGACGGTGAGGGTGACGCCCGAGGAGGCGGCGCCGACGATGCCGTCGACGTTCTCCGAGAGGAGCCGGGTCACGCTGGTGGTGGCGGTGTCCGTCGAGGTGTCGCCCGAGTCGCTCTCGGTGAGCACCACGTCGGCGCCGTTGAAGCCGCCACCCTCGTTGATCTCCTGGATGGCCACTCGGGCACCGGCGACCTCGGGTGGGCCGAGGAAGGCGAGGTTGCCCGTCTCCGGCAGCAGGGTGCCGATGGTCAGGACGCCGTCGCCGGCACGGGTGCCCTCGACGGGCACGAGCGGCTGGTCGGCCACCTCGTCGGGCGACGAGCGGACGATGAACTCGGTGGTCTGCAGTCGTCGATCTGGTTGCCCTCGCCGAACGACAGGACGCCGTAGGAGCCGGTGATCGGGTCACCGACGCCGTCGAGGTCGAGCGGGCCCGACACGCCGTCGAAGTCGATGTCGGTGCCGGCCTCGATGAGCGCGAGGCAGTCGGCGTAGGTGGTGCACTTCTCGCCGTCACGTGAGACGTTGTTGATCTCGCTGGCGTACTCGATGCCGTCGGTGCCGGCCACCTGGGCCGCCAGGGCGATGAGCATCACGGCGTCGTAGGTCTCCGGGCCGTAGTTGTAATCCTCGAGCTCCGGATCCGCCTCGTCCATCCGGGCCTGGAACGCGGTACCGCGTCGGTGGTCTCCGGGAAGTGGCGTGGTGCCGCGGAGGCCGACGAGCTCGTTGCCCTCGCCGCTCGCTCCATCCTCAGGTGCCGTGGTGGTCGTGTCGTCATCACCGGTGTCTGTGTCGTCGTCGTCGCCGCAAGCAGCGACGAGCAACGCAAGACCGGTGAAGACGGCCGCCGCCCGGACCAGGCGTCGATTCCTCATACCCTTAAAGCCTCCATGTAGGGGTTCGTGGTGGCGCGGACACTAGCCAGGTCCGGGGCTCCGTGGATAGCACGGGTGAAGATCTTCACAATCGCAACGCGGACGTGACGTTGCGTGGCGTTTCCGACTCGCGTCAGCGAATCCGGCGCTCGAGGGTGAGGGCGTCGACGAGGGACACGGGGCAGCCGTCGAGCGCCAACCGGTCCTCGAGGCGGGCCAGGTTGACGTTGGCCGGAGCGACGCGGGCGAGGCCGATGGCCGTGAACGCGGCGCCGAGCGGGTAGTGCCACGGCTCGCCGGTGATCAGGAAGCTGGCGAAGCCGACGAGCGCGGCGGACTCGGCGATGCCGATGCGCAGGACGAACCGGGTGCGGTACGACGCGACCAGCGCATCGTGGGAGGAGCAGTCGAGCCCGGGATCGACGACGCGCGGGAGCACGAGGCTGGCGAGGCCGACGGCGACGACGCCGGCCGTGACGAGCCGGTTGGGCTCGATGCTGCCGTCGGCGGTGACGTAGACGACGAGCACGACGTTCCCCACCAGGATCAGCACCCCGACCACGGCGAGGAACATGATCCGGAACGTGCCGAGCAGCGTGTCGGCGCTGAACCAGCCGGGATCGTCGAGGATCACTCGGGGAACATCCCGCGGCGGGGCTCGTCGGTGTAGACGGGCGCCCGGCCCTGGTCGAAGGCCCGGATCGCCTCGGGCAGGTTCTCGGTGAAGCCGAGCATGAGCTGGTTGCGGTCCTCGATCTCGATCGCGGCCTCGAGGCTCGGGATCTCGAGGTTCACCCAGATGATGTCCTTGGTCATCGCGAGCCCGTAGGGGCTGAACGCGCGTCATCGGCCCGGCCATCTCGAGCGCGGCGTCGAGCAGCTCGTCGTCGGGGAGCACCCGCGACACCAGCCCCATCGCGCAGCGCCTCGTCGGCGTCGACGTCGCGGCCGGTGAGGAGCAGGTCGTTGCGAGTGGGCCGCGCCGATGAGGCGGGGGAGCAGCCAGCTGACGCGCCGAGCTCGGTGCTGCGTGAGCCCGTTGACGATGCCGGTGGCGTTGAACGTGGCCGACTCGCCGGCGATCCGGATGCTCGGCGCCGAGCGCCAGGCACATGCCGCCGCCGTAGGCCGGGCCGTTGACCGCGGCGATGACCGGCTGGGGCATGCGGCGCATCAGCGGGACGAGCCGGGAGTAGTAGCGCATCGACCGCTGCGCGATGCGGCCGACCTGCAGGCCGTCGATGTTCGGGATGATCGCCGTAGTCCTTGAGGTCGAGGCCCGAGCAGAACGCCCGGCCCGCGCCGGTGAGCACGACGACCCAGCGTGTCGTTGTCGTCCGCCGATCGCCTCGAGGGCGTCGTGCAGCTCGATGACCAGGTCGATCGACATCGCGTTGAGCCGCTCGGGCCGGTTCAGGCGTGACCACGGCGATGTGGGGCTGCGGCCGGTCGACGAGCACGAGCGGGGCTGAGTCGTCGTCCCGTGGGTAGGAGTCGGCCATGAGGGCCGACCGTACCTGTCCACGGTGGGGTGGAAGCGGCGTGGAAGCGCTTCCGTTGACAGCGCCATGCTCCCGGTTTAGGGTGACCCATCGTCGTGGAAGCGGTTCCACAGCTGTGGCATCCGCACACCCCGACGAGCTTCCGGGGGGGAGTCCGATGGTCACCATCAGCGACGTGGCGACACGAGC
>CAWJAP010000003.1:0-328511 GCA_963840865.1 Vicinamibacterales bacterium
CAGGCGTTGCCAGGTGGAAAGGCGATCCTCTTCACGATGCTGACGTCCGGCTGGGAGACGGCGAACATCGTCCTGCACGTGCTCGCCACCGGCGAGCGACGGGTCCTGGTCGAAGGGGGTGCCGACGCACGGTACGTCAGCACTGGCCACCTCGCGTATTTGAAATCCGGGACGTTGATGGCCGTCCCCTTCGACCTGCGCTCGCTGCAGGTGACCGGCACACCCGTCGCCGTTGTCGAGGACGTGATACAGGGGATCAATGCGCCGAACACCGCCGATGAAACCGGGGCCGGTGGGTACGGCGTGTCCGGCCTGGGGACGCTGCTCTACGTGACGGGCGGCGTGGGCCGGCCGCTGGAAAGCACCTGGGTGTGGGTCGACCGGAAAGGCGCGGAACAGCCGCTGAGCGCCATCCCGACGGGCCCGTATCTGTATCCACGTCTCTGTCTCCGGACGAAGAGAAGATCGCCGTGACCGTCAGGCGCGGAGTGCCGGATTTGTGGGTGTACGACGTGACCCGTGGCGCGCCCACGCGATTGACGTTCGAAGGGGGCACGAGCCCGATCTGGTCACCGGACGGCAAGCGTGTAGCTTACGCTGTGATCAGGGAGGGCGTGAGCAACCTGCATGTCGTCAATGCGGACGGCAACGGCCGGCCGGAGCACCTGGCGCCGAGCCCGTTCGCGCAGATTCCCACGTCGTGGACCGCAACCACCAACGAAGTGGCGTTTCTGCAGCGTCCTCAGCTCGAGTCCTATGGGATCTCGATCATGCCGATGGACGGGGAGCCGGGTGCCCGCAAGCCGACGCTGTTCCTCGAGTCCCGATTCACACTCTCGCACGCTGAGTTCTCGCCGGACGGGAGCTGGATCGCGTAAGTCTCCCGGGAATCGGGCGCGCCGGAAGTCTACGTTCAACCCTATCCAGGCCCGGGCGAGAAGATCCGGATTTCGACGACGGGCGGCACCGAGCCGATCTGGACCGCAAAAGGTCGCGAAATCCTGTACCGCGACGAGCGGCAGTTCCTCTCCGCCACGATCCAATCCCTGTCTCCGTTCCGCGTCGACCCGCCTCGCGTCCTGTTCGCCACCAAGGGTCAGGACAGATTCGACCTCCCCGCTCCGGAGCTGGAATGTCAGCGCCGATGGAGAGCGCTTCCTCCTCTCGCGTTTCGCGGAGTCGACGGACAAGCCTGTCACCGCGATTCACGTCGTGCTCAACTGGGCCGAGGAGCTGAAGCGCGTCGCTCCGGTGAAGTGACCCCCGGACCCATCATCGCCGTCGACCGTTCACGGTTCGCGCCGTTCTTCCATATGACACATCTGGACGGCCCTCAGGTCCGAGCCTGCTGCTCGCTCGATGCGGCCTGGGACCTGCTCGTCCGTCACGTGCTCCATCCACTCGACCACCTTGCCATCCAGTCTTCTCCTGGATCGCGAGGTGCGTCATTGCGGTCGCCGCTGTCGCCCCGTGCCAGTGCTTCTCGCCGGGCGGGAACCAAGACCACGTCACCCGGCCGAATCTTCTTCCATCGGCCCACCCCATCGCTGCGCCCGGCCGAAGCCCGGCGGTCACGATCAGTGTCTGGCCCAGCGGATGCGTGTGCCAAGCCGTGCGCGCGCCGGCTTGAACGTCACGCTCGCGCCCGCAGCCCGCCCCGGTTCGGCGCATCGAACAGCGGTCCATGCGAACCGTTCCGGTAAACCATTCCGACGGGCCTTGCTTCGGAGGGGCGTGAGCCACTTCTCCTGATCTCCACGTCGCTCCTCCTGGACCAGCGCCACGCCTCCGCCCCCTGTCAGCTGCTCCAGGTGTTCGGGATAGCGCTTCCATGGACCGTGATCCCGCTGCCCCGGTCGATCTCGCGCAGTTCGTCGGCCGTCAGTTCGAAGCGGTGGCGCCGAGGTTCTCCTCCAGCCGATGCAGCTTCGTCGTCCCGGGGATCGGCACGATCCACGGCTTCTGCGCCAGCAGCCACGCCAGCGCGACCTGCGCCGGCGTCGCCTGCTTCCGCGGCGGCAAGCCGATCAGCCACTCGACGAACGCCTGGTTGGCCTTGCGGTTCTCGGCCGAGAAGCGGGGCACGATGTTGCGGAAGTCGGTGCTGTCGAACGCCGTGTACTCGTCGATCTTGCCGGTCAGGAACCCTTGCCCAGCGGGCTGAACGGGACGAAGCCGATGCCGAGCTCCTCGAGCGTCGGGAGGACTCCCTTCCGGCTCCCGCCACCACAGCGAGTATTCGCTCTGCAGCGCCGCGACCGGCTGAACCGCATGCGCGCGGCGGATCGTCTGCACGCCCGCCTCGGAAAGGCCGAAGTGTTTGACCTTGCCCTCGCGGATCAGATCCTTGACCGCCCCGGCCACGTCCTCGATCGGGACGTCGGGTCGACCCGGTGCTGGTAGAGCAGGTCGATGCGGTCGGTCGCCAGCCGCTTCAGCGACGCCTCGGCCACCTCCCGGATGTGCGCGGGCCGGCTGTCGAGGCCCGGCCTGCTTGCCGTTCTCGAACCTGAACCCGAACTTGGTGGCGATCACCACCCGGTCGCGGACGGGCGCAGCGCCTCGCCGACCAGTTCCTCGTTGGCGAACGGCCCATACACCTCGGCGGTGTCGAAGAAAGTCACGCCCCGGTCGAACGCCGCGCGGATCAGCGCGATCCCGCTGCCTGTCGACGGCGGGCCCGTAGCCGAAGCTGAGGCCCATGCAGCCCAGCCCCAGCTCGGATACTTCGAGTCCGCTTCTGCCAAGTCTGCGCTGCTCCATGATGCGTGCTCCTTCTTCTCCCTGACAGCAGGATACGGCGAGCCGGGTAACGATTGGGTGTCAGGCAGTGAATCGTGAACGGTTCTAATCGTGGAGATTCACGATTCACTGCCTGACACCCAACCTCTGCCTGACACCCAACCTCTGCCGGACAGGGATTCACGATTCCCGGTGCCTGACACCAACCTCGCCTGCCACGATTCGGTGCCTGACACCTCGCCTGGCGAATTTCGCGTCGACCCTCGTCGGATTATTATCCTGACCGGAACGGCGTTCGGACGGGCCTGGCCAGGAAAGGAAGGGATTCGGGGGGCGGGGGACGCGGATATCGACGTCGAGCAGTCAGCGGTGAGCCGCTCGACTTCGTAATGCAGTGCACGACTCCGTCGGTGAAGCAGGGTCAGTGCGTAAAGCTCTCCTGGAATCTCTTCAGGGCGGCCACGGTGAGGCCGGGCTGGCGGACGAACGTCAGGATCTTGTCCTCGGCCTCGCGGACCTTCATCGCCTGAGCGGCGACACGGTCCGCGATATCCGAAGGAATCACCAGCAGACCGTTGACGTCGCCATGCAGGAGGTCTCCAGGGCCGACGGCGAGACCGTTGAGCGTGACGTGCACGTCGACGTCGCAAATCACGGGATTGCCGTGTGACACGACGAATCCCGGGCAGAAGTTATTGAAAGCCGCCAAGGGCGCGCACTTCGTGAATCACGCAGGCCACCGTCCGAGACGCATCCGACCGCCCCGAGTGCCTTCGCGGTCGTCGCCATGACCTCGCCCATGTGACACAATCGGCTGCGATCCGGGCCGATGTCCTTGATCACGAGCACGGCGGGTTTTGGCGCTCTTCTCGACCGCTTCCCACAGTCGCATCAGGCCGCGGTCGCGCCGCGAGGGCGTCGTGCTGTCAGCAGTACACGTGACGGCATAGCCGACAGTCGTCCCCAGCTCCCGGAAAGGCGCAGCGCAGCTCCATCCCGCGAATCCCTCGACGCGTCCGCGGATCTCAAAATGTTCGATGGCGTTGGCAATCGTGGGACTGTCAATCCGTTGCAGCTCCGCGAGCTGAGCAGCCGTGAGGTGAGACACTGGACCTCCGATTTTGGCCGGGGGGCTTTCACCCCGCCGGCCCCCCCTGCACGCTAACGCTCGCGGGGACCCCTGAGACCCCCGCTCCGGTCGCGTGGCTCACTCGCTTGCGCTCGTTCGCAATCTCGTCGATGTGAGCGGCGTATTGTAATCACCAAAACGTGTGTAGTAGAAACAGCTCGTTCACACATCCCCGCCGCACGTTCGGAGGGTTTCACCGATGCGTTCGCTCCTCTGTCCGCGTTCCTCGGCCTTCCCGCGCTCCCTGCTGATCCTCGCGGTGTGCGGGATGTGGATTCCAGAAACGGCAGCGCACCAGGCGCAAGCACCAGCGGAGCGAAAGACCAATACGCCGACGCTTGATCGATCTCGAGGGCGCCGCAATCGTCACTCCGGCCAACCTGAACGTGCAGGAGCGCACCGCCGTACGCGTCCTGGTCGAAGAGGTCGCCAGGCGTACCAATCTCCGGCTCCCGGTGGCCACCACCTGGCCTGCTGAATCGGTACCGGTCATCGCCGTCGGCCCGCTCGCAACCGCGCCGCAGTGGGCTGCCGGGGCGCTCGGGAATGCCGGGGCAGCCGCCGCTCCGGGTCGGGAAGGATTCCGGCTCGCCGTCAGAACCGGGGGCGGCGCTGCGCCGAGGGTATTTGTGCTGGGCGCCGACGATCGCGGCGTGCTGTTCGGCGTGGGCAAGCTGCTGCGCGCGATGGAATGGCGCGGGACGCTGCAGTTGCCGCCGGTTCGCGTCGCTGGCCTCCGCGCCCAAGTGCATTGCGCGGCCACCAGCTCGGCTATCGGCCGAAGACAAATTCCTACGACGCGTGGGACTGCCGCATGTGGGAGCAGTACTTCCGCGACCTGGCGTGTTCGGCGCCAACGCCATCGAGCTGATTCCGCCGCGCTCCGACGATGACGCGGACAGCCCGCATTTCCCGCTGCCGCCGATGGGATGATGATCGAGATGTCGCGCCTCGCGGACGAGTACGGGCTCGACGTGTGGATCTGGTATCCGGCGATGGACCAGGACTACTCCGATCCGAAGACGGTGGAGTTCGCGCTGAAGGAGTGGGCGAAGTGTTTCCGCAGCTGCCGCGGATCGACGCGGTCTTCGTGCCCGGCGGCGATCCGGGCCACACGCAGCCCGCCACCTGATGGCGCTGCTGGAGAAGCAGACGGCGAACCTGCGCAAGTACCATCCGAAGGCGCAGATGTGGGTGTCGCCGCAGGGCTTCACGCGGAGTGGATGGACGAGTTCTTCGCGATCCTGAAGAACGAGCCGGCGTGGCTCACCGGCGTCGTCTTCGGGCCGCAGGTTCGCGACAGCCTGCCAGAGCTGCGGGCGGAGTGCCGAAGCGGTACCCGATCCGCCACTACCCGGACATCACGCACAGCCCGCAGCCAGTATCCCGTGCCGGATTGGGACGTGGCTACGCGCTGACGCTGAGCGCGAGCCGATCAACCCGCGGCCGCTGGACCAGGCGGCCATCTTCCGCGCGCTGCCGCCGTACGCCGACCGGCTTCATCACCTACTCGGAGGGCTGCAACGACGACGTGAACAAGATCGTCTGGAGCGCGCTCGGCTGGGACCCGGAGGCGGACGTGATGGAGATCCTGCGGCGAGTACGGCCGCTATTTCATCGGTGAGCGGACGTGGACGTTCGCGCAGGGGCTGCTCGCGCTGGAGCGCAACTGGCGCGGCCCGCTCGCGTCGAACGCGGCGTCGTACACGACGCTGGGCAGTTCCAGGAGATGGAGCGGGCGGCCGCGCCGCGCGAGCGGAACTGGCGCTTCCAGCAGGCGCTCTACCGGGCCTACTACGACGCCTACACGCGCGCCGGCTGCTGTACGAGACGGCGCTCGAGGAGCGCGCGATGGACGGCTGCGGGACGCCCGCAGCGCTCCATCGCGGCGATGCTGAGGCGAGCGGATCCTCGACGAGCTCGACCGGCCGGTGCCGAGTGGCGCGGGCGCGTATTCGCGCTCGCTGAGGCGCTCTTCCAGAGCATCCGTCAGCAGCTAGTGCCGCGCGCTACCAGGCGATCGCCGTCGGCCGGGGCGCAACCTCGACACGATCGACATGCCGCTGAACAACCGGGCCTGGCTGATGGCGCGTTTGCCGTATTCGCGCGCTCCCCAGGAGACCGCTGCGGCCCTCGATCGCGTCGTCCGATGGACCGACCCCGGCCCCGGCGGCTTCTACGACGACCTGGGGAATCCTGCCAGCAGCCCCACCTCGTCCGCGGTCTGCCGTATGAAGAGGACCCGCAGCGATTCAAGTCCACGCTGACGGGATTCAGGGTATCGCCCGGACTGGCGGATGTCATGGATGACTCACGCCGAATCGTTCTGGGAGACTCCCCTGCAGATGCGGTATGGGGGCCTCGATCGGGGGGCACAGGAATGTCGTCCGCATCGTCTATGCGGGAGACGCGTTCGGTCCTGACATGCTGATCAGACTGGTTGCTGACGACAAGTACAAGGTCCACCCGCCGATCAGGAAAGAGTTGCCGATCACGCCCGTGGAATTCGACGTGCCGGTGGAAGCCACGCGGGACGGAGAGCTGACGCTGACGTTCAGCGCACCGGCCGGGATCGGGAGCGCCGGACGAGGCAATCAAATCGCCGAAGTGTGGCTCCTGAGGAAATGATGGACGAGGCCTCGGAGAATCCGGTCAGACGGCGGCTCCGCGAGTCGCTGCCGGTGTTGGGCTGCACAATCACGTCCACGAGCCTCGAGCTCGCCGCGCGGGCCGCGAGAGCAGGCTTCCATTTTCTGTGGCTGGAGCTGGAACACTCGCCGGTGACGCTCGAAACCGTGCGGCACGTGGTCCTGGCGACGCGCGGTCTTCCGGCAGTGCCTTTTGCCCGTGTGCCCGCCACGGAAACATGGCTGGCCAAACGCGTGCTGGATGCAGGCGTTCACGGCGTCATCTTTCCCATTCGTCAGCACGCCGGCGCTCGCCCGCACGGCGGCGGACGCATGCCGGTATCCGCCGGCCGGCCGGCGTGGCTCGGGTGCGAGTCTCGCCCTCACGACCTGGCCCGAACCTGACGCCTATCTCGACTCGGCGGACCGCAACATCGTCACCGTCGTGATTGTCGAGGAAGCGTCAGCGGTGGCACACGCCGACGCGATTGCCGCCACTCCGGGTGTCGATGTGGTGTTTGTCGGCACGGGCGATTTGTCGTTCTCACTCGGTCTGCGCGGCCAGCAGCATCATCCGCGGGTTGAAGAGGCGGCGGCGACCGTGCTCGCTGCCGCGCGGCAGCACGGCAAGGCAGCAGGACGGCCGGCGGGATCGCCCGAAGACACGCGCCGCTACATCGAGCAGGGATTCCTGTTCTTTCAGGCGCCATAGGAGCTCGCGCTCTTCGAAGCGGGTGCGCGCCAGTTCCTCACGCCGTATGGCGTGGAGCCGGTCGGTCGTCAGCGAACGTCGTATTGATTCATGGAACGCCAAGTCGCGTTCCGCTTCGCGGTTGCACGATTCGGGCAAGAATTCAACGCCTCTTCAAGGCGCCTGCGGCGCCGAGGCACGGAGCCACGGGGCGCACGGAGAAAAGCGGAATCTCTTCGACGGATTGCGACCCGTTGACGGCACCGCGCTGCGCGCGGTTGACAGGAGTGAGGGGTCGGGCGAAACGCAAGTCGCCCACGCGAAGAACTGGCGGTTTGCGTTTCGCCCGACCCCTCGCTCCTGTCACCGCCGGCCGGAGGCCGGCGGCGCCGTCAACGGGCAGAACCCGCGATTAGTGGCCGGTTTCCGATGTGAACCTCCGTGCCCTCCGTGTCTCCGTGCCTCGGCGCCGAAGGCGCCTTTGGTTTTAGCCGCCGGCGAAATTCACAACCTCCCCGCGCGAAGCCGCCCGAACTAGAACTGCCACCTCACCGCCAGCTGCATGATTCGCGGATCCAGGGCGGTCGTGATCCGGCCGAAGTTGCCCGAGTTCTGGGCGGTGACCGGCGTGCCGAGGTTCACCCAGTTGAACACGTTGAACCGCGCCGATACGGATCTGGAGCTCCGTGTGCCCGCCGGTCGCAAAGGTCTTGTGCACGCCAAGATCGACGTTCTTGTATCCCGGACCGCGCAGGGCGTTCCGCTGCGAGTTGCCGAAGGTGCCAAGCGCATTCGGCGCGTAACGGTCGTGTCGAACCAGCGGAGCACCTTGTCCTGGTTCGGTCGATCGTCGGGCAGCTCCGGATCGCCGGTGATGTCCGCCCGCTGACTGCCCGTCCCGGTTCGTGCGTTGTCGACGCCGCTCGTCACGCTGAACCCGTTGCCGCTGTGCATCGTGACGATCCCGGCGAGCCTCCAGTCGCTCAGCACGGCAGCGGCCAGCGCGTTGTCGAACCTGCCGGGCAGATTCCAGAGAAACGAGGTGACCCAGCGGTGGCGCCGATCGGATTCGTGTACCCCCGGTCGAAATCGAGGTCGTAGGGGTTGGTCTCCCGTCTGTTTGTTCTCGCCGGCATGATCCATGGTCTTCGACAGGGTGTAGCTGCTGAGGACCGTGAACCCCCGGGCCATGCGCTTTTCCAGCGTCAGCTGCAGGGCGTTGTAGTCGGAGCGTCCGGTCGATTCGATGCTCACGATGCTGCCGAAGTCGGGAAAGAGCGGACGCCGCTGATTGGTCGTCGCCGTCGTGGCGCCGGGCGCATACACCGCCGCGTTGAGCTCGCGACCCATCGCCAGACGATCGCCATGGGAGCCGGCATAGCCCACTCGCAGCAGGTAGGTCGAGAACAGTTCGCGCTCCGCGGTGACGTTCCACGACTGCAGCCGGCCGTTCCTCAGGTGCTCGTCGTAGCTGAACGCTGTGTGCGGCAGGAAGAACGCCGCGTCCTGCGGGACGTTGAACGGATCCGCCGGAAACGGATTGATCCGCCCCGCATACGGGATGGCGACGCTGTTGACCGCGTCGCCGGGAAAGCTGACGACCGTCCCGAACGGCCCCTGGTTGGCAGGACTGTTCGTCGAGATCGTGTTGGGCCGGTCGTAGAACACGCCGTAGCCGGCGCGCACGCTCGTCCGCCCATCGCCGAAGGGGTCGTACGCCAGGCTGAATCGGGGTCCGAAGTCGGTCCACGACGTGTCGTAACCTCCCTTCGAGCATGCCGGATCGCCCGGGTACGCCATGCCGGTGGGTGCTTTCACATACACCTGCGACTTCTGGCCGGGGCGGTAGCACGCCAACCGATCGTTGACGTCGGTATACGGGATGAACGGATCCCACCGCAGTCCCAGATTCAAGGTGAGCTGCCGGCTGACGCGGAACGTGTCGTGCGCGAACGCCGCGAAGAAGTGCATGCGCGTGTTCTTGTACTCGCCGATTCCCTGCTCGAAGCTCGAGAACTTTCCGAGAAAGAAGTCCGTCAGCGCATCGCTCGTGAATGGTGCCGCATTCGAGAAAGTGAACCGGCCGTTCGCGCGGAAGTTGTTGACGATATCGCCCTGGCCGTAGCTGTAATCGACGCCGGCAGCGAGCTCGTGGCTGCCTCGCGTCCAGCGCATCGTATCCACGATCTGGAATTCGTTCCGCAGGAACGTGTTCGTGTCGCCGCTGTTGATCCCGAAGTAGCCCGAGACGTTGAAGAACCACTGCGGCGTCTCGTCGTTGTAAACGTTGATTCCCAGCGTCGAGTAGTCGGGGGGTAGATCTGGTAGTTCTGATTGTTCGTCCGGTTGTAGGTGATCACCAGCGTGTTGAGCAGCGACGAGGTCAGGATATACGTGTCGTTGAGCGACACCACGGTGTTCTGCCACGTTCGTCCGAACGCACTGGTCAGAATGTTGCCGTCCTCCAGGACCGGCGGCGTCGATGCCCGCGAGACCCACAACCGGCCGTAGGCGCGATGGTTGTTCCCGAACGTGTGGTCGACACGAGCCAGGTATTGGTGGTCGTCGGCTTCCGTCGGCTGCTGAAATCGCAGCGTCATCGGGTTGTCCCCAGGACTTGGGTTCGGGAGGGGCAGCCAATCGCCCAGGATTTGAACGGCGGCCGGGCTGAAGAGCGATGTCGGGATCTGGTTGTTCGCGAAGGGCTCGCCGGTAAACGGGTTGCGCAGCTGGCGCGAGATGGCCGAGAAATCCCCGCCCCGCATCGCTGCCGTTGGGACCAGGCTCGATCGCGTCGTTGGGCGCCGCCTCTCGTTCGTGCCCTGGTACGAGCCGAAGAAGAAAGTCCTGCTCCGCACGATCGGGCCGCCGATCGTTCCGCCGTATGCGAGCGCTTCAAACCGTCGTCCACGCCCGGCGTAAAGAAGTTGGTGGCGTTGAGCTTGTAATGCCGGAAGTAGCCGAAGCCCAACCCATGAAACTGGTTGGTGCCGGCGCGGGTCACGGCGTTCACGATCGCGCCGACGTTGCGGCCGTACTCGGCGCTGAAGCTGTTGGTCTGGACGCTGAACTCCTGCAGCGCGTCCGGGTTCGGCATCGGGTTGGGACCGTTGCTGTAGTGATCGTTGTTGTACCCGCCGTCGAGCACGTAGTTGGTGGTGTTGCCGCGCGCGCCGCTCGATGACACCGGCTGCGTTCCCGGGTAGGTCGCACCGGACGTCAAGTCGGAACGATCGGGCAGCACGCCGGCCACGAGCGTCATCAACTGCGTGGCGTTCCGGCCGTTCAGCGGCAGGTTTTCGATGCGCTCCTGATCGACAACGGTCCTCAGCGTACCGCTGGTCGTGTCCACGGTGGTCGCCGTCCCGCTGACGGTCACGGTCTCCGTTACCGCCCCGACCTTCAGCCCGATGTCGAGCCGTACGTCCTCGTTCACCCGAACGACGACGTTCGTGTTCCTCGCCGCCTGGAACCCCTGGCGTTCCGCGACGACGGTGTAGCGACCCACCGGCAGGCCGCGAAGGACGTACACGCCTTCGTCGTTGCTGACGGCCGCCGTTTCTGCGTTCGTGCCCTCGTGCGTCGCTTTGACCGTGACGCCGGGCAGGACTCCGCTGGCCGCGTCCCGGATCACTCCGGTGATTGCGCCGGTCGTGGTCTGGCCTGCGGCTATGGACGCCACGCTGCTGGTGATGGTGATCGCCGCCACGGCAATGCGAACTATCCGCCCCATGCGACCTCCTCGAGCGTTATGTAGGCTTGCTCGCGGACATACGTACCGCTGCGGTGGGCAGTAAACCGCAGCGGGCATTCCGCGTCAATTGTTCGGGGCGGTTCTCTCCGAGCGGATGGACCTCATCAATACGAGGGTCACTCAGTGGCCACATAGAATGACGTGATGATCAGGATGGCGTTTGCCATGCTGGCCGCGCTCGCGACCATCGCCCCCGGTGCCCGGGCTCAGGTCGGCACACAGCCATCATCGCCGGTGTTTACGGGCCACTGGATGCTGACATCAATCAGCCCCCAGCGGCCTGACTACGACCAGTTCTGGTTCGGATCGGAAGCGACCGTCGTGCAGACCGCCACGACTTTGGTCATTACCCGCGTCAGCCCGCCACCCGGGCGCGAAGCGAGATTCACGTTCGGCGAGGAAAGCCACAACGAGTACATCGTCAACGGCCAGAAGCTGGTGAGAGATTCGCGCGCGACGCTGAGCCGTGGGACGCTGCTCATCAGCACGGACACCACGCCGCCCGATGGCCAGCGCTGGCTCTCGAACATCCTGCGGTGGTCGCTCGACGCCGACGGCACCCTGGTGGTCGGCGACACCGAGATCTGCGGCAAGGGCGAATGTCCGAGTGTGGTCACGACGTTGAAATTCAAAAAGAAGACTTAGACAACTCCCAACCTCCAACTCCCAACTCGCACGGAGTGCTCTTAGTACCAGCCGCTCGCTTTTGGGAGTTGGGAGTTGGAGCTTGGGAGTTGAGGGCCTCTATCGCCTGCGCTGCCCAATCGCATACAACGCCTTGTCCGTCCGAACGAAGATCTGTCCGTCCGACACCGCCGGAGAACTGAGCGTGTACTCGTCGAGATCGTTCTCCGCGAGGATTTCGAACTTCGGACCTGCTCGCACGACGCTCGTCAGGCCGTCTTCATTCGTGACGTAGATCTTGCCGTCGGCGAGGATCGGCGAGCCCGTATACGTCGAAGGACGCAGCCGCTGTCGTTCGTAGACCGGGACCCCGGTCCTGGCATCCAGGCACCACATGATGCCGCGGTCGTTGATGACGTAGACGTAGGTGCCGTCGCTCACCGGCGTCGGCACGTCGGGTCCATTCATGAACCGCCACAGCACATGCGTGCGGCTGACATCGCCGCGGCCGCCGGCTTTCAGCGCAAGCATGGGCCGTTCGCGCGTCGGCGCGTAGACGATCCCGTCCTGCACGAAGGGCGACGCGATGATGCGGTAGATGCCGTCGCCCGCCGGATTCAGGCCTTCGGCCCGCCAGACCTCGGCGCCGGTCGCGGGATCGTGGCCGGTGACCACGTCGGCGCCCGAGACGACGATCTCGCTCCGTGTGCCGTCGCGAACGAGCGTGGGCGTCGTGTACGCATCCGGGGATTCCTGCCGGGCGTTGGTGACGCGTTCGACCCGCCAGACCGTCTTGCCGGTGGCCTTGTCGATCCGCAGCAGGTAGGACGGTTCGGCGGTGTGCGATCCGTGCAGCACCTGTACGTACAGCGAATCCTCGAACAGCAGCGGCGAGGATCCGTAGCCGTAGAGCTGACCGAACAGCCCGTAATCGTGCTGAACATCGCGCGTCCAGCGTTCCCTGCCTTCGAAGTCGAACGCCTTGAGGATCCCCGTGCCGGTCAGCACCCAGACGTGCGTCCCATCGGTGACGGGCGACGGCGACGACATGTTCTGTTTGCGTATCTGCCGATTGCCTGAAGCGATCGCGCGTTTCCAGACGACGTGCCCTTTGTCGCGGTCGATGCACCACAGAAACACCTGCGGCCCATCGGCGACGTTGAGAAAGACGCGATCGCGCCAGATGACGGGCGTCGATCCGGACCAGGCAGGCAGCGGCAGGGTCCAGGCCAGACCTTCGGTTTTCGACCAGCGGCTGGGCAGACCGGTTTCGCTGCTGGTGCCGTTCAACTGCGGGCCCCGCCACTGGGGCCAGTTGTCCGCCAGCACGTGAGTCGCAGCACAGGCGGCGAGCGCGATGGCTGTCACCACGCGATTCGTCATCACAGCTGAGTAGCTAGATCCATCAGAAACTCCCGACGGCTCGGTCGCATGATCGACTCTGACGACAGGATAGACGGAAACACGATCGAGTGTTATACCGTTGGCCGAAGGTCGATGACTTTCGCTCACCGAGCCAGCAACGATGGACTGACGGTCTTCCGTGACTGCTTCGGCGCGCCGCGCGCGCTGATTGGAATGCTGCATCTTGGTGCCCTTCCCGGGACGCCGTCAGCGTCTGACTCGGTGCAGACGCTGATTCAGCAGACGCTGACCGAGGCACGAATCTACCGGGACGCAGGATTCACGGCCCTGGCCATCGAGAACATGCACGACCGCCCGTATCTCAAGGGTGGTGTCGGCCCTGAGATCACCGCCGCCATGACCGCAGTCGCTCGCGACGTGAAGCGCGAGACCGGTCTCGTGCTCGGCATTCAGGTGCTCGCAGCGGCGAATCGCGAGGCGCTCGCCATCGCGCACGCGTCCGGTGCCGACTTCGTCCGGGTCGAAGGATTTGCCTATGCGCACGTGGCAGACGAAGGCGTGATCGAGTCCTGCGCCGGTGACCTGCTCCGATACCGGCGCGCGATTGGCGCAGAACGAGTGCTGGTGTTTGCCGACATCAAGAAGAAGCACAGCGCGCACGCGATCACGGCGGACGTCTCAATCGTCGAGACCGCCAAGGCAGCGGAGTTCTTCCTCGCCGACGGCGTCATCGTGACCGGCGCCGCGACCGGAGAGCCGGCTTCTCCCGACGAGGTGCGCGACGTTGCCGGAGCCGTGCGCGTGCCGGTGCTCGTGGGATCCGGCGTGACGGCGGCGAACCTGGCACGATTCGCAACGGCCCACGGGTTCATCGTGGGTTCATCAGTCAAACAGGGTGGCGTCTGGTGCAATCCCCTGGACCGCGACGCCGTCCGGGCCGTGGCCGGCGCGTTCGCCGAACTGAGTTCCGACCGGTGATGATTCCGGGATCGCTTCATCCCGGCGAAGCACGAGGCCGGCGTCCCGTGCCACCGACGGAAGCTGCGCGGGCCTGGCGGCGAGGTCGGGTTCACTGAACGGCCCCGCTCGCGCACGGTCGTCCGCCCGAGTGCTGAAACCCTTCGTCGGTCGATGGGTTACACAGCGGGCGCGGCGCTTGCCATCGCGCAGTGAGACGCGAGACCGCGGGTAACACGATCACGCCAGCGCCAGCGGCGAATGTCTTGAACGGAAACAACATGGCGCCGGTTGCCGGGTCGTACCAGTCGGCGGCCGCACCTGGAAGGATGGCGTCAAAGAGCTCCGGGTAGGGGATGAAATGCGGGATGCCAAGCAAGCGGCTCCCCGCCGCCGAGTCTCAGCAGCAGCGAGACAGCAAACGCCGCCATCGATCCAATCCGGTTCGCTTTGCGGTCGAAGAGCGCGAATACGAGCTGCGGAAACAGCAGGACGAATACCAGATCGCTCGTGAAGAACCAGAGCGCCTGAACGCTGCGCACCTTCAGCGCGAAGGCGGCCGCCGCGGCGCCGAACAACAGGATCGACAGCCGGATGACCCGCGCCATTTGCCGCACCGTCAGCGATGGCCACATCAGACGCTTCAGGCAGTTCCAACTCAGCATCGAGCCGGCCGACAGGATCGACGAGCTGAAACTCGACGTCACCGCCCCGACGATCGCCGCCAGTCCAAGCATCCCGACGAGCGGCGGCACGGCGTGCACGAACAACAGTGGCAGCGTTTCAGCCGGATTCGCTCGAAGGTGTGCAAGCGCGTCCGCCGGCCATGGATAACTGAACGCCGCAATGCCCATGAGAAGCGGCGGCGCGGTGAAGCCGATCGTCAGCAGGCCCGACACGATCGACTGTCCGGCGGCCTTCGCTGGCGACGTGCACGACAGTACGCGCTGGAAGTAGCAGTTCCACGGAATGCCGCCGAGCATCAGCATCAGCGACACGTCCCACCAGGAGACGACCGCGGGCGTGGACCACATCCCTCCGCCAGCGAACATCGCCGGCACGATGCCGTGCCCGTCTGGCCTCGCATTCGCATAGCGCAGCCAGCTCTGCTTCGAGGCCGCCGGCGCCGTCGAGCGCGAACGGCAGCGCGGCGGCCAGCCCTATCGCCACCAAGTCCGAGTTGGACGACGTCCGTATACGCCACCGACCACATCCCGCCGAGCATCGTGTACACCGTGGTCACGATGGCGGCCGTGAGGATCGCGGTGGTGAGGTTCATCCCAAGCAGGACGCCAAACGAAGATCCGAGCGCCACGAGCAGCTCCGCACTCCAGAACACCTCGCCCGCGAGGGCCGGCAGGAAAAGAATCGCAGCCCACCGTTTCCCGAAGCGCGCCTCGAACGGATCGATGAGCGTGGTGAAGCCATGCCTCCGCATGGTCCGGGCGAAGAAAAGCCCGCCGAGAATGAGGCTGATGCCGAAGCAGAGGCCACCCTGGACGCCAAGCTGAATCGAGGACTTGTACGCTCCTTCCGCAGTGCCAAGCAGATACCCGCCGTCGACCCACGTCGCCGTCATCGTCAGCGCCGCTATCCACAGCGGCATCTGCCGCCCGGCGACGATGAGATCGGCTGCTGTGCCGCTCCTGGCCTTGCGCGACGCAAGCCAGCCCACCACCGTAAAGGCGGCGTACATCAGCACCACTGACACGACGGCGGGCGTCACGGGCAACGTCAATCGACCGGCCTCGGCCCCCGCATGTCAGCCAGACGCCGTCGCGTCGGCGATGGCAGTTCCGACCGAGTCTCGTGCGTGCGGACGCAGCGTTCGCCGTTCAGGGCAGTTCCCGGACGCGAATGTTGCGGAACTCGATCGGCGATCCCTCGGCCTCGAGACACAGAAACCCGGTCCTCGGCTCCGCGCCGCGCCCGCCCGACACTTCCTCGCCGTTGACCCACAGGCGAATCTCGCCGTTGATGCCCCGCACGTAGTAATGATTCCACTCGCCCGCGCCGCGACTCCGTTCTGATCGCGGGAAGCTTCGCGAACCGTCCGGGGACCTCGGCTCGAACGGCTCGAGCTTCGAGTTGCCCACGGCGAAGATGTCGCCGTTCGTGGTGAACCAGTTGGCCGGCTTGCCGCCACTGCGCTTGGCGAAGTACTCGCGATAGCCGTGATCCAGCATCTGGACTTCGATGCCCCACCGCGGGAGCTGGCCCGGCGGCAGGCCCTCCAGGGCGTTCATCGGGACCCACGCGAACACACCCGAGTTTCCCGCCGGTTTCAGATGGCGCCATTCGATCACGAGCTCGAAGTTCGTGAAGGTGTCGCGGGTACGCATCACACCGATCGGCACGCCGGTCGACCGCAGGAGGCCGCCGTCCCATTTCCACGTCTCCGCGTCGCCGTTCACACCCGCGAAGTCGTTCGGCCCGAGTGTGCGCCAGCCTGGGCCGGTACCGTCGATGAAGGCTCGTGGCGGGGTCGCGGGTTCTTGCCTCAGGGCCTCGCCGGATACCGCGCCGGCGGCGGCGAGCAGGGAGAGAGAGTAGAAGAGCGTACGAATGAGCATGACGGGACAGTATGGCGAACCGGCCGTCTCGTCAACGACACTCACCCTGGCTTCCCCATAGATGCAGGTGCGGCCCGTATGGGACGCGTGTTCGCGAGTTGGACGGAATGTCAGCGAATGACTGCCCCGAATCGGCGTTCGGCGTATTGCCGGAACGCCGCGTCGAATTCCGCCGGGGTCAGATCGAACGACGAATGCTGGTGGGTCCCCAGCGGCTCTCGATGTAGTGCAAGGGCAAGCAAGGAGCAGCTAACGCCGCTTGTTCCGGTTACGAACCACGAGGTCGCACGTTCGAGTCGTGCTTGCATTGCCGCATCGCTCATCTCGCTCGGTAGAATCGAGCGCCTCTTCACTTTCGCTCTGTGCCGACCTTTGCCGCCGGTTGCCGGCCGTTGTTGCCTCAAAAAAGGGCATGAAAAGGGCAACACCCCGAGTCTATCTGTTAGCGCAACCACGAGTCGACCGTCGTAGTGGGCGACGAGTGCTATGATTAGGTGCTCCCCGACAACTCTGGTCCAAATGGGTACCGCCGGCGCGTTCTCTCAAGCGCCCTGGCGGGTATTCGGTTATCTATAGACGTCCGATACACCAGGCGACAGCTATGAAGTTTCGGATTAGCCAGTTCCTCATCGCGTTATTCGTCACCGGATCGGCAGGCCTGGCAGCGTCACAGCCGCCCGGGGACCAGCCTCAGCAACGATTCCGGAGCTCGGCGGACGTCGTCACAATCCAGGCGTCCGTTCGCAATCACCGAGGCCGTCCGATGAACGGCTTGACAGCAGCGGACTTCGAGGTGCGCGATAACGGGCACCTGCGACCGATTCTCTCGATCCGTTCCGATTTGCGTTCGCCGGTTAGCCTTGCCATTCTCGTCGACATGAGTGGAAGCATGGCGATCGGATCGAAGATCGATATGGCCCGTCAGGCGTTCGATTCGGTGCTCTCACAATTGCGCTCAGGTCAAGACGAGGTCGCGGTCTTTACCTTCGACGCGACGCTTCATGAGCGCCGTTCTTTCACTGCCGATCTCGGCACCCTCAAAGGTGTCTTGGACGACTTCGATGCTTTTGGGACGACATCCCTTTATGACGCCACAGCCGCCGCGGCACGACGACTCAGCGAGCGGTCAGCCGCGCACAAAGCCATCGTTGTTCTCACTGACGGGATCGACACCAGCAGTACGCTGACCGCATCGCAGGTATCCGGCCTTGCGAGCTCCATTGCCGTGCCGGTCTACATCGTGGCAACTGTCCCATCCATTGATCAGCGTTCAATGCTGGAGGCCGCAGAGCGAGCACCCGAGTCCGAGGCCGCCGATTTGCGGGATCTTGCGGAATGGACGGGTGGACAGTTGGTCTTCGCGAGCACATTCACGGAAACGACAGTGGTGGCATCAGGGCTCGTCAATGAGCTCCGTCAGCAATACGTGCTTGCTATAGAAGCCGCGAACACGCGCGAATGGCGTCGGCTGGATGTCCGAGTTAAACGCCCGTCCGCCACGGTTAAAGCACGCAGCGGGTATCGACGGCGGTTAAGAAAGCCTGGCGAGAGAGACCGGCCTTCAGGCCGTCCAGACCATCCATGGCCGCACTCTGCGGTTGTGCACCGATGGTTGAATGTCTCGCGTGCCAGCGCATCGGAGGCCGCTTTCGCGGACTCCAACCGTCGGAACGCTCGCGTGGGCTAAGTTACGGAATCTTCCTTTTCTTCGCACCACACCGCGATGCGGTAACTCTGCGACCAATGCGTCGTAGCTGACGTGCGCGACGCTCTTGTCCCCGTGATGCCGGCGCCAGGTCTCATTCGCGATCCGGCGTACACCGTGCCCACGCGATCTTTGTTGGGTTGATGTCCCCCATTCTTCACAGAGAGCCTGTTCGCGTCATCCGAGACAGCCGTTTGCCGCATTTGGCGCGCTATGATGACCGTCGAGCTGTCCAATCGTTGCTGCGACTGAGTGCGCACGGGCGGTCGCGGGATCTTAGGGTGTCGCCGTGTATCCCTTGCGCGCCCGGACGCGGAGGCCGCCGCGGGTCTCCACACGGATTGAATGCCACCCTCCATCTTTGTTTCCCGCACCCGGGTACCCAAGGAAGTACTGCTGGCTCAATTCGTTGGCGATGCTGACTGCCGCCGGCTTCAGGTCGCGCGGCGAGCGGACGACCTCGGTGCGACCGCCGGTGTCGTCGGTGATCTCACGCAGAACGCCGATGTTGACATTCTGATGTGAGGTTCTCTGCGATCCGCCGACCGACGCCGGGGTTGGCGGCCACTGCCACTGCTTCCACCGCGGTGGACGTCCAGGCGGACGTCGGCCTGGAATCGGAAATGGAATTGGAATGGGTCTACGCGGCGGTGGAAGCCAATACGGGTTGCCGGCCGCGCGCTCTGCTCCGCCGCCGATCGCAATCGAATAAACCATCACCTCGGTCTGCCGAATGAAGTGCCGCAGCCCGGTCAGATCGAGGTCGCTGCTGGTGTCGTGTCCATCTGAGATCACAAGCACGGTCTTCTTTCGTTGACGGCCGGCCTGAGCGCGTCGCACCGCCTGCGCCACTGCATCGTGCAACGCCGTACCGCCCTCGGGTTCGATATCATCAAGTGCTCGCCGGATACGCCCGTGGTCGTGTGTCCAGTCGTGCAGCAGTTCAGGATCAGAGCTGAATCGATAAAGAAAGACCTCGTCGTCGGTCCGAAGCAGGTCGAGCAACCGTTCCACTGCCTTCACGGCCGACTGCCATTTGTCGCCTTCCATGCTGCCGCTCGTATCGATCGCAATTCCGAGGCTGACCGGCACGCGGTCGCTGCTGAAATGTGTGATCGTCTGCAGCTGGCCGTCCTGGTACAGGCGGAAATCCTCTCTGGTCAAACCTGGTACGAAGCGGCCGCTCATGTCCGTAACGGTGGCCGAAACGCTAATGAGTTCGACGTTGGTCCGGAACCGAATGGGGGCGTCGGGTGAGGTTGGATCTGGATGCTGTTGACCGTGACTGCTGACGCCGAGGAGGAACGCGAGGAGGACCGACGCACCTGCAACGGCCGACGACCACGGGGAGCGGTGTAGCATCACAGTCAGACCTGCTCAGCAGGTGATTCGAACGTTATCTCATTACAGATGCGACCGATCCGCAATGTTTATGCCCGACCGCACACGTGCACGGCGCTGCGGAAATCCCTTCCTAATGGCGTGCGTAAAGACGGGCGTCGACAGTTGCGACCTCGTATCAGGACATGTCTGTCCCACCGAGGCAACTCACTTTCTGTAAACGTCGGCTGCGATCAGCCGGTGGCGACGTAGCCGCTTCGTGCTCGCACCCTCAGGTTTTTTCGTTTGGTCCTGACCTCGAGCCGGTACGAGCCAGCCGTCGCAGCGGAGTCGATCGCCAGGAAGTACAACTGCCGCAGCTCCACCATCAGGGCGGAGATTGTGGCGTCCAGATGTTCAGTCGCATGAGCCCGAACGTGATCTCCTCCCGTCCAACGGGCGAGATCAGCCAAGCGATGGTCGGCGCCGAAGAAACTGCGGCGAGGCGGCGCGACGGTCAGGACGTAGACCGGCACCTCGAGAGCACTCGCCAACTCCGACACCTTCTCGGGAGTGAGCGTGCTGCTAGTATCGACGCCATCGGTGACGACCACGACCGCACGCCGCTGGGTTCGTCGATCGCCAAGTCGTTTCGCCGTCTCGGCGATCGCGTCATACAACGATGTTTGCCCCCACGCGACCGTCTTGGCGAGAGCGGTGCGAATGAGCTCAGGGTTGTTCGTCAATGGCGTCTCCTCGCGAAGGACCTTATCGAAGGTGAAGAGCGCCATTTCGTCCCATGCCCTCTCCATTCGCCTCAAGAGGCCGTCCACCACTGATTTGCCTTGTTCCAGATTCGGCCCGCCCATACTTCCGCTGGTGTCGAACAGCAGGGCGAGGCTGACTGGCGTGTGGCCAGTCGACCTGAAATCCACGATGGGACGGGGCCGGCCGTTTTCGAGTACCTCGAAATCCTCCCGGCCCAGATCCCGCACGAGGCGCCCGCGAGAGTCGCGCACGACCGCCGTGATTGGAACAACCGTGACGCCGGCCCGGAACCTCGGGGCTTCCTGTCCCTGCAGTACCGATGAAACGGGGCCGACGACGCAAACGGAGGCGATGAAAATCGCCAGCACGCTGAGGGTTGCCTGGCCGCAGGATTTCACGGCCCTGCGGTGACGCACCCGGGTCATTCGCGGCGTTTGGGGCCATCGCACGGCCCGAGCATCGCCCGGAGACTTCGATGCATTCCCACGACACGTCATCGGGTGAGGAGAGGCAATTGCCGCGCCAAGGTGCTCGACGTGATCGTGCGGCGCATGCTGTAGAACGGACAGGCGGCCTTGTCCTGTCCATGCAGAATGCCGGAACGTCATCTGAATCACTGCGGCAAAACGCGACAACAAGCCAGAGTAGCTGCCGCTAACTTCCAAGGCCTTGCAAGGCGTGCCCCGACGGCACGCCAACTGCACAGCGGGCGACAGTGACGTCCGCTCGTCTGAGCCTCATTCTCGTCTTCTCTTTTGCCTTGTCTTGGCCCGCGGTCGCGCAGATTCGAGTGCCGGCGGCCAACCCAGAACGTCTGACGCTCGATGGGGCGGTCTCGGAAGCACTGGAGAAGGACCTGGACTTGATTGCGACGCGTGCTGGTGTGTCGATCGCTGATGCGAACCTGATCACCGCTCGGCTCCGTCCCAATCCCGTTTTGAGTGTGGGCGGAGATCACTCGGCACGGGCTTCAATGAGTCGAACGGCGCGGGCCCTCCCGAGTACAGCCTGCGCGTCGACTTTCTGCTCGAGCGCGGCGCGAAGCGCGCACGGCGCATGACGGTCGCGCAGGAAGAGCGGGCAATGGCCGACGCTGGGGTTCTGAATGCCGTCCGTACGTTGAAGCTGGAAGTCCGGCAGGCGTTCATTGACGTGCAACTTGCACAAGAAAATCTGGCGTTGGCTCGCGAGAATGCCGCAAGCCTCCAGGAGATCGTGACGTTGAACCAGGCACGCGTGCGCGGCGGCGATGTGGCGGAGGTGGAGCTGCTACGCAGTCGTCCTGACCGACGCCGAAGTGATTCCACTCTCGTGAACGTTTTGAAGGTAGGAATTCTGTCGGCGTGACTCACTTATTTGAGTGCAAATATGCGTCAAAGACTCGTGCGCGAGAACGAAGGAGGACAAAGAGCATGAAGAAATCGAATCTGCGATACGCCTTGGCGATCGTTGTGCTGGCCGGCGCCGCCTTCGCCGCTCAGCCAGATCGTCCGGTGGTCACGATGACGATTGCCCCCGCAGGCGAGAAGCCCCATGAGGTGGAAGTGCGCGAAAGCGGGCTCGCTGCGGTCAAGGTCAAAGGGGCCGAGTTCGGGTTTCGGCCCGGTGGACCCGCCGTGCAATCGAAGACCAAACCCGGTTTCACGATTTCCGTCACCAAGGTCGTCGAGAAATCCTGAGGCAAGTCGCGCTGGTTCCAGTGCAGGCAGTTGCGATAACGGTGCGCCGGCGGACGGAGTCGGCTGAGGACGCGGGACAACATCAATATCACCAACGCAAGCGAGCTCTCCCGTCAACATTTCGGCAGCATCGGCCATGTCGTCCGAGGCGCCGGTCAGCAACCCAGGCCCGAGTAGGCGGAAATAGCGCCGAAACCATGGTCCTCGCCGGGGCGCCCTGTCGCGGTACCACTTCGTTCTCATGGCCGACCGGACATTAGGAAACTGGCTACAGCAGCGTGCCGCGCAGAACCAACAGCGCCACGGAGAAGTAGATGACGAGCCCGGTCACGTCGACGAGCGTCGCGACGAAGGGCGCCGACGAGGCAGCGGGATCGAAGCCAAGGCGTCGCAGGAGAAACGGAAGAAGCGACCCACTAAGCGTGCCCCACAACACGACGCCGACCAGCGAGACGGCGACGTGATCGCGACCAGGAACCAGTGCGGACCGTAGATGTCCGAGAACGCCGACCAGAGCGTGATGCGAAAGAAGCCGATGCTGCCGAGAATCGCGCCGAGCGTCAGCCCCGCAAGAATCTCGCGACGCATCACCCGCCACCAGTCGCGCAGACCAACTTCGTCGAGGGCCAGCGCGCGAATGACGAGCGTCGCCGCCTGCGAACCGGAGTTGCCGCCGCTCGAGATGATGAGCGGGACGAACAGGGCCAGCACGACGGCCTTTCGAGATCTCTGCCTCGAACGCGCCCATCGCCGTCGCCGTCAGCATCTCGCCGAGGAACAACGCCGTCAACCAGCCAGCACGTTTTTTGAATCATGCGACCGAACGCAATCTCGATGTACGGCTCGTCGAGGGCTTCGGACCCGCCGATGCGCTGAATCTCTCGCGTCGCCGTCGCTTCCGCGACATCGAGCACGTCATCGATCGTGACGATGCCGATGAGCATGCCGGCGGTGTCGGTGACCGGCAGTGCGCTCCGATCGGTACTGCCGGAACACGCCGACCGCCGCTTTCTGATCGTCGGTCGCCTTCAGCGCGACGAAGCGCCGATCCATGAGATCGACGACACGGTTGTCCAGCGGGGCGAGCAGGAACTCGCGAATGCGGATGTCGTCGATCAGCAGTCCCTGGTCGTCGACGACGTAGATGACATTCAGTGTTTCGCTGTCCTGGCCGTGCGCGCGCACGTAGTCGAGGACTTCGCGAACCGTCCAGTGCTCGTGGACGGCCACGTAATGCGGCGTCATCAGCCGGCCGACGGATTTTTCCGGATAGCCGAGCAGCGTGAGCGCGACTTCGCGCTCCTTTGGCGTCAGCAGCGCCAACAGCTGACGCGTCGCTCGGCCGGCAGCTCCTCGAGAAACATCGTGCGGTCGTCCGGCGCCATGTTGTTGAGCAGTCCCGCCACGTCGTCCTGCGCCATCGCCTGAGCAATGCTTCCTTCGCGTCGCTGCGACAGATACTCGAACACCGCGGCGGCGTCCTTGCGAGGCAGCACGCGAAAAACGACCACCTGGTCTTCGAGGCTGAGCCCGGTCAAGAGCGCTGCCACTTCGCCGGCGTGGCGGTTACGCAGCATGTCGCGCAGCCGTGCGTAGTCGCGGGCGCGAAGCAGCGCCGCTAGTTCTTCGGCGGGTCTGCGCCACTTCGCCGAATCGCGGCGAGGGCCTGCGTCGCGTTGTGGACCGGTGAGTTGTTGTTCCATTTGTGTGAGCGCTGCTCGGACGACGTCGTGATGGTGCACGTGTGGCCCGATGGCCTTGACAGCGTCGAGCCACAGACGCGGTGGATCAAATCGAGATCGCCCGATGTGAGAGACGGCGGGTGTGCGCCGAGATGATAGGTATCGGCACGTCCGCTGCGGTGATAAACGACGAGCCGAACGTCGAGTGGTTCCGGCTTGTCGGCTCGCTCCCAGGCGTCGCCCAGCAGCCGCGCCTGGTCGGCGGCCGACAGCGTGGACGACTCGCCGACGTACACGTCCGACGAGCGCAGGCGGAGGACGGTGCCGACGATGGCATCGGCGACGTTGCGGGCCGGCACGATGAGCAGGCGCACGCGGTCGGCCGTTGCCGCTCGGCGAGCGCGACAACGTCGGACAGCAGCCGGCGCTCGTACTGCGTCGGCGTGCTCGTCCTGGCCGTATCCTGCTGACGTCGACGTCGAGCACGCGAGCGGTCATCACGACGACGTCCCGATCGCCTGAGCGTCTGAGCGCCGCGCCCACATGAGCCAGCGCATGCGGATTTCGGACTGGCACCAGCACGTTGCCCGGGCGCACCTCGATCTGGTCGAGCGGAGATCTGCCGCGGCGAATGCAGGTCGAACGTGTCGTCCTCGACTGACCCGAGTCAACGGCTCGACATTGCGCCGCTGACTCGTGAACCACAAAGCCAGCGCGCCGATGAGAGCTGCACATGTCACGATTGACGCGCCGTCGCCGAGTCCCAGCATGCACGGCGCGCTCACGCCGACGATTACGCCGGTGCGAGAAGACCCGAGCGGAAGCTTCGCGTCGACCGACGCGCGGATTCACAGGCGCCTGAACGGGCGGCCGTCGTTCCGGCGTGCCGTTCGCCGGAGTCGAACCAGCGCTGCGATCGTCAGCACCAGCATGGCGGTGATGGCAATGGCGTAGCTCGGGCCAGCCAGGTCACCCGTCCGCCGCTGGCCATGGCGATGAGGATGACAGCAGCGGCGGCGGCGTCGACGGCACGGGCCGGGGTACCGAATCGGACGTGAAGGGTGCCGAATGCGCGTGGCAGTGTGCCGTCGCCAGCCAATCGGTACAGCATCTGCTCGGCATCGGCGAGCGACGCATGAGCGGCGGGAATGAGCACAAGCACAGCGCCGACAACAACGGCGAGGGCAGCAACGTCGCGAGCCCACAGTGGGCCGGCCAGATGCTGTGCGAGCCCCGCGAGAGGCGCGTTCAGCCACACCGCCTGCTCGTCAGCGGGCACGAGCCGAATCACCAGAAAAGTACCCGCGGTGGTGATCAGAAGGCCGAACAGCACTGTCAGCGACGCGGTTCGCTTCAGGGCCTGCACGCGTGGCGGGGCCATCTCCTGAGCGGCACGGGCCATCGTCTCGCCGCCACCGATACACGGCAGGGCAACGGCGATGCCAATCAGACAGAAGACCAACGCATCCCCAAGCGCCCATCCCGTGACGGGGAGCGGCGGCGGACGAGACGCGAGAATCGTGGCCGCCGTGGCGCCGCCACCGATGAAACTCACAAGACCCCAGATGATCATCAGCAACAGAATCGCGATGCCGATCCAGATGCCTCGCGCAAACACGTCTCGAGTGATATGTCGACCGAGGCGCGCGGGCATCCACCACAGACTGACCGCAAGCACCGCGAGGACGGTCGCAAGATCTTCGGCTCGCACGTGACCCGTGAAGCGCCACCCCACAATGGCGGTCACCGCCACGCCGGCCGCATAGTGTCCAACGACAACGCTCGCGAGCGCTGCCAACAAGAGTCGCTCGACAATCGCGACTGCGGCAGCGACCGGCGAGGCTCGTCTCCCGAAGGCGGCCCTGACGCGGCGTACGAACCCGCCGGGAATGAGCAGGGCCCAACTTTCGATGTCAATCGCGCGGACGAACGCGGCCAGGATACTGACACCGAGCACGAACCAGCCGGCCGATTCTCCGAGCGCGGATTGGGTGATGCCGGACAGGAAGAATGCCCCCACTCCAAGTTGCGCAATGGCAAGGGCGGCCGCTTTCCGTACCGACAGGAATGGTAGAAGCGCCGTCGATGACAGGAGCACTCGTACGCGACGACGGGGCTGGATGGGTGCGGGCATCGTTTGAGGGCGGCGGAGCTTAAGAAATGGAGCGATGATAGCGTTCGGCGCCCGGGAATGAGGTTCGAGCTTCGGCGGTTCTCACGCAATGCCCTCCGGGCGCCGTCAAACGACTCGCTGCGCTTCGGCGCGACCTCGCGGGAGGTTTCCGCCGGACGGTTTCGGCGAGCAGAAACGGTCGCCCATGGCGGGCCGATTGACGCATAACGGGATGCTGGTGCAAGCCCTTCGCCACGCACGTCACTAACCACCGGGCAGTCACCGGCTGGAAGCGGTGGCAGTCGCGCATCTTCGGGTGCGATGGTTCTGTGTAGTGGTAAGCCGAAGCCAGGCAATTGGCGTGGCGGCTTTTTGCAGGTCAAGTGCGCCCTGGATCGGGCACTTTGCAGGGACGTTGCCAGGTGAAGTCGTCATGGCGCCCGCCTTACATCAACAATGAGGGGATGGCATTGTGGCTGAATCCTTGCGACAGCGAGAAGGTCGGTGGCCATGAATCACTTGGCACAGCAGGAGACGAGCCGACTCGTCTCCACCAGTAAGGCGCCTTGGGCCGCGCTGGTGGTCGACGATGATGCGGGCGTCCGTCAATCACTGCGGCTGTGCCTCGAGGCTGCGGGTGCGCGAGTGTTCGGCGTTGCGACGGGGAGCGCCGCGCTCGAAGCGCTCGACCGCGGGCACTTCGACGTGGTCTTTCTGGATCTGTGGCTGGGAGCCGACGCCGGCCTCGAGTCTGCTGCCCGAGATCCTCGTCGCGTCAGCCGGAGTTGGCGTGATCGTCGTCACGGCATTCGCCTCCATCGAGAGCGCCGTCGACGCCATCAGACGTGGGGCAGTCGACTACGTCCCCAAGCCGTTTACGCCCGATCAGATCCGGCTGGCGGCGAATCGCGTGGTCGAAGCGCAGCGTCTCCGGCGTCGTCTCGCGGAACTCCAGGAGGAACTGGACGAGAGCGGAGAGCCGGCGTTCTTCGAATCTCGAAGCCCCGCCTTTCTGCGATTTCTGCAGACGACCGCACGGGCGCGCCGCGGCGTCGGACGCCGTTCTTCTCTTGCGCGGCGAGAGCGGCACGGGGAAGAACGTCCTTGCGCGCTGGATTCGCTCGAACAGCCCGCGAGCCGACGCGCCGTTTGTCACGGTCAACTGTCCGGCCCTGTCCGGCGACTTGATGACCAGTGCGCTCTTTGGTCATCGCAAGGGCGCATTCACAGGAGCGGTCGCCGATATCGCCGGAAAGGTCCAGGAGGCAGAAGGCGGAACCTTGCTCCTCGATGAGGTCGGGGAGCTGACGCGGATGCCCAGGCACGCCTGCTCCGGTTTCTCAACGACCGCACGTATGAACGGCTTGGCGAAGCCCGAGAGCGGCAGGCGGACGTCCGTCTGATCGCTGCGACGAACCGCGAACTCGAGAGCCGAAGTGCGTGTCGGAAGCTTTCGCGAAGATCTGTTCTATCGTCTGAACGTCGTCACCCTGACGCTGCCGGCCCTTCGAGAGCGTCCGGAGGACATCCTGCTGCTCGCCCGCCATTACCTATCCATTTTCCGTCAGAAGCAGCGCCGGCTCGGGCCTCACGTTTTCCGCGGCCGCGGAACAGGCGATGCTGACCCACGACCTGGCCGGGGAATCTGCGTGAACTGCGCAATGCGGTCGAGCGTGCGGTCATTCTCGCGCCCAGCGACGTGCTCGATCCGTCCGACCTCGGGACTCTCGGCTATCGGCGGCAACAGATACAGCGACGGCTCAGCACCGGCCGTGCGGCGTGGGCGCGCCGGTCTCGCTCGAGTCTCTGGAACGCGAACACATCGCCCGCGTCGTCGCGCGGATCTCCGTCGCTCGAGGCCGCGGCACGCATCCTGGACATCGACGCGACGACGCTGCAGCGGAAGCGCAAGCGATACGGATTGGCGTGACCGGACATGATTCCCGGTCGGTCTTCGTCTCCGATTCGTGCGTCGCGGCGGGTCTCCTGGTGCTCACGACGGTGATCGCGAGCGTCTGGACGTTCTTCGCGCTGACTCGTCTCAGTGGCATCGTCACCGAGACGGTTCGGCAGAGCGAATCGGTCACCGCTGTGACATCAAGGCTCGCGGGCGCGCTCGAACGTGAAGACGATGCGGTGCTCCTGATTCTGGCCGGCGACGATCGCGGCAGCCAGGTACTGGCCAGCGAGCGGGCGGTCGTGGATAAGGCCGTCGACCGACTCTTCGACGTCCTGGGGCCGACGATGAGCGCGAGCTGGCGAGGCCGCTTCAAGCGGAGCTGCACGCATATCGAGAGGCTGCGGACGGCGTCATCTCGGTCGCGTCGAACGCGAGGCGCTCGTCCAATACCACCAGAAGGCGAATCCGGTGCTGCGTCGGGCCGTGGCGCTGACGACCGCCATCCGTGATCGACATTTCGAGCTCGCTCGGCATGCAGTGGCAGGAGCGCGCGATGAGGCCGCCGCGGCGCGCCGGGCGGTGCTGTTGATCACGCTGGCGGCGCTCGGGATTGCGGTCGCCGTGGCATGGCATCTGACGCGCACCGTCGTTGGACCGGTGCGACGATTGACGCGAGGGCGCAAACGCGATCCGCAGAGGGCGGTTCTCCGAGCGGATCGATGTGGCGTCGCGCGATGAGCTCGGCGAGCTGGCTGCGGCGTTCAACCAGATGGCCGAAGATCTCGCCGAGTTCCGGCGCACGAACATCAGCGAGGTCGTGCGCGCCAAGAACACGCTCGAAGCGACGCTGGAGGCGTTGCCTGATGCGGTCGTTCTGCTCGACGCGAGCGGACACATCCAGTCGATGAATCGAGCCGCGTTGAGAGCGTTCGCATCGGCAGGTGTGCGTGACCCGCAGCTGCCTCGACGATCTTCGCCTCGACGGCGTGGACCTCAACGCTGTGACACGGGCTATTGCGACAGGGGCAGGCGTGGTGCCGCCGGCCGACCTGACTCGGACGATACGCGTCGAACAGGACGGCGCGGTTCAGCGATTGCTCCCGCGTGTGGTTCCCGTTCCGACGGCTCAATCCTCAGCAACAGAGGGGCGCTGTTCTTTTGCTCTATGACGTCACCGATCTCGTTCGCCTTGACGAAATGCGCTCCGAGTTGGTCGCGGTCGCCTCTCACGAGCTCCAGACGCCGTTGACGACGCTCCGAATGACGTTGCTCATGCTGCAGGAGAGCCTCACATCTGCTTCCCGAACGCCAGCGGGAGCTCGTCGCGACGTCGCTGATCGGCGTCGAGCAGTTGACCGAGACCATCCACGAGTTTCTCGATCTGACACGTATCGAAGCTGGCGAGCTGCGGCTCAATCTCGAACCCGTCCATGTGTCCGCCGTCATCGCGGAGGCGCTGCGGCGAGTCGAGGGGCAGGCGAGGGCTCAGGGCATTTCCTTGATCTACGCGGATGGATCCGGATATTCCGCGGATCTCGGCCGACCCGCTACGCTTGCGCGCGGTATTCGACAACATTCTCTCGAATGCGCTCAAGTACACGCCTGTAGCTGGCAGCATCACCGTGGACATTCGCCGGACCATGTCGGAGGACACCATTGAGGATGACTCCGTGTCCATCGCGATCACCGACACGGGTCCCGGTATCCCGGCGCCTTTTCGCTCGCGAGTGTTCGATAAGTTCTTCCGTCTCGAGCACCATCAAGCGGATCTTCGACCAGCGGCCCGCGGTGCTGGAATCGGCCTCTACATGGGGCGACAGATCGTCGAGCTGCATGGAGGTGCGATCACGTGCAGTTCCGGTCCTGGCGATCGCGGGACATGCATTTCCGTGACACTCCCGACCGCGCTCCGAGGACGAACAACGATTGCGTCGATGTCAGCAACCTACGTTGGTTACTAAGGGGAACATGTTACGCGAATCGGTAATCACGGTTTTCATTTCGGCCATCGCCGCGGCTGCTATTGAGCGACCTGCTGGAGCTCAGACGCAAGGGCCGTTTCGTGTTGGAGTCGATCTCGTTTCAATTAGCGTAAGCGTCACCGACCAAGGGCACCGCTACGTCGGTGATCTCAAACGCGATGATTTCGTGGTCACGGAAAATGGCGTTCCGCAGGAACTGTCATTCTTTGCGAGAACCGGTGTGCCGCTGGCGCTCGCCCTTCTCATCGATACGAGTTCGAGCATGCAGTCGGCGCTTGACACCGCGCAGGAAGCAGCAATCGGCTTCGTGCGACAACTCGAGGCGGCAGATGTCGCCACGGTCATAAGTTTCGACAGCCGTGTGGAAATCGTCCACGAGTTCACAAGCGACGCAGTCGCGTTGCAGAATGCAATTCGACGGACACGGGCGAACGGGTCGACCGCGCTGTATAACGCGGTTTATATCGCACTCAAGCAGCTGAACAAGACAATCCGCCTAGACGACAGTAGCAACCCGAGACGCCGCGCGATTGTCGTGCTGTCGGATGGTGACGATACCTCCAGCCTGGTGAGTTTTGACGAAATCATCGATCTCGCCTCGCGCTCCGACACGATCATCTACACGATCGGCCTGGGCCGGCGCGACCCTACTCAATCGACCCGTAAATACGAGGACGGCGAGTACGTGCTGCGAAAGTTGGCTCAACAGACTGGAGGCCGGTCGTTCTTTCCACAGCATGCCAGGGAGCTGGCCGGCGTGTATCAAGGTATCCAGGAGGAGCTCTCAAACCAGGACCTCGCTGGCCTACGAGTCGAGCGCGAAGCGCCGGGACGGAAAGTGGCGGCAGATCCACGTGCACGTCAAGCGGCCGGGAGTAACGGCCCGCACACGCCAAGGCTACTTCGCACCGGCGAAGTAGCTCCGGCGTCGTATGTTCGTGCGCCGCGCTGATTGCAGAATGTTTCGAGCCCAGGGAGGTCTGACGTGACTTGTGCGTCAGCGACCGTGATGATTATCGCGAGTGTGGCCACTGCATGGGTCGGCGCACAGCAACCGATCCGTGTGGGGGTCGATCTGGTCCACTTCGGAATCGTCGTCACCGACCGGCAGGGAACGCCCATCGCTGGCCTTGGCGTGGAGGACTTCGAGGTGCTCGAGCGTGGCAAACCACAAACCGTAAAATTCTTCGCTTCGGCCGATGCTGCATCGTCGCCCGAGCTGCATCTTGGGTTTCTGCTGGATGTCAGCGGTAGCATGGAAAAACACATCAGGGAGGTCCGCACGGCTGCGATCAAGTTTCTGAACCAGAACGACGGCGCGGCGGACGTGACGCTCGTGGATTTCGACACGGAGGTACGGGTAGCGCGATTCACGGCCGATGACTACCCGCGGTTGATCGAGCGGATCCGAAATCGCAAGCTGGGTGACTATACCTCGTTCTATGACGCACTCGGTGTTTACCTTCGGGCTGCGTCAACCGAAAACGGACAGAAGGTGTTGGTTGCTTACACCGACGGCGAAGACACGCGCAGCACAATGAACGCGGGAGATGTGACGGATCTCCTCAAGGTCTCGGATGTGACAATGTATGCGCTCGGTTACCTTGAGTACCAGACGACTTCGGCCCGCAACAGGGCGCAGGCGGAGCTGCAGCGATTCTCGGGAATGACAGGCGGACAGGCTTTCTTTCCAAGCAACATCAAGGAACTCGACGGTGTCTACGAGAAGATCCTCAAGGAAATAAGTTCACGCTACATGCTGGGCTACACATCGAGCGACGAACGCGCGGATGGGTCGTGGCGGCCCGTCGAGATCAAATTGAAGCGGCGCGATCTCAAAGGCGCGAAGATTCGCACCCGCCCGGGCTACTATGCGCCTTCCGAGCGTGGCTCGCGGCGTTTCCACTGAGAACTCTCGATGACTGGCCAGCGCAGGTAGCACCAGCAATCTCTCATGACCCCGCTAAAATACGCGCACACTGATTGTTCACAATCCTGAAGTCAGGCCCGCTACTACACGCGAACACACCCGAATTTCCCGCCGGTTTCAGATGTCGCCATTCGATCACGTCCCTCTTTGTCCCGCTGCAGCGCTTGGCTGTTACAGCGGCTGCCCAAGCCGCTTCTCGAGCTGCGCGCGATACGTCCGGCTCACGCGCGTGCGCGTTCCATGTTTCAGGACGATGTCGAATTCGCCGTGCGACCGGGCCTCCAGTTGCACGATCCGCTCGATGTTGACGACGGCGGAGCGGTGGACGCGGACGAAGCGCATGGCGTCAAGCCGCTCGACGAGCTCGTGCAGCGTCGCGCGATACAGCAGCTTCTTGCCGGCCACATGCAGGCTCACGTAGACGCCTGCGGCCTCGATGCAGTCGATGTCCACGACGCGGACGAAGCGCGTCGTGCCACCGGACTTCACGACGAGCCGATCGAGCAGGCGGGGCGGCGGTGCCGCTCGCGTTGTCAGCCGCAGCATCCGCTGACCGAACTCGAAGAGGCTGCGCTCGCTCAAACGCTGCCGCGCTCGCGTCATCGCGGCTTCCAGGCGTTCGTCGCTGTACGGCTTCAGCAGATAGTCGAGCGCGTTCGCGTCGAAGGCGCGAACCGCATGTTGATCGTATGCGGTGACGAACACGGTCAGTGGCATCGCAGTGGGACCGACGGCATCGATGACGCCGAGGCCGTCGAGCTCCGGCATCTGGACGTCCAGGAACACCAGATCCGGGCGGTCGCCGCGAATCATCTCCACCGCATCGCGGCCGTTGGCGGCCTCTGACACGCTGGCCACGCCGACATCCTGGCGAAGGAGATCGACCAGCCGCTGCCTGGCTGGCGCTTCGTCGTCCACAACCAGCACGCGAAGCTGCTCATGCGGGGACGGCATCGCGCACCTCTTCGTCCACCGCACCCAACGGCAGCGCGATCTCCACTTCCGTGCCGCCTTCCGAACGACGCCGGACCTCAAACCGAGTGCTTCCGGCCGGGTAGAGACCGGCGATGCGATCGCGCGTCAGCGACAGGCCGAGGCCCGCCGATCCCTCGAGTGTCCATCCGACGGGCAGTCCGACGCCATCGTCGATTACGCGGATCAGCAGCGACTGGTCCACGCGTTGCGCCGACACGATCACCGTGCCGCCGGCCGCTCGCCGGGAGATCCCGTGCCGGATCGCGTTCTCGACGAGCGGCTGGATGATGAGACAGGGGATGGGCGTGTACATGACATCCGGATCGATCTGAAGGTCGACCGTCATCGTATCGCCGAACCGGATTCGCTGGATGGCGAGGTAGTGGTCGAGAAACGCCAGCTCCTCGGCCAGCGGAATCTCTTCCCGGTCGCGTGAGTCGAGCGACAGCCGCAGCAGGTCACCGAGATGCTCGATCATCCTGCGCGCCACCCTTGGGTCCCGCTCGACCTGGGAGGAGATCGTGTTCAACGCGTTGAACAGAAAGTGCGGATCCAGCTGCATCCGCAGCGCATTCAGACGAGCCTCGGTGAACTGGCGTTCCAGCCGGGCCATCCGCAGCTCGCTCGAAAGGTAGCGCCCGTAGTATTGATACGCCTGCCACGCACCCACAATCAGCCAGTAAACCAGCCAGCTCCAGAGGAACATGCCGCGGAGCGCCATGACCAGCGTCTGCGGTTTGTAGGCCGCGTCCCAGCGCTCGAAGCCCATGAGCGCCAGCATTGCGGCAAAGACATAAACATAGGCAGCCGTCGCGGGGAAGCTGAAGAGGCAGTGCAGGAGGATTCGGCGGGCGAGCTGCTTCTCAGACGGCGGCAGCCGGCGATCGGCGGCGACGATGAGCGGCGCCACCAGTCCCCAGGACCACCATTGTGCGAGAGACGCGAGCAACGCCCGCCGCCAGTCGGGCCCGGCCGACATGCCGGGCAGCGCAAAGACGAGTCCGATGGCGGTCCAGGCCGCGGCCGCCACGAGGATCCGGCCGGTCCGTGTGGCGAGCCACGCGCGCACGCGGCGCGATCTCACCTGGCCGCCAGCTGAATCCCCTCGAGGTCCTCGAGGCGCAGAATCAATCCCCATCCGAAGAAGTTGTTGGCGAGGGCGACCGCGATCTCATTGTCGCCCGCCTTGAAGGGCAGGACAAATGATCCATTCTCCAGCGACACCCGGCCGTCCGGAGGTTTTCGGGCGGACGGCGGCTGATACAGGTTCTTGTCCGCATACACCTGCTGGCCGTTGGCGAAGAGCCAGACTTCGCGGCTCCAGCCGATTGCGACCTTCTTCGATTGATTCGTCTTCGACGAGATCGAGGTCTTGAGCCACGTCACCGAGCGAATGGGCCGCTTGGTCGGAAGTCCGTACACGCGGGTGACGTTGACCAGTCCGCCGCGCTCGGCGTTCAGCCCCCGCCACTCGGCCGACGCCTTCGGCAAATCGGCGATCGTCGGCTCCTTGCCATCCGGCAGCTCTGAGGACGGCGCGAGCTGCCACTGCCGGACCAGACGTTTGTCGCCGGCCGTCGGATCCGCGGCCGCGGCGGCAGAAAGTCCCTCGACAGCCTCGGGCGTGACCGTGAAATTGGCGAAAGCTCCCGGACCGACCAGCGCCAGTTGACCGTCCTTCGTGTCGCCCTCGAGGCTGCCGACGGCGAGGGTCGGCGTTGTCGCGCCGTTGACGAACAGATTCATGCGGCGCCCGGAGATCACCACTTTCACATGGTTCCATTCGTTCTGACGAAGCGGTGCCGGCGCCTGATGCTGTGGGAACAAGTCCCAGAGCAGAACCTCGCGGGCGAACGGTGCGTACTGCACGCAATCCGGCGCCGTCGCGCAATTCGGCTGTGGCCTGAAGTACAGCATCTCGAGCGACTGAAGGCCCTGCATTCGGAAGGCGAGGCCCGCGCCCATCGCCGCCGCGTCGACGTCGAACTCGACGGTTCCGTTCCTGAACGTGAGATCGTTCAGCGTGACACCGCCTTCTTGAACGAAGACGATTGCCGGCGTGCCCTTGTGCTCCTTGAACTCGGGCTTCCCGAACGCCGTGCCCCAGCGGTCCGCGGTCATTGGCACGTCGCGGCGCTGCGCGACCGTGCGTGAGCCGACGAGGCTGCAAGAGCAGAGCAGGAGGAGCGTCACAGATCGATGCATGAGAGTTGTCATGCCCGAATAGTCGGCCGCGGACGGCACTCCAGCGAGCGGAATGTGACGGAACGGACCGGCGTGTTCTGGACCGGCCGGCTGGGGAAGCAGGTCGGCTGACTGCTGTGCCGCCTCTTAGGAGTTCTGCACCTGTGGGCCGACGCGCTCCTGGCATCCAGCGTAAACCGTTGCCCAAACCAGCCCGCGGACGATCCGTTTTACATCTGGTCGGGAGAAGCCGCCGGACCGTGGGCGGTTACGCTTCGTCATCGACACCGCTGGGTGGATGTGAGCGGACCCGCGAGGATCCGGTGGCGTGCGCGACAGAGCGGGTTCCGGCGACTGCACCTGCTGTTACGTCTGTCGGACGAGACCTGGATCGTCAGCGAACAGTCTCAAGGCCAATCCGACGGCTGGCAAATGTGGGATTTCAATCTCCCGGAGCTGCGCTGGCGGCGGCTCGACATCGCCAGAATTACGGAAGGCGAGACGGTTGCCGCGCCGGATCTGTCGCGCGTGATCGACATCGGATTCACCGATCTGATGCGCGGCGGGGGATCGCCGGCCAGCTCGCGGCTGGACTGGATTGAAGTCTACGGCCGCGCCATCCCTGCGCACTGAATCCGCCCGCGCTTCGCGTCATCGCAGCTCCAACAGTCGGCGGTCATCGTGCGTGTAGCCGGCAATTTGAAGGGCCTCGCTGAGCCGACCACAGGCACCCGTCAGCTGCACCGCCATACGCCGGCACAGTTGGGGCGAGCAGCGCGCTTTCGGCACTCCGATGCTGATGGATGCACAGACCGCGCGATCGGCATCAAAGACGGGCGCTGCGAGGAAGACGGCGCCAACGATGCTCTCTTCGCGATTCATGGCGAAGCCGCGCCGCAAAACCAGGGCCCATTCGCGCTCGACGTCAGACCGCCGGGTCATCGTGTGTGGCGTCAACTGACGGAGGTCGAGCCCCTTGAGCAGCGAGCGCCGCGCCTCGGGCGGGAGGAAGGCCGCGATGGTCTTGCCGGCGGCGGTAGCGTGATAGAAGACGTTCGCCCCCAGTGGACCGACCAGCCGTAAATCCCGCCGTCGAGCCTCGGCGACATCGACGAAGATCCCGCGTCCGCCGCGGAGGATCGCCAGATAGGCGCTCTCGTTGAACCCATCGACGATCTCCTGGAGGAAGGGCCGTGCGTAGCGCGCCAGTTCGATGCCCTCCTTCAGACCGCGTCCGAGCAGCAGGCACTGCACCCCGAGCGTGTAGGCCCCCCCGGCGCGGTCTGCTCGACGTACCCATGGCGCTTGAGGCTGCTCAACGTGCGGTGAATCGAGCTCTTGACGTAGCCCGTGCGCCGGGCGAGATCCTGCAGTGGGAGCCCGGCCGGCGCATCGCGCAACGTTTCGAGGATCCGTACGAGCTTGTCGACCAACGCGATCTGGTAGTCGCGCCCAGCGTTCTGGCTGATGGAACGCATTTGACACGGCAGAATAACATAAGACCCATGCCGGCCCACACCGCTTGCGTCAGCGCACCGGCCGCGGGATGTCCGTTCGACCCGCTCGAAGACCGCGCGGCACGATCCCGCCTTGCCCTGCTGAACAGAATCGACTCCGCTGAGTGGAACGCGTGCGTGACAGCAGCCGTGCGGCCAACTTCTCGCGAGAATCCGACCCGCTGGCGGTGGGAACGCGCTGGCGAGGAGGGTGATCGCCGGTAGCAACAAGGAGGCGGCAGATGGTATCGCGCTTGTCTGGGCGGGGGTTCCTCGTGTGTCTATGCGTCGTCCTGCTCGGACCGATCGTGAGGATCGAGGCGCAAGTGACGACGGGCACGATTCTCGGAACAGTGAAGGATGTATCCGGGGGAGTTCTTCCCGGCGTCACCGTGACGGCGACCAACGTCGACACGAATGTGCCTCGCACCGCGGTCACCAACGACCGTGGCGAGTACTCGCTGCAGTTCCTGCCGGTCGGCACCTACCGAGTGGAGGCCGGACTCGGCGGCTTCAAACGGTTCGTCCAGACGGGCGTGGTGATCGAGCTGAGCCGCGCCGCGCGGGTCGATCCCGTGCTCGCGGTCGGCGGCACGACCGAAAACGTGGAGGTCCGGGCCGACGCCCCGCTCGTCGACACGTCGCACGTCACGCTCGGCCGGACGGTGAACCAGACCGAGATCCTGAACCTGCCACTGGTCGACCGGGATGTGTACGCGCTGCTGGACCTGACGGCCGGCATCGATGCGTCGGACAACACCAATGCGTTCGGAATACCTGGCCAGGAAACCCTCGTCAACGGGTCGGCCAATACTGGAGCGGGCTCGGTCAACTACAGCCTGGACGGCGGCGCGAACATGAGCGGCCTGCGGCAAACGGGGAACATCGTGCCGAATCCCGACGCGGTCCGCGAGTTTCGCGTGCAGACCAACAGTTATTCGGCCGAGCACGGCCGGTTCGGCGGCGCCACCGTGGACGTCATCACCAAGTCAGGTACGAACCGGTTTACCGGATCGCTCTTCGAGTTCTTCCGCGACGACAGCCTGAACGCGGATCGTTGGACGATTGGCGGAGGCACGCTCCGGAAAGAGCTGTTCGAGCGAAACAATTTCGGCGGCAGCCTGGGCGGACCGGTTTTCCAGGATCAGACATTCTTCTTCGCCAGCTACAATGGCGTCCGGCAAACCACCGCGGCGTACAAGCCGGCGCGACCGTGCCGAGTGCCCTCGAACGGCAAGGGGACTTTTCGCAATCGGGCACGACGATCCGCGATCCGGTGACCCGGCTGCCATTTCCCGGAAACCGCATTCCTTCGGCCCGATTCGATCCGGTCGCCTCGCGGATCCTCAATGACTGGATCCCGCTCCCGAACCTGCCCGGCAACGGCTACGAAGTCGAAGTGCCCATTCCGCTCGATCGGAACGAGGTCAGCCTCAAGCTCGATCACAACCTGACGAAGAATCACCGGTTGTCGGGGAGCTATTTCCTGGCTCGCGGTTCGCAGCACGACCCACTCGGCGGCGATCTGCCATGGAACAATCGCCTCTTCGACTGGGACCAGCACAACGTCAACGTCTCCCACGTGTGGACACCGCGAGGCTCGCTGGTCAACGAACTGCACTTCACCTTCGTCCACAACGTCGGGCGGCGCGTCAACACGCCGGAGGTGTCGATCGCGGACTACGGATCCAGGTTCGTGATGCAGGGCGCGCCGGCGCTGCCGCTCATCGACGTGTCCGGCTATTTCCAACTCGACACACCCATCGCCGGCACCCGCGCCGGCGGCAACACGTACCAGGTTCGCGACGTGCTCACCCTGGAACGAGGGAAACACTCGGTGCGCTTCGGCGGATCGTTCTTCCGCGAGTCGCTCGCCCATTTCACGACGCTCGACAACTACGGCGAGTTCCAGTTCGATGGCGATTTCACGGGCGACGGATTTGCGGACTTCCTGCTTGGGCTACCCACGCGCATCGACCAGGACGCGCCGATCGACAAGTACGACGACAGCACGTACGTCTCCACGTTCATCCAGGATGACTACCGGATTCACCCGCGACTGACGTTGAACCTCGGGCTCCGCTACGACCTTCAGTTCCCCTTATCCGATCCGCAGAATCGCAAGCTGACCTTCGTCGAAGGATTCCAGTCGACCGTGGTGCCAGCCGCGTTTCCGGGCATGCTGTTTCCCGGCGATCAGGGACCGGACGGCACGATCCCTGACACCATTGCCCACGCCGACTACAACAACGTCGCGCCGAGACTCGGGGTCGCCTGGGACGTCCTGGGCGACGGACGAACCGCCGTGCGCGGCGCGTTCGGCGTGTTCTACGGGACGATCGGCGGCAACCAGTGGAACGCCACCGCCGACAATCAGCCGTTCGCGATCCGGCAGGACTGGCGCACGGGCACCCTCTCGAACCCCTACGTCGAGTTCGCCACGCCGCCGTTCCCGTACGTCTACGATCCCGGCAACATCCGGTTTATCCTGCCTGCCAGCATTGCCGGCATTGCGCTCGACTACGACATCCCCTACACCTACCAGTTCAACGTCGCGGTCCAGCGTCAGATCACATCCGATTTGAGCGCCACCATTGCCTACGTCGGCGCGCGCGGCCGGAACCTGCCGTTCAACTTGAACCTGAATTATCCGAAGTCCGGCACGGGATCCGTCGACAGCCGCCGGCCGATCCAGCCCCGTGTGCTCGGGAACATCCAGATCCTCGATACGTTCCTGACGAATCAGTACGACGGACTCCAATTGACCGTGGACAAGCGGCTCACCCGCAATTTCCTGGCGAACGCCGCGTACACGTTCGGCAAGAGTCTCGAGGATGCGCGGCTGCAGGACGATATCGGGCAGCCGGTCCAGAACTTCAACGACATCCTCGCCGACCGGGGTCGCACGGATTTCGATCGCCGCCATCAGTTCAAAGCGTCGATCGTCTGGACGACCGACTACTTCAGAGGCGGAAGCCGTCTCGCGCACGCGATCCTCGACGGGTGGACCGTCTCGGGCATTATCAAGCTTCGTAGCGGCCGACCGCTGACGATCACGGCCGGTCGTGACGCCAACGCGGACGGCACGAACAACGACCGCGCGAACCTCGTGCCGGGCGCCGATCCGACGCTGGATTCCGACCGGCCCCGATCGGAGGTCATCGAGGAGTGGTTCAACACCGCTGCGTTCGCCGAGCCTGCCAACCTGACAGACGGCAACTCGCGGCGCAACTTCGTCGACGGTCCCGGTTCGAAACTGGTCGATATCGGCCTGTATCGGGATTTCCGGCTGGGAGGAGGACGCAAGGTGCAGCTCAGGATGGAAGCGACTAACGCGCTCAACTTCGTCAACCTGGACGACCCGACCACGAACATCCGATCGAGCAACTTCGGTAGGATCACGTCGGCCGGGGCCATGCGGCGAATTCAGCTGGGGGCGCGCTTCAGCTTCTAAGGGCGCACGTTCCTCGCGAACCACTTCCAGCAAATCGCGGCCGCCGATTTCTTCGTCGTGCCGACGGCGACGTGCCGGCTGTTGTTCCTGCTGGTGATCCTCGCACACGAACGCCGCCGTATCGTGCACGTCACGGTCACTGACCACCCCACGGCCGCGTGGGCGGCTCAACAACTCCGCGAGGCATTTTCGTGGGAGGAAGCTCCGCGATACCTCGTCCGCGATCGCGATGCAGCGTTCCACGCCTGGGCGACCACTGCGCAGGCGATGGGCATCGAGGAGGTCATCACGGCCGTTCGATCTCCGTGGGAGAACGCGTGCGCGGAGCGGATGCAGGTGCCTGGCCTCGCGGATTCTTCATGTCTGTAGCTCGGATGAGACCCCGTGAATGCCCGTATTCGGGACGAAATTGTTCACTGATTGTTCACCCGCCAGTTGGTGTGGCTGGCTACTCGTTGTTAGCTCCTGGTCGGGAAGCCGATTGTTCACTGATCGTTCAGTGCATAGTTCCAGCTTCTGCAAGACAACTCACTCATTCGGCAGCTCAAGCCTTCGTCCCTGTCGTCGCGATCGACGTCGATGCGGCTGAGCCCTCCGGCCGCCCGCACCTTGCGTCCAATCTCTCTCCCGCCGTATCCTCCACTCCCATCCGGCGGGCCAGTGCCGATGTTCCGAGCCGGCTGCTGAGGACCCGCGCCCGCGGTGCCTTCACGAACCTGACGAAGAGCGATGCCTATGAAGAACCGATTCTGGACGAGCTGTGCCGTCATTGGCCTGCTCAGCGCCGCGCCGGCGCCGACCGGTCAGCAGGCGCCGGTGGACCTGGTCGTGGTCAACGCGAAAGTGCTGACGGTCGACGCAAAGAACACGCAGGCCGAAGCGGTCGCGATACGCGGGAACACCTTCGCCGCCGTCGGCACTACCGCCGCCATCCGCAAGATGGCGGGTCCGCAGACACGCGTGATCGATGCCGGCGGGCGGACCGTGGTCCCTGGCTTCATCGAGTCGCACGTGCACGCCACGGGCGCGGCACGCGGCGAAGTGTCGCAAGTGTTCATCCAGCTGCATTCGATGCAGGAGATCAGAGACTGGGTCCGCGCGCGAGCCAGGGAAGCGGGCCCTGGCGGCTGGGTGCGGCTGCCTCGCGTGGACGTGACGCGCATCAGGGAAGGGCGTCTGCCGAACAAGGCCGATCTGGACGAAGCAGCCCCGAACAACCCCACCGTGTACACCTGGCAGTATGCGAACCGCAACATCCAGATCCTGAACGACGCCGCGATCAAGGCCGCAAAGATCGGCAAAGCGACCGTCGCGCCCAAGGGCTGCACGCTCCACTTCACGCCGGATGGCGAGTTCACGGGCAGGATGGAGAACTGCCAGTCGCTGCTGGACATTCCGCAGCGCCCGGTGACCGAAGCTCAATATCTGGACAGCCTGGCCGCCCTGATGAAGAGATACAACGAGGTCGGCATCACGAGCATCACCGAACGTAGCAGCAACGCCGACGGCTTCCGGGACTATCAGCAACTGCACGCGCAGGGGCGACTGCCGCTCCGCGTCCGCGTCACGATCCGCATCGGCACGGGCGACAACTCGGAGGCCGCCATCGAGCGCATCATCACCGGTCTTGCCGTGAAGTACGACCAGGGCGACGACTGGGTCCGCGTCGGTCCGCTGAAGATCGGCATCGACGGCGGGACGCTCTACGGCACGTCGGTCATGCGCGAGCCGTACCCGGCGACATCGCACGAGCTGTACGGCATCACCGATCCCAAGTACAGCGGCGAGTTCGGCCGCGGTCAGGGTCTGACCGCCGATGGCGTCAGGAACTTCGTGCGCGTAGGCAACCGGCTGGGCTGGCAGCTGTCGTCGCACGTGACGGGCGATCGCGGCGTGGACATCGTCCTCGATGCCATAGAGGTGGCGAACAAAGAGAAGTCGATGCTCGACAAGCGATACAACTTCATCCACGCCTACTTCGCGTCAGCCGACGCGGCCAAACGCGCGGCGAGCCTCGGCGTGGTGGTCGACACGCAGCCGATGTGGTTCTACAAGGACGGCGACGCGCTGCTGAAGGCGCTCGGCCCCAAGTACATGAACACCTTCATTGGCGTGAAGACGTGGAAGGACAACGGCGTGACCGTCGCGCTGAATGCCGACCACATGCAGGGCTTCGATCCGGTGGGCGCGCTCAACCTGTACCATCCGCCGCTGGCCATGCAGGCGACCATCACCCGCAAGACGCAGGGCGGCCAGGTGATCGGGCCAGCCGAGCGAATCTCCCGGCTGGATGCGCTCCGGATGACGACGATCAACGCGGTGTACATCGGGTTCGAGGAAAAGAAGAAGGGCTCGATCGAAGTGGGCAAGCTGGCCGATCTGGCCATTCTCACCGCGGACTTCCTGACGGTGCCCGAGGATCAGATCATGAACATCAAGTCGTACATGACGATCGTCGGCGGCAGGGTCGTCTATGAGGCGCAGGCGGCGCGGTAGCGGCAGGCTGTCCAGGCCGCGGATCGGACACCGCCCGCTCCCTCAGAATAATGACACCTGCCTCCAGGCACTCGAAGAACTCCACACGCGCGGGCGCAGAAGCTGAGATTTGCCGACATCCTGGCGCTGACGAGCCTTCTGCCTAAGCCCAGTGCCCAGCGGATGCGATGGTCGGCGCGGCGCCGACGATCCTGTTCTCCATTGCGTATCTTGTCGGAGACTCACAATGAATGATCGAACGTATGTAGAAAAGGCGGCCCACACGGGTGCCCGCAAAGTCAGCTTGCTGCAACTTGACCCGTCTCGCTATCTGCTGCGGTCGGTGGGCGCAGGGATGGGCTTGAGCCTTGTTGTCTTCGTGTTTTGGGTGTTGACGCAAAACCTCAACGACATCTCGTTGGGGAGAGTGATCGCAGCTGGATTTTTCGGTGTCGGCCTGACGATTATCGTCTTCACGAATACCGAGCTGTTCACCAGCAACAATATGTACCTGACAGTATCTTCCGCGGAAGGACGGACAAGCTGGAAACAAACGGTGCTGCTGTGGACGGCCTGCTATTTTGGAAATCTCGCCGGCGCGCTCCTGGTTGCAACGCTGCTCCTGGGTGCGGGCTCCCTTCAGCTGCCTGCCGATCATGCGCTGTTCACAGGCGCCTTGCACAAGGCCCATCAGGCCGGAAGCGTAATCTTCATCAAGGGCATACTGGCCAACTGGATCGTCTGCCTGGCGGTGCGCATAGCATTACGCTGCCAGGACGAGGTTGCGAAGATCCTGATACTGATTCTTGTTGTATTCATCTTCGTATATCTCGGCTTCGAGCACTCGATCGCCAACATGGGGACGTTCTCAATGGCAATTCTCGGAGGCGGGACGCTCACTTTCGCCGATGCATTGCATAACCTGCTCTACAGCACGGCAGGCAATGTTGTCGGTGGAGTGCTTCTTGTCGGATTGCCGTTCACTTACCTCAATCCAGCCGAGCGTGAAGAGCAGCTGCGCAGTGTGAATTGACGCGTTGCCGGTCACGTTTGCGCGGCTGCGCGCGGACGCGTCTCCGTGAACACCTTCAGCCACTCGACGAACCCCAGATTGGCGCCCAGCTACTTTGAGTCGCATGCGAGCCCCAATCCGATGTTGCCGGCAGTTTGGATTGGCTGGCCCGAGGCGGACACACCGGTCCCGGAATCGGACCGTGACGGGCTCAGTTCAGCGGCAGGGATCGGCGGGACGCTGGCGATTCCTCGTGGCACCCGCGTTGCTCACTCTCGGTCATTATGTCGAGGGGATCAAGGTGTGCAGAATGCAGTCTTATCAAGGAGCAGACAATGAAGCTCGCACGGGTGGGAGTGATTGCCGCGGCGATTCTCGCGGTGGCAACGGTGGCGTGGGCCCAGAAGCCGGACTTCTCGGGCACGTGGACACTTGATCCAGCCAGCGCGCCGGCTGCTGGCGGCGGAGGTGGTGGGGGCGGTGCTCTGGGGAGCGGCCCGGCGACGGTCAAGCAGACGGCCGATGCGCTGACGATTGAGCGCACGATGGGCGACGCCAAGGTCATCCTGACCTACAAGCTCGACGGCACTGAAAGCAGGAACACGATGATGGGGCGCGGCGGCCAGTCGGCCGATTCGGTATCGACCGCCAAGTGGGACGGCCCCAAGCTCACGATCGTCACCAAGCAGGAGATGGGCGGCGAGGTGACGGAGTCCACCCAGGTCTGGACCGTCGATGGCAGCACCCTGACGGTGGAAACCACCAACGCGCGCGGCACACAGAAGCGGGTTTACAAGAAGTAGTTGTAAAACGAGGAACGAGGCCGAGCTACGGCGCGCTTACGGCATGTCTGTGACTGAACTGACGCTGAAGAATGATGCCATGCTGCTTGAGAATGACGGCGACGGTCGAGCGTGCCACGAAGGAACGCGGACCGGCGGCCGCCCGAGCGTGGACTCGGTCTGCATCCAGGTATAGCATGCGCATCTCGCCATGTCGCCGTCCTGGACTTCTGACGAAGAGCTCTTCGCGCTGGCCCGCCGCGAGCTGTTCTCCGCCGTGATTGGCGACACTCTCGACATGCTCGGCCGCCGACACCAGTTCCTGCCGCCCGAGATCCAGCCCCTGCGGGATGACATGGTGGTCGTCGGTCGCGCGATGCCTGTGCTCGAGGCAGACGACGAGGTCGGCACGGTTCAGGGACGCGCCGACGAGGTGCTCAACAGCCCGTTCGGGTTGATGCTGCGTGCGCTCGACGACCTGAAGCCCGGCGAAGTGTACGTCAGCACGGGCCCTTCGCGGGCCTATGCGTCGTGGGGAGAACTCATGACCATGAGCGCGCGCAACCGCGGCGCCACCGGCGTGGTGATCGACGGCTGGTCGCGCGATACACCCGGCATCCTCGCCCTTGGGTTTCCATGCTTCTCGCGCGGGCGGTATGCGCAGGATCAACGGACACGCGGCACGGTCGTCGATTTCCGTTGCCCCGTCCGGATCGGCGGCGTCGACATCCGCCCCGGCGATGCCATCTTCGGCGACCTGGACGGCGTCGTCGTGATTCCGCGCGAGATCGAAATCGAGGTTTTCGAAGGCGCGTGGGTGAAAGCCCATGGAGAGAAGCGCGTGTTCGAGGCCATCAAGGGCGGCATGAGTGCGCAGGAGGCGTGGAACCGCTACGGGATCTTCTGAAGCGCTGCCGAGCGGCCCGCTTGAGGTCGGCTGCGCCCACCAACCTTTCAACTCCGTCACCTCGTCTAACTCGCCGTGGCCCGGTTGCCGTGACCAACCACGTCTGCCCGCATCTGGGCTCGCGCATCGGGAGGCTGAAGCATGGCGTCGTTCACGAGAGATCTGCGATATGCGCTGCGGATGCTGCGTAAGAGCCCAGGTTACACGTCCATCGCGCTGCTGACGTTGGCGATCGGTATTGGCGCCAACACCGCAATATTCAGCTTCGTCGACGGTGTGTTGCTAAAGCCCCTCCCATATCCGGATTCGGACCGCATCGTGCGCGTGATGGAAAAGCCGCCTCAAGGCGAACGGAACGCGATCTCGACGCTCAACTTTCTCGATTGGCAGCGCGACAACACGGTGTTCGACTTCCTCGCGGCGCAAACGGGCGGAGGCGCCACGCTGACGGGCGTCAGCGAGCCGGTGCAGCTGCGCGGCGCACGCGTCTCGGCAGACTACTTTCGCATCTTCAGGATCGAACCTGCTCTCGGACGGACGTTCGCGCCCGGCGAGGATCAGCTCGGCAACCACCGTGTCGCGATCCTCAGCCACGCGCTCTGGGTCAGCCAGTTTGGAGCGGATCGCGGTATCGTGAATCGGCCGATCCTGCTCGATAACCAGCCGCACACGGTGATCGGCGTGCTGCCGAAGGGCAGCGCGTTCGACCGCGCCTTCAATCAGATCTGGCGGCCCCTGGCGTTCGAACCGTCGAACATGACGCGCGACTTTCACTGGCTCGTGTCGTTCGGGCGGCTGAAACAGGGTGTCTCCCTTCAACAGGCGCAATCGGCCATGAACGCGCTCGGCGCTCGGATCGCCACGGAGTTTCCGGCGTCGAACAAAGGCTGGGGCGTTGTCGCGGAGCGCTATGCCGACACGCTCATTGGATCAGACATGCGCAGGGCGCTCCTGGTGTTGATGGCGGCGACGGGTTTCGTCCTCCTGATCGGATGCGCCAACCTCGCCAATCTCGCGCTCACGCGCGGCCTGTCCCGCGAACGTGAAGTCGTCGTCCGCGCCTCGCTGGGCGCCCGGCGCGGGTTGCTGATCCGGCAGTTCCTCACGGAACACGTCCTCCTATCGGTGTCTGGTGGCGCGCTCGGACTCGCCGTCGGCTATGGGTTGATGAGCGCGATGCTGACGCTCCTGCCGCCGTTCTCGTTTGCGCGCGAGGTGGCGATCGAGATGGACACGCGGGTGCTGGCGTTCGCTATGGTCGTCGCGATTTCTACGGGCATCCTGTTCGGCCTGGTGCCTGCCATTCAGGCCACACGGCCCGATCTCGCCGCCGCCATGAAGGACGACAACCGATCCTCCAGCGGCAGCCTCGCGCGGCGTCGTCTTCGCGACACGCTCATCGTGGCCGAAGTCGCACTGGCGTTCGTGCTGCTGGTCGGATCGGGGCTCATGATGCGCAGCTTCTTTCGGCTGATGAATGTCGACGCCGGCTTCGATTCGACGAACCTGTTGACGATGCGGCTGCCGATGACGACCGATCAGTTTCCCGATGCCGATCAGATGAACAGGTATCTCAGGGAGGTGCGCGCAGCGGTCGAGGCGGTGCCCGGCGTACGCGAGACGGCGTACAGCTGCGCGCCGCCGATGCAGGGCACGTGTTACGGCATGCCCATGCAGATCGCCAGTCGACCGACCATCGATCGCGCCAACCGGCAGGGCGGGTTCTTCAAGATCGTCAGCCCCTCGTATTTCTCGACGCTGGGGATCCGGATCGTCAAAGGCCGGGCGCTCTCGGATCGTGACACGCGCAGCTCGCCAGCGGTGCTGGTCATTAACGAGCGGTTTGCGCGCCGCTACTTTCCCGACGAGGATCCGATCGGTCAACACATCCTGATCCAGGAGATCGTCCCCGGGAAGACCGAGCTCGGTTCCGAGATCTCGTGGGAGGTCGTCGGCACGATTGGCGACGAGAAGATCGGCGGGCCGGCCGATGTTCAGTCCGCAGGCGTCTACGTCTCGCACGAGCAGAGTCCCGTCTACGGCATGGTGCTCAGCGTTCGCGCCAGCGTCGATCCGCTGACGTTACAGAAGGCCATCACAGCGGCGATTCATTCCGTCAGCAAGGATCAGGCGATCATCGACGTCCGCACGGTCGACCAGATTCGCGATCTGGCCATGGCCGGCCGTCGCCTCCAGTCGGTGCTGCTGAGTGTCTTTGGAGCCGTCGCGCTCGTGCTCGCCGGGCTTGGCGTGTACGGGGTGATCTCCTATTCGGTCGCGCAGCGCACGCGCGAGATGGGTATCCGCGCGGCGTTGGGTGCATCCAAAACAAGTCTGCTGCGCCTCGTCTTCCAGCGCGGCGCGTGGCTGACGGCCGTTGGCCTCGCCCTCGGCATGGCCGGCGCATCGGCGCTCACGGGACTGATGGGCAACCTGCTCTACAACGTCAGCCCGCGCGATCCGGCGACGATGACGGCGGTGGCGTTCACGCTGGCGGCGGTTGCTGGCCTGGCGTCATACGTGCCCGCGCGGCGTGCGACGAAGATCGATCCGGTCGTGGCGTTGCGTTATGAATAGATTCGTTCAAGTCGCCTTGTGACGACCGATCTCGCTGGACCGAGATCGGTCAACAGATTGGCGTGAGGAACTTTGGGCAGGCCGACGGCACGCAAAGGCTGGTGGATTCGCTCTACTCGTAGCGCAGCGCCTTCATCGGATCGAGCCGGGCTGCACGGCGAGCCGGAAGATAGGCGGCGATGAACGTGGCGGCCAGCACAATCGGTGCGACCAGCACATGCGCCATCGGATGAAAGCTGTTGTCGCCGCTGGGAAATGCGGCTTGCAGCGCTCGTTCGGCGCCCACGCCGGCGAGCAGACCAACGCCGAGTCCGGCGACCGCCAGCACGAGTCCCTGTCGTAATACCATCCGCAGGACCGCGGTTCGGCCCGCGCCGATCGCCATCCGAATCCCGATTTCTTTCGTTCGCCTGCTGGTCGCATATGCCACCAGGCCGTAAAGGCCGACAATTGCCAAACCCAGGCCCATCATGCCCATGGCGCCGATCGTCCCGATGATCACGTTGAAGATGGTGATCGTACGCATCTGATAGAACTCGTCCATCGTGCGGACGTTGTAGATCGGCTGCGTTCGGTCGAGAGCTTGTACGACGTTGCGGAGCGGCGCGACGAGACTCGAAGGATCCTCGGCCGATTCGGTCAGCAGAACCATATCTGACTGGGGATTTTGCCGGTACGGCAGATACACGAACTCGGTGGGCGGCTCGGCGAGCCAGAGATATTTGGCGGTTTTCGCGACACCGACAATCGCGATCCAGGACGACACGTCTCGCTCACGCAACTGAAACCGCCTCCCGATTGGATCCTGGTTTGGCCAGTAGTGCTGTGCAAACTGCTCGTTCACGACCGCCACGCGAGGAGCATCGGTCGAATCCGCTTCCAGAAATCCACGCCCGCGAACAATGGGAATCCCGATCGTGGTGAAGTAATGTTCGTCTACGCGTGCGGAGAACAGCGTCAGATTCTCCTTTCCGACCGGGAGCTCATAGCCCTCTGGTATGACATTCGCCACGTTGATGCCGTCGGTGGCCATTGGGACCGACGAGGCGAGCGCGACCGATTTCACGCCAGGCAGTGACCGTGCCCGTTCGGCGAGCTGCAGGAAGAATCGGCGGGTCTCGTCTTCGGTGTAGTGCACGAGGCTTGGGTCGAAGCTCATCATCAGCAAACGATCGGTTCGGTACCCCGGACCGCTACTCAGTTGCTGCTGGAAGCCTCGATACATGAACGTGGCCAGAACCAGCAACACCACCGAGACCGCGACTTGTCCGCCGACCAGGAGGCTACGCCCCCAACGTCGCCGTCGCCCTACCATCGACTCGCCGCCCTTCATGACCATCGTCAAATCGGCGCGCGAAGTTTGGATTGCCGGAGCGAGACCGAACAGCACCGCGCTCAGCACGGCCACTACGAGACTGAACACCAACGCGCGGCGATCGAGCTGGAAGGTGAGTGCCACCGGTAGATCGGTCGGGATTCTAATTTGTTGAAACAGTTTGATGCCACCGTAGCCGACCGCAAGACCCAACACGCCGCCGGCGAGGGCGATCAGTAGACTCTCCGTCATCAATTGCCGGATCAACCGGGCTCGCCCGGCACCGATGGCGAGGCGCATCGCCATCTCGCGCGCGCGCGTCGGCGCCCTGCTGGTCAGCAACCCAGCGACATTGGCGCAGGCGACGAACAGCACCGCGAAAGCGAGCGTGGTCAGCATGGCAATCAGCATCGAGTCGGGTGGCGACTGGGCGATTCTCGTCTGGAGCTCCGTACGAACGACCAGACCTCGATCGCGGTTCGTGTCCGGATACGCTCGCTCCAGATCTTTCGCGATGACTGACAGTTCCGTTTGTGCGCGCGCCAGACTCACGCCCGATTTGAGGCGTCCCTTGATTGTGACATTGCGGAAGTTGCGGTCCTCCAGTGGACGTTCCTTCGGATCACCCAGCAAGCGCGGCCACATCATCAGCGGTGCGTAGAAGTCCGATCGGACGAATTGGTTCATCCCGGTGAATCGCTCAGGCGCGACACCGACGATCGTGAACTCAATCCCACTGAGCTGCACGCGTCGGCCGAGGATGGAGCGGTCGGATCCGAATTGGTGTTGCCACAGGCTATGGCTGACAATCACGACCGCGTCCCGGCCTGGGACCAGGTCCTCTTCCGGTCGGAAGGTGCGGCCCAGCTCCGGCTCGACCCCCATGACGCTGAAGAAGTTGCCGCTCACGAGCAGGCCAAGTGTCCGTTTTGGCAGCGCATCCGGTGTGGCGGCCAGGCCCGAGGTGACGCCGGTGAAGGCCACCAATCCGCTAAAACTGGTACTGCGATCGCGGACGTCGATATATTCGCGGTACGAGGCGCCGAGACGACTGAATCCCTCGACGGACATCCTCGAGCCGACCGTCACGACCTCGCCGGGTCGGGCCACCGTCAGCGGCCGAAGCAGCAGCGCGTCTGCCCAACTGAACGCGGCGCAGTTCGCGCCGATGCCAATCGCGAGCGAGCCGACCGCCACGACGGTAAAGCCCGGATGGCCTGCGAGCATACGGCAGCCGTATCGGACGTCCTGCCACAATCGCTCGAGCCAGCCGAATCCCCAGACCCTGGCGTTATCGGTCTTCATGGCCACCTAAGTTTGACGACAGGCGAATCGGCAGGTTCGGATAATAGTCGATATTCGAGAAGATACAAGGAAGCATTAGCGGGGGAGGAGGCACCGATGAGGGGTACTTTTGTGGGCGTGGGCATCGTCCTGATTGCCGGATCGATGATCGGCGCCAGCGTCTTTGCGGCGCTACCCCAGGCGCTCCTTCGCGCGCTCGACATCTCGAGCCCGATCCCGTATTTCATTGCCGACGGACGCGGGAAAACAGGCTTCCGTGCCACCGATATGGAGCTCGCGCGCTGGGCACTGGCCGCTTGGCAGCGGACCTCCGGCGACGCGATTCGGTTCGAGCCGGCACCCGAATCATCGGCGCTCGTGCGTCTGCATTGGGCCGAACCGACCGAAGGTCAGTACGGCGAAATGCAGTCGCTGATCGTCGGCGGCCGCCTCGGCGCCGCCCTCTATATCCGTCCCGACATCGACTCGCTTGGCGCAGATATCACCACACGCGCCTCTCGTGACCCGCTCCTCCGCGAGAGCATCGTCTACCTCACCTGCGTGCACGAGCTCGGGCACGCGCTCGGACTGCCGCATACGCGCGACTATCGGGACATCATGTATTTCTTCGGCTATGGCGGTGATATCCCCAACTACTTCGGCCGCTACCGTGCGGAGCTTCGCTCGCGCGCGGACATCGCGAAGGTGTCGGGTCTGTCGTCGGGCGACGTGATGAGATTGAAGGCGCTTTACGGACTGCCGTAGGCACTGCGAGCGCGGTGGGACGGTCGCCGACAGCTCGTTGGTTGGCGAACGAAGCCTACGATGACGTGTCCTAGTCGTTCCTAGCCACGACGTCGCTGGCCCACCGATCGACTATGCCCCTCACCTGGAGCTCACGCTCATAGAGTACGTATAGTTCTTTGAGCAGATCGAACGGAACTGGCGGCAATGAACTGTGTCGGAGAACAAGGCAATGCTTCTGTTGTTGGTGCATCATTCCGAGCTCGTATGCGACATTGGCACTGTAAGCCTGGTGTTCCTCCAACTCGTCGAAGAGGGCAATGCCGTGACTTGCAGCAATGAAGGACGGCGATCGGGTTGTACACGTTGCCCGTAATGTTCCACCCCTCATCGTCAGCTCTCACGCCGCGTAGTCCTCGACCCCTCAGAATCTCCCCAATGAAAGTGGCGAGATCCCTATTGTAAGGGCGGAACTTCATCATCAGGAATACATTCTGCTCGTAGGGAAACTTGGTAAGTTGCTGTTGTACTTCGGCTCTGAAGCCTTGCAACGGTTTCGGAAGCTCGACTCGTCCTTCGCTTGGAATGATGATAGTCCGCTGTTCCAGCGCCACGAGCCTGGGAAGTTCCTCGGCAAGGACCCGTCTCACGTCTTCGAGTCTCAATGCCATCGCTTCGGGTTCGATGTGGCGCGGGCGCTGGCGGATCATCCGCCGAATCAAGTGCTCGAGCTCGTCGATCGTGTTGACACCCTTTTCCAGGTACCGGAACTCGCAGATCGGCGAGCTGGTTCTTGAGCGGTGACGCGAACCCAGAAAGAACGATCATTGGTGTTGAGGGGCTGTGACGCTTCAACTGCTCGATGAGGTCTACGGACGACTCGACGCTCGCTGATGGATCGAGCACGAGGTCAGTAACCACGACGTCGAAGGCGCGCTCCGAAACGGCCCGAATCGCGTCAGTCGCGGATACGACGGTGTCGACTCTGAACCCTGAATGGCGCAGCGACTCTTGTGTCATCCGCAAGAACGACACATCATCGTCAACCAGCAGGACGTCGGCCCCCACCATAGCATCAACAAGGGCTTGGGGTTGCATATCTCATTTTGCCGACGCGACAATGGCCCGCACTGAGAAACCTCGCGCGCGTCGGTCTCCGAAGATTCTGCCTCGGGCATGCGCGCTTTTTGCTACAGACCGTTTGGCGCAGCAGCCCGATGCCCACGTCGCCGATTATGGCTCACTCCAGATGCAAATCGAACGGCAGCCTTCGCACCGGTAATCTTGATACGAACAGAGGGTGTTGGTGGCGAATGCTCAACTGCGCTGGCAGACACCCGGAAAGGACTCGCCTTGCTATCGATTCGGACCGAATCCCCTTGCCGGCCAGGTTCAGCCAGACAGGACGCCGCAATAGAGAATCAGGTTGACCCGCGGCCGCGGCGTCAACACGGCAAGCTGTCGTGAGGGGAGGGGCCTAGAACGGGCGGTATGTGAACTTCCAGAAAGCCCTAATACGGCTTATTGCTCGCCCCACACTTTCGGCACTTTGAAATCGGGCGCTCTTGCTCTGATCTTCGGCGGGACGGCCTCTCGCGCGAGCGCGTCGTAGCGCGCGCGTAGCGCCTCGAGTTTGTCGGGGCGCTTGTCCGCGAGGTTGTGCTGTTCGTACGGGTCGTCGGCGAGATTGAACAATTCCCCGATGGTTCCGGCGAGGCTTGTCCTGCCAGCCTCGATGTCCACCGTTTGGTCGTAGCCGCCGTTCAGGACGAGCTTCCAGTCGCCCATGCGAATCGCACCCGCCCGCGGTGCTGCATTGAGGAGGAGTTCCGTGTGCGGCGATGGTTTCCCCTCGGCAATCGTCGGCCACGCGTCGCGGCCGTCGATTGGCAGTTTCTGGGCGAGGCCAGCGCCGGCAAGCTTCAGCAACGTGGGGTACCAGTCCACCATGTGCAACGGCTGACTGACGACCGTGCCGGGTCGGAGACGCCCTTTCCACGTCGTGAACGCGGCAACGCGGACACCGCCTTCGTACAGCGTGTTCTTGCCCTGGCGCAGGCGTCCGTTGTCAGTCACCTTTCCGGGCGCCGGGCCGCCGTTGTCGCTCGAGAAGACGATCAGCGTGTTCTCGCGCAGGCCTTTTTCGTCGAGCGCGGCGACGATCTGCCCGACCGCTTCGTCCATGGCGGCAAGCATGCCGGCATAGGTGCGGCGCGGCTCATTCAGATGCTCGTATGGCTGTTTGTAGCTGTCTGGCACTTGCAGCGGCGCATGCACCGCATTGAAGGACACGTCGAGGAAGAATGGCTTGCGCCCGCCGAACTCGCGCGATGAAACGCACGGCTCCTGTGCGATGAGATGGGTGCTGTAGCCCTCGTCGTGTGACGCTCGATCGTCCCGGTGCCAATCGAAACCGCCCTCCCGGACGTGGGTGAAGTAGTCGATGGCGCCATTGTAGTGACCGTACTGATGGTCGAAGCCGCGCGCCGTCGGCAGATAGGCACGGTTGAAGTGACCGAGATGCCATTTGCCGAGGAGCGCCGTCTCGTAGCCGGCGTCCTTCAAAGCCTGCGGCAAGCGTTCGCTCTTCGAGCGGCAGCCCGTACTGCGCCCACGGCCGGACGACACCGACCTGCAGCCCGTGCCGCATCGGATAACGGCCCGTCAGCAGGGCGGCGCGCGTCGGTGAACACAGCGGCTGCACGTAGAACTGCTCGAGCCGGGCGCCCGCCGACGCGAGCGCGTCGAGCGCGGGTGTCTTGATCTCCTTGCCGCCGTTGAAACCAACATCGGCGTATCCCAGGTCGTCGGCCAGGATGAAGACGATGTTCGGCTTGCCCTGCTGCGCGCGGGAAGGATCGAGAAAGGCAGGTGCGACGACCAGGGCCAGGATGAGGCCGCCAACGACCACCACGGGCCGCCGGCTGGCACGCTCCGTCTTCATGGCTTCCTCCTCGCGACGAGCGATCTGCAGGAAATGATTCTACGCCTCCGGCAGGTCCGTGCAGCGACCGAATCGGAGGATGAGAGGCATATTCAAGGGACTTCACGTGACACGTCGCCAGCGTGATGTGACTCCTCGCTTCCGCCCGATCGTAAAGAACAATCCGCCCTCGCGCCCGAGCGTGCGCATCCACGCGATCTGTGTGAGCCAGCTTTCGAGCCCCCAGTTGTCTGCGGCGCGCGTGAACAAATCCTCGGGCGTGTCGTCGAAGACCGCGCTCGGATACGTGCGCAGATACTCGACGCCATGCTCCGCGAACCAGCGCTGCACTTCGGCGATGGTGTGACGATGCTCCTCGGGATGCCGGTACTGATCTCGCAGCCACGCCTCGCGGCGCTCGGGATCGTGCGAGCGATCCCGAAGGATCGGATCGAAGGGCACGACACGATAGCCTGACACTCGCGCCACCGCACGCCTCAGCCGCGTGGGAATGCGCGCGATCGCGTTGTAGACACCGAGCACGATGACACCGCCCGGACGTGCCAGCTCGACCAGTTTGCCGAACGACGCGCGCGGGTCGCGCGTGTGGTGCACGACGCCCGACGAGTAGACGAGGTCGAAGGCGCCGCGCTGGAGGCCGGGCTGACGGAGGTCGGTCTCGACAAACTGCACGCGCTCGAGACCGAATCGCGCGGCTGCGGCGGCGCCGAGCGCGAGCGATGCGCGCGTGAGATCGGCGCCCACCACCATGCGGTCGGCGCTCGCGAGGTACAGACACATCTGGCCGGTGCCGCATCCGACGTCCGCAATGCGCGCATTTCCGGGAATCGCGCGGTCGAGGAGTCGGGCGAAGGCATTGCGCTCTGCGCGCGCGCGGAGGCTCTGCAGACTCTCACGCGGCGGATAGCCCGGGAACGGCGCGCTCTCGTAGAAGCGGCGCACCGTCTCAGTCACGCCATCCGAAGGCAATCGCAGATTGGGGACACCGTCAGCGACCTCGAAGCGCATCGCGCATCCAGTGCACGACCACTCGACTGAGAGCGTGCCGCCGCATGCCGGGCAGGCGACGAGCTCCCGAGCGTCCATCGGTCAGAAGATCGCGTAGATGAACGGCGCGAGCGCCTCGACCGTCCCGGCGATGATGAGGATCAGGCCGAACAGGCAGAGGAAGATCGCGAGCGGCGCGAGCCAGCGGGCGCCGGAGTCGCGACGCCACAATCCGCGAGCGAGATCGGCGATCGATCCGGGCGTACTCGCAAGGATCGTGATGCGTCGACGCATGCCGCCACGTTTCTTGATCATGCGACGTGCTCCTTCGCCAGTTTCGCGGACGCGGTGGCGCGCTTGGTCACGACGGCCGACCCGGCCACGAGCGCGTCGATGCCGCACCGGCGGAACGTCGAGTAGCCCTCGAGTGCCGCGTTGACGATGGGCTCGCCAGCCACATTGAAAGACGTGTTGAGGAGCACGGGAATCCCGCTGCGGCGTCCGTAGGCCTCGAGCAGCGCGTGCAGCCGCGGCGCCATGCTGCGCTCGAGCACCTGCACCCGCGCGGATCCGTCCACATGCGTCACGGCCGCGAGCTCGGCGCGCCATTCGGGCCGCACGGGAAACACGCCCGACATGAAGCGCGCGAGCCGCGCGCCGCCGGCGGGCAATTCGAAATACCGATCCGCCGCTTCGGCAGTGACAACCGGCGCGAACGGCCGGAAGTCCTCGCGATGCTTGATGTCGCGATTGAGCCGATCGCGCATGCCGATCGCGTGCGGCGCGGCGAGCAGACTGCGATGGCCGAGCGCGCGCGGCCCGTACTCGCTGGCGCCGTCCATCCAGCCGACGATGCGGTTGGCAGCGAGATCGGCCGCGACCCGCTCGATGAGCGCGGCGTCGTCGAGCTCGTCCACGTGCTGGTCGTCTTCCCGCGCCGCCCGGGCGAGATGAGCGGCATCGACCGCCGGGCCCCAGAACGGATGATCGGGCACGTCGCGGTCGGGGTTCTTGAAGTACAGGCGATCGGCGTAGAGCGCTGCGCCGAGCGCACAACCGGCGTCACCGGGCGCGGCCGGCACGAACACCCGCTCGAATCCGGATTCCGCGAGGATGCGCGCATTGGCCACGCCATTCAACGCCACACCTCCGCCGAAGCAGAGATCCGGCAGCTTCGTTTCCTGCTGCAGTGCGCGGGCAATGTCCACGAGCGTGTCCTCGAGCACGCGCTGCACGCTCGCCGCGATGTCGGCGAATCGCCGGCCTTCGGCGGTCTCGACGTCGATCGGCTCGTAGGACGGACGCGGCGGCCCGAAGAGATCCACGAACTTCGACGAATACGATCGCGTCGCCGTCGTCTGGTACTCGAAGTATTCCGGCACGATCGTGAACGCGCCGTCCGGCGTGCGGCGGATCACCCTGCGAACCTGATCGACCATGGTGGGACGACCGTAGGCGGCGAGCCCCATCACTTTGTACTCGTCTTCGTTGACCGCGAAGCCGAGGTAGGCCGTGAACGTCGAGTAGAACAGGCCGAGCGAGTGAGGGAATCGGACCTCGCGGAGGAGCGAGATGTGGGTTCCCCGGTCTGGAGCCCGGGGGCTCCGGGGTTCTCGGCCCGGGCGCCAGTGCCGGCCGTCAGCGTCGCCCATTCACCAACGCCATCGGCGGTGAGGATGGCTGCGCGCCGGGACGGCGACGTCAGGAACGCCAGGGCTGCGTGGGCCTCGTGGTGCCCGGTGAAGAGAATCTTCCTGCGATCGACGCCGAGCTGCGACGCGATGATGCCGCGCACCCAGACCTTTTCGCCGAGCGTGTTCTTCATGGCATGCGGAAACGATCGCCACGATCGCGGGAATGCACGCAGCGTGCAGGTGAGAATCCGAGCGAACTTGAGCATGCTGCGCTCGTAGAATACGACGGCATCGAGATCGCCGGGGTCGAGCTTCACGTGGTCCAGGCACCACTCGATCGCGTGCAGTGGAAATCCCGCATCGTTCTTCCGTCGTGACAGGCGTTCTTCCTGGACGGCAACCACAGGAACACCGTCGACGACGAGCGCGGCGGCCGAATCGTGGTAGTGCGCGGAGATGCCGAGAATCTTCATATGTCAGTACTGGCTGGTCGGCGACGCCGGGCGGTCGGGCGCGATGGCGCGCCAGCCCGGCGTCTCGCGCCGCTCCGCACGGCGGGCGGCCCACGCGAACGGCGGCAGCACAATGAAGTAGATGCCGGTGAGCAGGGTGTCGCCGATGAGACCGGCGATGGTGGCCGCGACCCGCAGATAGCGATTCCAGAGCCTCCGTGCCGCGCGCGCGCCAGACGTGACGTCGCTGAAGCTCCGGTGTGAGGCGGCCGAGCTGCTGGTAGCTGTAGTTCATGTGAAAGACTTCGTCGCGCAGAACTTCCTCGAAGATCGCGCGCGTCGCCGGGTCATCGTCGACGCAATCCCTATAGATCGCAAAGCGTCCGGCCGCAGTTTTTTCCGCGATGTGGAGGAACGCGAGCAGCCTCGGATCGCCCTGGTCTTCGACGACGAGGTCATCGAGTCCGTGTCCGCCAGGTAAGGGATTTCCGGAAAAGAATCCGCCCTCGCGCAGGCCCCGCTGCCGGAGCAGTGCCTCACCACGCTCGCGGAACAACACGCCGTGATGCAGTTCGTCGATCGCGTGCTCGAGGTAGAGCCGGCGCAGCAATGGATCGGGAGTGACTTCGGACGCGCGCAGGATGTCGCGACCGCCGTCGGTTTCCACGTCTCCGAAGATCAACAGCTTCCGGACACGCCGATCGTGATCGCTCCACACCCACTTGTGCAGAGGTCGAAGCAGTCGATCCAACGGCGCCGATCGGGTGCCAGCAGACATCGGCAGCTTTCTACATCTAGCATAGTCTTCGCGGAATGACCGTACCGGTTTCTTCCTGTGGCTGACCGGGCCCCGTCGAGCTTGTCGCCGCGAAGCGCGATTGCGGAAGTGCTCGTCGCACTGACCGGCATCGGACTCATCGTGCTCGCGATCGCCCTCACCCAAAGCTGGTTGGACCACCACCTGCTGCCGTCGTTCTTTCTGATGCGCCGCTGGTACGTGTTCCTCGAATCGTCGTCGCGAGTCGTGCTCGCGCTGCTGGGCGTGTTTCTGCTGCTCGTGGCGCGCCCGCGCATCGGTCGACTCGCGGCGCAACGCCCGTCTGCGGTGATGGCCGCTGCGATCGCCGCCGTTCTCGCGATAGGCGCAGCGCAACTCGCTCTGAGTTGGCTGCATCCGTCGACGGAGTGGCTGCTCGCGTCCACCGAGCCGTTGCGGCGTCCCCATCCGCGACTCGGTTGGACGTTCGTCCCGAGCCGCGAGGGGTACAAGACCGTCGGCGGACGAACGATCTCCTTCGCCTTCGACGCCGCCGGCTATCGCGTGCGTCGCGTCAACGAGCCCGTCGATCCCGCACGGCCGACGATTATCTTTGCGGGCGAGTCGGTGATGCTCGGAGAAGGGCTGAACTGGGACGAGACGATCCCGGCGCAGGTTGGCGCGCTGATGGACGTGCAAAGCGCGAACCTCGCGGTGCACGGCTATGCGACAGATCAGTCGTACCTGCGCGTCGAGTCCGAACTGCCGCGCTTTCAGCGGCCCGTCGCGCTCGTCATCCTCTTCATGACCGCCCTCCTCGGCCGGAATCTCGACGACAATCGTCCGCATCTCGGACCGGGATTGATCTGGCTGCCGGCGGTCCCGCACGCGCGGCTGATGTCACTTGCGACGCTCATCGTGCCGTATCGCCGCGAGACGACGATCGAGCGCGGCATTGCGGTGACGAGCGAAGTGCTTCGCGCGACTGCGGCGCTCGCCACCGCACGCGGCGCCACGCCGCTCATCGTCGTCCCCCAGTTCAATCGAGAAGATGACGTCGAACGGACGTTACGGCGGCGGATTCTCGACGAGGCGGGATTGCCGTACGTGTTCGTGGAGTTCGACGATGGGTGGCGGATTCCAGGGGACTTGCACCCGAACGCGCCCACCGCTCGCAGGATCGCAATAGCCATCGCCGATCGGCTTCGGGCCCTCCAACGTCCGTGAGCACCCACGACTTGCTCCTCGCGTCTTAACGGACCGTTTGGAGCTATTTTTGGAGACGGGCAGTGGCGCGATCAGGAACGTGAGCGGGTAGAAGGACTTGAGCGGTGAGCCTAACGTTCGCGAGTTGGAACCACACGGTCCAATGGCTGAGGCGCCTCGAAGGCTTGTGCAGGCAAGGATCCTGTCGCGGCGGAATCGTGTAGTCCGAGACGGCGAAGTTCCGCAATACTGTCGGCATTCAGGAATCCAATAACGCCATCGCGGCGCCAGGCTCGGTGGCCATCGCCTTCATGACGCGCTGAGCGAATTCAAGAAGGCCGCGCGAATCCAGAAGAAAAGCGGGAGCATCTCCAACGTGGTCTCCCGACTTGTCGATTCGCCGCAGATACGTGTCCACCAGGCGAGCGAAGAAACGGTCCGGCCAATTCGGATGGGCTCCAGCGCCCGAACTGTCAAATTCCTCCATCTCTCTCCACACGCGCGTGCCGTTCTCGTCGACCGGCACCTTGAACTTCACCACGCGCTTACCCGGAATATCGACGACGTGCTCGGCGTAGTGGAGAAAGGTCACGTTGTCGTGATCGCACCCAAGCAACAGAATCTTGCCATCGAGGTTCACGAACCGATCGAGGACCGACCCACGGCCGAAGGCGTGGCTCCGAGGTTGGTTCGAGATGAGGTCGCTGGCGCGCCGTCCCCACACAACAAACCGCGTCACGTGCTGGTTCACCATCGAGCCGGGATACGTTCGCAGGAATTCCACTAACGTGCCGTTCTCGCGCTGTGCCCTTGCCGTGAACGGATCGAATGTCGGGAGTTTCTCTAACAGCTCGCGTTCCTGATCCTGGGTGAGATGTCCTCGCCCGATCTCGTCGACATAGGCGGGACAACCCGCATACATGATCAGGGTGCCCTCAGATGACAGAGCGTCTTTGAGTGCAAGATGGATCTGGTCAGGTCCGCCGGCGACCGCCCCGACGGCCCGGACAGAAGCGTGCAGCATGACCGTATCACCAGCGGCGACACCTAACGCTCGAAAGCCGTCTGCCAGTTCCCGCCTGGAATGCATCAGCGAGATTGTAGCCATAGCCATGGCCGACAGCATGCGGCTGTCGGGAGGCTGGCCATGGAGGCTGACACGAATAGCGACCGCCTACAGAAGGTGGTGCACGCCAGAACCGCTCGCGATCTCCAGATTCTTCAACGCGCCCGGGAGGCGGGTGTAGCCCCCCAGCCCGGATTCTTGGTCGCCATTCGCACGACCAGGCCGCGAATCTCCGGGAGCACGTTGAGTCGTCCAGACCTGCGTCTCGAGGACGTCCACTTCCGGGCGATGAGCTGCCGGTGCCAGCGAAGAAAGGTGTCTGGCGTGACGATCGTCGCCACCTGCGCGAGAAGCCGCCGACCGAGAGGCGCACCCCAAGCGGTCAAGCAGCGCCGTTCGTCGTCGGTGAACGTATTCGCGCGTTGCGTGGGCGTGCGCTTTCAGAAGCCGGTTTCTCTTCGCAAGTGCTGGATGACCTGGTGCTGCTCGTGGTGGAGCCAGCCGGACCAGAAAACGTGACGAGCAGGTGCAGCGGAACACGTGGTGAGTCTACGTAACAGCCGGGCGATGTTTCGGCCACTACGCTCGTTCTCGTCCTGCTCAGCCCATTCCCTACGACAGCTCAGCTCTTCCCGCTACCACAGTGCACGAGATTCGAGTCTCGTAAGCGCTTTTCGAACGATGTAAGCGGGCGCGGCTGAAAACGTTCGTCCCCCGCGGATCAATGCGCGCGCGGCGCTGGCGTCCGGATTGCTGGTCGGCCGAACGCACCCTCATCAACCCTCATCAAAGGAAGCGTCGTGCGAAAAACGATCGCGTTGGGCGCGGCTCTCACCCTGGTACAAGTCACCCTCGTCGCGTACGTGCTCCAGCAGGAACGGACGTGGGGTGGTTCGGACAGGGACGGCGCGCAAGCGGTTGCTGCTGCCGCTGACGGCAGCGTTTACGTGACGGGAGGAACGCGGAGCTTCGGCGCTGGTGACGAGGATGCGTTTCTTTTGAGGTACGCCGCAAACGGCGCGCTCTTATGGCAACGCACGTATGGAACCGCAGCAGACGAGCTCAACTCCGGCGCAGAATCCGGCATCGATGTCGCCGTTGCCCCGGACAACTCAGGCGTTGTGGTGCTGGGCAACTACCGTGACGGCAACATCTTCCTTGCGAAGTTCAGTACCGAGGGGACGGTGATCTGGGACCTCACGTGGGGAGGCAACCGGGAAGGCGCCAGCGCCGTTGCCATTGCTGCGGATGGAACGATTTATGTCACGGGCGCCACGTCTGCCTTCGGCGCAGGAGAGGCCGACGCGTTCCTGTTGAGCTTTACGCCAACCGGAATGCTCAACTGGCAGCGCACGTGGGGCGGCGACTTCTTCGACGTCCCGCGCGGCGTTGCGGTCGCCACCGACGGCAACATCTACATCACCGGTGACACCGGCAACTCCGCCTTCCTCGTGAAGTTTTCACCGGATGGCACGGTGGGCGTGCAGCGCGAGTGGGGAGTGGTCGGGAAGACCGGCATTCCGAACGACGACCAGACGTTTGCCTTTGGCATCGCCGCTGCGCCCGATGGTGGCGCCTTCGTGGTGGGCGACACGTCCGGCACCGGCTTCAATCCAAATCTCGTTGCTGCGCGCTTCGATTCTGGCGGCAACTTGGTGTGGCTCCGCGTCGGTGGGCCGGGCTTCGGCTCCGCGCAGGACGTGGCGGTTGCCGCGGACGGAAGCCTGCACATCACCGGCAACGTCCTCACCGAGCCGTCCGGCGCCGATTCGTTCGTCTGGAATGTGCTCGCCAACGGTAAGGGACAGGACGCCGCCGTCTGGGGTGGTGGCGATCCGTTCGAAGGCGAACGCGCTGTGTCGATCGCAAGCGGCCCGGGTGGCGCGATCGTCGTGGCGGGATCTGCCGGCGCATCTCCGTACGCGTTCGGTCGTGGATCGAAGAACGCGAAGGCGGCAGACGCGTTCCTCGCCGCGTTTGCAGGCACCGTCACCGACCCTGCTGGAGTCGTGGGAGTAACGGCGGCCGTGGTGGCGACCCCGGCGGGCAGCGAGACCTTCGCCGGCGCGTCGGACGCGTTCCTCCTTCGCCTTCAGCCCTGACACACGGGTTGGCGGCAACGCATACCAACCGCAGAAAGGGAAATCACCATGGATGCTCAAAAATCTTCAAAGCTCGCCCTGCACCTGACGTGTACTTTCTTCGCAGCTCTGTTTGGGCTGCCGTCCATGTCCAACGCGCAGACCCCAAGCCTGGTCGACCCGAATTTGGACGTGCGCACCGTAATCGAAAATCTGGATCAACCGACCAGTATGGCCTTCCTCGGCGCCAACGACTTCTTCGTCCTGGAGAAGGCCACCGGCCAGGTGAAGCGGGTGGTGAACGGGGCCGTGCAGAGCACGGTGCTCGACCTGGCGGTCAACTCCGGCTCGGAGCGCGGGCTGCTGGGCATCGCCCTGCACCCGGACTTCCCGACCAACGGCGCAGGTCTACTTGTACTGGACCCAGAGCACGACCGGCGCGGACACCACCGTGCTCAGCGAAACCCCGCTACTGGGCAACCGGGTGGACCGGTTCGTCTGGAACGGCTCCACGCTGACGTTCGACCAGAACATAATCCAGTTGCGGGCGCTGCAGCCGCCCTTCGCCGCCGAGCCGACGCCCGCGGCGGGGCGCGGCAACCACGACGGCGGGGTGATCAAGTTCGGGCCGGACGGCAAGCTGTACATCTTCATCGGCGACGTGGGGCGGCGCGGCTGGATGCAGAACCTCGTCAACGGCCCCTTGGGGCCGGGTCGGAACGACGACAACTTCGGCGGGCCGGAGCCGGACGACGCCCACCTCACCGGCGTCATCCTTCGCCTCAATGACGACGGCAGCGCGCCGGCCGACAACCCCTTCGCGGACATCGGGCACGTGTTCGTGGCGCGGCTGGAGGGCAGCCAGGAGGTGCCGGCGAACTCCTCGACGGCGAAGGGGTACGCGGCGTTCTTCCTGGACAAGGACATGACGTCCCTGTCGTTCACCGTCACCGTCACGGGCCTCGATTTTACGGGCTCGCAAACGGCCGACCCGGCCGACGACTTGCTGGCGGCCCACATCCACGCCCCGGCCCCGCGCGGAACGAACGCGGGGGTCCGCTTCGGCTTCTTCGGCCAGCCGTTCAACGACACCAACCCCAACGACGTCGTGGTGACCCCGTTCGCCAGCGGCGTCGGCGGCACGGTCATCAGCAAGTGGGACCTGACCGAGGGCAACAACACGACCCTGGCCGCCCAGCTGCCGAACATCCTGGCGGGCCAGTCGTACATCAACTTCCACACCCGCCGGTTCCCCGGCGGCGAGGTCCGCGGGCAGATCGAGGAGAACCCCCAGGTCACCGACAACATCCACAAGGTGTTCTCCTACGGCCACCGCAACAGCTTCGGCTTGGACTTCGATCCGAAGTCCGGCAACCTCTGGCTGGAGGAGAACGGCGACGACACGTTCACCGAGCTGAACCTGGTCCAGCCGGGGATGAACGGCGGCTGGATTCAGGTCATGGGGCCGCTCGCGCGGATCGATCAGTTCAAGGAGATCGAGACGACGATGTTCGGCGGCAACCTCCAGCAGGCGCGGTGGCCACCGACGAACATCGCCGACTCGCCCGAGGAGGCGCTGGGCGCGGATGGTGATGCTGCCGGGCGCGCACTACAGCGACCCGGAGTTCAGCTGGAAGTTCGAGGTGGCCCCGGCGGGCATCGGCTTCATGAACGGCCGCGGGCTGGGCCCGCAGTACGACGGCGACCTCTTCGTGGGTGCCGCCCGGCCGTTCCTCGAAGGGGGCTTCCTGTGGCACTTCAACCTGACCGGCAACCGCCGGAAGATCGGGGTGGACGATCCCCGGCTGGAAGACCGGGTCGCCGACAACCTCAACAAGCCTTCTGCGACCGACCCCGTGGCGAACGCCCAGGCCATCATCGAGAGCGAGAGCCTGCTGTTCGGCCGGAACTTCGGCGTCGCCACCGACATCCAGACCGGCCCGAACGGCAACCTGTTCGTCGTGTCGCTCTCGAACGGCGCGATCTACGAGATCTTCAGGAGAAACTGAATCAAACGGCTTGCGCACCCGCGGATGAGCAAGCAGCACGACCATCAACACGTAAAGTAACAAGACTGTTGCGTTATTCGCTTTACAGAAACTGACGGAGGGACGATAGAAAGCATTAGCGGACGATAGAAAGCATTAGAGTTGGGGGGCCGGTTGACGGAAGACCCGGCCCCGCGATACCGCGCAGGCGCGCTGCACGTCGGACAGCGCACCGAGCTTGTCTGGCCCGGTTCTTGACCCGAGTAATCAAGCGCCGGGCGCGGGCGTTGTGGTCCCGTTCCTTGGACCACCGCGTCGATGCCGGAGGACGAGGATGTCTGCCGCGAGCTCGAGACGCGACCGAATCGTGGTCCGGAAAACGGCGACGTGGGCGAAGCTGCGCGCGACGAAAGCTCTTACGTGCGAACCGGGCGGATGTTGACGTTCGCGTGGAAGAAGTTCTCGGGATCGTATTTGGCCTTGAGCTCCCGAAGCCGGCTGTAATTGACCCCGTAGGCGGCCGCCACCGGATCGCCCGCCTCGTCGTGATCGAGATAGTTCACATAGCGCGTCTCGGCAAGAAATGGTTTCAATGCGTCGAACGTCCCGCGACACCAGGCGATGCAACGGATCGTTCTCGCGCGGATCCATCCACTGCGAGATGATGGCGACGTTGAAGCCGCTCACGCGCATCGCGCACGCCGTTGCCGACACTGGGACCCTGCTCGCCGCGCCATGAAAATGCTCGATGATGATCTTGACTCATCGGCGATTCACACGACTCGAAGCGATCCACCAGAACGCGAATCGCCTCGTCACTGAGGTCGGTGAGAAACTGGGACTTCCAGTAGTTCAGCGCGCCCCTGGGTAAGGCCGCGTCGAAGAGAGCATTCTGGGCGCAGTAGGGAATCGGGCCCATCGCATCCATGACCGGCGGACCGAACGCTTTGAACGGCCGGAGCGCTGCCTCGCCGTCGGGAAGGGACCCACAATGCGCGGCCACAATGGCGGCGAGCTTCGCGCCGGATCCATCGGGCGCGCTGATGAGTCCTGCGACCAGCATCAGCTCGTCTGGCGCTGACGCGCACTGCTCGCGGAAGAACTTCAGGACATCCGTCGCCTTCGCGTGCGGGTGCGCGACGAGCCCGCCCGCGATGATCGGACCGACTGGATGGACCACGTACTCGAACGACGCCGCAATCCCGAAGTTGCCGCCGCCTCCGCGAATCGCCCAGAACAAATCCGCGTTCTCGTCGGCGCTCGCGCGTTTGACGCTGGCGTCCGCCATCACCATCTCGGCCGATCGCAGGTTATCGAGCGCCAGACCGTACTTCGGCATCAACCAACCCAGGCCGCCACCGAGCGTCAGCCCAGCGATGCCCGTGCTGCCGACGACGCCGCCGGTCGTCGCCAGACCGTGGACCTGCGTTTCGCGATTGAACTCGGTCCAGAGGACACCACCTTGTGCGCGCGCCACACGGGCGCGCGGGTCGACGTAGATTCCCTTCATCGGCGCCAGGTCGATCATCAACCCGCCGTCGATGGTGGCATGACCTGCGACGTTGTGCCCGCCGCCACGGACCGCGACCTCGAGATTGAGCGCTCGTGCCAGCTTGACGGCATCGCAGTACGTCAGCGACACCACGGCAGCGTGCAATCAACGCGGGATGCTTGTCGACGAGTCCATTGTGAACGCGCCGCGCGTCCTCGTATTCCGCGTCGGCAGGCTGGAGCAATCGGCCGGTGAACCCAGGCGCCAGCTGCGCCAGGGTGGTTGTGTCTACGGACATGGGTGCGCTCCTTCGCCGAAGAAAGCCGCAATCTTAGCACCCACGTTTCAGCGGCGGAAGCGCCGTGTCCGGTCCGGCGATCGCCAGCATGTCGAAGCGATGGGTGACTGCCTGCACGTGAGGGTGGGAGAGGTGGAGATGGATGACGGTGTAAGGGCCAGACGATCGCTGCGTGCGATGCGCCCATCGTGCTATCTCGTACAACTCGTGTCGGAATCGGCTTCTGGCGCACACTGCGACACATCGGAGGGGACGCGAGATACCTGACGGCGTCATCGAGGACGGCAACACCACCCTGGTACTGGGTCGTCGGCATCGTTCGGCCGATCTCGGCGGCTTCAAACATCGCTGGAACTTGTCCCCGTTCCTCCGGCCGCCCAAACTCGGATTGCCTCGAGCGTCGCGCGCTTCACTTGATCGACCGGGCCATGACCTGGCACCGTGACCAGCAGATTGATGAGGCGATAGTAGTCGATGACCGGGGCGGTCTGACGATGGAACGTCACCAGCCGGGCGCGCACGGTGTCAGGTGCATCGTCGGCACGTTGATAGAGGTGCTCTCCGGAACATCGGCCGGACGGACAGACGCGGAATGGATTTGCGACGCGGTGAAATGGAACCTGGCATTCGCGGCAGATGAAACGGCCAGACAGACGCGCAACCAGTTCCTCATCTGGAACCTCGACGTTCAGAACGGCATCGATCGTGCGCCCGAGTGTGCCCATCATTTCGTTGAGCGCAATGGCTTGTTCCATCGTGCGCGGGAATCCATCGAACAGGACGCCGTTCACGGTGTCGGGTTGGCTGACGCGGTTTCGCAGCATGGCAATCGTGATCTCATCGGGCACCAGCGCTCCGCGTGTCATGAAGGCGCTGGCGCCCACACCGAGATCCGTATGCCGCCTCAGGTGGTCGCGAAACAGATCGCCGGAAGCGATGTGAGTCAGCCCGAGCTCGCGCTGCAAATGCTCGGCCTGAGTACCTTTGCCCGATCCTGGCGCACCGAGGAGGACAAGATCCATGTGCGGATTGTGTACTCGCGGACGCTTACGCCGAACCGTGAAGAGCGGATCGGCACGTTCCGCTGCAATGCGGGACATACCGGATTGCAACGAGCTTCGACTGTCGTGAAGGGGGAGGGCTGACCCGGGGCTGAGAACGGACCTTGGGCTGATCTGGAATGACCGTTTGTCGATACCGCAGATGAAGCCTGCGGTCACTGTGGAAGCAACCTACGGTCAGGTTCCGTTCACAGCCGGGGCCTGTCCAAGGTTGGAGATGATCCAGTTGGGCGCAAATCTGCTACGGTCACCTGGACCTTGACGTCACCGCGCATGTCTTTCACCAATCGAATCATCGTCGGGCTCGCCGCCGGCATCTTCCTCGGGCTGTTTCTGGGTGAACGAGCCATCGTGCTGAAGTGGGCCGCGGACGCCTTCGTGAAGCTGCTGCAGATGACGGTGCTGCCGTATGTCACCGTTTCCATCATCGGGAGCCTGGGCAGGCTGAGGCTGGACGACGCGCGGACTCTCGGCGTGAAAAGCGGCGCCGTCCTGATTGGACTGTGGGTGCTCGCCCTCGTGTTCGCGTTTCTGATTCCTCTGGCGTTTCCGGACATCCAGAACGCCAGTTTCTTCAGCACGACGCTGGTGGAGCGTCGCCAGCCGTTCAACTTCGTGGAGTTGTACATACCGTCCAATCCCTTCTATTCGCTCGCGAACAACGTGGTGCCCGCCGTCGTGCTGTTTTCGGTCGTCCTCGGGGCCGCACTCATCGGCGTCGAGCGCAAGCAGCCGCTCCTTGACGTGCTGAGCGTCGCCGCCGACGCGCTCGCACGCGCGACCCGGCTGATCGTGTCACTGACACCCTACGGCTTGTTTGCGATCGCCGCGACCGCCGCGGGGACGCTCAGCCTCGAGCAGCTCGGGCGCCTGCAGGTGTATCTCGTCGCGTACGTGCTCGTGGCCTTGTTGATCAGTCTCTGGGTGCTGCCGGGCCTCGTCGCGGCGATCACGCCCATTCGGGCGCGCGATATCTTCGCGCTCACCCGCGACGCGTTGCTGACGGCATTCGTGGCGGGGGATCTGTTCATCGTGCTGCCGGTCCTCATCGAGGCGAGCCGATCGCTCATCCAGCGCGCGACGCCAGAGGACCAGCACGCCGCGTCACTCCCCGATATCATTGTCCCCACCTCGTTCAACTTTCCGCATACGGGGAAACTGTTGTCGATCAGCTTCGTCTTGTTCGCCGGGTGGTTTGCCGACGCCGCCGTGCGGGTCGCGGACTACCCGCGACTCGCGTTCACCGGGCTGGTCACCTTCTTCGGCAGCCTGAACGTCGCCGTCCCGTTTCTCCTCGATCTATTCAGGATCCCGAGCGACACCTTTCAGCTGTTCCTCGCGAGCGGCGTCATCAACTCGCGATTCGGCACGCTCGTGGCGGCGATGCATACGCTGGCCGTGTCCTTGCTCGGCGCCTGCGCGGTCGCGGGACTGCTCCAGTGGAACAGGCGCCGGATCGTGCGGTATCTGGTCATCACGAGCGTTCTGACGATCGCAGTCATCGGGGGGACTCGCATGCTCTTTGCGCGAGTCTTCGATGAAGGTTACACGAAGGATAAAGTGCTGGCGGGGATGCAGCTGCTGCGCACGACGGGCGCCGCCGCCGTCGTGCACGAGACAGCGCCGCCGGCCCCCGACATGGCGGAGGGTCAGGGCCTGCTGGAGGCGATCCGCGCGCGCGGCGCGCTGCGCGTAGGGTTTGCACCCGACTCGCTGCCGTTCGCATTCTTCAATGCCCAGGGAGACCTGGTAGGGTTCGACGTCGAGCTCGCATATCGACTGGCAGCCGAGCTGGGTGTTCGCCTCGAGTTCATCCCCATGCAGCGCGAGCGACTCGACGAGGACCTCGATCGCGGCGTCTGCGATCTGGTGATGTCGGGCATCGCCATCACCACCGATCGCGCGAGCCGGACGACGATGTCCAGTGCGTACCTTGATGAGACGCTGGCGCTCATCGTTCCCGACGCCGCGCGCGAGCAGTTCGCGACGTGGGACGGTATTCGCGCGCTGGGCGCGATCACGCTGGTCGGTCCCAACGCGCCGTACTATGTGGACAAGTTGCGCCTGCTGGCGCCGCAGGCGACGATTCGTCCGACGACCGACATCGAGGGGATGTTCAAGGCGCTGCCCTCGGATGTCGCCGGCATCGCGTTTCCGGCCGAGCGCGGATCCGCGTGGACGCTGATGTATCCACAGTACTCGGTGGTCGTCCCCGAACCCGGACTGGTGAAGGTCCCGCTCGCCTATCCCGTCGCCCGCCACGACGAGGCGTTCGCCAGATTCATCAACACGTGGATCGATCTCAAGAAGAAGGACTCGACGATCGATTCACTCTTTCGCTACTGGATCCTGGGCCAGAATCAGCCAGCGAGGACGCCGCGCTGGTCGATCATCCGAGACGTCCTGCACTGGGTGGAGTAAACGTGTTTCTCATCGTGATGGCGTAGACATCCTGAAGCCCGTGCGCCCGAAGCGTTGATTCTCGGTGAAGGATCCGCGGAGCTCAAAGCGAAGCGTTCACTTGCGTTTCTCGATTTCCGCCTTCACGGCTTTGCGCTGGTCCAGCTGCGCGCTGATCAGACGATAGGTGACGTAGTACTTGTAGATGTTGCTGACGTAGGTGACCGTTTCGCGGCCGATCCGTTCCGAGGCGACCCGCTCGACGTTGCCGAACCAGACGTTGGGATTGAGCCCCCGCTTCTCCGCCTCGCGCCGCAGCTGCCGCACCCGTCCGGGGCCCGCGTTGTAGGACGCGAACGCCATGAGGCCCTTGTTCAACCTGTCCATCGGCTCATCTTTGAAGTACGTGTCGATCATGAACCGCATGTACTTCACGCCGGCGTGGACGTTGGCCTCGACCTCGGTGATGTTGCCCACTTTCAGTTCCTTGCCGGTCGCCGGCATGACCTGCATCACGCCGATCGCGCCGACCGGACTCTTGACGTTCTGGTCCAGCGTCGACTCCTGGTACCCCTGGGCGGCCATCAGCAGATAGTCGAGGTTGTACTGCGTCCCGTATTTCTCGAACAGCTTGACGACCGCCTGCAGCTTCCGGCGCTCGGCGTCGGCCGCGGCGTTTTTCGCGTACTTCACGTCCTTGAGATAGCGACGTTCGAGCACGTTGCGGAACGCGTCGCCCTTTCCGTGCTTCCGGATCCACGTGTTGACGAGTTCCCGGAGCTTGGGACTCTCTTTGCGAAAGGCGACAGCCAGGCTGCCGCCTGAGCGGACCGGGAGGTCCCGGCGCACGGTGATGCCGGTGAAGACCTGCCGCCAGAACTCGGCCAGGTAGTCGTCCACGATGGTGATCGGCGCGAGGCCGGCGTTGACCATCTCGAGCACGTCATCGTCTTCGAGGACGGCCGGGGCTTCGTTGAGCCGCACCGGTGGTTTGCCGCGTGCCTTCAGGTGCCCGTTGAGGCTGGTGAGGGTTTCCCAATAGGCGCTCGCCTTTCGGACGAACACCGCTTGACCGGCCAGATCGTCCACCGTGGCGAGCGGCGGCGCGCCCGGTCCGGTGACCACGACCTGGCTCACGTTGGTTCGGGTCGGCTCCGAGAAAGCCGCGAGTTTTTCCAGCTCGGGCCTGACCGTGACCATGGCCGCGACCATGTCGACCTTTCCGGTCGAGAGCGCGGGATACAACTGTTCACGCGTCATCGGCACGATGACGACGTGCACCTTGAGGTTGCCGGTCTTCAGGTCGGTGTTCAGGTCGTTCTCGAATGCCTTGAGGGCCTCGTACGTAATCCCGCGTTCCTGTCCCTTGTCGATGAAGTAGTGGGTGCGGTTGAACGTCACCGCCACGCGAATCACGCGGCGCTTGATCATCTCGTCGAGGTCGCCGGTGAACGGCCTGTCCACCAGGACCCGCACGCCTTCCGGCAGGGCGTCGTACGGCGAGGGCGTGTCCGGGATGGGCGCGTCCCGCTCGGATGCGGACGATGACGGTGACGGAGATGGTGAGGCCGCCGGCGGTGTTGCGGCCGGTTCCGCCGCGGCCGGTGCGGCAGCCGGGTTGGCAGGCGCCTCCTGCTGCTGACCGCCGCAGGCCGTGACCAACGCCACAAACAGCAGAGCGACAACGCCGCGACAAACGGGAGACCGCATGCGTAAAGTCTTCACTTCTTCTTCTGTCGTGAAGGCGGAGGGCTGACGAGGGGCTGAGAACGGACCTCATGCTAAGTCCCCGGACGCGCTAATACTTCCTATCGTCGCCGCCTGATCAGAATCCTCTTTCATCGCCTCGTCAAGGTTTATGAGCAGAGTCCGCACGCGCCGACGGGCGGTCGAGCCGTAGAGGCGACCACGCTCCAGCACGCGATCGAGAATGGCCTGTGCCAGTGGACACCGGAGGAGGCTCGGGCTAATTATGAGAAGAAGCCGACGGCTCCCTTTTTCGACCGTGCCGATCACGCCGCGTCGCCTCCTCGTCGTCCCGTGCCTGCTGCTGCTCGTGACGCTGGCGGCGCGCCTTCAGGGGACCGCGCAGACGTCGGGTGTGCCGCTGGCGCAGACGCCTCCGCCGGCGCCGGCGCAGCCCCTCCCTTACAGCCACAAGACCCATCTCGCATTGGGGCTGCAGTGCGGGACCTGCCACGTCAACCCGGAGGCCGGCAAGTTGATGACCTTCCCGGACACGGCCATCTGCATGGGGTGTCACGAGGCCATCGCCAAGGACCGCCCAGCGATCCAGAAGCTGCAGCAGTACGCGGCCTCGAAGAGGCCGATTCCGTGGGTCCGCGTGTATCAGGTCCCTGACTACGTCTACTGGCGGCATGGCACCCACCTTGCCGCGGGCGTTCCGTGCGCCGACTGCCACGGGCCGGTCGCCGAGCGCGACGTGATCGCGCTCGAGACCACCGTCACGACGAAGATCGGGTGCGTGACGTGCCACGACCGGCGGCAAGCGTTCACCGACTGCAGCGACTGTCATGCCCCGAGGCAGTGAGCCCGAGGCAAGGAGACACTGGCCGAGGACCGATGATCACCAGCTCGACGCCTGATCACCTGGCTGGCGTGCGTATCCGCTGCGGCGGTGAGTTCGTCGATGGCGTGGCAGCCTGGCCCCGGCGACGCCCGTTCGAGGGACTGGCCGACCTACGGCCACGATCCCGGCGGCCTCGCGCTTCTCGCCGCTGACCCAGATCACGCCGGCCAACGTGGGTCGCCTCGAGGTCGCCTGGGCCTACCACATGAGGCCGGCCGACGCCGCCCGGCGACGCCGCCAGGGGACGCCGCCGCGCCGGCCGCCGCGGTCGCGGCGGCTCCGGCTTCGCCGCGAGCCAGGTCACACCGCTCGTCGTCGACGGCGACGATGTATCTCGTCCACGCCCTACTACCGGGTGGTGGCGATCGATCCGACGACGGGAACAGGAGATCTGGGCGTTCCGGCTGCCGTCCGGCAATCCCTCGACGCGCGGCGTCGAATACTGGCCGGGCGACGGGAGCACGCCGCCGCAGATCGTGTTCGGCACGAGCGACGCGAAGCTCTATTCGCTGGATGCGAAGACCGGCGCGCCCAACGAGGCCTTCGGCGAGAAGGGCGTCGTCAACCTCAACACGCCCGAGATCCTGCGCGGCCTGCCCGGACGCAACGGCCTCAGCTCGCCGCCGATCGTCTACCGCAACCTCGTGATCACCGGCGGGACGACGCAGGAGAACCCGCCGCGCGGGCCGGCGGGCGACGTACGCGCGTGGGACCTGCGCACGGGCAAACTGGTGTGGACGTTCCACTCCGTGCCGCGCGAGGGTGAGCCGCACAACGACACCTGGGCCGGCGACAGCTGGAAGAACCGCTCCGGCGTCAACGTCTGGGGCTTCATCACCGTGGACGCCGCGCGCGGCATCGTCTTCATGCCGTTCGGCGCGCCGTCGGTCGATCAGTACGGCGGCGATCGCGAAGGCGACAACCTGTTCGGCACCAGCCTCGTCGCCGCCGACGCCAATACCGGCAAGTACCTGTGGCACTTCCAGGTCGTTCGTCACGACATCTGGGACGCCGACCTCGCCGGCGCGCCGGCGCTCATCGACGTCAAGCAGGGCGACCGGACGATTCCCGCCGTCGCGGTAATCGGCAAGGTCGGCCTGCTCTTCATGCTCGATCGCGTGACCGGGAAACCGCTCTTCGGCGTCGAGGACCGGCCCGTGCCGCCGAGCGAAGTGCCGCTCGAGCGGACGGCGAAGACGCAGCCGTTCCCGCTCAAGCCGCCGCCGCTGTCGCGCATGTCGATGACGCGCAGCCGACATCGCCACGGTCACGCCGGAGCTCGAAGCCGCGTGCCGCAAGCTGATCGAGGGCATGCAGCTCGGCGGGCCGTACCTGCCGGTCGTCCTACAATCGTCTGCGCGTGCAGTTCCCCGGCAATCATGGCGGCGTCAACTGGGGCGGCACGTCGTTCAACCCGCAGCTCGGGTATCTGTTCGTCAACACCAACGAGCTCGGTCAGATCTCCGGGCCTGCAGGGATCGCGACGCCGACGCGACCGGGCCCGGCGCGCGGCGGGCGGGCGTCGGCAACCGTGTCGATCCGGGCGGGCCGTACCAGGGCGTCCCGGGCGGCGGGCGCTTCAGCATCCGCGGCGAACGATTCGCAGCAGCTGCCCTGTCAGCAGCCGCCGTGGGGCCAGCTGACCGCGGTCAACGTGCAATACCGGCGAGTTCGCCTGGCGCGTGCCGCTCGGGATCACCGAGAGCCTGCCCGCCGACAAGCAGAACACCGGCCGTCCGGGCAACGGCGGCACGATTGCGACGGCGGGAGGCCTGGTGTTCGTCGGCGCCACCGACGACAGCCGGTTCCGCGCGTTCGACGCCAGGACCGGCAAGGAGCTGTGGACCTTCAAGCTCGCCGGCCGCGGCGCAGGCGACGCCGATGACCTACGAAGGCCGCGACGGCCGGCAGTACGTCGTCATCGCCGCGACCGGCGGCGGGTTCTTCAACAACCCGGTCACCGACGACAGCCTGATGGCATTCGCCCTGCCGGCGGCGAAGTAGCACCGAGAGAACAACGACCCGCGCCCGTTGGTGTGGACCAAGGAACCCGGCGGCCTTATTAAGAGGGTCGTTCGACCAGCTCGTTAACATGACTTCAGAGACGCAACACCAGACTGCGCATTTGATGGGGTGTGGTCATCGTCGTCGCCTCCGCCAGAGTCCACAATCGGGCGGCCCGCTCAGCGCCGCATCACTTCACTTCCCGTCGGCTCGGCCGGGCGATTGCTGTTGAAGAGCGCGGTGCGATCCACCGCGAGCCTGCCGTGTGCATCGAATGATTGACACGCCCATCGGTTCCTCACGCGGTCAGAACTTCGGGGGGTAGAGGTTGATTGGCGCTTGCACGCTTAAAGCGTCCTTCCGCTTGAAACCCGCGCGTCATCGTCTCGCGAAAGGCTGAGTCGGAACAGCAGCCGCCTGGATCACCGGCGATCGATCGGTGTACGCCGTTGGTCTTACTCGACAAGGCACGCAGTTCGGCTACACTGCGGGCGCCGAGCCCAGCCTCGAACTCGCGAAGACTCGGACTGCATCGTCGTCAGCATCGGAAACGACGCTGTTTGCGACGCAGCCGGCCGAGGGTTTCTGCGTGACGGAGACACGACCTGCGGAGGTCTGCTCATGCGCGTCCGCGCCAGCCGCTCCGTGTCCGAATCCGCGGCTGAACCTGGCGCCGAGGGCGCCGGCCGGATCGACGCGTGCCGGAGACGACTTCTAAAGGAACGGTCTTCGCGGGCTTCCCGTGTGACACACGTGCTCCTGTTTCTGGGCATCGCGGCCGTCTGCAACGCGTCGAGTGTGTTCGCCCAGGGCCCACCATCACCTGCACCACGCACGATCCGCGACAGGACCCGGACATCACCGAGCGGGAGTGGGGCGCTCGGCTCCGCAATTTCAGGAGTCCCGAGTCGGGTAGCGAAATCTACATCGGCTCGGGCGACCTGAGTTTTGCCGGCAACCGGAAGGTAGCCGATCTGGTCTGGAACAGCCCTCCGGGCCTGAACAACTTCACTCTGACCTACACCCCTGCGCTCCCCCCTGCGCTGGCGCGTATCACGATGAACGCGTCAGGATCGACGAGCGCGAGCCAGTTCTATGACCTTCAAACTCAGGCCAACCAATCCTTCAGCGATTTATTGATTGAGCTGAAATCACCGGCAGGCAATCCTCAAATCGTAATTCAAGATCTGGTTCTGACGATTACCGGCGGACCCCCACAACACCCTGGGGAACGTCGTGCCCCCGCAGGCGGGAACGATTTGGGCGCTGATCAGCAATATTCCAAATGCTTATGCTTCGGGATTCACTCTTACCGGCAACCTTGTTGTCGACGCCTATTTGGGCGGCTCTGATGAGAATCCGGTCGTAAACTTCGTTCCTCTTTTCGATCGCACTCAGCCATTCTCTGACCTGACCCTTACCAAGAGCCACGCGGGCAATTTCATCCAGGGCCAGGCGGGGGCGACTTACACCATCACCGCGAGCAATATCGGTGCCGCGCCGACGACCGGCACCGTCACGGTCGTGGACAATTTCCCTCCTGGCTGATACCGACGGCAGCCGCTGGTGCAGGCTGGACGTGCAACATCTCAACCAACTACGGCCACCTGCACGCGCAGCGACGCCCTGGCTCCAGGAGCCAGCTACCCGCCGATCACCCTGACGGTCAATGTGGCCCCCACCGCTCCTCCGGCGGCAGTCAACTCAGCGGTCGTTACCGGCGGCAATGACGGCAATTCGGCCAACAATACGGTCACCGATCCCACGACCATTATTCTCGGCCCGGACCTGACCATCACGAAGACCGCTACCGGCAGTTTCACTCAAGGACAGACCGGCGCCGGCTACACCCTGACCGTCGACCAACACCGGTGGAGTCGCGAGCAGCGGCACCGTTACGGTCATTGATAACTTGCCCACCGGGCTGTCACCAGCGACGGTCAGCGGTCCAGGTTGGAGCTGCGGCATTTCGGGCAACACGGCCACCTGCACTCGCAGCGACCCTCTGGCGCCGGGAGCGAGTTACCCGCCGATTACCCTGACCGTCAACGTGGCAAGCAATGCGCCGACGTCGGTGACGAACGTGGCCACAGTCGGCGGCGGCGGGGACCTCAACGCCGCCAATAACACCGCGACCGTGGTCACGCCCATTGCCCCCGCTCCTGACTTGACCATCACGAAGAGCCATACGGGCAACTTCACGCAGGGCCAGACCGCTACTTACACCATCACGGTCACGAACAACGGCGCGGTCCCGACCAGCGGAACGGTCGTCGTGACCGACCCCATGCCCGCCGGGCTGACTCCGAGAACGGGCAGCGGTTCGGGCTGGACCTGCGATATTCTTACTGGAGCTGATCCGATGCCAGACGAGCGCTATTCTGGCGGCTGGAGCGAGCCTATCCGCCGATCACCGTGACGGCGAGCATCGCGCCCAATGCGCCTCCGACGATCCTCAACATGGCGACGGTGAGCGGGGGCGGGGACGGCAATGCCTCCAACAATACCGCCAGCGACACGGCAACGGTTCTGCCGGCCTCGGACCTTGCGATCACCAAGAGCCACACGGGCAACTTCACCCAGGGACAGCCGGGAACCTATACCCTTACGGTCAGCAATGTGGGCGGCTCGCCGACCAGCGGCTCACGTGACCGTCATCGACGAATTGCCTGCCGGCCTGGTTCCCACGGCGGCCAGCGGCACAGGGTGGACCTGCCGTAATCTCCGGCCAGGGAGTGAGCTGCACCCGCAGCGACCCTCTGGCGCCCACGCAGAGCTACCCGGCGATCACCCTGACGGTGAGCGTTCAGCCCAACGCTCCTGCGTCGGTGACGAACACGGCCACCGTTTTCGGTGGCGGGGAGGTCAATCCATCGAACAACACGGCAAGCGATCCAACGACGATAACCGCCGGCCCCAACCTGACCATCACCAAGAGTCACACACCGGGTAACTTCACGCAAAGTCAAACCGGCACCTACACCTTGACCGTGAGCAACACCGGCGCCTCCCCGACCAGTGGCCCGATCTCGGTGACCGACAGCCTTCCTACCGGACTGACATCGACTGCGGCCACCGGCGCCGGCTGGTCGTGCACGGCGGGCGGCCAGAGTGTCACTTGTACGCGCAGCGACCCGCTGGCCCCGGGGGCCAGCTCACCGATTACCCTCACGGTGCAGGTCGCGGTCAATGCCCCTGCATCGGTGACCAACACAGCGATGGTTGCCGGAGGGGGCGATGTGGATTCGAGCAACAACTCGGCCAGCGATCCCACCACGATCATCGCGGTGCCGGACCTGACCATTTCCAAGACGCACACGGGGAGCTTCCTGCAGGGGCAGGTTGGAGCGACCTACACCCTGACCGTGACGAACATCGGCGGCGGGCCGACCAGCGGCTCTGGTGACGGTCAGCGACACCCTTCCGGCAGGCCTGACGCCGACGGCCGCGGCGGGCGGCGGTTGGGTGTGTAACATCGCGGGCCAGGCTGTGAGTTGCACGCGCAGCGACGCTCTCAATGCTGGAGCCAGTTATCCGGCCATTACCCTCACGGTGAACGTGGCGCCGGCGGCCCCGCCATCGTTGACGAACACGGCTACGGTCTCCGGAGGGGGTGAGATCAATACGGCCAACAGCACGGCCAGCGATATCACCACGATCGGGCCCGGCCCCGACCTGACCATCAACAAGAGCCACTCCGGCAACTTCTTCCAGGGACAGACCGGGGCAATCTACACCATCACGGTAAGCAACCCCGGCTCTGCGCCGACGACCGGCGTCGTACGCGTCACTGACAACGTTCCGGCCGGACTGGTGCCGACATCCGCAACGGGTGCGGGCTGGACGTGTAATATTTCCGGGCAGGATGTGACCTGCACCCGGAGCGATCCTCTGGCGACGGGACAGAGTTACCCGCCGATCACGCTGACGGTCAACGTACTGCCTGGCGCTCCTGCGTCGGTGACGAACGCGGCGGCGTGTTTCGGGCGGCGGGGACGTCAATCCGACGAACAACTCGGATACCGATGTCACGGCCATTGTCCCCGGGGCCGACCTGACCATCACCAAGAGCCATACCGGCAACTTCACCCAGGGGCAGACCGGGGCGACCTACACCGTGACGGTCACCAACTCCGGTGTCGGGCCGACGACGGCCCCGGTTACGGTGACTGATACATTCCCCCTGGGACTTACCCCTACGGCCGCCGCGGGCGACGGGCTGGAGTTGCACAGCCGGCGCCCAGGCAGTCGGATGTAGCAGAAGCGATGCTCTGGCGGCGGGAGCGAGCTATCCGCCGATTACGATCACGCTGAACGTCGCATCCGACGCTGCGGCGACCGTCACCAATGTCGTCGGGGTCTCCGGAGGAGGCGACAGCAATTCAGCCAACAATACCGCAAGCGACGCGACGACGATCATGGCCGGCGCGGACTTGACGGTGACCAAGACCCACACGGGCAATTTCACCCAGGGGCAAAGGGGCGCCACCTACACCATCACTGTGGGGAACAGCGGCGGCGTCCCGACCAGCGGTCCGGTCACCGCGATCGATATCGTTCCCACAGGCCTGGTGCCGTCTGCTGCGAGCGGCACGGGCTGGACGTGCGACATCATCGGTCAGGCGGTCACCTGTGTGACGAGCGACCCCCTGAGCCCTGGAGGCAGCTACCCGCCGATCACTGTGACGGTGGATGTGGCCCCCGATGCCCCGGCATCGCTTACCAACTCGGTCAGGGCTACTGGCGGCGGTGACACCAATCCGGCCAACAACACAGTCGACGACGTCACGACCATCACCCCTGCTCCCGACCTGACCCTCACCAAGACTCACACGGGTAACTTCACCCAAGGCCAGATAGGTGCCACTTACACCGTCATTGTGAGTAACCAGGCCGGCTCCCCGACCAGCGGCACCGTCTTCGTCAATGACCCCATGCCATCGTCGCTGACGCCAACCGCGGCCATCGGCGTGGGCTGGACCTGCACCCTGATCGGCAACTCCGTCCAGTGCCAGAGGAGCGATGCGCTCGCCGTCGGGGCGAGCTATCCGCCCATCTCGATCACGGTCAACGTCGCACCGAACGCTCCGGCGTCAGTCACCAACACCGCCGAACTGTCGGGAGGCGGCGACGTCAACGCCGCCAACAATACGGCGAGTGACATCGCGACGACCGTGGCCGGACCGGACTTGACGGTCACGAAAACCCATACGGCCACCTTCACCCAGGGACGCAGAGCCGCGATCGATGCGTTGTTCTACACCTTGACGGTGACCAATGCCGGAGGCGCGCCGACCACCGGTACCGTCACCCTGATCGACAACGTCCCAACCGGTCTGATTCCCGCGTCGGTGAGCGGCGTGGGCTGGACGTGCAGCATTTCAGCGCAGTCGGTGACCTGCACGCGAGGTGACGCGCTGGCCGTTGGCGCGAGCTATCCCCCTGTCATGCTCGGGGTGGACGTCGAGTCCGACGCGCCGGCCTCCGCGACCAACATCGCCACCATTGCCGGTGGCGGGGACGTCAATACCTCGAACAACACGCGCGGAGGATCTCACCCAGATCAACCGCGGCCAGGACATGACGGTCACGAAGGGCCACACGGAAAGCTTCACGCAGGGGCAGAGCGGAGCCACCTACACACTCACCGTGACCAACAGCGGCGCCGCGCCGACGCTCGGCACCGTCACCCTCATCGACACGGTCCCGACCGGCCTCATTCCCACGGCGGCCACGGGCACGGGCTGGACCTGCACGGTCTCGGGCCAGACGGTCGATTGCACCCGAGGCGACCCTCTGGCCCCGGGAGCGAGCTATGAGCCAGTGACGGTCGCGGTGGATGTGGCCATCGACGCTCCGGCGTCACTGACCAACACGGGGATCGTTGCCGGCGGCGGCGATGTCCTTTCACTCAACAACATCGCAGAGGACGTGACGACGATCGCACCGGGCCCGGACGTGACGATCTCGAAGATCCACACCCAGAGCTTCTCGCCCGGTCAGGCCAGCGGCGTTTTTCTGCTCACTGTGACCAACGGTGGCGGCGCGCCGACGCAGGGCCGGGTCGACGTGGTCGACGATCTGCCCGCCGGCCTGATCGCCAGGACGGCTGGCGGAACAGGCTGGACCTGCGAAGTCTCGGACGAGACGGTGGCATGCTCGCGAACCGACGCTCTCGCTCCCGGAGTGAGCTATCCGTCGATCACGCTCACCGCAGACGTCGCCCCCGAGCTCCCGCTTGGCACCACCTTGATCAACACGGCCACGGTCTCGGACGATGGAGACGTCAACCGGGGGAACAACACGGCAGAAGACCAGGTCGTCCTGTCGCTCTACACGCAACATTTTCGCGGAAGGCGACACCGGGCTTCTTCCAGACGGATGTCGGCATCCTGAACACCAGCGCCACGAACGCCGCGAATGTCCCTGCGGCTCTTCCCGGAAATCGAACCGCCGTCGGGCCGATGCAGTTCGTGCTGGCTCCGCTCGGCGCGGCGGACGATCGACCTCAACGCCGCCATGCCCGGACGGCCAGGCCGTCTCGACGATGATCGAGTCGGACCAGCCGGTGGCCGCGACGCGGCAGATGACGTGGGGCGATCCCTCTATGGCAGCACGCTCGAGAGCGGTATCGGCAGGACGTCACGGACGTGGTACTTCGCCGAGGGCGCGACCAACGTCTTCATCTTGTTCTATCTGCTCGAAAACCCCGGCGACACGCCGGCAACGGTGACGCTGACGCACCTCGTCGAAGGGAGCGCGGCGCCGATTCGCACCGGTTGTCGTGCCACCGTTCACGCGCCGCACCGTCCTCGTGAACGACGTGCCTGGACTCTCATTTGCCGCGCTTCCGACCATCGTCACCTCGGACGTGCCAATCGTCGCCGAGCGGGCGATGTATCTGAACTCGGCCGAACCGCATGTGGGAGGGCAGGCACGGCGGGCCGCGGGGCGATCGCGCCTGAGCACGTCGTGGTCGTTCGCAGAAGGGGCGACGGGATTCTTCCGCGCCTATGTGCTGCTCGGGAATCCCGCCACCAGCGAAGCCACCGTGACGGTGAACTATCAGTTTCCGACCGCGACGATGCTCACCAAGACGTACGTCGTTCCCGCCGCAGTCACGACGCACGGTCGACGTCAACTTGGACGATTCCAGAATTGGCGTCCACCGCGATGGCGATGTCGGTCACGTCCACGCTGCCGATCGTGGCGGAGCGGGCGATGTGGTGGGAAGGCTTCCCCTGGACCGAGGGAAGCGCCGTGATCGGAGCGACCGCGACGGGTGCATGATGTGGGCCATCGGTGAGGGCGCCGAAGGAGGCTCGCTCGCAAGGCGAGCACGTACGTGCTCGTGGCGAACGCGTCGGCCTCGGTGGGCACGGTTCGCATTCACAGCTGGTGTACGACGATGGGACGAGCGAGCAGAAGGACTACACGCTGCTCGCAAACGCGCGTCTGACGGTCCGCATTGGCGATCCCGACTGCTTCCCGAACAGCAGTGGCAGCGGTTCAGCGTGCTCGTCGAGAGCCTGACCGCCGGTGTGCCGATCACGGTCGAATACGCGCGATATCAGTCGGCCGCGTCGTTCGTCGACAGTGGGGGTGCCGCACTGGCGAACCGGATCCGGTAGTGGTCGAACGCGAACACTGGCGGCGCCCACCACCAGGCAGACGCAAGTGGCCGTTTGCCAACTGTTCGGGCGGGCCGCGAAGGACACCGTCGGTAAACACTGGACGACCCTTGTCGAGTTGGTGTTCTTGAGTACCTGCTACGACCTGTCTCCCGAGACATTCCGATGCGTTGACCAGGCCGCCGGCTATTTTGTGAGCCGCCTACCGGTCAGGCCCACGTTTGTGGAAGTCATCGACGATGTCCTCGTCGAATTTGCGAAACGTGAAGTAGGGCTGCACATCGTGCCGAACTTGTGGCCGCTGCGGGATGCTATCGTCGCTTCCAGTCTGGAATTCTCAGTCATCCGGATGCGGAACGCGCTGCCACGGGAGGCCACCCGACAGGGAATCGCCCCGGCGGCCCCGAGCCTCGAACGCGCTGACTCGCACGGGTCGACGTACGCGTCACTTCACGCTGGTGTTTGTTGACCGCCTGTCACGAATCGGCGCCTCCTCCCACTTCGCTACAAAGGTAGCTGTCCGTCTCGCGGCTTCAAGGTGAGCCGCCTTTCGGCGTGCGGCCGCGACTGCTCATCGTTGGCGCGTCCCGGTGTCGCGACCGAGCCGGGTTGAGCGCTTGCCACAGGGCAGATTTCACCGTCTTGCATCACAAAGGCGGTAACCTGAACCGTCATCGGCGAGTGTTACAGCTGGTGAACGGTCACAAACCAGAACATGGCGGAGTGCAGGGATCGTCAGGTGGCTCGTCGACTGAGCGCCGCGACGAGGAGAGAGACTATGAAGCAAGCGCTCATCACGCTGATCGTCATTGCCGCCTCAGCGGAGGCGGGCCCGGATCAGCCAGCGATGCAACGCGATCGCTCCGCAGCCGGGTCGAGAGTCTACGAGCTCGAGGAGCTGGCCTGGCCCCAGATTGATGCCCTCGATCGTGAGCGGACCCTGTTCATCCTCCCGATGGGAATGATCGAACAACATGGCCCTCATCTTCCCGTCGGGGCCGACACCATTGGTGTCACGTACGAAGCGAACGCGGCTGCAACGCGTGTCAGTCGGGCGCTGCCAGGCTGGAACGTCATCAGGATGCCCGCCATCAACTACGGCCATAGCGGTGCGAACCAGTTGGGCGACATGCCGATTCACCCAGGCACGTACGGCATCCGACAGTCGACGCTCCGATCACTTGTGGCGGATGTTGGCGCACAGATCGCACAGAACGGCTTCAAGTGGGTTTTCGTCCTGAATGGCCACGCCTCGCCCACGCACAGCATGGCTATCAACGAAGCCTGCGACTTTGTCAGCGAGACGTTTCGAGTGACGATGCTGCACGTGACGGGTCTGTTCAGAGGCGATGCGGCCATTCAATCCAGCGGAGCGAAGATCAATGCCAAACACTTCCGGCCCGATGAGCTATCGTCCTTCGGAATGGATGTTCATGCTGGCGTCGGCGAAACGTCACAGATGCTCGCAGTTCGCCCCGATCTGGTGCGGCCCGTCTTCAAGTCGCTCCCCAGCCAGGCGGGACGCTCGTTGGAAGAGTTGCGCCAGATCGCGACCAGGCCCGGTTGGCAGGGCTACCTATCGTCGCCTGCCAGGGCGACAGCCGCGCACGGCCGAGCGGTCAAGGAGTGGTGGATCGCCGGGTTCACTGACTTGATCTTGCGCGCCGTGCGAGGTGAGAACATGTTCGTCCATGCCCGTGTGCCGGAAGCGCTGCCTCCCGCGGTCGAGCCCGTCCTCGAGAAGGAACTGGCGAAGGAAGCGACTTTCGGGGCGACACTTGAAAACTGGCTGGCGCAGCGCGCCAAGCGTTAGTCGGTCCGGGCACTTGTGATCTGCGGATTCACCGTGTACGCGTCAAGAGGTCATAAAGCGGCTGAGCGCCCAGTCCGCTAGCAGGGACTAGAAGCATGGCCGTCGGGGGACGGCCGAGGTGGATGGCTGCATGAGCCCACCTTGCCGACTCCTCGCCAGGGTTGGGCGGACGTGGTCATGGGGTGAGACAGAACGTAGGAGTTCAGTGACAGGTCGAGATTTGGTCCGCGCTGTCCTCGCCGGTACTCCTCGTGCTTTCGGGGCTCCTGTCGATCGTGTTTGCTCAAAGCCTGCTGTTTCCAGCCACCAACCCGATAAGCGCGGCTGCCCACGAGCTCCAAAGATCGGTGTGGGCATGCACTGTTGTAGGAGCGATCCTGCTTGGGCTCGCAGCCCTTCTCGCGCCACCGAGGGCAAGGTCCCTTGCTGTGTGGAAGGTGGTGTGGACGCTCGTCGGCCTGCAGTATCTTGGACTGGGAGTTGCTATCCTGATCGGGGCTCTCGGGGCTCTCACTACATCCTCCGGATCCGATCTCGCCCGCACTCATTTGGCTTTCTTGGTGGCGTTTGGGATCGCGTCGGTTGCACTGGGCGCAGCGAGTCTGGTGTGTGGATGGTGGCGCGGTTCTCGAGTCCGAGACGTGTGAATGCGTCTGCGCGCAACACGGGGCCATCGGGGTTAACGTATTGCGATTGAGTCAGCGGCCTCTAGAACGTGCGGGCCTATCCGCCTGGCCAGACGAGAAGAATGGTTGCTCGCATCGTCGACTTGACGGGAGAAGCGCCCGATCACGTCGAACAGGATCAGCCGAGCGCGCGCGGCTCGAGCGGAACCCTACCCGCGAAGACGCCGTTTTGTGGACCGACGCGACGAACGGTGTTCGCTCGTCACATGGCGCCAGGGTATTCAACGTGCAAGCCATTGACGTTGACACCATCGAAGGCGTCCAATCTTACCCAGGATGAAGACCCTGCTCGTTCTCAGGCACGCGAAGTCGAGCTGGAGCGATCCGGCGCTTGATGACCATGAGCGACCGCTGAACAAGCGTGGCCGGCGGGATGCGCCGCGGATGGGAGAGCTGGTGCGGGAGTACGGACTGATACCCGACGTGGTCATCAGCTCCGACGCGGTGCGGGCGCGGCTGACGGCTGAGGCGGTGGTCGAGGCGGCTCGCTATGCGGGAGAAATCCGGTTGGACCACCATCTTTATATGGCCAGCCCGGCCGACATCCTCTCGCTTCTGCGAACGGTGCGGGAGAAGGCCGAGACCGTGATGATCGTCGGGCACAATCCCGGGCTCGAGGAGCTGGTCGCGCAGCTGACCGGCGAGCGGCAGGACTTGCCGACCGCCGCCCTCGCGCAGATTGTCCTCCCGATCGATCAGTGGCGCGATCTCAAACGTTCGACCCGAGGGAGGCTATTGGGCCACTGGCGGCCGAAGGAACCGACATAGTCGAGGTCGGTCCAACCTTCGAGGGGGCCGTCTGACTCGCGAATGCGCTTCCAGTTTTGCGGAGCGCTCTTCGAGCGCGCCAGCCGGGCACCAATCGGCTGCTCAACGTGACGACGAGGTGTCGCTAGGCGCGTCCGTCGGAAAATTCATGCGGCGAAGCAGCACCTGCCATCGAGGATCCGAGTGCAGGTTGTCGAGACGGGGGTCGGTTTTCACGTAGTTGAGACCGTCGCGCTCTTCGAACATCCTGAACAACAATCGGAAGGCTTCGTCTTTGTCGTCGAGTGCAGCGTAGACCGCGGCCCATTCGAGCCACGCCGGCTTGCTCGTCCGTCCTGTCCGCAGGATTCTCCTCGCCTCGTCAGCCCTCCCCATCCGCGCATAGATCCGAGCGATCGCTGGGCCGACACCCCCAGGTCGGCCCAACAACTTGTCCTCCTGTCCATGGAGGGCAAGCGCTTCGTCGTACCTGCCCATCTCCTCATAGACATCGGCGAGCCGGTGATAGTTTCCCGGGGTCTGTGGCTCCAACTCGATGGCCTGGTTCAAGTGCAAGATTGCCTCGTCGAATCTGCGCGCGCGGTACAGAATCCTCCCGAAACCTGACTGGACGGCCGCAGAGAGCGGATCCAGTTGCTCGGCTTTCTCGATATGAGCGATGGATTCAGAGAAGCGTCCCAGCGCCATGTACAGCATTCCATGGAAGAAGTGCGCGTCAAGATTGTTCGGGTCGATCTCCAGGGCGCGGCCGAAATCCTTCTCGGCGCCGGACCAGTCCCAGTCGTAGCCGAACTTGATGCGGCCCGTCGACACATGTGCTTCGGCGAGCTGCTGGATCGAGCTCCAAAGCCCTTTGCGCGGCCGCCACGCGACGGCGACTCGACCTGCTTCAGCGTCTTCGCCCCCCATGATACCTCGCCACCACCACGCGTGAGATAGACCAGCATGTCGCGGCGGCGTAGCTTGGAATCAAGGCGTATCGCGCGCTCGAAGTGATCGATGGCCCGCGCCAGATCTTCCTCGTTCAGTCTCCAGAGATAGTGCTGGCCCAGCAGATACTCCTGGTACGCCGCCGGATTGACGGCGCCAGCCGAGGCCAGCCGGGCACGCTCTTCGGCCGTGATCTGAACTTGGATTTCTTCGGCAACCGCGCGCGCGACCTCGCCCTGCAGCTTCAGGACGTCGGTCAGCTCGCGCTCGTATTCTCGCGCCCACAGGTGCGTATCCGTCGGCGCGTGGACCAATTGGACGTTGATCCGCACCCGATCGCCGCTGCGCTGCACCGATCCTTCGACGAACCGCGTCGACCTTCAGCGTCCGTGCGATCTCCGGAAGCGAACGTGTCGCGCCTTTGAACCGCATCACCGAGGTGCGTGAGACGACACGAAGCGCGCGGACGCGGGCGAGATTGCCGATGAGGGCTTCGGTCATCCCGTCCGCGAAGTATTCCTGCGAGGGGTCACCCGACAGGTTGTCCAGCGGCAGCACGGCCAGCGCGGTGATGCGGGGTCGTCCCGCATCAGACGGCTTGCAGCAGGCGCAGGCCGTAGACCAGCGCTCCTGCGACGAGCGCAGCCAATCCACCGAGCGCCACCCAACGCCACGGCCGGCGCCAGCTTCCGAGGAACAACGTGTCGCTGTCACGAGCGCCGGCTCGTCCGCCGCAGACGAGCGCCGGGGCCTCGAACGCCGGCTGATCCTTCCGCCGGCTCGGCCACTTCCGCAGCTGTCCGCAACGAACCGGTACCCGCGGCCCGGGTACGGTGACGATGTACTGGTGGTCGTCCGGCGTCTCGCCTAACGCTTTCCGCAGGACGGAGATGTTCCGCGTCAGCCCGCCCTCTTCGACGACCGTGTCACCCCAGATGCGTTGAAGCAGCTCGTCCTTCGTGAGCACGCGGCCGCGATGCTCGATGAGCGCGAGCAGCGTCTCGAGGGCCTTCGGAGCCAGCGCCAGGGGTTCGCCGTCGCGCAGCAACAGCCGCCTGTCGACCTGCAGACGGTAGCGGCCCGAACTGGTACGTGCGTCGCGACTCGCTCATCGGCGCCCGGAATGTTTCCGAAGGAAAACGAAGCTCCGCTTGTAAGGACTTGTCACCGCCGCAGCGGCGAAGCTGCCCTCGGTTGAGGTCTGGCGCCGGCGTCATTTTACTGCCAGACGCAACGCTGCGGTGGCGTCCGGCAGGTTCAGGGAGCGCCCCGCCACCGAGTCCGTGACACGACGCCTCACTCGCTCGACCGAAGGGAGAAACCCATGCCACGCACAGCCTTCCGCCCGACCGTCAGCGTTCACATCGTTTTCGCGCTCCTCGTCGGGTTGAGGCGTGCTGAACGCATCGCATGACGACGCGATGAAGCGATTCGACGAGTGGGCGGCCCCGGAGCAATCTCGGGGACACCGTGAATTCCCCGTTCCACGAGCTCCTGCCCGCGCTGTCCAAGAAGGAGTTGAGCCTCTACTTCGCGTCCGATCGACCGGGGTCGCTGGGCGGCGAGGACCTGTGGGTATCACGGCGAGACGAGTCGTGACGCGCCCTGGGGCACACCGGTCAACCTCGGTGCCGCGGTCAACACCGCTTTCAACGAGCGCTCGCCAGAGCTGTCGCGCGACGGGCACCTGTTGTTCTTCGCCACCAGATCGTCCCGGCGGCCTGGGAGGGTTCGACATCTGGGTCGCATGGCGGGTCCACACCCACGATGACTTCGGCTGGCAGCCTGCGGTCAATCTCGGCTCGGGTGTGAACAGCGGCGCTGGAGATTTTGGGCCGAGCTACTTCGCCAACGACGAGATCGGAATTCCCATCCTCTATTTCGCGAGCAATCGGCCAGGAGGACTCGGGAACGCGGATATCTACCGAAGCCAGCTGCTCCCTGACGGCTCGTTCGGACCGGCTGTGCCGGTTTCAGAGCTCAATAGTCCCCAGGGGGACTTCCGTCCATCGATTCGGGGAGACGGCCTCGAGATCGTTTTCGACTCGAATCGCCCCGGGCCACCCGATGTCCCAGGGATTGGTCTTCGCGATCTCTGGGTGGCCACGCGCAGCTCGCCGATCAGCAGCCGTGGTCGATCCCGAAGAATCTCGGTCCCGTTCTCAACAGCCCGTTCAACGACTACCTCGCGATGCTGTCGTCCGACGGAAGAACGCTCGTGATGGTGTCCGATCGGCCCGGAGGGATTTGGAGGGAACGATCTCTACACCGCTACACGCTCGCGTTGACCACGGCACCAATGGGTGAGGGTCTATGAACACGAAGACCCACATCCTGCACGGGCATTCATTGCGCGCACGGAGGAAAGCCATGAAACCTACAGTCTTTCGCACCTGGTCTTCAGCGTTCTCGCCGCAGCCACGGTGGTTGACGCGTCGCCAAGGGACACGACCGGGACCGCTGCCGATGAGGCAGCCGAGATCAACCAGGTGCTCGAGTGGAACCAAATCTTCATCGACACGCTGATTGCGACGAACACGCCGAATTCGTCGAGTCAGCGGCTCGGGGCGATCGTGCACACGGCGATCTTCGATGCCTACAACGGTGTCGAGACGCGCTACATGCCAATCTTCGTGCACCCGGGGGCAGCCGCTGGTGCGTCGCGCTGAGCGGCGGTCATTGCTGCCGCGTATACCGCGCTGCTCGGATTGTTTCCGTCGCAACAGGCAGCGCTCGATACCAGCTTATGCCGTATCACTCGCGGCACTCAGCGAGCAGTGCACGGGCATCGGGCGATCGATCGGACGACGCCGTTCGTGCGAGGAGCGCATCGAACGCGGCGTCGAGTGGGGCACCGAAGTCGCGCACGCTGTTCTTGCCTGGCGCGCGACCGATGGCTTTACCGCGAGCTACCCAGCCTTCACGGGTGGGACCGCCATCGGCCAGTGGCGACCCACGCCGCCGGCGTTTGGGGCCGATGAGTGCGCAAGGACTGGCGTTTACAGATATGTTCGTGCTGGTGAACAACACCCAGTTCCAGCCTGAGCCACCGCGAGCTCTGGGCGCCACGATCTACGCCGACGACTTCAACGCTGTGAAGGCGCTCGGTCGCAGGACCGGCTCGACCCGCACAGACGATCAGACCGCGCTCGCTCCCTTCTGGGAAGGCAACGCCAGCGTTCACTGGAATCAAGCCGCCAACCAGATTGCGCGCGCGAACCATCTTCAATGTCTGGGAGCAACAGGCTCCTCGCGGTTCTGAACGTTGCGATGGCCGATACGGCCTTCACTGTCTGGAGCGCGAAGCGATTCTACGGTGCGAATGCAGCGGAAGTGACGTGGCGGCCGGTGACGGCTATTCCCATGGCGGAAGCTGATGGCAATCCGGACACCGCTCCAGATGCGGATTGGCTCCCCCTCGTCAACACGCCGTCGCATCCGGAATATCCTGCCGGCCATCCCAGCCTCAATGGCGCGGCTGCTACGGTTCTCCTCAGTTATTTTGACGACAGACAGACGTTCACGCTGACGACGACGGGACAGCCGAGCCGGACGTAATCGAGCATCTCGCAGGCGCGCGCCGACGGTAACAACGCCAGGGTCTGGGGTGGCATGCACTATCCGAGCACGGTCGTCACCAGTGACAAGGTAGGCCAAACGGTCGCTCGATACGTGAATGCGCACGCCATGCAGCGGCTTCATCCGCGGCAACAGTGAGCGGACCGTGAGGCCGCGCCAGGTCAGCGCATGCGAGGGCTCAGCTATTTCGGTCTTGCCGTGTACGGGTTGCCACCCAGCGCGTTCGAGATGGCCGCAATCGCGCGCTGCGCGCGCACGCTGTTGCCCGCATCGTCGAGCGGCGGCGAGACGACGGCGATGCCGAATTTGCCGGGCGACACGGCGATGATGCCGCCGCCGACGCCGCTCTTGGCCGGCAGCCCCGTGTGGTAGAGCCACTTGCCGGAGTCGTCGTACAGCCCCGCCGTCGCCATCACGGCGAGCACGCCTGGCACCCTTCCGGGATCCATGACCTGCTTGCTGGTGACCGGGTTCCTGCCGGCCGATGCCAGCGTCGCCGCCATCACAGCGAGATCTCTCGCGTTCACGCCGATGGAGCACTGCCGGGTGTAGAGATCGACGGCCTGCTGCCAGTTGCTCTTGATATAGCCGTAGGCGAGCATCAGCGCGCCGATGGCCTGGTTGCGCTGGTTGGTGTCCGACTCCGACTTGTAGACGTCCTGCAGCACGCGCAGCTCGCGTCCCGCCGAGTCGTTGTGGAAACCGATGATCTTCTTCCAGACCTCGTCGGCGCTGGCGCCGGTGACCATGCTCGTCGCCGAGATCGCGCCGGGGTTCACGAGGGGATTCATTTCGGGCGCCCCCGTCCCGACGACGGTCCTGACGCCCTCGACCGCGATGATCGAGTTGAAGCGCGCACCCGTGGCGTCCACGCCAATCCGCTTCTCGATGGAGTCCAGCCCCTGCTCCTGAATGACCTGCGCCATCGTGAAGACCTTGGAGATCGACTGGATCGAGACCTCCGTCTTCACGTCGCCTGCCGTGAAGACCTTCCCGTCCGCGGTGACCACCGCAATCCCGAACAGATCCGGGTCCACCTTGGCCAGCGCCGGGATGTAGTCGGCGTTCTTGCCCTCCTTGAGCGTCCGGAACTTTCCGTACGCGGCGTCCACGGCCGCCTGGACGTCAGTGCCCGACTGCGCGTCGAGGGACGGGGCCGCGAGGGCGAGGATTCCCGCCGCGAGCACACAGGCGCCGGCAGATACCATCCGAGAGGTTCGATTCATCGCTATCCTCCGAGCTTCCACGAGAAGTTGTACTTGAACGAGAACTGCACCTTGAAGCCGTCGCTCTCGAACCCGTCCGAGAAGTTCTCGCGACGGCCCCACTGGAGTTCGCCACCCATCATCACGTTCGGCACCGGGGTGTAGAGCAGGTTGCCGAGCGCGTAATGTCCGGTCTTGAACGCGTCCGGCGCCTGCGCATCGGTGTTGTCGTTGTCCTGCCACGAGTAGCCGACAGCGCTGCTGAACCTCTCGTTCCAGGTGTGATCCAGGAAGACGCTCACTGCGACGATCGGGATGGGCTTGCCGACGATCGGCGTCACCGGGTTCGACAGGTTGTTCTCGATGCCGATGTCGATCGGCGAGTCGTTCATTTCGTTCTGAACGCCTTCGCCGACGGTGAACTGCATCCGCAGGACGTCGCTCGAGCCGGCTTTGAGGTTCGAGCTGACGTTCCATCCCCACCCGGTGGCGTCTCCGGAAAGATCGAACGCGTCATCGAGCGTATCGTCCCAGTTGATACGTCGCAGTATCCCTGCGGTTCGAACGTGGCCCCAGTCTCCGGTGTACTTGTACGCGGCGGCGAAGTCGGGCAGGGGGAACCGCGCCCGGATGCCCGTCAGCTCGATGCGGTCGCCATAAACGCCCTGGTCGCCGCTTGCGCCGGGGCGCGCGAGTGCGAGCATCAGGTTACTGGTGTCGGTCTGGATCGCCGTGTAGCGGACCTGGACGTTGCGGAACCACGGAAGACCCGTAGGCCCCCAGTATTCCAGCGAGTTCGGGAACACATCAGGGTCGGTAAAAGGGCTCCAGTACTGACCGGCCCCCAGCCGGCCGAGCTCTCCCCATGCGTGACGCAGGCGGAAGGTGGTCTGCCCGGAGTCCACGCCGGTGCCGAACAGCTCGAACTCGAAGATGGTCTTCAGTTCGCCGAGTGCGGTCGGCGTCGAGGACCTGACGCCCAGGCGACTCTGGCGCACGCCCGCGAACGTGCTGTGGTCCTCACCGAACTCGTTCTCAAACTTCGGCAGCCTGGTCAAGCGCAAGGTGTCGAACCAATCGGGGTGGATTTGTTTGAAGTCGTGGCCGACGTCGAGCATGGCGAATCCGTAGATCTCGAAGCTCGACTTCGGAGACGTCGGCTGGGCCGTCGTTGTGGCGCCGTACGGGTTGCCACCGAGCGCCGTCGAAATGTCGGCGATGGCGCGCTGCGCCCTCACGCTGTTGCCGGCGTCATCGAGCGGCGGGGAGATGACGGCGATGCCGAACTTGCCTGGCGACACGGCGATGATGCCGCCGCCGACGCCGCTCTTGGCAGGAAGGCCTGTATGGTACAGCCACTTCCCGGAGTCGTCGTACAGACCGGCGGTGGACATCACGGCCAGGACGCTGGGGACCTTTGCCGCGTCGAGGACCTGCTTGCCGGTGACGGGATTCCTGCCGCCCGCTGCCAGCGTTGCCGCCATCGTTGCCAAGTCCCTCGCGTTCACGCCGATGGAGCACTGACGAGTGTAGAGATCGACCGCCTGCTGCCAGTCGCCCTTGATGTACCCGTACGCGAGCATGAGCGCGCCAATCGCCTGGTTGCGCTGGTTGGTGTCGGACTCGGACTTGTACACGTCCTGAAGCACGCTCAGCTCTCGGCCGGCGGCATCGTTGTGGAACCCGATGATCTTCTTCCACACCGCATCCGACGTCGTTCCCGTCACCATGCTCGTGGCCGAGATCGCGCCCGGGTTCACCAGCGGGTTCATCTCCGGCGCTCCCGTCCCGGCAACCGTCCGGACGGCTTCAACCGCGATAATCGAGTTGAATCGTGCGCCCGTGGCATCGACGCCGATGCGTTTTGCGATCGAGTCCGGCCCCTGCTCCTCGATGACCTGGGCCATCGTGAAGACCTTGGAGATCGACTGGATCGAGACCTCGGTCTTCACATCACCCGCGGTGTAGACCTTGCCGTCGGAGGTGATCAGGGCGATTCCGAACAGGTCCGGATCCACCTTGGCGAGCGCAGGAATGTAGTCGGCGTTCTTGCCCTCTTTGAGGGTCCTGAACTTTCCGTATGCCGCGTCAATCGCCTGCTGGATCTCGGCTGGCGACTGTGCGCTCGACGGTGTCGCCAGGGCGAGCACCCCCAGACCGAGCAGGCACGTCCTGAGAGAGCAACTCCGACCACGTCTACCCATTTCTATCCTCGGGGTTTCCATAACGCTGCGACTTTCCATGGCATGTTGGAATCGACCGGGGACTGCACCTCGCGTTGCCGCCGGATCTGTCGACTCATTTCACATTTGCTCCTTCCCAGGCCCGGACCCTGCGCCGTCCCTCGTCGAAGATCCGCTCGTAGTTCCCCTTGCGCACCTTGAGGCTTGCCTCGGGCGTCAGGCGGCGCCACACGGGCTCCCACATGTCGAACACCGCGAAGTAGGGCGTCGGGCCCGACGGCGCCACGGTGTCGGTGCCGAACAGGAACCGGTCGGGATGCCGGTTGAGCATCGCCACCACACGGCCAATCGTCGTCGGCGACGACACGGCGTACTTCGCGACCTCATCCCACGAGATGTCGAACTGAACGTGCGTGAGTGCCGGGTCGGTGAGCATGGCCTCGAGCATGTCCACATGCGTGGGGGTGCGCTCGGCGGCCTCGGCCGAGACCTGCACCGGACGGACGATGCGGCCCAGGCCGGTGTGGGCCCAGATGATCGTGGTCTTCGGATGCCGCTTCAGCAGGTCCTTCATCTGCGTGAGGTAGACCGGCTCGGTGTCCACCTTGCCGAATGGCATGTCGATGTCGTTGTGCAGGATGACGACGAGGCCGGTCTCCGCGGCGAACTGGAGGATCCGCGATGAGCGCCGGGTTGATCAGGCTTGCGGTCTCACCGGCAATCTTCGACGAGACGAACTCCTTGTGGATGCTGAACTCGCCGATGCCGGTGAACACGCCGGGGAACGTCGACAGCACGCGCCGGATGTGATCGACGCCGTACATGTCGGCCGGGTTGAACCCGGTGATCATCGGGTCGAACCGCGCCTGGGCCTCCTTCGGCAGCGCGCGGTAGATGCTGGCGATGTACGCGTCGGTGAACGAGTAGTAGTAGAGCGGCGCGTCGGTGTGCAGGTAGTAGGTGGGCGCGAAGTCGCCGGAGTTTGCGTACGACCACTGCTGCTGCAGCGGGATGCCGAACAGCGTCGAACGACTCACACGGGTGCCCATGATCTCCAGGGACTGGCGAACGGCGATCCCCTGCTGGATGTAGTTCGTCAGGTGGAAGTGCGAGTCGTTGAACTCGGTGGCGGCACCCTGATTCTGCGCGTCGAGCGGGTGCGTGCCGCCGGGGAAGAGCACCAGCAGCGTCAGCGCGAAGGAGGCACTGAGAGCAGCCGCCGTCCAGGACGAAGGTCTACGAACCATCTTCACCTGGTCGATCAGAAGTTCATCTCGAGGTTGATGTGGAACACCGTGCCCTTGGCGCCGACCGGGTAGGGATAGGCCGTGTATCCCACAGGTGATCGGTTCACGTACATCCACTCGGCGTTGAGACGAATCCCGCGCTCCTTCATCACGTACCAGTTCTCTCCGCCTCGCACTTCCCACTGGTCGCCGTAGCGGCCGAACACCTGCGAGGCGCCGAAGTACAGCTGAAGAACCTTGGGAACGGCCATCGCCGACGTCTGCAGCTGATAGCCGTGGTCGTTGATGTCGGCGATGCCGCTGGTGTTGACGCCGGTGAAATTGCTCAACCAGCGCCAGTAGTACTCGCCCTCGAGAGACAGTCCCTTGTACTTGACTCCGGCATCGACGCTCGACATCCGGTAGTCCACTTCGTTGACGGTGATGCCAGGCCCGAACAGATCCGGCGTGAAGATGCTGCTCCCGTCCGTCAGCCGGATTTGACTGTTCTCGATCCCTTCGGTTCCCGGCTGGCTTTGCTTGTCCTCCAGGCTGTGTGTGTAGTGGACGCCGATCCGCGTCGCGACCTTCTGGTGATCGTCGTAGTCGCCGAACGTGTTCCACAGGCCGAACTCGCCGGTCGTCGGCAGCCATTGGACCGAGTAGGACTGGGTGTCGAGCCTGTTGTCGAGCTGCGCCGCGCTCACACCGAGCGTGCTCAAATTGTTGGCGAACATCGCCATGTACTTGACCTTGGTATGGAACTCGCCTTTGAGCCAGACGCCCGACGTGTACGACCCGCGGAAGAACTCGTCGGCAATCAGGCGGTCGTCCACGCCGAGCCAGTACGGGAACTGACCCTCCGTGCTGCGCACGGAGGGCAGCGATGTGATACCGACGCCCACGCTCGCGAACCGGTTGAAGGTCCAGGACAGGTTGCCCGCGCCGACGACCTGCGCCGGATCGCCCTGCGATGCGTTCGACGACCAGACGTAGAGGTAGTAGCGCATCTTCGGTGTGAGGAACCACCCGGAGAATGGCGCGAAGAACTTCTGCAGCTGGATGTCCTGCCGCCGCTGAACGGTCTTCGTGTTGCCGAAGGCGTCGACGTAGGATTCGTCCAGATTCCGCTGGTTCAGATACCGCCCGTAGCTGAAAAGCCGGAAATAGACCTGGCCCTTGTCGCCGTCGAAGAGCAGGAAGCCGACGTTCGGAATGTGCGAGAGGGGCTTGGGCTTCGTCGTCTCCGGTTCAGCGGCGGGGCCGGTGCCGAACTCGGCGCTGCAGCCGTCCGACACCCAGACGCTGGTCTGGTCGTAGCCCCAGGTCCTTCCGAGCAGACACGGCGCGTCCCCCGCCGACCGCAGCAGCACGACGCCGGCCGAGGTGTCGGCGGGACACTGCGTGCGTTCACCCGGCTTCGATGCGCACGATACGACGACGGCAGTTACCTGGCGTCGCGGCCGGAGCGCTGTCGGCCGAGGGCGACGCAGTCTGCGCCGAGGCAGACCCGTGCGTCGTGACCCAGCCGGCCACGACGACCAACGCGAAGCCGGCGATTCTGCACGCCGAACGACGCTTCGAGATGAGGCTTTCGGGAAGGATTGCGATCAGGCCCTGCCATCGGAAACGCATACAGCACACTCGGTGCCAAGCCGACTCCATGTGCTCGATGGGCGCTTCGAGCGTCGAAATCGAATCAATTCATCCCGCACCCTCGTTCCGGCGCCTCAGTGGCTACGACATTCCGGAGGGCCTCCGGTACGAGCGAGGACGTGGTTCGGCATGAGGGCGTCGGGCACGCGGGCTCTCAGGCAACACGGACACCATGGCTGAGCTCGCGCGCAAGACTCACGTGCCGATTGCCACGGTCGAGCGTATCTTCACCGGGTGCGGCTTCAGGGAGATCCTCGAGAGACTGTGCCGGGCGGTCTGAACCGCGAAAGGAGACGCCGATGCAGAAGCTGTTGTCACTGATGCTGGTCGGTTGTGTCGTCGCTGTCGCGCCAGCCGTCGCCCGCGGCCAGGTCACGACCGCCGATCTGGTCGGGACGGTTCGCGACGCCTCGGGCAGCATCGTCCCCGGCGTCACCGTTACGGTGACCAACGAAGCCACCGGAGTGAGCCGGGCCGCCGTCACGAGCGACAGCGGAACCTACGTCTTCACGGCGCTGCCGCCAGGGTTGTATCGGCTGACCGCCGAGCTCACGGGATTTCGCAAGGTCGAGCGGACGGGTGTCGAGTTGCAGGTCAACCAGCGTGGGCAGATCGATCTGGAGCTGGCGGTGGGGCTCGTCACCGAATCCATCAAGATCGAAGGCGGGCCGCCGCTGCTCGAGAGCCAATCGTCCGCCCTCGGCACGGTGATTCAGGAGCGGCAGGTGCAGGAGCTGCCGTTGAACGGGCGCAACTTCGTGCAGCTCGCCACGCTGACACCGGGCGTCTCCGGCGCCGGCTCCGGCATGCGCGGCACGATCATGAGCGGCACGCGGCCCGACGATCTGCGTCCCGGAACGGAGCTGTTCGTCAACGGGAACCGGGAGAATTCGAACAACTATCTGTACGACGGCATCGACAACAACACCCGGCTGACGCTGGTGATCGTGATGCGTCCCAATGTCGAGGCGATCAAGGAGTTCAAGGTCCAGACGAACCTCTACTCGGCAGAACAGGGACGCAACCCGGGCGGTCAGATCAACGTCGTCACCAAGTCGGGCGGCAACTCGTTCCAGGGCGCGGTCTACGGCTTCCTGCGCAACGATCGTTTCGACGCGAACAACTTCTTCGCCAATCGCGCCGGGCAGGCCAAGCCACCGTTCCGGCAGCAGCAGTTCGGCGGCGCGGTCGGCGGACCCATCCACAGGAACCGCACGTTCTTCTTCACCGACTACGACGGCTTCCGCCAGGATATGGGCCGCGTGTTCGTCACGACCGTCCCAACCGAGAAGATGCGGCGGGGAGACTTCACGGAAGTCGGTACCATCTACGATCCGCTCACGACAGTTGCCCAACCGGGCGGAGCCTTCACGCGTCAGCCGTTCCCGGGCAACATCATTCCGCAGGATCGCTGGGATCCGGTCACGGCGCAGTTGATCAATGCCTATCCCCGGCCGACCACAGCGGCCCTGGCCAACAACCTCGTGACGACGCCGACGCGAACGCAGGACTGGAACCAGTTCGACGTCCGCATCGATCACTCGCAGCGCGCGAGCGACAGCTTTCTCGGCCGCTACTCGCGCTCGGAGACCGCGACGGTCAACCCGTATACGTTTCCGCAGGTGCAACTCGCCGGCTTGTCGAAGCCGGTTGGACTGGGCAACGAGGATACTTTTGCCGGACCCTCGGAGCTCTTGGCGGAGCATGCGGTCTTCGGCTGGTCGCACATCTTCTCACCCCGGCTGCTGCTCGACTCCCGCGTGGGCTACAACCACTTCAATCTCGAGTTCACACAACTCGACGTGGCACTCGGCGAGCAACTCGGCGACGAGCTCGGTATTCCCAATGCCAACCAGCAGGACGCACAGGCTGGCATTTCAATCTTCAGCCCCGCCGGCTATACCGGGATCGGTCACAGCCGGTCGCTGCCGATCCTTCGCGAAGAACGCACCTTCCAGTACGTGGCGAACCTGACGTTTGCGGCCGACCGGCACACGGTCAAGGCCGGTTTCGACGTCCGCCGGCGCCACATGGGAGAGTTCCAGACGAATCGAGGCAACGGCCGCTTCAACTTCACGTCGAACATCACGAACAATCCGGCGAACAACGCCGGCGGACACGTGATGGCGGCCTTCCTGCTCGGCGCGCCGAGCCTCATCGAGCAGGACTACCTGCTGGTCGATGCCGCGATCCGGACGACGGAGTACAGCGCCTATGTCTCCGACGATTGGCGCGCCACCTCGAAGCTGACGTTGAACCTGGGATTGCGTTACGAGCTCGACACGCCGGCGACGGAGACCTCGAACGCCTGGGCGAACTTCGATCCGACGACGGCGACGGTGCTGATCGCCGGGCGCAACGGCGTGAGCGAGTCAGCCGGCGTTCGCACCTACAAGAAGATGTTCGCCCCGCGTATCGGCTTTGCCTATGTCCTGACCCCGCGCACCGTGGTGCGGGGCGGCGCCGGCCTCTTCTGGAACACGCCAGGGCACGGGGGCAACGCGTTCCGCCTGCACCGGCACGTGCCGTTCGGGCCGATCTACAGCTTCAACCCCGGCAATCAGTTCGTCAGCCGCCGCGTCAGCGACGGCTTTCCCACGATCCCCGCGCTCGACGTCACGCTGGCCGACAATCCCAGCGGCAGCGTGATTGGCGTCGATCCGAACTTCCGGCCGGGCTATGCGCAACAGTTCAATCTGACGATCGAACGCGAGTTGCCGGCATCGCTGCTGCTCAAGACGTCGTACGTGGGCAACATCGGCCGGCATCTCGACACGGCCTACAACCTGAATCAGGCGGTGCCGGGGCCTGGCGCCGTCAACAACCGCCGGCCGTTCTTCGCCGTGCGGCCCACCCTGGCGGATGTGACCTGGGCCGTCTCCGACGGAACCGCGTCGTACCACGCCCTGCAGTTCAGCGCCGAGAAGAGGGTCACCCACGGGCTCAGCGGCCTGGTGTCGTACGCGTGGGGTCATTCGATCGACACCGTGGGCCAGAGCTTCGGCGGCGGGGCCGATGGACCGCTGCCGCAGGATCCGCGGAATCGAGCCGCCGACCGTGGCAACTCGCCGTTCGACATCCGCCACCGGCTGACGATGGCCTGGACTTACGAGCTTCCGTTCGGCCCGGGCCGTCGCTGGCTCACCGACGACGGTGCGATGGCCCATGTGTTCGGCGGGTGGCAAATCAATGGCCTTCACCTGTTTCAGACCGGCCTGCCGTTCACTCCGACGCTCGCGGCCGCCACCGTCAATACCGGCACCGGCAGCCGCCCTGATCGCATCGCGGATGGCGCGCTGTCGGACCCGACGGTGGACCGGTGGTTCGATCCTGCGGCCTTCACGACACCGGCCCAGTTCACTTACGGCAACGCGGGCAGGAACATCCTGTACGGCCCTGGCCGGGTGAATTTCGATCTGTCGGTATTCAAGGAGTTCCCGGTGAGTCACGGCGTTCGTCTGCAGTTTCGCGCCGAGTGCTTCAACGTTCTGAACACGTCCCAGTTCGACTTGCCGAACGCGACGATCGGCGCTGCAAACGCGGGCACCATCACCAGCATCGTGGGCACGCCGCGCCAGATTCAGTTCGGACTGAAGGCGCTGTTCTGATTTGGTCGGCCTGTGGCCGGGTCTCTGGTGCGGTACCGCGATCGTCACCACAGGACGATTGATTACGACTCCGAACCCTCGAGCGTTCTCGGTCTCTTAACGACCCTATGGCGCGTTAAAGCCCGCAACGTCCTGCCGCTCGTTCGCCGGCTGGATTGAGCAGCGTTTTTCGTCTTCCGACCCCACCGGCAATGTCGTAGTATCAAAACGTCCGGGCTCGGATAGTTCTTGGACACCAGGGCGAACGGCTCGAGCGTTCTGCGCACAAGATCCAGCCTGACTCAAACTGGCGGGCGATTTGCTACTCGGAGCGCGAGGGAAACGTTGTCCTTGTCGAGTTCGCGGCATCCCTGCGGAGGTTGAGCGATGACTCAAACAGGTCGAGCTGGAACGGTGTGGACCCTTTGCGCGACCGCGGCTTTCCTGACCATCGGCATATCGCGAGCAGGGGCTGACCCGATTCCATTGACGGTGTTGATCGGGCCGTCAATCCAGCAGACGGACAACAGGCCCTGCCTCATCGGCGATCCGTCGTGCCACAACCCGGACATCTTGCCGGAAACGCTGATTGGGTCGCACGAGGCGGCGGCGACGCTCGTTTCCCCTACCTACACGGTCGGCCAGATCAGGGACGTGATCGGTGGCGACACGTTCTTCGTGGGCTTGGATCTCAACCAGGCCAGGGGTCACAACGGAGGCGCGTACACGCTGCAGTCGTTCATGCTCGCCGTCGACGGAGTCCCCCTTTACGCGACGAGCGGACCGACGACCCTGGTTCCGATCAATTTCGGGAACGGCTTCTCGGATGCCAGCATTGCGCTCTTCAACCTGAGTGGATTGTCAGAGTCTCAGCAACTGGTGTTCACCGCCTCGTTCACCGGCGGAACCGCAGGTCGGGAGCAATTCTTCTTGTCGCCGTCGGACGCTGACGCTCCGATCCCGGAACCGGCGACGATGCTTCTGTTCGGATCGGGTCTGGCAGCAATCGCCGTGCAGCGGCGCCGTCGCGCAAAATCCCAGAACGTCAAGGCGCAAAAGGAGTGAGACACGAGACGTCTCGCTCCTTCCAGCGCGCGCTGACCAGCGAACGATCCGTAGGCCAGTCCGTGCGGGCGGTGAGCAATACGACGATGGGGTCGTGATCCGAGCCGAACCGATCCGGCGGTCGAACGTCAGCTGATGCCACGCCCGGCGGCAGGCGCTGGAAACGTAATCGAGCCGGCCGTCCATCCTGCAGCCGGTGCGCGCCGGCGGCGGTTCGTCCAACACGTGGTCCATGCGCGCCTGGTAGCGTTTCACTCGTCGATCCCCGCGAGCTGATTCGACGGCTGCGTCTTTCTCCGGCGACCGGCATCTTTCCGCGCTACCGCGGAGCCGCTTTGCTTACCCGATCTCTTGCGTCGCGCCTGGCTCTCGAAATCGCGACTGTATCGTTCTCATAGCCGCGTTCGCCAGCGGCTCCTCGGAGGCCCCGCCGACGCTGTGCAGTCACTCGGTGATCACATGCCGCGCGTAATCTCAATCGGCGCTAGCTGTCTTTACGCGGCGCCGGTGGCAACAGTGCTCAGCGGTCGAACGACAGGCAGGTTACTGGCAGAACTCAGCACGAGGCACTGCTGCTGGTGGCGCTGATGGTGATCGGCACTCGGCTCGTCGTTTCAGTCATCGCGCTCGCGGCCGCACGGCCGCTTCATCAGGCGGCCAGTAGATTGTTTGCGAAGCGCGAGTTGCTGATGGGGTATGGGACGAGCCTCGAGAATGGCTCAGGCTGTTTGAGTCGTGCCGACGATCGTTGGAGCGGCACGATGCGCGCGATCATTAGCCCGCCTGACCTGCCCGCCGCGAACCGTGATTGATCTAGGCCGTTGCGCCGAACCTCCCGGCGTCTCCGCCTATGAATCTCCGACTTCGGTCGGTTCGGCTGCTTGCGGAAGATGAGCGTGCACGACGGGCACTACCCCGCGCATGTTTCACAAATCCGCGCCGATGGGGAATCTGCTACGCCCCTGCTTCGCTCATGCGGTCCCTGTGTCGGCGTGCTTGTACAGCTTGCTGTCGTCGCGCCCGCTGAGCGCCCCCTGCACTTTCTCCGCGAACTTGCTCAGGTTCGACTTTCCCCCGGTTCCGGGGGCCTCGGTGCTCGCCAAGGTCGCCAGAGTGGACGCGACTCCTCCCACCAGGCCGGCCGCAATCACCGGCCCGTGCATCCTGAGTGACCTCCGAAGGCTCTTGCGAATAGCTTTGCGTGTCTTCCGGTCGATGATCTTCATGGCACCCTCCCCGCGGTGACGACTTCGTCCGCCGCACCGTTGGGCAAGAGCAGCATCCATGCCATCGACACCCCTGGTTTTTTACGGCGCGATGTCGTCCTCCATCTCTGGATGTTACGAGCATGATACTGAGCGCTTCCAGGATTGCTACAGTGGTGGCTCCGTGTTAAGCCGGCGGGAAGTTCGCAACGCTGGCATTCCACTTGCCGGTGGTCTCGATGGGGCCAGCGTGAAGGGGTAACCGGCCAGCTAGCTCGACCGGCCGAACCCGGGGCGGGGAAAGACCGTCTCCAGGATGCAGAAACACCCAGTGAAGGACGTTCCACATGCTGCAGATCGTTCCGACCCGCTGGTTCTCGTGGGACTTCACCGTGTCACGGGGATCGCAGCCAGTGGCGGCCATCGACATGTCGTGCTGGCGCGAGCGCGGCGAGTTGACCGTGCAGGGCCGCCGTTTCCGCGTGGCGCGCGAGGGTCTCCTCAGCGGGGCCTTCCGGCTCGAGTCCGGCGACGAGGTCGTGGCGCGCGCCACCAGGCCGAGCATCCTGCGCCGGTCGTTCGTGGTGCAGCACGGCTCGAAGACCTACACGCTGCGCCCGCGGTCCGCGTGGCGCCGATCGTTCGTGCTCCTCGACGGCGATCGTGAAGTTGGCACGATCGGCCCGACCGGCGCGTGGACGCGTCGCGCATCGGCCGACCTGCCAGCGGACGTGCCGGCGCCGGTTCAGATGTTCCTGATTTGGCTGGCTGTGTTGCTCTGGAAGCGCGAGTCGGAGTCGGTCGCCGCGAGTTGAATTCATCGAGCAGCGATGCGCTCGCGCCGAGGCTCGATCGCGATCCGACATCCGATCGGCCTCCTGCAATCGGGTGATCGTGATCGAATGCCGCGCTGTCACGTTTCGCCCTTCGGGTTTTTCGGAATGGCGGTCAAGAGGCGTCGCGCTTCCTGTTTCAGCGCCTCGAGGATGCGTAGTTGCTCATCCGGCCGTGCCTCGGCTGCCGTGAGTGCGCTCACCAATCGCCGTATCTCCGTCAGGTCCAGTTTGACCTTTTCACCGGTCATCCATTCCTCCTGGGAGAGATAGAGGGCAAGCACCGCGCCAACTTGTACGCGGGCCGGCAACGAGCTCCTCGGCGGATGAGCGGGTTCAATTGTTCGGCTGATTCACGGACGAGTTCCTCGGCCCCGGCTGCGATGCACCGTGGCTCACCGGCATCTCGTCAACTCGTCGCGGATGAACTCCAGAATCTTCTTGCGCATGCCGGTGAGCGGCAAGCGTCGATTGGCCGGCTCGGCGATGTCGGAAGCCCGGCGGAACGCTGCGCAAGCGGCGATCGGGTTCTTGGTGCGCTGGTAGTAGTCGCCGAGATGTCCCAGGATCTCGGCGAAGTCGACTTCCATCGTCGCCGCGAGCTGCCCGCTCGCTTGGAGCTCTTCGTAAAGCGAGATGGAGCGTTGAAGGGCGGTGAGCGCCGTGGGGAAGTTGCCTGCGCGCGCCAGGATCGTGCCGAACCTTCCTTTGGCCAGCGCAAGCCGCTCGCGCGCGCGCACGTTATCGGGATCGGCCGCGAGAATCTGCTCGCGCAAGTCGGTGGACATCGTGAAGTACTCGACCGCTTCGGCTTCGCGGCCGCTGTTGTGGAGCGTTGACGCGAGTTGTCCGGCCGCCATGGCCACGTCGCTGCGCGCAGTCTGGTCCTGATCGCGCGCGCGCAAAATCTGCTGCCCCATCCTGAGCGATTCACGGGCATGGCGAACGGACAGTTCCGCCTCTCCCCGGATGCTGTAAACGTTGGAGGTGAAGAGCTCGACGAGGACCGCTTCGCGAGGGGGAACGGGGGAGGTGGTGGCGGCCTGCGCGTAATGGGCGCGCGCCCGCCCGTAGGACGCGAGGGCCGCATCCGGTTCGAAGTTGCCCATCGAGCGGCCATGGGAGAACCAGGCTCTGGCGCGGGCGTCGAGCGCGGCCGGGTCGCCGGGCGTGAGCGCCAGGCTGCGATCGGCAAGCGCTGTCGCAGCCTTCGCATAGTCGACCGCGGCTTTGCGGGTCTCGTTCTGCAGCGCAAAGTCGGATCGGCGCGTGTTGAGCGCGGACGCGTCGGCGAGAAGCCCCGACTCCTCCGGCGCGAGAGCCAACGCGCGGCCCATCAACGCTGCTGCGTGCTCGAAGTGGCGTGCGGCGGCCTGTCGATCGCCCAGGTGCGAGGCCAGCGCATCGCCCTGGAGGACACCCAGTTGGACATAGGAGTTCGACAACTCCCGCAGCAGCGGCACGTTGTTGCCGGCCTCCCGAGACACCGCTTCGAGGTAGGCGAGCGTCCGATCGATCAACGTCTTCCTGAGCGGCAGCGTCGCCGGAATACTCTCCATCCTCGGTTGGATGTCGAAGACGACGGAGTGCACGAGACGGCGTGCGTCCTCGAAGCGGCGCTCGGCGGCGCGCGCCTGCCGGGTCACGACGATGACACCCACGATGACCGAGACGAGCAGGGCCGCGGCGGTCGCGGTGAGCAGCTTGTTGCGGCGCACGAAGCGCCGCGCGAAGTACCACGCGCGGGGCGGCACGGCAGTCACCGGCCGGCCGTCGGCCCAGCGCGCGAGGTCGCTGTCGAGCTCGTTCACCGACTGGTAACGATTGGCCGGGGCCTTCGACAGCGCCTTCAACGTGATGGCGTCGAGGTCCCTCGATACACCGCGCATCACGCTGCTCGGACGGGGAGGCTCGGCTTCGAGGACCCGGCGCAGCAGGTCCGCCGTCGAGAGGTCGGGCCGGTATTGCGGGTTGACGCCCGTCAGCATTTCGTAGAGCAGCGTGCCGAGCGAGTACACGTCCGAGGTCAGCGCCAGCGTTTCACCGCGGAGCTGCTCGGGGCTCGCGCAAGCGAACGACATCGGATGCATCGCAGTGCTGGTGTCGGCCGTGAGCGTGCCCTCCTGCACGATCTGGGCGATGCCGAAATCGAGGACCTTCACCTGACCCGCCGCCGTGACGATGACGTTGGCAGGCTTGATGTCCCGGTGCAGCACCAGCCGCTGGTGCGCGTACTGAATCGCCGAGCACACCTGCCTGAACAGCCCGACACGCTGCGCCACCGTCAACGCGCGCTCGGCGCAGGAGGTGGTGATGGGTGTGCCCTCGGCCAACTCCATCACGAAGTAGCGCTGACCCTGCGCCACGCCGCCGTCGAGCAGTCGGACGATGTTCGGATGCTCGAGGCGTTCGAGGATCTGGCGCTCCTGGATGAAACGGCGCTGGGCCTCCGGAGCGAAGATCCGGTCGCCCGCAACCTTCATCGCGACCTGGCGCTGAAGCTCGCCATCCACACGTTCGGCCCGGTAGACGGTGCCCATGCCGCCGCGGCCGATCTCGTTGATCAACCGGTACGGTCCCACGGTGGCGCCGGGACCGAAGGGCGCCAGCACCGGATCGGCCAGCGACGCGGGCGCGGCCGCGAGCGCACCGAGCAGCGATTCCACCTCGATGCGGGTGGCAGGGTCGAGCGCAGCCAGCAGGCCGGGCCGTTCTTCGGGACCGGCTTCCTGCACGCGTGCGAACGCGGCCTTGACCGAGGCCCACGACGCCGCGTCCATCACGATGTGTCTCCCGCACTGTCCGGTGCCGACCCACCGCCTCCGAGGCGGCGCGACAACCACGCGCGCGCGACGGTCCAATCGCGCTTCACTGTCACCGGCGAAACGCCGAGCACCTCCGCGGTCTCCTCGATGGTGAGCCCGGTGAAGTACCGCAATTCGACCAGCCGGGCGAGATCCGCGTCGGTGTCCGCCAGGCCGTCGAGCGCCTGGTTCAGCGCCAGGACATCGAGGTCGGGCTCGATGGCGATCTGAACGGCGAGATCGAGCTCCTCGTGCGGCTTGCCGGCGCCGCGCTTGGCGGAGAGCCGGCGGCGGGCCTGATCCACGAGGACGCGTCGCATGGTCCGGGCTGCCGCGCCGAAAAAGTGCGCGCGCCCGTGCCAGGTGATGCGGGTCTGGTCCACGAGGCGCAGGTAGACCTCGTGGACGAGCGCGCCGGTATCGAGCAGCTGACCCGGCCGCTCGCCGCGGAGCAGTCCGGCCGCCATGGCCCGCATCTCGCCATAGACCCGTGGCATGAGCTCATCGAAGGCGTCCCGATCGCCTTGATGCCACCGGTTGAGGAGATCCGTGATGTCCGGCATGGACATCCGGATCCTAGACCCAGACTCGGCAATATGGAAAGGGATCAGAAGATGGAGATCACGGCCGGCGGGCTAAAGCCCCGCCTCCTTTGGAGTGAGGAGGCCGGGGCTTCAGCCTCGGTAATCGCGAAACCTGAAACGTGCGTCGCGCTCGGGCTCGCGACAGCCCTTCGAGCGAGACTCAGCGCCCGCTGAACCGTCCAATCATGCCGACCACGTCGTCGAGGATCGTGCCGTTGCGATTCGAATCGAGCATGGGCGTCAGCATCCCGAGCAGCGCCGATCCACCCGTGGCGCCGGCTCCCGCCCCCGCCTGCATGGCCGCCGGTCGTGCGACCTGCTTGCTCATCTGGCCCATCATCATCGCGGCTATGACCGGAAGCATGCTCTTGAGCACGCTCTCGCCGATTCCGGTCTGAGCCGCGGCACGGCCCGCCACCTGACGGCTCACGTCTTTGCTGCCGAAGATATGTCCGAGTATGCCGTTGCCGTCGGCGGTCGTGTCCGGTTGGCCCAGCGTGCCGACGTCTTCCACGTACTGCTGGTGTTGTCCGCCTCCCAGCGCCGACATCAAGCTGTCGAGACCCTGCGGGCTCGACATGTTGTTCTGGAAGCCGGCGGCGAGCGCGGGCACGAGCGCTGACAGGGCGGACGTGACCTGGCTGTCACTCAGCCCGAACTGCTGAGAGAGTTGCTGGGTGGCCCCCCCGCCCCGTGCATTGAGAAGCTGTTCGAGGATATCCATGATGCACGTCCTTCGTTAGCACACCACTCCGTTAAGCGGCGATCCCGTCAGGGAATGCGCAGCACTTGACCGGGCTTGATCTTGTCGGGGTCGCTGAGCTGATCGCGATTCGCCTCGAAGATCTTCATGTATGCACCGGGGCTTCCGAGCTGCGTCTTCGCGATCGCGCTCAGCGTGTCGCCAGCCTGAACCGTGTACGTCCGTGCGGCGGGCGCGGCAGCTGCGGCGGGCGCGGCTGAAGCGGCTGCGGCCGCGACGGCCGGCTGCGCCACGACCTTGATGTCGGCGACGACGTCGTTTCCCCAGTCGGGGACGGTCTTGAGCGCATTCCAGATCTGATTCTTCTCCTCTTCCGACTTCACCGTTCCGACGACGTGCAGCTTGCCTTCCTTTTCCTGCGCCGACCCCTCCATGCGCAGCGACTTCGCGACCTGAACCGCGTGGTTGTATTTCGTTCTCAAGTCCATGACTGCCTCCTCACTAACTGTGGCCATGAGGGAGCGGAGGGACGGAGGGAACGGAGAACGCTCTTTGAACTCAGAGGAACGGAGGAACGGAGAAGAACCCAAAGAATTGGTTCTCAGTTGCTCCGTTTCCTCCGTTCCTCTGAGTTAGCCGTTTTCTCCGTCCCTCCGTGACCTCCGTTACCTCCGTGGTCGTGTCGGACTACGGAGCGCTGGCGGCGGCTGAAGCTTGACTGTGGTGTCGTGAACTGGAATCGTCGACGGCCGGAATCCAACTCAGCCCTGAGGTCCGCCGGACGGGCAACCGTCAGGGCGACGTGGCATCGAGCTCTCGCTTCCGAGACCAGCATGCTCCGGACGCTGCGAGGTCAGGAATCTACGTCGGGCTTCGGAGGCTTTGCTATGAGACTTAGGTCGTAGAACGAAATAAAAGTCGGGGACCGGCTCGAAGAGCTCCGGCGCCATGAACGGCAGCGTGCCGGCGCGATTGACGAATTGCTTTGCCGAACCCCCCGCCTCCGAGGTACGCACCCTGGCTGACGTTCGGAATGCCAGGGTCCTGCACGAGGCGTATTATCGTCGTCCGGAGGCTCGTCGATGTTCTCCGATCTGCGGCTCGACCTGAGGTTCGCGATCCGGACGCTGACGCGGGCTCCCGGCTTCACGGTCCTCGCCATCGCCGTTCTCGCCCTCGGCATCGGCGCAAACACCACGGTTTTCAGCGTCGCCAATGCGTTCTTCTTTCGTCCGCTCCCGGTCACCGACCCGGCGACGATCGTGCGCGTCTGTTCGAACCGGTACTCGGCGACGCCGTTCCGGTCGTACGTCGAGCATCGCGATCGCACGACGACGCTCGCCGGGCTGGCGGCATTCCAGATGCAGGCGTTCGGCCTTCGCGTCGACGGGGACAACGAACCAGCATTCGGGACGATCGTCAGCGGCAACTATTTCTCGCTCCTCGGTGTCACGCCGCTTCACGGGCGGCTGCTGACACCCGCTGACGATCGCCCCGGCGCGCCTGCCGCCGCCGTCGTCTCCTACGCGTTCTGGACCGCGCGATTCAATCGGGCGCCCGACGCAGTGGGACGCACGATTTCGCTGAACGATCGACCGTTCACGATTGTCGGCGTCGCGCCCGAGGGGTTCACCGGCCTGATGGCGCCGCTCGTGGGAGATCTCTGGGTGCCGCTGGCGGCTGATGCGCTGCTGCGTCCCGCGTTGGGTCCGTCTGCGCGCCTCGACATGAGCTTCCATCTGGTGGGCCGCTTGAAGCCCGGCATCGGTCGAGCGCAGGCCGAAGCCGAGCTCGACGGAATCGGCCGCGAGCTGCGGCGGGCGCGGGGCGAGTCCAACGAACGCCAGGCGATCACGGTGTACGACGGGACGACGCTGCACCCCGAGATCGCCGCGCCCATCGGGGCCTTCACCGCCGTGCTCATGACCCTCGTCGGCATCGTCCTGCTGATCGTGTGCGTGAACGTGGCGAACCTCGTGCTCGCGCGCGCGTCAGGCCGCGAAGCCGAACTGGCGATCCGCCAATCGCTCGGCGCGCGACGGGGACGGGTGATTCGACAACTGCTCACGGAGAGCCTGCTGTTGGGACTCGGAGGGGCCGCGGCCGGTGCGGTCCTGGCGTTCTGGTGCACGGGCGTGCTGCGGGGACTGCGTCTCCCGGCACCGGTTCCGGTCGCCATGGACGTCTCGGTGGACGGGCGCGTCCTCGCGTTCACGCTGCTCGCCGCGATTGCGGCCACGCTCGCCTTCGGCGTGATGCCGGCGTTGACGATGTCGAGAATCGATCTCGGTACGCGCGTCCCGGGGCGCCGGTGGCGGTGAACCACGTCACGGCCGGTTGCGAGCGACGTTCCTCGTGGTGCAGATGTCCATGTCGATTCTCCTCTTGATCGCCGCCGGGCTGTTCATCCGCAGCCTGCGCCACGCGCGGTCGATCGATCTGGGGTTCGACGCGACTCACGTGATGACCGCCGGGCTGGATCTCGAGACGCGGGGCTACCCGGCGGCGCGCGGCCGCGAGCTCTGTGCGCGCTCGACGACGCGTCTCGAGGCCGTGCCCGGCGTCGTCGCGGCGAACGTGGTCGAAATCGTGCCGGTCACGCTCTCGAACACGACGATGCACCTGCTGCGGGACGGCGACGTGCCGCCCGCGCCGGACCAGCCGCCGCCCACGCCGATGGCGTTCGCGAATGCCGTGGGTCCCGGACACTTCACGACGCTGCGAATCGACAGGCTCGCCGGGCGCGACTTCACGCAGGCGGACACCGATGCCGCGCCTCGCGTCGCGATCGTGAACCAGACCCTCGCGCGCCTGTTCTGGCCCGGCAAGCAGGCCGTCGGTCAGCACGTGCGCATCCTCGGCGACACGGAGTCGACCCTGGAGATCGTGGGCGTCGTCCGCGACAGCACCTACGTGATGGTGGGGGAGAGCCCCAAGCCGTTCATCTATCGCCCGCTCGCCCAGGCCTACTCGCCGCGCGTCACCCTGCTCGTGCGGTCGGCTGGCGAGCCGGCGACGGCGTTGTCGGCGATCAAGCGGGAAGTGGGCGCGCTCGATCCGGCGTTGCCCCTCTTCAGCGTGTCCACCCTGACCGAGGCGACGTCGGTATCGCTGCTGCCGGCCCGCGTCGCCGGAGCGCTGCTCGGTGCGCTTGGAACGTTCGCCCTGGCGCTCGCCGCGCTGGGGATCTACGGCGTGCTGTCGTTTCTCGTTCACGCGCGAACGCGCGAGATTGGCGTTCGCGTCGCGCTCGGCGCCTCGCCGGGCGCGCTGACGACGATGGTGTTCCGGCAGGCGATGACGTGGACCGTCGCCGGCGCCGCGATCGGCGTCCTCCTCGCGCTGGCGCTGACGCGATTCCTCCAGGGATTCCTGTACGGAATCAGCGCGACGGACGGCTGGACGTTTGGCAGCGTGACGGTGCTGCTGGTGCTCGTTGCGGGCGTGGCGGCACTCGTGCCCGCCCTGCGCGCGAGCCGGCTCAATCCGCTGGTCGCGCTGCGTGAGCGGGCGTAGTCGTCGGCCGGCCCGCGCGCCGACCTGGGCCTGTCTCGCCACCGCTCACTTGTGGTTGCGGTCGCGACCGGGCCCCGGGAGCTGAAGCCGCGCCCTCCCTCCGCTCGGTCGCCACACCCCCGAGCTCTGAGCTCAGAAGCGGAACGTGTACTGGAACTTCGCCGACACCTTGCTGTCGGCGGTACGGAACTGCTGCCTGCCGCTGCCGAGGTCTTCCTCGATCCACCCCTGATTGAACGCGAAGAAGAGATCGTTGCCCGGCTGGAGCGTCCAGCGCACGCGGCTCTGCCAGCCGAGGTTGCGCGATCGGTTGTCGTACTGAATCAGGTTGGTCAGCGACAGGCGGGGCGAGAAGGCGTAGTTGATGTTCGAGGTGAAGATGCGTGCGATGAAATGCCCCTCGGGCAGCCGGGCGAACGTCTGGTTCGTCGTGAAGATGAACGTGAACCGCGGCGGCAGCTTGAAGGTGACCGAGGTCGTCACCTGTTCTCGGCCTTGCCCGACCAGTAGCCGCCGTACATCAGATTGATGCTGCCCGAGAGCCGGCGCTTGGTCGCCGTCGACAGCAGATTGCTGCGGAAGCGCGTGAACCGGTATTCGCCCGGACGGGCAGGATCACGCCCGGCGAGATCTCGAACGGCTCGAACAGCCGTTCGTAGGTCGGGTTGAAGTCGATCATGCCGTGCATGTTGTCGCCCGACTCGAGGTGCCAGTCGAGGAGCGTGACGTAGAGATCCCAGCTTTCGATCTCGCCGTTGTCGAGCCGCGTGAAGTGCGTGAAGTAGACGTCGTGGAACATCTGCTGCACGTTCAGGAAGTTCTTCGGGCGCGGGTTGTAGCTGGCGGCGGCGCGGAACATGCGCACGTTGTCGCGCTGGACGAAGCCGAGCGCCGGCTTGAAGTTTCTTCTGCATCGTCGCGCAGGGAAATCTGCGCGGCGTACTTGTCGTTGGGGTAGTAGGCGGCGAAGCCGTACGACCAGTCGTCGTCGGAGACGCCTTCGTTCGCGCTCCGGACCGCGTATGCGTTCACGACGAAGTTGCGCGGCCTGCCCAGGAACCGCGACGTCGCGAGCCGGACGTCCGCGCCGTAGGTCTGGCCCGACCGTGCCGCGCTCGGGACTGCCGTTCGTGAAGATGGCGCCGACGTACGACTGCTGGAACAGGTTCCGCTTCACCCGGCCGACGAAGAGCGTCTTCGATCGTCGACGAGCCGTCGGCCGACCGATGTCGCCGGTGCGGACGTTGAGCACGCCCACGTCCGTGCGGCCGACCGTTCCGGTGAGCTTGAGCCCGACGTCGAGCGGGACTTCCTGGCCGCTGAGCAGCCCAATCTGGCGGCTGAAGAACGGGATACACGTCGGCGCCCGCCGGCGGGATGCCGCCCGCCGGCTCGGGGCCCGTGCTCGCGAAGTTGAAGACGCCGGCGCCTTCGAGAAAGAACGACCGCTTCTCCGGGAAGAGCACCGAGAAGCGGGAGAGATTGATCTGGCGCGCATCGACCTCGGTCTCGCCGAAATCGGTGTTGAAGGTCGCCGTCAGCTTCAGGCTCGGCGTGATGTTGTAGAAGAGGTCGAGCCCCGGCTCGGCGTCGAAGCCCGGCTTCGCGGTCCGTCGTCGATGCCGTCGAGCCGCAGCCAGCGGCCCGCCGAGGAACGGCCGGACGTCGAGGCCGATGCCCTGCGAGAGGCGCACCAGTTGCGTGATCTCGCCGGCCTCCGACACCTGCAGGAACTGCGTATCGAGCCGCGCGCCCGACCAGCGGACGTCTTCGAGCTTCCGATAGATGTTGCGGGCGATGTTGAAGCCCCACACCGTGTGGCCCGCCGGGAAGCCCAGGCTCTTGAACGGGATCGCGAACTCTGCGACCCACCCCTCGGGCGTGCGGCGCGTGCGGACGTCCCAGATGGCATCCCAGTCGGCGTTGAGCTGCCCGTTGGCGACGAGCCCGTCGACGAGCGCGCCCGAGGGATTGGTGGCGAAGTAGAACGCGCTGCGCTGATCGCGGAAGGTGTCGAGCAGGATCTCGATGCGGTCGTCGGCCATGATGCTGCCGTCGCGCGCCATCTGCGTGCCGATCACGCGGGCCGGCTCGGAATCGCGCGCGACCACGCCAATGTAGAGATGGTCCGCGTCGTAGAGCAGCGTCACGTCGGTGCGCTCGCTGGGCTCCGTGCCCTCGCGCGGCTGCCGCTGCACGAGGTCGCCAATCGCGCGGCGCCGTGCGCCAGATGGGCTCGTCGAGCACGCCATCGACGGCGATAGGCATGTCGGTCGCCGTCACGACAGCTGAACGCGACACCCGGCGGGCCGTCTCAATCGCTGGTTGCCCCGGTTGCAGGGGTTGCACCGGTTGCGCCGCCCCCGGAGTGGTGGCCAGGCAAAACGCCAGACACGCCATCACGGACGATCGGACGACTCGAGATGCAGTGGAGCGTGGAGGGCCGAGGGTCGTCGTCGCGGCGGTCGGCATCCGGGGTGATCGGCGGTCAGGGTCCAGTGGAGGTCGAGAGGCCGGCAGCACGGCACGCTTGGACGCGGAAGTATACCGGGCGGCGTCACTTGAGCGGAATGCGCCGATCGCATATGGTCTGTCGGTCCTGGACCGACTCACGAAGGGGAGGCCGATGTTCCGACCGTTCCATCTCGCAACGTTCGGCGGTGCGCTCTGTCTGACGGCTGCGCTGGCCGTGCATGCGGCGGCCCAGCCGCCGCCCGGACAGGCCGCGCCGATCGAGCGCTACGACCTGCCCGCCGACGTCACCTTTCCGGAAGGCATCGCCTACGATCCCGCGACCGGATCGATCTACACGGCGAGCGCGCTGACCGGCACGCTGGCGCGGGTGAACGCTACGACGAAGACCGCGGAGATCGTGGCGCCGGCGGGCGTCCTCGTGCCCGGCGGGATGGCCACGACGTTTCCCGCCGTGCTCGGCATGAAGCTCGATGGCCGCAACCGGCTGTGGATCGCCGGCGGCCGTTCGGGCCGGTTCCTCGTCGCCGACGCGAAGACGGGCAAGGTCCTCAAGCAGCTCGACGTTCCCGACCCGGCCAGGAGCCTCGTCAACGATGTCGCGCTGATCGGGACGACCGGCTACTTCACCGATACCCGCGTGCCGACCCTCTGGCGCATCGAGGCGAAGGGCGACGAGATCGGGCCGGTCGAGCCGTGGCTCGACTTCAGCGGCACGCCGCTCCAGTACGACGAGGGCGCCAATCTCAATGGCATTACCGCAACGCCCGATGGCCAGTCGCTGATCGTGGTGCAGATGGGGAAGGGGCTGCTGTACCGGATCGACGTCAAGACCAAGGCGGTGACGCCGATCGACACGGGCGGCGCCGATCTCACCGGCGCCGACGGGCTCGTGCTCGATGGCCAGACGCTCTACGTCGTGAGGCAGACGGCCGTCGAGATCGCTGCGGTGCAGCTGTCGAACGACCTCGCCAAGGGCACCGTCACGGCGCGCCTCAAGGATCCGCTGCTGGCGTGGCCCGCCACGGCCGTCAAGGTCGGCGATCGGCTGCTCGTCGTCAACACGCAGTTCAACGTGCGGAACGACAAGAAGGAAACGCGGCCGTTCACGATCGCCAGCGTGCCGCTGTCACGGCTGCGGTAGCGCCGCCGTGCCGCCCTCCGCGATCACTGCCGCGATCTCCTCGTCGGTGCAGCCGGCCTCGCGCAGGACTTCCCGGGTGTGCTCGCCCAGGAGCGGTGCGCGGCGATCGACCCGCGGTGGTGTTTCGGACATCTTGAGTGGCGAGCCGAGTGCCCGTAGCGGTCCGAGCGTAGGGTGGTCGACGTCGACGATCATGCCGCGGGCGCGAACCTGTGGATCGGCGAAGGCCTGCGCGTAGTCGTTGATGGGACCGCAGGGGACACCGGCGGCGTCGAAGCGCGCCAGCCATGCGGCGAGCGGCTCGTGTGCCGTGATGGTCTCGATGCGCCCGGCGAGCGCCGCCCGGTTGCGGACGCGGAGCGTGGCGTTGACATAATCGGGATCGTCGGCCCACTCCGGATGGCCGAGCACCCCGCAGAGCCGCTGGAACAGGCGATCGTTGGCGGCGCCCACCGTGATGTATCCGTCGGCGCAGCGAATCGCCTGGTAGGGCGCGATCATGCGATGCGCCGATCCGAGCGGCCCGGGGGCGACGCCCTCGGCGAAGTATTGCGCGGACTCCCAGACCGAGAAGGCAATCCCCGCTTCGAGGAGCGACGTCTCGACGTACTGGCCGAGGCCCGTTCGATGCCGATAGTGGAGCGCCGCCAGCACGGCCGCGAGGGCGAACATGGCGGCGCCGAGATCGGTCAGCGGCACGCCCACCTTGACCGGCGGCCTCCCGGGCTCGCCGGTGACCGACATCAGACCCGAGACCCCCTGTGCGATGAGATCGAGCCCTCCCTTCGAGGCGTCGGGGCCGGTCTGTCCGTAACCCGAGATCGAGGCGTAAATCAGCGCGGGATGATCCGGAGCGAGCGCCGCATAGTCCAGTCCCAGGCGGCGCATGACGCCGGGCCGGTGGTTTTCGACGAGAATGTCCGTGCGGGCGAGCAGGCGCCGGAACGCGTGCTTTCCGCGCGGTGAGTCGAGGTCGAGGACGATGCCACGCTTGCCGCGATTGACGGCGTTGAAGCCGGCGCTGTCGCGGCCCGACGCCCCCGCCATGCGGCGGGTCGAATCGCCGCCGGGCGGCTCCACCTTGATCACGTCGGCGCCCATGTCGCACAGTTGCATTGCGCAGAAGGGGCCGGCCATCACCTGCGTGACGTCCAGCACGCGAATCCCTTCGAGCGCGACCCGTCCCGTACTCATCGTGCTCTCCCTGTGAGGTCGTCCCGCGTGTCCACGCCGGCTGTGCTGTTCGAATCGAATGGGCGCGTCGCGTTCCTGACGTTCAATCGTCCCGACGCGCGAAACGCCATGACCTGGGCGATGTACGACGCGCTCGCCGCGGCCTGCGACCAGGTGGACGCCGACCCGGACGTCCGCGTGTTCGTGCTCCGCGCCGCCGGCGAGGCATTCGTCGCGGGCACCGACATCGGCCAGTTCACCGAGATGACGTCGGCCGAGGCGGGCATTGCCTACGAACGGCGCATGGAGCAGGTCATCGATCGGCTCGAACGCGTGGCGGTGCCCACCGTTGCGGCCGTCCACGGTCCCGCGGCGGGCGGCGGTTGCCTGATCGCGCTGACCTGCGATCTGCGTATCTGCACGCCGGCCGCGCGGTTCGGCGTGCCGATCGCGCGCACCGTGGGCAACTGCCTGTCAGCCGCCCACTGCGCGCGGTTGGTGGATCTCATCGGGCCGGCACGCACCAGAGACCTCCTCTTCACCGCGCGCTTCCTCGATGCTGCGGAAGCCGACGCCCTCGGGCTGATCACACGCCTGGTCGCAGCCGACGCTCTGGACGCCGCGGTCCGCGAACTGGCGGAGACGATCGCGAGCCACGCCCCGTTGACCCTGCGCGCGACGAAGGAAGCGCTCCGCCGTATTGCCCGCCGCCGGCGTCTCGACGCGTCCGACGGCGATGACCTCGTCGCCATGTGCTATGCGAGCGACGATTTTCGCGAGGGCGTGGCCGCGTTTCTCGCCCGGCGCTCGCCGCACTTCACGGGCCGCTGACAACCCGGAGTGCACTCGTCGAGTATGTGGGACAGGGCCACCTGAGCAGGCCACATCGACGCGAGTGAACCCGGTTTCAATCGACGGCCGAGCCGCACAACGACTTCATGGCGGCATCGACGCCGCCGGAGCGACACGGGACGCCGGCGATCGACAATCCCATCTCGACGCCGCACAGCGTCCCCATCAGCATCAGGTCGTTGAAATCGCCGAGATGACCGATGCGGAACGCCTGGCCCTTGAACCGGCCGAGGCCGGCGCCGAGCGACATGTTGAACCGATCGAGGACGATCGAGCGGAAGCGATCGGCGTCGTGCCGGTCGGGCCCGCTCGCGTCGGTCGGGTTGCGCCCGGGCATCATGATCGTCGTGACCGACGCGCTGTATTCGTCCTCGCGTTGGCAGGCGATGTCGAGCCCCCACGCACCCACGGCCGCGCGAGCCGCGGCGGCGAGCCGGTTGTGGCGCTCGAACACGTTCGCCAGCCCCTCCTCCTCGAGGATGGCGAGCGCCTCGCGCAGTCCGTAGAGCAGGTTCGTCGAGGGGGTGTAGGGGAAGAATCCGGCCGCGTTCGGCGTCAGCATCTGTTCCCACGCGAAGTACGACCGGGGCAGCCGCGCCGATCGTGATGCCGCCAGGGCTTTCTCGCTGATGGCGTTGAAGCCGAGACCCGGCGGCAGCATCAGCCCTTTCTGCGATCCCGCCAGGGTGACGTCGATTCCCCATTCCTCGTGACGCAGGTCGATCGAGCCGAGCGACGAGACCGCGTCGACGAGGAGCAGCGCGGGATGCCCGGCGCGATCGATGGCGCGTCGAATTTCCGGCAGGCGGCTGGTGACGCCCGTCGACGTCTCGTTGTGCACGACCAGCACCGCGCGGATGCGGTCGCCACTGTCGTCCGCGAGCCTGGTTTCGAGGGCGCCCGGATCGACCCCGTGCCGCCAGTCACCGGGCACGACCTCGACCTCGAGCCCGAGCCGGCGCGCGACCTCGGACCAGCCTCTGGCGAATTCGCCGATGTCGAAGGCGAGCACGCGGTCACCCGGCGACAGCGTGTTGACCAGGGAGGCTTCCCACGCCCCGCTGCCAGACGCGGGATAGATGACCACCGACCCCGAGGTCTGAAAGATGCGCTTCAATCCGTCGAGCACGGATCGGCCGAGCGCCGCGAACTCGGCGCCACGGTGATCGATGGTCGGTTGCGCCATCGCACGCAGCACCCGATCGGGCGTGTTGGTCGGTCCGGGGATCTGCAGGAAGTGACGGCCGCTGCGGCGCATGCACCGCGATGGTAACCCACCGTGATACTTTCTCCCGCGACCCGGGGTCAGAGTCGGCCTGGACACGATGCCGACTCCTGACCCCGGCACTGGAGCAGCTATGGCCTGCGGTTCCGCGCGAGGTCTGGTCCCCGCGTCGATCGTGGCGCTCGTCGGCGCGACCGTCGTGGCGCAGACCCTGCCGCCGGGCTACGTCGATCCGGAACCCGTCCTTGCCGCCGCGGCCAAGGCGATTGGCTCGGATCGCTTGAAGTGCGTGACGATTTCGGGCACGGCCTACGGCGGCGCCGTGGGCCAGCAGCGCGAATCGGCGCGCAACGTCGACTGGCCGCGCGTCGACCAGCTGGCGAATTACACCCGCACGATGGACTGGCCGAACCGGACCATGAGGGAGGAGTTCGATCGCAAGCCGGGATTGAACCCTGCCGCCTGGAAGTACGGCGTCCGCTGGGTCGACGGTCTGCTCCAGCAACATCCCCATCAGACGTTCATCGTCAGCGGGAGCCAGGCGTGGCACCTGGACGGGCCATCGCCTCCGGTGCCCTCGTCGCCCGATCTTGCGGAGATCTATCAGCTCGACATGTGGTTGAATCCGCATGGCTTTCTCAAGGCCGCGCGGATGCCAGGCGCGAATCCGCGGGCGGTGTGGCGGTGGGAGCTGGGCGAGATGGGCCGCGACGGCCCCGAAGTCCAGCCCGAGCGCGTGACCGTGGTGTCGATCACCGTCGATGGCCGCTTCCGCGTCGACGCCACCATCAACAAAGAGCACCTCCTCCAGCGGATCCACACCTGGGTCGCCGATCCCGTGCTCGGCGACATGAACTACGAGCACGAGTTCACCAACGCGAGCTACGTGGACGTGGGGGATGGCATCAGGTTTCCGACCGAGTGGCACTCCCATCAGGGTTGGGACGACAACTACGGCGCACAGGCGGAGAGCGCCGGACACAACGCCTTCGGCGGGACGATGAAGGACATCAGGCCCAATCAGTGCCCCGGCGCCACGACCGTGCCCGACCCGGTGCGGCAGGCAAGCTTCCCGGTCCGCGTCCAGACGCAGAAGCTGGCCGAAGGCGTGTATCTGCTGGGTGGTGGGACACACCACAGTGTGGCGATCGAGTTCCGCGACTTCATCGCCGTCTTCGAGGCCCCGTTGGACGAAGAGCGGAGCCTCGCGGTGATCGAGGACGTCGTCCGGTTGATGCCAGCGAAGCCGATCAGGTGGCTGATCAACTCGCATCAGCACTTCGATCATGCCGGCGGTCTGCGCGCCTACATGCACATCGGCGCGACGATCGTCACGCACGTCAAGAACCTCGACTTCTACGTCCGCGACGTCCTGAACTACGCGCCGCGCACGGTCAGACCCGACATGCTGTCGCTCTGGCCGCCGACCGAGCTGGCCGAGGGCTACTACTACGAGGCGATCAGGGAGACCTTCATCATCAGCGACGGCGCGCGCAACCTGAACGTCCACTACGTCAATCCACTGCAGCACGTCGAAGGCATGCTCGTCGCGTTTCTGCCGCGTGAGGGCCTGCTGTTCGAAGCGGATCTCGTCGGCACGAATCAGCCGCTGCAGGCGCCGACGCCCGATCAGCGCAGCTTCTACAATGCGGTGCGCAAGCTGAAGCTGAACGTGTCCCGAATCGTCCCGATGCACGGCGCTCCCGTGGCCTGGAGCGATTTCGCGAAGGCCTTTCCGGCTCGGACCAACTGACCGCGGATGCCCACCCCAGAAGTCGACGTTCGCGCCCTGCAGCGCGAGCTCGAGCGCGACATGGAAGGCGAGGTCCGCTTCGACGCGATCTCTCGCGCCTTGTACTCGACCGATGCCAGCGTCTACCAGATCGAGCCGCTCGGTGTGGTCGTGGTGAAGACGCGCGACGACATCGCGTGCACCGTCAGGATCTGCAGGAAGTTCCGCTGCCCCCTGACGATGAGAGGTGGTGGCACGTCGCAGGCGGGTCAGGCCATTGGCAGCGGCATCGTCGTGGACACGTCGAAGCACTTCAACCGGCTGCTCGAGGTGAACGCCTCGGAGCGCTGGGCGCGTGTCGAGCCAGGGCTCGTGTTGGACGAGTTGAACGCCGCGCTTCGCCCGCACGGCCTGCGCTTCGCGCCCGACATCTCGACGGCCAGCCGCGCCACGATTGGCGGCATGATGGCCAACAACTCGGCCGGCGCCCGATCGGTGCTGTACGGCAAGACCATCGACCACGTGCTCGAGCAGCAGGTCGTGCTGTCGGACGGCTCACTCGTCCACTTCCGGCCGCTCGAGCCTCACGCGCTCGACGAACTGTGCGCGCTCGACTCGCTCGAGGGGAACTGCTACCGCGAAGTGCGGCGGCTCGCGCGGGCCTGCAGCGAGGAGATCGCGCGCCGCTATCCGAAAGTGCTCAGACGGGTCGGCGGCTACAACCTGGACGCCTTCGTCGGCCCTGACCAGCCCTTCAACCTGACGAAGCTGATGGTCGGCTCCGAAGGCACGCTCGGGATCGTCGTCGAAGCCCGGATCGCGCTCGTTCCGCTGCCAAAGTTCAAGGCCGTCCTCGCGATCCAGTTCGCGGATCTGCTCGAGGCGCTCGAGGCGACGCCTGCGATCCTCGCTCATCGTCCGTCGGCGATCGAAGTGATGGATCGGTTCATCCTCGATCACACGAAGCAGAGTCCAGCCCTCGAGCGACTGCGTGCAGCGTTCATCGAGGGCGATCCGGCGGCGCTGCTGTGCGTGGAGCTGTATGGGGAGACGGCCGACGAGCTGCCGTCCCGCTTGGATGCGATCGAGCGCGACCTCGCCGCACGGCGGTTCGGCTATCGATTCCATCGCGCGCTCGACCCGGCGGGCCAGAGCGCCATCTGGGCGCTTCGCGAGGCCGCGCTCGGCCTCTCGATGGCCATGAAGGGCGACGCCAAGTCGATTTCGTTCGTCGAGGACACGGCGGTCGTGCCGGAGCGGCTTCGCGATTACATCGAGAGGTTTCTCGAGATGGTCCGCCGCCACGGAACGTCGGCCGGCGTGTATGCGCACGCATCCGTCGGATGCCTGCACGTGCGCCCGGTGGTGAATCTGAAGACCGAGGCGGGTGTCCGGCAATTCGAAGCCATCGCGACCTCCAGCGCCGACCTGGTGCTCGAGTACGGCGGGGCCCTGTCGGGCGAGCACGGCGACGGCCTCGTGCGCAGCCCGTTCATGGAGAAGATGTTCGGGCCGGTCCTCTACGACGCGTTCCGGCAGATCAAGCGCACGTTCGATCCTGACGGCATCTTCAATCCGGGCAAGATCGTCGACGCACCTCCACTCACGGCCAACCTGCGGTACGGACCCGCATATCGAACCGTGGCGCCGGCGACGTTCTTCGATTACGGCGAGCACGGCGGGCTTCCGGGCGCCGTCGAGATGTGCAGCGGCCTCGGCGCCTGCCGCAAGACGCTCGAGGGCACGATGTGCCCCTCCTACATGGCCACGCGCGAGGAAGCGCATTCGACGCGCGGGCGTGCGAACGCGCTGCGCCTCGCGATGGCGGGCCGGCTCGGCGAGGCGGGTCTTGGCGACGAGGGTGTTCGCGATGTGCTCGACTTGTGCCTCGAATGCCGGGCGTGCCGCGCCGAATGCCCGGTTGGCGTCGACGTGGCGCGCTTCAAGAGCGAGTTCATGGCCGACTACTGGCGGCGGCACGGCACACCGCTCCAGGCCCGCGTGCTGGGGCACGTCCACGGCGTGTCTCGATGGGGCAGCCGGCTCGCGCCGCTCTCGAACTGGGTGGCGCAATCCGGACCCGCACGCTGGCTCAACGAACGCATGCTCGGCATCGACCGGCGCCGGGTGCCGCCCGCATGGGCGCGGACGACCCTCGAGCGGCTGGTGCGTCGGCGCAACGGGCACGAGGGGATTGCGCCGGCCGGGCGCGTGGTGCTCTTCGCTGACACCTTCACGAACCATTACAGCCCGGCCATCGGCATGGCCGCACTGGAGGTGCTCGAGATCGCAGGCTTCGGCGTGAGGCTAGCGCCGGCCTCGTGCTGCGGACGGCCGCTCATCTCGCAAGGTCTGCTCGACGCGGCCCGCCTGCAGGCCGTCGACTGCACCGATCGGTTGTATCCTCTCGCCGAGAGCGGGCTGCCGATCGTGTTCCTCGAACCCAGTTGTCTCTCGGCGATTCGCGAGGACGTTCCGTCGCTCGTTCGCGGCGACGCGCAACGGCGCGCGCGCGAGGTCGCGGATCGGTCGGTGCTCTTCGAAGAGCTCCTCGAAGAAGCCTGGCAGGCCGGACGCACCCGGCTCGATCTCGCCGGCGGCCCATCCCGCATCCTGCTGCACGGCCACTGCCATCAGCAGGCGATGGGGCGTCTCGCGCCGGCCAGGGCGCTGCTGGGCCGGATTCCCGGATCGACGCTCGTCGATCTCGACGCCGGCTGTTGCGGCATGGCGGGTTCGTTCGGTTACCTCCGCGATCACTTCGAGGTGTCGCGGGCCATCGGCGAGCGGCGGCTGCTGCCGGCCGCGCGCAGCCTGGGCGCCGGCGCGGTGCTCGTCGCGAGCGGCACGTCGTGCCGGCATCAAGTCGCCGATTTCACCGAGGCGCGCGCCCTGCATCCCGCCGAACTGGTTCGTTCCCTCGTTCGAGTCCCAGCGTGAATCTCGCGATCGTTTCGGTGTGTGCGCTCGCGCTGGCCGTCCTCGTGAGCTGTGTCAGCAGGCTCAACGTGGGCATCCTCGCCGTGGCGCTCGCGTGGATCGTGGGCGTCTACGTCGGCGGCATTCCCGTCGCCACCGTCATGAACGGCTTCCCCGGCCAGCTCTTTCTGACGCTGACCGGCGTCACCTTGCTGTTCGCGCTGGCCGAATCGAACGGCACGCTCGAACGAATCACGCGCCAGGCGGTCCGGCTCTGTCGCGGCAACTGCGGCACCATTCCCGTCATGTTCTTCGTGCTCGGCGCCGCGCTCGCGTCGATGGGCCCGGGCAACATCGCGACGGCCGCACTCCTCGCACCGATGGCCATGGCGACCGCCGTCCGAACCGGCATCCCGCTGTTCCTGATGGCGATCATGGTCGGCAACGGCGCCAACTCGGGCGCGCTCTCGCCGTTCGCACCCACCGGGATCATCGTGAACGGCATCATGGCCCGCAACGGCCTGTCCGGTCTCGAATGGCAGACGTACCTCTCAAACTTCCTGGCCCACGCGCTGGTCGCATTTGCCGGCTACGCGCTCTTTGGCGGTCTGAAGCTGTTCCGGGCTGGCCGGGCGTCGGAGGCGATCGTGTCCGGCCGACCCGATGACGAGAGTGCGCCTGCCCGAGCTCGCATCGCGTTCGACGTCCATCACTGGATCACCATCGGCGTCATCGCCGCGTTGATTCTCAGCGTCACCGTGGCCAGGGTGAACGTCGGCATGGCCGCGTTCGCCGGCGCCGTGCTCCTCGTGCTGGCGGGATCGGCTGACGATGGCGAAGCCATCAAGCGCATGCCATGGAAGGTCATTGTGATGGTCTGCGGCGTGACCGTGCTCATCTCGCTGGTCGAGCGGGCGCAGGGAATGGATTTACTGGTGTCGCTCGTCGCGAAGCTGGCGTCCGCGCAGACGGTCACCGGCGTGGTCGCCCTGCTCACGGGGATCGTTTCCGTTTACAGCAGCACGTCGGGCGTGGTGTTGCCGGCGTTCCTGCCGATGGTGCCCGGCCTGGCCGCGGCGCTGCCGGGCGCAAGTCCAGCCGCGATTGCCATGTCGATGAACGTCGGCGGTCATCTCGTCGACGTGTCGCCGCTCTCGACGATTGGCGCGCTGTGCCTCGCCGGCGCCGCGGCGGCCGACAGCCGCCCGTTGTTCAACAAACTCCTCGCCTGGGGCCTGTCGATGGCGCTCGTCGGCGCGGTGTTGTGCTACATCGTTTTCTGAAGCCCCGGCCCACCGGTTGATTGGATTCGCTGGCAGTCAGTTCTTGCCCGGCACCCAGAAGTCCTGCCAGGACAGGCCGGCGGCTTTGATTGCCTGCAGGCGCCGCTTCAAGCGCGCGGGATCGATCGTCGAGGTGGTGCCGGAGCTGAACCCAATCTTCGCGCCCCACGACTTCGCGCTCTGGAGCTGCGCCGGATCGGGCGCCTGGTCGCGGTCGTTGACGATCAGGATCGACCCGTCACGCCGGAGCAGGGCATCGGCAGGGAACAGCGCGCCCGGCGTGATGCCGTACCGGCGGGCGTCGGCGGCGACGATCTCGCTGCCGCGATTCACCGACGCGACGAGCCCGAGATCGATGAGCGGCACGTTGTCGTTGGAGAGCGACGTGATCAGCTCGTCCAGCTCGCGGTCGTCGAGCGGCGTGCCGGGCGTGGGGAGGTCGGGCGGCAGGACACGGACGCGGATCGCGCGGAACCGCACGTGGCTGCCAGGGTCGTGCGCCTGCAGCGCGAACGTCCCCGACCCCAGCAGCCGTCCTTTCTTGTCGGCGGGCCGCCACGGGTTCTCCGGCTCCGTGTACTCGCACACGGCCACGTCGTTGATGAACGTCTGGATCGTCTTGCCGGCGACGCGGATGCGATACGTGAACCACTGGTTGTCGCCGACCGGCGCCCGCCAGTTGTTCCGGATCGCATAGATGCTCCCGGTCATCTTGTGCTCGACGTACGCGTTGCCCTTCACGGGTGGGTTCGAGTTGATGATCTGCAGCTCGTAGCCCGCCGCCGGAAACCCCGGTCCCTGGAGCGAGGTGTGCACGTAGATGCCGCTGTTCGACCCCGGCGTCGTCATCACCTCGGCGGAGAGCTCGAAGTTCTTGAACGTGTGGTCGGCGACCGGCCCCACGTAGAACAGGTGAGAGCGGTCGCCTCGGGTCACGATCGCGCCGTCCGAGACGGTCCACGACTCGGGACGTTCCGAGGGCTGCCAGCCCGTCAGCGTCTTGCCGTCGAACAGCGAGATCCACTCCGGCTGTCCGGGCTCTCGCGCGGTCGTCGACGGAGGATTCGCGGCGCGCCGCGCCGCGTCGCGCACCGCCTTCGTTTCGACACCGGGCTTCTGCAGGAAGCCGAGATCGCGGAACCAGTCGATGAAGCGGAACTGCCACGTTCCGAGCGGGATGTCGCCGCGATCGGTCAGGCCACCGGTCATCGTTCCGCCTTCGGGCAGCGGGTCCCCCGGATGGCGTCCGTTGCCGTAGATGTGCATCTCGAGATTCGGGATGCGCGCGCGCAGGAAGGCGGCGAAGTACTCGTCGGCCCAGGCCGCGTGGGTCGCATCGCCCACGCCGCCGCTCGCGATGAACGATGCCGGGGCGTCGTCGGGAACGGCGACGTCGGCGCCGCCGCGAAACGGCGTCGGCCCCGGATAGATGACGCCGACGAAATCGGGCCGCGAACTGACCTTCGCCAGCGGGTTGCCGGCGGCGTCCTGCGCCTTGTCGAACTCGCGGTACCCGACCGCGGCATGCGACGTCAATTCCGCGCCGGCCGAAAATCCAACGGCGCCGATCTTCGCGGGATCGATCGACCAGTCCGCGGCATGGGCCCGCACGACCTTGACGGCCTGGAGCAGGTCGGCCACCGCGTCGGTCTGCGGGGTCGTAGCCGTCACGGCGAAGACGGTTACGAAGGATGACCGTGTTGACGCCGTAGTTATAGAAGAAGGGGACGAAGTCGGATCCTTCGGATCCCACGTTGAGCGTGTTGTGTCCGCCACCCGCGACGACAATCACGGCGGCGCCGGTATTCATGCCGGCGGGGACCGTGTGCAGTTCCACCGACGGGTTGTGGATGTTGACGATGCTCGCGATGCGCCCCGGCACGCCGCGGGTCATGGTGTAGACCTCGGCTTCCCTGATGCGGTCGGCTTTGAGGCGGGGCGATCCCGCCGGATAGATCGGGACGACGATCCCGCCCGGCAGAATGGCCTGCGGCGCGTAGGGCCGCGCGGTCGCGGGCCCCGGCGACGGTACACGCTGCGGCGCGGGCGTGGCGCCGAGCACGGATTGAGGCGCCGGCGTGGCCGGTTCGGCGGGCGTGGTCTGGTCGCCGAGAGTGGGCTCCGCCGCGAGGCATGCGATCGCGAACACAATCAGGAGTCGGGTGCTTTTTCTCATTCGTCAGTCAATCCTGACAAAAGCACCCGACCCCTGGCTCAAACGGCCGGTGCTGGAGGCATCCGGAACGTCTTCTTCACGTACTCGATGTTGGCGCGGGTGTCGGCGACGATGTCCTTTGTCGGAGAGCTGGTCTCGAGCACGTACCAGCCGCGGTAGCTGATGTCGTAGAACTCCTGCGCCATCCGCGGCCAGTCCACCCGGCCGCCCTGGCCGGACAGCAGCATGTTCGCGTTCTTCACGTGGATCTGGTGGATGCGCTTGCCCAGCAGCTTGGGCTCGGCGTAGATGTCCTTCACCCGCGGGACGATGTTGTGCGCGTCGTAGTAGACGGCCACGAACTCCGATCCGATCGCATCCAGCAGCCTGATGTTGTCCTCGGCCGAGATCCAGTCTTCGATGCCGATGACGACTTCGTACTTCTCCGCGTAGCGTGCGATTTCCTTCATCATCACGACGAAGGTGTCCACCTGCGCCTGATTCGACATGTCGATGTGGCTGTCGCCGAGAATCGGGAGGAGGATGTCGTTGGTGCCGAGGTTGTGGGCGACTTCGACGGCCTCGGCGAGCAGGATCGCGGCCGCCGGATTGGTGTGCAGCGGCAGCCGCGCCTTGCCGGGAGAGCCGATCGCCAGCGAGCAAATCTGGATGCCGTTGTCGAGCGCCGCGCGCTTGAAGGCTGCCTGGGTCTTGTGATCGCGCAGGGTCGGCGACTTGCCGTCGGTCGGGAACTGCACGCTCACCTGGATGCCGTCGAGCCCGATCTCGCGTGCGAGCGCGATCTTGCTGATGTCGCCGCGCTGCCCGAGATTCCAGTCGGTCATCCCGACGCGCACGGGAGTCGGGTTGACGGGTTCCCTGGTTGGCACCGCCCCCGAGCCCTGCGTTTCCGGCATCGCCGGCACGGCAGCCGACGCGACCGCCGCCTGCGTCACAAAATCCCGCCGGGTCATCTGCATGTCGCGACCTTTCCTTGCTGCTTCCCTCCTTTTCCTCCTTCCTCCTCTCTTAAGTCTTGAGTATTCCTTCCCATTCCTTTCGGTACTCCCGTTTGATCAACGGCGCCGCGTCGGGCGCGTTGGTGACGCGCAGGTTCTTGTAGTCCCACTCGATCTTCTTGCCGGTCCGGTAGGCGACGTTGCCGAGATGGTTGGCTTCGGTCGTCCAGCCGGAGTACTGGAAGTTCGAGCCTGGAACAGGGCCGACGCCTTTGGCGTAGTTCACCCACTCCACCCAGTGGCCGGGCGAGCGCGGCAGCGTTTCCGGCGGAGTCGGGACGTCCTTGAACTTTTCTTCGGGCAGCAGCTTGCCGTTCCCGAGGAGCATGCCCTTCTCACCGATGAACAGCTGCGCGCGGCCGCCCCACTCGGGCACCCAGCCCGGCGGCTTGCTGTCGCCCTGGTGCCACACCAGCTTGACCGGCGGTGCGCCCGATGCCGACGCCGGGAATTCGTAGGTCACTTTCATCGTCGCCGGCGCGAGCTCCTTGTGCGCGACCGGGACATTCGGTGAACTGGCTTCGATCGTGAGCGGCTGCCTGATGTCGAGCACGGTGTACGGCACGTCGTTGTCGTGGCTCCCGAGGTCGCTCATCGTGCCGCTGCCGAAATCCCACCACCGGTACCACCGCGGACCCGGGAAGTACGTTCGTGGTACGGGCGCACCGGCGCGGGTCCGAGCCACAGATCGAAGTGGTTGGTCGGCGGGATCGGCATCTCCTCCTTGAACCGGTCGACGATCTGGATGCCATTGTAGAAGCCGTGCGGCTTGTCGAACTTCTCGGCCGACGCCGCGTCCTGCAGGCCCCACGCGCGATCGGCCCAGACGTGCACCTCGCGCACCGGACCGATGACGCCGGTCATGAGGATTTCCTTGATCTTGCGGCGGGCCGCCGACGCGTGGCCCTGGTTGCCCATCTGCGTCGACAGCTTCGGGTACTTCGCAGCGGTCTCGCGGATCAACCGCGCTTCCCAGATGTTGTGGGTGAGCGGTTTCTCGCAGAAGACGTGCTTGCCGTTGGTCAGCGCGAGATAGGTGGCAATCGCGTGGGTGTGCTCGGCGGTCGAGACGACGACGGCGTCGAAGTCGTCCGGCTTGTCGAAGACGCGCCGAAGGTCGGTGAACTTCCTGGCCTTCGGGTACCTCAGCGCCGCACCATCGAGCGCGTTCTGGTTCACGTCGCAGAGGACGACGACGTTCTCGTCCGGATGCGGAGCAGACGGGCCGCCCTCGGAGCCGCGGCGTCCCGAGCCGCTATTCGCGGCCGGGTCGCGTCCGGGGACGATGGTGAGCTCGTTGAGGCTCGCGTTGGCGCGGCCGCCGCAGGCGATGAACGCGATGTCCAACTTGTCGTTCAGATTCCGGCCGCGCAGCAATGCCGGTGCTCCGCCGATCACGCCGGCGGCTGCGACGGCGCCGCCGACGAATTCGCGGCGAGTCATCTTGCGCTGTCGTGCCTTCTTCGTCGTCTTCGTCATGGCTCTGCTCCTCGACGCACGGTTCTCCGCCGAGACTCCGCTCTCGCGAACCACTCTTCGAGTGATTGGATGCTGCCCGCATTTTCATGGATTCGCGCGGCTACGGCAATAGCGCCCCGAAGATCTGGAGCGCGACGGCCGAGTCCGGGTGGCTGAGGCGCCCGGCTCAGGGACGGATGCCTTCGAACAGGTCCGTCTCCTGCTTTCTGCCGCCGTTCACGGTGCTGAACACTCGATAGAACGATTGCGCGCCCCAGAGCGCCTCGTGGTGCTCCGGCGGCAGAGTCTTCAGACGCTCGTACGCCGCAATCTGCGACTCGTGGCAGGAGATGGCCTGCCAGACCCTGGGCCAGAAGCGCCGGGTATCGACGACGGTGGTGAGCGCCCAGTCGGGCCATGGCACCACCTCCCGCTCGACGCCGTCTACCGTGGAAGCGACCTTCGTGAAGGCCTCCAGATAGGCGTTCCACGTCGATGAGGGCCACGCGACGAGGTACAGCTTCTTCACGAGATGGGCCTCCGCCCCGTCGTCCTCACCGACTCGGATGCTCGGGTCGGCCGCCAGCAGCAGCGCCGCGGCCGTGTACTGAGAGATGGCGATGTGGTCGGGATGTCCGGTACGCCCCTTCGGGGCCAAACGTGATCACGACGTCGGGGCGCGCGCGTCTCACGTGAAAGGCAATGCGCGCCGCCGCTTCCGCCGGGTTCGCGGCATCGACCTCCTGGTCGCGGTAGTCGAGCAGGGCGACGTCGTGAATGCCGAGCACCGCGGCAGCGGCCCGCAACTCGGCTTCGCGCAACCGCGCCAGCTTGTCGGGTCCCGGATGCTGCGGCTCGCCGGGCCGGTGACCGCGGTAGCGGCCACGCTCGCCGCGGGTAGCGACCACCAGGAACACTTCGGCACCCTCCGTCGAGTACTTCGCGAGTGTTCCTCCAACGCCCAGCGACTCGTCGTCCGGATGCGCGAGCACGGCCATCAGCCTGAGAGGCGTGTCGGTTCGAGCTGGCATCGCGATCGGAATCTAGTATCCGCCACAACCCGGGTATCGTATGCACGGTGCCGGTTCGCGCCGTCTCTCCCATGTTGGCGACCTCCGCCGACGCGCTGCCGCGCGGCGACGGATGGTCGTACGAGGTGAAGTGGGATGGCTACCGCACGCTGATCCTCAAGAACGGCGCGCGCGTGCAGCTGCTGTCACGAAACCTGAAGGACGCGACGCGGCAGTATCCGAACGTCGCGCGGGCGGCGCTCGATCTCGATGCGCGCAGCGTCCTGCTCGATGGCGAGGTGGTGGCGCTCGACGCGGAAGGGCGGCCATCGTTCCAGGCGCTCCATCATCAGTCGGCCCGCTCGCTCGTCTACTACGCCTTCGACCTGCTGCACGTGGACGGGCGGGATCTGATGGGTGCGCCGCTCGACCAGCGCCGCACGCTGCTGGCGCCGCTCGTCTCGCCGACGACGCTCTTGCACTCCGAGCCGCTGCCAGGCCGCGTCGAGGAGATCGAGCGCGCGGTCCGCGGACTCGGGCTCGAAGGCGTGGTGGCCAAGCGGCGGGATTCGATCTACGAGCCGGGCAGGCGCAGCCAATCGTGGCTCAAGGTGAAGTTCAACCGCCGTCAGGAATTCGTCGTCGGCGGCCTCAAGCCGAACGCGACGAGCTTCGAGTCGCTGCTCGTCGGCTACTACGACGATGACGACAAGCTGAGGTACGCGGGGAAGGTCCGTGCCGGCCTGACACCGCCCGTGCGGACGCAACTGTTTGCTCGGCTGCGCCGCATGGCAATCGATCGTTGTCCGTTCGTGGACCTGCCGAACAGCCGGACGTCGCACTGGGGCGAGGGCATCGGTGCGCAAGAGATGGCGACGCTGCGATGGGTCCGGCCAGAACTCGTGGTCGAGGTCTCGTTCGTCGAATGGACGCGTGACGAGCATCTGCGGCATGCGGAGTTCGTCGCGACACGTGAGGACAAATCACCGTCTGAAGTCGGACGCCGGCCATAGAGCTCAGCAGGCTTCGCGGCTTGCCCCCCGGAGCGTCACAAGCGCTGTTCAGTTCCGCCGCACCCGACGTTCCCTGGATCGTGATTTGCCTCTTTACCGCGCCAGCCACGCCTGGGGGTGGATGGCGCATGAAAGTCGAACGAGGACGATTGTTTCGCCAACATTCGTCGGACATCACGGTCGAGTACGTCGGCCACGCGACGTGGTTCAACGGCGTACCGTCTTATGTCGAGCTGGTGAACCTGCCTGAGCCGCTCAGGGAGCGCGAAGTCGTCGAGCTGCGCACGGCAGATGGACGGTTCTTCTCCTGTCTGGTTCTGGACGGCCGCAGCGCGTGCGCAGTTCTGGCAACGCTGTAGCTTCCGGGCGACCGAGTCCGCGGCGAGCAACCGAAACACGGCAGTTGACGTCCAAGGCTGGTAACCTCTGCCTCGGAGCAGGAGTTTCCACTGCCATGGCCCTTGCTGCTTTGCTCGACGCTGTTGGCCAGGACATCCGCTACGGATTCCGCCTCCTGCGCGTCAATCCCGGATTCGCCGCCACCGCCGTCTTCTCGCTCGCGCTCGGCATCGCCGCGAACACGTCCATCTTCACCCTGGTCGATCAGGTTCTGCTGCGACTGCTGCCAGTCGAGCAGCCGCGGCAGCTCGTCCAGTTCCGCATGGAGGGCGGCCGGTTCGGCTCGCAGAACGGCGACGGCCTCCACACGTTCTCGTATCCGCTGTATCTCGCGTTTCGCGATCGCAACACGGTGTTCACCGGCGTGACGGGCCAGTACACCGAGCGACTGAGCCTGATTGCGAGCGACCGCGGCGAGCTCGTCGAGACGGGCTGGATCGCCGGCAACTTCTTCCAGGTGCTCGGCGTGAAGCCGCACATCGGCCGCGTGCTCGCGCCCGAGGACGATCGCGCCGACGCGGGCGGTCCCGTGGTGGTCCTGCAGTACGACTTCTGGCAGTCGCGGTACAACGGCCGAAGCGACGTGCTTGGCACGACGGTCCGGTTGAACGGCGCGCCCTTCACCATCGTCGGCGTCGCGGCGCCCGATTTCGGAGGGACGAACGCCGGACTGCTCACGCAGCTCTGGGCGCCGATCACCACCAAGACCGCGCTGACGCCCGAGTTGCGTGAAGAGCTCCAGAACGAGCGTTCTGCGTGGTTCTACCTCTTCGCCCGGCTGAAGCCCGGCGTCACGATCGAGCAGGCCCAGGCGGCGATGCGGGTGCTCTACGAACAGCGCAAACAGGAGGAGATCAAAGGCGAGTTCTTCTCGAAGTTTCCCGACACCAAGGAGCGCTTCCTTCGGCAGACGTTCTCGCTGATTCCGGCCGACCGCGGCCTCTCATGGCTGCGCCGGAGCTTCGAGCGCCCGTTGGTGGTGCTGCAGTGGCTGGTCGGCGTCGTGCTGCTCATCGCATGCACGAACGTGGCCGGGCTGCTGCTCGCGCGGGCGGCGGCACGCCAGCGCGAAATCGCCATCCGCGGCGCACTCGGCGCCAGCCGTGGGCAGGTCGTCCGACAGCTCTTCGTCGAAGCCACGATCCTCGCCGTGGCTGGCGGTGTGGCGGGACTCGTCCTCAGCATCTGGCTCACCCGGGGACTGGTTCGTTTCCTCCCATACGAGCGAACCGTGCTCTCGCTGTCGACGACACCCGATGCGCGGGTCCTGCTGTTCACGACCGCCGTGACGCTCGCGACAGCGTTCCTCTTCGGCCTGCTGCCGGCGTTTCGCGGCTCGCGCGTGCCCGCCTCGTCCACGCTCAAGGACGAAGCCGGCTCGGTGACCGGCGGGCAGGGACACGTGCGGCTGAGAAAAGCCTTCGTCGCGCTCCAGGTCTCGTTGTCGCTGCTCCTGTTGATCGGCGCCGGGCTGTTCGTTCGGACGCTCGCCAATCTGCGGGAGGTCGACCTCGGATTCAACGCAGAGAACGTCGCCATGTTCGGCGTGCGGCCCGCAACCCAGTACGACGATGCGCGCAAGCTGCAGACGCTGCGCACGTTGATGGAGAGTCTGGCGACAGTGCCCGGCGTGACCGCCGTTGGCGCCAACACGTCACGCCTGCTCACGGGCGGCCGGTGGGACAGCCAGATCACGATTCCCGGCGTCGAGCCCAAGGACGGCAACGTGCCGTGGAGCTTCTTCAACGCGGTGACGCCCGGATATTTCGAGGCGCTGGGCATCCCGATCAAGATGGGCCGCGATTTCACGTGGGGCGATTGGGGTGGGTCGAGAAAGCTGTGCCTCGTCAACGAAGCCCTCGTGAAAGACTATCTGAGCGGTACGCACCCGGTCGGGCGACAACTCGGACAGGGACGGAGCGTCGTCGCCGATTGGGAAATCATCGGCGTCTTCGGCAACGCCCGTTACCACGACGTCCGCGGCGAGGTTCCGCGGCAGACGTTCGTCAACCTGGATTCGCGGATCCGGTCCGTCGGCAGCGTGAACGTCTATGCGCGCATGCAGGGCGATCCGCGTGTCATCCTGCCGATGCTGCGCGAACAGGTCCGTCGCGTCGACTCGAACCTGGTGGTCTTCGACATGCGGACGCTGGACGAGCAGATCAACATGCGGCTCGCGAACGAGCGAATGCTCTCGTTGCTCTCCGGCGGCTTCGCCTTCCTCGCGACGGTCCTGGCGATCGTCGGCCTGCATGGCGTGCTGGCCTTCATCGTCGCGCGGCGGACGCGGGAGATCGGCATCCGGATGGCCCTCGGCGCGCGGCAGGGCACGGTGGTCCGGCTCGTGATGCGCGAGATGCTCGTGGTGATCCTGCTCGGGCTCGCGGCCGGCGTGACGGCGGCGTATCTCTGCGGAAGCTACGTCGAGACGCAGTTGTTCGGCGTCAAGGCCGGCGACTGGCCGGTGTTCGCCATCAGCGTGGCGGCGCTCGTGGGCGCAGCACTCGTGGCCTCGTTCGTGCCCGCTTGGCGGGCGTCGCGGATCTCCCCGATCCGCGCGCTGCGATACGAATAGGCCGTCTGACGAACCTTGTGACCGCCCGTCTCGTCTCAAGGACGACCGGAGGCTCCGATGACGTGGTTGGCCGATGTGCGGTACGCGTGGCGCACGTTCGTGAAGAATCCCGCGTTCACGCTCTTCGCGATGCTGACGCTGGCGCTGGGGCTGGGCGCCAACGTCGCCATCTTCAGCCTTCCTCGACGGCCTGCTGCTGAAGCCGCTGCCCTATCCGGAACCTGACCGGATCGTCCAGATCTGGGAAAAGCCGCCACGCGGTCTCCGCAACGGCGTCTCCGCGCTCAACTTTCTCGACTGGCGGGACCAGGCCACCTCGTTCAAGGCGATGGCCGCGCGCAGTGGCGACGCGCTGACGCTCACCGGGCGCGGCGAGCCGCGCCAGGTTCGCGCGGCGCGCGTCGTCGGCGGCGTACTTCGACGTGCTCGGCGTCAAGGCCGCGATCGGGCGGACGTTCGCGCCGGACGAGGACCAACCCGGCAACGACCGCGTCGATCGTGCTCAGCCACCGCTTCTGGGCCAGACCAGTTCGGCGGCCGATCCGTCGATCGTCGGCCGCTCGATCATATTGAACGGCGACGACTACACCGTCGTCGGCGTGCTCGCGCGAGGCGGCGAGTTCGATCGCGCGTTTGCCGAGGTCCTGGTGCCGCTCGCGCTCGATCGCGCGCGCGCGTCGTCCGCAACTTTCACTACCTGTCGGTCATCGCGCGGTTGAAGCCGGACATGAGCGTTCGAGCGTGCGCAGTCCGAGATGAGCGGCATCGCCGGGCGCATCGCCGAGCAATATCCCGACATCAAGAAGGGCTGGGGCGCGACCGTCGATCGCCTCGTCGATCGGATCGTCGGCGAACAGACCTGCGCCGTCGCTCTATGTGCTGATGGCGGCGGTCGGGGCCGTCCTGATGATCGGGTGCGCCAATCTCGCGAATCTGCTGCTCGCCCGGGCGACGCTGCGCGGCCGCGAGATGGCGCTGCGCGCGGCGCTCGGCGCGGGCCGCGGCCGGCTGGTCCGGCAGCTGCTGACCGAGAGCGTGCTGCTCTCGTGCTCGGCGCGGTCGCCGGTCTCGTGCTCGGCTTCGCCTTGTTCCGCGGCATTCGCGGGTTGCTCCCGCAGTTCTGATCTGCCGCCGCAGGCCGTGGTCGGCCTGGACTGGCGCGTGTGGCGTTCCTCACCGCGCTGGCGCTCGTCACGGGCATGCTCTTCGGCCTGGCGCCGGCGTTCCAGGGCGCCCGCCGCGATACCGCGGACGTGCTGAAGGAAGGCGGGCCGCGGCGCGGCCGGCAGCGCCGGACGGTGATTGCATGCGGCACGCGCTCGTGGTGTCGGAGGTGGCGCTGGCGTTCGTGCTGCTCGTCGGCGCGGGGCTGCTGATTCGCAGCTTCAACAAGCTGATGAACGTGAACCCGGGCTTCGATTCGACCAACATCGTCACGATGAACGTGCCGCTCATCATGGAGCGCGACGTCGACGGCGCGCGGCTGACCACGTACATCGAGAGCTTGATCGAGCGGGTGAAAGTGGTGCCGGGCGTGCAGCACGCGGCCATGACCTCCGCACTGCCGATGCAAGGATGGGGCTTCGGCATGCCGTTCCGTCTGGACGGGATGACGCAGAGGGAACGATTCCGAGCGCCAGCCGTGCTACTTCAAGATCGTCACGCCCGGACTACTTCAGCGCGCTCGGCATGCGGCTTCGGCGCGGCGCGATCGTTATCGCCGACGGATGTCGGCGGGCGGCCGCCCGTCACCGTGGTCAACGAGACGTTCGCGCGGCGCTTTCTCCGCGGCGGCGATGCCATCGGCCGGCGAGTGTTCGTCGAGCAGATCATCACCGGCCGCCGCGAGCTCGGACCGGAGATCCCCTGGGAAGTCGTCGGCATCGTCGCCGACGAGAAGGTCGGCTCGCTCGACAGCACGAGCGCAGGGATCTACGTCACCTACGCGCAGAGCCCGATCGTCGGCGTCAGCCTGCTCGTCAAGGGCAGCGGGCGAGGCGGCCGGGTTGACGAAGGTCGGTGCAGAGCGCCGTGTGGGAGGTGAATCCGAGCCAGGCGCTCGACAACGTGCGGACGCTGGAGGAGATCAAGTCGGAGTCGGTGGGATCACGCGGCTCCAGACGTTTCTGCTCGGGCTGTTCGCCATGCTCGCGCTGCTGCTCGCCGCGATCGGGATCTACGGCGTGCTGTCCTACGTCACCGCCCAACGCACGCAGGAGCTCGGCGTCCGCGCGGCCCTCGGCGCGTCCACGCTCGACCTGATGCGCCTCGTCATCGTCGGCGCGGTCGTTCCCGTCGGCGTCGGCATCGCGCTCGGCTCGGGCGGCGCGCTGCTCGCTGACCCGCCTCATGCGCACGCTGCTCTTCGAAACCACCCCTGACCGATCCCGCCACGATGATCGGCGTCGGACTGATCCTGACGACGGTGGCGCATGACGGCGTGTTACGTGCCCGCGAGCCGGGCCGCGCGCATGGATCCGATGGTGGCGTTACGGCACGAATAGCTCCGGGCGTAAAGGTGGGCTACGGGCCACGGGCTGGTTACGTGTCGTCCGTTCGCGTCCGTGAAATCTCCTGTGAGGCAGCCCAGGCGTGGTCCAGCTCAGCGGACGCTTGCAACGCGGTTGCATTCGGCTACTCGCAGGCACGGCGTATGCAGCGCTCTCATCTGATGCGCCAGGGTCCGTACTATTCCGCATCGGAAGAAGCGCAGCAAATGCACAAAAAGGTGGCGCCGGCCGACAAGATCGAGCGGCTCGACCCGGCGGAGTTCGCCAACGTGCCGTATGACGTCCACGACCCGCGACAGCGCGAGTATGTTGCCGAAGTGCTCGAGCGCTTCGTCCTTCTCGTGTCGGAGCGAACGCGGCCGAACCACAAACTCTGACCTGATGCTGCTGCCATCCGGCGAGCGCTGACCCTTTTTACACCTTTACACGGTCAGCGACCTGGTGGTGTGTTCGTGTGCCGGGCGCGGCCGGCGAAACGATCGCGAAGCAGCGGCAACGCGAGGTCCCAATGGATCTCGCCATAGTAGTGCTCGCGGCGGGACGCCGAGTCGAACTCGTAGCTGTGCCGGTCGGCGCTGTGAATCGAAGTCCGCGGGAGCAGCTGGTGTGCGAGTTCGTGGACGGCCGATCGGCCGATGCCTCGACCGATGGCCTCGACGATCGACTCGCGCGTGGCATTGGGCTCCGCGAAGGTTACCGCCCCGCCGGCCAGGAACTGGAAGCTGACGGCGCCCCAGCCGCCGAGGCCGGGAAACCCGTACGATGCGCCGGCCACTTCATAGGGCGCACGCACGCGCGGATCGCGAAGCTCGGCGACCACGCGCACGCGATACGCGGCATCGCGCCGATCGGACACGGTGACGGGCAGCTCCGCGAAGGCCCGGCGGATCTCGAGGGCGGCAATCGATCGAATCGATTCCATGTCGCCCGCCGTCAGGGGCCCGCCCAGCACGGCCGAACTGAAGCTCACCTTCTCGAACCAGAAGCCGGCGTCGACCGCGCGCGGTCCGGCGCGCGCCAGCAACAGTCCGGCGCCCGCGGCTCCGGCGACGAGCACGCTTCCCACCACGATCGCCTGCCGCGACGGGTGTCGCACAAGATGAAGCTACCACCGGCGAGCGCTCGAGCGGATGGGAGAACCGCGATCGCCCGAGCGGCACGTTAAGATCGCCATCGACGACCAACGCATCGTCATCCCCGCGACCTCGCGCTCCGGAGCTCATCATGGCAAATCGCCATTCCACGACACTCCCGTCGATCAGCCTGCTCGCGCTGTCGCTGTCGATCGCGTGGCCGGTAGGCGACCTCACGGCTCAAGCGCCTCGCACGCCCGCGAAGCCGCCAGCCACGACGAGGGCGCCCTCCAAGGCGGCGCCTCCGGTCCCGGCGCCGCCTCGCGGCGAGCCGTGGCTGACGTGGGGAGGTCCACGCAAGGACTTCACCGTCGCGACGTCGGGTCTTGCCACGAGTTGGCCCGCCGGGGGTCCGCCGCGCATCTGGAGCCGCGCCCTGGGCGACGGCTACTCGGCCATCGCCGAAGAGAACGGCATCCTCTACACCGGGTATCGCCGCGGTGACAACGATGTGGTCGTGGCACTCGACGCCGCATCGGGGAAGACCTTGTGGGAGAGCCCGCACCCGTCGCCCTTCACGAGCGCATATTCAGCGGTTGCCGGGCCAGGGCCGTACACGATGCCCCAAATCGTCGGGAACCGCCTGGTGGCCGCGAGCGGTATCGGACACATTCGATCGCTCGACAAACAAACCGGCAAGCCCGTATGGGCACACGACCTCTACGGCGAGTACAGCGCCACGAGGTTGATCTTCGGCTACTCGAGCCACGCGCTGCCTTACAAGGACACGCTCATCGTCCTTGGCGGCGGCGGCGGAATCTGGGCGCGGCTCACGGGGTTCGGCGCCAGCGGGGTGTTGGCGTTCAATCAGCGTGACGGCGCCGTGGCGTGGCAGGGTCTGACGTTCGAGAACGCGCACTCGTCGCCGCTGCTGATCTCGGTCGACGGCCAGCCTCAGGTGGTGGCGTTGCTCGCGCAGGAGGTCATCGCGTTCAACCCCGACAACGGTGCGGAGTTGTGGCGTCACCCCCATCCCACCGGCAACGGCCTCGCCATCAGTACGCCTCTATGGGGGCCCGAGAACGTGTTGATTGTGTCGTCCGCGTACGGCGGCGGCACGCGCGCGCTGCAACTCCGGCAGGCCGACGGTCAGACGGTGGTCCGCGAGCTCTGGCACAATCCCCGCGTCCAAGCCCATTTCGGCGCACTCATCCGCATCGGCGATCACCTCGTCGTCTCGAGCGGCCACAGTGGTCCCGCGTTCGTGACCGCCGTAAACATGAAGACCGGCGCGATCGCGTGGCAGCAGCGCGGCTTCGCGAAAGCGCAGATGCTTCACGCCGACGGCAAGCTCGTCGTGCTCGACGAAGATGGCACGCTGGCGCTCGCCACGGCGACGCCCCAGCGGTTCGACGTGCTCGCGCAGGCACCGTTGTTGAAGAAGACGGCGTGGACGCCGCCGACGCTCGTGGGGACGCGGCTGTACGTGCGCGATCGCGCCACGATCATGGCGCTCGATCTCGGTGCGCCGGTTCCCGCGAGCCGCTGATTCGCGCCTGGCCTACTTCAGGAAACCGCTGCGGCCGGAACCCGTCGCGGCGAGCGCGTCGTTGAGCGGATCGTCGATGGCCAGCAGCCAGCGCAAGCCCGGGCTCAGGTCGGCCTGCGTCTCGGGCCGCAGCAGCGCCTTCTGGTATTGCTGTTGGGGCAGATCGCGGCGGCAGTAAAAGCTGTGCAACGCGAGGCGGGGCTTGTCTGTGCGATTGGCCGTGCCTCCGTGCCAGAGGTGTGCGTTCATCACGACCACCGAGCCGCGCGGACCCGTGATCAGACGTTCGTCAGGATGGGTCGCGAGCGGGTCCGCCAGCGCGTCCTTTGGCAGGCGGCCCGAGCGATGCGATCCGGGGACGAAGCGCGTGGCGCCGTTCTCGGTCGTGAAGTCGTCGAGCATCCAGAGGACGTTGCAGACCGTATTGCCCCGCGCATCGGGCAGTGCGCCCGCGTCGCAGTGCAGCGGCTGCGTCCACTCCGAGTGAGGCCGCGCCGATCGCGCGTTCAGGCTGCTCAATTTGAAGCTGCCGCCGACGACGTGCGCCACGCAGGCGAGCAGCTTCGGCACTGCGATCGCAAGGCGGAACACCTCGTCGTAGTCCACCAGGTTGGCCAGACGATCGGTCTGCGGCTCCTGCTTGAACTCGAATCCGGCACACGCGCCGAGCTCGACGAAGAGTTCGTGCAGGCGCGTGCTGAGCGCGTCGACGAGCTCGGGCTCGACGAAGCGTTCGAGCAAGAGATAGCCGTCCGCGTCGAGCCGCTCATGCTCGCCGGGCGAGAGCGGCAGGAAGGCCGATTGCGACATGGGCAGAGGATATCGTGAGCGACCCGCGACGGGTGACCGAACGTTCGTCATCTCAGCCATCCACTTCGGCCCGGCAACTGCCGGACTGAGCCCGAACCTACGTAGAATCGCACTGCTCAGCTGTCGCCGACACGTGAGAACGCGTGTCCATGTCGTACGACGAGGCTGCCGACGAACACGAACGATTGCTGTGGCGATACTTCCTGCTCCAGCGGCGCTATGCGTCGCTCGAGGGACAGGACCCGGCGACCCGGCGCAAGCGGGCTCGCATCGTCAACGAACTCACCGCCGTGCATCTCGAGCTCGCGCGCCTGCGCCTGAAGCATTCGAACGACTGATCCCTCAACCATCCTCTCCTCTAAGGGAGAGGGGACTGGCTAGGTCGCTTCCTTGGAGCAGCGAAAACACAATCCGGTGCCGTCGGTCCGCGATACCTCGTGCCATCCCATCTGATCTGCCATCTGCTCATCGATGGCGACGAGGAGAAAGCCGCAGAGCCGGCAGCGCAACTCGAGCGGTCGGTTCTGCCGGTGTCGTGAATCCAGACTGAAACGTCTGCTGTCGTTATCCGTCATAACCCATCCCAGGCTCCCCGCTGGAGATTGAGCAAAGCGCGTACCTCATCGAGCCGGAAGGATTACCCCTTCCTTATGAATTGTTCAGGCCCGGTTCGATAGCCTGGACCGATGAAGCCGTGGTTGCTAGTGATAACGAGCGCCGTTGTCGTCGCCCTCGTCGCGCGATCGACGGCGGCGAGTGCCGACGAGGCCGGCGCGTCGCCCGCGTCGATACGCGTCAACGACAACAGGCACGCGGCTGGACGGCTGGAGGCCGGCACGCTGCGGCTCGCGCTGCGGGCTGCGCTCGGATCGTGGACGCCGGAAGGCGAGCACGGACCTGCGCTGACCGTCGAAGCGTTCGGCGAGGTCGGCGGCGCGCTCCAGGTGCCGTCGCCCTTGATCCGTGTTCCCGAAGGCACGGAGATCGTCGCCGAGATCCACAACGATCTCGACGCACCGCTGGTCGTGCACGGGCTATGCGCGCGCGACGGATCGCCGTGCACCCCGATCGAGGTGCCCGTGTCTGCCACGCGTCGAGTCCGCTTCAAAGCCGGTCGCGAAGGGACGTATCACTACTGGGGAACCACGACTGGCATGCCACTCGTCTTTCGTGGCTCGACCGACACGCAGCTGTCCGGCGCGTTCGTGGTCGATCCGCCCGGCGGAAGCAGCGGTACGGACCGCGTGCTCGTCATCACCGACTGGACCGACCTCACACACGCCCAGCTGCGCTCGCTGGTGAACGCCGTCGACATCGGTGCGGTGTTCCGCGCGATCGATCCGAAGTTCACGTTCCTCATCAACGGGCTGTCCTGGCCCGCCACCGAGCGCCTCCAGTACCAGGCCGGCGAGGACGTGCGATGGCGCGTGATCAATCTGAGCACGCAGATTCACCCGATGCACCTGCACGGCTTCCACTTCCGCGTGCACAGTCTGGGTGACGGACTCCGCGACGTGCCGTTCGACGAGGCCGCGCGGCCGCTGGTCGTCACTCAGGTGCTCGATCCGGGCGGCACCATGGCAATGGTCTGGCGGCCCGAGACGCCGGGCAACTGGATCTTCCACTGCCACGTTTCGGATCACATCGCGCCCGCACGGCGGCTTCCGCAATCGATTGTCGAACATGCCGGCCACCACGGCGATCACGGCGTGCTCGGCGGGATGGCCGGTCTCATTCTCGGCGTCACGATCACCGGGTCTCCCTCCACCCCGAAGGAGCCGTCCACACATCCGATTGCGCGAAGGTTCAGTCTCCTCATGCGCACCGAGCCCGGACGATATGGGGCGGCGCCTGCTTATGGGTTCGAGCTCGCCGACGTGGACGAGCTCCCCGACGTGGAATCGACGACACGGCCATCGGCGCTCCCCGTTCCCGGACCGACGCTGGTCGTGCGGCGGGGCGAGCCCGTCGAGATCTCGCTCGCGAACCAGCTCCCTGAAGCCACGTCCATTCACTGGCACGGCATGGAGCTCGACAGCTATTACGACGGCGTGCACGGCTGGAGCGGCGCGGGTACGCGGGTGACGCCGCTCATCGAACCCGGCGGCCGCTTCATGGTCCACTTCACGCCGCCGCGCGCCGGGACGTTCATGTACCACACGCACATGCACGACGATCGTCAGCTGACCTCCGGCATGTACGGCGCGCTCGTCGTGCTCGAGCCAGGCGAGACGTGGGACCCTGCGCTCGATCACGTCCTCGTCATCGGCCGGGGAGGACCCGAGCGGGGCGCGCCGGTCGTGGTGAACGGCGAGAACCGGCCCGCGCTGCTGCTCCGGCCCGACGCGCGTCATCGACTGCGACTGGTGAACATCACCCCCAACGACATCCTCACCGTCGCGCTGACGACGGCGAAAGAACCCCTGATCTGGCGGCCGCTGGCCAAGGATGCGGTGCCCGTGGCCGGAGAACCGCGGGCGGCAATCCAGAGAATCGCCGTTGGGGAAACCTACGACTTCGAATACGTGGCGCCGCCGGGGCGGCAGACCTTCTGGCTCGATGTCCGGACACCCTCCGGCCGCTGGGAGGCCCAGGGACGCGTCACGGTGATGACGGCGCCGTAGTCGCGAGCACGGGCCAGCGCGGCTGTAGAATGACGCAGCCTCGCCACCCGTCATGAAAAAGCTCGCCATCGGCTGTCTGATTGCCGCCGCGTTGTTCGGTGTCGCGGGTCTGGTAGCGACCTACGTGGTGTACCGCGCCGTCAAGACGACGTTCATCGATCCCGCGACGACGGCAATGGCCGATCTCGCCGCGTTCAAGACCGTGCCCGATCTCGAGCGGCAGGTGCGGAACACGGACGCATTCGCGCCACCCGAGTCCGGACGGCTTACGCCGGCGCAGGTCGAACGGCTCGTCACCGTGCAGACCCACGTGCGCCAGACGATGGGGTTGCAGTTCGCGGCGCTGGAGCGGCGCTACAAGTCGCTCCTCGAGAAGAAGGAGGCGACGGCGCTCGATCTTCCCGAGCTCATTTCGGCCTATCGCGACCTGGCGAAGATCTGGCTCGCCGGCAAGCGGGCGCAGGTCGACGTGCTCAACCAGACGGGACTCTCGCTGGCCGAGTATCGCTGGATCCGCTCGCAGACATACAGTGCGGTGGGGGTGCCGCTGATGTCCATGGACATCGCGCAGATGATCGAGCAGGCGATGCGTGGCGAATCGCCGCAGCAGCCGCCGGGAACGCTCGAAGGCTCCATCGGCCCGAGCGGGCCGCCGCAGAATCAGTCGCTCATCGAGCCATTCAAGAAGCGGCTCGAGGAGAACGCGGCACTGGCCGTCTTCGGCCTCTAGTCAGTCGTCGGACCGTCGTTGCAGGACCAGCCCGCCCAGCACGACGCCAATCACGATCACCATCCCCAGGAGCTGCAGTCGCGAGTAGTGCCGTCCCAAGAAGCGCCGACAGGAACTCCTGCGCCACGATCTGCGAGAAGAGGAAGATCGCCAGACGGGACGGCCGATCGCAGCGAAGGGCGAGGTCCATCCCGGCCAGCGTCAGCCAGCCGAGAATGCCGACAACGGCGCCTCCCGCGAGTGCCCGGCTCGTGAGCGGCTGCCACCACAACGGCAGGGCGAGGGTCAGCGGGACGAACACGCCCAACGCCGAGTAGAAGAGATTGGTGAGAAACGACTCGGTCCGATCTAACTCAGCTGTCAGGACCACGTAGAGGCTGAACGTCGCCGCCATCACGAAGGTGAGGGCGAGCCCTTTTGGCTGCGGGAGCGGCATGCCGTGGATCGCCATCGTCCCCAGCCACCCCACTGCCGAAAGCGACCAGCGCAGCCCACGCGCGCGAGCCCCCGAAATCTGCACGAACAGCGAGGACGAGCAGCGGCGCCATCCAGAACCCACCCCAGACGCGCTCGGACGGCATTTCACGGGCCGCAAACATGTAGGAAAGCGGCATGCCGAGCATCAGGAACGACCGCCCGATCTGCAACGCCGGCCGCGAGGTGCGAATCAGGTCGAGGCCAGCTTCGAGGGCCGAAGACGAGCAGCATGAGGCCCAGATGCACGAGGTACCGCAGCCACACGAGCTGCGGGATCGGCGTCGTGCGCATCACGGCGAGGCCCGCGAACTCGGTCGCGACCCAGAATACCTGGGCCAGCACCATCAGGGCTGGCCCGTGCCCGAGCCACGACTGTCGCGGGCGATTGGCGGCGTCTGAGTGCATCCGGGTGCTGGCGGGGCGGCGAGGCCGGCAGGCGGCGGGTTACCTAGGATTCCGGCGGCCGATGTTAGCGCACCTCGTCGGGTGTCGTAAGCTGGGAGGGGTCCCCGATCGTATGGCGAAAGGGAGACCGTGCTCGAATCCCGCTGGATGCGCCCGACATGACCGAATCCTCGCGTGCCGCCGCCGACGACACGGAGGTTGGCAGCTATTTCGTCGCCAACTACCCGCCGTTCTCGGTCTGGACCCCCGAAGCGGTCGACGACCGACGCGCTGCCGGCGCTCTTCTCGCCGCCGGTCGCCGGGACGCCGCTCGGGCTCTACCTGCACATCCCGTTCTGCCGCAAGCGCTGTCACTTCTGCTACTTCCGCGTCTACACGGACAAGAACGCCAGGGAGGTCGAGGAGTATCTCGATCGTGCTCGCCCGCGAATGGGAGCTGTACGCGGCGTCTCCCGGCGTTTGCCGGCCGGCCGCTCGATTTCGTCTATTTCGGCGGCGGCACCCCGTCGTTTCTTTCGACGAAGCAGCTCGAGGGCCTGGTCGCGCGGCTCGATGCCGTCGCGCCCTGGAGCGGGGCCGAGGAGGTGACGTTCGAGTGCGAGCCGGGCACGCTGACCGAGGCCAAGCTGTCGGTCATCCGCCGCATCGGCGTCACCCGCCTGAGCCTCGGCGTCGAGAACTTCGACGATCGGCTGCTCGAGTTGAACGGCCGGGCGCATCGCTCCAAGGAAATCGGCCGCGCGTACGCGTTCGCGCGAAGCCTCGACTTCCCGCAGATCAACATCGACCTCATCGCGGGCATGCTCGGGGAGACCGACGAGAACTGGCACGACACCGTCCGCAAGACCCTCGAGCTCGAACCGGACAGCGTCACCATCTACCAGATGGAACTGCCGTTCAACACGACGATCAGCCGCGACAAGCTGGCCGGGTCGGCACCGCTTCGACGAGGAGGTGGCCGAGCTGGGCGACCAAGCGCCGCTGGGTCGACGAGGCGTTTGCCGCGCTCGAGCGTGCGGGCTATCACGTGGGCAGCGCCTACACCGCCGTCAAGGACCCGGCGCGCAGCACGTTCGTCTATCGCGATCGGCTCTGGGAAGGTGCGGACCTCGCCGGCCTCGGCGTGGCTTCGTTCGGGCACGTGAACGGCGTCCACGTCCAGAACCTCGACCAGTGGGGGCCGTATCGCGAGGCGATCGAGCGCGGCGACGTGCCGCTCGCGCGCGCCTATCGGCCGACCGGCGACGAGCGGATGATTCGCGAGTTCATCCTGCAACTCAAGCGCGGCTCGGTCCGGCCAGAATACTTCGCACGCAAGTACGGTGTCGACGTGCTCGAGCGGTTCCGCGAGCCGCTGGCGTCGCTCTCCGCCGACGGGTGGCTGGCTGCCGCGAGCGGCGAGCTGGTCGCGCTCACGCGCTCGGCGCTGCTGCGCGTCGACGTGCTGCTTCGACGCTTCTTCCTGCCCGAGCACGCGGGGATCAGATACACGTGAGCGCCCGCGGTTCCCGAAACGGCATCCTCTATCCGCTCGACCGGGCGTATGCGCAGGCGGGCGTCGCGCCGCCGGAGGCCAGGCGCATCGCGCCGGCGGAAATCCCGCAGCCGTACCGGTCGCTCCTGGTGCACCAGCGCGACATGACGCTGACGCTCGAGCGGCATCGGCGGCCGCGTCGTGCTCCGGCCGCTGTCGACCTTCTCGAACCACGCGTCCTACTACCGGCGCGTGCTCCTCGTCCAGGAGTACTCCGGACGTCCCGTCGAGATGGGGGCGATCCGGATGAAGCTCGATGCGTTCGCGCCGCGAATCCGGACGCTCATTCGCAAGAACGAGATTCCGCTCGGGCGCATCCTGCGCGACGGCGGCGTCAACTTCCTGAGCCGGCCGCGCGTGTTCTTTTCCATCACGCCGAATCCCGAGATGATGGGCGTCTTCTGGATGCGCGAGCCGCGCACGCTCTACGGGCGGCAGACCGAAGTGCTCCTCGACGACAAGCGGATTGGCGACATCGTCGAGGTTCTTCCACTCGTTTGATACGATCGGATTCGAGGTTTATGACGACAGCATCAGATACCGCTGCCGACGTCGTCGTCATCGGCGGAGGGCCCGCAGGTTCGACCACGTCGACGCTCCTGGCGCAAAAAGGTCATCGCGTGGCGCTCTTCGAGCGCGAGCGCTTTCCTCGGTTCCACATCGGCGAGTCGCTCATCCCCGAAACCTACTGGGTACTCGAGCGGCTGAACATGCTCGAGAAGATGAAGCGCAGCCACTTCGTCAAGAAGTACAGCGTCCAGTTCGTCAACGCCAACGGCCGCCAGTCCGCGCCGTTCTACTTCTGGGACAACAAGCCGCACGAGTGCTCACAGACGTGGCAGGTGGTGCGCAGCGAGTTCGATCAGATGCTGCTCGAGAACGCGCGCGAGCACGGCGTCGACGCGCGCGAAGGCGTGCACGTGCTCGAGGTGCTGTTCGACGGCAGCCGTGCCATCGGCGTCCGCATCCGCGACGAGGCCGGCCAGCGTCGCGACGTCCATGCCAAGGTCGTGGTGGACGCGAGCGGGCAGGCCGCGCTGCTCCAGAATCGCTTCAAGCTCCGGCTGTGGGATCCGCTCCTCAACAAGGGCGCGATCTGGACCTATTGGAAGGGCGCCTACCGCGACACCGGCCGCGACGAAGGGGCGACGATGGTCGTCCAGACTACCGATCGGAGCGGCTGGTTCTGGTACATCCCGCTCCACGGCGACACCGTCAGCATGGGCGTGGTGGCGCCATTCGACTACCTGTTCAAGGGGCGGGCGGGACACGAGCAGACCTACGACGAGGAGGTGGAGCGCTGCCCGGCCGTCAAGGAGCGGGTCGAGAACGCGACGCGCGCCACGGGCTACTTCGCGACGCGCGACTATTCGTACCGCTCGAAGACCGTGGCTGGCGACGGCTGGGTGCTCGTCGGCGATGCGTTCGGCTTCCTCGATCCTCTGTATTCGTCGGGGGTGCTCCTCGCCCTGAAGTCGGGCCAGTTCGCGGCCGATGCTATCTCCGAAGGACTCGCTGCAGGCGACAGCTCGGCCGCGCAGCTGGGCAAGTGGGGGCAGACCTTCAACGAGGGCATCGACCGCATGCGCCGGCTGGTGTGCGAGTACTACGACGGGTTCAGCTTCGGCAACTTCGTGCGGACGTTTCCCGAGCTGCGCAACACGATCACGGACCTGCTCATCGGCGATCTCTTCCACGATCGCGTCGACAAGGTGTGGCAGCCGATGGAGTCGCTCTATCCGCCGGGCAAGGAGCCGATCGCGCCGTGGTTCGCCGGCACGCCGCAGGAGCTCGCGCCCCAGAAGGCCAACGAGCTGGTGCTGCCCGATGGGCGCCGGCCGTAGGCCGGCCGCGAATGCCAGCGCCTGGAGGCGACACGCGTTGCCGACCGATTATTGCCACCGCCGCCGCGTGCAGTTCTACGAGACCGACGCGGCCGGCATCGTGCATTTCAGCTGGTTCTTCCGCTACATGGAGGAAGCCGAGCACGCGTTGTGGCGTGAATCGGGCATGAGCATCGAGGCGGCCGGCGCCGAGATCGGCTGGCCGCGCGTGTCCGCGTCGTTCGACTTCCAGCGGCCGCTGCGGTTCGAGGACGAATTCGAGGTCCTGATTCATATCGCGGAAGTACGAACCCGGACCATCCGGTACACCTGCACGCTGCGCAAAGGGGACGCCGAGATCGGCTCTGGGACCCTGGTCACCGCATGCGTGAGCAGGCGGCCCAACGAGCCCATGAAGGCCGTCGCGATCCCGCCCGAGATCGTGGCGCGCCTGCGGGGCGAGCGCGGCGGGGACGCATGAGCGGCCTGACCGTCGAAGCGCGCGATCGGACGGCGCTCCGCGCGCTCCAGGGCGAGCGGCTGCGTGCGCTGGTCGCCTACATCACTGGCCGCAACCGCTTCTACACGGGCAAGCTCGAAGCCGCCGGCGTCGATCTCGACGCGCTGCGCCTCCCGGACGATCTGTCCGCACTCCCGCTCACGACCAAGGCGGAGTTGATCGCCGATCAGAGCGCGTTCCCGCCGTGGGGGTCGGCGCTGACCGAGCCGCTCGGCGCCTACTGCCGCTACAACCAGACGTCGTCGACCACCGGCCAGCCGCTCCGGTGGCTCGACACGCGCGACAGCTGGCAATGGGCGCTCGAGTGCTGGAAGGCCGTGTATGAAGGCGCGGGCGTGAGCGCGCGCGATCGCATCTTCTTTCCGTTCTCGTTCGGTCCGTTCCTCGGCTTCTGGACGGCGTTCGACGCCGCCTGCCAGCTCGGCGCCCACTCGATCCCGGGTGGCGGCATGTCGACCGATCAGCGGCTCGCGATCGTGGACACGCTCGGACCGACGGTGGTGTGCTGCACGCCCACTTACGCGCTGCGGCTGGCGGAAGTGGCGGAGCGGGGCGAGCACCGTCTCGCCGCGAGCGCCGTGCGCGTGCTCATCGTCGCCGGCGAGCCGGGTGGGAGCATCCCCGCGGTCCGCGATCGCATCGAGCGGAGCTGGGGCGCGCGCGTCATCGACCACTACGGGCTGACCGAGGTCGGCCCGCTGGCGTTCGAATGTCTCGAGGCCCCGGGCTTCCAGCACCTCAACGAGCGCGAGTTCATCTGCGAGGTCATCGATCCGGAGACCGGCGATGCGGCGGCGCCAGGCCGCATTGGCGAGCTGGTCGTGACCAACCTTGGGCGGCTGGCGAGCCCGGTCATTCGCTACCGGACCGGGGACCTCGTCGTCAGAGGCGCCGATCCCTGTCCGTGCGGCCGGATCTACGCGCGCATCGAGGGCGGCGTGCTCGCGCGCAGCGACGACATGGTCAACGTGCGCGGCGTCAACGTCTACCCGGCCGCCATCGAGTCGGTCGTCCGCGACGTCCCGGCCGTCACCGAGTTCCGGGCCACCGTGTCGCGCGACGGCGCAATGCGCTCGCTGTCGCTCGAGGTCGAAGTGGCGCCGGGCGCGGACGATCCCGGCGATGTCGCGCAGATCGTCTCGCAAGGGCTCCGGCGTGCGCTCGGCCTCAGCGTGCCCGTGCACCTCGTCGGCGCCGGCACGCTGCCGCGGTTCGAGATGAAGGCGCGGCGTTTCGTCGTCGCCGACCGCGCGCCGGGCGGCCGGCTGGCGCCGGCATCGAGCCGGGCCGCGTCCGAGCCATGTCCGAGCTGCGGCCTCGGGGCGCTGCGGTGGTCCGATCGCTCCCGACAAGCGTCGCCCGCCGACGCGCGCGACGAGCCGACCACGTCGTGGATGTTGACCTGCGACCGCTGCGGCGCGACGTGGCGCGAGGACAGCACCGGCCGCCGCCAGCCCGAATCCCCGCCCATCCGCGCGTAGGTCCAGCCCCGCGCGGCGACACGATGCCGCCGTCGGGGCTGAAGCCCGCCCTCCGTCCAAAGGAGGGCTGACTCCAGTTCCGCCATGTCTCAATTGCCGCGGGTTTGTTCGTCAACCGCGGCCGTCCCGTTTATGCTTCCAGCGTCGGTCGAAAAGACCGGCTACAGGTTACGGGCTTCAGACTACCGGCGACCGGCTACCGTCCTCAGGGAAGATCTTCAGTCGTCCGTAGTCCGACCCCGCCGTCCGTAGCCCGTAGCCTGTGGCCCGAAAACACAAGTCACCGCTGCAAGCGGGAGGTTACGCATGGCGAGTGGAGCCGAGGCATCCAGCGACGAAATGGTCGTCGGCCGCGGACTGAACGGACTGGTCGGGTACGCCCAGAGCGCGCCGCGCAACACGTCGGAGGAGGAGCAGGCGCGTTCGGGCGCCGTCGGGCTCGGCGGTTCGGAGGCGTTCGGCATCTTCGGGCGCGGCAAGAACGGCGTCGTCGGCTACGAGCAATCGACGGAACGCGATCCGGTGTTCGAGCATCAAGGCGGCGCCGGCGTCGTGGGACGAGGGCCCGTGGGCGTGCGCGGCGACGGCACGAGCGCCGCGGGCATTCAGGGGCGCGGCACGCCCGGCGTTCACGCGCAGTCGAGCGTCGGGCCCGCGACCGTTTCCGAGGGACAGGTCGGTATCTTTGCCCAAGGTCGCCCGGGGCCGGGCGTCGTCGGCGTGTCGTCGGGTGACCGGGGCGCCATTCTCAGCTCGCGCCGCACCGCGCAAGTCTGGCTCATCCCGCTCGACGATGCGTATCCGACGCCGGCGCACCTGCCGGGGAACGCGTCGGCCGGCGAGCTGCTCGTCACCGAGACGGTGGATCCGCAGGGCATCCGCATCGCCAGTCTGTGGTTCTGCAAGATCGGTGGCCCGCCCTCCCAGGCCACCTGGGTCAAGATCGCGTGAAAGGGGTCGGGTGCTTTTTTCCGGAATGCGGGTCGAATCCGGAAAAAGCACCCGGCCCCTTGCAGCGAGACCCTCGCGACGAGGGGCGGTCAGGCGAACAGACGCGAGATCGCGCGGCCTTGTCCGTCGCGCGTGACGTAGAACGGCCGCTTTTCGATCTCGTAGGCGAGCGTCGGCGGGATGCCCAGCGCGTGGAAGATCGTGGCGTGCAGGTCCTCGATGACCACCTGGTCCTTCGAGGGTGCGGCACGGGCGCTCGTCGGCCGTCACGCCGTGCACGTGCCCCGCTGCATGCCGCCGCCGAAGAGCAGCACGCAGCCGGCGTCGGTGAAGTGCCGGTGCATGCCGTAGTGCTTCAGCTCGGTGATGGTGTCGGGCACGTCCACCTGGTCCTTCACCTTGCTGTCGGGCTTGCCTTCGACCATCGATGTCGCGGCTGAACTCGCTGGCCAGGACGATCAGCGTGCGGTCGAGCAGGCCGCGCTCCTCGAGGTCGAGCACGAGCTGGGCGATCGGCGCGTCGATCTGCTGCTTCATGTCAGCCGTGCGGGTGTGGCCGTTCTCGTGCGTGTCCCAGTTGAGGAACGGGATGTACTCGGTGGTCACCTCGATGTAGCGCGCCCCGGCTTCGGCCAGCCGCCGCGCGAGCAGGCAGCCGAGGCCGAAGCGGCCGACCATCTGCTGTCGTACTTCGCGCCGAACCGATCCTGGGTGGCGCGGAACTGCTGGCCCGGCTGATAGGCCGGGACGTACCGCCGGATGTTCTCGCGGCTCGAGCGACAGATCGAACGCCTTGGCCGCCGGCGAGCTCAGGAGCCGGTGGGCGTTGTCTAGCGAGCGCAGCAGCGACTCCTTCTGATAGTCGCTGCCGTGCTGGCCAATCGGGCTGGCGTCGAGCAGCTTGCGGTAGAAGCTGTCGCGGTTCTCGAAGCGTGCTGGCGTCATGCCGCCCGGCGGACGCACGCTGTCGGCTGCCTGATCGGGGAAGGGAATGCTGAACGGGCCGTACTCGCTGCCGAGGAACCCCGCCGTGGTGAACGCCTTCAGCTCCTCGCCCTCGCCCACGTCGAACCGCTGGCCGATGTTGATGAACGCCGGCACGGCGGGATTCAGCGGGCCGAGCGTGCGCGCGATCGACGCGCCGATGTGCGGCGCGGCGACGGTCTGCGGCGGCGCGTAGCCGGTGTGCCAGTGGTACTGGTGGCGGGAGTGGAGGATGAAGCCGAGGTCGCCCGCCGTGTAGGTGCGGATCAGCGTCCCGCGGTCCATCACCGCCGCCAGTCCGCTCGAGCCCCTGGGAGAACTTGATGCCGTCGACGACCGTGTCGATGGCGGGAAGGTGCTGAGCACCTGCTCGGACTTCAGCCCGGCTCGAACGGCGTGTAGCGCTTCGGGATCGAACGTCTCGGTGTGCGCCATCCCGCCGGCCATCCAGAGCACGATGAGGCGGTCGGCCTTCGCAGCGATCGTTGGTGTATCGCTCGCGACCGTGGCGCGCGGGTAGCCCGCGGCCAGCGCGGACAATGTCGCCGCGCTCGCGGTTTCGAGGAAGTTGCGGCGCGTGGTCTTCATGGTGCTCGAACTCGGCTGGATTGCAGGACTACGGGCTACAGGCCACCGGCTACCGGCCTGGTGGGGCTACAGAAGGGAGCGAACACGGCCTGTCGTCCGTCGTCTGTAGATTCAGGCTACCGGATCAATTGAAACTCCGGGAGCATCGATGACCCCCCACAACAGGTCCTCGACGCCTTCCCGTCTGACCGGCTTGCCCAGCAGCTCCCTGGACAAGCGCATTTCCTCCTTGGTGGGCTCCGGCCGAGGGCGCGCTCGTAGACGCGCTCGACGATCGATTGTGCGTTCGCGGAGCCTTCCGCGAGCAGCCGCGCAGCGCCCTCCGCGAGTGTCCGCGCGAGCGTCGAACCGTTGTTCAACTCGAGGAGTTGCAGCGTCGTGGCCGCGGATGCCCGGATCGTAATCACCTGCTCCCGCGTCGGACGTCCGAGCGCCAGCATCAAAGGGTCGGCCACCGTCAGACTGGATCGGGTCTCGCCGTGCAGCGTCGCGGTTGCGCGCGCGCGCGCGAGCAAGGCGTCAGCGTTGGCCGGACTCGGCGCGGTGACGGCCGTCGGCCAGTCGAGCCGCGGAGCGGACGCGCGTTCCCATCCTTCGGCGGGCGCCGCGGCGGCCTGCCACGTCATATCGGATGCCGCGACCATGCTGAGAGGGGCCTCGCGATCGCTGCGCGCAATGAGCTCGACGAAAAGGGCCGGCGGATCCGAGCGCGGCGGCAGCACGCTGGTGACGACCACGGCGGGGGGCGTGGAATGGGGCAGTGCCACGATTGCCAGCGTGTTGGTGCCCGCTTGCAGGTACGAACCGATACCGACGAGCCGCGGCATCGCGGCTGCCCGGTAGTCGCCGACCTTCCGCCCGTTCACGTGCAGCACGTAGCCTCGATCCGAAGCGATCAGCAGCTGCGCCAGCGCTGGCACCTGTTGAAGCGTGAACGATGTCCGGAAGGAGACCGGGCCCCAGGCGGTCGTCTGTGACGCAGCGGCCCGGATCCACTGGCCCTTCGCCGCCGGCGGCGCCTCGTTCGGCGCCACCCTGAAATCGAAGTCCCCGGCCGGCTCGGCATGCCAGACGCCCGTGATCGACCCGAGTGCGTCGACGAACTGCTCCGCTGTGAGGCGCCGGACCGACGGACCGCGGAACACGAAAGCCCGCGCGGGCTCGGCCTCGTCCACGGCCACCATGCGGTAGGCATTCGAGGTCAGGATCCGCGCGATCGTCTGCTGGAGATCGTAGCCGTTGGCCACGAGATCCTCGGCCAGCCAGTCGAGCAGATCGGGATGCCACGGGACCTGTTCCATGTCGTCGACCGGCTCGACCAGGCCACGGCCCATGACGCGCGCCCAGAGACGGTTGACGATCGTCCGGGAGAGCCGTCCGTTCCGGGCATCGGTGAGGACTGAGGCCAGCTGCGCGACGCGTTTCGCGCGTGGGGCAGTCGCGTCGATTACCCCGAGCTCGGGGTAGATGAACTTGAGCGGCGCGCTCTCGTCGAGCGGCCGATCGCACTCGACCATCTGCAGCGGACCCTCTGCGTAGATGCCCGCGAGACCGTACGCGTCGGCGAGCTGCCATTCGTTGATGAAGCTGTCGTGGCACGACGCGCATTTCAGGTTCACGCCCATGAACACCTGCGAGATGTTCTGAGCCGCCTGCATCTCCGGCGTCTGGCTCGCGTTGACGACGCCGCGCCAGATGATGCCCTTGGTGAATCCCGCGGAATCGGCCGCCGGCGGATTGACGAGCTCGCGGACGAACCGGTCGTACGGCACGTTGTTGACGAGCGCGGCGTAGAGCCAGGCGCTGATTTGCGTCCGCCCGCCATCGATGTAGCCCGGCCCGCGATAGTCGTTCCGGAGAACGTCGTTCCAGAAACTGATCCAGTGCTCCGCGTAGCGCTTGCGATCGGCGAGCAGCCGCGCGACGAGGCGCTCACGCTTGTTCGTCCGCCGATCGGCGATGAACGCGCGCAGTTCGTCGGACGGTGGCGGCATGCCAATGACGTCGAAGTAGGCGCGGCGTGCGAACCCGCGATCGTCCAGCAGCCGAGTCGAGACACCCGCGCGAGCCAGATAGGGCGCGAGGATTCGATCGATCGGATGACCGACGTCCGCGGTCTCCGCCGGGACGGGCGGGGTGGCGTGGGGTCAAGATTGCGCGGAGCGGCGCGCGCGAACGTCACACGCGCTTCCCACGGCACGCCTTGATCGATCCACGTGCGGAGCCGTGCAATCTGCTCGGGCTTCAAGCGCGAGCCTTTCTTCGGCATCACCTCGTCGGGATCCGTGCCGTCGACGAGCGCGATGAGCCGGCTCTCGCCGCTGCGGCCCGGTACGACCGTCACGCCGCTGTCGCCACCGGCGAGCAGGGCGTCGCGGTTGTCCATGCTGAACCCGCCACGCGCCTTGCCTCGCGCGTGGCATCGAATGCAGCTCGCGACGAAGATCGGCTTGATGTCGCGCTCGAAATCGACAGGAGGCGCCGCCGATGACTGCGGCGGAGCCGGTGGCGACGCCTGGGGCGTCGACTGCGCCCAGACGTTCGACCCGTTCAGCAGGAGCATGGCTGCGAGCAGCCTGCACAGCATCCGGACATTATTCCATCAGCGTCCGCCTCCCGGTAGCCCGACCTTCCTCGCGCCGGCGCGGCCGCTCGACGCGATACCGGAAGCTCAACCTCCTCTCCTCGCCGACCACGACTGGCCGCACGAACACGTGCGGAAGACCTCCCACTCGAGCAAGCCAATGGGGAGGTCCATGCGGGCGAGCGTCAGCGTGGCATTGCCCTTCCTGCCAGACGGTGCGTCCGCATGCAGGTAGACGAACGAGACGGGATAGGTCCCCTTGGGTTCGAATCCGGCTCGCAGAAGCGGGACGCGCGAACCGTCGGTGCCACGCGCAGGCTTGACCGGCGTGCCGGCGACCTCGGCCGACAGCGCTCGGCCGTCGAGGGCAGGGGCGATAGCGGAACGCCACCGTGGCGGGAGTGACCCGGCCGGCCATCAGGTCGCCGAGCTCCGACGGATCGGCTCCGTCGAGACCGCGAGTCGGGATCCGCGCGGTTGGATGCGAGCAGCGACGAGCGACGAGTTACGAGCGACGAGTGACCAACGCCCAGCGACCGACGACCAGTGACCAGCGACCGAAAACCGAAGACCGAAAACCGCCCCGCGCCCGCGCGCTACCGCCGCGAATCGAGCTCGTCCCAGCGTGCGTACACCTGCGGAATCAGATCGCCGAGCTCGTCGAGCCGCGCCAGCATCTGCGCGATGCGGTCGGCCGGTTCCTTGTAGAACTCGGGATGGGCGACGGCCGCCTGCACCGCTCGCTGTTCCGCCTCGAGCTCGTCGATCCTCGTCGGCAGCGCCTCGAGCTCGCGGTGTTCCATGTAGGACAGCTTGCGGCGCGCCGCCGCGGCTGCGGCGGGTTCCTCGGTCGGCGCGGCGCGACGCGAGAGTGGACGAGCGGGTGGCGGCGCGGGCGAGGGACGCTGGCGCAGCCAGTCCTCGTAGCCGCCGACGTACTCGCGCACCACGCCGTCGCCTTCGAACGCGAGTGTGCTCGTGACCACGTTGTCGAGGAAGCGGCGGTCGTGGCTCACGAGCAGCAGCGTGCCCTGCCAGGCAACGAGTTGCGCTTCGAGGATCTCGAGTGTCTCGAGATCGAGATCGTTGGTGGGTTCGTCGAGCACGAGCACGTTCGCGCGACGAGTCAGCAGCCGGGCGAGGAGCAGCCGGTTGCGCTCGCCGCCCGAAAGCGCCTTCACCGGGGATCGGGCGCGCTCGGGTGGAAAGAGAAAGTCGCGCAAGTAACCCATGACGTGACGCGCCTGCCCGTCGATCGTGACCGTATCGTTGCCGTCGCCCACGGTGTCGGCAACCGTCCGCTCCGGGTCGAGCGTTTCCCGCTGCTGGTCGTAATACGCGACTTCGACGTTCGTGCCCGTTCGGACCGTGCCGGAATCGGGCGCGAGCTCGCCGAGCAGCAGGCGGAGCAGCGTCGTCTTGCCGGCGCCGTTCGGACCGATGAGCCCGATGCGGTCGCCGCGAAGCACGCGAACCGACAGATCGCGAACGACCGCGCGGTCACCGAACGACTTGCTCGCGCGCTCGGTCTCGAAGACGAGCCGGCCCGGCGCCTCGCCGGCATCGAGCGTGAGCGCCACCGAACCGGCGCGTTCACGGCGGCGCGCCCGATCCGCGCGCATGGCTTCGAGCGCCCGCACCCGGCCCTCGTTGCGTGTGCGGCGGGCCTTGATGCCCTGGCGAAGCCAGGCTTCCTCCTCCGCCAGCTTCTTGTCGAACCGTTCGTTCCGCAGCGCCTCGGTCGCGAGCCAGGCCTCCTTGCGCTCGAGGAAGGTTGCGTAGTTGCCGGGCCACGATCGCAGCGCACCCCGATCGATTTCGAGAATGCGTGTGGCGAGCCGCTCGACCAACGCCCGGTCGTGGGTGACGAACACCACGGTGCCCGGGTAGGACTCGAGAAGAAAGGCCTCGAGCCAGGCAATGGCGTCCAGATCGAGGTGATTGGTCGGTTCGTCGAGCAGGAGCAGATCGGGCTGCGCGACGAGCGTGCGGGCCAGGAGCACCCGGCGCCGCCAACCGCCGGACAGGCCGTCGACCGGCGCGTCGGGCGGCAGGCCGAGCCGGGCGAGCACGAGCTCGACCCGCTGCTCGACCCGCCAGCCGTCGCGTTCCTCGAGCGCGTGCTGGAGCTGTCCGAGGCGGTCGAGCAGGGCGCGGGTCGGGGTGGCCTCGAGCTCCACAGCCGTCCGGTGGTACTCGTTGACGAGCGATGCCAGATCGCCGAGCCCGTCCGCCACCACTTCGAAGACCGGCCGGCTGTCGGCGAGCGGCACGTCTTGCTCGAGCCGTGCGATGCGAAGCCCTGGCTGAAGCCAGAGAGTGCCGCCGTCCGGCGGAAGCTCGCCGGCGAGCAGGCGGAGCAGCGTCGATTTCCCGGCGCCGTTTCTGCCGACGACCGATACCCGTTCGCGCGCATCAATCTGCGCGGATACCGAGTCGAGCAGCGGCGCCTGGCCGTACGCAAGAGACACGCGATCGAGCGCCACCACAGGCATCCGCTCGACGCTACCATAGCGATTGCTCCAGTCTCAGCGGACTCGACTCGGCCCCGGAGTCGACTCGGACCTCGGACCTCGGACCCTCGGACTTCGGACCCTCGGACCTCGGCCCCAGAACCGCAAATCTCGAATCTGCATCTCGGACCTCGGACCGCACTTGCAGAAGTGTCGGTCTCGCTCGCGCAGGTGTTCGGTTCTCGGGCCACCTCGCACGTTTTTGGTAGGTCCAAGGCCGGGTGGGCGCAAAGCTCATATGCGAGGGAGCGCGAAACCGCGGGCCATTCCACGCAGCTCAACCGGTCCGGCTGGGCAAGGTCAGGAGGGCGGATGTCGGGCACGGCAGTTGCGTAAAGCATCGGGCAACGAGTCTCGTACCGGTCCGCGGAGTCCCCTCTGAACCTCAGAAACGCGTTCGGCTCGAACGACCTCGCCATCGACATCGCCGTCATCTCTCTGGCTGGACTCGTCTACAGCCGATCGGTGCGCGTCGCCGGGAACGAGATGGACGAGGCGATCATCGTCACATGAAGAAGGCGCACCGGCTCATGGCGAACGAACCGCGGACAGATCAAGATTCATCGGGTCGGCCGCGCCTCGAGGCGCCGATGTCATGGAGTGAAGGCCGCCACGGGAGAGGGCGTGCCGAAGAGCGCGCCAGACGAGCGAAGTTCGTGACGCGCTGGCGGCACGATCGCGGCTGATCCGGCCCTGCGCACCGCGTGGAGTGCATGCCACGAGCTCTCCCGACATCTACGACCGCGGCTCGTCTACGGGCGGCGGTGCGCTTCGCAATCTCGACGAGCGCCTCGCGAGGACACGCACTTCCTGATCGGGAGCCGCTCTCGTCGGTGGTGATGGGCGCCGGCAAGATGCTCGAAGACGTGCCGCTGCTCGAGAAGCTCGCAGCCGCGTAGATGGGACAGCCCTGAGGGCTGTGCCACACCAGGAACACTGCCCGCTCCGAAGCCGCCGGGGGCCTTCGCACCAGGGGACGTGAGTCTTTCTCGAGTCCACCAGGACTCCCGCCCCCCACGAAAGCGGAGGTCCCGCCCTCCCTCTATCCACCTTCACTGGCGCCGGTCGTGGCGAACCCGTGACGCTTGAAGATCGCGCGCGCGGTCGGCGACTGCAGGAACGTCAGCAGACGGGCGGCGGCAGGGGAGGCGCTCGCCGTGAGTGCCGCTGGATAGACGATTGGCGGATAGGTGCGGGCGGGGAACGTATCGACGACGATGACGTCCCGTTCGGCGTGCGCGTCGGTCGCGTAGACAATGCCCAGTGGCGCCTCTCCGCGTGCGACGAGCAGCAGCGCGGCTCGGACGTTGTCGGCGGGCGCCACGCGACTTCGCACCGAGCTCCACACGCCGAGCGACTCGAGCGCCGCCTTCGCATATTTTCCCGCTGGCACGACGGCGGGATCGGCGAGGGCCAGGCGTCCATCTCCCAGCGCGGTGACGATCGCAAAACCCGGTGCGATGCGCAGCGACACGGGTCGATCGCGCCACGCAATCAGCACGAGACGATTGCCGAGGAGCGGCACCCGGGTTCCGGGGCGCATCAGCCCCTTCTTCTCGACGTAGTTCATCCAGTCTTCGTCGGCGGGGATGAAGATGTCCGCCGGCGCGCCCGCCTCGATCTGGCGCGCGAGCGCCGAACTGGCCGCATAGGAGGCTCTCAGCTCCACGCCGGTCTCGCGCTTCGCGGCGGCCCCGACTTCGTCGAGCGCGGTCTTGAGGCTGGCTGCCGCAAACACATGAACCGGTCCTGGCGGAGACTGGACGCCGCTCGAACCTGCCGTCCCCGCGACCGCCAGCACGATAATCGCGACCGCGGCCGCCGCGCGGCTCATCCTTCCTCCCTGAGCGCGCGGATAGGGCTCACGTGTGACGCGCGCAAGGCGGGAAGGAGACACGCCAGCATGCCCGCGAAGCCGAGCACGAGCGCGACCGCCAGGTAGGCCAGCGGATCGCGCGCCGAGACGCCCCAGATTCTGCGTGCTCAGGAAGCGTGTGGCCCACAAGGCGAGCACACCGCCCACGACCGCCCCGATGGCGACGAGTCGAAGGCCGCGCCCCATGACCAGCCGCATGACATCGCGTCGCGTGGCTCCGAGTGCCATGCGGACGCCAATCTCCGCCCGCTGCCTCGCAACGGAGTAGGCCATGATGCCGTAGACGCCGACCACGGCGAGCAGCAGTCCGACGCCCGAGAAGACGCCCAGCAGGATCAGACTGAAGCGCGGCCGGGCGAACACGACCTCGTCGATGAGCGCATCGAGCGTGCGCACGTCGGTGACCGGCTGTTCCGCATCCAGGGCGTAGACCTGCGCGCGCACGCTCCGTTCGAGCTGCATCGGCGGCACGTTGCCCTCGACAATCAGGTTCGCGAAGTTACTGTTCACGCCAAACGGAACGTAGATCTCGGGCCACGTGTCCCGGCGGACACCCATGTTGCGGATGTCGTCCACGATGCCGACGATTTCAAAAGCATTGTCGGTTGCGCGCACCGGGGGCATGGCGAGGTAATCCAGCCGCACCGACTGCCCGAGCGGAGAGTCGTTGCCGAAGAACCGCTGCGCGAATGCGCGATTGACGACGCCGACGTGGCGGGTGGCGGTGACGTCGGCCTTCTCGAGCATCCGGCCCGCAACGAGCCTCGCCCGCTGCATGGCCAGATAGCTCGCCGTCGTTTCGTGAACGAGCGAGCCCTGATCGGTTGGCGGACGGCCGGGGATGGTGACGCGCGTTCCGCGCGCCCCGACGAACGGCAGGCCGCTGTCGATTGCCACCGCCTTCACGCCGGGCACCGCCTCCACGCGATCGACGAGCGTCTGCAGGAATCGGCCTCTCTCCTCTGGGGTCGCGTACCGCGTCTCGGCCAGCGGCACTCGCATCGTCAACATTCGCGCCGGGTCGAAGGTGAGCGGGATGCTCTGCATGCGCACGAGCGTCCGCACCATGAGCCCGGCTCCGACCAGCAGCACCATGGACAGGGCGAGCTCGGCCACGATGAGGACGTTGCGGAGGCGCGTGTGGCGCGCGCCGGCCGTCGAGGAACGGCCGCCATCTCGAAGCGTGCCGCTCGCTTCGGTGCGCGACAGTTGCCAGGCGGGCGCGAGGCCGAAGACGAGCGTGCTGACGGTGGCGAGACCGAGCGAGAAGAGCAGGACCGGGGCGTTCAACCGGACGTGCGACTCGTCGGGAATCGTGTCGCGTGGGATCACCGATGTCACGGCCCAGAGGCTCAGTTGCGCCAGGGCAATTCCCAGCATGCCACCCACCGCGGCGACGACGGCGCTTTCGGTCAGCAGCTGCCGGACGAGGCGCCAGCGGCCCGCACCGAGCGTTGCGCGCAGCGCCATCTCGCGCTCGCGTGCGGTCGCCCGCGCCAGCTGCAGGTTCGAGACGTTGCCGCACGCGATCAGCAGGAGCAATCCGACCGCCCCGAGCAGAATCAACAGGGTCTGGCCGAGGCTGCTCGCGAACGTCTCGCCGAAGTTCTGCAGGACGATGCGGAACGAGGGCGGGAAGCGATCCGGCGCACGCTGCTGGAAGTCCTGGACGATGGCGCGCAGCGAAGTCTCGACCTGAGCGTTCGAGACGTCCGGTCGAAGGCGGCCCATCACGTGGACCGTTCGCACGCCCGGAAGCGCGGTGCCGCGTTCGTACCGCGTTGGAAGATACACGTCGGCGCCGCGCCACATGAACCGCCGCGGCATCACGCCGATGACTTCGCGCACCACGCCGTTCAGTCTGAGCGTCTGTCCGAGGACGTTCGGGTTGCCGCCAAACTGGCGGTGCCAGAACCGGTAGCCGAGGATGGCGACGGGCGCGGCGTCGGGGCGGTCGTCGGCAGCAGTCGGCGTCCGGCCAAGCAGCGGCGGAACGCCCATGACGTCGAAGGTGTTCATCGAGACGTAGTTCCCCCGCAGCCGCTCGGGGGCGCCGGTGCCGGTCAACGAAACGTCGTTGATGGTCGACGCAATCACACCGTCGAAGACCTTCGCACGTTCCGCGATCTCGACGTACTCGTCGACCGTATAGCTCGACCAGTTGCCGCGCCCTTCCGGCCCGACCGCTGCCATGCTGACCAGCGTGTCGGGGCTGCGGTATGGGAACGGATCGATGACCACGGCGTGGACGACGCTGAAGATGGTCGTCGTGGCGCCAATGCCGAGCGCGAGGGAGATGGCGGCGGTGATCGCGAACGCCGGACTGCTGGCCAGGTTGCGCACGGCGTAGACCAGGTCGCGCCAGAGCTCTCCGAACCACTGGGTGCCCTGCGTTTGACGAGGGGGTGTGCTCATCGTGGTCACCTATGATCCTCTATTTCCGCGGTGTTCCCGACCACAGGGTCGAGAGCAGGACACCGCTCGCAATCAATGTCCCGGCCGCGACGAAGCGGATGGTGAGCCGTTCATGAGGATGACGGCTCCCAGCGCGGTCACCACCGGCAGCGACACACCCACTCCGACGAGCGTGGCCAGTCGGAAGTTGCCGGCCCTCTGGTCGAGGGGCCTCGCCGCCGCCGGGCCCAGGAGCGAGTCATGCGTAGGCGGCCAGCGCGAGAGCGCCCCGCCACGAGCCGATCGATGCCGGCTTCGATGGTCGCAGCGGCGCGAGAAGCATCAACGCGACTGCGCCGGTTGCCAATCGCATCGTCGAGAAGCTGACGCTGTCGAGGAGGCCAGGGCCGACGGCCGCGCCGGTCAGCAGCGAGTTCGCCGCGAAGCCGACGAGTGCGCCCAACGTGCTGGACGGCCTTATCCCTTCACGTATGCGAGCTTCTCGGACACGCGGCCGTCGCGCACGCGGAACACGTCGACTCCACGCAGGTGCCAGGGCTTGCCGTCGCGCATCTTGCGATAGATCCAGCGGACGACGTAGCGATCCCCGGCCCCGAACTCTTCTTCGGCTTCGAAGCGTCCGTCGGGATTGTTCGCGAACCATCCCTGCCAGAACTTGAGGACCGCGTTGCGGCCGGCGAAGCGCGTGCCGTCCGGCGCCGGCGCCGTGTTCTCGAACACGCAGTCGTCGGTGATCGCCGCGCCGAGGGCGTCGAGATCGTGAGCGTTGATCGCCGCATTCAGCCTCGCGACGGCAGCCGTCGCGGACGATGGAGCGGGCGCGCCTTGCGGGGGGAGCGATCCAGCCGACATGAGCAGACCTCCGAGTCCAATGCTCGCCGCGCGGCCAGCGAGCGCCCTCAGCGAAGCAGCCATGGGAACCTCCGGCCGCCCATTCTAGGCTGGAGCCACGGACGAAGGCTGGCGGAATCAAGTGTCCGATCTCGCCAGAATCTGTCCGTGGCTTCAGTCGCGAATCACCAGGGTGTTCTGGCGACCCATGGGCCCGGACGCGTAGGGCGAGGCGGGAGCGTCGGTGGACCGCCTTCGCTTGTTGGCGGTCTTGTCGCCATACATCCGCCGATCGGCGACGACGATCAACTCGTCGAGCGTGCGGCCATCGTGTGGATAGACCGCCGCGCCGACGCTGGGGCGGATGTCGAGCCGGGTGCCGGGCGCCGGCTCGAAGCGCAGCGCCGCGACTTCCCCGCGAATCTCGGCGGCGCGGCGCTCGGCCAGGACCGCGTCGCAGGCCGCGAGCACGATCACGAACTCGTCGCCCGCATACCGGGCGCACAGATCGTTGGCGCGGATCGAGTGGAAGAGCAGCCGTGCGACCGACTTGAGGGCCCGATCGCCTGCGTCATGACCGTAGGTGTCGTTGATGCTCTTGAAGTCATCGACGTCGGCCATGAGCACGGCGAGGGGTTGCTGCTCGTGCGCCGCGCGGGCCACCGCACGATCGAATCCGGCCGCGAGGCCGCGCCGGTTGGCCAGCCCGGTGAGCCGGTCGGTGAGCGCGGCTTCGTGCGTGCGCTCGTAGCGCAGCGAGTTCTGGATGGCCGCGGCCACGATCTGCGCGACGCGCTCGAAGACGCGTCGGTGATCGTCGCCGTAGGTTCCACGCGTCTCGTGATAGGCCGCGAGCACGCCGAACGCGCCGCCGGAGGTCGAAAGCGGGCAGAGCAGGACCTCGACGACGGAGGTGGCCTTCAGAGGAGCTCCGCTCTCGTCACGCGTCGAAACGTGGGCCCCCGGCAGCGCCGTGACGAGCGAGCGCCCGTGCTCGAGCACCCACGCGACCGGCCCTTCGACGAACTCGTTCGCAATGGACGTGACCGACTCGGGGTCGTGCCCGCCAATCCAGCGGCACGCCGTCAGTTGCGTCTCGCGGTCGTCCAGGAAGAGCGCCGACGTCGTGAACGGGACGAGCCGGCCGAGATGGCCGCGCAGTTGCTGCATCGCGTCGGCCACCGTGAGCGTGGCGCCGAGCGCCTGGGAGAGATGGTAGAGCTCGTACACCTCCCGATGCGCGAGCGCGATGTGCTCGAGCGCGCCGCCAGGCTGACGGCCGGGCGCGGCCAACTGGGGGAACGCCGCGTCGGCATCGGCGATGGACGTCGTGAGCTCGGCTTCGATGCGGACGACCTCCGGCAGCAGATCGCCGAAGCGTTCGACCAGCTTCGGGTCGAGCGCCCCGCCCGCTTCGCGCGACAGGCGCTGAACCGCCTCCACGACCGTGATGTCCGGGGTGCTGTTCAGCAGCGCGTCGAAGTGGTCGACCAGCGCCAGGATTCGGGAGCCGAGCGGAATCTGCTCGCCAACCAGACCCGACGGATACCCCGCGCCATCCCAGCGCTCGTGGTGGCTCAGGATCAGCGGCGAGACCGGCGACGGGAACGGGACCGACCGGACGATGTCGGCGCCAACCTGCGGATGCAGCCACAGCTTGCGCTGCTCGTCGTCGGTCAGCGCGTCGCCCTTCGCCAGGATGTGTTGAGGGACGGCGAGCATGCCGATGTCGTGCAGCATCGCGGCCGTGCTGATCGCCTGCTGTGCCTCCTCCCCGAGGCCAAGGGCGCGCGCGAGTGCGGCGCTGTGCCGTTGGAGGCGCCGCAGGTGCAGCCGTGACCCTCGATCCTTGGCGTCGATTGCGAGCGCGAGCGCTTCGACGGTGGCCAGGTGCAGGTCGGACAGCTTCTGGACGGCGCGGTGCTGTTCGTCGATGCGCGCGATGTAGGTCTGATAGGCGCGATAGGCGAGAAACAGGGTGAGTGACGACGAGCGGGAACAGCCAGTAGCCCGTGCGGCCGACGATCACAGCGGCGAGGGCGGCCACGCCCGCTCCGAACAGATGCGTGATCCAGCCGTGGATGAAGTGCTGGTGCCACGTTCTCAGGAACGGCTGCCGCGTGCTGACCGACACCGCGCCGGCGATGAGCGTCGAGTTGACGACGAAATAGGCGATCGCTGCGCCCGCGATGGCGACGAACTCGCTCGGCAGCGACCACGCCCCATGCTCACCGCCGAGCCGCAGGAAGACCAGGTCGGCCGCGCGCATCGTGATCGCGAGCGCGCCCATGTTGAAGACGGTTCGGTACCACGGGTTGCGTGCCCGGGCGTTGAACGTCGTCTGGCTCCAGGCGGCGACCACCGCGATCACGGCCGAGTCGTCGCCGCCAAGCAGCAGCAGCGCCGCGAAGTTCACGGCAAAGGCCAGCGACATGGTCAGCGGCGCGGCCGCCACCTGGCGCGGCATCGGGACCGTGAACTTGATCACCGACGCGAGGATGGCGAGGAGCAGGAGCGCCAAGAACTCGGCCGGACGCCCGATGGCGAGCCACGAGAACCTCAACCCCAGGACCAGGCAGCCGATCGTCGAGACGGCAAAAACGTAAACGCGGGCGGCCGGGGTCAGGGTTCGCATCGAAAGCGGGCGGGAGGCGAAGCGTCGGCGAAGCGGGCGTCCGCCGTGCGGAGAAACTCCTTCTCGAGGAAATCGGCACCTTCATGACGAACCTTGAGCGAAGGCGGACCGTCCGAAGCAGGCCGCCGTTTGGGGCGATCGCGCTACCGGGGCACCTCGCTCATCAGCGCGAGCGTGTTGCCATCGGGGTCCTTGAACGAGGCCAGCCAGAGCTCGTGACGGTCGTCGGCGTGGATCTTTCTCGGGGGCTCGAGGAAGGTCACGCCCTTCGCGACGAGGTTGGCGTGTGCAGCGGCAATCGATCCCACGCGGAAATAGATGATCGACGTGCCCGAGAACTCCGGGTTCTCGGGATTGGTCAGGTACAGGCGCACCTCGCCGCAGTTGAAGAACGCCATCCCGGGGAACTGGAACAGGAAGGTCAATCCCAGCTGGTCGCGGTAGAACGCGACCGCGCGATCGACGTCGGTGATCCGCACCGAGATCTGGCCAATGCTCGAAATCGTGGCGAGATTGTCAGTCATCGTCGTGGCTCCTTTGAGGGGTGGATGGAACGTGCGGTCGGCCGCTTCGTCTTGGCCGCCGGGGGCAGGCTTTGCGCCAGCCGGGCGAGCACCTCGATGGCGCGTTCGAGCGCGGCAATGTCATCGGCCGTCAGCGCCGCGAGCTCGGCCGACAGCCGCGAGATGCGCCGTGCCCGGCCGCGCTCCATCAGCTCGCGGCCGCGCGGCGTCGGCAGGAGGGTGACGGCGCGCCGGTTGCCGGCCACCGGAGTCCGCGTCACCAGCCCTTCGTCGACCATGGCCGCAATCAGGCGCGACATGGTGGGTGTGGCGACCCGCTCCCGGCGGGCGAGCTCGCCGAGCGTCGTCGCTCCGCCGTAGACCAGCACGGACAGCGCCGAGGCGCGCGCCGCCGTGACGCCGTCGGCGGCGTCGTCCTGGCTGAGGCGGCGCAGCAGGTGGATGGCCGACGAGTTGAGATCGTTGGCCAGATTCACGATGCGCGTGGGCGCGAGACCTGGCGGCAGGGGACGGCGGGGCATCGGCACGGCGTCTCCGTTAGCATGGCTATCAGTTAGCAATGCTAACTATTAGCGAAGCCCGGCCCCCACCGCAAGCCCGTCGCTTGACGCGGCGGCGTGTCCTGAGGAATCGTCATCGCTCCCCCGGCGCCCGGCCGTCCCGGGCGCGAAAGGAGCGGATCCGTGTCCGACCGCCGCCCCCTGACGATGCTGTGCATCGCCACCTACGAGAAGGGGGCCGACTTCCTGCGCGAGTGCCGGGCCCGAGGCTGCCGTGTGCTGCTGCTCACCCTCGACACGCTGGCGGGCGCCGACTGGCCGCGCGAGGCGATCGACGACGTCTTCTACATGCGGGCGGGCGCGACGCCCGACGATTTCGTCAAAGGCGTCAGTTATCTCGCCCGCACCGAGCGGCTCGATCGCATCGTCGCGCTCGACGATTTCGACGTCGAGACCGCCGCGCTGTTGCGCGAGCACCTGCGCCTTCCCGGCCTGGGTGAATCGACCGCGCGGCACTTCCGTGACAAGCTGGCGATGCGCGTCAGGGCGCGCGAAGCGGGCATCCTGGTGCCCGATTTCGTCCACGTCCTCAATCACGAGCGGATCCACGAGTTCCTCGAGCGTGTGCCGCCGCCATGGGTGCTCAAGCCGCGAACCCAGGCGTCCGCCGTCGGCATCCGGAAGCTGCAGCGGACCGACGAGGTGTGGCGGGCGATCGAGGAGCTCGGCGACCACCAGTCGTTCCACCTGCTCGAGCGCTTCGTTCCCGGCGACGTCTATCACGTCGACGCGTGCGTCTGGCAGCGCGACGTCGTGTTTGCGGCGGGGCACCGCTACGGTCTGCCGCCGATGGACGTCGCCCACGAGGGCGGCATCTTCGTGACGGCCTCACTCGGCCCGGAATCGCCCGAGCGTGCCGCCTTGCTCGAAGGGAACCGCCAGGTAACCGCCGCACTGGGCCTGCAGCGGGGCGTCATGCACACCGAGTTCATCCGTGGCCACGACGATGGTCGGTGGTACTTTCTCGAGACAGCTGCCCGCGTCGGCGGCGCCCACATCGTCGACGTCGTGGCAGCGGCCACGGGACTGAACTTGTGGCGCGAATGGGCAGCCATCGAAATCGCCGGCGAGGGCGGGCATTACGATGTGCCGCCGCACCACGAGCGGTCGGCCGGTCTCGTGCTGTCGCTCGCGCGGCAGCAGGACCCCGATACGTCGGCCTACACCGACGCCGAGATCGTGTTCAGGGTGCGCAAGCCCCACCACGTCGGTTTCGTCGTGGCGTCCGAACGGCCCGAACGGGTCGAGGCGCTGCTCGACCAGTACGCCGCACGGTTCCGCGACGAATTCTTCGCGACGGCCCCGCTGCCGGACAAGCCAACGAGCTGAGAATCGTCTACGATCGGGAAGCCCATTTCGTTCGACATCCGGAGCGGGAGCGTTCTTCCAATCGTGGGATGGACGCGTGCGGGTGGGGGTGTCGATCGTGATGCGGTCGTGTTACGTTGGATCGAGATGATGAAGCGCGGAACGTTTTGCGGCACGCTGACGGCAGTTTTCGTCCTGGCTGGTAGCCTGGCCGGGGCGCAAACCCCGGTCTTTGAGCTGCGCTGGGAGCACGACGGCATCGGCGTGGGGCGTTTCGAGGTGTGCATCGATGGTCAGTGCCAGGGCATCGAAGCCGTGCGCGTGCCGGACACGAACACCTGGACCTGGGGCGCGCTCGTTCCGACCATGAGCCCAGGTGAGCACCGTGTCGTGCTTCGTGCCTGCAACGACGCTGGTTGCAGCAACGGTCAGCCCGAGCTCTTCGTGCGCGTCATCGCCGTCTCCACGGGCCCGCCGCAAACGGGTTCGGCGCCGCCGTCCAAGGCCAAGCCCGTGCCCCGCTGAAGCGGGCGCCGCGAGCCAATCGATAGCCCGCCGACCTTCCAGAGGACGCCCAAAGTCCGCTATGCGGCAGAGTTGTGCACTCGCCGACCGCGCGCCCACGTCGAATCATACGGAAACTCCGATGTACCCAGAGCTGGGCCCCGCTGGCACGTTTATCGCTATCGCCCGTCCGGGTACGCGATGTCGTACACGGTGGATCTCCTCGACGCGTTCCTGTTCTCGACCCCCGCGGTCGGGCCCGGTACGCTCTGGACGCTGATGCACGAAACCGAGGGCGTGGTCACGGTGAACGTCGGTCCGCATCCCCACGGATACGAGCTGCGCCTGCTCCTCAACCGCCGGTTTCTCCGCTCGCGTGTGCATTCGACGCTTTCGGACATGCTCGCCGACGCTGAAGACACGCGCGGCCGCTTCGAAGTCCTCGGCTTCGAAGAAGTGCCTTCCTCGGTCGTTCACTGAGATCGGACAGGGCGGCAGCCTGCAGGCTCCGCGCGACCCGGCCCGTCAAGGGCGGGCCCCGGGAGTCCTTGGCGACTGTCTGGCTACGAGCGGCCAGAGTTCCGTCCGCAGCAGGAACTTCTACCTGTCAGATGGACTCGCCGCCAGGCGAGGACGCGTCAGTCCATTCCCGCGGCGGGGTGCCGCGTGTAGTAATCGAGCAGGAACTGCTGGGCGTTGTGCGGCGGCTGCCCGTCGACGGGCAGCGCCCGCACGTAGGTACCGTCGGTCTGGAGCCGCCAGGCGCGGTGGGTGTCGGTGAGCAGGGCCTCGAGCACCACCTCGCGCAGGTGCGTCCGCAGCTCGACGTCGCGGACGGGGCAGAGCACTTCGACGCGGCGGTCGAGATTCCGCTCCATCAGGTCGCCGCTGCCGAAGAACAGCTGCGGATCGCCGCCGTTCAGGAAGAAGTAGATCCGCGAGTGCTCGAGGAACCGCCCGACCACGGATCGGACACGGATGTTCTCGCTGATGCCGGGAATGCCGGGCCGCAGGCAGCAGACGCCCCGCACGATCAAATCGATCGGCACGCCCGCCTGGGAGGCGTGGTACAGCACCTTGATCATGCCGGGATCGGCGACGGCGTTGTTCTTGATGACGACGTGCGCGGGGCGACCGGCGCGGGCATGCTCGGCTTCGCGCTCGAGCAGGGTCTTGACCGCGGGCCGCAGCGCGACCGGCGCCACCAGCAGCTCGCTGTAGGTCTTCTTGTGCGAGTAGCCGGTCAGGTAATTGAACACCTGGGTGACGTCGTCGACGATCTGGCCGTCTGCGGTGAAGAGGCCGAGATCGTGTAGATCTGCGAGGTGACGCGGTTGTAGTTGCCGGTCGCGACGTGGGCGTAGCGGCGGATACCGTCGGTCTCCTTGCGGACCACCAGACACAGCTTGCAGTGCGTCTTGAGGTTGACCAGACCGTAGACGACGTGAATGCCGGCCGACTCGAGCCGCGTCGCCCAGGCGATGTTGTTGCGCTCGTCAAATCGCGCCTTGAGCTCGACGAGCACCGCCACCTGTTTGCCCTCTTCCGCGGCCTCGATGAGAAGGTCGACCAGCGGCGAGTTCTGGCCGATGCGGTAGAGGGTCATCTTGATCGCGACGACCTGCGGATCGCTGACCGCCGCTTTCAAGAAGGACTCGACCGAGACGAACGAATCGAACGGATGGTGCAGCAGGTAGTCCTGATAGCGGATCTGGTCGAAGATCGTCTCGCAATCGTTCGCGTCCCACAGGGTGCGCGCCGAGAACGGCGCGTCCTTGAGCTGCGGCCGGTGGATTTTGGTGAGGGCGTGCCAGTCGCCGAGCCCCATCCGGTCGGCCGTCCGCACCACGACGTCCTCGTCGACCTCGAAGTTCTCGACCAGGATGTTGAGCACCCGCCGCGGCATCGTGTGATCGACCTCGAGCAGTGACAGCGCCCCGTACCGCAGCTGCTTGAGACCCCGATCCACGGTTTCGAGCAGGTCGTCCGCTTCGTCTTCCTGAATCACCATGTCGGTGTCGCGGATGATTCGGAAGAGGTGGGCGCCGCGGACCTCGGTGCCGGGAAACAGCTCCTGGATGTTCAGCTCGATGATGTCCTCGAGGAAGGCGAACGTGAGGCCGCCCTTCGGCGCCATCGACTCCGGCACGGGAATGAAGCGCGGCAGCATGTCCGGCACTTTGACGCGCGCGAACTTGGTCCGCCCGTTGTGGCGGACGACGACCGCGAGGTTCTTGCTCAGATTCGAGATGTACGGGAACGGATGTCCGGGATCGAAGGCGAGCGGGGTCAGGACGGGAAAGATCTCGGTCCGGAAGTAGCGCGCCAGGTAGTCGGTGACCGTCGGCGTGTAGTCGGCGACTTCGAGGAAGTGAATGCCTTCCCCGTCGAGCAGCGGGCGCAGCGATTCGGTCCAGCAGCGCGAGTTCTCGCGCATCATCGCGTGCGCGCGGCGGCGGATGGCGGCGAGCTGCTGCTCGGTGTTCAGGCCGTCCGGCGAGAGATCTTCGATGCCGGCCCGGTACTTCTTCAGGAGCGTCGCCAGGCGCACCATGAAGAACTCGTCCAGGTTGGTCGCCGAGATGCTCAGGAACTTCACGCGCTCGAGCAGCGGGTGCATGGCGTCCTGCGCCTGTGCCAGGACCCGCTGGTTGAACTCGAGCCAGCTCAATTCGCGGTTGATGTAGAGCGCGGGATTCGAGAGGTCGCTCGGATCGACGCGGCGCCAGTCGGGCGTGGGCGGCTCGGGAAGCACGCGCCGCGGCCGGCCGCGGCGGGGACGCGCCCCGGGCTCGGCTCGAGCGACGCCCGACGCGGCGTTGCCGGAGTCGGCTTTCTCACGCTGTTGTTCTTCGAGCTGCAAGTCGCTCATGGCCAGGTGCGCACGCCTTCCAAGAGAGGCGGATCATAGCAGACCGACATGACCGAATCAGTGCCGAGCGTCGTTCGTCCCGCCCGCGGCTGGATCAATGCACGACGGCGCCGGTCGCCTTGACGTGCCAGGCGATTGATGCGGCTGTCGCCGGCTTGCCGGTCCGACGCGCATACTCGTCAGCCGCCTCGCGTCCCTCGGGATCGGCCGGCGACACGCGCTCGACGATGCCCTGCGCCTCGGCACGGCGGCCTTTCGCCGATACCGGGAACACGATGACCCCGTCGTCCACCTTCAGACGCACGGTCGGCGCACCGGGTCCCGCGTCGGCTGGCGCGAGCGCCATCCAGCACCCCATGTGGGCGCAAACCGCAGTCACGACGCCTTCGATTCGGACCGTCTTGCCTTCGAAGTCCGCCGGATGCTCGATCACGCGCTGGATCGGCGTGGTTTCCTGCAGCGTGACGCCAGCGCCATAGGTGTCCGGGGCGGCGGCGGTGGTTGCCGCCAGAAGGATCAGTCCCAGCACGGCATTCATCATCATCGGACGATTGTCCCTGAAAGGGGCGGCTGGGCTCAATGGCCCGGCGCCCACGGACCCCTCTGTCCGGCAAGGGGAGCGGGTAGGTGAGGAGAGCCTGGCGGCCTACCGTTCGAACACGATCCGGCCACCAACGACCGTCAAATCCACCCGCGTTCGCTTGAGATCGGCGGCCGGGATGTCCAGGAGATTGCGGTCGAGCATCACGAAGTCGGCGAGGAGTCCCGCGCGCGAGGCGGCCCTTCCGGCGCTCGCCGAACTCCGCCGCGGCCGCGTCCGCGGTGTAGGCGCGGAGGGCGTCCTGGACCGAATCTTCTGCTCCGGGATCCAGCCGTCGGGGTGGCGGCCGTCGAGCGTCTCGCGGGTGACCGCGGCGTAGATGCCTTCGAGCGGCGTCGGCGGCGCGACGAACCAGTCGCTTCCGAACGCGAGCTGGCGCTTTCGCGTCGAGCGCCCCGAAACGCGTAGGTCGTTTTCGCACGCGGACGCGCCAATCACCTTGTCCGCCCACCGTCCATCGTCGGTCGCGTGGTACGGCTGCATGCTGGCGATGACGCCCGAGCTGGCGAAGCGGGGGATGTCCCGGGCGGCCAGGTGCTGCGCGTGCTCGATGCGGAAGCGCCGATCGCGTGGCCCCGTTCGCCTTGGCGGTGGCTTTGATAGAGGTTCAACAACTCATGATTGGCGCGATCGCCGATGGCGTGCACGGCGACGTGGAGGCCGGCGCCATCGGCGCCCGCGATCCAGCGCTGCATCGATCTCGAGCGAGGTATTGACGAAGAGCCCGCGGTCGCGGGGCGCGTCGCGTGAACGGATCGAAGAACGCCGCCGTGTGCGAGCCGAGCGAGCCGTCGACGAATCCCTTCAGCGCGCCGATTCTAGCCAGTCGTCGCCGCGAGCCGTCGTCGCCGCCGAAGCGGCGCGCCTTCACGGTCTCGCAGCCGCTCCCACGTCGCGAGCGGCACGGCTGCATAGATGCGCGTGCGTGAGGGCGTGCGTACTTCGCGGCGCGCTCGAACACGTCAAGATCGTCCCAGGTGCCCATGTGGTGCACGGAGGTGACGCCCCGTTCGGCGACATAGCGCATCGCCGCGTCGAGCGCGCGATCGAGCGCCTCGGCCGAGGGCGCCGGCACGTGTCGCGATCGACGAGGCGCATCGCGTTGTCCTTGAGCAGGCCCGTCGGCTCGCCGCTGCGCGCCGCGGACGATCGTGCCGCCGTCGACGTCGCGTGTCTGGGACGTGACGCCGCAGCCCGAAGGGCCGCCGTGTTGGCGAGCGCCATGTGGCCGTCGAGCCGATTGACCCAGACCGGGTGTCGGGCGTGACCGCGTCGATCCATCGCGGCGTCGGGCAGCGCTCCGCCCCAGCTCTCGTGATCCCAATCGCCGCCCGTGATCCACGTGCCCGCCGGCACCGGCTTCGCGTAAGGCTCGAATAGCCTCGACGAACTCCTCGCGCGACGCGCAGGTCGAAGAGCGACCGAGGCGAGCCGCTGGCCGCCTTCGAGGAAATGCACGTGCGAGTCGATGAAGCCGGGGACGACCAGCCGGCCGGCGCGTCGATGGTGCGCGTCGGCCGCGAGCGCGGCGACGTCGCGGCGCTCCCGACGCGGGCGAGCGGTCGCCGCGGACGGCGAGAGCCTCGGCCCACGGGCGCGCCGGGTCGCCCGTCCAGATGCGCGCGTTGACAATCTTCATCGCCATGGAGTCCGATGCGGATTGGGCCGGACCCGGCGGTGTCGAAGAGCCGGCGCCCAGACGGACATGGCGCCGGCCGTGGCGAGAATCGCTGTGCGAGCCCTGGTCATCGGCGCTATACTGAATCCGCGCGAAAATAGGGGACGGGAGCCTTTTCTCAAAACGGCGAAGTGTGAGAAAGGACTCCTGTAACCCCTATTTACACGAGGAGGGAGGTGAGGTGCTGGCGGTGGTCTGGCAGTTCGACGTGCAACCGGGTCGCGGGGAGGAGTTCGAGCGCCTCCACGGCGCGGATGGCGAGTGGACGAAGTTGTCGCGCCGCAGCCGGTCGTTTCTCGGCAGTTCGTTTCTGAAGGAGCTGGCGACGCCGCGTCGTTATCTGCTCGTGGAGTACTGGAGCGAGATGTTCGTCTACGAGAAACATCTCGCCGACTTCAGCGATGAAGTCGATGAGCTCAAAGCGCGGCGGGCCGACATGATGGTCGAGACCATGCCCGATTGGCATCTTCGACGCGCTCGACGTGCCCGAGCGCTTCGGCCCGACGTGGTCGGTCAGGGACGGGAGGTGATCAGGGACGGGCAGACGAGCAGACGACAGGACGCTGAAGGGGTCGGGTGCTGTTTCCTGACCCGATTGAACTAACACCTTCTACCCCATTCGCCTTCAGTGCACCATGAAGTCGCGACTGTCTGGCGCGCACCTCCCCACTGAAGCTTCAGTTGGCGCCCGCCGGGCGTGTCGTCGATGAGATCGTGAATGCTCGACGGGCTTGGTCGGCTTGCCTTCCTTCAGATCGGCGCGTCCGAGCTCCTGATCCTGCGTTTCTTCGTATACGGGATGCCCCACTGGCCGGTCTTCTTGTTGACCATCAGCTTCCACGCGCCGGCGCCTGGCACGGTAGAGGCTGTGTAGATCCGCCGGATGACGATGAGGCTGCCGAACATCAGCGGCTTGTCGCTGGTGATGTCGTGGCCTCGTCGGCACCCGTGTCGCCAGACCTTGCCGGCCGGGGCCAACGTCTCGAGCGGACGGCCCTTCAGGAACGGGCTGCCCGTACGAAATCGTGATCTTCGCGCCGTCGATGGTCCACTCGACGGTATCGTGCGGGCTGCCGCCGCCGCCCATCTTCAGTTCACGACCTTCTGCGCGCAGCGCCAGGCGTGCACAGCGCCGCGATCATCGCAACGGCCGCGAGCATCGATCCATATCGAACAGACGCATGATGTCCTCCAGAAAATGCCCGCGAGTTGCGTCGGGTCATCGGATCGACTATAGGCAAGCGCGTCTGCGACCAACGGCTACACGAAGCGCCGCCGCATGACCGCTGGACGCCAGTGCGCCGGCGCCGACCAGCGCGATCAGAGGATGTTCATGCCGAACGCCGACGCCGCGAGCTCGGCTGCAAGGATAGCCGTCGCGTTCTGCGTCGTCGAGGACGGGATTGACTTCGACCAGGTCGAGCGCGACCATCGGTCCGGCAGTCGGCGAGCATCTCCATCACCATGTGCGCCTCGCGGTAGTCGAGTCCGCCCTTGACCGGCGTACCCGACTCCCGGCGCGATCGCCGGATCGCACACGTCGAGGTCGAACGAGACGTGGATCCCGACGGTGCCGGCGCGACGCGAGCGCGATGGCTTCTTCGATGACCGTCGCGATGCCGCGCCGATCGATGTCCTTCATCGTGAAGACGTGCACGCCGGCGACTCGCGAACGGCGGTCTTCTCGCGTTCGTCGAGGTTTCGGATGCCGACCAGCACGGTGTTCGCCGGACGCACCTTCGGGCGCGAAGCCGCCGATGGTGCGCGAGCGCTTCGGCGTCCCTTCCCGAGCAGCGCCGCGAGCGGCATGCCATGGACGTTGCCGCTCAGCGAAGTCTCGGGCGTGTTCATGTCGCCGTGCGCATCCACCCAGATGAGTCCGAGCGGCTTGCCCCGCTGTCCGCGCGAACGCCGAGAGGCCGCCACCGATCCCGCCGCGACGCTGTGGTCGCCGCCGAGCACGATCGGGGTTCCCTCGTCCGCGAGCACCTTCCGCGACAGCTCGTGCAGCGCGCCGCAAACCTCGGCAATCTGCGAGAGATAACGGGCGTTCGGCTCGCCGGACCTCGACCGTCTCCTGCGTCGGCGTATCGAGGTCGCCATCGATCGCGGACGGCATGGCCGAGCGTGGCCAGCCGTTCGCCGATGCCCGCAATGCGAACGGCCGAAGGGCCCATGTCCACGCCCCGCCGCCCGCCGCCCAGGTCGAGCGGGACGCCGATGATGTGGAGCTGCGCGCATGCCGCTACCGGCGCTTGTCAGGAGATCGAGATGCCTTCGCCGCGCGGGCGCCACGATCGACGAGTAAAGATCCGGGTGCGTCGCGATGCGATCGAGGAAGTCGGTCATCTCGTTCTTCTTGTTGATGACGTTGTGTCCGAGGAACAGTCCGCCCTTGTCGAGGCGCGGCCACGTCATCTCGAAGAACTTGATGTAGTCGCGCTTCCAGGCATCGACGAAGATGCAGTCGAACGTGCCGGCGAGCTTTGGAATCTCCTGGAAGGCGTCGCCGGCAACGACGCGGACGATGTCGTCGAGCCCGGCGCGGCGGATGTTCTCGGCGGCTTCGTTCGCGCGGACCGGGTCGTACTCGATGGTCACGAGCGTGCCTCCGGTGTCGCGCAGCCCCATGCCAATCCAGATCGCGCTGTAGCCGCTGGCTGCTCCGATCTCGAGCGCCCGCTTGCGGCCCGTCGATGCGGCGAGCATCCGGAGGAACTGCCCGTCCTCCTCCGACACCGAAAGCTGACCCTTGTCGGCCGCCTTGATCTCCCGCGAGCAGCGTTTCGAGTTGTGCGGGGACCTGTCCACGAGTTCCCGCGGCGGTTGCGGGGGCCGCGTTCGCTGTACTCGACGATGGCGCGGGCGCCGGCGCCGCTGGGGTTGGCGACGCCTCGGCGGCCCGGGCGGGCTCCGCTGGCCGGCAGGCCGAGACCACACCGACAACGGTCACGAGAATGGGCAGAAAGAAGCGCGTCCCGGCGGGCCGGGACGCGAAAGACGCACGGGGGCGCAACGGCGTGTTCGGCATACGACTCCCAGCATCTTACTTCCTCGCGTCAGCCAGGAGGTTCGTCGCGGTTCTTCGCGCGGCCGCAATCGTGTCGGGAATGCCGACACCGTGGTAGGCGCTGCCGGTGAGGAAGAGTCCGGGCCAGCGCGCAACGGCGTCCTCAATCCCCGCGACGCGGCTGAGGTGCCCGACCTCATACTGCGGTCCCGCCTTGTTGCAGCGATAGACCTGCGTATGGATTGGCGGCCGTTGCAAGCGAAGAACGGCCGCCAGGTCGCGATGGACCCGGTCAACCAACTGACGATCGCCCATCTCGAGCACGTCTTCGTCCAGCGTGCCGCCCGCGAACGCTCGCAGGAGTACCACATCATCCGGCGCTCTTCCGGGCCATTTCGACGTGACGAAGCTCACGGCCAGCAGGCGAGTCGTTTCGTGCCGCGGGACGACAAACCCGGTCCCGGCGAGGGAATGTCCGACGTCGGCGCGCCGGTAGGCAAGTGAAACCACGGCGCTCGATGCGTACGAAATGGTCCCGCACGCTTCGGAAAGAGCATCATCGAGTCCAGCCACCAGCGATGCGGTTTCCCACGCTGGCGTCGCGAGCACGACGCAATCGGCCGCAATCCGTGTGCCGTCAGCCATTTTCAGGTCAAAGCCCTCTCCCGACGAGACCGCAATCACTCGGGCGCCGGTCCGCACGGCGTCCGCTGGCAGTGCGCTTCGAAGTGCTTCGGTGAGCCGTCGCATGCCGCCGGCGAGGCCGCGGAACACACCGTCGGGGTCGCGACGACCGGTTCCCGCCCAGCACGCCGCCAGCAGGCTTCCGCCGCTTGCATCGAGCTTCGCCAGATCCGGGAAGAGCGCCCTGAGCGAGAGCTTGTCCACGTCGCCGGCGTGTATGCCGCCGAGGAGTGGCTGCGCGACCGCGGCGACGAACTCGTGACCAAAGCGGCGGCCGAGACACGCGCCGACCGATTCGTCGGCGTCCGCCAACGGCGGCTGTGGATGCGTTAGATCCCTGGCCACTCGCGCGCGGCCGGCGGGCGAGAGCACGGTGAGGCCCTCGAGCGCCTCGGTCGTAAGCGGCAACCCGAGATAGGTGTCGGCGGGCAGTGGATGAAGGATCCCGCCTCGCAGCACGAATGCCGTACGCGGAACCTGCGTGGGGACGATCTCGGCCTCGAGACCCAATTCGCGGCACAACGCGAGCCCTGCAGGCTTCTGTGTGACGAGTGCGTCGGGTCCTCCTTCGATGACGAGCCCGTCGGTTTCGGTCGTCAGGATCAATCCGCCGACGCGTGACTGCGCTTCGAGCAGGAGCGTACGGCGTCCCGACTGTCGAAGATCGTACGCAACCGTCAGGCCGGCGATCCCGCCGCCAACGATCGTGACATCGACGCGTTCACGGTCGCGACCGGTAGCCATGAACGTAGGTCGCGAGCGCCTGCACGTGCTCGATCGGTGTGGTCGGCAGAATGCCGTGGCCCAGATTGAAGATGTGACCGTGCCGGCCTCCGGCTCGACGCAGCACGTCGTCGGCGGCCCGCAAGAGGCGGTACTCGCGGGCCGAGGAGCAGCGTTGGATCGAGATTCCCCTGAATCGCGCGGTCCGGGCCAATCCGCTGCCACGCTTCGTCGAGCGGCACCCTCCAATCCGCGCCAATCACGTCGCCGCCGGCTTCGGCGAGGTCCTCCAGGATGGCGGAGGTGCCGGTGCCGAAGTGGATGGTCGGAACGCCGGTCGGACCGAGCGCCTCGAAAATGCGCGCCGAGTGAGGGAGCACGAACTCACGATAGTCGCTGCTTGTGAGCGCTCCGACCCATGAATCAAAGATCTGGATCGCCTGCGCGCCCGCCTCGACCTGGGCGACGACATACTTCGCGACAAGCGTCGCGAGCTTCTCGGCGAGTCGATGCCACGAGGCCGGACTTCCGTACATGAGGGCCTTGGTCCTCGCGAAGTCGCGCGACGGCCCGCCTTCGATTGCATAAGACGCGAGCGTGAACGGCGCGCCCGCGAACCCGATGAGTGGCACCCGCCCGTCGAGCGCACGCCGCGTCAGCCTGATGGCGTCCAGCGCGTACCCGAGCTCCTCGTTGGGATCGATATCCCGCAGCCGATCGATGTCGTCGTCTCCGCTGAGGGGGCGATCGAACTTCGGTCCCTCGCCCTGTACGAAATCGAACGGAAGCCCCATCGGCGCGAGCGGCAGGAGCAGGTCGGAAAAGATGATCGCCGCGTCGACCTCGATCGAGTCGAGTGGCTGCAGTGTGACGCGGAGCGCGAGTTCTGGCGTTCGACAGAGTTCGAGGAGCGAGTGTTGGGCCCGTAATGCGCGGTACTCGGCCATATAGCGGCCGGCCTGGCGCATGAACCAGACCGGGGTGGCATCCACGGGCTCGCGGCGGCACGCGCGGAGGAAGCGGTCGTTCATCGGGTGCACATCCTAAACGACTGATTCGTAGAGGCTTCTAGTTGGCGGGGCGTCGGGAAAATCCTGGGGTGGAGAGCCGAGAACGCTGTGGATTCGGCGAGGTGTCCATGCTAGCATTTCGCGTTGTTTTTGCCGGGGTTGGCGCCTCAGAGGCACCTGATCCCCGGGGCACCCCAGAGGTGGAGGGCCTCACGTGCCGATTCTCGTCCGGCCGGTTCGCGAGCAGCTCGAGCATGACCGTATTATTCGGCTGCTCGAAGCGCAGTGGCGCCAGAAGTACAAGGTCGACGCGAATCCGGGCGACGAACGCAACGCCGCCGTCAAGGTCGGCACTTCGACCTTGTACCCCGATCTCCTGCTCACCGAAGAGGGTGGCCGTAGGCCCCGCGCTATCGTCGAGGTCGAGACTGGCGAATCGGTGAACCACCTCGAGGCGATGGCCCAGTGGGCCAACTTCGCTCGATCCAAGTCATCACTTTACCTGTTCGTTCCGGCGGGCTCGGTCGAGACTGCACGGCGATTGGCCAGTGACCACCAGATCGAACTGACTGAGCTCTGGACCTATCTCATCATTGGCGATCAGGTTCGATTCACCGTCGTCTTCGGCGACAACGGCGACAACGAGATGATCCTCGCGGAGCGGCCTTTGGTCGTGCCGCCGCCGCCCCCCAGGGTGCCAGCTCCGATTGTCGATGGCGCGGACGCCGCAGAGCGGCCCTCTGAGGCCGCACCGGTCGCCGCTCCAGCCGGTAAGCCGGGGAGCGCGAAGAGCGCCAAATCTGCGGCAAGGGCTCCCGTGATCCCGAAGCCGGTAGAGGTGAAGGCGCCGGCAGTCAAGGCGGGGTCGGCCAAGGCGACCGGTTTGCCGCCGGCGGCAAAGCCTGTGCCGGGCAAGACGGCGCCCCCCATGAAGGCCGCCAAGTCAGCGGCTCCATCGCCCGAGCGCGGTCCAGTGAAGAGCGCTGGCAAGCCGGCGGCGAAGCCTGCCGAGAAGGTTTCTGCGAAGCCGCCCGCTGCGAAGGCGGAAAAAACGAGCGCGGCGAAGCCGGATAGGACGACTGCGGCCAAGCGGCCCGTCGCCGCGCGTCACGCTGCCCAGACACGGCCTGCCCCGGCGCGGCCAGGCACGCGCAATCCCGCACGGTCGGGGTTGCGTGCGGCCGCGCGCCCCGCCGCAGCCTCCCGTCCTCCGGCACGTCCTGCTTCACGCGCCGTCGCGGCACGGCCAGCAAACGGCCGGTCGACCACGAAGCGAGCGACCGTGCGGCCGGTCACCGCGAAGCGCGCGTCCTCCAAGCCGGCTCGCGCCCGGAAGCGCAGGTAAGCCCGATGGCCGACCGCGCGACCGCGCACGGAAACGGTGAGCCGCGGTGCTCTCCCTGAGAGTCACGCGCGACAGGCGCGGCTACGAGCACCTTTACCTGGTCCACGAAACGCGCCGCAAAGGCCGGCCGGAGGGGAGGCTGCTGTACTGGAGCCGCAGCCCGGGCCCGTTGCGTGTCGGCCGCGAGATGTTCGACGCGGAGACCCGAAGCGAGCTGGAGCGGGCCAACCCGGACGTGATCTTCGACTGGCCTGCGTTGCTCAAGCAACTGCAGAGCTCGACGGCCGCCGCTCGCTGGGCGGCACACCAGCAGCGGGTTGGTCCGGGGAACAGTCCATCGCGCCGTCGCGGCGAAGGCAGCCAACAGCCGCGTGCACGCGACTCGGAGCCGGCCGAGGACGAGGGGCCGGAACCGGAAGAACCGTAACCGGAGTTTTGGGGTCGGGTGCTTTTTCTCATGTGCCGGCTGGAGAAAGACCCGACCCCGATTCACCCGGCCGCGCGAAACTCGCGCACGTCTATAGATCGCCGCGCGCCGAGAACGACCGCCTATAATCGACCCATGACACGAGCCCTGCACCACGGCCCACGGCTCCTGGCGTGGGCGCTGTTGACGCTCGCGTCGGCAGGCCTGTCGCTGCAGGCCCAGACGCCGCCGCCGCCGGCTCCGCCCGCGGCGCCGTCTGCCCCCCCTCTCAAGCCCCGGCACCCGCGGGCTCGCCCCAGTCGCCGACGTTCACCTCGAGGATCGATCTCGTGTCGGTCGACATCATCGCGCGCGACGACAAGGGCACGTTCGTGCCCGACCTGAAGAAGGACGAATTCGAGGTCTTCGAGGACGGCGTCAAGCAGGAGATCGTCTCTTTCACGCTGGTCCACGGCGGCCGCGTGTTCAACGTGGCGCAGCCGCCGCCCGCGCCGCCGCAGGAGGGCATCATTCTGCCGCCTTCGCGGCCCGCGCTCGACGCGGCCGGCCGGATCCTGCTCTTCGTCGTCGACGATCTGCACCTCGACTTCCGCAACACCGGCCGCATCCGCGAGCTCTTCAAGAAGATTCAGAACACGCTGCTGCACGATGGCGACATGTGGGGAATGGTCTCGACCGGCCCGTCCTCGATCGCCATCGACATGAACTACGACAAGAAGCGCTTCGAGGAAGCGATGAAGAAGATCGCGGGCAACGCGCTCAAGCCCGGCGAGATCATCGAGGCGCCGCAGAGCTCCCAGGGACCGAGCGAAGTCCGCTACCGGGCGCACGTCGCGTTCTCGACCGCCTACGATTTCGTGCGCAACCTCGAAAAAGTACAGAACCGGCGCAAGGTCGTCGTTTACGTCAGCAACGGCTACGACTTCAATCCTTTCCCGGAGGCGCGCGCCGGCGGCGGGATGTTCGGCGGCAACCGCAACGACTCGTACCAGGAAGGCGACATGTTCAACATGGATCGGCAGGGCCAGCAGTTTGCCGATGCCGATCTCGCGCGCGAGCTGTCCGACCTGACCCGTGCCGCGAACCGCGCCAACGTCACCTTCTACACCATCGACCCGCGTGGGCTCGTCGGCGGACCCGACCTCGACGAAAAGGTCGATCCGGTCGAGTACGGCAACTACATCCGCAAGAGCCAGGACAGCCTGCGCGTCATCGCCGAAGAGACCGGCGGCCTCGCCGTCGTCAACCAGAACGATTTCGACAAGGCGCTCAAGCGCATCGACGCGGAGACCAGCGACTACTACGTGGTGGGCTACTACTCGAGCAACCCCGATCCCACGAAGAAGAACCGCCGCATCGAGGTGAAGTCGGCGCGTGCGCGCACCAACGTGTGGTCGCGCACCGGCTACTCGCTCAAGCCGACGCCGAAGATCGAGGACAAGAAGCAGGAAAAGGCGCCGGAGAAGAAGCCGGACAAGAAGACCGAGCGCTCGTCGCCGTAGGCGCGTTCTTCCTCACCAGTCGGGCAGGCTTCGGCCTCGCCATCAGCCTGGCCGAGGACGCGTGGTTTCTCGAACGCCCGGTGTGCCGGGCTGAAGCCCCGCCTCCTTCCGAGAGCACGTCACGTCTATCGCTTCTTCGCAGGCGCCTTCTTCGTCTTCGTGCCGCCCTTGCCGGCTTCCTCGTCGAAGAATGCCCCGTGGACCGCGCGTGCGGCCTCGTCGAGGTGTTTCGCCGCGATGATGCACGAGACCTTCATCTCCGACGTGCTGATGCAGTCGATGTTGATGGCGTGATCGGCGAGCGCCGAGAACATCCGCGCGGCGAGGCCGGGTGTCGAGGCGATGCGCGAACCGACGATCGCGATCTTGGCGACGTCGGTGTCGATCTCCACGCGCCCGGCCGTCTTCGATTTCTTCCAGCCAGGCACGAGCGCCTTGAAGGCCTCGAGGTCCGCGCTCTCGATGATGAACGTGATGCGGTTGCGGTCGTGCGACGGCGCCGCCTGGATGATCAGGCGCACGTTGATCTCGGCGTCGGCCAGATCGCGGAACACGTGCGCCGCGATGCCCGGCTGGTCCTTCACGTCGAGCAGCGTCACTTTCGCGATCTTGCTGTCCGTGGTCACGCCGACCACCGACGGTCGTTCCATGGTCGAAGCTCCTTGATCCACCCACGTGCCCGTCCGACCGCTGAAGCTGTGGCGCACGTGGATGGGAATCGCGTATTGCATGCAGATCTCAACCGCGCGCGGATGTAGCACCTTGGCGCCGCTCGCCGCGAGCTCGATGCATTCCTCGTAGCTCAGGCGCGGGATGCGCGTCGCGCTCGTCACCACCCTGGGGTCGGCCGTGTAGACACCGTCGACGTCGGTGCAGTTCTCGTAGGTACGTCGCCTGGAGCGCCGCCGCGAGCGACCGCCCCGGTGATGTCGCCGCCGCCTCGCCCGAGGGTGGTGATGTCGTCGTTCGCGGTCACGCCCTGGAAGCCGGCGACGATGACGACGCGCCCTGCGCCGAGCTCGGCGACGAGCCGCCGCGTCTCGACACCGCTGACCCGCGCCTTGTTGAACGAGCCGTCCGTGTGAATGCCGCACTGCGACGCCGTCAGCGACACGGCCGGCACGCCCGATGCCTGCAGCGCCAGCCCCACCATCGAGACCGCAATCTGCTCGCCCGAGGCGAGCAGCAGGTCCATCTCCCGCCCTTTCGGCGCGGGCGACACCTCTTTCGCCATCGCGATCAGCTGATCGGTCGTCTTGCCCATGGCCGACACGGCGACGACCATGCGGGCGTGCTCGCGGCGTCTGTCGGCGATGCACCTGGCGACGGCCACGACCTTCTCCGGCGTGGCGACCGAGCTGCCGCCGTATTTCTGGACGAGTACGTCGTGGAAGAGCGAAGCCGTCCGAGCTCATGCGCTGGCTTCCTGCACGGCTGGCGTTCCGCGGCTCGACAGCCAGGCCTCGAAATCCTTGAACGATCGGCCCAACGCCACGGGCCTGGCCATGCCCTGGACGACGACCTCGGAGGTCTTGTAGCCGTTGCCCGTGATGCAGACGACCGTCGATTCGTCGCGCGGGATTCGCCCCTGATCGATCAACTTGCGCGCAACCGCCAGCGTCGTGCCACCGGCCGGCTCGGTGAAGATGCCCTCGGTTTCGGCCAGCAGGTGGATCGCCTCCAGGATCTCCGCGTCGGACGCCATCTCGGCCCAGCCTCCGGTTTCGCGAAGCGTCTCGAGCACCTGGAATCCGTCGGCTGGATTACCGATCGCGATTGACTTCGCAATCGTGTCGGGCCTGACCGGATCCGGATGATCCAGTCCGGCGTGGAGCGCGCGCACGACCGGCGCGCAGCCTGCCGCCTGCGCCGCGAACATCTTCGGCAGATCGCCGTCGACCAGGCCCACAGTCTCGCGCTTCGCGGAATCCGCGGGCGATGCGCGGCAGCAGCGTGCCGCCCGCGACCGGAGACACCACGTGCTTCGGGAAGCGCCATCCGAGCTGTTCCACGATCTCGAAGCCGTGCGTCTTCGCGCCTTCGGCGTAATAGCTCCGCAGGTTGATGTTCGCGAAGCCCCAGCGGTGCTTGTCGGCAATCTGCGTGCAGAGCCGATTCACATCGTCGTAGTTGCCGCTGATGGCGATGAGGCGCGGCTGATAGACCGCGGAGCCGACGACCTTGCCCGGCTCGAGGTTGTCGGGGATGAAGACGTAGCACTCGAGGCCCAGACGCGCGGCGTGCGCAGCCACGCTGTTCCCGAGATTCCCGGTGGATGCGCAGCCGAAGATCTTGAACCCGAGCTCCACGGCACGCGTGGCAGCCACCGACACGACGCGGTCCTTGTACGAAAGCGTCGGATGATTCACGCCATCGTCCTTGATGTAGAGCTCGCTCACGCCGAGCTTTGCGGCGAGCCGATCGGCCTTGACGAGCGGCGTGAACCCCGAATTGAACCCCGTGCGCGGTTCGCCCGTGATCGGCAGCAGCTCGCGATAGCGCCACAGGTTGCGCGGCCGGGCCGCGATGGCGTCGCGGGTCAGCGTCCGCGCGGCGGCGGCATAGTCGTAGACCGGTTCGAGCGGCCCGAAGCACTGGTCACAGACGAAGAGCGCCTCGGCCGGAAACGGCGTATGGCAGACGTGGCATTGAAGACCTTTGAGCGTGGACATATGGCTCACCCGACGGGAGCAGGACCGAGAAACACCGGTCCGGTGCCTATGGTGCGTGGGAGGTCGGACGCGGGCTGGTGCGCGGCGAGCGTACGCACGCGGCACGGGAGTCCCAGGTCGCGATCGTAGAGCTGGTGGAACTTCGACTCGACCGCGGACGCATCGCCGACGACGAGCGCGGCGACCGAGGGACCGGCGCCGCTCAAGAACGTTCCGAGCAGCGAGTCGTGCCGGAATGCGGCGGCTTCGGCCAGGCCAGGCGCGAGGTCCGCACGATACGGCTGGTGCAGTCGATCGGCCAGCGCTTCGCGGACGAGGCCGTACTCACGAGCCGCCAGCGCCTGGAGCATCAGCGCGACGCGCTGCACGTTGAAGATCGCATCGGCGCGCGCGACGGACGCGGGCAGCACGGCCCGCGCGGCCTGCGTCGACAGGCCGATGTGCGGTGTCGCCACCACGACCCGGATCTCGTCGGGCCAGGGCGTCGCGACGCAGAGGATTTCATCGCTCGTCTGACAGCTCGCCGTCAGACCGCCGAACAGCGAGGCCGAGACGTTGTCCGGATGGCCCTCGAGCGCGCTGGCCAGCTTTAACAGCGCGCGGTCGTCGAGATCGTGGCAGGCGGCGAACACCCGCAGGCCGGCAACGATCGCTGCCGCACTGCTGCCGAGCCCCGCCCTGATCGGAATGTCGTTCGCCACCTCGAGTTCGAGCGAGGGCAGCGGCAATCCCGTTGCGTCGGCCGCCGCGTCGAGGGCCTGCGCGATGGCATTGTCGCCCTCGGGTGCGCCACCTGCGAACGTGAACCGACGCTCAGTCCGTCCGTCGTCGGCGGCCTTCGTGACCCGGACGTGCAGATAGATCTCGAAGGGCGAGCCCAAGCGTGTCGAATCCCGGTCCGAGGTTCGAGGTCGACCCCGGCACGACGATGCGGCGGCCTTCGAGGCGGCGAAGTCGGTCGGTGTCGAGAGGCATCAGTCGAGAACGGGCAGGCTCAGCGGCGGCGCGACGTTGAAATCGAGCGGCGCAATCTCGTCGATGGCCTGGAGCACGCGATTCCGGCGGCTCGGTTCGAGCGTGATGACGAACGGCAGCGCGTCTTTCGGCCAGTCCTTTTCCTGAAGGACCGCGTCGATGTTCAGGTCGTGGGCGGCCAGCCGCGTGGCCAGAGCCGCAATGATTCCCGGGCGATCGCGGACGATGAACCGCAGGTAGTGCGGCACGGATCGGCGCTCCGTGACCGTCGCCGGACGGTCGGCGGCCGCTTCGCCAAACCATCCCGGGGGCGAGGTGTGACGCACGATCGACAGCACGTCGGACAGGATCGCTACTGCGGTCGGATCTCCGCCCGCACCCCGGCCGAAGAATCCGGTCTCGCTGCCGTGGTCGCCCGACGTCAACACCAGATTCTCGGATCCGCGCACGCGGGCGAGCACGGCCGTGTCGCGCACGAGCGTGGGCTCCACGCTGGCCTCGACCATCGCGCCGTCGGGACCATTGTCGAGCCGCGCGACACGCGCCACCTGGCGAATCGTGTAGCCGAGGCGTCGCGCGTACGTGAAATCGACGTCGCTGATTGGACGAATGGAGCGGCACGGCACGTCGGCCGGCCGCACGGCGGCGTGCAGGCCGATGCGCGCCAGGATGCACAGCTTGGCGCGGGCATCGAAGCCGTCGAGATCGTCGGTCGGATCGGCCTCGGCGAAGCCGCGCTGCTGCGCTTCCGCCAGCGCCTCAGCGAAGCTCAGTCCGCCGGCTTCCATCGACGTCAGCATGTAGTTGCAGGTGCCGTTCAGGATTCCTGAAATCTGCACCAGCCGGTCGCCAGCCAGACCCTCGCGAATCGCACGGATGACCGGGATACCGCCGGCCACGGCGGCTTCGAAGCCGAGGTGGACGCCGCGCTCGGCCGCCAGCCGGAGCAACTCGCCGCCCTCGTGCGCCATCAGCTGCTTGTTGGCGGTCACCACCGACTTGCCCGCCGCGATGGCTCGGCGATGCCACGAGCCCGCCGGGTCGAGTCCGCCGACGACCTCGACGAGGATGTCGGCGTCGGACTCGAGCACTTCGTCGATGCTGTCGGTCCAGCGCACCAATTCGGGAATCGAGTCGACGCGTTTGCGCGCGAGGTCGCGGTTGAAGATGTGCGTCAGCGTCAGCGGCGCGGTCGAATCGAGAATGAGACGAGCCACGGATCGGCCGACGTTGCCGAACCCCAGAAGTGCGACCTTCACGCGGGAGCCCTCTCCGTTTCTGCGCGGGCACCGTCGAGAGGCCCAGGGCGGGCCGGGACGATCGCCGCGCCGCCCAATTATAGAGGGCCGGCCGATGCATTCGTTGTGCTTATGACGCAGAGAACGGCGCGGCCGTCCGGGCCTGCGAGCCGCTGACTCAGTGCGCGCGGGACGCGGCCTGGGCGCGCTCGACGCTGGGAGCCTGCTGGGCCTGCTCGATCCGTTCGCGGATGGTCCGCTTGATCCAGTCCACCGGCTCGGGCTGGATGCTCTGAAGCAGCTTCCAGTCCGCGTCACTGAGGGCAATGGTGATCACCCGTTCGGGCATGATCTTCGATGATAGGGGCGCTGCCATCCAGTCGGAAAATAGAATGATCGCATCGCACGCATGCGCCGGCGAAATCCACGCCGCGCGGGCGGCGGCGCCCCTGCGTCCCGCGCGGTGCGGCGAACGTGACCCTCCGGCCCCGCGGTCTGCGCCATGTAGGGATAGATGCGCAGGCCTCGTTGCCATGAACCAAGGAGATCGCGTCATGCCGCTCACCGCCCGAAACCGGGTCCGATTGTCCCTCGCCGCCACCGTGATTGCGTTGTCTGGCCTTGCCGGCTCGCCCGGCGCGCAGGGGCTGCCTCCGGACATCAAGCCGAAGCTGCCACCCCAGCTCCCGAACCTCACCAACACCAGCCAGACGGTCACCATTCCACGCCTGGATCTCGGACAAACCCTGACCCAGAGCTTCACGCCCAACCCCTCGCCCGCAGCCGCGCCGGCGATCATGACGATCAATGGTGAATGGCCCATCGCCGTTGTCAGCGGTGGAGAAGGGCAGGTGAATCGGAAGATCCGAGCGGTCCTCAGGTCGCCGTTCGGACAGACGGTCGCGACCGGGTGCGGCTACTCGAAGAACGCGCAGCCCACTGCGGTGTCGCCGACGACCACGCCGGCGTTGCTCGCGACCGGGCAGTTCCAGCCCGCAGCGCAGGATGCTGTCGGAACCTGGAACGTGATCGTGAGCTACTGCGACAACCTGCCCTCCGGGACGAACGGCGCCTCGCGGGTACTGGGCGAGATCAAGATCTTCGTCAGCTACCGCGCGGCGACGAGTTAGGGAAGGAGGAAGGACGAAGGAGAAAGTACCGAAGGCGCAAGTAAAGTGAACCTGTCCTAATCGCCATCGGGTCTTGGCTGACCGTCGGCCTGCTCGCGATCGGTCGCGGCCTCGGCGGATGCGGCGGGTGGCGGCGTCGCCGCCGCCTTCTTCGGACGTGAGGATCCGGGTGAGAGCTTGAGCTTTCCCCGGATGCGTTCGAAAGCCGCGAGCACCTCCTGCACGGCGCGTGGGACGCGGTTGGCCTTCGCGTAGACCCAGCCGGTGCGGCGTAAGAGCTCCTGTGCGACGATGCGGGCGCAGAACAGCTGGCCGCTCGCGAACTCGCGCGCGACCGACTGGAACGAGACGATCGAGATGCCGACGTTGGTCCGGACCAGCGCCTTGATGATCTCGACGTTCTCGGTCTCCATCACGATCTGCGGATCGATGTTCTCGCGCACGAAGAACTCGTCGAGCACGCGCCGCGTATTCGATCCGCTCTCGAACAGGATGAAATGCTCGCGCTTCAGGTCCTGGGCGACGATGCGCTTCTTGCGCGCGAGGGGATGGTTGACCGACGTGACGACGAGGAGCTCTTCTTCGATCGCCGGCACCGTCACGAGATCCGACGAATCGATCGGCAGCGTGAGCAGGCCGAGATCCGCGGTTCCCGCGCGAATCGACGCGATACATTTGTCGGTCGCGCCCGCCCAGATCTTGATCTCCGACTGGGGATGCAGCCGCTGGAACTCGCGCAGCAGGCCGGGGAAGACGTAGAGGCTGACGGTCATGCCACCGACGAGGCGCACCGGTCCGCGGATCGCCTGGTGCGAATCGCTGATGATCGCGACGGTGTCCTTGAGGTCCTGAAAAACGCGATGGCTGAGCTGAAGGAGCGCTTCTCCGGCGGGAGTGATGCGAATGCGGCGTCCGACACGCAGGAAGACCGCTTCGTTCAGCTCGTCTTCGAGGAGGAGGATCTGCCGGCTGATTGCCGACTGGGACACGTGCAGGTGCTCGCCGGCGCCGGTGAACGAACCGGCTTCGGCGATAGCCCGGATAATCTCCAGCTGCCGCAAGTCCATGATGCTCCCCGGTGGTGGGGGAGCAGACTATACATGCCGAACCAGCATCGCAGCAATGCCGTTCGTGTCATTCGCTCATGGACCAGCACGAGCGACGAGCGACGAGCTACCAGCGACGAATGACAAAGCACTGACAGCTGATAGTTTCGTAACTCGTAACTCGTCGCTCTCTACTGGCTGTCCTTCGACAGCTTCTCGCAGACGCCGACCAGCGCGGAGGGGTCGAGGGCATCCCGGCCGATGTCGACCTTCTGCACCACGCCCTTCTTGTCGACGACGAAGGTCGCGCGGCGTGCGACGCCATTGGCCTCGTCGAGCAGTCCGTACTGCCGGCTCGTCTCTTTCTTCCAGTCGCTGAGGATCGGGAACTGCACGCCGAGCTGCTCGCGGAACGCGCGGTTGGCCCAGGTGCTGTCCACGCTCACGCCGAGGATCTTCGTGTTGGCCGCGGTGAACTGGCCGGACGAGGCCTGATACTGCTGCATCTCCTTGGTGCAGCCCGGCGAGAACGCGGCCGGGAAGAACGCGATCACGACGTTCTGCTTGCCACGCAAGTCCGAGAGCTTGATCTCCTCGCGCTCGAACTTGCCCTCGCCCTTCGGCGCGAACCAGCTGAGGGTGAAGTCCGGCGCCACGTCTCCCACCTTGACCGACGGCGGTGGCGGTGGAGGCTGTGTGGGGGCAGGGGCCTGCGCGGCCGCGGACGCCGCGAGGGGCAGGCAGAGCAGAGTAGTGGCCAGGGCGCGTCGGGTCAGGCAAGTCATGCGAACCTCCAATGCGGCAGTCTAGCAATACCGGGGGACGCGGGCGTTCGCTTACAGCGGCAGGCGGGCCATGGCTGCCTTCGTGCGGGCGACCGCCTCGGCAAGGTAAACCTCATCGACCTCGATGCCGACGAAGTTCAGGCCGAGCCGCGCACACGCGACCGCCGTCGAGCCGAGGCCGAGGAACGGGTCGAGCACGAGTTGGACGCGTTCGACGCCGTGCAGGAGCAGACACTGCTCCGGCAGCCGGGAGGGGAACGTTGCTGGATGGGGCCGGTCGCGTTCACGAGACTTGATGGTCTCGTACGGCATGAACCAGGCGTTGCCGCGGCACCGGACGTCCTGGGCGGCCGCCCGCCAGCGCTTCACGTTCGACTTGTCCTGATAAGGCACGCCCACCGCCTGCCGTTCGAGCGTTGTCGTGCCCTCGTGCGTGAAGTGGAACACGAACTCGTGGCAGTCGTTCACGAAGCGCTTGCTGTTGATGGGTTTGTAGTGGCCGACGGCGAGATCTCGCTTGAGCCCTGTCGCTCCGCCGACAACCTCGCGATCGATCGCGATCGACTTGATCCAGTGGATCGTGTTCTGAAGGGTCAGGTGCCGACGGGCGGCTTGCGCCACATCCATCGCGGCCCACGGGTCGGTCGGTTTGGCGCCGACGTTGAGGAAGAACGATCCCTCGGGACTCAGGGTCCGGGCCACACTCCGGACCCACTGCCGCGTCCATTTGAGGTAATCCTCGCGCGGCAGCGCGTCCTCGTAAGTCCGGTATCGCACGCCCAGGTTGTAGGGCGGCGACGTGACGACGACATCGACCGAGCCCGCCTGGATCGCGCGCACGATCTCGAGGGAGTCACCCTGATAGAAGGTAAAGGTCGAGCGGGGAGCGGAGAGCGTAGCGAAAGGGACTGGCAACCGCGAACGACGCGACATCGCGCGTCACGTTCGCGCGGACAGCGCTGGCTGTCAAGCCCGTTACGCGCCGGCCTGGCGGCCGCCGCGAATGGCTGGTGCGGACGCGGCAGGCTCAGGAGGCCTGCGCGTGAGCGAACGACATCACCGCCGGCATGCGCGCCACAGCGATCGTGTGGTTGCGGCGATGCAGGTGGCTTTCGCAGCTCTGACCCTTCTCCTCGACGTAGGCCACTTCGCGGCTGGTCGCTACTTCGCGATAGCGCCCCACCACGCAGCCGCACCCCAGAGTTGCGAATCCGAGCAGCCTCACGACACTCATGACCCTACCCTCGCAGTCGGTTGACCGACAGAGGCGCCGCGACAGCCGGCACGCATCGCCGCGCTCGACCGTCGTTCTAGCGTCACGTTCAAGCAATTTCCGGTCCGCCTCGCGCGACCGACCACTGCGAACGGCCGCCCGAGCCCTGTGAAGAGTTAGCACGTCAGAATCAACGGAATTTCACGGCATCTCGACCAGAAGGTAAATTCCTGTACCAGATACGAAGTTCGTGCTCTCGCAGATCTTGGATTTTGATCCCGGAAAGTTGGATTCGGGTGGCGTGACTTAGTGGTCGAGTTATCGACAGGAAGTGTCACTCTTGCTTCGACACCCTTCAGATCGTGCTCGGTCGCTCGAAAAGGCCACTGACGGATCTGTGGAGAGAGTTCGATCAGCGGCTCGCGAGAGCGGCGGCGGCTTCCCCGAAGCCTCGGCGGGCGTCGGTTGATGCTGGATCGACGAGGAGGGCTTCGGCGAAGCGCATGGCTGCGTCGCCCGGGCGTCCTGCCGAGAGCTCGAGCCGGCCAAGATTGATCGACGCGATGGGGTCGCGCGGATTGCGGGCGAGCGATCGAGCGAACGCGTCACGGGCCTGATCGACGCGGCCGGCGCCGGCATGGGCGGCCCCGATCAGCGTGAGCGCCCGGCCGTCGCGCGTATCGAGCGCTGCCGCGCGCTCGCCGAGGGCCACGGCGTCCGGGAGTCGGGCCTCCATGAACGCCAGCGTTGCCGCGAAGTACTCGGCACTCCAGGACCCGGAGGCGACGGTCTGCAGGTGTTCGACGATCGGCCGGAGCTTATCGGCGTCGCCCGCGTCGGCCACGACAGAGGCGAGCTGGGTCAGGGCTCGAGGCTCGCCAGGGAACGCCTGAACGGCGGCCACGGCTTCACGGATCGCGGGCTCCGCCTGTCCCGACGCGGCGTACAAGCGGGAGAGGCCAATCCTTGGCGACAGCGCACGGGGACTGCGCTGGACCAGGGTCCGCAGATAGGTGCGCGTCTCGTCCAGACGGCCCAACGGGACACCCGCCTGTTCCAGGACGTCGCAGGCCTGGCTGTCCTCGGCATCAATCTCGAGGGCGCGGCGCGCGGCGTGCCAGGCCGAGTCGTAGGCGCGCGCGCCGGCGAGGAGCGTCGCCCGCCGCGTCCAGCTCGCCGCCGTGGCGCTCGATTCGGCACGCGCCACCGCGTCGGGCCTGGGCTCGACGAGCGAGAGCCGGCGGAGCTCGTCGACGAGGGCGGTGCTGCGCGCCGCGAACAGCCCCGACGGCGACGTGAATTCGAGCGCCGACGCGTCATCGGTCTGGATGGGCGCGCTCGGAGCGAAGGCCCCGAGCAATCGGTCGCTTGCGACGTGCAGCGCGAGGAGCGCCTCGGGCTCGAGCACGGAGACGGTTGCGAGATCTGCCGGGACGCCGGGCCGGTGCCACCCCGAGGCCAGCGCCGCAAGCCTCGGCGCCATCTCGCCGTCGCGGGTGCCGACCAGCAACACGTCGCTTTCGCCCACGAGCCAGAGGCTCGAGCCGGGGAACACCGAGACGAACGTCGCGACAATCGACGCGAAGTCCCCCCGACCGAGCTCGTAGGTATGAGCCCACTGGCAGAACAGCCCGCCGGTCTCCAGCCGGTCGCGAGCCGCGGAAAACGCTTCGCGTGTGAACAGGGGCGCCACGCCCGCCATCCACAGATTGGACGGTTCCGAGATGATGACGTCGTAGCGCTGCCGTGCCAACCGCAGGTGGGTGCGGCCGTCGCCGACGTGAAGGCGGCTGCGTCGATCGAGTAACGCGTCGCGGTTCACCGCGGAAAAGTGGGCGGCCGCCCGGACGACTTCGGGTGACAGTTCGACGGTGTGCACCGAGCGTATCGGATGCACGAGCGCGGTGCCGGTGGTCACGCCGCTGCCGAGGCCGATCACGAGCACGTCCCTCGGCGCCTGGTGCATCAGGAGCGGCACGTGCGCCAGCAGCTTCTGGGTGAGCATGTCGGCGCCGGTCGACGCATCGACCTTCCCGTTGATGGCCAGCGAGACTTCGCCGGCGATGCGACGGACGGAGACCGATCCGGAGGAGCCATCGCCGTAGTAGAGCAGTGTGCTTGCGGCGCGCTCCACCTCGAGATCCATCCGCGCCGTGGCCGGCCGATACAGCCCTCCCGCGAGCAGCAGGTGACTCCAGTGCGGCTGCGCCAACGACAGCAGGAGCACGGCGGCCGACGCCGCGGTGACCGCCGCACGCTGGCGTAGTCCTGACAGCCTCACGATCGCGAGCACGACGGCCGCCGCGAGCCCCGTCCAGGCCGCCGCGAGGATCGCGCGCTGGACGCCGAGTCGCGGGAGAAGCACAAAGCCAGCCGACAACGCGCCGGCTATCGCACCCAGCGTGTTGCAGACGTAGACGACCGTCACCGGCCGCGTCGCAGAGCCGCGCTCGGGCGCGGCGGCAGCGACCGCGAACGGAAAGCTCGCGCCGAGCGCCAGCGTCAGCGGCAGCAGCACGACGAGGAACGTCAGGGTCTCGCGCGCGAGGAACTGACCGAGGCCGATGCCCGACGAGGCGACGAGGGCGGCTACCGAGAGCTGAAGCGAGGGAACCAGCCCGGCGCCGATGACCGCACCGAGCGCCGCGACAATCTGCGCCCACGCGAGCAGGGCCATCGGGCTGGTGCGACGTCGGAGCAGCCAGGCCCCCAACCAACTGCCGGCGCCGAGCCCGATGATGAAGATCGACACCATCACCGTGAACGCGTACGTCGTCGGTCCGACGACGAGCGCAATCACACGCGTCCAGGCCACCTCGTGAACCAGCGCGGCAAAGCCCGATGCGGTCAGGACGAGCGCGGCGGCCACAGGCGCGGGTGGCAATGCACTCGCACGTTTCCGCGGGCTGCGTGAGGGCCGGCGTGCCGGTGCTTCGTCGTCGGCCGGTGGCGGGGGCGGCGAGAATCGTCCGAGCAGGAGCGCGCCGATCACGACGGCCAGGTTGGCCGACACACCCACGATGGTGGTGGCGGCGAGGCCCAGCGACGGCAGCAGGACGAAACCGGTCAGCGCGGCGCCGGCCGCGGCGCCCAGCGTGTTCGCGGCGTAGAGCAGCCCAGCCAGCCTGCCCGCGCCTGTCGTCCCCATGGCCTCGATCCAGCGGACGGCGGCAGGCAGCGTCGCACCCATCGCCGCAGCGGGCAAGACGACGACCGTCAGGCTGAGGAGTAGACGAGTCAGGAAGAAGACCGGGCCTCCGTCGCCGTCGCGGTAGGCGCTGACCAGGAACGGGTGCGCGGCCGTCAGGACCGGCGCGACGAGCAACGCGAGAAGGCCAATCGCTCCCTCGAGCGCCGCATAGAGCGAGAGCGCCGAACGCGGCGAGCGTCGCGCCGCCACGCGGCCGCCAAGGGTACGCACCGAGCGCAAGGCCGCCCATGAACGCGGCGAGGACCGTGCTGACCGCGGCGGCCGTCTGTCCCATCTCCAGGGTGAGACGGCGGGCCCAGACGATCTGGTAGAGGAGTGCCGTCGCGCCGGAGATGAAATACAGAAAAAGGAAGACCCGGCGCGCACGCATGCGAGCGTTCAGTCTAAGCCCTGAGCTCCCCTGGGGTTGAGCGCCGGACCAGGGACTGGAGCTCATTGCGCCGCGTCTCGCCACCACCGGGTCGAAGGGTAAACAGAAAGGGGCGCGGACCTTTCAATCCGCGCCCCCTCTGTTTGTCCAGTTGCGCAGCCGCCTAGAACGCCATGCGCACGCCGAACCGCACGATGCGCGGGTCGAGCAGAACGAGGGCTTCCTGGAAGGTCGCGCCCGTGGCTGCCTGCCACCCGGTTACCGTACCGGCGTTCGCCAGGTTGAAGATGTCGACCATCGCGGTGAGCTTCGTGCGTCCCACGCCGAAGCTCTTGTCGAAGCGCATGTCCCAGATCCCCACGTTGGGCGCGCGGCGCGCATCGATCGGTTCGACGCGGATCGTCTCGGAACCGGCGACGGGGAGCGGCACGACGCCCGTCCGCGCCCAGTTGCGTCCGCTCTGCAGCTTGTAGGACCCGCTGATGCCGATGTCCCACTTCGCCACGTAGCGTCCGATGACCTTGTAGTTCCACGTCGTGGAGGTTTCACGTCCGAACTCGCGGAAGTTCGGGCGCCAGTCGTAGTTCTTCTCCTGCCCGCCGGAGGCCAGCGCGCTGGTGCTCGAGGTCACGCCGTGGAACTGCTTGAGCCACGTGTGGCCGTAGGAGGTCATCAGCATCCAGCGGTCGCGGAAGCGGCGGTTGATCGCGAACTCGACCGTCTCGTAGTCCGAGTTGTATTCGTCGACGTTCGTGAACACCTGGTCCTCGGTGGCCGCGACCCGATCCAGCAGTTCGAGGGTCTGGTCGTCAGCCGTGCCCGCGACGTTGTCCGCGCCTCGATCGGCGAAGGTGAACGGCGTCACGTAGGCGTTGACGCGATTGAGGTCCAGGGTGGTCCAGTCGTTCCGCAGGTTCTTGCGCACGTACGACGCCCGGGCTGATAGACCGGTGATGACCTCCTGCTCGTAGTGCAGCGGGTACTCGTCGCCGTACGGCCGCTCGAGGTCGGGGTCGATCGTCACGCCCGACGGACCGGCCGCCGTCCGCAGGAACGTGCCCGCTTCGGCCGGGTTGTCGATGCGCAAGTTGCCGTTCAGGTCGGTCCAGCGGTACCGCAGGCGCGAGCGGCCCACGGGGTTGGCCTGCGCGGCGACCGTGTCGGGTGCGGAGTTGAAGTAGAAGCGGCCGAAGTAGGCCTTGAGGACCGACCGGCCGTTCCCCTTCACATCGTAGGCGAGTCCGACCCGCGGCCCGAAGGTCGCACTTTCGGAGACCGTCTGGCCGGCCACGTCCCGGGGCTCAAACAGCGCGAGGAGGCGCGGGTCGGTCGTCCCGGCGAGCTCGGGCACGCCGCCCGGATTCACGGTCTGGTCCGGCCAGAAGTCCCGATAGCGATCGAAACGCAGACCGAGGTTGAGCGAGATCCGATCGCTCAGCCGCCAGTTGTCGGAGACATAGGCGGCGAAAGCATTCGTGTTGTTGATGCCGTCATTCGGCGTGTTGTAGAACTCGACCTCGCTCGGCGTGCGGTTCAGCACGGTGTCGTAGTACACGAGGTTGAACGGTTGATCCGCGAAGAACGCGCGCTTCTCCCAGCGCGATTCCGAGCCGAACTTGAAGTTGTGGCTGCCGACCCACCCGTTCTTGAAGTACGACAGCGACACGTTGTATTGCGGCTTGTTCCGGCGCTGGTCCTGATAGGTGATGTTCGGGCCGCCGTCGAGCCTCGCCGTCGTGGCGATCTCCACACGGCCAGGGACGTACTCGCCCGAGAACGCCCCGCTCTCCGTGGTCGGCCGCAGCGGAAACTTGTTGATCCAGGTGCCGGCAATCACGTCCAGGAACATCCGATCGTTCAGGACGCTCGTCCATCCGCCCTTGTGCACCAGCTGTTTCGATGACTGGTAGTACGCGGCCGACACCGGAACGAGCGGACCCAGATCGCGCAACGCCTGGAGCTTCTCGCGCTGGTTCGTGTAACCCGTCAGCTGATTGTTCCGGGACAGCTGATACGTGCCCTTCACCGTCCAGAGGTTGCTCAGCTTCGACTGCGCGAGCTCGTCGAAGTTCAGCACGTACTTGTACTGATCGTTCAGGCGATACGAGTAGTAGAACCATGCCTTCTGGCGCTGGATCGGGCCGCCGATGTCGGCGTTGATGTCGTACTGCTTGTCGATCGGATTACCGCGCGTCAACGGAGTTCGCACGAAGAACCCATCCTCGTCGCGCGTGTTGGCCGTCTTGAACGCCTCCGGCACGTTGTCGCTGATCGTCTTGTTGTTCTCGAAGTCGCTGTACCAGGTGCCGCTGAAGCGATCGCCCCCCGACTTGATGCTGATGTTGAGCGACGCGCCCGGGGCGTCCTGCTCGGCGCTGTTGCCGGACCCGCCGACCTGGAACTCCTCGAACGATCCGAAGTCGAAGTAGCCGCCGTTGGCCTCGGTGTTCTCCGTCGCGTTGATGCCCTCGACCTTGGTGGTGTGCTGCTGCATGACGCCGAAGGTCATGTAACCCGTCTGCGTGCCGGTATGGGATCCGCCGACGTCGAAGCCGGTCATCTGGAAGCCGGGAGCCTGGGCCATCGCGGCCCACACGTCGCGCGCATTCGGGATCTCGGTGAGCAGCTCTTTGACGAAGTTCGTCCCGACCGTCGTGGTGCTCGTGTCGACGACCGGAGACGCGCCGCTCACGGTCACGGTCTCCTGCAATTGCGCGACCTCGAGCTCCACGTTCAGCGTGAGCGTGGTGTTGATGACGACGCGGATGTCGGCCCGCTTCAGCGAGCGGAACCCGGAGATTTCGAAGGTGATGTCGTACACGCCGGCGGGCAGGGCGATGAGGCGGTACGTGCCGTCCTCGCCGGTGACCGTCGATTGCGGTTGGATGAGGGCTGGCGAGTGGGCGGTGACCGTCACGCCAGGGAGCAGCGCGTCGCTGGTGTCTTTGACGACGCCCATGATGCGGCCCCGGAAGTCCTGGGCCTGGACCTGCGCGGCCTGGATCGCCAATCCGCACAACGCCAGCAGCAGCCAGCGCCCGAACACACTTCGTTCAGGTCCGAATTTCGGCATGTGACCATCCTCCATGGCATCCGCCTCGCTTGGCGACGGACGCGTCGCCAGGTGCGTCTGGCTGGCCGCGGTGCTCTACCAAGGGGTCATCGGCAGGAGCAAGCCGAGCCAAGCCGGCAGCAGTGCGGAAAAACACGCAAACTCTAGCAGCATTGTGAGTTGCGCGAAAGGATCGCTGGGACGGATACGGGACGGGAGCGCCTCAATCCAATCAGCTGTCCCAGCGTTCCGGACCATTGGATTCGGACTTTCGGGGATTGAAGAGGTGCCGCAAGAACCTCGCCATCTTTCGCGCGTGGAGTTCAACCTGTTCGGTTGACCGAACGGTCGACGTTTGCTCTGTAGATGCAGCCCACGAAGGTGGCCCAGGGTGGGCGCCGGGACCGCTGCACCCTTGATGTGTCGGCCCGACGTCAGGGGAACCACGGCAGAGGGGCGAGGGCCGCGACAGCCAATGGCTGGCGCTAAGTACTTGCAGACTAAAGATTCTCTGCTAGAATGCCGATGTCCTCTCACGGACAGTATTTCGAGAAGTGACGATGTTCCGATTCCGGGTGCGCTTGTTCTCACGGTTCAGCGTCGCACTGCTGAGTCTGTGCGTTGCCTCACCGCTCGCGCTCACCGCCGAGGCTGCGTCCACACGCACAGCAAAACGTACTTCCGCGAAGGCGTCGGCCACCGCGGCGAGCACGAACCGTGCCCGTACGACCGTCTCGAAACGTACGCGCTATTCGTCGAAACGCGCCAGCGCACGGCGTGCACGAGTGGCTCGGGCCCGCGCCGCGGCCTACGTGCGGGCTCTGCAAGAGGTCCAGACGCCCCGATTCAAGGCGGGCCTGAACGGCGAGCTCGTTCCCGACGTCCGCGCCGAAGCCGCCATCATCTACAACCCGGTTACCCACGAAATCCTGTGGGAGTCGAATGCGCAGAACGCCCGCTCGATCGCCAGCATCACCAAGGTCATGACCGCGGTGGTGTTCCTCGAGCACGCCAGCGATCTCACGACGCCCGTCGAAATCGAGCGCGTCGATACTCGCGCCGCGTCCACCACCTATCTGCGCGCGCGCGATCGGGTGTCGCCGAACGATCTGCTCAACCTGCTCCTCATCGGGTCGGACAATGCCGCGGCGCGGGCGCTCGCGCGGATCTCGCCGTTCGGCTACAACGGTTTCGTCGAGCGGATGAACCAGAAGGCTGAGGAACTCGGCCTCGAGCAGACCCACTACGCCGATCCGTCGGGCCTGTTCGACACCAACGTGTCGTCGGCCTTCGACATGGCCCGGCTCATCTCCTTCGCCTCCGGCGACGAGCGGATTGCGAGCATCATGCGCAAGAGCGAAGAGACGCTCGTAACCGGCCGCCGCACCATCAAGGTGCACAACACGAACAAGCTCGTGGGCGGTGACGTCGAAGTCCGCGGCGGCAAGACCGGGTTCATCACCAAAGCAGGCTACTGCCTCGCCACGTTGCTCCAGTTGCCGCAGGGAGACCCGATCGCGGTCGTCGTCCTGGGCGCGCGTTCCAACGCCGGGCGCTTCATGGAAACGAAGCACCTCTTCAACTGGTTGTCCAACCGGACCCGCACGCTGCTCGCGCCAGACGCGCCGAAGCCCCCGGACGAGCTTCCGCACTAGCCACTCGTTTCCGTGCCGACGACGCCGCCCGGGCTACCTCCACGTTCAGAGCCCCGGGAGCTTGTGGAGTTGCGTCGGCTGAAAGCCGCTTCACCTCACCTCGCTACGGCCGTCGATTTCCATCTCGCGCTCTTCGACGTCGATCGGTCCGTGCGTGCGCGCATGATGCTGCCGCGCACGCTGGCCAAGGACGCCCTGCTGGCCGGGCGCCTGACGCAGGGACAGCGGCTCCTCGAGTTCGACGATCTCTCGATCGACTGGAGCGACCTCAGACGCGTCTTGCGCGAAGCGACCGCGCTGCTGCAGCGCTTCGAGATGATCGAGGGGGAAGAGGGTGACGTGCTCCTCGCCATCGCGCGCGATGCCGGGCGGCTGCCGCCGCTCCTGCGCCACTGGTACGACGCCGTTCTCGACGATGCGAACGACGCGAGCGAGGACGCGATGACACCAGGGCAGGCGCATGCGTGCCTGCTGGGAATGCGATCGTTCCTGGCGCCAGCAGCGGCGGCGATGCTGCAGCGCCACGACGTCGAGAGCTGGCAGCGTTCGAGCTGTCCGGTCTGCGGCGGCGAGCCCGACTTCTCCGTCTGGTCAACTGATCGTCGCCGACTGGTCTGCGGACGCTGCTGCGGGCAGTGGAAGTTCCCAGACGGTCAGTGCCCGTTCTGCAGGACACGCGGGCCGGCAGCCGGGCATTTCTTCTCGAGCGGCTCGCGCACCTACCGGGTCGATACGTGCGACGGCTGCCGCCGGTATCTGAAAGGCTTCGACGAGTCGCACGCGTCGCGCGGCTTCATGCTCAGCGTCGAAGCCGTCGCCACCCTCCCGCTCGACGCGGCCGCGCAACAACTCGGGTACGTGTGAATCTGTGATTGTGGGATGGGGCTACGGGTTACAGGCTTCGGGCCGCGGGGCTTGTGGCGACCTTGCGTGTCTCGCCCGCAGCCCGTAGTCCGTAGCCTGCAGCCCAGGCTCGACACGCGCGTCAGAACCCGAACCGTCCGCCGATGAGGAACTGGCGCGGAGCTCGGATTTCGACTGGCGCCTCGAACAGGACGACGGCGCCTCCGCCCGCCGAGGTGAACGGATAACGGTCTTCGGTCTGCAGCACCGTCGCACGATTGAGGACGTTCGTCACATCGACATAGGCGGTGAACGTCTTCGCGCCGAAGCCGAGGCTGTACTCGACGCGCATGTCGAGACGGTGATCCATCTCGAGCGCACGCGCGCCGCGTGGTTCGACCAGAACGCGGCGACCCGACTCGGAAAGCGGGAAGTCGAGAGTCTCGGCGGCGAACTGCCGGACGGCCTGGTAGTAGAGACCGTCCTGCCCGATATAGGCGCCGCTGATCCGCGCGTGCACCCAGGGAATGCGAGCGGTGGCGAGCACCGTGTACTCGCGCTCGGGCGTTTGCACCGGCCGGCCGTCGACGTTGACGAGCGCGGCCGACGCCGACTCGAACTGCGAGCTCCGCCCGATGCCGGCTTCGAACGTGTTGTCCACCGTGCCTTCTACTGTCGTGAACGCCATTCCACCCAGTACCGTCCACCGCTGATTCTCGTCGTCGAGACGACCGTGGACGACGATGGCCCGCGAGTCGCGGCTTGGGTCAGCGGTTCCGAGCACCGCGCCGTTCGGCGCGAGATACTGAAGTCCCTCGACGTTTCCGATGACACCGTTCGACTGCGTGGCCGCCCGGTTGGCCCACCGGTAGACGGTGATCGGGCTGTTGTTCAGCCCTTGGCGGGAGAGCGCGATCCAACGGGCATCGGGGAACGTGGCGTCGACGAGATTGCGCAGGTTGCGGAAGACACCGGTGACGCCCACGCGGGCAGTGCGAAGGATCTGGTGGTCGACGCCAAACATGCTTTCAGCGATCGATGGGTGCTGGAGATCGGGATCGACCGTGTAGATCGGCGTCGGAGATCGTTCCACTTGACGGCGGGTCCCGTTCGGAAGCAGCTCGAACGTGACGCGTGGCGACGTGCTCGTCGTCGCACGATCGTAGTACGAGAAATAGAGAGGGTCGGCATAGATGCCGTAATGCGCGCGCACCACGGTGCGCCCCCCGCCGGTGACATCGAGTGTGGCGCCCAGGCGCGGCTGAAGCGGGGTGGCGCTGTAACCTTCGCCAGCGCCGGGCGTCGACCCGTGGAGCAGGTCGGCGCGCAGGCCCAGGCTCACGGCCAGTCGCGACACCGGCGACCAGAGATCCTCCACGAACAGCGACTGGCGGCGCGAATGTCCCTCTCGGACCTCCCCAGGCCATTCGACGACGAGGTTCGGCCGGCTGGCGAAGTCGAGGAAGAACTCGTTGCCGACGAACGCGGCGCGCTCTTCGATGCGACTGAATTCGAGCTCCGCACCGGCATTGAGCACGTGGCCCCCGGCAGCGGACAGGTGGCGCGAGACGTGGGCCGAGACGATGTGTCGCTGCCGTCGTCCGGCCTCGGTCAGACCTTGCGATCCGGTGAAGCTGCCGGTGACCTCGTCGAGCCGTCCCACGACACTGGACGAGGGTTCGAGATCGCGGGCACCGGCGAAGACGCTGTAGCTCGCTTCGAGCGCCAGACGCCGTGGGAGAGGACGCCGCCACACCACCCGCGCACCAAACGTGCGGCGCGACACACTGTCGGCGACCTCGTCGGTGACCAGCCCGGACACCGGCGCCGGCGCGACGCCGTCTATCGACGGTCGATCGAAGAGCAGGCTCGCGCCGATGGTCTCGGCCGGGCCGAGCGTGAAAGACAGCCGGCCCTGCAGACGAGGGGTGGTCTCGTCGAGCACGGTGCGCGGACCGAACGGATCGCGACGCTGCTCGGCATATCCGAACGCCACGTGGGCGTGGCTCCGGTCGCGCTGAAGTGGCCCCCCCAGCTGGACCGAGACGTCGGTGCTGCGCGTGAGCAGATCGCGGCTCGCGAGAAACGGGCTCGGCGGCAACTCCTCGTCGATCACGTAGTCGCTCGCCAGCGCGTCGGTGGTGACGAGTGCGTCGAAGAGTCCCGACAGGCGGTTGCCGCCGGCGTCGGTGACGACGTCGACCAGCATGTTCGAGAAGCCGCCTTCCATCGCACCCGCACCGGCCGCCTGCACGACCATCTGCCGTGCTGATGTCGCGATGTACGACGTCCAGGCGCGTCCGTCGAGCGGATCGGTCAGATCGATCCCGTCGACCCGGCGAACGGTGGATGTGCCGGACGGGGAACCGTACGCAGAATCCCCGCGCGATGCCTGGCAGATAATCGGGGACTTCGGCGATCGCTCGAGGACGTTCGAACGGCACGTGCCTGAGCAGCGCCTCGGACAGCGTGGTCGCACCGGCGTCCGCCCTCACGACGACGCGCCGATCGAGATCGGCCCATTCGTCGGGATCGCCGGGGTGGAGCGCAACCTGCACTGTCGCGCGCGCACCGGCGGCGATTTCGACCGCCGACACCCGCGCCGAGCGGCGGCCCGGCGCGCTCACCCGTACGTCGCAGCGCCCGGGTTCGAGGCCGGTCAGCGAGAACCAGCCGCTTGCGTCGGTCCGTGCCTCTCGCGCGGCGCCCGCCGCGCCGACGACCTGGACGGCGGCGTCAGCGATCGGGCTGCCGCCGGGATCGACCGTCCGTCCGACCAGGACCGCGGCCGGAGCCTGCGCTCGCGCGAGGCCGGTCAAGGAGGCGAGAAGGACCGCCGTGCCAGCCAGGCTGCGCGCTGAGATCCACTGCATGAGTGCGACGATTGTCGCGGAAACCCCAGTCCGTGTCGACTGGTCGAGGGTGATCCTTCGACGGATCGCCCGTATGTCTCAGAAAGGATTCGGTTTCTGGCGCGGGCGCCAGGTTTTGGGTGCTCGAACGACGGTCGCCCGCCGGGGTGTGCAGTGGCGTCAGTCGATGCTGGTAGACTCTCAGGGTCGCGCTTCTACACCCGCGGCCGTGTCAGGCCCCTCCGACCCACCTCATTCGATTGTTCTTTCCGAAATTTCATGGCAAAACGCAAGACCCCGTCTTCTTCACCGGAACTTGAATCAACCACCGCCCCGGCCACACAGCCGGTAACCGAAAAAGCCCCGCGAACTTCCAGAGCCAAATCGGCAAAGTCTGCTGGAACGACGGTTTCGTCCGGAGAGTCACCGTCGGCGATCGAGCCCGACGGTGTCGCCGGCGCGTCGGCTTCTGCCGAAGCCGCTGCGCCCAAGGCGCGCAAGACCTCGTCCAAGCCGGCCAGGGGGGGTGAGCCCCAAGCCCCGGTGGCCGCTCGGAAACGGGTCAACTCGTCGGGCGCTCCCGGCACTCGCGGCTCGCGCGCCGGCGCGTCGCAGCTGGCGGCCGTCGCCGCCGACCGGGAATCTGGCGCGATCGTCGACGTGCCGACTCTTGCGCCCGAGCCGCCGCTCGGCCTCGTCGAGCCGCCGCACGAAGGGGGGCTCAACATCCTGATGATCGCGTCGGAGGCGATTCCGTTCGCGAAGACTGGCGGCCTCGCTGACGTCGCGTCGGCGCTGCCGATCGCCCTCGGGCGGCTCGGGCATCGAGTCGTCGTCGTCCTGCCGCGATACCGCGGAACGGCCGTCGAGGGCGCGCCGCTGGTGACGCTGCCCGTGAACATCGGTCCGGAGCGCTACGAAGCTGGTGTCTATGAGCGTTCGCTCGGTCCGGGTGCCTCAGCGTGGCTCGTCGACATCCCTGAGCTCTACGACCGCGATGGCCTGTATGGATCGGGCGGTCACGACCATCCAGACAACCCGCGTCGCTACGCGGCACTCGTCCGGGCGGCTTTCGAGGCCGCGGTCTCGACGAGCTTCGCGCCAGACATCGTTCATTCGCACGACTGGCAGGGTGGCCTGGCGCCCGTCTATCTGCGAACACGGTACGCGGGGCATCCCGTCCTCGGCGGTGTCCCGTCCGTGTTCACGATCCACAACCTCGCGTATCGCGGACTCTGCGATCCGAGCTGGCTCCCCGCTCTCGATCTGGGGCCGGAGCTGAACACGCCGCAGGGCCTGGAGTATTGGGGCGCCCTGAGCCTGCTCAAGGGCGGCATCAACTTCGCCGAGAAGGTGACAACGGTGAGCCGCCGGTATGCCGAAGAGATCCTGACGCCGGAGTTCGCGTACGGCTTCGAGGGGATTCTCGTCGCGCGCCGTGCGGATCTGGTCGGGATTCTGAACGGCGTCGACACGGAGACCTGGGATCCGCGCAACGATTCCCACATCCCCGCGCCGTACGATTCAGCAGACCTGTCGGGGAAGCGCAACGCCAAGCGGGCGCTGCTCGCGGCCTACGGACTGCCGAACGACGAGGCCGCGCTTGCCGTGCCGCTCGTCGGAACCGTGTCGAGAATGGTCGAACAGAAGGGGCTCGATCTGATTGCGCAAGCATCGCGCGAGCTGCCGCACCTGGGTGCGCGCTTTGTCGTGCTCGGCACGGGCGAGCCTCGCTTCGAGAAGATGTGGCGCACGCTGGCGGCGCAGTTCCCCGACCGCATCGGCGTGCGCATCGGCTTCGACGAGGGACTGTCGCACCTGCTCGAAGCGGGCAGCGACATCTTCCTGATGCCGTCGCGCTTCGAGCCGTGCGGCCTCAACCAGATGTACAGTCTGCGCTACGGCACGCTGCCGCTCGTGCGGGCGACCGGCGGCCTCGACGACACCGTCGACAACTTCAACCCGTATACGAAGACCGGTAACGGCTTCAAGTTCTGGGAACCATCGGGTCCCGCGCTCGTCAGCACGCTGCGTTGGGCCCTCCGTGTCTACGCCGACCCGGAAACCTGGCTGGCGCTGCAGCGGCAGGCGATGGCCGGTGACTATTCCTGGGCGCGTTCGGCGCGGGAATACGTGCATGTCTACGACGACGCGCTCGCCCGCGTTGGCCGCGCGCGCGTGGCGCCCAGGCCTTGACGGAATTCAGATATTTAGTAATATATCTATATATCGAACAGCCGGGCATCCGCGGTTCAGCGGATGCCTGGCCCGGCAGATGAGCGCCGGGGGCGCTCGAGGGGGCAAGACGACGATGGCATCCGAACACGTGAAGACCTTTACCGACCAGGATTTCGATACCGCCGTGCTGGCGTCCACGACGCCGGTGTTGGTGGATTTCTGGGCCGAGTGGTGCGGGCCGTGCCGCATGATCGGGCCGGCGGTCGATGCCGTTGCGGCGGAGCTCGCCGGTAAAGCGGTGGTCGGCAAGCTCAACGTCGACGACAATCCGATGGTCACGGGCCGCTACAACATTCGCGGCATTCCGGCATTGCTGGTCTTCAAGGGCGGCCAGCTCGTCGACAGCCTGGCAGGCGCCGGCCACTCGAAGCAGCACATCAAGGCCACGCTCGAAAAGCACATCTGACCATGGCCGAGGCACGGGACGTCGTCATCCTTGGCTCGGGGCCGGCCGGCCTCACGGCGGCGCTCTACGCGGCGCGCGCCAGCCTCAACCCGCTCGTCGTCGAAGGCCTCGAGGCGGGCGGTCAGCTCACGCTGACCACCATGGTGGAGAACTGGCCGGGCTTTCGCGACGGCATCATGGGGCCGCAGCTGATAACGGAGATGCGGGCTCAGGCCGAGCGGTTTGGCGCGACGATCGTCGCCGGGCACGTGAGTCGCGCCGATCTGTCGACCCGGCCTTTCGTGCTCTCCAACGGGGAGCGAGAGGTCACCGCAAAGGCGCTGATCATCGCGACGGGCGCGTCGGCGCGGCTTCTCGGGCTGCCGTCCGAACGGCTGCTGATGGGCCATGGGGTGTCGACGTGCGCCACTTGCGACGGGTTCTTCTTCCGCAATCGGCCTATCGCCGTGGTCGGCGGGGGAGATACGGCCATGGAGGAAGCGATCTATCTGACTCGCTTCGCGTCCTCAGTGACCGTCATCCATCGGCGAGATACGCTGCGGGCCTCGAAGGTCATGCAAGAGAAGGCGTTCGCCAATCCGAAGATCTCGTGGATGTGGAACCACGCCGTCGAGCGGGTGCTCGACGAGAGCAAGGGCGAGGTGACCGGCATCGAAGTCCGCAATCTCGTGACCGGCGATCGGTCGTTTCTGCCGGTCGAAGGTGTGTTCGTGGCGATCGGCCACAATCCGAACACGTCGCTCTTCACCGGGCAGCTGAAGCTCGACGACAACGGCTACATCATCACGGGGAAGGGAACCGCCACCTCGGTCGAAGGCGTGTTCGCGTGTGGCGACGTTCAGGATCACCTCTATCGCCAGGCCGTCACGGCCGCCGGCACCGGCTGCATGGCCGCGCTCGACGCGCAGCACTATCTCGAAGCCTGAGAACGGCGCGGCTGAACCCCCTCCCCCTGTTGCCTATTCGGCGCGGTCGATCCAACCACCGCCGATGACCGCGTCGCCGTCGTAGAAGACGACGGCCTGTCCGGGCGCGATGGCGGGCTGGGGCGTGTCGAAGACGAGGCGGGCCGCGTCCGAGCCGAGCGGCGTCAGCGTGGCGGGCGCCGCGACGTGCCTGTACCGGACCTGCGCGGCGACGCGCAGCGGTAAGCCCGGCGGCTCTCCATGGATCCAATTGACTTCGGATGCGACGAGCCCGCTGCGCTCTACGAGGGTTCTGGGGCCGACGACGACTCGGTTCGATTCGGGCTCGAGCCCGACGACGTACAGCGGAATGGCCGCGGAGACGCCGAGCCCCTTCCGCTGACCCACGGTGAACCGGTGCACGCCGCGATGTGTGCCGAGCCGCCGGCCATCCGAGTCGACGATGTCGCCCTCGGATGGGCTGCGAGCGCCTGCCCTCCGCTCGACGAAGCTGGCGTAGTCGCCGTCCGGAACGAAACAGATTTCGCGGCTCTCGGCTTTGTCGGCTACCGGGAGCTGGCGTGCCCGCGCGTACTCGCGGACTTCGGCCTTTTCCAGTTGGCCGACGGGGAAGCGGGCCCGCGCGAGTTGTGCCTGCGTCAGCGAGAACAGGAAGTACGACTGATCGCGCGCCCGATCGCGCCCGCGGCGCAGCCGGTACCGCCGGCCGTCCTCGTCGGACTCGACACGCGCATAGTGGCCGGTCGCGAGCGCGTCGGCGCCGAGCGCGCCCGCCCGCTCGAGCAGGGTCGAGAACTTCAGCTCGCTGTTGCAGTGCGAGCAGGGAATCGGCGTTCGTCCCGCAGATGTACGCCTCGACGAACGGCTGGACGACGTGCGCGTCGAACTGCCGCTCGAAGTTCATGATGTAGTGCGGTACGCCGAGCGCCTGGGCCGCCTTCCGCGCATCGTGGAGATCGTCGAGCGAACAGCACGAGCCGAAGCGCGCCACGCCTCCATCCTCGGCCGAGGGCGGACGCTGATCGTAGAGCTGCATCGAGACGCCGATCACGTCGTGCCCCTCATCGGCGACGAGCCCAGCCGCGACGGCGGAATCGACGCCGCCCGACATTGCCACCACGATCCGCATTTTCAGTTACCAGCGATGAGCGACGAGCGAGCGAGACGACGAGCGCAACCAAAGACTGAAGACTGAAGACCGAAGACCGACGACTGAACACAATCAACCCCGCGTTGCCACGCCTGCTGTCACCTGGCGCAGCCGGGCCACAATCGCGGGGAGGACCTCGAGCACGCGATCGATCTCGGCCTCCGTGTTGCCATGCCCCAGGCTGAACCTGATCGCGTTCGTCGTCTGATGGAGGGGGAGACCCATCGCCTTGAGCACGTGCGAGGGCTCGAGCGTCCCTGACGAGCAGGCCGAGCCTGTCGATACGGCGACACCCTCGAGATCGAGGGCGATGAGCAGGGACTCGGCTTCGACGCCGTCGAATCCAATGTTCGACGTGTTGGGGACGCGCGCGTCGCGCGCGCCGTTGGCCGTCGTGCCGGGTACCCGCTCGAGGATGCCGCGTTCCAGCCGGTCGCGAAGTGCCGCTGTGTCCGGCGCGTGAGCCATCCGCTTCCGCGCGAGATCGGCGGCGACGCCGGCCCCGACGATGGCCGGCACGTTTTCCGTGCCCGCACGCCGATTGCGCTCCTGCCGGCCGCCCGTCGCCTGCGCGACCAGCCGCGTGCCCCGTCGCACGAACAAGGCGCCGATACCCTTGGGACCGTGAAACTTGTGCGCGGAGAGCGACAGCATGTCGACGCCCAGCTTGCGGACGTCCACCGCCATCTTGCCGGCGCTCTGCACGGCGTCGGTGTGGAACAGCGCGCCGCGCGCCCGCGCGAGCGAGGCCAGTGTTTCGATCGGCTGCACCGTCCCGATTTCGTTGTTGGCGTGCATCACCGAGACGAGCGACGTCTCCGGGCCGAGGGCGGTTTCGAGAGCCCCCGGGTCGACGACACCCGAACGGCCGACCTCGAGCAGTGTGACCTGCCAGCCCCGGCGCGTCAGCGCCTTCGCGGTCTGGAGGATGGCTTCGTGCTCGATGGGGGTCGTGACGAAATGCCGCTTCCCCGTCGATTCCAGTGCCTCCGCGGCGCCGCGAAGGGCCAGGACGTCGGCTTCCGTGCCCCCGCTCGTGAAGATGATCTCCGAGGGGTCGGCGCCCACCAGACCAGCCATCGAGGCCCGGGCCGCATCGAGACGGGCCTTTGCCTGCTGCCCGAAATAATGCACGCTCGACGGGTTGCCGAACTCCTCTCGCAGCACACCGGCCATGGCGTCGGCGACGGCCGGATCGACGGGAGTCGTGGCATTGTGATCCAGATAGATCCGCACGACCTGTCGATCGGTACCACCGGCTCTAACCCTCAGCAATAACAGGGGTGGACATGGGTTTCCGGGGTCCCGTATACTCGCCCGAATTGCTGACCCCGGCGGAAGGTCGGGCTCTGTGTGAACCTGCGCCCGGCGAAAACGGGAGACCCCCGACCGTCGAGGCGTCAGGGCTGACCAGGAAGTGGAGACGTCGTATGTGGAAACGGGACGAAGGAGTCCGACCGCCAGCGGGCAGGCAAGACAGTCCACCGGCGACCCCAGCCGCTCCGGCGCATCCGGCACACGCCGTGTCGGACGCACCAACTATGGCCCAGAGACCTGTGGCCCAGCAGATGAGGGACGTCGTGAATATCGGAAAATCCGTTGTCATCAAGGGCGAGCTGAGCGGCAGTGAAGACCTCACCATCGAAGGACAAGTGGAGGGGAAGATCGAGCTGCGGCAGAACGTGCTGACAATCGGGCCCAACGGCAAGATCAAGGCGCAGGTGTTCGCCAAGTCGGTCATCGTCCTCGGCGAGGTCGTTGGCAACGTGACGGCTTCCGAGAAGGTCGACATCCGCGACAACGGCTCGGTCGATGGCGACCTCGTTTCGCCGCGGGTCGCGATTGCCGAGGGCGCGCACTTCCGTGGCAGCATCGACATGCAACGCCAGGGCGCCACTCCCGCCAAGGCGGCGGCGGCGGCGGCCGAATCCAAGACCGCGACACCGGCGGCCGAGTCCAAGCCGGTGCAGCCCGCAGGACAACCCGTCAAGGCGTAGCCGCCGCGGGTGACATTCGCGCTCCGAAGCCGGGAGCCATCGGGCTTCCGGACGTCGGAGGACACGCCGCACCGCCCCACGACCCGCGGAAACGAGGACCTCGACTGTGCCAGAAGGTGGATCCGGCCGGCCGCTGTCGGATCGGCTGTTCGGGTGGGGTCGCCGGAGCGAGCGGGACAAACCGGACCGCGCGCCGGCCGATCCCGCGCCACGCGGGCCCGGGAAGGCGTTCCCGACGAAAGCTTTTGGCAAGTTCGTCTCGGCGCTGACCGGTCGCGAGGCACCGGTGCTGCTCGACCTCGGTCCAATCGTCGGCAGCAACGTCAACTTTCTCGGCGAGCGTCTCGGCTGCAAGTACTTCGTCGAGGACATCTACGCGAACGTCGAGAGTCACCACCGGTCGAAGAGCCCACCCGACCTCGCGGAGTTTTTCAAGACACGATTCCCGCAGCCGGATGCGACCTTCGACGGCATCCTCTGCTGGGACGTCCTCGATTACCTGGACAAGGCCTCCGCGCCCCTCGTCGCGCGCGCGATGGTCCGCCTGCTCAAGCCGGGGGGCGCCTTGCTCGGGTTTTTCGCCACTGTGCCGCTGCCGGCTGCCGAGTACATCCGGTACGTGATCGTCGACGATCAGACGCTGCGTCACCGCGTCTACCCGGCGGCGCGTCCGCGCCAGCAGGTCTTCGTGAACCGCGACATCAACCGGATGTTCGAGGGGCTGACGGTCTCGGATTCCTACTTGCTGCTCACGAAGACGCGCGAGTTCGTGTTCCGCAAGCCCGAGATGAAGACCGCGGGTCCGGGCTGATGGTGAGGGACGCCGATGTCCCGTCCAATCCTCGCGCTGCTGACGGATTTCGGGTTGCGCGACGCGTACGTCGGCGCGATGAAAGGGTCGGCGCTGTCGGTCTGCCCTGAGTTGACCCTCGTCGACATCAGCCACGACGTCACGCCACACGCCATCGCCGAGGGTGCCTTCCTCCTGGCCGCCAGCTATCGCTACTTCCCGGTGGGCACGATCTTCCTCGCAGTGGTCGATCCAGGCGTCGGTTCGACCCGCCGCGGGCTCGCCGCCGAGGCGGGCGACTATCGCTTCGTCGCACCCGATAACGGTCTGCTGACGGCGGTCTTTCGTGATCATCCGCCACGCCGGGTGGTCGATCTGTCGGAACGCCGTTTCTTCCGTCCGACGGTGAGCCGCACGTTCGAGGGACGCGATCGCTTCGCCCCGGCGGCGGCGTGGCTCGCGCGTGGCGTGGAGGTGAGCGCGCTGGGCCGTCCGCTCAGCTCACCAGTGATCCTCGATCTCCCACAGCCCAAAGAAGACGGCGTCGTCCTCACGGGCGCCGTGCTGTACGCCGACCGGTTCGGCAACCTCATCACGTCCATCGACAGGCGCAACTTCGAACGCTTCGTCCAGGACCGCGCGTTCGCGCTCGACGTGGGCGGCCGTCCCATCGGCCGGCTGGTCGGAACCTATGCCGACATCGGCGCGGACGAAATCTGTGCGCTGTTCGGCAGTGCCGATCTTCTCGAGCTTGCGGCCCGGTCCGCCTCTGCGCACGAACGGCTCGGCATGGGAGACGGAACCCCCGTGCGGGTCCGCCGCCTCGCTCCCTGAACAACGCCGGCGTCGGACCGCGGCGTCGGCGAGCGCCTGTGCTAGCATCGCTCGCCGTAAGCCGGGCTTATGTCTTCATTCCTGATGCCGCTGTCCGGCATTCCGCCTACGGAGCATCATGTTCGATTTCGACCTGACCGACGAGCATCGCCTGCTCGAACAGAGCGTGCGTGAGTGGGCGGGCCGCGACGTGGCCCCACGCATCGCCGCCCTCGACCGCGAACATCGTTTCGACGTGAGCATTCTTCCGAAGATGGCCGAGCTCGGCCTGCTGGGCATCTGCGTTCCTGAAGCGCTCGGCGGCGCCGGCATGGACTACATCAGCCTCGGCGTCGCCAGCGAGGAGCTCGAGTATGTCGATACGTCGCTGCGCGTGATCATGTCCGTGCACGTCGGCCTCAACTCGCTCTCGATTCTCTCGTGGGGCACCGATGACCAGAAGCAGCGCTATCTGGTCCCGCAGGCGCAGGGGAAGAAGATCGCCACCTTCGGCCTGACCGAGCCGGCCGCGGGCAGCGACGCGCGCGGCATTCAGAGCGTGGCCGTGAAGCGCGGCGATCGGTACGTCCTGAACGGCGAGAAGATGTGGATTTCGCTCGCCGACGTCGCCGACAACTTCCTCGTCATCGCCTGGACCGATCTCGAAAAGAAGAAGCGCCGCGATCCGTCGGGTCTGAGCGCGTTTCTCGTCGAGCGCGCGTTCAAGGGCTTCTCGAGCGGAACGCTCACGCAGAAGTGGGGCATCCTGGCCGGCAACACCGGCTATCTTCAAGATGGACGATGTGGAGGTGCCGGCGGAGAACCTGCTCGGTCGCGAGGGCGAGGGGTTCAAGATCGCGATGTTCGCGCTCGATCAGGGCCGCTTCACGGTCGCGGCCGGCGCGACCGGGCTCGATTCGCGCGTGCCGCGACGCGTCGGTGAAGTATGCGAAGGAGCGGCACACCTTCGGCGTCGCCGATCGGCGAGCACCAGCTGGTCAAGGAGATGATTGCGCAGATGGAGTCCGACTATCAGGCGTCGCGGCTGCTGTGGCTGCGCTCCGGGCTGGCTCAAGAACCTCGGCCGGCGCAACACGCGCGAGACGGGCCTCGCCAAATGGTTCTCGACCGTGGCCTCGGAGCGCGCGGCCGGGGACGCCGTGCAGATTCATGGCGCCAACGGCTACTCCGACGAGTATCCGGTGGGGCGGTTCTACCGCAATTGCAAGGGCGCCGTGATCTACGAAGGAACGCGCGAGATTCACAAGGTGATGCAGGCCGACTATCTGCTCGGCTATCCGCACCGATAGGCCGACGCGCTGCGAGCTGCCGCCCTGGTCGCGCCATCGACGCATGACGCCCGCCATGACCACCGACCTCTCGCTCGAGTTCCTGCGTGTCGTCGAACAGGCCGCGATCTTCGCGGCCCACACGGTGGGCCACGGCGATCGGCACAAGGCCGACAAGGCCGCGGTCGAGGCGATGCGCGCAGACACTCGACACGGTGCCGATCGACGGGACGATCGTCATCGGCGAGGGCGAGCGCGACGAGGCGCCGATGCTCTACATCGGCGAGAAGGTGGGGAAGGCGCACGCCGCGGCCCGGCGACGCGACGGCGAGCGATATCCGAGGTCGACATCGCCGTCGATCCGCTCGAAGGGACGAACCTGTGCTGCACCGGGCGCGCCCAACGCGCTGGCCGTGCTCGCCGCGTCCGACGAGGGCGGGCTGCTGCACGCGCCCGACCTCTACATGGAGAAGCTCGTCGTCGGCCGCGACGCGCAAGCACGCCGTGTTCCTCGACGCGCCGGTCGCGCACAACCTGCGCGGCATCGCCAAGGCGCTGGCGCGCCGGGTCGAGGACCTGGTGATCTGCGTGCTCGACCGGCCGCGCCACGACGACGCTCATCGCCGACATCCGGGCGACGGGCGCACGCATCAAGCTGATTCGCGACGGCGACCTCTCGGCGGGCATCGCCGCCGCCGTCGCCGGCAGCGGCGTGCACGCGGTGATGGGCATTGGCGGCGCGCCCGAGGGCGTGCTCACGGCGGCGGCGATGCGCTGCCTGAACGGCGAGATTTTCGCGCGGCTCGTCGTGCAGACGGCCGAGCACGAGGCGCGCTGCCAGCGCGATGGGCGTCACCGATCTGAAGCGGATCTACACTGCGGCCGATCTCGCGTCGTCTCCGTCGCTCATCTTCGCCGCCACCGGCGTGACCGACGGCGATCTGCTGAAGGGCGTCCGCTTCTTCGGCGACGGGCTGCGCACCAGCTCGGTCGTGATGGAAACGCAGCCGCAGCGCATCCGCTTCATCGACACGATCCATCTCCATCCCGACCGCAGACTTCAAGGTCCGCTTCTGAGCTCCGAACCTCTTCGCCCTCTGCCGCCGCGTGCTTCATCGGGTTCGCCGGCTTCACGCTGGTGATGCCGTTCCTGCCGCTCTATATGGCGGAGCTCGGCGTCGCGCGACGTCGGCGAGATGGCGTTCTGGTCGGGCATCAGCCTCGGCGTGACACCGGCGATGACGGCGCTGCTCGCGCCGCTCTGGGGGCGCGTGGCCGATCGCTTCGGCGCCAAGCTGATGCTGCTGCGATCGATCGCGAGCTTCATCGTGATCATGGCCGCCATGGCCTACGTCGACGCGGCCCTGGCACGTGTTCGCGCTGCGCGCCCTCCAGGGGTTCTTTGCCGGCTACGGCGCGCTGGCGCTCGCGATGGCGGCGCAGTCGGCCGCCGCCCGGCCGGCTGGCTTCGGCGCTCGGCCACGGTGCAGACCGCGCAGCGGCTCGGTCCCGCGGTGGGGCCCGTCATCGGAGGCGTGCTGGCGCAGAGCCTCGGGCTGCGGCACGCGTTCCTGGTCTCGGCGCTGCTCTACGTGGTGGGACTGGTGATGGTGATGGTGCTCTATCGCGAGCCGCCGAACGCGGCCCCCATGCGTGTGTCCGCCGATGGATCGCGTGTCCTCGACGTGCGGCCTCGCCTCGGATGATTCGAGCATCTCGTCGTCCTCATGGTCGTCATCTTCTCGATGGGGTTTGCCGAGCGCAGCCTGGCACCGATCCTTCCGCTGTATGTCGTGGCGATCGGGTTCACGCCGGAGACGGTGCCGATCATGTCGGGCGCGCTCTTCTCGGTGATCGCGGTGACCGCCGCGATCGGTCACCATATCTGCCCACCATTGCTCGCCCGTCACTCGGCCCGTGCGACGATTGCCGCCGGGGCGCTCACGGCCGCCCTCGGCGTGCTGCTCATGCTCGTGCTGCCGTTCACCGCCGTGCTCCTCGGGGCGGCGGCCATCCTTGGCGTTTCGGTTGGAACCGCCATGACGGCGGCGTATACAACGGCCGGCAACGTGATGCCCGAAGGCATGCGCGCCACCGGGTTCGGCATGCTCTCGAGTGCCTCGCTGACGGCGATGGCGCTGAGCCCCGTGGCCAGCGGATTCATCGGCGGCCGCAGCCTGCGCGCGGTGTTCCTCGTCGACGTCCTCCTGCTCGCGATCGTCGCGCTCGTCGTCCATCGGTGGATGAACCCGCGCGCCGCGGCCGAGCCCGCGGTCGCCGCCACAGAAACACCCGCGCCGCCGGTGGACGAAGAGTAGCGACGAATGACGAATGACGAATCAGCGAATGACGAATGACGAATGACGAATGGGTGACCTCGGCGAGTGACCAGTGACGAGGTACCGCTGACCAGCTGAAGCGCGGGCAGCCCCGGTGACAAGGCCCGTAGCCCGCAGCCGGTAGCCCGTAGCCCGAGACTCGACGACCGAAGCCCGACGACCGAAGCCCGACGACCGATGACCATCGAGCGCATGGATGCCACGCGGCCAGATCCCGCGGTCATTGCCCGCGTTGCCGCGGTCGTGATCGGTGGTGGCGTGGTCGCGTACCCGACGGACACGTTCTACGCGCTCGGCGCGGATCCCGCGCCGGAGCGATGGCGTCTCGGCGATCTTTGCCGTCAAGGGCCGGCGCGAAGGCGAAGCGTTGCCGCTCATTGCCGGCAGCCTTGCGGAAATCGAGCGCGTCCTGGGCCCGCTCGGCGAGACGGCGCGCCGCCTCGCCCAGCGCTTCTGGCCCGGGCCGCTCACGCTGGTCGTGCCGCTGCTTCAGGGCGTGCTCGATGCCGCGCGTCACTGCCGGCCACCAGACCATTGCGGTGCGGGTGCCGGATCACGACGTCGGCACGCGCCCTGGCGTCAGCCGTTGGTGGCCTCATCACCTCGACCAGCGCCAATCGATCGGGCGCTCTGCCGGCCGCGACTGCTGACGATGTGGTCCGCTCGGTTCGCCGACGCATCGCTCATCGTCATCGACGGCGGGCCAACGCCTGGCGGGTCCGCCTCGACGATCGTCGACGTGTGCGAACAGCCGCCACGCCTCGTGCGCGCGGGCCGGGTGCCTTTCGACCGCGTGCTAGAATCGCTGCAGTGATGCGGGGACGCGACGGCAGGGACGGCACGCAGGGCCGTCAGCGGGCCGCGATTGTGGGGCTCGCCACCGGTACAGTGGGCCGAGCCGCGGCCGAGCGCAGCCTGCACGAGCTCGAAGGTCTGGCGCGCGCGGCCGGGGCCGAGGTCGTGCTGCGCGTCGTTCAGGAGCGCCCCGCTCCCGATTCGGCCACGTTCCTCGGCCGCGGCAAGGTCGAGACCCTCAAGCAGGCGGCTTCCGAGCTCGACGCCGATCTCGCGGTCTTCGACAACGAGCTGAGTCCGGCGCAGCTGCGCAACCTGGAAAAGGAAACCGGGCTGGCGGTGCTCGATCGCACGCAGCTCATTCTCGATATCTTTGCGCGGCGCGCTCGCACGCCGCGAAGGCCAGCTCCAGGTCGAGCTCGCGCAGCTGCAAGTACCTGATGCCGCGACTGGTGGGCTCGGCGGCATGGCTGTCGCGCCTCGGCGGCGGCATCGGAACCCGGGGCCCGGGTGAAACGAAGCTCGAAGTCGATCGCCGGCACATCCGCCACCGTCTTGCCACCATCGGGCGGCAGATCGCCGACGTGAAGCGGCGCCGCGCGCAGGTCCGCGACCGCCGCCGGCAGGGCCTCGCGCCCACCGTCGCGCTCGTCGGATACACGAACGCCGGCAAGACGACGCTGTTCAATCGCCTCGCGGGCGCCGGCGCCGAGACGTCCGATGCACTCTTCGTCACGTTGGACCCGCTCCTCCGCCAGGTTCGTCTGCCCGACGGCCAGCACATCCTGCTCTCGGACACGGTCGGGTTCATCGATCGGCTGCCGCATGGCCTGGTAGCGGCCTTCCGTGCGACGCTCGAAGAGGTGACCGACGCCGATCTGCTGCTGCACGTCATCGATGCGTCCGACCCCGATCGCGATCGGCACATCGAGGCGGTCACGCGCGTGCTCGCCGAGATCGACGCACAGGGCGTGGCCACCATCGAGGTCTTCAACAAGTGCGATCGCCTCTCGGCCGACGAGCTGGCAAGGCTCGATGCCACGCATCCCGCCGGCGTCCAGCTGTCGGCTGCGCATGGAACGGGATTCGACACGCTGATTGCGTCCATCACGCGCCGGTTGGCGCTCGAGACGCAGCGGGTGACGCTCGAGTTCGACGAAGACGACGAGGACGATCGCCAGCGCATTGCGCGTCTGTATCGGCACGCGCGAGTCCGCAGCCACGAAGCGATCGACGGCCGCGTTTCAATCGAGGCGGACGTGCCGCGTCGCCTGCTGGCTCGACTCACGGCCGCCGACTCGCCGCCATGATCACCGCGCCGAGTCCGGCCGGGTCCGGACGGGGTTCTCCAATGCGGCTGCCTCATTGGGGACCCCAGCGTCATGGAGGGTTCCGAGTCAGCCTGCGGCAACTGGCGGTGGTCGCCGCCATCCTCGTCATCTCCGGGTGCGCGAAACGAACCCCGCCGCCGGCCAGCCCGGCGACGCCGGCCTTTCCGGGCTTCGAGTTCCCAGCCGTTCCGGGCCCGATTCCGGGTGTGAGCCCGCAGCTCGCCGCGCAGCACCAGCTGTCGTGGAACCTGCTCCAGCGTGGCGACCCGCGGGGTGCGGCGCGCGCCTTTGCCAATCTGGTCAAGCAGGCGCCCGCCTTCTATCCCGCGGTCACCGGTCAGGCGTACGCAGAGCTTGCGAACCGGGACTACGACAGCGCGGCCTCGCTCTTCAACGCCGCGCTCGTTCAGCACCCGCAGTACGTGCCGGCGCTCGCCGGGCGCGTCGATGCCCTCCTCGCCGACGACAAGCCGCTCGAAGCCATCACGGCGCTCGAGGCGCTGCTCGCGGTCGATCCGTCAGCGGGCCCAGGCCCGTAGCAGACTCGAGGGTTTGAGGCTGGCCAGCATCGAGCGGCTCGTGGCCGACGCTCAAGCCGCCGCAAAGCGTGGCGACCTCGCGGCAGCGCGTGAGGGCTGGACCAAGGCGCTTCTGCGCCTCGCCCGAGAGCGGGTTCATGCTCCGCGAGCTGGCGGCGGTCGAGCGGCAAGCGGGCGACCTCGAGGCCGCCATCGGTCACGCGCGGAAGGCGGTCGCGATCGACGCCGATGCGGCGACTCATGCCCTGGTCGGGGAGATCGAGCTCGCGCGCGGCCATTCGAAGGAAGCGCTGGCCGCCTATCAGCGCGCAGCCGCGCTCGACCCCGGTGGCCCCTACGCGGAGGTCGTGAAGAAGATCGAGCGGAACGTCACGCTCGCCGCGCTGCCCGAGGCGTTTCGCGCCATCGGCCCGAGTCCGCAGATCACGCGGGGAGATCTCGCCGCGTTGCTCGGCGTGAAGCTCGAACGCTGGCTTGCGGGCGCCGAGCCCCCGTCCACGGCCCTGATTACGGACGTGCGGGGCCATTGGGCGCAACGCTGGATCATGGACGTCGCGCGTGCCGGCCTGATGGAAGTGTTCCCCAACCACACGTTCCAGCCGGGCCAGGTCGTCCGCCGCGGCGATCTCGCTGAGGTCGTGAGCCGGACGCTCGATCGCGCCGCCGCCAGGCAGCCCGCGCTCGCCGAACGGTGGCGCGGCACGCCGCCGGCCTTCGCCGACCTGCCGCCGACGCATGTGTTCTATCCGTCGGCCGCCCGTGCGGTTTCGGCGGGCGTCATGACCCCGGACCCCGGGCCGGCCTTCGTTCCCTCGCGCGCCGTCGCCGGACCCGAAGCCATGGCGACCATCGATCGACTGGCCTCGCTCGTCATCGGTCGATGACTGCGCTCACCCCCGCCAACCAGCTGACGCTGCTGCGGATGATCCTCATCCCGGTGCTCGCGCTGTTCGTGATCTACCAGCAGCTCGGGTGGGCCGTCGTCGTGTTCATCGTGGCCGCGCTCACCGACGCCTTCGACGGCGTGCTCGCGCGGCGCGCGGGACAGAAGACCACGCTCGGCGCCTGGCTCGATCCCGTGGCCGACAAGCTGCTGGTCGTCACGATGTTCGTCGTGCTGACGCTGCCGCTGCCGCACCTCGTGCAGCGCATCCCGGTGTGGCTGACGGTGCTCATCATCAGCCGTGACGTGGGCATCGTCGTGACCGTGTCGATCGTCAATCTGGCCGTTGGACGACGGACCTTCCAGCCATCCATGTGGGGCAAGGCGGCGACAGCCACGTTTCTGCTGACCGGGGTGCTCACCCTGTGGGCCAACTACCTCGGACGCCCGCTCCTCATCGTCGACGTCCTGGCCTGGCTCTCGCTCGCCCTGACCGTGATCTCGGCCCTCGACTACGCCCTGAAAGGCACGAGGTTCCTGGGCGCAGCAGGGTAGTCGCGGGTGAGTAACGTGTTGCCCCAGACGGACCACGTGAAGTCCGCAGGAGGGCGGGGCTTCAGCCCCGCCGTGGGCTCTGAAAGTCCGCCGTCACACGCCGAGCTTCTTGCGGAAGTAATCGATCGTCGACATCAGACCGGCCTCGAGTGAGACGCGCGGTTCCCACTGGAGCAACTCTCGGGCGCGTGTGATGTCAGGTTTGCGAACCTTGGGGTCGTCGGTCGGGAGCGGCCGATGGACGACGCGGCTCTTCGAGCCGGTCATGCGGATGATCGTGTCCGCGATCTCGCGGATCGTCATTTCGTGCGGGATTGCCGAGATTGACGGGATCGTTCGTGGCCGAGTGCATCAGCCGGATGATGCCGTCGACGAGATCGCTCACGTAGCAGAAGCTGCGGGTCTGGCTGCCGTCGCCGAAGACCGTCACCTCCTCGCCGCGGAGCGCCTGGCTCATGAAGGCGGGCACGGCGCGTCCGTCGTTGATCCGCATGCGCGGCCCATAGGTGTTGAAGATCCGGACGATCTTCGTGTCCACGCCATGGTACCGGTGGTACGCCATCGTCATGGCTTCGCCGAAGCGCTTCGCCTCGTCGTAGACGCCGCGCGGCCCGACCGGATTCACGTTGCCCCAGTACGACTCGTTCTGGGGGTGCACCAGCGGATCGCCGTAGACCTCCGACGTGGAAGCCAGCACGAACCGCGCGCGTTTGGCCTTGGCGAGGCCGAGCGCTTTGTGCGTGCCGAGGGCGCCGACTTTGAGCGTTTGAATCGGCAGCTCGAGATAGTCGATCGGACTCGCCGGGCTCGCCCAATGCAGCACGCAGTCGACCGGACCGTCGACGTAGATGTAGTTCGTGACGTCGTGCTTGATGAACTGGAAATCGCGTCCGGCGAGGTGGGCGATGTTGGCCGTGTCGCCGGTCAGCAGGTTGTCGATGCCGATGACGCCGTGTCCGCGATCGAGCAGTGCCTCCGCCAGGTGGGAACCAATGAAGCCGGCGGCGCCGGTGATGACGATCCGTGCCATCGCATCAGTAGGCGTGCTTGTGGAAGAACCCTCTCACGAGTGTGAGCCACATGATCTTCAGGTCGAGCATCACCGACCAGTTTTCGATGTAGTACAGGTCGTACTCGATCCGCTTTTCGATCGACGTGTTGCCGCGCCAGCCGTTCACCTGCGCCCAGCCGGTCAGTCCGGCCTTCACCTTGTGGCGCAGCATGTACTGCGGCATGCGCTGCTTGAACTGTTCGACGAAGAACGGCCGCTCGGGACGCGGACCGACAAGCGACATATCGCCGCGCAGCACGTTCCAGAGTTGAGGGATCTCGTCGAGGTTCGAGCGGCGCAGGAACCGGCCGATCGGCGTGCACCGGGGGTCGTCGGGCCGCGCCCAGATCGGCCCGGTCTCGCGCTCGGCCCCGTCGTACATCGAGCGGAACTTCCACACCCAGAACGAGCGGCCGTCGAGTCCCATGCGCTCCTGGCGGAAGAAGGCAGCGCCAGGTGACGATCGGCGGATCATGACGGCGACCGCCAGGATGACGGGCGCGAGCCCCAGCAGCAGCGCGGCGGACAGCCCCACGTCGATGGCGCGCTTCAGCACGCTGTTGAAGCCGCGCAGCGGCACGTCGTTGATGTTGATGATCGGGATGCCGTCGAGCTCCTCCAGCCTCGCCTTGAGGGCGAGGACCTGCACGAGATCGGGCACCACCTTGACTTCGACGATTGCGCGGTTGGCGCTCTCGACGAGCGACACCATCTTCATGTGCTCGTCGAGCGGCAGCGCGACGTAGAGCTGATCGATCCGCTCGCGCTGAAGGATGTCGCCGGCTTCGGCGAGCGTGCCGAGCAGGGGAAGCCCGCGGTGGCCGAGGTGATCGCCGCCGGCGCGATCGTCGACGAAGCCGACCACCTTGTAGCCGAGCTCGCGGTGCTCGAGCAATTTGTCGACGACGACGCGGCCCAGTTCACCGGCGCCGCCGACGAGCACGCGCTTGAGGCCAATACCCTGGCGCCAGCGTCGCTCGAGCGCTTCGCGCACCAACTCGCGCGTCGCATAGGTCAGCGAAACGTTCAGCACCAGGAAGATCGCCCACACGATTTGGGAGATCTCGAACGCGCCGCGTGCCTTCATCTCCTCGGGAACGTAATAGGCCTGGATATACAGCGTCGTGACCACGCCGAGGACGACGGTGAGAATGTTGCCGACGAGGACGGCGAAGAAGTCGTCTACGCGCGTACGGCCCCGCCGCAGACGATAGATGCCTTGAACCTGGAACGCGACCGGCACCAGCACGCCGATGAGCGGGAGGACGTTCCAGGTACTGAGAAAACGGCGGATAGCCCTTGGGCGCTTCGATGAGGCCGGTCTCGAAGCGCAGCACGTAGGCCAGCACGAACGCAATCATTCCGAGGAGGGCGTCCGAGAGGACGAAGAACGCGACGAGGAGCCGGTTCCAGCGCTTTACCATCGCGCGGCCTCGGGCGGGGCGTCGACGAGCGAGCGGACTTCGGACTGGAACGCCATCAGAAACCGCTCGCGCGAGAAGCGTTCGGCATTGTCTCGACACGCCGACGGCGCAAAGGCGTTACCGTCGGCGACGGCCGCCCGGACGCGGCGAATGGCATCGGCCCAACAGGCCGGGTTGTCGGAATCGACCAGCACGCCGGTCCGCCCGTCCACCACGGTTTCGAGGGCGCCGCCCTTGGCCCGGGCGATGACAGGACGCCCGCATGCCTGAGCTTCGACCGGCACGATGCCGAAATCCTCCTCGCCCGGAAGCAGGACCGCCGTGGCGCTCCGATACTGCTCCCGGACCAATTCATCGGTCAGGCGGCCCAGAAACTCCACTCCCGGCCCGGCCGCCGCCTCGAGTCTGGCCCGTTCGGTCCCTTCGCCAACGATTCGCAGCGGCACGTCGGCCTCGCGGCACGCGTCGATGGCGATTTCCAGCCGCTTATAAGGGACCAACGCCGACACGACCAGGAAATACGGGTCTGGGTGACGGGAGTCGGGGTGATAGAACGCTGTGTCGACAGGGGGAGGCACGACGACGGAACGGCGATTATAGTATCGCCGGATCCTTTGTGCAACATATTGAGAATTAGCCAGATAGCGGTGAGGGCGGTGCGCCGTCGATGCGTCCCACCGGGCCAGCGGACGCAGCACCTCCCGCGCCAGCGGCGCTCCATCGTCCGAGCCGCCGTTTTCCGAAGTACGACTCGAACTGGTCCCACGCATACCGCATCGGCGAGTGGCAGTAACACAGATGGCGCGCCTGGCCAGGTGCCACCACCGACTTGACCGCGCAGTGGCTGCTGCTGATGACGAGATTGTAGCCATCGAGATCGAACTGCTCGACCGCCGCGGGGAAGAGCGGCAGATAGTGCCGGTACAACCTGGACGCTCGCGGCAGCCGCTCGACGAACGCCGAGCGCGGCGCGTGGCGGGCAATCGTCTCCGAAATCACGCCCGGAACGTGCAGAAGTGTGAAGAGCGAGGCGCGCGGGAACAGCTCGCACACCGCTTCGAGGACCCGCTCGCCGCCGCGCATGCCGGTGAGCCAGTCGTGCACCACCGCCACGCGGAGACCGGCGAGATCGGCTACCGGCCCGCGGGCCGGCCCGCTTCCGCTCACAGCAGCCCTTTCTCGCGGGCGACCGTCTGGTAGATGCCGCGCAGGGCCCGCGCAGCGGGCTCCCACGAGAAGGTGGCCGAACGTTCGAGCCCGCGCTCCCGCAACGTGGCGCGGAGCTGCGGGTCGAAGAGCACGTGCGCGATGCCTTCGGCAATCGCGTGACTGTCGTGCGGATCGACCAGCACCGCGGCCGACCCCACGACCTCGGGCAGCGAGGACACGTTCGACGTCACCACCGGTGTTCCGCTCGCCATCGCTTCGAGCGGCGGCAGGCCGAAGCCCTCGTAGAGCGATGGGAATACGAAGACCGACGACATCCGGTAGAGGATGGCCAGGGTCTGATCGGGCACGAAGCCCAGAAACCGCACGTAGCGATGCAGGTTGTGGGCGTGCACCGCCCGCCGCAACGTCGCATAGCGGGAGATGTCGTTGCCGATGATGAGCAGCTTCAGCTGATCGAAGCCGTTGGCGTGGAGCTGAGCCAGCGCTTCGATGACCCGCTCCAGGTTCTTGTGCGGCTTGACGTTCCCCGCATACAGCAGGAACGGCTCGTGGAGCTGGAAGCGCTCGCGGATGCGGTAGGCCTCTTCGTCGGGCGGCGGCATGCGGAAGCGTTCGTCGATCGCATTGTGGATGACGACGACCTTCTCGTCGGGAATGCGGAAGAACCGGAGGATGTCGTGCTTCGAGGCTTCCGACACCGTCAGCACGCGAACGGCGCGCGTCGTCGCCCACCACATGAAGACCCGCGCGTAGACGGGCGCGAGTCGGCTCGGCAGGTATTGCGGGAAGAGCAGGTGAATGCAGTCGTGAATCGTCACGACCGACGGGCACATCACGAGCGGCGGCAGGACGTAGTGCGGGCTGTGAAAGAGCTGGACCCGCTCCCGCAGCAGTCGCCACGGGACCGAGAACTGTTCGCTGATCGAGTACGGGGCGGCGCGAACGATGACGGGGCGGAAGTTGGGTCCGAGATGGCTCAACCAGTCGCGGTCGTCGGGACGGCAGAGCAGCACGTACTCCCACTCGCGATCGATCCGCGCGAGCTGCCGCAGGATATTCTGGATGTAAGTGCCGATGCCGAAATCGTGCAGTTTCCGGGCATCGATCCCAATCCGCATGCGCGCCCGATGCTATCAGGTTGCCCGCCGGATCCGCCGCGGCGGCGCCGGACGCGCCGTCACCATGGGCCCTGTCCCTTCGCGCGCAGATACCACGTCAGCAGCGGCGCCCATCCTGGATGGTGCTTGCGGTAGAACGCGAGATGGCTGTGCCGGTACGCTCGTTCCGTCGCCTCGGCTGCCGCACGCCTGGACCTCCCGCGGAGGTGCGTGATGGTCACCGCGGGCTCGAATCGGATCCGCCGGCCGTGCGCCCGCAGTGCGGCGCAGAAATCCACGTCCTCGAGATACATGAAGTAGCGCTCGTCGAGCAGCCCGACGGCTTCCGCATCGCGGCGCCAGACCAGCAGACACGCGGCGCTGACCCAGTCGGGCCAGGAGGCCGCGCGCGTGAGCCGTTCGAGCTCCGCGAGCGCGGCAGCACGGCCGTTCGCGATCCCGCGGCCGAGACGTTTCTGCCTGAGCTCGGCCAGAGGACCCACCATCGATCCGAACGAGAGCTCGGTGTGCCCATCGGCGTCGACGAGGCGTGGTCCGACGGCCGCGGCGTGGGAGTCCGTTTCGAGCGCGGCCAGGAGACGGTCGACGGCGCCCGCCGGGACGATGGTGTCGCTATTCAGGAGCAGAACGAGAATCGCTCGAGCTCCGTCGTATGCCCTCGTTGTTCGCGCGCGCGAAGCCAACGTTCTCGGAAAGCGCGATGAGCCGCACCCCCGGATGACGTTCCAGCACCATGTCGGGGCTGCCATCGCTCGAGGCGTTGTCGATGACCACGATCTCGTGCGAACCGGCGGGCGGCGCCGCGCCCAGCGAGGCGAGGCATCGATGGAGGTCGTCCTTCGCGTTGAAGCTGACGATGACGATGGCCACCCGGGTCATGGGCGTCCGGACGAGTGACGAAGCGCCTGCAGCGTCAGCGACGCCGTGCGCTCCCAGGAGAGCTGCTGGAGACGCACGCGTGCGGCGGCGTCCAGGCGCGCGCGAACGCCCGAATCGCCCATCGCCGATTCGAGCGCGCGTGTGATCGCGTCACGCGATCCGATCGGGACGAGCAGCGCGGCGTCGCCGTAAACCTCGCGCGCGACCGGCGTGTCGCAGGCGACGACCGGCACGCCCGCACCCATCGCTTCGAGCGGCGTGAGTCCGAAACCCTCGTAGGTGGACAGAAAAGCAAACGCCGAGGCGCGGCCATACAGATCGGCGAGCTCGGCGTCGCACACGTAGGCGCGCAGGTCGACCTGCGGCGCAATCCCTTCTTCCCGGGCCGTCACCGCCGGATCCTCGACGGGGAACGTGCGATTCTCGCCGACGATCACCAGCCGCGCGGCCGGGTCGCGCCGCGCGATTGGCGCGAACGCACGAACCAGCTCGGGAAGTTGACGCCGGTTCAGGATCGACCCTACGTAGAGCACGGTCCGCGGGCCATTCGGTCGAGCCGTCGTGTGGGCACCACCCAAGCGTCCGCCGCTGCCTTCGGGCGTGACGGTGACGCGTTCCGGCGCGATCCTGAGCAGGCGCACGATCTCGGCGCGCGAGAACTCCGAGACCGTGAGAATCCGTGATGCCCGCAGCGCGGCCAGCTTCGTGGTCCAGCGCCGGCGCAAGCCCTCGCGGGTACGAAACCATTCCGGGTGCGCGAAAAACGACAGGTCGTGAATCGTGAGGACGGTCGGGACCGGCGAGAAAAAAGGCGCGGAGTAGCCGGGGGCGAAGAGCACATCGGACCGGCCGCGGATTGCCCGGGGGAGGCTCGTCTGCTCCCAGATGGTTCCAGCCGCTCCGGCAACGGCTGTGGACTCCACCTGTGCACCGCCGGAGCCGAGCAGACGGGAGCGGATGTCGACGCGTTCGGGAGCGCAGAGCGTGATCGTGACGTCAGCCGCTGTCGGGTCGCGCGACCAGCACGCGAGGAGCTCGCCCAGGTAGCGACCGACCCCGGTCACTCGCCCCTGCAGTTCGCGGGCGTCGACCGCCACCCTCATTGCTCGCGACCCTGGCGGTTGCGCCGCACGGCGATGGCCACGTCGTAGGCTGCGCGGAGCGCCTCGGCGGACGCGTTCCAGTCGAAGAGCCGCGCGCGCCGTACCCCGCGCGCGCCGAGCTCGGAGGCGAGCCCCGGCTGGGACACGATGCGTCCCATCGCCACAGCCAGACCCTCCGTATCGGTCAGGATCGACCAGCAGGCCGGCGTCGCCGATGACTTCCGGCAGCGCGCCCCGGTTCGACGCAACCACGGGCAAACCGACGGTCAGGGCCTCGAGCGCCGGCAGCCCGAAGCCCTCCTCGAAGGACGGCAGAACCAGCAGGGCGGCGCCTTTGTAGAGGCCTTCGCGGGAGTCCTCCCGGACGTAGCCCAGATATTCGGCCTTCCCGGCAAAGGGCGCCGATTCGAGCCTGGTGAGCCACTCGCGCGATTCCTCGAGCGCACGGCCGGCCAGGACCAGCCGTGGCGCGTCGGGTGTCGCCGCGAGAAGGCGGGCGTAGGCCGCGAGCAGGCCGCCGATGTTTTTCCGGGGTTCGAGCGTGCCGACGAACAGGATGTACGGTTCGAGCGGCGCGTGCGGGCGGGGCGTCCAGGCCGGCCGGCCAGGCCGGCACACCGTGATCCTCGATCGCGGCACGTCGAAGCGGGCTTCGACCTCACCCGCCGTGTAGGCCGATATCGCAATCACCTGATCCGCGCGTTGTGCGTGCCGCCTGGCGAGCGTGCCGTAATCGCCCCGGAACTCGGCCTGAGTACGTTCGGGATGATCGACGAAATCGAGATCGTGAACGGTGACGACCTGTGCCGCGCGACGTGCGGGGACGAGCGTCGGCCGGGAAGAATGCACCACGTCATAGCGGCCCGCCAGCCAATCGACCGGCGGCCACTCCTGCTGGTGCCACAGCCGCGTGAGCACCCGACCCGGGACGCGGCGATCGACCCCGGTGGTCCCGGCGATGGCCTGGGGCACGAGCCGGTCCTTCCACGAGCTCGAGAACAGGGCAATCTCGTCGCGCCCCGCCGAAACCCGGACGAGCGCTTCGGTGAGGCGGTGGATGTACTCCCCCACGCCCGATCGCTCCCGGAGCGCAGGACGGTAATCGACGAGGATGCGCACGCGTGCTGTCGACGGTCTCCGGCCGACCTTCGCCGGGCCGGTGCGGCAGCGTAGCACGGCTGGCGCAACCTCCCAGGACCCGCGGCAGCGCGCCGGATGACCTGCGATGCGTCGACAACTCCTTGCAGGTCAGTGGATTGACCTGGGATCGCCCGCGTGTTACGCTGAGAGGTTTGTTGTCGGGCTGGCCAACCCTCGCGCGCGTTGTCAGTCGCGAACCGCATGCACATTGCCGTCGTCGGAACCGGGTTCGTGGGCCTCGTCATCGCGGCCTGCTTCGCCGAGAACGGCAATACGGTGGTTTGCGTGGACGATGATGCGTCGGCGATCCGGACGCTGCAGAAGGGCAGGATCCCGATCTACGAGCCGGGGCTCGAGGAGATCGTCCGGCGCAACGGCAGCGAAGGCCGCTTGACCTTCACCACGTCGCTCCCGCGCGCCGTGCGGACGGCGCAGGTGGTCTTCCTGACCGTGGGCGCGCCGGTGGCTGGCGACGGCGCATCCGACGGTCACCACGTGCTCGCTCGCGCTCGCGAGGTGGCGCGGGCGATGAACGGCTACAAGGTCGTCGTCTCGAATTGCGCCGCGCCGGTCGGGACCGCCGAACGCGTTCGCGAGACGATCCGCCGCGAGACGACGCATCCGTTCAGCGTGGTCAGCAACCCGGAGTTCTTGGAGCAGGGGGCCGCCGTCGAAGCGTTCCTGCACCCCGATCACATCGTCATTGGCGCCGACGATCCGCGGGGCGCCGAGGTGGTCAAGGAGCTCTATGCGCCCTTCGCACGGGCCGGGGCGCCGATGATGGTGATGGACTGCGCGAGTGCCGAGCTGTCCCGGTACGTGGCCAACGCGATGCTGGCGACGCGTATCTCGTTCATGAACGAGGTGGCTCACGTCTGCGAGTTGACGAGCGCGAACGTCGACGAGGTTCGTCGTGTGATGGCCTCGGACGGACGCATCGGAGCCGCGTGCCTGTTTCCAGGCGTGGGCTACGGCGGGAGCAGCCTTCCGAGGGATAGCAAGGCGCTTCTCACCCTGGCAAAAGGCAAGGGCTACACGTTCCGAACACTCGAGGCGGTCGAATCGGTCAACGCGGCGCAGAAGACCGGTACTCGTCGCCAAGATGCAGCGTCACTTCGGCTCGCTCAAGGGTCGTGCGGTCGCGGTGTGGGGGCTGGCCTTCCAGCCGCGGACCGACGACATGTGCGAGGCGCCCTCGATGGTCATCATCGAGACGTTGCTGCAGCAGGGCGCGAGGATTCAGGCGTACGATCCCGAAGCGATGGACGCCGCGCGCGAGCGCTTCGGGTCCCGGGTGACGTTTGCGCGGAAGAGCTATGAGGCGCTCGGCGGGGCTGACGCACTGGCGGTGGTCACCGACTGGCACGAGTTCCGCGAGCCCGATTTCCCGCGCATGCGCAAGCTGATGAAGACACCGGTCGTCTTCGACGGGCGGAACCTCTATCGTCCCGCCCAGATGAAGGCGCACGGCTTCACCTACTTCTCGATCGGACGATGACATGAGCCGTGTGCTGGTCACCGGAGGAGCGGGCTATATCGGCAGTTTCGCGGTCAAGGCCCTGGCCGACGCCGGTCACGACGTCGTGGTCTACGACAGCCTCGCGCATGGTCATCGCGAGGCCATCGAGCGGCTGAATGCCGCCGCGCGCCGGCCGTGCGCCCATCGAGCTCGTCGTCGGCGACATTCGGGACCGGGATCGGCTGCGCGACCTGCTGAGCGGCCGGGGCTTCGACGCGGTCATGCACTTCGCGGCGTGGCTGCTCGTCGGCGAGTCGGTGAAGGATCCGATCAACTACTACGACAACAACGTGGGCGGAGCGCTGTCGGTCGTTGGCGCGATGGCCGGAGCGCGGCGTGAACTGCTTCGTCTTCTCGTCGACGGCCGCGACCTTTGGCGAGCCGCAGACCGCTCCCATCGACGAGGACCATCCGCAGCGGCCGATCAATTCGTACGGCGAGACGAAGCTCGCCATCGAGCGCGCGCTTCCGCATTTCGAGCGCGCCTACGGCATTCGATCGGTGTCGCTGCGCTACTTCAACGCGGCCGGCGCCGACCCCAATGGTCTGCTCGGCGAAGATCACGATCCGGAAATCCACCTGATCCCGCGTGCGCTCGACGCGGCCACCGGAGGCGAGCCGCTCATCGTGTTCGGCGACGACTATCCGACTCCGGACGGCACCTGCCTGCCGCGACTACGTGCACGTCGTCGATCTCGCCCAGGCGCACCTGCTGGCGATGCGCCATCTCACCGGCGGCGGCGCGTCGCGCGCGTACAACCTGGGCAACGGGACGCCGTTTTCGGTGCGCGAGGTCCTGGCGTCGGTCGAGCGGGTGACCGGAACGCCCGTGCCGCATACCATCGGCCCTCGCCGGCCGGGCGACCCGGCGGTGCTCTATGCATCGGTGGATCGGATTCGCCGCGAGCTGGGCTGGTCGCCGAAGCACAGCGATCTCGATGCGATCGTGGACTCTGCGTGGCAATGGCGGCGCCGCCATCCGGACGGCTACGCCGGGCCGGCCCGTTCTCAGGGCGCGGGTGACAGGACGGGCTCGTGAACGAGTTCGGCCGGCTCCTCCGCTACGCGCGTCCCTATCGCGGCCGGCTCGCCGCCGCCCTCGTGGCGATGCTCGCCTATGGCGCGGCCTCGTCGCTGCTTGCCTATCTGGTCAAGCCGATCTTCGATGAGGCGCTGGTCCGCCAGGTGCGCGTGGGCGAGGTCACGCTCGCCATCATCGCGGCGTACCTGGTGAAAGGGCTCGGCGCGTACTTCTCGACCTACCTCATGACGGACGTCGGACAACTGGTGGTCCGCGACGTCCGCAACGCGCTGTTCAGCCACACGCTCGGCCAGTCGGCGAGCTTCTTCGCGCGCCGTACCAGCGGGCAGCTCATGTCCCGCGTGACGAGCGACGTCACGCAGATTCAGCAGGCCGTGTCGGAAACGATCGGCGATCTGCTGCGGGAGAGCCTGGCGCTCATCGGCTATCTGTTCGTCCTGTTCTACCTCGACGCCCGGCTCGCGACCGTGTGCCTGACGAGCGCGCCGGTGATCGTCTATCCGCTGGTCCGCCTCGGGCAGCGTGTCCGGCGGACCACTCGGCGCAGCCAGGAGCACCTCGAGACCATCTCGCACCTCGCGGCCGAGGCCTTCAACGGCCATCGCATCGTCAAGGCGTTCGGGACCGAGGGTCGCGAGGCGGAGCGGTTCGCCCAGGCGACCCATCGCCTCTACCGCACCAACATGCACGTGACGAGCGCGCTGTCGTCCCTCCCGCCCATCATGGAGTTCCTGGGCGGCGTGGCGATGGCGGCAGCGCTCTGGTACGGCAGTCAGCAGATCGTGCAGGGGCGGATGACGCCCGGCGAGTTCACCGCGTTCATGGCGGCCATGTTCCTCGCCTACGGACCGGCGAAGAAGCTCAGTCGCGTGAACGCGAACGTGCAGCAGGCGATTGCCGCCGCGGGCCGCATCTTCGAGATGCTCGATACGCACACCGAGGTGCGCGATCGACCGGGCGCCGGGGCGCTCGAGCCGCTTACGCAGCACGTGGAGTTCCGCGGCGTGTCGTTCAACTACGACAATCGCGATCGCCGGCACATCCTGCGCGACGTGTCCTTCGACGTGCCGGTCGGCCGCATGGTCGCCATCGTGGGCTTGAGCGGCGCAGGCAAGACGTCGCTGGTGAATCTCATTCCGCGCTTCTACGACGTCACCGGAGGCGCGATCATCGTCGACGGCGTCGACATCCGCGACGTGACCGTGGCGTCGCTGCGGGCGCAGATCGGGATGGTCACGCAGGAGACGGTGCTGTTCGACGACACCATCGCCAACAACATCGCCTACGGCTCGCCGTCAGCCACGCCGGCGGCCATCGAAGCGGCCGCGGTTCACGCTCACGCACACGAGTTCATCCAGGGCCTGCCCGACGGCTACAAGACGCGCATCGGCGAGCGCGGGCAACGGCTCTCGGGCGGTCAGCGGCAGCGCCTCGCCATTGCGCGGGCGCTCCTCAAGAACCCGCCGATTCTCATCCTCGACGAAGCCACCTCGTCGCTCGACGCCGAATCCGAGCAGCTCGTCCAGGACGCGCTGCTGCGGCTGATGGAGAACCGCACGTCGTTCGTGATCGCGCACCGTCTGTCGACCGTCCGGCGCGCCGACGCCATCATCGTCCTCGAGCGGGGAACGGTGCGTGAGATCGGCCGCCACGACGAGCTGCTGGCGCGCCCGAACGGCGCCTACGCGCGCCTCTACGCGCTGCAGATGTTCGCGGGTGGGCAGGATGGCGGTCAGAACGGCGAACAGATTGGCGCCCAGCCCGGGGACCAGGGCCTCGAGGCGAGCGCGCCGGCGCCCTCCACGCGAGCCGCTGGATGACCCGGCGACCGAAGGATCGTGGCCGTAGCCCGTAACTTGAAGCCCCATGGTTCGACCATGATCAAGTCGATGACCGGATTCGCGACGGCGACCGTGGAGAGCGAAAGCGTCACCTCGACCGCCACGATCAAGTCGGTCAACCACCGGTTTCTCGATCTGCAGCTGCGGCTGCCTCAGTCGCTCGCGGCTGCCGAGCAGAGCCTGCGGACCCTCGTGCAGCGGCGGGTGGCGCGCGGGCGGCTCGAAGTGACGCTGGCCGTGCAACTCAGGCGCGATACGACGCCGGTGGTGGAGCTCGACGAGACGTTCGTCGCTCGAGTGGGCGAGGCGATCGAACGGGCGCGCGCGCTCGGCATCGTGGCGGGCCCGCTGCAACCAGGCGATCTGCTGCGGCTGCCGCAGGCGCTGACGGTGCGCGAGGCTGCGTCGCAGACGCCGGAGGAGGAGGCCGCGGCGGTGAAGCGGACCGCCGACGAGGCGCTGATTGCGGCGCTCGAGGCGCTCGATACGATGCGCCGGCGTGAAGGCGAGCTGCTCAACGTGGATCTCGAGCAGCGCCGCGCGCTGCTGGCCCGCGCCATCGATCAGGCCGGCGTCGCCTCGGCCGATGGCCAGGCCGCCCGCCGGATCAGCTGCTCGAGCGGCTCCAGGAGCTCGGGCCGCCGGTGACGCTCGACGCAGCCGCGGTGGCGCAGGAAGTGATCCGGTTCGTCGCCCGGTCCGACATCGACGAGGAGCTGGTCGCGGTTCCGCGCGCATCTCGTCCACTGGGCCGAGCTCGTGGCCGGCGCCGAGCCCTGCGGACGCAAGCTCGACTTCCTGCTGCAGGAGACTGAACCGCGAGATCAACACCATCGGGTCGAAGGCCGAAGGGCTGCAGGTGTCCGCCGATCGTCGTGCAGGTGAAGGCCGAGCTGGAGCGCATGCGCGAGCAGGTGCAGAACATTGAGTAGCAGCGCCCACGAGGGCTCCGTCCACAGCCGGGGCATGCTCTTCGTGGTCTCCGCGCCGTCGGGGACCGGCAAGACGACCGTGGTGGAGAAGCTGGCCGAGGGGCTGCCGGGCGTCGAGCTGTCGCGCTCCTACACCTCGCGGCCGGCCCGGGAAGGGGAGCGCGACGGCGTCGACTATCACTTCATCAGCCGCGAGCGGTTCGAGGCGATGATCGCCGCCGGCGAGTTCCTGGAGTGGGCCGACGTCTTCGGCAACTACTACGGAACGTGCGCTGCGGACACCGAACGGCTGCTCGCGCAGGGCCGCGACGTCATCCTCGTGATCGACGTCCAGGGCGCCGCCCAGGTGCGGGCGCGCGGCCTGGCGCTGGTCTCCATCTTCGTGCTGCCGCCCATCCTACCACATTCTGGAGCATCGGCTGCGGGGGCGCAGCAAGGACAGCGACCAGGCCATCCGCCGATCGCCTGGCAGTGGCCCGTTCGGAGGTCACGAGCTATCACGAGTACCGACTACCTGGTGATCAACGACTCGCTCGCTCGGCCGTGGCGTCGTTGCGGGCGATCATCGTGGCCGAGCGCGCCCGCGGTCGCGCGCATGCGGCACGAGGCCGACCGCATCATCTGACGTTTCCGAAGCGTGCGCGGGATTGAAAGATGTAGTTTGAGTTGTGAGTTGTATGAGTTGTGAGTGGCGAGCTACGCAGGTAGGGGCACGGCATGCCGTGCCCTACGTGACCGAGGCCGTGCCCTGACGTGACCGAATATCGACAAGCTGAGAGACCCCTACGATGCCTACAGCCCCGACGTCGTCCCGTTTCGAGTTCGTGGCCATGGCCAGCGCCCGCGCGCGGCAGCTGCTCGCCGGCTGCCTGCCCCGCATCGAGTCCGATAGCCGCAAGCCGGCCACAATCGCCCAGCGCGAAGTGAAGCGCGGCGCGCTCTGGTCCGAGGACGACGAGCGTCTCCCAGCGCGAGTCCTGACGCCATCAGGAGAGCGACATGGCGGTGATTGCCCTCGGCGTTTCCGGAGGCGTCGGTGCCTACAAGGCGGTCGAGCTCGCGCGGCTGCTGCAGAAGCGCGGGCACGAGGTCGTGGCCATCATGACCCGCGCCGCGCCAGCAGTTCGTCGGGCCGCTGACCTTCGAGGCCATCACGCGGCGGCGAGTCATCACCGATCAGTGGGAGCCCGGCGTGAACGCCGAGATCGAGCACATCGCGCTCACGACCGAGGCGGCTCTTCTCGTGGTCGCGCCGGCGACGGCGCAACATCATCGCGCGGTTCGCGAACGGCCTCGCCGACGATTTCCTCACATCGTTCTATCTGGCGACGCGCGCGCCCGTCGTGATCGCGCCGGCGATGAACACCCAGATGCTCGAGCACCCGGCGACCGCCGCCAACCTCGCGCGCCTGCGCGGCGCGTGGCGTGCACCTCGTCGAGCCCGGCGCCGGATACCTCGCGTGCGGCTGGATCGGCAAGGGCCGGCTGGCAGAGCCCGAAGCAATCGCGTCCGAGATCGAGCGGATCCTGACCGCCGCCGTCTTCGGCGCTCGCCGGCAAGCGCGGTGTTGATCACCGCCGGGCCGACCTTCGAGGACATCGATCCGGTGCGCTACGTCGGCAACCGATCGAGCGGCCGCATGGGAATGGCGCTCGTCGAAGAGGCCGTTCGGCGCGGCGCGACGGTCGCGGCTGGTGCTCGGACCGTCGAGTCTCGTGCGTGCCGCCGGGCGTGGAGGTCGAACGAGTCCGCAACGCCGCCGAGCTGCACGCAGCCGTCATGTCGCGGGTCGAGGGCCAGGACGTCGTGATCATGGCGGCGGCGGTGGCCGACTACACGCCCGCCGGCGGAGCGCAGGCCGGAAAAGTCGCCAAGCAGGACGGCCCGATGACGCTGTCCTGCAGCGGACGCGCGACATGCTCGCCGATCTCGGGCGCATGCGCGAACAGCGCCAAGCGTCCGGTTCTCGTCGGTTTTGCGGCAGAAACCTCGGACGTCGTCTCCAAGGCGCGCGCCAAGCTCGCGGCGAAGAACGTGGACCTCGATCGTCGCGAACGACGTGTCGCGGACGCGACGCAGGATTCGAGGTCGAGACCAACGCCGCGACGATCGTCGGCCGCGACGGCGAGACCGACGTGGCCGCTCCGATCGAAGCGCGAGCTGGCGGCCCGCATCCTCGATCGCGTGGAGCAGTTGTCGTGACCCGGTTGGCGGGGCCAGAGTCCCGCCCTCCTGGTGAGAGGGTCCGAAAGCCCGGCCCTCCTGGTGAGGGCGACAAATCACGCGAAGCAGGGCGGGGCTCAGCCCCGCCACCCGCATCAGGGAAGGAGACCTGCCGTTGCCGGATGAGAGCGCTCGGCGCGCGCTGATCGCGCATCTGGAGTTCTTTCGTGAGCTCGGCGTCGAAGGGTTCAGTCGCGAGCCGATCTGGTACTCGCGCGAGCGTCCCACATCGACACGACTGGTCAGGTCCCGGCGGAGGCGGACGCCGCGCCAGTGGATGCGATCGACGAGCCCTGCCATCTCGGTGGACACCCATGCGATTCCCGTGACGACGAAGGCCGACGCCATCCTGCTCCGGGAGATCCGCGTCGACATCGGCGACTGCACGCGCTGCAAGCTCCACGCGCTGGGGCGCAAGCAGGTCGTCTTCGGCGTCGGCAATCCGCAGGCCGACCTGATGTTCGTCGGCGAAGCGCCCGGAGCCGACGAAGACAACCAGGGCGAGCCGTTCGTCGGCCGCGCGGGTCAGCTGCTGACCAAGATCATCGAGGCGATGGGCCGCAAGCGCGAGCGACGTCTACATCGCCAACGTCATCAAGTGCCGTCCGCCCGGGCAACCGGAATCCGGAGCCGGACGAAGTGGCCTCGTGCCAGCCCTTCCTCTTCCGGCAGATCGATACCATTCAGCCGTCGGTCATCGTCGCGCTCGGGACGTTTGCCGTCCAGACGCTGCTCGACACCAAGGACCCCATCTCGCGGCTGCGCGGTCGCGTCTGGAAGTGCCGCGCCGCGCGCCTCGTCGCCCACCTTCCATCCCGCCTACCTGCTTCGCAATCCCGCCAGCAAGCGTGACATGTGGGAAGACATGAAGATGGTCATGTCGCTGCTCGCGTCCAATCCCTAGGGCGGTCGTGGCGGCGCTGCGTACCGGTCTCGGTGGCCGTTCCCGTTCCCCGGCTCGATGCGCTCACGTACACGGCGCCGCGCGACCTCGTCATCGAGCCGGGCATGCGCGTCCTCGTCCCGCTGGGCGCGCGAACGGTGACCGGTTGTGTCATGGCGTCGACGATCGCGACGTCGACCCGCCCGCCCGATCCTCAATCAAGCCGTGATGCGTGTCCTGGACGAGGCGCCGCTCGTGCCCGCCGAGACGCTCGCGCTGGCGTTGTGGACGGCGGAGTACTACCTGTGTGGTCCCGGCGAAGCGGTCGCATTGACGATGCCGCCTGCGGCCCGCGCGCGCGCTGACGCGTTCAAGCGGCAGCGAGTGGCGGTCATCACCGACGCCGGCCGCAAGGCGCTCGACGGACAGGAGCGACTGACGGAGACACAGCGCGCGCTGTTGACCCGGCTCGCCGTGGAGGACGCATGCCCTGTGGCGGACCTGCTGCGCGACGGCACGAGTGACGCGGTGCTCGCGCGTCTGAAGGACCGCGGACTCGTGGATGTCGACCCGCGAAACGGTCGAGCGCGACCCGTTGATCGGACCCGATGCATCCGCACCGAGGGGAAGGGAGGCGAGTCGCCGCTCGACTTGCCGTTGACAGCCGAACAGTCCGTGGCGCTCGCCAGCCTGGAATCGCTCGCGTCGGCCGACGCCTTCGCCGTGGCGCTGCTGCACGGCGTCACCGGCAGCGGCAAGACACAGGTGTATCTCCGGTTGGCCGACGCGGTGCGGCGGCGCGGACGCCGCGTGCTGATCCTCGTGCCGGAGATCGCGCTGACGCCCGCCATGGCCGCGCTTGGTGGCGCAAGCGTTCGGCGCCAGGGTTGCGGTCCAGCACAGCGGCCTCTCGGACGGCGAGCGCCACGATCAGTGGCACCGCATCCGCCGCGGCGACGTCGACGTCGTCGTCGGGACGCGTTCGGCAGTGTTCGCGCCGCTCGGCGAATGTCGGCTTGATCGTCGTCGACGAGGAGCACGACACCTCCTACAAGCAGGACGAGAGTCCCCGCTATCACGGCCGCGACGTGGCCATCGTGCGCGGCGCAAGGCCAGCGGGGCGCTGGTCGTGCTCGGCTCGGCCACGCCCTCGCTCGAGAGCTACCAGCACGCACGGTCCGGCCGCTACCAGCTCGTCACGCTCGACAAGCGCGTGCTCGATCGGCCGCTCGCGTCGGTGGTCGTGGTCGACATGCGCGAGGTGCTTCGCGGAGGAGGGGCCCGACGCCGTGCTGAGCCCGCCGCTCCGCGGCCGCGCTCGCGTCGCGGCTCGAGGCGCGCGAGCAGAGCGTCGTCCTGCTCAATCGCCGCGGCTACGCGGCCGCGCTGTTCTGCCGGCAGTGCGGCTGCGACGCTCGAGTGTCCCAACTGCAGCATCACGCTGACGGTGCACCGATCGGCGGCGCTCGCGCGCTGCCACTACTGTGACCATGCCCGGCGTGTGCCGCCGGCGTGCCCGTCGTGCGGCGGCGAGTTCCTCGACTATCGCGGCGTCGGGACCGAGCGGATCGAGGCCGAGATTCGCGGCCTCCTGCCCGATGCGCGGGTCGCCCGCGTCGATCGCGACACGGTGCGGCGCCGCGGCGCCATCGCGCGGGTCCTCGCGTGCCTTCGGCCGTCGCGAGCTCGACGTGCTCGTCGGCACGCAGATGATCGCGAAGGGCCACGATTTTCCGGAGGTGACGCTGGTCGGCGTCGTCTCGGCGGACGTCGGTCTCGGCGTCGCCGATTTCCGCGCCGCCGAGCGGACGTTCCAGTTGCTGACGCAGGTCGTCGGCCGGGCGGGGCGTGGTCACGCGTCGCGGCGAGGCCAACATGCAGACGCTCTATCCCGAGTCACTACAGCATCGGTCACGCGGCGCGTCAGGATTATCGCGGCGTTCTTCGACGACGAGCTCGACTTCCGGCGGGCGATGCACTACCCGCCGACGCAATCGCTGGTGAATCTCGTCGTGAAGGGATCGACGCCGGCGCCAGCTGATTCCGCCGCGCGCCGCGGCTGGCCCGGGCCCTGCGAGCCGGCCGCCCAGCCTTCGACGTGCTCGGGCCGGCCGCCGCGCCACTCGCCACGTTTGCGCGGCGAGTATCGCGTGCAGCTGTTTCTCAAGGGCACGCATCGCGCCGCGATGCGCCAGGCCATCGTTCGTGCTCTCGACGCGCTCCCTCAAATCGCGCGGCGAACGACCGTCGACGTCGATCCGTTGTCGATGTTGTAAAGCGCAGAAAGGGCTACGGGCTACAGGCCAACGATCATTCCGGCGATTCGCGTGGTGAGAAGTGATCGTTCAGCGAGCCCGAAAGGCCCGTAGTCTGTAGCCCGGAGCCCGGAAGTTCACCGTCCGATGAACTCCATCGGCGAGATCGGGGCGGGCATGAAGCACAGGATGAAGATGACGATGACGACGCCGACGGCGATGAGGCGGCCGCGGTCGAGCGGCATGTCGTCGTCCACGGCCGGAGGATGGGCCCACCCGAACAGCCTGAGCATGACCATGAGCAGGATGAGCCACGCCACCCACGAGTACGCGCGCGCCACGATGACCAGTGCGACGAGGCCGCCAATCGACAGCGCCGTCACCCAGCGGGCGCGTCGGCCGAGGACGGCATACGCGATATGGCCGCCATCGAGCTGGCCGGCGGGCACGAGGTTCATCAGCGTGAACAGCAGGCCGAGCCAGCCCGCGAGCGCCGTGGGGTGCATGTTGATGGAGTAGCCCGGCGCAACGGGGCCCGCAGTGAGATTGGCGAGCAACTGGAAGAGGAGGGGCTCGCCGAGCCAATAGCCGACCATCCGCGCCGGCACGCGAACCACCGGCGACCACGCGAGACCGAGCGCGAGCGCCACGCCCGCGACGACGAAGCCCGCAATCGGTCCCGCCGCGGCAAAATCGAACAGGACGCGCCGGTTCGGGAAGTGTCCGCGGAAGAAAATCACGGCGCCCATCGTCCCGGTGAGAGGCAGGGGCACCGGGAGGAAGTACGGCAGCGACGGCCGCAGGCCGTGAAAGCGTCCGGCGAAGTAGTGCCCGAACTCGTGGCACGCCAGGAACGCGAGGAAGGGCACGCTGAAGCTCAACCCGAGGGTGGCCAGCGTCCAGGTGGATACTGGCGGAATGCGCCTGGCGCCGAACTCGGAGAGAAACCCGAGGTGATGCTCCGCTCCCACCCACGTCGTGGTGATCAGGGTCAGGAGGAACAGCAGGACGTGCCGCCCGATCTTCTGAGGGGCAGGCGTGAACGTCTGCGCGGTGGTCGGATCGTGCTGGGATCGGCCGAGCACGAAGGGAGGAGCGTTGGACGGAAAATCGTTCACCGGCGAGTACTCGACGCGTCCCGGGTCGATTCGGACCGACGAGCGTGACCTACCCGCCGATGTTCTGGAGGTCTTTGCCGGGCTTGAACCGGATGGTTCGGCCGGGCGGGATGCGGACCTCCTTGCCGGTACGGGGGTTACGGCCAATACCGCGCTTGCGCGGCTTGACCTGAAACACGCCAAACCCACGCAGCTCAATACGTTCGCCGCGTTGCATCGACATGCGCATCGCGTCGAACACGGCATCCACCGCCAGCTCGGCCTTGACCTTCGTGATCTGGGCGGTTCTGGACACCTCGTTCACGATGTCCACCTTGATCATCCCTAGACGCTCCAAGGAAAACTGGTAACTATCATAGAATGTGGAACTTACGCTGTCAATCCTGCGCCGATTGGCGGCCGGACCCAGCCGGGGGCCTGTGATGGCAACGCACAAAGGTTCAGATCGGCCCACCGTCGTCCTCGTCGGCCGGCCCAATGTCGGCAAGTCCACGCTCTTCAATCGGATCACAGGTGTTCGGCGCGCGATCGTCGCGCCCCTGCCGGGCACTACGCGCGATGTGATCGACGGCGAGGCCGAGTGGCTGGGCCTGCACTTTCACCTCGTCGATACCGGGGGCATGTTCGGCGCGAGCCACGACCCGTTGCACGAGCTCGTCGTGCAGCATGGACGTCGCGCCATCGCCACGGGCGACGTGCTCGTGCTCGTGGTCGACGGCAAGGACGGGCTGGTGACGGGCGACGAGGAAATCGCGGCGGCCGTCCGGCAGGCCGGGAAGCCCGTCGTGCTGGCCGTCAACAAGTGCGACGACAAGCGTGCCGCGTCGCGCGCGGTCGAATTCTACGCGTTGGGTATCGATCCGCTCGTCGCAATCACCGCCGAGCACGGCGAGGGCATCGGCGATCTGCTCGATGCGGTCGTCGAGCGGCTTTCGAACGAGCGGCGCAGCCCGCGCAAGGCGGAGGAGATCTCCGAGATCAAGGTGGCGATCATCGGCCGGCCGAACGTCGGCAAGTCGTCGCTCGTCAACCGGCTGCTGCGTGAAGAGCGTGTGGTCGTGAGCGACATGCCGGGCACGACGCGCGATCCGATCGATTCGGTGCTGCGATGGCACCGCAAGCAGTTCCGCATCGTCGACACGGCGGGCATTCGCCGCGCCGGCCGCGTCGCGAGCGGCGGCCAAGTCGAGGCCGTGAGCGTGATGCTCGCGCGGCGCGCGATCGCGCGCGCCGACGTGGCCGTGCTCCTCCTCGACGCGCAGGAAGGACCGACGGATCAGGACGCGACGGTCGCGGGAGAAGCCGAGCGCGCCGGTTGCAGCGTCATCATCGCCGCGAACAAGTGGGACCTGCTCGACGATCGGACGAGCGACGGCGCCAGAGCGTTCGACGAGCGAGTGCGCCGCACGCTGAAGTTCCTCGATTACGCGCCGATTCTGCACATCTCGGCGGCGACGGGAGAGCGGACGCCGAAGCTGCTCGAAGCGATCGATCGCGTCAGCAGAGCACGGCTCCGCCGCGTGCCGACGGGGGAGCTCAACCGGTTCGTCGAGGCGGTCACGTCCGTGCATGCGCCGGTGAGTCCCGGCAAACGCGACGTCCGCGTGCTCTATACGGCGCAGACGGGCGTGGCGCCGCCGACCTTCGTCCTGTTCACCAACGTCGCCACGAAGTTTCACTTCTCGTACGAGCGGTTCCTGATGAACCGCATCCGGGAGTCGTTCGGATTCGAGGGAACGCCGATTCGGCTGATGGTGCGTGCCAGGAAAGCACGCACGGCTTGATGTGAGCTACGACCCGCTCTGCGCGCGCTTCTGGGCCTCGTGGTAGTTGGGTGACGAGGTGGGCACCTTGACGTAGGCGGCGCGGGCCTCGTCGCTCCGGCGGAGCTGTTTCTCGTAGATCTCCGCCGCGGAGAACCAGGCGTCGTACCGCGTTTCCGGGAATCGCGTCGCCAGCTCGGCGAACGTTTTCGCGGCGAGCTCGTGAAGGCGTCGATCCTTGTACTCGGCGGCCAGCCGCCACAGCGCGAACTCGGCGACCGGCGTCGTGCCGGCATCTCTGGCCACCGATCGCAGCGTGAGGAGCGAGGTCGGCATCGACGCCTGGAACTCCGCGTCCTGATCGCGCAGCTTCATCCGATCCTCGAGGGCCATCTTCATCTGCAGCGCCCGCAGCGAGCGCACGCTCCACGGGTACTGCGCAAGCAGTTCGCCGAGCGCACCGCGCGCCAGTTGATCGGTCGCCGGCGTCTTGAGCTTCGCCGCGGCATCGGCCGCGCGCATGAGACCATCGCTGGCTCGTTCGGCCGCGCCGCCGCGCCGTCCGAGATCGGTCCACGCGCCGATCGCCTCGGCGAACCTGCCGGCCTCCTGATGCGTCTGCGCGATGATGGCCAGCGCGTCACGCGCTGCCGGCGTCGCGGCATACGTGTTTGCCACCGAGGCGAGCGCGGCGAGACCATCCGCTTCGGCGCCCGACGCAAGCTGGCCCTTCGCGGCTTCGACGAGGTTTGCGGCTTCCGTTTGTGGCGCGGCAGCCAACCCGGCTCCCGACCGGGACGGACGGATTGCCGGCGCCGGGGCAGGCGCGGTCGTTCCACTCGGAGGTGTGCCGGTGTTGGCTGCGCGCGATGGCGCCGCGGCCTTCGCGGCCGGAACGGCAGCCGGTGGTGGCGGAGCGGATGGTGGCGCGGGTACTGGAGTCGTCGTCGCGGCCGGTGGCGCGGAAGACGGCGCCGGCTCCGGTGACGGGCTTGGCGCCGCCGGGCCCGGCGACGGCGTCGCGACGGCTGCCTCCTGGCGTGCGGCGCGGCCCACCCCTTCTCCGGCACCGACCGGCACGCTGCCCTGGCTCAAATAGACGAGCGTGCCGACGGTTCCGACCACGCCCACAGCCGCCGCGGCGATGCCTCCGACGACTCGCCATGACATGCCCTTCCGCGTGCGTGGGGACGGTACCGCCGCGGGCGCGACCTGCTGAAGCGTGGGCTGCGCCTGCTCGACGGCGGGCGTCGAGGCGCTGATCGCCGCAGGGACAAGAGTTGGCTCTTCGCCGGGCGCCGCGGTCGGTGCTTCCGGCTTGGCCGCGGTTGTCGCGCCGTTCTGCGCCTCAACCGCCGGAGGCGCTGCTGGAGCGGCGGCTGCACCCGCCGGCGGCGGAACGAAAATGCTCGGCACCTCGTCGGAGAGCGCGCGCGGTGGCGGCGTGAGCACCGCCTCCGCGACCGTCGGGAACACGTGCGCACTAGCCAGGCCGGTGTCGGTCGGGGCACTCTGTGCGTGAGGGCCCGAGTGATGCGCCCAGGCACTGGCCACCGACACGACGCCTTCGTTCAGCACGAATCGGCGCGACTCCATGTCGCGGCGCAGCCGCTGCAGCTCCGAGTGGAGGTCGCGCGCCGTCTGGTAGCGCAGCTGCCGATCCTTTTCGAGCAGCCGCCCGATGATGTGCTCGAGCGACAGCGGCACGTTCGGATTGAGCAGGCTCGGCGGCGCCGGTACGCGGTTGAGGATCTGATCGAAGACGACAGCCGTCGTCTGACCCTTGAAGGTCTGGACGCCGGTGGCCATCTCGTACATGACGATGCCGAGCGAGAACAGATCGCTGCGCGGGTCGAGCCCTTCGCCGCGCGCGTGCTCCGGCGACATGTAGGCGACAGTGCCGACGGCGATTCCCGCCGACGTCGACAGGTGCGGATTCGGCAACGTGACCGGCGCCCAGTCGATCGAGCCGATACGCTCCATCATCTTCGCCAGGCCGAAGTCGACCACTTTGACCTGTCCGCGGCGTGTGATGAAGACGTTGCCCGGCTTCACGTCGCGATGCAGGATGCCCTCGCTGTGCGCCGCGTCGAGCGCATCGGCAATCTGGCTCGACACGTCGACCACGCGATTGACGGGTAGCGGACCGGCGGCAAGGGCCCGATCGAGCGTCGTGCCGTCGATGAGCTCCATCACGAGGAAGCGATGGCCGTCGTGCTCGCCGACGTCGTGAATGGTGCAGATGTTCGGATGGTTCAGGGCGGAGGCCGTGCGGGCCTCGCGCTGAAAGCGCTCGATGGCGAGCGGATCCGCCAGCGCCGAATCGGGCAGGAACTTCAGCGCGACGTGGCGGCCCAGGCGCAGATCTTCCGCCCTGTAGACGACACCCATGCCGCCCGCGCCCAGACGTTCGACTACCCGATAGTGTGAGACTGTCGTGCCGATCATCGCGCCGTTATCGCGACGTGAGATTCTCATGGTAGAGGGCAACATGACGACCTGTCAAAGTCATGTAGAACGGCAACTTCTGGCGATCCGCGAGGGCGAAGGTCGGCCCCGGCGCGTGTTATACTGCTGCCGCTTTCATGCCGACTACGGGTACCGCGACCGTCGTCATCCCCGACCGGAGCGCGTTCAAGGCGTCGGAAGTCTGCGAGTTAGCGCAGATCCAGCCTTACGTACTAAGAACGTGGGAAAGCGAGTTTTCCGAACTGGGCGTTTCGCGCACGCCGGGCGGACCGCGGGTCTATCGCAAGGCCGACGTCGAGCAGGTGCTCGAAATCAAGCGGCTGGTGCTCGGGGAAGGGTTGACGCTCGCGGGTGTTCGCCGGCGCTTCGAGAACGGCGGGGTGACGCCAACGCCAGTCCCGAAACCAACCGCCGAGGACCGCGCGCTGCTCCAGGAAGTCATCGGTCCCGACCTCAAGGCCCGGCTCGGAAGCCTTCAGGATGGGCTCCGCGGCATCCTGACGATGCTCTCGCGCGAGCCCGCGCCGACCGGCGAATTCGCGCTCGAAGCGCCCGCCGCCCCGTCACCCGTCGTGGCTGCGCCGCGGCGTTCGCCCCGCCGAAAGGGGTAGCTCCTCCACCACGAGGCCGGCACTCAGCCTCCGCACCGTGTTGTAAGATGGGTAGTCTGTCCGCCCGGACGGAGTCGGGACGTAGCGCAGCCTGGTAGCGCACCTGAATGGGGTTCAGGGGGTCGCGAGTTCGAATCTCGCCGTCCCGACCAATAAAATCAAGCGATTCGCGAGTGAAGCCCGGTCAAGGCCGGGCGTTGCTGTTTATAGGCTCCACATGGGTAGCGCCAGGTTCAGGACCGAATGGCGCTTGGCCTAACTTGATTGAGACCCTGGGGCATAGCCAGATCACGATGACGATGGACACGATGCCCATGTCGCGCCGCACCTGCAGCTGGGGGTGGCGGTTCGGCGCCACTCTCGACCCGCGATAGCTGGGCAACGACTTCCGACGGCCGCTTGATGCGTGTGATGAACATTCCCTATCGCCGCCCCTCGGAATATCAGCCCGTGGACGTCACCCGTCTGCGCCCCGGCGGGTCCTACAAGCAGCTCATCGAGAAACGGACGCACCCGATCGACGAGCTCGTGCGCACGCATGGACGCATTCCACCGGACCTGCTGAAATCCCGTGCGTGCCCGACGTGCGGGGCGTCCGACGCCGCGCACGAGCTGTCCAAGGACCACATGGAACTGGTGCGCTGTCGCGCGTGCGACCTGGTGTACGTCAGTCCCACGTTCGACGAAGCCCACTACCTCGAGGTGTACGCGTCACAGGAGTACCAGGACATCGTCAAGGACCTCGGGATCAAGAGCCACGACTATCGTGTGGAACGCTTCGGGCGTGAGCGCGTGCGGCTGATGACCCCGCACCTCGATGCCGCGGTCCCTCGCTTTCTCGACGTGGGTTGCAGCACGGGGTTCGTCGTCGAAGCCGCAAGGGAGGCCGGGTGGGAGGCCATCGGGATCGATCTCAACCCTTCGGCGGTCGAGTTCGGCCAGGCCCGTGCTCTCGACCTGCGGGCCGTTGCGCTTGATGACGGCGGCTTCGCGGACGCCAGCTTCGATGCGGTGTCTCTCTTCGACGTGCTGGAGCACCTGCCCCACCCGCGGCGCACGTTGGCGTCGTGTGTCCGGCTGCTGCGGCCCGGGGGGATCGTGTTTCTGTACGTCCCGAACTACGACTCGGCCTCGCGACTGCTCATGGGCGCCGACGCGCACTTTATCTGGCCGACCCATCACCTGAACTACTACACGCCCGCGACGATGCAGGGCCTGATCGCGCGCGAAGGCATGGAAACCGTCTACATGGCGACCGAGGGCCTCGATATCGTGGACTACCTCTGGTACCGTCGTGAGGTCCACGGGGCCAGCGATCCCGGCGTCGAAGCCATCGCGGATCGCCTGCAGTTCTTCGTCAACGCGGGAGCCTACGGCAAGAACCTCCGCGTGATCGGCCGAGTGCCGCGATGAGCGTCGAGTCGTCTCGTAACCTGTCTCGTGGTGATGTACCCCTAATCCGTGTCGGCGCTGGCCGTGGCGGCCCCCGAGTCCAAGCGCCGACCAGCGCAACCGCGGACGGCGGTCGCGACATACGCCGATTGCTCAACACCTCACCACCTCGAAGGGACACGTCGCCTCGCAGTCGGAACTGGCTCGCCGAAATTAGCTCAGCAGTAACATTGCACAGATGTGGTTGCGGCGCTACCGCTCAGCCGGCCGGGCTGCTGCCGCCTTTCGCGTAGGAAACGCATGTAAAGGTTGAGCTGCCTCCGCGTATTACTCCAGCTCAGCGCTATGCTCAGAATTGCGATGGATTTGCGGACCCGGATCAATCTGAGGAGAACAGTCGGCGCGACCGCGCTGTTCGTCGCGCTGTGCACGTCCGCGTCGCCGGCGATCAGCTGGAATGACTCATGTCAGACCGTGGTGGGCAAGGCCGTAATGGACGCTGGTTCCTTCGGCAAATGACCGGTTCGGTCGAGTCGTGGGACCGACCACGGGCGTGCAACACGCCCATCCCGGACGCGCCCGATTGGGACCGTGACCAACTCGCTCACGCTGACCGTGATCGGTGGATCGGGAACGTATGCAGGCGCAACCGGAACAATCAACGTCACAGGAACCGGTTACAACCTATTCGGACCTGCTGCGGGTCACGGCTCTTCTTTCTTCGACGTTCGCTACGAGGGCACTGTCTGTACAGGTTGACTGAGATCTGCGGCTTTGGTCCAGGGCAGCATGCGAAGCGCTCGAAGCGTGTTCCAGCCGCTCGGCTCGCGCAAGACCAGGCAAACGAGCGACAACTATCCTGACGCTGGGAGCAGGAATAAAGTGATCCCCCTGTCTCAGGAAGGGCACAAGCACTCGCTCGAGTTCGGGTCAGCCGTCACACCAACTCGAGCCGGACCGGCCGCGACGAGACCCCGCCGGCACCGCCCTCGGACGCGTCGCCACGATTCCTTGGCCGCGAGTACATATGGTTCTTGACCTTCACCCACGATGACGTGGGGAGGGAGCCGACGTAGCGGCCATGGCGCCACTTCCCGACGATGCCTTCGAGGTCGTGCTCACAGGCAACTTCGAAGAGCGCCCGGCCCGTCGCTTCGACGTGGTCGACAATCAGGAACCGCGCCGGACGGGTGAGCGGCAGCCCGGCGAGACGAGACTTCCGTGTCTCGAGCGACAGATCGCGAAGGTCGTGGCCGTCGAGCTCGAGGATGTCGAACGCGTAGAACGACGTTGGCCCTGAACGCGACATCAGGGCCGCGAAGTCCGAGCGGCCGTAGTTATCGAGGCAGACAATCTCGCCGTCGAGCACGACATCGTGGCCCCGCACTGCCCTGGCGACCGAACGGGCGAGGTCGGGGAACTGTGTCAGCGTGTTGCTGTTCCGCGACTCGAAGCGACACACGCCGCCTCGGACGAAGGCGAGCGCACGGAACCCGTCGAACTTGGGCTCCCAAAGCCAGTCAGGATCGTCGAAGGGCTCGTCGAGCAGGACGAGCCGCATCGGAGTGAACCGGGCGTTTGGAAACTTCGGACCAGTCACCATGACTGGCCTCTATTCTGATCGACAGCCGACCGTTTTTACATGACCCGTCGGAGACGGCATTTGAAGGGTGCGTCCTGCCGTCTCCGAAGTGCCGGCAATGCCTCGACCGCCTCGCTTCGGCACGCCTGCTATCATGCGTCGGGCACCGACGTTCCCGAGCAGGGAGGGACTCTCGCCATGCCCGATTTTCCGCGGCTCGCGTTCGACGGCTCGCTATGGGCGGCGGGCAATCCGGATCTCGTGGTCAACGGCGCGACGATCGCCCGTGACGGCATTCAGCCCCAGTGGCTGCAGCCGAACTCCTGCGTCGCGTATTCGAGAGACTCCGATGGTGCGCTGATGTGCGTCGAGGCGCCGTTCACGAGCGCGTCGACGCCTCGCTGCCTGCACGCGGCGGGCGGCAACACCGTCGCGGCGGCGGGTGGCAGGTGGGTGATCTTCCGCGCCGATCCGCCGCGGCTCATCTTCGACAACGGCGTCGAGTGGCCGGGTTTCTCCTATCCGGCGCTCTCCGACGATGGAACGCTGCTCGCCTGTCTGACGCAGAGCGATCACACGTTGTTCGCGGGCCGGCCCAATGCAATGGCGGCAATCGACGGCGCGGCCTGTCTCAACCCCCGCTGGGCATCGTCGACGCTGTGCTGGGAACGTGGCACCGGATCGATCTTCGGACGCTCCACGCTGGACCAATCGACGGTGCCGCTCCTCGTCCCCGGCTCGCGTCTCTTCAAGCCGGTCCCGGTGTGGACCGGCCAGTTCTTGTACGTGCTGACGCACTCGGACGATCGCGTGCTGATCGCCGAATGGGGGTCGCTCGTGCGCGGCGCCCCTCACGGCACCGTGATCGCCGGACCCGGCTTCGACGGCGGATCGGGGTATCAGCACGACGCGCGTGCGCTGAGCCCCTCCACGATTCGCGTCGCCTACGGCGACAACGGCGTCATCCGCATCGTCGACGTGTCGAACCTCCAGAGCCCTCCCGCAATTCCGATCTAGCGATTGGCAGCGCGCGAAAATCAAGTGTCGGTTGAGGCCTCGGATCGAAAGTTGGTGCATAGACGGGCCAGGATCACGCGGCACTGACTCCGATGCTCTGTGCTGCCGACCCCGAGCCCGAAAACTCCGCCCAAGTCCGGCAGCTTCGCGCGTGGATCAACGAGCCCGCTTTTGCCCGGGCATGCGCACGTCGAACACGACGCAAGCCGTCTCTTCCAATTCGGAGCTCGGGCACTCGTGGCCGAAGCAAACAGGCGAACCTGCAACCCGACCGACCGAAGCAGGCCTGCTGCACGAAGTGAGGCGTCGTCGTCGACGACACACACGAGGTCGCACGTCGCCCTTCTCGCCGCAGTCGGCGACTGCGCGGTCAACTCCCGCAGCCGGGGTGCGGGGGCGGCCACGCTGAGAGGTTGGATCACGACCGAGCAAGGATCGTGCTGCACACCATTGAGGGGTGCCGGAATGATCTTTGGCAGCAGGCAACCGATCCCAAACGTATCGGTTGATCACCCGCCCGGATATCGCGCCCGTCCACAGGCACAATTTCGCCGTCCCGGCGCACACGGTACATTGGTTGCTTGGGATTTCGCGCGCATCGGCCACGTGCGTGCGCCCGTGCCCCCGCACTGGAGGTGAGCGCGTGATCGATCGCGCGAGAGCGCTTGTCTCGCGCGATGAGATGTTCACAAACGCAGAGCTCGAGCGAGGTCCGTCGTGAGCAACGTTCTCGTCGATCGGATGCGGCAGATGATTGACCTCAGGTACGCAGAGCCGCTCACGCTTCGCGCGCTCTCGACCGAAATCGGGCGACAACCCGCGTACCTTGGCAGGCTTTTCCGACACGAGGTCGGAGCGAGCGTTCGTGAGTACCTGACCAGCGTGCGACTCGCCCATGCGGCTGAGCTGATCCGCGAGGGAGTCAAAGTCGAGGCGGTCGCGCTCAATGTCGGCTATCGGAGCAAGAAAAACTTCTACCAGCAGTTCAAGAGGCAGTACGGGACGACCCCCGTCCTGTGCCGGACGGGCCCACGCAACGCGGCAATCGGGTGTAGCGCGATACGTCAGTGTTGCCGTGTGCAACAGTTGCCCACGCTGAACATGCGCGTTCGAGCCTCGGCCGATGGCGTCGCGCCCAAGCCGGCCAATGCGTCGGTGACGGGAAGTGACGACGCCATCATTCGCACGCCGACCCGAGCGTGGCAACTCGCGATTCAGGCGCAGCGCGCCATGCTTCGCCGCTTCAACCAACTGTGCGTCGGTCTGCTTCTGACCGACGACAGGGGCAGGTATGTCGCGGCAAACGGAGCGGCGCTCGCGATGACCGGCTACCCGGCGGATCGGCTGTACGAGCTGTCACCCGACAAGCTTTTTCTGGCCGCACCGGTCCGAGACACGCACTGTGCCTGGCAGTTCCTGCTGCGGCGACACAGCCAGACGACCAGGACACCGAATGCGACCCTCCGAACGATGACGGGCGATGAGGTGGCCGTCCACGTGGTGACGGTCCGCAATTTCCTGTGGGGACGTCGGGAAATGTCCGCCATGCTCGACCGCGTCATCCTGCCCATGAATGATCCGATGAGCCCCGCCTGAAGAAGGGTGGGTGGAGCACCTGCTCCTGCCACCTTCCTGCTTCCAACTTCCTCGTCGGCCACTGTAACTTGTCGGCGAGCAGCGCGCGGACTTCCCCTTGTGCTGATGAATGGCACGGGCAATCTGCAGGGCGGTCAGAACGAGTCCCCAGGCGTGTGCAGCACGATGTCAGTAGGCACGTCGGGATCGGCCAGGTTGATCGCCCTCCTCGACTTCGCGATGAGACGCCGGCGTGCCGCTTCGAGAAAGCCTGCCCCAGAGGATGGCGGCACGTTCTTCGCAGCAGAACCCCCGTACGAGAACTGGGCAGACGATCCACACGACGGTCGAAACCGGGCAGCCGCACTCCTGGAGAATCGATCATGAAAGTCACCTCGCGTTCCCTTCGGCGTACGGTCCCTTCTGCGCGCCCGCCTCTGGCGGTGCTGATCACGACGGTTGTGCTCGCAGCGGCGGTCGTCGCGTGTCAAGGGGAGTCGGGCCAGGACAGAGGTCAGAGGCCTGCCCGGGCCTCCTCGCAAGGTTCGGGCACGCCGGCAGGGTCCCCGTCGTCGCCGCCATCCAGCGCGACGCGGCAGGACAGCGGTTCCGGCGGAGTCCCGGTGCCATCGTACGCGGAGGTGGTGAGCCGGGTGGCGCCAGCCGTCGTGACGATTCATTCGGCGCGGCGCGTCCGGGCGCCCCGGCAGTTCCCGTTCTTCTCGGATCCGTTCCTGCGCGAGTTCTTCGGCGGCCGTTCCAGCCAGGCGCCGCCTCGAGGCGAGGTGCGCGGCCTCGGTTCGGGCGTCATCGTGGCGGCCGACGGTGTCTGCCTGACCAACCATCACGTAATTGACGGGGCAGAGCAGATCACGGTCGAGCTGACCGATCGGCGCACGTTCGAAGCCGAACTAGTCGGGAGCGACCCGCCGAGCGATCTCGCGGTCTTGAAGATTGGCGCGACGAACCTTCCGACGCTGACGTTGGGCGATTCCGAACGCGTGCGGGTCGGCGACGTCGCGCTCGCCATCGGCAATCCGCTGGGCGTCGGGCAGACGGTGACCGCGGGCATCATCAGCGCCAAGGGCCGCTACACGGGCCTGAGCGACGGCAGCTTCGAAGACTTCCTGCAGACCGACGCGCCGATCAATCAAGGGAACTCGGGTGGGGCGCTGGTGAACGGGGTTGGCGAGCTCGTGGGCATCAACTCGCAGATCCTGTCGACATCCGGCGGCAACATCGGGATTGGCTTCGCCATTCCGTCCAACATGGCGCGCAACGTGATGCAGCAGTTGATCGAGAACAGGCGGGTCCGCCGCGGCATGCTCGGCGTCGTGGTGGAGCCGATTACTCCCGAGATCGCGAAGCGCACGAATCGCAGCGACGTGCGGGGCGTGCTGGTCCGCGATGTCGTGTCTGGCGGCCCCGCCGACAAAGCGGGCATTAGACCGGGCGACATCGTCCTCGCCATCAACGGGACGCCGATCGAGGACGCCAACAGCCTGCGTAATCAGGTCGCGAACAGCCAGCCCGGTTCGCAGGGGACGCTGACGGTGTGGCGCGACGGCCGCGAGCAGCAGATCCGCGTGACGTTCGGCGAGTTGGAGATGCCGGAACGAAGGACCTGAGTCAGCTGACCGGGCCGAGTGAACGGACCCGGCTGGTGACGCGCTCACGGCAGGTTCGCCGGCCGGCTCCGCCCGGCCCGCCGGATCTCAGCGAGCCTTTCCGCCATGGCACGCACGCGGTCGGCGTGCCGTGCTGCCACGTCCTCGCGCTCGCCGGGATCGCGGCCGAGATCGTAGAGTTGCGGTGCCGGTGCGTTGCCGGTTTCGGTGTTCGTATTCGTGTTCATCGCCGGGCCTTCGCTCGGCTCGATGTACTTCCACGGTCCCTGCCTCAGGGAGAGCGTGGTCGCCTGTTGCACGAGATGATCGCGGCCCGCGGTGGACTTTCCGAGTAGCGCCGGCAGCACGTCGATGCTGTCGGGCGCGTCCGTTCCGGCGACCGTCTGGCCTGTCAGCGTCGCGAACGATGCGAGCAGATCGATCTGTGAGACCAGCGCGTCCGACACGCCCGGTTTGACTTGGGCGGGCCAGCGGACGACGAATGGCACGCGTGTGCCACCTTCGAAATTGCTGCCCTTGCCCCCGCGCAGCGGACCCGCCGGCTTGTGACTCCCCAGCCTGGCAAGGGCCTCGTCCTTGTAGCCATCGTCGACGACCGGACCATTGTCCGAGGTGAAGAGGACGAGCGTGGTGCTCGTCAGCCCGAGACGATCCAGCGTCCGCAGGATCTCGCCGACACTCCAGTCGGCCTCGAGGAGCGCGTCGCCTCGCGGCCCCATGCCCGAAGACCCGGCGAATCGCGCGTGCGGGACCCGGGGCACGTGAATGTCGTGGGTGGCGAAGAACAGAAAGAACGGCCGGTCCGGTTTGGTCTGACGGCCTTGCTGCTCGAGGAGCGCGACCGCCTTCTGCGTGAACGTGTCGGCCATGTCCTCGTCCTTCCAGAGGGCCGACCTGCCGCCGGTCATCCAGCCAATGCGGCTCACGCCGTTCACGATCGTCATGTCGTGGCCGTGACTCGGGTGCACGCGAAGCTGATCGGGGTTCTGCCGGCCGGTCGGCCAGTCGCCAACCTTGGCGGCATAGCTCACGCTGATGGGATCTCGCTTATCGAGACCGACGACGCTGCGGTTCTCGACGTAGACGGTCGGCACGCGATCGCCCGTGGCGGCCATGATGAATGCGGAGTCGAAGCCGACATCGAGGGGTCCCGGTCTGATCTCGCCGTTCCAATCGGGTCCGCCCTGTGGACCCAGGCCCAGGTGCCACTTGCCGACGATGCCGGTCGTGTATCCGGCCTTCCGCATCAACGACGGCAGCGTCGTCCGGCCCGGTTCGATGATGAGCGCGGCGTCACCAGGGAGGATGCCCGTCCCCTTCTTGCGGAACGCGTACTCGCCGGTCATCAGCGCATATCGCGACGGCGTGCACGTGGCAGCGGGGGAGTGGGCGTCGGTGAAGCGAAGCCCCTCGCGCGCGAGGCGGTCGATATTCGGTGTCTTCACCGCCGTGGCGCCGTAGGCCGACGTATCGCCGTAGCCCACATCGTCCATGTAAATCACGACGACGTTCGGACGCGATTGCGCGGCAGAGCTTGATCCCGCCAACAGCAGACATGCGGCAATGAGCCACGTTTTCATAGGCGACGGTTCCGACGGTCCCTGCGACACACTAAATGGAGCTTCAGCATACGCCGTCGGCGGATGGTCCCTTTGGGCCAGGGCTTCAGCCCTGTCAACCGACAGACCCTGAAGGGCTGTCCCAAAACGTGCGGTGCGTTCCCCTTGCTTACCGACAAGAGCGTTGGTAGGCTCATGTTGGTTACCGAGAGGAACGGCGAGGGTGAAGCCCAGCCCTCCTGCGCATGTGAGACATGGCATGCGATCGATGACGAAACTGCGTCTGCGCCTGTGCTCGCTGTTCCGCGGCGCGCGGCTGGAGCAGGACCTCCACGAAGAGCTGGGGTACCACATCGATCGGCTGACCGAGCAGCACGTCGCTCGCGGCCTGTCGCTCTCCGACGCTCGCGCCGCGGCACGTCGCGAGATGGGAGGCGTCGACCAGCAGAAGGAAGCCTGCCGCGATGCCCGCGGCCTCGCGTTCGTCGACAGCCTCCGGCAGGACGCGCGCTACGCCCTGCGCGCGCTTCGACGAAGCCCCGGGTTCAGCGCCGTCGCAATCCTCTCGCTGGCCATCGGCATCGGCGGGAACACGACCATCTTCAGCTTCGTGAACGCGGTGCTCCTGCGTCCGCTTCCGTATCCCGGCTCGGAACGGATGGTCGTGTTGCGGGAGCAGCCGCTGGCGTCGGCGACGACGGTCTCGGTCCATCCGCTGAACTTCGTCGAATGGCGATTGCGGGCCCGCGCCTTCGAGGCGATGGCCCTCGTTCAGACACCTCCGCTCGACCTCATGGACCCGAACGGCGCGGTGCAGCTGGCTCGAGCTCAGACGAGCGCCGATCTGTTTCGCGTGTTCGGCCTCGCGCCGGCACTCGGGCGCACGTTCACCGAGGAGGAAACCCGGCCCGGCCACCATCCGGTCGTGATCCTGGGACATGCGTTCTGGCAGCAGCGCTTCGCCGGCGATCCGGGTGTGCTCGGGCGCCGCCTGCCGGTCCGGGACGGCGCGCTCACGATCATCGGTGTGGCGCCGGCAGGGGTCCGCCTCGGCCTCATCGAGCCCGATGTCTACACCCCGCTCAGCATCGATCCTGCAAATCCGGGGGCCACGGGCTCGCGCGCGTTCCAGTGCTACGCACGGCTGAAGCCGGGGCTCGATCTCGACACGGTCCGCGCCGAGATGAGCGGCATTGCCGCCGTGCTCGCGCGTGAACACCCGATCGACGAGGGCATGGGCGTCATCGTCTCGAGCCTGCACGAGTCTCTCGTGCGCGAAGGGCGTCCGGCCTTGCGCCTGCTCATGGCGGTCGTGGCGACCGTGCTTCTCATCGCGTGCGTGAACCTTGCCGGTCTGCTGGTGGCGCGCGGCGTGGGCCGCCGCGGCGAGCTCGCGCTTCGGGCGTCACTCGGTGCGAGCCGGGGCCGCCTCGTGCGACAGCTCGTCATCGAAAGCCTGGTGCTCGCCCTTCTCGGGGGCGCCGGTGGGCTCGTCCTCGCCTACTGGGCCACGGATGCGCTCGCCGCCCTCACCGGCGGTACGTTGACCGGGGGCCTCGTCGAGCCGATCCGGCTCGACTCGGCGTGCCTCGTCTTCACCCTGGCGCTTTCCACGTTGACAGCGCTCGTCTCCGGCCTGCTGCCGGCGTGGCAGGCCGGTCGCATCGAGCCCGAGTCGGCGCTGCGCTCCCAGGACTCGCGCAGCACGACGGATCGGCGCCAGCAGCGCGTGCGCAGCGTGCTCATCGTCGCCGAAGTCGCGCTCGCGGTCGTTCTGCTCGTGGGGGCCGGCCTGCTCCTCAGGACGTTCTCGAATCTGGTGCACGTGGACCTCGGCTTCCAGACCGAGGAGACCGTGACCATGGGCCTCTTCCTCGGGCTGCGGCCGCCGGAGGTGCGCGTGGCGGCCGTGGACCAGATCCTCGAACGGGTCGAGGCCGTGCCCGGTGTCAAGGCGGCGAGCACCATCCAGTTCCTTCCGCTGACCGGTGCGACGTGCGGGAGCGGCTTCTGGATGGAAGGGCAGACTGGCGACGCGAACCGCTCGCTGCCGACGGATTGCTCGCTCGTCAGTCGCGGGTACTTCGCGGCGATGGGCATCCCGATGCTCGAGGGGCGTCCCTTCGAGCGCCGCGACACGCTCACGTCGCCGCGTGTCGCAGTCGTCAGCCAGGCGTTCGCGCGCCGGTACTTTCCAGACGGCCGGGCGGTGGGCCGCCGCATCGTCGTTCACGAATCGAATCAGCCGCCGGCCGAGATCGTGGGCGTGTCCGGCGATATCCGGCACAACGGCCTGACGTCCGAGCCCGCCCCGACGGTCTTTCTTTCGCACGCCCAGAGACCGGGGTACATCTTCAGCCTGGTCGGTACGGACCACAGGCGATCCCGGACTGCAGGCGGCGGCCATCCGGCAGGCCATTCGCGAGGTGGATCCGACCCAGGCGGTGTCGCGCGTGACGACGATGGCGCAGCATCTCGATGCGGCGCTCAGCAGGCCGAGGATGTATGCCGTGCTCGTCGCGTCGTTCGCGGCGGTTGCCGCGCTGCTGGCCGCGCTCGGCATTTACGGGTTGGCCGCCTACGTCGTCACGCAGCGCACGCACGAGATCGGCATTCGCTTCGCCCTGGGCGCGGCGCGCAAGCGGATCTTTCTCGACGTGTTCCTCTTCGGCGGACGGCTGGTGCTGGCAGGGCTCGTTCTGGGCCTCGTCACCGCGGCATTGCTTCGCGGCCTCGTCTCGACGATGCTTTACCGGGTCACCGCGGGAGATCCGGCGAGCAACGTCCTGGCTGCGGCAGTTTTCGCGGGCCTGGCGTTCGTGGTGGTGGCCGTTCCGGCGCGGCGGGCGTCGCGAGTCCACCCGATGACCGCGCTGCGGCACGAATAACGGGCCTGAGCCATTCAGCGCAGCCCGCGCGCGGATCAAACGGCGGCCGCGACGGTCGCTGAGGGCGGCTGTTGCCAATTCAACGATCTGGGACGAACCGGCCCTCGCGTGACACGGGCGGCCCCGAACGGCAGACCGTCACCACCGGCCGCATCGTCATAGAGCAGCAATGGCCGGCCCTCGAACCTCTCGCCGCTTTGCCGCCCTGGCCGGGGTCGTCACGTGTGCCGTCGTCGCCCTGGTCTCTGTCAGGGCTGGGGCGTCGGTCGACGATTCGCAAGACGAGGCCCGGCTGGCCAAGGCGCTCGACGTCAAGCCCGGGATGACCATTGCCGAGATTGGCGCCGGGGATGGCGAGCTCACGCTGGCCATTGCGCGGCGCATCACCGACACCGGCCGTTTCTACGCCAGCGAGCTCGGCGCCGATCGGATCAAGAGTCTGCGCGCGGCCGTCGATCAATCGAAGCTCACGCACATCACCGTCATCGAAGCCGATGCGGCGAAGACGAACCTTCCCGCTGAGTGCTGCGATGCCATCTTCATGCGCGCGGTGTATCACCACTTCGCCGATCCTCCGACGATGAACCGGAGCCTCAAGGATTCGCTCAAGCGGGGCGGCCTGCTGGCCGTGCTCGATTTCACGCCGCCCACGCCGAAGAGTGCAAAGGCAGGCGAGCGTGGGAAGGACGGGCAGCACGGCGTCACTCGCGTAACGTTGACCGACGAGTTGACGCAGGCCGGCTTCGAACTGGTGAGCTCCGACGATTTTTCCAGCCGCGGCGTCATGGTCGTTGTCCGCAAGCCGCTCTGACGACGGCCGCACGCGGCCGGAGCTCATGGCGCGTTCTGCGCACTCCTGACCCATCCTCATCCCACCAGCTCATGTTTTCACGCCAGTCGCCCGATTTACGGGGCACGGCCGAAGTCCATCCCGCCCCCGGCCTGCGCTCGGGCGGGCCCGGGGCCCTGCGGAATACGGGGGCGGACTCGGGCCCAGCCGCCACGAAGCTGCCCCTCGGCACGACCAACGGGAACACGTCGTCTGGGGTGATTCGAACGTGAACGCGAACAACGTCGCGTGGAAGCCACTGTCCGGCGTCACGGTCGCCACATCGATCCCCGACGACGAGCCATAGCGTACATGTCACGGGGTCAGGAGTCGGCCCGAAAGCTTTGCCGACTCCTGACTCCTCATTCGCGTTCGTCTACTTCAGTGCCTGATAGAACAGCGTCGAGAACTGGCCGACGAGATCGTCGGCGTTGAACGGGAAGCGCTGTGTGACGAGCACCACCAGCGTCTGTTCCGTGGGATCGACATTGATGTAGGTGGTGGCGGCGCCCGACCATCCGAACTGGCCGACCGAGCCGAGGCGATTGCCTTTCGCCAGCTCGATGCGGACCGACCCGCCGAGGCCGAATCCATCCGAATCATTCGAGTCGATCGTCTTGCGCGGCAGGTGATCGAGGTGGTTCTGCATCATCAGCTCCACGGTCTTCCGGCCGAGCAGCCGGACGCCGTCGAGCTCACCGCCGTTCAGCAGCATCTGGCCGAAGCGGGCGAAGTCGTCGATCGTCGAGAACAACCCCGCACCGCCGGCGGCGAAGCCACGCCCGGGTTCCACGTAGACACCCGCGAGCTCCGTCTCGGGCAGGAACGTCAGCTTCCGGTCCTTGCCGAGCCGATCGACCCTGGCCAGCCGGACGCGCTGTGACTCGGGGACGTCGAAGCTCGTATCCTTCATCTTCAACGGCGTCGTGATCCGTTCGGCCACGAAGCGATCGAATGGCGTTCCCGACACCTTCTCGACAACGGCGCCGAGCACGTCGGTGTTGAAGCCGTACGAGTAGCGCTCGCCCGGCTCGAACGCGAGCGGCAGCTTCGAGAGCGCGGACACGAACGCCGCCAGCGACCCGTTCTCGTACAGCTTGGCCGCCTGATAGACCTTCGAGAGCTCGTCGTTGCCGAAGCCGTAGACGATGCCCGACGTGTGCGTGAGGAGCTGCTTGATCGTGATCGGCCCGCTTGCGGGCACGACGATCGGCTTCGCGGCGGTCCCGCTCTTCCACACCGACATCTTGGCCAGCTCCGGCAGGTAGGTGCCCACCGGGTCGGTCAACTTGAGCTTGCCTTCTTCGACGAGCAACATCACCGCGACGCTCGTCACGATCTTGGTCATCGAGTACATGCGCGCGATCGTGTCGCGCGTCATCGGCGCCTTGGCTTCGCGGTCGCGCAGCCCGACGACGTACAGGTCGGCGATGCGGCCCTGACGGGCGATGAGCGAGATGGCGCCGGCGAGGACGCCCTGATCCACCTGGCTCTGGAGCATCGCGTGCAGCCGCTCGAGACGCTCGGGAGACAGGCCCGCCGCGTCCGGTGTGGTGGTGGGCAGAGGCTGGCCGTAGGCACGGGCAGCCATGACGAACAGCAGCAGGGCAGTCGCGAGGCGGTTCTGCATGACGTGTGGGATATTGCGTGATGGGCGTGGTGGAGTGGGGACCTCACCTCACCCCACCTCTTCCGTCTGTCATCGATTCAGGAACGGCATCATCGCCGGCGAGTAGCGATCGCCGGAGACGGCGCCCTTCGGCGAGACCCGTTCGAGCGCGTCGAGCTCCGCGGGAGCGAGGGCAAGGTCGAGCGCGGCGACATTCTGCTCGAGATACGTCCGGCGTTTCGTGCCGGGGATCGGCAGGATGTCCGTTCCCTGCGCGAGGACCCACGCGAGGGCGAGCTGCGCGGGCGTGCAGCCCCGCGCGGCCGCGAGCGCTTCGACCTGTTCGACCAGTGCCACGTTGCGCGCCAGGTTCTCGCCTTGATACCGCGGCGAGCTGCGCCTCCAGTCGTCGGGCGCGAGATCGTCCTGCCGCCTGATGGTGCCGCCGAGCAGTCCTCGGCCGAGCGGGCTGTAAGCGACGAAGCCGACGCCGAGCTCGCGGCACGTCGGCAGAATCGCGTCTTCGGGGTCGCGTGAGAACAGGGAGTACTCGGTTTGGAGCGCGAGAATCGGGTGCACCGCGAAGGCTCGACGCAGCGTCGCGGGAGCCGCCTCTGACAATCCGAGATAGCGGACCTTGCCTTCCTGGACCAGGCGCGACATCTCGCCGACGGTGTCTTCGATCGGCGTGTTGGCATCCACGCGATGCTGATAGTACAGATCGATCGTCGCCACACCGAGACGCCTGAGGCTCGCTTCACAGGAGGCGCGCACGTACTCGGGACGCCCGTTGATCTCCCGCCGATCTGGCCGCGCCGGATCCCTGACGATTCCGAACTTCGTGGCGACGAGGACGCGATCGCGGTGATCGCGAATCGCCCGGCCGACGAGCTCTTCGTTCGTGAACGGCCCATACACGTCGGCGGTGTCGAGCAGATTGATGCCCAAATCGATGGCGCGGCGGATGGTGGCCATCGATTCGGCCTCGCTCGTCGGACCGTAGAACTCGGACATGCCCATGCAGCCGAGCCCCAGCGCTGAGACCGCGGGTCCCGACCGGCCAAGAGTGCGGCGTTGCATGCGCGTATCAAATCACAGGTGGCGGCTGCCACACGATAGGACCGGGCTGGATGCGATCCGGCGAAAACGCGGCCACTGCCTCCGCGAGGTCGCTGGCGGACGCGAGCCCGAGCCACGGGAGCACGACCGCCCAGATCCGCTGTGGCGCCCCCCTCTCGCGCAGTTCCGCGACGATCTCGGACTGGTGCGACTTGGAGAGCTTCTTGCCATCGGGGCCGAGAATGACGGGCGTATGGAGCCACGTCGGCGGGTTGCCGCCGAGCGCCTTCCACAGGTGCGCCTGCACGGCCGTCTGATCGAGCAGATCGGTGCCGCGTACGACCTCGGTGACGCCATCCTCGAGATCGTCGACGACGACCGCGAGGTTGTACGCATAGCAGCCGTCCCGCCGCTGGACGCCGGATCGCCGACTTCGTCGAAGTCGACGAGGTGTGTCCCACGTCGCCGGTCATCCACGCGCTCTCGACCGGCGGGTAGCCGGAAGCGCAGGGCGCCGTCCGCCAGCGCCCGGTCACGGCAGGTCCCGGGATAGGGGCGCCCGCCGGACAGAATCTCGCCTCGCGCGCACATACAGCGATAGAGGCGGGGCCGCAGCCGATCGAGCGCGGGCTGGTACTCGCGAGCCGATTGCGGGGGCACCTCATGGTCCCAGTGGAGGCCGAGCCAGTGCAGATCCTCCTTGATGCCCCGTGCCAGCGCAGGGCGAGCTCGCTGACGATCGACGTCCTCGATTCGGAGGAGAAGGCGGCCGCTGAACGACCGTGCCGAGAGCCAGGCGGCCGCGAAGGCACAAACGTTCCCGAGGTGCAGCCGGCCGGACGGTGTCGGGGCGAGCCGGCCCAGCACCCGTGCCTCCGGCGGATTCTACAGCGGGCGCTCCGCGGCACCAGCGGTCGAGGCATTTTCTGTGCCACGAGTCGCTATCAATGGGCGTAATATGAACACGCGCGACGAGATCAGCGCCGTGCCGCCATGTCATCCACCACGGCCATGCCTCCGACGAGCACTGCCGCGCCCTCGCGTCCCGGCCCCACACCAGGGCTCCGTATGGGCGTCGTCAACTGCGCGGCCTACGAGCACGGAGTCCGTGTCGCCGACGTCGAGGTCTCCGAAGTTCATGAGGTTCTGACCAACCCCGACCGCTTCGTGTGGATCGGGATGTACGAACCCAGCGAGGATCTGCTGCGCGAGGTCCAGCGCGAGTTCCACCTCCACGACCTCGCGGTCGAGGATGCGCACAACGCCCACCAGCGCCCCAAGTTCGAGGCCTACCACGACTCGCTGTTCGTGGTGCTGCGCACGGCGCAGATGAGCGGGTCGCCGCCGCACATCCAGTTCGGCGAGACGCACGTGTTCGTCGGCAAGAACTACGTGGTCTCGGTCCGGCACGGGTCGCTGCTCTCGCATGTCGGCCTGCGCGCGCGCTGCGAAGCCACGCCCGCGCTGCTCGCCAAAGGGCCGGGCTTCGTCCTCTACGCGCTGATGGACTTCATCGTCGATCAGTACTTTCCGATCGTCGAGGCGCTCGAGGACGAGCTCGAGGGGCTCGAGGACGAGATCTTCCAGGACAAGGTCAGCCGCGAGACGACGACACGCATCTATCAGTTGAAACGCGAGCTGCTGGCCGTCAAGCGTGCCGTGTCGCCACTGGTCGAAGTGTGCAACCGACTGACGCGCTTCGACGTGGACCTGTTGCCGGAGGACACCCGGCCGTACTTCCGCGACGTCTACGACCATGTCGTGCGCATCAACGACATGATCGACAACACGCGCGAGCTGCTGACGACGGCGCTCGAAGCCAACCTGTCGCTGATCACGATCTCGCAGAACGAGGACACGAAGCGGCTGGCCGGCTGGGCCGCGATCATCACGACGCCCACGCTCATCGCCTCCATCTACGGCATGAACTTCGCCAACATGCCGGAGCTTCAATGGCGTTGGGGATACCCGCTCGTCGTCGGCCTGATGGTGACGGCCGTCGTCGGTCTGTACTCAGGCTTCAAGCGATCCGGCTGGTTGTAGGCGTTCCCAGCGCCCGGCTCCGGTTGGCGCTCCAGGAGGGCGGGAGTTTCCGCTCCGCTACAGCTACGGCGAACCGCCGCAGCCGTGGCGGAGGTGGTTGGCACCCGCCTGATCCCCTCCGCAGCCTGCGGCCCGTCGACATTCAGAGGTAGACTGACCGTCGCCACGCCCGTTCAGAGGTCGCCATGTCCGATCGCTTGCGAAGGTCCCGGAGGCCGCCCGTCCTCACTCCGATCGTTCTGATACTTGCTCTGGCGGGCGGGTCCGGCGTTCCGGCCGGTCAGGAGAAGCCGGCGGACCCCTCCGCCCAGGCCACGTTCCGGACCGAAGCGAGCTTCGTGCTGACCGACGTCCTGGTCACCAAGGACGGCAAGCCGGTTACCGACCTGACCCTCCAGGACTTCGAGCTGCGAGAAGACGGGAATCTCCAGACGATTCGATCGTTCGAGCACGTCAAGCTCGATCGGACGGCGCCGGCGGTCGAGCGCCGCAACCCCTCGACCGTCGCCGAGAGCCGCGCCGTCGCCGGCGATCCGCGCCGCCGCGTCTTCGTCCTGTTCCTGGACACGTTTCACGTGTCGAAGGCTTCGTCGATGATGCTGCGCGAGGCGCTGGTCAACTTCGCGCAGAAGGTGCTCGGCCCCGACGATCTCATCGCGCTCATGACGCCGCAGATGATGGGTGCGGATATCGGCTTCTCGACGACCCCTGACGCGATCACGAGCTATTTCGCCACCAATCCCGTGTGGGGGCTGCAGGACGAGCTTCCCGGCGCCGAGACCGACCCGGTCGAGCGGAATCTCCAGACCTGTTTCGCCACGCCCAAACAGATCGAGGACTGGGGACGCATCCGCATCCGGATGCGAGAGCACCGCACGCTGACCGCGCTGCAGTCGGTGGTCGCACACCTCGACGGTGTGCGCGAGTCGCGCAAGGCGATCATCGTCGCCACGGAGGGATGGCGGCTGTTCGGCGAGGACCCGACGCTTCTGACTGATTCGGAAACGCCTGGACGCGCGCCCGGCGTGCAGCCGGTCGGCGTCGGACCCGACGGCCGGCTCGGGTTCCCGAACCGGTATCGCGAGGGCGGTTCGTCGGAGTACACGTGCGACACCATCCGCATGCACATGGGGCAGGCCGAGACGCGCAATCTGTTCCGCCAGATCATCGGCGAAGCCAACCGCGCGAACGCCAGCTTCTATACCGTCGACGCGGCGGGCCTGCGCGCCGGGCCGCAGCGGCGCGTCATCACCAGCACCACGGACGCGCTCCTCGAATCACGACAGCGGGATCACGAGCCCTTCGGCTCGACGCTCGACACGATCCGCACGTTCGGCGAAGCCACGGGCGGGCTCGCCATCGTGGACACGAACAATCTCGCCGGCGGGCTCCAGCGCATTGTCGAGGACCTGAGCTCGTACTACCTTCTCGGCTACAACTCGACCAACCCCAAGAACGACGGCCGCTACCGGAAGATCCGGGTGGTGGCGAAGCGGCCCGGCGTCGAGGTGCGGGCCCGCGAGGGGTACTTCGCGCGGCGGGCGAGCGAAGCACCTAAGGAGAGCTCGCTCAAGGAGGCCCGGCCCGCGACCGACGCCGAGACGATGGTGACGAGCGCGCTGGCACACTTGCCGCCCGAACGCCGTTCGTCGCCGCTCATGCTCTACGCGGCGCTCGGGACTCCGGCCGGGGCGTCGACATCAATCGTCTCGGTCGTGGCGGAGTTCGACCGCACGCTACTGAACACGCCCGAGTGGCGCGAAGGCGCGGACGTCGAAGCGACCGTCCGCCTGGCGAACGGCACTGCGGCAGGCGCGACGAAGGCGCGGCTCGAAGCCGGCGCCAGCGTCGTTCGGGTCGACGTGCCTCTCTCCGGGGAGCCGACGAACGACCTCAGGGTTCAGGTCCGCATCGTGGGCGTGGGGACACTCGCGCGCTTCACCGACACGACCGGCGTGCGCAGGTCGGCGAATGGCGTGAGCTGGGGGGCTCCACTCATCCTGAGACGCGGCCCCACGACTGGCATTGCCTGGGTCCCGACCGCCGACATGCGTTTCCGGCGCCAGGAGCGGTTGCGCGTCGAGATGGCCGGAATCGCCGGCGCATCGGCCGAAGGCCTCGAAGGCGCGCTCGTGGATCGGCGCGGCAACAAGATGTCAGTGCCCGTCCGCGTGGAGGCCCCCGCCGAAGGCAAGCCGCTCACTGCGGAAGTGGCCCTCGCGCCCCTGGCCGCCGGCGACTACGTCGTGCTCGTCCAGCAGGGTGAGGGCCGCGTGACCATTCCTCTCCGGATCGTCCCGTAGGCCTTCAGCGCTCTTCGCGCGTCCACCTCGAGTTCCGAACGTCCCGTGCGCGAGCCCTCGGGCTCGCGTGCACGAGACGGCTGCCTGGAAGGAGACGTCTGCTCGATGAATCTCGCCGCCGCCAGCGCTCGAGCATTTGAGTTGCGCGATACAATCGGCGCGGCCGCAAGGCGTCTTCAGCGATTGGAATCGTCGATCGAGACGCGACCAGGGGCCATGGCCGTTCGATCGGAGGAGGAGTCAGCAAGATGGCAAAGTCACTGAGTCAGCAGACGGTGCGGGCCTTCGCACTCATCGGGGCGCGAGCGCGGCTCGAATCGCTGCAGGCTGAGATCGCTGCGCTGCGCGCGTCGTTTCCCGAGCTCGGAGGCGGTGGGGCGGGGCGCGGCCGGCGTGGAGCGCGAAAGTCGGCGGCGGCATCGAGCCGCAAGCGCCGGCCACGCCGCAGGATGACGGCGGAGGAAAGGCAGGCCGTTTCCGAGCGGATGCGCAAGGTACCTGGGCGAATCGACGGAAGGAAAAGAGCAAGTAGACCGACATGCATCGGTCGTCACCGCTTGGGTCGACCGGGAAGCCCCGGGGCGGGCGCCCCGGGCGTTCCACCGGCACGCTGGTGCTACAATTCGAGGGTCATGCCGCGCGCGGGCTTAGCATAGTGGTAATGTCCTGGCTTCCCAAGCCAGTCAGACGGGTTCGATTCCCGTAGCCCGCTCCATTAATTTCCTCCCTCAAGTACTTCCGGTCGCGGCGTCTCGAGTGTCCAGAAGCGGCACGCAAAGGTCGCGGGATGTCGCCCGCCGGTTTCAGAGTGATCGCCAGGTAGGCCTTGGACGAAACCTTCGCTCACGCTTGCCATCCAACGCGTGAGCTACAGCTAGCCTCCCGACATCGATTCTTCATCTCCAACGTCTTTCGGGTACGACCGCCCGTCGTGCGGACCGTGGGGGAGGGGCTCGGTGTCGCGTACTACTCGAACCGCGCCAGCGTCGCCCAACCGCGATGTATCGAGCGTAGGTCGCGTCGAGATCCATCGCTTTGCCATGATTGGTTCGGTTTCAGTAATGTACTGCGTGGCGGGGACGTGCGCGAACGAGGCTTCGCGGCAGGCTGCAGCTCGATTTCGACATGCGTAAGCGATTGTACGCTGGCGGTTTGGCGGCACTGCTGGTCTGGCTTGCCGCTGCGACGGGCCAAGCCGCCCCCACGGTGCGACAAGCCCTGGTCCTGCATTCGTACGACCGCGGTTCCCTGCCGCTCGACCAGGTCGTCAACCATTGTCCCCGGCTCGTCGATGACATCTTTCAACTGTTTCCGCGGACCAGGCAGGTATTCGTGGTCATGGGTTCCGGGCCGATCATCCAATTCTGGCGTCGCGAGCTCGAACCCGGGTTTCGACGCTTTCACGGCCGGGTGACGTTCGTGTGGACCGGCGATCTCTCGTTCACCGAGATCCTGCGCCGTTCGGCGAAGCTACGACCCGACTCGGGCAGCATCGTCCGGTTTCGAGGTTCGAGCCTGTGGCGCGATCATCGGCTTGAAGTCCTCGGCGTGCTGGCTGCCCTGATCCTTCAATCGCTCCTGATCGTCGGACTGCTGTACCAGCGTCGCGCACGGCAGCGGGCCGAGGTCGAGAGCCGGCGCAACTTCGCCATCGCCGCCGACGCCAATCGCCGCGTGACGATGTCGGCACTGACCGGCTCGATGGCACACGAGCTCAGCCAGCCGCTCAACTCGATCCTGCACAACGCGAAAGCCGGCGAGATGCTGGTCGCCTCGAACCGCGCGACATTCGACACGCTGCGCGAGATTCTGGCCGATATCCGCACGGCAGACGTGCGCGCCACCGAAATCATCGAGCGGCATCGGACGATGCTGCGGAACCGACAGCTGGACAAGAACCGGATCGACATTCATCACGTCGTGCGCGAGAGCGTCGCGCTCGTTGCCCACGACGCCAGGGCGAGCCATGTCCACGTCGACGCTCATTTGCCTTCGGAGCCCTGTTTCGTCGCCGGCGATCAGATACTCCTGCAACAGGTGCTCGTGAATCTCATGATGAACGCCTTCGAAGCAATGGCCGACACGCCCCGTGATCGGCGTCGCGTCAGCGTGCAGAACGACGTTGGATTGGATCGTGTGAAAGTCTCGGTGCAGGACGCAGGAACGGGCCTGCCGGCGGTGGTTGACGGCCGTCTGTTCGAGCCATTCGTCACGACCAAGGCGAACGGCATCGGGATCGGCCTGACCATCGCGCGGACCATCGTCGAGACGCATGGAGGGAGGATGGAGGCGCACAACAACCCCCAAGGGGGGGCGACATTCACCGTGACGCTGCCCCGCGGCGCGACGTCTTGACGGCGATTGCGATGGCCAGGTCCGGGCACCATGACCCCGATTGTTCATATCGTCGACGACGATGAGTTGAGCGGGAAGGGGACGGTCCGGCTGCTGACGGCGGCCGGTTACGAGACGCGAACGTACGCGAGCGCTCGCGAGTTCCTCGACGCCATCGAGCCCGACATGTCGGGCTGCATCGTCCTCGACGTGCGCCTGCCCGACCAGAATGGCCTCGACCTGCAGGTCGCCCTGGCGGAGCGGGCCGTGGCGCTTCCGGTCGTGTTCCTGACCGGCTTTGGACAAATACCCGATACGGTACGCGCCATCCAGCGTGGGGCGGTCGATTTCCTGACCAAGCCGGTCGATGCCGACGTCCTGCTCTCGGCGGTTTCGCGCGCAGTGGCCCAGGATGCGGCCGCCCGCGCCGGCCGCACGCATCAGCAGAAGCTGCGCAGCCGCTTCGAGCGCCTGACACCGCGCGAGCGTGAGGTGTTTTCCCATTTGATCAGCGGGCAGCTCAACAAACAGGTTGCCGCCGATCTCGACATCACGGAACGCACTATCAAGATGCACCGCGCGAGCATCCTGCAGAAACTGGAAGTGAGCTCGATGGCGGAAGTCGCGCGGCTGGCCGTCGACCTCGGCATCGATCCTGCCAAGCCCTCATCCTGAACCAATGGACAGATAGATGGGGAAGCGCCTGACCGCTACGATCTCAGACTGGCATGCTGGACGAACAGCGCCCTGGGCTCGTGGCGGTCATCGAAGACGACGACGTGTCGCGTGCGGCGCTCGGGCGATTGTTGCAGGCCGGCGGGTTCGACCCCGCCTTGTTCGAGAGCGCCGAAACCTTCATTGCCGCCCGGCCGGACCGGTCTTGGCTGTGCCTCATCGTCGACGTGCAGCTGACGGGCATGTCCGGCATCGACCTGCAGCGACGGCTCCGCGGTGAAGGGTCCGAGGTGCCGATCATCATCACCACCGGGAACCGGACCGATCTGATCCGCGAACGGGCGGAGCAGGCAGGCTGCGCCGCGTTCCTGTGGAAGCCCGTCAGCCCCGACAGCATCCTGACCCTCCTCGCGTCGATCGCCGGCCAGCCGCACACCTGATCCAAGGGACATTGGCCCAACGGCCAGTAGATCCAGGGATTGAGCCCCATCTACCCTTCGACCCACAGCAGTCTGCCGGGGGAGGAGATCGGTTCATGCAGTGTGCCGCGTGGAGAACGGACGATGACCGCAGAGTCCATGCCATCGGCTCGGGACAGCCGTTCGATCGGGATGCGGCTCGCGTCCTGACGGGGGGGAAGGTCGACCGAATCGCTCGTCAGCACCAGCCCGATTGCGGTGGCGACGAGCACGCTGTCGCAGACAGCGGGATCGCGGGCGTTCGAACCGAGGGCGCCATCGCCTACAAGAGCGAGGCAATCCGGTCCGTACTCACGCAGGTGCATCAGGTGGCCCCGACCAACGCCACGGTGCTGCTCCTCGGTGAAACCGGCGTGGGCAAGCAGCTCTTTGCGCAGGCGATTCACGACGCGAGCAGTCGACGCGGCCTGCCGATGATCAGCGTCAACTGCGCCGCCATTCCGACGACGCTCATCGAGAGCGAGCTCTTCGGGCACGAGCGCGGCGCCTTCACGGGGGCCGTGGCCCGCCAGATCGGCCGCTTCGAAGTGGCGAACGGATCGACGCTGTTTCTCGATGAGATCGGCGAAGTCCCGCTCGAGGTCCAGATCAAGCTCCTGCGGGTCCTGCAGGAACGCGTCATCGAGCGCCTGGGCGGCCATGGATCGAAGGCGATCGACGTCCGCATCATTGCCGCGACGAATCGCGACCTCGAGCAGGCGGTGAGGGACTACACGTTCCGTGAGGATTTGTACTATCGATTGAACGTCTTTCCGATCACGGTTCCGCCGCTGCGCGAGCGCGTCGAGGATATTCCCGGGCTCGCCTGGACATTCATTCACGAATTGTCGCGCACGCTCGGCAAGAGAGTCGCCGGGATCTCGAGCCGGAGCCTCGTCGAGCTCCAGCAGTATCCATGGCCGGGAAACGTTCGCGAGCTCCGCAATGTGATCGAGCGCGAGATGATCCAGGCCACGGGACCGACGTTGACGCCGGCCATCCCGCGGGTGAGCCGGCTGCGACCCGGGATCGTGAGCCAGCGCCTCGTCGACGTGCAGGCCGAGCACATTCGAGCCGTGCTCGACAGCTGCAACTGGCGCATTCGCGGCGAAGGCGGCGCGGCCGAACGACTCGGCTTGAAGCCGACCACGCTCGAGACGCGGATGGCGCGGCTGGGAATCTTCAGAAGCCAGCACGCCGCGAACACGCCGATCAGGACCGGCGCCTGAGCCGGTCCTCACTCGCGCGTGAACGCCACATCAGTGAGCCGCCCTTCGCGCGGAACCTGCAGCGTGAGCGGCATGCCCGGCTTGACCGCCTGCAGCAGCTCCCTGAGGCTCGCCAGCGTCGAGATCTGCTTGTTGTTCACGCTGCGGATGACGTCACGTGGCTGGAGCGGTGCCACGCCGCCGCCGCCAAACGCGCGCCCGACGACGATGACGCCATGCGGATTCCCGCAGCCGATGGCGACCGCGCAATCGTCGCGTCGATTTCGACACCCAGAGCGAGAAGGACGAGGTGGGCGACGACCATCACGGACAGCGCCCGTCGTCGACCACGCGGCGTCACTCGGAACATGAGCCCAATCTCCATCTGCGCGCGTTACTTCTTCGATGGTTCGGCCGAGACGACCAGACCCTGTGTATAAGTGATGTCGATCCGATCGCCAGGGCTGACGCCTTCGAGGTTTTTCTTGTCGGCGATCTTTCTGGTGAGCGTCCGTCCGTCAGCCGTCACGACGGTGATTGATGGCACCTTCAGGTCGACCGCTTTGACCGTCACGCTCGTCGTCTCCTGCGTCCCGACGGCGCCGCCGGGCATATCCTTCAGCCGACCGCCGGCGGCAACCGCGCCCGACGCGGCGGGTGGGGCGCCGGGCTTTCGGACCTGGAACACGAGCGATTCGTAGTAGGTCGCCCTGATCGTGTCGCCGACCTTGAGCTGGTCGAAGCGCTTGACCTCGGGAGCGACGGTGAAGGTGTCTTCGTCGCCGTTCTCCGCGCGCAGCGTTACCGAGCGGGTTGCCGGGTCGATGGCCTTGATGGTTACCGTCGCCGTTTCCTTGTTCTGCTTGGTCACCGTCTTGTCGCTCTGGCTCGGGACCTGAGCAGCGGCTGATGTAACGACAGGGAACGCGGCGAGCAGTGCGACGAAGACGAAAGACTTGGACATCGGTGTTCCCCTCTTTGAATGCTGCGTGCCTTCATTGGGGCGCGAGAAGCACGTCGCGCGCGCGACTGCCTGCACGCCTCCAAAACCCCGTGGACCTCCGGCATTCCGGAGGCGGACTCCGGCGGCTCTTTCTCACGCTTCAGGTTCGACCGCTCGCAAATGCCTTTTGCAGTTGCGATTTACTGCACTTTCTGCCGGGTACACACGCGGCGGCATCATTCGTGCTCCGCATTCGTGGGCGACGAGATATCGCGAAATGCAAGGACTCTGCCCACAGCGATGCGAGCCTGGTGAGGACGTGAAGAAGGGAAGGCGATGACGCGAGTGACTCGAGCCGTCCTTCTCGCAGCGCTGTGCGTGGCGGGTGTGGGTCAGGCGTGGCTGGAAGAACCACGACGTTGAAGCCGGCCGTGCACGGTCCGGCCGTGGGGTTTGAATTGTATTTCTGATGTTCCCGGGCCGCCTTCCTCCCGCTTGCGAGTGGGTGAACGGCCGGGCGCGAGTCCGCCGATGACGATCGTCAAACCGCGTTACCCCTCACTGCTCCAGGTCAATACGCGGGTCTGGCTCACTGACCTCGCACGGAACCTGGGCCGCCCCGTGACGCTCGATGACATTCCGGATGAGGCACTCGATCGCCTGGCCGATCCGGGGTTCGATTGGATCTGGCTCCTGAGCGTCTGGCAGACCGGTGCGGCCGGCCAACGCGTGTCGCGAGAAAACCCCGAGTGGCAAAGGGAGTTTCACGAGACGCTGACGGATCTTTGCGACGAGGACATCGCGGGGTCCGGCTTTGCCATCACGGGGTACACGGTCCACCGCATGTTGGGCGGCGACGGTGCACTGGCGCGCCTGCGGTCGCGGCTCCGGAATCGTGGTCTGCGCTTGATGCTCGACTTCGTCCCCAATCACACGGCGTTGGACCACCCCTGGGTCGAGCGACATCCCGAGTACTTCGTCGCAGGCACCGACGCCGACCTGCAGCGCGAGCCGCAGAATTACACGCGGGTCGAACGCGCGTCCGGCCCGGGCGTGTTCGCCTATGGGCGCGATCCGTATTTCTCCGGCTGGCCCGACACGCTACAGCTCGATTACAGCAATCCCGCCACGCAGCAGGCGATGGCCGGCGAGCTCACGAGAATCGCCCATCAATGCGACGGTGTCCGTTGTGACATGGCCATGCTCGTGCTGCCTGACGTCTTCGAACGGACGTGGGGATGCCGGCCCGAGCCATTCTGGCCGCGCGTGATCCACCACGTTCGCGACCGCGTTCCCGGCTTCTGCTTCATGGCCGAGGTCTACTGGGACCTCGAATGGACGATGCAGCAGCAAGGATTCGACTACGCGTACGACAAGCGGCTGTACGACCGTCAGCGTGAGGGGCATGCGCGGCCGGTGCGCGAGCATCTGTGCGCGGGACTCGACTACCAGGACAAGCTCGCCCGGTTCCTCGAGAACCACGACGAGCCCCGGGCCGCGGCCACGTTTGATCGGGATGTCCACGAGGCCGCAGGCATCATCACCTACCTGTCACCCGGGTTACGGTTCTTCCACCAGGGTCAGTTCGAGGGACGACGAAAGCGCATTTCGCCGCACCTCGTCCGAGCACCGATCGAGCCGCGTGACGAACGATCGGAGCGCTATTACGACCGGCTGCTGTCCGTGCTCCGTCGCGCCACCGTTCGCGACGGTGAATGGCGGCGGCTCGACTGCATGCCGGCATGGGATGGCAACCCGACCTGGGACGCATTCCTGGCGTTTTCCTGGCAGCGGAATGATGGGGATCGGCTGCTGGTGACGGTGAACTATTCCGGGAATCAGGGTCAGTGTTACGTGCGGCTGCCGTTTCCGGAGCTCGCCGGCGACGCGGTCCGATTCACCGATTTGATGGGGCCGGCGACTTACGATCGCGCCGGCAGCGATGTCGTGTCCGCCGGGCTCTATCTCGATCTGCCGCCTTGGGGGTACCACGTCTTCGAACTGAGATCCGGTTGAAATGCGGAACGCCTGAAAGCCGCAGTGGCATCCATCATGGAAAGGCCGTCGCCGGCATCAGGCTCCTTCGTCCAAGATCTCAAGAACGGATGTAGGCGAGGATCTCGTCGCGCTTCTCCTCCATCTTCGGTTGCGTCGTCGCTTCGAGATTGAGGCGGATCAGCGGCTCGGTGTTCGACGCCCGTACGTTGAAGTGCCAGTCGGGGTACTCGACCGAGACCCCGTCGAGCATGTACGCGTGTCCGTCCGAGTAGTGCTTCGCGAGTCCCTCGATCTTCGCCGCGGCCTGGGCCAAGTCGGCCACGCGGGTGTTGATCTCGCCCGAGATGAAGTACTTCGCGCGCAGCGGCGCGAGGAGCTCGGCGAGCGTCTGGTTCTTGCGCGACATCAGCTCCAGCATCAGCAGCGCCGGAATGAAGCCGTTGTCGCAGTAGAAGTACTCGCGGAAGTAGTAGTGGCCGGTCACTTCACCGCCGAACACGGCGTTGACCTCGCGCATGCGGCCCTTGAAGAACGCATGGCCGACGCGGTTCATGACCGCCTGCCCTCCGTACTTGGCCACCGTGTCCTTGACCGCGTAGCTCGCCCGCAGGTCGTAGACGATGGCCTGGCCGGGCTGCTTGATGAGAAACGCTTCGGCGAGCAGCGCCGTCACGAAGTCGCCGGGCACGAACCCTCCCTCGCCGTCGAGGAAGAAGCAGCGATCCGCATCGCCATCCCAGGCGATGCCGATGTCGGCTTTGTCCGCCCGGACACGCTCGGTGATCGCCCGGCGGTTCTCCTCGATCAGCGGATTGGCCTCGTAAAGGGGGAACGTGCCGTCGGGCTCGAACGCCAGCCGGGTCGTGCGGCAGGGCAGGCGCTCGAACAGCTTCGGCGCCACCGGCCCGGCCATACCGCTCGCCGCGTCGAGCACGACGTTGAACGGCTTGACGATGGACGAATCGACGAAGCCGAGCACGAGCTTCACGTAGTCCTCGATCACGTGCGCCTGCGTGCGCGATCCCTTGCGTGCGGCGGCCGGAGGCAGCGACTTCGAGACGACCATGTCGCGAATCTCGCCGATGCCGGAATCGCCGCTGAGCGGCTGCGCGCCGGCGCGCACCATCTTCATGCCGTTGTATTGCTTGGGATTGTGCGACGCCGTCACCTGGACGCCGCCGTCGAGCTTGTCGCGCACGACGGCGTAGTAAATGACGTCGGTGGGCAGCATCCCGTAGTCCACGACGTCGCAGCCCTGGCGGAGGGCGCCTTCGATGAACGCGTCGGCCAGCGCCGGCGACGAGACGCGCATGTCGCGCGAGACGCCGATGCGCTTGGCGTTCAGGTAGGTGACGAAGGCGCCGCCGATGTCGTGCGCGACCATCTCGTGGATTTCGGTCGGGTAGACGCCGCGGACGTCGTAGGCCTTGAAGATGGCGGGTGTGATCTCGGACATGGCAGCTTGCAGGGGAGTTACTGGCGACAGGCTTCAGGCTACAGGCCTCGCGACGCGCCACAGGCCCGTCGCCTGCAGTCCGTAGCCCGTAGCCCAGGGAGACTCACAAAAGCACGCACGGACGAAGTCCCTCAAACTTGCGTGAAATCCGTCAGTACCGACTTGTCGCCGAGCACGCGGCCCGGCTGGACGCAGACGCTCCGGCCGACGTGGCAGTTGCGGCCGACGATCGCGTCGCGGACCTCGGCATCGCGCCCGATCCACGAGTTGGCCCAGACGATGGAGCCGGTGACGGCGGCGCCGTCCTCGAGATGGCACTGGCGTCCGATCACGGTGTGAGGCCCGACGCGCGCTCCGGCCTTGACCGTGACGCCTTCGTCGATGAAGCAGGGGCCGATCACCTCGGCGCCCTCATCGATGCGAGCGCCGTCGGTGTAGGCGAGCGCCGGCGGCGCGTCCGCGAACGGCGCGGCCTTGAAGGTGCCATCCATGATGTCGCGATGTACCTGGATGTACTTCCCGGGCGTCCCGATGTCGATCCAGTACCCGCGATACACGTAGGCGACAAACGTCTCACCGCGCTCGACGAGCGAGGGGAAATAGCTGCGCTCGATCGAATAGGCCGTGTCCTTCGGGATGCGATCGAACGTGTCGGGCTCGAGGACGTAGATACCGGCATTGATCGTGTTGCCGGTGATCTCGTCGGGCTTCGGCTTCTCGAGAAAGCGGCGGACGGCGCCATCCGTTTCGGTTTCGACCAGACCGTACGCGGTGGGATTGGCGACCGGCGTGAGCACGATCGTGGCCTTCGCCTTGCGGTCGCGATGGAGCGCGATGACCGCATTCAAATCGATCTCGGTGAGCACGTCACCGTTGAACACGACGACCGGCCCATCCAGGTGCGGCTCGGCGAACTTGATGGCGCCGCCGGTGCCGAGCGGCGACGGCTCGACCAGGTACCGGATCGGGAGGCCACGTTCGGTGCCGTGGCCGAAGACTTCCTCGATCCGGCGCGGCTGATAGTTGAGGCTGAGAATGACCTCGGACATGCCGGGGACTTTCGTCAGCAGGTCGAGCTGATAGTTCAGGAAAGGGCGATTGAAGATCGGCACGATCGGCTTGGGCGTGTGCAATGTCAGCGGCCGGAGCCGCGTGCCCTTGCCGCCCGCGAGGAGAATGGCCTTCATGGCAACCGCAGATGATACTCGATCGCGCCGGGCCGTCCCGGGACGCGGCACGGGCGTCCGTTGCGCGTGCATCATGCACAGCGGCAGGCTACAATTCGAGAGGCCGTTCGGTCATGAACCTGCCAAATACCCTGACGCTGGCCCGCATCGTCCTGGTCCCGCTGCTGGTCGTCGTCCTGCTCACCGGGTTCGAGGGGCACCGCGTGCTCGGGCTCTCGAAGGGTGTGGCCGCAGCGATCATCTTCACGGTGGCGTCGCTCACTGATTGGCTCGACGGCTATCTGGCGCGCCGGCGCCAGCAAATTACGATCCTCGGCCAGCTGCTCGATCCGATTGCGGACAAGCTGCTCATTACGGCGGCACTCGTGTCGCTGGTGCAGCTCGACCTGGCGCCAGCGTGGATGGTGGCGATCATCATCGGACGGGAGCTGGCGGTCACCGGGCTGCGCGGCATCGCGCAGACACGCGGGCTCGTCATGCCGGCTTCGGCGCTGGGCAAGCTCAAGATGGTGTCGGAGGTCGTCGCCGTGCTGGTGTTGATGCTCGCGCCAGAGCTGGGTGGCGGCGAGCTGACCAGAATGGGCATCGTCGTCGGCCACGCCGCCCTCTGGGTCGTGCTCGCGCTCGCGCTGTGGTCGGCGGTGGAGTACTACCAGACGTTCGCCGATGTGCTGGCCCGACGCACCGTGGTCGAGGAGACCCAGCCCTCTGCGGATCGCTCGAGCAACGTGCACCTGCCCGCGAGCGACGTGGCCCCCCGCGTGTAGCTACCGATCGGCTTTGGGCGCGCTCGCCGCCTGGACGGCGTTCTTCAACTCGCTCACGCGCTTCTGTGCCTCTTCGAGATATTCGCTCTTCTCGAATTCCGCGAGCAGCTTCTCGTAGAGCGGCAGCGCTTCGGCCTTTCGATTGAGCTTCACGAGCGATTCGGCGAGGTGATAGTACGCTGCGTCGCGGTAGGTGAACTGCGGATCGTTTTTGATCAGAGCCTGCAGCCGCTGCACCGCGCCGACGTACCAGCGAATGCGAAAGTAGGTGAGACCCACCAGGTATTCGGACTGCCCGAGCCGATCGCGTGCCTCGCGATACTTCTGGCGCGCCTCGGGGGTCAGCGCGCTGTTCGGAAACCGCTCGAAGAAGACGTCGAACTCCTTGATCGCTTCCACGGTTTCGGTCTGATCCCTCCCGGCCTTGGCCATCTGCGCGTAGTGCGCCATCGCCAGCTTGTACTGCGCGTAATCGGCGCGCGGGTGGGTGGGGAAGAACGACAGGAACTCGCGGAACTCGTTGATTGCGAGCACCTGCGCCGCGAGCGAGCCTTCACCGAGATAGCTGTCACCGAGGCCAAGCTTCGCCTCGGCGCGGTGCGGACTCTGCGGGTAGGTGTCGATGAGCGTCTGAAAGAACTCGCGCGACGTGAGCCACTTCCGCTCGCTGAGGGCCTGTGTTCCACGCTCGAACAGGAACTTGTCGGGCTCCGACGTCCCGGGCGGAACCTTGTTGCGGCTGGCGGCGCAGCCGCTGACCGTCAGCGCGATGAGAAGCGTGGCCACGGCCAATCGACACACGTGTCCGCGCCTCGCGCGGGCGGCTAAAGCCGTGGGCAGGGGGTGAAGCATTCGCAACATGAGACTCTCGAACAATCAATCGCCAAGGCGCGGGGGCCGAAGCCGCGCCTCCTGCTATGGGCGCGCGGCATCCAGCAACGGCTTGAGCCACGCGTACTCGGCGGCCAGGCCATCGGCGAGCGTCGCGGACGGCGCGAACCCGAGATCGGCGCGGGCGAGCGACGTGTCCGCGTAGGTGTCGCGCATGTCGCCCTTCTGCGGCGGCTCCCGGCGCGTTCGTACAGGGCGGCCGACGACTTGCTCGACGATCGACAGCACCCCGTTCACCGAGACGCGCGAGCCCCCGCCGATGTTGTAGGAGCGGCCCGGCACGCCCTTGATGCCCGCAAGGTAGGTCCCTTCGACGGTATCGCCGACATAGGTGAAATCACGCGTCTGCTCGCCATCGCCGTAGATCGTGATGGGCTCGCCGCGGTGCGCCGCGCGCAGGAACCGGTGGAAGCCCATGTCGGGACGCTGGCGCGGGCCGTACACCGTGAAGTAGCGCAGGCGACCGCCGGCACCTTGTAGTTGAAGAAATACAAATAACAGAGCTGCTCGCCCGCCAGCTTCGTCACGCCGTACGGCGAGACGGGCTGCAGCCGGATGTCTTCACGCATCGGAATCGGGGCGAGATCCCCATACACCGACGAGGTCGAGGCGTAGACGAGGCGCTCGATCGGCCGGCCCACCAGCGCTTCGAGCAGCCGCTGCGTGGCATCGATGTTCTGCTCGGTATAGTGGCGGAAATCGCGGCCCCAGCTCTTGCGCACGCCGGCCTGGGCCGCAAGATGGAAGACGTGCGTGGCGCCGTCGAGCAGCGACGGGAGATCCGCCTCCTGCAACGACGCCTCGACGAACCTGAACCCGGGGCGGCTGGCGAGCGCGGCGAGATTGGCTTCTTTGAAAGCGCGCGGATAGTAGTCCGTGAAACAGTCGATCCCCGTCACCCGCCCGCCACGCGCGAGAATCAGCTCCGACAGATGCGAAGCGATGAAGCCTGCCGCTCCCGTGACCACGGCGTTCATACCCGTTCCTCCCCGGCTCGCAGGCCCGCGGGTTTGGCCCGCGGCTGGCGCGCGCGTGCGGCGTCCAAAGGCGCCGACGCCTCGAGTGCCGCCCGGACCTCGGCCGGCAGTCGCGTCGGCCTTCCCGCGCGATTCAGTGCGGCGTGCACCGTGCGCCCGGTAGCGGCCCGGATGCCGTCTCGCGCGCGCAGCACTGCATACGTGAACTCTACGCGCACCGGCGACAGCACGCGGCCCCTCGTCTCGATCGTCGAGCTCATCATCGTAGTGGCACGCCTCCATGTACTCGCACGACGCTTCGATGACCGGCAGAAAGATGCCCGAGGCCTCCAGCTCGCGATACGTGCCGCCAATCGCGCGGAGCAGGTCGGTCCGGCCAATCTCGAACCAGACGAAGTAGTTGGCGTAATAGACCACGCCCATCTGGTCGGTCTCGGCATACCGCACGCGCACCTGCGAGCGAGATGTCGTTCTGGACGCGGTGGGAACGGCTTGGGTCATCGCGAGGTCGCGCTGGTCGCCTTACCGGCGGCCGCCCGCAGCGCCCGCACAGCGGCGGCCGGATCGGGCGCTCCGAAGACCGCCGACCCGGCGACGAATGCCGACGCTCCAGCGCGCATCAGCCGGCCGATGTTGGTCGCGTCGACGCCGCCGTCGAGCTCGATTCTCGCCCGCGAACCCGTCCGCTCGATGAGCGCACGCACCCCTGCCGTCTTTGACTCGCTTCGCGGGATGAAAGTCTGGCCACTGAAGCCGGGATTGACCGACATCACGAGCACGACGTCGGCATCGGCGACGATTTCTTCGAGAAGGCTCACGGGGGTTGCCGGGTTCAACGCCACACCCGCCTCGACGCCGAGCGCACGGATGGCCGCGAGCGTCCGGTGCAGATGCGATGACGGCCTCGACGTGCACGGTGAGGATGCGGGCGCCGGCCCGGGCGAACGCCTCCAGATAACGGTCGGGGTCCCGAATCATCAGGTGCACGTCGAGCGGCAGCCGGGTCGCGCCGTTGAGCGCCTGGACCATTCCCACGCCGAAGGTGATATTCGGCACGAACATGCCCGTCCATCACGTCCACGTGAAGGAAGTCGGCGCCGCCGGCCTCGACCGCGGCGACCTGCTCGCCGAGCCTCAGATAATCAGCCGCGATGATGGACGGCGCGATGATGACGCTCACCGGCTCACCTCGAGCGAGATCGCCTCTCCCGGCGCCACCTGGAAGCCGGCGCGCGGATTCTGTCGGAGCACGATGCCGGGTCGGATGCCCGGGTACGGATACGAGCCGACGACGGCGACACGAAATCCGAAGGACCGTAACACGTCGGCCGCGCCGTTGCCCTCGAGGCCGATGACGTCGGGCATCACGTAGGTCTTGCCCCGCTCGCCGCGGTTGACGAGCAGCACGACATCGGCGCTCTTGGTGGCGGCGGCCGGCCACTGTCCGACCACGACGTCGACCGGATAGTCGCTCGTGCGCACGTCCACGCTGCGCAGGAGATTGAGGCCGTCGCCCTGCAGTCGAAGCTGTGCGGCGCGCTCGGTGGCACCGACGAGCAGGGGCACGACGGGCGCCCGCGCGCCCGCGCTCAGCCAGACCTTCACACTGCGCGGCCGCCGGGTCGTCGACCCCGCGGACGGCTCCTGCAGCACGACGCGTCCCTCGGGTACACGCGGATCGACGCGGCGGCCTTCCTCGACGCGGAGCAAGAGTCCGAGCTCTCCGAGCGCATCGGATGCCTGGTTCACGGTTCGACGCGACAGCGAGGGAACCACGACGTCTCGCGATCGGAGGGCGATACGTGCCGAAGCGGCGAAGAACAAGAGGAACGTGGCCACGAGCCCGGCAGCCACGACCAACAGCTTGCCCAATCCCCACACGCGCGTCGAAAGCCCCATATCAAACCAAGAACTGTACTACACGCTCGGGGCTGGGGGACTGGGCTTGCTGGGACTGGGCGACTAGGGGACTGGGCGGCTAGGGGACCGGGCGGCAGGCTGGGCGGCTGGGCGGCCGGGGACTGGACGGCTGGGGGCTGGGCGCTGGGCGCGCTGGGCGGCTCGGGACTGGGCGGACGTCGAGCGTCATGCCGCGCCGTCACGCTCGCGATAGAACGGCTGCGAAGAAGGCCTCGAGTCCGTGGCGTACGGGAGATGTCCGCAGGACACCTTCGGCGTCCAGGAGAATGGCCAGCCCGGGAGGGTAGCGGCCGTCGGACGGCGTCAGTCGGAAACCAGGGTGGGAACCCAGAAAGGCGGCGACCACGGCGTCGTTCTCCTCCGGTTCGCTCGAGCAGGTAGCGTAGATCAGCCGTCCGCGCGGTGCGACCGCTGCCGAGGCGTGATCGAGCAGACGACGCTGAATCTCGCTGAACGAGGCCAGGTCTTCGGGTTGACGCCGCCACTTCAGATCGGGCTCGCGACGCAGCGTACCCAGCCCCGAACACGGCGCGTCGACCAGCACCAGGTCGAACGCATGGCGAAACGGGACGGGCCCGGACAGATCGAGCTGCACGAGCGGGACGGGTTGCGGCACGAGCCGGCGCAGGGTGTCGCGAAGCAGGCGCATCCGCCGCGGGCGGCGATCTGCCGCGACCACGAGTCCGGACGTGGCGTCCTCCGACGAGCGCGAGCGTCTTGCCTCCTGGCGCGGCGCACGCATCGAGGGCCGACCGGCCCCGCCACGCGGCGGCGAGCTCGCCAACCAGCTGCGAGGCCTCGTCCTGCACGACGAACAGTCCTTCGGCCGACGCCGCGCCGCCGATCGGATTGCCCGCCAGTGACCTTCAGCCCGTACGACGCCCATGCTGTCGGCTCGTCGACGACGCCTCCGGTCTCGAGCCGGGCGCGAAGATCGTCACGAGTCGTGCTTCAGCCGGTTGACGCGCAGGGTCAGCGGGGCCGGCTCGTTGTTGAACGCCGTCCATCGCTGCGTCGCCTCGGGGCCCAATCGCTCGAGCCATCGCTCGACCAGCCAGCGTTGGATGCGAGACCGGCCGCGGCAGGCCTGCATCGCGAGCGCCTGCGGATCGCGCCTTGGATCGCTGCTTGGGGAACGCAGGTGCCCCCTTCGCGGACACGCGGCGCAGCACGGCGTTGACGAACCCGGCGGCGGACGCGTGGCCCTCACGCCGGGTGATGTCGACGGCATCGTGGACGACGGCCCGCGCCGGCGTGCGCTCGAGGTGCAGGAGCTGGTAGGCGCTCAGACGCAGGAGATCGAGGACCGTCGGGTCGATCCTGGCGAGCGGTCGCCCGCTCGCGGCGGCGATGGCGACATCGAGCGCGCCACGCCACCGCAGCGTTCCGGTCGCGATCTCCGTGGCGAGCGCCCGATCGCGCGAGTCGGGCAAGCGGTCGCGCTCGCGCACGAGCGCATCGCCGAGCGTCGCGCCCGCAGCGACGCGGCGCAGAACGCGCAGCGCCGCCGTGCGTGCCGCCGACATTACGAAGGCCCCGGCGAGAAGCCCGTCCCGGGTGCGAGCGGGTGGCCGGCCAGAAACTCGCGAGCGGTGAGCACGCGCCGGCCCTCCTGCTGCAGCCGGCGAATCTCGAGCACCGTGCCCTCGGCCGCTCCGACGAGCAGGACGCCCCGGGCCGAGGCGAGTACGACACCCGGCTGCACGAGCGCGGTCCGCTTCACCGCCGGTGGCGCGACGCGCGGCGTCAATCGAGTCGTAGGGGCGCGTCTCGTGAAGCACGAGCCGCGTGACCGTCGAGGAAGGTGTACGCGTGCGGCCACGGCACGCAGCGCCGCGCACGTGGTCGTGGACGGCCAGCGGCACGCTGGTCCCACTCGATGAGCCCATCGGGCTTCACGATGCGTGGCGCATAGGTCGCGAGCGCCTCGTCTTGCGGGGTTTCGCTTGGCGTGCCGCGCGCGAGCGGCATCGAGCGTCTCGGCCAGCAGGACGGCGCCGAGCGTCGCGAGCCGCGCCTCGAGCGCCTCGCGCGGTCTCGTCGGGCTCGATCGCGGTCTCGCGAGCCGCCAGCATCGGGCCGGCGTCGAGCGCCTTCACGACCCGCATGATCGTGACGCCGGTTCGCGCGTCGCCATCGAGAATGGCGCGCTGCGATCGGCGACGCCCCGCGGTGACGCGGCAGCAGCGACGCGTGGACGTTGATCATGCCGAGCCGCGGCAGATCGAGCAGCACCTGCGGCAGGATCCGGCCGTAGGCGGCGACCACGCCGAGGTCGGGCGCTCGCGCGCGCAGGGCGATCGAGAAACGACGATCTTTCAGACGGTCGGGCTGCCAGACTCGCAGACCGGCGGCTTCGGCGCGCGACTTGACGGGCGAAGCGGAGACGTGCTGGCCGCGTCCACGGGGACGGTCGGGCTGCGTGACGACCGCCACCACCTCGTGCGGGCTGGCGATCAGCGCCTCGAGCGAGGGCACCGCGAAATCTGGGGTGCCGAAGAAGACGATCCTCACGGCTGCGACCAAAAGACGAAAGTGCGAACGGTGCGACGCGACAGATACGACCGGTGCGACAGGTGCGAGTGCTACCAATCTCCTCGTCGCCGCCTGGCTTCGATGCGGCGGACAATCAGCCGCCGGTTGACGGGTCTCAGCCGGTCGATGAAGAGCACGCCGTCGAGGTGATCCATTTCGTGCTGCAGCGCGCGGGCGAGCAGGCCGGTGGCCTCGAGGTCTGCGGGCGGCCGTCGCGATCGAGACCCGCGGATGGTCACCGACGCGGGACGCGGCACGGTCGCGTGGAAGCCCGGAACGCTCAGGCAGCCTTCCTCCTCGAGCTGCAGGCCGTCCCGCGCGACGAACTCGGGGTTGACGAGCACGACGAGCTCGCTCGGCGCGCTGCGTCCGCCGACAGGTCGATCACGAAGACACGCTTGCTGACGCCGACCTGCGGCGCCGCCAGGCCGACCCCGGCAGCCGCCTGCATCGTCTCGACGAGATCGGCGACGAGCGCGGCGAGATCGGGATCGGCGCCGTGGACGGCCGCGGCCCGCTGCTGCAGCTCCGGCGCGCCGTAGCGCAGGATCGGGCGGATCATGCGCGCGATCAGCGCCTCGCGCCGGCGACGGCGTGCGGCCTCGCGATCACGACGTCACGCCGGTGGGCGGAAGCGCGCCCGGACGTGCGCGCGGGTGGCGGCGTAGTTGCGATCGATCTCGGCCACCGAATCGCCGCCGAACTTCTCGAGGAACGCGTCGGCGAGCACGAGCGACACCATCGCTTCGCCGATGACGCCGGCGGCCGGTAATGGCGCAGACGTCGCTGCGCTCGATGGCCGCCGGCGATTCCTGCCATCGTGGCGAGGTCGACCGAGCGCAGCGGTTTCATCAGCGTCGAGATCGGCTTCATGTAGCCGCTCACGCGCAGGTCCTCGCCGTTGGTGATGCCGCCCTCGAGGCCGCCGGCGTGGTTGGTCGGTCGGACGACGCCGAGGTCGCGTGCGCGGTGCGCCCGGTTGCGGCAGCACGATTTCGTCGTGCACTTGCGAGCCCGGCAGGTCGGCCACGCGCCGGTCCCATGCCGATTCCCACCGCCTTGATCGCCGGGATCGACATCATCGCCTGCGCGAGGCGGCCATCGAGCTTGCGATCCCACTGGACGTGGCTGCCGAGGCCGATGGGCACGCCGCGCGCGATGACCTCGAACGCGCCGCCGTAGCGTGTCGCCGGCCTCGCGCGCGCGGTCGATTTCAGCCACCATGCGCGCCTCGACCGCCGGGTCGACGCAGCGCAGGGGCGAGTCGGCCGGCAGGGCCGCGACTTCGTCGAAGGTGACGGCGAGCGGATCGGGCAGGCGGAGCGCGCCGAGCGCCGAGACGTGGCTGACGCACCTGGATGTCGAACGTGTGCGAGCAGTTGACGCGCGAGGGCGCCGGCGGCCACGCGCGCGGTCGTTTCGCGCGCGCTCGCGCGCTCGAGGATGTCGCGCATGTCTTCGCGGTCGTACTTGAGCGCGCCCGACGAGATCGGCGTGGCCGGGCCGCGGCCGCGTGAACGGCGCGCGCCGCGCGCCGGTCGCGTCCGGTGGCGGCTCGGCGCCGACGTGCATCGTGTTCTGCCAGTTGGGCCAGTCACGGTTGCGGATGAGCATCGCGACCGGGCCGCCGAGCGTCTCGCCCTTGCGTACGCCGGACAGGATCTTCCGCGGTGTCCGACTCGATCGACCATGCGCCGGCCGCGTCCGTAGCCGCCCTGCCGCCGGCGAAGGTCGCGCGTGATCGCGTCGAAATCGACGCGCAGCCCCGCCGGCAGGCCGTCGAGTACGACCACGAGCGCCTGGCCGTGCGACTCGCCGGCAGTGAGAAATCGCAGCATTCCCGACGGCATTGTACATGATGCACTTTCTTCGCACCTGGCGCGTGCCGCACCACGCGCCGGCGCCTTCGCGCGTGCGGCAAACGATCGCTGGAACAGGCCGTTTTCACCCTCGCGCGTCTCCGTCGCCACGAGTCGGTCGAGTTCTTGCACGAGAGGCTGACTCGCGTGAGAGCGCTTCGCCGATGTGGCTCGCCGATCGATTCGTCCGCTTGCGTGAGGGCACGTGGCTCGATCTCGCCACGAATGCGCCGGCCGCCGCCATCACGCGCGCGCTCGCCGCCGGAGAGACCGCCGGCTGGCTCGCGCGCTGCGCTCGCCTGGCGGGTCTCTGGCACTCGCACGTCGTGTCGCTCGTCGATTACGTTGCCCTGGACGAGGGACGCGGCATCGAGGTGTACGAGCACCACGACGTGCTGCGCGAAGCCCCGCGCGGTGCGCACGCCATCGTCGATGCCGTGGCGCGCTTTCTCCGTACGCACGGATTGAACGCCGGCCCGCTCGATCACTTCACGTGGGCGGCCTGCGCTGGGCGGCCCTCGCTGCTCCTGCCGACAGACGCGGGCTGCGATCTGAAGGCTGCTCCCCAGGTCGAGTCCTCGCGACTCGGGGACCGTCCACGCCCGCGCCGTTCGGACGATTGGACTGCGCCTCGAAGCGCTCGACCCGCTGGGCGCGATCCTCGCAGTCCTCGACGACCCAGGAAGCAGCGAGCGTACGGTGCTCGTCCGCGCGGCGCCGCGTGCCGGCGCGACCACGCTGCTGCGCCTGGTTGCCCGCGAGTCGCGCCTGCGCGGCTTCTGTCCGCTTTCTCCGTGCGCGGCCCTCCGTGGCCGGGCCGTCCTCGAGGGGCTCCGCGATCGTCGTGTGGCGCTTCTGGGCGACACCGACGTCTCGGCTGCGACGATTGCGAGGGCGCTGGCGGCCCTCTGGCGGCACCACGTGGATGTAGCCGTGACGGTTCGGGTGACGCTCGACACGTGGCGTGACACCCGGGCGATTGCGTTGGCGCCCTGGCCGGTTGCGAAGCTGGCCGCCGCCATCTGTGTGTCTCCTCATCGCTCTCCGAGTGACCGCTTGCGGCTCGCGGCGCAATCCGATGGATCGCCTGGTCGCTTGACGGCCGGTTGGCTCGACAGTGCCGTGCCGCACGACACACGTGGACGGAGCGCCGACGTTCCGCTGCGGCGCTCGTCAGGCCGCGATTGGGGAGCGGCTGCGGGAACTCTGGTCTCGGCGGCGGCCGATCGCGAGTCTCGAGCTGATTCCGGTTCGGAGTATGGAACCGCGATCGACACGCCGTGGCAGGCGTTGCGCTCGGGGCGAGCCCACGAAGCGTGGCGTCTCTTCACCGCGTCCCTGAGCAGTTGTGACACAGGGCTTCAGCCCGGTCACCGAGACAGCACTCGAAAACCGAGCTACAGCAGCTTTGCCTCGGTCTGGCGAGGATTGGGGCTTGCTGCACTGGACGATGCCCGGCTCGATGTCGGAGCGTTCGCGTCGAGGCGTGCTTCATCGCTCGCCGATTCGGTATGCCCGCACGACGTCATCGATTGCGGGAAGGAACGCGTCGGCCGGGAGCGCTGGACCATCGAGCGGGCCTCGTCCCGCCTGGCGCTCGGACGGTGTCACCTCTGGCAGGGCCGCATCGGCGACGCCGCGCGGCTGCTGTCCGAGATGGAGCAGTGCTCGCTCTCGGGGCCCTCGGTCGTGCGGCTGGCGCGCTATCAGGCGCGGACCGCGTGGCGGTGTGCTGCCGTTCTCGACGCGTGGCGCGCGCTGGCCCGTGCGGCGGCGCATGCCGTCGAGCCCGAACAGCGGGCAGCGGTCGCGTGCGATCGGGCGCGGCTCGCGCTGGCGTGCGGCGATGTCGAAGGCTGCGATTGCGCGCTCGCCCTTGCGGCTCGAGATGCGCGCGAACGAAGACGCGGACTTCTCGTCGCCGCCATTCGCATCGCGTGCCTCACCCGCGCGTCCGAGCCAGCGGCTCGCGACGCCATCGACCGCCTCGCGGCGCCGCTCGCGCGGCGCGATGTTCCGTGGCTGATCCGGCTGCGCGTGCAATATGCGCTCGAGCGCGCCGGACGGCCGCGCACGCGTGAAGTCGACGCGTTCGCGGAGCGGTGGGGTCTCGAGCTGCTCGAGAACGGCGGATGGGGCACGCCGGCCGAGGGCCGGAAGGACACGAGTATGGAGAAGGACCTGCAAGCGGTGTTGGAGATCTGCCGCGACTCGATCGATGCGCTGCCCGCGCTCGGCGAGGTGTGCGCGGTCGTGCGCGACCGGCTCGGCGCGTCAGTCGTGTCCGTTTACGGTGCGCCGGTCGAGCGCGGCCGCCTGGCTCAGGCCGGTGCGCCGCGCTTCGACAGCCCGGAGCTCGCGCGCCGCACCTTCGACTCGGGCGTGGTGCTGCAGCCAACGCCCGTCGCCGACGGCATCGAAGCGGCGGCGCCAGTCGTCTACGGCGGCCAGCGCATCGGAGCCATCACCTGTCGATGGACGATTGATGCGCCGATCGATGCGCGCGAGGCGCACACGTTGCTGCTCGGGGCGGCGACGGCGCTCGCGCCGCACGTACAGGGGCTCAACGACGTGGCGGTGAAGCGCTCGCGCCGTGCGCCAGACACCCTCGGCCTCCTCGGCGTGAGCGTCCCCATCGTCGAGCTGCGCGAGCGAATCCGTCGTGTGTCGAGCGCTCCGTTCCACGTGCTCATCGAAGGGGAGAGCGGCAGCGGGAAGGAGCTGGTCGCGCGGGCGCTGCACCTGTCGGGCCCGCGCGCGGCACGGCGCTTCTGCGCCGTCAACTGCGCGGCGCTCACCGACGAACTCTTCGAGGCGGAGCTCTTCGGGCACGTGCGGGGCGCGTTCACCGGCGCGGTCGGCGAGCGCGCCGGGCTCTTCGAGGATGCGGACGGCGGTACGTTGTTCCTCGACGAGGTCGGCGAGCTCTCGCTGCGCGCGCAGGCCAAGCTGCTGCGGGCGATCCAGGACGGCGAGATTCGGCGCGTGGGGGAGAGCCTGCCCAGGCGCGTCGATGCCCGCATCGTGGCCGCGACCAATCGGACGCTGGCGGTCGAAGCCGAAGCCGGCCGCTTTCGCGCCGACCTCCTCTATCGTCTCGACGTGATTCGCATCACCGTGCCGCCCCTGCGCGATCGTCCCGAAGACATCGCGATGATCGCCCGGGCGTCGTGGACCGAGGCCGCGGCACGCATCGGGAGCCGTGCGACGCTCCACGCCGAAACCCTCGTCGCGCTCGCGCGCTATCACTGGCCCGGCAACGTCAGGGAGCTTCAGAACGTCATTCGCGCGCTCGCCGTCAACGCTCCGCCTCGCGGTGTGGTCGGCCCCGCGCGTCTGCCGCGCGCCATTGCCGTGGCCGGCGGGCTCGCGATGGCGCAGACGCTCGACGCGGCGCGCCGATCGTTCGAAGAACGGTTCGTCCGCGCGGCCCTGGCGCGCGCCGGCAATCGGCCGGGGCGAGCCGCCCGCGATCTCGGATTGACCCGCCAGGGCCTGCGCAAGCTCCTTCGGCGGTTGGGGATAGACGACCCGCGCGACCTCGCGTCCGCCGGAGACGAGGCTGGCGGGCCGGCGTGCTGAGCACACCATTGCGGCGGCTCAGGACGGCGATGCCGTGCGGTCTGCCAGCGCGACGCTGTTCGTCGGCCGGACGGCGACCGCGGTCCAGGACGAGCTTGCCGCGGGTCGGTCACGTCCCACAAACCAAAGCCGAAAGTCGAATGTGAACTCGATTCGGAGGGCCGGGCGACGGCCTGTCGGCCCGGTGAAGGACCGGGCCGCGGCCCGCAGCGGCACGCGGTCCGGAACCTTCTGGCAGATTGCGGGTCTAACGTGACAACGGTATCCTGCGAATGTCGGGCGCTCGCGGTCCCCACGGGCCGGGCGCAGTCCCGACCTAGAGCCGGAGCGCGAGGGTGAAGCCAGTGCGTGCCATCACCTGGACAGACGCCAGCGACCGCGAAGCGGCGCTCATCGGCCAGTGTGTGGCGGCTGACGAATCGGCCTGCGCAACGCTCGTCGCCGAGCATCAGCGCATGGTCTATCAGCTGGCGCTCCACCTGCTGAACGACCACGACGAGGCGCTCGATCTCTCGCAGGAGGTCTTCCTGCAGGTCTTCCGCACGCTGCCGCGCTTCCGCGGCCAGTCGAGCCTGCGGACCTGGATCTATCGAATCGTCGTCAATCAGGCGAAGAACCGGCAGCGCTGGTGGCGGCGGCGGTTCCGTTCGGCGCAGGTGTCGCTCGACGAGCACGTGCAACGCACGGCGAGCTGCCCTCGGCCGTCAACGGGTCGTCGCCCGACCGGGCGCTCGGCCGCAAGGAGCTGGCGTCGCGGCTGAAGATCGGCGCTGCTCGGCCTGCCGTTCGATCAGCGCTCGGCCATCGTGCTGCGCGAGATCGACGGGATTGAGCTACGAGGAGATCGCGGATTCGCAGGGGGTGGCGGTCGGCACCGTCAAGTCGCGGCTGGCGCGCGCGCGCGATGTCGCTGCGCGCCGGAGTTGCGGAGCCCCGAGGAGGCGATGACGCACTCGATGCTGTGCTCGTCGTTCGCCCACCTGCTCGAGGCCTGGCACGACGGCGAGCTCGAGATCGACGAACAGATTGCGGTCGAACGCATCTTGGCGTGTGCGCGGCGTGCAGCGCCACGATTCGCGAGCTGCGGCGAGCTGCAAGCGGCCGCTGCATCCCGACCGTCGTCGGCGGTGTCGGGCGCCAAGCAGCCGATCGCGTCGAAGCCGGCTCGAGCGCAGCTCCGGACGATGGCGAGACGGTCGTCAGCCGCGTGCGCGCCGAGCGTCACGACAGACGCTGCGCGTCGCAGATCGCGCGGATGTTCGAGGACCTGCACTTCGTGTGGGCCGGGGCTGGCGGCGGTTGTCGGCGACGGCGGCCTGCGTGGCGGTGCTCGCCGCGGTGCTGCACTTCGCGCCCGCGCAGCGCGCCGATTCGCTCTCCGGGGTGCTGTCCGCGCTCGCCGAGCCGGGCACGGATCGCAACCCGGTGCGGATCGACGAAGGCACCGCGCTGCCGCGCGTCGACGAGGCGAACGTCATGCCGGCGATGCTGGTCCACTGCCCGATGCGTCGGCGACCAGCCGTGTCGCTCGCGATCACCGGCGTGCTGACGCAGGAAGGCCGGGTGCGTTACGCCGCGGTGCTTCCGGCCGGGGAGTATCGCGACAGGATGCGCGGCGGCTGATGGACGCGGTGTCGTCCGCGCGGTTCCGTCCCGCGCACCGTCGCGGCGCGCCGGTGGCCGTCAACCTGATCTGGCTTTTCGAACAGACGACGGTCCTCGGCAAGACCGGGGTCTGATTCCCGTCGTCCGGGGTCCGAAGTCCGAGGTCCAGCGGCCGGCGTCGAGGCCGGCCGAGCTACTTGGCGACCTTGGACCCTGGACCTCTAATCAACGCCCCACGACCGCGGTCGCCACGTTGCCGAGCGCGTCGGTGACCCGCAGCACCACGGCGCCCGCCGATCCCGGCCTCGCGAGCGAGTCAGCTCGAAGCGTTCCTCACGCGAGTCGAGCAGGCCATCCACCGGATAGGCCAGCTTCCAGCGGCCGGCGTTCTGCGAGTACTCCACGCGCTGGATCGGCGATGCCTGTCGCGCACGGTGAACGACGACGTTGGCGTGGCCCGCGCGTCGCGCGGGACGTCGATCGTCGGCGGCGTGTTGTCGATGTCGAACGTCGCTGCTCTCGCGCTCGCCCGTGCAGCGCCACCGGCGGGCGCGTTGGCGGGCGCGTCGGACGCCACGATCTTCATGATGTAGGTGCCGTCGGGCACCGACGTCGTGTCCCAGGTGTAGATCTCATCGACAGGCCGCGCTTCAGCACCTTCCAGGTCGTCTCGCCCTCGAGCCGATAGAACACGTCGAACTGCAGCCGATCGCCGTCGGCGTCGCGCGCCTGCCAGACGAACGTCTGCAGGCTCTTCTGAAATGCGCGGCGTCCGAGTGGCGGGCCCGGCGACAAGGACGAACCAGCCCGGAGACCGGCGGACGGCCGTCGGCGAGTGTTGGCGTCGAAGCCGGCGAGCTCGGGATCGCCGGTCGGGAACGGCCGCTGAAAGACGACGCCCGGCGGGTGCACCGTGATGGACTCGACGACGGCCGCGTGTTGCGCGGCAGGAACGCCGCGGTCACCGAAGTCAGGAGCGGCGCGGCCGTGCCGCTGCCCTGTCAGCACCGCCTGCCACTGCAGATAGCGCGCCTTCGGGCTCTCGATCGACGACGCCGCCGCGCGTTGGTGTAGGCCTTCGACCAGTCGCTCCACGTCTTGTCCGGCGCCCGCGTGTTCCCGCTGCGCGTGAAGAGCTCGACCGCCGTGCCGCTGGGCGTCACCGCGCGCCAGCGAATCGCGCCCCACGTCGCGACGGTCGCCGTGTCCTTCACGTCGGAGAGGTACGTGCCCTTCGCCGCCTGTCGTCGCCGTCACGCGGAGAATGCGTCCCGGATTGGACGTGGCGAGCAGCAGACGGCCCTGCTGGTCCTGCGCGAAGGTCGTCACCTGCTGCGCGTCCGCGCGCGTGACGAGCGTCGTCAGCGTCGGATTGCCGGAGAGCCGATAGATCTTGCCCTTGCCGCCGGTCGCGACGAGCAGCGAGCCCGACGGCTCGACGAGCACGTCGTAGGGCACATCGTCGGGCGATTCCCAGACGATCGACCACTCGCCGTCGGGCGCGATGCGATAGACGGCGCCCTTCTGCGGTGCCGACGTGCTGCGCGATTCGCGCGACGGCGCCGCTCGTCGACGGCGTCACGATCGGTCGTGTCGCCGATGGCCGAGACGCGTGATCTCGGTCGACACCGTCGGGATCGGCGCCGCGGTCGTGGTCGTGACGTCGGGGCTCTTCGACCGGGGCGTCGGTCGAGCCGCTCGCGTCGCGCCGACCGCGGTGGCATAGATCTGCCCGTCGGGCGCGACGCGCAGACCGCGAATCTCCTTGTAGGCCGATTCGAGCAGCACGAACGCGCGTGCCCGATGCGATCGATGCGCAGCACGCGTCCCGGCGACGAGGTGCCGACGAGCAGCGACCGCCCTGGCCTCAGGCGACGAGCGCATGACGTGCGTCGTCTCGGTGTCGTAGAAGACGCTGCCCTGCGTCCGTCGGCGATCGACCTTGTAGATGCGGCCCTTCTCGCCCGTGCCGACGTAGAGCGTGCCGTCGGGCGCCGCGCGCGAGGCTCCAGATGTACTTGTCCTCGGGATCGAAGAACGGCGTCGACGATGCCGTCGCGCGGCGACGCGGTAGACCTTGCCGTCGGGCGAGGAGCGCCGCGTAGACGCCGCCCGAGGGCGCCGGCGCGAGCGCGTGAACCTCGAGCTCGGCCGCGTCGAAGGCGACGGCGCCTTGCCGTCCTGCGTCGACCTTCCACACCTTGCCGTCGTTGCCGGTGCCGGCCCAGAGCGTGTCGTCGCCGTCGGCGAGCAGCCGCCAGACCGCCGGCGATCCGACGTCGTGCACCGTTTCGAGCGCCGGGCCCGAGCGTGACGCGGCCGTCGCTGTCGATCGACAGCGCTCGACTTCGCCCTTCAGGAACTCGGCCTGCGTCGAGACCAGCCAGAAGCTCGTGGATGCCGCGTCGAGGCGCCGAGGGACCGAGCGCGACAGCGCAGAGGAGCGAGGCGCGGCGAGGACACGCGGCGCGGCACGGAGACAAGCAGTGACGGGATGCGCATGATGCGGGACGGGCGCTGGCGCCGGCCGACGACGCAGTCGATGCGGAGAGGGATCGCCGGGCACGACCGCGGCGCTACGGCGTTCGCGAGCGGCGACGGCCAGCGTGCGCTGGCCGGTCGACGGCCTGATCGGCGGAGAGCTCCCACTCGCCGAGCACCGTGCTTGACGAGCGGCAGCACGTTGCCGCCCGGCTGGTCGCCTTCGATGCACGGCGAGCACCGACGGCGGCAGCGCCGACAGCTGCTCGCCGTTGACGACGGCGCCCGGCGCCGAGGCGACGAGCTTCACATAGATGCGGTTGTTGCGGCGCGCGCGGTTGAACACGCGAATCATCTGCGTCGACGCTCTCGGCGTCGCGCGGCTGGCGGTAGTCGCGCTGCTCGATCTGCGCCAGCCGCGTGCCGTCGGAGACGACAATCGACAGCGTGCCGCGCGCGTGCGCCGGAATCGCGCAGCGGCAGGCGTATGCGTGCGCTCGACGCCGCGATAGCTGCGCGTCAGGATGTGCACGTGCGACCGTCGTCGCCGGCGCTCGGCTCGCGCGTCGTCCAGCCACACGCGCTCGATCGTCGCGGTGCGCGGCTCCTCGAATGAGTCGATGGTCAGCTCGACGCCTTCGATCTGCACCGGCTGCCGGTCGTTGCGCAGCAGCAGGTTCAGCGGGCCCGCGACGTAGGCGGCGGCGCCGATCGCCGGCGTTTCGCCGGTGAAGATGTCCTCGAGCGCGACCGTGCCGTGATCGCGCACCATCGTCTTTCCGCGGACGGTGAAGGTCGCGGCGCCGAACTCGCGCTCGTACGACTGCAGCGTGTTGACGATCGACGCGAAGGTCAGGAGCGGCGTGAAGAGCTGGTCCTTGACGATCGCGAACTTGAACGGTGCGTGAGGCGCCGCGCTCGGCGCTCGAGCGTCAGCGTCACCGGCACCAGATCGGGGCCTGCGCCGAGCGTGCCCGCGATGCCGGTCGCGCGATCCTGCTGGATGGTGCCGATGACGTCGCCAATCGCGGCGAGCTTGGCCGAGACGAAGAGGCTCGGCAGCAGCGTCTGCACCTACGCCTTCGTCATCGGGAACTCGGTCGGCCCGAGATTGAAGAACGGGATGACCGAAGGCGTAGACGCGCGAGCCGTCGACGTGCGTGACCGTGCCGGTGGCGCCGAACGCGAGATCGCCGCTGATGAGGCTGACGCCGACGGCATCGCCCGGCGCGAGCGGCGCCGGCTGACGGCCGCCGTCGGCGTCGCCCGTCGCCGGCGAGCCGCGCTGGCCGCGCGAAACCCGAGGCCGGCGAGCACGAGCCGAGGACGCCTGCGTTTCGCCCGAGAAGCCCGACATCGTGAACGGCGTGGCGATCGGCTGCGAGCATGGCGCCGGCCGGGACGCCCGGCGAACGCCTGCAGCGTCGAACGCCGGCGAGCTGCGCGCCCGATCGATGCCGGCGGGGCGGAGGCGCGCTGAACGTCTCGCGCAGCGCCGCGACGAAATCGTCGCTGCGACGGCGGCCACCGCATCGCGACCGGCGTCGGCCGCGCGGCCGGGGGCGGGCCGCCGCCGATGGGTCGGTCGCGTCGATCATCTCGGCAATGGGCGTGATGCCGGCAATCGGCTCCTTCGAGAACGCGCCGAGCGAGTAGGAGACGGCGCCGATCAGGCGCCCGTCGACGTAGACGGGGCTGCCGCTCATCCCCTGCATCACGCCGGTCTCGGCGAGGCGGTTGCCCGAGAGCCGGGCGAGGATGAGGCTGCGGCGCGGCCCGACGACGTTCTCGAGGACGCCGAGGATCTCGACGTCGAACTCGCTGCGGGTGGCGCCGTCGAAGACCGTCGACGCCCTTGCCGCGCATGCCCGGCCTTGACCTCGTCGACCGGCATCAGCGGGGTGGTTGCGCCCAGGCCGCGCAAGCGTGGACGCTCCCAGCAGCAAGCCGGCGACGAACATCAGCGTGAGGGACCGAGGCATCGAAGAATCACTCAAGTATAGCGCCACGTGGATGTGAACCAGAGCCGGGCTGCGGCCATGGGTCCAAAGCCCACTGCACGTCCCTGCGCTTGTGACGTTTGACCCCCATCAGCCGGTCTGTTAGAGTCTCGGCCCATGGGACTGCGTCCCGCCCCTGGTCGCCCGCGCCGCCGCCGCCGTGTTTACGGTGACGTTCTGGTGGTACTACGGCTATCGGGTCGAGGGGGCGGTCTAGCCGGCCGACATAGCAACCGCAAAGACGCCAAGCCCCTTCAACCCGACCGGTTGAAGGGGCTTTTTTTATGCCGAGAGCTCTGATCGTCGAGGCCGTGATGACCGAGGACCTGGCGGCGCTCCGCGCCGGCCGGGATGCGGCGGGTCGCGCCGATCTGGTCGAGTTGCGGCTCGATGGGCTTCGGCACCCCGACGTCGCGGGCGCGCTCGCCGGCCGTCGAGCTCCCGTCATCGCCACGTGCCGTCCGGTCTGGGAGGGCGGGCGGTTCGAAGGCTCCGAGTCCGATCGGCTCGGGATTCTGAAGCAGGCGCTCGAGCTCGGCGCCGAGTATGTAGACGTCGAGTGGAACGCCCGCGTCATGCGCGAGCTCCTCGGCGAGACGACCCGGCATCGCGTCGTGCTCTCGGTTCACGACTTCACCGGCATGCCGGCGGACGTCGCCCGGTTGGCGGCTGAGATGGGACGCCTGGCACCGGGCGTGGTGAAGATCGCGGTCACTCCGACGGGTCTGCGCGACCTCGTCGCGCTCGCGGGCATCGGCCGCGGCGCCACCTCGCCGACGGTCCTCATTGCCATGGGCCCGGTCGGGCTGCCCACGCGCGTCGCGCCCGCGCACTTCGGCTCGTGCTGGACCTACGCCGGGAATGGTGTCGCCCCGGGCCAGGTGCCGACGAACCGGCTGATCGACGAGTTCCGCGTGCCCGCCGTCGATCCTTCGACGCCGGTCTATGCGGTGGTCGGCCGGCCCATCAGCCACTCGGTGTCTCCAGCGATGCACAATGCCGCGTTCGCCTCGCTCGGCATGCCGGGCGTGTACATCCCCTGTCAGGCGGAGTCGCTCGACGACTTCGTGGCGCTCGCAGATGCGCTGCCGATTGTCGGCGTCAGCGTCACGGCGCCGTTCAAAGAGGCCGCTGCGATCCTGACCAATGCGGAGGCGCGCGGCGAGTCGGCGCTGAACACGCTTCGGCGCCTGCCGGGCGGGGAGTGGGAAGGTCTCAACACCGACGTCGACGGGTTTCTCGCACCGCTCGATGGCATCGAGCTCGCGGGGCGGCGCGCGGCGGTCGTCGGCGCCGGTGGCGCGGCGCGCAGCGTGACGGAAGGGCTGCGCCGCAAGCAGGCGCCGGATTACGGTTCACGCCCGTCGTCCCGATGCGGCGGCGGGCTTCGCGCGCGAGCTCGGGCTCGCCGATGGTGGATGGCCGGTTCCCGCGGGGTCGTGGGATCTGCTCGTGAACACGACGCCGGTGGGGACGCGACCGGACGTCGAGGCGACGCCGCTCGCGGGTTGCGTTCTGGACGGGCAACTCGTCTACGACCTGGTCTACAACCCGCGGCCGACACGCCTGCTGCGCGAGGCGGCCGCGGCCGGCTGCCGGACGATCGACGGGCTCGAGATGCTGGTGCAGCAGGCCGTTCGGCAGTTCGCGTGGTGGACTGGCGTGACGCCGTCCGCAGACGTCATGCGTGCAGCGGCCGAGCGGCGGCTGGACGAAATGGCAAATGACGAATGACGAATGACGAATGACGAATGACGAATCGGTGACCTCTCTGAGCGACCAATGGCGAGGTACCAGTGACCAGCTGAGACGCCCGCAGCCGGTCACAGGCCGTAGCCCGTAGCCCGCAACGTAGCTCGTAGCCCAGCTCTTGACCGAAGACCGAAGACCGAATCGGCCACCATGAAGCAGACCTCATACGAAGAGTTCGTGGAGCTCGCACAGCGCGGGACGTTCGTGCCGGTCTACAAGGAGCTCATGGCCGACCTGCTCACGCCGGTGTCGGCGTTCCTCAAGGTGGCCGAGCACGCCGACTACGCGTTCCTGCTCGAGAGCGTCGAGGGTGGCGAGCGCGTGGCGCGCTACAGGTTTCTCGGCAAGGACCCGTTCCTCGTCTTGCGGGCGCGCGGAGGCTCGGCGGTCATCGAGCGGGCGGGCGAGACGCGGACGCTCGACGAGCCGTTCGTCGACGCCGTTCGCCGGGTGATGGCGGAGTACCGCTCGCCGTTCGTGCCCGACCTGCCGCGCATGACCGGCGGCGCCGTCGGCTTCTTCGGCTACGACGCGTCGCCCTGGTTCGAGCCTGCGCTCGATGGTGTCTGGGCACGCCAGCGCGAACGCCTCGGCGAGCCCGAGGCCGAAGCCGCGTTCATGCTCTTCGACACGGTGCTGGCCTTCGACCACGTCAAGCATCGCATCCTGCTCATCGCCAACGCGCGCATCACGCCCGAGGAGGACCTCGAGACGCTGTATCAGTTCGCCGCCGCGCGCATCCAGTTCCTCGAGCGCGAGCTCGAGCGCAATCTCTCGCAGCCGGCGACCACCGCCGCCACGCCGCCCCGGATCACCGCGCACACGAGCCGCGAGGATTTCGAGGACGAGCGTCCGCGTGGCCAAGGAGCACATCGCGGCGGGCGACATCTATCAGGTCGTGCTGTCGCAGCGGTTCGACGTGGAGGTGACCGCCGAGCCGTTCACGGTGTACCGCGCGCTGCGGCACGTGAACCCGTCGCCTTACATGTACTTCTTGCGTGTCGGCGACCTGGCCATCATCGGGTCGTCGCCCGAGATGCTGGTCCGGGTCGAGGGTCGGCACATCGAAACGCATCCCATCGCCGGCACGCGTGGACGGGGCCGCACGCCGGACGAGGACGTGCGACTGGCCGAGGAGCTGAAGCGCGACGAGAAGGAGCGCGCCGAGCACGTGATGCTCGTCGATCTCGGCCGCAACGACCTCGGCCGCGTCTCGGAGTACGGCTCGGTGCGCGTTCCGCAATACATGACGATCGAGCGCTACTCGCACGTCATGCACCTCGTGTCCAGGGTCGAAGGACGGCTGGCCGAGGACCGCGATCGGCTCGACGCGCTCGTCGCGTGCTTCCCGGCCGGCACGGTCTCGGGCGCGCCCAAGATTCGCGCGATGGAGATCATTGCCGAGCACGAGCCGTTGTGGCGGGGCCTCTATGCCGGGGCTGTCGGATATCTCGACTTTGCCGGCAACCTCGATTTCTGCATCGCGATCCGCACGATTGCCATGCGCAACGGGGTCGCCCAGGTTCAGGCCGGAGCCGGAATCGTCGCCGACTCGAATCCGGCTGCGGAATACGAAGAGACGCGGAGCAAAGCGCGCGCACTGCTCAATGCGCTGGAACTGGCACAAAGAGATCTGAAGTAGACGCCGGCGCGGCTGAAGCCGCGCCCTCCTGCGGTAGGAGAGGCGTCGTGGAACGCAGGAGGCGGGCTTCAGCCCCGCAGAGCCCGTAGCCCGCAGCCTGTAGCCCGTAGCACGACCGAAGACTAAAAAGACCGAAGACCGAAGACCGAAGACCGAAGAACAACCCGTGCTCCTGCTGATCGACAACTACGACTCGTTCACCTTCAACCTCGCACAGTACCTGGGCGAGATGGGCGCCGAGGTGTTGGTCCGGCGCAACGACGTGGTGACGCTCGACGAGATCGAAGCGCTCGCGCCGTCGCACATCGTCATTTCGCCCGGTCCGGGCCGTCCGGAGGATGCGGGCATCTCGATGGCGGCGATCGAGCGCTTCGCGTCCCGGGTGCCGATTCTCGGCGTGTGCCTCGGACATCAGGCGATGGGCGCGGCCTTCGGCGGGCAGGTGGTCCGTGCCCGGCAGCTCATGCACGGGAAGAGCTCGTCGATCGAGCACGATGGCCGCGGCCTGTTCGCCGGCCTCCGTGGCACCTTCACGGCCGCCCGTTACCATTCGCTCGTGGTGGCCGAAGAAGGGTGGCCGTCGAGCCTGCTGATCACGGCCCGCACCGTCGGACGATCACACGGTGATGGCGCTGCGCCACCGCGAGTGGCCCATGCACGGCGTGCAGTTCCATCCCGAGTCGGTGCTCACCGCCGAGGGACGGCGCATGCTGCGCAACTTTCTGGAGATGTGATGTTCCCGGCGCTCCTCGAAAAACTGCACCGGCGCGAGGATCTGACGACGGCGGAAGCCGCCAGCGCGATGGCGCGCATCATGGACGGCGAAGCGGCCGCCGCGCAGATCGCGCGGGCTGCTCGTCGGCCTCCGCCAGAAGGGCGAGCGCCCGGCCGAGCTCGTGGGCTTCGCGCGCACGATGCGCGCGCGCGCCGTGCCGCTGTCGCGCCGCTACGACGAGGCGTTCGACACGTGCGGAACGGGTGGCGACGGTGCCGGAACGTTCAACATCTCGTCCGTCGTCGCGCTGGTCCTCGCGGCCTGCGGGCTGCGCGTCGCGAAGCATGGCAACCGCTCGGTCTCGAGCCGCTGCGGCAGCGCCGACGTGTTCGAAGCGCTCGGCGTGAACGTCGCGGCACCCGCGGAAACGGTCGAGCGCTGCCTCTCCGAGGCGGGCATCGCCTTCTTCTTCGCGCCGACGTTCCACCCGTCGATGCGCTACGCCGCGCCCGGTGCGGCGCGACCTGGGCGTTCGCACGGCCTTCAATCTGCTGGGGCCGCTCACGAACCCCGCTGGCGCCGCACGGCAGCTCATTGGCGTGCCGCGTCCGGAGCTCACCGAGCTCGTGGCGAAGTCGCTCGTCCTGCTCGAATCCAAGCGCGCCTGGGTCGTCCATGGCGCGGACGGTCTGGACGAGATTTCGACGACTGGTTACACCAAAGTGTCGGAAGCGCGCGACGGCTGCGTGCGAACCTTTTACGTCCACCCCGCCGACTTCGGTCTCGCGAAGGCCGCGCCTGCCGATCTCGCCGGTGGCGACGCTGCCGCGAACGCCGATCGCGTCCGGCGCATCCTGGGCGGTGAGTGCGGGCCGGCGCGCGACATCGTGCTGCTCAACGCCGGCGCCGCGCTCCTGATCGCCGGCGCGGTCGAGTCGGTTGGTGACGGCATTCTGCGGGCGGCGGCGGCGATTGACGACGGCGGCGCCGGGACGAGTCTCGAGGCGCTGACACGTGTCTCGGCCGAAGAGGGAAGTGCGGCATGAGCCAGGCGCCCGACCCGGCTCGGCCCGACGTCCTGCGCGCCATCGTCGCGGCGACGCGTCGCATCGTGGAAACGCGGCAGGCGACGACGCCGCGCCGCGCGCTCGAGGACGCCTACGAGGATCGTCTGCTGGGTACGCAGAGCCGGCATCGGTACCGGCCGCTCGAGGCCGCGCTCTCGCGCCCCGGCCGGTTCAACGTGATTGCGGAGTGCAAGCGGCGGTCGCCATCGAAAGGCGTGCTGCGGAGCGACTACGATCCGGTGGCGATCGCTCGCGCGTACGCCGCGGGCGGGGCGCAGGCCATCTCGGTGTTGACCGAGCCCACGTTCTTCGACGGGGCACTCGAACACCTCGATGCGGTCGATCGCGAGCTCACCCAGGCCTCGCTGCCGCTCCTGCGCAAGGACTTCATCGTCGACGAGTATCAGATCCTCGAGGCGAGCGTGCACGGCGCCACCGCGATCCTGCTGATCGTCGCCGCGCTCTCGGACGTCGAGCTCGGGGCGCTCCTCCGTTCCGCGGGCGATCGAGACCTCGACGTGCTGGTGGAGGTTCACGATCGCGACGAGCTCGACCGCGCACTGAACGCGGGGGCATCGTGCATCGGCGTCAACAATCGCAGCTTGCAGACGCTCGACGTGTCGCTGGAGACGTCGTTCGATCTCATCGATCGGATCCCGGTCGCGTGTGTGGCCGTCGCCGAGAGCGGGCTGCGGACGGGCGACGACCTCGCGCGATTGCGCCGTGCGGGGTTCGACGCGTTTCTCATCGGCGAGCGATTCATGACCGAGGCCGATCCGGGCCGTGCCCTCGCCGGGCTGCTCGCATCGGCCGACCGTGCGTGGGCGGTGTCGGCGTGACCGCGGTGAAGTTCTGCGGGATCACCCGGCGCGAGGACGCGTGGTATGCGGCCGATCTGGGCGCGGCCGCTGTCGGGTTCGTGTTCTGGCCGAGCAGCCCTCGTGTCGTGTCACCGGAGGAAGCAGGCGCGATTGCGCGAACGCTGCCGCCGTTTCTCCTGCGCGTCGGCGTATTCGTCGATGCACAGGTGGACGAGATGTGTCTGATCGCCGATGTCGTCGGCCTCGACATCGTCCAGCTGCACGGCGAGGAATCGCTCGACGTCGCGCGGCGCGCGCCGCGCCGCGTGGTGAAAGCGCTCGGCCGCGCCGCCGAAGACCTGGTCGATGCGGCCGCCCGGTGGCCGGACGACTTCACGCTCCTCGTCGACGCGGTCGCGCCCGATCTGCGCGGCGGCACGGGGACCCGAGCGGACTGGACGACGGCGGCCGTGCTCGCGCGGAAGCGCCGCATCGTGCTCGCGGGCGGGCTGACGCCCGAGAACGTCGAAGCCGCGATCGAGGCGGTGCACCCGTACGGCGTCGATGTGTCGTCCGGCGTCGAGGTCCGCCCGGGCCGGAAGGACCACGCACGCATGCGCGCGTTCGTCGACGCCGTCGCCCGGACACGGAGGCAGGATGCAAGAGCTCATGGACACCATTGAGGTCGCGGCGTCGTTCGGCCGGCGGGACCCGGACGCGCGCGGCTACTACGGGTCGTATGGCGGTCGCTTCGTGCCCGAGACACTGGTCGAGCCCATCGCCGAGGTCGAGCGAGCGTACTGTCGTTGCGGCGCGACCCGGCGTTTCACGACGAGTTCACCACGCTCCTGCGCCGCTACGTGGGACGGCCGACCCCGCTCTACGAGGCGCGGCGGCTGTCGGAGCGCGTCGATCGACGCGTGTTCCTCAAACGCGAGGATCTCGCGCACACCGGCGCGCACAAGATCAACAACGCGCTCGGTCAGGCCCTGCTCGCCCGCCGCATGGGCAAGGCGCGCATCGTCGCCGAGACCGGGGCGGGACAGCACGGTGTGGCGACGGCGACCGTGTGCGCGCTGCTCGGCCTGCGCTGCGCGATCTACATGGGCTCCGAGGACATGGCGCGCCAGGCGTTGAACGTGGTGCGGATGCGGCTGCTCGGGGCCGAGGTGCACGCGGTCGATGCCGGGAGCCGCACGCTCAAGGACGCGATCAGCGAAGCGATGCGCGACTGGGTGGCGAACGTCGGCGACACGCACTACCTGCTCGGCTCGGCGCTCGGGCCGCACCCGTATCCGCTGATGGTCCGCGAGTTCCAATCGGTCATCGGTCACGAGGCACGACAGCAGATCATCGCCGATACCGGCCGGCTGCCCGACGCGGTCATTGCGTGCGTCGGCGGCGGCAGCAACGCGATCGGCATCTTCGACGGCTTCCTGGACGACGAGAGCGTGCAGTTGGTCGGCGTGGAAGCCGGCGGCGAGCGGATTGCGCCGGGGCGGCACGCGGCGCGGTTCGCGGGTGGAAGCCCTGGCGTGCTGCAGGGGACGTGGACCTACGTGCTGCAGGATGCGGACGGCAACATCGAGTTGACGCACTCGGTCTCAGCCGGCCTCGATTACGCGGCGATCGGACCCGAGCACGCGGCGCTGCGGGAGAAGGGACGCATCGCGTATCGCTTCGCCACCGACGCGGAAGCGCTCGAGGCGTTCGGACTCCTCGCACGCACCGAGGGCATTCTGCCGGCACTCGAGTCGTCGCACGCCCTGGCCGCGCTGGCGGGCGTCGCGGGCGAGCTCGCGCCGGGTGCGACCATCATCGTCAATCTGTCGGGCCGCGGTGACAAGGACGTGCACCTCGTCGGCGTGCCACCCGCTTCGCAGGTGACGGGATGAGCGGGCGTCTGGCCGCGACGTTCGCGGCGCTGAAGGCGAGCGGCCGATGCGGTCTCGTCACCTACGTCACGGCCGGTGATCCCGACGTCACGAAGTCGCGCGAGATCGTGCGGGCGCTCGATCGAGCGGGCGCCGATGCGTTGGAGATCGGCGTGCCATTCTCGGAGCCGCTGGCCGACGGCCCGGTCATCCAGCGCGCGTCCGAACGGGCGCTGGCCGCGGGCATGTCGCTCGCACGCGCGCTCGACCTGATCGCGGAGCTTCGCGGCGACATTCGTGCACCGGTGGTGCTGTTCACCTACGCGAACCCGGTGTTTCGGATGGGGCTCGATCGTTTCGTGGCGCGTGCCGCGGAAGCCGGCGTGGACGGCGTGCTGACGCTCGACCTGCCGGTCGAGGAATCTTCCGGATTGCGCGGCGCGCTGGCCGCGCGCGGCCTCGACACGATTTTCCTCGTGAGTCCCACCACGACCGACGCGCGAATCGAGCAGGCGGCGAGGCTCGGCTCGGGCTTCCTCTACGCCATCTCGCGGCTCGGCGTGACCGGCGCTCGTGCGCAGGTGGCCCAGGGGGTGCGTGAGCTGGCGGCCCGCATCCGGCGGGCGACCGATCTGCCGCTCGCCGTGGGCTTCGGCCTGTCGCAGCCCGAACATGTCGCGGCCGTCGGAGAGTTCGCCGACGCTGCCGTCGTGGGCAGCGCGCTCGTGGACTTGATTGCGCGATCGGCCGAGGCGCCGGATCTCGCCGCGCGCGTGGAGCGGTTCGTCCGTTCGTTGAAGGGAGAAGCCGTGCAGCCGGCGGTGGGTCATGGCTGAGTCCCCCGAGCCTCCGTGGCGGGGCGACGAGCGCCAGCGGCAGGCGCTGGTCGAGGAGATGTCGGCGCTGCGCGACGAGATCGATCGCATCGACGAGCGTCTCGTGGAGCTGCTCAATCGCCGCGCGGCGAGCGCCCTGGCCATCGGCGAGGTGAAGCGGTCGCTGGCCTTGGAGATTTATCAGCCGTCGCGCGAAGAAGCGGTGCTCAAGCACGTCCGCAGCGTCAACCCCGGCCCGCTCGACGGCGACGCGATCGCGCGGCTCTTCGAGCGAATCATCGACGAGGCGCGGCGGCTCGAACGCATCGCTGCGGCGGCAGAGGACGGACAGGATCCACACCGGTAGCCGCGGGCTCGCAGCGGGCACCGTTGCGCGGCGTCGGCCGCGCGTGAGGAGACGTCATGGTGGTCGTGATGGAAGAGGGCGCAAGCGAAGAACAGGTGCAGAACGTCGTCGCGCATCTGGTGGAGCAGGGCTTCGACGTGCATCGGTCGACCGGTGCGATGCGGACGGTGCTCGGCGCGGTCGGCGCCGGCGTCCACCGCGATCCCGCGCTCATCGAAGTGCTCGAGGGCGTCCGGGAGGTGCTCCGCATCACCGAGCCCTACAAGCTCGCCAGCCGCACGTTCCGCAGCGAAGGCACGACCTTCGACGTCGGCGACGTGCGCATCGGCGGCGACGAGGTGATCGTCATGGCCGGGCCGTGCTCGGCCGAGACGCCCGAGCAGGTGCAGTCGACGGCCGCTGCCGTGAAGCGGGCCGGCGGCAAGGTGCTGCGCGGCGGAGCGTTCAAGCCGCGGTCGTCACCATATGCGTTCCAGGGGCTGGGCGAGCGCGGGCTGCAGATGCTGCGCGACGCGGCGGACCAGAACGGGCTGAAGCTGATCAGCGAGGTGATGGACGTCAGCCAGATCGCGATGATGGATCGCTACGTCGACATCTACCAGGTCGGCGCCCGCAACATGCAGAACTACACGCTGCTCCGCGAGCTGGGCCGCGTGCGCAAGCCGGTGATGCTCAAGCGCGGCATTTCCGCGACCATCGAGGAGTGGCTGCTCTCGGCCGAATACATCCTCTCGGGCGGCAACATGCAAGTCGTGCTGTGCGAGCGCGGCATCCGCACGTTCGAGACCTACACCCGCAACACGATGGACATCTCGGCGATTCCGGTGGTCAAGAAGCTCAGTCATCTGCCGATCTTCGCGGACCCGAGCCACGGCATCGGCAAGCGCGACAAGGTCGCCGCGATGGCGCGCGCCGCGATCGCCGCCGGCGCCGACGGGCTGCTGATCGAGGTGCACTCCGATCCCGACAAGGCGCTGAGCGACGGCGCGCAGTCGCTGTTTCCCGGACAGTTCGATCGGTTGATGGCGGAGTTGCGCATCATCGCACCGGCGATCGGACGGAGCATCTGCCTGGAACAACCTGCGCGCAGCGGCTGGGACCACAGATAGGGTCGGACGCGTCCGATTTCATCGGATCCATTCGTGGCTTCGAATCCAACAGCTCCACCCGATCCATCAGCCCTCTCCGTGGCCGCGGACGCATCCGCGGCGCCGTTCCGGACGATTGGGATCGTCGGCGTGGGCCTCGTGGGCGGGTCGATCGGGCTGGCCGCGCGAACCCGCTGGCCCGGAATCCGGGTGGTCGGCTTCGATCGCAAAGAGGTCGTGCGCGAAGCGATGGGGCTCGGGGCCATCACCGACCGGGCCGACGCGATGTCGGCACTCGCGGGTGAATCTGACCTGATCATCCTCGCCGCGCCGATTGCCCAGAACCTGGAGCGCTTCGGCGAGCTCGCGCCGATCGTGAACCCGGCGACGGTCGTGACCGACGTCGGCAGCACGAAGCGCGGGATCGTCGCGGCCGCCGATGCGCAGCCGCGCGTGTCGTTCGTGGGTGGCCATCCGCTCGGCGGGGCGGCAACTTCGGGCGTCTCGGCCGCGCGCGACCATCTGTTCCGCGGCCGGCCGTGGATCCTCACGCCCTCCGGGTCGCACACGACGAAACCGCTCGAGCGGCTCGAGCGCTTCGTGCGCGGCCTCGGGGCGCTGCCCAGCCTGCTGTCGGCCGAAGCGCACGATCGCCTGATGGCGTTCGTCAGCCACCTGCCACAAGTCACGGCGTCCGCGCTCCTGCACACCATCGGGGCCGCGGTCGGTGAACCCGGCCTGGCGCTGTCGGGCCCCGGACTCGCCGACACGACGCGGCTCGCCTCGAGTCCGCCCGGCATCTGGCGGGACATCCTCGCGGCGAACGCCGACTACGTCGAGGAGGCGCTCGAGGGCCTCGGCCGTGAGCTGGACGCCGTCCGACGCGGACTCGAGACGTCCGGCCGCATTCCCGAGCTGTTCACGTCGGCGATGCAGTGGCGCCGCTCGCTTCGGCTCGTGGGCGAGGCGCGCCCGCCGGCGGACGGCGCGGCTGCTGCACAGCGGCCGACCCGCCAGGTGCCGGCGGTTCGCACGTACCTCGAGATGCTGGAGCCGCCGCAGTCGCGGCGGCCGCTGCCCGCTGACTGCCGTCTCGAGCGCGTCGATCCATGTCCGCCGCCCTTCTTCCGGTTCCTGTATCGGGAAGTCGGGCGCGACTGGCACTGGCTCGACCGCCTGTCGTGGAGCGACGAGACGATTGCGGAATACGTCGGGCAGAGTGGCCTCGAGATCTGGCCGCTCGTCTGGCGCGGCGCGCCGGCCGGCTACGCCGAGCTCCATCGACGCGAGGGGGGCGAAGTCGAGCTCGTCTACTTTGGCCTGATGCGCCACGCGATCGGTCAGGGCATCGGCGGCCCCTTCCTCTCCGAAGCGATGGGGCGCGCGTGGAACGCGGATACGCGCCGTCTCTGGCTGCACACCTGTACCCTCGACCATCCGAACGCGCTGTCCAACTATCTCGCGCGCGGCTTCCACGTCGTGCGCAAGGAGCACTACACCGCGCGGGTCGCCGTGGGCTAGGAGGGCGAAGTGACCGAAAAAACGGCCGTCAGTGATCCATGGCCGCCACGATCCGTTCGATCTCGTCGAGCGCCTCCGGATTGGCCACGACCTCGCGGTTCGGCACCGGCTGACCGTTCACGAGCCGCGCAACCGCAACCTCCATCGACTTGCCGCTTCGCGTGCGCGGCAGCTGACCCACGGCCAGAATCCGCTTCGGCACGTGGCGTGGGCTCTCGTGGGTTCGAACGACGTGCTTGATGCGCGACTCGAGCGCCTGGTCCAGCGTGGCGCCCGCGCGGAGAACGACGAAGAGCCAGATCACCTCGTCGTCGCCTTCCCGGCGGCCGACGGCCAGCGCCTCCACGATGTCGGGAATCTGCTCGAGCGGGCGATAGATCTCCGCCGTGCCGATTCGGACGCCGCCGGGGTTGAGCGTCGCGTCGCTGCGCCCGTAGACGATGATGCCGCGCTGCGCGGTGATTTCGATCAGATCGCCGTGGTGCCAGACCCCGTCGTAGCGGCGCAGATACGCGTCGCGATAACGCTCGAACGACGGGTCGTTCCAGAACCGCAGCGGCATGGAGGGAAGCGGCTGGCGGCAGCACCAGCTCGCCGGGCCTGCCGGCGACTGGCCTGCCCTCCTCGTCGAAGGCCGCGAGATCGACGCCGAGGCCCGGCGCCTGAATCTCGCCGGCGTAGACCGGCTCGGTGGGGACGCCGAGCATGAAGCAGCCGGCGATGTCGGTCCCGCCGGAGATGCTGGCCAGATGCACGTCGGCCTTCGCCTGCTCGTACACCCAGGAAAAGCCCGCGCTCGAAAGCGGAGATCCGGTCGACAGCACGGTACGCAGCGAGCCGAGCCGGGCGAACCGCCGCGGCTCGAGCCCGGCAGCCTTGCACGCGTGGATGAACCGGGCGCTCGTGCCGAAGAGCGTGACGCCGAGCCGATCGACGATGCGCCAGAGCGTCTCGAGCGTGGGGTGCGACGGCGATCCTTCGTAGAGCACGATCGCGGCGCCCTGGGCCAGCGCGGAGACCAGCCAGTTCCACATCATCCAGCCGCAGGTCGTGAAGTAGAGCAGCCGGTCGCCCGGGCGTATGTCGCTGTGAAGCCGGTGCTCCTTGTGATGCATCAGCAGTGCGCCCCCGGCCCGATGCACCATCGCCTTCGGCAAGCCGGTCGTGCCGGACGAGTAGAGGACGTAGAGCGGATGATCGAAGTCGAACGGGGTGTACTCGGGTTCGCTCGCGGCGGGCTCGACCCAGTCGCGCCATCGCGTCCACCCCGATCCGCCGGGCGGCTCCTCGTCGAGCACGATCACGCGCGGTTGGGGGGCAAGACGCGCGGCGAGCGCGCTGACCACGGGGCTTACGTCGAAGCGCCTGGCGTTGTAGACGTAGCTGCCGGAGGCCACGAGGACCTTGGGCTCAATCTGATGAAAGCGCGCGAAGGCCGCGTCCACGCCGAAGTCGGGCGAGCACGAGCTGAAAACGGCGCCAATCGCCGAGCACGCGAGAAGGAGCACCACTGTTTCGGGAACGTTCGCGGCAAAGGCCGCCACACGATCGCCAGCCCCGACCCCTTCGCGCTCGAGGGCTGCCGCGGCACGCGCGACCTCGTCGCGGAGTGCCGACCAGCTGAGGATGCGCTCGCTTCCGGACTCGGTGACGGCGACGATGGCGGGTGAGTGCGGGTCGATGCGCTCGTTCGGATGGAGCAGCGCGTGCGCGTAGTTCACCCGTGAGCCTTCGAACCAGCGCGTGTGCGGCATCGGGTCGGCGGTCATCACGCGACCCGTATGAGGCGTGACGGGGAGGCGCGCGTATCGAGCGTATGTCTCCCAGAAGGCGGGCAGGTCCGCAATCGACCAGGCGTGCAGCGCCCAGTAGGAATCGAGCGGCCGTCCGATGCGCGCGCTGACGTGTTCGCGGAACGCCGTGATGGCAGCGCCGCGCACACGGTCCGGAGACGGAGTCCACAGCGGTTCGGTCATGGCGCCATGGCAGAATACTGCAGACCTTAGGAAAGGCCCGCCCTGTCGAATGCCAGGGAACTTCGGGGCGTCACTTTGCGTCAATGGATCTCAAGATCCGCCCATGTCACAACGATCCCTCACGCGATTGGTGCTGCCTTTGGTGTGCTTCGGGATTTCGGTCCCGCTCTTCGCGCAGGCGCCCGCGCCGGCAGAGCGCTCGGCCGACCTTCCGGTCGAGCGCCCACGAGGCCAGACTGGCGTCGAGGTCCTCGAGCAAGCGCCGGCGCAGATCCGCACGGGCGCCCGCGTCCGCGTCGGCGACGACGTGACGATCCCGGAAGGCGTCGTCGCGACGGACGTCGTCACGGTGTTTGGGGACATCGAGCTCAACGGCACTGCGGAGGGCAACGTCGTCGCGGTCTTCGGCGACGTGGTGGTGGGGCCTCGAGCCCTGGCGCGCGGCGACGTGGCCGCCATCGGCGGCCGGGTCATCGGTGCCGAAGGCGCCTCGATTGTGGGCAGCCTCACCCAGCTCGGATGGTCGATGCCGGATATCCGGTTCACACTCGGCGACCGGGACATGACCACGGTCGAGGTCGTGCCCGACTGGCCGCGCATCGCGCGCGTGCAGTGGTGGGTCGCGTTGATGGGCACGTCGCTTCTGGCGCTGACGTGTGCACTGGCGGTGATGGCGGCGCCACGCGCGATCGACGCGGGCATCCAGGGTAGCCGGCCCCTGCTCACCGCATGGCTCGTTGGCATGCTCGTGCAGATGCTCGGCCTGCCCCTCCTCGTCGCGTTGAGCGTGCTGCTCGTCGCGACGGTCATCGGGATTCCACTGCTCGCGGCGGTTCCGGTCCTTCTACTCGGGCTGCTGGCGATGAACGTCGTCGGCGCCGCGGCGTTCGCGGTCCGCCTCGGCAACCTGTTCCTGCCCGAGTGGTTCCGCTCGAACCCGTCGGTGATTGCGCTCTCGGTGGGCTTCCTCGCGCTCGCCGGTCCCGCGCTGGTGGGGAGCTATCTCTGGACGACGAGCAACGGCGCGTCGATTCTGGCGGTGGGACTCATCGCGCTGGGGACGTTCGTCGAGTACACGTGGTGGACCATCGGCATGGGCGCCGGTGTCGTGGCGTGGTGGAGGCGGCGGCGCCAGCAACGTAAAGCCCGACGCTCGGGGTCGAACACGCCGGCACCCGTCGATCCGTCGGCGCCTCTCGACTCGCTGCCCTTGCCGTCGGGCATCTGACGACAGCGCCGCTCAGTAGCCGAGGTCGCGCACGCCGGGCCTCACCTGCACGGTCGTGTTCGCGCCGACGAGCACCTTGTTGTTGCGCTTCAGCCGAATCTGCACGCGGAACCGTCCAGCGGTCCGGTAGACGTGCTCGGCCGAGAACCGCCGGGTGATCTGGCTCACGCCTTCCTGATACGGCTCGCAGTCCGCCGCTTCCTCGGACTGCGTGAGATCGCCCCAATCCCACTCGACCGCGGCACAGTAGAGCGCCTGATAGTCGTCGGGCCCGCCTTTGAGCTCGGCGACGGCGCGGACGCGCGCGGGAGAGAAGCTGACCGCGGGGCTCGCCCTCACCGACAGCGTCGGCTTCTTCGCCTTCTCGTCGTCGGCCGCGGCCTGACCCGCCCCCTGTGGCAGCTCCTGCGGCGCGAGCGCAGAAGTGTGAAGAGGCGACACCAGAACCATGAACGCGATGAGCAGGGACGCGACGCGCATGTCGGACTCCAGACGCCGACCACGTTCGGAGGATGAGAAAGGTGGCCGGATTGGGAATTGTAGCGCTGGCGGCGGAAAGGCCTCAAGGAGCCAGCGGCCCTATAATCTGAGCCCGTGCCCGTCTCGCAGCCACCCCTCCCTACGCTGACTGACGCTCCGCTTTCCACGCTGGCCTTCGACGTCCTCGCGGTACCGCACGCCGAAGATGACACGACCATCGACAATCGCCTGAACGAGGGGGCGGGCGGGACGCTGGCCGAGGCCCTCTCCTCGCGCGAGTTCAAGGGCAAGCCGTACGAGACGCTGTGGCTGCCGATCGTCGCCCCGGGATGGCAGGCTCGCCGCCTCCTCCTCGTCGGCGGTGGTCGGCGATCCGACATGAATACCGAGCGGTTGCGCCGAATGGCCACCGCTGCCGCGCTCGCCGCGCGCCAACGCCGGCTGGGCCGGATTGCATTTCTCTCGGGCGCGAAGGCCGATGGAGCGGCGCTCGTGCAGGCCGTGGCCGAGGGCCTGCTGCTCGCCGCCTACGATGGCGACACGTACAAGACGGGCGAGCGGGAAACCGGGCCCCTTACCGCGGCAGGCGTCCATGTCGATGGCACGAGCGACGCGCTCACGGTCGCGCTCGAACGCGGCCGCGTCCTCGGGCTGGCCAGCAATGACGCCCGGGCCCTCGCCAACGAGCCGGGCAACAGCTTGACGCCCCGCGTGTTCGCCGATCGCGCCGCGTCGCTCGGGTCCGATGCGGGCCTGGAGGTGGAGATCCTCGACGAGGCGGCGATCGCGGCCCACGGCATGGGGTTGCTCCTCGGCGTCGCCCGTGGGAGTGCCGAGCCGCCACGGTTCGTTGTCTTTCGCCACAACCCGCCTGGGGTGCCGAACGGTCCGGTTCTCGGACTCGTCGGCAAGGGGATCACCTTCGACACCGGCGGCATCTCGATCAAGCCGGCCGAGAACATGGATCGGATGAAGGACGACATGGCTGGCGGCGCCGCGGTCATCGCCGCCGATGCGCGCCATCGCACAGCTCAGGGCGCCGATTCGCGTCGTGGGCCTCGTCCCGACCTGCGAGAACATGCCCGGCGGTAGGGCGATGAAGCCGGGCGACGTGGTGCGCGGCGCGTGGGGCAAGACCGTCGAAGTGCTGAACACCGACGCCGAAGGCCGCCTGATTCTCGGCGACGCCCTCTGGTACGCCCGGGTCAAGGCCGGCGCGACGCATCTCGTCGACGTGGCCACTCTGACCGGCGCCTGCGTGGTCGCGCTCGGCAAGACGATGAGCGGGCTGTTCGGCACGCCGAGCTGGTGGGTGGATCATCGTGCGCGAGACGGCGGACCGTGCCGGCGATCGCCTCTGGCCGCTGCCGCTGCACGAGGACTACGCCGAGCAGCTGCGCAGCGACATCGCCGACCTCGCGAACGTCGGCGGCCGGCCGGCGGGCGCGATTACGGCGGCGATGTTCCTCAAGGAGTTCACCGGCGGCCTGCCGTGGGCCCACCTCGACATCGCGGGCACCGCGTGGGCCGACGAGCCGAAGCCGTTCCAGCCGAAGGGCGCGTGCGGCAGCGGCGGTGCGGACGCTCGCGGAACTGGCCTTCACGTCGTCTCGCTGGCCGGCGGCAAGCGCCACCGGTGCTTGATCCGGCTCGCGCGGCACGCGGGGCCGCTACTGCGACAGCTGCAGGCGTGTGTGCTGATCGTTCCGGCAGTCGGGTTCGTGCTTGTCCCGCCAGCGCCGGTACGAGAATGAAGATGCCGCCGGTGGCCAGCCCGACGAGCAGCGCGAGCGATCACCATCGCGCCGACCAGCCCGAACGAGCCAATCAGCACGTCGGCGACCCCACTTCTTGTGCCTGGTTGCCCGGGATTTCGACGACGGGCGTGACCGGTTGCTGAACGCTCACCCTTCAATTCTACCGGGTCTCGACCGCATCCGGACCGGCGCAGCTTCCTTCGAGGCTGACTACCGACGAAGCGATCGTGCCGAGGCCTTGAGCGAGCGCTGGTAGGTGACGACCGCCTCGAACAGCGCCTCGGCGACCTGCTGACGATAGCCTTCGGTCCGCAGCAGACCGTTCTCCCGCTGGTGGCTCAGGAACGCGATCTCGGCCAGCACGCTCGGCATGCCCGCGCCGATCAGGACGACGAACGGCGCCTGCTTGACGCCGCGATCGCTCATCTGATCGTTCTGCGACGCTGAGCGGCCGACACGAGCGCTGCTCTGGACGCGCTGGGCGAAATCGCGTGACTCGTCGAGCTTGTTGTTCATCGCGATGGCCCGCACCATGTCCGGCAGCTGATGCATCGACTGCGCGGCCGTGGCGTTTTCGCGCGCCGCCACTTCCTCGGCTTCGGGATTGTTGGCGAAGTTCAGGAAGTAGGTCTCGACGCCGCTCGCCTGCTGTTGCGGCTCGAGTTGGCGTGAATCGACAGGAACAGATCGCGCCTGCGCGATTGGCGATGCCGGCCGCTCCTCGAGCGGAATGAAGACGTCGGTCCGGCGCGTCATCACCACTTCGAAGCCCGGCTCGTGCGGCAGCAGCTTCTCGAGCCGCAGCGCGACGTCGAGCACGACTTCGGATTCGGTGGTGTGGCTTGCTACCGAGACCCCGGGATCGTGTCCGCCATGCCCCGGGTCGATGACGATGCGCGACACGCCGAGGCCGAGCTGACGCGCGAGCGAGAAGCCGCCGGCACTGTTCTGCGCCGGCGCCGACGGCACGGCGGCGGGTGTCGGTGCCACGCGGCGCAACCGGCTGGCGTCGCGGCCAGAGCCGGCTTCGTTGCGCGCGATGGTCCTGCGCCAGCCGCTCCTCGATGCGGCGCGCGGTGGGGCCGCTTTCGCGGCGCGACGAACGAGCTTGATTCGCGGTGAGATTCGCAGCGGCCCGCGCCGTGAGTGGGGGAGCGAGCCATCACGGCGCGCGACCGCGCCGCGCGGCCACGGGCGTGACCGTCGGCACCGGCCTCCGCGCGAGGCGGATGCGGCAGCGGACGAGGCACGATGCGTTCCGGCGTCAGCAGATCAGCCGCGACGGCGCGCGACGCCACGCGTGGGCGCGCATCTGGCCGACGGGCGACGAGGCGACGACGCGCCACGATCGGCGGCGCCGCCAACGGGCGGTGGCGCGAGATCGATGGCCAGGCGGTACGGGTTGTAGAGCTTGAAGACGCTGTAATTCTCCGTCCCGTCGAGATCGATGACGAGCCGTGTCGTGCTGGGCTTCGGGCGGCCGAGCCGGATGTGCCGGCCCGCCGGTGCCTTCGAAGCGAAGCGCGGCATCCTGCAGAGCGGCCGCCGTCTGCGTGTCTTCGAGTCGAAGTAGAGCCGCGCGGGGCCGGCGATTTCCTCGCGCCTGACCGCGACTTCGGCGTCGAACTCCACGTGACGCGCACGATGTCGTTGAAGACGTCGCCGGGTGACCTTGCGGAGTCAGCGCCTGAGGCGCTGTACGGGCGACCGCCGGGGCAGTGCTCGCGTTCGTGGCGGGCGACTCCTCGACCGTCCGCGTTGCCGCAATCGGCGTGGCTGGTGCCGCTGGAGGATGTCGATCCGAGCCTGGCGTGTCGGCGCTGACGCGCGCTTGGCCGGCGGCGCCTGTGCCGTGCGCAGGAGCGTCATGGCCTTCTGTCGCAGCGAGCTCGACGGGTAGCCGCGGACCAGCCACACCAGCAGCCGTTCGGCGTCTTCGCGATCGACGTTCGACCCGAAGACGCGAAACGCGGCCAGCGACAGTGGCCGCCTGCAACAGCGCGTTGTCGGCGTAGCCGCTGGTCGGATAGCGACGGCCACCGCTTCGCACGCGGCCACGACCGTCGGATCTGTGACAGCGGCGACGGACGCGGCCATCGAGCCGCAGCGCCTGGCCTGCGCGAGCACGCGCTCGTAGCGCGTCCGGACCTGCGCCTCGGCTGACGAGGAGGCCAACGTCAGCGCGAGCCCTGCGGCGAGCCCCGCGGCGCGTGCCGCCGCAACGGGTCGACAGCGAAGCGCGCGCGCCATGGCGAATTGGCTGAACGAGGAGATCTTCATGCGTTCAGCTCCGTCCCACCCCAGCGTCCGTCGACCTCGTCGAAGTAGTCGGTGGTCACCAGCACCTCGCGCGCCTTGCCGCCGCTGCCGCTCGACACCAGGCCGTCGGCTTCCATCATGTCGATCAGGCGCGCGGCGCGGCTGAAGCCAATCCGAAGCCGGCGCTGCAGATACGAGATCGACGCCTGGCGGCTCGTGCACCATGATGCGCGCGGCCTCGTCGAACAGCTCGTCCTGCTCGAACTGCACGGCCCGTGCGCGGTCTTCTCTTCATCGGTGATCGAGGCGTCGTAGGTCGGCTGTCCCTGCTTGCGCAGGAAGCTCGCCAGACGCGCGCTCTCCTGTTCGGAGATGTAGGCGCCGTGCAGGCGGATGAAGCCGGTGCGACGAGGGCGGCAGGAACAGCATGTCGCCGCGGCCGAGCAGCTTCTCGGCGCCGTTGGCGTCGAGAATCGTGCGCGAGTCGGTCTTCGACGACACGCGGAACGAGATGCGCGCCGGCAGGTTCGCCTTGATCAGCCCGGTGATGACGTCGACCGACGGGCGCTGCGTCGCGAGAATCAGATGGATGCCGACCGCGCGCGCCATCTGCGCGAGGCGGCAGATCGATTCTTCGACTTCGTTGCCCGCGACCATCATCAGGTCCGCGAGCTCGTCGATGACGACGACGATGAAGGGCAGCGGCTTCGGCGGCTCGCCCGTTCGGTCGAGCCTTCGCCGCCCTCGTCTTGATGCGGATGTTGCGGTTGAACTGCTCGATGTTCCGGACGTGCTCCGCCGCGAGCGTCTTGTAGCGCTCTTCCATCTCGCGCGACCGCCCACTTGAGCGCGTTGGCCGCGAGCTTCGGATCGATGACGACCGGGGAGAGGAGGTGCGGGATGTCCTCGTACATCCCCAGCTCGAGGCGCTTCGGATCGACCATGATCAGCCGCACGTCGTCGGGCGTCGCGCGGTAGAGGATGCTCGTGAGCATCGCGTTCAGGCCGACCGACTTGCCGGTGCCCGTCGATCCGGCGATCAGCAGGTGCGGCATCGTCGCGAGATCGGCGAAGAAGGGCTCGCCGTGAATGGTCTTGCCGAGCGCGAGCATCAGCTTCGACGGCGCGTTCTGATACGGTTCGGACTCGAGCATCTCGCGCAGCGAGATCTGTTCGCGATCGACGTTCGGAATCTGGATGCCGACGGTCGACTTGCCGGGGATGCGGTCGATCAGCACCGACTCGGCCTTCATCGCCAGCGACAGGTCGTCGGCGAGGCCGGTGATCTTGCTGTACTTCACGCCGGCGTCTGGCTTGAACTCGTAGGTCGTGACGACCGGGCCCGGGTGGATCTGGACGCACGTTGCCGTCGACCGAGAACTCGCGGCACTTGTCTTCGAGCAGCGCGCGCCGAGTCCATCAGCTCGCGCTCGTCGATCTTGCGCTCGATGCGCGTGCGCGTCGAGCAGCGCGAGCGGCGGCAGCGCGAATTCGCCCTTGCGGCGCTCGGCCGGCGCCTTCGACCGGTTCGGGATCGGGCAGCGGCAGCGTCGGCGTCGTGATGCGCAAGTCGCGCGCGCTTGGCGCGCGGCGGCCGCGGCCGCAGCGACCGCGGGGCGCGGCGGCTGAGCGGCGCGGCATCCTCGCGTCTCGTCTCGCGGCTCGGGGCGGCGCGCGGCGAACTCGGCCTTCGCGCTGCGGCGCCGACGCGACCTCCGGCTCGGCGTGCGCGCGGCTTGCTGCCTGCTTGACGCGCCTTCTCGACCTTGCTCGGGCGCGTGCCCTTTTCGACGTGCTTGCGGATCACTTCCCGGCGCTGCTGCGCGCCGGCGCTGCGCCTCGCGCCACGCCTGCATCGCGGCGAAGCGCGCTGCGAAGAGCGCCGGAATGCGCCGCCGATCGCCGCGGCAATCGCGCCGAGCGAGAGCTGCGTCGACCATCATCGCCGCGAGGAACATCAGCGACAGCAGCAGGATGAGCGAGCCCGTGCGGTTGAGCTGCCGGCATGAACTTCCGGCGACCGCCGGCCGACAGCCGCCCGCGGGGAACAGCTTGCCGCCGATGCGGAGGCGTTCGAACGCGAGTGCTGAGCAGGCCGGAGACGCTGAGCGAAGAGGAGCGCGGCGCCGATCGCTTTGGTCAGCGGCGCATGCGAGCGCGCGGACCCAGAAGTAGTGCCAGCCGACCACCACGAGGACGGCGGCAGCAGATAGGCGGCGTAGCCGAGCACCTGGAACGACAGTTCGGCCAGGAACGCGCCGACGCGACCGCCGAAGTTGCAGGGGCGGCGCGTTGGCCGGGGTGCTGAAGAACGAGCGCCGGATCGGTGGCCGAATAGCTGGCGAGGCGACGACCCACAACAGCGCCAGCCCGAAGCAGGCGACGCCGACGACCTCGCAGACCCGGCGGGAGAGCACGGTCCGAAACAAAGTCAGATCTCCATGATGACGGGGACGACGAGCGGGCGGCGTCCCGAGCGCCGACGAAACACCCGCTGCAGGTCCACGCGGACCTTCTCCTGAATCAGGCCCGACTCGGTGCGTTCCTCGACGCTGCGCACGGTTCGATGATCTCGATGACGATATCGCCGGCGTCCGCATCAAGCGCCTCGGTGCGCTCGTCGAGCACGACGCCGCGCGGAGATGACGTCGGGCACGCCTTCGACGGCGCCCGACTGACGATTGATGCCGATCACCGGCACCACGAGGCCGCCGTCGGCGAGATGCTTGCGATCGCGCAGCACCTCGTCGCCAATCTCGCCGGTGCGCGTGCCGTCGATCAGCACGCGGCCGACCGGCACCTTGCCGGGCAATCGCGCCCGTCTCGCGATTGAAACGGATGAGGTCGCCGTTGTCCGCCACGATCACGTCCGTCCGGCCGTCCGGTCACCCGCTCCGCGACCGCGCGTGACGCGCGAGCTGGCGATACTCTCCGTGTATCGGCACGAAGAACTTCGGGCGCACCAGCGAGATCATCAGCTTCAGCTCTTCCTCGCTGCCGTGGCCCGACACGTGGACGTGCTTCATGCCTTCATAGATCGACGTCCGCGCCGCGCCGCGCGATGTGATTCATCACGCGGCCGATAGCGCGTTCGTTGCCGGGAATCGCGCGCGCGCAGAACACGACCGTGTCGTCGTCCTGAGCTTGACGTGCCGGTGATCGTCGATCGCGATCCGCGGCAGCGCCGCCATCGGCTCGCCCTGCGAGCCGGTGGTGATGCAGACGACGTCGCGGCCGGGGTAGGTGCGGACGTCGCTGTCGCGAATCTGCACGCCGGCCGGGATGCGCAGGTAGCCGAGCTGCTGCGCGATCTGCGAATTCTCCTCACGCCGCGGCCGACGAACGCGACTTGCGCATCGAACTGCGCCGCGAGATCGACCAGCACCTGCATGCGGTAGATGCTCGACGAGAACATCGCGACGACGATCTTGCCCTGCGTCGCGGTGAAGATCTCCTCGAACGCGTCCACCACTTCGAGCTCCGAGCCGCTGAAGCCGTGGCGATCGATGTTCGTGCTGTCGGCGAACAGCGCCAGCACGCCCTGCGCATCCGAGCTCGGCGAAGCGATGGAAGTCGAACTGCTCGCCGTCGATCGGCGTCTGATCGACCTTGAAGTCGCCGGTGTGGACGATCGATGCCGACCGGCGTGTGAATCGCCACCGCCACGCAATCCGGCATGCTGTGCGTGACGCGCAGGAACTCGATCCTGGAATGGCCGACCGTCACGACGTCGCGCGGCTTCACGGTGTTCAGCCGATCCTTGACCTCGAGCCCGTGCTCTTCGAGCTTCGGCCCCACCATCGCAAGCGTGAGCGGCGTGCCATAAACCGGACCTTGGACGAGCGGCAGGAGGTAAGGCACGGCCCCGATGTGGTCCTCGTGCCCGTGCGTGAGAACCAGCGCGCGATCGATGCCGATGCTCCTGCAGATACGTCAGGTCCGGGGTGATGAGGTCGACACCCAGGAGTTCGGATTCCGGAAACGTCACGCCGGCATCGACCACGACGAGCGTCTCGCCGAACGAGAGCGCCATCAGGTTCATGCCGAACTCACGGAGCCCGCCAAGGGCGACGACTTCAAGCGTCGGGCCGGACAGTGGCGGAGGCGTCAGCAAAGCTCATGCAGCAGGCGACGGACATCGCGCCAGCGGCGCGCGCACAGAGCGTTCGACCCAACGCACCGACGGTTCAGGGCAGGGTGCCGCGACCGGCTGCGAGCCGGCATCACCCGGCTCGACGCGCCGGGCGCGACGCACACGCCCACTTGGACCGGAAGGCTCAGCGGTCGAACACAGGTCGAGATCGACGGGCTCGGGTGTGAACCAGCCGGGCCTCGCGCAGGCACCGCACCGGCCTGGCGCCGGAGCGTCGACCCGTTCAGGCCGCTGGGCGCGCCTGAGGGGGAAGGAAACGGGCGAAACTATAGCAGGCGGAAGCTCAGGCTCAGGTTGGAGTATCGGGAACCGAGTCTCAGCCGCTCCATCCGCTCCACCCGTTCCATCCGCTCCAGCCCGGCCTCCTGAATGGTGCGTCCCCAGTCGACCTGGTCCGGAGACGGTCCAAAGGTGTCGGCGGATCGAGCAGCTCGACGAGGGTGAAGGTTTCGGGTCGGCGCCGGGGATCGAGCCCGGCCGTCCAGGAGCTCTGGCTGCAGCCGCTCTCGCTCGGCCAGCGGACGGAGCGCGTTCGACGCCGTCTTCCGGCGCTGCTGGAAGATGCGTGCGGACGATCTCGCTCGAAGCGCGCCTCGCTCCGTGGGACGCGAGCAGGAGGCCTGAATCCAGCCGAACGACCGCGGAATGCACTTTCGGCGGCGGCCGGAACGCGCCCGGCGGCAGCGTCAGCAGCCGCGTCCGGTCGGCATACACCCCAGTCATGATGCTCAACGGCCCGTAGTCGCCGCTGCCCGGGCCGGCGGCGACGCGATCGGCGACCTCGCGCTGCAGCATCGACGGTCGCGTCGATCAGCCGCCCGGTCATCGCGCGAGGGCGACCAGCCGCAGCAGGATCGGCGACGACAGGTTGTAGGGAAGGTTGCCGACGACGCGCACGCGCGGCGCATGCGCCGAGGACGCCTGCTCGGCGTCGAGGGTCGAGGAAGTCGGCTGCAGATCGACGCTCGACGTGACGGTCGGGAGCTGCGCTGCGCAGAGCCGCCGCGAGGTCGCGATCGATGTCGACGGCGCGGAGCGACGCGCCCGATGCCGCGAGCGGCAGCGTCAGCGCGCCGCGGCCCGGGCCGATCTCGACGAACGTCTCGTCCGGAGCTGGCGCGAATCAGCGCCGACCAGCGCGTCGACCCACGCCCGCTCGAGGAAATGCTGTCCGAAACGCTTCCGTGGCCGGGCAGACGGCGGGTCCCATCGTCCCGCTGTGCGTCCGTCATGACCTCTCGTCATCCTCGCCGCGCCAGTACCGTCCTCGATCGCTTCGATCTCTTCTTCGCTCAGGCCGAAGTAGTGGCCGAACTCGTGGATGACGGTTTCGCCGACCATCCAGACGATGTCGTCCTCGTCTCGGCGTCTTCCTCGATCGGGCGCTGAAAGATCGTGATGCGGTCGGGCAGGCGCGGGCCCTCGCTCCAGCTGCGCTCGGTGAAGCGGCGTGCCCTGGTACAGGCCGTAGAGCGTGTCGCCTTCCGGGATTTCCATCTCGTCGAGCAGCTCGTCGGACGGTTCGTCCTCGACGACCACGGCGACGTTGTTCATGGCGTCGCGGAACCGCGTCGGAATCGTGAGCACGGCCTCGTCACGAGCCGTTCGAAATGCCTTGCGTGACAGTCGCGCCATCGGAGCTACGCGCGGCGAGGCGACTCGGCCTGCGCAGGAGGCTCGGTATCGCGGCGGCCTCGACCGCGGTGACGCGGTTCTGTCTTCCAGCTTCGCTGCGAAATCGCACACAGCTCGACGGCGGCGCAACGGTCGCACAGCGGGCGCGGGCGGCAGATGCGGCGGCCGTGGAGGATCAGCGTGTCGGAGGCGAGGGTCCATTGCTCGCGCGGCGACCGACGCGCACAGCTGCGCCTCGACTTCCTCGGGTGTCGGCGCCTGGGCGATGCCCAGGCGGTTCGCGACGCGCAGGACATGGCGATCGACCGGCAGGCCGGGGACGCCGAGCGCGTGGCCGAGCACGACGTTGGCGGTCTTGCGTCCGACACCGGGGAGCGCCGTGAGCGCGTCCATGTCGGCGGGGACCTCGACCGCCGTGCCGGTCGACGAGCGCCTGCGCCATGCCGATGAGGGCTTTCGCCTTCTGCGGAAGAAGCCGGTGGCCTTGATCTCGCGCTCGAGCTCGCTCGGGGGTCGCCGGCGGCGAGCGCCGGCGCATCCGGATAGTGCTTGAACAGCGCCGGCGTGACCTCGTTGACGCGCTTGATCGGTCGACTGCGCCGACATGATGGTCGCGACGAGCAGCTCGAACGGCGTGCGGAAATCGAGCTCGGTGAACGCGTTCGGATGCTGCCCGAAGAGCGCCTGCAGAACGCGCGTGGTCTTTTCGCGCAGCGCCGGTCTGACCGTCCGGACTTTCCTGGGCTTCGATGCAGCCGAACGCTTCGGCCTCGACGGGCTCGGCATCGGGGCAGATTACAACAGGGTGCCGGCCGGTGCGACAAGGTGCGACTCAACCCACGCGGCGTTGGGGCCCCTGATGTCGGAGATAGCCGCCTTCGACCAGTGATCTGAGGCCGAGACGCGTGCGGACGTCGGCGGCGTGCTCGCGCGCGGGCGCGAGCGGGAAGAGCGGCATCTGCGGCCCGACGCGTTGCAGACCGGAGAGCGTAACTGCCAGGCTGTCGAGGGACCGCCGGCGCCGGACGACCTGGAACAGCGCTCGGGCGGCAGTGCGAAGCTCGTGTTCGGATGCGGTGGCTTCGCGCAGCGTGATCGCGCGGCTCTCGCCGCGCCGGCCGCCGGCGCGAATCGACCGGATCGATCCGGAGGCCTCGCTTGGTGTCGGACGCACCCGCACCGTGACGGTTCGAGCAAACCACCCCATTGGCCGCAGCCGCCCCGCGAGCGTTTCGGTGACGTGCTGCAGAATCGCCAGCAGCTTCGTCTCGTCCTCGCACGGCGACGAAAGCGTGACCTCGCGCGTCATGCTGCGCGGCGGCTGACTGCCGTCGACCGGGCGAGGGTCGACGCCTCGAGCCCACGAGACATAGGTTGGCCCGCGCCCGCCGAGCAAGTCGGTTGCCCGCTCGGTGTCGAGCGACCCCAGATCGCCCAGCGTGGTGATGCCAGCCTGCATCAGACGCTGGCGAGCGCTGCCCGGCAGATCGGGCAGCAGATCGAGATCGAGCGGCGCGAGCAGCCGCGCCTCGTAGCCCGGGAGCACGTAGAGCAGACCATGAGGGCGCGAGAGCCGCGAGGCCATCTGCGCCGCGATCTCGGCTGCCGGCGATGCCGCACGCCGCCTCGAAGCCAAGCTCCTCGTGAACCCGCGCCTGCACGCGTTCGGCGACCGCGCGCGCGGGACCGATGCGCAGCGACGTTCCGGTCACGTCGAGGAACACCGAATCGATCGCGGCCCATTCGACCGGGACCTCGGTCCCGAGGATGGTTCGATCGCGGACGATCTCGTCGACCGCTGCCGAGGCTTCGAGATAGCGCTCGACCGCTCCATCGAGGAATACCGCGTCGGGACAGCGCATCGCGGCGACGGCCAGGCCGAGGCCGGGGCGCACGCCCCGCTTCCCGGCCTCGGCCGACGCAGCCACGACGCGACCCCACGCGGTCGGCTGACCGCCGATGATGACAGGCCGGCCGCACAACGAGGGGTTCTGCAGCCGCTCGACGGCCACGAAGAAGCCCTCGAGATCGATGTGCACAATCTCCGGCATGGGAAGACACCTCCGGCCCGATCCGCACGGCTCGTCTCCGGCGGACAGAGTCAGACTGCAGTTTCAGAAAACGGCCCGCGTCTCAGAAGCGTCGCTTCTTGACGTGGGGCTCAGTGCACCGGGTCTTTCCAGCCCGGCGTCTGCTGGGCGAACGACTCGGAATAGATCCGCATATGCTCCTGCAGCGCCGCAATCAGATTGGGCATCAGCTGCACCGGGATGGCCACGCGCGCCCTCACGGGTGCCCGCAGCACCTGATCGTCCTGCGCCTGCCGCAGCTCCTGCTCGGAGGGCGGCAGCACCTCGCAGAACGTGAGCGTGAAGTCGAACGGCGTATGCGACACGGCGCAGAAGTTCGCATACACGCGCGATCGCGCCCGGTGTCGTCGGGCACGATCGTGAAGTTGATCTGTTTGCGTTCGGACATGATTCGCGGCCTTTCGAGGAGGGCAGTGCCCGCTCCGCCCGAGTACTCGCCCTCGCGGTGCTCGCGATCCTTTCAGTACTTGCGCATGACCCCGATGACCACGCCCTGCACCTGGACCTGTCGGCTGGCACGATGATCGGCTGCATGGCGGGATTGGCGGGCTGAAGGCGGATGTGCCCGTTCTCGCGATAGAACTTCTTCAGCGTGACGTCGGACCCGGACAGCAGCGCCACGACGGTTTCGCCGTTTTCCGCCGTCTTCCGGTCTTCGACGATCACCAGATCGCCATCGCGGATCTGCTCGTCGATCATCGAATCGCCGCGCACGCGCAGCACGTACGTGTCGCGCTTGCCGACCAGCGTTCTCGGGCACCTCGATGGTTTCGATCCGACGATGGCTTCGATCGGTGCGCCGGCCGCGACATAGCCCAGCAGTGGCAGCTCGACCGCGCGCGCCGACGGCCCGCGTTGGCAGCAACTCGACGCGACCGGCTGCGATTCCACGACCGCTTGATGAAGCCCTTCTGTTGCAGGTTGCCCAGATGCTTGTGGACCGTCGCGAGCGAGGAAAGCCCGAAGCGCCGGCCGATTTCTTCGAGGCTCGGCGCATAGCCGTGCTGCTGGATGAAGTCGTTCAGGTAGTCGAGAATCTCGCGCTGGCGTTTCGTGAGCGGCTGCACAGGCAACTCCTTGCTGGCGTATGAAAACAGGGCGGGAGTATATCAAACAAAAAGCGAAAGTCAAGTCGTGGGATGGAGCGGCTGGAGGCGGGCTAGAGCGGCTGGAGGGATGGAGCGGATGGAGCGGATGGAGCGGATGGAGCGGCTGGAATGGCTCGAGCGATTGGAGCTATCAAGCTCCATCCGTTCCAATCACCCTGCAGGCGCTCCACCCGCTCCATCCGCCCTAGCCGCCCCAACCCAAACTAAACCTCCCGGGTGTTTCGCCGGTCTTAGAAACAGATGGGTTCGCGGGCGCGCGAGTGGATCGCTCGGGTAGGTTTAGCGGCAGGGGCGTGACGTGGCGGAGGTGTGCCAGACTCGCCTGCCGTGGCCGGCGTCCTTCTCCATGAGCGATAGGCGCGAGGGAGCCGGAGAGGCCTCGTCGGAAACAGCGCGACGCCGATGGGACGTGGAGGCCGACGATGCAGCGCTGGTCGCCGCGGTGCTCGGCGGCGAGCGCGCCGCCTTCGACGTCATCGTCGAGCGCCACCAGCGCGCTCTGTATCACGTCTGCTATCGCTTCACGAACAACCAGGCCGACGCGAGCGATCTCGTCCAGGACGTGTTCGTGCGCGCCTATCGCGGTCTGGCGCGGTTCAAGGGACAGGCGGCCCTCGGCACGTGGCTCTATCGCATCGCGGTGAACGTCTGTCTGAACAAGGTGTCGGCGCGGCGCGTCACGCTGGAACCGCTCGACGAGAGCCCGATCGTCGACACTGGCCTCGAACGGCCCGACGAGCCGCTGATGCGCCGCGATCGCGACCGCCAGCTGAAGGCCGCCATCGCCCGCCTGCCGAAGAAGCAGCGCGCGACCGTCATCCTGCGGGTCTACCATGAGCTGCCGCACGAGGAGATCGCCCGGCTGCTCGGAAGCTCGGTCGGGGCAGTGAAGGCCAACTTCTTCCACGCTTTGAACAACCTCCGGCGCTTGCTGACCGAGGGAGCCTCACGATGAGCCATCTCACGCGCGACGAGCTGCTGCGCTTCGCCGAGGGCGCGCTCGATGCGAGCCGCGCGCTTCATCTCGGCGCGTGCGCCGCCTGCCGCGACGAGGCGGAGGCCCTTGCCTCGATCGTGGCCGACGTGCAAAGCGTCGATGTGCCCGAGCCGGCGCCGGCGTTCTGGGATCACCTGGCGACGCGCGTGCGGCGGGCCATCGACCAGGAACCGTCCCCGGGTTCCTGGTGGCGGGGGCCCTGGCATGTGCCGCGCCTGGCTTGGGCTGCGGCCGGCGCCGTTCTCGTTGCGGGACTGGCGCTCTACCTCGCATGGCCCGTCGCGAACCGCCCGGCCGCCACGCCGCCGCTCGTCACTGCCGAGAACGTCGAGCCGGGCGCGCCAGACGAGGAGGTGCAGGACTCGGAGTGGGACGTCGTGATGGCTGCCGCCGATGCAGCTGAATGGGAAACGAGCGAGCTCGATGCGCTGGCGCGCCCCGGCTACTCCGATCTGGCAGTTGCCGAGATGTCGGCCGAGGAAGCGCAGGCGCTCGTCCGTGTGCTGCATGCTGCCCTGGCCGCCGGCGCCGAGCGGAGGCTGTGAAGTTGATCGGCAGCGGGGGATTCAGGTTCATGGTCACGCTCCATCGCCAGGCCGCCGCGATGGCCTTCGTCGGTACTCTGCAACGATCGCATCGGCCCAGCCGGCGAGGGCGCCGAGGACGGGCGCGCAGGAGTTGGCCGATCCTGGCGAGGTGAATCGTCTGTTCGATGCCTACGCCATCATGCAGGCGCAAGAAACGCTGAAGCTCGACGATGCGCATTTCGGATCGTTCGTCACGCGGCTGAAAGCGCTCCAGGAAGCGCGCCGTCGTCATCTGCGGAGCCGCGCCCAGATCGTGCAGGACCTGCAGCGTCTGATTCGTCAGGATCGAACCGACGAGAGCGTGCTGCGCGAGCGGATGGATGCGCTCGCGCGCCAGGACGCCGCCGGAGGGGCCGAGATCAAGCGCGCCGCCGACGCCGTGGACGAGATTCTCGACGTCAGGCAGCGCGCGCAATTCCGCGTGTTCGAGCACCAGCTGGAGATCAAGAAGCTCGAGCTGCTCGCGCGCGTGCGCCAGCAGCTGCGCGCCAACCGCCAGAATCGCCAACCCGGACAGTGAGACGCAGACGGCACCCGAGGACCGGCCCTTCAGGAGGCCCGACCTGTTCCCGGATGCTACACTCGATCTGCCAGCCTCTTCAGGGTCAATCCATGTTTCCTCAGACTCGTCGTGCCGGGGCGCGTCGCCTCACGACCCGGCTGCTCGTCGTCATCGGCATCGCGGCGTCTCTTCGATCAGCCGAAGCGCGCGCTCCGAGGCGCTCTATACGCGCGCCGACAGCGACGCCATGCAGCGGAAGATCGATGGCATCGTGGCGCATTCGGCCGCCCCGTCGAAACCGCGGACCACGACCTTCAGCGAGCGCGAGGTGAACTCTTATCTTCGGTTCCGCCTGCGCGAACAGGTGCCCGAGGGCATCACCGAGCCGGTCATCACGATTGTCGGCGACGGCCGCGTCTCGGGCGAGGCCATCGTCGATCTCGACGCCGTCAGCCGCTCGCGCCGTTCCTCGTCCATGCTCGATCCCATGCGCTGGTTGACCGGCCGTCTTCCAGTCACGGCAACAGGAACGCTCGAAACCGGCGGCGGCGAGGGACGCTTCGTCTTCGGCTCGGCGACGGTGGGCGGCGTGCCGGTTCCCCGAAGCGTGCTGCAGCAGGTGCTCACGCACTACTCGCGCACGCCCGAGAACCCGAACGGCCTGGGGCTCGAGGATGCGGTTCGCGCTGCCGGCGCAGATCCGGGAGATCCGCGTCCAGCCCGGCGAAGCGCTCGTCGTGCAATGACCTCGTCGGCGGTGCTCGAGCGTCCGCTCGCCTCGCTCAAGGGCGTCGGCACCCGCCGGGCGCAGGACCTCGCGCACGCGAGTCTCGCGACCATCGAGGATCTGCTGCTGCGCTTTCCGCTGCGCTACGAGGATCGCCGCGCGCCGGTGCCGCTGTCCGCGCTCAAGGCCGGAGCAACCGCCGCGGTCATGGCGACGATCACCGGCGCGGCGCTCAAGCGCACGCGCCGTCCCGGTTTCACGATCTTCGAGATCACGCTGCGCGACGATGGCGGTACCGCGCGTGCGGTCTGGTTCAACCAGCGCTTTCTGCGCGACGTGTTCCGCGTCGGGCAGCAGGTGGCGCTCTTCGGCAAGGTCGAGGAGACCGGCGGAGGGATGCAGCTCACGAGCCCGCAGTACGAGCTGCTCGCCGACGACGACGAGGGCGACGTCGACCAGTCGAGCCACGCGCGCATCGTCCCGATCTACGAGCGGATCGGCACGCTGACGCCGCGCATCCAGCGTTCGCTGGTGCTTCAAGCGCTCGAGAGTCTTCCCGCCACGGTGTTCGATCCCCTGCCAGCGGCGATTCGCGGCCGGCTCGGGCTGCCGGATCGGGCGACCGCTCTGCGCGAGGCGCACTTCCCCGCCAGCCGCCGCCGACCTTGCGTTGCTCAACCGCTTTCGCAGTCCCGCTCAGGTGCGCCTCATCGTCGAGGAGTTCTTTCTCTTCCAGTTGGGTGTTCTGCTGCGACGCCAGGAACGAACCGCGGAGCGCAAGGCGCGTCCGGCCATCGTCGACGATCGGATTCGAGAGTCGGCCCGCGCCATCCTGCCGTTCTCGCTGACACCGGGCCAGCGCGCCGCCGTGAAGACGATTGTCGAAGACATGCAGCGGCCAGAACCGATGAACCGGCTGTTGCAGGGTGACGTCGGCACGGGCAAGACCATCGTCGCGACGCTCGCCGCGCTGGTCGCCATGGAGAACCGCCAGCAGGTGGCCTTCATGGCGCCGACCGAGATTCTGGCGGAACAGCACGCGCTCACGCTGCGGCGGCTCTTCGCCTCGACCCGTTTCACGATCGCGAGTCTCACGGGCGGCCGGACGGAGGCCGAACGTCGCGCCGTGCGGGCCGCTCTCGCCGACGGTGCGGTCGATCTCGTCGTGGGCACGCACGCCCTGGTCCAGGAGCACGTGCGGTTCGCGCGGCTTGGACTGGTCATCGTCGACGAGCAGCATCGATTCGGGGTCGTGCAGCGATCGCTGCTGCGCGAGAAGGGCGTGACGCCCGACGTGCTGGTGATGACGGCGACGCCGATTCCGCGGACGCTGGCGCTGACGACCTACGGCGATCTCGACTTGACCGTGATCGAAGATCGGCCCGCGGGGCGACAGCCGATTGCGACGACCGTCCGTCCCGAGTCGCGGCGCGACGAGGTCTGGCAGTTCGTGCGCGAGCCAGCTCGAGACCAGCCGCCAGGCGTACATCGTCTATCCGCTGGTCGAGGAGAGCGACAAGATCGATCTGCGTGATGCGACGGCGATGGCCGACCATCTGCAGCAGACAGATGTTTCCGGCGTGGCGGGTTGGTCTGCTGCACGGGCGGCTGACGTCCGACGAGAAGGAGCGCGTCATGCGGGCGTTCGCAGCGGGGGAGCTGCACGTGCTCGTGGCGACGACGGTGGTCGAAGTCGGAGTCGACGTGCCGAACGCCACGGTCATGGTCGTCGAGCACGCCGAGCGGTTCGGCCTGTCGCAGCTGCACCAGCTGAGAGGACGCGTCGGCCGGGGAGCCGGGGCGTCACATTGCGTGCTGCTCTATCAGCCGCCGCTGTCGGACGAGGCGCGCGACCGCCTCAAAGCGATTGCCGAGACGACCGACGGCTTCGCGCTGGCCGAGCGCGACCTCGAGCTGCGCGGCCCGGGAGACTTCTTCGGAACCCGTCAGTCGGGCCTGCCCACGCTTCGCATTGGCGATCTCGTGCGCGATCGCGCCGCTGCTGGAGCAGTCGCGCGATGCGGCGGCCGACTGGCTGGCCGACGCGGCGGCCAGCGACCCGCTCGTGGCCTTCGTCCGCGAGACGTGGGCCGAACGGTTCGGTCTGGTCGGCGTAGGGTAGTCCGGCGTGCGCATCATCGCGGGCGCGCTCAAGGGCCGGAAGCTGCGAACGCCCGACTGGCCGGGGCTGAGGCCGACGTCCGATCGGCTGCGCGAGACGCTGTTCAATGTGCTCGGCGCACGCATCGTAGAAGCACAATTCATGGATGCCGGCGCCGGCACGGGCGCGGTCGGCATCGAAGCGCTGAGCCGCGGCGCGGCACACGTCACCTTCGTCGAGCGCGACCCGCGCGCCTGCCGGCTCATCGAAGCCAACCTTCGGGCGTGTGGCGTGACGGACGGCTATACTATGGTTCGCACGGCATTCGGCGGGGCCGTGCCGCGAGCCGGGCGCCGCGAGTTCGACATCATCTTTCTCGATCCCCCGTACGAGGATCCGCGCTCGACCCGTGGGTGACGGCGGCGATCGAGCGTCTGGCGCCGGGAGGCCTCGTCGTGCTGGAACATGCCGCGCGCCGCGACGCGCCGGAACCGGGCGGGCGGCCGCCATCCCGCCGGCTGCGATCCGGCGACAGCGCGCTGGCGTTCTACGACGGCGAATCGGCGATCGGTGCGGAGCGAGCGGAGGACACACGGCATGGGGGCTGAGACCGCCGGAGGGGGAGCGCGCATCGCCATCTACCCGGGGTCGTTCGATCCGCTGACCAACGGGCACGTGGACATCATCCACCGCGGAGTCGCGGCTCTTCGACCGCATCGTGGTCGCGATTCTGGTGAACCCGGAGAAGGCGCCGCTCTTCACGCCGAAGGAGCGGATGGAGATTGCGCGCGAGGTGTTCCGCGATCGTCCCAACGTCGAGGTCGAGACCTTCGACGGGCTGCTCGTCGACTATGCCCGGCGTCGGCGGGCGACGGTCATCGTCCGCGGGCTGCGCGCCGTCTCGGACTTCGAATACGAGCTGCAGATGGCGCTGATGAACCGCCATCTGTCGGAGGATCTGGAGACGGTGTTCATGATGCCCGGCGAGGCGTACACCTACCTGAGCTCGCGACTGGTGAAAGAGGTGTTCGCACTTGGGCGGAGACGTTGCGGCGTTCGTCCCCGCGGCAGTCGAAACGCGACTGCAGCAGAAGCGGGATGCCGACGCAGCGACGCGGAGCTTGAGAGGGACCATCAAGGTCTGACGATGAAATCGGCGGGGCTGAAGCGCCGCCCTCCTGCGGTAGCGGTTCACCAATCACAACTCACAACCTGCAAAAAAGCTCAGAAGGACCAGCAATGCTAGCCAATCGGATGTCCCGCATCGCCTCGTCGCCTACCCTGAAGGGTCTGCTCGCCGCCGAGCGGCTGCGCAAGCAGGGGGCCGACGTTGTCGATCTCGGCGCGGGCGAGCCCGACTTCCCGACCCCGGAGCACGTGAAGGCGGCGGCCCACGACGCCATCAACGCGAACTTCACCAAGTACACGCCGAATGCGGGCACCGGCGAGCTGCGAAGCGCGATCTGCGCCCGGTACAAGGCCGACTACGGCGTCGAGTTCGCCGAGAACCAGGTCATCGTGACCGCCGGCGGCAAGCAATCGCTCGCCAACGTCGCGCTGTCGCTCTTCGGCGCCGGCGACGAGGTCATCACGCATTCGCCTGGGTGGCCCACCATCCCCGAGCAGATCAAGCTCGCCGACGCGACCCCGGTCATCGTGCGCGCGCACGCCGAGGACGGCTTCACGCTGCACGCGGACGCGTTCGTCGAGGCCATCACCCCGCGAACCAGGGGCATCGTCCTCAACTCGCCGTGCAACCCGACCGGCGCGCTGATCTCGGAAGGTGAGCTGACCAAGCTGGCGCGCGCCGCGGCCGCCAAGGGCATCTATATCGTCATCGACCTCTGCTACGAGAGGCTCATTTACGAGCCCATACCGCACAACCTTCCGGGCGTGCTCGCGCGCGAGCTCGGCGATCGGTTCGTCATCTCGGGGTCGGCATCGAAGGCCTACTCGATGACCGGCTGGCGTTGCGGCTGGGCCATCGGCCCCAAGGACGTCATCGCCGCCTGCGGCGCCCTCCAGAGCCACCAGACCTCGAACGTCTGCTCGATCACGCAGAAGGCGGTGGTGACTGCGCTCAATGGACCACAGGATTGCGTGCGCGAGATGCTCGATGAATATCGCACGCGCCGCGACAGCATTCTCTCGTGGATCACCGCCGACGGCCGCATCACGTGCGTGAAGCCGGCTGGCGCGTTCTATCTCTTCATCGACATCGGCGATCTGTTGTCGCCCGGCAGCGTGCGGACGTCGGGGGAGTTCGCCGACCGGCTGATCGAAGAGTCCTACGTGGTGACGACCGCCGGCGAAGCGTTCGACGCGCCCGGCTTCCTGCGCATCTCGTACGCCAACTCGCTCGATCGTCTCCGCGAAGCGGTGAACCGGATCGGCGCGTTCGTCCAGAAGCTGGAACAGCCGGTCGCATAGCCACGCACAGGCTCTGAGTCGGGCTACAGGCTGCGGGCGCGGGCTGCAGGCCCGGCAAGAGATCTCGCTGGCCAGTAGCCCGTGGTCCGTAGCCAGTAGCCCAATAAACAGATTCGCTGGCGGTCCGCTCGAATCGAATTCCTTCTGAGTCCCGCGTGTGCCTGCGATCGATTTGGCGCTCATCGCGGCCGTCCGATCCGCAGTCGGGCCGGCGTTCGTCTTCGACGATGACTCGTCGCGTGCCCGGTATGGCGCCGACGCGCTGAAGCGAGGCACGCCGGCTGACCTCGTCGTTCTCCCAGGGTCGACCGCCGAAGTTGCCGCGGTCGCCCGCCTGTGTCATCGGGCGGGCGTGCCGCTGGTCCCGCGTGGCGCCGGAACCGGCTATACCGGCGGCGCCGTGCCGCTGCGCGGCGGCGTCGTTCTCTCGCTCGAGCGCCTCAACCGCATCCTGGAGATCGACGAAGCAAATCTGCTGGCCATCGCGCAGCCGGCCGTCATCACCGGCGATCTGCAGGACGCGGTCGAGCGGGTCGGTCTGTTCTACCCACCCGACCCGGCGAGCCTCAGGGAATCGAGCATCGGCGGCAACGTCGCCGAGTGCGCGGGCGGTCCTCGCGCGTTCAAGTACGGCACGACGCGCCGCTACATCCTCGGGCTCGAAGCGGTGCTCGCCCGCGGCGAGATCGTGCGGACCGGCGGCAAGACGGTCAAGAACGTCGTCGGCTACGACCTGACGCAGCTGCTCGTCGGATCCGAGGGCACGCTCGCCATTGTCACCGAAATCATCGTCCGCCTGGTGCCGAAGCCGCCGAGCCAGTCGGCCCTGCGGGCGACCTTCGCGCGGATCGAGGACGCGGTCGACGCGGTGTCACGGACGGTCCGCGCGCGCGTCGTCCCGGCGGCGCTCGAGCTCGTCGATCGCGTCAGCCTCGATGCGCTGCGGCGTTATCTCGGCGGCGAACCGCTCGCACCGGCAGGCACGACGGCGCTGCTGGTCGTCGAAGTGGACGGAACGCCGGCGTCGGTCGCGGAGGAGATCGCCCAGGTCGCGGCCGCGTGCCGGGAAGCGGGGGCCACGGAGGTGCGGCAGGCGCGCGACGAGGCCGAACGCCAGGAGATTTGGCGCGTCCGCCGCGAGTTGTCGTACGCGCTGCGCACGGTCGGCGCCTGGAAGTACAACCACGACATCGTCGTGCCGAAGGGGCGCATTCCCGAGCTCTTTGCGCTGGTCGAGCGGCTGCGCGCCGAGTCGGGGCTGCTCATCCCCTGCTTCGGCCACGTGGGAGACGGGAACATCCACGTGAACATCATGGTCGACCAGAACGACGAGGCCACACGAGCGAAGGTCGCGCGCACCGAGCGCGCCCTCTTCGAGGGCGTCGTCGCGCTCGAGGGATCGGTGACGGGCGAGCACGGCATTGGCTTCTCGAAGGCGCCCTATCTGCCGCTCGAAGTACCGCCGGCGACAATCGCCCTCATGAAACGCGTCAAACAGGCGTTCGATCCGGAGGGGATCCTCAATCCGGGGAAGATCTTCTTGGATTGAGGTCGGCTACGGGCTTCAGGCTACGGGCCGGCCACGTCTTCAGGGCTCTGCACCGTGTCCGCAGCCCGAAGCCAACCGCAGACTGACTCACCGATTCGTGACGAGCACGACCGTCTCGAGATCCCGTTCGGGCTCGGGTGAGAGCAGCGTGCGGGCGCGGACGCCGGCGGGGTTGAAGTACGGCTCGTGGCCCAGGCGCCGGAGCCGCAACCCGTACGTCCGCTCGAGTGACTCGAGGAGATCGAGCGGCATCACGCAGAGGACGGCTTCCGGCTGCGCGAGGAAGTCGACCGCCGCACGTTCGTCTTTCAGATCGATCTGCTTCACGCCCGTGTAGAACACGAGATTGCGGACAAACGCACGGTACGTTCCGGACTGTTGGCTCTGCTGGCGCGCGTTCAACAACCGGCGCGCCATGCGCTGAACCGGCTCTTCGCCGGCGGCGGAATACACCGAATAGTGGAGTGACAGGAGCGTTGCCGTGGCCGCCGCGGCAATGGCTGCCGGCAACTGGCTGGGACGCCCGAGCCAGGCGACGCCGGCGAGTCCGATGCCCGACCCAACGATGACGAGCGTGCCGATGAGCCCTGCGCCGGGCGAGAGCGCAAAGAGCAGAGGCCGGGCGCGATAGAGGAGAAACGCCAGCACGAAGAGAATGAGCGCGCTGCCGGTGGCGGCGAGGACGAGCGGCAGGTCGCGCCGGCCGTTGGTGCGGGCGGCATCGATCCGCTGGAGCACGGTGCGGGCCGCGAGCAGCGCCAGCGGCGGCAGGACGGGCAGGATGTACCGCGGCTGCTGGCCGACCGACAACGTGTAGAAGACGAGTGGAACGGCGGCCCACAGCACCAGGCGCCACTCGACCGGCTCGAGTCGGCGGATCCGCCGCAGCACCCGAAGGGCTGGCAGGGTCCACAGAACGAGCAGCGTAGACCAGGGCGTCAGGCCCCCGAGGAGAATCGGAACGTAGAACCAGAACGGCCGCCGGTCGTTGTAGCGATCCGTGGCGAACCGCTCGAGGTTCTCGCTCACGAAGAAACGCTCCAGGTAGCCGGGACCGTGCGTCGCCGACCATTGCGCTGTACCACGGCAGCGCGATGAGCAGCAGCACGCCAGCGGCCGCGGCCAGAGCCTTCCATGATTGGTCGAGCCATCCCTGGCGCGACGGCAGAAGGGACTGCCCGGTCACGATGCGCAGCGTCAGGATGACGAGCGACGGGATGACGAGGCCGACCGGCCCCTTCGTCAGGACGCCCAGCGCCATCGCCGCGGCGCCGATGAGCAGCCATCGGCTGCGCTCGCGTGGCGCCGTGTCGATGTTGTCGGCCAACGCGCTCTTGTCCATGGCCTGCAAGAGCGCCCATGTGGCCAGCGTGATGAAGAACGCGAGCGGGAGATCGGGCAGCGACGATCGCGCGATCGTGAAATACCCGTAACTGGTGGCGACGATGGCGCCACCGAGCAACCCCTGGCGGTGGCCCAGCCAGCGCCTCCCGCAAGCGGCAGCCACCAGTGGGAATGCACGACC
>CAWJAP010000004.1:0-65552 GCA_963840865.1 Vicinamibacterales bacterium
GCTTGTTCCTGACAATCGGGCGGAAGCAGGAGTCACATCACGCCGGGGACGTGTCACGTGAAGTCCCTTGAATATGCCGAACACGCCGGTTTACGACCTTCGGCCCACGGCTTACGCAACCCGGCTGGAACCGAGCGACGAAAGCCGTCTTGCCGTGGGGGGAAACGACGTTCGCAGATCAAGAGCTTGACGATTGCGGACTCAGCTCGATGTCGAAGGTGCCGGGCGGCTGCACCGTGACGAACACGTACGCGGTGATGTATCCGGGCTTCGAGACCAGCGCGTAGAAGCCGAACCCAACGTCGACCGCGTTGCACAGCAGGTAACGGCCCGAGGCGTCGGTCATCGTCCTCGCGCTGGGCGCCCATCCCATGCCACCGCTGAAGTCCAGAACGACGCTCGCGCCTGCAATCGGCAGCTCTCCGAGGTCCGTGCGTCGGAACACCCGTCCGGTCAACACCGGCTGGACGATCGGCATGGATCCGGGCACTCCTGTCGTGGAGAGCAGGGCGTCGGAGACGAGGTAGACGTCCTGATCCTTGTCCGTGGACGTAATGGCCACGCGGCACGGTTGGCTGTACCCGGGCTTTTCAGCCACGAGCTTTCGAGGACCGCTCCGGTCGGGTGCCGTGTAGCGACCGTGAAGATCAGTCCTGATGCTCGACGGCCACGACTGATACTCCACGGAAATGTCGATGGCAACGTCCGGCAGCGGCAGCCGCCCGCCGGCACTGCTGTCATAGACCACGCCCGTCACGGTTGCAGGAGGAGCTGGAGGCGGACTCGCGGACGACGGGGGCGGCGACGGAGCGAGCGGCAGCCGGGTTTCGCCACAGCCGAAGGCGAACGGCAGGATGCTCAACGTGACCAGCATTCCTCTCATGAAACCCTCCGATCGCTGCGAACCCGTTTTCAGCCTTGACTATATTGATTAAAACGCTCCGCACGCCTCGAGCGGACAAGCGCCCTCGCGGGCCCGCGGAAGCGCTGCATCCGTCTTCGCATACGGCACGTTCGTCCGATTGGCGATGTTGCGCGCCCCCTTTTCGGAGATCCGCATGACTGCTCGCAGATGACGAGGAGACATTAGGGCCGTCTCGCCGTCAGCAGAACGTTTGTTCTCGGTCCTGCTCAGCCCTTCCCGCCTGCAGAGTTGGATCGGTCGGTGCGTCGGCCGCGACGAATGGCCTTCACGTCGGACGCAAGGTCATCCCACGGCTGGATATCGAAATTTCATGTCAGCCAGGGGAGAGAAGCGCTTACTCCGCCGAGGTTGAAAAGAGGAACCACACGCGCATCTACGCGGCGGAGTCCTGGCGCCCATCGGTCCGAAGGCGGGCGCGGGGATGCAGAGCGTGGGCGATCGATCGGCTGGCGCAGTGCCCCACAGGGATGGTGCAGTCGGGGCCCGCCTGCGTCGACAGGTTCGAAGCCAGCTGTGGAAGGTCACCGACTACCGTCGTAGGTGCTGTTCGATCGCCTGCGCCAGCTTGCTCAGGTCGGCGTCGGTCGCGTTGGCCTTGATGGTCGTGAGCTGCGGGCTCCAGACGTTCTCCGGGATCCCGGACTTGGCGAGAAAGCTGGCCAGGTCGTTGACCTGAGTCTTCACGTCGGCCTTGATGGAGGCACCGAACCACGCGTCGGTCACGCGAATGCCGACGAGGAAGTGGTAGCGAGCCTTCTCGCCGTGCTTCGCGTCGACCTCCTTCGCCAGTGCCACGACCTGCGTCATGTAATCGCCCGCCGGAGGCGGCGGCTCGGCGAGTCCCAGAGCTTTTGCGGCCGTGCGTGCGAACCCGAGTGATTTCTGCGACTGCCCGCTTTCCTTCATCAAGCTCCAGGCCGACGCGAACGAGGACCTCCCGCCCCAGCTTCCACGCCAGCCACTCGTTCGACGGCGCGTTCGCCTGAGTGCTCGGAGGCACTGGCGCTGACCTCGACGCCGCCCTCACGGCAGCCACGGTGCCCGTCGCGGCAGACACCGTCGACGAGATCGAAGGGACGCCCGTCAACGCTGCGAGCACCAGTACAGAGACCGGCCTGAGCACTGCTCTGTCCATGTCACCTCCTCTTGCTGCGGCGGCGCAGGCTACCACGCGGCCAGCTCAACCGACAAGCATGTCCACGACGTCAGCGCCCAAACGACGTCATCGCTGCCGCGGGCAGACTCCTGCAATGTGTTGCGTTCCCATAGAGGACGGCGCCATCGACATCTGCGACATCCGAATGATGCGCGATTGGTGAGCCGTGGCGAACCTCCACGCTGCCGGGCCATCTCCACTGAAAGGTGGGCTATCAGCGCAGAGCCGAGGGTGATGGCGAAGCAGGCGTAAGCCTACTCCTTGAGCCGCGCCGGCACCGGCGCAAGCAACAGTCCTACGCCGGGGAGCTTGGCCAACGAGAGTTCCACCCGGAAGTAGTCGGGGAAGCCGCAGACATCTCGGCACCACGGGCGAACGGGCTGTACTGCGCGCAGGTCCGCATATCGCCAGTGTCACGCACTCACACTCGGTTTTGAAGTCCAGATTATTGACTTCACAGCCGGACGTCACCGTGGTGCGATGGAACCCGTCGGTAGGACGACCCCGACGAACAACCAATTGGACACCTGAGCGGAGGCGACGACCATGTGGACATGAAACCGAGTACGACCCCGCTACGAGCGGGGCAGGACGCCGCTGACGGAAGACCAGCAGACGCCGGCAACTGATCTACGGTCAGTTTGCAGTACCTTTCGCCGGCCGAGCGCTCCTGTAGCATCCCGTCCAACTTTGGAGGCACTCACTTTAACTCAAGGAGGATCTCATGAGAGGTCATCATGCAGTTGTTGCGACCACACTCGCGGCCAGCGTTCTCGCGCAGGCGCTCGCGAAAGAAGGCTCGGTCGACTGGGCGATGAATGCGACGATTATCGATGGCTGCAGCTGCCGCATGCTGTGTCCGTGTATCTTCGGATCGCCCGCCACAGTCGGCTCAGCTGCGACCCACGAGCATAAGAAACACAGGTCCTGTTACTTCAACGCGGCGTTTCGGGTCAATAAGGGGCATTACGACAAGGTCAGGCTGGATGGTCTGAAGTTCTGGTTCGCGGGCGACAAGGGCGACGCCAAGACCGTCGAACTTACCTTCGAGCCTTCCGCGACCAAAGAGCAGCGGGAGGGGATCCGCGAGTTCTTGTCCCATTTTCTGCCGGTAGAGTGGGAGTCCTTCACCGAAGGACCCGATGCGAAGATCGAGTGGAAAGTCGAGGCGGTGCGCGCCGAGGCCAAGCTCGATGGCGGAAAGGCGGCTGAAGTGGTGTTGACTCGATATTCCGGCGCTACAGGTGAAGGTACGACTGTCATCAGGAATATGAGCTACTTCGCCGCCACCCGAAATGACGGGTTCAATATCCTGCCGGTCGAAATCATCGCCTATCGTCGCGGGCCCAAGCCAGGTACCGTTCGAGTTTCGTGGGACCTCAGGATGGACCATCACCGTCGACATGAACTCCAAGGATGTGATTGCGACGCGGTAAAGACCGTGTCCCGCATTGAGCGCGTACGGTAGTCGCCCCCATCCCGAGCCGAGAACGGATGAGGTGACGCTATACTTCGCAGGCTTGCCCCGAGCCCATCGTCCGGCCTGCAGGTGCGGGTCTGAACCGAGTGCCACCGTGTCAGCAGAGGAGAGACGATGACCGCAAGGTGTGGCGCTCGGTGTGGCCGTGAGCGGCAGCCTCCTGGCGGTGGAATCCGCCAGGCTCACCCCCGACATGCGGTTTCTGGGGATGGCCTATGGGGAGTTCCTGATGGTGATGCTTGCCGAGATGGTGGTCTTCGCGGCCTTCGCCGCGGCGGGCATCCTGTGGCGTCGCCGTCTGGAGCGCCACCGCGCAATGATGCTGCTCGCCAGCCTCAGCATCCTCGCGGGCGCGACAGTCCGGATGCCGATCTTCTATCCCATCTTCGGCGAGGCCGGCTGGCAGGGGCTCTTCGGCCCGATCTTCACGCTCGGCGTGATCCTGGTCGGCGCGCGTGCGTGGCTCACGGCGCGGCTCGATCGCTGGATCACCGGCGGGTTCGTGGTCCTCGTCGCGGCCTATGTGCTGGCGACCACGGCCGCGGTCACACCCGCCGGCCGCGGGCTGCTGCGCGCTGCGTTCGGCTTCTGACCCTGGAAATTTCCAGGCTTCCGCAGCGCTTGTCAGGCACCGTCAGGGCCAGCCCGTACCGGCGGGCTGTCGAGGCGATGTCGTTGTCCTCGACGGGCATGCTCCTCGGCTCTGAATTGGTTGAGGAGACCTACTCGCCTTCCCTTGGACTGGTTTTTTCCCGCTCTCCTCCCCTCGAATAAGCGGGCGGCGGCGGACTTCGTCGTCAACTCCGGTGATGGATTGGTTGACTTGCTGACTGAGTAACCGGACACGCCGTCTTCCAGCGTCAGCACGTGCCGCTCACGAACGAAACGACTCAGCACACGCGCGAACGTGCCATAGGCCTGCGGGGTGACAATAGGAAAAATCAGGGCTGTCTCGCGCGTAGCACAACGCCCGTTCACGGTCACTGCACGTGGACTGGGAGTCCACGATCCATCCCGACGAGATCACCTCTGGTAGCCCGCAAGGCACGTGGCTACATTCGGATGAAATGGCCCGAACCAGGGTTCAACGCGCGTCTGAACCCTCTCCGCCGTCCGTGACGGATCTCATTGCTCGCGCATCGAGAGCAGCGGATCGATCCCGATTACCCGACAGGCCGCGAGGAACGCCGCCGGCAGGGCGGTGGTCCCGAGCAGGCCGACGGCGGCGGTAAACGCGAACATGTCGAACGGCGGCACCTGGAAGAGCAGCGTCGAGATCCGGTCCGCCGCCGCCAGGGGAAGCACGACGCCGATCACGACTCCGGCAATGGCGAACCTCGCTCCCTGCCACAGCACCATCCGAAGGATTCGCGCGGTGCTTTCGCTCACGATCGCCACCCCCGGCGCGTGACTTTAGGCTTGCAGTCCAGGTAGCGGGCCAGTCAAGCGCACGACGGCAGCACCGGACACGGATCGACGTTGCCGGATCCGCAGTGTCTCGACGGACGGATTGTGACGGATTCTCCGGCGAAGCGCCAGACCGGCGTAGTGCGGATGGCCGTCCCTCTCGCAGGGATACGCAGAAGGCCGTGATAGATCTAGGTCGCCCCGGATCCCTTTTCATGGCCACGATAACTGAGTCCGTCCGGCCCCCAGAACGTCGTGCAGTCGCCCGTAGTGAGTTCCTCGACTTCCCCCGCCTGCAAGCGCTGGCACGAGGACTGGCGGGCGACCTTCGTCCTGTTCGACTCAGAGGGTCGCGGTGGCGGCGGTCAAACCACCTGCGGCGACTCGACCGCGACGCGCGCCTGCTCTCCGCGGTGTATCGCACAGTCGCCGACGATGTGCATAGGGCTGAGACGATTTCGCCGGCCGCGGAATGGCTGCTGGACAACTTCCACCTGATCGCGAACGAGGTTCGCAGCGTCCATCACGACCTCCCCGCCGGCTACTACCGGCGGTTGCCGGTCGTCCCAGCGCCGCCGTTCAACGGCCTCACGCGCATCGAGGTCATGGCGACCGAGCTCATCCGGCACAGCGACGGCCGGTTGGATGCCGAGCGGCTGCGCGGGTTCGTTCAGGCCTTCCAATCGGTGTCGGCGCTCACGATCGGCGAGCTCTGGGCATGGCCCAGCGCGCTCAAGGCCGCGCTCATCGTGCACGTGGCGAGACTCGCGGAAGGTATTCGCCGCACGCGCGACGAGAACGCTCGTGCGGACGAATACCTCGCGGCGCTGGATCGCCCGTCGGCGCAACCGAGGGCGCCGCTGACCGGTGATACCGGGGTGCCGTTCGTCGTCCGCGTTCTCCAGCGCATTCGCGAGTACGGCCCGCATGCCGCGGCCGTGCGAGCCGACATCGATGCGTGGCTGGCCGATCGGGGCCTGACGCCGGAAGAGGCCATCCGCATCGAAGGACAACGTGAAGCCGCCGACCAGGTGTCGATGGCGAACACGATTACCAGTCTGAGGTTCTGCGGGACGCTCGACTGGAGCCGCTTCGTCGAAGGCGTGAGCTCGATCGAACAGATCCTGCAGCGCGATCCGGCCGGCGTCTACGGCCGAATGGACTTTCGGAGCCGCGACCAGTACCGGCGCGCGGTCGAAGCGCTGGCCGACGGCACCGGTGAGGGTCAGCGCCGGGTGGCGCTCGAATCGGTGGAATTTGCCCGCCGCATCACGGACCGGCCGGGTGACGTCCGCCGCTCGCACGTGGGCTATTGCCTGATTGGTCCCGGCCGGACGCAGTTCGAAGCGTCGATCCAGTTTCGACCTCGGTTGCGCGAACGCGTCCGACGGTTCGCCCTTCGCCACGCCACCGCGTTGTATCTCGGATCGATCGGCCTGCTCACCGTGGCCGCGATCGTCGTGGCACTCGCCTACGCGACGGCTCATGGCGCCAACACCCGCACGCTCGTCATCGCGGGCCTGCTCTCGCTGATTCCGGCGAGCGAACTGGCCATCGCGATGGTGCAGCGGGCGTTGTCACGCCTGGTCGAGGCGCGAACCCTGCCCAGCCTCGATCTCGAGCGGGGCATTCCCGAGAACGGCCGGACCATGGTCGTCGTGCCCACGCTCTTCACGAGCGTCGAGGTCGTCGAGCACCAGCTGGCTCACCTCGAGGTCCAGGCGCTCGGCAACATGGATCCGCGCGTGCATTTCGCTCTGCTGGGCGACTTTGCGGACGCAGACAGCGCGCGCCTGCCGGGTGACGAGGCCATCCTCGCCGCCGCGCAGGCCGGCGTCAACGCACTGAACGCTCGCCACCCGCAGGATCACGGCACACGCTTCTACGTCTTCCATCGGGAGCGTCAGTGGAACCCGAAAGAAGAACGCTGGATGGGCTGGGAGCGGAAGCGGGGCAAGCTCGAGGAGTTCAACCGCGTCCTGCGCGGAGCCACGGACACGGGGTTCCAGCACAGCGTCGGCGACCTCTCCATCCTGCCGGACATCCGCTACTGCATCACGCTCGACAGCGATACCCGCCTGCCGCGCGACGCCGCGAAGTCGCTCATCGGCATCATCCTGCATCCGCTCAACCAGCCACACGTCGAGCCGAGTCTTCGACGGGTCACCGAGGGCTACGGCATCCTGCAGCCCCGTGTCAGCGTGACGATGTCCAGCGCCGCAGGCTCGCTGTTCGCGCGGGTCTACGCGGGCCACACGGGCGTCGATCCCTACACGACGGCCGTCTCCGACACCTACCAGGATCTGTTTGGAGAAGGCATCTTCGCGGGGAAGGGTCTCTATCACGTGGACGCGTTCAGGACCACGCTGCACGGCCGGGTTCCGGAGAACGCGCTCCTGTCACACGACCTGTTCGAAGGCCTGCACGCACGGGCGGCTCTCGTGACCAACGTAGAGGTCGTCGACGACTATCCCTCGACGGTGCTCGCACATGCCCGGCGGCAGCGCCGGTGGGTGCGTGGCGACTGGCAGATTCTGCTCTGGCTCTTCCCGTACGTGCCGACCACCCGCGGCATCGAGCGCAATCGGCTGCCCCTCATCAGCCGATGGAAGATTCTCGACAACCTGCGCCGAAGCCTGGTGCCGCCCGCCCTGCTCGCGCTGCTCGTCGGCGGATGGACCGGGCTGCCGGGGCGGCCGGTGGTCTGGACGGCCGGAGCGCTTGCCGTCATAGGTGCCCCCGTCCTGCTGACACTCGCCCGGCTCCTGACGTTTCCGCGGCTTCGACAGCCAATCGGCGTCTTCCTGCGACGGCTGGTGGACGACCTCAAAACGGCGTTCGCTCAGGCCGTACTGGGGGTCGTGCTTCTCGCCTACCACGCGTGGGAAATGATGCACGCCATCATCCTCACGCTGGTTCGACTCGGCATCACGCAGCGCCGCCTGCTCGAATGGGAGACCGCCGCGAGCGTCGCGGCCCGGATCGCGGGCGTGACCGGGCGTTCCGGCGTGCTGACGTTCATCGCGGAGATGGTGTCGAGCCAGCTCGTCGCGCTCGTCTCGTTCGCGGTCGTCGTCACGTTTGTGCCCCACAGCCTCGCCGTGGCGCTCCCGTTCGTGGGGTTGTGGCTCGTCGCTCCCGTCGTCGCGTACTGGCTCAGCCTCCCGGTGGCGCCACGCGCGTGGATCCTGAGCGCCCGCGATCGCCGACGGCTCCGCCAGCTGGCGCGCAAGACGTGGCACTACTTCGAGGTATTCGCCGGCCCGCAGGATCATTGGCTGCCACCGGACAATTTCCAGGACACGGCGGTCGGAGGCGGTCTCGCGCGCCGGACGTCGCCGACCAACGTCGGCATGAGCCTTCTCTCGACGCTGGCCGCCCACGACCTCGGCTTCATCGGAACCGCCGAGCTCGTCACGCGCCTCGAAGGCGCCCTCGACACGATCACGAACCTGGAGCGGCACGAAGGCCATCTGCTCAACTGGTACGACACGAACACGCTGGCGCCCCTCTGGCCGCGGTATGTGTCCACCGTGGACAGCGGCAACGTCGCCGCCGCACTCATCGCGTTGGAAGCGGGCCTCGAGCGAATCGCGGCGCAAGGGCAATCCCGGGACGTCCTCCTGGACGGACTGCTGGACACCGCGGACATGGTGGGCGCGCCGGCGATGGGCGCGGTTCGAGCCGATCCTCTCCAGTCCAGCGTCACGCTGGTCGCCAGACATGTGCGCGAGCACCTCTCGGTTCCCGATCGAGCCGTGTTGCCCGAATCCTTCCTCGACGATCAGGTGCGCGCGCTGGACGATCTGCTCGCGGGCTGCGCGGCGCCGGGTGGTCCCGAGGTCACTCCGGGCTCCGAACCGGGGACCGAGTGGTCGGCGCGCCTGCTCCGGGACGCCCTGCTGCGTCTGAGCGACGGGACGGCCATCGATTGGTCGGACCGGTTGCGCGGCCTGGCACGCCGGAGCCGGACGCTGGCCGGCGAGATGCATTTCGGCTTCCTCTACGACCGCACCCGTCAGCTCTTCGCGATCGGCTATCGGCTGGCAGACGCGGACGGGCCGGGACGGCTCGATGGGTCGTACTACGATCTGCTGTCGTCCGAAGCGCGCCTCGCCAGCTTCGTCGCGATTGCCGTGGGCGATGTGCCGCAACAACACTGGTTCCGCCTGGGCCGTCTCGCCGTGAGCGTGGACGGCGTCCCCACGCTGCTGTCGTGGAGCGCGACGATGTTCGAGTACCTGATGCCGTCGCTGCTCATGCGGTCGTTCCCCGGAACGCTGCTCGATCAGACGTGCCGGCAGGCGGTGCGCCGGCAGATCCGGTACGGCCGCCAGCACGGCGTGCCCTGGGGCATCTCCGAATCGGCGTTCAACGTCGTGGACCGGCATGGCACATACCAATACAAAGCGTTTGGCATACCGGGGCTGGGATTGAAGCGCGGGCTCGCTGACGACCTCGTGGTGGCTCCGTATGCCACCGCGCTCGCGCTGCACGTGGACGTGAAAGCTTCCCTGGAGAACTTAGAGCGACTGACGGAAGCCGGGGGGAGGGTCGCATGGGCTACTACGACGCCATCGACTACACACCCCGCAAGGCGTACGAGCCTGATCGTGGCGTCGAGCCGTCGCCGATGCCCGGCGGCGTCGTGGTACGGACCTACATGGCGCACCATCAGGGCATGGTGCTGGTGGCGCTCGCCAATGCGCTGCTCGACGATGTGATGGTGCACCGGTTCCATGCAGACTCGCGCGTGCAGGCCACGGAACTGCTGCTGCAGGAGCGGGTGCCGCGGGAGGCTGCCGCGGCACCACCACGGCCAGCCGAGGAAACGCGCAAGGCGCTCACGGCGCCCAGCTCGCCCTTGCGGCGCTTCCGGTCGCCTCACTCGTTCTACCCGCACGCGCAGTTCCTCTCGAACGGGTCGTACGTCACCGTCGTGACCAACGCGGGCGGCGGGGCCAGCCGGTGGCGCGACCTGTCCATCACGCGCTGGCGCGAGGATCGCACGACGGATGCGGGCAGCCAGTTCGTCTACTTGCGCGACGTCAGGTCGGGCCGCGTGTGGTCCGCGACCTACCAGCCGACCTTTCGCGAGCCCGAGGAGTATCTCGTCACCTTCTCGGCCGAGCGGGCCGTGTTTCGGCGGAAGGACGACGGTCTCGAAACGCAGCTCGAAGTGGTGGTGTCGGCCGAGGACGATGTCGAGGTGAGGCGCTTGTCGGTGACCAACACCACCGATCGCACGAGAGAGGTCGAGGTGACCAGCTACGCGGAAATCGTGCTCGGTCGTGCTGAAGACGACTTCGCCCACCCGGCCTTCGGCAAGCTGTTCGTGCAGACGGAGTACCTGCCCGGGAGCCCCGCGCTGATCTGCGGCCGGCGCCCGCGTGCGGCTACCGAGCCTGGTGCGTGGGCGTTCCACACGATGAGCGTGGACGGCCACATGCAGTCGTCGACGGAGTGGGAGACCAGCCGTGCGAAGTTCCTCGGTCGGGGGCGCTCGCCGGAGCGCCCGATGGCGCTGGACGGCCGGTCGCTCACGGGAACGACCGGGGCCGTCCTCGATCCCATCGTGAGCCTGCGGCAACGGGTCCGGCTCGAGCCCGGAGGATTCTGCAGGATCTCATTTGCCACGGGTGCGGCGTCGAATCGCGAGACCGTCCTGACACTCGCCCAGAAGTATCACGATGCCGGCGCCGCGTCCCGCGCCTTCGCGATGGCGTACACGCACGGCCAGACCGTCCTGCGGCATCTGGGCATCTCGAGCGAGCTCGCACGGCAGTACCAATCGACTGGCCTCGCGCGTGTTGTATCTCGACGAATCGCTCCGAGCTCCAGCCGCGACGCTCGTGCGCAACGAGCAGGGTCAATCCGGTTTGTGGGCGCACGGCATCTCGGGCGACCTGCCCATTCTGCTGGTCGAGGTCGTCGAGGAAGACGACCTCGCATTGGTGCGGCAGGTGCTGCAGGCGCGGGAATATTGGCGCCTTCAGGGACTGCTGGCGGATGTCGTCATTCTCAACGAGCACCCGATCAGCTATCTCGACGAAATGCACGAGCATCTCGCCGCGTTGATCGACAGCGGTCCCTGGGGCGCGTCGAAGGACCGATCGGGAGGCGTGTTCCTCTTGCGCGCCGACGGGCTCGCCGAAGCGGATCGCACGCTGCTCGAAGCCGTCGCCCGCGCCGTTCTCGTGGGCAATCGCGGGGAGCTGTCGCAGCAGCTGGACAACCCGGCGCCAACCGCCCGAGCGCCTCGCGACGAGCCTATCCCGCAGCGGATCGTCTGGGAAGAAGGAGCCGCGGCCCTCGACCTGCCGCCGCTCACGATGGCCAATGACCTCGGTGGCTTCACCTCAAATGGTCGCGAGTACGCCATCTCGCTGAGGGGGGAGGTCGAAACGCCCGCGCCCTGGGTGAACATCCTCGCCAATCCCGTGTTCGGCTCGCTGGTCAGCGCGTCGGGAGCCGCATTCACCTGGGCCGTCAACAGCCGGCAGAATCGGTTGACGCCCTTCACCAACGACCCCATCACCGACGCGACATCGGAGGCGATCTTCCTGCGTGACGATGCGACCGGCGAAGTGTGGGGGGCGACACCCGGCCCTCTCGCCCGTCCCCCTGAAGCCGCCTGGCTGGTCCGACATCGGGCCGGCGTGACGACGTTCGAGCGTGCAGCGCGCGACATTCTCCAGACGCTCGAACTCTTCGTCTTTCAAGACGAGCCGGCGAAGGCCTCGATGCTGACGCTGACGAACACCTCCAACCGGCCGAGAACCCTCAGCGTGTTCAGCTACACGGAGTGGGTGCTGGGGCCACCCCGGATGGGACATCAGCGCCACGTCGTGACCAGTCGCGACGCGGCGACGGGCGCGCTCGTGGCGAGAAATCCCTACAACGACGGGTTTCCCAACCGGGTCGCGTTCACCTGGACCAGCGAGCCCGTGCGGTCCATGACCGGCGATCGCACCGAATTCATCGGGCGCAACGGCGCGCTGGCCCGTGCCGCAGCCTTGACGATGCCGACGCTGTCGAACCGGCTCGGCGCCGGCCTGGACCCGTGCGGTGCGCTGCACGTCACGATCTCGCTGGCCCCAGGTGAAATGCGCCGCATCGTGTTCCTGCTCGGTGAGACCGCCTCGATCGACGACATGCACACCCTCATCGGCCGATGTGGCGACCCGCAGCGCGCCGAGACCGCGCGGACGAAGGTGGATGCGCTCTGGGAGCAGACCCTTGGAGCGATCCAGGTGCACACTCCCGACGACTCGTTCGACCTGCTCATGAATGGCTGGCTCCTGAATCAGACCATCAGCGCCCGGCTGTGGGCTCGAACCGGCTTCTACCAGCCTGGCGGAGCATTCGGGTTCCGCGATCAGCTGCAGGACGTGATGGCGCTCGCGTTCAGCCGCCCCGACCTCTATCGCGACCATCTGCTCCTGGCTGCCAGTCGGCAGTTCGTCGAGGGAGACGTGCAGCACTGGTGGCACCCTCCCGAAGGGCGGGGCACCAGGACGCGATGCTCGGACGATCTGCTCTGGCTCCCGTATGCCGTCGCGCACTACGTCAACGTGACCGGCGACACCGCCGTGCTCGATCAGCGCGTTCCGTTCCTCCAGATGCGTCTGCTCGAGTCGACCGAGCACGAGGTCTACGACTTGCCGTCCACAGCGGCCGAATCCGGCTCGCTCTTCGAGCACTGCGTGCGCGCGATCGAGTATGGGCTGAAGCTCGGTGCGCACGGCCTGCCGCTGATGGGCAATGGGGACTGGAACGACGGGATGAACCGCGTCGGACACGAGGGACGGGGCGAGAGTGTCTGGCTGGGATGGTTCCTCTACAAGGTGCTGATCGATTTTTCACCCGTGGCAGCCCTGCGGGCGGACGCGACGCTCAGCCGCCGCTGGCGCGCGGAAGCGACCCGGCTCAAGCGCGCGCTGGAGTTGGCCTGGGATGGCGAGTGGTACCGCCGGGCCTATTTCGACGACGCGACGCCGCTCGGGTCCGCCGAGAACGATGACTGCCGAATCGACTCAATCAGTCAGTCGTGGGCCGTGCTGTCCGGCGCGGCCGCGACGCGCAGGGCCGAGCGGGCCATGGACGCCGTCCGCAGCCACCTGGTTCGCAGGGACGCACAGGTGGTGCTGCTCCTCTCGCCGCCGTTCGACGCCGGCGTCAAAGATCCCGGTTATATCAAGGGCTATGTCCCCGGCATTCGTGAGAACGGCGGACAGTACACCCACGCCGCGATCTGGACGGTGATGGCTCTCGCGAAGCTTGGCTATGGCGACGAAGCCGTCGAGGTCTTTCACATGATCAACCCGATCAACCATACGCGGGAGCTGGCCGACGTGAGTCGGTACGTGACGGAGCCGTACGTGCTGGCCGGCGACGTCTACGCCCATCCGGATCACATCGGTCGGGGTGGATGGTCGTGGTACACCGGCTCCGCGGGGTGGCTGTATCGGGTCGGACTCGAGAGCATCCTCGGACTGGAGCGTCGGGGGGATACCTTCTCGATCAAGCCAAACATACCGGCGAACTGGGCGGGCTTCAGCATCGACTGGCGAGTTGGGAGAAGCCTGTACCAGATTCGTGTGGAGGGCGTTCAACGTCGCGCGGGCAGCACCGTTCGCGTCGAGTTGGACGGACAGCAGGTTGATCCAGATGCCATCCCTCTCAGCGACGACGGCGCGACGCACGACGTTCGCGTGCAGCTGGGTCACGTCGAGGTGGCGCTCGACGCGTGATCCAGTACGAACGCACAAAGGGCGGCTCGCGTAGGCGGAGGCGGTCGTTTGCCGGTCGACTTCGGGTCGCGGCACGGCTTCGTCGCCAAACCGACCCTGTTTCGGGCTGAGCCGGTTTTCCCCGAAATGCGCGTACAGCGCTAATAAGTTGCTTCCGATGCGGGGGGCTGCCGCAACCCAGTCCCGGTGCGCGTTGTCCCGCAGTCCGTAACGACTGTGGCTTGTACTGGCGGAGAGTCGCTCGATTGCCGCGGCAAAATCCTCAAGTTGCGTCGCGAACTGCCGACGCACGCCCGTTCGGCAGGACAGGCAATTCCTCGAACACCGGTCGCTGCGGATCGACGAGGGTCCAGCAGAACGCGCCCAGGAGAAACAGCACGCCCATCACGTAAAGCGGCAGGTTCCAGCTGCCAAACCACTCCACCGAATAGGCGACGATGAGCGGGTTGAGCATCGCCGCGAGATTGCCGACCGAGTTCATGGTGGCGCCGACGACACCCACGTGGTTGCGGCCGACCTCGATCACAGTGCCCCACGCGGCACCAAGCGTGAACATCGTCAGCCCGGTGGCCAGGGCGATGAGGGTGGCTGCGACGATGGGCGTCGACGAGTGAGCCGCGGCGAGGAGCGCGAGGCCCGCAATCACGTACGCCACACACCCCAATCCACAGCGTCCGAGGCGCAGGCCGTAGCGCGACGCGAGGCGGTCGGTGACGACGCCGCCCAGCAGGTCGCCGGGCATGCTGACGATCAACGGCAGGCCTGCGAAGATGCCGAGGCTCGTCGCATCGAACCCATGCCGCTGCTTCAAGTACGTCGGCAGCCAGGTGATACAGAAGTAGAAGATCATGCAGTTGGGGATGTACATGACGCACAGCGCCAGCATGTTCCGGCTGGCGAACAACCGGCGCCAGTACTCCAGCCCCGCGGCATGACCGCTGTCGGCGGGCCGATCCGCCACGATCGCGTTCAGCTCGGCTGCGTTGACCCCGGGATGCTCGCTCGGGTCGTTGCGGAACCAGGCGAGCCATACGGCGGTCCACAGGAGACCGACGGCGCCGAAGCAGACGAAGATCTCACGCCACGTCAGGAAGCCTAGCAGCCAGAGGACGAGCGCCGGCGTCAAGCCGCCGACCAAATGCGCGCCCGCGAAGAAGACGCCCTGGATCGTTCCGCGCTCGCGTGCGGGAATCCAGCGCGAGAACGTGCGCGCCACGCAGGGCCACGCGCCCGCTTCCCCAGCCCCGAACAGGAAGCGCACGACGAGCATCGACGCAAAGTTGAACGCCGCCCCGGTCGCAGCCGTGAGGAACGACCACCACAGCACAATCCGCGACAGCACTGACCGCGTGCCCTGTCGATCCGCCCACCAGGCCGTGGGAATCTCGAACAGTGCGTAGGCCAGCTGGAAGACGGTGAAAACGTACCCCATTTGCACCGTCGTGAGGCCGAGGTCGCGGATGATTCCCGGCGCCAGGGTCGCAATGCAGGCGCGATCGAGGTACGTGATCATCCCCAGGGCCGTCGCCAGGGCGACGACCCGATACCGCGTGTGTGTGGGGGTCGACATCGCGGCCGACTATAGACGACCTCGATCGAAAACGTCACGATCCTCCGCCTGCCGGCCACCGTTGCCATCCGATCTCCCGCGTCGTTGCGCCGGATTCGTGGGTGCAGGCCGGTCCGGTGTGCGACGCGCCCGCGCCGGGCGGCAGGGCGCATCGCCACGCTCGCACTGACTGGGGGGCGATGCCCTTACTTCCTGGTTGCCGACCAGGCCGGAACCCGTGATCATCGTGCCGTTCACAAGCCCGACGAGGTTCTGGCCGCCGGCCGTGAAGGTTCGGAGTCACCGAATGAAGCGCTCCACGTAGTCGGGGCCGAGGCCGCACGCCTCGTAGTGCCGGCGACACATGGCGATCTTGCTGAACACGTCCTCGTAACCGAGCGCGTTCCCGTCGGGATCGACGTAGAGCATGATGCCGTTGACCTGGAAGAGAGTAATCATCTCCTCCACGTCCTCCGGCACCACCAGCGTATGCGTCTCGCCGGGCGGCTCGTACACGTAGCCGCCCTGCTCCGCCACCCAGTCGTGTTCCAGGTAATGCCAACGGCCCTTCAGCACGTAGCCGTGAACCGGGTTCGTGTGCCGATGGCGCGAGAGCACGCCGGCGCGTGTCACCTTCAGAAGGTTGACCCAGTAACCCTGCGACACCGACAGGCAGAGCGGCCGGAACCAGACGTTCGGCGCCTGCGGTACCCAGATCCGTTCGTCCGCCGGCAGCACTGGCGACACCAGGAGATCGGGTGCCATCTCGGCGGGCTGCGGCTGGCGGTAGGCAACGCGGGCATCGCCATCGACATCACGGACGGGCATGGCTTCTCTCCTCATTCATTTCGCCGAACCGGGCCGTTCGGTGGAGTGCTGGCGCTGGCCGCCGCGGGCGACCGGCGCGGGAAGTCAGTATCGAGAGGTGGGCGATCTCTACACGCCGCGACGGCGCCGGCGTCGCCTGGTGCCCCGGAGCATGCCAGTCAGTCATGCACACGTATGGTAGCCAACTGCAACGTCCAGAGGACTGAAATGCGACTCGACTGGCGTCCCCAGCGGGAACCGAGACCCAGTGGACGTACGATCTGGGCTACTCGACGATGAGACGGCTGACGGACACCAGCGCACAATCTCGCGCTCATGCCGTGGACCAAGCCGACCGACATCAGGCTGGTCATTGAGCCCGTGGCTCTCAATTCTTTCTGTGGCGAAGCGGCTGTCTGTCCGTCCTGTCTGAGGGGAGGGGCTGACGAGGGACCGGGAACGAGCGTTATGCTAAGCGCGAGACGGCCCTAATGTTTCCTGTCGTCCCTGCCGTGCCACGCACTGGCAGCGGCCTTGCCAATGAGGGGTAGCCGCGGGCCCCGCGGGGCTCGCCGTTGAACGCCCAATGTCCACCGACGTCGGCGCCCCGCCTGCCCAACCGCAAGTAAACCCTGATAACAGTAAGCGCAATCCAGATTCAGCGGTTGAGTCGCGTCGGGCCCGGCTCGATGGGAGATGGCTCGGGGTGAGCGTCCGCGTCCGGCGAGGGCTGGGTGTTTGTCTTTTTTACACGATCGCGGTCGTCTACTTCACTTGGCCGCTCGCGGTCCACTTCCGGACCCATGCGGTGTCGCACTTCGACCCGCCCTTCTCGGCCTGGCGGCTGGCCTGGGTGTCACATCAGCTGGTGCGCGCGCCCGGCGAGCTGTTCGACGCCAACATCTTTTGGCCGGCCAAAGGCACGCTGGCCTACTCGGATGCGATGCTCCTGCAGGGGGTGCTGGCCCTGCCCCTCATTCGGGCCGGCGTGACGCCGCTCGCGGTGATGAACCTGTTCACGCTGCTCGGTATCGTCACATCGGCGGGCGGCGCGTATCTGCTGGCGAGACGCCTGACGGGGCACACCTGGTCCGCCGTTCTGGCGGGGATGATCTTTGCGTTCGGGCCGTTCCGACACGATCACCTGAACCACCTCGAGCTGCAGTGGGCGCAGTGGATGCCCTTGGCGCTGTGGGCCTGGCACCGGACGCTCGATCGCGGCCGGTTCGGCGACGGCTTGCTCTGCGGTCTCTTCGTGCTGCTGCAACTGTTGTCGTGCATCTACTACGGCCTCTTTCTCGGCCTCACGCTCGGCGTGCTCGGCCTGATGACGCTCGCGACGCGGCGCTTTCGCATCGGCCGCGGTGCTGTCGCAGGTCTCGCGACCGGCGTGGTGATCCTGGGTCTCACTGCCGCTGAGTACGCGAAGCCGTACAGCGAGGCGCAGCGGGCGCTCGGCGATCGTAGGCTGGACGAGACGAGACGCTACAGCGCGAACTTTGCGAGCTTCGTGTCCACGCATCCCGATAATCGACTGTACGGTCCGATCACCGGCACGTGGAGCGACGAGGAGAAGCGACTCTTCCCCGGGGTGACGCCGATCGGTACTCGCCGGCGCCGCGCTCGTCCCACCCGTGTCAGCCACCGCGGTGATCTATGGCGCCACGACGCTCTTCGCCGCGGATGCAGCGCGCGGCTTGAACGGCTCCGTCTTCACGCTGCTCCGGCAATGCGTGCCGGCCTTCCGTGGATTTCGCGCACCCGCGCGCTTCGGCGTGATCGTCCAATTGGGAATCGGCCTGCTCGCTGCGCTCGGTCTCGCGAGTCTCACGCGGCGATGGCCCCAGTACAGGGTCTGGATCGTCGCCACGAGCTTCGTGCTCGTCACGATCGAGTACTCGGTTGGCGCGGTCGCTCTCATGCCAATGCCGGTGGAGACTCCGAGAATGTACCGCTGGCTCGCCGCCACGCAACTGCCGGGCACGGTGGTCCTCGATACCCGGTGCCAAGGGCCGGCCGCTTGCCGTTCGAGGATCCGATCTACATGTACGCGTCGACGTGGCACTGGCGACCCCTCGTCAACGGGTACAGCGGCCACTACTCGCCGATGTACATCGAGTTGCTCAATAACATGGAGACGTTCCCGTACGGCAACGCCCTCCCCGGGATGGAGCGCGCCGGCGTACAGATCCTGATCGTGCACAAAGTGCTGTTCCACAAAGGCGAGTACGAGAAGATGATCGCGCGAATCGAAGCCAACCCCAAGTTTCGCTTGATGACGGTCGCCGACGACTGGGTGACCGAGGCGCGGGCGTATGCGTTCCTGCCGCGCTATGGACGGAAGACCACCACACGTTACGAGTGAGAGTGACGAGTTGTGATCACGGCGGGGGTAAGCGTTCGACAAACCCCGTATTGAGTTGACGCTCGAGGTTGAGCATCCACACTGCGGGCCGGAGGTGTCGTGTGGAGACGAACCGGACCCGGCAGCGGATGGCGGCGCTGGTCCAGCAATGGGAGATGAGCGGTGAGCCGCGACGTGCGTTCGCGCGGCGGCACGGGCTGACGGTCGCGCAATTCTGATTATTGGAAGCGCCAGGTGCGGCGCAATGAGCAGACGGAGGCCGACGCGACGGTGGAGCCTGCGGGTTTCGCGCGCGTGCACGTCATCGGCGGCGCGAGTGGGCGAGGCGGCGGCTGTATCGAGGTGGTACCTGCGCGGGGGGGAGCGCCTCGACGATTCGCGAAGGCGACGTCGGCGGATCTTGGTGCGCGCGGTGGTGCTGGCGCTCCGGCGGCGTGTTGACGATCTCGCCGGCGGTCCGCATCTACGTCGCGACCGGTGCGACCGATCTGCGACGCTCGATCGATGGCCTCGCCGCGCTGGTGCGCGAGCGCTTCGATCTCGATCCCCTCTCGGGTCATCTGTTCCTCTTTCGCAATCGGCGTGGCGATCGCCTCAAGATTCTCGCGTGGGATCACGGCGGCTTCTGGGTGCTCTACAAGCGGCTCGAGCGCGGGACGTTTGCGTGGCCGGCGCAGATGAAGACGCGCCGGCGCCCTGCGCAGCAGCGATCTGCTGTTGTTGCTCTCGGGCGTCGACCTCGCGCACACGCGGCGTCGGCGCTGGTATGAGCGCGTCGCGTGACCTCGACCTGGTGATGCGTAAGCACGAGATCCAGGCGCGGTCGTAATATGCAGCAGTGAGCGAGTCGACGCACACGCGCGCGAGCGACGTCGAGGATCTCTCGACGGCGCGCGCCCTCATCGCCACGCTCCAAGAGCAACTCACCAAGATCCAACGCGAGAACGCGGCGCTGCGGCATCAGCTCGACGTGCTGTGCCAGCGCTTGTTTGGCAAGAAGTCTGAGCGCGTCGATGCGCGGCAGCTGCAGCTCGCGCTCGAGCAACTCGCCAACGAGCCGGGCGCCGTCACCGAGCCGATCGAAATGGACTCGGGCGACACGCCCGTGCGCGGGCACACGCGTCGGCGGCCGACGGGCGCCGGCCGTTGCCCGCGCATCTGCCGCGCCGGCGCGTTGAGATCGATATCGCCGAGGCCGAGAAGCAGTGTGCCTGTGGTCACGCTGAAGACGCGCATCGGCGAAGTCGGTGACCGAGAAACTCGAATACGAGCCCGCGAGTTTCGTGGTCATCGAAACGGTGCGCGCCGAAGTACGCGTGTCCGCACTGCCACGACGGCGTGGTCGAAGCGCCCGCGCCGCCGCAGGCGATCGAGAAGTCGCTTGCCGGCGAAGGGCTGCTCGCGCACGTCATTGTCTCGAAGTACGTCGATCATCTGCCGCTGCTACCGGCTCGAGCAGATCTTTGCGCGCGAGCGGATCGATCTCTCGCGCACGCACGTTATGCGAGCTGGGTCGCGGCCGTCGCGACCGCGCTGACGCCGATCGGCGAGCAGCTCCGGCGCGAGATCACCGCGACCGACTATCTGCAGACGGACGACACGTCGATCACCGTCCTGCCGACGATCGCGGCGGAAGCTACAAGGGGCGGATCTGGACCTATCTCGATCCGATTGGCCGGCAGGTCGTCTTCGACGCCACGCCCACGCATGAACGCGATGGGCCCGGTCGCTTCCTCGCCGACTTTCGCGGGAAGCTGCAGGCCGACGCGTATCGCGGCTACGACGCGCTCTATCGAGCGGGCGTGTCTTCGAAATCGGCTGCTGGGCGCATGCGCGGCGCCGCTTCGTCGAGGCCTTCATGACCGACACGTCGCCGGCGCGGATGATCGCCTTCATCCAACAGCTCTATGACGTCGAGCGCGGGCGCTGCCGATGTGACGGCCGAGGCGCGGCAGGCGCTGCGTCAGGAGCAATCCGTGCCATGCTCGCCCAGATCGACGCCGAGCGTACCAGGCTCGCCTGCGATCGTGTTGCCGAAGTCACCCGTCGGCGAGGGCCTCCGCTATCTCACGAATCAGTGGGCCGCACTCCAGCGGTTCGTCGAGGACGGCCGTCTGGCCATTGACAACAATCGCGCCGAAAACCAGCTGCGCATCGTCGCGCTCGGCCGCAAGAACTGGCTGTTTGCGGGCAGCTTCGAAGGCGCCCGCCGCGCCGCGCTCCTCTATTCGCTCGTCCAGAGCTGCAAACTGATCGACGTCTCGCCGTTCGCGTACCTCAAAGACGTGCTGCTGCGCGTCGCCACGCACCCGCATCGACTGATCGCGCAGCTCACCCCGCGAGGCTGGGCAGAGACATTTCGTGGCAACGCGCCCGGCGTGGCAACCCTGTGATGAAGCAGATGGACCGGCAGCGCACGCCACGCTCGCGCCTGCGGCTGTCCAGGCGGCGACTTGAGGCGCTCATTGAAGAAGCGGTCGTCGATGCCTACGGCGATTCGGAACAGCGCGTCGGCTTCCTGACCATGCTGGAGGAGCACCTCGCCGTCCCATTCCTCACCGAACTCCTTGGCGTCGCCGTCCGCGTCGAACGTGTCGACCTCAATGACGCTGACGAGATCGTCGCGATTTGTCGTCGCGGTCGGCAACGGCAACCGATCCCAATTCTCGACCTTCCGCGGCCCGCGCCCGCGCCCGACGGCTGGGAATGGATTGAGGCGTACCGCCACTGGGCTCGCGGCGCCCGGTAATCCTCAGCCTTTCAAGGTCCCACAACATCGCTCTCGCCATTCCAGAACGGTGTTCGTCGAACGCTTACTTTGCAGCCGCCTGTATGATCGCCTGCGCAGGCTGCCAAACCCTGTACACCGACGAATCGACGCCCGTCGTCAGGCACATGGAGGTGAACGGCATGCCCCTGCCGTACATCGAACAGGGCCGTGGCGCGCTGTTGGTGCTGGTGCATGGAGCAGCATCCGACCTGCGCACCTGGGAACGTCAGCGCGCTGCACTCGCGGCGCACTACCGGACGATCGCATTCACCCAGCGCTACTACGGTACCGCGCCGTGGCCTGCGGACTGGCCTCAATACCGCATCGGTACCACGCCGACGACCTGGCAGCGTTCATTCGTGGGCTCGGTGCCGGGCCAGCGCATCTGGTGGCGTGGTCATCGGGCGGCCACATCGTGTTGAACGTCGCGTTGCGCAACCCGGAGCTGGTTCGAAGCGTCTTCGTCTATGAGCCGTCGTGCCGAGCTACGTCGATGATCCGCAGACTGAAGGCGATCGGCGACGACGCGGGTGCGATGGTCGGATCTGCGTTCTCGCCGATGAAGGCGGGTGATACGAAACAGGCAGCACGGCTCTTCATTGACGGCGTTGCCGAACGAAGCGGCTACTTCGATGCGCTCCCGCCGGCGCAACAGGCCATCGTGCTCGACAACGCCCGCGTGCTGCCGCTGATGTTCGACGGCGGCGAGCAGGACGCGCCGATCAGTTGCTCACAACTGGCGCAGCTCAAACCGCGGGTGGCGATTGCCCGCGGCGAGAAGGTCCGTCCGTTCTTCCGTATCATCGCCGACGCCGCGGCGCGCTGCATGCCGGCAGCGCGGCGCATCGTGGTTAGGGGTGCGAAGCACATGTGGCCGGGCGAAGACCCGACCGCCTTCAGCCAAACGGTCCACGGCTTTGTCTATGGCCGATGACCCAATGCAGCGGCTTCTCGCCTGAGGCCGGATCACGTCGCACTGTCAAAAACATCCCACTTCTGGGATGCCCGCGCTAGGGCAGGAGGGGAACAGGAGGGGAACACCCGGGGGAACAGGGCCTCGTGCGAGGTGTTCCCCCTGGCTTGGCTCACACGGATGCCGTCGTCACGGTCACCGCAAGCGGCTCGCGCGCTCGGAGGCGCTCCGCGCTTCCTCGGTATGCTCCGCCCGCGCTGCGCGCGGCTGGCGGCCTTGACCACGCGAGTCGCGAGCCTTCGGAAGGCAACTATCGACGGCCGACTATGGGAGCACGACGGTTCCGCCACCGCCAAACTTCCACCACTCGCCCTTCCAGGTCTTGGCGGACTGGGATAAGAAATGAAGGACAGTGGCCCGGCGTCTCGCGACGTCGCAGCAGGCCTTGACGCCCACCTCGCCCGGCACTTTCGGATCGAAGCGCCGAATCTCCTTGCCGGTCTCCGCATCCAGGGCAAACAACTTGCTCCAGGCACCGGTCACGTACATGACGCCATCGATGACCAGCGGCGTCGACTCCATGTCCGCGATGCGCGGTGTCGAGGTCGTAGTGCCACACCCGGCCGAGGCGCGCCACGTTGCCGGCATCGACCTTGTCGAGCGGGCTGAAGCGCTGCTCGTCGTAGGTGCGCCCGTGGGACAGCCATTCGCGAGGATCGGCGGCCGTGAGCCGCGCGGTGTCGACCAGCGCCGTGGGTTTGGGCGTCGCGGCGGGAACCGCTTCGGGTTGCTTGCCGCAACCCACCAGGCACCCAGGCGCCAGACTCGCCGCCATCGCAAGGCGATTCATGCTCATGGACCCTCTTCTTCTTGCTTTTGATCAAATCAGGATGCAGACCGATTTCTGCTCCGTGTACATCTCGACCGCCACGCGCCCGTGCTCGCGGCCGAAAACCGGACTGCTTGTACCCGCCGAAAGGCATGTTCAAATCGACGAAATTATGGCAGTTCACCCACACCGTGCCCGCCTCGATCTGCGGCACCAGCCGGTGTGCAGTTGAAAGATTGTTGGTCCAGACGCTGGCCGGACGATAGGAAATACTAGCGCGCTCTGGACGTTCACATCACGCCCGGTCTCGGTCCCTGCTCAGCCCTTCCCACTTCGACAGCATTGCGTCCGCGACGACTTCTCGTCGGAACTCAGTCTTCATTGCGTGCCGCGTTTGCGCGAATCGCCTCGGCGAGATACACCGTCAAACCTTCTCCATGCATGTCAATGTATTGCCGAAAGCGGTCGTCAGCTTCGTACATGGAGGCCAGCCCGCGATGCATCTCATGGCTGCACCGGTAGAACCAACGATCGATGGACAATCGGTGTCGCTCGGCGATGTCCATCACAGCAGCTTCAGACGGGGTCTTGCCAGCCCGCATTGCCGAGTAGGTCTCGTCATAGATTGCAGTCTGTTCGGCCCGCAAGGCCTTCCAGTCATCAGGCGTGTAATGCCCGGTCCGTTTCTTCGATTCGACGAACGCTTCGGACTGGCCCCAGCGCCGCCGCACTTCTTCGTCGGTACTGTGAGGGATTGAACCCCGCGAACAGGTCCTCCATTCTGGCAATTCGTTTCTCGCCATTACCGTCAAGTGCGGCCAACGCCCGATCGCATGGATCATGGCCTCGGTCTGTCGCGCGCGGCCTCTTAAGTGCTCCCGTTGCTCGAGCAAAACGGCCTTCCGATCGAACTGAGGATCATCGAGCGACCGCCGGATTTCTTCCAGGGACAGACCGAGCTCACGGCTGATGAGGATCTGCTGCAGTCTCAGCAGGTCAGGGTCCGTGTACAGGCGATAACCAGCAGCCGTGGGCCCGTCGCGTTAGGCCGCACACTCTGGCTGTGACCTCCGCGCGCACGTATCACGTCACATCCACGACCCTGACACGTGGGGCGTGAGCGGGCTGCAGACACCCTGCGCGTTCTCCGAGCCTCCTTTATCGAAAGCACCCGACCACCGTCCACGTCGGCGAGTCCGCCATGACCATCACGGTCAAAGCCCACGACGCCCTACGACTGGCCGGTGGGACCGCGATGAAGATTCCCCGGAGATGCGCGGCCCTTACCGCGTGTTGGTGGCCGAGCTGGTCACGATGATCAAGGGCTGCGTACCCGGGGATCCGGCCGCCACTGCCACGTTCCTTTCGCCCACCGGCGTGCGGCTGCTGACGGTCACCGCCACCGGCCCTTCGTCCTAACCGTTCGCCTCGCCGGAGCAGCAGCGTGCGATCGTGGTCGGGGGAGAACCCGTCTTCCTGTCAGAACGGCGCTGGCGGACGTTACGTACGGAAGCTCTCAAAGACAAGGATCCCGTTTGGCGCTTCAGCAGGTGATCGGCGGGAATGGCGCGAGGCGTTGGCGGCCCGCACGAACCCGTACCCAAGCTCCCACGTCTGTCTCGACGGGAACTTGCCCAGCCAGCCATTCGTGGGAGGGCGTTGGGGCGTCGAGGACCGTCGCATGGAACGCAGTACGGCTAGTGGACGGACGAAGCCGCGGAAATTCGGGACGCCGCGTAACCTTCTGACGGCGCGTGCGATCCGGCTCAACAACGCACCTGCACGTTGGGCACGCAAGTAGTTACAGGTTTCGCGCGTGTAGCTCAGACAGACAGTCATTTGAGCCGATTAAGCCTGCCTGCAGCCTACCCTCTCGGTCCTGACGCCTCCTGAGCCTGGATAGCCCTGGGCTTGGGAGCGTCAAGTTGACGGCGGACTACCAGATGTTCGGGGCTCACCCGAACCGGTGCACTGGTCCTGCTGGCGGGCTGCGTCCTACACGTCACCTGTTCATTGAGCGAAATGTGCCGATTGAAGAAGCGTGCAGGCGTGCGCCTGGACGGAGCGGACGATCCGCGTGTCCTGGCAGATTGCGCAATACGTGATGTGGCCGGACGGCACACTCCCTGCGCTAAGTCCCAACTACCGAGCTTGACCGTGTACCAATTGGGGGCGCCTTCGAAGCGCGCCAAGGTTCAGTCTGGAGATCGACGCATGCATCTTTCCGTTCTGCCCGGGGTTCTCGCGAGCTGCGCCGTTTGTGCGATTGGGGTGTACGGCGCCACGCTGTCGGCTGACAGACCTCCGACAGCGCTCGAGCTTTCGTCAGGGAGCGAGACCCCGCACTCCGCCGTCTCTCGAATTCGCCGCGTACCCGGCTACGGTGAGCTGCCGCTCAGCTTTGAGCCTAATCATGGACAGCGCGCTGCCGATGTGGCGTTCGTTGCACGTGGTCGCGGCTACGAACTCGGCTTGCGTGCGAACCGCGCGGTACTCACCCTAGAGGCAACGTCCGGCGACGCTGACGGACGCATCGCCACTGCACCAGCCGGCAACGACGCCGGCACGGCGTCTTCGTTGACGATGTCACTGATCGGCGGTCGTCGCGACGCTCAGGGTTCTGGGATCGAGCGTTTGCCCGGCAACGTCAACTACCTGGTCGGCGCCGACGCGGCGGGGTGGCGCACCGGTATCCCGACATACCGAGCGGTGCAGTTCGAGGACGTCTATCGAGGGATTGACCTGGTCTACTACGGCAATGAGGGCGAACTGGAATACGACTTCCTCGTCGAGCCTGGCGCCGATCCCAGCAACATTGCCCTGCGATTCGAGGGCGTTGACCGCGTGTCCCTCTCTGCGGCGGGTGACCTCGTGCTGCACACGTCATCCGGTCAGGTCCGGCAGCACAAGCCGGTCATCTACCAGGAGATCGGTGGCGCGCGGCACCTGGTGGATGGCCACTACAGATTGCAAGACGGAGTCGTCAGCATTGTGGTGGGCGCCTACGATGTCGCACGACCGCTCGTGATTGACCCCGTGCTGGTGTACTCCGGGTACACCGGCGGCACCAATCGCGGTGAGGGCATCGAAGTCGACGCCGCTGGCAACGCGTACGTCGCTGGTTGGACTCAAGACAGCGGACCGCGCGGCAGTCGCGACGCATTCGTGATGAAGATCAATCCCGCAGGCACGGCCGTCCTGTACACGACCTATGTCGGTGGCTCCGGCCACGACTACGCTTTCGACCTTGCGGTCGACACGTCAGGCAGCGTCTACCTCACGGGCTTGACCAAGTCAGTGGATTTCCCTACCCTGCAGGCCTTTGATTTCACGACTGACGGTCCCGCGGGTGGCGTGTTTGAAGGGTTCGTTACCAGATTGGCCCCGGACGGCTCGACCTTCATCTACTCGAGCTATCTAGGCAGCGACAGCGATGGTCAAGACGAGAGCGGCACCGGCATTGCCGTCCACAACGGCAACGCCTACGTCGTCGGATACACCGATGGACCCGGATTTCCGACGACGCCGGATGCGCTGCAACCAACGAAGCCGTCGCCATTCGGAACTTTTCAGGCGTTCTTCACCAAGGTGGGCCCGACGGGCGCGCTGCTCCACTCGACGTACCTGGGGGCACCAACGGACACGACTACGCGTACGACGTTGCGGTGGATGGCGCTGGCAACGCGTACCTGGTTGGAAGAACGAACTCCCGGGACTTCCCGACCAGGAATCCGATCCAAGTATGGCAGTCCCCGTCTTCGGGACATTGGGCGTTCGTCACGAAGTTGAGCGCGAGCGGCGCTCTCGTGTACTCGACCTATCTCGGCGGGAACGTCGGCCATCGTCCGGAATGGCACGACACCGAGGGTCACGCTATTGCCGTAGATGGCGACGGCAATGCGTACGTGACCGGCTCGACGCGGGCGATCAACTTCCCCACAACGACCGGTGCCTACGACCGCACGTGTACCATGCAGCCCGCGGCTTTCGACTGCATCGATATCTTTGTCAGCAAGCTCAATGCCAGCGGGACCGCATTGGCCTACTCGACTTATCTTGGCGGTTCTCAGAGCGCGAGCGAATTCGAACGAGGCAGCGGGATTGCCGTCGATGCAGCAGGACGAGCGTACATCACAGGCACGACCGATGTTACGGACTTCCCTCTGGTGGACGCCTTCAAGGGCACGTTCGCGCCCACCGATGGTGCGGACGCGTTTGTCGCGGTGCTGAATGCCACGGGAGCGGGTCTAGTCTACTCATCGTATTTGGGTGGCTCGAGGGACGTGACTGGCGCCGGCGGGTTCGACGAAGCATCCGCCATCGCCCTCGACCAGCAGGGTAACGCCTATGTGACCGGAGCGACGCTCTCGAGCGACTTCCCCATCGTCGGCGGCTTCGGCGGTTCTGCGCCTGGCGACCACGTCTCGGCGACAAACGGCTTCATCACGAAGATCTCTGCGGCAGGTTGCACGTACTCCGTTGCGCCCACGAGCGGCTCGGCTCCGGCAACGGGTACGCCGATCACCGTGAACGTCAGCACTGGCGCCGGGTGCGGCTGGGGCGTGGTCAGCGCGGTTTCGTGGTTGACCTCGGCCGCGAGCACCGGCGCGGGCAGCGGCACCGTGACGATCAACGTGAGCCCCAACGCCACCGTGAACCCGCGCACGGGGCGGCTCACTGTGGCCGGGTCCGACGTCGTCGTCAACCAGCCCGCCGGGTCCACCGGCACCAACTGTCCTAACGATGCAGACTGCGATGGGTTGCCGGCGTCGTGGGAAACCCAGTTCGGCTTGAACGATGCGTCTTCGAGTGGGGAGACAGGACCGGATGGCGACCCGGATCACGACGGGCGCACCAACGCGCAGGAGCTCGCGGCAGGTACCCACCCCCGCGGCTTCGTGACGCGCTATCTCGCCGAAGGAGCGACGGGCTCCTTCTTCGACACGAGCATCGCGCTGCTCAATCCCGGGCCGACGGCGGCCTCGATGTTGCTCCGGTTCCTCAAAGACGACGGCACGACGGTCAGTCAGCACCTCCCGGTACCCGCCGGCGCTCGCCGCACGATCAGGCCGGCGGCGTTGACCAGTCTCGCGAGCGCCAATTTTTCGACAGTCATCGAATCCGACGGCATGGTGGTCGTCGATCGGACCATGGCGTGGGGAGGCGGATACGGGAGCCATGCAGAAACCGCACTGACTTCGCCGTCGACGACTTGGTATCTCGCCGAAGGCTCCACCTCAGGTGAGTTCAACTTGTTCTACCTGCTGCAGAATCCGAACGGCATGGCTGTGCAGGCCACGGTCCGCTATCTACTCCCATCGGGCCAGCCACCAGTCGAGAAGACCTATACGCTGCTTCCGAACAGTCGCACGACGATCTATGTCGATGCCGAGGGTCCGGCGTTGGCGAGCACCGACTTGTCGGCCGTCATCACGGCGGACGCACCGATCATCGCCGAGCGTGCGATGTATGTGAACAAGCCCGGACAACCCTTCGCGGCAGGGCACGAGAGCGCGGGCGTCACAGCCCCCGCGCTGAATTGGTTCCTGGCCGAAGGCGCGACCGGCCCGTTCTTCGATCTCTTCGTCTTGGTGGCGAACCCCAACGACACGCCGGCGCAGGTGACCGCCGAATATTTGCTGCTCGGTGGTGGCGTCCTCACAAAGAACTACACGGTGCCAGCGAATGGCCGGTTCACGATCTACGTGGATGCCGAAGAGATCCCGGCGGGATCGGGGCAGAGGCCGCTGAGCAATGCAGCGTTGTCGACGACCATCCGCTCGACCAACAACGTGCCGGTCATTGTGGAACGCGCGATGTGGTGGCCTGGACCCGAGATGGGCGCCAATTTCTGGTATGAGGCGCACAACTCTCCCGGCGCTGCATCCACGGGCACACGCTGGGCGCTCGCGGAAGGCGAGGTTGGCGGACCGAGCGGGCTGGAGACGTATGTGCTGATCGCAAACACGTCTGCGACGGCTGGGTCCGCCCGTGTGACGCTGCACTTCGAAGATGGCGCCACGGCCCAGCGTGACTATCCGCTCCAGGCGAACAGTCGGACCAACGTCTCGGTTGCCGTAGACTTTCCGGCCGCTGCTGGTCGCAAGTTTGGCGTCATCGTTGAGAGCCTTGGGGCCACGCCCGCGCAGATCGTCGTGGAGCGGGCGATGTATTCGAGCGCCGGCGGCGCCGTCTGGGCCGCGGGCAGCAATGCTCTCGCAACACGATTGCAGTAGCCGCGCGAACCTGGTCTGGGCGGCGCGGCCGCCCAGTGTTCACCAACTGAATAGCGTTGGTGTGTCCAGCGGGACGTCGGAGCCCGCTGTCACGGCGTTTGGCGGCTGTTCTGATTCACCACCCGGCGCCGGTTTCGAGGTCGTCATCCTCAGGTCCTCGAGGGACGTCGTTGTGGCGCTGTTCCCCTCCGGCTCGTGGGCTCCCTCATCACTGCAGAACGCGCGCAGCCGCTCCTTCATGATTGCGGTGGCGGCGCCGTCGCCAGGCTCACCGACGAGCCGCCGCATTCCGACGCGCCGCAGCGGCGGCTGCTGCGGCTCCATTGAAGCCGGCGGCGATGGCCGCGTCACTGCGTCGTCGTCGCTCGCGAGAAGGGTGCCCAGACCTCCCCGGGCCGTCATCCCGCGCCCGAAAACGACCTGCGCCCGCCGGCCGCTGGCCGACTCGAACGTCACCACCACGTCAAACGCGGGCACGGGTCGCCGCAAGCCCGATCGACTCGCCCTGGCCGCGTCAATAAAATCAGGGGTCCGCGGATCGCTCGCGGCCGTTCGAGCCGCGATCGGCACCGGGCCACTGTCAGACTCTAGGAGTCCGTCCGAGTAATCGCCGTCATGGCCACGAAACCTTCTGCTGTGCGGGCGCATTGTCAGTCACCGTTCTCGGGGATGGCCGTGTCGGTGTCCCGTGCGTACCCGAGCGGCAAGGGCGCCGGCTGCTGCCCCTCAGACGCAGAGGCGATATAGCTTGAGAATGTTGTGCGTCGTGCATACCAACGCCCATTCCGCTTGGACCTTCTCGAAGCCACGCAACAAGAATTGTCGAAACCCACGCGCCTGTTTGATCTGACCGATCACGGGTTCGACGATGGCCTTGCGCGCCGCGTAGACGGCCCCGCCGGCCTTGGTGTGGAGCTTGCGCGCCATGCGGTCGACGCGCGTGGCGCTCTTCGCCAGGGGCCCGCGCGGACACGGCCCCGGTCGCTCGCCGTGTTTCTGCTTCCGCGTCGAGATATAGGCGTCGATCGTCGTCTTGCCGATCGCGGCGAGATTCTCGTCCGAGCAATAGCCCGCGTCCGCCAAGAGCTCCGCTGGCGTGTCACCAGACTGCCGCTCGATGGTGGTAATCATCGGCATCAGTTGGTGCTTGTCGTTCGTGTCCTGGGTCACGGCCTGGCCGACAATCAGCTGCAGCTCGTCGACCGCGACCTGCACGTTGTAGGCCTGCACGAAGCCGTCAGGACTGTGCATGATCCGCGACTCGGGATCGGTGAAGTTGTACTGCGCCTTCGGGTCGGGTGTTGCCGACTCCGCCGGCTGGCTCGCGGCCGTGGCCTCCTCTTTGGCGCGCGCCTCCAGCGCGCGTTTGGCTTTGCGGATGCGCGTCAGCCGACTCTCCCGACGTTGCAGTTCCGCCGGCAACTCGTCGCCACGCCGATTCGTCCCATACGACGCATCGTCCGCCGCGTCGGCGGCTTCCGCCTGCGCGAGCAGCTGCTTGACCTCCTTCCGCAGGTCTCTTTCCTTCTCGCCCATCCGGCCGTAGCTCATCGCCTTATGTTTCGACGCGTTCGCTTTCACCTTGCTCCCATCGAGCGCCACGCGGCCGACGCGCGGCGCCCCCAGCTCACGCGCCAGGCGCAACACCTGCTCGAAGAATCCCTTCAACGCGGCCAGATGCCACTTGCGGAAGTCGGCGATCGTGCGAAAGTCCGGCTCATTGCCGGCGGCCAAGACCCGAAAGGCCACGTCTTCCGTCAATCGGCGCTGAATCTTCCGCGACGAGAAGACGCCGACGCAGTAGGCGTAGACCAACACTTTCGTCAGCATCACCGGGTGGTACGGCGGATAGCCCCGCTCTTCGTCCTCATACACCGTCGTGATCGCCGACAGATCCAACTGATCGACCAGCTCGCTCACGAAATACGCCAGATGATCCTCCGGCAACCAGTCCCGCAGGCTCGGCGGCAGCAACAGATCTTGCTCGGGCACGTACGTGCGAAACCTTTTGGCCATCGCCCGCAGTGTAGGACAACGTCGATCCGCGCGCAGCACGAGAATTCACATGTCACAGGCGATTACTCGGACACGCTCCTAGGGCTTGAGAAGCTCCGTCCGATATCGCGGAGCGAGTGCCTCAGCCTTCGCCATTCGAGTGGCCCTTTCACTTTGACTGAGCGCCGGTGGTGGCGCCGTTCGGCTCGCGACCAGATCCCCGACCTCGAGGAAGAAGCGTTCCTGCCCGGGCGGCGAACACATGCAGAGCAGTCGCGCCGGTTGTGCTGACGCGTTGCGGAACGCGTGCGGCGCGTTTGCGGGAATGTTGATGGTCTCGCCGGCTCGCGCTGTGGATGTCGTGCCGCGGAACGTGATCTCGATCACGCCCTCAAGGACGGTGAACATCTCCTCAAAGTCGTGACGGTGTGGCGGAGGGCCGCCGGCGGGCGGGACGAACATGTCGATCAGGCAGTAGCGGCCTGCCGTGTCGTCGCCCGTTACCAGCAACGTGTACGTGTCACCGGCGATTGATACGTGGCGCAGGGTCGAATCCTCGTTCGGGCGCGCACGTGTCAGCGACCGCGTAGGATCGTCTGGAGGAATTGCTTGCGGCGTTGGGTACGAGCTCGTTTCGCCTTCCTTGAGATCCATGCGCTCGATGAAACCGTTCGCGACGGTATAGACGTGCCACACCTCGCTATCAGAAAGGACATCACCAGCAAGGCTTTTTACGACCTGATGAACTTTGACCTCGGCAATGCCGCCTTCACGCTCGATCATCTCAAGTGGTTCCACGTGAGGATCGAACTCCTTCCACTGACGGGTCCAGTAGGACCGAATCTCTTCTTTCCCAACGACACGCCCGCCTTCTGATGCCTTCGGCCAGCTGACGTTCTCACTCATGAGCGCCAAGGCGCTGCCGATATCCCGATGATTGAAGGCAGAGTAGGCCCGAGCAAGCAACGTCTGTGTGTTCAGCATGAAACCTCGCAGAGTGGATTAGGTGACCAGTCAACTCCGTCACCTGTTGACCTCCCAAGGAACTGAAATAGCTACATCACCACCGGACCGGGCCGTTCTCGTCCGAGAACGTGCCTGTCGGGCCGTCCTGGCCTAGAAGTGCGAGCCGCACGGGCTCACGTGCGGCCTCTTGGACGGTGCGTGTACCCTGGAAGTTGTTAAGGTCCGTCGCGGTGAAGCCCGGGCACGCAGCGTTGACCTTGACGCGTGTGAACTCGAGGTCGGCGGCGAATGCGAGCGTGATCGCGTTGAGCGCCGTCTTCGACGCGGAATAGGTGCCGAACATCTTGCGATGCGGATTCGCTGGATCCGAATTCCACGTGAGCGAACCGCTCGTGCTCGAAACGTTGACAATCCGCCCGCCCGGCGCTTCACGGAGGAGTGGAAGCATCGCTTGCGTCACGGCAATGACGCCGAACACATTTGTCTCGAAGACTGCTCGCACTTCGTCGAGAGACACGACGCTCATGCGGCCAGCCTGCGCGATCTCCTGGAGTGGCCTACCTGGTTTTCCGGAGTGCGAGACGCCCGCGTTATTCACGAGCACGTCAAGACGGCCAAGTTCCTTCCGGATGCGCCCGGCCGCGGCCGCGACCGAAGCCTGATCTGTGACGTCGAGTTGGATCGCCCGGGCATCCGTTCCCAGGCTCTTCGCGGCCGTCTCGCCGTGCTGGAGATTGCGCGAGCCCACGAGAACGGCGAAGCCGTGGGCTGCCAGATCCTTCGCAATCTGAAAGCCGATTCCCTTGTTGGCTCCGGTCACGAGGGCGACGGGCTTGTCCAGCACCGTAAGCTCCACGCGACGTGATCAATGCCTCTGCGGATACTCGCTCGAGCGAGTGCAGGCAGAACAAGCCGCGAGGGCGCGATCCTCACGCTTCACAGCGTGACTTTAGCTTCCCATCTCTCGACGTGTCTTTCGCGGAATTGACACGTTCATTCGCCGGATTGCCGATCGCGGCAGCGAACAGGCTTCCGGCCCGAGGAGCGCTTTGAGCCTCGCCAGCTGTTCCGCCGACTCATGGTCGAGCCAGGTGATCGGCTTTCCTCACTCTGTGCGGTAATCCGACGGAGACATCCCTACGATGCGACGAAACGCTGTGGCGAAGTGTGTGGCGTTACCGTACCCGCATTCGAGCGAGATCGCGATGACGCTTGCGTCTGAGTGTCGCAGCAGGTCGCGCGCGCGCTCCATCCGAAGGCGTGTCAGCCGGCGGAACGGTGTCTCGCCCCAGTGTGACTTACAGAACCTAATCACGTGAAACGTACTGCAGCCAGCGACAGCTGCAAGATCGCCGAGGGATACGGGACCGGAGAGGTGGGCCCGAAGGTAATCCTCAACCCGGCCCAGTCGCGCACCCTCGCCGCTATGCGAACTGCGTCCGTCTATCGCATGACGGGCAAGCAAGTGCCGCGCAAGGAAGTGCGCTGCGCTCTCCGCGTACAGATCTGGGACGCCATCGCGCACGGCGCGGGCAAGCGACATCAAAGTCGCCGCGACGAGTGGATCGGGCCTCGAGAGGCTCGCTGGAAACGCCTTGAGTCCTGGTCTTGAGTCGCGCAAGTCGTCCAGCGCGGCGCTGATCGTAGCGGATGGAAGGTGAAGATGTAGTGTCTCGTGGTGCTCAACGCCGTGCCATCGCAGTGTTCCCGTCTCACCGGCCGGGACCATCACAACGTTTCCGCAGGCGTGATTCGATTGCCTCCAGGCGCCTCGCATGTAGACCTCGAGACGAGTCGCGCCGCGCGTGACGAGCGCCACGGTCTGATCTGGCACCGGCGGAAGCTCAAACTCCTCGGCATCCTTGTCGTGCACGTAGTGGCGCAGCAAGAGAGAACGCCAGCCGAGTTGAGAACTGCACATCTCCACCGTGCTAGGAAGGTACTTGTGGAGGTCAATACTCTCGATCATTGCATTCCTCCTCACGGAGTCGAATCACGACCGGGCCTACGATCCGAGTGCATTAGAAAGCCTCCACCGCGTACGGCGATCATCCGACTTTAGGGTGCTGCGTCCCTCGTAGAAAGGACGCCACAAGCGCGTTGGTGAATCGCCTGTCCACGGCGTCACCCGTCACGAGAACTCGATAATAGTTGGGACCGACGAGTTGATCCACGGCGAGTTCGATGTCGGTGCCCGGCCCTAACTCGCCACGTTTGACGGCCCTCTCAGCAGGCAGCCGATCTGTTCGTCGCTGCACTGCAAATACTCGCCACGGAATCGCTTCGCCACATCGGCATCGTGCTGAGCCTGACCAGCCAGGGCGCGAAAGACACGCCCAGCATCGGTTTCCGTTAGAAACTTGGCCAGCTTGTCCAGAAGCGCGCGAAGGACCACGAGCATTTCTTTCGTGCGTTGCGTCGAGCCGGCTTTCCTGACTAGTGGGCCGGTACTAATCATTTCTAGAGTGGTAGTATGCGGCATGCCGACCTCCACTCCGTTGACGTGCACGACGCGAAACGCGCCGACGACGGCCAGCGTGCGGCTGTCTTCGCCGTCGAGCTCGTAGACTCGGTCGCGATCAACGACCAGCTCCCGCTCGTCGCCGCGCGGCAAATCAAGGCCGCGCATTAGGGCCTCCCGAGGATCGTTTTCATTCCGGTCCCGCGCGTCGTACACGCGCGGCCATTCGTCGCTGTGATCCCGCGCGTCGTAGTCGCGTGGATCACTCCATCGAGCAGCATCGGACATGGCTCCCCTCCGGTGCGTGACTGCTGCTGTTCTGGTAGTCCGTGAAGGCGCCCTGGCAGTTCCTGCGAGGGGTGGTTCAGGGAAGCGCCGAAGCACCGGGGCGTGTCTCCGCGGCGTTCAACACGTGGTCAGAGCGAACCCAGACTCAACGCCTTTGAGGCGTTCGAGCTGCGGGTCGGGCCCGTGTCGCTTCGGCGGCAGGACCGGCGGAGGACCAATCCGCTGCCTTCCTTATACTCCTTGGACTGCTGCTGGCAAACGAGCGTTTCGATCAGAACTGCCAGCTGAGTTCTTTGAACATTCCGAGCAAAGGAACGCACTTCACCCCAAGGCCCGCGCACACGTCAGGGATTCTTGGCCTTTGCGGACTTCCACTCGCTCGCTCCGCGGTAACGACCGTCAGACGCTGTCCTCGGGCCAGGGCGATCACGAACGGATCAGCGACGGATCTGCTCCGGCGCGTATTCACCAACTGCGGAAACTTCGCGAGGATTTCGGTCGCGGCCTGAATCTCGTCCTCTAAAGGCATGAAGGTGACGTGCCGCTTCGCCCGAGCAAAGACGTCGTCGTCTTGCCGTTCGAGCTCGAGAAGCACGTCCTCTGGGAGGCGAGACGCCCCTCGTTGATTTCATCGTGTGGCTGATCACTCCGGAGTGGTAATGTTCTTTCGCGCTCGTCGCTGAGGAAACTTCTTGCTGGACATCCTCGCCGTAGATCTCCGCAATGCGCTGCGTATCTTCCGCCGGAGCCCCGGTTTCGCCGCGACGGCTGTCGTCTCCCTGGCAGTCGGGATTGCCGCCGCTACAGGGCTGTTTAGCATCGTGAATGCGGCATTACTGAATCCCTTCCCATTCGCCGACATCAATCGGATCGTCAGGCTTGACATGATCGACAAAGGCAAGCCGCGTGGTCTGGGTGTCACGGCGCGACAGCTCGTCGCCCTTCAACACAGCGACGTCTTGGACGGCGCCTTCGTCTCGAACACCTGGGAGATGACGCTGACCGGCCAGGACCTCCCAGAAGCGGTGGGCACCCAGTATTTTTCAGCAAACGCTTTGAACGTCCTCGGGGTTCCGCCCCTCCTCGGACGAGTCTTCAACGAGGCGGACGGGCCGGCGGGCGAGCAGCCCCAGCGGGTCGTCGTGCTCACCTATCGGTTCTGGCAGCGACACTTCGGCGGGCGGCCTGAGGCAGTGGGGCAGACGCTCTATTTGAACCGCGAACCCTACACCGTGATTGGCGTGCTGTCACGTCAATACTTTTACACTGGTCCGGAGATTCTCGTTCCCATTCATCTGACGTTCGATCCGAACTTCGCATGGGGCGTCCAGGCCCGTCTCAAGCGGGGCGTCAATCCACGCATGGCCGAACAGCGACTTCAGCCGCTCTTCGACCAATTCGCCAAGGAGGCCCCGCAACGCTTTCCGAAGGGGGTGCGTCCGCTCGTACGAAGTCTGGTGGAGACACAAAGGGCGGCCGGCTTTGTGCCGACCCTCCTGTTGATCTTCGCGGCGTCTATGTTGCTGCTCCTGCTCGCATGCGCGAACGTGTCCATCCTGCTGTTGGCGCGCGGGACCTCGCGGGCGCATGAGTTCGCCGTGCGAGCCGCCATAGGGGCAAGTCGTGGACGGTTGATGAGGCAGCTCCTCGTGGAATCGCTGCTCCTGGCATTCAGCGGCGCCGCACTGGGCGTTGCGGCGGGCTACTGGGGCCTGCCGGCTATGCTCAGGCTCTTGCCCCCCAATTCGGTTCCGGTCGGGAACCTCATGGCAGTGCCCGTCAATGTACCGGTCTTGCTCTTCAGTGCGGGCCTTGCGATGGCGTCGGCCCTGATTTGTGGACTGTCACCGGCCTTGTTGTTTTCGCGCCCACGCCTGACGGCGACTGCCCGGACGACCGCCGGCGTCGAGAGCCGGCGAGCGCATCACCTCCTGCTCGCGGCTCAAATTGCGCTGACGGTGCTGTTGCTCGCGGGCACCGGCGCGACCGTCCGGGGGCTCATTGGTCTGTACCAGACATCGCTTGGCTACGATCCGAGCAACGTGATCATCGCGTCGATCAACCTTCCCGAGAACAGTCACACGGAATGGGCCGACCGCGCCACGTTCTACGAGCGCCTGCGGAATCAAATGGCCGACGTGCCCGATATCGAATCGGTCGCGCTCGCCACCAACAGCGGGATACCACCCCAGTCGGGCCAACGGTCGGTGGTCGAAGTTCCCGGACAGGACATGACAGGAGGCGAGGCACCGATTCTCCAACGGATCAGCGCCCACTACTTTGCGACGATGAAAATCCCGCTCATTCGAGGCCGCGTCTGGTCAGATTCAGAGAGCGCCGGAACGCCCCACGTCGCCGTCGTCAACCAAACGATGGCTCGTGAGCTGTGGCCTGACGAATCCGCGATTGGACGGCGAGTTCGGATGCCCGAGTACATTAGATCAACCTCCTATTTCAGGCTGCCGGCGCCCGGCAGCGACGGCTGGTTCGAGATCATCGGTGTTGTCGGCGACACACCGAATGTCGGTCTCCACGAGCCGCCGGCGCCGTCGATCTACGTGCCGTACACGCTCATGTTGAGCGATACCCAGAATGTGATCCTGCGGACGCGTCGCGATTCACTTGCGATGACGCGATCGATTCGGGAGGCGGTGCGGACCGTCGATCCCAATCAACCAGTGAACTGGGTACGCACAGCGGAAGACGCGCTGGCGGACGCGGGTTGGGCCCGTGAGCGGTTCGTGACGTTGCTTCTGCTCGGCTTCGCGGTTTTTGCGCTGATGCTCGCAGTAGTCGGGCTCTACAGTGTCGTGTCGTACTCGGTGTCGTGCCGGTTCAAAGAATTCAGCATCCGTATGGCGCTCGGTGCCAGTCGCGGGCGCATCGTAAACGCTGCGGTGCAGCCGGCGGTCTTGGCCATCGTCGCGGGCCTCTTCGCTGGTCTCATATTGAGCGTGGGGCTCAACAAGGTTGTAGCTCAGTGGTCGATCGGCAATCTGAACGATCCGGTCGTGCTCGTCGCCGTCAGCCTGGTGCTGTTTGTCGTTACGATGATGTCCGCCGCGATTCCAGCGAACCGAGCTGCCTCGATTCAGCCGGCAGACGCGCTTCGGACCGACTGAACAAAGGCCCGCCGCGCCGATCGAGTGGACCGGGAGCAGCAGCAGATCGCGATTCCCGGGGCGCACGCGAAGGACGGGGAGAATCGCCGCATCCCCTTCGACCCGCACGGTTGCCTGGCGCCGATCCTCGCGCGGCGAGCGAAGCTCGGTCCGAGCGCGTACGTATTCGGCGGATCCGAAGGCGAGTTCCAGGACAGCTTCAAGACCGCCTGGGAGTCGCTGCTGCTCCTCGCGAACGGGCACGACACCACACGGGCGAAGCCGGGCGCCCGCGTCGACCGGGCCAAGCTGCGCGCGATCGACCTGCACTGGCACGACTTGCGACATGAAGGCGCCTGCCGACTGCTGGGGGACGGCGTCAACATCTGCATCATCCAGCTGATGCTGGGCCACGCCGACGTCAAGCAAACCCAGCGCTACCTCAACATTACGGACGAGGAAGTGCGCAAGGCCATGACGGGGGTCTGGGAGCGCCGCCGCCAGCTGCGTGCGGTAGGCCGGTAGAGACTACAGGAGACTGCCGTGAGCCGCTCCCGATTGTCAGTCATTTGTCAGTCAGCGGGCCAGAGGCCCAGTCTGAGCGCGCGCACGCCGGCGCGGGTGCCAGAGGCGCTACCGCTTGTCCTGCAACGACTTAAGGGCTGTTTTGGACTGGCGCGCCCGGCAGGATTCGAACCTGCGACCTTTGGCTCCGGAGGCCAACGCTCTATCCAGCTGAGCTACGGGCGCGAACGGTGGGTCGTGCGCGATGTGCGGTGGCCTTACCCGGCAGGGCTCGGTCTGCGGAGGCGAAGCCGGAGCAGACGCCAAAGATCCTGGCGGGCGTGACCATCTCGCCGCAGGCGAGATGGCGCGCCCGGCAGGGCTCGAACCTGCGACCTGCGGCTTCGAAGGCCGACGCTCTATCCAACTGAGCTACGGGCGCCAACGCACAATCGCAAAGGATAGCACGCCCCGCAGGCCCGGCCTATGGCTCGAGCCGCCGGATCGTGTTGTCCCGCCCGGTGTTGGCCACCTTCGGCCGCGCGCCGTCCACCAGATCGCGGTACCGCACGGTGTTCTCGTTCCCCGTCGTCGCGATAATCGGGGTGAGGTCGACCTCCACCACGTTGTCGTTCCCCGACACGCGCAGCCCGGCGCAGTTGCCCCGGAGCGTCAGACGGTTGCGATTGCCGAGCACTTCGACAATCCGACCCTCGCAATCGACGGTCCGTTCCTCCCGATTGTCGGCGAACACGAGGGTCGCCGTTGCAGCCGCTGGCGGCGGTGGTGGAGGCGGCGGGGAAGGCGCCGCCGGCGCGGGTTCCGACGCAGCGGGTGCGGTCGCGCGTCCGGCGGGCTTCGACCCGGTTGCGCCAGTCGTCGGCGCCCCCTTCTCGGCATCGACGACGACCCCACCCGCAACGACCGTGGCCTTCTTGTCCTTTTCGGCGGTGATGCGCACGCTGCCCGAACCGCCGGACGATGCCGCGGCCGCCGGCTTCAGCTCCGTCGTGCCGCCACGCCGCTCGGCGAGATTGTCGGTGCCGCTGCGATCGATGGTCGGCATCCGCCCGTCGATGCCATCTTTCCAGTAGACGCGGTTGCTCGAACCCGCCAGCGTCAGCCGGCCGAGCGTCGCGATGTGGACCGTGTTCGACTTGCCTTCGACGGTGACGTTCTCGCACACGCCCGTGAGCGTCACCTGATTGGACAGGCCCGCCACGCGCACGCCAGCCTTGCCGCACGCCACGGTGACCTTCTTCGACGCGCCCTCGACGACGGTCTGGGCGTGTGAATTCTGCGGCTGAACGGCGACGAGCGCCGGCGCAAGTAGTGCCCACTGCAAGCGACGAGCATGCATCTCGTGTCTCCTCGATTTCGCCTCCGGCCACCGACGCGGCCGCGAATGCGAGCCTACCTCAACTCACGCGAAACCAACCCCGGCCGTAGTCGATGCGTTGGCCTGCCGGCCCCTCTGGTCATCCATCATCGTCATTTGGTCAATCGTCATTCGATACCTCGATCTTCGATGCCTTGATTATCTGGTTATTGCGGGCTACGATACCCAGAAAATCTGGCTATCGAGGTCGGCACGCTCATGGACAAGACCGTCAACGCGCTGCTGCACGGCACGCTCGACGCCCTCATCCTGCGCACGCTCGTGCAGGGACCGCTGCACGGCTACGCCATCGCGCGCTCGATCGAGATCGCGGCCGGCGACGCGCTCGAAATCGAGGACGGTTCGCTCTATCCGGCGCTCTATCGACTCGAGCAGCGGGGCTGGCTCGAGTCGGAGTGGGGAACGTCGGAGTTGGGCCGCCGCGCCAAGCTCTATCGGCTGACCGCGCAGGGCCGGACACGTCTCAAGGACCAGACGCGCCAGTGGCAGACATTCGTGTCGATCGTTTCGCGCATCCTCCTGCCGGCCTGAACCGAGTCCGATGACGATGACACGCCATCCGGCGCCACCGTCCTGGCGCGCGCGCTCGCGGCTCTTCCGGCCCTGTGCCTACCGGGACGTGGACGAGGAGTTCGACTTCCACCTGGAGATGCGGACGCGCGAGTACATCGAGCGCGGCTGGCAGCCGGAGCAAGCCCGCGCCGAGGCGCTGCGACGCTTCGGCGATCTCCGCGCCGCCAGTCGCACCTGCCGCCGGCTCGGGAGAGAAACGGAGCGCCGCATGCAGCGCCGGGAGTACATCGACGAAGTCGTGAGTGACGCGCGCTTCGGCGCCCGACAGCTCGTCAAGCACCGCATGTTCTCGGCGATGGCCATCCTCACGCTCGCCATCGGAATCGGGGGCACGGCGGCAGTGTTCAGCCTGGTGAACGCCGTGGTGCTCACCCCGCTGCCAGTGCCGTCGCCAGAGCGCCTGGTCAGTATCGTCGAAGTGTGGCGCGACCGCCCGGGCAACGTGTCGGTGGGCAATCTGATGGCCTGGGGCGAGCGCACTAGCGTGTTCAGCGCCATCGCGGGCGTGCGCTACAGCAATTTCAACCTGGCCGAAAGCGACTCGCCCGAGCGCGTGCTGGGCGCACGCGTCACGGGCGAGTTCTTCAAGGTCTTCGGCGTCGCGCCGGCGCAAGGCCGGGTGCTCGACACGAACGACGACCGGCCCGGCAGCGAGCAGGTCGTCGTCCTCAGTCACCGACTGTGGACGCGTCGCTTCGGCGCCGATCCCGCCATCGTCAATCGCGACGTGCGTCTGGATGGCCGGCCCTATCGCGTGCTTGGGGTGATGCCGGTGGCGTTCGACTTCACCAGCGACGCCGAAGAGCTCTGGGTCCCCATCGCCCTCCTGCCCGACGACCGGACGAACTTCGATCGCCACTACCTGCAAGTCGTGGCGCGGATCCGGCCGGGAATGACCCTCGAGGAGGCGCAGGCGCCTCTCGTGGTCGTGGCCAAACAGCTCGAGAAGGAGCAGCCGCGCGAGAATGGCGAGCGCAGCGCGGCGCTGATTCCATTGCTCGACGCGTTCGTGGACGGCGTGCGCGATCGCTTCTATCTGCTCCTCGCGGCGGTGACCCTCGTGCTGTTGATCGCCTGCGGCAACGTTGCGAACCTGCTTCTCGCACGGGGCGCGACGCGAGCGGAGGAACTGGCGGTGCGTACGGCGCTCGGCGCCGGGCGTCCGCGGCTGATTCGGCAATTGCTCACCGAGAATCTCGTGCTGGCCGGTGTTGGCGCCGTCCTCGGCCTGGCGTTCGCGCACTTCGCCGTCCGGGCGTTCATCGAGCTCAGTCCGCCCGGCGTTCCCCGCCTCGAACGGGCCCGCGTCGACGGCGTCACCGTTCTCGTGACCGCGGCCATCGCGTTCGCCAGCAGCCTGATGTTCGGCCTCGTCCCGGCCTGGCGCACCGCGCGTCCCGAGGCGCAGGAGGTGCTCAAGGCCGGACGAAGCCACGGGATGGGCGTCGCCCGCGATCGCATCCGCCAGACGCTCATCGTCGTCGAGGTCGCGCTCGCGCTCCTGCTGCTCCTCGGATCGGGTCTGCTGATCCGCACGGCGCTCGCGCTGCAGCAAGTGGATCCCGGCTTCGAGCCCTCGGGCGTGCTCAGCGCGCGGGTCAGCCTGCCTCGCGATCAATATCTCGAACGCCCGACCATCGTACGCACGTTCGAACAATTCGTCGATGCCACGCGGCGGCTGCCGGGCGTGACGTCCGTTGCCGTCGTCTCCCAGGCTCCACTCGGGTTCGGAGGCAACTCGAACGGTCTGATCCCCGAGGGGCGCCCGATCGAGCCGGCGAGCGCCATCGACGCGCGCCTGCGCATCGTGACGCCGGAATTCTTCAAGACGATGGGCGTCCCCGTGATGCGCGGCCGCGCGTTCACGCCGGACGATCGGTCGGGCGCGCCGAAGGTGATGATCGTGAGCCGCGCGTTCGCGGACCGCGCCTGGCCCGATCAGGATCCGGTGGGGAAGCGCGTCGCGTGCTGCGAACCGGGCCCCGACGGGAAATCTCCGGACTACAAGACGGTGGTCGGTGTCGCGGGCGACGTGCGATCGCGCGGGCCGGCGCTCGATCCGTCCCCGGAGTTCTATTTGCCGATCGATCAGGTCCCGGCCGTGGCCTGGGAATGGGTTCAGCGCACGATGTTCGTGGTCGTGCGCACCACGGGCGATCCGGCGGCACTGGTCCACTCCTTGCGGAACACCCTGAAGCAGGTCGACCCCGGCATCCCGCTCTTCGACGTCGACACGATGCTGGCCCGTCTCGCGGGATCGATGGCGACGGCGCGATTCAACACGTTCCTCTTGACGACGCTGGGCCTCATGGGCCTCACGCTCGCGGCGATCGGGATCTACGGCGTCATTGCCTACTCGGTCGCACAACGGACCGAGGAGATCGGCATCCGGCTCGCGCTCGGGGCCGAGCCGGGCGAGGTCACCCGCATGATCGTGGGACAGGCGCTCCGGCCGGTGGTCATCGGTCTGGTTGTCGGTCTCGCCGGGTCACTCGGGCTCGGCCGGCTCATGGCGGGGCAGCTGTTTGGCGTGACAGCGCGCGACCCGGTAACTGTCGGCGTGGTCGCGGCGATCACGATCGTGGTGTCGATGGCGGCAAGTTACCTCCCCGCGCGACGCGCCGCAGCGCTCGATCCCAGCCGCGCCCTTCAGGTCAGATAGCCCACGTCGTTCAGCGGGAAGTGGCGCGGTATGAGGTTGTAGATGGGGTCGGTGCATTTTCCACCCGACTCGGAGGGAAAGCACCCGACCCCATTTGCACTGGCGGCGCGGCGCTAAAAAGACCCGCCGATCAGGACGCGCTCGCGAGCCGCTCGAGGACGCCGTGCAGGTCGACCGGCGGGCCTTCGAGGACCGGCGTCCACAGATCGGGCATCTGTTCGAAGCGGGGGAGCGCCGTCTTGATGGTGAAGTCCTGCGGCTCGACGCCGGCCTCGACTTCGTCCCACGTGAGCGGCGTCGACACGCCCGCGAATTCGCTGGCGCGCGCGCTGTAGGCGGTCGCGAGCGTCTTGCCCAGGATGTTCTGCAGATAGTCCACGTATACCGTTCGCCCGCGCTTGCCGACCTTCCGTTCGACCGTCGCCTGCTTCGGATGCTTCATCGCGACGAGCGTCGCCAGGATCTGGCAGAGCAGCAGCCCCGATTCGTAGGGCGTCTCGGGCGGGAGCGGAATGTAGAGATGAAGGCCGGACGAGCCCGACGTCTTTGGCACTGCGGGCACGTCGAGCCGTTCGAGGTCGTCGCGAAGCCAGCGTGCCACGTCGAGCACCTGACGGAATCCGACCCCCGGCATCGGGTCGAGATCGAGCGCGACGTAATCGGCGATCTCCGGAGACTGGACGCACGAGAACCACGGATCCTGCGAGATCGCGGCGAGCTGCGTCATGTAGAGCAGCGTCTGCAGCGTGCCGCCGACGAGACGCGGCATGATGCCGTCCGGCTCCCCCTCGTCGGCCAGCCGATCGACGCGGACACCCGGCGGCACATCGTCTGGCGCGCGCTGCTGGTAGAACGCCTTCCCCTTGATGCCGTTCGGGAGCCGCTTCATCACGAGCGGCCGATCCGCGACCGCGGGCAGAATCCACGGCGAGGCGCGCACGTAGTAGCGCAACAGATCGCCCTTGGTGAGGCCTTCGGCTGGCCAGAAGACCTTCGCCAGGTTGGTGACGTCGAGCTTCGACCCGTCAGGAAGAATCAACGTTCCATCCCGCTTCGCCTGTTCGAGCTCGGTGAGGCGATCGGCCAGCGCATCAAGGGCCGGATCGCGGCGCCGCGGCGGCGCCGCGCTCTTGGACCTCGAGCTCCTGGCTTTCCCGCCTGTGGTGGGTTTGCGCTTCTGCGCAGCCGGCGACACCGACCGCGAGGTGACGGCTTGGGTCGACGTCTTCGAGCGGCCATTCGCGTCCGGCTCTGAAGCGGCGTCCGATTCCGACTCCGGGTTTGGCCGATGCGATGGATTCCCGGGAGCGACGATCACCGTCTTGGGGTCGACGTCGTCGCGCAGGCCCAGATAGACGGGGTGGCGGAGAAGCCCCTCGTTGGTCCACTCGGTGAATCGCACCTGCGCCACCAGCTCGGGCCGGACCCAATGAGGCTTCTCGTTCGTCGGCGGCTTCAGGGCAAACGGGTTCTTGTCGATCGCGCGTGCCTCGAGCAGCGCGTGGACGCGCGCGAGCTCCCTTTCGGTGAAGCCCGTGCCCACGTGGCCAAGGTAGCGAAAGCGGTTCGTGCCCGGCTGGTACGCGCCGAGCAGGAGCGCGCCGAAATGCTGCCTTGTGTCGCGCGGCTCGGTCCACCCGCCGACGACGAGCTCCTCCTGGCGCTGGAGCTTCAGCTTGCGCCAGTTCGGACTGCGGCGGCCGCTTTCGTACGGCGACTCCGCGCGCTTGGCCACCAGGCCTTCCATCCCCTCGGCCTGTGCCTGGCTGAACAGTCTCCGGCCGTCACCAGCGTGGAACTCGCCGTGTCGGACGACTCGACGAACCCGACGCGCCGAACAGCCTCTCGAGGCGGGCGCGGCGATCCGCAAGCGGTAGCGGCCGCAGATCGTCGGCGCCGTCGCGGAGCATGTCGAAGACGATGATGGCCGCCTTTTGCAGGCGCGACTCGCGATCGATGTCGCCGGTGCCGGTGAGGTGCATCCGGCCCTGGAGGTTCTGAAAGCCAGCCGGCTCGCCGCGATGGTCGAGGGCGACGATCTCGCCATCGAGGAGGACCGGCACGCGCAACCGCTTGGCGAAGTCCTTGAGGCCCCTGACCACTTCGGGAAACTGACTGGTCTTGTCGTTTCCCAGGCGCGACCAGATGCGGACCGAGGGCAACGGCTGCCCGGGCTCGAGCGCCACCAGGGCGCGAATGCCGTCGTATTTGGGCTCGTAGCACGAACGCGGGATTCTGGAGGTCGCGGTCGGGCGGGTCGCTCGTGACCGTGGCCAGCATGGGCCGGACCCGTGCCGGATCGTCACGCCATGGCACGGCGGATTTGGGCTTTGCCACGCCGGGATTCTAAGCCCTGAGCTCGATTGCGTTGAGCACGTCACCGCGCCGGTTCCCGGAAAAGCGGGACCAAACTGTGCCCTGGGCTCGACACGTGCGGGTCGAAGGGTAAACTCGAAGGGAGAGACGTCCGATACCCCGGCCGTTCCGACCGTGTTCGGCCACCACAACTGGAGAGAACCACATGGCTGCGCGACCCACCTGGAAGGGCTACCTGAAAGTCAGCCTGGTGAACGTTCCGGTCAGAGTGTTCCCGGCCACCGATTCGGCCGCCACGGTCAGCTTCAATCAGCTCCATGGGGAGTGCCAGACCCGCATCCAGCAGAAGAAGTGGTGCCCGCACTGCCAGCGCGAGGTGGCCAACACCGAGCTCGTCAAGGGCTACGAGTTCGAAAAGGGCCGCTATGTCGTCCTCACCGAAGAGGACATCTCGAAGGTCCGCCCCGAGTCGACGCGCGTCATCAATCTCGTGCAGTTCGCCGACGCCGACGCAGCTCGACCCGATCTACTTCGAGCGGCCCTACTATCTGGCGCCCGACTCGCAGGTGGCGGCCGATGCGTTCGCCGTCATCCGCGAAGGGATGGCCGGCAAGGTCGGCATCGGCAAGCTCGCGCTCTATGGCCGCGAGTACCTCGTGGCGGTTCAGGCCCGCGAGAAGGGGCTGGTGATGTACACGATGCGCACGGCGGAGGAGATCCGCGCGATGCAGGACATCTCGGAATACGAGCTGCTGCCGGAGAAGATCAAGCCCGACGAGGTGAAGCTCGCACGGCAGGTCGTGTCGACGTTCGAGAGCGCGCTCGATCTGAAGACCTACAAGCGACGAATACCAGGAGGAGCTGCGCCGCATCATCGACGCGAAGGTGGCCGGGGAGGAAGTCGTGGTGAAGGAAGAGGAGCAGCCGGCCAAGGTCGTCAACCTCATGGAGGCGCTCAAGAAGAGCCTGGCCGCGGTCAGCGAAGCGAAGAAGAAGCCGGCCAAGGCCGATCTCAAGGCGCCGGCCGAGAAAGCCGAACCCGCCGCCAAGAAGAAGGCCCGCAAGTCCGCGTAATTGGGGTCGGGCCGAATTTCAGACTTGCGACATGGGGTCGGGCCGATTTTGCAGGTTTTGCACCGCAGAACCTGCCAATTCGGCCCGACCCCAATTTGCAGAAACTGAAATTCGGCCCGACCCCAATTCACATCCGCGGCCAGGCGCTGCTGAAACGCTCCTCGTAGATCTGGCGCGCCCGCTCCAGCGCGTCGTCATACGTCGCGCACACGTTGTCCAAACCCAGGCGCCGATCGAAGCGCGCGCGCGCCATGAGCGCGCGCGGTTGCTCGCGCGCGCCCGAGACCAGGAACACACGGTTGGACGTGCGCACCGTCGTGGCCAGCTCCTCGATCGCGCGCAGCCCGGTCGCGTCGATCGCCGTCATGTAGCGCAGCCGCAGGATGACGATCGGCGGCAGCCCGTCGAGCCGATCGCGCACGAGATCGAGCTTGTCGGTGCTGCCGAAGAGGAGCGGACCGGTCACGCGAAACACCGCCACATACGGCGGAATCTCCTTGTCCTGCAGCATGTCGGGGCGCGTGCGCGCCACGAACTCGTCGGTCACCTGCGCGACGTCGGTGGTCGTCGTGACGCGGCGGATGAAGAGCAGCGCGGCGAGCGCCATGCCGACTTCGACCGCCTGCGTCAGATCGGCGAAGACCGTGAGCAGCAGCGTCACGAGCCACACGGCGGCGTCGGTGCGGCTGGTCCTGAAGAATGTCGGGAATCTCCTCCCAGTCGCCCATGTTCCACGCCACCATCATCAGGATCGCGGCGAGCACCGGGAGCGGAATGTAGCCGGCCAGCGGCGCCGCAAAGAGCACGACCAGCAGCAGCGTCAGCGCATGGACGATGCCGGCGACCGGCGTCTTCGCGCCGGATCGCACGTTGGTGGCCGTGCGGGCAATCGCGCCCGTCGCGGGCAGGCCGCCGAAGAGCGGCGAGGCGATGTTGGCCACACCCTGCGCGACGAGCTCCACGTTCGGGTTGTGACGATCGCCGCTCATGCGGTCGGCCACGACCGCCGACATCAGCGACTCGATGCGCGCCCGAGCATCGCCACCGTGAACGCGGCGGGCAGCAGCGACAGCACCAGATCGGCCCGGAACGCGGGCACCTGCAACTCCGGAAGGCCGCTCGGGAATCCCCTGGAAGCGCGACTCGAATGGTGTCGACGGGGATGCCGAACAGGGCCGTGATGAACGTGCCGGCGAACAGCGCCACGATCGTCCCCGGCACCGACGACTTGCGGACCAGGCAGGCGATCAGCACCGCCAGGCTCGCGATCGAGAGCGCCGTCGCCGGCCACGAGATGGTCTGGAAGCTCCCCGCGAGCACGCTGATGCGGCGCGCGAACTCGCCGGGCATCGCCGCCAGGGTCAGCCCGAAGAAGTCGCGAATCTGCGTGCTGGCGATGATGATCGCGATGCCATTGGTGAAGCCGACGACGACCGGCCGCGGGATGAAGTTGATGGCGCTCCCCATGCCGGTCGCCCCGAGCACGATGAGCATGACGCCGGCCATCATCGTGCACATGAAGAGGCCCGCCACACCGTGCGCCGCGACGATGCTCGAGACCACGACCACGAAGGCGCCCGTGGGTCCGCCGATCTGGACCATCGATCCGCCCAGGGCCGAGATCAGAAAGCCCGTGACGACGGCGCAGTAGATGCCCGCTTCGGGTGGCAGCCCCGAGGAGATCGCGAAGGCCATCGCCAGCGGCAGCGCGACGAGCCCGACCGTCACGCCGGCGGCGACGTCTGACCCGAAGACGTGCCAGTTGTATTCACGAAGCGCGACGAGGAGCTTGGGAACGGAAGGTCGGCGAGTCGCCGTCGGATCGGGCGGGCCGGCCGGTGACGAAGGCGGCTGCGGCGGAGCGGGAGCGTCGAACCGCGGCGCAGAAGTGTCGACCATGGCCCGCCACAGTGTAGCGCGCGGCAGGGCGCCGCTCTGTCAGGGGGAGGCGAAAGACGGGCTGATAGAATGCCCCGCCGAGGTCGCCTTGCCACACACGTTTCTCGCCGTCGCGCTCTCGCTGCCGTTCCTGCTGGCGTTCGTCGCGCCCGGCCATGGGCCGTCGGACTCGCCTCTCGGGCCGTGGGAGCTCTGGAGCCTGCGCAGCCTGATCTCCCTGATGACGCTGGCGGTCGCTCGAGATCGTCCTCGGCATCGACAACGTCATCTTCATCGCCATCCTGGCGGGCAAGCTGCCCAACGCGGAGCAGCCGAAGGCGCGCCGGCTGGGCATCGCGATGGCGGTCATCACCCGGATCCTGCTGCTCCTCAGCATCACCTGGGTGATGCGCCTGACCACGCCGCTCGTCACCGTGGCCGGCTTTTCGCTTTCGGGCAAGTCGCTGATCCTGCTCCTGGGCGGGCTGTTCCTGATCGGCAAGAGCACGTTCGAGATTCACGACAAGCTCGAGGGTGCCGAGCACGAGCTTTCGGCTCAAGACCAGCGGCATCGATTGGCGCCGTGGTCGCCCAGATCATGGTGATCGACATCGTGTTCTCGCTCGATTCGGTGATCACCGCCGTCGGGATGACGCCGCACGTACCGATCATGATCGTCGCCGTGATCCTGGCCGCGGCCGTAATGCTGATGTTCGCCGGTCCGATAAGCGATTTCGTAGCGCGGCATCCGACGATGAAGATGCTGGCGCTGGCGTTCCTCATCCTGATCGGCGTCATGCTGGTCGCCGAGGGGCTCGGCCAGCACATCAACAAGGGGTACATCTACTTCGCGATGGCCTTCTCGGTCATCGTCGAGATGCTGAACATTCGCCTGCGCAAGAAGAGCCAGCCGGTGCCGCTGCGCCATTCGACCTTGCCGGAGTCAGCAGAATGAACAGAGCCCACACCTTCGTGCTCGTCGCCATCGCCAGCCTCGCTGCCGCGACCGGCGCCTCGGCCCAACAGGGCGCCACGTCGCGTCAGGTTCCGGTCGAGAGTCTCATCTACGATCTGAAGAATCCCGACAACGGCCGCCGCCGCGAGGCGGCGACGCTCATTGGCACGAACAAGATCAAGTCGGCCACCCCCGATCTCGTCGCCGCGGCGAAGGACGTGGATCCTGCCGTCCGGCGCGCGATCGTCCAGGCCTTGCAGCAGGTGGAAGACCCGCGGTCGCTCGACGGGTTCCTCGCGCTGAGCGACGATGCCGAGCGCGACATCCGCACGAGCGCTCTCGAGGGGATGACCAGGCTGTATCTTCCGCGCGAGACCGGGCTCGTGGTTACGCTCAACCGCGTCGGTGCGCTTCTCAATCCCTGGTCGGACGAGTGGGCCGACGTGGTCGTCGAGCCCGACCTCCCGGTCGACCCACGGGTCATCACGGCGATCGAGGCGCGGCTTCGCGATCCGGAGGAGAGCCTGCGCATCAAGGCCGCGCGGGCGCTCGGCATTCTCCGGGGACGGGCGGCCACACCCGCGCTCGTACCTGGCGCTCAAGGAGGACCGCAGCAACACCGTCCGCTTCGAGTCGGTGCGCGCGCTGCGCAAGCTCGGTGATCCCGCGGTCGGTCCCGACCTGCTGACGCTGATCACCTACGGCGACGCGAAGGTACGCAACGAAGCGATCTATACGATCGGCCGGCTGCGTTACCGGCCGGCGCTCGAGGAGATGACCCGCCGGTACGAGACCGAGGCAGCGCTGCCTGCGAAGAACGCGGATCACGCGTATCTCGAGCGGCTGGGTGGGGCCATCGCGTTCATCGGAGAACCCTCGTCGCAGGCGCTCTTCGAGCGCGAACGGGGCAACGTCGATCGGAATCTCGCGCTGCACGCGTACGAAGGTCTGGCGCGGATCGGCGACAAGTCGCTCGAGACCGAGGTCTCGGCCGAGCGGCTGAAGGAGACCGATCCGAAGATTCGGACCGCGCAGGCGTTCGCGCTCTATCGCTACGGGCGGAAGGAGTACCTCGACGAGCTGGTCCGAGCGCTCCGCACGCGCCGGACGAACGCCGAAGCTCGCGAATACCTGCTCGAGCTCCGGAGAGATGAGCTGCCGGATCTCTATGCGAAGGCGACGAGCACGACCGACGTCGACGAGCGCGAGGCGATTGCCGAGATCCTCGGTCAGATCGGAGACCCCGGCGCCGTGCCGACGCTGCAGGAGCTGCAGCGCGATACGCGAGGCCAGGTGGCCCCGCTCGCGAGTCAGGCGCTCAAGCGCGTGCAGCCAAAGGGCTCGGAGTAGTCAGACGAGGGCTACGGACTACGGGCCCAGAGGCAGATCGCTTGTCGTGTCCGTGGCCTGGCGCGCCGTGGGAGTGGTCAATGGGGTCGGGTGTGATATCCGTCTAAATGTCGAATTCGGCCAGTCAGACAGTGAATCTGACGACCCGGGCCTGGACATTTAGACGGATATCACACCCGACCCCATTTCTTCAGAACATTGCGGCGGTGCTCAGCGGCCACCAGCGCGCGTGTACGCGGCCGACGATGGCGTCCCGCCGGACCGGGCCCCAGTGTCGGCTGTCGGAGCTGCGATTGCGATGATCGCCGAGGACGATGTAGTAGTCCTCGGGAACGCGGTAGGGACCCCAATCTTCCTGGCTCCGGAAGTCGTCGGGAATGAAGTGATCGTCGAGCCGGAGGCCGTTGACGAAGACGTTCCCGTGCTCGATGCGCACGACGTCGCCCGCCTGCGCGATGATTCGCTTCACGAACAAGCGGTCGGGTGCAACCGGCACGTGGAACATGACGATGTCCCCGGGTGTCGGTTTGCCGATACGGTAGGTCAGACGATCGACCACCAGGCGATCGCGATCGGCGATCGTGGGGGCCATGCTGTGGCCCTCGACGCGTGCCAGCTGAACCGTGCATCCCATGATCACCGCGGTGCCGGCGGTGGTCGCAAATATGTATCTTGTAAGGCTTTGCACCAATCTGGCGATGGTGAGAGACGCGCCGGTCGAGCGATTCAATCTAAACGTGAGCATGGGGAACTGGCGGGTGCGACCGGGACGCCGGTCGCAGTCGCAGGGCAACAGTGCAAACCGACTGCCGACCCGTTGCCCTCCGATCGCGCCATCGTTGGCGCGAGAAGGCGAATGCCCCAAAGTGCAACGTTGAACGTTCCGCGCCAATGCTGAGGACGGCCTCACGCCATGTCCCCTGCGGATGATTTCGACGACCTGATTCGCGACTTGTACGCGTCGACGGGCCCCCCGCCGGCCGCACGACCGTCGGAGGAACCGGGGCCCACGGCGCCGGACAGCGACGCGCACGGGCCGCTCGACGTCACGAAGTTCGATCGATGGGTGTCGTTGCTGGTCGAGCGCCGCGCGAGCGACCTGCTCCTGGTGACGGGATCGCCGCCCGCGCATCCGCGTGGACGGAAAGGTCGTCCCGCTCGAAGAGGAAGTGCTCGACGGACGGGCCATCGAGCGTGCCGTCATCGGCGCGCTGCCAGCACACGCCAGGACGCAGTATCGAGAGGCGGGAATCGCCGACGCGTCGTATCGACTGGGAGGTGCAGGGCGCTTCCGCATCAATCTGCATCGCGAGCGCGGCCGGGCCGCTGCGGCCGTCCGCGCCCTGCCCAACACGGTGCCGCGACTCGCGAGCCTCCAGCTCCCGCCAAGCGTGGAACTGCTGTCCCGCCTGACGCGCGGGCTGGTGCTCGTGGGCGGTCCGACCGGGTCGGGCAAGTCGACCACGCTCGCCGCGCTGGTCGACGAGATCAATCGGCGCGACGCGCGCCACATCGTCACCATCGAGGACCCGATCGAGTACCGAGCACGCGCATCGCAAGAGCCTCGTGGAGCAGGTCGAGATCGGCATCGACGCGCCCGACTTCCCGACGGCGCTCCGTGCCGCCCTCCGCCAGGCACCCGATGTCATCGTCGTCGGCGAGATGCGCGACCCCGAGACGATGCGGATCGCGCTGGCGGCTTCCGAGACGGGCCATCTCGTGCTGTCGACCGTTCACACGACCGACGCGGCCTCGACGGTCTCACGCGTCGCTGATTCTTTTCCGCTGGAGCGGCAAGGCACGATCCGGCAGGAGCTGTCGATGGGGCTCGCGGCGCTGCTGACGCAGCAGCTGCTGCCCAAGACCGGCGGCGGGCGCGTGCCCGCGGCGGAGCTCCTCATGGTCGGATATGGCGCGCGGCAGCACGTTCGGAAGAACGCGCTGCAGCATCTCCATCAGGAGATCACGATCACGCGCAAGCAGGGGTCGATCACGCTCGAGGAGTCGCTCGCGCGGCTCGTGCGCGACGGGCTCGTCGATTACCGCGAAGCCCAGGCGCGTGCCGGTCACCCCGAAGAGTTCGAGCGCGCGCTGGCAGGGTAGTACATCGTTCGAGGTCCAGGGTCCGAGGTCCAAAGTCCGAGGTTCAAGGTCCGGGGTCCGAGGTCCCGGGTCCGAGGTCTTCGGGGGCCCGAAGCCCGTAGCCCGTAGCCCGTAGCCCGATGACTCAGTCCACAACCATGAAACGTGTGCTCGCGGCTTTTTGCATCTTTACCGTAGTGACGGCCCCCCATGCGAATGGCACTGCCGCTGATGACCCTGCGCTGTTCCGCGACATCGAATCGGGCCAGGCGCGTTACTGGTCGTCGGCCAGGGAAATCTGGAGCTTCGCGGAGGTCGGCTACCAGGAGCACAAGAGCAGCGCCGTGCTCCAGCAGTTGCTGGCAGATGCGGGCTTCAGCGTCGAGCGGAGCGTGGCGGGCATGCCGACCGCGTTCGTGGCCACCTGGGGATCGGGCAAGCCTGTGATCGGTGTTCTCGGTGAGTTCGATGCGCTCCCGGGGTTGTCGCAAGAAGCCATGCCCGAGCGGAAGGCAAGGGTCGAAGGTGCCGCGGGGCATGCCTGCGGACACCACCTCTTTGGCGTCGCCTCGGCGGCGGCGGCCATCGCGGTCAAGAACTGGCTCGCTGCCGGCAAACGTTCCGGCACCATCCGGTTCTTCGGGACGCCGGCCGAGGAAGGGGGTGCCGGCAAGGTCTACATGGTTCGTGAAGGCTTCTTCGAGGACGTGGACGCCGCGGTGGCGTGGCACCCCAGCGATCGCAACTCCGCGTCGCCGTCGAGCACGACGGCGAACATGAACGCCAAGTTCCGTTTCACCGGCACCCCTTCGCACGCGGCCAGCGCGCCGGAGAAGGGACGCTCGGCGCTCGATGGCGTCGAGGCGATGAACCACATGGTGAATCTCCTGCGCGAGCACGTGCCGCAGGAGACGCGGCTCCACTACGTGATTACGAAGGGCGGGGACGCGCCGAACGTCGTTCCCGGCTTTGCCGAGGTGTATCACTACGTGCGGCATCCCGACGCGCGCAGGGTCCGGGAGATCTTCGAACGGGTCGTCGACGCCGCGAAAGGGGCGGCGCTGGGCACCGGCACGAAGGTCGACTACGAAGTGATGGGTGGGGTCTACAACGTCCTGCCGAACGACACCCTGGCCGACGCGATGCACGCGCATCTGCGCCGTGTCGGCGGCATCAGCTACGACGAGGGCGAGCAGGCGTTCGCCGAAACGATGCGGAAGCTGCTGCCACCCGACGGTCTCGCGCTCGGGACCGAGAAGCTGGTTCAGCCGCTGGTGAGAAATCAAGTCAGCAGCGGCTCCAGCGACGTCGGCGACGTGAGCTGGGTCGTCCCCACGGTGCAGATGAACGCGGCCACCTGGGTGCCGGGCACGCCCGCGCACTCGTGGCAGGCCGTGGCGAGCGGCGGCACGACTATCGGCATGAAGGGGATGATGGTGGCGGCGAAAACGCTCGCGCTGATGACGGCGCAGCTCCTGACCGATCCGAAGCTCGTGGCCGCGGCACGCGCCGAGCTCGACACGCGCCGCGCGGGCCTGGAATACAAGGCCCTCGTCGGCACTCGCAAACCCGCCCTCGACTATCGCAAATAGCGTCGATACGCGCCTGGTGGCGGCGCTAAGGCCTCGTCACACCACGATCTCCTGCCCATCCTCGGCGACTTCGTGCTCGATGTCTGTGAGATGTTCGAGCATCACGCGTCCCGGGTGCGTCAAGACGACGCGTCTGGCGCGGAGGCCGGGAAGCTCGCGCCGCAGGTCCGCGTAGCGGAGATGGTGTGGGATCGCCCTGTCGTAGGCGTAGCACTCGCAGATGAACAGATCCGCGCCCTGTGCGATTTCGGCGAGCGCCGGCGTCCATTCCGTGTCGCCAGAGAAGGCAACGACCTGCCGGCCGATCGTGATGCGAAGGCCGTACCGAGGTCGCGCCGCTCGGATGCGAGACCGGCACCGGCAGAACCGACAGCGGCCCGACCCGGAGTGCCTCGCGGTCGCGGTACTCGGCATACCTCACCTGCACTTTCTCCTCGACCTTCGAAGGCGCGCCTGGGTAGAGGCAGCCGAGCGTGTCGGAGATGCGAAGCCTCGACCCGCCGGGGCCGGCGATGACGAGCGCCTTCGTCCGCGGCAGGTTGTAGCACGCGTCCATCAGCACGAACGGGACGCCGCCGAAATGATCGCCATGGAGGTGCGACAGCAGGATGGCGTCGAGGCCGGGCACGTCCACCCGTAGATGGCGCATCACCGCCATCGTCGTCGCGCCGCAATCGATGAGCGCGGTGAACCGGCCCGAGACGCCTTGGGGGGGATCGACCGTGAGATAGAACGCGGTATGGAGCCGTCCACCGCTGCAGAATGCGTCACCGGTACCCAGGAACAGGATGCGCGTCGTCATAGACGGATAATCGGTCCGGAGCCGGCCGCCGTACTTCTGGCGCCGGCCGCGCCCTCAGCGCTTGTTGGCGGAGCTCGAGCCCCGCCCTCCTGATGCGGGGCTCCGCCCGCCACGGTGCCGGGTGTCGGGCTCCCTATTGCGAGGGGCCGGCCTTCGGGTAGACGCGCTTGCCCTTGTAATCCTTCAGTCCGCAGAATCCGAGCGCTTTGTAGCCGTTCTTCTCGAGCATGGCCGCGGCACGCGCGGCTCGTCCACCGCCGTTTCAAGCGGTGAGGATCAGGCGATCCTTCGGCAGCTCGCCCATCCGCTTCTCGAGCTGTCCCAGCGGGATGTGCACGGCGCCTTCGATCGTCCCGAGCTCTTCGAGCTCCTTCGCCTCGCGGACGTCGAGCAGGACGACCTTGCCCTCCGCCAGGTGCTTGTCGATGTCGTCGGCCTGAATGCGTCGTGATTCGTCCAATGGCGCTACCTGCGGCGGTGTGGTGGATGGCGGGGCCGCCGGTTGCGGCTGCGCCGACGCCGTGGACGCCGCAGCCGCAATCAGTGCGCCCGCCAGCCAGAGTCGTGGTCCGCTCATCGAGGGCACCTCCTTTGCTGGGGATTCTAACAAGGTCTGCACAGCGGCGACACGTCAGGATGCGGCCAGCGCTCGAACCCGGTTGAGATCGACCTTGCCGGTCCCGAGCACCGGGATCTCTTCGACGACGCGGAGATCCTGACGCTTCGGGATCCACAGCTTCGGCAGCTCCGAATCGTTCAACCGGTTCCAGAGCTCCGCTGGCGGGATGCTCGCCTTCGTGTAGAACGCCACGAGCCGCTCACCCTTCGCCTCGTCCGGCACCGCCGTCACGACGCAGCCGGCATCGTGGAGGATCGAGCTCATCACCTCCTCGATCTTGAGGTGCGGGACCATCTCGCCGCCCAGCTTGCTGAAGCGCGAGAGCCGATCGGTCAGCTCGATGAAGCCTTCCTCGTCGACCGACGCGATGTCGCCGGTGACATACCAGCCGTCGCAGAGGACCTGTGCCGTGAGCTCGGGGTCTCCGAGATAGCCCATCATCTGGTTCGCGCCATTCACGAGAAGCAGACCTGGGGTGCCCGGCGCGAGCGCCGCGCCCGTGTCCGGATCGACCACCCTGGCCTCGACGCCGGGCAGCGGGCGTCCCACGGTGCCGGCCTTCATCCGCCGCCCGGCATCGGGCGAGTCCGGCGCGTTGACCGAGATGACCGGTGACATCTCGGTGCAGCCGTAGCCCTCGAGCAGCTCGAGGCCGAACCGTTCGCGAAACGCTCGCGCGACCGGTTCGCGCAGCTTTTCGGCTCCGACGATGGCGTGGCGGAGGCTGGCGAACTGCTCCGGAGTGCACCGGCGAAGGTAGGACTGGGCGAACGTCGGCGTCGAGATGAGCAGCGTCACGCGGTACTGCTGCACCAGCTCGCCAATCACCTGCGCCTCGATCGGGCTCGGATGATAGACGGACGCAAAGCCCCGCACGAGCGGGAGCCAGAGCGACCCCGTGAACCCGAAGGAGTGGAAGAAGGGGAGCACGCCCAGGATGCGATCCTCGTCGGTGACGTGGAATACCTCCGACATCCCCTCCACGTTGGCGACAATGTTCCGGTGCGAGAGCATGACACCCTTGGGTACGCCGGTGCTGCCGCTCGAGAAGATCACCGTCGCGAGATCCTCGAAGTCGTTCGGCTCCGGCGTGTAGAGGCGCCGCAGCCAGGCAATCGGCAGCAGCCGCGCCGACAGCGCGGTCCAGAGCTTGCGCCAGGCTGGCACGTCCCGAACGAGATCTTCCAGGAAGACCATCTGCGGGGTCTCCTCGAGCTTCGCGCGAGCCAGAAACGTGCGCGAGGTGATGACCGTCGTGATGCTGCACTGCTCGATCGCCCGCGCGATCATGGCGCGCCCGGCCGTGAAGTTCAGGTTGACCGGCACCTTCCCGGCGAACACGACGGCGAGGTTCGCGATCGCGCCGCCGACCGATGCGGGCAGCATGAGCCCGACCATCCGGCTGGTTCTGGCGACGTGGCGAATCGAGCGGGAGAGCAGAAGCGATCCGATGATCGCGCGGCCGAACGTCAGGGCACGCCCGGTCGAGTCGACCATCGCCAGCCGGCCCCAGCGAGAGCGCGCGGTTCGGAGGACACGGACGTGCAGCGGATCACGCGCGCCGGCGCGCTCTGAATTCGCAGCCATGGCCTGAGGGAAACCAGCATACCAGCGGGCGGAGGAGTGGCGAATGACGAATGACCAATAAACGAATGACGAATGACGAATGACGAATGACGAATGAACGAATCCGGTAAGGGCACGGCATGCCGTGCCCTTGCTGAACCGAAGACCGAAGACCGAAGACTGAAGACCGACAGACCGTCTTAGACTGTTCCGGTGCCGAGTCTGTGGGACGAGGGCGCTGCCGACGCACTGGTCGCTCGAGTCAGGCGGTTGACTCCGGACACGCCGGGCCAATGGGGCCGGATGACGTGCCATCAAATGGTGATTCACGTCTCCGAGACCTGCCGCGCCTACCTCGGTGAAGTGAGCATGCCGCCGAAACCGAGCTTCGTGCGGTACCCGGTCGTCAAACAGCTCGTCGTCTATGTGCTGCCGTTCCCGAGGAACGTGCCGACCGCGCCCGAGTTGCTCGTGCGCCAACCGGATGAATGGCAGGCCGATGCCGAAGGCCTCTGCAAGGACATCGCCCGCCTTGCGGAAAACCGCGGCCGCGGATCGTGGCCCGTTCATCCGTTCTTCGGGCGGCTGTCTCCACGCGCCTGGGGCGTCCTCGCGTGGCGCCACACGGACCATCACCTCCGCCAGTTCGGGGTGTGAGTGGGCTACGGGCTTCGGACTACGGGCTACGGGGCCTGAAGGGCTACGGGCGAAGAAGACGTTTTTTGCAGGCCCGTAGCCTGCACCTCTCGCCCGTAGTCCAAGGTCGAATCGGTCTTACTTGACTCCCGCCGTCGTCGACGCCGGCCATGCGGGCGGGTCACTGGCAGGAAACGTCTCCTGCAGCGCGTCGTCGACCGCGTTGGCCGCCGTGGCGCGAGCCGACTGGAGGCGCGCGCGCAGCGCCGTCACGTCGCCCGACCCGAGCAGTCCCCGTGCCACGAGCGTGCCGCCGGCAATGGCCAGCAATACGCCTCCTCGCGAGCGCCGCGTGAGACCGGCGGCCGCGAGAGCCAGGCCCGCCGCGATCTCCAGCCACTGCTCGACGTCGATGTCTTTCCACTGCAGGCGGGGCGCCGGTCGATCCCACACGCTCGGTCCGCGCGTCGGGGTCAGATTGGCCGGAGCCGAACCCGTCGGCGAACTGGGCATCCCATTGATCTCGGACATGATGGCAAGCCTCCTCGCGCTTGCCGTCGCTCGATGCGGCAAGCGCTCACGGATCGTGCACCGACCGATAAGTCCTCGCCCACTGAGAGCAGGATGCATGCCGTCCCGGATTACCGGTTCACGTGCGGGTGGTCAAATTCTGTCTGTCTGATTTGACGACACGCTCGGACCGCGTGACACAATCGCCTACGCATGAGCACACGCATCGAACTCAGGGGCCGCCTGTCGGTGCTGGTTCTCGCCGCATTCGGCGGCCTCGTCTGCCTGCGCGCGTTGCCGGTCCAGACAGGATACGACCTCGTGATTCTCGGCGGGCGCGTGCTCGATGGCACGGGGGTCCCGGCAATGGCGGCAGACGTCGCGATTCGCGACGGGCGCATCGCGGCCGTCGGTCCGCTCGCCAACGCTCGGTCGCGCCATGTCGTGCTCGCCCGCGGCAAGCTCGTGACGCCCGGCTTCATCGACGTCCATTCACACGCGGCCGAGGGATTGGTCCGCGAGGGACTCGAGCAGGGTCGGCCGCTGATCGCCCAGGGCATCACGACGATTATCGCGAACCCCGATGGCGGCGGTCCCGTCGATCTCGAGGCGCAGCGCGTGGCGCTCGAGGCGCGCGGCCTCGGGCCGAACGTCGGCCTGCTGATTGGCCACGGGAGCGTGCGAACCGCGGTCATGGGCAGGGAGGCGCGTGCGCCCGACGGGCCGGAGCTGGCGCGGATGGAGGCGCTCGTCGACCGCGCCATACAGGCGGGTGCCTGCGGTCTTTCGAGCGGGCTCTTCTACACGCCCGGTGCGTTCGCGAAGACCGACGAGCTCGTCGCGCTCGCCAAGCGCGTCGCCCCGTTCGGCGGAGTCTACACGAGTCACATCCGTGACGAGGGCAATTACGACTCGGGTCTGCTTGCGTCGGTCGACGAGGTCATCCAGGTCGCCGAACAGGGCGGCGTCACCGGCATCGTCAGTCACATGAAAGCGCTGGGGCCCGACACGTGGGGCAAGGGCGCGGAAGCCGCGGACCGGATCGAGCGCGCGCGCAAGCGCGGCGTGCGTGTGTTCGCGGATCAGTATCCCTACGAAGCCTCGTCCACGAGCCTGCAGGCGGCCGTGATTCCCGTGCTGGGCCCGCGTACCGGCGCCGAGCGAGCCGTGAAGTGGCAGGACCCGGCGGTGCGGCCGAAGCTGGTCGCGGAAGTGCGCGAGAACATCCGCCGCCGCGGCGGGGCCGGGTCGTTGCAGGTGGCGCAGTACGCGCCCGATCGCACGCTCGAAGGCAAGAGGCTCGACGCGATCGCGGCTGCGCGCGGCATTGCACCGGAAGTGGCCACGCTCGACCTGGTCGATCGCGGCCCCGTCTCGATCGTGTCGTTCAACATGGCCGATCGCGACATCCTCGACATCATGCGACGTCCCTGGACGATGACGTCGAGCGACGGCGGATTGGTGATGGAAAACGAGGGCGTGCCGCATCCGCGGAACTACGGCGCGTTTCCGCGCAAGCTGGCGCGTCTACGTGCGCGAGCGCGGCAGTCATCCCGATCGAGCGCGCGGTTCACTCGATGACCGGCCTTTCGGCCGACGTGTTCGGGCTCGCCGATCGCGGACGTCTCGTCGCCGGAGCGGCTGCGGACATCCTGATTTTCGAGCCGGCGGCTGTCCGGGATCGCGCCACCTACACGAAGCCGCATCAACTCGCCGAGGGCATGTCGTGGGTCTTCGTCAACGGCGTCGCCGTGCTCGAGAACGGCACGTGGACCGACGCCCGCCCGGGCCGAGTCCTCAAACGGAAGGCGGGGCTTTAGGACTTCTGATCCCGCCTCGTGGCTGCCGTGACCTTGCAGGCGGGCTGAAGCCCCGCCCTCCTGCGGTGCGGGTCTCATGGTAAATTCCCGCAACCTGTGATGCCTGGGTCTTTCCGTGCGTTCATCGCCGAGGAGCGGGACGGACGGGTCGAGGGGCGCGTCTCGGAGTTGACGTTCGATCGGCTTCCGGCCGGCGACGTCCTCATCGACGTCGAATACTCGTCACTCAACTTCAAGGACGCGCTCGCCGCCGACCGGGCAGAACAAGGTCGCGAGCCAGCTATCCGCACGTGCCGGGCATCGACGCGGCCGGCGCTGTGGCCGAGAGCAGCGCGCCCGCGTGGAAGCCCGGCGATCGCGTGCTCGTCACCGGCTACGACTTCGGCGCGGGACGTTTCGGCGGCTACGCACGCTACGCGCGCGTGCCCGCCGACTGGGTGGTCCGCATCCCCGATGCGCTCTCGACCCTCGATGCGATGGCGATCGGGCACGGCCGGCTACACCGCGGCGCTTGTGCCTCCTCGCGCTCCAGCGCAATGGCACGAAGCCGGCCAGCGGACCCATCGTCGTCACCGGCGCCACGGGCGGGGTCGGCTGCGTCGCCGTCGATCTGCTCGCCGTCGCGGACTACGAGGTCGTGGCGAGCACCGGCAAGCCCGCACTGCACGACTGGCTGCGCAGCGCTCGGGCGCCGCGTCGATCGTCTCGCGCGAGGCGGTGGCGGTTCCGCACGGACAGCGACCCGCAGCCGCTGATGCCGGCCCGCTATGCCGGGGCGGTCGACAACGTCGGCGGCGCGACGCTCGACTACTTGCTGCGCACGATGCAGATCGGCGGCAACGTTGCCCTCTGCGGGTCTGGTGGGCGGGGCGACGTTCCGCGGGACGGTGATGCCGTTCATCCTGCGCGGCGTGGGGCTGCTCGGCATCGACTCGGGGCACACGCCGATTGCGGAGCGCCAGGCGATCTGGGATCGGCTCGCCAGCCGATCTCCGGCCGCAACATCTGGCCGACGTCACGCGCCTCGTCGATCTCGAGGCGCTCTCCGCTGCAATCGACGCCGATGCTGCGCGGCGAGGAGCACGGACGGATCGTCGTGAAGATGTGAACTGAGAAATGACGACGTATGACGAATAGCGACTGACGATCTCGAATGCCGCCGGAGGAATCCGCACAATCCATTGTTCATTCGCCATTTTCATTCGTCAGTCGTCATTCACAGTGATCAGGAGGGTTCGATGCACAGCGCAACGACGTTGAACGTAGCCGCGCTGCTCGACCAGAACGTGCGGCTTCATCCCGAGCGCACGGCGATCGTCTCGGGCGACACGCGCCTGACGTATGGCGAGCTCGACGCCCTCGCGTGCCAGGTGGCCGGCGGCCTCCGTGCGCGCGGCATCGGTCAGGGCGAACGCGTGGCGCTTTCGTGCCCGAACGTGCCGTACTTCCCGGTGGTCTACTTCGGCATCCTCAAGGCGGGCGCAACGGTCGTTCCGCTCAACGTGCCTCCTCAAGCCGCGCGAGATCGCCTATCACCTGCGCGATGCCGAGGTGTCGGCCTACTTCGCTTCGAAGGGACGCCGGAGCTGCCGATGGCGGCGATGGCGAAGCAGGCCGTCGACGAGGTCGACGCGTGCCGTCACTTCGTCGTCATGCCGAGAACGCCGGGCGCGACCGTCGCCGATCGACGGCGTCGACCGGTCTTCGCGCAGTTCACCGCCGGACAGGCCGCCGCGATTCCCGATCGAAGGCACGCGGCCCGACGACACCGCCGTCATCCTGTACACCTCGGGCACGACCGGCCAGCCCAAGGGCGCCGAGCTGACGCACGCCAACCTGATCCTGAACGCCGTCGCTGCGCCGACATCATGACGACGTCGTGCCGCGTCAACGCGACCGACCCGGTGGTCGCCCTCGTCACGCTGCCGCTGTTCCACTCGTTCGGGCAGGTCTGCCAGATGCTCACGGGCATCTACTAGCGGGAACACGCTGGTCCTGCTGCCGCGGTTCGACGCCGGCGGCGGCGCTCGACGCCATGCGCACCGAGCGCGTCAACCAGTGGTCGGCCGTGCCGACGATGTACTGGGCGCTGCTGCAGCACGCGACGTGCAGAACGACGTCGACGTGGCGCCGATCGCCGAGAACCTGCGGCTCTGCATGTCGGGCGGCGCGCCGCTGCCGGTCGAGGTGATGCAGCGAGTTCGAGCAGACCTTCGGCGTGCGTGTGCTCGAAGGCTACGGACTGTCGGAGACGTCGCCGGTGGCGACCTTCAATCACGCTGCAGCGGCCGTCGAGGCCCGGGCACGGTCGGGCAGCCGATGGTCGGCGTGCGAGGTGGCGTGCGTCGACGATCAGGACGAGCCGGTGCCCGCCGGCGAGCGCGGCGAGGTCGTCATCCGCGGCCACAACATCATGAAGGGCTACTACAAGCGGCCGGAGGCGACGGCCGAAGCGATGCGCAACGGCTGGTTCCACACGCGGCGACATCGGCATCATCGACGCGGACGGCTATCTGTCGATCGTCGATCGCAAGAAGGACATGATTCTGCGCGGCGGATTCAACGTCTATCCGCGCGAGCTCGAGGAGACGCTGATGACGCATCCCGGCGGTCTCGCTGGTGCGCCGTCGTCGGCGTGCCCGACGAACGGCTCGGCGAGGAGGTGAAGGCGTTCATCGTTCGGCAAGCCGGGCGCGGCGGTCACCGAGGACGAGATCGTCGCGCTGGTGCCGCGAGCGGATGGCCGCCTACAAGTGCTCCGCGCTTCGTCGAGTTCCGCGACCAGCTGCCGATGGGCGCGACCGGCAAGGTCCTCAAGCGCGAGCTGCGGGTTCAAGTCGCCGCCGTGAACAGGGGTCGGGTGCGATATCCGTCTAAATGTCGTCACCGACGACACTCGATGCTGACATTTAGACGGATATCGCACCTGACCCCGATTTCAGGGGTTCGTTCAGGAAACGGATGAACGGGGCGGCGTCGCGGAGGCTTGCGACCAGCGTTCCGTAGAAGCGCGGCGTCGTGGCAAGCGAGGCCGGAAAGGTCCGCGTCGCGATCAGATCCTTGAATTTCAGGAACTCCGCCGCGGGGTGATCCGCGGGGAACCCTGGGCACGCGCGTCAGCGTGTCTCCGGTGACCGTCCCGAACGCCTTCTTGAACGACGGCGATTCGACGATGGCCCTGAGCCGCGTGTAGTTGCTGGCGATGTGCTCGCGCACGTGCTGCAGACCGCGGCGGCTCGGGACGATACAGACCGCCGCCGATCCACACCTCCTGCCCATCGATCTGAAAGTAAGCGCCGGCGCCTGAATGCCTGGGAAGCCGCGCCGGGGGAAGACCGCCGCAATGTGCGTCTTGAGCGGCGACTTGTCCTCGCTGAACCGCGTATCGCGGATACTGCCGGAACGTCGACTCTTTCGGTGAGCAGGCGAGCTCGGGCGCGAAGCTCTGCATGTCGGCCGCGAAGTGCTCGAGCAGCGACAGCAGCGGCTGGTGCAGATGCGCGTCGAATTCGGCCTTGCGCGCCTTGAACCACTCCCGATCGTTGTTGCGGGCGAGCGCGCGCAGGAACGCAAGCGATTTGTGCGTGAAGAACGTCGGCATGGTTCACGATCGCAGTCCCAAACCCAGCGATTTCTTGCAGTAGGCCAGGCTCTTTTCGAGCTCCGCCTTCTGATAGGCCTGTTCCGCGGCGCGGCGTTCTGGCGCGCCCTCGGGCGGGCTGAACGGCGTTCCGCGGCTTGCCGCGGTCCGCAATCGCCAGCCAGCGCGCCAGATCCTGCGCGCGCGCCTTCGGCCATGGCTTCCAGAACTCGGGCGTGAGCACCGGGAACGGGCGCGCGAGACCGGAGATCGTCTCGATGAAGACGGGGACGCCTTTCGTGCGCGACGCGAAGATTCGACCCATCGCCTGAAATCGACGTCGCCCTCGCCCATGGCCATCCACTGCACCATCGCGCCCTCGGGCGTTCTCCAGAGGGCCGAGTCGCGGATGCTGGTGCAGGCCACATACGAGGCCAGCGTTTCGAGGCTCGCGACGGGATCTTCGATGGTCCACGCGGCATTGCCCGGATCGAGGTTCACACCGACGAAGTCGGGGCCGGCCGCTTCGACCAGCCCCGCAAGCTCCCAGGCCTGCATGTCGCCGGCGTGATTCTCGACCGCGAGCTTGATGCCGTTCTCGACGGCGAACGCCGCGCACGGACTTGCACACCTCGACGGTGTTGCGGATGTGCCCCTCGATGCCGCCCTGCTTGAGACGGTCGTCGAAGCGGCCCAGAAAGCAGCGCAGGACCGGGGAGCCGAGGGTGCGTGCGATTCGGATCGCGTCACGGACCTGGTCCACGGCCGTCCCCGCCTTGGCGTCGAACGTGCCCGAGGACGGACAGATGCTCCCCATGCCGACGTAGAGCGCGAGCCCGGCGGCGTCGGCCTTCGCTTTCAAGCCTTTGAGATGCGCCTCGTCGCGCTGCTCGAACACGTTGAGCTCCGAGAGGAGGAGCGCGTCGATGCCGAGCGTTGCCGCGTAGTCGATGAGCGCCCCGGCCTTCCAGCCGAACCCCCGCAGAGAAAAATGATTGAAGCCGAGCTTGATACCGCGGCGACCGGCCGGCGGCTGGACGGCCCATCCAGCGGGCCCGGCGAGGGCGGTGCGCGGCAGGCTGGCGGCCGCGGCCGCGGCGAGCGTCGAGACGAACGTGCGTCGGGTGATCATGAAGCGTCCGTTCCCGGATGGCGTGTGCGGCGGTGCGAGATGGTAGGATTCGTGGGCCCGACAAATCAAGGATGCCTGCGCCGATGCCCGAGACGATTCTGTCCCGACGAGACGCGACCTGCTTCGTCTGACGGCGCTGTCGGCCGCTGCGGCCGTCACGCCCCGTTCCGCGCTCTTCGGCCAGACGCCGCCCCCGGCTGGGGCAGCGGCGCAGGCGCCGCCTCAAGCGAAGGTCGCCTTCAGCGACATTCGCAGGAACGTTGCGCTGGTGACGGGTCAGGGCGGCACGATCGCGCGTCGGTGTCGAAGGATGCCCTGGTCGTGGTCGACACGCAGTTTCCCGCCACGGCCAAGCTGTGCCTCGACGAGCTCCAGGCCAAGGCGCCCGGACGGCAGATCGATTACGTGATCAACGACGCATCATCACCGCGATCACACCGGCGGCAACGGCGTCTTCCGTCCGGCCGCGAAGAAGATCGTCGCTCATGCGCGCGTGCCCGA
>CAWJAP010000005.1:0-164977 GCA_963840865.1 Vicinamibacterales bacterium
CGTATCGTCCTATCCAGGACCCGATTGTACGGGAGGAGGGGTCGGGAGTTGATATCCGTAACTAAATGTCGTACGGACCGCCTCCCGAGCATTTTGATGGATATCACTCCCGACCCCTCTCACACTCACAGGGCGCTCGCCGAGTCGGGCAGCTTGACCAGGTCGGCGACCCTGATCGCCCGCTTCGCTTCGATGCTCTTTCCGTGCGGCGATGCCGGTGAGGCATGACATCGCGCCGGCGCGGGAGTCGGGCAGCCGGAACTGCGCCGGCGACTCGAAGGCGGCCCAAGGCGCGCGCTGAGGGCGCGCGCCGCCAGCTTGGCTTAGAACAGCACCTTGAACCCGATCTGGAAGTTGCGCGGCAGGTTGTTCTGGCTCGTCACCTTGCCGAACTCCGTGCTCCGCGGATCGAGGTTGGGGTTGTTGTAGAAGACGTCGTTCAGCGCGTTGTAGAGCTCGAAGTGAATCTGCGCGCGGATACGCCCGAAGTCGATGCCCTTTACGAAGGACATGTCCACGTTGGTGTAGAGTCGGACCTCGGAACTTCTCCGGACGCGTCGGCAGCGTGCGCAGGTTGTTGGCGAGCTGGATGCGCATGTCCGCTCGCTGCAACGCCGGGTCGATCTGACCGTTGGTCTGCACCGCGGCGTGCGCTGAAGTAGAAGTCTCTCGTGTCGAACACGGGTTGCGAGACGTCGCCCGAGAAGTCGGTCGTCAGGTTGTTGATGTCGCCGTTGTCGTAAACGTTGCCGAGCCCGTTGAAGTCGCCCAGGTTGGCGCGCCCGCTCTGCCAGTTCCGCCACGCCGACACGCTCCAGTTGCCGATGATGGCCGTTGACGATCGCGTTGGTGTCCGCGCCCCAGCGCCGTTCGCGGCCGAACGGCAGCTCGTAGATGCCGTTCAACACGACGCGGTGCGGCAGGTCAGATCGGCGAGAGCGCTCTTCGTCCACGGTGTCGCCAGCGTTCAGGCGCGCGGTTCTTTTCCTTGAAGCGCGAGTAGGTATAGGTCGGCGAGCACCGTATAGCCCTTGCTGAACCGTCTCTCGAGGCGGAACTGACCGGAGTCGGTAGGTGCTCGAGCCGTCGTACATGCGTCCCTGGATGTCGGCAAACTGCGGAAAGCGCCGCAGCAGTTGCTGGCGCTGCGATGGTCGCGCCGTTCAGGTTCGTGCCCGGCAGCAGGCCCTGGAACGGGTTGGGGACCGTTGCCGTCAGGAAGTTGATCGTCGCCAGGTCGCGGACGGGGCTCGTCGACGGGTCCTGGTTGGGCAACGGGTTCTGCTCGACCTGTTGGCCCGTCGTCGTGGTCAGGTCGAACCCCCGGTTGCCGACGTAAGCCGCCTCGAGGACCCACGCGCCCGGCAGCTCGCGCTGCACGCTCACCGCGAACCGCATCGCCTGCCCGTTCTTGAAGTCGATGTCGTTGGTGAAGCGATCGGGCTGACGGCCCACGAAGGTGTCCGGTGCCGGCGGCGTTGCCCGGCGGGTCCTGTGACGCCGCTGGGGAAGGGGTTCGCCAGCGTGGCCTGGATCGTCACCCCCTAATCGAGCGAGAGGAACGATGGTGGTCGACTGCGCGAAGCCCGACTGGCGGATGACATCGTCGAAGATCTGCGGCACGCTGTCGATCGCCCATCCGGCCCGGACGACGGTCTTCGGGTTCCACTGGTAGGCGAGGCCCAGCCGCGGCTGGAAGTTGTTCTTGTCCGGGTTGTGGTAGCCGCGACCGCCGTCACCGGCAAAGCGCAGGCCGCCCGCGACGTTGAACTGGCTGGCGGGCAGCTCTGGAATCGGGTTACGTGCGTAGGCTGCTCCGCTGCCGCCGAGATGGCGAGCTGAGCCGTCTGGTCGAAACCGCGAACGTTGCGGTCCTCACGCTCGGTGGGTGCGCCTTCGTACTCGTAGCGCAACCCGAAGTTCAGCGTCAGCTTGTCGGTGATCTTCCAGTCGTCCTGGACGAAGACGCCCTGATACATCAGCGTGCTGAACGAGTCAGGGCTGCGGTCGATCAAGCCGCCGCCGGGCAGGCCGAGCAGCAGCGCCGCCAGGTCCTGGCCCGTCACCGCGCTTGGCGAGTTGTCGAGCTGACGCGTGAGCACGTTCGCGCGGGCGAAGGGTCCTGACCCGCGGAGTGGACGCTCGGGGTCGTGTCCTGCTGTACACGCGGAAGTCGTATCCTGCGCGCATCGTGTGGCTGCCCGTGATACGCGTCAGGGTGGGCTGGAACGAGTAGATCGAGAAGGTCGTGCCGCCCGCGAAGGTGTCGCCGAGATCGGCGAACGTGTTGTCGTCCATCTCGATGCGCGGAAGTACAGGTTGTCGCCGAAATACTGCGTCGTGCCGGTCGGGAAGCCCAGGCTCTTTGGGTCGAAGATGCCCTGGTGCTGACGGATGCTCGGTTCCTGGAAGCGCGACCAGCCGCCGCGGACGTTGAGCAGCGTCGACGGGCTCATCGTCCAGACGTGATCGAGGTTCAGCGCGTCGTTGATGCGGTAGAGGTAATTGCCGGTTGGCCTGATGCCGTTGATCTCGCCGGTCCAGTTCCCGCGGTACTCGACGCGGTTGTTGCGGTTGTAGCGCACGAAGAAGCGCTGCGAGTCGGCCAGGACGTGATCGACCCGGAAGTTGATCGAGTAGAAATCGTCGCCGCGCTGGTTGGTGCTCAGGTAGTTGTTCAGCCCGAGCGCGTCCCCGGCCTGGTTGGGCAGCGGGTAGTCCTTCAGGATCTCGTTGTGCGATCGGGCTGATGCGATTCGACGGGATGATGTTGTTCGGGAACGGCTGCCGTTCCACGCGGCCGTCAGCGCGGCGCACGGCGGTGAGCGGGTCGTAGATGCGGATGCCCTGGGCGAGGAGCGCCGAGAAGTCGCCATTGCGCTCCGCCTCAGTTGGGACCGTGAACTGACCCGGCTCGGGGAACTTGTCGTAGAGCCACTCGACCGAGCTGAAGAAGAACGTGCGGTCGCTGCCCATTGTAGAGGCCGCCGAGACGCACCGGGCCGCCCACGTTGAAGCCGTATCGCTTGTAATCGAGCTGGTCCTTCGGCCGGCCGGCGCGCTCGAGGAAGTAATCGTTCGACGAGAGCTCTCGTCGCGATAGTGGTAGTAGCCGTCGCCCCGCAGGAGGTTCGTGCCGCTCTTCATGGTGACGTTCACGGTGGCGCCGGCCGTTGGCCCTGCTGCGCGTCGAAGCTTCGCCGTTTCGACCTTGAACTCGGCGACGGCGCCCGCCGGCGGCGTGAAGGCCACGCGGCGCCCGTTGGCCATGTTGGGCGAGCCGTCGAGCGTGAACTCGTTGCCGCCCGCGCCGCCATCCGTCGTAATGGCCGACGTGCCGCCGTTGTCGAAGGGACGCGAGAACTTGGGATCACCGGTATAGGCGACCCCCGTGGCGAGGCGCGCGAGCACGAACGGGTTGCCGTCCGAGAGCGGCATCAGCGCGATGCGCTTTTCGTCGATGACCTGTCCAGTCGACGCCGTTCGTGACTCCAGCAAGGGGGATCCGACGAGGCGACGGTGACCGTTTCCTCGATGCCGCCGACCTCGAGCTGGAAATCGAGCACCAAGCGGTCGCCGATGCGCACCTCGAGCGGCCTTGCGCTCGACCTTCTTGAATCCCGTGAGCTCGAGCGACGACCTCGTAGGTGCCGGGCGTCAGGACGGCACCGTGTAGTTGCCGGTCCTGATTGGTCAGTGTGGAGGAGGGGACGTTCGTCGCGACGTTCAGGATGGTGACCGTCCACCGGGCAGGGCGCCGCCCGTCTTGTCGACGACTCGACCAGCAATTTCGCCGCGGAAGTCCTGCGCCGCCAGGGGCGCCGCCAGAGCCGCCGCCAGCACCACACCAGCGGCGACGCGTTTGCGCCCGCCGCCCACGAGCGAGCGAGCACTTACGCGAGGATACGTTCCCGCATATCCACCCTCCTCAACTCACATCTCGACCACAACTGGTCCAACTTATTCCAATCCGTGCCGCACGGAGAGAGGCGGCGCCGGAAGGCCGAGCCGACATCAGGACTGCGCTGTAATTGCGACGCGGCAATACATCGAACCCGTCACCACGAAAGCAGATTTCAAACGGCAAGGGGATCGGAGAGGTCGAGACGACCTGCAATCCCCTGTCCGTCCGTGCGTCCTTACTCGTGATGGCTTCGATCGTTGATTCCCTTGATTCCCGTGGACTAGAAGATGAACCGCAGCCCGAATCGAACCAGACGCTCGCCGAACGAGCCCGTGATCTGGCCGAAGGTGCGCGTTGCCGAGACCCGTGTTCGGGTTGTTGCCGTGCAGCGAGTTGGTGACGTTGAACGCGTCGACGCGGAACTCGGCGTAGGTGCGGCCGATGTCGAAGCGCTTCACGAGCGACGCGTCAAGGTTCACGAACCCCGGGCCCTCGACACCCGCGCCCGCCCGCGTCACGTTCCCGAACGTGTTCTCGGCCGGCAGCGCGAACACGGACGTATCGAACCAGAGCTGGCCACCACCGATCTCCGCCGACGATCTCCGAGTCGCCGGTCTGGTTTGGCCGCTGCGTATTGCCCGGCGCTCGGAGCAGTGCTCCCGCTAGCCGTGATGTCCAGCGCCTGGCCCGTCTGTGCGGTGAACAGGCCCGAGAGCTGCCAGCCGTTGACAATCCAGCCGAGCGGCGCCATCCTTGCTGAACGGCAGGCCCCATACGTAGCTGCTCACGAAGGGTGGCGTCCGATCGTTGACGGTGCGGCCCCAGCTCAGCTCGATGTCGGCGGGTGTGCTGATGGCGCCGTTGCTGTCGCCGCCGTCATAGCTCTCGCCGCGGACCGAAGGTGTACAAGTTGGTCACGAGAAAGTTGTTCCGGAAGCGGCGATCGACTTTCACCTGCAGCGAGTTGTAGGTCGGTCCTGTAAGGGAGAAACGCGAGGGCGTCACCCGTGCGTCCGAACTGGGCGAAGTACGGCCGCCCCGCATCGTTGGTGCCGGGCGTCATGCTCTGCATTCAGATTCGAGCCGCTGGATGATGTCCTGGCCGCGGTTGCCAACGTAGGCGACCTCTGCCGGTGAAGTGGAACGGCGAGCTCGCGCTGGAACGCGACGTTGAACGAGTGGATGGAGAGCCGTTTCAGGTCGGTCGGAATCACGAAATACTGCGCTTTGCCGCAGGCGAGGGTCGGTGGCGACGTCGATGATGCCATCAAGAGGGAATGTTGGCGACGGCGGGCGACGGAAAACCGGCTACCATCGCGACGCCACTCGGCGGGACGAACGCGTTGGCCGCGTTGAACTGGTTGTTCTGCTTGACCGGGAAGTTGAAGGCGTAGCTGTTGTCGGCGAAGGGCGCGGTGCTCATGCCGTAGCCCGCACGCAGGACGCTGCGCTCGTCGACCCGGTACGACAGGCCGAGGCGGGGATTGAAGTTGCGCCAGCTGGCCTTGACGCCGAGGTCCTCGGGGATGCTGCCGTAGCCGGAGACGCGCAGCGTATTCGTTTCCGGATCGTAGTTCGACAGGTCCGCCTGCTGCTGGATGCCGACGAGTGGCGTGTCGTACTCGTGCCGCACGCCGATGTCGAGCGTCAGCTGGGCGACACCTGCCACTTGTCGTTGACGAACGTGAACACGGCCGAGTGCTCGTCCCGGGCTCCAGGACGACGGCGAGGTCGCGGCCGGCGCTGCTGGGCCGGTCCAGCAGGAACGCGGCAAACGCATTGTTGATGTTCGACTGTGAGGCGGTGTTCGCGGCGAGGCCCGTCTGGCTCGCGCCGAAACGGGAAGATGCCCCGCGGTCCGCCCTGGTCCTGCGTCTGCAGCAGGAAGTCCTTGTTGTGCCGGTAGGTGCCGCCGATCTTGATCGAGTGGTTACCCCACAGTTTGGTCACGGTCGTCGAGAGGTCGACGGTCGTTTCGCCACGATCCCACGGCAGCGACGCTGAATAACCGACCACCGGATTCGAGAAGCCGTTATTGATCTCGATATGAGTCATGCCGCTCGTGTAGTCGTCGAGGTTTGCACCGGGAATCCCCACATCAGTGGCGGTGTTGAGTCCGTGGCCGGCACTCAGCGCTTCGTTGTGGTACCTGCTCACGCCGGCGCGCACGTCCATGACCAGTGTGTTGGTCCACGTGCGGGTCCAGTTTCCGGCCAGGCTGTAGGTCGTGTTGACGCCCGTGCCGATGAAACCGCCCTGATAGGGACCGCCGAAGTTATTGGCGAAGTTCGATGGCTCGAACACGGTCGGCCGCTGGAAGCTGTATCGGCCGGAGAGCTGATCCTTCGCCGAGGCTTGGTAGTTCAGCTTCACGTCGAAGCCGTCCGTCCGTCGCTCCCGAATGGTCGTGTCCTGGTAGTTCACCTGGCCTGACGCGGCGCCCTCGATGTTCGGCATCGGCACGTTCTGGAGAATCCGCTGCGCGATCGGGCTGATGCGATTGCCCGGAATGGCGGTTGCCTCGAATGGCGTGCGATTGGCGCCCGTCGCCGCCTCGCCGGTCAGCGGATCGAAGATGCGGAACCGACGAGGCGCTGAAGTCGCCCGCGCGCTGTGCCGCGGTCGGCACCACGTACCTGTTCACCCGTCCGGGATCGTGGTTCGTTCGGACGTAATCACCGAAGAAGAAGAACCGGTTACGAACGATGGGGCCGCCGAACGTAAAGCCGAATTGGTTGTATTTGGCTCGGGGGCTTCTGACGTTCCTCCGCCAGCGTGCGATCGACGAAGGCGTTCTTTGCCCACAGTCGATTCGTTGTTGCCGAACCAGTAGCCCGAGCCCTTGAACTGATTCGTCCCCGACTTGAGCGTGACGTTGGTGACCGCGCCGCCGGCCCGTCCGAACTCGGCGTCGTAGTTGCTGGTGGCTCACGCTGGATCGTCTCGAGCGCTTCGGCGGAGGGGATGAGGACGGTCAGCAGGCCGGTCTTGTGGTTGTCGTCGATGCCCTCAATCAGCACGTTGTTCGCCAACCGCGACTGGCCGTTGACGTTGGTCGAGAGCGAGTCCTGCGAGTTGAAGAATTCCGAGTGCGGACGGAACGGACGCGACGCGCCCGGCACGGTTGCCAGCATGCCCTGGAAGTTGCGGCCGAACCCGAGCGGCATCGCCGCAATCTGCTCGCCCTCGATGACGCGCCCGGTGTCGGCGCGATCGGTCTGGAGGGCCGGCACTTCCGAGGTGACGGTCACCGTTTCGGAGACTTTCACCCGGCTGCAGCGACAGGTCGACGCGCACGGTGGTGTTGACGTCGACCGTGGACCTCGTCCCGGATCACCTTCTTGAATCCCGAGAGCTCGGCTTCGACGCGATACACGCCGTCGCGGCAGATTCGCGAACGTATAGAACCCGCTTTCGTTGGTGACCGTTGCTCGCCGAGGATATTCGTGCCGGGTCTCGGTGGCGGTCACGGTCGCGCCGGGGATGGCGCCTCCGGACGTATCGCTCACCGTGCCGAGCAGGGCTCCCGCGGGTGGCCTGCGCGCTCGCCTGGGCCGCGCCGAGCGCGAGCACGCCAACGATGGTTGCGACCATCCGCCACGCGCGCAGCAAGGGTCGAGACTCAGCGCCATCACACACACTCCTTGCGAAAAAATTGGATTCGGTATCTCCGCCAGAGCCGCGTCCATCAGCGCGAGGTTTGGTGTAACCACTGCGGCTGCGCTGCGATGCGTGCATGGAAACCAGTTTGTGGATCGCCCGACACTACACCGAGTGGTGCAGTCACGGTCAAGATAGCCGCGATAGAGATGCCCAGCGGATGCTTCCAACACAGTTCCGACGCGTTGGATTCGATCTTTGTCTTTCGATCGAATTGGTCTTACCATCGAGGTGATGCGGGCTTTGGACCTTAGGCTTTCGGGCAACGGTTCTCATAGCCCGTAGCCTGTAGCCCGCAGTCCAGTCCGCCCGGTGGAACACCATGCAGACCGTGACGCCCGTTCCTCTTCGCGACTTCGCGATCGTCGTCAACGCTGCGGGACAACGTGGCGGTCTCCAGAACCGAGATCCCCGCGGGACTCGCGATTGCCCTCGGTGACGGCCTCATCGTCTCCATCCGCGGCGTGGTGACACCGGGTAATCGGTTCGCGACGCGCGACATTCCCGCGGGTGAGTTCGTGCGCCAGTACGGGCAGCCGATCGGGACGTCGCGCGGCATCGTCGCGGGCGATCCCGTTTCGCCCGCCAACATGTCCAATGACGTGCCGGTCGTGCGCGAACTCGATCCGCCGCTCGGCTGACGACGCCCCCGGCCTACGTGCCTGAGCCCGAGCGGCGGACGTTCCGCGGATTCCGGCGCGCGGACGGACGCATCGGCACGCGCAACTTCGTGCTGGTGGTGCCGACCAGCATGTGCGCCAGCCACGAGGCGTCGCAGATTGCCACCATCGCCGAGTTCACGGCCTTCTCGCGCGAGCGCTTTCCCAACGTCGACGGCGTCGTCGCGATTCCGCACAACAAGGGATGCGGCTGCCAGGACGGCAGCACGATCGAGGTCATGCTGCGGACGCTCGGCAACTATGCCGATCATCCGAACGTCGGCGGCGTCGTGTTCATCGGCCTGGGGTGCGAGAAGACGAACCTCACGGTCGATGGAGCGCTTTCTCGCCGAACACGGGCATCGTCTGCGCAAGCCGACGGTTCGCATCGGCATCCAGGAGGCGGGCGGGCAATTCAGGCCGCACTTCACGCCGAGGCTGAGCTCGGAAATCGGCGCCGGCGTGCGCGTGATCTGATTGGCGATCGGCAGCATCGCCGCCACCGCCTCGACCCCGCGCTTCACCGCCGCCTCGGTGCCGCCCGCGTCCTGAATGCCAATGCGGACAGTCGGCTTGCGCAGGTTCTGCTGATGCGTCGGCGAGGAACCGCTCCATCGCCGTGAGGTTGGTCTTCTCGCACCCCAGGCCGATGAAGACGACGCCGGCGACGTTCGGGATGATCGGCATAGTTGCCGAGCGTGCGCAGCATCACCTCGATGGTGCTGCCGTCCGAACAGCCGCACCCCTTGTTGTGCGGAATCGCCACGACGCCGTCGACGTTCGGGAAACGCTCGCGCGAGGTACCGGTGAACTCGGCGATGGTGGCAATCTGCGTCGCCTCGTGGCTGGCGCACATGCTGGTCGGCACGACCAGGACGAAGTTGCGCGTGCCGATGCGGCCGTCCGGCCGGCGGAAGCCGAGGAACGTGCGGCGCTCGGCTTCGGGCACGTAGTCGGGCGGCGGCGTGTGCAGACCCGGATCGAGATCGCGCACGACCGGCACGTCGTTCGACATGTTGGCCGGCGTCACCGGATCGCCCTCGTCGATGCCGCGCGAGGTGCCGATCGGCTGCCCGTACTGGCGCACGAACTCGCCGGCGGGAATCGCGCGCGTCGCGAAGCGATTGCCCGGGGTGACGAGGCCGCGCACCTGCACGACGCGATCGCCGGCGGTGACCGCGAGGCCCGGCGGGTACCTCGGTCTTGGCGACGGCGACGTTGTCGCGGGCGTCGACGATGATGGCGAAGTCGCGAAGCGGAGCGGGGCTCAGGGTATCCATGGCGGTGGTCCGGGCGGCGGGTTGCGGCCTATAGCGTAGCGCAGGCGGCGGATGGTCAGACCGCGTGGCTTGTTTGCGCGACCAGTGAGACGCCAATGGTAATACCAATGGGATCCAAAAACAAAGATTAGATCCAAGGCGTCGAACCTGGGCTGTAAAGCATCCGCTGGGCATGTTTCCGCTGTCTTGACCGCCCTGCTTTCGCGGTGTAACGTCTCTGCGATTCACAGATTGGTTTCCTCAGTAGTCGGGGGGCTGCTGATACTGGTTACACCAGACCTCGTACGCGTGATCGCCGATGCGAAGCGGCAGGCGTCCGCTTGTTTGCAGCGTAAGGAGGAACACGTGATGGCGCAGGGTTCACGCCAGACCTGGATGCGCGCGGTGCGTGGCGGCCATGCGCTGCTCGCGCTCGCCGGCCCGCATGGCCGCGCCGGCGCGGCGCAGCCGCGCGGCACACTGCTCGGAACAATCACCGATACGTCGGGCGGCGCGGTGCCCGGGGCGACCGTGACGATCACCGAGCAGGGCACCAACATCGTCACGAGCGGCGGTGACCAACGAGAGCGGGTTCTATACGTTCCCGAACCTCAAGGACGGCATCTATCGCGTCGAGGCCGAGCTCAGCGGCTTCAAGAAGGTCGTACGTGAGAACGTGCACGGTCGACGTCAACACGACCGATCCGCATCGACCTCTCGCTCGAAGCGGGCAACGTCTCGGAGACGGTGAACGTCGCCGCCGAGACGCCGGCGCTCCAGACCGACCGCGCCGACACCGGCCGCCTGATCGAGGGCGAGCAGATTGCGGCGATGCCGCTCGGCTTCGGCCGCAACTTCCAGGGCATGCTGGCGACGGTGCCGGGCGCGTCGCGTCCGTTCCGCCCGCACTCCGAGTTCTTCAACTCGCAGGATTCGCTCTCGACCAACGTCAACGGCCAGTCGCGCCTCGCCAACAACGTGATGATCGAGGGCATCGACGACAACCACAAGACCGGCCTGCTGACCGTGCTCATTCCGTCGGCCGAAGCGCTCGAGACGGTGAGCGTGATCGACCAGCAACTACGACGCGGAGTTCGGCCGCGCCGGCGGCGCGGTCACCTCGGTGACGCTCAAGTCGGGCACCAACCAGTTCAAGGGCTCGGGCTACTGGTTCGGCAACACCGACGCGACCCAGGCGACCAACGCCTTCGTCGATCGCACGCTGCCGAAGGAACGGCAGAAGCCGGCAGAGCACCTACAACCAGTACGGCTTCACCATCGGCGGCCCGATCGTCCGCAACCGGTTCTTCTTCTTCGGCGACTACGTCCGCACCCACGACGATCTCGGCCGCGTGAATCGCTACGTGCTGCCGACCGCGGCGCAGCGCGCGGGCGACTTCAGCGGCTCGGCGGTGCCAATCTACGATCCGCTGACCGGCGATCCGCCACCGGCGCCAATCGCACGCAGTTCGCGGACAATCGGATTCCGTCCAACCGCATCAGCCCGATCGCGCAGCGCATTCTCGCCAACGTGCCGCTGCCGAACATCGAGGGCGTGGCGTCGGGTCAGGTGAACTACCAGGACACGACGGTGCGCGAGCGCCGCACCGACGGCTTCGACGTGAAGCTGAACTACCAGGCGTCGGCGAAGGATCAGGTGTCGGGCCGCTACAGCTTCCAGCGGCCGACGGTGTTCGAGCCGGGCAACTTCCTCGAACAACTTCGGCGGCCCCTATCAGGGCGGCTTCATCGGCACCGGCGTCAACACGACCTACAGCGTCGCCGGCAACTGGACGCGCACCTGGACCAACACGCTGGTGATGGACGTCCGCGCCGGCGTGAGCAACTACCACAACGTGGCGCTCAGCGCCGGCAGCGGCCTGAACACGGCGACCGAAGTCGGCATCCCCGGCGCGAACCTCGACGAGTACACGAGCGGGATGACGCAGATCAACATCAGCAACGGCTTCTCGAACCCGATCGTCGGCTTCTCGGCGTCGATGCCGTGGGATCGCGGCGAGACGACCGTCGACCTGTCGACGACGGTGACCAAGCTGTGGGGCAACCACACGATCAAGATCGGCGGCACGTATCGCCACAACAAGGACTTCCTGCTGCAGACGCAGGATCAGGGCGGGCCGCGCGGCGTCTTCACGCTTCAACGCCAGCGAGACGGCATCCCGGCCAACACCGCCTCGCAGACCAACATCAACAACGCGTTCGCCGCGTTCCTGCTCGATCGGCCGAGCAGCGCCGGCCGCGACCTCGCGGTCATTCCCGAGCCGGGCACGAAACACTCGGCGGTGTTCACCTTCATCAACGACAAGTGGCAGGTGTCGCCGAAGATGACGCTCGACATCGGCCTGCGGCACGAGTACTACACGCCGCTCGTCGGCATCCAGGCGCAGGGCGGGCTGTCGAACTACGACCCGGCGACCAACACGCTGCGCGTCTCCGGCTACGGCGACATCGCCGACAACCTCGGCGTCAAGTCGAACTGGCGCAACTTCAACCCGCGTCTCGGCCTCTCCTACCGCCTCAACGACAGGACCGTGCTGCGCGCGCGGCTACGGCATGAGCACGGCGCCGTTCGCCGACAACACCTACGCCTACAACTTCCCGGTGAAGCAGAACAACCAGTTCACCGCGGCCAACGCCTTCGTCCCGCCGGCCGGCGTGACGATGGCGGCGGGCTTCCCGGCGCCGGTGGTCGCCAACATCCCGTCGAACGGCATCATCGACGTCGGCGCGGACTCGCGGCTGCGCAACGCGCAGCTACTTCGTGATTCCGACCGACCTGAAGGAAGGGCTGATCCACTCGTTCAACGTCGCCTACCAGCGCGAGCTGCCGTGCAACTTCACGGCGGAGGTCGCCTACGTCGGCAACCGCGGCCAGGACATCATCCAGCGGCTCGACATCAACGCGAGCATGACGCCCGGCACCAACGACGCCGGCCGGCCGCACTTCGCGCAGTTCGGCCGCACGGCGTCGACCACGGCGTTCCTGCCCTACAAGACCACCTACAACTCGCTGCAGGTGAAGGTCGATCGCCGCTTCAGGAACAACTTCCTGGTCACCAACTCGTACACGCTCGGGCGCGGCGAGAGCTACGACGGCGGCGACAGCAACGGCAACATCAGCACGCCCGCCGACATCGAGCTGAGCTGGGGCCGCACCGTCAACGATCGGACGCCACACCTTCGTCAGCAGCTACGTCTGGGGCCTGCCGTTCAGCAAGGACGGCGTCGCTCGGCTGGATGGTCAACGGCTGGCAGCTCTCGGGCCTGTTCACCGCGCAGACCGGCCGGCGCTCGACATCACGGCGAGCGGCGCGCTGCTGCGCGCGCCGGGCAACACGCAGCGGCCGAACCAGACCGGCGACTCGGACATCATCGGCGACATCGGCGGCGGCCAGCTCTGGTTCGACACGTCGGTGTTCGTGCTGCCGGCCGAGAACACGTTCGGCAACGTGACGCGCAACGGCGCCGGCGTCGAGGGCCCGGGCTTCGTGAACCTCGACGCGTCGCTGGTCAAGCGCTTCGACATCGGCCGCGCGCTTCGCCGAGTTCCGCGTCGACGCGTTCAACGTCACCAACTCGCTGCACGCCAACAACCCGAACGCGACGTCTCGGCAACGCGATCTTCGGCCAGATCACGGGCTCGTACGGCGAGCGTCTGGTCCGCTTCGGCCTGCGGTTCATCTTCTAGCTCGCGGGACGCGTCACGCGGCAATCGACCCCGCTCGCGCCATCGACGGAGGGGACGTCGCCGCGTACGGACCCTTCAGGGTCGACGGGGTTCAGGGTTCAAGGTCGGGCTCGACCTTTGACCGATCACCCTTGAACCGTTTGAACTCTGAGCTCTCGTGGTGACGCACTCGAGTCCTTGCCGCGTGGCCGCAACCTAGCCAGCGCCATTGGTCGCACTCACTGTCGGCTCGGCTTCCGGCCGCCGACGTGCCGAACGATCTGGCCATCGTCACGTGATTTCGGTATACTCCCGCCGCTTTCCACCAGAAATCGTGGTCGCTTCCGCGCCGATGCGCGGATCGGGGCGCGCGTCGATATCCAATTGGTTGGACCAGTTGGGTGCATGAGCGTGAGGGGGCACATCATGCGTCGATCGATCAGGTGGCGGCCGGGCGCGAATGCGCTCGCCCTGCTGTGGCTCGTGGCGGCGGCTCTGGCGGCACCCGCGGCGGCCCAGGATTTCCGCGGCGCTCATCGAAGGCAAGGTCACCGACAAGACCGGCGGCGCCCTTCCCGGCGCGCACCGTCACCATCGTCAACACCGAAACCAACGTTCCGACGACGGCACATCACCAACGAGAGCGGCAACTACACGGCGCCGTTCCTGACGCCCGGCACCTACAGGTCACCGTCGAGCTCACAGGGATTCAAGAAGATCGAGCGCAAGGCCATCGAGGTGCGCGTCGGCGACCGCCTGGCGCTCGACTTCAAGCTCGAGGTCGGCGGCGTCGAGGAGACGATCACCGTCGCCTCGTCGCACGCCGCTGCTCGAGACGCGATCGGCATCGGCCGGCCAGGTGATCGACGAGAAGCGCATCGCGCTGATGCCGCTCTCGGACGGCAACCCGTTCGTGCTGGCGCGCCTCGCCACCGGCGTCGCCTACACCGGCGACCTCAAGTTCTCGCGCCCCTTCGACAACGGCGGCACGTCGGCGGTCACCGCCGATGGCGCGCGCCGGCGGCAACGAGTTCGCGCTCGACGGCTCGCCCAACATGGCCAACGGCCGCCGCGTCGCGTTCACGCCGCCGGCCGGCGCCGTGGCCGAGTTCAAGGTCGAGACGGCCACCTTCGACGCCCAGCAGGGCCACACCGCCGGCGCCACCGTCAACGTGACGCATGAAGAGCGGCACGAACCTGTTCCGCGGCGACGGCTACTACCACTATCGCGACGAGAAGCTCGTCGTCGAACGACTACTTCCTCGAGCGCGCCGGCCGGCCGAAGGACCAGCTCGATTACAAGCGCTACGGCTTCAACGTCGGCGGCCCCGTGCGTCTCGGCGGCCTCTACAACGGCCAGGACCGCACCTTCTTCTTCAGCTCGGTCGAGTGGCTCTACGACAAGTTCCCCGAGCCGGGCCAGTTCACCGTGCCGACCGAAGCGGAGCGCAACGGCGACTTCTCGGCGCTGCTCGCCCAGGGCATCATCATCTATGACCCGCTGACCGCGGTGCGCCGCGCCGACGGCCGCGTCGAGCGGCAGCCGTTCCCGAACAACATCATCCCGTCGAATCGCATCAGCCCGATTGCGCAAGGAGATCCTGAAGTACTACCCGCTGCCCAACCAGGCGGGCGACGCGCTCGGGCTGAACAACTACCTCAGCGCCAACCAGCGCGGCGACGACTTCTACTCGATCAACTTCCGGGTCGATCACGTGCTCAGCCGACGCGCAGCGCTTCTTCGTCCGCTACAACCGCAACAACCGCGTCGAGTACCGCGGCAACTGGACCGGCGAGATCAACGGCGTCAGGCCGACCGGCAACTTACCTCTACCGCATCAACGACGCGCTCAACCTCGATCACGTCTGGACGATGAGCCCGTCGACGCTGCTCAACATGCGCGGCGGCTGGTCGCGCTTCCAGGAGCCGAGCATCCGCCAGCACCAGGGCATCTTCGACCCGGCCAGCCTCGGCTTCCCGACCAGCACCACGCAGTACTTCGGCGACAACAAGTACTTCCCGCGCATCGAGATGGACGACGGCACGTTCGCCGACCTCGGCGACACCTTCTCCGGCGGCACGAACTTCTCGATCTACTCGTTCCAGCCGACGCTGACCCGCATCATGGGCAGCCACACGATGCGCGCCGGCTACGACTTCCGCGTCTACAAGCAGGACACGACGCCGAGCGTCCACTCCGCGGGCAGTACACTTCGCCCGCGGCAGCGTCCTCACGCGTCAGCTCGACAACTCGCCAAGCGCGGTGACCGGCCAGGACCTCGCGGCGCTGCTGCTCGGCCTGCCGAGCGGCGGCCTGATCGACCGCAGCCCCGACTCGTTCAGCACGCTGCTGTATCAGGGCGTCTTCGTCCAGGACGACTGGAAGATGACCGACAAGCTGACGCTGAACCTCGGCCTGCGCTACGAGTACGAAGGCGCGCCGACCGAGCGGGACGACCGCAACCTTCGCGGCTTCGATCCGACGGCGCAGCTCGCCATCTCGGCGGCGGCGCGAAGCGGCCTACGCGCGCAACCCGATTCCCGAGCTGCCCGCCAGCCAGTTCAACGTCGCGCGGCGGTCTGCGCTTCGCCGGTGACGGCGGGCGCGGCTACTACAACGCCGACAAGAACAACATCCAGCCGCGGCTCGGCCTCGCCTATCAGTGGAACCCGAAGACCGTCGTCCGCGCCGGATGGGCGATCTACACGCGTGCCGCAGATCTTCGACGATGTCATCCGGCAGTCGGGCTTCGCGCAGTCGACCACGATCGTCCCCACGCTCGATCAGGGCGTGACGATCCAGGCCGACGCTGGCCAACCCCTTCCCGAGCGGCGTGCAGGACCCGCCGGGCAACAGCCGCCGGCGCCGAACACGTTCCTCGGCCGTCAGCTCGATCGCTTCACCAACGACATCGACTTCAAGAACGGGCAGGCGATGCGGTTCGCGGTGAGCGTGCAGCGCGAGCTGCCCGGCGCGTGGGTGCTCGAGGCCGCCTACGTCGGCAACCGCGGCTTCGATCTGACCACGACGACGGGCCAGCAGGTCGAGCAGAACCCGCTGCCCAACCAGTACCTGTCGACGAGCCCGGTCCGCGACCAGGCGACGATCAACTTCCTGACGGCGAACGTCGCCAATCCGTTCCAGGGTCTGCTGCCGGGCACGAACCTCAACGGCGCCACCGTCGCAGCGCGCAGCAGCTGCTGCGGCGCTACCCGCAGTTTGCCGACATCCAGGGACGCATGTACGACGGGTCGAGCACGCTACGACTCCGGCCAGTTCCGCCTCGAGAGAGCGCTTCAGCAAGGGCTATACGATGCTCGCGACCTACACCTACTCGCGCTTCAAGGAGAAGAACCGCGCGCCTGAACGCCGGCGACACCGTGTACGAGGAGCGCTACGCCGATACCGACCTGCCGCACCGCGTCGTGCTGAACGGCATCTACGAGCTGCCGTTCGGCCGCGACCGCCGCTGGGGCGCGGACACCAACGCGATCGTCAACGGCCTCATCGGCAACTGGAGCGTGTCGGCGTGGTGGAACTGGCAGAGCGGGCGCGCCAACCTGGGCGACTTCAACGGGCTCGGCAACGTCTACTACAACGGCGACATCAACCAGTTGAAGACCGACTTCTCCGGCGACGTTCGCTGCCCGTGTTCGACACGAGCGGCTTCTACTTCAGCGACGCCGCGGTGCAGACCAACGGCCAGATCGACCCGGCCAAGCAGCGCGCCGACACGCGCATCCAGCTCGCCAACAACCTGCGCACGCTGCCGACGCGTCCGGAGAAGTTCCGCGGTCCGACCTACACCAACGTCGACATGTCGTTCGTCAAAGGGCATCGACTTCGGGCGCATCCGCGCGCAGATTCACTTCGAGCTCTACAACGCGCTGAACGACGTCTTCTACAACAACCCCAACCTCGATCCGCGCAGCACCGAGTTCGGCAAGGTGACGAGCCAGAACAACCTGCCGCGGAACTTCCAGATCGGGATCAAGGTGCTGTTCTAAGCCAGGTGGCGGCGCGCGCCCTCAGCGCGCGCCTGGGCCGCCTTCGAGTCGCGGCGCAGGCTCCGGCTGCCCGACTCCCGCGCCGGCGCGATGTCATGCCTCACCGGCATCGCCGCACGGAAGAGCATCGAAGCGAAGCGGGCGATCAGGGTCGCCGACCTGGTCAAGCTGCCCGACTCGGCGAGCGCCCTGTGAGTGTGAGAGGGGTCGGGAGTGATATCCGTCTAAATGCTCGGGAGGCGGTCCGTCGACATTTAGACGGTATCGCCCCGACCCCTGCTCTGTCGCAATCGGGTCCTGGATATGCGAATCCCGACACCATGGGCTCTGGCCCTGGCGTTGTTCGCTGTACGGCAGCGGGCATCGCGAAGGTGCAGCAGGGAGCGCCGGCCCCCGCCGGTGCCGCGGCCGCGGTCGACTACGACCGCGACGTGCGGCCCATCCTCGAGAAGCCACTGCTACGAGTGTCACGGCTCGTCGAAATCCGCGGCAAGCTGCGGCTGCACACCCCCGCCTTCATGACTCGCGGGGGCTCTTCCGGGCCGATCTTCGTCGCCGGGAAGAGCGACGACAGCCTGATCATCCGGCGCGTGCTCGGCCTCGACGATGAGGACCGGATGCCGCTCGACGCGGACCCGCTCTCTGACGCCGAAATCGCGACGCTTCGCGCCTGGGTCGAGTCGGGCGCCAGCTTCGGCGCCGCGGCCACGACCAGCACCGCATCGACCACGCGCGAACCCGACATCGTCGAACACTGGGCCTACGTCAAGCCGAGGCGGCCCAGCCTGCCGACGGTGGCGAACGAGACGTGGGTGCGCAATCCGATCGACCGTTTCGTACTGGCACGGCTCGATCGCGAGAAGCTCTCGCCCGGCGTCGAAGCGCCGGGGGCCGTGCTCCTTCGGCGGATCACGCTGGACCTGATCGGCCTGCCGCCGACGCCTGAAGAAGTCGACGCCTTCGTCGACGACCGCAGCCCCGACGCGTACGAGAAGGTCGTGGACCGGTTGCTCGCCTCGCCGCATTACGGCGAGCGATGGGCGCGCCCGTGGCTCGATCTCGCGCGTTATGCGGATACCAACGGGTTCGAGAAGGACAACCGCCGATCGATCTGGACGTACCGCGACTGGGTGATCGACGCGCTCAACCGCGGACATGCCGCTCGATCGGTTCACCGTCGAGCAGATCGCCGGTGACATGCTGCCCGACGCGACCGTCGAGCAGCGGATTGCGACCGGGTTCCACCGCAACGCCATGACCAACGAAGAAGGCGGGGTCGATCCCGAGGAGTCGCTGTACGAGGTGCTGGTCGATCGCGTGAACACCACGGCAACCGTCTGGCTCGGCTCGACGCTCGCCTGCGCGCAGTGCCACAACCACAAGTACGATCCGTTCAGCCAGAAGGACTACTTCCGCTTCCTGGCATTCTTCGCGGGCACCGAATACGAAAAGCAGACCCAGGGGGATGGCACCCGCTACCACGAGGCCAGGCTCGATCTCGCCTCGCCGGATCAGGAGGCCCGCCGCCGCGCCGCCCAGGCCGAGATCGATCGCCTCCAGGCGGAACTGAAACAATCGACGCCGGAACTGGAGGCGGCGCTGAACGAGTGGGAGGCCACGACTGCGTACCGCCTCTGGCGCGTGGACTCCGCTCGTCCCCGACGAGGCCACGGCGACCGGTGGTGTCGTCCTCACGGCCCGACCGGATCGATCGATCGTGGCGTCGGGCCGCAATGCCGAGTTGACGACCTACACCGTACGCACGCGGACGGCGGGCACGAATCTCACGGCCCTCCGGCTCGAAGCTCTGCCCGAACCATCGCTGCCGCGTGGTGGTCCGGGCCGCGATGCTTACGGACACTTCCGGTTGACGGGCATCCGCGTCGAGATCGCCCCCGCGTCGAACCCGCGCGCGGCTCGCCCGCTTGCGATCGCCGACGTCAAGGTCGACGACTCGGCCTATTCGTTCGAGGTCAGCGAACTGGTTGGAGCCCCCGACGGTGCTCGGGCCAGGGCCTTCGACGGGGCTCAGGCCAGGGGCGGAGGCGCGGGCTACGCGCGCAAGCGCGGCGCATGGGCCGTGAACGCGATGCGGGACGCCGAACGGCTGCCGCGCCAGGCCGTTCTTGGCGCCGAGGCGCCGTTCGGCTTCGAGGGCGGGTCGATCGTCACGGTTCGACTCGAGCACCTCGACGGGACGATCGGCCAGGGACTGGGCCGCTTCCGCCTGTCGGTATCGGACGCGGCCGACCCACTCGTCGGCGCGAGTGTCCCGGCACGCTTGCGGCCCATTCTCGCCAAAGAGCCGTCCGCACGGCCGGTGGCGCAGGTGGAGGAGCTGGCGACGTACTTCCGCACGATCTCGCCGCTGCTGGCCGACACGCGCGCGAAGCTCGCATCGGCGCGCGAAGCGCTCGCGGACCTGCAGATCCCGTCCACGTTGGTGATGAAGGAGCGCGGCTCGTTCGAGCGGCCGTCGTACGAGCTGCGCGAGCGCGGCAGCTTCACCGCACGCGGGCCTCGCGTCTTCGCCGCCACGCCGAGCGCCCTCCACGCGATGCGCGACGAGCTGCCGGCCAACCGTCTCGGGCTGGCGCGTTGGCTGGTCGACCCGAACAACCCGCTGGTCGCGCGGGTGATGGTCAACCGCGTCTGGGAGCAGATCTTCGGCCGCGGACTGGTCGAGACCAGCGAGGACTTCGGCACCCAGGGCACGCCGCCCACGCATCCCGAGCTCCTCGACTGGCTGGCCACCGAGCTCGTGGCCCGCGGCTGGAGCCAGAAGGCGATCATCAAGACGATCGTCACCTCAGCGACGTATCGGCAGTCGTCGGAATCGTCCGCCGCGCTCGTCCAGCGCGATCCGGGCAACCGGCTGTTCGCCCGCGGTGCCCGCTTCCGGATGGAAGCGGAGATGATCCGCGACATCGCGCTCGCCGCGAGCGGGCTGCTGAGCCGCAAGATGCACGGTCCGAGCGTGTTCCCGCTGCAGCCCGACGGCATCTGGGATATTCCCTACAATCTGGACAAGTGGGTGACGAGCGAGGGCGAGGATCGCTATCGCCGCAGCCTCTACACGTTCCTGCGCCGCACCTCGCCATATCCGAGCTTCATGACGTTCGACGCGACCAGCCGCGAGTTCTGCACCGTCCGCCGCGTGCGCACCAACACGCCGCTCCAGGCGCTGACGCTGCTGAACGATCGCGCGACCTTCGAAGCCGCGCGAGCGCTCGGCGAGCGCATGCGCCACGACAGCGCGGCGGGTACGACGACGAGCTCACGCGTGAGCTACGGCTTCCGGTTGTGCGTGTCGAGGGCGCCTGGTGCCGAGGAAGTCGCGAGGCTGGTCGAATTGTTCGAAGAGGAACGGCGTCATTACCAGTCGACGCCAGACGCGGCGCACAGCCTCGCAACCAACGGAGGGCCGGCCGGGTCGGCCGACGCCGCGGCAGACGCGGCGGCGTGGACCATCGTGGCCAACGTGCTGCTGAACCTCGACGAGACGTTGACGAAAAATTGAGTTGTGAGTTACGTGGAGAACCGAAAACGGGCTACGGGCTACAGATTGCGGGCCACGGACCTGGAGAACTCCTCCGGCCAGAGCCCAGCGCGAGGGCTGAACCATGTCTGACGTCCCCCGCGATCCCCTGCAGTGGCTGACGCGCCGGCACTTCTTCGAGCAGGCCGCCTTCGGCCTCGGTGGTGTGGCGCTCGCCTCGCTGCTCGAGGGGCAGGTCCAGGCGCAGACCGCCGCGCCCAAGGCCGCCACCGATCCGGCTGCAGCCGCGCGGCGCTTCCCCGCGAAGGCCAAAAAGGTCATCTACCTGTTCATGGCCGGCGCGCCGTCGCAGCTCGATCTGTTCGATCCGAAGCCCGCGCTCAAGAAGCACGACGGTCAGGACATTCCCGCCGAGTTCATCGAAGGCGAGCGGTTCGCCTTCATCAAGGGCACGCCCAAGCTGCTCGCCTCGCCGTTCGAGTTCGGCCGGCACGGCCAGTCCGGCGCCGCGATCTCGGAACTGCTGCCGAACCTCGCCAAGCTGACCGACGACATCGCCATCGTCCGCTCGATGCGCACGACGCAGTTCAATCACGCGCCCGCGCAGATCTTCATGAACACCGGGCACCAGGTGATTGGCCGTCCCAGCTTCGGATCGTGGCTCAGTTACGGCCTGGGAACGGAGAATCGCGATCTGCCCGCCTTCGTGGTGCTGATCTCGGGTGAGAACAATCCCGACGGCGGCAAATCGTGCTGGGGCAGCGGGTTTCTCCCGACCGAGCACCAGGGCGTCGAGTTCCGGTCCGGCGCCGATCCGGTGCTCTTCGTCTCGAATCCCGAAGGGGTCAATGAGGACGTCAGGCGACGCTCGATCGAGGCCATCAACGATTTGAACCGGCTGCACCAGACCGACGCGGGCGATCCCGAAATCCAGACTCGCATCGCCGCGTACGAGCTCGCCTACCGGATGCAGACCAGCGTTCCCGAGCTCACCGACATCTCGAAGGAGCCCGCCAAGATCCACGAGCTCTATGGCACCGAGCCTGGCCGCGCGTCATTTGCGAACAATTGCCTGCTGGCGCGGCGTTTGGTCGAGCGCGGTGTGCGGTTCGTCCAGCTCTATCACCGGGGCTGGGACACGCACGGCGCCTCGTTCGGCGAAGACATCGTCGAGAAGCTGCCGCACCTGTGCCGGCAGACCGATCGCCCGATTTACGCGCTGCTGAGCGACCTGAAACAGCGCGGGCTCCTCGACGACACGCTCGTGGTCTGGGGCGGCGAGTTCGGGCGGACGCCGATGAACGAAGCGAGAAACGGCTCGAAGTTCCTCGGACGCGACCATCATCCTCGAGCGTTCACGATGTGGGCGGCTGGCGGCGGCATCAAGCCGGGCGTCACGATCGGCGCGACCGACGAGCTCGGATACAACGTCGTCGAGGATCCGGTGGACGTGCACGACCTGCACGCGACGATGCTCCACCTGCTGGGGCTCGATCACGAGAAGCTGACGTACCGGTTCCAGGGCCGGGAATTCCGGCTGACCGACGTGCATGGCAAGCTCGTTCAGAAGCTGCTGGCCTGATCGCGCGCCCAGATTGCCGGCGCCGGGGCTGAGGCCCGGCCTCCTCGGACCCCTGAATTCAAACTCTTGAAGGCCTGGACGGTACCTTGGATTCGCATATCATATATGCCGTCGCACGAGATTACGAAGCTTCGGACAGTCCATGTCCCTCCCTCATCCCTTGACCCTGGCCCTGCGGCATCTGGCAGCCGACCGGACCGTTGATGGTGTCGCCTCCGTTCCGCTCTCGTTCACGGCGGCGGGACGGCCAGAACTCGATGTCCTCGCCGATCTGGTGCAGCGGACCTTTGCCGCCGGCCTGACGCCAGCAGTGAATCTCTTCGCCGGGTCGGTGGAACTGCTGAATCCGCACGAGCGCGCGGACGTGCTCGCAATCACGGGTGGGGTCGCGCGCAGCCGCCGTTACCTGGCCGGCGCCCTCGCCGGCGACGACAGTGGGACACTCGCCCGGCGCTATGCGTTGGCGGGCGAGCCCATCGTTCGCCAGGGTGGCACGCCCGTGCTCGTCCAGTGTCACGAGCTCGGGCAGCTCGGCGAGGACGATCTCGCCGACATGTACCGGCAGGCGACCGCGGACTTCCGCGAGGCCATCGCGCTCGAGGCGGATCCACTGTTCGGCGGGCGCGTCTATTCGCTGGATTCTGTTCCACCGCCTGCTCGACGTGCCCGCGCTTTCGGGTCTGGTCCACGCGTCGTTCGACCGCGTGGCCGAGTGGTATCGGGTGGACGCGCGCGACGCCCAACGGCCGGAGTTCCGGCTGTTCTCGGGGAACGAGCGGGCGACCGACATGTTCGTGTACGGCAGCGACTATCTGCTCGGGTCGGCCGGCTGCGCGCCCGAGGCGTTCGCCTTGCGCGACCGGCTGTGGCGGGACGGCGATCCACATGCCGCGGAGGTCGACGATGCCCTTCAGCATCTGGGCGCGCTGCTGTATCGCATGCCCATCGCCGCGAGCCGTCATGCCGCGTCGCAGTGGCTCGTCGTCCGCGGTATCGCGTCGAGCGCTGCCGCGCATCCGCGAGCCGTGCGGCGTCCGGACAGTGACGCCCCGCTGCTTCGTGAGATCGCCGAGCGGATCGACGCGCTCGTCAAGACGCACGGCGGCAGGCGTTCGCCGCTCGCCGCTGCGGCCGGTCAGGGTCTGTGACAAAGGCGCCCGAGTGTCGTATCCACGCATAGCCTCGCTGAAGACCTCCGCACAGCTGCTGGCGCGGCTGGCGGAGCTCGGCGTCAGCCTTCCCTTCGACGAACGGGTCGAGTCTGCCCCCGGCTCGCCTCTGGCGCAGCCGCTGATCCGAGCCGGACTGACGGCGCGCAATCGTTTCTGCATCCTGCCGATGGAAGGCTGGGACGGAACGCCCGACGGCCGACCCACCGATCTCACGCGGCGGCGATGGCAGCACTTCGGGCTGAGCGGCGCGTCTCTGATCTGGGGCGGTGAAGCGTTCGCAGTGCGGCACGACGGACGCGCGAACCCGAACCAGCTCGCCTTCGGTCCTCACGCCACACGCGATCTCGCCGGTCTTCGTCAGACCCTGGTGGACGCGCATCACGGCGCCTTCGGCACGACGGACGGGCTCGTCATCGGGCTCCAGCTCACGCACTCCGGCCGCTACGCGCGGCCCAATCCGGGCGGCGGATGGGAGCCGATGATCGGCTACGCGCACCCGGTGCTCGATCGCCGGTTCCCGTGCGGCGCGATGCCGCACGTCTTCAGGGACGCCGAGCTCGAGGATCTCGTCGCCGATTTCGTGCGCGCGGCGGCCGCCGCGCGCGAAGCGGGCTTCGACTTCGTGGACGTCAAGCACTGCCACGGCTACCTGGGACACGAGCTGCTCAGCGCGTGGAGCCGGCCGGGCCGCTTCGGCGGACCCGAGGGGCGGCTGACGTTTCTGCGGCTGATCACGGCGGCGATCCGGCGCGACGTGCCCGGCCTCCAGATCGGCGTGCGCCTGTCGGCGTTCGATGCCGTGCCCTTCCGCAAGGACACCGAGGGCGTCGGCACACCCGAGGCCGACGCCTCGCGCTACACGTATGCGTTCGGACTCATGTCCGATCCCGCTGAGCTGCCCGCGCTCGACGATGCCCGTGGTTTCCTTCGAGAGCTCGAGTCACTCGGCATCGCCTGGGTCTGTCTGACCGCCGGCAGTCCGTACTACAATCCGCACATCCAACGCCCTGCCCTCTTTCCACCGTCCGACGGCTATCTGCCGCCCGAAGATCCGCTCGTGGGCGTTGCCCGCCAGATCGCGGTCGTGTCGGTGTTGAAACGTGAGTTCCCCGGACTGGCAATCACGGGCTCGGGCTACACCTACCTGCAGGAATGGCTGCCGAACGTCGGCCAGGCGGCTGTTCGCGGCGGTTCCACCGATTTCGTCGGCCTCGGCCGCATGGTCCTGTCCTATCCGGAGCTCCCGGCGGACGTGCTCGCTGGAAAGACGGTGCGCCGCGCCAGCGTCTGCCGCACGTTCAGCGACTGCACGAGCGGGCCGCGCAACGGCCTGGTCTCGGGCTGCTTCCCGCTCGATCCGTTCTACAAGTCGCACCCCGACGCCGAACGCCTCAAGAACGTCAAGCAGGCGCTGCCTGCCTCGTGACCCATGCGCCCAGCCCAGATCCGCGTCGCGCTCACTGCGTTCGTGTCGCTGTTTTCCATCGTCGGCGTCGCGCTTTACGGCCTGCCGTTCTTCTACGACTTCATGGTGCGCGACTTCGGCTGGACGCGCCAGCAGGTGACGTCGGGGAACGCCTACAGCAAGCTCATCGTCGGACCGCTGTTCGGCTTCTTCGCCGGATGGATCGTGGACCGCTTCGGCGCCAAGCGCCTGATGATCGCGGGCATCCTGATGGCGGGGTCGGCGCTCGTCGGTCTCGGCGCCATCTCGACGATCACGCTCTTCTACGCCTTCTATCTGTTCAACGCGCTCGGCTACGTGTGCGGCGGACCGTTGCCCAACCAGGTGCTGCTCTCGCGCTGGTTCGACAAGGAGCGCGGGCGCGCCATGGGCTTCGCGTATCTGGGCATCGGCATCGGCGGCGCGCTCGTTCCGCTGCTCGCACACGCGCTCACGACGCGATTCGGCTGGCACGCGGCGCTGCAGATTCTGGGCGTGCTCATGGTTGCAATCACGCTGCCGTTCGCGCTCACCGTGCCCGAACGCATCGAGCGCCGCAGCCGGCGAGGCGCCTGCGGCCGCGGCACATCCCTCTTCGTCCGACCTGTCGCCTGGAGCGGCGTTCAGGCACTGGACTTTCCCGCTGCTGCTCATCGGCAGCATGTGCTCCATCGGCGCCGTGGGCGGGACGATGCAGAACCTGAAGCTGTTTCTGAGCATCGACAAAGCGCTGTCGCAGGGCGACGTCGCCGGCGTGCTCTCGCTGGTTCTTCTCGGCAGCATCATCGGCCGCCTGTTGATGGGATGGCTGGCCGATCGGTTCCCGAAGAAGTACGTGATGCTGCTGATTTACGCGCTCGTCGCGGCAACCGTGCCGCTGATTTATCTCGCGCCGTCGCTCGGCACGCTGCGTTTGTGCGCCGTGCTCTTCGGGATCGGCCTGGGCGGCGACTACATGATCATTCCGCTGATGGCCGCCGAGCTCTACGGCGTCAAAGTGCTCGGACGCGTGATGGGCGTCGTCCTGACCGCCGACGGTGTCTCCGAGGCCCTTGCTCCGATGGCGGTCGCGCGCATTCGCGACGCATCCGGCAGCTACGGCGGCGGATTCCTGCTGCTCCTCGGTCTCGCCATGCTCGGCGCCGCTGCCGTGGCACTCCTCCCGGCGAAGCGCCGGATTCCCACCGTCGCCACGGCGCCGCAGGAAGGCTAGGGATTGGGGTCGGGAGTGATATCCGTCTAAATGTTATGTTTCTGCGTACTCGTCTGGGCGCTCTGCGCTAAATCGGCAACATTTAGACGGATATCACTCCCGACCCCAATCCCATGCAGGACCTGACGACGGGCTCTCTGGCGCGGCACCTCGTGAAAACCAGCAGCTTCATGCTGGTGACGATGGTGTTCCAGACGCTGTACTTCCTGGTGGATCTGTACTGGGTTGGGCGGCTGGGACGCGACGCCGTCGCCGCGGTCGGCGTGGCGGGGAATGTGATGTTCGTCGTGCTGGCCGCCACGCAGATGCTCGGCGTGGGCACGACCGCACTCGTGTCCCACGCAGTGGGCCGTAAGGACCACGATCGAGCGCAGTTCGTCTTCGGCCAGTCGCAGATGCTGTCGCTCGTGGTCGGCCTGGCGTTCCTGGCGGTGATGATGGCGTTACGGCCGGTCTATGCCACGCGCCTGAGCGCCGACGCGTCCACCGCGGCGCTCGCGTCAGACTACCTGCTCTGGTTCATCCCGGCGATGTCGCTCCAGTTCGGGCTGGTCTCGATGGGTGCGGCGCTGCGCGCCACGGGGAACTTCAAGCCGGGCATGATCGTGCAGACCGTGAGCATCATCGTCAACATGGTGCTCGCCCCGCTGCTGATGTTCGGATGGGCCGGACTCCCGCGCCTCGGTGTCGCGGGCACCGCGCTCGCCAGCCTGGTTGCCGTCGCCGTCGCGGTCGCGTGGATGTCCTTCTATTTCCGGGGCACGTCATATCTCACGTTCAGGCGCGTGGAGTGGCGGCCGCAGCCCGCGACGTGGGGCGCGCTGCTGAAGATCGGCCTCCCGGCCGGCGCGGAATTCGCGCTGATGGCCGTGTACCTGATGATCGTCTACGCGCTGATCAAGCCTTTCGGCGCCGCGGCGCAGGCCGGCTTCGGCATCGGCCAGCGGATCGTGCAGGCCGGTTTCATGCCGGTCGTTGCGCTCGGCTTCGCGGCCGGACCCGTGGCGGGCCAGAACTTCGGCGCGCGTCTCGCGGCGCGCGTGCGCGGGACCTTCACGATGGCGGCCTCGATGGCCGCCGGGGTCATGCTGATCTTCGCGACCGTTTGCCTGCTGGTGCCGGCAGCCCTCGTGCGCGTGTTCTCGTCAGATCCCGGCGTCGTCGCCGTCGGCGAAGGGTACCTGCGGATCGCGACCATCAACTTCGTGGCGTCGGGCATCGTCTTCGTCAGCTCGAGCATGTTCCAGGCGATGGGCAACACCCTGCCGTCGCTCGTCTCGTCGCTCTCGCGCGTGCTGCTCTTCTCCATTCCGGCGGTCGTGCTCTCACACCGGATCGGGTTCGACCTGCGTTGGCTGTGGTATCTCTCCGCGGCGTCGATCATCATCCAGATGCTGCTCAACCTGCTGCTCCTGCGGGTCGAGTTCCGCAACCGGCTCAACTTCGGCCCGGCGCTCATTCCATGATCGAGGGATGGATCCGGCTCGCCGTCGTCGCGTGCGCGGTACCTCTGCTCGGACTGTTGCAGCCTGGCCGGAGTGGGTTGCCGTCGGTGGTCGTCACCAACGGCACGTCCGCACTTTCCGAGTCCGTGCTGGTCGCTGAATTGCCGCCTGGTCTGCGCGGAGAAGTCTTTCAGCTTCGTGCCGAAGATGGCCAGACGCTCGCGACGCAGGTGACGCGCGACCGCCGCCTGGCATTCGCCGTCAGCGGCCTCGCCGGCGGCGAGCGCCGCCGCTACATCCTCGAACCCGCCCTCGATCGCAGCGTCCGCGGTCAGGGAATCGACGCGCACCGTTTCACGGACCGAGTCGAGGTCGCGGTGGATGGCCGACCGCTTTTCACCTACCGCGGAGAAAAGACGGCTCTCCCCTCGCCCTCCGTCAAACCGATGCTTCAGCGTGGTGGCTACCTCCACCCCGTCCTGACGCCTGCCGGACGTCTGGTGACCGACGACTACCCGCCCGATCACCTGCACCATCACGGCATCTGGTTCGCGTGGACGCGCACCGAGTTCCAGGGCCGCAAACCCGACTTCTGGAACATGGGGGACGGGACGGGCACCGTCGAGTTCGAGTCGATCGTCGACGCGTGGTCGGGCCCGTTCGTCGGCGGACTGAAGGCACGGCACCGCTATGTCGACCTGAGCGCGCCGGCGCCGACGAACGTGCTGACGGATGTCTGGGAGGTCACGGCCTACGCCGTGGGGCGATCCGGCCGGCCGTACCGCGCGTTCGACCTCGTGTCGCATCAGGACATGCTCGCGTCGAGCCCGCTCGTTCTGCCCGAGTATCGCTACGGCGGTATTGGTCTCCGCGGGCACCGCACGTGGCTCGGCGCGTCGGGCACGTCGTTTCTCACGTCTGAAGGCAAGACGCGGGTCGACGGCCATGCGAAGCGCGCCCGCTGGTGCGCGATGAGCGGCAAGGTGAACGGCCAGCCGGTCGGTATTGCCGTGCTCGACCATCCGCAGAACTTCCGCCATCCGCAACCGTTGCGGATCCACCCGACCGAGCCCTTCTTCAACTATGCGCCGATGCAGGCCGGCCGCATGGAGATCACGCCCGGTACTCCCTACGTGTCGCGCTATCGCTTCATCGTGTTCGACGGCGCTCCCGATGGCGTGTGGCTCGACTCGCTATGGAAGGCGTTCGCGGAGCCTCCACAGACGATCGTCAGGTAGCCGGCGAATCACTCGATCAGGAGGCCGGGGGCTTCAGCCCGGCGTCGGTACGGCTCGTCCTCACGGTACGGCCAGACTCGTTCGTGGGAGGTCCTTGAAGGCGGTCGACCAGAAACGCGTCAGTCGATGGTAGACCTCGCCGAACTCCTGGCTGGGCTCGATGTGGGTGTTCTCCCACCATTCGTTCCACGTCATCACCAGGACCCAGTCCGCACCGCTCCTCGTGGCGGCCTCTCACTGCGCTTCGTAGAACTCGCCGTTCTGGCGATCGACGACGCGGCGTTCTGGTCGATCCCGGAGACGGGTCTCGTCGTAGCCGGGCGTGACCGTTGCGATGCCGAGGCGCTGCCCTCCCCGATCCGGCGCGCCGAGATGGTAGGTCCGGACCGCGAGGTCCGCTCTGCTGCGCGGCTTGCAGGACGAGCAGCATGCGGCGATGGTTCCATCCCGTCTCCTTGCCCTGGAACGAAACGATGACGCCATCGAGCCCGGCCCGGGCTGGCGTCGCGCATCCCCTGCAGCACGTCCGCCGCGTCGTCGGCCGAATAGGCGCGCAGCGGACGGCCGAGCATCTGTGGATCGCTCCACGTCTCGCGCTCGAACCAAGGGAAATAGAACCCGAGCACGAGACGCTCGGGTGGCGGCCGAAGCGCAGGCAGTGGGCCGTTGACCCTGACCGGCGCCGCAGGCGTGGCGAACGTCTCACCCGCGGTACCCTCGAAGCGGTCCACAACGCGTGCGCTCCGCTCGTCATTCATGTTCGCAATCTCGAACGCCGCACGTTGGCCCGGCTCCACGTCGAGCGACCACCGTATCGACGATTCGGGCGTGACCTGGGCGAGCACGAACCGGAAGACGACGGCTGCGGCACGGCCGTCCGCGTTGCCCGATAGCGACACGAGGTTTCCCTGCACGGCGGCGCGCACGCCGCTCGAGCCGGCGAGGATCTGGCCTTCGCCCCGCGTGACCAGGGCCCGAGCACGCGGACGGACGCAAACCGCGCGTCCGTGACCGTCGGATGCAAAAGGATAAAAGGGAAAGGGCCTTGGAGTGTGACCTCCAGGGCCTCAACGTAACTTGTCGGCCGAGCAACGCAAGCGATACGAGTGGTTAGAGTCCACTTTACTCTCAGACAGGAGTGAACGGGGCGCGCTGGGGAACGCGCGCGCACGGCAGCAACCGCACTATCGAAGGTGCCGCGCGGCGAACGTCAGGAAGTGCTCCCAGTCCTCGCGGGTGAGATCGTGCTTGCCGGCGCGCACGTGGTAGCCGATCCGCTGACCGACTGACACGCCCGGCGCCGGCGTCTCGCGAACGCCCAAGCCCGGTGAACCGAGCAGCGTATAGACCGGCTCCGCCGCGACCGCCGCGAGGAACTCTCCGCGAGGATCGGCCCATAGATCCTCGCTCGCGCTCGCCACGTACAATGGCCGCGGCGCGATCAGCGCCAGCAACTCGTGGAAGTCGATCGGGAGATCGTGTTCGCGGTCGTCGAAGGTCTTGTAGGCGGGCGTGAACCAGTGCGGAAAGCTCGTGTTGATGCGGGTGATGGTCTCGCCGAACTTCCGGCGCGTGATCGCGGCCCCGCCCTCGCCCGAGTCGTTCGAGACGACCAGCGCAAACCGCCTGTCGCGCGCGCCGGCCCATAGCGCCGCCTTGCCGAGCCGCGAGTGCCCGATGACGGCGACGCGGGCCCCGTCGATGTCAGGATCCGACGCCAGGTAGTCGAGCGCCCGGCTCAATCCCCACGCCCACGCGCCGATCGCGCCCCACGACCAGGACGCCTGCTCGCCCGGCGCGAGTCGTCCGCGGATACCGTCCTTCCACCCGTCGGGATGATCCGGCTCGAGATCGCCGTAGTACGCCGTCACGAGCGCGAACCCGCGCTCGACAATGGCCTCGAGGGGAAAGCGGCTGCTTTCGGACCCACGTGAGGTTTGCGTCGCGCGATGATGCGCGACCCCCGGCACGCTGTCGCGCATCCATCGCGTCGACAGCAGGATGGCCGGGTCGGCAGCGACCGCGTGATTGCCGTTGAAGTTCAGACCAAGGAAGGCGGGCACCTTCCCTTGACGCGCGTTCGGCACGTAGATCAACAGCTCGAGACGCGGAGCGTCGGCGCCGGCCCCGAGCTTGACGCTCACCTGACGGCGCGTGGCCGCGCCGCCGAGGGCCTGGCGGTCGACGTCGCGCACCTCGCCTTCGCTCGTCGCGGGTGCCGGCGGGCTCGTGCCGAACACGTGACGCTCGAAGAGGCCGAGAATCTCCGCCCGGCGCGCGCCGTGCCATTCCGCCGCATCGGCCACCCGCCTCCCGCTCGCGAAGACGAGCGGATCGGGCAGCACGTACGACGGAACCTTGCCCTCGTCGTAGTTGACGCCGGCGGGTTGAACGAGGGCCGCGCCGGTAAGCGCCGCGATGACCAGCGCCCGCATCACGATTCAGACGTCAGACCTGCGCCTTCACCGCGCGCACGCCGACTTCCTGCGGCTCCTCGCGCTCCCTGAAGAACAGCGCGAACAGGACCAGCACGACGGCGGCGGCGATGGCCGGCACGAGCCAGATTCGCGACCAGTCATGGGGAACGGCCCCCTCGATGCGGTACATGTCGAGCACCGGACCAAAGACCAGCGAGCCGATGAACATGCCGACAGCCGAGCGTGACGAAGGCGATGAAGCCCTGCGCCGCGCCGCGCAGGTGCGCCGGGCGCGCGCTTGTCGACGTAGATCTGGCCGGTGACGAAGAAGAAGTCGTAGCAGATGCCGTGCAGCAGGATGCCGACGTAGAGCATCCACATCAGCGGGCCCGGTGTCGCCCCAGCGCGAAGAGCGAGGTAGCGGGTCGTCCAGGCCAGCATGCCGACGATGCAGCATCCACTTCACGCCGAGGCGGACGAAGAACCACGGCATGACGAGCATGAAGAAGATCTCGGAGATCTGCCCGAGCGTCATCTTCGCGCGGCACGTTCGACACGCCGATCTCGCTGAGGAACGTGCCCGCCAGGCCGTAGTAGAACTGCAGCGGGATGCAGATCAGGAACGAGCCGAGGACGAAGATCGGCGAAGGAGCGCTCCTTCATCAGCGCCAGCGCGTCGAGACCGAGGATGTCGCGCATCGTGACCGCGTGGCCCAGCTTGGCGGGCGGCGTGTGCGGGAGCGCGAAGCAGTAGAGCCCGAGCGACGATCGAGGCGACCGCGGCCGCCGTGACGAACATCCCGGCGCTGGTCGCCGAACCCCAGGAATCCGATCGCGTAGCCGGCGACGATCCAGCCGATCGTGCCGAGCACCCGCACGCCCGGGAACTCCTTGCCCGGATCGGTCCATCTGCCGGAACGACAGCGAGTTGGTCAGCGCCAGCGTCGGCATGTAGCACAACGTGTAGATCAGCAGCACCGGATAGAAGGTGCTGAAGTGCCGACAGCGTCGAGACGTAGAGGAGCAGCAGCCCGCCCACGAGGTGCAGCGACCGCGAGGATCTTCTCGGTCGCGAAGAACCGGTCGGCCACCATGCCGACGAAGAACGGCGAGATCATCGCGGCCAGCGCGGTCGCGCCATAGGCCAGGCCGATCTGCCGGCCGTCGAACTTGAGCGTCTCGTTCAGGTACGGCCCCATCGTCACGTACCAGGACCCCCAGACGAAGTACTGGAGGAACATCAGGACGCGAGAGCTTGAGTCGGACGGATGTGGGCATGGGGGCGTCTCAGCGACGAGTTACGAGCTACGAGCGGTCGATGACCCTCGACTCGATCGTCCGGGCCAACGGGACGACCGGCGAACCGTGACGCTACCGTGCTCGTCGGCAAAGATCCAGAAGGCCGCGGCGCCCGGCTCGTTCTCGATCAGCCGCCCGCCGGCGTCCGGACCGAGAATCGCGGCCGCAGTGTCCAGGGCGTCGGCATCGAGGCCGCGCGGCGCGACGACGCTGGTCGCGCTGCGGCCCGTCATGGGCCAGCCGGTCCGGAGATCGAGGATGTGAGAGTAACGCACCCCGCCTGCGTTCATCCACTGCTCGGAGTCGCCCGACGTCGAGACGGCCGCGTGGTGCAGGGACAGGGCGGGAATGCGGGGCGCGCCGGGCACCGACAGCGTCTCGAACGCCACGTCCCACCCAGTGCGGCCGGGAGGCGGATCGCCCGCCGAAATGTCCCCACCAATCGCGACCAGCGCGCGGGTCACGCCGCGGCGGCCGATGGCTGCGCGAGCTTCATCAGCGGCATATCCCTTCGCCAGGCCACCAGCGTCGAGCTCCATGCCCGCCTTCGCCAGCGTCGCCGTTCGTGCGGCGGCGTCCAGGCTGAGCCATCGATGACCCGATCGGGCACGGGCCTCTTCGACGCGCTCGGCCGCCGGCAGCTCGCTCAAACGCCGGGCGCGCCGCCACAGGTGCGTCAACGCTCCCGCGGTCATGTCGAAGGCGCCGTCGGTCCGTTGCGCCAGCCGCTCGGACGCCGCCAGGACCGTGAAGAGGTCGTCGCTGACCTGAACCGGGCCTGTCCCGGCTCGCGCGGCCAGCTTCGAGAGCTCGCTGTCGGCGCGGTAGTCGCTCAGCGTGCGGTCGAGGGCGGCAATGCGATCGAAGCCGACTCGGCTCGCGGCCTCGGCCTCTTCTCGCGACGAGGCGTACACCGTGATCCGGACGAGCGTGCCCATGTGAGGCTCGCTCGACTCGAAACGTTGGAGGGATAACGCAGGAAGGCCGGCCGCAGCGAGAAAGACCAGCGCGAGTGGGACGGCGAGACGAGCGATCGAACGACGCGCGGTGCCCACGCGCGGATCGCGGGAGCCCGGACGACTCTCCGGCTCGCGCGATTCGTCATTCGTCATTCGTCACTCGTCATTTGTCATTCGTTCGTCGCCTGTCCCGGCATGGCCACGGGCGGCACCGGCATCGGTCCCCATTCGAGCTTGGCCGGCCACTGGCTCGGGGTCGCGAGCGCCTGCTCCCAGGTCATCGCGCTGCCCGTGTACGCCGCCTCGCGCCCGAGGATGGCCACCAGCGTGCTGTCCGCGAGCTGCTTCAGCTCATTGAGCGGCTTGCCGGCCCGGATGCTGTTGATGAGATTCGTGTGCTCGGTCACATACGCATCGTTCAGCGGCGTCTCGAGCTTCCACGGATTCTCGCCCGTGATGTACCACTGAGGCAGGATGAACGCTCGCCCCTTGGTCCCGACGACCTCGTTGGCCACCTTCTTGTCGCAGCCGTCCTGCTGGCGGCAGAACATCTGGACGTGCACGCCGTTCGGATACTCGTAATCGATGGCGAAGTGATCGTAGATGTGGCCGAACTCCGGCGCCGTGCGCGTCTGGCGTCCGCCGGTTGCGACGGCGCGCACCGGGTTCGCGCGCATGATCCAGTTCAGCGCGTCGACGTTGTGCACGGCCTGCTCGACGAGATGGTCGCCGGACAGCCACGTGTAGTACAGCCAGTTGCGCATCTGGAACTCGAGGTCGGTCCACTCGGGCTTGCGGTCGTGTTTCCACAGCTCCGTCGTGTTGTACCAGCCCCACGCGCTGACGATGTCGCCGATCTGGCCGTCGTGAACGCGCTTGATCGTCTCGAGGTAGCCGGTGTGGTGACGGTAGAGCGTGCCCGCCGACGAGCCCGAGGCCCTTCTTGTTGACGGCCTCGTAGGTCTCGAGGCAGCTCCGGACGCCGGCGCCGTCGACCGCAACCGGCTTCTCGGCGAATATGTGCTTGCCGGCCTCGACGGCGGCCTTCAGGTGCTCGGGACGGAATCCCGGCGGCGCGGCCAGGATCACGTAGTTCACGTCGGTCGCGAGCACCTTCTTGTACGCGTCGAGGCCGACGAAGCACTTGTCGTCGGTGACGCTCATCTTGTCGCCGATGCGCTCCGTCAGAATCTTGCGCGACTGATCGAGGCGATCCTGGAAGGCGTCGGCCAGCGCGACGATGCGCACGCCCTCGGCCGCGCGCACGGCGTTCTGCGCCGCGCCGGTTCCGCGCCCGCCGCAGCCGACCACGCCGACTCTGATTTCGTCGCTGCCCTGCGCATGGGCCCCGGGAATGGTTGGGAATGTTCATGCTCGTCACTCCTCGGCCTGCGCCGTCAGTCTCGTCAGGCTACGGGCTACAGCCTACAGGCTGCGTGGCCGGTGCAACAAGATCATGCCCGTTGCCCGTAGCCGACAGCCGCGGCAGTCTAATTCGTTCCCTGGCCCGGCATCGGAACCGGCGGCGTCGGCCTCGACGCCTTGAGATCGAAATCCTCGGGCATCAGGCTCACGGGCGAGTTGAGAATCTCGTCCCACGTGATCATCTTGCCCGTGTAAGCCGCTTCGCGGCCCATGATGGCGGTGAGCGTGCTCTCGGCCACGAACTTCAGCTCGCTGACCGGCTCGCCCTTGCGAATCGACTCGATGAAGTCGGTGTGCTCCTGCACGTAAGGGCTGATTTCCTTCCGCTTGAGCGTCGACTGGTCGAACGGCTGGGGACCGGCTGATCTTGTAGTCGTTCACCTGGCACGTGCCCTTGGTGCCGACCAGCGCTTCCGAGACGCTGCCCGCCGTGCCATTCTGCTGCCGGCACATGCTGAACATGTGCACGCCGTTCTCGTACTCGAAGTCGACCGCGAAGTGATCGTAGATGTGCCCCCACTCGGGGCCCGTCCGCACCTGGCGGCCGCCGGTCGCCGTGGCCCGCACCGGATGCGCCTTCATCGCCCAGTTGACCACGTCGATGTTGTGCACGTGCTGTTCGACGATGTGATCGCCGCACAGATACGTGAAGTAGTACCAGTTGCGCATCTGCCACTCGGTGTCGGACCACTCGGGCTGACGGCCGCGGTTCCAGAGCGCGCCCTGGTTCCAGTAGGCACGGCCGCCGACGATGTCGCCGATCGCGCCGTCGTGAATCCGCTTCATCGTCTCGAGGTAACCCTGCTGGTGGTGGCGCTGCAGGCCGCTGCCGACCAGCAGCTTCTTCTGCGCCGCGACGTCCACGAGCGAGAGGACGGTGCGGATGCCCGCGCCGTCGACCGCGACCGGCTTCTCGGTGAAGATGTGCTTGCCGGCCTCGACGGCCGCCTTCAGGTGGATCGGCCGGAACCCGGGCGGCGTCGCGAGGATGATGTAGTTGGCGTCGGACGCGAGCACCTGCTTGTAGCCGTCGAGCCCGGTGAACGCGCGATCGTCCGGGATCGTCGCTTCTCGCGCCCAGCTTGCTCAGACTGCTCGCGGCTGTTCTTCAGGCGATCCGGGAAGACCTCGGCCATCGCCACGAGGCGCACGCCCTTGGCGCGCCTTGAGCGCGTCCTGCACCGCGCCGGTGCCGCGCCCGCCCGCGCCGATGAGGCCGATGCGGATCTCGTCGCTGCCCGCCGCCCATGCGCCGGGCAGGGAGAACTGCGTCGCCGCCACGGCGCCGGCGGTCACCGAGGCGCTCTTGATGAAGTCTCGCCGCGTGACGGACTGCTGCTTCTGATCGTCGTGCGCCATGGTTCGTGCTCCTTGCTCTTGGGCAGGGCTACGGACTACAGGCTGCGGGCCAGGACAGACTGCTGTTCACTCGAACCGGACAGCATGATCTTCACAAGGCCAGTAGCCAGTAGTCTGTAGCCCCGCTCGGTCCGCTCACTTCGGATAATCCGCGCTTTCACGCGTAATCTTCGACGCAAACCCTTTCAAGCTCGCCGTCTCCTCGGCGGGCCGCACGATGCGGAAGCCGACGTAGATGGCGTCGGTGTGCCACCAGATGCTCTGCGGCAGCTGCGGGTCGCGGCGGCTCCACTCATGGTTCGAGGAGCGTCTCGCCGCGCTGCGTAGCATGGCCGGTTCGTCCTCGAAGCCTCCACCGCGGACGACGTGCGGATAGCGCGCCTCGCCAGGAACCAGTACCGGCGCGACGAGCGGCTTCGGCCCGGTGGCCAGCGACTCGTAGCGTTTCGGATCGAACTGATCGATGACCCACTCGGCGACGTTGCCGTGCATGTCGAACAGGCCGAACGCGTTGGGCTTCTTCTGCCCGCCCACGTGGGGCTTGGCCTCGGAGTTCGCGGCGTACCACGCGACGTCCTTGAGGCTGTCGGGTGACGCCCCCGAGGACCAGGGCGTGGTGGTTCCCGCGCGCGCGGCGTACTCCCACTCGGCCTCGGTCGGCAGGCGATAGGTCTTGCCGGTCTTCGCCGAGAGCCACCGGCAGTACTCCGCCGCGGCGTGCCACATCATGCCGATGCGCCGGCTGCGTCTCCTTGCCGAAGCCCCACGACTCGTCGGCGTACGGCGGCGTCGGCTTGGCGACGGCGTCGGCGCCGGTCGGCGTTTCACCCGGCTTGCGGCGGACGCGCCTGGCGAACGCGAAGAGATCGTATTCGCTCCACGTCACCTCGAGCTTGCCCATCCAGAAGGGATCGATCTTCACCTGGACCTGCGGGCCCTCGTCTGGTTGACGACCGGCCTCGTTCGCGGGGCTGCCCATCATGAACGTCCCGCCGGGAATCGGGACCATCTCGAAGCTCACGGTGGTGTCGGGGATCGTCTCTGTGTACCCTTCGAGCTTCGCGGCAGCCGCTTGTGCGCCAGTCTCCTCACCCCGACCCTCTCCCCGGAGGGAAGAGGGAGCCGAGAGAACGCTCGAGGCGCCAACCGCGGCGGCGACCAACAGGAATCGATGACACATCAACTGGTACGGACCATTGAGGACCGCCTCAGTCTACAATCAAGGAATCAAAGGAATCAAAAAGAAAACAGCCCGTGGAAGCCGAACTTCCACGGGCTGTCTTACCCTCAACCCGGCGCCCTCCCGCAAGCGGGAGAAGGGGTTGTTTGGGGCACGGCGTGCCGTGCCCTCCTGGTTGTGAGAGGTCGGGAGTCCCGCTGTCTGCGATGGGACTCCCGACCCCTTGTTGCTAGAACAGGAACCGCAGGCTCAGCTGGATGTCCCGCGATCCGCGTTCTTGCTCGTGATGCGGCCGAAGTTGGCGTTGTTCGGGTTGGCTTCCACGCCGCCCAGGTTCGGGTGGTTGAGGAAGTTGAAGACCTCGGCGCGGAACTGCACCTTGCGCGTGCCGCCTAGCGCTGAAGTTCTTGAACAGCGCGATGTCCCACTGCTGCTCGCCCGGGTTGTAGAGCAGGTTGCGCGGCGCGTTGCCGAACGTGCCCGCCGCCGGCGCGGCGAACGCGAGCGGGTTGAACAGGAAGTTCTGATCCTGTCCGGCACCCGACGACAGCTGGGCATTACCGACCCTGTTCGGATCGCCGACCTGATCCCACGGCTGGCCGAAGCCGATGTCGCCGACGCCGGCGATGTCGTTGGCCGTGTTCACGACGGAGAACGGCGTGCCGGTGCGCAAGAACGTCGAGCCCGAGATCTGCCAGCCGCCGAGCAGATTGGCCATCAGCGTGTTCTGCTCGCGCAAGAACGGCAGGTCGTAGATGTAGTAGATCGATGAGCGCGTGGCGCCGGTCGAAGTTCGACGGCCCCTGGTAGAGCGTGTCGTCGTAGGTGTTCCAGAGCACGTTGCGCTTGTCGCTGCCGTTGTCCTCGGACTTGCCGAGCGTGTAGGCCGCGCCCGACCTTCAGGCCGTTGGTGTAGCGACGGTCGGCGCTGATCTGCAGGCTGTGGTAGATGGACCGGCCGGCGTTCTCCGAGAGCCGGATCGCGCCGTAGCCGCGTGTAGGGACGCAGGGCCGCGATGTTGACGCCCGGATTGGCCTGGATCGTCCCCGGCTGCAGCTGGTTGATGTTGCGCTCGCGCTGCAGGTAGAGCCCGCGGCGGCCGACGTAGGTGACGTCGATCGTGAAGCCGAACGGAATCTCGCGCTGCACGCCCGTCGCCCACATGTAGGCGGTCGGGTGCTTGAACACGACGTCCTGCGCCGTGCATGCCGAACGGCAGGTCGGTTCCGCCACCCGCGCCGCCGCCCGACGGGTTGTCGGCACTGCCGTTGGCGATAGTGACCATGCGGCTGGAACGGCGGGTTGCCGCCGAGCAGCGTCGAGTCGTTGAGCGTCACGCGGTTGTGGAACATGCCGGCGCTCCCGCGGATGACCGTCTTCTCGTTCAGCGAGTAGCTGATGCCCAGACGCGGCTCGAAGACGTTCGCGTGCGTCTCCGAGAAGCCGCGCGGCTCGCCGCGGAAGAGCGCCAGCACCGCCGGATTCTGTGCCACGACGAGGTCGTTGCCTTCGCCCTCGAAGCCGTCGCCGGGCAGCACGATCGCCGTTGTAGCGGGGCCCGCCCGTGAGACGTCCCGTCGACGGGTTGATGACGGCCTCGTTGTTCGGGTCGTAGAACCGCGGATCGAAGTTCGCGATGTTGTTCGTCGTCGAGTACCACGGCGGCCAGTAGACGTAGCGGAAGCCGCCTTCGATCGTCAGCTGGCTGCTCGGCTTCCACGAGTCCTGGATGAAGACGTCGGTCGCGAGCGCGCGCCACTCCGTGTAGGTTGCGCTGGCCGAGCTCGGCGTAGTTGGTGAACAGCGCCCAGCGCCACGTTGGCGACGCCGATGCCGGTGCCACCAGCCGACGCGCCGCGCCCGTCGAGGAACTCGAAGCGGCCGTTCTGGTTGTTCGTGCCGCCGGGAATGGCGCTGACGTTGATCTGGTCGAAGTCGTCCTCGCCCGAGTACTCGAACGGACACGCCGGCCTTGAACGTGTGACGCCCCCTCACGAGTGTGGTGACGTTCGAGACCGTGTGAATCGGGCCCGACGAGAAGGCCGGATACGGTCCGCCGTCGATCTCGCTGAAGGCGGCTCATCGAGACGGTCGGGATCTTGTCGGAGATCTCCTTGTTCTCCGGGAAGATGTAGGGGTAGTTGATCCCCGTCCGGCTGCGCAGGTGCAGCCCCGGATCGGTGAACACGTTGATGAACACGTCGTCGCGCGAATAGGTGTAGGTGAACTCGTTGATCAGGTTGTTGCTGATCGTGCTGGTCCAGCTCGCCGTCGACGTGAAGTTCGGCCGCTCCCAGTCGGTGCGGGCGAACGGGAACGTGCCGCGGAACGCGTCGATGGCGACCCAGTTGTAGCGCGAGAAGCGATACGTGAACTGGTTGCTGTTGTTCAGGCGGTAGTCGAAGCGGATGTTGTCCTTGCGCTGATCCTGCGGGTTCTCGCTGTTCTGAATGAGGTTGTCGGTGCCCTGCCGGAAGCCCGGCGTCGGCAGCGGGTACAGGTTCAGGATCGCCGTGCCGTTGGCCGACAGCCGGCTGGCCGGGATGATGTTGCCCGGGAACGGCTGGCCGGTCTGCGGATCGATGATCGTGACGCGCGCCGCTGAAGAAGCCGTTGGTGGGGTCGAGCAGCTCGCTGAAGTCGCCGCGCCGCATGGCCTCGGTCGGCACCGTCGCGGTGTTGGTCGGCGACGGCGAAGTAAGTCCACCCACTCCTGCGCGCCGAAGAAGAACAGCTTGTCCTTGAACATGCCGCCCGGAATCGGGCCGCCGAACGCGTAGCCGTACTGCTTGTAGTCGAACGGCGCCGGCCCGCTGTTCTCGATCGGGTTCGTGCTGCGGTTGCGCGCCCAGGTGTTGGCCTGGAGCGTCTCGTCGCGCGTAGAAGATACGACGCGCTGCCGCTGAATAGCGGTTGCTGCCGCTCTTGGTCACGAAGCGGATCTGCCCGCCGCTCGACGCGCCCGTACTCCGGCATGTAGTTGGCCGTGAGCACCTGCACTTCCTGAATCGCGTCGACGTTCTGCACGCCGATCGCGGCGCCCGACGAGCGCGTGCGGATGGCCGTGGCGCCGTCGACCGTGATGTTGTTCTCGTCGCCGCGGCTGCCGTTGATGTTGAAGCCGCCGTTGCTCAGGCTCGTCGAAGCCGTAGTTGTTGAAGCTGCCGCCGACGACGCCCGCCTTGAGGCCGGCGACGCCAATCGGGTTGCGGCCCGAGAACGACAGCTGCTCGATGTCCTTGGCTTCGACCGTCTTGCGCATCGTGACGTCGGTCTGCAGCGGCGGCGCGTCGGCCGTCACGTTGACGACCTCGGTCATCGCGCCGGTTTCGAGCGCGAAGTCGAGCGTGAGGCTGGCGCCGGCGTCGAGCTGCACGTTCTGGCGCGTGACCTTCTTGAAGCCGTCGAGCTCCGCGGTGATGTCGTACCGGCTCGGTTCGAGCAGCGGGAGCGTGAAGAAGCCCGACCCGTCGGTGACGGACGATCGGGCCTGCTGGGTGGCCTGGTTGGTGACGGTGACCGTCACGCCCGGCACGACGCCGCCCTGCTGGTCCTTGATGGTGCCGGAGAGCGTGCCGCGATCGAATTGCGCGAACGCCGACGCTGATGCCACGAGCACCAGCGCGAACGTCCACACGATAGCGCGAATCGAGACAGGCTGTCGATGCTCGCCGCACGAGCAACGCATACCGTTCCTCCTTGCAGTTAGTCTGAAAGCGTGGGACATGAAATCGATCAGGTCCGCGCGCGTCGGATCCGTTCGCTATCAATCCGCACGACGCGTGGTCGAGATGCCGCACACTATACGCCCGATATGACGACGGATTCACGAATTTCTTGCGAGCCCATGACACGGTCCAACTCGTTGGATTTTGGACGGGTTATTGGATCGTTAAGTGGATAGGACCGCCTGCCTGTAGGGGGCATCGGAACGGCCGTTCCCCGACACTCGGGCCTGCCCTACCACTTGCCGCCGCCCGCGCTTATACTGCGGGCCGACACCCCACGGGGCACGGGACGATCGGCTTCCAAGGCATGACGGACGCGGCAGTGCCGTCGGTCCAAGCTCGACGGTCTTCAGCTCGCGCCGATCGCCACGGATTCGTCACTCGTAATTCGTCACTCGTCACTCGCGAGGACCCGCCATGTCCCAAACCCGTCGCACGTTCATCAAGACCGCCTCGGCCGGCACTGCGGGGCTGACGCTGATGCCCGCCTCGAGCTATGCCCGCATCCTCGGCGCCAACGATCGCGTCCGCGTCGGCATCGTCGGCTTTTCCGATCGGTGCCGCGGCAGCCTCATCCCGGCTTTTCAGAAGTCGGCCAAGGCGCTCAACTTCGAGCTGGTCGCGGTGTCCGACATCTGGTCGGTTCGCCGCGAAGCCGGCGCGGCGCAGCTCGAGAAGGCAACCGGGGTGAAGCCGGCACTCGCCCGCAACAACGACGAGCTCTACGAGCGCAAGGACGTCGACGCGGTCATCATCGCGACCGCCGACTTCCAGCATGCGCTGCACGGCGTCGAAGCCGTGCGCGCCGGACGTGACGCCTACGTCGAGAAGCCGATCGCCAACACGATGAGCGACGCGCGCGCGCTTCGGAAGGCGGTCAAGGACACCGGCAGGATCGTCCAGATCGGCACGCAGCGGCGCAGCGCCGCGAACTACCAGCGGGCCTTCGAGTACCTCAAGTCGGGCCAGTTCGGCGACATCGTCGCCGTCGAGATGACGTGGAACGTCAATCAGCCCGGACGCTGGCGGCGCCCGAAGCTCGTCCCGCAACTGAAGGAGCAGGACACCGACTGGAAGCGCTACCTGCTGAACCGGCCGCAGGTGCCGTTCGACCCGCGGCACTATCTCGAGTTCCGGTTGTTCTGGCCCTACTCGTCGGGCATTCCGGATCAGTGGCTCGTGCACCAGATCGACACGGTCCACTGGTTCACCGGCCTCCCGCGCCCGCGCAGCGTCGTCGCCAACGGCGGCATCTACCTGTGGAAGGACGGCCGGAAGAACTGGGACACGTTCACGGCGGTCTACGACTACGGCCCGCTCGACGACTGCGTCGAAGGGCTTCCAGGTCATCTACTCGTCGAGGCAGACCAACGCGGCCGGCGACGTGAAGGAGTACTACTTCTCGAACGGCGGCATGCTCGATCTCGACAAGAACGAGATCAGCGACACGGGCGGGCTGAAGGAGAACCACGCCAAGGCCATGGGCATGAAGGCCAACCTCCTGCCAAGCAGTCGCTCGCCGCCGCGGCCAGCAAGATCGAAACGGCGGCCGACACCGGCGCGGACGACTCGACCGCCGCCAACATGCGGAACTGGATGGAGTGCGTGCGCAGCCGCAAGAAGCCGAACGCGCACATCGAAGCGGGCTACAGCCACTCGGTGGCGCTCGCATGACGATCGCGGCCATGCAGACCGGCCAGCGCGTCACCTTCGACGATGCGGCGCAGGACGTGGTGGTCGGCGGAACCGCCAGGAGCACGAGCAATGAGCAGGCGCAGCGCTAGAGCCGCTATCGCACGACGATGGCGGTGCTGCGGCGTGGTCGCGGCTGGCCTCGCGACCGCAAGAGCCGCGGGCGACACCAAAGCACTCGACGCGCCCAAAGTGACGCTGGTCGAGAAGTCGAAGGAGCGCCGCGTCGACGTCACTGGTTGACGGCAAGCCGTTCACGGCCTACATCTGGCCGACCACGCTCAAGAAGCCGACGCTCTACCCGATCCAGACCGCCGAAGGCGTCGTCATCACGCGCGGGTTCCCGCCGGAGCCCGGCGAGCGCGCCGATCATCCCCACCACGTCGGCCTCTGGTTCAACTATGGGGACGTCAACGGCTTCGACTTCTGGAACAACACCGACGCCATCACAGGCGAGCGCGGGAAGAAGATGGGCACGATCCTCCACGAGGACATCACGCGCAAGGAGAACGGCAAGGGCCGCGCCGAACTGGGTGTGAAGATGACGTGGGTCACGGGCGCCGGTAACCCCGTACTCGAGGAAGAGACGCTCTTCACGTTCCACGCCAGGCCCGGAGCCCGGATGATCGACCGCGTCGCCTTGCTGCGTCCGACGGGCAGCGCCGTGTCACCTTCAAGGACAACAAGGAGGGGATGATCGGCCTGCGCGTGCGTCGCGCGCTCGAGGATCCCGCCGAGAAGTCGGGCGAGTTCATCGACGTCGCGGTGGCGTCGTACAAGATCGCCGAACATGGACACGAGCGGCGTGACCGGCGTTTACACGAGCAGCGAAGGGAAGAAGGGCAAGGACGTCTGGGGCACTCGCGGCCGCTGGACGATGCTCGCGGGGAAGGTCGACGGGAAGCCCGTGACGATCGCGATGCTCGATCACCCGGGCAACCCCGGCCATCCCACCTACTGGCACGCGCGCGGCTACGGCCTCTTTGCCGCGAACACGCTCGGCCAGGGGGCGTTCAGCGACGGCAAGGAGCAGCTGAACTTCGTGTTGCCCGCGGGACAGAGCCAGTTCTTCCGCTATCGCGTGATCATCTTCGACTCGACTCCCACGCCCGAGGACATCGAGCGGCAGTACGCCGCGTGGACGGGCGCGTCCGGATCGGCGCGGCGGTAACACCGACCTCGGCTACACTTCGGGGAGCGCCTGGGACCACGGAAGACGGAGCGATGCGGATCGATGCGGGGAACGATTGGGAGCAACCACGGCGGCGCTGCTGATCGCGGGCAGGCGTTCTCGCGGTGTCGGACGTGCGGCCGGTCAGGAAGCGGCGGTAAGGTCGACGTCGAAGAGCTCTACAAGACGAAGTGTTTGGTGTGCCATCAGGACGGCAACTCGCAGATCATGCCGAACATGAGCTTCGCGGACGGCGTCTGGAAGAACGGCTCGTCGGTCAAGGAAGTGAGCAACACGATCATGAACGGCGTCGACCGGCACCGGCGATGATGCCGTTCAAGAGCCAGCTCTCCCCCGCCGAGGCGACCGCGCTGGCACGATACGTCCGGAAGTTCGACAAGAAACTGAAATGAGCTACCCGGTCCCCCGGCGTGAAGCGCTTCTCCGAATGGCTCTCGGCGGCGCTGGCGCGGTGGCCGTCCCTGGATGGGTGGAAGCGCTGAGCGCGTTTGCCGCCGACCACGCCCACGAGATGCAGCGTCAGCGTGCGGCTGCACGCCCAGGGCCTGGAAGCCCAAGGTGCTCACTCCAGCGCAGAACGCAACGGTCGTCGCGCTGAGCGAGCTCATCATCCCGCAGACCGACACCGCCGGGCGCCAAGGCGGCGAAGGTCAACGAGTTCATCGACTTCGTCCTGAACCAAGCGAATCCCGACGAGCGCAAGCGCTTCGCTCACGGCCTCGCGTGGATCGACGCGCGCTCGGAGAAGGACTTCGGGAAGCGGTTCGTCGGCGCGACACCGGAGCAACAGGTGTCGCTGCTCCAGGCCATCGCCGCTCCCCCTGCGGCGCAGGACGGTCAGTCAGCCCCGGACAAGACCGGCGCGGACTTCTTCCTCGCGATCAAGTCGATCACCATCACCGGCTACTACACGTCCGAGGTGGGGCTTCGCGAGGAGATCGGCGACGACGGGACGATGTCCTTCGCGGAGTTCAAGGGCTGCACCCACCCCGAGCATCAGCAATAGGCGTTGGGCTTTGGGCTTCAGGCTTTGGGCTTCTATTGGCCAAAGTCCAAAGTCCAATGGCCAACGCCCCTTCACACATCACACAAAGCCACGGCTTCGCGCAGCGAGGTCAACGGATCGCGCACGGGAATGAACTCGTGCGCGAAGTGGCCGCTGAAGCCGGTCTCGATGATCGCGCGCGTGATCGCCGGCCAGTTGAGCTCCTGCTCGGCGTCGAGCTCGTTGCGTCCGGGCACGCCGCCGGTGTGATAGTGGCCGATGTGCGTCCTTGTAGGTCGCGGATCGTCGCGGATGACGTCGCCCTCCATGATCTGCATGTGGTAGATGTCGTAGAGCAGCTTGACGCGCGGTGAGTTGACGGCGCGGATGATCTCCGCGCCGTACGGCGTGTTGTCGCCGATGTAGTCCTTGTGGTTCACCTTGCTGTTCAGCAGCTCGACGCAGACCGTCACGCCGTTGCTCCTCGGCGACGGCCTTCACGCGGTTGAGGCAGGCGATCGAGTTCTTGATCCCCTCCGCGTTGGCCATCGCCGCGGCGGTTGCCGAAGAAGCAGATCACGTTCGGCACGCCCGCGGCCTTGGCCTTCGGGAATGTCCGTGGTGAGCGCATTGACGATCATGTCGTGGAACTTGGTGTTGTTGAGGCCGATCGGGGATCGAGCCCGCGCCGACGAAGCCCATCGAGCAGGTCAGGCCGAAGTCCTTGGCGACCGTCCACTCCTCCTCGTTGAGCAGATCGACGGCGGTCAGGCCCATGTCGGCGACCGCCTTGAAGAAGTCGGGCAGCGGAATCTTGTCGTAGCACCAGCGGCAGACCGACTGCTTGATGCGGCAGCTTCGGTCGGCTTCGCGATCGGCGGGCTGCGTCATCTGCGCGGCCTCGGCGGCGCGCCGGCAGCCGCGGCGGCGAGCGGCCGTGAGACCGGCCGTCTTCAGCGCGTCGCGTCGACGTCGAGCAGTAGTCCATCGTCGCTCACCCGTGCGAGCGTGCGGCATTCACGCTCCGCCGGTCCGCTACCAGTCGTGCATCGTCCCGTCCATCTTCGCGGTTGATCGGCAGATAGGCCGGATCGTAGGGATACTGCGCGGCCAGCGCCTCGTCGATCTCGACGCCGAGGCCGGGCGCGTCGCCCGGGATGCATGTAGCCGTCCTGGAACGTGTAGTGCGTGCGGGAACACCGCGTCGGTCTCGGCCGTGTGCGGCATGTGCTCCTGGATGCCGAAGTTGTGCACGCTCAGGTCGAAGTGCAGCGCCGCGGCCATGCAGACCGGGCTCAGGTCGGTGGCGCCGTGCGATGCCGGTGCGCACATGGTGCAGCTCGGCCAGCGCCGCGATCTTGCCGCAGGTGGCGAGATCCCGCCGGCGTGGACGACCGTGGTCCGGATGTAGTCGATCAGCTGCTCCTGGATCAGCTGCTGGCAGTCGAAGATCGCTGTTGAACACCTCGCCGACGGCGATCGGCGTCACCGTGTGCTGCCGGATCAGGCGGAAGCCTCCTGCTGCTCGGCCGGCATCGGGTCCTCCATCCAGCAGAGCCGGTACGGCTCGAGGCTCTTGCCGACGCGGGCCGCTTCGATCGGCGTGAGCCGGTGGTGCACGTCGTGCAGCAGGTGCACGTCCGGCCGAACTCGTTGCGCATGCGCTCGAACAGCGCGGCACGAAGTCGAGGTAGGCCTCGGTGCTCCAGCGTTCTCCGGCGGACGCCGCCCTTCTCCGCCGGCTCGTAGAACGGGTCGCGCCGGCCTGCGCACGCCGTAGGTGCTCTCAGGCCGGGGATGCCCGACTGCACGCGGATCGCCTTGTAGCCGAGGTCGGCGATAGCTCGGCGACGGCCTCGACGCGCCTGGTCGACGTCGGCGCCGTTGGCATGCGCGTAGACCAGCACGCCGTCGCGCGACGCGCCGCCGAGCAGCTGGTAGACCGGCAGGTTGCAGCCCTTGCCCTTGATGTCCCACAGCGCCGTGTCGACGGCGGCGATGGCGCTCATCGTCACCGGCCCGCGCCGCCAGTAGGCGCCCTTGTACAGGTACTGCCAGGTGTCCTCGATGCGCCCGCGCGTCGCGCCCGATGAGGAGCGGCACGACATGGTCGGTGAGGTAGCTGGCCACGGCCAGCTCGCGCCCGTTCAGCGTGGCGTCGCCGAGGCCGTACACGCCGTCCTCGGTCATGATCTTCAGCGTGACGAAGTTGCGGCCCGGGACAGGTGACGATGACTTTCGCGTCGACGATCCTCATGAGGTCGGGCCGAATGTCAGTCTGCCGATTGGGTCGGGCCGAATTTGCGGGTTTTCAGATGTGCAACATGCTGCAAGCTCGGCTCGACCCGCGCGTGCGATCCTGAACTTCGGCCCGACCGCTTCACCGCTGCACGCGGCCGCTCGCGTCGCCCTTGACGAGGCGGTCGACTTCGGCCGACCGAGACGCGGTTGAAGTCGCCGGGAATGGTCTGCTTGAGCGCGCTCGCGGCGACGGCGAACCGCAGCGCGTCGTTCGGCGACTTGCCGGTGACCAGGCCGTAGATCAGGCCCGCCGGCGAAGCTGTCGCCGCCGCCGATGCGATCGACCAGGCGCACGTCGTAGTGCTGGCTGTGCTGGAAGGCGCCGGTCGCCTTGTCGTAGATCACCGCGCTCCAGCCGTTGTCGCTCGCCGAGATGGCTCTCGCGCAGCGTGATGGCGACTGACGACGCGGTCGAACGTCGTTGGTGATGCGCGCGGCGGCCTGCTTGTAGGCCTCGAGATTGAGCTTGCCCGGTCGTGACGTCGGTGCCTTGGACGTCGAAGCCGAGCACCGACTGGATGTCCTCTTCGTTGGCGATGACGACGTCGACGTACTCCATCAGCGGACGCATCACCGACTGCGCCTGCTTCTCGGACCAGAGCTTCTTGCGGAAGTTCAGGTCCATGCTGACGGTCGCGCCCGCGGCCTTGGCCGCCTCGAGCGCTTCCTTCGCGCACGCCGCGCCGTTGTCGCCGAGCGCCGGCGTGATGCCGGTGCAGTGGAACCACGTCGGCGCCGTCGAAGCACCGTCGGCCCAGTCGACGGTCCCCGGCTTCATCTCGCGATCGCCGAGTGCGCGCGGTCGTAGATGACCTGCGAGGCGCGCTGGCTCGCGCCGGCTCGGCGTAGTAGATGCCGACGCGATCGCCGCCGCGCACGATGTGCTCGGTGCGCACGCCTTCGGCGCGCAGCGCCCTGACCGCAGCCTCGCCGATGGCGTGCGCCGGCAGCCGCGTCACGTAATGGCTCTCGAGCCCGAACTGCGCGAGGCTGACCGCGACGTTGGCCTCGCCGCCGCCGAACGTGGCGACGAACTGCGGAGGTCTGGAGGAAGCGCTCGAACCCCGGAGGGCTCAGGCGCAGCATGATTTCGCCGAACGAGACGGTCTTCATGGTGCATGAGATCGGCCTGCGGCTACAGGCTGCGGGCTCGATAGGCAGGGCTCGGCCTTCAGTCGCGGCCTGGCCGTCGATCTACACTCGGCCCTCAGTCCGACGCCCGCCTAGCTAGTTCGCGCGCGCGGCCTGGACGCTTCGACGACGTGCGGGCGTTGTCGGCGATCTGCGAAATCGTCGGCGGCGAGCGCCTTGGTATCCACCAGCGCTGCCGACGCCGACGGCCACGCGCCCGGCCTTGATCCACTCGCCGGCGTTGGCCAGCGTCACGCCGCCGGTCGGCATCAGCTTGATCTGCGGCAGCGGCGCCTGCACGTCCTTGATGAACGCCGGGCCCGAGCGTCGTCGCGGGAAACACCTTGACGACGTCGGCGCCGGCTTGCCAGGCGGTGCAGGATCTCGGTCGGCGTGAAGCAGCCCGGCATCACCGCCACGTCGTAGCGGTGCGCACAGCTCGATCGTCGCAGGTTCAGCACCGGCGCCACGAGATATTTCGCGCCGGCGAGAATCACCTGACGCGCCGTCTCCGGATCGAGCACCGTGCCGGCGCCGAGCTGGAACCCGCTCGGCAGGTCCTTGGCGAGCTGCTCGATCAGCCCGACGGCGCCCGGCACCGTCATCGTCACTTCCAGCGCCGTGACGCCGCCTTCGATCAGCGCGTCGACCACCGAGCGCAGCTTGCCGGCATCCTTCAGCCGGATGACGGCGACGACGCCGGTCGATCTCGATCTCTCGGAGCACTCGAAGACGCGACATGATCTGAACTCGTCCTCAATGCCACTCAAACGGTCGCGACGGGTCAGTCGCAACCTCGTCAATCGAGTTGGCTCGGCGTCAGCTTCGGCGCCAGCAGATGGATGACCAGCCAGCGCGAGCAGGTACAGCGAGCCGGCGAGCGATGAAGACCGGCACGTAGTTGCCGGTGCGCTGCAGGATCTCGCCGACGACCAGCGAGATCACCATGCCGCCGACCGGCGCCCGCCATGCCGCCGATGCCGACGACGGAGCCGACGGCGCGGCGCGGGAACATGTCGGACGTCAGCGTGAACAGGTTCGCGGACCAGCCCTGATGCGCGGCCGCCGCGATCGCTGACGAGCGCCACCGCCCCCCACAGGTTCGCCGCCTGCGCCGCGAAGATGATCGGCACCACGCAGAGCGCGCAGAACAGCATCGTCGTCTTGCGCGCCGCGTTGACGCGTCCAGCCGCGCTTCAGCAGCTGCGACGACATCCAGCCGCCGCCGATGCTGCCGACGTCGGCCACCAGATAGATGACGACGAGCGGCAGGCCGATCGAGCTTCAGATCGAGGCCGTGGTTGCTTGTCGAGGAAGTCGGGAATCCAGAACAGGTACAGCCACCAGATCGGATCGGTCATGAACTTGCCGATCGCGAACGCCCACGTCTGCCGGTAGCGCAGCAGCTGCGCCCACGGCACCGGCGTGACGATTCCGGCGGATCGCTGCGGATGTAGCGCCAGCTCCGGCGGCGTGACACTTGCGGATGCGCTTCGGGCGGCGCGATACGACGAGCCAGCCACCACACCACCCAGAAGAAGCCGAGGAGGCCGGTCGACGATGAACGCCCAGTCCCAGCCCTACCGCAGCGTGATCCACGGCACGACGAGCGGCGTGACAGCGCGCCGATGTTGGTGCCGGAGTTGAAGATGCCGGTGGCGAAGCGCGCGCTCCTTCTTCGGGAACCACTCGGCGATGGTCTTGATCGCCGCCGGGAAGTTGCCGCCTTCGCCAAGCCCGAGCAGGAAGCGCGCGAACGCGAAGCCGGCGGCCGCGCCCGTCAGCAGCACGATCGAGGCCGGCGAGCATCGACGAGCACCGTCGGGAGCCGCAGCCACGGAAACCAGTGCGGCGATCGCGTGCAGCATCGCCGGCGAGGCTCCACAGGCACGATGGCGATCGCGAAGCCGCGCGCGCCCGATGCTGTCGATGATCCGGCCGGACAGCCAGCATGCCGATCGCGTAGGCGAGCTGGAAGGTGAAGATGATCGCCGCGTAGTCGCGCTCGGTCCATGCCGAACTCGCTCTGCAGCGTCGGTCTTGAGGATGCCGATGACCTGGCGATCGATGTAGTTGATCGTCGCCGCGAAGAACAGCAGCGCGCAGATCACCCAGCGGTATGGCCGACGGCCGCGCCTCGGATACGCAGTGTCGGCCGACGGTCACGGCGCCGCCGGCGAGGCTGGTGGTGTCGTGGGCCGGCCATGCTGATCTCACTGCCGTGCGTCGATCGGTGCCGGACTATTGGTTCACGCCGCTGGCGAGGAAGCCGCCGTCGACGACGAGCACTTCGCCGTTGACGAAGCTGGCCGCGTCCGACGCGAGGAACACCGCGGCGCCCGCCAGCTCCTCGATGCTGCCGAACCGCTTCATCGGCGTCCGCATCAGGAACTCGCGGCCGCGCTCGGTGCCGTCGAGCAGCGCCGCGTTGAGGTCGGTGCGGAACACGCCCGGGCGCGATCGCGTTGACGGTGACGCCATGCGGCGCCCATTCGATGGCCAGCGACTTGGTCAGCGACGCGACGGCCGCCTTGCTCGCGGCGTAGGCCGCCACCTCGAACAGCGCGACGAACGACGACAGCGAGGCGATGTTGATGATGCGGCCGTACCGCGCTCGATCATTGCCGGCCCGAACACCTGGCAGGCGCGCAGCGTGCCCGGTCAGGTTGGTCTCGAGGATGCCGTCCCACTCGGCTTCGTCGCACGTCGAGCGTCGGCGAGCGCTTGGTGCGGCCGGCGCAGTTGACGAGGATGTCGACCGTGCCGAGCTCGGCGATCGACGCGATCGCGAAGCGCCTCGAGCGAGGCGCGATCGCGCGACGTCCGCCGGCTGGCGCAGCGTGCGGCGGCCCGTGGCCTCGATCTCCTTGGCGACCTGATCGACCAGACGCCTCCCGCCGGCCGGTGGCGACGACGTCGGCGCCCGCTTCCGCGAGGCCCGAGCGCGATGGCGCGGCCGATGCCCGACGTGCCGCCGACGACGACCGCCGACGCGGCCGGAGAGTCGAGTGCTTGCATGCCCATGTGGTATGGTGTCTGACGCTGCCGCGGCCTGGTAGCCGCGCTCGACGTGGAAGCTGCCTGGATCAGTCGCGTGCGACCCGACAGGTCACACCAGTCGACGGTCGCGCCGACATGCGCAGCTCCTGCAATCGAAGCGCCGGAGTGTCCTTCACGGCGTCGGGACGTGTCAAGGCAGCCAGCGCGCCCGGTCTCCACGGCGTCGCGGCGTCCAGTCCGCATCCGGCGCGCCGCGCCTATCGACGTCGATCGCCGCCGAAGCACGGCTCCTCGACGGCTCTGCCGCTGCTGCGCGACGGTCACGAGGTGCTCGTTCATCGCCTGCGCGCGCGCGCTCGACGTCGCGGCTGCGCAGCGCGTTGTAGATGGCGCGGTGCATGTCGGCCGATTCCCGCAGGTCGCGGGCGCGGTCGGCCGTCTTGCGGCGATGCTCGTAGAAGAGCGCGGAGACCATCTCGACGAGCGACGCGAGGATCGGATTGCCCGACGCGGCGGCGACGGCGCGATGGAAGCGGATGTCGTGGCGCAGGAACGCGTGCGGGTCGTCGAGCGACGCGTACAGGCCGGTGATCTCCTCGGCGATCGCCGCGAGGTGCTCGCCGGTCGCGCGCTCGGCGGCCAGCCCGGCGACGCCGACTTCGAGGACGCGGCGCGCCTCGAACATCTCGTCGCGCGTGAATCCGTGCAGCGCGGCGAGGAAGCTGAGAGGCTCGCTGCCGAGCGACGGCGGACCGCTGCGGATGAACGTGCCGGCGCCGTGGCGCGACTGCACGACGCCCATCGCGGCCAGCGCGCGCAGCCCGGCACGCACGCTCGGGCGGCTGACGCCGACCTGCAGCGCCAGCTCGCGTTCGGCCGGCAGACGGTCGCCCGGCTTCAGCCGGCCCTGGTCGATCAGCCGCCGGATGTGCGCGACCACCAGTTCGGCGGCGACCCCATCAGACCGGACGCCGGGGCCGTGCAGGTGTATCGGAGGTCATACCAATACAACCGAATTCGCAAACTTGGATTTCGAATGGTCGGACGATACCACCCTCAAACCGGCGTGTCAACGCCGAATGGTCATACCTCTACGCTGACGTTCGTCGCAGAAGGACGGGACTTTGGTCCGGCCGCGCAACCAATGCGAGCAGGAGGGCTGGACTGCGCCCCCCCACCCTCACTAGCGCGTTCAGGCGCTGCAGCCATCGTCAGGATCGATACGCCTGGCGACCGATGCCCTGGATGGGAATCTCTTGCGCGGCGAGGACCTCGTGCTGCAGCGCGTACATGCAGCCCGCCGCTTCGTCGATGCGGCGCACGAACGCGACCGACCCCTGCAGGATCGGCTTCAGCCGCTCGCGATCCTGAATGCGCGCCTTCGGGTACTCGTGCTCGACCACCAGGTGCGTGTTGGCGACGTCGAGCTGCAGCAGCTCGCGCGCCGCGAGCTGATGATCCAGCCAGTCGACGGTGCGGTTCTGCAGGTAAGCCAGCGGATCGTGACGCGCCGTGCCCGGCAGCTCGTGCTCGCAGAGCACGACCTGTTTCTTCCAGGCGTTCAGATGGTCGGCGGCGTTGCGCGACGGCTTGCCGTCAATCCAGTCGCCGCGCTCCACGGTCTGCCCGCCGTAGCCCCACGCGGACACGCCCTTCGCGTCGATCACCTGCCCCTTCACGTGGAAGCCGCCGATCAGGAAGTTGTAGCCGGTCGTCCTTCAGATACTGGAAGATCGAGCGCGTGTCCTGCCCCATCAGGATGGCGTGTGACGGGTCGTAGTGGATGCGGAACTGGTCGCCGACGCCGTGCTTCTCGCAAATCCGGTGCAGGGCAATCCACGTCCCGGGCGTGTAGGCGATGTTGTTGTGCCAGTTGTCGCCGGTCGTCCAGCCGGGCATCGGGCACTGCTCGACGCGAAAGGTCGAGGCCGCGCGCCTTGGCCTCCTTGAGCAACGGCACGAAGTGCTCCTCGAAGTCGAGGAGGTTCTGGTCCATGCTGTGCTGCTGGTTGCGGCCCACGAAGCCGCACACGGCGTCCACGCCGAGCGCAACCGCCGCATCGAACGTCGCGGCGCATGAAGTCCATCTTCTTCTTGCGGATCGCCGGGTCGTGGTGCAGCAGGTTGTCGAAGTAGCCGACGTCTGAGAGCCCGACGCCGGTAGCCTTCATGGCGGCCTCGCACGCGCCTGGCGCGGTCGGATGCGAATGGCTGCCGCAGATCCAGGGTGTTGGCCACTGGATCGAGCATGGCCTCGGGCGGCACGTCGGCTCTCGGTCGGATGCAGCGCCGCCGAGAGCTGGATGTAGTTCGCGCCGAGCTCCTTCGCGAACTGCAGCCACTCCTCGATGGCGCGATCGGGATCCGGATCGCGCACCTCACGCGGCGTCAGCTCCTGCAGCGCCGCCGTCAGGATGCCGACTTTCATGAACTTGGGCTCGAAGGGATTGATCTTCATACTGCGGCTACGGGCTACGGGCTACGGGCTACGGACACGGGCTCGAGGGCTACAGGCCCGGTCTGCGGTCTCAGCTCGCGGTCCGCGCGTCGCGCGTCGTGGTTCGCAGGACCGTAGACCGCGAGACCGAAGACAGGCGAGTCAGACGCCTCAATACTTCACCTTTGTCCAGACGCTGCCGTTCTTCGCGCTGGCGAGGATCGCTTCGATGATCACGTTGGCACGGTAGCCGTCCTCGAAGGTAGCAAAGGCTGGAGGATGCGCGTCGGACGGATTCTTGCCGTCGCGGATGAAGCCATAGATGTCGCGCATCAGGTTGCAGAACGCGTCGGCCCAGGCCTCCTGATGGCCGCCGGGCAGATGCGCGTAGCCGCGCACCGCCTCGTCCATCAGCGAAGGATCCTTCTGCAGAATCTGGTTCGGGCCGTCGCGATGGCCGAACCAGAGCTCGTTCTGCTGCTCCTGCTTCCAGACGAGCGACGCCTTCGATCCGCATACTTCGAGCACGACGTCGTTCTTGTGGCCGGCGCACACCTGGCCCACCGAGAACGCGCCTTTGGCGCCGTTGTCGAAGCGGACCAGCACCGACGCCAGGTCTTCGACCTTGATGTCGACGAGCTCGAACGACTCGTGGCCGGCGGCGGCCTGGAACGCCTCACGCGATCCGGTCGGACGCTTGCGCTTCGGAATGACCGTGGTGATGTCGCCGAGTACCTCGGTAATCGTGAGGCCGCTCACGTGCTGCGCAAGATCGCACCAGTGCGATCCGATGTCGCCGAGGGCCGACGAGGCGCCGCCCTTGTCAGGCTCGAGACGCCACGAGTAGTCGGTGTCCTTGAGCAGCCAGTCCTGGAGGTAGTGGCCGCGGAGGAACGTGGGCCGGCCGAGGTCGCCGCGCGCGACGAGGTGCCGCGCCTGCTGCACCAGCGGATTGCCGCGATAGTTGAACGTCACGGCATGGACGATGCCCGCCGCCTTCGCGAGATCGACCAGCTTCTTGGCTTCGGCCGCGGTCATGGCGAGCGGCTTGTCGGAGACGACGTGCTTGCCCGCCGCGATCGCCGCCGCGTTCACCGGGTAGTGCAGGTAGTTCGGCGTGGCATTGTGCACCACCTGGACAGCCGGGTCGGCGAGCAGCGCCTCGGCGCTGCCATATGCCTTCGGCACGCCGAGCTGATCGGCCTTCTTCCGCGCCGACGCTTCGCTGCTACCCGCAACCGCGACGACATCGACAAAGCCGAGCCGCCGCACGGCGTCCAGATGATGCGGGCCCACGAATCCGGCCCCGACAAGGCCCATTCCGATGCGTTTCACGAAGAAGCCTCCTTGGTCTTCGGTCTAGTCTCCAGTCTTCGGTCCGAGGGCCAACGGCGGCCCACTCCCGCTGGACCGCAGACCGACGACCGATTACCGACGACTGCCGCTCGATCATTCGCGCGGCGGCACGAATCCGTGCTCCAGATGCGTGCAGCCGACGAACTCACCCAGGAACTGATTGCCTTTGTACCTGCAGGTCCTTCAGCAGCCCGACCTCCGACGTGTAGTAGCCGCGGATCGTCGCCTCTTTGGAGGCCTTGAAGAACTTCTCGAGCGGCGTCTGCGGGTTCGCTTCGTTCCTGCTCGGCGGCGTGAGGACCTCGATTTGCTGGGCGGCCGTGGCCCTGGCGAACGGCAGTCCGGCGTGCTCGTGCGATGCCGCATCGAGTGCGGCGAGCCCGTCGCTCCACGCCTGCTTCGCCACAGCGTCTGACTCGCTCAACACCAGGTCGATGTAATCGGCGACGCGTGCCGCGCGGGCCCCCGGCGAGTGGCCGTCGGCCGGAATCAGGGTTTCGGCGAGCGCATCGGTGGTCGCGTATTGCGCGGCTGAAAGGAATCGCAGCTTCGGTGCGGCCTGGCTTCGCTGAATGGACAGGAAGGCCTCGACGGCCTCGTCGGACAGCGCCGGCCAGACGGCGAACGCGCCGACGCCCGCGCCAATCGTTCTCAGCGCCGCCCGTCGCGAGCGAGATTCGGGTCCACCGTGACTCACCGTATTCGCCATTCGTAACTCGTCATTCGTAACTCGTCACTGAACATCCACGGGCTGCCCGCGCCGCGACGACTCATACAGCGCTTCGACGACCGCCACACTGCGCCGGCCCTCGCGGCCGTCGACGCGCGCCGGGCGGCCGGTGTCGATGGCCTGCAGAAAGTCCTCGAAGATCCGCCGGTGTCCGCTCGCATCGCTGACGACCGGCGAGGCGGCCGACACCGTGGTCGCCAGAGATTCCTTCAGCGATTGGCCTTCCCCGCGCAGGTCGCGCGAGATCACGCGATCGCCGTCCACAATCGCCGTGCCGTCGGTTCCGGTGATCGCGACGCGGCGGCTGTAGCCGGGCCACGCCGCCGTGGTGGCCTCGAAGGTGGCCACAGCGCCGCTCGCGAACTCGAGCACTGCCACCGCCGTGTCCTCGACTTCGATCGCATGAAGGGCGGTTGCCGTCTTCGCGTAGACCCGGCGGACGTCGCCGAGCAGCCAGAGCAGGAGATCCACCGTGTGAATCGCCTGGTTCATGACCGCGCCGCCGCCGTCGAGCGCCCACGTGCCGCGCCACCGCGACTGACTGTAATACTCGGGCGGACGATACCACTTAACCCGCGCGTCGGCCAACGTGACACGGCCCAGCGCGCCGCGGGCCAGGTCGGCTTCGAGCGAGACGAAGTCGGGGTTGGCGCGGTCCTGGAAGAAGACGCCGAGTGTGACGCCCGCCCGGCTGGCCGCCTCGATCAACCGGTCGATGCGGCGCGTCGAGATCTCGAGGGGCTTCTCGACCAGGACATGGAGCCCGCGGGCGACAGCCGCCTCGACCTGATCGCCGTGCAGCCCCGAGGGGCTCCCGATGGCGACGATGTCGAGCGGCTCGTGGGCGAGGAACGCATCGAGGTCGGTGTAGGCCGTGGCGCCGAAGTCGGCGGCAAGGGCGCGAACGCGCGTTTCGTTCGCGCCGCAGACCGCGGCGACCTTGACGTCCGGCAATGCCGCGGCGGCGCGGGCGTGCGTCCCGCTGATGTTGCCGCCTCCCAGGATGCCGACGAAGCGCGTCACGCTCGATCCGATCCCTTTCCGGTGTCCGCCTGACGGCCGAGCGGCAGGTCTTCGACGTTCATGGCTTCGGATCGCCGCAGGTGCTCGCCCATCGCGCTCTGCGCGGCGATCGGATCGCGATCGCGAAGCGCGTGATAGATCAGCCGGTGCGTCTCGGCCGCCTCGCGCAGATCGCGAGGCGCGCCGACGTTGCGCCGGCGCCGCTCGTAGAACATGGCGGACACCATCTCGATGAGCGAGGCCAGAATGGGATTTCGCGACGCCCTGGCAATCGCGCGATGGAACTTGATGTCGTGAACGAGAAACGTCTGCGGATCGTCGAGCGAGGCGAACATGCCGGCCATCTCCTCGGCAATGGCCGCGAGGTGCTCGCCGTTGGCGTTCTGGACGGCGAGCCCGATCGCGCCGACTTCGAGCACGCGCCTCGCCTCGAACATCTCCTGCCGCGTGAACCCGTGGAGGGCGGCCAGAAAGCTGAGCGGCCCGGTCCCGAGCATCGGCGGACCATTGGTGATGAACGTGCCCGCGCCGTGCCGGGCCTGGACGACGCCCATCGCCGAGAGCGCCTGGAGCCCGGCGCGCACCGATGGGCGGCTGACGCCAATCCGAACGGCCAGCTCGCGCTCGGCCGGCAGGCGATCGCCCGGCTTGAGCGCCCCCTGTTCGATCAGCGCGCGGACGTGCGACACGACATGTTCCGTCGTGACCCGGTCGGCCGATCGCCCCTCGTCGGGCTCCGGAAACGGGTTGGGTGTAGGCGTGGATCTCGGCATTCCTCGTCCTGTCCGTCCGCGAGCGGCAGTGTATCTGAAGCCGCTGCCGCCAGGCGAGACGCGCCCGTATAATGCGCGGCCATGACGTTCCTGGGCATCGACGTGGGCACCGGCGGCACACGAGCGCTCGTGATCGACGAGCGCGGCCGCCTGGTCGGCTCCGCCACCGCTGAGCACGCGCCATTTGCGACGCCTCGCCCCGGCTGGGCCGAGCAGGATCCGCGACGACTGGTGGCGCGCCACGCGCGAAGCCGTCCCGCGCGCGCTGGCGGCCGCCGGCATCAAAGGCGACGCGGTCGGGGCGGTCGGGTTTTCGGGACAGATGCACGGCTCCACGCTGCTCGACACGTCGGACGAGGTCATCCGCCCGGCGCTCCTCTGGTGCGATCAACGCACCGGCGACGAGTGCCAGGAGATCACGGATCGCATCGGCGCCGCGCGCCTGATCGAGCTCGCGTGCAATCCAGCCTTGACGGGCTTCACGTTGCCCAAGCTGCTCTGGGTCCGCCGTCACGAGCCCGAGCGCTGGGCGCGCGTGCGCCACGTCCTGCTTCCCAAGGACTACGTCCGCTTCCGTCTCACCGGCGAGCGCGCCACCGATGCCGCTGACGCGGCCGGCACGCTGCTGCTCGACGTCGCAGCCCGGCGGTGGTCGACGACCATCGCCGACGCCGTGGGCGTCGACCTCGGTCTGCTGCCCCGCGTCTACGAGGGACCCGAGATCACGGGCCGGGTGAACGCCGCGGGCGCCGAAGCCACCGGCCTCAAAGCCGGAACGCCGGTCATCGCGGGCGGTGGCGACAACGCCGCGGCCGCGGTGGGCATGGGCGTCGTGACGCCCGGCCTCGTGTCCACCAGCATCGGGACATCGGGTGTGGTGTTCGCCTCGACCGATACTCCCGCCCTCGATGCCAGGGGCCGCGTGCACACGTTCTGTCACTCGGTGCCCGCGCGCTGGCACGTGATGGGTGTGACGCAGGCGGCCGGGCTCTCCCTCCGGTGGTTCAAGGACCGGTTCGGCGTGAATGCCACGCCAGGCTCCGATTCGTACGACGTCCTCACGGAGGAAGCCTCGCGGGTCCCGCCCGGTGCCGAAGGGGCGCTCTGGGCGCCGTACCTCATGGGCGAGCGTACGCCGCACCTCGATCCCGACGCGCGCGCGGCTTTCGTGGGCCTGACCGCCAGCCACACGCGCGGCCACCTGGTGCGGGCCGTGCTCGAGGGGGTCGCCTTCAGCCTGCGCGACTCGTTCGAGATCCTGGCCGGCATGGGCGTGCCGATTTCCCGCGTGCGCCTCGGCGGCGGCGGCGCGCGGTCGCCGTTGTGGCGCCAGATCCAGGCGGATGTGTATCGTCACACGTGCGAGGTGGTCCAGGTCGAGGAGGGCGCGGCGTTCGGCGCGGCGATTCTCGCGGGCGTCGGCGCGGGCGCCTGGCCCTCGGTCGATGCGGCGAGCGAGGCCATCGTCCGTGTCGCTCAGACCATCGAGCCGGGTCCGGCGACGACTGTCATGGACGCGCGCTACCAGGCGTATCGACGAATATACCCGGCGCTTCGGACCATCGAGCGCGAGTGAGATCCCCGACCGCTGCCATGAAGACCGACGCGGCACCCGTCTCCACCCCATCAATCCGTCTCTCGATCAAGGAACTCCTGATGACCCTTCGTCCCTCCCGCCTCGTCGCTCTCGTCGCCATGATCACCGCCGCGATCTCCGGCCGAACCATCGTGGCCGGCGCCGTCGCCGATCCGAACGCGTCCTTTTACGATCTGAAGACCAAGACGCTGGACGGGCAGCCAGCCGATCTGGGGCAATACCGCGGCAAGGTCGCACTCGTCGTGAACGTGGCGAGCAAGTGCGGCTACACGCCGCAGTACGCCGGGCTCGAAAAGCTGCACCGTGAGTTGTCGAGCAAGGGCGTTGCGGTTCTCGGCTTCCCGAGCAACGACTTCGGCGGCCAGGAACCGGGCACGGCAGCCGAGATCAAGGAGTTCTGCCGGACGAAGTACGACGTCACGTTCCCGCTCTTCGAGAAGGTGGTAACGAAGGCCGGACCGGATCAGTCGCCCATCTACACCTTCCTTGCCACGAGCGGCAGCCTTCCCGGCTGGAACTTCGGCAAGTATGTAATCGGCAAGGATGGCAAGGTGGTCGCGTTCTTCCCGAGCAAGGTCACGCCGGAGTCGGCCGAGCTGCGTGCGGCCATCGACAAGGCACTCGCCGGCTAGCCCGGAGGGTGGGGTCGGGTGCTCTTCCCGGCGGGTGCCCTCGCGCCCTGACGCAGGCCCGAAAAAGCACCCGACCCCTCCGCCGGCGGATTGACGTGGGGCCCCGTCGCAAGGATGATGAGGCCCCATGTCAGCCGCCTATCAGCCCCGCCCCGAGCACAAGTTCTCGTTCGGTCTCTGGACCGTCGGCAACCGCGGACGCGACCCGTTCGGCGAGCCGGTCCGCGATCCGCTCCCGCCCGTCGACGCCGTCAAGCTCCTCGGAAGCATCGGCGCGTGGGGCGTCAACCTGCACGACAACGACCTCGTCCCCATCGACGCGACCGCCGCCGAACGCACGCGCATCGTCAGCGAGTTCAAGAAGGCCTGCGCCGACCACGGCATCGTCGTTCCGATGGCGACCGTGAGCCTGTTCACGGATCCGGTGTTCAAGGACGGCGCCTTCACCGCCAACGACCCGCAGGTGCGGCGCTTCGCCGTCCAGAAGACGATGAGCGCGATGGACCTCGGCGCGGAGCTCGGGGCGAAGATCTTCGTGCTCTGGGGCGGCCGCGAAGGCACCGAGACCGACGCCTGCCGGCGGGCCGACGATGCGGTCAAGCGGCTGCGCGAAGCGATCGACTTTCTGTGCGAGTACTCGATCGCGCAAGGCTACGGCTATCGCTTCGCCCTCGAAGCCAAGCCGAACGAGCCGCGCGGCGACATCTACATGGCGACCACGGGCAACTATCTGGGCCTGATTCCGACGCTGGCACACCCGGAGCTCGTCGGCGTCAATCCCGAGGTCGCGCACGAGCAGATGGCGGGCCTCAACTTCACGCACGCCGTCGCGCAGGCGTGGGAGGCTGGAAAGCTGTTCCACATCGATCTGAACGACCAGGCGCCGGGCCGCTACGACCAGGATTTCCGCTTCGGCGCCGCCAACCCACGCACCGCCTTCTTCCTGGTGAAGTTCCTCGAAGACGTGGGCTACGACGGACCGCGCCACTTCGACGCGCACGCGTATCGCACCGAGGACTATGAGGGAGTCAGGCAGTTCGCCATCGGCTGCATGCGCACGTATCTGATCCTCAAGGAAAAGGCGGCGCACTGGAACGCGGACGGTGATATCCAGGCCATCATCAGCAAACTCGGGAGCGGAAAGCCGGGGGTCGGCAAGTTCTCGAAGGACACCGCCGCCGCGCTGACGGCGGAGACGTTCGATCGCCAGTCGATCGCGGCCCGCGGCCTCGACTACGAACGCCTGGATCAGCTGACGACCGAGATTCTGATGGGTGTCCGATAGAGATTGGTGGGATTGGGAATCCGCATCGGCCGCTCAGCGCACGCGCACCCCTCGCTTCACGACGACATCCACACGCTGCAGCAACGCGATGTAGCGCAGCACGTCGCCGCGGACCGCAATCACATCGGCGTACTTGCCCGGGCTGATCGTCCCCACCTCGCGCTCGACCTTCATCGCCACCGACGGCCAGAACGTCGCGGCACGAATCGCCGTCATCGAATCGACCCCCAGGATGTTCACCCACGCATCGAGCTCGCGCCACGTCGACTGACTGTGGAACTTCATCGGAATGCCGCTGTCGGTGCCGATCAACAGCACCGCACCCGATTCGGTGAGCTGTTTGAACTTGCGCGCGAGGGTCGGACGCCGCGCCGGCGTCAACCGGAAATACGGCAGCTGATCGGGATGACGAATCGACGCGCGGATGTCGTCGACGATCGACGGCGGCAGCCCTTCGTGCCATGACGGATCGTCAGCGGCTTCGGGGTTATCGCGCACGTACTCGTAGTTGAACAGGCCCTCGATCGTCGGCGTCCAGAACAGCGGACCGAGGTTCATCTGCGCCGTCCGCTCGCGCAGCTTGTCCATGATGTCGGCGGGATACTCGGGCGCGCTCCCGAGACCCGTGTGCTCGAAGCCGTGTACGCCGACCGCCAGGCCGCGCCGGATCTCCTCGGGCCGGTGCCCATGGGCCACGACCGGCAGCCGATGACGGTTGGCTTCGGCCACCACCGCCTGGACCTCCTCCATCGTCATCTGGTCGTGATCGATCAGCTTGATGCAATCGACGCCGGCCTGTGCCAGCTTGCGCACTTTCGCGCTCGCATCGTCGGCGCCTTTGACGCCCCAGCGGAACAGCTCCGTGCCGGGATAGGGCTCGTGCTGGATGAAGGGCCCCGAGACGTACAGCGTGGGGCCTTGAATCGCTCCCTGGTTGATGCGATCGCGGACGCGAATGCTCGCTTCGAGCGGCCCCCCGAGGTCGCGCGCGCTCGTGACTCCCGCGCGCAGCAGCTGCCTGGCCGACGCCGGCATGATCACCGGCTCGAACTGGGACGGGTACGTCTTGTCCCAATGGGCGTAGTCGCCGTGGCCGTTGATCATCAGATGCACGTGCATGTCCCAGAGTCCGGGCAGCACGGTCATCCCGTCCGTGGAGATCACCTCGGCGCCCGGCGGGACCGCCAGGTGGCCGACCTGTCCCACGGCTCGGATGCGTTGCCCCTCGACGATGACGACACTGTTGGGGAGCGGTCGCCCGCCGAAGCCGTCAACGAGGGTGCCTCCGACCAGCGCCTTCACCGCCGAGGGCGCCGCCGCCGGCTGCGTCGATGCGGGCTCACCCGCGAGCAGGCACGCGAATCCGAGCACGACCAGTTTGGCCGCAAGCCGCCCCGACAGTCTCATCGTTCACCTTCCACGACCGCACCAACGTACGCGAGCGGCTCGCCTTTCGTAATGGGCGGCGTGCGCACGACATACAGAATCTCTCCCGCGAAAGGCGCCACGACGCGTTCCTGGATCCGGCCGTGGTAGTCGGTGACCTCTCCGAGCAGTGCGCCAGCGGCGACGGTGTGCCCCCGTTCCACGGCCGCTCGGAAGATGCCAGTCGTGCCACTGCGAATCACTTCGTTCCGGCCAATCCAGACAGGAGTGCTCACCGGTGCGGGACCGTCGGGCCGCATGCCGAGATGCCGCAGCAGCCCTGCGATTCCCTGCTCGATGCGGGCAATCGAGGCCTCGTCGGTCCGTGCGAGACCGCCAGACTCGATGGTGAGGGCCGGTTTGCCGCGCGTGATGGCCGTGTTCGACAGATAGACCGAGGCCGCCGGGTCGGTCGGGCGCTCACGGTCGATGACGATGTGATCGAGGCCGAAGGCGAGCGCCATGCGCTTGCCTTCCTCCGCCACGGCCGCGGTGCCAGTCGTGACCCAGTACGTGTAGGGGCGCAGGTCTTCGTTGCCATCGCCGCAGTGCAGATCGACGACGTGCGTGGCGCGGTCGATGATCTCGCGCGTGATGCGGTGCGCGATGCGCTCGGAGAGCGTGCCGTTCTCCTTGCCAGGGAACACGCGATTCAGGTTCTTCCGATCGACCGGCGAGTAGTAGATCGTGCGGCCGAGAAACGACGGCAGGTTGGCGACGTGCACGAGGATGAGGGTCCCCGAGAGCGTCTGCGGGTCGAGCCGTTCGGGCAGCCTCTGCAGGGCGAGAACGGGCGTGTACTCCATGCCGTGCACGCCGGCGACCAGCGCGAGGACGGGTCCGGGCCGAGCGCCATTGACGATGGTGAACGGGATCTCGGTGCCGTCATCGCCGCCGAGCGCCGCGACGGTCAGCGACCCACTCGCCCGGCTGCCCGGCTTCGCCGTCACGCCCCCAATCGATACGTCCGGTGCCTGTCCGAACGATGGCGCGGCGAGCGCGAGACTCGCCGCCACTGCCGCCGGCCAACATCGTCGCATTGTGATCGGCATGCCGCACCTCCTCGCATGTCAGCCGCCGCGGGTGTTCGGCGACGCGTGACAGATGGCCCCTCGACGCGCAAGTATACGCAGCACGCATTGGGCCGCGAGAACGCCCCGCGGGCTCCCGAAGCCGAGGTGACGTGTCACGCCTGCCGTTGATCGGGTTCGCCCTGACCGCTGCAATCGGCAGCGCGCTCGTCGCCCGAGTGGAGCTGCAGCCTGCGGTGTGGTGGATTCTGTGTGGGTTGACGACCGTCGCGGCGCTGCTGGCGATGCACGAGATCCTCGGCCGCCCCATTCCGCTCCTCCGGTGGTCCGTCATCCGCCTCATGCTCGGGAGGAAGCACCTGGAAGAGACATGGCAGGTGGGCGACGGGCGCGAAGAGGGCGCCGCTCGCTATGTCGCCGTCCATGCGCGGCCCGGCGATCCCGGGGACGCGATCCGCGCCATCGACGAGTACGCCTACGAGCGAAGCTTCCTCATCAACGTCGGCGATGAGAAGGGCGCCATCCTCGACGGGGTTATCGAGCGTGAGCGCCCTCGCACCGTACTCGAGCTCGGCGCGTATGTCGGCTACAGCGCGCTGCGGATCGGGCGGGCGCTTCCACCGGGCTCGCGACTGGTCTCGGTCGAGCTCATGCCCGCCAACGCAGACATCGCCCGCCGCGTCATCAGCCATGCCGGATTGGCCGATCGTGTCACGTTCGTCGTCGGACATCTCGGCGATGGCGGCGCCACGCTCCGCCATCTGCAGCAGGTCTGCGGCCTCGGGCCCGGGAGCGTGGACGTCGTGTTCGTCGACCACGCGAAGGAACGGTACCTCCCCGATCTGAAGCAGCTCCTCGAGGCCGACCTGCTCCATCCGGGCACCGTCGTCGTCGCCGACAACGTGCGTTACCCGGGTGCGCCCGCATATTGGGCCTACATGAAAGCGGAGGAAGGGCGCCAGTGGACCACCATCGAGCACGAGACGCACGCGGAGTACCAGAAGATCGTCAAGGACGTGGTGCTCGAATCGCGGCTGTTGTGAACCGACCGCATCCGTGGCCGGTCTCGTGTGCGGGTCGCCCTCTGGGACTACCGCGGAAGTCGCGACACTTTTCGGATCCCCACGGGCGGCGTGAGCTTCTGCGCTTCGGCGTTGCTCTCACGATTCGGAGACGAGGGCGCCTCCTGAATCCTGCGGACGACGTCCATCCCGGAGACCACGCGGCCGAACGCCGCAAATCCCTGCCCGTCTGGATTCCGCTTGCCGCCGAAGTCGAGTGACGGCTGGTCGTTGATGCAGATGAACCATCCCGAAGTCGCCGTGTCGGCCTGGGTCCGGGCCATCGACACGCATCCGTCGGTGTGCTTCAGGCCCGTCGTGCTCGTCCGCTCGAGCGGAATCGGCGGAAAGCCGTCCTTGCCGCGCAGGGGATTCACTTCGGCCTGAATCACCTCGATCTTGGTTTCGCTTTGCGGCTGGTTGTCCAACTTGACGGTGCGATGGAACCTGCCACCGTCATAGTGGCCGGCATCGACGTACTTCAGGAAGTTGGCGGTCGTGGCCGGCGCCCGGGCCGAATCGAGCTCGAGCACGATCTCACCGAGATCGGTCTGCACGAGCACGCGAACGGGCGGTGCGGTCTGCGCACCCACAACGGCCGCCATCGTCGCAATGACAGCCACGATGAAGAAACGTAGGCTGAGAGACACGATGCGGTCCTCACCAGACGCTGCCACGAGGGGGCCGGCGGTCCGCCGCACGCGCCGCCGGCCCTCGTTGGCCCGATCAGGCCTGGTCGTCGGGATCGGGGTCCCGCTTGTATTTCGCGGTGAACATCAGCGTCGCGTCGCCGCTCGCAAACCCGGTCAACTGATCGCACGCCGAATTGGAGATTCGCCAGCCGCTCGGGCTGAACGTGTAATTGCCGGCCTTCAAATAGGGATCGTCGCCGACACTGAGCCCGACAATCGACGGGCCGCCCGTGGCCGTGCGCGGCGGTCGCTTGACGCGAGGAACGGCGGCTTTCTTCGCCGGCTTTTTGGCACGCGCTTTCGGCCTGGACTTCGCGGCGGTCTTCCGCGCGGCCGACTTGGCGGTCTTCTTCCTGGCAGCGGGCTTGGACTTCGACCTGGCTTTCTTGGCCAACGGACCCTCCTCTCGACTCGAGTGACAGGCGTTTCCTCATCAACTCCGGATACGAATCAAGAGCCGGTCGTGCGACGTTTCGCCCGTCCGGCTCTTGTCGGACGACGATAAGGATGTCCAGGCGCGTGCACCGGCCACGGCGCGAACGATTTGCCGGGCGGACGGCGCCCGACCCCGGCCGCGTAGACGACGGACTCGCTCACGCCATCGAGCCCGAGGTCGCGCTCGATGTGCCGGTCGTGCAGAGCCTGCGTGCAGAACGGCGCGAGTCCGAGCCAGGTGGCGGCCAGACAGAACGTCTGACAGAAGTGGCCGGCTTCGAGGAGCACGAGGCGATAGGCGCGCCCGAACCGGTACTTCCACTGCACGCGCTCGAAGACGGCCGTCATGAAGACGATCGCCGCGGCGGGCTCGAACCACCACTGTGCCGGAATGTAGCGCAGCACCTGGGCCCGCGACGCGCCCTTGCGGATCGTCGTCAGGCGGTGACGCCCGGCATTGTAGTGGTACAGGCCGCGCGCCAATCCGTCCACCCGCAGCGCAAGGACGTAGGCCTCGATGGGATGGAGCGCGCCGCCTGACGGTGAGCTCTTGAGCAGGAGCTCGTGGCCGGCTTCGTTGACCGCTCGCTTCTGCACGCCCCAGGTCAGGCCGAGGAGCGTCGACAAGTCGCCGAGCGCGACGCCGCCCCGACCGAAGCGACGCCACGTGCGGCGCGCGAGCAGGACATCGACAAACGCGCCGGCCTGGCGTGGCGCGGGCAAATCGATTGCGCCGGAATCGTCGGGATCGTGGAACAGCGGCGGACGCGGATCGCCGTCGAGCGCGGCGAGCAGCCTCGTATTGGCTTCGTCCGCGTCGCGATACGCCGCGAAGTCGTGTTTGGTCGAGAAGTGAAAGAACGAGGCGGCGGGACCCCACGCGTCCCACCGGCCCAGCGACGGCTGCTTCCGAGCCTCTCGCCGCCGCTCGAGCAGGCCGCACCGGTGCAGCAGGCTCACGGCCTTGGCCAGGTCGGCCGGCGGAGCCGACGGCCATGCCGCCCACAGCTCGGAAACGAGCCGCCAGTCGCGGAAGAAATCGAGGAGGAGTGCCGCGTCGGCGGTGCCTTCGAGCTTTCGTCCGGTCAAACAGTGTTGGACGACGAAGCCGTCGTCGGCCCAGTACATGACCGCGTGGGCCGACCGGCGATACGCATCTGCGGCCTGCGTGGTGGCCGCCACGGCCTACTTCTTCCCGGCCCTGGGGCGCCGTTTGTACGGGCCACTCCCGACCAGCACCATCTCCCCCGCCGCGTGCCCCGAGCGCGGGTCGCAGATTGGGCCAACCTTCAATTGCAGCTTCTCGATCGTGTAGGTGCCTTCTTTGGTCTCGATGGCAATCGGCTCGACCACCTTGCCTTTGGGATCGAGCTTCAGGACGATGCGTTCGCGGCTGGTCACGGGCAAGCTCTCCAGGCTGGCGCTCTGTCAAGGCGCACGGAGCGTCGAGCGAGACGGACCGCTGGCCGAATCGATGGCGCGCGCTGCGCGGTCAGGGCCGAACGGCTTCGGCCCCGGTCCGGCCGGGACCCGCCGGATCGAGACCCATCGCGACGCGGTAGCTCGCGAAGCGCGGATCCGAGCGGAGGTCGCGGACTCTCGGATCGACGGTGAGCCACATGATGGAATGCGAACGCTGCTCGACGGCCTCCTGCATCAAGCGAAACGCGGAGTCGCGATCGCCGAGCGCAGTGTACACGAAGACCAGGTAGACGGGATCGACGCTGGGCCCATCCTCCTGCGCGCGAAGCTCCGCGAGCGCCGCCCGCGCTTCCGTCACTCGTCCGAGGCGGGCGTCGAGGGCAGCCTGCAGCGACAGCATGCGGAACGCCCCGGCACGGATGCGGAGATGGCTGGCGCCGCTGCAGGCCGAGATCGCGTCCTGATAGCGCCTCTGCGCTTCCAGCACGCGGCACAGCACGGCGCGGGCCGTCGCCGACGATGCGTCGAGCGAGATCGCCCGCCTCACCTCGCGCTCGGCGGCGTCGTAGCCGCCGCTGTACAGATGGAGCGTGGCCGTGCTCGCGGCCGTCGCGGCCGACAGCAGATCGAGGTCGCGGACGCGCAGCATCAGCTGCAGACCCTCATCGGCCCGATCCCGCGCCGCGAGGAACATGGCGTAGCCGCTCGCCGCATACAGGTCGCTCGGATTGAGCTCCACCGCACGCGCGAAGTGCTGTTCGGACCCGGCCCAATCCCATTCGCACATCGACGCCAGCCATCCGAGGACGGCATACGCTTCCGAGAGGTTGGGATCGAGCGCCAGCGCGGCATGCGCGGCCGTGCGCGAAAGCTCCGCATTCGACGAGCACGGCACGCTGGCGAGCTGGGCACGGGCGAGCCCCGAATACGCGCGCGCAAACCCCGGCGCGGCCTCGATGGCCTTCTGAAAGAGCGCGATCGATTCCGTCAACTCGGTGCCGCGATCGAGCTGCTGCCTGGCCTGCGCCTGCAGGTCGTGCGCGAGCTCGCTCTCGTTGCCGGCGATGACGCGGGCACGCGTCGGCAAGCGCAGCTCGCGCACCACACCTGAGGCAATGTCGGCCGCCACGCGCGCCGGACGCCCGACCACGGGCGCCGACCAGCGCGGGGTGGGATGTCCGTCGGCCCGCAGCTCGACGCGCCCGATGAGGTTCTGCTTCGTCCCCGAGAGCGAGCCGACAACGACGTACTGCGCGCGGGCGCCGGCGGGCAGCGCTTGCACGAGCGGACCGCCGGCTTTGAGCGCACGCGTGGTCGTGGGTTGAAAGACATCGACATCCGCGGAGATGGCGAGAATGTCCGCCACTTGCCGCGTCAGCTCCTCGGCGATGTACCGAGGGGATCGACGGATCGACGTCGAACGGAAGGACCGCGACCTCGACGCGCCCGGGTGCCCCGCCGCCTGGCGTTCGATCGAGTCCGAGGCGATACAACTGCCAGATGCCGAGACCCGTCAGGAGGCTGAGCGTCAGCGCGGCGGAGATCGTCAACCGCCCCGCGCGCTTCAGGGTCCCGCGTGGACGCGGCGGCACGATGCCTTCGAGCGTTTCGGCGCCGAAGGCCGGGGTGAGCTCGGCCTGCAGCTCGCCCACCGACCCGAACCAATCGGCGGGTTGCGGTGCGATGGCGCGCTCGACGACCCGCATGAAGCCATCCGGCAAGTCGGCACGCGCGTCCTGCAGGCGCACGTGGCGACCGTCGTGATGCGCCTTCCGCAGCTCGTCGAGGTCCGCCGCCTTGACCGGGAAGTTGCCGGTGACCAGGTAATAGAGGAGCACGCCCAGGCTGTAGATGTCGCTCCGGACGGTGGCCTCGGCGCCGCCGAGGACCTCGGGCGCCAGATAGAGCGGCGTCCCCGTGAGCTGATCCGCACCCGGTCCGACCTCATCGCGCGAGCGCCCCGCGCCAAAGTCCATGAGGACGAGCCGCCCGCCCTCTTCGCGCATGACGTTCTGCGCCTTGATGTCGCGATGCACGAGGCCGGCCCCATGGACCGCCGCCATCGCGCGACAGAGATCCTGACCGATGAGCACCGCTTCGCGTGCGCTGAACGCGCCCTGCTTGCGCACCAGCTTTTCGAGCGTCGCGCCGCGGATGAAGTCCATCCAGAGGCCCACGCGGCCGTCGTGCGCTTCGGCGCCGTGCACCACGACCACGTTCGGATGGCGGACGCGGGCGAGAATGCGGCCTTCGCGCAGAATCCGCTGGCCCAGGCGGCCGGGAGACTTTTCGGGCTTCAGGAGCTTGACCGCGACCTCGCGGTGCAGCTGTGTATCGAAAGCGCGGTAGACCTCGCCGAACGTGCCTTCGCCGACTTTCTCGACCAGCTGCAGATGGCCCCACGTCTCCAGCACGGGATGGGGCAGCTGCCCCGGCATCGATCGCCGCGCTGGGCGAGGCGCGGCGATCGGCTCAATGCGGCCGATGACCTTGGGTCCGAGCGTTTCGTCTGGCGCATCCTCGTCGGCTGCCGAGCGATGAACGTCCGAGATGCGCGCCAGAATGCGCAATTGGCGGATGAGCGCACGGTCGCGATCGTTGGCCAGGCCGCCCTCGATGGCGTCCCAGTCCAGCGAGGCCGAGCCATCGGCCACGGAATCCACGATGTCGCTGAGCGCCGGGCGCTCAGGATGCTGCATTGGTGGCTTCTCTTCTCCCGCCGCGGGGTGGAACTGCGGCGCCTATCACCACAACGATGCCGTGACGGCAACCGTACATGCCTCCGGCGCCGCCGCAAAACTCAGGCCATCGGATGTGGGATGGAAATAGTGGACATCGAGCCTCGCATCACCGGGATGCCGTGTCACCATCGCGACATGGTGCAGATCCGGACCCCAGCGGTGCCGATGCGGGTCGACGGGATTCACGCGATGCTCTCGCAACGGTCCCCCGAGGCGCGTTCCAACAAGTGGAAGGCACAGTCGCGATCGCCAATCGTGCGGTAGGCGAGTGCCAGAATTTCAGGAGCCAACCCGAGCGCCGCAATCGTGCCTCGGCTTTCGAGCGCCTTCCATCAGAACGCGTCCTGCACGACCCGCGCCGCCGCGCGCCCGGGTCGAGCGCCACGATGTGCCCTCACCACGTGCGGAAATCCGAGGTGCGCATTGGTGCGCGAGGGCAGGGTGAGTTTCGAGCGCGGAGACGCTCAGCCGACACGACGCGGCTCCGGCCTGGCAGGCGCCTGCCTCAGGCCGTAACCTCCGGATCGATCGCGCCCCTGGGCGCGTGGCCGTTCGATCCGTTGGAGGCAGCCCGCGGCGCGGGCCCGGCCATCTTCTCGGCCAGCCGGAACAGCGCGCGCTTGACCGCCACGCGCGCGGCATTGGGCGATGGCACGCCGAGATGCTCGGCCATCGCCTCGTAGCCGAATTGCTGCTCGAGGCGCAGGACGATGGCTTCCTGATCGCGCAGCTTGAGCTGACGGAGCGCCGCCTCGTACCGCTCCACGTTCTGCAGCCCGATCACGTGCTCGAGCGGCGAGATCCCGTTATCGACCTGGTCCTCGGGCAGTGACACCGAAATCGGCCGACGGTTTTTCTTGCGCACCTCGTCGATGATCCGGTTGAGAACGGCTTGACGAAGATACGCGAGGAGCGCGCCCGCGTGCCGGATCTCGAAGTGATCGAGCCGCCGCAGCGCACCGGCGACGGTGTCCTGCACCAGGTCCTCGGTATCGGTCATCCCGCGGCAGCCCGAGGGTAGCCGGCCGGCCGCGAACCGGCGCAGCCCCTTCACGCAGCGGCGAAAGACCACGTCGCGCGCGACGTCGTCGCCGCCGCGCGCCCTGGCGAACAGATCGAAGGTGGACTGCAGCTCGAGCGGCAGAGGCGGCGAGGCGGTGGAAGGCTTCGTGGGCTGGGTATCGCCCGACGAGCGGTTCAGCGGGGATAGCGCATCCGGCGAGCCCGAGACGGGCCCGGATTCCGGCGCTGAACCCGCGCAATGGCGGTCATCGCGCAAATGGGGGCGTTCCATGGCGACTGGCTCGTTCACGTCCCCGGTCAGGTAATTCCCGCGCGCCTGCGAATGGTGAGCCGCACGCGTACCAAAGGATCGCCCTCCCTGGACGGCGGAATTGTGGCACCGTACCGGAGAACGGCGAATCGGCGGGAATCGAACAGCTTTGGGATGGAAAACGGTCCGGGGTCCAAGCGTGACGTGCGCCACCGCCCCCTTAAAACAGCAGCGTCCGCAGCGCTTGTCCCCGAACTGTAGGAGATAAACGTAGGGTCCCGGCGAAACGAACAACCCGCTCCGGCGATGCCGGCGCGGCGAATCGGGCCCACCCTCTCACGCACCGCATCCCATTTTCGGGCCGGCGACCTAAACCTCGGCGCTCAGGTCGTCTCTCAGAATCGGAAGAACGCTCCGCCCGACACCGCGACTCCGATTCGCACCGTGTCCTCGATGTCGGCCCCGCCCAATCGAGCGATGCCTCGCACATCGGCCCGATATCCCACCCGTCCCAACACACCTCGCGCCGGTGTGGGCGGCGCAACGACGATGCCCCCGCCGAACGAGAAAATGGTCCCGGTCTCGACGAGCAAACGCCGCTCGTGGACGTGGCGGAGATACCCGCCACTCCCGGTGACGAACGGTGTGAGCCGCCCGCGCGACCAGGGCAGCTCGAGGCGCGCCCCGCCTTCCGCGGTCACCTGCAGGAGCGACGACCGTACGGTCAGCGCCGGCGCGCCTTCGATGTCGCCTCGGACGCGCGACGCGAGTTGCGCGCCCGAGAGCGTACCCATCGCCTCGAGCACGAGGCCGGGCGTGAGATGCCACCCGAGTGCAATCTCGCCGCGCGGTCCGCCTTCCATCGACACGTCCGATGCGAAGATCACGACCGGGAGACCGGCCGGAACCTGTCCACCGGTGATGGTGGCCTCGCGGCTCCCGAGCGAGTGGCCCGATGCCCAGCCGAACCCGCCGCCGATCTCGAATCGCCCGTCGGCCCGCGCGGGACGCGCGGTGGCGAGCGCGATCCAGACGACCGCGGCCAGCAGCCATGTGACACGCAACGTGCGCCTCATCGCGCACGCACCGCGATGTCGATGTCCGGCGCGTTGCCACCCTCGGGGACGATCGCAATCCCGTCGTAGTAGGTCACGCCGAAACCGACGTCCACGGCCGTCGATCCATCGAAGAAGCTGTCGACATCGGCATCGTCGACCGGCTCGACGCGGACGATGCAGGGTCCGGGGTCGAGGCCGGCGATGACGAACGCGCCGTTGGTGTCGAGCGCAAAGCCGCCCACCAGTTGACCCGTCCTGAGGTTGTGGGCGACGAGGTGCGCGCCGAACAATCCTTGCCCGTTCTTCGTGACGCGGCCGCTGAGGCTGCCGAGCGACGCTCGTGCGCCGGCGCGCGGGTAGATGTCGGACACGCCCGCGATGTCGTCGGAGCGGAGCGTTCGTCCCTCGAGGCTGCCGGCCGGAAACGCAATCGGGAACATCGCCGTTCCCGACCCCGTCACGCGGCGGCGCGCGCCGGCCATCAGCTCGGTCTCGCCAATCGCCGAATGCCCCAGCCCGAGGAAGTGCCCGACCTCGTGAAGGGCAATCGACTCGAGGTCGAAGCGGCCGGTCTCGCCACCGGCGGAGGCCGACCAGGGCTGAGCGGCATTGAAGAGGATGTCGGCCTCGACAATCTCGCTGCGCACCAGATCGAACGTGTAGCTGGTCGTCGCCAGCACGCAGATCGAGATCGGGCCGGACTTCGAAGCCGATCACGTTGATGGCGTCGTCGTCGGAGGGCCGCGCACCGGTGAAGCCGAGTCGTTCGAACGAGACGACCGCCGTCGGAACCGATTGCCAGGCCGCAAAAGCGCGGCGGAGCGTTTCGTCGAACTGCTGGAGGGTCATGCCCGGCACGAGGCGGTCGGAAACGGCGTACGGGATGGGGGTTCGCGCCCAGCGCAGGACCACGGTCTGCCCCCCGCTCTCCACGCCGAACTTGAGGTAGGCGGACACCGGCAACCCGAGGGCGGCGATGGTGGCGAGTGTGAGCGCGGCGGGCAACCGCGTCATCGGGCGGCGCTCCGGCGGCCGCGCCCGGCGATGACCGATACGGCGACCCGGCCCTCGAACTCGTCGAGTGACACCGGCCGGCGTGCCGCGTCGCCACGGCGGATCGGGCCGTCGGATGTTCCCTCGATGGGCGCTCGCACCACCCGCCGGCCGCTCGCCTCGTCGACCGCAATCCGGTAGATGCCCTGCGCGAGTCCCGCGAGCCCGAGGCCACGCGTTGTCGCCGTCAGGAAGAAGACCGCCTCGTCTCCGGTCGCGAGCTCGGGTGTTCCCGGCATCACCGTGCGATACCGGCCGTACGTGCCCCCGGGCACCTGCAAGGCAATCGTCTGCTCACCGCTGCCTTTGAGATAGCGCACGACGTCGAGCGACACGAGGCGCTCGACGCGCAGCGTGCCCGCAGACTGACGCGAGGTCACGCTGGCGACGCGCGCATAGACGATGGCGTCGGCTTCCGCTGTGAGCTCGCCGAGCGTGGCGGGCAGGATGATCGTGGCTTCGAGCGGGACGGTGAAGGCGAGCGCAGCAACGGCACACCGGAAGACGCGTAGAAACATGGTCGTCACTCTAACCTGCAAGAACGCCGGACCTGAAGCCCGGCCTTCCTCGATTTACGCCACGTCGTGCACTCACTCGTTGATCGTTCGCAGAATCGCTTCCGCGGCGCGGCGGCTCGCACCCGGTCCACCGAGACGCTGCTTGACGTCGCGCCATGCGGTTCGCATCTCCTCGGCGGCGGCGCGGTCGCGCAGCAGCCGGCTCGCTTCCCGTGCCACCGCTTCGGGCGTGAACGCATCCTGCATCAGCTCGGTCGCGACCTTACGGCCCGCGATCAGATTCGCCATGCCGAACGTATCGACCTTCAGAAGCTGGCGGCCGAGCCGGTAACTGAGCGGCGACACACGATAGACGATCACCATCGGTTTTTCGTGGAGCGCTGTCTGCACGGTGGCCGTTCCAGATGCCGTGATCACGACATCGGCGGCAGCGAGCACGTCGTCAGTGCGTCCCTCGACGATCGCGATCGGGAACGCCCCGGTTGCGCGCGCCCGTTCGGCATCGGCGAAGAGCGCATCGTCGAGATTCGGTGCACGCGCGATCAGGAACTGCACGCCCGGGACTTCGCGTGAAAGGAGCGCGATGGCGGTCACGAGCCTCGGCAGAATCGCGGAGACCTCGTTCTGGCGGCTTCCCGGAAGCAATGCGATCGCCGGCCGATCCGGATTGGCCCCGATCGACTGCAGGAAGTCGGCGCGCGGCACAGGCGGCGTTTGTACGTCGAGCAGCGGATGCCCGACGAACTCCACCGGAATCCCCGCCTCGCGGTAGATCGGCTCCTCGAACGGAAAGATCGGCAGGACGAGGCGCGTGAAGGCCGCCATCGTCTTCAGGCGGCCGGGCCGCCAGGCCCAGAGCTGGGGGCTGATGTAGTAAACGACCGGCACGCCCTGGCCCGCGAGCGATCTCGCCAATCGGAAGTTGAAGTCCGGAAAGTCGAGGGGGACGAAGACGTGGGGCCTGATCTGCCGCGCCGCGGCCACGATCCGGCGATACAACTGCCACGTGCGCGGCAGTTGGCGCACGACCTCGGCGAGGCCGGTCACGCTGTAGCGGCGGTAATCGTCGATGAGAGCGGCGCCGGCCGCCGCGAGCCGCGGTCCGCCGAAGCCGGCGATTTCGACGCGTGGGTTCAGCCGCCGCAGCTCGGTGACGAGCGCGCCGGCATAGAGGTCGCCCGAGGCTTCACCACAGGAGATGAGGATGCGCGGCATCCCACCTCAAGGCATTCCATGGGCCACGCGGCGGCTGCGCTTGAAATCGACGGCGGTGAGATCGAGCTCGTCGAGCTTGACGACCTCAATCGTGTCGAAGCCGGCGCCCCGGAGGTCCTTGACGAACTTCGAGGCGTCGCCCACGAGCACGATCGACAGCCGGGTCGGGTGGAGATAAGCCTTCGACACGCGCTGGACGTCGTCGGCCGTGACGGCATTCACCCGCTCGCGGTAATTCGGCACTTCCTCGAGCTTGAGCCCGTAGAACAGCGCGTTGAGCACCTGGAGGGCGATGGCGTCCGGTGTTTCGATCGTCAGCGGAAAGTTTCCCGCCAGATACGCCTGCGCGCCGCTGAGCTCACCCTGGCCGACCGCCTCGCGCTGCAGCCTGGCGAACTCGTCCACCACGACGCGCAGTGCTTCCGCCGTCGTCTCCGTCCGCGTATCGGTATCGGCCACGATGGAGCCCGCCCGCTCGTAGGCGTCCATGTCGGCCGACGCGCCATAGGTGAGGCCGCGGTCGGATCGCAGCACCCCTTGCAGGCGGTTACCGCCTTCACCACCGAGGATTTTCACGGCGAGGTTGAGCGGCATGTAGTCGGTGTGGTTGCGCCTGATGCCGAGCTGCCCCACCCGGATCTCGGTCTGCACGGCGCTCGGACGATCGACGACGACGACACGACGGGTGGGCTCGGGCGGATCCGCAACCGAAATGGCGGGAAGCGGGCCCTTCGCCCAGTTGCCGAACGCGCGCTCGGCACCCGCGAACGCCTGGTCGACGCCCACGTCGCCCACGATCGCCAGGAGCGCGTTGTTCGGCAGGAACCAACGCTTGTGAAACGCCACGAGGTCGTCGCGCGTGAGCGCGGCGACCGATTCAGGCGTCCCGTTCGACGGACGGCCGTAGGGATGGAAGCCGAAGATGAGTCGTTCCACGACCACGGTGGCCACGTAGTCGGGATCCTGGTAACTCACCTTCAGCCCGGACAGCACCTGTTCCCGCTGGCGTTCCAGTTCGTCGGCGGCAAAGGCGGGGTTCCGGACGACGTCGGACACGAGCTCCATGCCGAAGTCGAAGTCGTCCTTGATCACGATCGCGTTCACGTACGAGAGATCGCTTCCGGCGCCCGATCCAAGCCCGCCGCCGACGTAGTCGATGGCGTCGGCAATCGCGGTCGCCCCGCGCGTCGTCGTCCCCTGATCGAGCAGCGCCGCGACCATGGTGGCGACGCCCGGCTTGTCGGCCGGATCCTGGGCGGCGCCCGCGCGAATGAGGGCACGCACGCTCACCACCGGCTGCTCGGTCTGGCGCACGACCACGACCCGCAGCCCGTTGGCCAGCGTGCGGATCTCGTAGGGCGGGACCGCGACGGGCCGCGCTTCGAGCGGCCGGGGAGGCCGTTCGGAAGGCCAGTTCACCTGCGCAACCACGCACGTGCCGGCGGCGGCCACCAGAAGCGCCATGGCAGTCGTCACGAACGGGACGCGCGTCCGCGTGAGCAGGAATCGGCCCGCGATCACCGGTTCACCCCCGCCGTCGGCGCGGCGCTCTTGGGCAGGATGGTGATGATGATCCGGCTTTCCGGCGTGAAATAGGTCTTGGCGACGCGCTGCACGTCGTCCTTGGTGATCTTCATGAAGATGTCGAACTCGCCGTCGGCGGTGCCGAGATCGTTGTGGATGACCGCCGCGTGCGCGAGGACACCCGCTTTCTGCTGAACCGTGATGCGTCCCAGGATGTAATCGCGCGCGAACTGGTTCTTCGTCCGCTCGAGCTCGCGATCGGAGATGGGGTCGGTGCGGAGCCGATCGAGCTCGAACGCGAGCGCGTCGGTCACCTTCTCGTGCGGCACGCCCGGCTGCACGATGGCAGTCGCGAAGAACAGGTTCGGGTGCTCGATGATGTTGCCGCCGCCGAATGCGGCGAGCGCGATCCGCTTCTCATAGACCAGTGATCGGTGAATGCGCGAGCTCTGCCCGTCCGACAACACCTTGTTGACGATGTGCAGCGGATAACTGTCCGGGTGCCCGTCGTAGGTGATGTGATGCGCGACGACGACGGCCGGGAGCGGAACGTCCTCGTAGAGCGTGATGCTGGCTGGCTTGGTAACCGCCGGCTCCTTGGGGATGTCACGGGGAATCGGCTTCTTGGCCTTCGGGATGCGGCCGAAGTACTGCTCGACGAGCTTGAGGGTCTCGGCCGGGTCGATGGCGCCGGCAATCACCAGCACGGCGTTCTCGGGCACGTAGAAGGTTTCGTAGAAGTCGCGGACGTCGGTAATCGTCGCGGCCTCGAGGTCCTTCATGCTGCCCATCACCTGGTGCTTGTAGGGATGCACTTTGAAGGCCTGGTCGTAGACGATCTCGGCCAGGCGGCCGTACGGCTGGTTCTCGATTTTCTGGCGCCGCTCTTCCTTGACGACGCTGCGCTCGCGGGCGAACGCAGCCTCATCGACCTTGAGCGACGCCATGCGATCGGCCTCGAGCCACAGCGCAAGGGGCAGATAGTGCGAAGGCACCGTCTGCCAGTAGACGGTCGCGTCCTCGTTGGTCGACGCGTTGCTCTCGCCGCCCACCGACGCGATGAACGCCTGGTGCTGGTCCTGCGAGACGTTCCGGCTACCCTGGAACATCAGGTGTTCGAACAGGTGCGCGAAGCCGGTCCGGCCGGGCGGCTCGTTCTTCGAGCCCACGTGATACTGCAGCTCGACGTGCACGATCGGCGTCGAATCATCCTCGTGGAGCACGATCCAGAGGCCATTGGCGAGTCGCGTCGTCGTGTGGACGAGCTTTGGCGGCCCCGTGCGGGCTAAAAGCGGAGTGACCGGGAGCGCGAGCGACGCCAGAGAGACCGCGAGAGCGGTCACGACCCTTTGCCACGACTTCACGGTGCGCATCCCAGCGATTATGGCAGAAACGCCGCCCGAATCATGGTCCTGGAAAGGGATCCGGGGGCTATTTCTCACGGCAATTCCGCGGAAATAGAACCCGACCCCGACCGGCGGCCTACACGAGGCGATGCGCCGCCTGGATGAGCGCGCGCGTGTAGCCGTAGGCAAACGCGAACGCCTGGAGCCCCCCGGGATCGTCGAGGTGCTGGGGCACGTGATCGGGCATCAGCATGTAGGAGTAGCCCACCTCGCGATAGGTCCGGATGGCCTCGACGAAGTCGATGTCGCCCTCATCGGGATAGGTTTCCTGGAAGCTGTCACGCCGGCCGCGGATGTTGCGGAAGTGAACGTTGAAGATCTTCCGGCGCGTCCCGAAGTAGCGGATGACGTCGAAGATCTCGCTGCCTGGATCCTCGAGCATCTCCGACACGGTGCCCTGACAGAAATTGAGGCCGTGGTAGGGGCTCTCCTGGATCGAGACGAATCGCTTGATGCCGTCAACCGTTCCCAGCACGGCATCGATCCCCTGAAATCCCGGGGGAACGCCGGGGTCGTGCGGGTGGCAGCACATGCGGATCTTGTGCTCGGTGGCGACCGGGATGACGCGATCGAGAAACCAGGTGATGCGCTCCCAGTAGACGTCGGCCGGCACGCGCCCGGCTCGGGTGGTTCGCGCCGCCTGGGGGCCCGCTTCCGAGAGACGCCACGTGCTGAGCGTGGAGCCGCCGCGTCCGGGCGTCCGCTCGGTGCGCAGCACGCCCAGGAGGCTCATGTTGTATTTGATGGCGGGAATTCCCGCGCGAGCACAGTGGCGAATCGTCTCTTGCACGTGCTCCACGTCGCGCTCGCGATCGGGACTCTGCCCGAGGACGATCCCCGCGCGCTTCGTGCGATCCACGTGCGACGAGGCCAGGAACGGGAGCGCGATCATGTCCACGCTGACGCCGTGCTTCTTGCGCGAGATCGCGCGAGCGCCGACAGCTCGTCGACGGTGTAGGGCCCGCGCATCTCGTCGCCGCCCGGCGGGTAGCCGCAGATGTGCGACACGCCATGGCGGGCAAAGAACTGCAGCCGGCGCTGCGTCGGTGGGTCCGCTCTGGCAGCCCAGCGCGAACGTGACCGGCGCCCGGCGCCGGCACGACGGCCGTCGCGCACCGGGAATCGGAGACGATCGGCTGGCTGACGAGGCGCGGCGAGCGTCAGGGCCGGGGCGAGAGTGCCGGCCAGGAAGGATCGTCGATCCATAGGGCACCTCGATGGCGGGGCTGAAGCCTCGCCCTCCTTTCCGTCAAGGAACGTGCTCCGCCTTCAAGGAAGGCCGGGGAAACCCTTTAGTCCCCGCCGGTGCCGCCGCCATCGCGCAGCCGTGCCTTCACATGCCGGCGAGACGTTCGTCGAGGTCGCTTCACGAGCGCTCGCAGCTCGGGCAAGTGCGCGAACACGACCGCGGCTTTGCGCCATTGGCGGTTGTCGATGGCCGGATATCCTGTCACGAAACCGTCCGGGCTCGACCGAGTTGGTGACACCGGACTGCCCCGCGGCGATCGCGCCCTGGCCGATGGTGATGTGACCGGCGACGCCCACCTGGCCGCCGAGCGTGACGCGATCCTCGAGCGTCGCGCTGCCCGGAGATGCCCACCTGGGCCGCCAGCAGGACGTGCTCGTCCGAGCCGCACGTTGTGCGCCGACCTGGACCAGATTGTCGATCTTCGTTCCCGCGCCGATACGCGTCTCGCCCACCACCGCGCGGTCGATCGTCGTGTTCGCGCCAATCTCGACGTCGTCCTCGACGACGACGGTGCCGACCTGCGGAATCTTGTGATGGCGGCGTTCGGGGTCGGGTGTGAAGCCGAAGCCGTCGCTCCCGACGACGGCGCCGTTCTGGACGACCACCCGGTCGCCGAGCCGCACGCGCTTCCCGAAGCGACACGTGCGCATGAATGAGACAGTCCTCGCCGATTGACACGTCCGTCGCCGATGGCGACGTGGGCATGGACGATCGTGCGGGCGCCGATGCGGACGCCACGGCCGATGGCGACGAACGGTCCGATCGACACGCCCTCGCCGAGCACGGCATCGTCGGCCACCGCGGCGAGCGCGATGCACCCCGGGGCGGCGCTTTCGGCGGATGCAGCAACGCCAGCGCCCGCGCGAAGGTGTAGTAGGCGCTGCGCGCCCGCAGGAGAGGCGCCGCTCGACGGCCGGCGCATCGTCGCCGACGATCACCGCCGATGCGCGCGTCGATTCGAACTCGGCGCGATAACGGGCGATTGCCGTAGAACGTGATCTGCCCGGGACCCGCCGTGGCCAGGTCGGCCGCGCCCGTAATCTCGATGGAGCCGTCACCCTCGAGGCGGCACCCGAGGGCCTCGGCAAGCTCGGCGAGCGTCATCCGGGCCTGATGTATATCACGCGCCCGGCCAGGCGACGCGCTCGACGAAGGTCGGCGAGATCGTCAGCTCGAGCCGCGCGGCAATGTCGTGAACGTGCCGTTCACGCTGCGCGGGGGCCAGGCTGATGGCCCGCCGGAGCTCGGCGAGCGGCTCGCTCGGGACGAGCTCCCAGGTCACGCCGTTCGAGTCCCTGCTTGGCGCCGCGCCATGACAGGAAGTGGCCGACTACGCGGAACGAGAAGTAATAGCCGATGAAGTTCGGCCCCGGCACGAGGACCAGGGCGACGCGACAGGATCAACAGCACGGAATCGACGAGCAACCAGAACCAGTGGCGGTCGCGATCGCGGCGTGAGCGACCCGCGCGCGAGTTCGCAGCGCGCGATCGGGGCCGAGGTCGGGGGGATAGTGGAGCCTGGCAGTCTGCTGGTGACGGAGGTGCCACAACAGGCGCTGCTCGGCAATGGCATCCGCGATCCAGGCAAGCGCCCGGCACTTCAAACGCTCCACCCCCCGGCCGAGCGGACAATTCTTCACCTGACGCACGGCTCCGTCGATCGCGCTCCGCGGCCGCGATGACCTCCGAAAACTGCTGCTTGAGGCGGGCAATCGGGCCGCGGCGGGCGGACGTCTCCTCTTCCGGCTCGGCTTCCGAGTGGGAGGCCTCGCAGTACAATTCGTGTCGATCCGCGCCGAGCGGGATCAGGAACACGTCCATGTTGAGATCTTACGACACGCCTCGTGCCCACGTTCTCGGAAGGTGGTCGAGGCTCGCCCCGATCGTCGCTCATCGGGACGTCCGTCCTGAGTGGATCGACCGCACCGGCTTTCGGCGAGCGGCTGTGGCGGTCCCACGCCGGTCGTCTGCAGCCCGGCGCGCAACCGGCCGCTTCCTCGTCAGCGCCCGTCCTGCTGCAGCTGCGCGTGTTCAACGGACCCGACGAGGTGACGCCGGAAGCGAAGCTCCAACTATTTCCACGCGGAGAGCGGACCAAGCCGATTCCCATCGCCATCGGCGCCGACAAGGCCTTCGAAGCGCGCGTGGCGCCAGGCTTCTACGACGTGCAGGCGGTTCGCGAGCAGGAGGGCGGCCGCATCGGCGGCATCCGCTGGATCGAGCAGTTGCTCGTCCAGCGTTATCCCGACGAGTACGGACGGCATCTGCAGGTGTTGAACTTCCGGCCAGACTTCGGCGCGCTGCAGCTGCGCTTGTCGCCCGAGTCGGGCGCGGCGGCGCGCGGCTGGAGCGGCGCGCTCTTCGCCCCCGGCGACGAAGCGCGCGAGGTGGCGCGGGCACGGCCGGTCGGCGACGACCTGCTGGTCGTCGTCGCGGCGGGCCGCTACGACGTCCGCATCTCGCTGCCGGACAAGACCGTCCACTGGCTGCGCGACGTCGAGATTCCCGCCGACGCCACGCGCCTGAAGACCTGGCCGGCGCCTACGCCGTAGCGCGGCCGCGGCACGCATCGCAGGAGGAATCGTGGTCCCGCTCGACGATGCCATCTATCGCCTGTTCGTCGCCGGCGCGCTGGGCGCGTTGATTGGCATCGAGCGGGAATGGCGCGCGAAGAGCGCCGGCCTGCGGACCAATATGCTCATCACCATGGGCGCCGCGCTCTTCACGATCATGGGGATCGAGCTCAGCCCGCCCGGTCAGGGGACAGCGTCGCGGGTCACGTCGCAGATCGTGACCGGCGTCGGCTTCATCGGCGCGGGCGTGATTTTCCGCGATCGCGGAGAGGACGTGATCGGCCTGACGACGGCGGCGACGATCTGGGTGAATGCCGCCGTGGGCGTCACGGTCGGGGCGGGCAACTATCGCCTCGCCGCGCTGAGTACCGGCGCGGTCCTGCTCGTGTTGTCGGCTCTCGTGCCGGTCGAGCGGGTGCTCGACCGCCGCGCCAGGTCGAAGGTCGTCCAGCCCGCCGGCGCCCGGCAGTGAATCGGGTGGTGCGGGAAGATGGGCTACGATCGCGGGCATGTCGGCCCTGACCCACGAGGACGTCGCCCGCATCGCGGAGCTGGCGCGCCTCGCCCTGACCGATGACGAGCGCGAGCTGTTCCGCCGCCAGCTCGCCGAGATTCTCACTTACATGGAGCAGATTGCCGCGGTCGACACGACCGGGGTGCCGCCCACTTCGCACGTGCAGCACGAACGGACGGTGCTGCGCGACGACGTGGTGAAGCCCTCGTTGTCGCGCGACGAGGCGCTCGCCAATGCTCCCGACGCCCGGCGCGAGGCCGGGCTCTTCCGAGTGCCCAAGGTGATCGGATGAGCACTTCCTCGTGGTCGGCCGCCGAAACCCGTGACGCGGCGGCATCCGGACGCCTGTCGGTTGCCGAGATCGTCGAGAGCGCGGTGAGCCGCATCGCCGCGATCGACGGCCGCCTCCACGCCTTCCAGCTCGTGACCGCGGATCGCGCACGGGCGCGCGCGGCGGAGCTCGATCGCCGGCGCGGCGAGCTTGGCCACCTGCCGCTGTACGGCGTGCCGATCGCGCTCAAGGACAACATCAGCACGCGCGGCATCACGACGACGGCCTGCTCGCGCATCCTCGAAACGTTCGTGCCGCCCTACGATGCGACCGTCACGGCACGCCTCGAAGCTGCCGGCGCGGTCATCGTCGGCAAGACGAACTGCGACGAGTTCGCCATGGGCTCGTCGACCGAGAACTCGGCCTTCGGCGCCACCCGCAACCCGTGGGACGAGGAACGAACGCCCGGCGGGTCGAGCGGCGGGTCGGCTGCCGCCGTCGCCGCGCGCATGGTGCCCGTGGCGCTCGGCTCCGACACCGGCGGATCGATTCGTCAGCCGGCGTCGCTGTGCGGCATCGTCGGGCTCAAGCCCACGTACGGGCGGGTGTCGCGCGTACGGGCTGCTGGCGTTCGGATCGTCACTCGATCAGATTGGGCCGCTCGCCCGCACGGTGGACGACGCCGCGCGCGTGCTCCAGGTGATCGCCGGGCCCGACCCGGCCGATGCGACCTCGGCCGACGTTCCCGTTCCCGAGTTACGAATCGCTTTCCGGTCCCGCGAGCCCGGTCCGCATCGGCGTGCCGCGAGCGGTCCTCGAACAAGGCGTCGACACGGAGGTCCGTTCCTCCTTCGATGCCGCGCTCCAGGAGCTCACTCGTCGGGGGGCGACCCTCGTCGACGTCGATTTGCCGCACGCGCGATACGCCATCCCCGTCTACTACCTCGTCGCGATGGCCGAGGCCAGCTCGAACCTCGCGCGCTACGACGGCGTGCGCTACACGCAGCGGGCGAAGCTCGGACCGCACGACGATCTCGCCGCCATGTACGATCGGACCCGCGACGAAGGCTTCGGCCCCGAGGTCAAGCGCCGGATCATGCTCGGCACGTATGCGCTGAGCGCCGGCTACTACGACGCCTACTACCTCAAGGCGCAGCAGGTGCGGACGCTCATCGCGCGCGACTTCGAGCGCGCCTTCGGCCAGGTCGACGTCGTTGCGATACCGACCTGTCCGACCCCAGCCTTCAAACTGGGTGAAAAGATTGACGATCCGCTGCAGATGTATCTGGCCGATGTGTTCACGGTGAGCGCGAACCTCGCCGGTCTGCCCGCGGTGAGCGTGCCCTGCGGCATGATCGCCGCCGGACCCCGGTCGGTCTCCAGATCATCGGACGCGCGTTCGACGAGGAAGGCATTCTCCGCGTCGCGCACGCCTACGAGCAGGCGACGGACTGGCATCGACGCGCGCCCGACGCTGGGTCGCTGCGGACAGGAACGGAGGGAACGGAGGGAACGGAGAAGACGGTTTAACTCAGAGGAACGGAGGAACGGAGAAGAGCCAAGAAAATGGTTCTCCGTTGCTCCGCTCCTCTGAGTTAGACCGTTTTCTCCGTTCCCTCCGTTCCCTCCGTTTCCTCCGTCGACTGCTGGTCGCTCTACCAATTGAGGACGAACGCCATTGGTGGCGGGACCGACCCTTCGATGGGGACGTTCATGATGAAGTGCTTGCCGTCGGGCAGCGCGACGTAGTGGTAGCGCACGTCCCATCCCCGGAACCGGAGTTGGACGACCGGCCTGGGAGCACCGATGACCGGCGTGCCGTGGGTCAGATTGACGTCGACGGCCATCAGCATCCGGTCGGGACCGTGATAGTAGATTCTCGGCCATGTCGTGCCGCCAGAACGGCTCGCGCCCGTTCTTGACCGAGATCTGCCAGCGCGGACCGGGCTGGTCCACGCGCTCGATGTAGACGTGGCGATCGCCCGTGTCCGTCGTCGAGTACGCCAGCCACCTGCCGTCCGGCGAGAATCGCGGCTCGCTCTCCCGCCACGGTGACGTGCGATACGCCGTCTCGGCGTAGGGCGGTATCAGGCGCATCAACCAAAGGTCCAGGTCGCGGCGCTGATGCGCCCGGATGAAGACGAGCCGTCCGCCGTCAGGCGAGACGTCGTACGGGACGGCGTGCCCGAGGTCGCGCATCAGCCTTTCCTCATCGCCGGAGTCGTCGGCCGGACGACGATAGATGCCGGGCTCGCCTCCACGGTTCGATGCGTAGTACAGCGCCTTGCCGTCGGACGACCAGACCGGCGCCAGGTCGTCGTGCGAATCCGACGTCACGCGCACCGGCTGCCGGCGCGTGAGGTCCATCGTCCAGATGTCGCGCGTCCCGCTGACCTCGTCGAGCTGCTCGAAGGCGAGTTGCGTGCCGTCGGGCGAGACCGCAAGGTCGCGATACTCGCCGGGACCGATGAGGAGCTGATCGCTGCCATCACGTCCGACCAGTCGCAGTTCGCGATCGACCTGACGCGTTCCGAGATAGGCCAGCATCGGCACGCCCGGCGAGGCAGCGGCCGAGAAGTTGGCGTAGTCGATGCGCCGGTACAGGTTCGAGAGCAGGCGTCCCGCGACCGGCGCGACCGCGCCTTCGAGGCCGAGCGATCGAACGTTGAACGACTGCGTGAACAGCTGGCCCTGTCGGACGAAGAGCAGACGTCCGGACGCCACCTCGGCGTTGGCGTCGGTCTCGAGGAGAGCTCGATCGTCGTCGACCGAGAGCCTCCCGACGTAGAGCGTGCGGGCGCCGCGTTCGGTGGGTCTCGCCGAGTAGAGGAACGCGTCGGTCCCGGCGACGAATGACGGCCAGCGCAGGTCGTAGCCGTGCTTGCCCTGGACGCGGACGGGCGAACGATCGCCGCCGCTCGCGGGAACGCGGTAAATCGCCTGCCCGAAGTCGGCGGCGAAAAGGATGACGCCAGCCGACGACCACGAGCCACCCATCGCGTTCCAGGCCGGGCAGACGACGCGCGACTCGCCGCCGGCGATGCCGACGACCCAGAGGGAGTTCGACTTGAAGTACGCGATCGACCGGCTGTCGGGCGACCAGAACGGATCGTGCGCGCCCTGCGTGTCGTTGATGCGCGTGGCCTCGAGGCTGTCGAGCCCTTTGACCCAGAGCTGTCCTGCCGCCGTGAACGCGACGTGATGGCCGCTCGGCGACAGCGAGAAGCTCTCGAACTCGGTGGCCCCAGGCGGATGCACGATGAACCGCACCATCTGAGTGGGCGCGGGCGGCGTGGGCGACCATTTCGACGCGACGAGCCAGCCGCCGACCGAGGCCGGCGGCCAGCGCCGCGAGCGCCAGCCCCCCCTGCAACAGTGGGGCGCGCCACCCGCTCGCCACGAGCGGCGCTCCGGGCATGTCGACCGTGCTCGCGAGCAGACCCGTGAGCGCCATCTCGAGCGCGCCCGCGCTCTCGAAGCGCTTCGACGGATCTGGCGAGACCGCCCGCTCGACGATTTGCACGAACGCGCCAGGCAGATCCGAGCGCTCGTCGCGGAGCCGGCGGACGCGCCCTTGTGCGTGCCCTTGGCGCACCTCCGCCAGCGAGCGGGCCACGACCGGGAAGCTCCCGGTCGCGAGGTGGTAGAGCAGCACGCCGGTGCTGTAGACGTCGCTGTGAGCCGAGGCACGATCGCCGCGCAACACCTCCGGCGCCATGTACAGAGGCGTGCCGGCGAGATCCGCAACGGCGGTCTCGCCCGGCAGATCGCGCTCGCGTCCGGTGCCGAAGTCCATCAGCAGGATGCGGCCGCTCCGATCGCGCATCACGTTCTGCGCCTTGACGTCGCGATGCAGCAGGCCGGCCGAGTGCACGGCGGCCAGCGCTTCACAGACGTCCACGCCGATGAGCGCCGCCTCGCGCGCGGAGAACCGGCCTTGCTGCTGCAGGATCTCTTCGAGCGTCCGGCCTTCGATGAGCTCCATCCAGAGCCCGGCGTAGCCGTCGGCGCGCGCCGCGCCGAACACCGTCACGACACCGCGGTGCCGGACGCGCGCGAGCAGCCGTCCTTCGGCGGCGACGACGGCCGCGTGCGCGCGCTGCTCGGTCTCGGAGATCAGCTTGAGCGCGACTTCGCGATCGAGCTGCGGATCCCAGGCCCGGTACACCGTTCCGTAGGGTCCGCGGCCGATGACTTCGCGCAGGGTCAGGTGCGCCCAGACACGGCTCGGAGGCAGATCGATGGTGCGATCGAGCTCCGGAGGCGGATGCGTGCGGTGGAGACCGGCAATCTCCGCAACCACGCGCAGCTCGTGGAGCAGACGGCGCGACTCGGGCGACGCGTTCGACTCGGCTGCCGCCCAGTCCACCGCCTCGCCGTCGGAAATCGCCTTTGCGAGCTCGTCGAGAAACTCAGCCTTGTTCCGCACGGCAGCATGAAGGACGAGAGCGTTCGAACGGCCCGGGGCGGCTCCCGCCCTCTACCTTACTCCGACAGCGCCCAGCCCTGCCGGTACTCGCGCCGCAGGAGGTCGTTGGCAGCCGCATTGTTGGTGACCTTCATCGCCGCGCCGTCGTAGTGGATCTTCGTGCCCGCGCGCAGGGCCACGATGCCGAGCAGCATCACCTCGGTCAGCTTCGCCGCGTAATCGAACGGGCAGGAGGCTTGCGTCTTGCCTTTCGCGGCATCGACCCAGTTCATCTCGTGGCTGGTCGCGATCCGCGGCAGTTTCTGTGGCGGGGTGCCGAAGCTGTCGTGCAGCGACTTGGGCAACAGACGCGGATTCGATCCGTAGGTGTCGTGCATCAACTTGCCCTTGCTGCCCACAAACAGGACGCCGCCGCCCGGATTCACCTTTTCGTCGCCCAACTCGTCCGGCTTGGGCGGGAGCAGCCCGCCGTCGTACCACGTGAGCCTCACCGGCGGCTTCTCGCCGCGCGCCGGGAACTCGTAGAAGGTCGTCGTCGCCATCGGGTACGACGCCTTGTTGAACGGCGTGGACACGGTCTCGACGGTGCTGGGCAAGCCGAGATCGAGCGCCCAGAACGGGTGATCGACCAGATGCGCGCCCATGTCGCCCAGCGCGCCCTGGCCCCAGTCCACCCACCCGCGCCAGTTGAACGGATGGTAGACGGGGTGATACGGCACGTGCGGCGCCGGCCCGAGGAAGAGATCCCACGCGAGCTTCTCGGGGACCGGGTAGCTCCCGGTCATGCTCGCCGCCAGCCGCTCCATGACCCCCTTCATGTCCCATTCGAGCTCGTCGGGCTTGCTCTTGAGCGGCTCGGGGCGCGGAATGCCCTGCGGCCAGAACGCCAGCGGCCGATTGGTCCAGACGTGCACCTCCTTGACGTCGCCGATGGCGCCCGCCCACACGTACTCGACCGCCTTCCGGGCATCGTCGAGCGAGTGGCCCTGGTTGCCCATCTGCGTCACGATCTTCGGTGAAGCGGCCGCCTTGCGCGCGAGCGCGCGGGCTTCCTCGACCGACCAGCACAGCGGCTTCTGCACGTACACGTGCTTGCCGAGCGCCATCGCCGCGAGCGCAATCACCGCGTGCGTGTGATCGGGGGTGGCGATCATCACCGCGTCGATGTCCTTCTGCTTCTCGAGCATCTCGCGGTAGTCCTGGTACCGCGTTGCCTTCGGGGCTTTTTCGGCGAGCAGCCGCAGGCCCTCGACCTGGCGCTCCATGCCGCGGCGCCGCGCCTCGGTCGCCCCAACCGGCGGAGCCTGTGACATGCGCTTCTGCGCTTCGGCCACTTGCTGGTCCAGCCGATCGAAACCGCGGCCCGCATAGCCCCAATCCACGTCGCACAGCGCGACGATGTTCTGCGACGCGAGATTGGTCAGATTGCTGCGTCCCATGCCGCCGACGCCCACGCCGGCGATGTTCAGCGTGTCGCTGGGCGCCTGGAACCCCGTGCCGCCCAGCACGTGGCGGGGAACGATGGTCACTCCGGCGGCCGCCGCCGCACTCTTCAGCAGATCACGTCGCGCAATGGTCTTGGTCATGTGCGGGTCTCCGGCGCGACCTTCGGGGTCGCGCACGCACTGGTGGGGATCAGCGGATTGTGCCGGAAAGCGCGGCCTTACTCAAGGCTCGTCGCGAAAGCCGCGCAAGCGACGTGCGCTGTCGGGTCGAGTGGCAGCCGCAGACGCGATGGCGGCTGCTCGAGAGCGCAGCTACACGGCCGCAGGACGCGAGCCGGCACGCGCGAGCAGCCAGACGAGGAAGACGACGGCGGCCACCGGCAGGAGTGGTGCAAGGACGACCGCCGCCACCGCCACGAATGTGACGATCGCCACAATCCCGAGCACGGGAATGACGACGACGCTCGCGATGGCGGCCAAGAGGCCCTTGAGCACGAGCAGCGGAAGGAGAATCAGCCACCCCAGCAGGCGCAGGGGTATCAGCACGAGGCTTACGAGGAGCTTGACCATGAGCGCAATGGCGAACAAGCCGCTGAGGACGATGAGCCCGACGAACGCCAGGACGATCAGGGAGGCCAGCATACGTGCCCGTCGCACGACCCATGGCGGGGCCAGAGGCGATTACTCGTATCGGACGAGGTGGAGCCTCCGCCGGTTCCGGACGGGCAGTTGCCGGATCAGGCTGCGGGAGCCTCGGGCGCTTTCCGCTCGGGAACGAGGTAGTCGACGAGGCCGCGCCGCACCTCCTCCATCGCGACCCGCTCGAGCTTGTGATGCCCGTCGCGCCCAGTATCGAGTCGCGCCAGCGCCCCCCGGCGCAGCTGTTTGGCCCTCAGCGCGGCGACGTCGACGAACATGAAGCGGCTTTCGATAGGGGCCACCGGCTCACGCGGCTCGGTGCTGTGACCCTCGGACTGCGGAATGTCGGTATGCGGATCCATCATGGTGGGGGTATCCGAATCGATCTACGACGGACGACCGGCAAATGACGACTCGCGGGAGTCAGCCCAACCACCAGTCAGTCGTTTCGGGTAAAAAAGGACGGGGCTTTAGCCCCGCCCTCGCCTGTCAGTAGTCGTCCATGCCCGGCCCGTGCGAGTGACCGGCTTCGGGCTTCGCCTTCTCGGGAATTCGGAGACCAGCGCTTCGGTGGTGAGCAGCAGCGACGCGATGGATGAGGCGTTCTGACAGCGCCGTGCGCACGACCTTGACCGGATCGATCACGCCGGCCTTCACCAGGTTCTCGTACGTCTCGGTCGCGGCGTTGAAGCCGAGGTCGGCGTCCTTCGCGGCCTTCACCTTTTCGACGACAATCGAGCCTTCGAGGCCGGCGTTCTGCGCGATCCAGCGCAGCGGCTCCTCGGACGCCCGCCGGATGATCTCGATGCCGAGCCGCTCGTCCTCGGTGAGCGCCTTGTCCTTGAGCGAGCGCGTCGGCCGCCTTCGACGCGCGAATCAGCGCCACGCCGCCGCCGGGGACGATGCCTTCTTCGACGGCCGCCTTGGTCGCGTGCATCGCGTCCTCGACGCGCGCCTTCTTTTCCTTCATCTCGGTCTCGGTCGCCGCGCCGACCTTGATGACCGCGACGCCGCCCACGAGCTTCGCGAGCCGCTCCTGCAGCTTCTCGCGGTCGTAGTCCGAGGTCGTCTCCTCGACCTGCGCGCGGAGCTGCTTGACGCGGCCCTCGATGGCGCTCTTCGATGCCGCCGCCTTCGATGATCGTCGTGTTGTCCTTGTCGATGACGATGCGCTTGGCGCGGCCGAGATCCTCGAGCGTGCATGTTCTCGAGCTTGATGCCGAGGTCTTCGGTGATCGCGCGTCCGCCGGTCAGCATCGCGATGTCCTCGAGCATCGCCTTGCGGCGATCGCCGAAGCCCGGCGCCTTGACCGCGGCGACCTTCAGCGTGCCGCGCAGCTTGTTGACGACCAGCGTGGCGAGCGCTTCGCCTTCGACGTCCTCGGCGATGATCAGCAGCGGCTGGCCGCTCTGCGCGACCTTTTCGAGGACCGGCAGCAGGTCCTTGAGGTTGGAGATCTTCTTCTCGTGGATCAGGATCGACCGCGTCTTCGAGCACGACCTCCATGCGCTCGGGATCGGTGACGAAGTACGGCGACTGGTAGCCGCGATCGAACTGCATGCCCTCGACCACGTCGAGCGACGTCTCCATCGTCTTGGCTTCTTCGACGGTGATGACGCCGTCCTTGCCGACCTTCTCCATCGCCTCGGCGATGATCTTGCCGATCGTCGGATCGTTGTTCGCCGAGATCGTGCCGACCTGCGCGATCGCGTCGCCGCGTGACCGGCCGGGCCAGCGTCTTCAGCTGGTCGATGATCGCCTCGACGGCCTTCTCGATGCCGCGCTTGATGCCCATCGGGTTGGCGCCGGCGGCGACGTTCTTCATGCCCTCGCGCAGGATCGCCTGCGCCAGCACGGTCGCGGTCGTCGTGCCGTCGCCGGCGACGTCCGAGGTCTTGCTGGCGACTTCGCGCACCATGCGCGCGCCAAGGCTCTCGAGCGGATCCTTCAGGTCGATCTCCTTGGCGACGGTGACGCCGTCCTTGGTGATCGTCGGCGATCCGAACTTCTTCTCGAGGACGACGTTGCGGCCTTTCGGGCCCAGCGTGACCTTGACCGCGTCGGCGAGCTGGTTGACGCCGCGAAGGAGCGCGTGCGCGCGCGCTCTCGTGATACACGATTTGCTTTGCTGCCATGTGGCTCCCTCGTGATGCCTCTCGAGACGCGGGTGCGAGCCGCCCCGTCTACGCCAGCGCGGGCTCGGCCACGCCTTCGACGACGCCGAGCACTTCCTCTTCGCGGAGAATCAGATAGTCCTTGCCGTCGATCTTGATCTCCGTGCCCGAGTACTTGCCGAAGAGCACGGTGTCGCCGACCTTGACGTCGAGCGGGAACACGTCGCCCTTGTCGTTGACGCGGCCGCTGCCGACGGCGACGACCTGGCCCTGCTGCGGCTTCTCCTTGGCGGTATCGGGAATGATGATGCCGCCGACGCGCTGTTCCTGTTCTTCGAAGCGCTCGACGAGAATGCGATCACGAAGCGGACGGACGTTCATGGAAACCTCCTCGAAGACGGTGGTCAAACGGAAATTGACGGGTTCCGACTGACGAACGACGAACCCTCAATGACGAGCGCCGCGGTGATCCGTGGCTCCGAGAGCCACGGGCAACCCCTGATCGTGCCTCACGCCGCGGTCGGACGCAAGCGCCCCTTCCGATCGGCACCATCCACTCGGCGACCGCCGGCGTACCAGCAAAAGGGCGCGCCCGGCGAGCGCGCCCCGTTCCCATCGACGAACCCCGTCTCGCCATGCGTGTCGTCAGTCCGGAGTCGTCAGTTCACCTGAACCTGAATCTGCCGCGGCTTCGCTTCCTCGCGAGTCGGCAGCGTGACGGTCAGCACGCCGTCCTTGAAGTCGGCCTTCACCTTCTCGGTGTTGACGGTGGACGGCAGCGAGAACGACCGGCTGAAGGCGCCGTAGAACCGCTCGACGCGGTGATAGCTCTCCTGCTTCGCCTCCTGCTCGCGCTTCCGCTCGCCGCGGATGGTCAGCGTGTTGTTCTCGACGCGGATGTCGAGATCTTCGCGGCTCATGCCCGGGAGCTCGGCCGTCAGCACGATCTCGTGCTTGTCGTTCTCGAAGATGTCGACCGGCGGCAGCCAGTCGCCGCGGTTCAGCACGCATCCTCGTCGCTGCGCCGCGATACGCGTCGCCGAAGATGCGGTTGATGCGGTCCTGCATGTGCGCCAGATCGCGGAACGGATCGAAACGCGTAATGGACATGCGCATTGCTCCTTCGTCTCCTTCAGGTAGGTGGCACGGCCAGGCTGCCGTGCCCTTACGCGACGGGTTCCTGTCAGGCATCGGCATCGCCGTGCCTGCTTACCTCGACGTTCTTGTCAGCGCAGGGCACGGCACTGCCGTGCCCCTACCGGTCTACTTGTCGTTCTCCACGACCTCGCCGTCGACGACGTCCCATCGGCGCCGTCGACGTGCCCTGGCGCCGCCTGCGCCTTGCGTGCAGCTTCTCGGCGAGACCCTGCGCCACGCGCTGCAGGCGCTCGACCGCGGGCTTGAGCGCCGCGGTCTCGTCCTTCGACAGCGCCGATGCACGTCGCCGATCGCGCCCTCGACCGTGGCAAGCTGCCCGCGATCGAGCGAGCCGCCCTGCTCCGCACCGTCTTCTCCACGCTGTAGATCAGCGCGTCGGCTTCGTTGCGCGCGTCGTCACGACTCGCGCCGCGCGCCTCGTCCTCGGCGCGTGGGCCTCGGCGTCCTTCACGAGCCGATCGACCTCCTCCTTGCTGAGGCCGCTCGACGCCGTGATGGTCATCGCCTGCTCCTTGCCGGTGGCCTTATCCTTCGCCGTCACGTTGACGATGCCGTTGGCGTCGATGTCGAACGTGACCTCGATCTGCGGCACGCCGCGCGGCGCCGGCGGCAGGCCCGCGAGCTGGAACCGGCCGAGCGTCCGGTTGTCGCGCGCCATCGGGCGCTCGCCCTGCAGCACGTGCACTTCCACGCTCGTCTGGCCGTCCGCGGCCGTCGAGAAGATCTCGCTCTTCCGCGTCGGAATCGTCGTGTTCCGCGGGATCAGCGCGGTGGATCACGCCGCCCAGCGTCTCGATGCCGAGCGACAGCGGCGTCACGTCGAGCAGCAGCACGTCCTTCACGTCACCGGCGAGCACGCCCGCCTGGACGGCGGCGCCGATCGCCACCACCTCGTCGGGGTTGACGCCCTTGTGCGGCTCCTTGCCGAAGTGCTCGCTCACCGGCTGCTGCACGCGCGGCATGCGCGTCGAGCCGCCGACGAGCACGACCTCGTCGATGTCCGCCGGCGATCAGCTTCGCGTCGGCGAGCGCCTGCTTCACCGGGCCGAGCGTCCGCTGCACGCAGGTCGTCGACGATCTGCTCGAACTTCGCCCGCGTGAGCTTCAGCGACAGATGCTTCGGGCCGCTCGCGTCCGCGGTGACGAACGGCAGATTGATGTCGGTCTCCACGACGGAGGAGCAGCTCGATCTTGGCCTTCTCCGCGCCTTCCCGCAGCCGCTGGAGCGCCATGCGGTCCTTCGCTCAGATCGATGCCGTCCGCTCTTGCGGAACTCCTGCGACCATCCAGTCGATGATCGCGCTCGTCGAAGTCGTCGCCGCCGAGGTGCGTGTCGCCGTTGGTCGCCTTCACTTCGACCACGCCCTCGCCGACCTCGAGGATCGAGATGTCGAACGTGCCGCCGCCGAGGTCGTAGACGGCGATGGTCTCGTCCTTCTTCTTGTCGAGCCCGTAGGCGAGCGCGGCGGCGGTGGGCTCGTTGATGATGCGCAGGACGTTCAGGCCGGCGATCCGGCCGGCGTCCTTGGTGGCCTGCCGCTGCGCGTCGTTGAAGTAGGCCGGCACGGTGATGACCGCATCGGTCACCGGCTGGCCGAGATACGCCTCCGCCGCCTCCTTCAGCTTGCGGAGCACCATCGCGGAGATTTCCGGCGGCGAGTACGCGTGCCCGCGCGTCTCGACGCCGGCGTCGCCGTTGGCCGCGCCGACGACGTGGTACGGCACGCGGCCCGCCTCGTCGCCACCTCATCGAAGCTGCGCCCCATGAACCGCTTCACGGAGAAGACCGTGTTCTCGGGGTTGGTCACGGCCTGCCGCTTGGCGACCTGGCCGACGAGCCGCTCGCCGTCCTTCCGAAGGCGACGACCGACGGAGTAATCCGGCTGCCCTCCTGATTGACGATGACGGCCGGCTCGCCGCCCTCCATCACGGCCACGACCGAGTTGGTCGTGCCGAGGTCGATGCCAATGACTCGCTTTGCCATCTGTTTGCACTCCTGACCGCCGCCTCTGCGGAGAGGCGGGGTGCCCGTTTCGGTTTGCCGGATGGGCTTCCGGTTCTGAACTCGAGGCGTCGCCCGTCTCGCTGGGCGACAAGAGAGGATACGCCATGATTGCGTGTATGTCAAGCATTAAATATGCGTCTTATATTATCAATATACCCGGAATGGTCGAGTTTCCGGCCCGGCTTGCGCCAGGGCGCGCAATCCCGCATCATGCCGCCATGCGTGCCGACCGTTCGGACCCGGAGTGGCTCGTCGAGTGGCCCGGACGAGTCATGGAGACGGGCAACCAGCCCGGACAGTGGTCGCCGCCGCTCGACATCCTGGAACATGCTGAGACCATCGAGATTCGCATCGATGTCGCGGGGGTGCCGGCCGAGCTCCCGTCGATTACGGTCCGGCGGAGCACGCTGACCATCGAAGGGAGCAAGGCCGCGCTCTGCGGTCAGGCGCGGCGTTCCATGTCGCCGAGCGGTCCGCCGGCCGCTTCGCCCGCGCGATCCCGCTGCGAATCCCGTTCGATGCCGGCGCCATTCGCGCCGCGTCTGCGGGACGGCGAGCTGCGCATCGTCGTGCCGCGCATGGCCGAGCGGCGCGGACGGCGCCATCCGCGTGCCGATCGAGCGCACGCGTGATCACCTGCTCTTCATCGGCGACATCGTTCGGCAAGGTCGGGCCGCGACCTCGTGCGCGCGGCCATTCCACGCCTGGTCGCCAGGTACAACGATCGACCTCGTCATCGCCAACGCCGAGAACAGCGCCGGCGGATTCGGGGTCACGCGGGAGACCGCCGAGGAGATCCTCGAGGCGGGCGTCGACGTGATGACGTCCGGCAATCACGTCTGGGACAAGAAGGAGGCGCTCGACTACATCGCGCTCGAGCCGCGGCTCGTTCGCCCGGCCAATTATCCCGCCGGCGTCCCCGGCGGCCGGCAGTCACCTTCGCGCCGCACGCGCAGCGGCGTGGAGGTCGCGGTGCTCAACCTGATGGGCCGCGTGTTCATGCTGCGCATCGACGATCCATTCACCATCGGGCGCCGCGAGGTCGAGCGGCTGCGCGCGCGCACGCCCGTCGTCTTCGTGGACTTCCACGCCGAAGCCACGTCGCGAGAAGATCGCCATGGGCTGGCACCTCGACGGCGCCGCCACGGCGGTGGTCGGCACCCACACGCACGTGCAGACCGCCGACGAGCAGCTGCTGCCGCAGGGAACCGCCTACATCACCGACGTCGGCATGACCGGTCCGCACGACGGCATCATCGGTGTCGAGCGCGATCCGGTCATCGACCGCTTCCTCACCGGGCTGCCGGCGCGCTTCGAATCCGCGAAGGGCATGCCGCGTCTCCACGCGTGTCGTGATCGAGGCCGACGCGTCGACCGGCCGCGCGACCGCGATCACGCGGCTGCGCCTGTCGAAGACCGAGCTGGAGCAGATGGCCTGAGGGCGTCGATGACCTCGCTGTTCGATCTGCCCTTCGAGGACGAGCCGCACGAGCCCCGGCCCGACGCGCCCGCGGCGCCAGAGGCGGCGCCCGCGCAGCCGCATCGCGAGGTCCTGACCGTCACCGAACTCGCGGCCGCTATCCGCGAACGTCTGGAACAGGCGTTCTTCGAAGTCTGGGTCGAGGGCGAGATCTCCAACTGCAAGCGCTGGTAGCGACCGGACACGTGTACTTCACGCTGAAGGACGATCGCGCACAGCTCAAGGCGGTGATCTTCCGGTCGGCCTGCGCTATCTCCGCTTCAAGCCCGAAGACGGCCAGCACGTGGTCGCGCGCGGGCGCGTGACCGTGTACGAGCCGCGCGGCGAGTGTCAGATCGTCTGCGAGCATCTCGAGCCGAAGGGTCTCGGCGCGCTGCCAGCTGGCCTTCGAGCAACTCAAGCGCCGGCTCGAGGCCGAAGGGCTTTTCGCGCCCGCGCGCAAACGTCCGCTGCCGCTGCTGCCGCGCCGCATCGGCATCGTCACCTCGCTCGACGGCGCGGCCATCCGCGACATCATCAAGGTCGTGACGCGCAGGCATGCCGGCCTGCAGCTGGTCATCTGTCCCTGCAAGGTCCAGGGAGACGGGGCGGCGGCGGAGATCGCGCGGGCCATCCGGCGCCTCGTGCGCTTCGGACGGTCGACGTGCTGATCGTCGGCCGCGGCGGCGGCTCGATCGAAGATCTCTGGGCTTTCAACGAGGAGATCGTCGCGCGCGCCATTGCGGCGTGCCCGCTGCCGATTGATCTCGGCCGTCGGCCACGAGACGGATTTCACGATCGCGGACTTCGTCGCCGACGTCCGTGCCGCGACGCCCTCGAACGCCGCCGAGATCGTCGTCGCCCGGAAGGACGAATTGCGCCGGCAGGTCGTGCACCAGGCGCAGCGCCTCGTTGCGTGCCTGCGCCACCGGCTCGGACAGGACCGCACCCGAGTGCACGCCCTCGCCACACGCCGCGGCCTGCTCACGATCCGGACGAGGGTCGCGAATCGCGAGCGCCATGCCGCCGAGCTCGGTCATGCCCTTCGCCGCGCGATGCAGGCCACGCTCGACGGCGCGGAGCGCGACCTCGGCGAGCTCGATCGCCGTCTCGAAGCGGCCGATCAGCGTCGTCGTCTCGCGAGTCTGCGGGCTCGGCTCACTGCGGCCGGCGCGCGCATGAGCCGCAGCATTCGTACGTCCACGCATCGCCGTGAAGTCCGCCTGGGCTCGCTCGCCGGACGTCTCGAGAACCTCAGTCCACTGACGGTGCTCGCGCGCGGCTACGCAGTGGCCTTCGCCGGCGACGGCAAGACCATTCTCCGTGACGCGGCGAAGGTGAGCCCGGGCGACGATGTGCACGTTCGCCTCGAGCGCGGTGCGCTCGACTGCCGGGTTACGCAAACGCACGTCGAACCCGACCGCTAGGCTCGGCAGCTCTTTTCCTCCGGGCCCGTAGCCTGTAGCCTGTAGCCCGAAGCCCACGATGTCCGACACCATCCAGGATTTCGAATCCGCGCTGACCGAGCTGGAGTCGATCGTGACGCGGCTCGAACAGGGCGACCTGCCGCTCGAGGAGTCGCTCGGGCTGTTCGAGCGCGGCGTCCAGCTCTCCCGCTTCTGCCACTCCAAGCTCGAGGACGCCGAGCAACGCATCGAGATCCTGACCGAGCGGGGCGAGATTCGTCCGGCGCCGGCGGTGCTGTCGCAAGATCCCGAGTCGAAGCAGGAAGAAGGAAGGAGAAAGTAGGAAGGAGAAGGTAGAAAGGAGGAAGTGAAGCCACTCGAGGGACGACGCGCGTCTGATTTCTACCTTCCTCTTTCCTACTGTCTCCTTTCTCCCTTCTCCTTTCTCCTTCCTACGTCGTTGATGTCTTCCGCACTTTCGCTGTCCGCGTGGATCGACCGGCGGCGTGCCCTCGTCGAGGCGGCGCTCGCGCGCGCGCTGGATGGCGTGCCGGGCGTGCCGGCCATCGTCGACGAGGCCGTCAGGTACAGCCTCCTCGCCGGTGGCAAGCGCCTGCGGCCGCTCCTCGCGCTGGCGGCGGCGGAAGCCGTCTGCGCGCGCGAGGCCGACGCGCATCGCCTGGCGATGCCGGCCGCGTGCGCGATCGAGTTCATCCACACCTATTCGCTCGTCCACGACGATCTGCCGGCCATGGACGACGACTCCATGCGCCGCGGCCGGCCGACGTCGCACGTGCGCTTCGGCGAGGGCATGGCCATCCTCGCCGGCGACGGCCTGCTGACCGAGGCATTCGCGCTCCTCTCCCGCGAGCCCGGCGGCTCGGACGAGGGTCTGGCGTCGAGAAAGCTGGCCACGATCGCGCTGATCGCCCAGGCTGCGGGCGTCGTCGGCATGGTTGGCGGACAGGCCGTCGATCTCGACGCCGCCCGCCCGCACGGGGCGCGTGCGGCGTCGCGCACCGCCTTCGACCTGCCCGCGCTGCAGGACATGCACGCGCGCAAGACGGGCGCGCTCATCCGCGCGTCGGCGCTGGCCGGCGCGACGATGGGCGGGGCGCCGCCCGCCGTCCGGGACGCGATCGACGTGTTCGGGCGAGAAATCGGCCTCGCCTTCCAGATCGTCGACGATGTGCTCGACGTCGAGGCATCGTCTGAAGAGCTCGGGAAGACGGCCGGCAAGGATGCCGCCGCCGGCAAGCCCACCTACCCGGCGCTGGTCGGTCTCGACGAATCGAAGCGCCTCGCCCGCGAGGCGGTGGACCGTGCGAAGGAGGCGCTCGACGCCGCACGTGTCACGGGCCGGCTCGCAGACCTGGCGGACTGGGTGCTGCGGCGTTCGTCGTGACGAAGCGCACACGGCTGGACACGTTTCTCGTCGCGCGTGGCCTCGCGCCATCGCGCGAGCGCGCGCAGGCCCTCATCCTCGCCGGGCAGGTGCGCGTCGCGGGACAGCGGGCGAACAAAGCGAGCACGCTCGTGGACGAACACACGGACGTCACGCTCGACGTGCCCGATCATCCTTACGTCGGCCGCGGCGCCCTCAAGCTCGAACACGCGCTCGATGCCTTCGGCCTCGACGTCGAGGCACGCGTGGCGCTCGACGTGGGCGCGTCGACGGGCGGATTCACCGACCTGCTGCTTCGCCGGGGCGCGTCCTCGGTGACCGCGCTCGACGTCGGCCACAATCAGCTCGACTGGCGCCTGCGGAGCCATCCTCGCGTCCGCGTGATGGACGGTGTCAACGCGCGCAGCCTGACGCCGGATCGCTTCGGGGAAGGTCCGCGCCGCTTCGGTACGATCACGGTCGACGTCGCGTTCATCTCGCTCCGGCTGATCCTCCCGGCGCTGGTCGGCCTGCTCGAGCCGGGTGGCGACCTCGTCGCGTTGATCAAGCCCCAGTTCGAAGCCGGACGCGACGAGGTGGGCCCGGGCGGCATCGTGCGCGATGCCGACGTCCACACCCGCGTGGTCGGCGCGGTCGTCGACGAAGCGCGCCGTCTCGGGTTCGTCGTCGCCGGCCTGACACCGTCGCCGATCACGGGTGTCGAGGGCAACAAGGAATTTCTGCTGCACCTGAAACGAGCCTGAGAAGGGGCGAACTCCGACGCGCCTGCCGACGCAGCTGGCCGGCTGGCTGGGCTGAAGCCCCGCCTTTCCTGCGTCTGTTCCGTAACACGAAGGACGTTGCACCGTAAACTGTCAGCTCCGAACATGAAAGCGCCCATCTCGCGAGTGGGGATCGTCGTCAAGCCAGGGCTCGCCCGAATCGGGGACGTCGTGGAGGACCTGGCCGGCTGGCTGGACGCGCACGATGTGGTTCCCGTCTTCAATCCCACGTCAGCCGCCGTCCTGACGAACACGGATCGCACGACCGTGGCGGCCGACGAGCTCCCGGGGATCGCCGATCTCATCGTGGTGCTCGGTGGCGACGGGACGCTCCTCGCCACCGCGGGCTGGATTGCGCGCGCCGCCGTTGACGTGCCGGTGCTGGCGGTGAACTTCGGCAGCCTGGGGTTCCTCACCGAGACGACACTGCCCGAGCTCCACGCCGCGCTCGAGCTCGCGCTGCGTGGCGAAGCCGCGATCGAGGAACGGGTGATGCTGCACGCGGAGATCATCCGCGCCGGCCGCCAGTACCATGCACGCCGGTGCTGAACGACGTCGTCATCAGCCGCGGTCCGATGTCACGCATGGCCGACCTCTCGGTCAGCATCGACGATCATTTCGCCGCCCGCTTCCGGGCCGATGGGCTGATCATCGCCACCGCCACCGGATCGACGGCCTACAACCTTTCGGCGGGCGGACCAATCGTGCACCCAGGCGTCGACGCGCTCCTCCTCACGCCGATTGCGCCGCACACGCTGACCAACCGGCCGGTCGTGATCCCGGCCGCATCGGTGCTCACCGTGCAGCCGCTCTTCGACGGGTCGCACGACATCTTCATGATGGCCGACGGGCAAACCGGGCATTCGCTCACGGGCGAGGATGTCGTGCGCGTCGCGCGCGCCGCCCGGCCGCTGCGCCTGATTCGCTCCACCACGCGGTCCTACTTCGCGGTACTTCGCGAAAAGCTGAAGTGGGCAGAACGGTAGACGGGCTACAGGCTACCGGCGACGGGGCTGAAGCCCCGCCCTCTTGACGAATGATGCGGGCTACTGCTTGCTGGCTTTCCGCTGCTCCCGAAAGTACCGGACCTGGAACTGGTGCACGTTGCGATTGTGCTCGTCCAACGTGCTGGCAAAGACGTGCGAGCCGTCGTTGCGGCTGACGAAATAGAGATAAGCCACGGTTGCAGGACGCACGGCGGCTTCGAGCGAGGCGCGGCCTGGTGCGGCAATCGGCCCGGGCGGAAGGCCGCGGTACCTGTATGTGTTGTACGGCGAGTCGAACGCCAGGCCTTCGCGCGTGAGATTTCCCGTCCACCGCCCCGCGCGCTGCAGGCCGTAGATGACCGTCGGATCGCATTGGAGTCCCATGCCGATGCGCAGACGGTTGTGGTACACGGCCGACACCAGCGGGCGTTCGTCGGACTGGCTGGTCTCCTTTTCGATGAGCGACGCGAGCGTCACGACCTGGCGCGTCGACAGACCGCGCGCGGCAGCCTCCTGCCGCAACCCCGCGTCGTAGATCTCGGCAAACCGATCGCTCATCTGCCGCACGAGATCGTCCGCGCTCGAGAGCCTCGAGAGCGCGTACGTCTCAGGGAACAGATAACCTTCGAGATCGCGCGCCTCGGGATCGAGCACGCGGATGGCATCCGGCCTAGCGGCCGCTTGGAGAAACGCTTTCGACTGCCCGAGACCGCTGGCCTCGTAGACGGCGGCCATTTCCGCGACGGTCAACCCTTCGGGGAATGTGACGGGCCGCAGATACACATCGCCGCGGGCGAGCCGATCAATGACTTCCGCCGGGCGCAATTCGCCGGTGAATCGATACTCGCCGGCCTTGAGGGTCCGGCCCTGCCCGTGCTGCCACATGGCCAGACGGAAGGCCAGCTCGTGGCGCACGACACCATGCTCGACCAGCCTGCGGCCGATGGCATTGACGCCGCTGCCTGGCGGCACGTTTACGAAGACCTCATCGGTCGAGTATCCACGATACGGTCGGGCGAGCTCGCGGACTGCGAGGAAACCGACGACGACCACGACGGCAAACCCGGCCAGGAACCAGGTCAGGATTCGGCGCATGAGAACAGATGTGCAAAACCAGGCGACCGGCTTCGGACTCTGGGACTGGCGAAGATCTCACGAGCCCGCAGCCGCAGTCGGCCCTCCCCGCCACTCATTCGACCCGAGTATCGAGCTCGTCGAGATAGTCCTGCAGGATGACGGCGGCCGCGGCGGCGTCGAGCCGGGCTTTGCGGACGCGCCAATCCTTCTCCCGCAGGGCCAGGCGGCTCTCGGCTTCGACGCTCGTGAGCCGTTCGTCGCGCGTGACGACTGGCAGCGCGACGCGCGTGCGGAGCGCCACGACCAGCGCATCGACCCGTGACGTCTGCTCGTGCGCGGTGCCATCGAGCCGGACCGGCCGCCCGACGACGACGGCGGCCAGCCCGTCGGACTGCTCGCGCAAGCGCTCGATGGTGTCGATGATCTCGCCGAGCGGCGCGGTCGAGGCAATCACCCCGAACGGTGTGGCGAGCGTGCCTGTCGGGTCGCTCAACGCCAGCCCCGTCCGCCGTCCGCCGACGTCGACGGCGAGCACGCGTCCGGCAGGTCTGGGCTCTCGCGCCACACCTTCAGCCTAACAGGCGGGGGCGGCGCGAGGGCGTCGGACCAGTTGGTCAGGTCCAAAGTCCACCGCCGAGCGCCCGATAGTACGTGTCGTTGACGCCCAAGGCAGCCGCACTCGTTTTCGGTCTCATCGCAGCCTCTCTGCTGGACGCCCCTGCATCCGCGGGTCAACCGGCGCGGCCCCCAGCGCCCCTGCCACCGGCGACCAGCCGCGTCGCTGCGGCCACCGCCAATCTCGAGGCCATCGATGCGCGGCTCGTGCAGGTGAAGGCCGAGGCGACGGCGCTCGCCGGCGAGCAGCGGACGCTGCTCGGACGTCTGCGGCAGCTCAAGCTGACACGGCAGATGCGCGTGCTCGAGCGGGAGCGGACCACGGCCCGGCTCGCCGACGAGTCCGGGCGCGTGTCACGCTTCGAGGGACTGCAGGCGCAGCTCAGTCGCGAGGAGGAGGCCCTCATCGAAGCCATGGCTCAGCAGCAGGTGCTGCTCAGACACGTGCGCGAACCGCGGGACGTCACCCGCGATCTGCTGGCCGAGCTCGCGGCCGCGCGCGACCGGCTCGATATGTCGGTCCACCGCCTCACCGCCGAGGCAACGCCCTCGCCGACCACGATCACGGCAACAAGGCGTATTCGCTCTACGGCCATCTGGCGTCGCTCGACGTCAACAAGGGACAGCAGGTTTCGCAGGGGCAGTCGGTCGGAACCGTGGGAACGGCCCCCGCCGGAAGCCCGTCCTTGTACTTCGAGCTTCGGATCGACGGCCGCCCGGTCGATCCCGTACAATGGCTGAAGCGTTGATGGTCTTCGGTCGTCGGTCTCCAGTTTTCGGTCCTGCAAGTGCTCCTCTCTGGACCGCAGACCGTCGACCGAGGACCGAAGACCGTTTTTGAGGTGCTCGATCGATATGTCTTCCCGCACTCGCTGGCTCGTGCTCCTCGTTTCCACGCCGCTCGTGGCCTTCCTGGTGGTGGGCGGACTCCTCGGTCAGGCTTTCGCCCGCGAGGGCACGTATCCCCACCTGCGGGTCTTCGAGGACGTGGTCTCGCTCATCATCGGGAGCTATGTCGAGCCGGTGGACGTGGACAAAGTCATGGTCGGCGCCATGCGCGGCCTCTCCGAGGGACTCGACGCGGACAGCGCGTTTCTCGAGCCGGCGCAGGCAAAGGCCTTCGAGTCGGCGGGTGCCATGCCCCCCGGGACGGTCGGCCTCGAGCTCACGCGCGGCTACTACCTGCGGGTCATTGCCGCACGCGACGATTCGCCGGCCGCGGCCTCCGGACTCACCACCGGCGACTACGTCCGGGCGATTGACGGCGCTTCGACCCGCTCGCTTTCGGCAATCGAGGGCATGCGGCTCCTTCGCGGCGCCGTCGGCTCGAAGGTCGTGCTCACCGTGCTCCGCGGCAGCGCGAGCGACCCGCACGACATCACGCTCGTTCGCGTGGCCCCGGGCGCGCGCGACGTCACCAGCAAGCTGCAGGCGCCTGGCATCGGCTACGTCCGCGTCGCCGCCTTCGACAACGGCATTGCCGAGCGTCTGGAATCGCAGATCGCGGAGCTCTCGAAAGCTGGCGCCAGCACGCTCATCCTCGATTTGCGGAACGTCGCCGAAGGCCGCCTGGAAGAAGGCATTGTCGCGGCGAGGCTGTTCGTCGCCTCGGGCACGCTCTCGTCGCGTGAAACGCGTGCCGGGAAGGAAGGCGTGGTCACGGCCGCTGCGGGCGACGGGCGCATCACGCTTCCGGTCGTCCTGCTGTCGACGTCGGGCACGTCCGGCGCCGCCGAAGTGTTCGCTGCGGCGCTTCTCGACCACAAGCGCGCGACGCTCATCGGCGAGCGAACGCTCGGTCGCGCGGGTTTGCAGAAGCTGGTCAAGCTTCCCGACGGCAGCGCGCTCTGGATGACGTACGCGCGCTACCTCACGCCGTCCGGCGCGACGATCCACGGCACCGGGATCGCGCCCGCCGTCGAAGTCGAGCAGCCCGACGTGGAGTTCGGCGACCCGCCGCCCACCTCCGATCCCATCCTCGACAAGGCACTCGAGCACGTCAGCGCGAAAAAGGCCGCGTGAAACGGTCCCTAGCGCTTGACTCTCCTCGAACGCTCGCGTATAACCGCTGAAATTTTTTCCACAGGGTCGCGCATGGTCGAACAACTGCGCCTCCTTGCGCGTACGCGAGCCCGGCAGAGGGAGGGATTCGGTGAACAAGCAGGAACTCATCGCCAAGATCGTGAAGGACACGGGCCTCACCAAGGTGAACGCAGGGGCGGCGCTCGAGTCGTTGCTCGACGGCGTCACCAGGTCACTGAAGAAGGGGAACGCCGTCACCTTCGTCGGTTTCGGCACTTTCCAGACCTCGCAACGGAAGGCGCGCACGGCCCGCAACCCGCAGACCGGCGCCACCATCAAGGTCCCGAAGCGGCGGGTCGTCCGCTTCAAGGCCGGCAAGGCGCTCAAGGAGACCTTGAACTAGCCCGCCGACTCGCGGACCCAGCCTCGCGGAACCGGAAGCCCCGGGGATTACCATCCCACCCGCCTCTTGCGAAGCGACGCCCGACCTGCGCGCGTCGCGTCGCGGTTTGACTCGCCAAAAGCGCGGCTGGTATACTGCCCGTTCGCGCTCGGGCTTGTAATCGCCGTAGAGGCGCGTAGCTCAGGGGTTAGAGCGCCTGCTTGACACGCAGGAGGTCGGTGGTTCAAGTCCACCCGTGCCTACCAGTTCTCGCCTGATCGCATCATTCGATCCTGGATCTGCAGCCTGCCTCCATCGCCGCGCCCTCCTGCCGCCGTGTTCCCGCTTCGATGACGCACGTGGTTGACTCGGTGGCTTCGCCTGGCGAGATTGCGCTCACGCTCCCGGACGGCTCGATCCGACACGTCGCCTCCGGGACGACCGGAGCCGCGCTGGCCGAGTCCATTTCGCCGCGCCTGGCCAAGGCTGCGCTCGCCGTCATGGTCGACGACCAGCTCGTGGACCTGAGCCGGGCGCTCGATCGCAGCGCCCGCATCCGCATCGTCACCGGCAGGGATCCGGAGGCGCTCGCGCTCTATCGCCACAGCACGGCGCACCTGCTCGCGGCGGCCGTGCTCGAGCTCTTCCCAGGCACGCAGTGCGGCATCGGGCCGGCCATCGACGATGGGTTCTTCTACGACTTCGTCGTCGAGCGGCCGTTCGTCCCCGAGGATCTGGCGCGGATCGAAGCGTCGGATGCGCGAGATTGCCGCCGCGCGACCTGCCATTCGAGCGGCAGTTGCGCGCGAAGGCCGACGCCAAGGCGTTCTTTGCGGCACGCGGTGAGCCGCTGAAGGTGGAGCTGATCGAGGAGAAGGGCGGCGACATCGTCTCGCTGCTACGACATCAAGGGCGTCTTCCTCGATTTCTGCGTCGGCCCGCACGTCCCCTCGGTCGGCCGGCTGGACCACTTCAAGCTGCTCTCGACGTCGAACGCCTACTGGAAGGGCGACGCGAAGAACCAGCCGATGCAGCGGGTGTACGGCACGGCGTTCTTCAGCAAGGCGGAGCTCGACGCGCACCTGACGCGGCTCGAAGAGGCCAAGAAGCGCGACCACCGCAAGGTCGGGAAGGAACTGGGGCTGTTCATGTTCCACCCGTGGGCGCCGGGCGCGCGCGTTCTGGCTGGCCAAGGGCACGCTCCTGTACAACGAGCTCGCCGACTACATGCGGAGCAGTGCTGCTGCCCGAACGGGTACAGGAGTGAAGACGCCGCTCATCTTCAACAAGGCGCTGTGGGAGACGTCGGGGCACTGGCAGCACTACCGCGAGAACATGTTCCTCGTCGAGAGCGAAGGCGAGCAGATGGCGCTCAAGGCGATGAACTGCCCTGGGCCACATGCTCGTCTTCGCCAGCGAGGTGCGGAGCTATCGCGACCTGCCGATCCGGTTCCACGAGCAGACGCCGTCTTACACCGCAACGAAGCGTCCGGGCGTGCTCTCCGGGCTGACGCGCGTGCGGCAGTTCTCGCAGGACGATGCGCACTGCTTCATCATGGAGACGCAGATCGGCGAAGAGGTCGAGCGGCTGTTGAAGCTGGTGCAGCAGGTCTACGGCGACTTCGGGCTGGAGTACGCGGTCAAGCTGTCGACGCGGCCGGAGGAATATCCTGGGCGAGGTGGCGACCTGGGATCACGCCGAGGCGGGAGCTGCGGCGGCGCTCGAAGCGGCCGGGCAGGCCTACACGATCAACGCGGGCGACGGCGCGTTCTACGGCCCGAAGATCGACTTCGACGTCACCGACGCGATCGGCCGCAAGTGGCAGTGCGCGACGATTCAGCTCGATTATCAGATGCCCGCAGCGGTTCGACCTGAAGTACGTCGGCGCCGACAACGCCGAGCACGGCCGGTGGTGATCCACCGGGCGATCTTCGGCAGCTTCGAGCGGTTCATCGGCGCTGCTGATCGAGCACTACGCGGGCGCGTTCCCGCTGTGGCTCGCGCCGGTGCAGGCGATGGTGCTGCCGATTGCCGACCGTCACGCCGCAGGCGGCGCGGGGTGTGGTGCGGCGCCTGCCGACGGCGGGCTTGCGCGTCGAGATCGACGCGCGCGTCAGAGAAGATTGGGTACAAGATTCGCGAGGCCCAGCTGCAGAAGAGTGCCGTACATGCTGGTGGTCGGCGATCGCGAAGCGGCGGATGGCACCGTGTCGGTGCGCAGCCGGAGCGGCGGCGATCTCGGATCGCAGCAGCGTCGAGGCGTTCATCGCCGACGCGGCGTCGCGAGGTCGCGAGCAAGGGGAGGTAGTTATCGCATTCGAACCACGAGGCATGCGCGGTCCGCGCCGCGACGACCGGGTGCGGATCAACGAACGCATTCGCGTGCGCGAAGTGCGCGTCATCGATGAGACCGGCCAGCAGCTGGGCATCATGGCGCCGCAGGACGCGATACGCATTGCGCGCATCGAAGGGCCTGGACCTCGTCGAGGTCTCGGCGACGGCCGTGCCGCCGGTCTGCCGCATCACCGACTACGGCCGCTATCAGTACACCGAGCAGAAGCGGCGCGGCAGGCCCGGAAGCACCAGAAGACGATCGAGGTCAAGGAAATCAAGTTCCGGCCGAAGGTCGACGAGCACGACTACCAGTTCAAGAAGAAGCACATCGAGCGCTTCCTCGCCGAGGGTGACAAGGTCAAGGCGACGGTGTTCTTCCGCGGCCGCGAGATCGCGCACCCTGAGATCGGCCGCCGCATTCTCGAGCGGCTGATTCAGGAAGTATCGGCGAGATCGCGGTGGCGGAGAACATTCCGCGCATGGAGGGCAACACGATGCACACGATCCTCGGCCCGCGGCCGCAGACCGCCACGCAGCCGGCGGCCCGTGCGGCCGGCGGCGGACGGCTGCGCCGCGTCAGCCCGAGGCCCGTCAGGGCGGTACCCAGGCGCCGCGCCCGCGCCAGCCGCGCCGGCGGCGCCCGCGACGCCGACATCGCCAGTCCGGGGAGACACGTAGAGAGACGACCATGCCGAAGCTGAAGACCCACCGCGGCGCCGCCAAGCGTTTCAAGCGACCGCCAGCGGCAAGTTCCTGCGCGCGGCACGCGTTCAAGCGCCACATCCTGACCAGCAAGACGACCAAGCGGAAGCGCAGCTGCGCAAGCTCGTCGTCGTCTCGCCGGCCGATCAGGACAGCTGGAGCGGATGCTGCCGTACAAGTGAAGATCTGGGCTACGGGCTCCAGGCTGCGGGCTACGGAAGAGCACCGTGCCTCCGTATCGCGACTGAAGTTCCCGTAGTCCGGCCCGCAGTCCGTAGACCTGAAGCCCGTAGCCGACAGAGATCCACCATGCCACGAGTCAAACGAGGAACCGTCCGCCGCGCGAAGCGCAAGAAGCTGCTCGCCCGGGCGAAAGGCTTCTATCAGACCAAGAGCAAGCTGTATCGCGCCGCAAAGGAATCGGTCGATACGGCGCTCAAGTACGCGTTCGTCGGCCGCCGCCGCAAGAAGCGCGACTTCCGCCGCCTGTGGATCGTCCGCATCAACGCCGCGGCACGCGAGCACGGCCTGTCCTACAGCGCGTTCATCAAGGGGCTGGAAGCTCGCCGGCGTCACGCTCGACCGCAAGATGCTCGCCGAGCTCGCCGCGCGCGAGCCGGCGGCGTTCGCCGCGCTCGTCACCCAGGCCAAGAACGCTCTCCCGGCTACGCAGGCCGCCGCCTAAGCGGGCACTCCGCATGGTCGACGCCGCGGCCATCGCGCCAGCTCCGGGAGGCGTTCGAGGCCGAGCTGGCGCGCGCGGCGTCGCGTCAAGGACCTGCAGGCGCTGCGCGACCGCTACCTCGGTCGCAAGGACGGCCTCGTCCCCGCGCTCTGGTCGGGCATCGCCACGGCGGCCGCCCGACGCCAAGCGCGAGCTGGGACGCCTCGCCAACGAGCTCAAGACGCTACGTCGAAGCCGAGCTCGGCGCGCGCAAGACCGCGCTCGAGCGGCGCGGCCCGCCGCGCCCCGTCTCGACCTCACGCTGCCCGGGCGCCCGCCCGTCATCGGCCATCGCCACCCGCTGAACGTCGTGCGGGAGCGCATCGAAGGCGATCTTCGCCGCATGGGCTACGAGATCCTCGACGGCCCCGAGACCGAGGACGACTACCACAACTTCGAAGCGCTCAACATGCCCGGCGGATCATCCCGCGCGCGACATGCAGGACACGCTGTATCTCGACGCAGCCCGTTCGCCCGGCCAGGTCTTGCCCGATCGGCGCGCGAGCGGCCCGGTCTGGTGCGCGAGGATCGGCCGCAGCCGGGCGCCGAGAACTACGCGCGTCCGGCGACGCTGCTGCGCACGCACACGTCGGCGATGCAGATCCGCTACATGGAGCGGCACCAGCCGCCGGTGCGCATCATCTGCGCCCGGCCGCGTCTACCGCCGCGACAACCTCGACCTGACGCACACGCCGATGTTCCAGCAGGTCGAGGGGCTGGTCGTCGGCGAGCGGCGTGACGATGGCGCGACCTGAAGGGCACGATCGTCGGCTTCCTGCGCGAGCTGTTCGAGCGCGGACACGAAGGTCCTGTTCCGGCCGAGCTTCTTCCCCTACACCGAGCCGAGCGCCGACGTGTTCATCGGCTGCGCACGTGCAAGGGTCGGGCTGCGGCATGTGCAAGCGCACCGGTGGCTCGAAGATCCTCGGGCTGCGGCATGGTGCATCCGGCGGTGTTCGAGGCGGTCGGCTACGATCCGCGAGCGCTATCACCGGCTTCGCCTTCGGCATGGGCATCGAGCGGCTCGCGATGCTGCTCTTCGGCTGGACGACATCCGGCTGTTCTACGAAAACGACCTGCGGTTCCTGGAGCAGTTTCCGAAATGAAAGCTCTCGTCTCCTGGCTGCGGGACTGCGTCGAGGTCCCGGACGGCGTGTCTATCGACGCGCTCGCGCACGCCTGCACCTGGCCGGCTTCGAGCTGGCCGGCATCGAGCCGGTCCGAGCGGCGACGCGGCGGACGACGCGGTGATCGATCTCGAAATCACCGCGAACCGGCCCGACTGCCTGAGCATGGTCGGGCATGGCGCGCGAGGTCTCGGCGCATGTACGACACGCCGCTGCGCTGGCGTCGGCGGTGCGACGCCGCGCAGCGACCGCTCGACGCACGCCGCACAACAGCGAGGCCGGCGGCCTCACGCGTGACGATCGAAGACGCGACGCTCTGTCCGCGGTACGCCGCGGCGGTGGCGGACATCACGGTCGGCCCCTCCCCCGCCTGGCTCGTCCGCGCGGCTGGCCGCCGCCGGCATCCGCAGCATCAACAACATCGTCGACATCACCAACTACGTGCTGATCGAGACGGGCCATCCGCTGCACGCGTTCGATCTCGCACGGCTCGGCGGGCCCGCACCTCCGGATCCGCCGCGCGCAGCCGGGCGAGACGGTGAAGACGCTGGACGGGCAGGAGCGGACGCTCGCCGAGGACATGCTGGTGATCGCCGACGCCGACGCGCGCGCAGGCGGTGGCGGGCGTGATGGGCGGCGGCGATTCCGAGGTCTCGGACGAAGACGCGCACGATTGCGATCGAGAGCGCGTACTTCACGCCGTCGTCGGTCCGCCGCACGAGCAAGCGGCTCGGGCTGTCGACCGAGGCGTCCTACCGGTTCGAGCGCGGCGCCGATCCCGAGGCGCCGGCGCGCGCGCTGGCGCGGGCGTGCGAGCTGATCGAGGCAGATCGGCGCCGGGAAGGTGCGGCCCGACTGGATCGACGCGCGGCCACGACCGCACGCCGTCGTGCTCACGCTGCGTCACGCGCAGATCGCGCGCATCCTCGGCTACGTCGCGCCGCCGACGTGACGCGAGCGCATCCTGACGCGCCTCGGCTTCGACCTGCCGTCCGACGCGGCGCGCAGGCTCCGGACGGCGTCTCCGGCCGGCATGGTCGCCCGTGGCGCGAGCACGGCGCGGACTGGTCTGGCAGGTGACGGTGCCGTCGTGGCGCGTCGACGTCACGCGCGAAGATGGACCTGATCGAGGAAGTCGCGCGCGTCTACGGCTACGACCGCATTCCGACGACGTTCCCGGCGCTGCGCACGGTGCCGCCGGCGCCGGACGCGCGGCTGCAGCGCGACGCGCGGTGCGGGCCAGATCGCTGCGCGCCGCGGGATTCCCGAAGCGTCGACGTTCTCGTTCATCGAGCGCGACGCGGCGCGTCGACTTCGCCGACGAGGCGTCGATCGTCGCGATTGCGAATCCGCTGTCGGAGAAATTCGCGGTGCATGCGGCCGTCGCTGCTGCCCGGGCTGGTCGACGCGCTCGCCTACAACCGGCGGCGCGAGCAGCGCGACATCCGCCTGTTCGAGCTCGCGAACTGCTTCACGCGGGGCGACGGCGAACAGCGGCGCGCTGGCGCTCGGCCTGGACGGGTCAGGCGAGCGCCGCCGCACTGGAGCGGCACGGCGCGCGCCGAGCGACGTGTTCGACATGACCGGCGTGGTTGCCGGCGCTCGGCGCGGCGCTGGGACTCGACGCGACGTTCGTGCCAGCGGTGGCGGCCGTATCTGTCGCCGGACGGTGGCGGCGTGCGATTCAGGTGCGCCGCTTGGCTGGCGGCGCGGCGCGCGAAGCCGCGCGCGAATCGGCGTGATCGGGCAGCTCGCTGCCGGCGGTCGCGGACGCGCGCGGCACTGCCGGCGAACGAGCCGGTGTTCGTGTTCGAAATCGATCTCGACGCGGTGCTGGATTGGACGGCGCTGGGCGATCGCTGCGCGTGACGCCGCTGCCGCGGCATCCGTCGAGTGGTGCGCGACGTGTCGATCGCTGCTTAATGCTCGACTTGCCCGCCGCGCAAATTCGTGACACGATTCGAGCGTGCGGCGCCGGTCACGCTCGAGCGGGTCGTCGAATTCGATCGGTATCAGGGAAGGGCGTCCCCGACGGCTCAGTGCAGTCTGTCGCTGCGCCTCACGTTCCGCGCGCCGGATCGCACGCTGACCGACGCCGAGGTGCAGGACGCCATGGACGCATCATCGCGGCGCTCGCCTCTTCGCATCGGCGCGGCGCTGCGCTAACGCCACACGAGAACATACGAAATGGCCAACGACTGCTGCCGCCCGCGTCGAGTTCGACGCCATCGAACGACTCGAAGACAAAGTCCGCAAGCTCGTGGCGATCGTCGAACAGCTCCGCGCCGAGCACGCGCGGCTGACGGCGAGAACCGGACGCTCGGCGACGAGGTCGGCGACGCTGCGCAAGAAGCTGGTGGAGAGCCGAAGGCACGGCCGCCGAGATCACCGCGCTGCGCGACGAGCGCGATCAGATCCGCGCGCGCGTCAGCGACATGTTGGCGCAGCTCGAAGCGCTTGGACGATCTGTGACGGCGCGAGCGGCACGGCCTTGCCGTGTTCCTGCTGATGCCCGTGAACCCGACGACCCGCGTCGTACGGTCGAGATCCAGGGCCTGCGCTATCCGATCCGCAGCGAGCTCGACGAGCAGTACATCGTCCGAGCTCGCCGCGCTACGTCGACGCGAAGATGACGCGCGCGACGAACGAAGTGCCGACCGGCGAGTCGCTGAAGATCGCGGTGCTCGCCGCGCTCAACATCGCCGACGAGCTGTTCCGCGTGCGCGACGGCGCGCCACCTGATCACCCGAGCGAGGCTGCGCTCGCACGAGCGCAGGATATCGAGCGGCTCGTCGATCAAGCGCGCTCGACCGGCTCCATCTGTAGCCCGCACTTCGCGCGCGGCACTCCGTGGCTCGGCGTAGCCAACTTGGCCCTCGAGGTTGCCGAAATCGCGCTCTTCCTTGCTCAGCCATCGCTTCGATCTAAGATCTACATCGGCCCTGTGTTGTTTGTGATGGGTTGAGAGTTCGGTTGAGCCAATGCTTTACCCAAGCGAACCGCGAGGCCGCGCGGTGTGCATGCCTCTGTTGCGAGGAAGCCTGAAGCGCGGCTGTAACAGCGGTTCCACCTGCAATCGCAGGTTCATCCGACCTCCCCACACGGCAAAGCGGGGCCTTTCTTCTTCCCTCGCCCTCATCGGTCACGCGCGCCCAACGACGCGGGTCGGCAGCCACACCGAGATGCGTGACTCTGGCTCATTAACGTTCTCGACGTGCTCCTGGGCCTCATCGCCGGCGGCGCGGTCCTGCTCTACTGGTTGCCAACCGCAAGCGCATCGCGCGCCGAGACCGTCGGCCGCGCGCAGGAGCAGGCCGCGCGCATCCGCCGTGAAGCCGAGCGCGACGCCGAGGCGCGGCGAAGGAGGCCGTCCTCGACGGCAAGGAGCGCGCGCACGAGCTGCTGGTCGAGGCCGAGCGGCAGGCGCGCGAGCGGCGACAGGAGGATCGCGCGGCTCGAGCAGACGCTCGCCGAACAGACGCGCGCGCTGGCCGAGCGTCTGGCCGCGACCGAACGCGCTCGAACAGGAGCTGCGCGCGCGCGAACAGGACGTCGACGTCCGCCGCACGGCGGCGACCGAGGAAGCGGCGGCGCGGTACGAACGGCTGCGTGGCCGATCAGCAGCGCGAGCTGCAGCGGCTGGCGGGCCTGACCGCCGACGAGGCGCGCGAGCTGCTGCTGCGGCAGATCGAAGTCCGACGCGCGGCGCGACGCCGCGCAATCTGGTCAAGCGGCTCGAAGCCGAGGCGCGCGAGATCGCGGCGGCGAGCGCGCGCGGCAGATCATCACCGAAGCGATCCAGCGCAGCGCCGCCGAGCACGCCATCGAGACCACCGTCTCGGTGGTCGACCTGCCGAGCGACGACATGAAGGGGCGCATCATCGGCCGCGAGGGCCGCAACATCCGCGCGCTCGAGCTGGCCACCGGCGTCGAGCTGATCGTCGACGACACGCCGGGCGCGATCATCCTGTCCAGCTTCGATCCGTTCCGCCGCGAAGATCGCGCGCCAGGCGATCCAGCAAGCTGATCGCCGACGGCCGCATCCATCCGACGCGCATCGAGGAGATCGTCGAGAAGGTGAAGACCGAGATGGAGGTCAGCGTGCTCAAGGAAGGCGAAGCCGGCCGCGTTCGAGCTCGGGCTCTTCGACGTTCACCCGGAGCTGCTGCGGCTGATGGGCAAGCTGAAGTTCCGCACCAGCTACGGCCAGAACGTCCTGAATCACTCGAAGGAAGTCGCGTTCCTCGCCGGGATGATGGCGCGCGAAGTCGGGCTCGACGCGCACGTCTGACGATCCGCGCCGCGTTCCTGCACGACATCGGCAAGGCGATCGACCGCGACATGCACGGCTCGCATCTCGAGCTCGGCATCGAGGTGCTGCAGGAAGTACGGCGAGAGCCAGGCGGTCATCGACGCGATGGCGGCGCATCACATGGACATCGACTGGCCGTCGCTCGAATCGATGATCGTCCAGGCCGCCGACGCCGATTTCCGCGGCGCGGCCGGGAGCGCGGCGCGACATCCTCGAGTCGTACGTGAAGCGCCTCGAGAAGCTCGAGGGCATCGCCGACTCGTTCCAGGGCGTGTCGAAGGCGTTCGCGCTGCAGGCCGGCCGCGAGATTCGCATCCTCGTCGAGAGCGAGCGCATCAGCGACGAGGAAGCCGTCTGGCTCTCGAAGGACATCGCCCGGCGCATCGAGAACGAGCTCGAGTATCCCGGTCAGATCAAGGTGACGGTGATTCGCGAGACGCGCGCCGTCGAGTACGCCCGATGAGCCGTCGGTCAGGCGGGCTGAAGCACCGCGTGATCGATCTCGTCTCGGTCGCGCCTTCCGGCCTCTCCCGCGTTCGTCGTCCACGGTATCGGCGACGATGCGGCCGTGCTCGAGCCACCGCGAAACCAGCTCGAGGTGCTGACGACGGATGCGCTCGTCGAAGGCGTGCACTTCGACCGCCGCTTCGTCGAGCCCTCGGCCATCGGCTATCGCGCGCTCGCCGTCAACCTGAGCGATCTCGCCGCCATGGGCGCGAGCCCGCGCGCGGCGCTGCTCTCGCTCGTCCTCCCGCCCGATCTCCCCTGGACGATCTCGTGGCGCTCGTCGACGGGCTGGTCGACGCGGCGACGCGCCACCGCGTCGCGCTCGTCGGCGGCAACGTCACCCGCTCGCCCGGCCCGCTCATCGTCGACGTCACGCTCACGGGCAGCGCCAAGCGGCGCAAGGTGCTGACGCGCGGCGGCGGGCGGCCGGTGACGCGCTCTTCGTCACTGGGCGTCTGGGCGCTGCCGCGGCGGGTCTCGCCTGGCTTCAGGCGCACGGGGCGCCAATGACAACCGCGCCGGCGGCCGTCGAGGGCGGAATCGCGCGCTACCTCCGGCCTGAGCCCCGCCTGCGCTTCGGTGTGCTCGTCGGCCGGACGAAAGCAGCCTCCGCCTGCATCGACCTCAGTGACGGCCTGGCCGACGGGGTGCGTCAGATGGCGGAGGCCTGTGAAACGGGTGCCACGATCGACGAGACGAAGGTCCCGGTCGGGGAAGCGGCCGTCGCCCAGTTCGCAGGAGAGCCGGACGGTCCGCTGCGCGCCTCGCTCTCGGGCGGAGAGGATTACGAACTGCTTTGCGCCGTTCCGCAGCGGGCGCGGCGGCGATTCGACGCGGCCGCACGAATGGCCCATCTGCCGGTCACCGAGATCGGCGCGCTCACGCCGGACCGGGCCCTCGTCCTCCGGCGACGGGACGACCGCCTCGAGCCTCTGCCCCGCGGATTCGAGCATTTCGTGGGGTCGGCCCAGTCCTCATGATGGCCCGCCTGCGCCGGCTCGTGGCCGGACTGGCCTTCCTGGACGAGCCGCCCGAACGTCTCGCCCTGGCGTTCGGACTGGGGGTGTTCCTCAGTTTTTCGCCATTTCTTGGCCTGCAAATCCTGATTGGCTTCGGGTGCGCACAACTTCTCGGATTGCGCCGAATTGCTGTGCTGGCGGGACTTTGTACTAACCTGCCGTGGGTTCTTCCGGCATACTACCTGCTCGCGACCGAGGCCGGGGCCTGGCTGCTAGGGCTCGAGCCTCCCTCTAGATTGGCAGACGACCTCCAGCGGGTTTTCGCGGGGTCGGGGTTCGGCTTCGCAGCGCTCTCGCGAACGTTCGCGCTGCTTCGTCCATTGTTGTGGCCTTTCACGGTCGGCTCGATCGTGGGAGGGTTGATTCTCGGGTTCATCGCGAACCGGCTGGCGCTCGTGGTGCTGCGTACGACGAGAAGGCGTGGGCCGGTTCCAGGCCCCGTATGAGCATCAGGGCCGTCGATGAGCCGATCGGCTATGTTGCTGTCCCGCTCGCTCCCCCAGAAGATTGCCGCCACCTGTGGCGCGGTGCTGGGCTTCGTGCTTCTTCATGAAGTGACGACGCTCGACTCCAAGATCACGGCAGCGCGGGAGATCGAGGTGCGCGAGACCACGGGCCGGCCGCGTCCGGGGGCCCGGCTCCGCTTTGCGGTCACGGCCTACTGCAAGGGCACGACCACGGCGTCGGGCGCGGCGGTGCGCACGGGCATCGCGGCCGCCGATCCGCAGTGGCTGCCGGTCGGCTCGGTCATCCAGGTCGAGGCCCTGAGCCCGAGATACAACGGCATCTACACGATCATGGACACGGGTCCCGCGGTGCAGGGCCGCGAGCTCGATCTCTATATGTGGAGTTGCAACGAGGCGCTGGCGTTCGGCCGCCGCAGCGTCACCATCAACGTGCTGCGCCTGGGCTGGAATCCGCGCGCCACCGGAGTGGCTGCGATCCAATCTGAGCTGAAGGGCCGCGAGGTGCGCCTGCAGCAACCCGCAGAAGGCGGCGCACCGGCCGGCGCCGTTGCCGCGAGCGCTCCCGTTTCGGCTCCCGCCGTGGCCGCCGCTTCGAACGAAAAGCAGTAGTGGCCCGTTTTCCTCGTTCGAGCTCCTCCTAGCCGCCGGTCCCGATGGAGCATCTGCTCGAAAAGACGTTCCAGGCCGAGCGCGACCACTTCTGGTTCAAAGGCTTCCGGCAGTTCATCGCCCCCCTCATCGAACAGGCGGTGGCCGGCGTCGCCGCGCCTCGCGTGCTCGATTGCGGCTGCGGCACGGGCACGAACCTCGCCACACTCGGCCTCAAGGCGAACGCATTCGGCTTCGACCTCACCATGCGGGGGCTTCGCTACGCCCGGCAGAACGGCAAGCACCACGTCGCACACGCGAGCATCACGCACATTCCGTTCGCGCCGGACGCGTTCGACCTCGTCACCTCGTTCGACGTCCTGCAATGCCTCGACGAAGCGCAGGAAGCCATGGCCATCGGTGGCATGGCACGGGTGATGAAGCCGGGGGGACGGCTGATCCTCAACGTGTCCGCCCTCGAGCTGCTGCGCGGGAGCCATTCGGTGCTGGCCGAGGAGGTGAGGCGCTACACGCGGCCGATGCTGCGGCGCCCGCTCGAGCGCGCGGGCCTCGTCGTCGAGCGGATGACCTACACGAACTTCTCGCTCTTCCCCTTGATGCTCTTGATCCGCACGTGGCAGCGGCTCAAGGGCGAGTCGTCGCAGACGGCGATCGAGTCCGATATCACGATCCCCTCCGCCCCGACCAACGCCGTGCTGACCGCGGCCCTCTCGACAGAAGCGCGAGCGCTGCGGCTGACGGACATGCCGATCGGCAGCTCGATCCTGTGCATGGCGAGAAAGCCGGGCTGAAGTGCCGTTGAGCAGGTCGTGGCTTTCGCGCCGACGGGACCGCGGAATGGTCCGGCGCCGGCCCGCCCTTGAAGGCGGGGCTGAGGCCCCGCCCGCTTGCAGACGGCTCACGACTCTACGCTGACGACGCCTTCCTGGTCCTTGTACTGGAGCTGATAGAGCTTGTAATACAGCCCGCGGAGCCCGAGCAGCTGCTGGTGGCTGCCCGACTCTCTGAGCTCGCCTTTGTGGAACACGAGGATCGTGTCCATGTCCTGGATGGTCGAGAGCCGATGCGCGATGGCCACCGTCGTGCGCCCGGCCATCAGCACACGCAGCGCGTCGCGAATCAGGATTTCGGTGTCGGTGTCGACGCTGGACGTGGCCTCGTCGAGCACGAGGATTCTCGGGTTGAACGCGAGCGCCCGGGCGAACGAGAGCAGCTGCTTCTGCCCCACCGAGAGCGTCGCCCCACGCTCGGCGACGGGCGTCGCCATCCCCGCCGGCAGCCGATCGATGAAGCGGTCAGCGTGTACCGGCTTCGATCGCCCGCCGTACGGCCGCATCCGACAGATCGTCGCGCCCGAGCCGCACGTTGCTCGCAATCGGACCCGAGAACAGGTAGACGTCCTGGAGGACCAGGCCGAACAGTCCGCGCAAATCGGCCAGATCGAGCTCGCGGACGTCCATGCCGTCGATGGTGATGCGCCCGCGGCCGACGTCGTAGAACCGCAGCAGCAGGTTGATCACCGTCGACTTGCCGGCGCCGGTCGCCCCGACGATGCCCACGCGCTCGCCGGGCTCGATCGTCGAACGACACGTCCCGAAGCACCCAGTGTTCGTCGCTGTACGCGAACCACACGTGTTCGAAGGCGATTCGCCCGCGCGCGCCGGCCGGCCGTGGCCGCGGCGCCGCTGGCTGCTCCACCGTCACCGGCGCGTCGAGCAGCCCGAAGATGCGCTCCGACGAGGCCATCGCCGCCTGCAGCAGGTTGAACTTCTCCGACATGTCGCTGATCGGCCGGAAGAACCGCTGCGAGTACTGCAGGAAGGCGACGAGCGTGCCGAGCGTCAGCGTGTCGGCGAGCACCCAGCGCCCGCCGAACCAGATGATGAGGGCGGCCGCGAGCGCGCTCACCAGCTCGATCGCCGGATAGAACACGGCATAGTAGAAGATCGAGCGCACGTTGGCATCGCGATGCGCGGCGTTCAGCTCGTCGAACCGCGAGAAGTTCGCGGCTTCGCGGCGGAACAGGTGCACCGTCGCCATCCCGGTGATGTTCTCCTGCAGGAACGCGTTGATGCGGGCGATGCACGTGCGCACCTCCCGATACGACTCGCGCACGTGACGCCGGAACCACTGCGTGACGAACGCGATCAGCGGCAGCACCGAAAATGCCACCAGCGCCAGCCGCCAATCCATCGTGACGAGCACGATGAGGATGCCGACCAGCATGATGACGTCGCCGAACACGGCCACCACGCCCGCCGAAAAGAGATCGTTCAGCGCGTCGACGTCGCTCGTCACGCGCGTCATCAGGCGTCCGACCGGATGCCGGTCGTAGTAGTTGAGGCTCAGGCGCTGGAGCTTGCCGTAGATCTCCATGCGCAGGTCGAACATGATGCGCTGCCCCAGCATCTGGGAGAGCCACGTCTGCCCGAACTCGAGGAGGAACGAGGCGATGAGGAGGGCGAGGAAGGCCAGCGCAATGCGCGTGACGCCGTCGAGATCGCCGGCGGCAATGTAGCGGTCGATGGCCAGCTTGGTGAGCCACGGCTGGGCGAGTTGCGCCAGCGCGCTCGCCAGGATGGCCACGAACCCCAACGCCACGTACAGCCTGTACGGGCGCAGGTAGCCCAGCAGACGGCGCATGAGCCGCCCGTCATAGGCCTTCCCGAGAACGTCCTCCTCGTGCATCGCAGAATCTGAAACCCGGGGTCGGGCCGATTTTTCGGTTCTTGCCAATCAGCGCATCGATCGCGCGGATTGCAGGTCTTGCAAATTAGACCCGACCCCCATTTGCTGTTATTGCGCGGTGAGCTCCTCTTCGAGCTGCTGGCGGCGCGCCATGGCGCTGTAAAGGCCGCCGGCGTCGACGAGGTCGTCGTGCCGGCCGCGCTCGACGATCCGCCCGTGGTCGATCACGACGATCAGGTCGGCGTCGCGAATCGTCGACACGCGGTGCGAGACGATGAGCGTCGTCCGGCCCCGCATCACGCCGCGAAGCCCGCGCAGAATCTCCTCTTCCGTATGCGTATCCACGGCCGACAGCGCATCGTCCAGGATGAGAATCGGCGGATCGAGCAGGAGCGCCCGAGCGATCGCCGTCCGCTGCTTCTGCCCACCTGAGAGCGTCAGCCCTCGTTCGCCTACCATCGTTTCCCACGCGTGGGGAAAGGCATCCACGTCCTTGTCCAGCCGCGCGATGGCGGCCACCGCGAGAATCTCCTCGGTGACGTCCCGCCCCGGCATGCCGAACGCGATGTTCTGCGCCACGGTATCCGAGAACAGGAATGGCTCCTGCGGCACCATGCCGATGGCGCCACGAAGCACCGCGAGCAGCAGCGTCGCGCACGTCGACCCCGTCGACGAACACCGTGCCCGGCGGTGGATCGTGGAGCCGCGGCAGCAGGCTGAGCAGTGTCGACTTTCCGCTTCCGGTCGCGCCCACGATGGCCACCGTGCTCCCCGCCTCGATCGTGAGCGAGACGTCTTGCAACGCCGGACGATCCCCGTACGAGAACGTGAGATCGCGGAACTCGATGGCACCACGAACCTCGGGCAGCGGGCCGTCGATCGGCGGCGCAATCGTGTCGACGATTGACGGCGCGGTGTCGAGGATCTCGAGCATGCGCTTCCAGGACGCGAGGCCGCGCTGCAGCAGGTTCGTGACCCAGCCGAAGGCAATCATCGGCCAGCTGAGCATCGCGAGATACGCATTGAAGGCGACGAACTCGCCGACGGTCATGCGGCCGAGGATGACCTCGTGGCTGCCCAGCCACAGGACGATGAGCCCTCCGAGCCCGAGGAAGAACGTCATGCTCGGATAGAACAGGCCCTGGAGCCGGATGAGGCCCCGGTTGCGGCGCAGGAACTCCTCGTTGGCGTTCGCGAAGCGCTGGAGCTCTTGCTGCTCCTGCCTGTACGCCTTGACGACGCGGACGCCCGCGAGGGCCTCTTGCGCAATCGCGCTGAGGTCGGCGAGCTGCGACTGGATCTTCTCGAACCGCGTGTGAATGGCAGTGCCGAAGTAGCGCACCGACAGCGACACGAACGGCAGCGGGATGAGCGCGATCAGGGTCAGTCGCACGTTGATCGAGAGCATCAGCCCGATGGCGACAATGAACAGGAAGACGGTGCTCACCGCATACATCAGGGCAGGTCCGACCATCATGCGCACGGCGCTCAGGTCGCTGGTCGCGCGGGACATCAGGTCGCCGGTCCGGTTGGCTTGATAGAAGGCCAGCGGCAGGCGCTGGAGGTGCCGGAAGAAGTCGTTGCGGATGTCGTACTCGATGTCGCGCGACGCGCCGACGATGATCCGCCGCATGAGGAGGCGGAAGACGCCGCCGACGACCGCCACGCCGATGGTGAGCAGCGAGTAGACGAGCAGCTTGCGCGAGGTGACGCCGCGCGTCAGGTCGTCGATCGCATGCTGCAGAACCCAGGGGCCGGTCAGTTGGATACCGGTCGACGCCAGCGCGCAGATCAGGCCGATCGCGACCGCGCGTCGGCGCCCGCGCACATACGGCAGCAGGCGGACGATCGCGGGATGCATCACCAGGAGTATAGCGGGCCGCTGGACCGGCCTAATGCGATCGGTCCGATGGTCCGATACGATCCGATGTGCGTTTTCCGGTCATGAAGTCCGCTTTTCTCGTTGCGCTCGCGGCTACGATGGGAGCCCTCGCACCGTCTGGCGCCGAGGCGCAGTTCAGCCCTCGCGATCCGGCCACGGGCGAGGTCTACGGTATCGAAGTGGCCTATGGCTGGTGGAAGCCCGACGCCACGATCACCTTCTCGAGCGAGGAATTCGACGTCCCCGGCACGCTCGTCGACTTCGAGAACGACTTCGGGATCGGTTCCAAACGGCTCAGCGAGCTCCGCGTCGTCCTCCGGCCCGCCCGGAAACACAAGTTCAAGGTCGACTACCTGCCGATTGGCTATGACGTCGAGGGCCACCTGCTGTCGCGGCCGATCATCTTCAACGGCCAGATCTTCGTGGCCAACATCCCGGTCAATGTCGACGCCGAGTGGAACACCTGGAAGATCGGCTACGAGTACGACTTCGTCTACCGCGACCGTGGCTACGTCGGCGTGACCTTCGACGTGAAATACACCCGGGCGAGCATCGACTTCGAGAGCCCGATCACGTCCGAATTCGCAAGAGCGTCGGCACCGATTCCGGGGATTGGCGCGGTCGGGCGCGGCTACCTGTTCCGCAACGTGGCGGTCACCGGCGAGTTCTCGTGGTTCAGCATTCCCGACTCTGAATCGCGGGACTTTTCGGGCCACTACTACGACTTCGACGTCTACGGCACGATCAACTTCAACCGGAACGTGGGCGTGATGGGGGGCTGGCGCCGTCTCGATCTCGGCTACATCGTCGAGTTCGATACCGGCGACCTCGACATGAGCGGCCTCTACCTGCTGGGCGTCGTGCGGTTCTGATCCCGCGAGAGGGCTGGGGCTTCAGACCCGCCACGCGTTCCGATTCTCACCGTTCAAGCTGAACCCACACCGCGAGCTCGCGGTGATCGCGGTTACCCGGCTCCAAGCTCGAGGGCCTCGCGCCGGCGCTGGCGCGCAGGCGAAGAACCGTCGCTCGGGTCGATCCGGGTGGCGGCGTCACGATCGCACGCGTCGCCCCGGGCGCGAGGGTCAGAGAGTCGCGCCACTTCCCCACCGCGACGTCGACCCGGTTTTCGACCGGCACGTTCCGCATCATCACCCGCAGGCTCGACGTCGCGTCAGGATGGCCGACGACGACCGTGACGTCGCGGTGCGGGCCGATCCAGAAGCCACCCGGCTCCGGATACGCGCCCGCGTCCATGAAGAACGCAAGGAAGGGACCGTAGGCCACGGCCTGCCGCGCCATGCCCTCGAGTCCGCCGGCTGGGCGCAGCAGCGCAATCGGGTGCACGCGGACATCGAGTGGAACGGCACGGGAGCCCTGCGCGTGCTCGATGGACCAGCGGGGCACCGCGACCGGGAAGGTCAGATTGAACGCGGGAGCGTCCATACCGGCGCCAATCGTCGACAGGTCCCAGGTTGCGGCCGGAAGACGCTCGCGCCCGATTCTGATCATGAGCGGCGCCGCGATCGGCACTCGCGACGTCGCCTCGAGCTGGTATCGGCCGGGAGGTAGCGGCGGCAGTTCGAGCCGTGTGGACCGATCGACCCCGGGAATGCGCAAGCCGGAGACGAAATCGCTCGCACCGACCCAGCGGGCGCGTGGGAGCAGACTCGCTGAGCCGTCGAGCACCACCCCGTGTCCGCGAGGCCACCGGCCGACCGCTTCGAACAGGAGCGCCTGCGACGCAGGCCGTCCCGGCTGTGCGGCCTCGATCGCCCATGAGACGGTTACGGCGCTCATGATCGCCACAGCCGCTGCGAATGCTGCTAGTACTGCGAAGCGTGCCCGGTCGGCCCACGATCTGCGTTCGACGGCCCGCAGCGCCACCCACGCGACGACCGCGGCACCGATCCACGCGAGTGCCTCGACGATCGCCAATCCAGTCCTTCCCCGGTGAATGCTCGGGAGCGCGCGCGCCAGGTCGACAGCAGGACTCGCCCAGGCCGCCCAGATCGCCACGCCATCGCGATCGTTGTAGGCCAACCGCCCGCCGTCCACGGTCAGCATCACGATCAAGAGCCACGTGCTGACCGTGACGGCCGCGACCATGAGCGCGCGCGTGGCGCGCGTGCGCGCCGCGGCCCACGCGAACGCCAGGCCCAGGCCGAGCGGAAGAACGAGCGGCACGACGAATCGCGCGGGGGCGCTGGCCCCGCCCCACCACATGCGATACGCGCCCGAGGCCACGAGATAAGGCAGGCAGAGCGCGAGGAGCGTGACCGCCATGAGTCGCACGCCACGGCCGCGCTCGATGTCCCCGCGCCCGAACGCACCCTTCACGATCCCGACCGCGGACCAGGCCAGAATGGGTGCCGTCGCGATCGCGCCAAACTGCGCGTCGAAGAGGAGGCCCGTCACGCCGGGAAGAATGTGGCCCATCGCGGTCTGTGTGTAGCCGCCGTAGGGCGCCGACGGATTGGGCGTTCCGTAAATTGCCCAGAAGCAGCCGAACCAGCCGAGCGCGGACGCGATCGGAACCGTGAGCAGTGCGACGCACGCCGACCGGCTACGAGGTTGCCGCACGAGCGTGATCACGAGCGCGAGCCCGAGCACGCCGGCAAGCAACGCATAACGGGTGTGCAACCACGGAAGCCCGGCGAGCGCAGCCCCGACCAGCAACCACGAGCTCAGGCCTGCCGTCTCGTGGCGCGAGGCACGAACCAGCGCGTGGAGACCGATCAGGACGAGGACCGACGCCGGCGCATCCGGAAAGATCGCGAACGAGTGCAGCGCGAATGGAACCGACAGCGCGGCTCCACCCCACGCCATCCATGCCGCGCCGGCATCCCGCGTCAGCTCGTACGCCGTGCGCCACAGGAGCGCGGCGCCCGCGGCACACGCGAGGATCAAGAACGCCACCGCGCCCTTCATCCCGAGGAGCGCATAGGCCGGCAGGATCAGAACGGCCAATCCCGGTGCGTGGATGGAGTAGATCTCCCCGTTGGTACCGCGGCGCAGGTAGTCCGGCTTGAGCTGGCCGCTGAAGAAGTCCGCGTACTCCCCATGGTCATGGTTGTTCTGGATACGCAGGTCGCCGTCTGCCAGCAGGCTCTGGCTGATGATCAGGTAATGCGGCTCGTCGCCCTGAGGATGGAACCCCGAGACGAGCACGTAGCCGGAGGCGTAGATGGCGAGCGCGGCGACAAATGCCACCCTCCTCGCGGTTCGTGGCGTGCGCAGACCCTCCCACCGCGGCAGGGGTGGAGCACCGGTGGCGCCGCCCGCCACCAGCGCCCCGAGCCAGATCAGAATGGCGAGCGGACCCGTCCACACCAGCGTGGCTGCGGGGACCGGAAGGGGGACCCAGGGCAGCAGACACAGTCCCACGACGACCGCGGGCAGGAGCGATCGAATGGCCGGCCGTCGCCACAGGAGGACGCCGGAGACGACCAGCGCGACCAGGCCGGCGGTCCACGCCGGCGGCAGCAGGCCCAGCCGGACGCGGGCCGCGGTGTCGGAGACGGTGAGCACACCGGCCGCCATCCAACCGGACAGTGCCAGGAGGGCGGCAACCAGCACTCGGAACATGAAAGCGGAGACGGTGCGCGGGCCGGACGCCTTGGCGCCCATGACGGATGAGGTGGCCATGCTACCATACGCGAGCCATGTTGGGGTCGCGCGCGGGCCGCGCCGCGAGCGCCGTTGGTCTCGCCATCGTCTTCGCGGTTCTTTTCACCTATCCGATTGCGTTCCGGTTCGATCGCGCCGGCCGGCTCGATACCGGAGACGGCCACTGGAGCATCTGGTGCGTCACGTGGGTCGCGCACGCCCTCTCGACCAATCCCACGGGCCTGTTCGACGCCAATATCTTCCATCCGCACACGCGCACGCTCGCGTACTCCGAGAACAATCTCCTCGCCGGTGTGCTCGGACTGCCGGCGTATCTGACGTCGCGTAACCCGTATGCGACGCACAACACGGCGCTCCTTGCGAGCTTCGTGCTCGCGTTCCTGAGCGCCCTGGCGCTCGTCCGCTATCTGACGCGAGACACGGGGATTGCGCTCGTGGCGGCCCTGGCCTACGCGTATTGCCCGTTCATCTTCGCGCGCACGGCACACATCCAGCTGTTGATGACCTTCGGCCTGCCGCTCGCGCTGCTGGCGCTGCACCGGCTCGTCGATCGGCCTGGTGTGGGCCGCGCGCTGGCGCTGTCCGCCGCGCTGTCGTTGCAAGCCCTCGCCTGCGGATACTACGGTATTTTCGCGGGCCTGCTGGTCGGACTCGGCGTGCTCACGTTTGCCGTGACTCGCCGGCTCTGGCGCAGCAGCCGGTATTGGCTGCTCGTGTTGCTGGCCGCCGCAGGCGCCGTGCTGCCCGTGGTTCCCTTCTTTCTCCCGTATGTCGCCGTGCAGCAAGAGCTGGGCTTCACGCGCACGCTCGACGACGCGGTAACGTACTCGGCCGACTGGCACGCCTGGCTCGCCTCGGGCGCGTGGGCACATCGCTGGCTGCATCCCGTGCTGGGCAGCTGGAACGAGGTACTGTTCCCGGGTCTGCTCACCACCGTCTTCGGGATTGCAGGTGGGGCGCTGACATTCGCCCGCTCGAGCACGCCCCAGCAGGCCGGACCTCCCGCCGACCGGCGCGACCTGATCGGGCTGTACATCGCGATCGCGCTTCTCGCATTCTGGATCTCGTTCGGCCCGGCCGCCGGCCTCTACACGCTGTTCTTCAACACCATTCCCGTGTTCTCCCTGCTCCGGGCGCCGTCTCGCGTCGGCATCGTCGTCACGCTTGCGCTCGTCGTGCTGATGTCGGTGGGACTCTCGCGGGTCCTGCGCGCATATAGCGCGCGCCGCCGCGCGATCACGTTGACGGTGCTGGGGGTCGCGTTGGCCGCCGAGCTCGCAACGTTTCCGTTGTACGTGCGCGACGCCGACCCCCCGAACGTCGCCTACCGGCTGCTCGCCGGCATCGAGCCCGGCCCCGTCATCGAATTGCCGTTCTTCTATCAACGCAGCGATTTTCCCCGGCATGCGTGGTACATGACGAGCTCGACCCTGCACTGGCGCCCGCTCGTGAACGGCTACAGCGACCACATTCCGCAGGATTTCCGTCGCTCGGTCGTCCCATTGAGCTCGTTTCCCACGCGCGAGTCGTTCCGTCGGCTGAACGCGATGGGGGTTCGGTATGCGGTGTTCCACCTCGATTGGTACGATCAGCGCAGCCGCGAGAAGTTGATCGCACGGATCGAACAGTACAGCCAGTACCTCTCACCGCTCAGCCGCGAAAACGGCGTGTGGCTGTTCGAGATCAGGGGCCGGCCGCCGACGCCATGACGACTGACGCCGTGCGCGCGCGACTGGTCTCGCTGGGGCTCTTTGCCGGCCTGGCCGTCGCGCACACGTGGCCGCTTGCAAGCGCACCGGGCTCGCTCTCGCGCCACGACAGCGCCGATGCGCTGCTCAACGAATGGATCCTCGGTTGGGTCGCGCATGCGATGGCGACCGATCCGCTGCACCTGTTCGACGCGAACATCTTCCACCCCGAGCCGCGCACGCTGGCGTTCTCCGAGCACCTGATCACACCATCGCTCTTTGCCGCACCTCTCATCTGGCTGGGCGCCCCGGCGCTACTGGCGCACAATCTGGCGCTTCTCGCCGGCCTCACCCTTACCGGATGGACGATGGCGTGCGTCGTGGAACGGTGGACGGGCGACCGGTGGGCGGGCGTCGTGGCGGGCTCGATTGCCGCGTTCAACGCGCACACGCTGACCCGGCTCGCTCACCTGCAAGCCGTCCACGTCGAGTTCCTGCCGCTCGCGCTGGCCGCCCTCGATCGCGTCCTGCGCGAGGCCCGCGTGCGGGACACGTTCGCGCTCGCAGCGTGGACCGTCCTGCAGGCACTGGCTTCCGGCTACCTGCTCGTGATGACCGCCCTTTCGCTTCTCGCTTCGGCCGCGGTACGCGGACGGGAGTGGCTGACGAGCGGCGGCCGCCAGGCTGCACTGCTCGTGGGCGCGGGCCTGCTCGCGACGATGGTGCTGTTGCCGTTCCTGTGGCCTTACTACGTGGTCCGTCGCGAGCAGGGTCTGGTGCGCTCGCTCGACGAGGTGGCGCTCTACTCCGCCACACCACGCTCGTATCTGTCGACGGGCGCGACCGTTCATTACAGAACGTGGGCGCGCACGTTCTACTCGCCCGACTCGCTCTTCCCGGGCGTCGCGGCATCGGCGCTCGCCCTCGCCGCCTTGTCGCTCGGAGCGTGGCGCGAACGCCGGGCCGTGATGCTGATCGCGATCGGTGTGTCCGGCGTGGCCCTCTCGTTCGGGCCCGTCCTCCCGGGCTATGCGTGGATGCACCAGCATCTACCAGCGATACAAGGCCTGCGTGGCGCCGCCCGCCTGGGTTTCCTCGGACTCTTTGCCATCGCAGGACTCGCCGGCTTCGGAGTCGCGTTGCTGCGCAGGCGCGTGCCTACTGGACTCGCTTCCGCTCTGGCGATCGCGGCATTCGTTTCGGTCCACGTAGATGCCTGGCGGGCGCCGGTCGGATGGACTCCTGCGCACGCAGTCTCGCCCGTCTATCGCGCGCTCGATCGCGAGCCGCCTGGCGCGATCGTCGAAGTCCCGTTCCCCTCGCCCGAACGCACTACGTCAAATGCCGGCCCCGTGGCCGCATCCATCCAGCACTTCCGCAAGCTGGTCAACGGCTACAGCGGGTTCGTCCCCCGCAGCTACGCCCGTCACGCCGAGGCGCTCGCGCGTTTCCCCGACCAGGGTTCCAAGCAGCTCCTCGACAGCCTCGACGTCGCGCACGTGGTCGGTACACGCGTCCGACGATCCCGCGCTCGCGGATGCGGCCGCGCGGACCGAGTGGCTCGAGCTCGTCACCGAGGCGCACGGCACGCGACTGTATCGCGTCAAGCGCTGATGCCGGCGGCCGGCGTTCCGGACCCTCGCCTGGCTTCGTCACATCGCCGTGACTGCCGCTGAGTATCTTCGCGGCGCTCGTGCTCCGAACCACGACTGCCAAGGAGATCCTCGATGAAACCGATCGTGATCGCGCTGGCGATGGCGCTCGCCACGGTGACCGCCGGCCCGCTTCCGCTGAAGCTGTCCTTGACCCCGGCGACCGTACGAACCAGGAAATGCGGCTCGTCGCCGGGCGTGTGACGCTTTCGCGACATCGATTGTCAGCATAGCGGGATTGCCGCGCCCAAGCGACGTGGACTAGCCTCGCCCATGCCCAACAACCTCGCGAGCTTCGCCATCCACGCCGACGACGTCCAACGGTGCCGGCGGTTCTACGAAGCCGTGTTCGGCTGGCGCTTCGAACCGTGGGGTCCGCCCGACTTCTATCTCGTGCACACGGGTGACGAGCAGACCCCGGGCGTCCAGGGATTACTTCACAAGCGCCAGCAGCCGCGGGCCGGCGGCGGCCCGAACTGCTTCGAATGCACGATCGCCGTCGCCGATCTGGAAGCCATCGGCAGGGCCGTACGCGCAAACGGCGGACGGGTGATCTTGGAACGCGCGCCGGTCCCCACCGTCGGTGTCCTGACGAAGTTCGAAGACACCGAGGGTAACGTGCTCGGCGCGATGGCCTACGAGCACGCGCCCCACACGTGATCTGCTCTATCGGCCGGGGCGATGACGGGCGAGAATCTCGCGCAGCCGGTCGACGGGTATCGGCTCGCCCGTGCGCTGGCGGCCGGTGACGCGGGTGGCCTGCAGCAGCGAGTTGTAGACGGCTTCCTCGGTTGCTTCGAGCGCGGCCTCGAAGAGCGGAGACATCGCCTCGGACGACAGCAGCAGGCGCGGCTGGAGGTCGGCTCCGCCCACCATGGTCCGGGTCTCCTTCGCCGTCGAGAACGCGATGGCGAAGTCGCCGCTGCCGTGCGAGTAAGAGGCGCCGGTGCGCGCCAGTCCGAACAGGGCACGCGACGCCAGCCGTTCGAGGTTGCGCCCGTCGGCGGGCGCGTCGGTGGCGACCACGATCATGCACGACCCGTCTCCCGCGGCACGGCCCTGCGGCTCGCTGAACGCATGCCGGCCGAGCAGCTTTCCCACCGGCACGCCGTCCATCGTGAGCACGCCGCCGAAGTTCGTCTGCACGAGGACGCCGAGCGTGTAGCCGCCGAAGCGCGGCGGCAGCTTGCGGGATGCGGTGCCGATGCCGCCCTTCCAGCCGAACGCCATCGTGCCGGTGCCCGCGCCGACCGATCCCTCCGCAACCGGCCCGGCCGCCGCACCCTCGATTGCCCGGATGACGTGCGCTTCCGTCACGTGAAGGCCGCGAATGTCGCTCAAACTTCCGTCGTTGGTTTCTCCGACGAGGGCGTTCACCGAGCGGACATCCGCATCGGCGGCCTGCGCCATCGTCCACCGTACGACAGCCGTGATGGCCGTGCCCACGCTCAGCGTATTCGTCAGGACGATGGGCGTCTCGATCGTCCCGAGCTCCTGGACCTGCGTCGATCCCGCGAGCTTGCCGAACGCGTTCCCGACGAAGACGGCGCCGGCAACCTTCTCGCGGAACAGGCTGCCGCCATGCGGGACGATCGCGGTGACGCCGGTGCGCGCATCGCCGTCGACGACCGTCGTGTGTCCGACGCGAACGCCAGCGACGTCGGTGATGGCGTTCAATGGCCCGGGCGGGAACACGCCGGGCTCGATGCCCAGGTCACGCGCACGCGGCCGCCCGGTCTGCGCGGTGACGTGCGCCCCGAGAACGGCGGCGCAGCAGAGCATCGCAGCCGGGGCGGTCAGAAAGCGCATCATCGTCGGCGCGCGCCGGCCGTAAGGCGGGCGAGCCGGCGCTCCGCCTCTTCGAGCGTCGCATCCTGCTTGCAGAAGCAGAAGCGCAGCCGCTCGCGCCCGAGCGAGGCGTCGCGGTAGAAGCTGCTCCCCGGCACCGCCGCAACGCCGACCTCCTGCACCAGATGCCGCGTGAACGCCACGTCATCGTCGAAGCCGAAGGCCGAGATATCGGTCATGACGTAGTAGGCGCCAGCCGGCTTGAAGCAGCGGAAGCCGGCGCCTTCGAGCATCGCGATGGTGCGATCGCGGCGCTGCTGGTAGTGCGCCGCCAGCTCGCGGTAGTAGTCCGGGCCCGATTCGAGCGCCAGGGCGCCAGCCGCCTGCAGCGGCGCCGGCGCGCCGACGGTGAGAAAGTCGTGCACTCTCCGGATGCCGGTGGCAAGCACGGCCGGGGCGATGGCCCAGCCCACGCGCCAGCCGGTGACGCTGAACGTCTTCGAGAGGCTGTTGATGGTGACGGTGCGATTTGCCATGCCGTCGAGCGTCGCAAGCGGGACGTGGCGAGCGCCGTCGAAGAGGATGTGCTCGTAGATCTCGTCGGTGACGGCGACGACGTCCCAGCGCTCGCAGAGCGCGGCAATCGTCGCCAGCTCGTCGCGCGTGAACACCTTCCCGGTCGGATTGTTCGGCGTGTTGATGATGATCGCGCGCGTCCGGTTCGAGAACGCTGCCGCGAGCTCGTCCGGATCGAACGACCAGTCCGGTTCGCGCAGCGTCACGATCCGCGGCTCGGCGCCCGAGAGGATCGCGTCGGGCCCGTAGTTCTCGTAGAACGGCTCGAAGACAATCACCTCGTCGCCCGGATCGACGATGCCCATGAGCGTCGCGATCATGGCTTCGGTCGATCCGCAGCACACGGTGACCTGGGTATCCGGGTCCACGGGCATGCCGTATCGGCGGCTGAAGTCCTCGGCGATCGCGCGGCGGAAGTCGCGCGCGCCCCACGTGACCGCGTATTGATTGATGTCGGCCTCGACCGCGCGGCACGCTGCCGCTTTTATCCTGGCAGGCGCCGGAAAGTCGGGAAATCCCTGCGACAAGTTGACCGCATCGTGCATCTGCGCGAAGCGCGTCATCTCGCGGATGACCGACTCGGTGAAGCGCGACGCCTTCTCCGACGCGCGGACCTTCGTCACGCGTGGCAGTCTAGCGTGGATTCGCGGGACTGGGACGGATCCGGGGGATGACGGCTTCGGGGATGCGCCGCTGCGCCCGAATCCACCGCGCAGCCCAAGGGGACTCCAGCGATTCTGGAACCAGCACGCCGGAGACGATCATGGACCGGCGGTCCGGGGCGCAGGGCGACTCGAATAGAGGAAGCGGTAATCCTCGGCGGTTCCGAGAATCTTCTTCACGTAGTTCTGCGTCTCGGGGAACGGGATGTCGTCGATGAACTCGTCGCGCGGCAGCCCGCCACGCTCGGCAATCCAGCGGTTGACGCGGCTTTCGCCGGCGTTGTAGCTGGCGAGCGCGTAGTGATCGCCGCCGAATTGCGTGACGAGATTCTTGTAGTACAGCGTGCCCATCCGGACGTTCGTCTCGGGATCGGTCAGCTTGCTGGTCGAGAACCGCCGGATGCCGAGCGTTCGCGCCAGCCTGCGCCCCGTCGAGGGCACGATCTGCATGAGGCCGTAGGCGTTGGCCGGGGACCGGATGTCTGGATCGAAGGTCGATTCCTGCGCGACGAGCGCGGCGATGAGGTAGGGGTCGAGCCCTCGATGGTTGGCGTGGCGCTGGATGAGCGGCCAGAAATCGAGGGGAAAGATGATCTTGCGGGCTTCGACCGGTAGCAGATGGCCCTGCGCGCTGAGATATTGCGGGTACGCCCGCTTCATCAGATTGATGGCGGGACGGTACTCGCCTCGTTCGCGAAACAGCCACGCCAGTGTCGCTTCGAGCAGCGGCGAGCTGCCCCACTGCCGCTGCGCGTGGCGCACCTCGGCCTCGGCCGTCTCGAAGAGACCGGCTGCCATCAGCTGACGAATCTGCGCGGCCGTCGGGGGCGGCGTCGACGCCGCCGGGGCCGTGGTGCCGGCCGATGGTGCAGGTTGCTCCTCCGCCGATGGGGCTTGGGCCGCGCTCGAGACCAGCGCGAGGCGAGCCTGCGGCGTCACCTTGCGCTCGACCAGCCGTTCGTCGGCAAGCCGGCCGTGGTACGAATGAAGGTAGTCGGTCGCAACGAGGGCGAAGCGCGCGGAGGCCGTGTCGGGCTGCTTCAGCCGATCGTACGCCTTGGCGGACCAATAGAGCCACGACGGCCGATAATCGGACCGCGGGAAGTCGGCCGCGGCGCGATCGAAAATCGCGACCGCCGTGTCGAGGTCGCCCTGCCGGTAACGCCACCATCCGAGCTTCCACGAGGCACGCGGCGCATGCCGCCCGCGCGGAAACTTGTCGAGGTATTCGCCGAACACCGTCGCGGCGCTGCGGTCGTCGTCGATCAGAATGTGGTGCGTGGCGAGATTGTTCAGCGCCTCGTCGGCCCACGACTGATCCGGGAACTCTTCGACGAGCTTGCGCGCCTCGGCGACGTAGGTCGGATGGTTGCCGGCGCCGCGCTGCGCGGACAAGTGGAAGAACCGCGCTTCGGCCTTCCGCGACCCGCTCTCGAGAAACGGCCGCGCGCCGTCGATGGCCTGCTGGAACCGGCCGAGATAGAACTGCGACTCGGCGACGCGGAGCGCGACCACCTCGCGATCGCCATCCTGGACCCGGCTGTTCAGCGATTCGAAGACGTCGAGCGCCTCGGCGTAGCGCTTGGTGCCGAACAGCCGCTCGGCCCGCGCGAGCTCGCGCGCAGGGTCGTCGAGGGCGGGCACACCGGCCGGCGCAAGCCTTTGCAGCTCGCGCAGCGCTTCGGTCGACACCGTGCTGAGGGGATGGCCGAGATAGAGGTCGCGGTAGACGGCAATGGCTTTCTCGCGCTGACCGCTCGCCGCCAGGTTTCGCGCGAGCCCCGCCAGGACCAGGTCGGGCTGCTCGGTCTTGCGGCGTGACGCGATGTCGAAGATCTGGGCCGCGGCCGCCGCGTCGCCCATCTGCTCGGCGGCCATCGCCTCGCCGAGAAGCGCCCACTCGCCGAGCACGCCCGGCAGGTTGGTGGCGTTCAGCGCCTTGAACGCGTCGCGCGCCCGATCGGGGGCACCGGTACGAAGGTTGACCAGCGCAGTGTAGTAACGGGCGTAGTCGCGGACCGGGGTCTTGTCGAGCGCGGCCTGGCTGACGAGCGGGCGCGCTTCGGCGAACGACTCGCCGCTAATGAGCTCGACGCCGCGCGCGAAGTTCTTGAGGACGGGCGTGGCCGTCCTGGCGGCCGGGACGAGCCAGAGCGCGTCGAGCGTCCTCGGGACGGCCGCATGCACCGTCGGACGAATCGCCGCGCCCGGCGCATCCGCGTCGACCCGCCCCTCGAGCCCGACGCCAGGCAGTCCGGGGAGTCCCGCGCCAGCGAGAACCATGGCCGTGACGAACGCAATCCTCACACGGTACACCTCGTCCTTACTCCCGTGGCGCTCTCTCGATCGAATCAGCGAGTGGACGAACGTCCGCGGCTATCGAATCGACGGACACACCAGCATCAATCCGACTATCGGCGCGGCTTCCCAATCCTGCAGGCGACGGCACGCTGCCGAGCCGCGCCGCCCGAATCGCGGTCTGCGCCTCGAGACAACGAGCCGCATGCCGTGAGAGCAGCTCCAGCGCCTCGGGCCATCCGGCCGGAACCATCCGGCTCTCCGCCGCCCCATCGTCGCCATAGACCAGGGCGGCGACGTCACCGCCAACGATGACCGGCACCGCAACGCCGACGTTGCCGGCGGGCAGGGCCATGAACGCGAGCCCGCTGGAGGGCTCACCGGGCGAGACCTCGGACCGCGTCCGTCCTCGGACGGCGCTCGCGAGCCCGGCCGCCGCGTCGAGCGGAACCGAGACCTGCCGCGGATCGGCAGGCGCCTGCTCGAAGCCGGTGAACCGCCAGCCTTGCAGCTCGTGTCCGCGGACGAGGAAGACCGCCGTGCGCGCCGACTCGGTCGCGGTCGCATCGGCGAGCACATCGAGCAGCGACTTCAGCGTGGCGGCGGCGTCCAACCGCCGGAAGCTCTCCACCAGTCGCTCCATCTCGGCGAGCATCGCATCGCGCTCGCCCATCTGACGCTCGAGGGCCTGGCGGTCGCTCTCGGCCTGACGCGCGCCCAAATCGGCCTCGAGCTGCGCGGTCGCCTCGGCGACCTCGTCGCGCACCCGGGCGACGAGGATGGCGGCCTCGCTCGACGCCTCCTCGCGCGCCTTCGCCACGGCCTGCGCCGTTTCCGCATCGGCCGCTTCGCGCGCCTTGTTCACGGCGACAGCCAGCTCGCCGGCCGCTTCCTCGCGGACCTTGGCGACCTCGTCGCGAACCCGCGCGTCGGCGCCGGCGGTGAAGTGCTCGGCCTGCGCCGCCAGCGCGGCGTCGCGTTCCGCTGCGGCCGTTGCCAGGAGGTCCGAGACGTACTTGTCCAAACGGTCCTGAATCGTTCGGCCGAGGTCGGAGGCCAATCCCTCAGCGGACTGGCGAATCTGGTCTTCGAGGGGCATCACGTCTCCAAATATCGGCCACGAGGCGGGAGAAATGAAGCGAATTCCTGTTGATTATCCGAACCGGTTGCGGCAACCGTCAAGAATCAACGCCCATTCTTCCGCTTCCTGGGCCGGCGATCCCCTGTTCTACTGAACGTCACCGCCGTCTGCTGTGAACGGGTCGTGGCGAGAACGAGGAAGGGGCAGGAGGGCGTCGTCCAAGACCGAGGCGACGGTTTGGTGGACGAGGTCGTGCTCGAGCCAATCGCGAAACGCTGCGTTTGGGGGCGGCTGGCGGAATGCTAGAATGGAGGGGTTCGTTCGCGACCTGCCGACCGTTCTGGGGGCGTACTTGGCTTCGACGGGGGTACGGGCTCGCGGGATGCATGCCGAGCGCCATCGTCTCGTAAATCCGGTGGAACACAACGTAACTGCGGACACGCAGCTCGCTCTCGCGGCTTAACTGACCGCGAGCGCCTTCCGGTCCTCGCCTGTGGGGCCGGGTCTGGCGTCATCAGCAGGCTTGGTGCCGAACGCTGTGCGACGGAGCGTTCGGCGCGAGAATGTAACCGTCGCTGGCCGCGCACGGGTTCTTGCCCCTCTCCTACGGGCGCGGTGAGATTCAAGAGGGGACACGCATGTAGATTCCTGCGGAGATGTATCTTCGGACGTGGGTTCGACTCCCACCGCCTCCACCATCTAACTCATTGACCCCACAGCCCTTGCACGTCTAAGGCTCCCCCGTTTCCACAATATCTCCACGGGGAGGCCCTGTCGGTGCGTCCAGCAGTCGAATCGCCTCCGCGATCGCGGCCGGACTCAGGTGCATATAAGCGTTGCGTCGTCGTCAGGTCCTGATGCCCCGCGAGCTCCTGAATGGCGCGGGCGGGCGCCCCGCGCGTCGCCAGGTGCGAACAGAAGGTGTGTCGCAGCACGTGGACCCCTCCGTGCGCGACCTGCGCGCGACGCGCTGCGCGCCGGACGTGCTCCCGGACGATCTTCTGCGTCAGCGGCGCGCCGTCGGGCCGGCACACGACCCGCTCGCCGCGTAATCCACAACAGCCATGCATCAGTGACCCCGTCCACCGAGTTTCGATTTGCGAGCACGGACGGATTGCCCATCGCGTGCGCGCGATGGGACAGCCGGGGCTCCGTGCGCGGCGTGGTCCAGATTGCACATGGGATGGGTGAGCACATCGGACGGTACGTCGGGACCATCGACGTGCTGGTCTCAGCCGGGTTGACCGTCTACGGCAAGGACCACCGCGGGCACGGCCGCACCGCGCCCTCCGCGGCACACTTCGGAGATTTCGGCGAGGGCGGCTTCGACCTGCTGGTCGAAGACATGGTTCGGTTGAGCCGTATCGCAAGAGAACAACACCCCGGCCTGCCATTCATCCTGATTGGGCACAGCATGGGTTCGTTCGCGGCACAGCAGTACGTGCTCGACCATAGCCGCGAGATCGATGGACTCGTCCTCTCCGGATCGGGCGCGCTCGACAGCCTCGCGCGTCCGGCGAACTCGGCGCCGACAGGAGCGAACTTCTTGAATGCCCCTTTCGAGCCCGCGCGAACCCCGTTCGATCGGTTGAGCCGCGATCCCGCGGTCCCCGATGCATTCATCGACGACCCCCTGTGTTTTGCGGAGCTTCAGCCCGCGTCGTTGGCGTCGTTTCTGGGCGCGAGGTCACGACTGTCCGATCCCCTCACGCTGCGCACGATCCGCCCTGACTTGCCCATCTACCTGTTTTCGGGCAGTGACGATCCCGTGGGCCAGCAACTCGCAGGCGTGCGGATCTCGACGGAGCGATATCATAGGGCTGGCATCGACAACGTCACCGACGACTTCTATCCCGGCGGACGCCACGAGATGCTCAACGAGATCAATCGCGAAGACGTCCAAACCCGCCTCGTTGGCTGGATCTCGGCGGTGTTGGCGAACACTCGTCACACCGATGCTGGTCGTCACCTCGACCATCAGGACGCCGTCAAATGAACACGCCCATCCGCATTCTCGGCATTGCGGGCAGCCTGCGGCGCGATTCGTACAATCGCGCCGCCCTGCGCGCCGCCGCCACGCTCGCACCCGACGACGCGACGCTCGAGATATTCGAGCTCGACGGGATCCCCGTGTTCAATCAGGACGAGGATCGAAACCCGCCGGCTACCGTCGTCGAGCTGAAGCGGCGGATACGCGAGTCGGACGCCATTCTGTTCGTGACGCCGGAATACAACTACTCCGTGCCGGGTGTGCTGAAAAACGCCATCGACTGGGCGTCGAGAACCTATGGCGACAACGCGTGGAACGGGAAGCCGGCCGCGATCATGGGCGCCTCACCCGGTTCGCTCGGCACGGCGCGCGCCCAGTACCACCTGCGCCAGATCATGGTCTTCCTGAATATGTTCCCCATCAATCAACCGGAAGTCATGATCGGGAACGCCAGCAAGCGCTTCGACGAAGCGGGCACCTTGACGGATGAGACGACGAAAGGGTTCATCCGCCAATTGCTCGCCAATCTCGTCGCCTGGACTCGGCGGATCGGACCGCCCTGAAGTTTTCCTGGCGGGTCGCCCTGACCTCGGTTCCACCCGAGGGATCCCAGCCTCGAATCCCGTTCGCGTTCGGAGATGCGGGTTCCGAAAATTCTGACCAGGTCCTTTCCGGAAATTCTGACCACCTGCCGGTAGCTCGCAAATCCCTCAAATCGCCACTGGGGTGGGACGCGACGAGGATTGGAACGGATACCGCTCGTGAATCGTCCGCCGACTAAAGTCGATCTGGTCGTCGGATTGAGGGTGCCGAACCTCACGAAGGCGAAGCTCGTACCGGTGCTTCGTCCCACGAACACGCTTCATCGCTGGGATGGAACCCGACGAGATCTGTTCGATCGTCGCCGCTAAACTCTCCGGCGACGAACGTCCAACCCGCCGCGGGGGCGTCACGGTCGCATATCGGGTGAATTCGAAGGCCGAACCGGTGTTCCGCTGCTACTCAGACGCACCTGCCGTCACTCGGATGGTAGCCAGCCAGATCAGCCAAACGGTCCCCGCTGAAATCGCCCGCGACGAAGAAACGCCAACCCGACGACGGCGAGACTGTCGCGTAGCGCGGAACGCGAACTCGGAGCTGTTGTCCGCCCAACCCATACGCTACCGTCGCTCGGATGGTAAGCCGCGAGATCCGCCCTGCTATCGCCCATGAACTCCCCCGCGGCAAAACTCCACCCGGACGCGGGACTCACCGTAGCGTACCTGCTGGAACGCCAGATGAGTTGAGCATGCGCCGCGAGCGGCCACATCGCGGCGACCGTTCTCAGGAAGGATGTCAAGGCACCAACTCTCGAAGTGAACGCGCGACGATTCCGCATGAAACCTCCTCGCCCAGGGCGAAACGCGTCGCCACCACGGCGCGCATTCCGACTGCTCTCTCCCAGGGGAAAGGAAGCTCCGCCGATTTGTTACAGGGCCGTCGAATGACACGGCGGCTCCTCGTGCCGCTCAAATGGACGTCGAGGGAGCGTGACTGCTTGATCGCGCGAGGGCTGCTGGTGTTCGCCGTCAGTCGTGTCGCGCCGCTCCCCGTTTCGGCGCGAGAACCTGGCGCGGCGCAAATCGCAGCGGAAACGTCGCGGATTTCGACGAGCGTGCAGGGGACTGAGAAGCGATTTGCGCTGCCGCTTGCCGACGATGCCTCGGAAAACGGGCCCCGATTCCTCATCCGTCGCAGTGCATCAAGAATGTCCAGCGCCAGCGGCGCAAGTGCGACCGCATGCGGCTTGCCGTTCTTCGTCTTTGTCGGGAAGCGTCCATGTCTTTGCCCTCGGAGTCGATCTCGGCCGATTCCATCGCGAGGACTTCCCCAATGTGCTGCACGTCAACAGCCGCAACTGCAGACACGCGCTGACTAGGTGGACGCCGACGGACGGGGTGAACTCCTAATCAACTGCTCCTACGCCGCCACGCACAAGTTAGCACGCCGTCACCGAGTGGCGCACGTCTCACGGCCCTCGACGTTCCCTAGCACTTATGAGGCCGGTTGGTTGTTCAAGAAGGGCATTCACCGCACGCGCGCGCTGGAGCTTCGCGTGCCGGTAGAGTCGAGGCGCAGCGCGGTGGCGGACAGGTCCTGCGGCGCCGAGTGCGAGCAACGTCCTTTCGGACCTGCTCTCGCCGAGCAGACCATCGCTCCGATTCTGCGCCCCGCTCATCGAACCGGACGTGACCATTTCGGTCATCCGGCTCTCGGACGGATTTCACATCACCGCATGCGCGGCGACGAGCCCGCGAGCGAGAGTGGCGACAAGACGCCCAGTTCCCCGAACACGACCGGCATGGGGAACCGCCGATAGCCAGAGCCGGCGAGCTGATGCCGGCGGCGGAGAAAGCATCGAACGCGGTGGTACAGATACCACTGCACCGCGCGCCGCGCGTTCGTCACCGTCCCGTAGGAGAAGTACGCCAGCCATCCCCGCACGGTGCGGTTCAGCGCGTGGACCACGTCGGCCCACGGGGCCTGGTTCCCGGGCCGCAACCGTTGACGGATGCGCCCCTTTGATGGCCGCGACGGGTCTTCGTCGAAGGCCGCACGCCGTTGTAGCGGCCGCCGGTCCGCGGCGAGTACATCGGGCCGAAGGTGTACCCGAGGAAATCGAAGGCGTCGCATCGAGCATCTCGGAGCCGCGTCTTGTCTTCGTTGAGCGCGAGCCCGATGCTGGCCATCCATCGCCGGGTTGTCTTCAGCACCTCCCCCGCCCCGTGGCGACAGAGAATGACGAAGTCATCGGCGTAGGTCACCAGGAATTCGCGGTCCCTGGCAGGGATGGTATCTCAGCCCGTAGTCGACCGGCTCGCTTAGGAGATGCGCAGACGTACAACGTCTCCGCGTCCTCGCGATCGAGATGGCAGATGTACCGCGCCAGCTGCTTGCCCCGCGTGCGGGCTTTGATCAACGGTATCGACCACCGGGATGTCGAAGGCGAGTGACATGTCCGCGGAGATCCGCTGCGCGACGCACGAGGGAAGTACGCGTGGTTTCGGATGCGCAACTGTGACGCAACAACGGACGACAGCTCGGCCGACACACAGCATGGGCTGGGCAGAGACAGCGTGGCGTGAGCGACCCCGGTGGCCGGGCCCGGAACCAGGATTGGCGAGCAGACCCCGGGGTCGCCTCACGCCACCACTGCACTGATCGGGCGATCTGACAGACGGCCCAGACCGCCGCCTCACACGCGCGGCCTCGCCACCACCTCCGCACGCTATCTGCTACACGGGCCATCGCTTCCCACGACGACGCCACCGTCGCCAAGAGAAGGAAACGAGCGCCCGATACGGCCTCCGTTCCACACGCCGGGGGGAGCCAAGTGCATGCGCGCCACCTGGCTCCTCGCCTGGCTCCCCCGGCGCGTGCGTTACGCCCTGCCCACCAAGGGGAAGAGATGCAAGTACCGATGAGCCAAGACATGCCACTGCACCTGTCCGAGACCGCGGGCGATCGCGTCCGCCAGAATGGGCGAGAGCGCCTCGCCCAGCACCCCGTAGCCCTGCATGAGCCACGCGCGATAGAGGGACTGGAAGCGTGGGGCGATGAAGGCCTGATGCGCGCGCCAGAACCGCGATTCGTCGTAGTTGGCGCTGGTCCTCGTGCGCGAGTGACCGCAACTTTGATTGGGCGACCGGCCTCCCTCAGGTGGAGGGAGTTCGCACGAGTCATCAGGGTCGACCGTGACCGAAGAGATGTTTGGTGGGTGACACCCTCGTGACGCCGTGACACGGACTGAGCGCTGAGCGTGGACAGCGAGGCGAATCTAGTTATTTCGCGATCGTGCCACGGCCGCCTTCGCCGGCTCTTTGGCTAATGAGAACCGGCTCCGGCGGCCTGAACGGAGAAGGTGTCTCTTGACACCGCCGACGTCGTTAGAAATGCGCCAACATCCCGCGAATCAGATCGAGGAGGATCTGGACGTTCTTGATATCGACCGTCGATCGCGGTTCAGGTGCCGATTCGACGTCCAGCCGGGTCTCGGGTAGTCTCCGACGGTCGCCCGCGCGCGCCCACGTACTCACCACGCAGATCGAGGGCGATGCCCAACGCCGAGATGAGCCTCGAAGAGTTCGGGATCCACCGCGAGCGCGTTATTCAGAACCAGGAATCTGAGGCGACCCTGCGAATCTGAGGAAGAAAAACCGAGTCGCGGATGTGCCAAACGGCTGTGCTTTGGTTATGCTTTGCGCGCACGCGGGGCAGTTCCGCTCCGCGCCCAGCTTCCACGACCCTCCCTGCTGATCGATGGAGGGCGTTTCCCTGGAATCGTCACCATGATCAACCTGCGGACCCTCGCCACTCTCGTCCTCGCGCTCGCGTGCCCGATCACGGCAGCCCAGGCCCAATCGCTCTCTGAACTGCTACCGAATCTGCTCCTGCAGACGGTGGAGCTCGCCCCACCGCCGCCGAATACCCAGTTTCAAAGCCACCAGGCGCACTTCCAGCCCACGTCGACCGACAACATCTTTTTCGCGCCGAGGCAGTTCAATGGTGCTCTGGTGAACGCGCTGACCACTTTTCCGGTCGGCTCGTCGTCGGGCGGCTTCGTTTTCGAGGGCGACCCCGCAACCGGCGATTTCCGGCCGGCGAGCCGCACCTACGGTCCGTCGTTCGCCGAGCGCGCGCTCACGGCCGGCCGCGGAACCTTCAGCTTCGGGTTCACCTTCCAGCCCGCGAACTTCGACCACTTCGAGGGGAAGGATCTCGAGGATGGAAGCATCAAGTTCTACTTGAGGCACATCGAAACCCCTCCCGTCGGCGCCTTTCCCAACCCGTTCTTCGAGGGAGACCTCATCGAAACCTCGGTCTCCATGGACGTGAAGACCGACACGACCGCCTTCCTGTTCAACTATGGTCTGACCGATCGGTGGGACGTCGGTGCCGCGGTGCCGATCCAACACGTCTCGCTGAGCGCGAGCGTGCTGGCCCGCGTCGACCGAGCCGCGACGGGCACCTCGCAGATCCATACGTTCACGGGTGACGACCCGAACGCCCGGCTCCAGACGGACAGCGGCAGTGCGACGGGGATCGGCGACATCCTCATGCGAAGCAAGTACCGGATGTGGAAGGTGGAAGGCGGCGGCCTGGCCGTGGGCCTGGACTTGCGTCTTCCAACCGGTAAGGAGGAAGACCTGCTCGGCCTCGGCACCACGCAGGCCAAGGTCACGCTGATCGGGTCGAAGGAGAGCGCCAACGGCTTCGCGCCGCATTTCAACCTCTCCTACACCTTCACGGGCGATGGCGACTTACCGGCCGTGCAGATCTCCAAGGAATTCGGCTACGTCTTCGGCGTCGAAGGCACCGCCGGGCGGGTCTCCTTCGCCGGCGATCTGATCGGACGCACGCTGATTGACGCGGGCCGCTGGGGGGACGTTACGCGCACGTTTCCGCTCGCCAGCGGCAGTTTCCAGCGCACCGAGTTCGCTGTCGAGGAAGGGAACCTGAGCCAACTCATCGGAGCCATCGGCGTCAAGGTGCTCGTCGCCTCCCGCTTCCTCGTCACCGGCAACGTGCTGTTTTCGATCAACGACGCCGGCCTCACGGACCGCTTCGTCCCCGTCGTCGGGCTCGAGTACGCGTGGGCCGGGACACGGTAGGAGTGAGGGGAGGGCGCCGCCGAGCCGCGCTTATCGCTGTTGCGCGATCACCCACGAGGAGCCCCGGCGCTCGACCCTGAAGTTCAACGTGCTCTGGCGGCTCCCTCTCCGCCCATCCTTGAACCGGAAGTTCCAGTTCGCGGTGCAGTTGGCTTCGGCGATGGTCGGGTTGAGCGGCTCGACCTTGCAGGCGCCTCCGCTCCAAGTGAGCTCGAATTGTGTCACTTGGCTGAACTGCTTCGACAGGCCCTCCCTCTGGGCCGCAGGAAGGTCGGGAAACACGCGGGCGATGTTGTCGACGTTGAGACTCGAATAGGCTTGCGCGTACGCGTCGAGCGTGCTCTGCACGGCGCGTCGAATCGAACACCGGCGTGTCTGGCTGCCGAAGGGGCGGTGGCTGGACGGACGGCGGCTGCGACGGTGAAGGCGCCGGCGCCGGCCGAGCCGTCTCGGGGTCCGGCGCGCGTGGCGCGTCGACGCGCGGCGCCGTCTGCGTCGGCTCCGGCGTAGTCGGAGCCGGCTGGGTCGGCGCCTGGGTTGCCGTCTGGGCTGGAGTTTGAACAGGGGGCTTGACCGTCGACGCTCGCGCGGCGGCCTGTCCGAACAGCTCCTCGGCCTCCCAGTAGTGACGTACCGCATCGGGCGCGCGACCGCGCTGGCTCTCACGCTGCGCCGTCTGGAACGTGCCGTCGGCTGCCGCAAAGGCGGTCGCATCCCGCTCGTGCGCGTTGACCTTGCGGGCGTTCGCCCGCGAGCTCTCGGCGTCAGCGCGTGCCGCGCGCGTGAGCCGCGCGAGGGCATCGCGGACGATCGGCTCGTCCCCGAATTGTGCGTTCGCCTCGACGGCGGCCGCAAGCGCACCCTCACAATCGGGCCGTCCAGCGAGCTGCAGGATGCGCGAAGCCAGCGACTTCGCGCGCTCTGCGGGCGTGCTCGTGGTGGTGGCCGGCTCGGCCGGAACCGACGCTGTTGGCGGTGGCTTGTCGGTCGTGGCGGGGTCCGGGCTGCTCGAGGCCGGATCGCCCGTACCCGCAGATCGCCGATTGGCGTCAGTGGCCGGTGGGAGAGTGACTGGCTGGTCGTTCTGGGTCCGAATCGGAGCCGGCGAGCTCGGCCAGAACCGCCGCGCGACGAGAAAACCGACGATGAGCACGAGGATCGCGGCGAACGCGAGCGCTGCCAGCTTCTGCCATTGCGCCCGGGCGGGCTGTTCGGCAGCCGAGCTGGCCCTGGCCGTCTGCACGGTCGTGTCGACCCCGACGCTCTGTGCTCGATGCGCCTGGGTATCTGCTTCGGCGGCCCTGGCCTTCGCGGCGGCGGCCTCGGCGCTCGCCCTCTGGGCTCGAACTTGGTCGGCCCGCGCCTTTTCCGCGCGCGCGCGCTCTGTCGCTGCCTGCTCGGCGGCCGCTTTCTCGGCTCGTGCCTTCTCCGCTCGTTCCTGCTCTGCGCGGGCTCGTTCGGCACGTTCCTGCTCGGCGCGCAGCGACGCCTGTCGTGCCTTCTCCTCGCGGGCCCTGGCGGCTTCCGCCTCGCGGGCGGCGGCCTCGGCAATCGCCTGACGCGCCGCCTGCATCTCCTGGGCGATTCGCGGATGCTGCAGGCCGCTCTGTTCCAGCACGTTGAGCACGTCCGCGGGCGAACGCTTCCTGAATCGCCCGCGCGCGACAGCCAGCACCTCCGCAACGCGCCGCTCCAACGCCAGCGCCTCGGCGGCCTTGCGGATTCGTTCGAGCTCCGCGTCGAGGCGCGGGTGCTGCAGTCCGGCGCGCTCGAGGATCTCGATCCCCCGTTGATGTCGCTCCTTGGCCACCTGAGCGCCTGCGGCCTGAATCAGCCCGTCGACGTGTCGCTCGATCGCTGCGCCAATGCGCTGGCGCACGTCGAGCGCCTCGGTGTGCTCGGGATCGAGGGCCAGGGCTTCGTCGGCGGCGGCCGTTGCCGGGCTGAAGGCGCCGGAATCGAGCTGTTGCCTCGCGCGGTCGAGCGCCGCGGCAATGCGCTGGGCCCGTTCGCGCAGACGGCGCCGCTCGGCCTCGAGCCGCTCGTGCTCGGCACGGACCTGTTGCAGCAGCTCGTTGAACCCCGGCTCGGTCTGCGCCGCGTTTGCCAGCGGCTTGAGCACGCTGAGTGCCTCGTCGACGCGGCCGGCCGAGAACGCGTCGCGTGCGCGCGCCATCTGCTCGAGGCGCCGCTTCCGTTCCTCTGCGGCCCTCCGCTTGGCCTCTTGGGCTCGCCGCGCCTCCAATACCTCCTCGATCTGGGCGCTCAGCGCCAAGGCAGGTGCAAACGCGTGATCAAGTCGGAGCATGGCGTCGACGTGCGCGCGCGCTGCTTCGAGGATCGTGCCGGGCGTGCGCTTCGGTGGCTTGCCCCAGGAGGCGGGCAAGCTCCTCTTCCCGTCGGCGGCGCTCGATCTCGGCGGCCTTCTGCCTGCCGGCTTCCGCGATGAGAATCCGAGACGCCCGGCCATGCCGGCTCGGCCTGCCGAACCTGCTCCAGGCACTCGAGCGCCACGTCGAACTGTCCCTTGCGCAGCGCCTCTCTGCCGCTGTCGAACCTGGAATGCAGCCACGCGTGGCGTTTGCGCCGCTCCTCGATGGCGCGATCGACGCGAGAGCGAAGTGCGGTGGCATGGGGCAGATCCCGCTTGATGGCAAGCGCTTCGTCCACGAGCCTGGACGCGGTCTCCAGGTCGCCCCGTTCGAGCCGCGCCTCGCCGGCGCGTACGCAGTCGGCCGCCCGCTGCAACGCCTGCCGCCGCGCTTCGATGTCGGTCCGAAGCCCCGCCAGGTCCCCTCCCGCGCCGAGCTGCTCCGCCTCACCCAGGGCGGCGTCTGCCGCGGTGAGGTCGTCGCCCCCGAGTGCCGTCCGCGCGGACGTCACCCGCGCCTCGCGTTGCCGGAGGCGCGCCTCCTGCTCGCGCCGCAGCCGCTCCTGCTCGACCGCGAGCGCCGCCGCGATGCGCCGGCGGAGTGTGACGGCGCCCGAGTTTTCCGGATTCAGCGTGAGCGCCTCGTCGATGGCGGCGCTCGCTTCCGGGAGCGCGCCGCGCTCGAGCTCGGCGCGCGCGCGGTTCATCGCGGCCCCGAACCTGCGCGCCCAGTCGCGCCGACGTTCCTCTTCGGCAACCGCCCGGTCGAGGCGTTCACGCAGCTCGATGGCGGCGGCGGAGTCGGGCTGCGCCGCGACGACGAAATCGATGGCCACCCGGGCTTCGACGAGCCGTTGCGCCTCGAGGTGCGCCGACGCCTCCGAGAGGAGCGCCTCGACCCGCTGCGCTTCGCGGGCCGCCTGCGCCGTACGCTGCAGCTGCCGGACGCGCAGGTCGTCGGGGGCAATGGCGGCCGCGTGCTCGCACAAGACGAGTGCGCGATCGAGGTCTCGCGCATCGAGTGCCACCTGCGCCGACACGATGAGCGCGGACACGCGATCCGGGGTCAACGCGGGCACGCCCGCCGATCCGCTGTGACTCGGCGTATTCAGGTCGGGCGAGTTCTCCAGATCGATCCGCTGGCGAATACGCGTCAGCTCACGCCGGAGCACGTTGAGATCCTGGTAACGGCGGTCCGTGTCACGGTCGAGGCACTTGTTCACGGCTTGTTCGATCGCGGGATCGATACCGGGACACACCTGCGAGAGCCGGTCGGGTGAGGCGTGGACGATCTTGTAGAGGACCTCGGCCATCTGGCCGGGGAAAGCCCGCTGATAGGCGAGCAACTCGTAAAAGACCGCGCCGACGGCGAACACGTCGCTGCGATGATCGACCCGCGCGCCGGCAATCTGCTCCGGCGACATGTAGTTGACCGTGCCAACGAGCACGCCGTGATGCGTCAGGCCGGAGCCGGCCAGCTTGACAATCCCGAAGTCGAGCACCTTCACGTCGCCGTCGGCGTCGACGATCAGGTTGGCTGGCTTGATATCGCGATGGACGATGTTGGCGCGATGGGCGTGCGCGAGGCCGGCGCAGAGTCCCTCGATGAGCTCGAGCTTTCGCGTGATCGGGAGAGGCGTCCGCCGGCGAATGATGGCCGCGAGCGACTCGCCCGGGACGTACTCCATCGCGATGAACGGCCGCTCCTGAAAGAGACCGAACTCGTAGATGGTGACAATGTTGGTGTGTGACAGACGGCCGGCGGAGCGGGCCTCGCGCTCGAAGCGCTCGCGGAGCTCGTCGCTGTCGAAACCTTCGCGGAGCAGCTTGATGGCGACTGGCCGGTCGAGCATGGGGTCGCGACCGAGATAGATGTCCCCCATCCCGCCGCTTGCCAGAAAGCGCTCGATCCTGTACTTACCGATGACCTCTGGCGTTGATGACACCCCGCTCTCCGACCGGATTAGCGCGCCCGGACCCGCACCCGAGGCTTCTTCTAAGACTCGGCCATTCTACAGGATTGTCAAGAGCCCAACCGGATCGGGAGAACGGTCCGTGAGGGCCGGAGTCATGCGATAGTCGAGGCGACCATGCTGGCCTACAAGGGTGTGACGCATCCCGGCCGGGTGCGCAAAGTGAACGAAGACGGGTTCTGCCACAACGCACGGCTCGGCCTCTTCCTGGTCGCCGACGGCATGGGAGGGCACAACGCCGGCGAGATTGCGTCGAAGATGGCGCTCGAGAGCGTCTACGCCTTCATCCGCCGTACCAACGACGACGAGGAGTTCACCTGGCCGTTCGGCGTGGACACGTTCCTCTCGTACGACGCCAACCGCGTGCGCACGGCTCTCCGTGTCGCCAACCGGCGGGTGTTCCAGGCGAGCGAGGAAGGCGTCGAGCATACCGGCATGGGCACCACCATCGTCGCCGCGCTGGTGACCGCGGGCACGTTGACCTACGCCACCGTGGGCGACAGCCGGCTATACTCGTTCTCGGACGGCACCCTGAGCCGACTCACCGTGGACGACTCGTGGCTTGCGACGCTCATCACGCAGGAAACGGCGCTCGATCCGGCTCAGCTCGAGCAGCATCCTCTCCGGCACGTGATCACCAAGGCCATCGGCACCCTCGCGGACACGGAAGTGGACATTCACGAGCGGGCGCTCGCACCAGGGGAGACGCTGCTGCTCTGCAGCGATGGGCTGCACGACATGGTGACGGATGAGAAATCCGTCACGAGCTCGCCGCCGGATCGTCGCTCGAGGTCACCGCCCAGAGCCTCGTCGAGTGCGCCCTCGAGGCGGGCGGCCGCGACAACGTCACCGTCCTGCTCGTGCGATACGACATGTAAGAATTGACGAATGACGAGTGACGAGTTCGAGTGGGTCAGTTACAACTCTCTCACTTCAACGCGTCACTCGTCACTTTGGCCGGCAGGCGTGAAGGCCTGCATTACTTTGGGTTTCCCTGGCTGTCCGCGCTCAGCGCATCGACCGAGACACGGCCGTCCGCAACACCCTGCAGAATCAGAACGGGTTCGTAAGGGCGGCGTATCCGCTCGCCGTAGGTGCGCCCCGATTGCAGGCGGTGCCCCGACCTGAGCTCTTCGTCGGCAAGGAGAACGCCTTCGGATGGCGATTGGAGCGCGAAGAGCGCGACCTCGATGTGGTGAGGATTGAGGTCGACCGACGCATCGAACAAAGACATCGAAAGCTGGTCAACGGCGCCCGGCGGAGCCTGTCGCGTGATGTCATGCGCGAAGTATTTTGCGTGGTATGCCGTCACGACGTCCCAACGGAAACAAGCGCCACCGCCTTGTCCGCAACGTACTGCGGCGGCCTCACGGACCACACCCAGGCAAGTGACACTTTCTTCTGTCTGGCGAGTGCCTCAAGCGAGCGGTAGACATCCGACGGAAAACTGATCGGTGAATGGGACCGGAAGGGATTGCGGGCGATGGGCGATGGTAGCCAGTTGGGTTCCTTGTCAGGACCCGGCGATGTCGGTTGCAGATACACAATCATCCTTCCATCGGGTTCCCTCTTGAGCGGCATGCGGTCGCGGAGGGCGTACCGATTGATCGGGTTGTCGAGGTTGTGGGCAGGATCGCACATCGTCAGCGAGCAGAACTCCCGGACTTGCGGCATACCGTCCTTCTCGAATCGCAGGGTGTAGCGATTGGCGCCGTCCAAGACCTTTCCATCGACATCGTTGAACGCGACGAAATAAAGCGCTTCGCTCGCATCATTGCAGATGATCCCGTCGATCGCGCACACCACGCGCCCGCGGAAATCGTTGTCGATCGCGCCCTGCCGTCCAGACGTTTCTGGTGCAAAAATCCATCCGTTGCTGGCCCGATTGCCGGCACCACTCGACAGCATGCCTCGATCATGGCCCAGCCATTGGCGGCTGCACCAGCCAGGCCGCGTTTACTTGCGGGATCGAGTTTTACTCGAGCGTTCGGCCTGCCCAGGACCGATGCCGACTGTGGCGAAGAATCGAGCAAGGGTTGGTCCTTGGTATACGTCCAGCCCTTCACGAGGCCAGGAACCCGGACACTCATTTCGAATGGGGGCGGGGCGCATGTGCGCTGGAGCCGTGACAGCAAAGAGTACCGACACGTGTCGAGGCCGGACTTGAACCGGCTGCGTGAACTGACCTTTCACGGCACGCTCTCCACAATGTCTCCACGACTCAGGTCGACGATCGGAGACGCGCGCGGATTCGCGTGGACTGGCTCGCTGTCTCGAACCCGCCCGGAATCAGACTGCTTAGCACCAGAAGCTACGCGCCATCAATCGCTTGGCAAGATCGCCTGCTTCGAGTTCGACGGCTCCGGCCTTCGACCTCGCCGTTCGAGTCGACTCCCACCGCCTCCATCAGCCTTCGCTCGCTACGGCGAGCTTCGTCTAGGCAAGCCAGCGAGTCTCATTCACCGGCGAAGTCTGTCTCGCCGAAGCACTTGCCGGTGTCGTTCAAGTGCGAAGGCGGACACGCTTCACGCCTCACCGGCCCACGTCCTAGCCCTCCGTTCCCGGCGTCTCCACAATCTCCACGCGGAGCCGCTGCCGGCGCCTCCAACAGCCGAATCGCGTCCGCAATCGCTGCCGGGCTCAAGTGCATGTACCGCTGCGTGGTCGTCAGGTCCTGGTGCTCTGCCAGGTCCAGGATCGTCCGCGCTGGTGCACCACGCATCGCGAGGTGCGAGCAGAAGGGGTGCCGAAGCACGTGCACTCCAACATGCGCCACCTGAGCGCGTCGTGCGGCGCGACGTGCATGATTGCGGACCATCTTCTGCGTCAGTGGTGCGCCGTCAGGCCGACAGACGACGCGCTCGCTGCGCAAGTGCCGATGTGCCTGCAACTCCGCCGCAAGCCGACGCGTCAGCGGCACGTGGCGCAGCCGCCCTCCCGTCGTCGTGGTCACGTGGCCCTTCCAATCAGATTGCTGGACGCACGACTGCCGCTTGCGCGGATCCACGTCCCTCCACGTCAACGCCATGATTTCGCCGCACCGCAAACCGGCCCACCGCCGAGCAGCACGATGACCAGCGTCGTGCGGTCGATCGCGCGGGCGGCCTCCACCAATCGCTCCAACCGATACCATGCCATGCGAGACGACATCCCATGGCCGCGTAACTTAACCCCAATGGCCTCCGACAAACCCGCGGCGGTTCAAATCGACCAAGCGGCGATGTTTGGAGAAGACGATGACCGGGGTGAGCACGATGACCGATATGACGATGAAGATGCCTTGGCATCTCTGGTTCGTCGGTGTGATGGCCGTGCTGTTCAATGCCATCGGCGCATTCGATTATGTGATGAGTATGGCGCAGGGCGGCACTTACATGGCCAGCGCGGGCATGACGCCAGCGCAGATCGCACACTATCAGGACATGCCGATCTGGATGATAGCGGTTTGGACCATCGGTGTATGGGGCGCCATGCTCGGTTCAGTGCTCATTCTGCTGCGCAATGAGCTGGCCTTTCTGGTCTTCGCCGTGTCACTGGCGGCATTTCTGGTCAGCCTGATCTACACCTATGTCCTGACGGACGGCGGCGAGATCATGGGCGGACAGATGGCAATGACGAGCGTCGTCATCTCGGCGCTGCTGCTTTTCTTCATGTGGTATTCGTGGCTGATGACGAAGCGCCGCGTGCTCCGCTAGGGCGGAGGCCTGACGATATGTCTCCCCGCTGGACGATATCCCCATGGCCGCGTAACTTAAACCCAATGGCCTCCGACAATCCCGGGGCGGTTTCAAAACTGGCATTCTCGTGGCACGTTCGCTAAACTGGCGCGCGGCTTTTGACGAAAGGACAACGGAATGGCCAAACTATCGCCGAACCTCCGGCAGCTCGCCTTCGTAGGGGCCCAGACGAGACTTGCCGAGTTGCAGCGTGAGCAGCAGGCTATCTGGCTGTCTTTTCCGGAGCTGAGAGTCGGCAGAGTGGCCGACAAGGGGTCGCAGGGAAAGCAACCAAAGCGTCGGCGGCGCGTTATGTCAGCCGCCGAGCGGAAGGCCGTTTCGGCCCGGATGAAGAGGTACTGGGCGGGGCGAAAGAAGGCGGAGGGGAAAAAGAAGTGACTTTACGCGTGAAAGGATAGGCGGCGTAGAGCGCACCGGAACGATGAGACTTGTACGCATCTCGGAGCGTCAGAGCCGAGCGAGAAACTCAGTCATCCCCTCGTCGATGGCGTCATGGACGTTTGTGTACCATTTGTCACCACACTTGAATCAACTGTCTACCTGATCGATTGCTAGCTCACGCCGCAGAAGGACGAGTCCGACCTTTCGCGTCACGACGACCGTGTGGATCGCGATACTCGGCGCGTCGAGGTCGCGCTTCCAGTAGAACCAGCGCTGGCGGAGCGTCACTGTGGCATCCGGGATGGCCTGCTTGATCTGCAGCATTAGCGCCCATTCGGCGGGCTTGGCAGAGTCCGCATTCGTGGCATGCACGCCCAGCTCCAGGTCCGTGATCACAACGTCGGCGTATGGGGCGAACTGCCGGAGGTGGGCCTGGAGGCGAGCCGCGCCGTCCCGCTGAAACTGCGGGAGATGATCCAGCGCGGTGAAGTCCATTGCGGCGATTGTGTCCCGGGCCTCGTCGACGGTGAGCAGTCCAGCGGCAAATCGCGACTGCTGATCCGGCGTCCCATGAACGACGAGCCACTCGCCGATTTGGCGCTTCTTGTCCTGATGCACCACGTCGTTGTCGGTACGCTGCTGGCGCTTCTGGTCCTCCATCGCGCGCACGTCGGCCCGGAACCGTCTAAACGCCTCGACCAGAGACCGCTTGACTTTGAAGACAGTTGCTATCGGCTACGCGCATCCGTTCTACTGGGCGCCGTTCGTCCTCGTGGGCGATCCCTTCTGACCGCGGCCGACGGGCGCACGGTAGAGGTTGGAGATCCCGCCCGTCAGTTGCCCTGACTCGTCTTTCGGGGCGATGCTATGAGCGCTGGTGGTACAAAGCTCTGCGAGACAGCCACGCCCGGCACGGTGCGTGCCTGTATGGGCCGCACGAGTCCGGAAGCGTGGATTCCTTGGGGATTCACGCCGTTGACACCGGCGGTTACGATATTTCGTGATCGGCGCGACGGGCGGCGGTTACCGAGAGGCAGGAGAAGTCGATGTTGATTCCGAAGCAGACGCTCGCGTTTCTGGCGGCCGCCGCGGTGATTGCCGCCGGCTGCAACCGGGCTCCGGAGACTCTCACGCCCGAGGCTGCGAGCGCGAAGGGTGACGCGCTGCTCAGGGAAATGAGCAAGAGCATGTCGGCACTGCAGACCTTCGCGTATACGGTCGACGAGCGCCGCGAGCGCGTCAGCCCCGGCGGCGCGAAGACAGAAAGACGTTCGACCCGGAACGTCATCATCCGCCGACCGAACGCTCTCACCTTCACGGGCAAGGGAGACAGCGGGGACACCGCGGCCTGGTACGACGGAAAGCAACTGACCATCGTTGCTCATGCCAAGAAGGTCTGGGCGAGGGGGCCGATGCCCGCGACGCTCGACGAAGCGCTGGACTTTCTCTCGAGCGAGTATGCGCTGGAGATGCCGACGGCGGACCTGCTCTACTCCTCACCGTACGACGCGCTGATGACGAAGGACACGGCAGGCGGCTGGGTGGACGTGCAGAAGATCGGCGATCTGTCGTGCGATCACCTCGTGTACCGGCAGGAAGTGGTGGACTGGGAGATCTGGCTTGGCCCGAAGCGCCAGTTGCCGTGCCAGATGAAGATCATCTACAAGCGGGATCCCGGCCAGCCGGCCACGACCGTCACGTATCACACGCTCGAGATTCCCCCGGTGACCGACGACACCTTCGTGGCCAAGGTGCCGGACGGCTACGCGCGCCTCAGGATCATCCGCCACGCGACGGTCAACGATCCGAAAGTCGAAGAAGCGCCGCCCGTTCCCCCTGCGGCCGCGCCGAAACCCAAAAAGTAAGAGGCGAGGAGACGACGATGTTCACCAACGCAACCCAGACGGCTCGTCCCCTTCGATCGACGCGCGCGCTGCGACTGACCGCGGTCGCGATCGGCGCGCTCTTCCTGCTGTCGACGGCCCCCTTGTCCGCCGACCGGCGCGGCGGAGGTTCGGTCAAGCAGTCGCGCAGCTCGCATCAAAACGCCGGCGCGAACCGGAACAACAACTACAACCGGAACACGAACGTCGATCGCAATACGAACGTCAACCGCAACACGAACGTGAACCGCAACACGAACGTGAACGTGAACCGGAACGTCAACGTCAACCAGAACGTGAACCGCGGTTACGGCCGGCCCGGCGGCGTGGCCGTCGGTGAGGAAGGCGCCGTGGCTGTCGGGCGTCACGGCGCTGTTGCCGTGGGCGACGAAGGCTTCGCCGGCGTCGGACGCTACGGCGGCGTCGTCGCCGGCGAGCGGTACGAATCGTATGAAGGCTGGCGGGTCGCGGCGGGCGTCGCGACAGGAATCGCCGTGGGCACGATGCTCGCGCGGCCTCCCACGACGTCGGTCACCGTCGTGGCGGGCAGCACCAACTACATGTACGCGGACGGCGCGTATTACGAGCAGGTCATGTACGGGGGGGAGGTCTCGTATCAAGTCGTCACGGCGCCCGCCGGCGCGATCATCACGACGCTTCCGGGAGGATGCACCACGACGGTCGTCGGCGGAGTCTCCGTGCAGCAGTGCGGTTCGACGTCCTACCGCCGGGTGAGCTCGGGCTATCAGGTCGTCGTGTTCTGACGGATCGCTTACTTCGTTTTCTGTGACGCGGTCTTCTCGGTCGGCAGCTGCTCGAGCAGCCGGTCGAGCCCGACAAGCTTCCAGCTTCCGCCGGTCAATCGAAACTCGGCGGCGCTTCCCGTTGTCTGGCTTACCGATGGCCGCGTTAAGCGGCTTGTGATGAACGTGAAATAGTCGAGTTCGTCCAGTCGATCCGAGCTCGATCGGAGTCACGAACCGCCAGACCAGAAGTTTTTCCACGAAATCGTGAACCTTATACCCGTGCGTGACGCCAGCGAATGCTGCGTACTGCCGGCCGACGAACACGCCGCCATGAAGCATGACCGTAGCGAGAAATCGAGCCTGACGTTCTGTGAGACCGAATCCTCCCACGGCCTGCATCCCGCCCCCGGAGGCTGGGCGCGTCGTTGGTCATATTCAAAGCTCTTTGGGTGCGCTGCTGGAGGATGCGGGTCAACTGCAATACATGACGTGGCGTCTCCTAGGGTGCCGAGGCTGGCATCCGATATCGGTACCCGGTACCGCGCACGGTTTCGACTGCGGAGGATTCGACACCGAGTTTCCGGCGCAGCGATCGAACGACGACGTCGACGACGTTGCTGGCGGTTTCGTTTTTGTATCCCCACACTGCTTCCATGAGGTCATAACGAGACACAGCTTTTCCGGGATGGTCCTGCAAGTACTGCATCACGCCGAACTCCAACGACGTCAGGCTCACCCGGCCTGAGGCCAGAACGAGCTCCCGACCATCGACATCGAGCATTTTCGAGGCGCGAATTTCCTCGGCGGTGATTTCTGCGCCGACCAGGTCCGCCAGCCATGCGTCAACCGAGCCCGGCCCCATGTCGAGGAGAACGGAATACAGCACCTGACCGCCGATGTCGGTCGTCGGCTCCGACAGCGGCCGGAATCCCAGTTTCGTTACCACTTCTACGTATGGCTCGGGATTCGCGACCGCGGCGTAGACCCACCGCAATGTGCCCCGCATTTCCATATACGTCCGCTTGAGGTCCACCCAGGACGCCGCCTGCGAGGCTGACGGCGATTCGCCGACGTCGCGATCCAGCCAACGGCGACAGAACAGTGCGCTAGAAGCGCCGCGCGCCGCCACATCGCGATGCCACACTGCTGCGACGGGATCGGCTGCGTCGACGGCTTCGTTCAACTCGGATGCGCGGACCAAAATAGAGAGCCCGCAGATGCTCCCGTCACGATCGCGGACCACGCGGAAGCTGTCGGAGTGATAGCGCCACCAGGCCGCGAGCGCCTCGCGCTCCGGCGCGGCCTTCGCGGCCACGAGACGCAGCACGGCCTCCTCGTCGCCGGCTGTCGCCGGCTCGACGGCCAGCGGCTGCGCGCCGCTCGGAAAAAAGCCCTCTCGCAGGACAGGATTCTCAAGGAGAAAGAGGAGATCGGCGGTATAGCGCCATGGTTCCCTGCCGTGGGCGTGCTGCAGCCTGCTCTGCAGATAGGCCCACGCCGCGCGGCGGTACTCGCGATGCGTCTCGGGGTCGCGCGCGGCGAAGCTGCCGTCGATCGCGCTGCGTACAGCTTCGTGGATGAACAACCCCTCGCGCCCGAACTCGACGAATGGCAGCGCGCCGAGCCGCTCCATCGTGTCGCGGGGCGCAATTCCCGGCAGGAGGGCATGAAGCAGTGGCTCGGTGACGCAGCGAACGACCGAACTCGCTTCGAGCGCCTGCCGCGTGATCGCGTCCGGCACCGCCTCGACGTACGACCGCGAAAGCTCGTCGATCACCTGGTGCAGGCCGGTGTCTTCGATGCTGCGCCCAGTGTCGGACAGCGCGATCGATGCCGACATGCTCAAGGCGAGCGGGTGGCCACGCGCGACGCCGTTGATTCGTCGTGCGACGTCCACGGGAATGCCTGACGAGGCCAGGTAGCGCAGCGCGTCCGTCTCCGGCAGTGGATCGAGCGGCAGGCTCCGGAAGAGTCCCTGCCAGCCCGGCGCCGTTCGCCATGCCGCCGACGGCGGGTTGCGGCTCCCGATGGCCAGACGCGCATTGACTGGAAGCGACGGGACGAAGACTTGTCGGATCCACGTGTCGAGTAGCACGAAGACCTCGTACGTGTCCAGCACGATCGCGACAGTCTCGCCGAAGGACGATAACCGGTGGGCCACGTCTTCGACACTGGATAAGGGCTCGCCCAAGGCGTCCGATAGCTCGGTTAGGAGTCCCCGCGCGGTCGGCTCGACGTTGCGGCAGTCGATCCTGACGACGCGAATCCCCTGCGCACGCGTGCGCCCCGCAAACGCCTCGAGCAGGCTGGACTTGCCGATGCCTGCGACGCCATGCACGTGCACGACCAGTGGTCCACCCTTCTCGAACAGCCCAAGAAGGGTGTCCACCTCGCGTTCCCTTCCTGCGAAGTGAGCGCGCGCACGTTCCATCAGGATGTCCCCCAACTTCTGCATGGTCGTGCCTCCGGCGTCATCTTACTCTCGTCCCGTCTTGATCTTAGTCTCTTCGCTTGCTGTCTGCGTCCGTGAACAGCTTTCTCGCACTGCCGCTCACCGTAAAGCCAGGGTCGGTCACGATCATGCGAATCTCGCGCAGGTTGCTATCGACCACGAAGTAGAAGTTCACGGTCAGACCGATGTCGAGCGCCGCCGACTTGATGCCCGTGCAGTCGGCGTTCAGGGTGTAGGTCCCGGTGTACTTCGCGGGAATGATCGCGCCGTTCGAGCTGATGAGAATCACGCCGTTCAGACGTCCTTTGCCGTCGTACGAATTCTGGCCAACGGCAGCAAAGGGTCCGTTGACGTTTGTCCCGTCGACTTGGAAGGCGTAACTACCAAGCAGACTCGCGTTGCTGCATCGCCCCTGCGCACTGGCAGGGATCGCAAGGCTCGAGAACAACAGAGTCGCAACGGCGGCAACAACGATTCTGGGGCCGATTCCGGTACTCATCGTTCACTCCTTTCCCGGCGGCGTTTCGTACCGCGGGCTCGTGAACGGTGACACGGGAGCCGACCTCGTGGATGACGGGAAGATGAGGATTTGATGAGAAGATCGCTCCAAGAACCGGGTCGATTTCGGGTGTTTCTCGAAGACCTCAGTGAAGTCAGCGAGCCGGCGGAAACTGCCACCGAAAGAACGCCTTAGCCCCAGAAGTCGCGCGCCATCGATTAGTTCATGATCACGCTATGTTCGCGTTCGACTCCCACCGCCTCCACCAGACTTCGCTCGCTACGGCGAGCTTCGTCTAGGCAAGCCAGCGAGTCTCATTCACCGGCGAAGTCTGTCTCGCCGAAGCACTTGCCGGCGTCGTTCAAGTGCGAAGGCGGACACGCTTCACGCCTCACTGGCCCACGTCCTGGCCCTCCGTTTCCGGCGTCTCCACAATCTCCACGCGGAGCCGCTGCCGGCGCCTCCAACAGCCGAATCGCGTCCGCGATCGCTGCCGGCGGCACGTGGCGCAGCCGCCCTCCCGTCGTCGTGGTCACGTGGCCCTTCCAATCAGACTGCTGGACGTACGACTGCTGCTTGCGCGGATCCACGTCCCTCCACGTCAACGCCATGATTTCGCCGCACCGCAAACCGGGCCGCCGCCGAGCAGCACGATGACCAGCGTCGTGCGGTCGATCGCGCGGGCGGCCCCCACCAATCGCTCGTACTCCGCGAAGTCGTGGAAGCTCGCAGCCGGCTTGGGACTGTGCAGCAGCTTGATGCCGCAGGCCATCCCTCTCGCACGGCACGGGCTAGGTCACCCACTTCGCCAGCGGGTAGCCCACGAATGTCAGCAGCAGTGCATGCAGCGGAAACAATGCTGCTCCGTGGCGGATCATCGTTCGAACGCGCAGGTAGCCCGAACCGGCGACGATGGCGTTCGTCGTCGTTCCTGACGGCAGCATGTAGTCGAGCGAGGGGCCAATCCCGAGAATGACGCCGACGGCAACGGGATCCGCAACCTGGAGGTTCTGCGCGAGTGTGATGCCAAGCGGGACGAAGATCGCCAGCGTGACCATGTTCGAGATCAGGCTGGTGACGAGGATCACGCCGAAGCTGAGGAGCAGAACGAACGAGTATTCCGAAAGGTGACCGAGCGAAGGACCGAGCGATGTCTTGACGTACTCGGGAATGCCGGTGTCGTCGGCGCCCACGGCGGTTCCCAACCCCATCACCCCGCCGATGAAGACGACGAGCCCCCAGTCGACGCCCTTCGCCCATTCCTCCCACGTCAGAACGGATCGCGAGGATCCACCGCCAGCAGGTGTCAGACACATCGCAACCGGAATCAGCAGCGCCGGCACCGTCAAGTGAAGGTTCCTCTGAAGGAGCGATGCCACTGGTGCGGGGGCGATGAAGCGCGCGACGTCCGGCAGAAGCCAGAGGACGATCGCCGTGACGAACCAGGCAAGGGCGCGCCGCTCGGCTGGGGTGATGGGCCCCAGCGCTTTACGCTCCTCGGAAATGAGGTCGATGGTGTCCGTACTCGTGAACTCCTTCGATTCGCCTGGTACGGTCAGCCAGAAGAGAAGCGCCGCGGTGAGAGTGAGCACCAGCGCCAAGAGCGTGCCGATGACCGACCACTGCGCGAACGTGATCGTGACACCCGTCGCCGACGAGATGAGCGCCATGGCCGGGGCGTTGGTACCGTTGCCGACCGGCGTCGCGATCCCCCCAATGTTCGCGGCCCAAGCAATCCCCAGCGTGTTCGCTTCGACGAGAGGGTCGGTTCGCGGGATGCGGAGCACCTTGTAGATCTTCACCGCCAGCGAGAGCCAGATGACCGCGACCACCGTGTTGGCCATCCACGCGCTCATGGCAGTCGCCGACAGCATGAACATCAGCACGAAGCGGTGCGGCCGGCCGCGCGCCCAGGCGACGCCGAGGAGGGCGAGCGCGAAGCGACGGTTGACTCCCGTCGCTTCGAGCGCCGCGGCAAGTCCAAACGCGCCCACCACGAACCAGAGCACCCAGCTGCTGGAATGGGCGAACGCATCGTTCGCCCCGAGGGCACCAATCGCCATGCCCAGGCCGAGCATCGCCAGCGTCGTCAACGAGAGCGACAACGGCGTTGCGACCCACCAGATCACCGCGAAGGCGAGCAGGCCGAGCCGTGCCATGCCGACGTCCGTGACCGGTGTCGGGGGTGGGAGCAGGAGCAGAACGACCAGCGCGAGCGGCCCCGCGCCGATGCCGGCGATGTGACGCGCGGCCAGCCGTTCGGGCATCAGGATCTCGTCGTGGCCCAACGGAAGGCGAGCAGATCGAGATCAGCGCGTAGCGATCGGATTTCGGCAATATCGAGGGCGTCCAGCGTGCGTGTGGGATGCCGTACGCGAGCCGAGGCGATGATGCCGGCGTCGTACAGGTTCTGTTTCATCACACCCACACCCAGACCGGGTTGCAGCTCGTAGCGGATCAGGGGCAGATACCGGGTGAACTCCGCACGGGCGCTCGCGCGGTCGCCGCTCGTCCAGGCATCCCAGATCCTGACGAACACGTCCGTCATGTCGCTGCCGGGCATCGTGCCGACGACGCCGCGTGCCAGCTCTTCGAGCAGGAAGTGACCATTGAGCCCCCCGAACAGCGTCAGCGCGTCGCCGGCAAGCTGCCTCAGGCGCGAGATCTTCGAGCCGGTTGGCGGCGCCTCCACCTTGATGAGCCTCACGTACTCGATCTCGTGGGCCATCCGCGCAAGCAGCTCGGCGCCCATCGGCACCAGAGTCAGCAGCGGCGCGTCCTGCACCATGATCGGGATCCGGACCTTCGACGAAATCGCGGCGAAGTAGTGGAGCAAGCCATCGGCGTCCGGCTTGAGGTAATGCGGCGGCAGCACCATGAGCGCGCTGGCGCCCATCGCTTCTGCTTCACAGCTCAGCGCCACGGCAACATCGGTCCCGGTGTGGCCCGTGCTGACGATTACAGGTACTTCACCGCGCACTTCGTCGAGGATGATCTCGAGCAGCTGCCGGCGTTCGTCTTCCGAAAGGGTGTAGCCTTCGCTGGCATTTCCGAAAAGGCCGAGTCCGTGTGCGCCGCAATCGATCATGAAGCGCACGAGCCGCCGCTGGCTCTCGACGTCGATGCGGCCGTCGTCGGTAAACGTCGTGTTGACGATGGGGAAGATGCCGGAGAAGGGCGTCATGGCGTGTCTTCGTCCGACCCGGTGGCGTGCTGGAGCTCTTCGCCCGCCTGGCGGCGGAGATCCCGGAGCTTGCGGTTCCTCGAGCGGCGCACGATCCAGGTGTGGCACTCGCGGTTGCGGCGATCATGAAGCTCCCACGTCTGCTCGATCTGCTCGGTAGCGCTCATCGCCTCGAAGAGCCTGCGGAGACTCGCGACCTCATCGTCGGTTGCCTTGATCACCGCCAGTTCTGCTGCGAGGCATTCGAGCGCGGCGCGAATCTCGAACGTCTCCGCCACCTCGTTGGGAGAGATGGCCGTTACGTTGACTTTCAATCGCTGACCCGGCTCGAACACCTTCGACAGGATGGCGCTGCGCAGCGCTCCGTAGACGGCATCGCTGGCCCGTCGGCGTGGGAGCGGTCCAAGACGTCGCATGCAGTTGGCGGCAGCCTATCGGATTTGCGCCAAAATGCAACTGAAATTTTTTACTTTACATTTCACTTGGCAGTTACATATGCTCCACGACACTGCAACGGCAAGAGGGGAGGAGTCCGGGCGTTTGACGGTCCCCTGATGCCCGCAGCCTTGGAGGACGGAATGGCTTCTCGAACGCTGTGCAGTTTTCTCGTCGGGCTGGCTCTGATCCTTTCGCAGCAATCGCTGAGCGCCCAGGGCGTTCAGACGTCGGTCGTCGGTCAGGTGCGCGACGCGTCGGGCGGCGTCGTGCCGGGCGTAACGGTGACGGTCATCAACCGCGATACAGGGGTATCGCGCGCGACGGTCACCGACGCTGACGGCGCCTACTCGGTGACGTCGCTGGTGGCGGGACCGTACGACGTGCGTGCCGAGCTGAGCGGCTTCCGCACAGCTCTCCGGCAGGAGGTGCCCGTCGTGTCCGGCAACGCCGTCCGCGTGGACTTCTCCCTCGAGGTCGGCGCTGTCGGAGAGACGGTTGAAGTCAAGGCCGACACGACGGCTCGCATTCTGCGAACGGAGGATCCGACGCTGGGGCTGGTGATGGGCGAGAGCCAGGTGCAGGGTCTTCCGGTCAAGAATCGCAACTTCATGGCGCTCGCGCAGATGGTTCCCGGCGCGAACGAGTCGCTGACCGGCAACCAGAACACGCTCGGGCGCGCCCAGCCCCTCAATCTATCGGTCCACGGTCAACGCCACTTCGACAACAACATCCGGTTGGACGGCGCCAGCATCATCGCCGGCTTCGTCAATGGCAGCACGTTCGTGCCGTCGCTCGAAGTGCTGAAGGAAGTGAGCGTGCAGACGGGACAGTATTCGGCCGCCTACGGCATGTTCTCCGGCGCGCAGGTCGACATGATCGTCAAGTCGGGTCAGAATACGCCGCACGGGAGCGGCTACTACTATTTCCGCGACGATTCGCTGAACGCCCGGCGCTTCTTCGATCGGGGCGATCCGCCGCCCTTCGAGTACGGGCAGTTCGGCGCCACGATCGGCGGACCGATCGTGCAGAACCGGACATTCTTCTTCTTCGGCTACGAAGGCACACGCAGCGATCGACTGACGACGGGTCAGGCGACGACAGCCCCCGCCACCTTCCGCAGCGGCGACTTCTCGGCGGTCAGCACCGCCATCCGCGACCCTTACACGGGACTGCCGTTCGCCGGAAACATCATTCCCACGAACCGACTGGCGCCGCAGGCCCAGGCGCTGCTCCAGTACGTCCCGCTCCCGAATCGCGAGGGACTTCGAACAACTACATCGGCACTTCGGATACGAGCGAGCGCGAGCACCAGTACTTCGTCCGCATCGATCATCAGTTCTCGTCGAGCACGGCGCTGTTCGGCCGCGGCGCGTTCCGGAACGCGACGATCGACACCGTGCAGCTGAACCCGAACTTTCGCAGCCTCGCGGAGCCGGAGAACCAGCACGCGGTGGTCGGCCTCACGCGCACGGTCTCGCCCCGGATGCTGCTCGAGGCGCGCGTGGCCTACGCCCGCGAATCGAGTCCCAATCAGACTGGGCGTGAAGGCGCCGACATCGATCCGCTTCGCGATTTCGGCATGTCCGGCCTCAACGTCTCCGATCCGCTGCTGCGCGGCATTCCGACCGCCGGCATCACCGGCTATATGGGGACGGGCGAGACGTTCGCCGATCCGCGTCTGCTCTACACCAGCCCTGGCGTGCAGGGGCACGTCGTGTACGAGCTGACCGGCCATTCGATCCGCGCGGGAGCCGAAGTGTTCCGGCGAAATCAGGATTTCTATTCGGTGAACGCCCGCAACCAGGGCTCGTTCTCCTTCACCGGACTGCTGTCCGGCAACGCGTTCGCGGACTTCATGCTGGGCCTGCCCGATCAGACCGGCCGCATCGAGAACCTCGCGCGCGCGTCGCTGCGGCAGCATCACTTCCAGGGCTACGCGCAGGACGACTGGCGGGCCGCGCCGAACGTGACGATCAGCGCCGGCCTGCGCTACGAATACGCGGGTAGCTATTCGGACCAGCTCGGCATCGCCCGGAACCTGGACCTCGCCACGCTCGAGCTGTTCCCGGAGCCGGGCGCGACGGCACCCCTGAACGAGGCCAGCCACGACTGGGCGCCGCGGCTCGGCGTCACCTATCGCCTGAGCGAGAACACGGTCGTCCGAGGCGGCTACGGCATTTATGTCACGCAGCCGACGATGGCGAACGTGGCGCTGATGTTCAGGAATCCGCCGTACAACCGCGAGGACACGTTCAACACGAATCGCTCGAACCCGAACCTGACGCTCGCTCATGGATTTCCAGAGACTCCCGGCGGCACCCCGCCGCCGGCCACGATCACCACAATCCCGGTCGGATATGGTCCGGCGCATGCGCAGGTCTACAGCGGCAACTTGCAGCAACGCTTCAATGGTGGTTGGGTTGCCGAAATCGGCTATGTCGGATCGCACACCACCGGTCTGGACAACGCGTGGACCTACAACACCCCGCCACCCGGACCTGGCGCGGTACAGCCGCGCCGGCCGATTCAGCAATACGGCGACATCCGCGTGTTCGACAGCGATGGCGAGGCCGAGTACAACGGCCTGCAGATTCGCGGTCAGAACCTCGACTTCTACGGGCTCAACCTGCTGACCAGCTATACGTGGTCGACGTGCATGGACACGCGCAGTTCACCGGCAACCAGCGGTGTCGGCACGGAAGATCAGGAGCCCCAGAACCAGAGCGATCGGTTCGATGGCGAGTGGGGACACTGTGCGATCGACTACACCCACACGTTCAAGTTCAACACCGTGTATCGCGGGCCGTCCGGCGAGTCCTGGCCGATGCTCCTTCGCGCCGCGTTCGGCGGCTGGCAGGCTGGTGCGGCCATCAATCTCCACACCGGTCCATGGTTCAATGTGATCGTGTCGGGGAACCCCGCGAACACGTCGCGTGGCACGATCCGGCCGAACCTGGTGGGAGACCCGGAGCTGCCGGGGTCCGAACGCAGTGTCGAGAGCTGGTTCAACGCCAGCGCGTTTGCCGCCCCGGCGCCGTTCACGTACGGCAGCGCTCCTCGGAACGCGGTTCGTGGACCCGCAACGAAACTGGTCGACCTGAACCTCCAGAAGCGGTTTCCCGTTGGCCGGCACGCGTTCGAGCTGCGGCTGGACACGTACAACGCGCTCAACACGCCGCAGTTCGGCGTGCCGAACCGCACGCTGGGGACTCCCACGTTCGGTCAGATCAACTCCGTCGGGCCGGGGCGAGAGGTGCAGATCGGTGTTCGGTACACTTTTTAAGCCTGTGATTCACGCGCTGCCGCCGGACCGATGCTCGACGCGCCCGGCGACGCTGTGCTCGGCTGGCGCGCGAGGGTAAGCAGCCATGCATCGCAGACGGCTCCTGTCGGTTCCGGGAATCTCGGCGGCCATGTCGCTCGGCTTGCCGCCGGCCGCCGAGGCCGCGCCGGTTCAACGCGCGGCACGCGGCACCGGTCCGTTGACGATCGCGCGTGTCGACCCGATCGTGATCAGGACCCCTCTCGACACGCGCACGCCAGCCGAGATCATCGCCATCGATCCGGTCGGTCAGACGACAGGCGCGCGAGGTTTGTCCGACCGGCTCGATCATTCGAGTCCCTCGCGTTCGCCAGGGTACGAGCAGGCAACCGTCGTGAGGATCACCACGAAGGACGGGCTCGTGGGATGGGGGGAATGTCACGCGCCCATTGCGCCTTCCATGCACGCGCAGATCATCAACGATTTGCTCGCGCCGATCGTGGTCGGCCAGGATGCACGGCAGGTCGAGGCGCTCTGGCAGCGCATGTACAAGAGCGAGCGTGTCCGCGGCTACTCGACAGGCGCGCACCTCGAGGCCATCTCGGGAATCGATCTCGCGTTGTGGGATCTGCTGGGCAAGTACGCGGGAGTGCCGGTCTACCAGCTGCTTGGTGGACGCTACCGCGACCAGATCGCGACCTACGCGACGTTTTCCGCGACCTACACCGGCCGCGACCGCGGCGAAGCGGTTCCGCAACGTGCGCGGAAGATGGTCGACGCGGGCTTCACCGTCATCAAGATGGCGCTCCGGCAGGGTCCAGGCACCCGCGTGTTCAACGAGGCCGCGGAAGTGGCACGCGCGATCGGGCCGAAGGCGCAGCTGGCGGTCGACTCGCTCGGCGCGTTCACGCTTGCGGAAGCCATGCGAGCCGGGAAGGAGCTCGATCGGATCGGCAACATCGCCTGGTTCGAGGATCCGCTGCTTCCGGATCAGATGCTTCACTATCCTGAGCTCGCCCGCGCCGTGGACACCGCCATCTGCGCGGGCGAGGCGCTGTCGAACCGGTTCCAGTTCCGCGACCTCCTGCAGGTGCGCGGCGTGGACATGGTCGACCCCGACCTGTGCCGCTGCGGTGGCATCACCGAAGGCCGCCGGATCGTCTGGCTCGCGGACCTCTTCGGTGTCGTCTGGGCGCCGCACGTGAGCACCGGGACGGCGCCTTACATGGCCGCATCGGTGCACCTCGCCGTGTCGACGCCGAATGCCGTGATGATGGAGGTCTACGACGGCTACAAACACGACGGACCGTTCGGCAACAAGCTGCTGCAAGCGCCGCTCGATTTCGGCCCCGGCTACGCGAAGGTGCCGGAACGGCCGGCCTTGGCGTCGAGTTCGATCCAAGGCCCTCGCAAGCGTGACCATGGGTTGAGCGCGATGGCGATACCCATCCGATCGGTCCTATCGCGACGCATCCGTCGGCGGGATGTGCTCCGGGGGGCCACAATGGCTCCGGTGATGGCCGGACTGGCAGGTGGCGCCGTGCCCTCGCCGGCGACCAGCGCGGTCGCGGATGGCGGACCGCTGGTGATCGACAGGGTCGAGGCGTTGGTGCTGCGTACGCCCGCCGACAAGATCGCGTTCGACGATCCACTGATCATGCCTCCGATCGGCTCGCTGACGGCGGACCAGGGATCTCGAATCGCCTCGACCATTCCACCCCGACGCGCTTCAAGCAGTACGAACAGGCAACGCTGGTCAGGATCACCACGAAGAGCGGGCTCGTGGGATGGGGCGAGTGCCACTCTCCATCCGCGCCGCGCATGCACCAGCACGTCATCACCGACCTGTTCGCGCCAATTCTCCGCGGGCAGGATGCGCGGCGAATCAATCCCTTGTGGAGCGGCTCTATTCCGCGGAGCGTGTCCGCGGCTACTCCACCGGCGCGCATCTCGAGGCGCTGGCCGGAGTCGATCTCGCGCTGGGGATTCTTCGGCCGTGCGCTTGGGTTGCCCGTCTATCAGTTGCT
>CAWJAP010000006.1:0-302437 GCA_963840865.1 Vicinamibacterales bacterium
TTGAGGTAGTAGTCGACGCCGGCCCGCAGATACTCGCCGAGCGGCAAGTTGTTGAAGCGCTTTGCGTACGCGGCGTTCTGCAGCGGAAAGCCAAAGTAGAACAGGGTGAAGCTGTGCCACATGCGCGATCGGGAGAGACCCAGCACGCGAGCCCAATCAGCTTTTGACGACGCGAGAGCTGCGACGACCAGGCCGCGAACGCCAGCGGTCCAGCGAAGTAGGCGATAAGGTCGAGGCGGGTCAGCCCAGCGCAACCAGCGAGCAAAAACAGAGTTCGAAAGGTCCGCCGTGAATCGAAATCGCCACGAAAAAAAACCATCGCGAAACAGGCCAGCAAGAAGTGGCTCAAGGGATTCTCGAAGCCGCCCACGGAGAAGTCGAGGAAGCTCGCTGACAACAAGAGCGCGGTGTATGCGAAGACCACGGGTGCCAACGTCTGCTTGAACGGCGCCGTCACGATGCTGGCGGTCGCGAGCGTGAGCGCAATCGAGAGGAAGATGGACGTATAGTAAATGTCCTTGAACACGACCACGAAGGCGGCAACGAGGAACGTCCACGACATCGACGTGAACGTTTGCACGCGCTCGTCGAGGTTGTAGCGCAGCCCGTGGCCGTGAACGAAGTTGTCGACCAAGCGCCACGCGGCGTAGGCGTCGTCGGCCTGCCATGCCGTACGGACGAGCAACGTCAACAGCAGGCCGGAGCAAAGGAGAATCAGGAGATTCCGCTCTTCAGTCACAGGCAGGGTCTTCAGGCTGATCGGTTTCAAATCTGCGCCCCGCCACCAAGCGATGCTCCAACACCTGCACGTCGTATTTCTTCATCATTCGCTCGTTCGATATCAGCGTGACCTCTTCGCTCTGCGCCTGCGCGATGAGCAGCCGATGGAACGGGTCGCTGTGCAGTCGCGGCACCTCGGCCAAACGTAGCGCGTGACGATGTCCGATCGGCAGCATGTGCACGCCGTTCGCGGCGACGCGGCTGGCGGACGATAGGAAACATTAAGGGCTGTCTCGCGTTCACATCACGCCCGCTCTCCGTCCCTGCTCAGCCCTTCCCCCTTCGACAGCGCGAAAAGGCCGCTGTCTGCAGCCGATTTTCGTCAAGGAGTCGGAGAAGAGCAAGGGAAAGGCTGAGCGGGAAGAGAAACGGCGCCGCACGCCGACTGCACCTCTCGACGGCGGCGGGACGCGATCAGTGTGAACACGCTGCCGAAGGCGCGACGCGCCGTGTATCAACAATCGTCTCCGGCGGACCTCGAAAACCTGGCGCAAATCGAGGCGGCGTGACGCGTCCCGTGATGCCTCAACAATCGGTCGCTTATTGACACACGTGCTTGTGAGACGGTCCCGACGCTGACAAGCTCGGCGAGTTTTTGAGTGCTCGGCTTCGGGCGGCGCGTAGCCGGCGCGATTGCGCGATCGATTTCCGAGGTTCTTCGAAGCGACCCTGGGCGACGTCCCCGCCGACTGAGGCGAGATAATAGCGCGCGCTGATTCGGCAAAGAAAAAGCTGACGATTCTCCGCACCCGACAGGCGCGGCCGGCTTGGCTTCGGGCCTCAGATTCAAGAAGAGTCAAATCACTCGAACGCCGACCTATGTGGAGTGGAAATGGAGGATATCTCATGAAGTCGATCAGCCGGAGGGCATTACCAGACGATACCAGAGCCGCCGAGCGAAGTAGGAGTTTACGCGCCGTGCACTACTGCGGGCCGGCTGGACCGTGCCGCTCGAATCCACAACGGTGAAACATCCCGTCGGCGCTCGCGCCAAAGCCCGGCGCCCACCCCCATTTCGATCATACACTGGCGGCAGCGTATGCCGCCGAGCAGCTCAAGAATACCATTGAAATGGCTGATCTATCCCGTACAGGATAGGGTGTCTGCTTCAAGGTCACGCTGAAGCGCCCGCGGGTCGACCCTATCGCGACGCACCGGCGAACAATGCGCTGGAGCGGCTGGCACGAAACAAGCTAGCCGATGAATTCAGTGTCAACGGCCTTCGCGGGACCGGTCTAGTCTGTTCTCGCATCCTCACTCGAAGTTCTCACTCGACGCGCCCCGCGACGCGACCACCGTCACGTTCCGCTATGGCATCCTGCCCGAGGCGCTACACAGCCAGCCGCCCACGGATGGCGTCGAATTTCGGGTGCTGGCAGCGGATGCAAAGAGTGAGCACCTCTGGTCGATCGTTTGGCGGCCGGCTCCAGGGACGCCGGTCGCAGGACAGGTGACGGTAACATTGCCACGGAGGCTTCTCGGGCACGTTGATCTTCGAAACGCTGTCCGCTGGACGTTCGGAGAGCGACTGGGCATACTGGGCCGATGGTGTCTGTGACAGGAAATACTTGATGGAGGTCATGCAGCACGTCCCGTCCAGCGAACCCGGCTCCAAGCCCCGGCGCCTCGGCCGAGGCTGGCGATCATCTGCCCGGTGTTCAACGAGGAGCGCGCCATCCCGTTGTTCTTCGAGCGAATGAAGGCGGTGACGGACGCGGTGCGCGATCGCTACGAGCCGCGCCTCTATTTCGTCGACAACGGTTCGATCGACGGTTCACAGGCTATCCTTCGTGATCTCGCGGCGACCCATCCTGGCGTCTACCTCATCGTGCTGAGCCGCAACTTCGGGTAACAGTGCGCGCTCGACTGCGGGCTGCGGGTAGCCGTCGGCGATCTGTACGGATGATCGATGTCGACTGCGAGGATCCCCCCGAGCTCATCCCGCGCTTCGTCGCCGAGCATGAACAAGGCTACGACATCGTCTACGGGGAGCGCGTCGATCGTCCTGAGCCCACCTACCTCAAATGGCTCCGGAAGAGCTACTACCGTCTGGTCCGCGCCGTGGCCGACGACAATTTCGTTCTGAACATGGCGGAGTTCTCGCTGATAACGGCCGAGGTCCGCAACGCCGTCATCGACGAGATCAACTCGTTCCCTTTCATTCGCGCGTCGATCGGCCGCATCGGCTTTCGCCGCAAGAACGTACCGTATACCCGCGAGCGGCGCAGCGCAGGCGAAACGCACTACAACCTAATCGGCATGACCGATCTTCGGCATCGCCGGCATCATGTCGGCTTCAACCGCGGCGCTCCGTTGGCCGGCCTATCTCTTCGCGCCCGTGGCTCGCCCTGCTTACGGCGGTCTGGGGCTGGGCAGTCGTGAGTCCCGGCGAGTGGCAGACTCCCTACGATGTTGTGGATGTCTGCGGTGTTCGTCGGCTTTTGCTGCGTCATCGTCGCCCTATATGTGCGCGCATCTACAAGAACACTCTCAGCCGGCCCAATGGGGTCGTACGCTTGCATCTGTCTCTATTGCCGAGTGAGCGATGTCGAGCAGGAGGCGGCTCCGCGGACCGTCCTCCCGTCTGATGCGTGGCCAGAGCTCCGCGGCGCACAGTCTCACAGACAACAACGGGCGAACGTCAGCAGGTAAGCGGTATCGTGCGCGCGATGACGGACGCAGCAACTGTAGAGTTCGTGAGCTTCGACGGTGGCACACGAGCCGAATCGTACGGCGTCGATGCCCGACCGCTATCGGTTCTGGGACAGCCAACCGCCACCGGCGGGCATCTCTCGCGGCGCCGGCCTCGTCGTACGTGGCGGCGAGCTTCTCATCGTCGGCTCGGTCAATCGATCACACGGCCTTCAATCGCATCCTGGACTTCGACGCCGCGACCGGCACTATCGAAGTAGAGGCGGGGACGCGTCTCGGCGCCATTTTCGATTTTGCGCGCCCTCGAGGGTTCTATCTCGCCGTTCAGCCCGGCCACCCATCCATCACCGTTGGTGGCTGCATCGCGGCGGACGTGCACGGCAAGCATCAACAGCGCGACGGCACGTTTTGCGACCAGGTTGAGAGCCTGACGATCTTCCACGCTCGCCACGGGATCCTCGAGACGAGCCGCACCATTGCGCCTGACTGGTTCGACTTGACGTGTGGCGGGTACGGTCTGACCGGGAACATCCTGACCGCAAAGCTTCGGTTGTCTCGACTCCAGCGGGCGGGATGCGCGTACGGCACCTGCCAGTGGACGACGTCGTCAGCGCTTGCGACGTGCTCCGGCGCGAGGCGGCCGAAGCGGACCTCCTCTATACGTGGCACGACTTCTCGGCGTCTGGACGGCGGTTCGGCCGAGGCTTCGTGGCGGTCGGCCGATTCGATCATCGTCTGGAGCAGACGCACAAGCGCGGCGGCAACATGGCCGAAGCTCGACGCCCACGGCCGCCGGTCGAGGCGCGCTGCGCGCCTGCCTGATGAATCGTGTCTCGGTGGCCGTACTCAATCGTGCTTACCAGGCCGCTTCTCGCAATTCGCGCGAGCGTGTGCTCGACCTCAGCGAGAGCATGTTTCCCGTCGCCAGGAAGATGCTGTACTTCAGCACTCTTCGGAACGCGCGGCTTCCACGAGTATCCAAGTGGTTGTCCCACTCGCGCGCTTCCCGGAGTACATTGACGCGATCAAGTGGCGATCTCGCGCGGGATCCGGTTCCGATCGCACTGGCGTCCGCGAAGTGGTTCGGGGGCGTGCGACGATGGCTTCGTTTCACGGGTGAGGGCATCTGTTTTGCCTTGAACTTCCCTCGTTCGTCCCGAAGCGCGGCGTTTGCCTCTTACCTGGATGGCGTGCTGCAGCGTTGTGGAGGCTGGCCGAATATCATCAAGGACTCGCGGCTCAGCGCCGCGATTGTCGGCGCCACCTATCCCGAGTACGAGGCGTTCCGGGCGCTTTACGTGCACGATCGATCCGGCGCGAGTGTATCGGTCTGGAGCTCTCTGAGCGCCTGAACCTGTGAACACCGTGTCGTCGGTGGATCGGCCGGGCTGGGCCGTGCACTAGCGGAGGAATGCGCCCGTCGAGGGCACCGAGTGTTGCTCGCCGCGCGAGACGAGCGCGATCTCTCGGCTGTGGCCAGCACCTCAGGCTCGTCTATCGAGCGGAAGCGGCGACCTGCGCCTGCGACCTGCACCAGCCGGGCGAGGCCGCGGCTCGACATCGCCGGAGCGTCGCGGCGTTCGGTGGCGTTCACTCCTCCTTCTGCCGGCCGGAGGTGCGGTCCCGCACGATAACGGCCTGCTCGACGCTGCTGCATGTCGCCGGGTGCTCGATCTGAACTACCGTCGATGGTCGCCATCGTCACGGCGCTGTGGCCAGAACTCTCGCGGGGAACGGCGGACTATGTCGTGGGCTTTGGTTCGATCGCGGCCATCCGCGGCCGGCGTTCGAACGTGATCTATGCGTCCGCCAAACGGGCGCTTCTCAGCTATTTCGAGAGCCTGCAGCACCTCGCCGTCGGCACGCCGGTACGTGTGCACTTCTACCAGCCAGGGTATCTCGCAACATCTCAGACCTTCGGTAAGCGCCTGCTGTGCCCGTCGCGGAGCCCGGGGATCTGGCGCGACTCGTGCTGGCACGTCTCGACCGCGATCAGCGGCCCACGTTCTACCCCAGGCTACTGGCGCCTCATCGGCTCGTGCTTCGCCTCCTCCCTTGGAGGCTGTATCGGCGGCTCAACTTCTGATGCGTGTCGGGATCTCAGGATGAATGTCATTTTCGCCGCGAATCGGCAGGTAATCGAGCTCCATCGCCCGCAGTTCGACACGGTAGGCGTCGAGCCATTCAGCCTCCGTACGACGCAGACGCCGACCGGCTCAAGCTCATCTCGAGCTCCATTCGAACAAATTGAGGGCGAGCTCGGGGTCGTTCGATATCATCACGCTCTGGCAGGTCCTCGAGCACCTGCGGGGACCGGTCGAGGTATTGCAGCGCCTCGCGACGCAACTGACGCCCGGCGGCCTGATCGTAATTTCTGTTCCCAATTTCGCCAGCCTGCAAAGGGTGGTCTTTCAAGGCAAAGAGTTCCATCTGGACCCACCGGGGCAGTGTGATTCACTTTGAGCTGTCGGCGCTGAACGACTGTGTCAGACGGGCGGGCCTGGTGCCCCGCGGCCGAGAAGCGCTTCCTGCCTGAGGGAGTGGATGCAGCGGCTGGGTTCAGAGCTCGCTCAACGCGATCCTCCCGCACAGCAACTACCTATGAGCTGCTGAAAAACCGGGGCGCCCTCTCAAGCATGTCTCCAGTGAGCTCGATGCTTCACTTCGTGGGCTCCCCCGTGCTGACGCCGCCGCTGCTCGTGATGTTGCTTCCGGTCGACCCGAACGGTCGCAGGCTCCGATGAAGGGGTCAGGGTATTTTCGTGGCGCTCGACCCCCACTTGTGGACTGAACACGGCCCATGTGAAACGGTCCCCCTGGCGAGGGCCACAATCAAAACAGCGGCTGAAGCGACAGGACGAAGTTCACCGCGGCCGCGTTCACGGACGCGACGGGGAAGGGCGCCCGTGGGGATGTAGATGCGCCGGGCGAGCCCGGCGGATGTCACGACGCTGGTGCTGGCTGCACTCGTCCCCTGCTGGACTGTCGTCCACGCCAGGTGCACCCGAGAGGAAATAGACGGAGAAGTTCTCGAGGAATGGTGGTTCCTGGAACCCAGACCAGACGCAACCGTGGATCTCGTGCTGGCGAGTCATGCCGCCTTGCGCCGCGCTCCCGCGGGCGGCTATGCTAACCGCGAAATTCGCCTGAGCTGATGCGCGAATTCCCATTCGCTGTCAGCCGTCATCCTTGCAACGAAAGCGCGGCTGATGACTGAATGTTGGCCGCGACGCCTCATCGGACGTCTGGCACCTCGCCACGATTTCGCCGGTGCCCCTTCGCTCTTCACTCCGCCGTTCGAGACGCCGGCTTCACTGGGGGTAGATCACAGATCTGCCGCGATCCGCTTACATGCAAGGGTCCTTGGTGAGGTCCCGTTTCGTGGTCCGGGACCAGCGCACTCTGCGTTCGCCCGTGGACCTCCCCGCTGCTGGTGCAACCCAGTCTGGAGAAAACCCGCGTGTCAGACCAGCTTAGCCGGCCTGCCCGCCGCGTGTCAGTTGTCGTTGCCTTCGTCAGGCAGGCTCATGGGTCGGTCGCAGCCCTCTTCTTACTCTGCGTGGCCGCCGCCTATACGGCCGATGTGCCGCCGCTCCAACAGCCGGAGCTCGTGGTCGACATGCGATCGGACGCGACCGCGATGGCACAGCTGTTCTTCGACGTTGGCCGAGGGATGAACCAGAGGATACCGTGACAATCCCCGGTCATCGCCTCGAGCGAGTACACGACGCTCCGTTTTGCCTTGCCCCGTGCCAGCATCAGAGCCCTGCGTTTCGACCCGATCAACGGTCCGGGAACGGTCACGGTTCGGCGCGCCTCCATCGAGGATTCGTCCGGCTTCGTTGCCCTCGAGTTCCTCCAACGCGATCTCGTTCCGCTCAATCAAATCGCCGCCCGCTCTGACACGGGATCGGACGTCACGTTCTCGACCCAGCCCGACGCGAACGATCCGATGGTCCGTCTGGCACTCCCGGACCCCGTCAACCTGTCGCCCTTCACCTGGCGCAACCTTCTTATCCTGTCCGTTCTGCTTCTGGGATGCCTCATGGTCGCGACGACGATCGCGTGCGCTATACATCGCCGCCCGGCCACGGTTCGCCGGTGTCGGACAGATGCTCGACCGACTCGCGGCTTCCGTCAGCGATCCCGGATTCTTTCCCGTCGACCGGCTCGCGATGGGGTGTTATCTGGGCATCTTCACCGTGTTCGTGCTGTCGGTCTCGGCCGGCCTCCACGGGTCCTCGATCTCGCGGTACTCGAAAGCCACGAGCGTCGCTCGTGCTCCCGATGAGCCAATCATCGGGACGGCGAAACGATTCGGGGCGACGAATGGGGCTACCACACGCCTGCGATCCTGCACCAGGTCTACCGACTGGCTCCCTTCGAAAGCGAGGTGACCCCGCTCGGACCCGACCATACCTCGCTCATCGCAAACCTTCCCGTACCGGCACGTCACGACCATCTTCCGGCCGCAGTTCTGGGGGTTTTTCGTTCTTCCGCCGGCCTACGCTTTTCCCTGCTACTGGCAGTTCAAAGCGCTCCTGTTGCTCACGGGCGTCTTCTCATTGCTCCTGCTCCTGTCGCATTCGAGCAAGATCTCGGCGTTCGGCGCTCTGTGGTACACCTTCTCGCCCAACATCCAGTGGACGTACTCGTGGCCATCGCTGCTTCCCGAGATGGTCGGACTGTTCTGCATCGTCATCTGCGCGGTGCTCTACATGTCTGTCGGTCGGCAGCCCGTGCTCCTGATCGTCGCCGCGACCGTGTGCGTCAGTGCGGCGGTGAACTTTGCGCTCTGCGCGTACATCCCGCATCAGATTCCTCTGGTGTGGTTGGGCGTGGTTGTGTGCGTCTGGTGGGTCTCGACGAGATGGTCCGACATCTTCGCGCGTGATTTCGCGATCCCGAGACTCCTGGCACTGGTCGGCGCCTGGCTCGTGGTGGCTCTGGTGATGGCTGCGTTCTATCAGGATGCAAGACCCGCTCTGGTCACGATGGCCAACACCTTGTATCCGGGCCGTAGATCAACTACGTCTGGAGGCTATTCGGTCCTCGCCCTGTTCTCTCACTGGTTTTCCTTTTGGGAGAACGAGCGTCGCATTCCTGTCCCGCAGGTGTTCCTGAACATCTGCGAGTCCTCAGGATTCTTCTGGTTGGCGCCCGTGACGCTGTTTGCCCTGCGGGGCGTGACGAAAGAGACGGCGAAGATACGAGCCTACTGGATGCTGACCGCGTTCGGTGCACTGCTGTTCATGTGGATGACATTGCCAGTGCCGCAAGCCATAGGGCGGGCTCTGTTCCTGGACAAATCCAGCGGAGGCCGAATGGTTCACGTGCTCGGGCTGGTGAACGTCGCCGTGGTTGCGCTGTCATTGAGCTTCTGGCGCAGACGGGATCAACCGGGACGATCGCTGGCACAGACCGCCGTTCTGGGAGCTGCGGTCTTCGCGACGATGGGCCCGGTGCTTTTGCTTACCAACGTCGCCCTCGCCAACTTCCTCGCCCACCGCGAGCTGCTGATCGCAGTGATCTATGTCACGGTGCTGGTGTTGGCTGTCGTCGAGAGCCGGTCTCGGGTCCTGGCCGCGTGTCTGCTGCTCCCGCAGATCGCCATCTTTGGCCTCGTCAACCCGATTGATCGGGACTTGCAGGTCGTCGAGTCTTCTCCATTGTTCCAGCTCGTTCGTAGCAGGCCGGAGCTTCTGCGTCACGGCTGGATCGTCTACTCGGAACGCATCCCGATTCGACGTTCTTTTCAGCCGTTGGATGTCAGGTCGTAATGGCCTCAAATACGTGCCCGACTTGAAGGCGATGCGCGTCTTGATCCCACTGGCTTGCAGCAGAATCTGTTGAACCGGAGTGCCTGGCTGATCGCCGAACCCGATTACCAGAACCGGCCGGCGACGTTCGAGCATATCCCACCCAACCTTCTCAGAATGCGCATCAATCCGCTCGATTCTGCGCTCCAGAGAGCGGCGTGCGATATGCCGCTTTCAAGCACGAGCCGCCCGCGGAGGTGGCGGCCAGAATGAAACCGCTCACCAGGGGCCGCGTCGGTGGGTTCTGGCTGTACAAACTACCCTGACAGGCTTGCGCGACGCTCCGTCCTCAGTCCGCTTTCGATGTGCCAATCCTGACGTAGGAGCCATCGGCCGTTTGGGCATGAACCTCGATGCGCTGCCGGGCCGGTAGCGGCACCGACGCCTCGAATCCGCACAACGCGAGATCCACCTGGCCCATCACTGCGGCGACATCGTGTCTCGGCACACGAGCCTCGAGCGTTGCGACTGGCACACCATCGACCGTGACCACGACCGAGCGCACTGGCTTTCCGCGAGTCAAGTCGCCTGCCCATCCGCGCACACGGATCGCGCTTTCGAACTCGTCCAGCGCACCGTGGACGCCGGAGGTGGCGCCGTCGGTCGATGCGAATGGCACCGGCGCTGGCTGATGTGCCGAAAACGAGGGTGAGTCGAGCAGCAACTCGAGCACGGCCGACGCCCACAGGATCGGCAACACTGCTTCCCTGCGCTCGCCGGGCAGTGCAACGAACTGCCACGGTCCTGGCTGAGTCCAGTACCGACTCCACGACTCGATTGCCGAAGATGTCGTACACCTCATAGCCGACCCGGTCGAAGAAGCCGAAGAAGTCCGATGCCCCATAGTCGGTGGCGCTCGAGGACAGGCCGTTCTCGAAGACGCAGGACGGCCTGTGCACACGTAGCGTTTCTACAGCGCCCTGGAAGGCCCTGAACTCCCCGCCTTCGAGGTCGAGCTTGACGAAGGACACAGTTCCCGGGCGAACGCTGTTGCCGACAGCTGCATCGATCGTCGTGACTCCGACCTCGATCTCCGTGTGATCGGGCTGGAATCCGACGTATTCACGACGCCGGAGCCCGCTGTACTCTGGCATGTTGTTGACGACGTAGAACGAGCACCGACCGGGCTCCCGTGCCAGGGCCTCCGACCGCAATCGGACCCTCCCGTCGAGTGCCGTCCCCGCGAGCAGGCCGCGCAGCCGTTCCGCCGGTCCGGGCAGTGGCTCGAAGGCAAGCACCCTGCCGTGGCGACCCACCAGTACTGCGAGCGGGATCGTATGCCGGCCGGTATGTGCACCACCGTCGACCACGGTATCGCCGGATCGAACGACCTTCGAATAGAAAGCCTGCGTCATCCGCTCGAACCAATCGCCCATCCTCGATGCGTTCGAGGTGACGAGCGTCCAATCCGGGTTACCACATCCGCCATCGCCAAGGGCTCTGCACTGTGCATCGTTACGCATACTCCCAGGGTAGACGGCATCGATCATGGTCATCAGATCCCATCTTCGGCGAAACAACTCCAGGTCCAAATCGCGCGCCAACAACTCCTCGAACGAGCGCGCGTAGTCGCCGGCGACGTCCCCCCAGGTCCTCGATCGGCCGGCGCCGACCCGCTCGCTCGGCTCACCAGGAGCCGTTCCACGACGGCCCGCATCTCCGAATGCTCCTTCACGAGAAAGAGACCGTCCGACCCCGTGAGGGACAGCAGCTCACGGTTCACCGTCGAATCCAGGGCCACGACCGGGATGCCGCGCGTCAGCGCGTCGAGGATCGGCATGCCAAATCCCTCGTAGAAGCTGGGATAGACGAGCACGGCCGCGCGATCATAGAGATCCGCGAGATCGGCTCGGCTCAGGGCGCCGCTGACCAGCCAGCGGACGTTTCGGTCGAGCGCGGCGTCACCACCCAGGACAACGATGCTGCCGACCCCTCCAGCTCGTGAACTGCGCGAAGCACCGCCTTGTGTTGGAAGCCGTTGCCGACGACGAGCACGTGTTTTCCGCGAGCGTCGGCCGAGGGGGTCTCGAGCGTGCCAGGGTAAATCACTTCGAACGAAGCTGGCACTCCGTAGAATGCCATGAAGTCCCGCTTCGAGAATTCGCTGATCGTCATCACGCGGTCGGCAACCTGCGCCGACGTTCTGAAGAGCATCCTGATGTCCGGGCTGCCGATGTAGTCGCACCGGGCGGCGATGATGTCCAGCAGCGTATACGCGATCCGGCCTCCGAGGCGCACCATGCGCCTGAGCTCCTGCCACGTGAAAATCTGCGACGGCTTGAACACGAGATCGAACCGGTCCTCGCCTCGGCGGGAATCGTAGAGGCGGTAGCCGGTCAGCTCCGGCGCGAAGAATACCTGCGCCTTCTCCGAGACCCCGATGGTCAGCTCGTACCGATCCTCCAGCAAGGGGGCCAGCTGCAGCAGGAGGTTGAGCGCGAACTCGGACGTGCCGCAATGCTTGGCCGGCAAGTGGAACAGATCGAACAGAATCGTCTTGCGGTGGTCGAGCCAGAGCGTCGAGAAATGGTCGACCGGGTCGACGCCGTACCGCAGATGGTGCTGAACGTTTGGCATGTATTCCGGTACCGCTCCGTGAGGATCTGCCGATTTCGTTTCTCGAGTGCCGTCCGACCGGATCCGAAGGACGCGGACTCGCAATGGTACACGAACGCGTGATGGGCGACGACGGCTGAGTATCCGTGTCGGTTCATCCGACAGATGAAGTCGTTCTCCTCGTTGTAGCCCGGGCTATAGACGGGGTCGAACGCTCCCAGTTGCCGTAGAACGGCATTCTTGACCAGCAGGCAATAGCCCACCGCCGTCGGCATCACCTGATAGCGCGGCAGCAGCGGGTGAACCGATTGCCAGAGTTGAAAAGCAACCGTTGGAGGCAAACCGCCCGAAATCGGCACCGAATAGATGGTCGCGTTGTCGCTGCGCGGCGACACCGCTCCATGCTTCTCGTGGAGATGGAGCACTTCCCACATCTCCTCGAGAAAGCCCTCAGTCACCTCGGTATCGGAGTTGAGGAGCAGGATGTCGTTGCCGCTCGGAAGGACGTGCCAATGGCTTCGTTGCAGTTCTCCACGAAGCCCAGGTTCCTTTCGCGCCGGATGTAGACGAGCGACAACTGCGGCTCGAACTCTCGCACCACCTCGGCGATCGAATCGTCCGGCGTCGCATCGTCTGCGACGACGATCTCGCAGCGGGCGGGGGCGTGCTTCACGAGGCTTGCCAGACACGCCCACAGCTGCGCCGCCGCACCGTAGGCGGGAATCACGATCGTGACCGGCAATGACCCGCCAGGTGAGCGATCAGGTGTCGTCATCACGTCCACGTAGCGGCCGAACTGGCGGAACCAGCGAAGCGGAGCCGTGAGCCGCCACGAGTTGGATGCGATCACGGCACGAAACTCCGCACGCGCATTCCGGAGCTCGTCCTCGAGTTGCGCAAGTTCGCGTTCACTACGGGCCTGTGCTTCGGCGAGGAGGGTTCGGAGCGACGCCGATTCGCTGACGAGCGCTTCGTTCTCGGTGTGGACGCGCCGGTAGTCGGTGGTCGCAGCCACCCGCTCGGCTTGGAGGCCCTTGAGTTCCGCGCCGAGCTCGTGCGCCCGCGCCAGAGCAAGATCGCGCTCGGCGAGCGCGGCAGCGACGATCGCATCTCGAGACTCCGTGACGGCGGCGACTCGTTCGGCTTGCAGAGCCTTGATCTCTCGGCGGTGGCGGTGCTCGAGCAACTCGGCCTGAAGGGCGTAGTAATGCCGGAGGAACGTCTCCTCTTCGCCCGTTGTCGGCAAAAGCGCCTCCAACTCCGGCCTCGCCGGCGACGAGGCACCCGGCTTGCGCAGAACGCCCAAGCCCCGGGAGTGCGCGAACTCGAAGTGCGGAAAGTCGGCGAGCTCTTTCCAGAGCCGCCACACCTGGGAGTCGTTCTCTCGGGCCGCCGTGCCGTGAAGGAGAACGAACCCGCCCGTCCTCACCTTGGGGAACCACGTGTCGAAGTCGTGGCGCACCGCTTCGTACGTCTGCAGACCGTCGATGTGCAGGAGGTCGACCGAATCGTCATCGAAGTTGACCACGGCATCGTCGAACTGGGTTTGCAGCAACGTCGAGAACGATGCGTAGTGGGACTGGTTGTAACGCCTGACGTCTTCGTAGACCGACTCGTCGTCAGCAACCTGCCTGCCGATCACCCCTCCAGGTGTCCACCGCGTAACAGGCGCATCCGATCCCATTCTCTTCGACGGCCTGGCACATCCCGAAATAGGATTCGCCGTAGTAAGTCCCTAGTTCGACAAGCAGCCGAGGCCGCAAGGCAGCCACCAGGTCGTGGACGAATGGGAGATGCCCGGACCGGGCGCCAGAATTGCCCGGGCGATAACGACGGGGTTTGAATGTCTTCGCGGGCAGCACCCTGATTGACATGGGTATGATCGCGGTCCCTTAACCCAACCCAGCCTTGTACACGGCCGTTACATTCGGGAAGCTCTCGAGGTTCGGATTGACGGTCAAGTGGCGCGGTATGTCGTCCCGCTGTCGCGGGCGGAACACCGGTGCGACCGCTCGTCGGACCGTTGCCACGGCGTACGGCGTGTACAGGACTTTGAGCCCCGCTGTGTGCGCCGATCGTCCCAGCGCCGCGCTCAGTTCAGCCAATGTATCTTCGGTCACCAGGGCAAGCCCGCTCACTTCGGCCAGTCGCGAGGTTCGGAACGCGTACACCTGCGATTCTATCGCCGCGACGGCGCGGACGACCTTGGCCTGTCCCATGTAGCCGGGTTCCTGAGACGGTAGTCCTTCGAAGGGATTGAGGAGCGTGCCATCGCTGAGCGCGACGAGACCGGCGCTGACAATTCGTCCGTCCGCGCCGACCACCATGCCCCCAACGATGCCGCAATCATCCCGCAGCGCCTGCGTGACGAGCTCCTGGAGAAAGTGGTGGCTCACGCCGTCGAGCGCCGCGCCCACGACGATCGTCACGTCCGATTGGAGTTCGCGCCAGCTCTGGAGCGCGCTCGACTCGGGCGCATCGGCAGGACGGATCGACGAGAAGAGGAGCTCGAAGAACCGCGACGAGCGCGGGAGCCTGGTCCGGTTCAACGCCCGCCGCTGAAACAAGCCGTCACAGGCTCGATAGAGGATCGAGACACTGGTTTCATCGGGGAGCGTGCGCCGAATGCGCATGGACCCGAGAAACAGACCCGTCCGTGACCTTGCACCCGGAGCTCTCGGCCAGGCGCCCTTCTAGCACGTGTTTCCACGCGCGGACCGCGTAGGGCTTCGCGTCCAGCGTGAGCGCGGTCGACTCCTCGTGCATCCGCCAATGATAGAGCGGCTTGGGGATGTGTCGAATCCGCGAACGATCCAGCGATGTCGTCAGGCGGAGCAGCAGGTCCCAGTCCTGCGCTCCGTCTGCTTCGCTGCGGAAGCCGCCGACCTCGACGAACGAGCTCGGTGCGCATGGCCACTAGATGGCCCAGATAGTCATATCCCCAGAACAGGTCCTCGTCGAAGTCCGGCTTGAACGCCGGGTACGAACGGACACCGGCCTGGTCGATCTTGTCTTCGTCCGATACATGAGGTCGGTGTCAGGATGCGCATCCAGACACCTTGCTATCTCCAGCAGCGCGTGCGGGTGCAACTCGTCGTCGTGATCGAGCAGCACGACGAACTCTCCGCCGGCAACGGCGAGCGACTGATTCGACGCCGCCGAAATGCCGCGACACTTGTCGGAGAACACCACACGAATCCTGGAATCCGCGGCTGCCGACTCGAGAAGATACTGACGAACAGCGGGATCGGACGACCCATCGTCCGTGACGCACAACTCCCAATTCAGATAGTGTTGAGCGACCACTGAATCGACACAGCGATACAGGTGATAGAGCCGCGTGTTGTGGGTCGGCAAGATAACCGAGATGAGTGGCCTTCGCGAGAGCATCCGAAGGCGCCTCGGAATCTCGGTCTCGTCCCAGAAAAGGTTCGACTCGTCGGCTTCCAGCCACCAGGAGTAATTGCCCACGGCGCGTCCGGCCGGCGTTTCACGGCGTCGCGGTCCGCCTGGTACTCGCCAAGACTCAGATTGCGCCCCCCGTTACGGCCAGCAAGGAAGCGGACGTGCGAGATCGCGCGCCGCGCGGGGAACTTGCACGCGAATCCCGCGCGCTGAAGACCCGGCGCCTGGTGGTCCCGGGCGACATCGGGCCGGGCGAGCCCGGAGAGGCACGGGAACATCCGGCCGGCCGCCTCGACCCACAACTCCTCAGCCGACGTGCGATCCTCGAAGCACGCCCACCCGACGAGCGACAGCTCGCGGCGGGGATAGTCGAAGGCAAGGGCTTGATCGATGACGACCATCCTGAATCGCTCGGGTCGCGGCTGTCACGACACGACCGTGCCAGTCTCGTCTTTCGCGTCCGAGACCGTGCGCTTCCTCAGATCAGAATCACTTCGTTTTCAGAGGAGACAACCCATTCCAGGTCGATCGGGAAGCGGAACTCGGCACGGGTTCGTGACAGGAACTCGAGCAGATCCGCGAGGGCCCAGACGTTGAAGTGAATGCTGTAACGCTCGTCGAGCAATCGGCGGGCCGTGTGATCAGCCTCCGATGCCGTCAGACGAAGCGCAAACCGTGCCCATTCCGTATACACCTGCTCACAATCAGCGCGGTGCCCCCGCCGAAACGTCTCAGCCAAAACGGCATACGAGGTGACGGGGCGCTCGGCGTCGAAGGTGAACCGCTTGTCGGTTGCCATGTACAGGATGCCGCCATCCTTGAGCACGCGCGCGAGATTCACGATCGTCTGGATCGGGTTCTCACAGTGTTCCAGGAAATGGTTGGCCACGACAAAGTCCTGCGAGGCGCTCGGGATCGTGGCGAGCGTTTCGCCATCGTGAACGATGTCCGGCGCCTGGATGGTCTGGCCGGCGAGTTCTGGATAATGCTGTAGAAGCTCACTGAGCGGCATACGGTCGACGTAGGTGACCGAGCAACCCGGCGGGGCCGGCAGTCGTCTTTGCAGAGCGCGGATCTCGAGGCCGCTGCCTCTCAGGAAGCGGGCCGCGAGCTCGCGGCGAGCGGCGGCCTCGTAGACCGATGGCCCCACAAAAAACGAGAAGAGTTCGTTCGGCGCGTAGCTGACGCCTTCCTCCGACTGCCACAACCGCACGAGGTGTTCCTTGAGCGAGCGGCCATCGACCACGTAACGCGCCGTGAATCCGCTCGTCACCAGACGATCGCTGCCGAAATGCCGGGCGACATCTGGGCGAGGAGACCGCTCGGTCGCCACGATCGTGACCGCACCCGACTCGGCGTGGACCACCTCTACGGTGACAGAAGAGCCCGTTTTGGCATGCGGATCGATGAAGGCCCAGCCGGAGACGATGAGCTGATCGCCCGGAATGAGATTGAACGGACCAGTGCCGTGCGGCTGGTCGATGGCGAATCGGGCGATCTTGGGTGACTTCAGCGGGTTCGCGGTCCGAGAAGTCCAACTCATACGGGCTGGCAAGAGAACGTGCATCCGCCCGCATCAGCGGCAACGGTCCGTGACCTGAGTGATCTAGATTCCAGCACCCGCGGCGGGAATCGCCCCCGAGCGGATTCCGGCTTGGCTACGACACGACCGAGTCCAAGAGGACGGGGCCGCCGCGGACTGACCACGCAGGCGCCAGGCGGCTACCAATCGGGGCGACAAATCGTTCTTGCTCATTCGACCGCACTGCCACTCGAACACGGTTCGCGGGAGATGCTATCACGCTTCCGCGGTGCACGCGGATCCGCCCGGCGGGTCCGAGCCGCTGTCGCCGGATTCCACTGCTATACTTCCCCGGTTCTCGGTCTTGCCGAACCTCCCGGCGACCAGCGTGCCAGCCTGCAGCAGGTGACACCGAGTCGGCAACCTGGCGGGTCCGGGCTGCGGAACGCCGCGCGCCCGGCCGTGACCATCGGCACCCCGCAAATCGAACGGCGGAATGAAGTCCCACCCCCAAGTTCCTCAGGGGAGACCCCGCAGCCAATGGCCTCGATGACACTAGACGAAGGCGCCAACGTCGACGCGTGCGCTGCCGGTCCTTCGTCCGTTTGGCCAACCCTCGACATGTCCTGACACGTATGGCGCAGACCAAACGAGCTGCGGACTGCGAGTACTATCGCAATTCCGGAGCGGTCCCTCTCGCGTCGAGGGTCTCGCTTCGCGCCCGGCGGCAGATGTTTCGATTGTTCATGGATCAGATGAAGCCGGATCCACGGACGCGCGTGCTCGATGTCGGCGTGACCAGCGACGAGACACGGAGGGAATCGAACTACTTCGAGCAGATGTATCCGCATCCGGAAAACATCACCTGCGTCGGGACGGAAGACGGGTCGCATCTGGCGCGTCGATATCCGGGGTTGGTTTACCAGCGGGTCCGGCCGGGGAGCCGCTGCCGTTCCGCGACGGCGAGTTCGATGTCGTGTTCAGCAACGCCGTGCTCGAACATGTAGGGAGCCGGAGGCCCAGGCGGCGTTTGTCCGCGAGCTGTGTCGTGTCGGCAGGGCTTTCTTCATCACTACCCCCAACCGCTGGTTTCCGGTCGAGCATCACACCGGCCTGCCGCTGGTGCACTACCTGCCGCCGCGCCTGTTCCGGCGGCTGCTGCGCGATACCCGATATCACCACTGGGCGGAGGAGTCCAACCTGAACATCCTGACTGCGCCCGAGTTCCGGAAGTTGTTTCCGCGAGCGCCACCGTCGAGATCCGCGCGATTCGCCTCGCCGGCGTGCCTTCCAATCTCGTCGCCTTTGGGAGAGTGACGCTAGGTGAAAGTCCGCGAGGGAGCGCAGGCGCCGCGCCCGACTGGGCCGGGCCGGCGGAGTACTCATTACGGGCGGCTCGAGCGGAATCGGCAAGCAGCTCGCGATCGATCTCCTGCAGCGCGGCGCCATCGTCGGCATCGTCGCGGACGATGCTGCAAAGCTCCAAGCGGCAGAATCCGAGATGAAACAGCTGTCGCCCAACGTCTGGTCCTACGCGTGCGATATCGCGGTCCTCGACCAGGTTCGCGCGATGGCCGCGGCCTACCGCGAGCAGTTCGGCGCGCCGGAGGTACTGATCAACAACGCCGGCTACGCCGTGTACCACACGTTCGAGCAGACGAGCCCGGAAGAGATCCAGCGCCTCGTTCGACGTCAACCTCGTCGGCGCGGCCATCGTGACGCGCGAGTTCCTGCCCGACATGATCCGGGCCGGCGGCGGCCACATCGTCATGATGGCCTCGATCGCTGGGCGGATTCCGATGACGCCATGCGGCGTCTATTCGGCATCGAAGCACGGCCTGGTCGCGCTCGCGGAGGTGCTGCGGATGGAAACCGCGCGATTCAACGTTCGACGTCCACGTGGTCTGTCCGGGACGAGTGGAGACACGACTTCTTCGCGCACGAGTCGTTTAAAGCGTCGCGCGCATCGGCCCGGAGACCACCCGCACCATCCCGATCGAGGCCGTGTCCCACGCCAGTCATCGACGCCGTCGAAGGAAACCGGTTTGATGACCTATATGCCGCGCTACTATGGGCTTCTGGTCTGGCTTGCCAGCGCTTTTCCGCTCCTGTTCGGGCCCCTCTGGCGCCGGTTGATGGCGTCCCGCGTCGAGTCGGTCTATCTCAGCCGCCAACGGCCGATCGAGATGAATGACCATGAGCGCCAGCAGCGCCGCAGGCTCCGCGTCGCGTGCCCGGTCTGTCTCGCCGGACGAACGCGCCGCTCTTACTGCCGGCAGGAGGCCCACTATTTCATCTGCGGCAGCTGCGCGCTGATCTTCCAGCATCCGCTTCCCACCGGGAACTCGATGGTCGCCTGGGCCGACGAAGAGTATGCGTCAGGGGCGTATCGCGATTACGTGGCGGCCCGGCCATGAAGATTCGTCATTTCGAGGATCGCCTTGGCGACATCGGCGATCGTGTCAAGCCTGGCAGATTGCTCGACGTCGGCTGTTCTTGCGGCTACTTCCTCGAGGTCGCCGCGTCACGAGGCTTCGACGTGCACGGCGTGGAGTTCTCGAAAAGCGCGATTGCCGCGGCGCGCCCGGACGTGCGGGATCGGATTTTCCAGGGCACGCTCGAGAACATGCCCGATTGACGGACTCTTCGACGTCGTCAGCGCCTTCGACCTCATCGAGCACGTGCCCGGATCCGCCGGGCGTTCCTCCGCAGATGCGCGGGCCTCGTTGAAGCCCGGCGGAACGCTGCTGCTCAGCACTCCCGACACCGGGCACTTTCTGCGCTTTGTGATGCGCTCGCGGTGGCCGATGCTCCAGCCGATGCAGCACCTGTTCTTGTTTTCGCGCGCGCGCTCGCGCGCAGCGCTCCAGGCGCGAGGCTTCGAGGATGTCGGCGTCGACACCGCCTACAAGACGCTCAGCGTCGACTACCTGATCAATCAGATCAAACCGCTGAATCCGTTGCTCTCGGGAGCGCTCGGACCTGACGCGCTTCGGTGCCGGCGTCGGTGCTGCGCAAGTACCGGCGCATCAACATCGGCGAGATCCTCGCCGTGGGCCGACGCGCCTGACGCTTGATGGCCAGCACTGCTGCCGATCGCGGATCGTCACAGTCAACAGGGTCTCTCGGCCTCGGGTTGAAGCATTGTCCGGTCTGCGGTTCGGTCGAACTCGGATACGAGTTCATCGTCGACGGATACCCGGTGTGCCGTTGCGCCCATTGCGAGCTACTGTTCCTGAACCCTCAGCCTCCGACGCGAGCCGTCCTGACGGCGCCAGCGGAATTCGATGCAGTCCAGCGTGTATGAGTTGCATGTCGCCAACGCCGCGTCTCGGCTGAACCAGCTGATCGCCTACGCAGGGACATCTGCGGCGGGTCCTCATGGTCTCCGACGACGCGTTTCTCACCGACGAGGCGAGGCGGCGCAACCTCGACGTCGTGTCGATGTCGAGCGTCGAGGCGGACGGCGGGGCGCTTGCCACGTTGCCGGAGCGGAGTGTTCGATGCGCGCGCTGTTCCATTGCACCCTGGAACGGTCTCCAACCCTGAAGCCGTCCTGGCGAGATGTGAAGCGACGGCTGACGGCCGGCGGCGTCGTCATGGTGATCGCGCCGACGATCGACAGCCGGACGGCGAGGATCTTCCGTTCTGCCTGGTGGGAGTTCAATGCCAGGAACCTGCATTACTTCTCTGCCGATACCCTGCAGAGTCTGCTTTTGAAATGCGGCTTCGGCGACACGATTATCGACGCCGACGATAGCGCGGTGTCTCTCGATTACTTCCGCGGCAAGGTCCCCGCGATTTCTTCAGCGTTCTACCGGCGAGCTCCGGCTGCTCGTGTCGACGACGCCGGCGTTTTGCGGCGCCGGGCGTTCCGCTCGTTGAACAGCAGGCGCGTCATGCTCGCGCGATCGAAACCGTGTCGGCATCGCCGAAGGTGTCGGTGATCGTGCCCGCCTACAACGAGAAAGCGACGTTCGCGACGCTGATGGAGCGGCTGCTCGCCAAGTCGATTGACGGCGTCGATATCGAGATCGTAATCGTCGAGAGCAATTCATCGGACGGAACGCGCGAAGAGGCGCAACGCCTTAGGCGCGCATCCACGCGTGCGGCTCCTCCTGCAGGACAAGCCCCGAGGCAAGGGACATGCCGTGCGGGCGGGGCTGGAGGTGTGCACGGGCGACGTGGTCCTGTTTCAGGATGCGGACCTGGAATACGACATCGACGACTACGACGACCTCATCGCGCCGCTTCTGGCCTACCGGCGGAATTTCGTCATCGGCTCGCGGCACACTGCGCAGGGAGGGATGTGGAAGATTCGCCAGTTCAACGACGCGACCCGGCTCGCCGCTTTCTACAACCTCGGACACATCGTTTTCCTCGGCCTGTTCAATTTCATGTACCGCCAGCGCATGAAGGATCCGTTCAGCATGTTCAAGGTCTTCCGGCGCGACTGCCTGTATGGCCTTTCGTTCGAGTGCAACCGGTTCGATTTCGACTTCGAGATCGTCATCAAATTGCTGCGCAAGGGCTACCGCCCCATCGAATTGCCGGTCAACTATCGGGCGCGTTCTCCGAGCGAAGGGAAAAAGGTGTCGATGGTACGCGACCCGCTGACCTGGATCAGAGCCCTGGTGAAGTTCCGATGGTCTCGACTCTACGAGCTGACAAGCGCTGAGCGCCCCTGCCGCAGGCGGGTACGTCCGGGCGCCGCTCCGGAACCCTCACCGTGCCGGCGGTCGGTCGTGAGGTCCATCCGCTACCGGACGTGCTCCGCGTCGAGCGAGTACCGGCCGCGCGCGCATCGTCGTGGAACATCTTCACCGTGTCGAGCGAGTAGTCGTCCAGGTCCTTGCCGACGAGCGACAGCTTCTTCAGGATGTCGTGCGTGACGGTGATGATGTGGCAGCCGATCGCGTCGGCCTGGAAGATGTTCAGCAGCTCGCGCGGGCTGGCCCAGATCAGCTCCGCGTTCGGGCTCGACGCGCAGCATCTCGACCGCCGCGGCCATCAGCGGCACCGGATCGCGGCCGGTGTCGGCGATGCGCCCGGCGAACACCGACACGTTCGACGGCGCGCCGCCCGTCGAGCGCCGCGACGACGTCGCGGACCTGCGCGAGCGTCATGATCGCGGTGACGTTCACCTTGACGCCCGCGTGCGACAGCCGCTGGATGAGGTCGAGGCCGGCTCGCGCCTGGTGTTGGTGACCGGGATCTTCACGTAGACGTGCTCGCCCCAGGTGGCGATCTCGCGCGCCTGCCGCTCCATCTCGGCGAACTCGTCCGAGAACACCTCGAACGAGATCGGCCGGTCGGGAATCGCGTCGAGCACCTCGCGCGCGAACGCGCGATAGTCGGTGATGCCGGCCTTGCGCATCAGCGTCGGGTTGGTGGTGAAGCCCTTGATGTACGGCTTGCCGGTACAGCTCCAGCATGCCGCCAGGTCGGCGCCGTCGGCGAAGATCTTCGTGCGCAGCTGCTCAGCAGACTTCATCGTGGCGTCTGCATCGCGTCATCGGTCGCGAGAATCCAGTCGGCGGCTTCCGCGCAGCGAGCCGACTCGGACGTCCGGCTCGTGCGGCATGCCGCTCGTCGTAGTCGTAGTCGATGAGGACTGTCGCCCGGCAGCCCGCCCGCCGGCCGGCCTCGATGTCGCGCCAGCGGTCGCCGACCATGACGCTGCGCGCGAGGTCGTAGAGCCGGCGGCCGCGTCAGCAGCATGCCCGGCTTCGGCTTCCGGCAGGCGCAGCCGTCGCCGTCGTCGTGGTAGCAGACGCGGAACTCGTCGAGCGGCAGGAGCGCCGCGCAGACGCGCGTGCATCGCCTCCACGGCCTCGCGCGTCTGGCGTCCGCGCGCGACGTCGGGCTGGTTGGTCACGACGATCGAGCGCGAAGCCCGCCGCCTTCAGCCGCGCGAGCGCCTCGGCGACGCCCGGCAGGATCTCGAGTTCCTCGAGCGCGCGCCGGCGGATACGGGCGTCCGTCGCGGACGACGGCGCGGTTGATCACGCCGTCGCGGTCGAGGAAGACGGCGCGCGGCTTCACCGCGGTCGACTCCCACTTCGTCGGCGCCGCCTTGAGCGAGCGGATGCGAGACGAGCAGGTGCCAGACGACGGCCTGGAACGCCTCGGCGTGCGGCGTCACGGTGTCCGGATTGACGGTCGGCACGATCACGCACGCGTCGGCGACCTGCGCGGTGTAGCCGCCGTCGCGCCCGACGACGCCGACGATGGCGGCGCCGACGCGCCTGCGCGTACTGCGAGCGCCCGCACCAGGTTCGGGCTGATGTTCTTCTCGAGGCTGCCGCCGCCGACCGAGAACACGAAGACGCCGTCCTCGGCGCGCAGCCGGCTGCCCGCAGCCAGGCCGCGAACACCGTGTCCCAGCCTTCGTCGTTGGTGCGCGCGGTCAGCTCGGACACGTTGTCGGTCGGCGCGTAGGCCTCGAAGCCGGCGAGCTTGCGGAAGTCGTTGACCGCGTGCGAGCAGTTGCCGGCGCTGCCGCCGACGCCGAGAAAGAACAGCCGGCCGCCCGCGGTCGCGCACCGTCGGCGAGGGCGTCGGCGACCGCGCTCGATGGCGTCGGCGTCGAGCGGCTCGATGATGCGCGCGGCTTCGTGCAGATGCTGTCGTGCGTAGCTCATGACGTGCGTCCGCGTCCGGCGCCTCGCGGCCAGAAGCGCCCGCGTCTCCTCCAGCCCTTCGGGCGAGCCGATCTCGTAGAACCGCTCGGGCACTTCGAACGCCGACCAGGTCGCCGTCGCGCGAGCAGCTCGCTGGTAGACGTCGGCCAGATCGAACGGCTCGTCGGCCGGGACACGGCGTCGAGCGCGCGCGCCGACAGCACGCCGAGGCCGTAGTCGATGTGCCGCATGTCCGGCGTGCGGCTGCGCTTGTCGTAGCGGACGAGCCGGCCGTCGTCGAACAGCACGTTGCTGCGGTCCCAGCGGTCGTCGTTGCGGAAGACGGTCATCAGCGCCGGCGCGTCCGCTCGCGCGAAACGCCGCGCTCGACCGCCGCGAAGTCGCAGTCGCAGATACGAGTCGCCGTACAGCACGAAGAACGCGTCGCCCAGCGAGCGGCAGCGCCCGCTTGAGCGCGCCGCCGGTGCCGAGCAGGCGATCGCCGTCGAACACGTAGTCGATCGACACGCTCCAGCGCGCGCCGTCGCCGAGCGCCTCGCGGATCATCTCGCCGAGATACCCGACGCAGAACACGACGCGGTCGATGCCCTGCGCGCGCAGCCAGCTCGAGCTGGTGCTCGGCGAACGGCCGGCCGGCGACGTCGACCAGCGCCTTCGGGATCGTCTCGGTCATCGGCCGCAGGCGCGTCGCCAGGCCGCCCGCGAGGATGGCGACCGGCAGACTCATGCGAACAGCACCTTCGTGCCTTCGAAGTCGAAGCGGAAGCGCACCTCCTCGAGGCCGGCCCTGCGTCATCGCCGTCGCGCAGCCGGCGATGATCCTCGGCGTAGAACATCAGGAAGCCGCCGCCGCCCGCGCCGACCAGCTTGCCGCCGAGCGCGCCGTTCTTGCGGCCGAGCTCGTACCACTCGTCGATCTGCGGGTTGCTCATGCCGCCCGAGCGCCGCTTCTTGTGCTCCCAGTGCTCGTGCATCAGCTCGCCGAACGCGGCGGTGTCGCCCGTCTCGAGCGCCTCGCGGCTGCGCAGCCCGAGCTCCTTGACGAAGTGCAGGTTGCGCGAGCATCGTCGTCGTCGTGCCGCTCGGTGCGTCGCTGCTGATCCGCGAGGATCCGCCGGCGCTGCGCGAGAAGCCGGTGAAGAACAGCAGCAGGTTGTCCTCGAGGTCGAACAGCGTGTCCATCGGCAGCTTCAGCGGCTCGGCCTCGACCTCGCCGTCCGGATGGAACGTGAAGCAGGTGAGCGCCGCCGTAGGCGGCGATGTACTGATCCTGCTTGCCGATCGGCTCGCCGAGCCGGTCGATCTCGATGTCGCACGCCAGCTCGGCGAGCTCGCTCGGGTGCAGCAGGCGTCGGCGATGCGCGTACAGCGCCTTGAGCAGCGCCGTCGTGAAGCTGCCCGACGAGCCGAGGCCGGTGCCGGCCGGGATGTCGGCCAGCGTCGTGATTTCGACCTGCGGCGTCCTGAAGCTCGAGCAGCGCGAACGCCTCGCGGATGATCGGATGCTGCACCTCGTCGACCGCGTCGACGTGCTCGAGCTTCGAGTACTTCAGGATAGATCCCGGCGCGAACGGCCGCATGACCGTGACGTAGACGTACTTGTCGATCGCCGCCGCGATCAGGAAGCCGCCGTGCTCGCGGTAGTAGGACGGCAGGTCGGTGCCGCCGCCGCCGAGCGTGATGCGCAGCGGGCTGCGCGTGATGATCATCGACGGCGTCGCGCCGGACGAAATCATAGCCGGATCGCGCGTAGACTCGTTCGACGACGGCGAGCGCCGCGCGCGCGTCGGCGCAGTCCGGCGGACGGCTCGCGGCCGCGGCGGATATCTTCGAGGAACTCCGCGAACTCGAGCGCCCACGACCGATCGCCGCCGGGATACTCCCAGATCGTCGTCTCGGGCGGGCCCATCTCCGGCAGCATCCGGTAGAACGCAGCCGCTCGACGCCGTAGCTGCCGCCGAGGCCGTCGATCTGCAGCTTGCCGTCGCGGCCGTAGATCTCGAGCGAGAACAGGTTCTTCCACTCGGTGCAGCTGACGTGCAGCCACGCGATCTGTCCGCCGCCGTCCGCAGCAGCAGGAAGGCGTTGTCGTCGACCGGCATGTCCCAGAAGTAGGTCGCGCGCGACGCCGTCGACGTCGGCGAAGTCGCCGAGGAACCAGCGCGGCGAGGTCGATCAGGTGGACGCCCTGGTCGATGCAGCTCGCCGCCGCCGGAGATCGCCGGGTCGGCGCGCCACTCGCGCTCGTAGCCGAGGCGGCCGCCGTGGCCGTAGCGGCCGCGGACGAACATCAGCTGGCCGAGCGCGCCCGCATCGACCAGCGCGCGCGCCTTCTGCGAAGCGCCGGGTGATAGCGATGGTTGAAGCCGACCCGCGACCAGCGCCGGTCGCGCGCGCGGCCGCCGCGATCAGCCGGTCGAGCTCGGCGACCGTGCGCGCCGCCGGCTTCTCGACCAGCACGTGCTTGCCGGCCTCGACCGCGGCGAGCGCGACCGGCGCAGCGCGTCGTTGGTCGTCGCGACGATGACGAGGTCGACGTCGGCGCGCGACGACGGCGTCCTGCCAGTCGGCTCGACCGCGACGCGCCGGGCGTCGCTGCGCGCCAGCGCCTGCGCGCGCGCTCGGGCATCGACGTCCGCGCACGCGACCAGCCGTGCGCCGCCGAGCGCCGCGGCGCGCTTCTGGCCGATCAGGCCGCAGCCGACGATCGCGACGCCGGCGGATCGTTCACGGTCGCCCCACGCCAAGCCGCGGTCCTTCGGCACGATGCGCCGCAGCGTGTAGACGTCGCGTGCCGTCGAGCTCGTCGCGATGGCTCGGCCAGCGTCCTCCCAGCGGATCCCAGACCGCGCTGAGCAGCCGGCCGGTGATGCCGTCGCTCGCCGCCGACGCGAGGAAGACCGCGAGCGCCGCGCCCGTCTCGAGCGGCGTGCCGCCCTGCCGCCTTCGTGCTTCACCATGCGCTCGTAGAACTCCTGGCCCGACGCGCTCCGGCCCGGCGTCGAGCACCTCGTCGAGCATGCGCGTGTTGAGCGCGCCCGGGCGCGATCGCGTTGACGTCGATGCCGATACGCCTTGCACCTCGAGCGCCAGCGTCTCGGCGAAGCGCACGACGGCCGCCTTCGACGCGGCGTAGGCGCTGAGGCGCGGCAGCGGGTTGGTCGCGCCGCCGCCGGAGAGCTGGACGATCTTGCCGTAGCCGCTGCGCCTTGAAGTGCGGCAGCAGCGCGCGGCACGGCAGCACCGAGCCGAGCAGGTTGATCTCGATCGCCCGCGACCCACGCCGTCCCAGTCGACGTCTTCGATCGGCCCCATCGGGCCGTAGACGCCGGCGTTGTTCACCAGGACGTGCACCTGCGGAAAGCATCGCAAGCGCGCGCGCCGACGAGCCGTCCACGTCGTCGCGGGTTCGACACATCGGCGGGCTCGGCGTCCACGCACCTGCCCTGCGCGGCGCCGAGCGGCCAGCGTCGCGCGCGGCCGCCTCGAGCAGCGCTTCGTCGCGCGCGCAGATCAACACGCTGGCGCCCGGCCGCGACGTAAGCGCGCGGCGATCGCCAGGCCGAGGCCCTGGTTGGCGCCGGTGATGACCGCGGTGCGACCTGCGAGCGGCCGGTTCATGCGCTGCGGCTGCCCGACCGCGATCGAGTCGGAACCGCGGCATCGCTGCCGACGGTCTGGCCGAGGAACCGGTTGGCGTCGAGCACCAGCAGGCCGGGCGCCACGCGCGGCCAGCCGCTCGACGTCGACGCTCGCGATAGACCGGCCAGTCGGTCGCCGACGACCAGCGCACGTGGCGCCGGTCGCGCGCGTCGATCGGCTCGTCGTGCCGGGTCGACGCCGTGCCAGGTCGGCCGGCAGGTGCGCCGACCGCCGGATCGTGGACGCGCACGTCGGCGCCCTCGCCGACGCAGCCAGCGGCACAGCTCGACGCGCGCCGAGCGCCGCAAGCGTGTCGGTGCCCGGCTTGTAGGTGAGGCCCCACACCGCGACCGCTGCGCCCGCCAGCGACCCGAGCTCGCTCGCGAGCCGCCGCGCGCGCCCACAGCCGATGTGCGCGTCGTTGCTCGCCAGCACGCCGTCGATCAGCGGCGTCGGCCGCGCCGTGCTGCGTCGCCGAGCTGCCGCAGAGAACGCGACGTCGCGCGCCAGCGTGCCGCCGGCGAACGCGCCGCCCGGCGACAGGTAGGCCCGCGGGCCGATCCGCGCGCTCGGTCTTCAGGCCGCGCTCGACCTCCTTCGCGTCGGCGCCGACGCGCTCGCACAGACGCGGCCAGCTCGTTGATGAACGTGACCGACGTCGCGAGGAACGCGTTGAGCGCGTGCTTGGTCATCTCGGCCGACTCGACCGACATCCACTCGATCGCGATCGGTGATCGGCGCGAAGCAGCTCGCGCGACGCGCTCGCGCGCATCGCGCCGTCGCGCACGCCGACGACGACGCGGTCGGGCTGCGTGAACACCTCGATGGCCTTGCCGAGGCGCAGGTTCTCCGGCGAGCAGGCGAAGCGACACCGACGTCCGCCGGCCGCGCTGCCAGCGCGCTCGAGCCGCGCGCATCGTCCCGACCGGCAGCTGCGACGAGACCAGCACGAGCGGCGCCGTCGCCGCAGATGCGGGAACAGCCGCGCTCGACCTGGCGCGACGACGAACTCGACGTCGGCCCGATCGTCGTCGTCGACCGGCGTGTCGAACGTGACCCACACGACGTCGGCGTCCGCGACCGCCGCCGCGACGTCGGCCGTGAACGCAGCGCGCCGGCCGCGAGTCCGCTCGCGATCAGCTCCGCCAGCCCCGGCTCGGCGAGCGGCGGCTCGCCCGCCGTCGAGGCGCGGCGACCGTCTCGGCGTCGGGGTCGAAGCCCAGCGACCGTGTGGCCCGCCGCGGCGAGGCAGGCGGCGGTGACCAGCCGAGGTGCCAGAGCCCGAGCACCGCGACCTTCACGCGCGCGCCTCGAGCAGCCACGGGTTCGCCTGCAGGTAGTCGAGCGTGCGGATGACGCCTTCGCGGATCGTGAGCTTCGGCTGCCAGCCGAGCGCGCGGATCCGCGCGGTGTCGAGGAAGATGAACGGGCTGTCGCCGATCCAGCCGCGCTCGCCGCCGGTGTACTCGAGCTCGGGCTGACGCCCGAGGTGCTCGGTAGATCCAGCCGATGCGAGTCGTTCACCTCGCAGTACTCGTCGGTGCCGAGGTTGAAGATGTTCACCTTGGCCGTCGGCGCGCTCCGATCGCCAGTCAGGATCGCGTCGATGCAGTCCTGCACGTAGAGGTACGACTTGCGCTGCTTGCCGTTGCCGAGCACGCGCGAGCCGCGTCGGGTCGGCGCGCAGGCTGCTTGTAGAAGTCGAACACGTGGCCGTGCGTGTAGCGCTCGCCGAGGATCGAGACGAAGCGGAAGATGTAGCGCCTGGAAGCCGAAGCCCTCGCAGTACGCCTGGATCAGCCCCTCGCCGGCCAGCTTGGACGCGCCGTAGAGCGAGGTCTGGACGGGAAACGGCGCGTCCTCCGGCGTCGGGAAGACCGTCGGCCTCGCCGTAGATCGAGCCGGTCGAGGAGAAGGCGATCGCGCCGGACGCCGTTCGCGCGCATCGCTTCGAGCACGTTGAAGGTCGCGATCGTGTTCTGCTCGAGGTCCCTGCGCGGGTGCTCGGTGCCGAAGCGGACGTCGGCGTTGGCGGCGAGGTGGAAGACGAAGTCGCGCCGCGCCATGGCGTCGGTCAGCGCCGCCGGCGTCGAGCAGGTCGCCCTGCGACGAGCGTGAAGCCGGGCTGGCGTCGCGGCGTCCGTCGAGGAACCGGCGCTGGCCGGTCGAGAGGTTGTCGAAGGCGACGACCGCGTGGCCGTCGGCGAGCAGGCGGTCGACGAGGTTGCTGCCGATGAACCCGGCACCGCCGGTGACGAATGCACGCATCCGAGAACGCTCGAACGCGACAAATCCTATCATGGCGTTTCGAGCACTTGATCCCGATGCCGGGATCGAAGCCGTGACGCGCGGAATCGTCCGCCAAGACTCGCCAGCATGAGCCCAAGCCCTTCCACGACCTCGTTGTCGGTCCTCGTCCCGGTCTACAACGAGCAATACCTCGTCGCCGAATCGCTCCGCCGCCTGGAGGTGCTCGAAACCAGCCCGCATCTCGAGCGCGCCGAGGTCATCGTCGTCGACGACTGCTCGAAGGACGCGACGCCCGAGGTGCTCAACGACGTGGCCGCGCGCGTCAACACGCCAGGCTCGAAGCTGCGCTTCACGTTCCTGCGGCACGCGCGGAACGGCGGCAAGGGCAAGGCGATTCAGACCGCGCTCGAAGCGGCTACGTGTGAGCACACGGTCATCCACGATGCCGACCTCGAGTACCACCCGACGGATCTGCTCCGAATCCTGCAGGTCTTCGTCGAGGAGGGCGCCGACGCGGTCTTCGGGTCTCGCTTCGCGGGCGGAGAGGTCCGCCGCCTGTTGTTCTACCGCCACCAGCTCGGGAACCGCTTCCTCACGTTCCTGTGCAACGTGGTCACGAACCTGAACCTGACCGACATGGAGACCTGCTACAAGGCGGTACGGACCGACCTGCTGAAGTCGATTCCGATCGTGTCGAACGACTTCCGGCTCGAGCCGGAGCTGACCATCAAGCTCGCCAAGCGGCAGGCACGCATCTTCGAAGTCCCGATCAGCTACTCGGCCCGGACGTATCAGGAGGGGAAGAAGATCACCTGGCTGGACGGGTTCAAGGCGCTCGCCGCGATCGTCCGCTTCGCCGCCTCGGATCACATCTACCAGCAGGACGCCTACGGCAGCCAGATCCTCTCGAGGCTGGGTCGCGCGCCCGCGTTCAACGCGTGGATGGCCGACGTGATCCGCCCGTTCTGCGGCAACCATCTCCTCGAGATCGGCAGCGGCGTCGGCAACATCTCGCTGCATCTGGTGCCGCGGCAGACCTTCGTCGCCACGGACGTCAATCCGATCTACCTGCGGCAGCTCGAGACGCTCCGGCGGGATCGGCCGTACCTGCAGGTCCAGTACTGCAACCTCGCCGATCCGGCCACGTTTCCGACCCGCGACGGCGGCTTCGACACCGTGATCTGCCTGAACGTCGTCGAGCACGTGACGGACGATCGCGCGGCGCTCGAGAACATGCGCGCCGTGCTCTCGCCGGAAGGGCGGGCCATCGTGCTCGTGCCCCAGGGCATGTGGAACTTCGGCACCGTCGACACCGCGCTCGGACACAAGCGCCGCTACAGCCGCGCCTCGCTGCAGGAGGTCGCCGAGCGGGCCGGGTTCGAGGTCGAGCGGCTCATTCCGTTCAACGCCGCCGGATCGCCGGCCTGGTGGGTGACGGGCCGGCTGCTGCGCCGGGATACGGTCGGTCTTCAGCAGATCAGGATGCTCAACCTGCTGACGCCGCTGCTGCGGCGGATCGACGGCCTGATGCCGCTGCCGGCACTCAGTCTGATCGCGGTGCTCCGGCCACGGCGTGACGCTCGGCCAGCACGAACATCTGTCCCGCCAGAGGCCGCCATGGCAGCCGCAGATACAGCGGCACCAGGAAGCTGAAATGGCCCAACCCGCTCTTCACCGTGAGCGGGAGGAACCTGGGCTCGATGCGCGTCACGCGGAGACCGCCGCCCGCCAGCCAGTCGGCGAGCGAGACGTCCGTGAAGATCGTGCGGTGGGTGTAGTCGTCGAAGTACCGTCCTGGCGCCAGGCGGAAATTGGGCTGCACCAGGGCGAGGCGTCCGCCCGGCGAGAGCGCGCGCACGATCGAGCGGCGCATGTCGTCGAGGGCCGGCCATTCGAAGTGCTCGAGAAAGTTGCTGGCGAAGATGAAATCGAACTCGCCAGGCTTCGCCGATCTCAGGAACTCGACGGCGTCGCCTTGATGCGCCTCCACGCCGCTCGCCGCGGCTGACAGCACCTCTGGAGCGAGATCGACCGCCACCCGCCGGCGGGCCTGGACCTGGTTGATGAAGAAACAGTAGCCGGCGCCCAACTCGAGCACCGATGCGTCCGGTGGCACGAACCTGGCCAGATATGGCGTCAGGTGGCGCCACAACCCTTCGCGGCGAGCGTCGGGCACGAATCGCGTTTCGAAGTAGGCCTTCGCGTCGCTCTGCACGATTACCGCGCGCTGACGAGCGTCAGCACGAACGCGCCCATCGGCATCTCGCCCTGCAGCTTCAACGGCAGCCTGCGGGCATCGTCCGAAATCCAGAGGACGAGGCCCTTGCCGTCGCTCTCGTCCGCTCCCTCGACGAAGGTCGGGACGATGCGCCAGGCGGGCAGTTCGCCAATCCCCGTGCGCACCTGTTCGCGCTGGCCGAATACCACCTGCAGCTTCTTGACCGTCCCGTTCATGGCGACGGGCAAGGTCACGGTCGTCCCCGGCGTCATCGGCATGGCGCGAATGACGAACACGGCCGACAGCGGGTCCTGCGTCTGCGGTGGGAGCGGCGTTTCGTCGGAGCTCATCGCCGCGAGCGGATCGCCCCCCTGCACCGAATAGCGGGCGCGCCGTGCGGCGTGGTCGAAGCGCGTCTCACGCAACCGGCGGCGGTCGCCTTCGCTGCTGTAAATGGCGCCGCGCTGCGGCAGCAGCGTGCGCGTCTCGAGCAGCGTGTCCGCCTTGTAGTAGACGGGATAGAGCGCGGCCAGGAGGGCTGACGGCTTGCCCTCGGCCACGATGTGGTACGCCTCGGAACCGAACGATGGCCGCTTTTCGCGCACGGTGACGGTCGCCGTCCCGGCCGTCAGGAAGTTCGACCACGTCACGTCGTAGGTGAGCGCCTCGCCGGCCTTGAACGGCACCGGCCGCTCGGCGCGCGACTCGGTCTGGCGGGCGCGCTGCGTCTCGACCAGGGCCGGCGCGGCGACCGTGAAGGCGACGCCCAGGAGCACGGCGGGACAGGGAGGGAGACGCATGGAGCTTCAGAGCGTGTCAGATTCTACGGGCTACGGACCTCGGACCCCGGACCCCGGACCTCGGACCTCGGACCCCGGACCCCGGACCCCGGACCTCGGACCTCGGACCTCGGACCCCGGACCCGGACCCCGGACCTCACGACTCACGTATCACAGTCTCGTACCGATGGCTGCGTAGTCCAGATGCGTGAAGAGCAGCGCGTTCAGCTTGTCGGCGTTGGCGTTGAGAGCCTCCTCGACGAGGCCCTCGCCCGGCACCGTGCGCAGCTTCTCGCCTTCGGGATACGGAGCCGAATAGCGCACCTGCACCTGCTGAAACCCGCTGGCGGTCAGCAGGTAGCTCAGGGTGTCTGGGTGCAGGGGCCGCACGTGGGTGATGTCGCGGATGTAGCTGGAAAAGAACGCGAACCAGCACGCGGGATTGATCGTCTCGAGCACGATCCGCGATCCCGGACGCAGCTTGTCGAAGGCTTGCTCGAGGAGCTGCAGCAGGTAGTCGGGCTCCAGGTGCTCCGCGACCTGCGCCGCGAAGAGCCCGCCGAGCGACCCGTCCGGAACTGTCCGGAGATAGCTCAGCGCATCGCCTTCGATCGCGTCGAGGCCACGGCTCCGGCACACCGCCACCATCTCGTGATTGAGGTCGAGTCCGCGGGCGCTCACGCCGCGCGAGGCGAGCAGCTCGAGGAACTCTCCGCGCCCGCAACCGACGTCGAGGACGTCGCTGGCACCTTCGAACAGCGGCAGGTACGCTTCGAGCCGCTTTCGTATGTCGTCCTGCGATCCCCGGAAGCGATCCTCGAAGCCGACGTACTTCCACGCGTTGAACGTATCGCCGGCCTGTCCGGGTGCGGTGGCGGCAGGCGCTGCTGCCGCCGTGGTCGCAGCCGGCCGCGCGCCATCCGTTTCCGCCGAGACGCGCTGGAGCTCGCGCTTGAGCGTCGTGGTCGCCTGATGCAGCACGGCGAGGCTGTCGCGGAACTCCTGCGCCGCGGCCGTATGAGCCGCCGTGAGACCAGAGACCTTCGCGTCGAACCGCTGCTCGCGCGCCACCGCGGATTCCCAACGCTTGAGGAGCTCGTCGGTCAGCCCCGTGATCGCCCCGTTCAGGCCGACCGTCCGATGATCGACCTGGTCGAACCGATGATCGACCTGGTCGAACCGATCATCGTGCCCGTCGAGGCGATCGCCCATGCGATCGCCCAGCACACGCGCATCCTCCGCACGGCGCGTGGCCAGGGCTTCGAACTCGTAGTCCTTGGTGTCGACGTAGGGCGTGAGAGTCTGCAGATAGATGATGAGCGACGAATGAAAGCGCGCGAGCGCGCCGAGCTCGTCGGCCACGAATCGCAGCGTGGCATCGATCGACTCGCGCGTCGCGCGCCCGACCGGCAAGCTGCGGTTCACGTGATCGACCAGTGCGGCGTTGAACGCCTGCTGGCGCTCGGCAATGGGCGCGACGATCTGCCAGACGAGCCCGCGCAGACGACGCACGAGGAAGTTGCCGGAAATCGGCGGAGTGTCCGGAACGATGCGCCAGCGCTCGTTGAGCGGCGTGACCTGATGCTCGTCGGGGCCCGGCGGCGGGTGAGGCAGCGACGGGATCGCGGGAAGGGCCGCGTCGAGCGCGGTCAGCGCCTCGTTGTACCGGCGATCCGCATCCTCGCGCGCCGCCTTCAGCAGGACGAGGTCGTCGGGTGTGATGGTGCGCTGGAACATTACCGGCCGACGACTCCCTGGAGCGGGCTGCTCGCCGTCGCGTACCGCTTGCGGCCGATGCGTCCGGCGCGGAACGCCAGCCGGCCGGCTTCGACCGCCAGGCGCATGGCCCTGGCCATCTCGACCGGGTTCTCGGCGCCCGCGATCCCGGTGTTCATCAGCACGGCATCCGCACCGAGCTCCATCGCGATGGCGGCGTCGGACGCGGTCCCCACGCCCGCGTCGACGATGACCGGGACGCCGGCGAACTCCTTGATGATCGAAATGTTGTTCGGGTTCTGGATGCCGAGACCCGAGCCGATTGGCGCGCCGAGCGGCATCACGGCCGCCGCGCCCGCGTCCTCCAGCTTGCGGCAGACGACCGGATCGTCGCTCGTGTAGGGGAGCACCACGAACCCTTCTTTCACGAGGACGCGCGTCGCCTCGAGCAGCGCCTCGTTGTCGGGGAAGAGCGTGCGCTCGTCGCCGATGACTTCGAGCTTCACCCAGTGCGAGAGTCCCGCTTCGCGGCCGAGCCTGGCCGTGCGAATCGCCTCGTCGGCCGTGTAGCACGCCGCCGTGTTGGGCAGGATGAAGAGCTTCTGCGTATCGATGTAGTCGAGCAGCGACTCGCCGCTGCGATCGGCGAGGTTCACCCGGCGAACGGCGACGGTGACCATCTCGGCGCCGGAGGCTTCGTGGGCCTGCGCCATGACCGGGAACGACGGGTACTTGCCCGTGCCGACGATGAGCCGGGACTGGAAGGTGCGCCCGGCGATGACGAGAGGATCCATGTGCAAGAAATTACGAATGACGAATTACGAGTGACGAATGAGCTCAACGCTCGAGCGAGACGCGGTTCATCAACCGTGGTTGGCGAGGGAAGCGCTTGATTTGTCATTCGTCATTCGTCATTCGTCATTTGTCATTCGTCATTCGTAGTTCCTAGCCTCCGCCGACGAAATTCACGATCTCCACTTCGTCGCGATCGCTCACGACCGTGGAATCGTACGTATTTCGCTTGACGACGATGGTGTTGCGCTCGACGGCGACGCGCCTCGAGTCGATCCCGAGGCGAGCGAGGAGCGCAGCGACCGTGAGGGGCGCTTCGAGCTCGAGCGGTTCGCCGTTCAACTGGATCGTCATCCCAGCCAGTCTACTGCGACACCGACCTCTGCGGCGAGGTGCCGGAGCGTGCCCGTCGCGTCGGCGCGCAGGTGGGCCGGGAGCCGCTCGGCGACGAGCCGCTGCGGGGCGGCGACGGTGTCGGAGAGCACGCGTTCGTAGTCGGCCGCCATGTGCTCGATCGTGTGATGCGCGGCCCACAGTCGGCGGGCGCCCCGTCCCAGCGAATCCCGCAGCGCGGCGTCGAGCGCCAGCCGCCGCATCGCGAGGCCGAGCGAATGATCTTCGTCGAGAATGTCGATGCTCACGGCTGCGGCCTGCTCGGTCCCGAGGGGCGCGGTCGCGTCGGACGCCGAGTCCGAAGCCACCAGCACGCTCCAGCTTCGCGGATCGAGCGTCGGCACCTCAGCGAGGTGCGTGAGGTCGTTGATGACCGTCGGCTTGCCCGCGGACAGGCAGCGATACCACGGACCGGAGGCCTCGCGGTTCGTCGGCCACCTCAGGCACAGACAGACGTCGGCTTCGCGAACGTGCCGGTCGAATGCCTCATCGTCCACGTAACCGGTCGTCTCGACGATGTCATCGAGTCCGAGGCGGCTGATGTCGGCGCGGACGTCGTAGTAGCGTGCCACGCCGCCGACCAGGCGCAGCCGTGCCTGACGCGCGACCGGACGAATGGCTGCCAGCGCACGAAGGATCTGCGGGATCCGCTTGTCGGGTGTGATGAGCCCGAAGGCAGCAAAGGTGACCTGCCTTCCCCGACTGTCTCCGACGGCCTCGCCCGGAGTCCTCCTCGGTGGGACAGGGCTTCAGCCCTGTCTGTTGCAGGAGATCGGGTGAACCATGCCGGATGGTGCTGATGGGCACCCCGGGATGCTGCAGTTTCAGATCGTCGGCCAGGCGCGGGTGGTGAACCGCGACAGCGCGCGCGGACTCCACAGCGACCGCAATCAACGGATACAGACCCGCGGCGGCGTTGCCGCCGAGCCCTGAAATGACCCACTCGGCGACGCCGGCGGGTGCGTCCGGGTGACAGAACGCGAACTCGTCGCGGTACTCTGCCTTCCGGTCCCGATCGAGGAGTGCCGCCGCCCGCGACTGGTGCAGCTGAGCATCGTGCAAGACCACGAGCCCTGGAAATCGAAGCAGGTACGGCCACTGATAGTCGTGGCAGCGCGCATTACCGAGCTGATAGACGATGAGGTCGTAGGGCCGGCAGCGATGCCGCGGGACGAAATCGTGGGCGGGACGCAGGCTGCATCCCGACCAGGTCGCGGACACAGTACCCGTCGGCCCCGCGCCCGGTCGCTTCCTGGCCCACCCACGCCTCGTCGTCCACGAAGACGTCGATCTCATGCGAGGCCGCGAGGCGCGGCAGGATCATCGCGCTGTAGGTCGCGATGCCCGAGGCGACGGGCGGAACGGGAGAAAACCAGGCGAGACGCATGGCCAGTCTTCGGTCTTCAGTCTACGGTCTTCGGGGCTTGTGCCGGGCGTCGCCCGGCTTGGGGGCCGGCGCTGTCGCGGGCGAGAGCACCCGGACCGGCGACCGAAGACCCAGACGGAAGGACCGAAGACGGAAGACTGAAGACCGAGGACCGCCAAATTGACTTGTCCCAGCCCTACCGAATAGCATGGTCGCGATTTCGCGGGTCGTCGTGCCTCTGGCCCGCTCGTGCCCGAGCTTCCCGCATCAGGACTCACGTGGAAGGCTGGTTCCCCGTCGTTCTCATCCTGCTCATCGGCGCTGGCTTCGCCGGGGGCAACCTCGTGCTGTCGCAGTTCCTCGGCCCGAGCAACCCGACGCCCGAGAAGTCGGCGCCCTACGAATGCGGCATGCCGGCGGTGGGCGACGCGCGCGAGCGCAAGTCGGTCAAGTTCTACCTCGTGGCGATGGTCTTCCTGCTCTTCGACATCGAGGTGGCGTTCCTCTATCCCTGGGCGATGGCGCTGCGCGATCTGCGCTGGTCGGGTTCATTCAGATCCTCGTGTTCTTCGCCCTGCTCTCAGCGGCTACATCTACATCTGGCGGAAGGGCGTGCTCGACTGGAGCGCCGGGACCGCGACGACTAACCCGGGCGGAGCTGCGGGTCATGGCCGAGTCCGAGAACGATCGATTCCCATCCTGGTGACGCACGGTCGACAAGCTGGTGCAGTGGGCGCGCCGCTCGGCCATCTGGCCGGTGGCCTTCGGCCTGGCCTGCTGCGCCATCGAGATGATGGCGATGGGCGGCGGCCGCTACGACATCGCCCGCTTCGGCGCCGAGGTGTTCCGCGGCTCGCCGCGGCAGGCCGACCTGATGATCGTGGCCGGCCGCGTGTCGCGGAAGATGGCGCCCGGCGCTGCGCCGCGTCTACGACCAGATGCCCGAGCCCAAGTGGGTGATCTCGATGGGCGCCTGCGCGTCGGTCGGCGGCGTGTTCGACAACTACGCCATCGTCCAGGGCGTCGATCAGGTCGTGCCGGTCGACGTGTTCATGCCCGGGTGCCCGCCGCGTCCCGAGTCGCTGATCTACGGCATCGTCCAGCTGCAGCGCAAGATCGCGCAGCAGCGGGCGTTTGCCTGAGGCCGCGCGCGATCGAGCGTCCGGTCGACGCCGCATGCCAGCCGCCGACATTCTCGCCAGCCTGACCCACGCCTGCCCGGCGTGGCGATCGAGGCGTCGACGCGGTCGATCAGCCGGTGCATCGTCGTGCCCGCCGACGCGCTGGTCGCGGCGGCGCGGCGCTGCGCGACACGCCCGAGCTGAATTTCCAGCTGCTCGCCGAGATGACCGCCGTCGACTGCTGGCCGCGAGAGCCGCGATTCGAGGTCGTCTATCATTTCGCCTGCGTCGGCGTGCGCCGACTTTCCGCGGCCCGGCATGCAGCCGGCGTGCCGCAGCCGCTTGCGCGTGAAGGTGCGCGTGCCGGGCGACGACGCCGACGCTCGCCAGCCGTCATGCGAAATCTGGCCGAACGCCAACTGGTACGAGCGCGAGGTCTACGACCTGTTCGGCGTCGTGTTCGAGGGCCATCCCGACCTGCGGCGCATCCTGATGCCGGAGGACTGGGAAGGGCACCCGGCGCGCAAGGACTACCCGGTGCAGGTGAACATGCCGGTCGACCATCGGCATGCCGATGCAGGTGACCGAAGAAGAGTTCGTGCGCAACATCGAGGCGCAGCGCGTACGCGCGGGCCGGCCGGACAGGGCGCGTGACGAACGGCGGGCGCGCAAGTGGCGGCTCGATCCGGACGACGAGATCGATCGCGCGCATTCGCGAGGCGCTGGCCGAGACGGCGCGCGTCCACGAGGCACTCCAGGCGATGCGCGGACCGATCGCCGAGGCCGCGCGGCTCTGCGGAGCGGCGCTCGGCGGCGGGTCGACGGTGCTGGTGTTCGGCAACGGCGGCAGCGGCCGCCGAAGCGCAGCACTTCGCCGCCGAGCTCTCGGGCCGGTTCCTGGTCGAGCGCCGGGCGCTTGCCGCCATCGCCCTGACCACCGACACGAGCGCGCTGACCGCCATCGCCAACGACTACGGCTTCGAGCGGGTGTTCGCGCGGCAGGTCGAGGCGCTCGGCCGGCCCGGCGACGTCGCGCTGGCGCATTTCGACGAGCGGCCGGTCGCCGAACGTGGTGTGACGGGCTCCGGACCGCGCGCGGGCTGCGGGCTCGCGACGATTGCGCTGACCGGGCCCGACGCGTGCGACCTGGCCGACGTCGCCGATGTGCGTCCTCGCGGTGCCCGGCGCGTCGACGCCGCGCGTGCAGGAAGGGCAGCTCACGGTGCTGCACATCATCTGCGATCTGGTCGAGCGGGACATCGTCCAGCGGCGCCTGAGCCGCGATTCTCGCGACTTCCGCCCGTCTGTCGTTCCTCGCGATACTGAGCTCAATGCCAGAACTCCGCACCGAAACGATGACCGTCAACATGGGGCCGCAGCACCCCAGCACGCACGGCGTGCTGCGCCTCGTGATCGAGCTCGATGGCGAGACGATCGTCTCGGCGAGCCCACGATCGGCTATCTCCACACCGGCATCGAGAAGACCGCCGAGCAGAAGAAGTGGCAGCAGGTGGTGCCGCTCGTCGAGCGCATGGACTACCTCGGGCCGCAGTCGAACGCGCTGGGCTACGTGCTGGCGGTGGAGAAGCTGCTCGGCATCGAGGTGCCCGAGCGCGTGACCAACATCCGCGTGCTGCATCGCGGAGCTGCAGCGCATCTCGAGCCATCTGGTGTGGCTCGGCACGCACGGCATGGAGGTGGGCGCGATCACGATGCTGCTGTACTGCTTCCGCGAGCGCGAGCTGCTGCTCAACATCAACGAGATGCTCGCCGGCTTCCGGCTGTTCCCGAGCTACATCCGCATCGGCGGGCTGCGCGAGGACCTGCCGATCGGCTTCCACGAGGCGGTCAACGCGCTTCCTCGACCGCTTCCCGGAGAAGATCGACGAGTACGAGAGGCTGCTGACGAAGAACGACGTCTGGCTGCGGCGGACGCGCGGCGTCGGCATCCTGACCAGGGAGGAGGCGGTCGCCTACGGCTGCGTCGGGCCGATCGCGCGCGCGCTCGGGGCTGAAGTACGACGTGCGCCGGGCGTTCCCGTATCTGAACTACGCGACCTACGACTTCGACGTGCCGACGCAGCAGGACGGCGACGTCTACGCGCGCTATCAGGTGCGCGTCGCGGAGATGCGCGAGAGCCTGAAGATCTGCACGCCAGGCGCATCGCGCGCATCACGCCGACCGGCGAGTGGGCGGTGGACGATCCGCGCATCGTGCCGCCGCCGAAGGACAAGGTCTACACGGAGATGGAAGCGCTCATCCAGCACTTCCTGATCTACTCGCAGGGCTTCACCGTGCCGGCCGGCGAGGCCTACGTGCCGATCGAGGGGCCGCGCGGCGAGCACGGGTTCTACGTGGTGTCGGACGGCACGAACCGGCCGTGGCGCGTCAAGTCGCGCCCGCCGTCGTTCCTCGCGATTCAGGCGCTGCCGAAGCTGATCGTCGGCGGCCTGATCGCCGACGTCATCGCCGTCATCGGCTCGACCGACGTCGTCATGGGAGATTGCGATCGATGAGCTTTCATCCCGCAGATGCCCTACGGCGAGGGCTGGCACAAGTCGAGCGGACGCTGCCGAGCCGGGGCCGCCGTTCGCGTTCACCGCGGCGAACCGCGCCACGCTTCGAGGAGATTGCCTCGCACTATCCGCCGGAGCGCCGCAAGTCGGCGGTGCTCGCCGCGCTCTACCTCGTGCAGGAGCAGCAGGGCCACATCACCGGCAAGTGATGCGGCACGTCGCCGAGGTGATCGGCTGCACGCGCGGCCGACGTCGAGGACGTGGTCACGTACTACGTGATGTTCTTCACCAAGCCGGTCGGCACCTACGTGCTGCAGGTGTGCCGCACGCTGTCGTGCGCGCTCAACGGCGCCGAGCGCGTCACCGCGGAGCTGTGCAAGCACCTGCACGTCAAGCCGGGCGAGACCGACGCGACGCGGCATGTTCACGGTGCTGGAGTTCGAGTGCCTCGGCGCCTGCGATCGGGCGCCGGTGATCATGGTGAACAACGAGCACTGGCACGAGTGCCAGGGGCCCGAGGACGTCCCGGCGCTTCGTCGAGGGGCTGCGCACCAAGGGCCTCGCCGCGCTGAGCGGCTGCCATCTGGTGAAGGAGAAGTGAGTGGCTGCAGGCCTCGGCCTCGGCGCTCGGCCGGGCTGAGGCCGAGCCGAACCGCGCCCTGAAGCGCAGACCCGAGCCTGAGCCGAGAGCCTGAGCCCAGTCGACATGCCCATTCGAACCGGTCCTGACCACCTACGTGAAGGAGCCGAACTCCTACACGCTGGACTTCTACGTCCAGCACGGCGGCTACCAGGCGCTGCGCAAGGCGCTCGCGCATGACGCCCGACGAGATCATCGACATGGTCAAGAAGTCGGGGCTGCGCGGCCGCGGCGGCGCGGGCTTCCCGACCGGCCTGAAGTGGAGCTTCGTGCCCGAAGGACTCGCCGAAGCCGAAGTACCTGCTGCATCAACGCCGACGAGAGCGAGCCGGGCACCTTCAAGGATCACGTGCTGCTCGAGCGCAACCCGCACCTGCTGTTCGAGGGCTGCGTCATCGCCTGCCGCGCCATCGGCGCGAAGACCTGCTACATCTACATCCGCGGCGAGTTCTACCACCTGCAGCGGCAGCTCGAGGCCGAGCTCGCCAAGGCGCGCGAGGCCGGCTACCTCGGCAAGAACATCCTCGGCAGCGGCCAGGACTGCGACATCTGGGTGCACCGCGGCGCCGGCGCCTACGAGGCCGGCGAGGAGACCGCGCTCATCGAGTCGCTCGAGGGCAAGCGCGCGCAGCCGCGCCTCAAGCCGCCGTTCCCGGCCGTCGTCGGCGCTCTACGGCTGCCCGACGGTCGTCAACAACGTCGAGACCATCTGCAACGTGCCGCTCATCATCGAGCGCGGGCCCGAGTGGTTCGCGTCGCTCGGGCCCGAGAAGAACACCGGCCCGAAGCTCTTTTGCGTCAGCGGCCACGTCGAAGAAGCCCGGCGTCTACGAGGCGCCGATGGACGTCACGCTGCGCGAGCTGATCTACGACTACGCCGGCGGCATCCGCGGGGACCGGCAGCTCAAGGCGATCATCCCCGGCGGGTCGTCGGTGAACGTGCTGCTGCCCGACAAGCTCGATACGCCAGGCCAGCTTCGACGCGCTGGTGCAGGCCGGCTCGATGCTCGGCTCGGCGGCGATCATCGTGATGGACGAGACCACCAGCATGGTCTGGGTGGCGAAGAACCTGATTCACTTCTACAAGCACGAGTCGTGCGGCAAGTGCACGCCGTGCCGCGAAGGCGCCGACTGGCTCTACAAGATCCTCGACAAGATCGAGCGCGGCGAAGGCCAGATGCGCGACATCGACCTGCTGCTGAGCGTGTGCAACAACATCGGCGGCAAGACGCTGTGCCCGTTCGGCGACGCCGAGATCGCGCCGGTGCTGAGCACCATCCAGCACTTCCGGCACGAGTACGAAACCTACATCCGCGAGGGCGGACCATGCCCATGGCGGACTTCCGCGCGCGGGCGCCGGTGGGCGCGCACTGACGCAGAGAGTCGATGGCCGACGTTCATGGTACCTTCGTCGACCATCCCGGTCACGATCGCCTACATCGCGATCATGCTGGTCGTGTTCTTCGCGCTGCAGATCTCGGCGGCGGTGCTGGTCTACTTCGAGCGGAAGATCGCGGCCTTCGCGCAGCAGCGCCTCGGCCCCAATCGCGTCGGGCCGTGGGGCCTCCTCCAGCCGCTCGCCGACATCGTCAAGCTGATCTTCAAGGAGGAGCTGCGGCCGAAGGCGGCCGACTTCTGGCTCTTCTACCTCGCGCCGATGCTCTCGGCGACCGACCGCCTTCGCCGCGTTCGTCGTCGTGCCGTTCGGCCCGACGACCGACTTCTTCGGGCTGCTGCCGGAGCCGATCCCGCTGCAGGGCGCCGACCTCAACGTCGCGGTGCTGGTGGTCTTCGCCATCACCTCGATGGGCGTCTACGGCATCGTGCTCGCCGGCTGGGCTCCAACAGCAAGTACTCGCTGCTCGGCGGCCTGCGCTCGTCGGCGCAGATGCTCAGCTACGAGCTGTCCTACGGCATGGCGCTCGCCTCGGTGCTGGTGATCGGCAACTCGCTGTCGCTGCGCGAGATCGTCGACGCGCAGGCGGGCACCGGCGCTCGGCGGCGCTGCTGCCCGATCGGCTGGTTCGTCGTTCCGCAGCCGGTCGGCTTCCTCATCTTCATGATCGCCGGCATCGCCGAGACCAACCGCGCGCCGTTCGACTTTCCCGAGGCCGAGCAGGAACTGGTGGCCGGCTACCACACGGAGTACAGCTCGATGGGCTTCGCGCTGTTCTTCCTGGCCGAGTACATCAACATGGTCACGGTCTCGGCCGTGGCCACCGACCTGTTTCTCGGCGGCTGGCACTATGCCGCTGCCGCTCGCCTGGGCTGGCTGGCCGGTGTGGTTCAACTGGCTGCTGAAGGTCGCGTGTCCTGCTGTTCTTCTACATCTGGATGCGGTGGACGCTGCCGCGCTATCGCTACGACCAGCTGATGGCGTTCGGCTGGAAGTGGCTGCTGCCGCTGTCGGTCGTCAACCTGCTGGTGACGGCGGCCGGCGTCCTCTATCCTGAGGCGCACGAGACTGACGACGATCCGTTCTTGAGTCTCGCCCTCTTCATGGACTGCGCTCTTCTACCTGTTCGCCGCCATCACCGTGGTCAGCTCGCTGGGCGTGATCGGCCAGCGCAACCCGATGCACAGCGTGCTGCTGCTGATCGTGTCGTTCGTCGTCGCTCGCCGGCCTCTACATCCGGCTCGACTCGCCGTTCGCCGCGGTGACGCAGATCATCGTCTACGCCGGCGCGATCATGGTGCTGTTCCTGTTCGTGGTGATGCTGCTGAACGCGCCGCGCGAGGACGTGCCGACGCCTACGGCCCCTCCTACGTCTCGCTGACGACCGGGCCGCGCCGGCTGTTCGTGGTCGCTCTCGGCGGTGATGCTCGTCGAGTCTGGTCTGGGCGCTCAGCCTGCTCGGACGCGGCCGTTGTCGCCGGATCGACCGGCCGCCGACCGCGTGTCGTCGGTGCGCGCAGATCGGCATCGTCGCTCTTCACCGACCACGCGTTCGCGTTCGAAGTCACGTCGGTGCTGATCCTCGTCGCGATGGTCGGCGCCGTGGTGCTGGCCAAGAAGCAGGTCTGAGGTCGGAACGCCGATGACGACGCTCAACCACTACCTGATTCTCTCCGCCCTGCTGTTCTCGATCGGCACGGCCGGCGTGTTCCTGCGCCGCAACCTGATCACGCTGCTGCTGTCGATCGAGATCATGCTGAACGCCGTGAACCTGACGTTCGTCGCGGTCGGGCCGCTATCTCGGCTCGGTCGACGGGCAGATCATCATGTTCTTCGTGATGACCGTGGCGGCCGCCGAAGCCGCCGTCGGCCTGGCGCTGGTCATCGCCCTGTTCCGGCACAGGGAGACGCTGAGCCCGGACGTGTTCACCTCGCTGAAGTGGTAGCGCGCCACATCCGGAGCCTGAGCCCTGAGCCTGAGCCTGCTGATGCTCTCGTCATCCTCTGCTCCGTTCGTCGGCTTCCTGATCAACGCCTTCGTCGGGCGCCGGCTGCCGAAGGCCGTCTCGGGCGGCGTGGCCTGCGTCGCGATGCTCGCCGCCTTCGGCGTCTCGGCCTCGGCGTCGTGGAATCTGCTGCAGCACGCCGGCCGAGGCGCGCGTCATCGAGCAGACGCGTCTTCACCTGGATCACCTCCGGCGACTTCGCGGCGCCGCTCGACGCTTCCGCCTCGACCCGCTCTCGACGCTGATGATCCTCGTGGTCACCGGCATCGGCTCGCTGATCCACATCTACTCGACCGCCTACATGCACGAGGAGAGCGACAGCGAGTACGCGCGCTACTTCTCGTATCTGAACCTGTTCGCCGGCTTCATGCTGGTGCTGGTGCTCGGCGCGAACCTGCTCGTCATGTTCGTCGGCTGGGAGGGCGTCGGCCTCTGCTCGTACCTGCTGATCGGCTTCTGGTTCACGAAGCGGTCGGCCAGTCGACGCCGGCAAGAAGGCGTTCGTCGTCAACCGCATCGGCGACTTCGCGTTCATCCTCGGCATGTTCGCTGGCCTTCGTGACCTTCGGCACGCTCGACTTCCGCGCGATCGCCGAGGCGGTCGACGTCGATGCCGGTCGAGAGCGACCTTCGGCGTGCTGTCGCTGATCGACGCTGCTGTTCTTCATCGGCGCCACCGGCAAGTCGGCGCAGATTCCGCTCTACGTCTGGCTGCCGGACGCGATGGAAGGGCCCGACGCCGGTCTCCGCGCTGATCCACGCCGCGACGATGGTGACGGCCGGCGTGTACATGATCGGCCGCAACGCCGAGCTGTTCTGCACGCGCCGCAGACGATGCAGATGGTGGCGGTCGATCGGCGCGCTGACGGCGCTGATGGCCGGCACGATCGGCCTCGTGCAGAACGACATCAAGCGCGTGCTCGCGTACTCGACGGTGTCGCAGCTCGGCTACATGTTCCTGGCGATGGGCGTCGGCGCGTTCTCGGCCGGCATCTTCCACCTCTACACGCACGCGTTCTTCAAGGCGCTGATGTTCCTCGGCTCGGGCGCGGTGATTCACGCGCTGCACGGCGAGCAGGACATGCGGAACATGGGCGGGCTGAAGAAGGACCTGCCGATCACCTACTGGACGTTCCTGATCGGCGCGCTGGCGATTGCCGGCGTGCCGCGGCCTGGCCGGCTTCTTCAGCAAGGACGAGATCCTCTTCCAGACCTTCGCGAGCGGCCACACGGCTGCTGTGGGCGATCGGCGCGCTGACCGCGCTGCTGACGGCCATCTACATGTTCCGCCTGATCTTCATGACGTTCCACGGCAAGCGCGCGGCGGCGCCGGTGGGCGCGCACGGCCACCGAGCCACGGCCACGGGGCCCATGGGCGGGCACGGCGGTCACGGCCACCTGCACGACGCGCCGCCGGCGATGGCGATTCCGCTGATCCTGCTCGCCGTCGGCTCGGTCGCTCGCCGGCTACGTCGGCGTGCCGCACGCGCTCGGCGGCAGCAACCCCATCGAGACGTTCCTCGCACCCGGCTTCCATCCGGCGCGCGCACGGTGCGCCGTGCGGGTGCAGGCGCACGGCCACGGCGCGGCCGAGGCCGCGGCACGCTGGCCACGGCGCGCGACCACGGCACGGCGCGCGGCGGCGAGGCGCACGCCGCCGACGAGAGCCATCGAGCTGCACGCTGATGGGCGTGTCGATCGTCGCTCGCGTTCCTCGGCATCGGCATGGCCGCGTTCTTCTTCCTGACGAACCGCAGCGGCCGACGGCCTCGCGACGCGCTCCGGGCCCGTCCACGCGCTGCTGCTGAACAAGTACTACGTCGACGAGCTGTACGACGCGGTCGTCGTGCAGCCGCTGCGGCGCGTGTCCGAGTCGGTGCTGTGGAAGGCGCGTCGACGCCGGCATCATCGACGGCGCCGTCAACGGCACGGGCACGCTCGTGCGCGGCTCGGCCGCGCGTGCTGCGCCTGCTGCAGACCGGCTCGATGCGCACGTATGCCGCGTCGCTGTTCTCGGGCGTCGTGCTGGTGCTGGGCTACTTCCTGGCGCGGTGACCTGAGCCCGTCCCTGAGCTCCTGAGCCGAGCTGACCGTTCGTATGCTGAGCCTGATCGTCTTCCTGCCTCATCGGCGCGCTGCGCTGCTGCTCGTCGCCCAACCGGGACGGCGACGCGCGACGGCCTCGTGCGCTGGACGTCGCGCTCGGCGTCTCGCTGGTCACCTTCGCGCGCGACGCTGGCCCTCTGGGCCGGCTTCGACGCCTCGGCGCGCCGACTTCCAGTTCGTCGAGCGCGTGCGCGTGGATCCCCGCCTTCGGCATCGACTACCACATCGGCGTCGACGGCATCAGCCTGCTGCTCGTCGTCCTCACCGGCTTCCTGACGCCGCTCGCGCTGCTGTCGTCGTGGGACGTCGATCGAGAAGAAGGTGAAGGAGTTCTCGATCTTCATCCTCGTGCTCGAGACCGGCATGCTCGGCGTGTTCGTCTCGCTCGACCTGTTCCTCTTCTACGTGTTCTGGGACGCGATGCTCATCCCGATGTACTTCCTCATCGGGATCTGGGGCTACGACCAGCGCGTCTACGCCGCGGTCAAGTTCATCCTCTACACGATGGCCGGCAGCGTGCTGATGCTGATCGCCATCATCGCGCTGGCGTGATGCACAGCGCCGGCGACCGGCGCCGTACAGCTTCGACCTGCTGAAGCTCTACGCGCTGCAGATTCCGCGCGACGACGCAGATCTGGTTCTTCCTCGCCTTCGCGCTGGCCTTCGCGATCAAGGTGCCGCTGTTCCCGTTCCACACGTGGCTGCCCGACGCGCACGTGCAGGCGCCGACGGCCGGCTCGGTCATCCTGGCCGGCGTCCTGCTGAAGATGGGCACCTACGGGCTGGTCCGCTTCGCGTTCCCGCTGTTCCCGGACGCGGCGCAGCAGTTCGCGCCCTATATCGGCGGCGCTGGCGGTCATCGGCATCATCTACGGCGCGCTCGTCGCGATGGTGCAGCCGGACATGAAGAAGCTGGTGGCCTACTCGATCGGTGAGCCACCTCGGCTTCGTCGTGCTCGGCATCTGCGCGATGAACGTGCAGGGCGTGCAGGGCGCGATCTACCAGATGCTGAACCACGGCGTCAGCACCGGCGCGCTCTTCATGATCGTCGGCATGCTCTCCGACCGCCGGCACACGCGCCTGATCGCCGAATACGGCGGCCTGAAGCACGTCATGCCGAAGTTCGTCGCGGCGTTCCTGATCATCACGCTGTCGTCGATCGGCATGCCGGGGCTGAACGGGTTCGTCGGCGAGTTCCTGACGATCCTCGGCGCGTTCCGCTGGCGGCCCGAGTTCGCCGTCGTTCGCCGCGACCGGCGTCATCCTCTCGGCGGTCTACATGCTGTGGATGTTCCAGCGCGTGAACTACGGCGAGGTGACCAACCCGAAGAACAAGCGACCTGCCCGACCTCACCGCCGCGTGAGTGGGCCGCGCTCGGCCCGACGCGTGGTCATGGCCATCGTGATGGGCGTGTTGCCGAACGTGTCTTCCTCGCGCCGATGGAGCCGTCGGTCGAGGCCGTCCTCAAGCGGGTGACGCGCCGGCGAGCCCGCGCTGGCCGTCGCACCGGTCGCCGGCAGGGCACGCCAGGCGTGCCTACGAGGACCGCGACGCCACGACCGACAGACGGGCACGGCATGCCGGTGCCCGTTACGCCGTGAAGCGGAGACCGCAGCCACGATGAATTCGACCATGACCGAAATTCAGGCGATCATGCCGATCCTCATCGTCACGCTCACCGCGATGGTGACGATGGTGGCCGAGGCGTTCCGCCCGGCCGAGCGAGACGTGCCGATGGGCGGCCTGGGCTCATCGGGCTCGTCGGCGCCGGGCTCGCCTCGGTGCTGCTCTGGGACCGCGACACCACCAGCTTCGGCGTCGTGCGCGCCGACAACTTCGCGCTGTTCATCAACGTCACGCTCGTGCGTCGTCGGCATCCTCACCATCCTGTTCTCGGGCGACGTCGTCGAGCGCGAGGAACTGCCGGCCGGCGAGTACTACACGCTGATGCTCTTCTCCATCGCCGGGATGATGCTGATGGCGTCGGCGAGCGATCTGCTGGTGATCTTCCTCGCGCTCGAGGTGCTGTCGCTCGGCGGTCTACGTGCTCACCGGCATCCGGCGCAGGAGCCTGGCCGAGCGCCGAGGGCGGCTTCAAGTACTTCCTGCTCGGCGCGTTCTCGAGCGCGTTCTTCCTCTACGGCGTGGCGATGACGTTCGCGCTCGTCCGGCAGCACGCGCCTCGATCGCGTCGCCGCGGCCATCGCCGCGCAGGCGTCGACGCCGAGCGTGCTGCTGCTCCTCGCGCTCGGGCTCGCTGCTGGTCGGCTTCGCCTTCAAGGTGTCGGCGGTGCCGTTCCACATGTGGACGCCCGACGCCTACCAGGGCGCGCCGACGCTGGTCACCGGCTTCATGTCCACCGGCGTGAAGGCGGCGGCGTTCGCCGCCTTCGTCCGCGTGTTCCTGTCGGCCTTCGAGCCGGTGCGTGACGAGCTGGGCGCCGCTCCTCTCCGCGCATCGCCGTCGCGACGATGATGGTCGGCACGGTCGTCGGCGTCGCGCAGAGCAACGTCAAGCGCATGCTCGCGTATTCGAGCATCGCGCACGGCGGCTACCTGCTGGTCGGCCTGATCGCGGCGAACTCGGTCGGCAAGGCCGCGATGCTGTTCTACCTGCTGTCGTACGCCGTGACCAATCTCGGCGCGTTCGGCGTGATGGCGCTGCTGGCGACCAAGGCGCACGAGCACGACGAGGTCCGCGACTTCGCCGGCCTGTGGTACGCGCGTCCGGCTCTGGCCGCGTTGATGACGATCTTCCTGCTGTCGCTCGGCGGCTTCCCGCCGACGGCCGGCTTCATCGCGCAAGTGGTACGTCTTTGCGGCCGCGGTCCAGGAAGGGCACTACGCGCTCGCCATCATCGGCGTGCTGACGAGCGTCGTGTCGGTCTTCTACTACCTGCGCATCGTCGTGATGATGTACATGTCAGACGTGCGGCCACGACGTGCCTGCGTTTCCGCTCTCGCCGGCTGCAGTCGCGGCGCTGGCCATGTCCGCAGTCGCGGTTTTCTACCTCGGCATCTACCCGACGACGGTCATCAACCTCGCGCTCAGCTCCATCGACACGATTTTTTAGGGGTCGGGTGTGATATCCGTCTAAATGTCAGTTGTCATTCAGGACATTTAGACGGATATCACACCCGACCCCTATGCCCGCGCGAGGGCTTCCTCGATGTGACGATCGTCCGCTGGGTCGACAGTCCGCAGATCGAGGACGACGCGGTCATCGGCGATGCGGGCGATGACGGGGGTCGCGAGTTCACGAAGGCTGGCGAGGGTTTCGTCGGCGGATCGTGATGGGTGCCGCAGCGCCACGAGTCGCGTCTCGAGCCGTGCCGCCGGGGCCGAGCCGCCGCCAATGGCCGACTCGCCGCGCACGACTTCGGCATGCCACCCGGCCGCGGCCGCGACGTCCGCGACGCGTTGCGCGCGCGCCTCGAGGACCTCGACGGGCATCGTCATCATGCGGACGATCGGAACCGCCTCGCGCGCGCGGCCTCGCGCGTACTCCTCCAGCGTCGCTTCGAGCGCGGCGTAGGTCATCTTGTCCACGCGCAGTGCTCGCATCAGCGGATGACGGCGCACGGCCTCCACCAGATCCTGCCGGCCGACGATGATGCCGGCCTGCGGTCCTCCGAGCAGCTTGTCGCCGCTGAAGGTCACGAGATCGACGCCGGCTCGGAGGCTGGCGGCCACATCGGGCTCGTCGAGTTCCGCGAGCAGCGAGCGGTCCATCCAGCCGCTGCCGAGATCCTCGACGAGCGGCAGCTCGTGGGTGCGTGCCAGCGAAGCCAGTTCGGTGAGGCTCGGCTTTGCCGTGAAGCCCGTCATCGCGAAGTTCGACGGGTGGACCCGTAGGATGAGCGCCGTGTTCGGCCCGATGGCCGCAGCGTAGTCGGCTGCTCGCGTGCGGTTCGTGGCGCCGACTTCGCGAAGCGTCGCGCCGGACTGGCGGAGGATGTCGGGAACGCGGAAGCCGCCGCCGATCTCGACCAGCTCGCCGCGAGACACCAGCACTTCGCGTCCGCGCGCGAGCGCCGTGAGAGCGAGGAGCGCCGCCGCCGCGTTGTTGTTGACGACGACGGCCGCCTCGGCGCCGGTGAGGCCGCACAACAGCGACTCGGCATGGACGTCGCGGCGTCCGCGGCGTCCCGTCCCGAGGTCGAGCTCGAGGCTCGAGTACCCCGCGGCGACGTCGCGCACGCGGTCGAGCGCAGCCGGCGACAGCGGGGCGCGCCCCAGATTCGTGTGAAGAACCACGCCCGTGGCGTTGATCACCCGGGTCAGGCGCGATCGACGTGTCGACGCCAGCCGCGCGGACGCGCGCGTTTCGATCCAGGCAGCCGCATCGTCTTCCGTCGCGACATCCGGGGCGGGCCCTTCCGCTTCTGTCTCGCGAAGCGCCGTCCGCAGCGCGGTGGCCTCGTGGCGCAGCGCCTCGACGACGGCGTCAGGTCCGAACTCTCGTTCGAGCCGTTGTGCGGCGGGACGACGGCGCAGGCGGTCGATTGCAGGGATGAGGCGGACCCGATCCACGGCGGCAAGGTGGCGGTGTGGCGGAACCGGCCGCGCGATGCGGTCCGAACGGTTGCGAGCCGGCGACGGTCAGGATACCATCGCGAATCACCGCGTCGCAGGCGTGGCGCGCCCACCTCGGTGCCAGCATTCGTTCGACCCCACGCGCCGGCCGCCTCCAGGACCCGAGTCCGGCCCGCGTCCGCGTGCCCCCTCGTTTTCACGGTGCGCTGGTTCGGGGAAGCCTGATCCCGCGCGATTGAACGCAGCCGAGCCCTCCGTGTCCCGACCCATCGACCCGATTCGCCCCCGCCTCGACCCCGAGCCGTCGCACCGTCCCGAGCAGCGATTCTGGCCGTACGTCACGCTCCCCGAGCACCCCACGGCCGAGGAGCTGGCGGCGCTCCATCCCGAGCTCCGGACCGCGCTGTTCGGCTCGCCTCCGCGACCTTTCTCGCTCACGATCGTGTTCCCCCTCTTCGACGGGCCTGACTACGCAAGGGCCGTCGAGCTCGCGAAGCAGTCGCGCGAGTTCCGTGAGATGGGGACCGGCGCGGATCGTCGCATCCGCGCCCGCTACGAACCGGGCGATGTCGGGGTGCTGCGGGACCTCTACGCGATCGTGGGCTCCCACGATGGCACCGAGGTCCTGGTCGACGAGGTTCCTGTGCCGTACGCGCGGGAGCTGTGGCTGCCGCTGTTCTGGTTCCTCTTGCCCCGGTAGCTCCGCGGAGAACGAGCGTGCCGCCCCCTTCAGCCATCGAACGCGAGCTCGATCACCTCGCGGCCGAACTGAAGCGCCTGGAAACGGAGTACACGAGGTACTTTGCCGGCCGGCTGCCTCGTCCGCCGATCGAAACGCGCACGCAGGTCGAGCGCCTGCTGCGCCAGTGGGATCGCCGCGCGCTCGAGACGGCCACGGCGAGGTTCAGACTCCAGACGCTGCAATCGCGGCTCACCACGTTCACCGAGATGTGGGATCGCGCGATTCGCGTGCGTGAAGAAGGCCGCCCCGCTCCCGGACGCCGGACCGACGCAAGCGGCAAGGAGCCGACCAAGAGCGTCCGCGAGGTCTATGCGGCGGTGCTGCACGACCCCTCGTCGCAGCCCGCCCAAATGCGAGCCTTGTATGACGCCGTGATGGAAGCGCGCCGCGAGACCGGACACGATGTGGTGCCCTTCGACAAATTCGCGGGGCTCGTCGAGGCTCAGCTGAAACGGTTGCGCGAGCGTGGCGCGTCGGACGTGGTGTTCCAGGTCCACGTGGCGAACGGGCGCCCGAATCTGACGGCGAAGCCGGTCAGGAACAAGGTGTGATGGTTTGTCGAAGGGAAGGGGAACGGTGGGGGAAGGAACAGGGACGGAGGGAGCCGCACGCTGGTGCTGCGGCCCCCGCCGTTCAGAACCGCGCTTACGCCGGCTTGGTCACATTGCCAGCCTGCGGACCCTTGGGCCCGTCCACGATCTCGAACTCGACCGCCTGGCCTTCCTCGAGCGTCCGGAACCCGTTGCCGGTGATCGCCGAGAAGTGCACGAATACGTCGCTTCCCGATTCACGCTCGATGAAGCCGTATCCCTTGGCGTTGTTGAACCACTTGACCTTGCCTTGAATGCGCATCGTACTTTCCCTGCCTTGCTGCCGCGGCGCTCCGGTTGGGCGGAACGTCGCTGTGACCAGCCGTCGATACCAGCTCAGCCGATATCATCCGGACACAAAAAAAAGCCGCGGGGGCGGCCTTTACGTTCATGCGCCAGCTAGAAGCTTGTGTGGCGCTGATAGATAGGATAACGACGAGTTATGGGTTTGTCAACAGAGTGTAAACTCCGCCGCGCCATCCTCAGCGTCTCGGACAAGAGCGGTCTGGCGGCCTTTGGCGAGGGCCTCCAGCGGCTTGGCGCCGAGCTCGTCTCGACCGGAGGGACCGCCCGTGCCCTCGCCGACGCGCGCCTGCCGGTCCGGAGCGTCTCGGACGTCACCGGCTTCCCCGAGATGCTCGACGGGCGGGTCAAGACCCTCCATCCGGCCATTCACGGGGGCATCCTCGCGCGCCGCGCCCGCGCCGACGATCTGGCCGCCATCGAGCGCCACGGGATTGGCCTCGTCGATCTCGTGGTGGTGAACCTGTACCCGTTCGCGGCGGCCGCCGCGAACCCGGAGACGACCTTCGACGGCCTCGTCGAGGAAATCGACATCGGCGGACCCAGCCTGGTGCGCGCCGCGGCAAAGAACTTCCGCGACGTGCTGGTGGTCGTCGACCCCGCGGACTACCCGCGCGTTCTCTCGGCGCTTGCCGAGCCCGGCGGACCCTCGCCGGCGCTCCGCTTCGAGCTCGCGCGCAAGGCATTCGCGCACACGGCCGCGTACGACGCGATGATTGCCTCGACGCTCGAGACCGTGCGCGTGGACGGCGACGCGTTCGCTCGCCCGGCGGCGGCCGAGGTCGGCCTGCCCGTCGTGCTCCGCCCGCACTTCGATCGCGTGCGTGTCTTGCGCTACGGCGAAAACCCGCATCAGGTGGCCGGGTGGTACGGCAAGCCCGGTGAAAGTGGTTTCAGCGCGGTCCGCGTGCTCCAGGGCAAGGAGCTCTCGTACACCAATCTGCTCGATCTCGACGCGGCCGCGCGTATCGTCCTCGAGTTCGAGGAGCCGGCAGCGGCCGTGATCAAGCATACGAATCCGTGCGGCGCGGCAACGGGCGACACCATCGCCGATGCCTACGTGGCCGCGCGCGATGCCGATGCCGCTGTCGGCATTCGGCGGCATCGTCGGTCTCAACCGGCGTCTCGACGCGGCGACGGCGCGAGCCATCGTGTCGACGTTCATCGAGGCCGTCATTGCTCCGGATGCGGACGCGGACGCGCTGGAGATTCTCGCGAAAAGGGCCAACCTTCGCCTGCTGACCGCGGATTTCTCCGGCGTGGCCGGCAGCGGCAAGAAGCACCTCGAGCTGCGATCGATCCTCGGCGGTCTCCTGGTCCAGGAACGCGACGAAGTATCCGAAGCGCGGGACCTGTGGGCCGACGCCGCGGTGTCCGCGGAGGGAACCGGGTTGCGCGTCGTGACGCGTCGCCGGCCGACCGCCGCGGAATGGCGCGCGCTCCGGTTTGCGTGGCGCGTGTGCGCGCACGTCAAGTCGAACAGCGTGCTCTTTGCGGGCGAGGATCGCACGCGCGCGATCGGCGCCGGCCAGATGAGCCGGGTGGATGCTGTGAAGATCGCGGTGATGAAGGCGAACGGCGATCTGTCAGGAAGCGTTGCCGCGTCGGATGCCTTCTTTCCATTCCGCGACGGCCTCGATGCGGTGGCCAGGGCCGGCGCCACCGCGGTGGTGCAACCGGGCGGGTCCGTCCGCGATGCCGAGGTCATCGAGGCCGCCGACGAGCACGGCCTGGCGATGGCGTTCACGGGACGCCGGCACTTCAGACACTAGGCTCTGAACAGGCTGGGGCGGATGGAGCGGCTGGGGCGGAGGGTGGAGCGGATGGAGCGGATGGAGCGGCTGGGGCGGATGGAGCGGCTGGAGCGCCTTCGAGCGATTCCTGTCCGGCTTCAGGCTGCGGGCTTCGGGCCTGAGCTGCGGTCGCGGCGGCCGTTCGATGGCCGAGCCTTGCCTCGAGAGAGCGGCGTTCCGTTTTCGAAGGCGACGATCCAGAGAGGCCCGTCGTCCTAGACAGCAGCAAGCAGTTCGTCCCGCTTGACCGCGACGGGCCCGAACTTGCTTACGGCAATCCCCGCGGCGCGGTTGGCGAGATCGGCAGCGTCCAGGAGCGATGCGCCGGATGAAAGCGCGACTGCGACGGTGGCGATGACGCTATCGCCTGCGCCCGTCACATCCGCCACTTCCCGCGCGCTCGCGGCCAGGTTCGACTCGAGCTGCAATGGCGTCTCGTGCGCTGGTTGCCCGGGACCGGCCGGTGTTCCCTGTGCCAGCCACACGCCCTGCTCGCCGCGCGTGATCATCACCGACTCGCACGACGCAAGGTCGCGGAAGGCGCGCGCTGCGGCGCGTGCCTCGTCATCGGTGCGAATCCGGCGGTGCGTCGCGATCTCGGCCTCGTGGTGATTCGGTGTGATGAGCGACGCTCCGGCGTAGTAGGCGAGATGCGGAATCTTCGGATCCACGAGAACGGTGAGCGGCCGCTGTGATCGCCGCGCCCGTAGTTCCTGCATGAGCCGGTGGGTCACCGCGCCCTTCAGGTAGTCCGAGACCACTACGACAGCCGCGTGGGCGCACGATCGCGCGACGCTGGCGATAAGGGCATCCTCGATGGCGCCGCACGCTTCGACGTCCGACTCGTAGTCGACGCGCGCCACCTGCTGGTGCCGGGTCGTCACGATACGGAGCTTCCGCGTCGTGGGGCGGCCGGGATCGTCGACGAGGTGCTCCGAGCCAATCTGCGCGTCATCGAGCGCACGGCGCACGGTTTGCGCTGAGTCGTCGCAGCCCACGAGGCCCACGAGGATCGGTACGGCTCCGAGCGCGCGGATGTTGTGGGCGACGTTCGCCGCGCCGCCCAGCCGGAACTCGTCGCGCAGGTGCTCGACGACGGGAACGGGCGCCTCCGGCGAGATCCGCTGGACCCGCCCGATCACGAAGTGGTCGAGCATGATGTCGCCGACGACCGCCACGGGCTGCCCGGCGAAGCGTTCGACGACGGAGCGGAGCGCGGGCGCCACGCGGGGAGACGGGGAGGAGGTTTGCCGCGGCGCGTCGGACCTCGTGCCCGGCGCGTCGAAGGCCATCAGCCGGCGTCCTCGTCGGCGCTCCGGTCCGAGGCGTAGGGGAGCGTGATGAGGACGAGGAAGAGCATGAGGAACTCGGAGTCGCCGAAGTTGTATTCGAAGATTCCGGCGCTCAGCATCGCCGCGAGTGCGGCCAGGCCAGCGGCCGCGAGCGACGGATGTCGGCTGGTTTTCAAACGGCGGAGCAGATCGCGGGCGACGAAGCCGATGAACGCCAGCCAGATGAGGAGCGCGGGAATGCCCCGCTCGGCGGCGATCTGCATCGGCACGTTGTGCAGGTGCACGTTCAGCTCGTTGACCGCCCACGGCTGCCGGTAGTCGGCGTAGAGCGTCTTGACCATGTCGGGGCCGACGCCGGTGAGCGGATGGTCGCGGATCATCTCGACGCCCGATCGCAGCATCGCGAAGCGGTCGCGGTTCGACGGGTCGTTGACGTCGAAGACCGAGTACATCCGGGCCGTGACCACGGCTGGCGCCAGGATGATGGCCAGGAGCGCCACCAGCGGTAGCACGGCCAGCAGCCGCCGGGCCTTCAGCACGAACAGCACGCCCACGCCGACCAGCGTGCCAATCCACACCGAGCGTGTCAGCGTGAAGGCCAAGGCCACGATGAGCGCCGGCATCACGAGCGCCGTCCACAACTGCGCCCCGCTCGGCGCCGATCCCCGGCGGTACAGGAGACGTGCGACCGCCGCGCAGGCGACGAGCATGAGCACGCCCGAATAGGTCATGTAGTGCGTGAGCGCGCCCTGCGGCCGCTTGCCCAGATTGTCGTAGTGCAGCACCCCGTACTGCACGATGCCGATGAGGGCGCTGATGGCGCCGACCGAGATGATCACGGTCGCGAACACGAGCGCGCGCGGACCGCGGGCGAACCGGTAGACGACCGGCACGATGAGGAACAGCACCAGCTGCTTGCAGTCGATGAGGCTGCGCGCCGGATCGGCCGAGTTCAGCGCCGAGACAACGGTGACAGCCCCATACGCAGCCAGGAGCCAGAACATCGTCGGCACTTGAATGCGTTCGTGGTGGACTTTGACGACGGCAGCCCAGCAGGCGAAGGTGACGGCCAGCAGGACGTAGGCGGGCGCGACCGAGAGCTGGGAAGCGGCGAGGAACCCGAGCAGCGCGCCCATGGTGGCGACTTCGAGCTTGTCGCCTCTGAAAAGGGGTGCGCCGAGCGCCGTAGTTGTGGTCGTCGTCATCAGGTCAACCCCGGCGGCCCGCCCGCCTGGCCCGGTCGAGGGCACGCTCGGCTGCCGCGAGCACGAGGTCGGGCGTGAGCCGGGTCAGGCAACGAAAGTCTCCCGGCTCGCACGTCCGCTGAGCACAAGGACGGCACGGCAGGTCCCGAACTTCAACCGATTCGGTCACGAGCGAGGCCGGGCGCCAGGGCGCCGATCGGATCGAGAGCGTAGGACCGTACAGTCCTACGATCGGCACATCCGATGTGGCCGCGACATGGAGCGGACCGCTGTCGCCGCCGATATAGAGTGCCGCTCGCGTGACGAGGCTCCGAAGCTCGGCCAGCGAGGACTCCTCGCCCGTCAAAATCCTGTCATGCCACCTTCCCAGCGCGGTGCGCGCCCGCTCCGCGATGAGACGGGCGGCCCCCGCTTCCGAGGGGCCTGCCGTCAGGATGATACGACGAACCGGGTCCCCGGCGACAAGTCTCGAAGCCAGCTCCTCGAAGAACTCGGAAGGCCAGCGCCGAAAGGGATTCCCCGCGCTCACGTGGATGACAATCAGCTGGTCGTGCATTCCGACGCCAGCCTGCACGAGCCGGCGTGCGACCGTCGCTGCCGCATCGGCCGATTCGCGCATCTCGACCCGATCCCGCTCGGGGTTGGCCGGCCGCGCGAGCGCGGGTGCCAAACCGTGCAACAGGTCCCACTGGTTTTCGACCGAGTGACGCGGCCGCAGCTCTCGCGGGCGAGCGACGACCTCGGAATACATCCAGCTGCGGCCCGGGATGTGATAGCCGATCCGGCGCGGCGCCCCCGTCGCCCAGGTGAGCCAGCTCGCGCGCGGTCCACCGTGGAAGTCAATGACGAGGTCGTAGCGTTCGCGGCGGAGCTGCCAGGCGAGCCGGAGGTCGGTCAGCAGGCGCCGCCAGCCGCGAACGAGCGGGACGACCCGCACCTCGTCGAGATGCGGGTTGTCGCGAACGACACCGGCCGGCGTCGGCTCGACCAGGTACGTCAGATGGGCGTCGGCAAGGGCTTCACGCAGGGCTCGAATCGCCGGTGTCGTGAAAACGACATCGCCGATGAGGCGGAGGCGGATGAGGAGGACCTTTGGGCCACGGCGTGTGTTCTTGTTGCCCCCCGTCTGCTGTGGAACAATCGTTGCCAATGCGCCTCTTTATGATTCTCGGCGTGCTCTCCCTGGCGTGTGCCGGGACCTCGTTCGCGCAGACCGCGCCGGCCGCGCCGTCACCGAAGACCGAGCAGGCGTCGCCGGAGACAGGGTACTTCGAGTTCCTGCGCGGGCGGCATCTCGAAGCGCAGGGTCAGCTCGCCGAAGCGTTGGCGGCCTACGAGCGCGCGGCGATCGCCGACGGCGCCTCGGCCCAGATTCGCGCCGAGATTGCCGCACTCTACGCGCGTCAGAGCCGCACCGAGGACGCCATCCGTGAGGCGCGCCGGGCGCTGGAGCTCGATCCGGACAACTTCGAGGCCAACTGGGTGCTCGGCGCCCTCTACGCCAGCGACATCGAGGCGCGCCGCGAAGCGGCCGGCGGTGTCGGCGATCGCGTAGAGGCCGGCGACGGATCGCCGACCGTCGACATGGCGATCACGCACCTCGAACGGGCCCGCCCCGGGCGGCCCTTCGACAACAGCCTGCTGCTCACGCTCGGACGTCTGTACTCTGAATCGCCGCGCGTGGACCAAGGCGATTGGCGCGCTCGAGACGACGGTGGAACGCGAGCCCGAGTCGGCCGAGGCGCGCTACCTGCTCGCGCAGGCGTACGATGGCAGCGGCGAGCTGACCCGCGCGGTTCGAACGCTCGAAGAGCTCCTCGAGATCGAGCCGCGATTCGTCCGTGCGCTGCTCGACATCGCCGACCTCGAGGTCCGGCGGCGCGATTGGCCGGCTGCGGCCCGCGCCTACGAGCGCGCCGCCGCGGCGCAACCGGATAACCCTGATCTCAAGCTCCGGCAGGCGGCGGCGCTCGCCAACGGTGGCCAGGCGCGCGAAGCACGCGAGGTCTTGAAAGCGGTCGAGCGCGGCCGTCCCGCGGAACCGCGCGTGCTGATGCTGCTCGTCGACGTCGAGCGCGCGCTGCACGACTACGGTGCCGCCGAGCGCGCGGCGCGCCGTCTCATCGAGCTCCAGCCTTCGCAGCCGATGGGCGCGCAGGCGCTCGCGCAGGTGTTTGCCGATCGACGTCAGTACCGCGAGGTCGTCGAAACGCTCGAAGCAGCTCTCGGCCGCGTCGATGGGAGTGACCGAGCACGCGCGCCTCCTGGCCAGCATGCGCCTCACGCTCGGCAACGCATACCTGCAGCTGGGGCAGTTCGACCGCGCGCTCGCGGCCTTCGATCGCGCCGCCAAGGATGGCGCCGACGAGGCCACCGTCGACGCGTACCGCATCCAGACCCACCTCGATGCGGGGCGGCCCGCCGACGCGCTCGCGGTCGCACAGTCGGCCCGGGCACGGCATCCCGACGACCTGCGGCTCGTCGGCCTCGAGGCCGCCGCGTGGCTCAAGCGCGGGCAGCCCGCCCGCGCCGTCGAGATCCACCAGGCCGCGCTCGAGCGCCGCGGCAGCGAGCCCGAGGCGCACGTGGCCTTTGCCAGTGTGCTGCTCGAGGCGCGGGACTACGCCCGCGCCGAGACCGTCCTCGAGTCCGCCGCGCAGCGATTCCCGACCGAGATTGCGATTCCGTTCCAGCTCGGCGCCGTGCTCGAAGAGCAGCGGCGGTACGAGGAGGCCGAGCGTGCGTTCCGGCGCGCGCTGGCGCTCGACGCGCATCACGGCCCGACGCTGAACTATCTGGGCTACATGCTCGCCGACCGCGGCCAGCGCCTCGACGAGGCGGTGCAGTTGCTGCGCGAAGCGGTCGATCAGGATCCTTACAACGGCTCGTACCTCGATTCGCTCGGATGGGCCTACTACAAACAGGGCGCGCTCGAGCGTGCGCGCGAGTATCTGGTTCGCGCCGGCGAGCAGCTGCCGACCAACTCGGTCGTCCAGGATCACCTGGGCGATCTGCACTTCGCCCTCCGCGACCACGCCGCCGCCATCGCGGCCTGGGAGCGTGCGCTCGCCGGCGACGGCCGTTCCATCGAGAAGCGCGAGATTCAGCAGAAGATCGAATCGGGCGCGCGGGCGCGAATGACCGCCGTCATGAGCCGCTGGCGAGCCCGGGTGCTGGCCGCCCTCGTGGCGGCGGTATCCGGTACTGCGTGCGCCGCGCGCGGCGCCGTGTTCGTGCCGCCGGTCGCGGCCGGCGAACCGGCGCCCGACGTGGCGGCTGTCGCGGCGTCGGCCCAGGCGGCGTGCGAGTCGCTGCGCAGCATGACGGCCCAGGCCGCGCTGCGCGGCCGCATCGGCGGACAACGCGTCAGAGGCCGCCTCGATCTGGGCGTCACCTCGGAAGGCGGCGCGCGTCTCGAGGCCGTGGCGCCGTTCGGCCTGCTCTTCGTGCTCGCCGGTCAGGCCGATCGCGCGACGCTTCTGCTCACCCGCGAGGGCCGCGTCGTTCGCGACCAGCCGGCCGCCGACATCGTCGAAGCGCTCGCCGGAGTGCGGGTGTCGCCACAGACGCTCTTGTCGCTGGCTGCCGGATGTCCCGGCACCGGCGTCACGCTCGCGGACGGCCGGCGGTTTCCGGACGGCTTGCTCCAGGCAAGTGGAAACGACCGCACGGTGTGGTTGAGGAGCGGGCCCTCCGGTCCACGTGTGGTCGCCGCCCGTGTCGGTGATCTGATCGTCGAATACCCCGACGCCTTCGCAGGGACCGAGGCACGAACCATCCGCCTGCGCAAGCCGAGCACAGATCCCAAGTCCGCCGTCGACCTCGAGCTCGCCTTGTCGCAGATCGAGATGAACACGCCGCTCGATCCGGCCGCATTCTCGATTGCGATTCCATCGGAGGCGCAGTCGATCACGCTCGACGAGCTGCGGCGCAGCGGTCTGCTCAGCGGCCGGTGATCCGTGGCGATGCAGGTGACCGTTCGGGCACTGGCGAAAATCAACCTGCATCTCGCGGTGCACGGCCGGCGCCCTGACGGGTATCACGACCTGACGACCGTCTACCAGGCAATCGCATTGTGCGATCGCGTGACGGTCGGCCCGAACGATGGGCCGTTCGCACTCGTCGGCGGAAACGCCGAGGCGCGGCCGGATTCGACCAACCTGGTGTGGCGGGCCGCCGATCTCCTGGCGAACGAGCTGGGACTCGGGCTCGCGGGTGTTCGAATCGTGCTCGACAAAGCGGTGCCCACCCAGTCGGGGCTCGGCGGGGGCAGCGCGGACGCGATGGCGGCGCTGCGGGCCTTGCGGGCGTTCTGGGGCGAGACGGTCGCCGACGACGTCATCGAGCGGCTCGGCGCGCGTCTCGGTGCCGATGTCGCGTTCTTTGCGCGCGGCGGGACCGCCCTCGGGACCGGGAGGGGCGACCAGTTGTCGTGGCTCCCGGACTTCCCCGACCACCACGTGGCGATCGTCCGTCCCCCATTCGGCGTGCCGACGGCGGCCGCCTACGGCTGGCTTGCGGCGGAGCGCGCGGCAGGTGTCCCCGCCATGGCGCAGGCGGCCTGGCCTCGCGATTCCGACGCGTGGTGGTCCCGAGTGCCTTCATTGGCCAACGACTTCGAGCCGGTGGTTGCGCGGCGTCATCCCGAAATCCAGGATGCCGTCCGCCAGCTTGACGCCGCCGGTGCCACCCTCGCGGCAATGTCGGGCAGCGGGTCGGCCGTGGTCGCGCTCTTCGAATCCGAGGCGGGTGCCCGCACCGCGATCCAGCCCTTCGGCCTTCGCGCAGGCTGGGACGTCTGGCTGAGCCGCACCGTCGGTCTCGCCGCCTACCGGGAGGCGGTCGCCCCGGAGATGGGGTAAGTCGGCTCTCGTGCCCTTCTTGCTCGCCTAAGTAAAGTTCGGCTAGACTATCGGTTTGCGTCGGCTCGTTGGGCCACGCCTGTACGTCGACTCCCTTTGGCAGATCCCCGCCTGGCGGCCATCCGCGGCGAGGCTCGGTGAGATGGCCCGGTCAGGGCCGGGTGACACAGCGGCGGTCCGGACGCAGACGAGCGCTTCCGCCGGAATTTGAGATCCGCCGACACCGAACGGTCGGTCGGCGCTCGCGCATGGTGGGGCGTGGCCAAGCGGTAAGGCACGGGACTTTGGCTCCCGCATTCGAAGGTTCGAATCCTTCCGCCCCAGCCAGCCCCTCAGCGCGGACCGTGGCGCCCGCGGAGCGTCATCGATGACTGGGGCGCGGCACGCCCGTCGTGGCGTGGGCGCGCGGAGTGCGCGACCAGAGGAGAAGAGCCCGGGTGTCGTTTGGCATGGCGAGGACTGAACTGAAGCTCTTTTCCGGAAGCGCCCACCCGATGTTGGCGCAGGAGATTGCCGAGTTCCTTTGCGTGCCGCTCGGGCAGTCCCGGCTCCACCGGTTTCCCGATACGGAGGTGTCGTTCCAGATCGACGAGAACATCCGCGGCATGGACGTCTTCATCATCCAGCCGACGTCGAGGCCCGTCGACGAGCATCTCGTCGAGCTGTGCATCATGATGGACGCCTTCCGCCGCTCGTCCGCCGCGCGCATCACGGCCGTGATTCCGTATTACGGCTACGCGCGGCAGGATCGGAAGGACAAGCCGCGGGTGCCGATCTCGGCCAAGCTCGTGGCGAACCTCCTGAGCGCGGCCGGCGCCGATCGCGTCCTGACGATGGATCTGCACAAGGCGCAGATCCAGGGGTTCTTCGATATTCCGACCGATCACCTGTTCGCCGCGCCGGTCATCATCGACTACCTGTCGCGGCAGAACTACGGGAAGGTCACGATCGTGTCGCCCGATGCCGGCGGCGCCGAGCGCGCGCGCGCCTACGCCAAGCGGCTGGGCGCCGAGCTCGCGATCATCGACAAGCGGCGCAGCTCGGAGACGGGGGCGGCTGAGGTGATGAACGTCATCGGCGACATTCGCGGCCGGACGTGCATCATCCAGGACGACATCATCGACACGGCGGGAACGATCGTGAAGGCGGCGCAGGCCCTGAAGGATGCGGGGGCCGAGCGGGTCATCGCCTGCGCCGTGCACGGGGTGCTCTCGGGGCCGGCAGTCGAGCGCATCCAGGCCGCGCCGATCGAGCGGTTGATCGTCACCAACACGATCCCGCACGACGGCGAGCGCGCGCGGATTCAGAAGATCACGGAGCTGTCGGTCGCCCGCCTGCTCGGCCAGGCCATTCGCAGCATCCACGAGGAAACGTCGGTCTCGTCGTTGTTCGTATGAAGAAGTCGCTCAGTGGTTCAGTCTTTCGAATCTGAAAGACCGACAGACTGAATGACTGACAGACTCCAAGGATTCACCATGGCAGCCAGTCTCGATGCAGTCAAGCGCGATAGTCGCGGCAAGAACGAAGCCCGCCGCCTGCGGGCCTCAGGCAAGATTCCAGCGGTCGTCTACGGTGGCGCCGCCGGCGCGCTCAGCGTCGCCGTCGACCCCAAGCGCCTCTCTCGGATTCTCCACTCGGATTCCGGCGTGAACACGATCATCGGACTGAACGTGGAGGGCGTGGGAACGACCGAGGTGCTCGTCAAGGAATTCCTGCTCGACCCGGTCCACAACCAGATGCTGCATGCGGACTTCTTCCGCGTGCAGATGGACAAGGCGATCACGGTCACCGTCTCGGTGCAGGTCAAGGGCGAGCCGCGCGGCGTCAAGCTCCAGGGCGGCGTCCTCGAGCTCCCGCATCGCGAGGTCGAGATCGAGTCGCTGCCTGGTGAGATCCCCGACTACCTCGAGGTGGACGTCTCCGAGTTGATGATCGGCCAGAGCGTACGGCTGCGTGACGTCGCGACGAGCGCCAAGTGGACGCTCTTGAGCGATCCGGACATGCTCCTCGCGCACGTCGTGGCGCCGAAGGCTGAAGAGCCGGAGCCCGAGGCAGCCGCCGCGGCCGTCCCGACCGCGACCGCCGAGCCCGAAGTGATCAAGAAGGGCAAGACGGAGAAGGAAGAGGAGAAGCCGGAGGCGAAGAAGTAGCCTGCCGCAGGAGGGCCGGGCTTCCGCCTCCGCTGCGCTACGGCGAGACGCGCCGAAGCCATGGCGAAGGCGGTTAGCCCCCGCCGTCAAGGAACGGCAGGCTCGGCTACGCGGCGAGGCCGGCGATTCATGAAGCTCATTGCCGGCTTGGGCAATCCGGGGCCGCGATATCGCGGGACGCTCCACAACGTCGGCTTCGACGTGGTGGACGAGCTCGCGAGGCGCCTCGGCGCGAAGTTCGAATCGTCGCCCGCGGAGGCGCTGGCGGCGCGGCTGCGCAACCTGGGCGGCACAGACGTGCTGCTCGTCAAGCCGCTGACGTTCATGAACGTCAGCGGGCGCGCGGTGAGCGCGCTGCAGCGTTACTATCGGATCCCCCTCGAGGACGTGCTCATCGTCGTCGACGATGTGAACCTCGAGGCGGGGCGGTTGCGGATACGTGCCGGGGGATCGGCAGGCGGGCACAACGGGCTGAAGTCCATCATCGAGGCGATGGGGACCGACGCCTTTCCGCGGCTTCGGGTGGGTGTGGGACGCGGGGATCCGCGGCGCGGGCTGGCGGATCACGTGCTCGCGAAGGCGGCCGACACCGATCGCGAGGTGCTCGCCGTGGCGACGGCGGCGGCGGCCGATGCCGCCGAGCTGTTCGTGACCGCGAGTCTGCAGGAGGTCATGAACCGGTTCAACGCGAAGCGTGAAGAGCCGGCCGTGCAGGACGCGGAGACCGACGAGCCGAGCGTGAAGCCCACGGCCGTGAGCGACAGACAGACGAACGACGGCCGGTAGGCCGCCGAAAGCGACGGGAACAGAACAGCAAGGACCACCATGACCGCATCGAAGCAGTACGAACTCGTCTACATCGCCGCGCCGGAGTCGACCGAGGAGCAGCTCACGGAGCTGCAGACGCAGGTCACCGGCATCGTGAGCCGTCTGGGCGGCGTCGTCGACCGGACGGAGAACTGGGGCCGCCGCCGGCTGGCGTATCAGATCGGCCGGCACAAGGAGGGCATCTACGTCCTCGACGTCATTTCTGGCGGAGGCGACATCATCAAGGAGCTGGATCGCCGGCTGAAGGTCAGCGACCGGGTGATTCGGCACCTGATTGTGCGCGTCGACGAGGACTTGCGGATTGCCGAGCGGGCGCGGACGCGGCGCAAGGAACAGACTGCGCGGCGCCGGTTGGCGCGGGGCCTGCCGCCCGAGCCGACCCCTGAAGAGCGGATGCGAGCGGCCGCGCAGCACGACGATCGCGCAGACGAGGCGGAGGCGTAAGAGCCATGAGCGAGATGAATCGAGGCAAGGGCGGCGGCAAGGCCGCGGACAAGGGACAGCGTCGCGCGAGCACGGGTGGGGGCGGGTTCCGCCGTCGCCGCGTGTGCAAGTTCCGCACGGAGAAGATCGACTACATCGACTACAAGGACGTGAAGCTGTTGATGCAGTTCATCCCCGAGCGGGGCAAGATTCAGCCGCGGCGGCTGTCGGGCACCAGCGCGAAGTACCAGCGGAAGCTGCAGCAGGCAATCCAGCGCGCCCGCGAGCTGGCGCTCATCCCGTACATCACGGACTAGTTTGGCGACGGCCGCTCTCAGCGGCCGTGCGCGGCAGCGCGTCGATCCGCGCTGCGGTGCAGCCGGCCCTGGGCGGTGCCGGCTGGCAGCGCGGAGGGCTGCATGTTTGGCGAACGCCACGCACGGTGGGCCGACTTCGGACGACGGCGTGATCGAGTGTTGCCTGTAGCCTGTAGGCCGTAGCCTGTAGCCCGACAAGGATCACTCCATGATCGAAGTCATTCTGAAGGAACCCGTCGACCATCTCGGCGGCCGCGGCGACATCGTGAAGGTCGCCGATGGCTACGCCCGCAATTTTCTCCTGCCGCGCAAGCTCGCGCTCGCCGTCACGCCGGGGAACAAGCGGCAGATCGACGCCGAGAAGAAGCGTGGCGCCGCGCGTGAAGCCGAGGAGCGCGCGTCATCCGACGCGCTGGCCGCCCGCCTCTCGCAGGCCGAGGTCGTCGTCGCGCGACGCGTCGGCGAGAGGGACACGCTCTACGGATCGGTGACCTCGTCGGACGTGGCCGACGCCCTGGGCCGTCTCGGCTTCGAGATCGACAAGCGGAAGATTCAGCTCGAAGAGCCGCTCAAGGCACTGGGCGAGTTCTTCGTGCCGGTACGCCTTCACCGCGACGTGACGGCGCAGGTGAAGGTGCTGGTGGTGAAGGCCGAGTAAGTCTCGGGCTTCAGGCTCGGACTACGGGCTACAGGACGGGCCTTGCCGGGCCTGGTGCCGAGCACTGAAGTCGCTCCCGAAGTGGCCGCGCGAATCGACGAGACCCAGCAGCCGCGCTCAGCGCCCGTAGACCGCAGACTGTAGCCCGATCAGCCTGATCAAGAGGTGTTGATTTCCTCCACAGGATTTCAACACCTCTTCGTTCGTACGCCCGCAATCGCTCGCTTGCTGTCGTCGCAGATTTAACAGCGCACCGCGACCTCGCGCGTCGCAGATCCTGCTACACTCCACTTCCCACCTGCCGTCACGCTTCGGATGCGCCGGAGCGGATGCACGTCGAGCCCGTCGCGATCATGGCCGAGTCCGCCGCGTCCGAACGCACGCAACCGCATAGCCTGGATGCGGAACGGTCCGTTCTGGGCGCGATTCTGCTGCGCAACGAAACGTTCAACCATGCGGCGGCGGTCATCGACGCCGGCGACTTCTTCCGCGAGGCCCATCGCCGCATCTTCAATGCGATGGTGGAGCTCAACGAACGCGGCGACGCCATCGATCTGATCACGCTCAAGGAAGCGCTCGCGCGGTCTGGCGATCTCGAGGAGGTCGGCGGCGCCGCTTACCTCGCGCGTCTCGTGGACGGCGTGCCGCGCGCGACCAACGTCGAGCACTACGCGACGATCGTCAAAGAGAAGTCGACGCTCCGCTCGCTCATCGCCAGCGCGCACCAGATCCTGCAGGACGCGTACGAAGCTGGTGAGGACGCCGACGAGATCCTCGACCACGCGGAGAAGCGCATCTTCGAAGTGGCGGACAAGCGAATCCGTCAGGGATTCGTGCCGCTCTCGGCGCTGGTGCAGAACAGCTTCGACACGCTGAGCAAGCTGCAGCAGCACCGCGGCCTGGTCTCCGGCGTGGCGACCGGCTTCACCGAGCTCGACGAGATGACCTCGGGCCTGCAGGCCGGCGATCTCGTCATCGTGGCGGCGCGGCCGTCGATGGGGAAGACCAGCTTCACGCTGAATATCGCGCAGCACGTGGGCCTCAATCGCGAGCGAGCGATGACGGTCGGCTTGTTCAGCCTGGAGATGTCGGCGCAGCAGCTGTTCATGCGCCTGCTGACCGCGGAGGCCCGCATCGACGCCCACCGCCTCCGGTCCGGGTATCTGTCACCCGATGACTACAGCAAGCTGGTGCGCGCGATCGGCACGCTCGAGACCGCGCACATCTTCATCGACGACACCGCGGCCATCGGGGTGCTCGAGATGCGCGCGAAGGCGCGGCGGCTCAAGGCGGAGCACGGCCTCGATCTGCTCATCGTCGACTACCTGCAGCTGATGCAGGGGCGGGGCCGCTTCGACAACCGCCAGCAGGAGCTCGCCTCGATCTCGCGATCGCTCAAAGGGCTCGCCAAGGAGCTCGAGGTCCCGATCGTCGCGCTGTCGCAGTTGAGCCGCGCCCCCGAAGCGCGATCGGATCGGCGGCCGCAGCTCTCGGATCTCCGCGAGTCGGGCGCGCTCGAACAGGACGCCGACGTCGTGATGATGATCTTCAGGCCGGGCGTCTACGAGAAGGACAACCCCGATCTGCAGAACCTCGCGGAACTCATCATCGCCAAGCAGCGCAACGGGCCCATCGGGACCGTGACGCTGGCGTTCCTGCCGCAGTACACGCTGTTTGCCAATATCGATCAGGGCATGCAGTGACCCGGCGGCCGACCATCGCCCGCGTCGATCTCGACGCCCTCACGCACAACTACCGCACCCTCGCGGCGTTCGTCGCATCGTCTCCGTCGCCCCCGCGCATTCTGGCCGTCGTCAAGGCCAACGCGTACGGGCATGGGTCGTCGCGGGTCGGCCTTGCGCTCGAAGCGGCCGGCGCGCCGATGCTGGCCTGTGCCGACATCGAGGAAGGCGTGCGGCTGCGCGAAGCGGGCGTCACCGTGCCGATTCTGGTCTTCGGCGCGCTCAGCATCGGCGAGGTCGACGGAGTCCTCGATCACGGGCTCACGCCGACGGTGTCGACGCCGGCGGCGGTCCGCACGCTCGAGGGCGCCGCGGCACGGCGCAGCATGCGCCTCTCCTGTCACCTCAAGATCGACACGGGCATGAACCGTCTCGGCTTCCGCCACGATCAGCTCGATCGGACGATGCCGGCGCTCGCGGCGAGCGAGCAGCTGCAGGTGGCCGGCGTCTACACGCAGTTCGCCACGGCCGAAGACCACGAGGATCCGCTGTTCGGCGAGCAGTGCGCGCGGTTCGAGCGCGCGTGCCGGACGATTGCCGCGCACGGGCTTCGGCCCGCCGTCCGGCATGCGGCGAACAGCGCCGCGCTGCTGCGCGACGAGCGCGTGTGGTTCGATCTCGTGCGCCCGGGCCTGCTGCTGTACGGGCTCGTGCCTCCGCCGCTGGCCTCGACCCTCCCGCTCGAGCCGGTCATGACGCTGAGCAGTCGCATCGTCGCGGTGAAGGGGGTTCGCGCCGGAGAGGGTGTGAGCTACGGCATGCGCTTTCGCGCGACCGGGCCGCGGCGGATTGCGGTGGTGCCCGCCGGCTATGCCGACGGTCTCGATGCGCGGTTGGGCGGCCGCGGCTGGGTGCTCGTCTCTGGCCGTCGCGTCCCCATCGTCGGCGCGGTCTGCATGGACATGATGATGATCGACGTCACCGACGTGGAGGTTTCGCCCGGCGACGAAGTGGTCATCCTCGGTGAGCAGGGCAACGAACGGATGGACGTTCGCGAGATGGCGGCGACGATCGGGACCATTCCCTGGGAGCTGTTGTGCCGCGTGGGCACGCGAATTGAACGAATCTACAGCCGGTCCTGAATGGGGTCGGGCCGAATTTCAATTTCGGCCAATTGGGGTCGGGCCGAATTTGCAGAATCTGCGATCCGATGCGCCGACCGGGCGACGGCACCGGGAAGACGACCCCGAGCTGCCAAGCGAAGCGGTACCGTTGTCTCGGCTCGCCTGTCGGCCGTAGCCTGTAGCCTGTAGCCCAAGAGCCGTGCCCAAGCCTGCAAAGTCCGTCTTCGTCTGCCAGGAGTGCGGCGCGCAATCGCCCAAGTGGATGGGCCGCTGCAATGAGTGCGGCGCCTGGAATTCACTGGTCGAAGAGACCGCCGCGCCGCAGACCTCGGAACCGTCGGCGTCGCGCTATGCGATGCCGAAGGCTGGCGGCCAGGCGCAGCTCTATGCTGACGTCGACCTGGTCGCGGCCACGCGACTCCCGACCGGGCTGAGCGAGCTCGATCGCGTGCTCGGCGGCGGCATCGTCCCCGGTTCGCTCGTGCTCCTCGGCGGCGAGCCCGGCATCGGCAAGTCCACGCTCCTGCTCCAGGCCGCCGCGCATTTCGCGCGCGCCGTCGGCCCGGTGCTGTACGTCTCGGGCGAGGAGTCGGAACCGCAGATCAAGTCCCGCGGCGAGCGGCTCGGCGTCGGCCACGATCCGCTCTATCTGTTCGCCGAGACCTGCCTCGAGCGCGTGCTCGAAGAAACCGAGCGGCTGCAACCCGCGCTGCTCGTGCTCGATTCGATTCAAACCGTCTTCTCGCTCAAGCTGCAATCGGCGCCCGGCAGTGTCGCGCAGGTGCGCGAATCGGCCACCCAGCTGCTGTTCGCGGCGAAGGGGCGCAACGTGCCGACCTTCCTCATCGGGCACGTGACGAAGGACGGCGCGCTCGCGGGACCGAAGGTGCTCGAGCACGTCGTCGACACCGTGCTCTATTTCGAAGGCGAGCGCCATCACGCCCATCGCGTCGTCCGCGCGGTCAAGAACCGCTTCGGCGCGGCCAGCGAAGTGGGGGTGTTCGAGATGACCTCTGGCGGCCTTCAGCCCGTCCCGAATCCTTCGGCGCTGTTCCTCGCCGAGCGCCCGGCCGAGGTTGCCGGCTCCGCCGTGCTGTGCACCATCGAAGGCTCCCGCCCGATGCTCGTCGAGGTTCAGGCGCTCGTCAGCACGAGCAGCTACGGCTACGCGAAGCGAACGGCGAACGGCCTCGACCAGAACCGGCTCGCGCTGCTCCTTGCGGTGCTCGAGAAGCGCGCCGGGCTGAACCTTGCTGGCGAAGACGTGTTCGCCAACGTGGCGGGCGGTGTGACCGTCGACGAGCCCGCGGCCGACGTGGCAGTGGTCGCAGCGCTGGTCTCGAGCGTGCGGAACCGCCCGCTTGCCGCCGGGATGGTGCTGTTCGGTGAGATTGGCCTGGCAGGCGAGCTTCGACGCGCCACACACGCCGCCTTGCGGATTCGTGAAGCGGCGCGCATGGGCTTCACGCGCGCCATCGTGCCCGCCGGCAGCCTGCCCGCTGAAGCGGTTCCTGCCGGCATGACTCTCGTCGAGGCGGGAACGCTGGCGGAGCTCGTGGACGCTCTCTTCTGACCGGGGCCGCCGGTTCGACCCGGCAGCCACCGGACCGTCTCGTCGTATGATTGGCACCGCGCGAATGGGGTATTCGCTCGAAAACCCTTTGCGCAACCGTGTGCCAATCGGAGTCTTCATGACCTGGTCCGTTCTCGCCCGGGTGCTCCTTGCAGCGGCGCTGACAGCGATGGCCGTTGTGCTCTCCCCGGTTCCCGGCCATTGGGCGATCAATGCGAGTGCGGGAGCGGCGCTCGCCTTGCTGCTCATCCTGTTCGAGACGAGCCTTCGCGCTGCGCCGCTCACCAGCCTGCTGGGAGGCGTCATTGGCGGCGCCGCAGGTCTGGTGCTGGCGCGGACGATCGGGGCGGCGCTCTACTGGACCGACAGCAACGACCCGCGCATCGCGTTCCTGCAGAGCGTACTGCTCGTCGCGCTGCCTTACCTCGGCCTCGTGCTGGGCGCGTGCAGCGGCGAGTGGCTGCATCCAACCAAGATGGCCGGACTGTTCAAGGATGCGGCTCCCGAACGGCGCTACAAGATCCTCGATACGAGCGTCATCATCGACGGACGCATCGCCGACGTCTGCGAGACCGGGTTCCTCGATGGCACCCTCGTCGTGCCGCAGTTCGTGCTCAAGGAGCTGCAGTTCATCGCCGATTCGCCCGACTCGCTCAAGCGGAACCGCGGCCGCCGCGGCCTCGACATCCTGTCGCGCATCCAGAAGATGTCGGGTGTGCAGGTGTCCATCACCGGATCGGGACTTCCCCGACGTCCGCGAAGTGGACCTGAAGCTCATCGAGCTCGCTCGAACGCTCGGTGGCGAGATCGTCACCAACGATTTCAACCTGAACAAGGTCGCCCAGCTTCGCGGCGTGGAGGTCCTCAACATCAACGAGCTCGCGAACGCGCTCAAACCAGTCGTGCTGCCGGGCGAGTTCATGAAGGTCTTCATCCTCAAGGAAGGCAAGGAGTACAACCAAGGCGTCGCCTACCTCGACGATGGGACGATGGTCGTCGTGGACAATGCGCGCCGTCTGATTGGCAAGACCATCGACGTCGTCGTCACGAGTGTGCTGCAGACCACTGCCGGCAAGATGATCTTCGGCCGGCACATCGATCCATCGGCGGCAGCCGTTCAATCCGGGCAGTCCGCCAGTCAGGCCGCGCCGACGCCGGCGCCGAGCAGTGCTCCGCCGGAGCGGGCGAGCGAACGCGCCGCGGCCGAGCGAGACGATTCCGCCCGCAAACCGCGGCCCGTCGCGCAGTCGTGAGGTCCGGCGGCCTGGGGACCCGGCAGGTCATTCGTCATTCGTCAATTCGTAGTTCGTCACTTCCCCCGCGTGCCGCCCTATCACTGGTGGCGAACGGTTTTCTTCCTGATCCCCACGATCGGTCTCTACACGCTCGTGTTGGGGACCGTGTCGATTGCGTCGGTGCTGTTCGATCGCCGCGGGCATTTCGCGCACCGCTGCGCACGCATGTGGTCGTGGCTCATCCTGAAAACGACGGGGGTCCACGTCGGCGTGTCGGGCCTCGATCGAGTGGATCTCTCGGGCAGTTATCTCGTGGCGGCGAATCACCAGAGCATCTACGACATTCCGATTCTGTTCTGCACGCTTCCGTGCCAGCTGCGGATCCTGGCGAAGGCCTCGCTCGGCCGGTTTCCCTTCCTCGGCTGGCACCTTGCGCGAACCGGGCACGTGCTCGTCGATCGCCAGCATCCGGGGCCCGACATCTTCCGGAAGCTCCGCCGGCTCATGCAGCAGCGCGTCTCGCTGATGGTCTTCCCCGAAGGCACACGGAGCGTCGACGGCAAGCTCGCGCGCTTCAAGGGCGGTATCTTCATGCTGGCGATCGAGGCCGGCCTGCCGGTCATACCGGTCGCCATCGATGGCAGCCGCTTCGTGATGCGCAAGGGCCGGCTGATGGCGTGTCCCGGTCGTGTCACGTTGAAAGTGCTCGAGCCGATTTCGACCGCGGGCCGGTCGCGCGGCGACGCGCGGCGGCTCGCCGACGACGTGCGTCAGGCTATCGCCAGGACAGGGGTGGGAGTCTCCGCGCCCGAACCGGGAGCGGTTGGCGATCGACCCGAGCCAGTGGAGGGATGACATGCCTCTTTCGCGACGGCAATTCCTGATGGACGCGGCCGCGGCCGGCGCCGTGGCCGTGATGCCGCGAGCCGTGCGGGCCGCTCCCGGATTCAAGGTGGGCGTCACCGATTGGAACCTTCGACAGACCATGAAGGTCGAGGCGCTCGCGCTCGCGCAGTCGCTCGGGTTTCGAAGGCGTGCAGGTGAGCATCGGACGCGGCGGGGCCGAGCCGCCCACGGCGCTGCCGCTCAGTGACAAAGCACTCCAATCCGCCTACCTCACCGCGTCCAAGCGCCTCGGATTCCCGATTGCCTCCCTCTGCCTCGACATCCTCCATCGCAACTACCTGAAGAACGATCCGCTGGGCCAGCGATGGGTCGCGGAGTCGGTGCCGATCGCCACGGCCCTCGGGGTCCGCGTCATCCTGCTGCCGTTCTTCGGCAAGGGCGCGCTCGAGACGGCCGCGGAGATGGACTACGTCGGCGATGCGCTTCGCGAAGTGGCGCCGGCGGCCGAGAAGGCCAACGTCATCCTCGGGCTCGAAGACACCATTTCGGCCAAGGACAACGTCCGGATCATGGAGCGCACGAAGTCGTCGGCGGTGCTGACCTACTACGACGTGGGCAACTCGACACGTCAGGGCTTCGACGTGGTGAGCGAGATTCGCTGGCTGGGCAAGCCGCGCATCTGCGAGATGCATCTCAAGGACAATCCGCACTACCTCGGCGAGGGCACGATTGATTTCAAGGCGGTCGTGAAGGCGATGTCCGACATCGGGTTTGCCGAGTGGGCGCATCTCGAGACCGACAGCCCGTCGAAGTCGATCGACGCGGACATGAAGCGAAACCTGGCTTTCGTTCGCGACAGGATGAAGGAAATCTAAACGGGCTACGGACTACAGGCTACGGCCACCGTTGCCGGCCGCAGTCTGACCACGCCTGAAGTCTGTTGCGCCCGTAGCCCGTAGCGTGTAGCTCGTAGCCTTTCATGCGTCTCGATCTCCAACCTGAGCTCCGATCCATCGTCGCGCCGGCGCTGCTCGCGGTCGACGACGTGACCGTGCTCGAGCGCGACGCGCGCATGGATGCGCCGATCGCGGAATCCGAAGTGCGTCTGCGGACGGCGACCGATCTGGACGATGCGATCGGCCGCGTGCGGACGATGTACCGGCGCGTGGGCCTGGATCCAACCAAGACGCGGCCCTCGTCCGAAGCGCTGCTCCGCCGGCTCCGGCGCGGCGAGGCGCTGCCGCGCGTGAACACGGCCGTCGACATCTGCAACTGGTGCTCGGTCGAGGCGCAGGTGCCGTTCGGTCTCTACGATCGCGACCGCATCGACGGCGACGCGGTGGCGCTGCGCCTTGGCGTGGACGGCGAAGGCTACGCGGGGATCCGCAAGGAGCACGTGAACGTGGGCGGCCGTCTCACGCTCGCCGACCGCCGGGGACCGTTCGGCAATCCGACGTCCGACTCGGCGCGGACGATGGTCACGCCCGAGACGAGGCGCCTCGTCGTCGTGATCTTCGCACCCGCCGACAGTCCGGCGCGTGCCGTCGCAGCCGTCGTGGAGAAAACCGCCGAACGCATCCAAACGTTCCTGGGAGGGGTCGGGACGGTTCGCCTCACGACGTGATCGTCGGCCGCGTGTCAGGGCGCTCTCGACGGGCCTGAAGGGCTCTCCCACCTGTTCCAGGATGTGACAGGCTTCTTCCCCGGGGGAAAGGCTTCTCGTCAGGGCTGGATTGGACTTCAGGCCAAGGGAGGACGGGGCTTCAGCCCTGGCATGGGGTACCGCTTCAATGGAGAGTTGCTGGTAGGTAAGTGACCAAACGTATGTTCGTATCAGTCATCATTGCGGCCGGCGGCCGCGGCACGCGGATGGGCGGGGGCGTGCCCAAGCAGCACCTGACGATCGGTGGCCGGACGCTGCTCGAGCGCAGCGTCGCCGTCTTCGACGCGCATCCGCGCGTCGACGAGATCGTGCTCGTCGTGCCGGCCGAGGATGCACGCTCGCTGCCCGCCACGGCGAAGCCGCAGCGGGTCGTGACCGGTGGCGCCCGACGTCAGGATTCTGTGGCACGAGGGTTCGCGGCCGTCTCCACTCATGCCGACGTCGTGCTCATTCACGATGCCGCGCGGCCGTTCGTCGCCGCCGATCTGATCGATCGCACCATCGATGCGGCCTCCGATTCTGGTGCGGCCATTACCGCGATCCCCGTGCACGACACGGTGAAGCAGGCACGCTGGGCTGGCGATCGGGGCTTCGTGGATCGGACGCTCGCGCGCGAGCACATCTTTCTCGCGCAGACCCCGCAGGGCTTTCGCCGCGACGTGCTGGCGACGGCAATCGCGAGCGGCGAGGGAGCGATCGATGCCAGTGACGAGGCGCGGCTGGTCGAGGCGGCCGGCCTGCCGGTGCGGCTCGTAGCCGGCGATCCTGCGAACGTCAAGATCACGACCCCGTCCGATCTGGCTGCGGCGCGCGCAGCCGCCGGCGGGTCCGGTCCCTCGCCCGTCGCGGCGACGAGCGGCGCTGCGGCGCTGCGTATCGGCACCGGCTACGACCTCCATCGCCTGGTCGAGGGCCGGCCGCTCAAGCTCGGTGGAGTCGAAGTGCCGTTCGAACGCGGGTTGATCGGACATTCCGATGCCGATGCCGTGTGCCACGCCGTCACCGACGCCGTGCTGGGCGCCGCCAATCTCGGGGACATCGGCCGTCTCTTCCCGGACCACGATCCGCGCTGGAAGGACGCCGACAGTCTGCGCCTGCTCGCCGAAGCCTGGACGCTCGTCGCCGGTGCGGGATGGCGGCTCGCCAACCTCGACATCGTCGTCATCGCGGAACGGCCCAAGATTGGCCCGCATGCCGCCGCGATTCGCGCGAGCCTGGCCGGTGCGCTCGGCGTGAGCCCCGACGACATCTCGATCAAGGGCAAGACGAACGAGGGCGTCGACGCGACCGGCCGCGGCGAAGCGATCGCGGTCCATGCGGTGGCCCTCCTCGTGCGGTGAGGACGGCGTACGACCGCAAGCCCCATGGCCCGCAGCCGGGCAGCCTGCAGCCCCGTCGATGATTGTCTTTGGCGTCAACCCCGTTCTCGAAGCGCTGCGCGCCGGACGCGTGCGCCGGCTGTCGCTCGTCGCGCGACCGGAGGCCCGGAGCTCGCGGCGTCTGCAGGAGATTGCCGCGCTTGCCGAGAGCCGGCGCATTCCTGTGGACGTCGTGACGGCCGATGCCCTCGAGCGGCTCTCACGACGGCGGCCGCATCAGGGCGTGGCGGCCGAGCTCGAGGAGCCGCGCGAGTGGACGCCCGCGGGTCTCGTCGCGGCCGCTGCGGGCCCGGCCCTGATCGTGGTGCTCGATGGCGTGGAGGATCCACACAACGTCGGGGCGATCATTCGAAGCCTCGATGGCGCCGGTGGTCACGGCATCATCCGTCAGGCGCGTCACGCCGCCCCGCTCGAGGGTGCTGTCGCCAAGGCGTCGGCCGGAGCCATCTCGCACGTCCGGATCGCCACGGTGGTGAACATCGCCCGAGCCGTCGAGGAGCTGAAGGCCGAGGGTGTGTGGACGGTGGGCCTTGCGGCAGAAGCCGCCCCAGACGTACGACGATCGTGGATCTGACCCTGCCCACGGCGATCGTCGTCGGTGCCGAGGGGTCCGGGTTGCGGCGCCTGGTGCGGGATCGCTGCGACTGGCTGGCATCAATCCCGCTGGCCGGCCACGTCTCGAGCCTGAACGTCTCGGTGGCGGCCGGCGTCCTGCTGTTCGAGGCCCGCCGGCAGCGGCGTCTGGCCCGCGGGGCGCCGGGTTAGCCGCCGGTTCAAAGCCCGCCGATCATGACGCAGGCGGCGACCGATGGACACTGAAGCCCGCTCCGCGCTAGACTGCACAGTTCAGCCCGTCCGGCGCCGGTCGCTGGGTGGCGCGAAGCGGACAGGCGGGGAAGAACCCTCAGGACGAATCGGGGCAGCGAACGAGATTCAGGCCATTGCGCGACGGCACGAGACGTGCTAGACTTGCGACTTTGTCTGGCTGGCGTAGCTCAGTCCGGTAGAGCAGCTGATTTGTAATCAGCCGGTCGGGGGTTCAAATCCCTTCGCCAGCTCCACTTCGTGAGAAGGGCTCGCGCCTCCCTCACGTCCGCCGGGAAGGTTCCGCCAGGGAAGGTCCAGCGGGACATCAACGAATTGGTACTGGCGAGGTTGCGGAGCGGTCAAACGCAACAGACTGTAAATCTGTCGCCCTCAGTGGCTTCGGAGGTTCGAATCCTTCCCTCGCCACCAGCCTTCGCCCGACCGAGCTCAGGGGCGAAGGCGGCCTACGGCTGGCAAGCCAGCCAGGCGACCGAGACGGGCCAGGCGGGTTGATGAGCTCCGATGGCCGGCGTGGGAAACAGGCAGGGAACGCAGCGGAACGTGAATCAGGAACGTAGTGGCCGGGGTTCCGTGGGTTTTGGCGGGCTCGCCCGCCGAAGCTCGCGAAGCGAGCGAAGGCGGGAGTAACTCAATGGTAGAGTCACAGCCTTCCAAGCTGTTGGTTGCGGGTTCGATTCCCGTCTCCCGCTCCATCCTTCGCTCGCCGGTGAGCGCTCCGCGCGTGACGGCGAGCTTCGGCCAGGCCAGCCGGCGAAGTTAGCGTGGGTTATGGCGGGCTTGTCGGCCGAAGCGCCGAAGGCGCGAAGGCCGATGTAGCTCAGTTGGCAGAGCACGTCCTTGGTAAGGACGAGGTCACCGGTTCGATCCCGGTCATCGGCTCCAGGAACGGGTGATGGCCGTTGAGGCGAGGGCGTCACTGACGCCCGGCGCCCGATGGTCAGGGCAGACAAGCTGTGAGTTATGCGCGACAACATCACGCTGGCCTGCAACGAATGCAAGCGCCGGAACTACGTCACGACGAAGAACAAGAAGAAGACGACCGAGCGCCTGCAGTTCAAGAAATACTGCAGCTGGTGCCGGACGCACACGGCGCATCGGGAGACGAAGTAGGCTAGAGCTGAGGCTCGCTGGAGCTCGGCCGTCTCGTGCTCATAAGGCCAGTAGCTCAATTGGCAGAGCACCGGTCTCCAAAACCGGGGGCTGGGGGTTCGAGTCCCTCCTGGCCTGCCAGAATCTCTAGGATGGCAGATAAGCGTGGGGGCGCGGCCGTGTCCGTCCCTGGCAGAAGTCAGCGGCGATGAAGACTGCCAGCATGGACAACACGAAAGACACGCCGGACAAGCGCGAGAGCGCCGGCGGCCTGCTCGGCAAGCCCGCCGAATGGTGGGCCGACGCGCGCACGTTCCTCACCGAGGTGCGCGCCGAGCTGAAGCGGGTGACCTGGCCGTCGCGCAACGAGGTCTACGCGACGACGGTCGTGGTCATCCTGACGTCGATTTTCTTCGGCGATGTATCTCTGGGGCCTGGACCTGCTGCTCAGCAGGCCGTCGCGTGGTTCTTCCGGTTCATGGGGGCGGCATGACCGACGTCTCCACCAAGCAGTGGTTCATCGTCCACACCTACTCGGGCTTCGAGAAGAAGGTGAAGAAGTCGCTCGAGCAGCGCGTCAAGGCCTACGGGCTGGCCGACGAGATTGGCGAGATCCTGATCCCGACCGAGGACGTCATCGAGATGCGCGGCGGCACGAAGGTCGTCAGCTCGAAGCGTTTCTTCCCCGGCTATCTGCTGGTCGAGATGACGATGTCGGACGAGGCGTGGCACGTCGTCAAGAACACGCCGAAGGTGACCGGATTCGTCGGGGCCGGGGCGAAGCCGACGCCGCTCACGCGTGAAGAGGTCGATCAGATCCTGACGCAGGTGACGGCGGCGGCCGAGAAGCCGAAGCCGAAGTACAGCTTCGAGAAGGGCGATCAGGTCCGCATCAACGAAGGGCCGTTCACGAACTTCAACGGCGTGGTCGACGAAGTGAACTCCGAGAAGAGCACGCTGAAGGTGATGGTGACGATCTTCGGACGATCGACGCCGGTCGAACTGGATTTCTTGCAGGTGGAGAAGCTCTAGGACCGGGTAGGGGCACGGCCATACCGTGCCCTTGCGGATGACAAGGGCACGCGGTGGCGTGCCCCCGACCAGAGACATATGGCGAAGAAGGTACAAGCTCAGGTGAAGCTCCAGATTGCGGCGGGCAAGGCCACGCCCGCGCCGCCGGTCGGCACCGCGCTCGGTCCGCACGGCGTCAACATCATGGACTTCTGCAAGAACTTCAACGCGAAGACCGCGGGCAGGAAGGACTGATCATCCCCGTGGTCGTCACGTCTACGCCGATCGGTCGTACTCGTTCATCCTCAAGACGCCGCCGGCGCCGGTGCTGCTCAAGCGCGCCGCGAACATCGCCAAGGGCTCGGCCGAGCCGAACAAGGCGAAGGTCGGCACGGTGACGTCGAAGCAGGTCGAGGAGATCGCGCGGCTGAAGCTGCCGGATCTCAACACCGACGACCTCGAATCGGCGGTGCGCAGCGTCGTCGGGCACGGCGCGCAGCATGGGGCTCGACGTCATTCAGTGACGAATGACGAATGACAAACTGACGAATGACAGATGCATGGTGAGGCTCGTCGGCGCTCATCGTGATCGTCACTCGTAGTTCGTCGTTCGATCATTGTGGGAGGGCGAAACGGTCGCCCGTTAGACCACAGGAGAATCGTCATGGCAGGCAAGAAATTCCGCGGCGGCCGAGGGGCAGGTCGCCGATCGCGCCTACACGCTCGAAGAGGCCATTCCGCTGATTCAGAAAGTCAAGTACACCAAGTTCGACGAGACCGTCGAAATGGCGCTGCGGCTCGGCGTCGATCCCAAGCACGCCGACCAGATGGTGCGCGGCACCGTCGTGCTGCCGCACGGCCTGGGCAAGACCAAGCGCGTGCTCGTCATCGCGGGTCCCGACAAGCAGAAGGAAGCCGAAGAGGCCGGCGCCGACGTGGTCGCGGGCGAAGAGGTGGTCGACAAGATTCAGGGCGGCTGGGTCGACTTCGACGCCGTGGTGGCGACGCCCGACATGATGCGCGCCGTCGGCCGGCTCGGCAAGGTGCTCGGTCCGCGCGGCCTGATGCCGAACCCGAAGACCGGAACGGTGACGACCGACATCGCCAAGGCGGTGCGCGAAATCAAGGCCGGTAAGGTGGAGTTCCGCGTCGACAAGACCGGCATCGTCCACGCGCCGATCGGCAAGGTCTCGTTCGCGTCGGATCGGCTGCTCGCCAACGCGCACGCGCTCGTCGACAGCGTCATCAAGGCGAAGCCGTCGGCGGCGAAAGGGCAAGTATCTGAAGAGCGTGACGGTCTCGTCGACGATGGGCCCTGGCGTCCGCATCGATACACGGCAGTGGACGCGGCCGCGAAGCATTAGCGATTCGGGCATTGGCTCATCGGCGCTTTGGACCTCAAGGCTCCAAACCGATAGCCCAGATGACCAAAGACCTGACAAGGATTAGCATGGCAGTTTCACGCGCAGACAAGACCACCGAGCTCGACGAGCTCTCGGCAGCGTTCGGTAAATCGCAGACGGCGATTCTGCTCGACTTTCGCGGCATCAAGGTGCCCGAGGTGACCGAGCTGCGCCGTCAGGTGCGCGCGGTCGAAGGGCGCGTATCGGGTCGTCAAGAACACGCTCGCGAAGCGCGCGCTGAAGGGCACGACCTTCGAGCCGCTCGCCAAAGTCTTCGAAGGCGCGACGGCGATCGCCTACAGCGAGTCCGACCCGGTCGTGCTGGCGAAGACGCTGACGACCTTTGCAAGACCACGCCGGCGCTGCAGATCAAGGCGGCGGTCGTGCAGGGCCGGCCGCTCGAGCCGGCGGAGGTCACCGAGCTGGCGACGCTGCCGGGCAAGCCCGAGCTCTACGCGAAGCTGCTCTTCCTGCTGCAGGCGCCGATGGTGCAGCTGGTCAGCGTGCTGAGCGCGGTGCCGCGGGATTTCCTGACGGTGCTCTCGCAGGTGGAGAAGAAGAAGGCGGGCGAGTAAAGAGCGTCGACGGTAGAGCGGGGCTTGAGCCCTCGCCGGCTGCCGGATGCCAGGACCTGAAGGTCCGGCGCTGACCGGCGAGGGTCATCGAAGGAGCAGAACGCAATGTCAAGTCACCCAGGATCAGGTCGTCGAGTACATCAAGGGAACATCTCGGTGCTCGAGCTCTCGCAGCTCGTGAAGCGGCTGGAGCAGGAGCTCGGCGTGTCGGCGGCGGCGGCGGCGCCGGTCGTCGTGGCGGGCGCGCGGCGGCGGGTGCCGCGGCGGCTCCGGTGGAGGAGAAGACCGAGTTCACGGTCGTCCTCACCGAGGTCGGCACCAACAAGATCAACGTGATCAAGGTCGTCCGCGAGGTCACGAGCCTCGGCCTGAAGGAAGCCAAGGACCTCGTCGAGGGCGCGCCCAAGCCGGTCAAGGAAGCCGTCACCAAGGACGAGGCCGGCGGCGATCAAGAAGAAGTTCGAGGAAGTCGGCGCGAAGGTCGAAGTCAAGTAGCGCGCGGCTGTGCTCGCCGCGTCTGGCTGCAGGCTGCGGACTACCGGCTCCAGACCCGGGACGATCGCCGGGCCCGTGCTCGCAGCCGGCAGCCCAATCGAAACCTCTTACCCGCGGCGCTGCGGCTCGCACCGCGGCGGGTTTGGCCGCTTCCTCGAGGATCACGATACGGCCAGCGTGGAACCACGAACGCGCGATGTCCGGCGGGCGCCCCGCGGCGCGTCCTCACGGGAGACTGTCGCTCGTGCGTTGTTCCGTCATTCCAGATTGATTTAACGGACTTCACGCATGCAGAGCCTGCACAAGAACGTCTATCGGGAGCGCATCGACTTCTCGAAGATCAAGACCACGGTTCCGATCCCGAACCTGATCGAGATCCAGAAGAAGTCCTACGAGCGCTTCCTGCAGATGTACACGCCGCCGGCGGAGCGTGAAGACGTCGGGCTCCAGTCGGTATTCAAATCGGTCTTTCCGATCAGCGACTTCAGGGAGAACTCGTCGCTCGAGTTCATCGAATACTCGATCGGCAACTGGGATCCGTGCGGATGGGGCGACGAAGCGCGCGGTCTGGTCCACGAAATCGGCGGCCAGCGCATGGCGCTGAAGCTGAAGTACGACATCAACGAGTGCCAGGAGCGCGGCATGACCTACGCCGTGCCGCTCAAGGTCACGATCCGCCTCGTGGTCTGGAACAAGGACCCGGAGACCGGCGCCAAGACCATCCGCGACATCAAGGAGCAGGAGGTCTACTTCGGTGACATCCCGCTGATGACGGACAACGGCACGTTCATCATCAACGGCACCGAGCGCGTCATCGTCTGGCAGCTCCACCGCTCGCCGGGCGCCTTCTTCCACTCCGAGGACAAGACGCTCTTCATCGGCCAGATCATCCCGTACCGCGGCTCGTGGGTCGAGTTCGAGTACGACACGAAGAACCTGCTCTACGTCCGCATCGACCGCAAGCGCAAGTTCCTCGCGACCGTGTTCCTGCGCGCCCTCGGGCTGCGCGGCGCCGACGACATCCTGCGCGCGTTCTACACGGTCGACCGCTGCTCATCTGAAGGGCGGGTCGGTCCGCTGGAACGTCGCCGAGATCGCTGGTCGGCCTGCGCGCCGCGAAGGAATTCGCCGTCCCCGGCGCCGAGATCACCATCGGCAAGGGCAAGAAGATCACGCAGTCGCACGTCGCTGCGCGAAGAAGGCCGGCATCGACGCGATCGAGATTGACGAGACCGAGCTCGAAGGCGCCTACACGGCCGCCGACGTCGTCGACCCCGAGTCGGGCGAGGTGATCCTCGAAGCGAACGAGCAGCTCGAGCCGCGCTTGATCGCGATGGCGCAGGAGAAGAACGTCGAGCTCATCGAGATCTTCTTCCCGGAGAAGGACGAGGTCGGCCCGGTGCTCTCGCAGACGCTGAAGAAGGATCCGATCCGGACGCACGAAGAGGCGCTGATCGAGATCTACCGGCGTCTGCGTCCCGGCGATCCGCCGACGCTCGAGAGCTCGCGCTCGCTCTTCGAGAACATGTTCTTCAACCCGCAGAAGTACGACTTCTCGCGCGTCGGCCGGCTGAAGCTGAACACGAAGCTGAAGCTGAACACGCCGCTCGACGAGAAGATTCTGCACCCGCAGGACTTCTACGAGGTCATCAAGTACCTGCTGAAGCTGAAGCAGAATCCGGCGAACGTCGACGACATCGATCACCTCGGCAACCGCCGCGTGCGGTCGGTCGGCGAGCTCCTCGAGAACCAGTTCCGCATCGGCCTGGTGCGCATGGAGCGGGCGATCAAGGAGAAGATGTCGGTCTACCAGGAAATGGCGACCGCCATGCCGCACGACCTGATCAACGCGAAGCCGGTGATGGCCGCGATTCGCGAGTTCTTCGGGTCGTCGCAGCTGTCGCAGTTCATGGACCAGACCAACCCGCTCTCCGAGATCACGCACAAGCGGCGTCTCTCGGCGCTCGGGCCGGGCGGTCTGTCGCGCGAGCGCGCGGGCTTCGAAGTGCGCGACGTGCACCCGACGCACTACGGCCGCATCTGCCCGATTGAGACGCCTGAAGGTCCGAACATCGGTCTGATCTCGTCGCTCTCGTGCTACTCGCGGATCAACGAGTTCGGCTTCATCGAGTCGCCCTACCGCAAGGTGAAGGACGGCAGCATCGTCGACTACGTGCGCGTGCTGAAGGCGCCCGAGGGCGGCAAGTACACGGCGGGCACGTCATCGAAGCCGACGAGGTGCTCGACGCCGAGGGCGAACCGAAGCGGACGATGAAGGGCTACGAGTTCGAGCCGCATCCCTTCTATCTGTCGGCGTGGGAAGAGGACCAGTACGTCATCGCGCAGGCGAACGTCGAGCTCGACGAGAACCGGCGGATCCAGACCGAGCGCGTCACCGCGCGGCAGGCCGGCAACTTCAAGCTCGTGCCGCGCGACGAGGTGCAGTTCATCGACGTCTCGCCGAAGCAGCTCGTCTCGGTCGCCGCCTCGCTCATCCCGTTCCTCGAGAACGACGACGCGAACCGCGCGCTGATGGGATCGAACATGCAGCGCCAGGCGGTGCCGCTGCTCCAGGCGCGGTCGCCGTTCGTCGGCACCGGCATGGAGTACATCACCGCGCGCGACTCGGGCGCCGTCGTCGTGGCGCGCCGCGCCGGCACGGTCGACTACGTCGACAGCCAGCGCATCGTCGTCCGCGTCGAGAGCGAGGACGAGGATGGCGGCGTCGAGATGGGCGCCGACATCTACAACATGGTCAAGTTCAAGCGGTCGAACCAGAACACCTGCTTGAACCAGCGGCCGATCGTGCGCGTCGGCCAGAAGGTCCAGCGCGGTCAGGTGCTCGCCGACGGGCCCTGCACCGAGCTGGGCGAGCTCGCGCTCGGCCGCAACGTGCTCGTCGCGTTCATGCCGTGGCGCGGCTACAACTTCGAGGACGCGATTCTCGTGTCCGAGAAGCTGGTGAAGGAGGACTACTACACCTCGATTCACATCGAGGAGTTCGAGATCGAGGCGCGCGACACGAAGCTCGGACCCGAGGAAATCACTCGCGACATCCCGAACGTCGGCGAAGGCTACCTCAAGGATCTCGACGACAGCGGCGTCATCCGCATCGGCGCCTACGTCAAGCCGGGCGACATCCTGGTCGGCAAGGTCACGCCGAAGGGCGAGACGCAGCTGACGCCGGAAGAGAAGCTGCTGCGCGCGATCTTCGGTGAGAAGGCCGGCGACGTGCGCGACGCGTCGCTCGTCTGCCCGCCGGGCATCGAGGGCATCATCGTCGGCGTGAAGATCTTCTCGCGCAAGGGCATCGAGAAGGACGAGCGCGCGAAGGCGATCGAGGCCGACGACCTCGAGATGATGGAGAAGAATCTCCAGGACGAGATTCGCATCCTTCACGACGAGGTGAAGAAGCGCCTCGCGCACATGCTGACGCGGGCAGACGCTGCGCACGGATCTCTACGACGAGCACGGCCGCGAGCGGCTGCTGAAGAAGGGCACGGTCATCACCTAGGAGATGCTCGATCCGCTGCCGTACGAGGCGGTCATCCGCATGCGCGTGGCGTCCGACGATCCGCGGCTCGAGGAGGATCTCCGGCAGGTGGAGGAGCGGACCGAGCGCCAGGTCGAGACGATCCGCCAGCTGTTCGAGGAGAAGAAGGACAAGATCCGCCGCGGCGACGAGCTGCCGCCGGGCGTGATCAAGCTGGTCAAGGTCTACGTCGCGATGAAGCGCAAGCTGTCGGTCGGCGACAAGATGGCCGGCCGCCACGGTAACAAGGGCGTCATCGCGCGCATCCTGCCCGAAGAGGACATGCCGTATCTTCCGGACGGGACGCCGGTCGAGATCGTGCTGAACCCGCTGGGCGTGCCGTCGCGTATGAACGTCGGGCAGATTCTCGAGACGCACCTCGGCTGGGCGGCGCACGCGCTCGGCCTCTAGTTCGCGACGCCGGTGTTCGACGGCGCGACGGAGGAGGAGATCAAGAACTGGCTGGACAAGGCCGGCCTGCCGAAGTCGGGCAAGACGCGGCTCTACGACGGCATGACGGGCGAGGAGTTCGAGCAGGACGTGACCGTGGGTTACATCTACATGCTCAAGCTGTCGCACCTGGTCGACGACAAGATCCACGCGCGCTCGATCGGGCCGTACTCGCTGATCACGCAGCAGCCGCTGGGTGGCAAGGCGCAGTTCGGCGGACAGCGGTTCGGCGAGATGGAGGTGTGGGCGCTCGAGGCCTATGGCGCGGCGCACATCCTCCAGGAGCTGCTCACGGCGAAGTCCGACGATGTGACGGGCCGCGCGAAGATCTACGAGGCGATCGTCAAGGGTGACGCGAGCTTCACGCCGGGCCTGCCCGAGTCGTTCAACGTGCTCATCCGCGAGCTGCAGGCGCTGTGTCTCGACGTCGAGCTGATGCAGACGAAGAAGCCGGCCAGCGGAGCTGCCGCCGCCGCAGCCCGCGGCGGAACCGGAACCGGTGGCGGGATGACGTGTCAACGGTAGGGCGGGGCTTCAGCCCCGCCGGAGTCGCGCCGGACCTGAAGGTCCGAGCCTACGCGAGAGAGATTAAGGAACCCCATGAGACCATTCCCGGAAAGCACGAGCGCACTGACGGCCGACTTCGATGCCATCCGCATCAGCCTGGCCTCGCCGGAGAAGATCCGGTCGTGGTCGTATGGCGAGGTCACCAAGCCGGAGACGATCAACTACCGCACGTTCAAGCCGGAGCGCGACGGCTTGTTCTGCGCGAAGATCTTCGGCCCGGTCACGGACTGGGAGTGCCTCTGCGGCAAGTACAAGCGCATGAAGCACCGCGGCGTGATCTGCGACAAGTGCGGCGTCGAGGTGACGCAGGCACGCGTCCGCCGCGAGCGCCTCGGCCACATCAAGCTGGCCACGCCGGTCAGCCACGTGTGGTTCTTCAAGGGGCTGCCGAGCCGCATCGGCCACCTGCTCGACATCTCGCTGCGCGACCTCGAGCGGATTCTCTACTTCGAGGGCTACGTCGTCATCGAGCCGGGCGGCACCGAGCTGAAGCAGAACGAGCTGCTCACCGAGGAGCAGTTCCGCAAGGCGCGTGAGGAGTACGGGCCGAGCGCGTTCCGCGCGTCGATGGGCGCGGAGGCGATCAAGGAGCTGCTGAAGCGCGTCGCGATCGAGAGCTCGCGGTCGAGCTGCGCGAGAAGATGAAGACGAGACAGTCGGCGCAGAAGCGGCAGAAGTACGCGAAGCGGCTGAAGGTGGTGCAGGCGTTCCGCAAGTCGAGCAACAAGCCCGAGTGGATGATCCTGGACGTCATCCCGGTGATTCCGCCCGAGCTGCGGCCGCTCGTGCCGCTCGACGGCGGCCGCTTCGCGACGTCCGATCTGAACGATCTCTACCGCCGCGTCATCAACCGCAACAACCGGTTGAAGAAGCTGATGGAGCTGAAGGCGCCGGATGTCATCATCCGCAACGAGAAGCGGATGCTGCAGGAAGCGGTGGACGCGCTGTTCGACAACGGCCGCCGCGGCCGCGTGCTGCGCGGCGCGAACAACCGGCCGCTCAAGTCGCTGTCCGACACGCTCAAGGGCAAGCAGGGCCGGTTCCGTCAGAACCTGCTCGGCAAGCGCGTCGACTACTCCGGCCGTTCGGTCATCGTCGTCGGCCCCGAGCTGCGGCTGCACCAGTGCGGGCTGCCGAAGAAGATGGCGCTCGAGCTGTTCAAGCCGTTCATCTACAACAAGCTCGAAGAGCGGCAGCTGGTCGCGACGATCAAGCAGGCGAAGGAGATGGTCGAGCAGCAGCGTCCCGAAGTGTGGGACGTGCTCGACGAAGTGCATTCGCGAGCATCCGGTGCTGCTCAACCGCGCGCCGACGCTGCATCGTCTCGGCATCCAGGCGTTCGAGCCGGTGCTGGTGGAAGGCAAGGCCATCCGCATCCATCCGCTCGTCTGCACGGCGTTCAACGCCGACTTCGACGGCGACCAGATGGCGGTGCACGTGCCGCTGTCACCCGAGGCGCAGATCGAAGCCTCGGTGCTGATGATGTCGTCGAACAACATCCTCTCGCCGGCCAGCGGCGCGCCGATCGCGGTGCCGTCGCAGGACATCGTGCTCGGCTGCTACTACCTGACCAAGGCGAAGCCGGGCGCGAAGGGTGAGGGCCGCGTCGTTCGCGGACCATGGACGACGTGATCGTCGCGCTCGAGAACGGCGAGCTGGAGACGCTGACGCCGATCCGCCTGCGGTTCACCGGCGAAGCTGCTCGACCTGACCGTCGCCCGCGACGACCAGGACGTGCTGCACACCGACCTGGTGGACGTGAGCGGCAAGATCATCAACACGACGGTCGGCCGCGTGCTCTTCAACCGGTCTGCCGGAGGAGATGCCGTTCGTCAACGGCCTGCTGAAGAAGAAGGGCCTGCAGCAGACGGTGCAGGTCCTGCTACCTGAAGTTCGGCCTCGAAACGACCGTCGCGATGCTCGACAGCCTGAAGACGTCGGCTTCACCTACGCGACGCGTTCGGGCCTGTCGATCGGCATCGACGACCTCATCATCCCGGCGAGAAGCCGAAGCTCGTCGACCGCGCGCGCGGCGAGGTGATCAAGGTCGAACAGCAGTACCTCGAAGGCGCGATCACCAACGGCGAGCGCTACAACAAGGTCATCGCCGTGTGGTCGGACGTGACCGAGAAGATCGCCGACGAGATGTTCGGCGAGATGGAGGAGCTGGACAAGACCGGCAACTTCAACCCGGTCTACATCATGGCCGACTCCGGCGCGCGCGGATCGAAGCAGCAGATCCGCCAGCTCGCCGGCATGCGCGGCCTGATGGCGAAGCCGTCGGGCGAAATCATCGAGACGCCGATCCGCGCGAACTTCCGTGAAGGGCTCTACGGTGCTCCGAGTACTTCATCTCGACGCACGGCGCGCGCAAGGGTCTCGCCGACACGGCGCTCAAGACCGCCGACTCGGGCTACCTCACGCGGCGCCTCGTCGACGTGGCGCAGGACGTCATCATCCACGAGATCGACTGCGGCACGATGGACGGCATCGAGGCGAAGGCGATCGTCGAGAGCGGCGAGATCATCGAGCCGCTGCGCGACCGCATCGTCGGCCGCGTGACGCTGGAGCGCATCGACGGATCCGTTCACCGACGAGCTGATCGTCGACAAGAACGAAGAGATCACCGAGGAGCTGGCCGTCGCCGATCCAGGACGTCGGCATCGAGAAGGTGAAGATCCGCTCGGTGCTGACCTGCGCGTCGCGCCGCGGCGTCTGCGCGAAGTGCTACGGCCGCGACCTCGCGACCGGCAAGCTCGTCGAGCTCGGCCTCGCGGTCGGCGTCATCGCCGCGCAGTCGATCGGCGAGCCCGGCACGCAGCTCACGATGCGCACGTTCCACATCGGCGGCACGGCGTCGCGTATCTCGGACCAGTCGGGTCACGAGACGCGGCACGCCGGCACGGTGCGGTTCGACGAACATCAAGGCCGTGCCGACGCCGACGGGCGAGCTGGTGGTCGATGAACCGCACGGGCGGCATCGTGGTGCAGGACGCGCAGGGCCGCGACCGCGAGCGCTATCAGGTGGTCTACGGCGCGCGCCTGCGCGTCACGGACGGCCAGCAGCGTCGAGCAGGGCCAGGTGCTGGTCGAATGGGATCCGTACACGTTCTCGATCCTCACCGAGGAGCCGGGCACGGTGAAGTTCAAGGACATCATCGACGGCCTGACGGTCCACGAGGAAGTGGACGAGGTCACGGGCCTGGCGCGGCGGATCATCATCGACTCGCCGGACGAGAAGAAGCAGCCGCTGATCGAGATCCGGTCGACGCCGACGGCGCACAAGGTGCTGCGCAAGTACCACATGCCGTCGCACGCGCACCTGATGGTCGAGGACGGCGAGACGGTGTTCGCCGGCCAGGTGCTCGCGAAGATTCCGCGCGAGACCACGAAGACCAAGGACATCACGGGCGGTCTGCCGCGCGTGGTCGAGCTGTTCGAGGCGCGCAAGCCGCGCGATCCGCCGCGGTCATCAGCGAGATCGACGGCACCGTGCAGATGGGCGGCATCGTCAAGGGCCAGCGCAAGGTCATCATCGTCCCGGACGAGGCGGGCGCGGAGCAGCGCGGAGTACCTGATTCCGCGCGGCGTCCACGTCAACGTGCAGGAAGGCGAGCGCGTCAAGGCGGGCGAGCGGCTGATGGACGGTCCGAGCAACCCGCACGACATTCTGCGCGGTGCTCGGCGAGAAGGAGCTGCAGAGCTACCTGGTGAACGAGATCCAGGAGGTCTACCGGCTCCAGGGCGTCAACATCAACGACAAGCACATCGAGGTCATCGTCCGGCAGATGATGCGGTGGGTGAAGATCGAGGATGTGGGCGACACCGAGTTCCTGGTGGACGACGTGGTCGACCGGTTCCGGTTCCTGGAGGAGAACGAGCGCGTCATCTGCCGAAGGGCGGGCAGCCGGCGAAGGGCCGTCCGATGCTCCTCGGCATCACCAAGGCGTCGCTGTCGACCGACTCGTTCATCTCGGCCGCCTCCTTCCAGGAGACGACGCGCGTGCTCACCGAAGCGTCGATTTCGGGCAAGGTGGACTACCTGCGCGGGCCTGAAGGAGAACGTGACGATGGGCCGGCTGATTCCGGCCGGCACGGGCTTCGAGTTCTACCGGAACGTGCGGATCCCGGCGGACGAGCCGCCGCCGCCGCCGCCGCCGTCGCCGGAGGAGCTCGATCTCGAGCGCGAGATGGAGTACCTCGTCGAAGCCGACGAGGGCTTCGGCCGCGATCGGGACGAAGTCGCCGAGTAGTCGTTCCGCAGGCGCGTTCAGGAGGCCGGGGCTTCAGCCCCGGCGCTTTTTCAGACAAGGCGCAGCTTCGGCTGCGCCCTTTTTGTCTACGCCTGTTGCGACGCCCGGCTATCGCAGGTCGATCGACCGGCCCGGTGTGACCAACGTGAGCACGTCGCGCATCGACACGAGGGCGCGCGAGACTTCGGCGGTGCCCATGGCGCGGCGGCCGTGGCCCGGAGGCGTGCCTACTTGTCGAGGATGAACGTGACCTTCAGGTTCACGCGCCACTCGACGATCTTGCCCTTGTCAATCACGACCTTCTGGTCGCCGATCCAGGCGCCGGTGATGTTCTTGAGCGTCTTGCTGGCGCGGCCGATGCCGTTCTCGACGGCATCGTCGAACCCCTTCTTGGACGAGGCGATGATCTCGGTCACGCGAGCGACGGACATGAGCAACCTCCTCGGTGGAACGTGGTCGAGCGGCCTATTCTACGGCAGCGGCCGCGATTAAGACTCATCAAAAACGGTAATGCCTACCTCCGAGCCTCGAGCCTCGGTTCGGTCGCAGTGTGACGCTCATCGCCGGTCACCCCTGCGGCAATGGCGCGCACTGTTCCACTTCGCGGGCGACACCGGTTATCCCGACTCCGTTCCGGCACAGAAGCACCTGACATCAAGATCGAGCGCGTCGTCAAAATGCCGCTGCTCGAGATCAACGAGGTCATGTCGAAGCACTTCGGCGGCGCGCCGGCGTCCCTTTGCGTCCACGCCGAGGGCTTGCACTGGCACGCACAACGAGCGATGAAGCAGCGCCTGACCGCCGGTTCGCCGGGGAGGACCGCTTGACTCAGAGAAACGGAGGGGACGGAGGGAACGGAGAAAACGGTTAACTCAGAGGAACGGAGGAACGGAGAAGGGCCCAAATAGGTCGGTTTTCTCCGCTGCTCCGTTACTCTGAGTTAGAACCTCTTCTCCGTTGCCTCCGTGTCCTCCGTTACCTCCTGGCCGCCGGAGGTTTGCGACGCGGTGGGGGGAGAACCCACCCGTGCGGATGGCCGATGCGAGCAGAGTGATGCTTTGACCGTGTCAAGGGCGCGACTCACAAGGGATCCACGGGGTTGACTTCGCGCATCGAGAGCGCTCGAGGGCGGGGCTCACGCCGACCGACGCCAACGGATCAAAGTCTGCGCTCGTGGATGAGCCTCCTGACGCTGTAGGATGTGCCGCACGTTCTACTCGTCGACGCCATTCGTTACTGGCTTACGAGGACATGTTTGGCCGGCCCATGGGTGGAGCCGGCTTGGGGCTGCAAGTCGTTCACGAGGAGTGGGCATGGAGGTTGGTGTGCGCGCGAGACTCGGCCTGGTCACGGCATGCGTGCTCGGATTGGCGACGACGGCGTTCGCCCAGGCCCCAACCATTACCGCCCGAACCCCGTCTCGAGGATCCACGAGCGGGGGGGCCACTGTCGAAGTGCTCGTCAATGGCTGGCTCGTGACCGGCGGTGCTCCGACGACGGTGACGGTCGGCGGTGCCGGCGGCCCGGTGACCAACCTCGTCGTGCAACCCCCCAACCGACTGACATTCGTCACGCCGGCGCGGCCCGCTGGACCCGTCACGATCATCGTCGCCTCGGGGGCCAACAAAGCGACGACGTCCTTCACCTACGTCGCGCCGGTCGCCCGGTCCATTTCGGGGGCGCGCCGCCCGATCTTCAGCTACACGGGACGCTTCGTCGCCTTCGAGTCGCGCTACGCGCTCGTCCCCCAAGACACCAACGGGGTGAGCGACATCTACGTGCGCGATCGCACGACCAACACGGTGCGCCGCGTGAGCATCTCGACCACGGGTGCGCAGGCCATCGGCGGCGAGAGCACGCATCCCTCCATCAGCGGCAACGGACGGTTCGTGGCCTTCCAGTCGCGCGCGGCCAACCTCGTGCCCGGCGACACGAACGGCCTGATCGACGTGCTCCTGCACGACCGCGATGCCGACGGCAACGGGACGTTCGACCTGGTGGGCGCGGCGGATCGCGTGTCGACCGTCCGCGTGAGCATCTTTCCCAGCCGGCCCAACCCGTCGGGGCAGGCGCAAGGAGGAGATAGCACCGATCCGGCGATCAGCGGCGACGGCCGGTTCGTCTCGTTCACGTCGTCGGCCACCAATCTCGCCCTCGGCGATACGCTTGGGTTCTCGGACGTGTTCGTGTTCAACCGCCTGAGTGGGTCGCTCCGCCGGGTCAGCACGAACGCCAATGGCGTGTTCGGCGACAGTGACAGCCGCAACCCCGCGATGAGTCTCGACGGCCGTTTCGTGGCCTTCGAGTCACTGGCGAACAACATCGCCGGCGGGAACGGCACACCGCAAGCGCCGTTGTTCGACATCTTCCTGCACGACCGCGATGCCGACCGCGAGGGCCCGAACGGCGTCTTCGACGAGCCCGGCGGCATCGAAACGCAGCTGGTCAGCGTGAACCGCTGTGAGGCCAATCTTACAAATCACGCCGTAGACCCCTCGATCACGCACGACGGCCGCTTCATCGTTTACGTGACAAGGGCTGGCAATGCGAAGATGAGCCAGGACTGCCGGACGGTACTCGATACCAACGGCGCGAACGATATCTTCATCTACGACCGGCTGGACGGTACGACGCTGCGTCGGTTGAGCGAGGGCGCGAACGGCCTGCAGTTTATCGCCGACAGCGGGTCGCCGTTCATCAGCGGCAACGGCCAGTTGCTCGTATTCGCGACGGAGGACGCCAACGCAGGCGGCACCGGAACAGTGACTGCCGCGGTCGGCGTCCACGAGGAGGCCAACGACGGGAAGTCCACGACGGGCGTCATTCCTTCGCCCACCGACGACACGCCGCCCCCGCCGGATGTCGAGCCGCCTCCGCCCACGCAGAGCACCGAGGATCCAACTGCCAGCGGCGACGGGTCGAACACCGGCAACACGTCGCAACCGACGCCCGGAACCGGTGGCGGAGAGCCGGTCGTCGATACTGTGGAGACGCCGGTGCCACAGGGTGAGAACGACACGCCGTTCATCGCCGCACTGTCGCCGTCGAGCGGCCCGTCAGGCGTCGCCACGTTTCCGGTCGAGATTCACGGCGGCAACTTCGCGAGCGTTTCCGCCGTGACGTGGAATGGGGCAAACTTTGCGTTCAATGTCGTCACCGAATCCCTGATACGCGTGCCGAACCCGCCGGACTTCGCGACGGGCACTGAGGTCCCGGTCCGTGTCATCGCGGGTGGAAAAGCCAGCAATGCTGTCACGTTCACCTACGTGGCCGGCCTCTCGGCCCCCGACATTTCCTCGCTCAGCGCAACCAGCGGATCCGTCGCCGGCGGCACGCCCGTGACAATCAGCGGCAGCGGGTTCTCGGCCCCCAGCGTCGCGTTCGGCCCGGTCACGGCGACGATCACCGGAACACCGACCGCCAACTTGATCACGGTGACCGCGCCGGCGCAGGCCGTCGCCGGTCCCGTCCCGGTGGTCGTACGGAACGGTGACGGCGCTACCGCCGTGTCGGACGGTCCGTTCACTTACACGATGGCGGCGCCGGTGAGCGCCCCCGTCGTGGCGAGTCTGCTCCCTGCCACCGGACCCGAAACCGGCGGAACGGCCGTCACCATCACCGGCCAGCAGTTCGCACCGGGTGCGACGGTCACGTTCAACGGTGTGCCGGCGACCGACGTACAGGTGCTCGGCAACACGCAGATTGTCGCGATCTCTCCCGCTGGCGCCCAGGGACCGGCCGACGTCATCGTGACCGTCGGCGCGAACGTGTCGCCTGCCCAGGTCTTCCAATACGAACCTCTCGCGCCGCCGGTGTTGACCTGCACGGGGACCGACAGCGACGGGGATACGATGTCGGACGCCTGGGAAGTGCAGTACGGCCTTGCGCCCGCCGATCCGACCGACGCAGCCCTCGACCTCGACGCCGACGGACGGACCAACGCCCAGGAATGCCAGGAGCTCAGCCACCCGCGCGGGCACTACACGCGGTTCCTGGCGGAAGGCGCGACCGGCATGTTCTTCAACACCCGTATCGTCGTCGCCAACCCCAACCTGGCGCCGGCGCGCGTGCTGTTCCGGTTCCTCACGGGCAGCGGCTTCGTGGTTCGCCGATTCCAGACCGTCCCGTCGAACTCTCGCCGGACGATCGATCTTCAACTCCTGGCCGGCCTCGAGGCCGTCGACGTTTCGTCCGTTGTCGAATCGGACACCGAAATCGTGGTGGACCGGACGATGCGGTGGGGCTTCACGTCGCGATTCGGCTCGCATGCCGAAGCGAGCGTGTCAGCGCTGTCGCTGCAGTGGTATCTCGCCGAAGGCGCGACGACCGGAGACTTCAGCCTGTTCTACTTGATCCAGAATCCGAGTCAGACCGTGCCCGCACAGGTTCGGATCCGGTTCCTGCTCCCCACGGGGCCGCCACTCGAGCGGGTGTACGACGTCGCGCCGAACACGCGGTTCACGTTGCGCGTGCACGAAATCCCTGAGCTGGCGGAGACGGAGGTGTCGGCCGTCATCGACAGCCTGAACGGCGTGCCGGTCATCGTCGAGCGGGCGATGTATTCGTCGGCGGCGGGCACCTTCGCGGCCGGCCACGATAGCGCCGGCGTGACGGCACCTTCGCTGCAGTGGTTCTTCGCTGAAGGAGCGACGGGAACGTTCTTCGATCTCTTCCTGCTGTTGGCCAATCCCGAAGCGGTGGATGCGGCGGTCAGCGCCACCTATCTCCTGCCGGGCGGCGGCACCGTCTCGAAGAGCTACACCGTGGCGGCCAACAGCCGCCGGACCATCAACGTCCAGCTCGAGGACCCGGCGCTGGCGGATACGGCCGTTTCGATGTCGCTGCAATCGACCAACGGCGTGCCGATCATCGCGGAGCGGGCCATGTGGTGGCCGCACGTCCAGCCGTGGCACGAAGCGCACAACTCGGCAGGGTCCACGGTGACGGGCACGCGATGGGGCCTCGCTGATGGTGAGCGGGGCGCCGGTGACGAGGACACCCAGACCTACATCCTGGTCGCGAACACGTCGGCTGCGGCCGCGGCGCTGCGGGTGACGCTGCTGCTCGAGTCCGGGGCGCCGCTGGTGCGCGAATACACGGTGCCGGGTAACAGCCGCTTCAACGTCCCGGTCGGCGACCATTTCGCGCTGGCGCCGGGCACGCGATTCAGCGCCGTCGTCGAGACGACGAACGCCGTGCCGATTGTCGTGGAACGGGCGATGTATTGGAACGCGGACGGGATCATCTGGGCAGCCGGTTCGAATCTGCTCGCGACGAAGCTGCAGTAAGGCTCAGGGCTCAAGGCTCGGGGGACTCAAGGCTCAGAGCCGTCGGTCTTGAGCCCCTGAGCCCTGAGCCTTGAGCCTCCGTCAAGTCCGCTTCAGGCGCACCCTTTGTCACTTCCGCTGGAGTCATCGCTCCGGCGATCGGCGCCCGGTTTCCAGGGCCTGCGCGCCGTGGAATCGTTTTCCCAAGAATCCGGTACCGAGGGCGCGAGGGCGTCGCGGTCCGTGAGTTGCACCCATTTGGCTCGAAACGTCGCGTACACGGGTATGCGCCGCCATGCGTTCATCCTCGGAAGAGGTTGCGTTTTCTGATCCAGGGTCACCTCCGACGGGCCGTTCGTTGCGAAAGGCGTAAGGGCTCGAAGGATGGCGGCGACGGATTCGTAAATCACACCCCCGAGGTCCTGATGCGTTCCAACGCGACCGTCCTTTTCAAAGCAGTCGTTTTCCTGGGCTGTCTCCTGGCCGTTCCCGCGCGCGCCCTCGCGCAGACGCCCGTCTTCAGCTTCGACACAGGCAATCTTCAGGGCTGGACCCTCGCCGGCGCCCTCACCAACCCCTCGGGGGCTGGTCCGGTTCCGCACAATTTCTCGCTGGCCTGGGACGACACCACGAACAATTCGGGAACCGTCGGTGCCGATCCGGTCGGTAACGCCATCGGTTCGTTTCGAATGAGCGTGCCGACCAGCGGCGATGGAATCAACGGGCAGCCGGGTGACTCGTTCTGGATCATGCAGTTCGTCTCGCCGGATCTCACGACGAACGCGCCCTGGCAGCGAGCCGTGGGCTATTCCGTTCGCCTGCGCCGGACGATGGGTTCGGGACCGATCTACGCCAATCTTTACGTCCGGGTGTTCGACGCGGACCAGGGCATCGACAGGTTCTTCTTCAACGGTAATGCGCAGCTTGTGGGCACGACTGGCTGGGTGACGTTCTCCCACGACTGGAGCGACGTCGCTACGTTCCCAACCAACTACACCATCCGATTCGTGTTCCTCGACATCTGGGGCGAGTTGACCAGTTGTACACATCGGGCTCCGTTTACCTCGACGAGGTCACTGCGATCACTGACACGACGAACCCGGCCGCCACGATTACGAGCCCCACGCAATCCGACGTTCGGCGACCAACGACAACACTGTGGCCCTCGGCGGCACGGCGTCGGATAACGAGCGTGTCGCGGGAGTCACATGGTCGAACAATCGCGGTGGCACCGGTTCGGCGGTGTCGAAAGGCAGCCCGGCCTGGTCGACGTGGAGCGTGGCGAGCGTGCCGTTGCTGCCCGGAGCGAACATCGTCACGGTGACGGCGCGAGGACGGGGCACAGAACGTTTCCACTGACCGCTGACCGTCAACGTACACACCGCTGTTCACGTTGACGGTCAGGGGTGGGACTGGGACGGGAACGGTCGCCAGCGCACCGCCGGGATCAGTGGGTGCAGTGCCGGTTCGGGTGACTGCTCCCAGCCTTATTCCGATGGGACGCAGGTGACGCTGACGGCGACGCCGGGGGCGGGTTCGTCGACGACGTGGGCCGGCTGTGACTCCGTGCCGAGCGCGAACCAGTGCGTCGTGACGATGACGCAAGCGCGGACGTGACGGCAACTTTCACGCTGGGCCACAGACGCTGACGGTGACGAGCGGTGGCGACGGGGAACGGGACGGTGACGTCGAGCGGCCTCTCGCCGGCGATCGCCAACTGCACGATTACGAACGGCGTCGCCAGCGGCGCTGCTCGCAGAGTCCTATCCAACTCCGGCACGTCAGGTGACGCTAACGGCTGACGGTGACGGGAGCGAAGCTCGTTCAACCGGACTGGCAGTGGCGCCTGCCCAGCGGGACGGGTTCATGTGCGCGTGACGATGGCCCAGGCGCGGAACGTCACGGCCACGTTCACCGCGCCGCAGCGACAGACGCTGACGGTAACGCGGCGCCGGAAGCGGCAGCGGGACGGTGACGTCTCAGGCCGGACTGACGCCGGCGATCAACTGCACGATCACGAACGGTGTGGCCTCGGCGCGTGCTCGCAGAGCTATCCGTTCAACACGTCGGTGACGCTGACCGCCGCCCCGGCGGTGAACTCCAGCTTCGCGGGCTGGAGCGGACGCTGCCGGGGACGGGCTCGTGCATGCTGGTGATGACCCAGGCGCGCAACGTCACCGCGGGCTTCGCGTCCGGCAGCCTCTCGATTACTTCGCTGACGCCCGGCCCGCGGCAGCACGGAAGGCGGTACGTCGGTCCAGGTCACTGGTGGGCAGTTCCTGTGGCGGCACAGCGTCACCGTCGGCGGCCTGGCGGCCACCAGTGTCGTCGTGCGCTCGGCGACCGAGCTGTCGTTCGTGACACCGCGCGGGTCGCCCGGCGCCACCCAGATCGTCGTGGCCACCGCGTCAGCGAGCGGGGCGGCTTCCTTCACCTACGTCGTGCCGGATGCCAGGCGCCTTGCCGGCGCTCGACGCCCGTCGTTCACCTTCGACGGCCGCTACATGGCCTTCGAATCAGTCGTCGCGCTCGTTGCCGACGACACCAACGGCGTCTCCGACGTCTATGTGTTCGACAAGGTCGCCGGGACGCTCCGCCGCGTGAGCGTGTCGAGCGCGGGCGCGCAGGCGCTCGGCGGCGAGAGCCAGAGCGCTGCGATCAGTGCCACCGGACGCTTCGTCGCGTTCGAGTCGCGCGCCACGAATCTGGTCGCCTCCGACGGCAACGCCCTGCTCGATGTCTTCCTGCACGACCGCGACAGCGACAACGACGGCGTCTTCGACGAGCCCGGCGCGATCCGGACCGTGCGCGTCAGCGTCAACACCGCGGGCGCCGAGGGCCTGCAGGGGTTCAGCCGCAGCCCGTCGATCAGCGGCAACGGGCGGTGGGTGACGTTCGAGTCAGCCGCCACCAACCTCGTGGGCGGCGACACGAACGGCCTGGTGGACATCTGCGTCCACGACCGTCTTCTCGGCATGACCAAGCGCCTGAACATCCACTCGAACGGGACGCAGGCCATCGGCGGCGCCAGCGCACGCCCAGTCATCAGCCTCGACGGCCGCTACGTGGCCTTCGATTCGCTGGCGGCCAACCTCGTGACCGCCGACGGCAACGGCCGCCGCGACGTCTTCGTCCACGATCGAGACACGGACGGCGACGGCGTCATGGACGAGCCCGGCTTCGTCGCGACCGAGCGCGTGAGCGTTTCGTCGAGCGAGCAGGAAGCCGTGGGCGGTGACAGCACGCATGCCTCGATCACCCAGGAAGGCCGCTTCGTCGTCTTCGCTTCCACAGCCGCGAACCTCGTCGCGAACGATCAGAACGGCGAGAGCGACATCTTTCTCCGCGATCGCCTGAACGGGACGACCAGGCGCCTGAGCGTCGGCCCGAACGGAAGCGAGCTCCCCGGTCCCAGCCGCACGCCGCGCATCAGCGCCAACGGGGCCGTGTTGGTGTTCGTGACCTCGGGGCTCAATGCGCCGCCGCCGGCCGGAACGATCACGGCGGGCGTCACGTCCATCGACGACCGCGCCGACGATGGCAAATCGACGACGGGGATCATCCCGTCGCCAACCAATCCCGAGCCGCCCCCGCCATCTGTCACAACCGCCTCCGCCGGACGAGAACGTCGAGGATCCGAATGTGAGCGGTGACGGGTCGGAGACGGGAGCGACCATCGTCCCGGCGCCGGGTTCGGGCGGCAGCGTGCCCTCGATCGAGACCGACGGCGTGCCCGAGGCCCCGGACGAGCCGCCGTTCATCAGCGGGCTCGGACCCGCTTCCGGGCCCATCGGCGGAGGGCAGATCGTCGAAGTGCAGGGTGCGCACTTCGCGGCCGGGAGCAGCGTCCGCTGGAGCGGGCAGACGCTCGTCCCGCTCGCGGGCGGCAACGGTTCGCTCCTGCGCGTCCAGGCGCCTTCGGTCGCCGCGGCGCAGCCGGTCGACGTGCAGGTCCGAGCCGGGACGCTCTCGAGCAACGTCGTCACCTACATGTACCTGCCGGCGCAGTCCACGCCGGTCATCACGTCGGTCACGCCAGCCAGCGGTCCCGTCACCGGCCAGCAGTCAGTGGAGATCCGGGGTAGCGGGTTCGACGCGCCGTCGGTGCGCTTCGGACCGTTCGCCGCGACCGTCACCGGCACTCCGACGGCGACGTCGATCACGGTGACCACACCGGAAACGGTCCTGACGGGCCCCGTGCCGGTCGTTGTCACCAACCCGGACGGCGGCATCGCCGTGTCCGACGGCCCTTACAGCTACACGCCGGTATCGGGCGGCGCGCCGACCATCACGGCGGTACAGCCGGACAACGCGCCGATGACTGGTGGCACGACCCTCACTATCCTGGGCAGCCAGTTCACGCCCGACGTGACGGTCCTGATTGGAGGCGTGGCTGCGACACAGGTGCAGTTCCTGAGCAGCTCGGCGCTCATGGCGACGACGCCTGCCGGAGCGGTCGGCGCCACGACCATCAGCGTCACACTGCCGGGATCGCTCTCGACGACCGCGCCGTTCGCATACAGGCCGATTCTTCAGTCGGTGACCGCCTGCGTCGGCGACGATCAGGATGGCGACGGCGTCCCCGACGACTGGGAGAACCAGTTCGGACTCTCGTCGGCCGATGCGAGCGACGCGGCGCTCGACTGGGACGGCGACGGCCGCAGCAACCTGCAGGAATGCCAGAACGGCACGCACCCGCGGGGCCTCTACACGCGGTATCTGGCCGAGGGTGCGACCGGCAGCTTCTTCTCGACGCGCGTCGCGCTCGTCAACCCGGGCATCATGCCCGCTCGCGTGCTGTTCCGCTTCCTCACGCAGGCGGGGGCGACCGTCCCGCAGGTGGTCATCGTGCCGGCCGGCACCCGCCGCACCCTCGACCTCGAGACGCTCGCCGGGCTCGAGTCGGCGAACATCTCGACCGTCATCGAGTCGGACGCCGAGGTCGTCATCGATCGAACGATGCGGTGGGACCGGTCGACCCGCGGAGGCGCCCACGCGGAGGCCAGCGTTCCGGCGCCGGCGCTGCGATGGTATCTGGCCGAAGGCGCGACGCACGGCGATTTCACCCTGTTCTATCTGATCCAGAACCCGAACCTGACCTCGGCGGCGAGCGTGCGCATCCGGTTCCTGCTCCCGGCCGGAGCGCCGATGGAGCGCTTCTACACGGTCGCGCCCAACAGCCGCTTCACGCTGCCCGTCGACGCCGTGGAGGGGCTCGACGCGACCGACGTGTCGGCGGTCATCGAGAGCGTCAACGGCATTCCGGTCATCGTCGAGCGCGCGATGTATTCGTCGGCCGCGGGCGTGTTCGCCGCCGGCCACGACAGCGCCGGCGTGACGACACTGTCGTCTCAGTGGTTCTTCGCGGAAGGCGCGACCGGATCGTTCTTCGACCTGTACCTCCTCTTCGCGAATCCGAATGCGACCGACGCGCAGGTCAGGGCGATCTACCTGCTCACGGACGGGACGACGGTCGAAAAGACCTACAGCGTGCCCGCCAACAGCCGGCGCACCGTCTATGTCGCGAACGAGGATCCCAGGCTGGCCGATGCCGCCGTGTCGGCCACGATCCAGTCGCTGAACGGGGTGCCAATCATCGCCGAGCGTGCGATGTGGTGGCCGCACGGCCAGCCGTGGCACGAAGCGCACAACTCGGCCGGATCGATCGTCACCGGAACGAAGTGGGTCGTCGCCGACGGCGAGCACGGCGCCGGCGAAGAGGCGACGCAGACCTATCTTCTGGTCGCGAACACGTCGGCCGCGACGGCGCATCTGCGCGTGACCGTGCTGCTCGAGAGCGGCGCGCCGCTCATCCGCGAGTACACGGTGGCGGGCAACAGCCGGTTCAACGTGCTGGTCGGCCCGGATTTCTCGCTCCCGGCCGGCACGCGATTCGGGGCCGTGGTCGAGAGTCTGGGCGCCGTTCCAGCCCAAATCGTGGTCGAACGCGCGATGTATTGGAACGCCGGCGGCGTGATCTGGGCGGCGGGCTCGAATCTGCTGGCCACCAAGATTCAGTGATCACCCACAACAGGAGGACGGGGCTTCAGCCCCGCCGACTGGCAACGGCCGCACGGCGCTGAGGTGTCCACGCGGCAGACCGAAGTTTGCCTCGTGGCAGACGAGCGGTGCGGACGCATGCCCGGCGGGCTCTTTTTCCGCCGATTTGCGACTGAACAGAAGAGTCGCATTTCTTGCAGGTCTCACCAGTCGCAATTCCGAAACTTCGCAGCGTTGGAATCGCCCCGGGTTGTCGTGGTGTCGTCGTTGGTCGACGAGGGTAGGAGATGCATGGCCACTATGTGCTCGAAATCGATGGCAGGATCGTCGCGTCGCGCGGCGCTCTTGCACCTGTGTTTCACGGTGGCATCCATCGTCGGCCTGTTGCCGGCGTCTGCGCTGGCGCAGGGGCCGATCGTTCCCGGATTCAACGCCAACTCGCTTCCCGGGACCGACGATGGGTCGACCGGGCAGGTGGCCCTCGGCTTCACCATCAACTTCTTCGGTTCGGCGGCGTCGACGTTGTTCGTGAACAACAACGGCAACGTCACGTTCGATCAGTCGCTGGGGACCTTCACGCCGTTCATTCTGAATTCCACCAACCTGCGGATCATCGCCCCGTTCTTCGCGGACGTGGACACCCGTTGCTCGCCGGTGCCTTGCACGACTAGCGGGACGGTCACCTACGGGCCGGGCACCGTCAACGGCCGGCCCGCTTTCGGCGTCAACTGGCTGAACGTCGACTATTTCAGCGCCAGCCCGACGCATACGAGCCGGAACAGCTTTCAGCTGATCCTGATTGATCGGTCGGATACCGGCGCGGGCAACTTCGACTTCTGGTTCAACTACGGCCAGATTCAATGGGAGACCGGCGGCGCGAGCGGCAGCGACGCGAACGGCCTCGGGGGCTTCTCGGCCCGCGTCGGCTATTCGAGCGGGCAGGGCGTCTCCTACGAGCAGACCGGGTCGGGCGTGAACGGGGCGCTGCTCGACTCGAATCCGGCGGGACTGGTCCACAACCGATTGAACAGCGTCGCGAACGGACGCTACGTCTTCGAGGTGCGCAACGGTAGCGTCAATCCGACGCTGACGATCACGACCATGACGCCCAGGAGCGGCTCGACCACCGGCGGCACCCCGGTTGTCGTCACGGGCACGAACTTCCTCGCTGGCACCTCTGTGACGGTCGGCGGCCGCGCGGCAGCGGTCGTCTCGCTGAGCGCGACTCGGCTGGGCATAATCTCGCCGCCGGGCAACGCGGGTCAGGTGCCGCTCGTGATCTCGAACAGCAGCGGCAGCACCACCAGCACGTTCCAGTACGTGCTGCCGGCAGCGAAATTACTCGCGGGTGCCAGGCGATCGGCGCTGAGCTTCGACGGCCGGTACACCGCATTCGAGTCGAGCGTGGCGCTCGTCGAAGACGACACCAACGGCATCTCCGACATCTACGTCTACGACAAGGTCGACGACACGCTGCGGCGCGTGAGCGTGTCGAGCGCGGGGACACAGGCCATGGGTGGCGAGAGCGGACGGCCTGCGATCAGTGCGTCGGGGCGCTTCGTCGCGTTCGAATCGCGTGCCTTCAACCTCGTACCCGAAGACAGCAACGGCCTGCAGGACGTATTCCTGCACGATCGAGACGCCGATCAGGACGGGATCTTCGACGAGCGGGAAGCCATCTCGACCAGGCGGATCAGCATCACGTCGGCCGGCGGCCAGGGCCTGCACGGCGGCAGTGGCAGTCCGTCGATCAGTGGAAACGGCCAGTGGGTCGCGTTCGAGACCTACACCGACAACCTCGTCGGGTCGGATACCAACCGGCTGGCGGACATCTGCGTGCACGATCGTCTCAGCGGCCAGACCAGGCGCATCAACGTGTCCACGGGCGGTGTGGAAGCGGTCGGCGGACTGAGCCTCAATCCCGTGATCGCGTTGAATGGACGCTACGTGGCCTACGAGTCCGGCGCGACGAACCTGGTGGCCGACGACACCAACGGGTTTCGCGACGTGTTCCTGCACGATCGCGACGTGGACGGCGACGGCATCATGGACGAAGCGGGCGCCATCGAAACCCGACGCGTGAGCGTCGCGACCGGCGCCGCGCAGGCCCTCGGCGGCCATAGCAGCGACCCGTCGATCACCCAGGAAGGGCGCTGGATTGCGTTCGGCTCGACCGCCAACAACCTGGTGGCGAACGACACGAACAACGAGAGCGACATCTTCCTGCACGACGCGAGCAATGGCACGACCGTCCGCTTGAGCCAGGGCCCGAATGGGGCGCAGTTTATCGCTCCCAGCTTCCAGCCCGTGCTGAGCGCGAACGGGTTGCTTCTAGTGTTCCTCACGTCAGGCCTGAACGCGCCTCCGGTCGGGGGTGCGACGTCCGCATCGATCTTCGCGGGCGCCAACGACGGGAAATCGACGACGGGCACGATTCCGCTTCCGACCGAGCCGATTCCGGCCGCTCCTGTCGTGCAGCCGCCGCCGCCCGCGGACGACATCCAGGATCCGGCCGTCAGCGGCGACGGATCGCAGACCGGCGCCACCGTTCAGCCGCGTCCGGGGAGCGGCGGGGCCGCGCCCTCCGTTGCCGTCGAAGGGCCGCCGGCGCCGCCGCCAGAGGCTGCCGCGCCATATCTCTCCGCCCTTGGCCCGGCTCAAGGACCGACGACGGGCGGCAACGTCGTCGATGTGCAAGGAGCCCACTTCCTGGCCAACGCGACGGTCCGGTGGAACGGCGTGCCGCTGGCTCCGGCAAATGTGCGCTTCGTGAACAGTGCGTTGTTGCGCGTCACCGCGCCGGCGGGAACGGGTGCCGTTTCCGTGCAGGTCCAGAGCGGCGGGCAGGCGACGAACGTCCTGACCTATATCTATCAGGCCGGCCTCTCGTCGCCGCGAATCACGTCCTTCACCCCAGGCAACGGGCTGCCCTCCGGAGGCACGGTCTTGACGCTCTCCGGAACGGGGTTCAGCTCGCCGAGCGTGCGGTTCGGACCGAACGCGGCCCAGGTGGACGCCGCGACCGAGACGTCGGTCACGGTGCGCGCGCCGGCCGCCGTGGTCGCAGGTCCGGTTCCGATTGTGCTGACAAACGGCGACGGCGCCCTGACGACGTCCGACTCGCCCTACACCTACGTCATCCCGGCTCCATCGGCGGCGCCCTCGATCGCGACGCTCCTGCCCACGAGCGGAGCGGCCACCGGCGGCACGCCCGTGACGATTCGCGGGGCGCAGTTCGCTCGCGGGATGGTCGTGACGATCGGCGGCGTACCCGCGACCGACGTGCAGGTGCTCAGCAACACCGACCTCCTCGTCGTGACGCCGCCGGGCCCGGAAGGCCCGGCTACGATCGTCGTCGGCGGAGTTCCCCAGAACGTGCAGTTCCGGTATCTGGCGTCTCTACCGGCGATCCTGAGCTGTGTGGGCGCTGACACGGGGGACTCGGACACCGTTCCCGACGCGTGGGAAGAGCAGTACGGCCTCTCATCGCTCGACTCGACCGACGCCGCGCTCGATGCCGACGGCGACGGCCGGACGAACGCGCAGGAGTGCACGGACGGCACCCATCCGCGCAGCCTCTTCACCCGCTTCCTCGCGGAGGGTGCGACGGGAAGCTTCTTCACCACGCGGATTGCTCTGGCGAACCCCAATTCGGCACCAGCCCGAGTGCTCCTGCGCTTCCTGACGGGCACGAACCAGACGGTGCCTTGGTTGCTCACAATTCCAGGCAATACGCGGCGCACCATCGACGTGGAGCAGCTCGCGGGACTGGAATCCGCGAACCTGTCCGCGGTCGTCGAGTCGGATGCGGAAGTCGTCGTCGATCGGACGATGCGGTGGGATCGGGACACGAGGGGCGGCGCGCACGCGGAGTCGAGCGTGCCGGCTCCCGCGCTCCGGTGGTATCTGGCCGAAGGCGCGACGCACGGCTTCTTCAGCCTGTTCTATCTGATTCAGAACCCGAGCCTGACGTTGGCGGCGAACGTGCGCATCCGGTTCCTGCGGCCGTTTGGCGCGCCCGTCGAACGCCTTTACACCGTGCCGGCGAACAGCCGGTTCACGCTACCGGTCGACGAAATCCCCGAGCTGGCGGAGACCGACCTCTCGGCGGTCATCGAGAGCACGAACAACGTCCCGATCATCGTCGAGCGAGCCATGTATTCGTCGGCGGCGGGCGTGTTCGCCGCGGGCCACGACAGCGCGGGGGTGACGGCCCTTTCTACGCAGTGGTTCTTCGCAGAGGGCGCGACCGGCAGCTTCTTCGATCTGTTCCTGCTGTTTGCGAACCCGAACACGACAGCTGCCGCCGTGGAAGCGACCTACCTCCTCCCGAGCGGTGCGACGGTCGTGAAGAACTACACGATTCCGGCGGAGAGCCGGCAGACCGTGTACGTTGCCAACGAAGATGCGCTGCTCGCCGACACCGCTGTTTCCGTGAAGGTGCGTGTCACGAACCCGGGCGCCGGCATGCCCGGGATCATCGTCGAGCGCGCGATGTGGTGGCCTCACGGCCAGAATTGGTACGAGGCGCACAACTCGGCGGGTTCGACGGTGACCGGCACCAAGTGGGCGGTCGCCGACGGCGAAGAGGGACTTGCGGTCGATGGGACGCAGACCTACATCCTGATCGCCAATACGTCCGCTGCCGAAGCGCACCTTCGCGTGAGCGTGCTGCTCGAGACCGGTGTGCCGCTGGTGCGGGAGTACACAGTGGCGGCGAACAGCCGGTTCAACGTCCCGGTCGGTCTGGAGTTCGGGCTCGTCCCCGGAACCCGGTTCAGCACGGTGGTCGAGAGCCTGGGAACCCCGCCGGCGCAAATCGTGGTCGAACGCGCGATGTATTGGAACGCCGGCGGCGTGATCTGGGCGGCGGGCTCGAATCTGCTGGCCACCAGGATTCAGTAACGGCGGGACTTGGCGTCCGCCTCCGGGTGGAGCTCCGGCGAGGCCTCCTGGTGATGCGTTCCCCCGTAGCCTGAGGAGGGCGGGGCTTCAGCCCGCCGACGAGGTCAGACTCCCGACACGCTGGCGATGACCCAGAGGGGTCCGAGGCGCTGGAACTCGAACAGAACGGTCCGCTGCTCGACGCGTGTGTCGCGAGACCCAGGCTCCAGCACCGAGACGGTGACCGAACACTGCGCGACGGCGCGGTTCCCGTTCGGTCCCACGCGAATGTCGCGGGAGTTGAAGGTCCACTGCTGGAACAGCACGCGTGAGAACTGCGCCTGGTAGGACTGCAGCGCGCCGCTCGAGAGTGACGGCCAGATCGGACGCAGCGATTCCGCGCTTCGGCTTTCGTAGGCGCGCTCGAACGCGGCAAGCGTCCGGTTGATCGCCGCGCGGACCTGATCCTCGTCCGGCGCCGGCGCGGTCGCGGGACTCGGCGGCGGCGCCGGCGGCGGCGCGGACGGCTCCGATCGAGTCCGATCCGATCCCTGGCTCGCCGCCGGTGCCGGCTCGCCGCGTGGCTGAAGCCGAGGCTCGGGACGAGCCGCTTCTTCCCGTTGGGCCTCGGCGCGTCGAGCGCGGGCGTTGCGCCGTTCCGCCACCTGTCCGAGCCGGGCCCACTCGGCATGCGCCTTTTCGAACGAGCGGGCGGCCGCGAGCGCCTCGCCGTTCTGCAATTGAAGCTCGGCCGTCCGCAGCATCTGATTCGCCGCGCGCATCGGCGGCGGCCAGGGACCACGCGCGGGCTTCGGCACCGCCTCGCGGGCGCTCTGAGCGTGCTCCTGCAGCGCGCGCGCCCAGCGATCGGCGGTCGCGAGCAGGTCCTCGCGCTGCGGCGACTCGTCCAACAATTCGGAGAGATCGTCGAGCGCCGCGATCGTCATGTTCTGGTCGAACAACTTGACCGCCTCCGCGAGCCGCGCCGTGATCAGCGCGTCCGGGTCTGGCTCCGGCGCGGCCGGAGTCGGGGACGCCGGTTCGGACGACGGTCTGGCGCCCGCCGTAGGCGCGGCGGCAGGCGGGGTTTGAGACGGTGTCTGAGGAGCCGGACGTGGCGACGTCGTCTGCTGCGCCGGCGGTTGCACGGATGACCGGTTCGAAAACTGGCGCCACGCCAGGACTGCGACGATCCCGATCACGATCAGCGCGACGGCAGCCGCGCCCAGGAATACGAGCGGCACCCGCCTCGTCGCGGCAAACCCGCCTAGGCGTGGCGGCGCGGCTCGCCCAGTGGGCTCTTCGAGTGCGACGGGGAGCGGCGTTGGCGGTGGTGGAGGCGGCGGCGTATACGACGGTGCTGGCGGGATGGGCGGAGGGCCGACGGACTCGGACGGGACCGGCGGAGGTGTCGCGCCGCGCGGCTTCCGGCGCCGGATCTCGTCGCGCAGCGCCAGCGCCGATGGATCGTCCGGCGCGAGACTCAACGCCTCACCGACGGCTCGCACCGCGGAATCGAGCGCACCCGAGTCCAACGACTGGCGCGCCTGCGCCAGCGCGGCTGCAATGCGGCGCCCGCGATCCTGATTGCGCTCACGATCGGCCAGCGCGCGCTCGATCGATTGACGGATAGCCGGCGCGCCGGCTGCGTGGGGGTCGAGCTTCACGGCCTCCCGCAACAGCGCGTTGGCTTCGGTGACGGCCCCCGATTCCAGCTTGAGCCGTGCCTGGCCGAGGAGGTCGGCCGCGGCGCGGGAAGGTTCAGCCGAGTCGACGGGCGCGGGCGAGGGCGGCCGGTTCGTTCCAGTCACACCCCCGAGACCGGTCCGCGGCATCGGCCGCGGCACGATCATCGTCCGCTCGTCGGGACCGACGCTCTCGAGGCGATAGAGCAATCGGGTGAGCTCCGCCCGCAGCGAGCCGAGATCCGGCGGGCGTTCCGCCGCGTTCTTGGCCAGCGCGCGCTCGACGATCTCGGCGACCGCCGGATCGAGTCCCGGGTCGAGCGACAGCAGCGTCGGCGGCGCCTCGTTGAGAATCTTCAGCAGAACCGCCGTCTGCGTATCCGCCTCGAACGCCTGGCGGTACGCCAGCAGCTCGTAGAGCACGAGCCCCACCGCGAAGATGTCGCTGCGGTGATCGACCAGCTCGCCGCGCACCTGCTCGGGCGACATGTAGTTCGGCGTGCCGATCACCATGCCGACCTGCGTCAGGCTCGATTCGGCGCCGCGCGGCGATGCCGAAGTCGAGGATCTTCACGATCCGCGAGTCGCGGCTGACGATGAGATTCGCCGGCTTCACGTCGCGATGGACGATGCCGTGCTTGTGCGCGTAGGCGAGGCCGGCGCACACGTCGATCATGATCTCGAGCTTGCGGCGCAGACGAGCAGGGTCGCGGCGGCGGATGAAGTCCTCGGCCAGCGTGTCGCCCGGGATGTACTCCATCGCGATGAAGGGCTGGCCTTCGTGCTCGCCGACGTCGTAGACGGTGACGATGTTCGGGTGCTGCAGGCGGGCGGCGAGCCGCGCCTCGCGCATCGAAGCGCTCGCGAACCTCGGGGTTGTTGACGCGCAGGAGCTTGAGCGCGACGAGCCGATCGATGGCCGGATCGAGCGCGAGGATAGAGCACGCCCATGCCGCCCTGGCCGAGCCGCTCCCGGATCTGGTAGCGACCGATGGCGACCGGGAGGCTCATTGGCCGAGTGTCAGGTTGAGAACGGAAGCGATGAGAGCTCCGGCGCCTTCACGGTCGCCGGCCTCCAGTCGTTGTTGCGCCTGCCTCAAGTATCGGTTGACCTCATCCTCTCGCGAAATCTCTACGGCCGGTAGATCGCGAGGAGAAGTACTGCCCGGCGTTGCCGAGGGCGGCAGCTCGCGCTCCAGCGCCTGCAGCAGCGTGCGCACGTCAGCCCAGCGCCCGTCGCGCACGGCCGTCCGCACGTCGACGACGTGTGAGCGGACGAGCTCGGCGAAGCTTTGCGGCGCCTGGGCGTCGAGCTGGGGAGGGGGCGCAGCCGGCCGGGCCTGATCGAGCCGGTAGCGCGCCAGCGCGGCTTCGACGTCGGGGCTCCTGGTCTCGAGCGCTTCCAGTCGCCTGATGGCCGCTGGATAGCGGCCTTCGTACGCGTCGCGCTCCGCGGCGGCGAGCGCCTCGTCGATCGAGGGTTCGTTCGGGCGTGGCCGGACGGGCGGTGCAGGCGGCGGGGCCGGTGATCGTCCTCCCGGCCGGCGCGTATCGCGCGCGCGCCCGCGCCCACGGGCCGCCGGCGTGCCGCGATCCGGATCCGCGAGCGCGGATTCGGCGACGAGCAGCCGTTGCACCACGCGGGAGAGGTCCGATCGCATGGCCTCGAGATCCGCATAGCGCGCATCCGCAGCCTTCTGCGTCGCGCGGCTGACGATCGCCTGGAGCGACTGATCGAGTCCCGGGACGAACGAGCTGAGTGGCTCGGGTGTCTCGTTCAGAACCTTCAGGAGCACGGCCTCCTGGGTGTCGCCCCGGAACGCCTGGCGGTACGAGACCAGCTCGTACAGGACCAGACCGACCGAAAAGACGTCGCTGCGCTGATCGGCGGGCTGACCGACCACCTGTTCCGGCGACATGTAGTTGGGCGTGCCCATGAGCATGCCGGCGTGCTGCAGGCCGGTGGTCTCGATGCGGCCGGCGACACCGAAGTCGAGCACTTTGAGGATCCCCGAGTCGCGGCTGACCATCAGGTTGGCCGGCTTGACGTCGCAGTGAACGATTCCGTGCCGGTGGGCATAACTCAGGCCCACGCACACCTGTTCCATCAGCTGCACCCGGCGCGCCAGCGAGATGGGGGCCTTGCGCGCCACGATGTGCGCCAGCGTTTCACCCGGGATGAACTCCATCGCGATGAACGGATGGCCCTCGTGCGTCCCGACGTCGAACACCGTGACGATGTTCGGGTGCTGCAGGCGGGCCGCCAGCCGGGCTTCCTTGATCAGCCGATCCCGGTGATCGGCGCTGTCCAGGCGCAGCACTTTGAGTGCCACGTGCCGGTCGGTCGCCGGGTCGAAAGCGAGGTAGAGCACTCCCATCCCGCCGTGGGCCAGAAGCTCTCGGATCTCGTACCGGCCGATCCGGGATGCGGGGAGTCCATACTGGTGACGGCTCGGCCGCCGCGATCTCCGGCGAGGCGCGGCTGCCGTGCCCTGACAAGGACGCCGAGCGAGGGCACGGCGTGCCGTGCCCTACCGATCGGGCAACCTGCGATGCCGGCTTGCCTGCCCGGCGGCAGGCCGTATCTGCCGGATTATACCCACCGCTTCGCGGCCCGCGGCCGGCGCGCAGCGCCGGTGTAGGATCGTCACGGCCGTCAACCCCGGCCCATCGCTTCGGGACCGATCCGCGGCTCGGATCCGGTCCGATTGGTCCGAGCTCATGACCCGAACCGACCCGACATCTCTCGAGGCTCGAAGGCACCGGCCGATGGGCCGTTCCGCGCGGACCGCGCTTGTACGCCGCGATGGTCACCGTCGGGTGCGCCGTCGCCGCGGCCACCGGGCTCGCGCAGGCGCCCGCGCCCGCCGCGCCCGCCACAACGTCAGCGCCCGCGACGGTCCCCCTCCTCTGGCGGATCGAGTCGGCCACGCCTGCCTATCTCTTCGGCACGATTCACGTGCCGGATGAGCGCGTCCTGGCTATCCCGGCCGCGGTGCAGCAGGCGTTCGACGAGGCGGGCGTCGTCTACACGGAGATTCCCATGGATGCCGCGACTGCAGATGAGCATCATGGGGAAGGTGATGTTGCCCGGCGATCAGAAGCTCGGCGAAATCATCGGCGGTCCGCTGTTCGACCGCACGACTCGATCGCGCCGTCGAGCAGACGCTGGGGAAGGAGCGCCGCCGGGCACCGCGTCGATGCTGATGGCGAAGCTGCTGGCGCGCATGAAGCCCTGGGCGGCGATGACGCAGCTCAGTCTGCTCGAGTTCCTGCCCGACATCGATGGCCGGCCGCAAGCCGCTCGACATGCCATGCTCTGGTGAAAGCGCGCGGAAGGCCGGCAAGAAAGTGGACGCGCTCGAAACCATCGACGAGCAGCTCGCGGTCTTCGACGCGTTCTCGGTGGCCGAGCAGAAGCGGATGCTCGAGCTGACGCTCGAATCGATGGACGAAGCGCGCGGCAAGCGGCCGTCGCAGACGCGAGGAGCTCATCGACACCTATCTCACCGGCGATCTCGATGCGCTCGTCCGCGCCATGAACGACGCGATGGAGAGCGATCGCGAGCTGACGAAGCGCTTCACGGCCGTCGCGCTCGACGCCCGCAATCGGGTGATGGCGACGCGCATTCGCGCGAAACTGACCGAGAAGCCCGGGACGCGCTAGTTCTTCGCCGTCGGCGCGGCCCACTACGCCGGCGATACCGGCATCGTCGCATTGCTCGAGCAAGAGCCGGCCTCAAGGTCACGCGCGGTCCGAAATGACGTGCGAGCTGCGTCCGGAGCCGTCACAGCGGTCAGGCATGACTCCGGCCCCCACCTGAGGCGAGGCTTCAGTCCCCGCCGTCAAGGCAAATATGTTTCGAACCGACTCATCGCGCGCCTCATCGCGCGCTGCTCGCCACAGCCGCGGTTCCCGCGGCGTCGGCGCAGGACCTGGCGTCGTTCGAGGCAGCGCACCACCGTGCACGTCCTGCAAGAACGGCTGGACGTTCATCATCTGTCGAACGGCCCGGTCGCGCCCGTGTTCTCGTTCGCCACGCAGGCCGACGTCGGCGCCGCGCAGGATCCGAAGGGGCAGACCGGCATGGCGCACATGTTCGAGCACATGGCGTTCAAGGGCACGACCGGTCGTCGGCACGAGCGACTACGCGAAGGAGAAGGCCGGCGCTCGAGGCGATGGAGAAGGCCTATCAGGCACTGCGCAGCGCGCGCGCGATGCGCCGCAAGCCCGACAAGGCCGAAGCTCGAGAAGCTGCACGAAGGCCGTTCGAGGAGAAGCAAGCCGCCGCGCAGCAGTACGTCAAGCCGAACGAGTTCGACGAGCTGATCGCGCGCGAGGGCGGCGTCGGCTTGAACGCCGGCACCAGCTCCGACCGCACGGTCTACTACTACGCGCTGCCGTCCAACAAGTTCGAGCTGTTCGCCTATCTCGAATCGGAGCGCTTCTCGCGGCCGGTGTTCCGCGAGTTCTACAAGGAGCGCGACGTCGTCATCGAAGAGCGCCGCATGCGGACCGAGAGCCAGCCGACCGGCCGGCTGTTCGAGAAGTTCGTCGCGGCGCGTTCACCGCGCACCCGTACGGCAAGCCCGCCGGTCGGCTATCGCAGCGATCTCGCAGCGCTACACGATGACCGACGCGCGCGCAGTTCTTCGACAGTACTACGGCCCGTCCAACCTGGTGACCGCGATCGTCGGCGGCGATCAAGGCGCAGGAGATCATTCCGATCCTCGAGAAGTACTTCGGGCGCATTCCGGCGCGTCCGAAGCCCGAGCCGCTGCGCACCGATCGAGCCGCCGCAGATTGCCGAGACCGTGCTCACGCTGCGCGATCCCGTCGCAGCCGTTCTACGTCGAGGGTTATCACAAGCCGGCCGGCGACCCACGCCGACGAGCCCGCCTACGACGCGATCGGCGACATCCTGACGCGCGGCCGCACGTCGCGCCTCTATCGGCTGCTCGTGCGCGACAAGAAGCTCGCCGTCGCGGTGCAGGGCGGCGCCGGGTTCCCCGGCGTCAAGTATCCGCAACCTCTGGATGGTCGCTCGGCCGTGCCGGCGCGCGGCGTGACCAACGACGCCGTGCGCGACGCGATGCGCCCGAGCTCGACGAAGCTCAAGAACGAGGACGTCACCGACGAGGAGCTGCACGCGCTTCAAGACGCGCGCGAAAGCCGATCTGATTCGGTCGCTGAACAGCAACACCGGCCTCGCCGAGCAGCTCGTCGCCTATCACACGCTGTTCGGCGACTGGCGCGAGCTGTTCCGCTACGTCGATCGCATGGACAAGGTGACCAAGGCCGACATCCGCCGCGTGGCCGGAACGACCTGTTCGTCGAATCGAACCGCACGGTCGGCACGCATCGAGACGCAGTCGGCGGCTCCCGCGCAGAAGCCCGGCCTCGAGCCCCGGAGCGCGCAGCCGAAGACGCGAAGACCGACTGTCCGACCGATCGCGCGTTCAGCCGCGACGGCCGAAGCCGACCGATCACGCCTATGCGCTCTGCTGTCAGCTGCGCTCGCTCGTTGCACTTGCTGCGCCCGCCCGCCTCGGCGCAGGTGGCCAAGCCGTCGGAGCTGAAATATCCGCGGCTGCCGGCTTTCACCGTCCCGAAGCCGACGCGCTTCGTGCTCCCAACGGCATGGTGGTGCATGGTGATGGAGGACCACGAGCTGCCGCTCGTCAACGTCGTCGCGCGCATCCGCGACCGGGTCGCTGCTCGATCCCGCGGACAAGGCCGGGCTCGGCCTCGCTCGCCGGCGCAGGTGATGCGCGACCGGCGGCACGACGACGATGAAGCCCGACGAGCTCGACGAGTTCCTCGAAGGGCGGGCCGCGTCGATCGAGACGGGCATCGGCGCCGACTCCGGCTCGGCGTCGATGAGCGCGCTCAAAGCCGACGTGCCGGCGGTGATGAAGGTGTTCGCCGACGTGCTGCGCCGGCCGGCGTTCGACGCCGATCGGCTGTCAAGGTCGCGATGACCGGCGCGCAGGCCGGCATCGCGCGCCAGAACGACAACCCGGGCGGCATCCTGCTCCGCGAGTTCCAGCAGGTGATCTACGGCGAGGAATCGCCTTTCGCGCGCGACACGCACCTACGCGTCGCTCGCCGGCATCACGCGCGACGATCTCGTCGCGTGGCACGGCAAGTACCTCCACCCCAATCGCATCATCCTCGGCATCGTCGGCGACATCACGGTCGACGAGGCGCGCGCGCTGGTGACCGAAGGCATTTCGGCGACTGGCCGAAGGGCCGGCGGCCACCGAGAAGCTGCCCGACGCCGCGACCGAGCCGTCGCCGGGCGTGTTCGAGGTGGTGAAGGACGACTCGACGCAGTCGTTCATCGTCCGTCGGCCACCAGGGATCGCTGCTGCGCACGAGCCCCGACTATCTTCCCGGTCGAAGTGCTCAACGAAGTGCTGAGCGGCGGCTTCACGTCGCGTCTGTTCTCCAACGTGCGCACCGGAAAAGGGCCTGGCCTACTCGGTCGGCGGCGGCATCGGCAGCGGCTGGACGCGCGTCGCGCCGTTCCCGATGACGATGAGCACGAAGGTCGGAGATCGACGGTGGCGGGCGGTCGAGGCGCTGATCAAGGAAGCGAAGGACCTCGCTCGGCCCGCGGCCGCCGACGGACGCGGAGGTCGAGCTCGCCAAGTCGTCGATCCTCAACTCGTTCATCTTCAATTCCGATTCGCCGCCGGAGGTGCTCGGTCAGCAGATCACGTTCGAGTACTACGGGCAGCCGCTCGACTGGCTCGATCGCTATCGCGCGGCCGCATCGAGAAGGTGACGACGGCGCAGGTCGCGGCGGCGGCGAAGAAGTACCTCCATCCGGACAGGCTGTCAGCATCGTGGTGGTCGGCCCCGAGAAGGGCCGCGACAAGCCGCTGTCGACGCTCGGGCACGGTGAAGCAGCTCGATATCACGATTCCCGAGCCGGCGGCGGCGAAGCCGTCGCCGGCCGCTTCGCCGGAGGCTGACATTAAGGGCCGCGCGCTCGTCGAGCAGGCGGTCACCGGCTTCGGCGGCGCGGCCAAGGTCGATGGCGTCACGAGCTACAAAGAAGAGGGCGCCTGATGATGAAGGGCCCGCAGGGCGACATGGAGATCAAGACGACGCTCGTCATTGCCCTGCCCGGTTCGATGCGGCAGGACATGATGATGCCGATGGGCACGATGTCGATGGTCGTGACGCCGGAGGCCGCGTTCATGACGACGCCGCAGGGCGAGCAGCCGATGCCGGCGTCGATGAGAGAGCGTGTCGTGAAGGAGTTGGCCCGCACGCCGCTCTTGCTGCTGCGCCAGCGCAACGCGGCCGGCTTCAAGGCCACGGCAACCGGGGCGGGCAAATCCGGCGACACCGCCGGTCGAGCAGGTCGTGGTCGGATACCGGCGGCGAAACCGTCACGCTGGGCGTCGATCCCAAGACCGGGCGCGTGCTGACGGTCGCGTATCGCGGGACGGGCCCGACCGGCGCGCCCGGCGACATCGTCGAGACGTTCAGCGATTTCCGTGACATCGGCGGTGTCACGCTGCCGTTCAAGATGTCGAGCACTTTCAACGGCGAGCCCGGCGCTTCGTCGACCGCGACGTCCATCCGCTTGAACGAACCGGTCGATGCCACGGTATTCGCACCACCGCCGAAGCCGAAAGGCTGACCACGGCGGCTAATCGCTCAGGAGTCGGGTGGAGTCAGGAGCCGGCTTCGCATCCAGGCCGACTCCCGACCTCACGCGAGCCTGACTCCTGACCTCATCGTTCTCTGACCTCAGGGTGACTTCGATCGCATTTGTGGGCTCAGATTCAGCCGAAACCGCCCGGGCGCCCGTCCGCACACCGGAGCTGTCGCTGGTCGTGCCGCTTGCGGCAGACGACCGGCCGCGTCCCGGGTATCTGGAACGCGTGCGCGCGGCCGCCGAGAGGCTCGGCGTCCCGTATGAGCTCCTCGTCGCGACCGCATCTTCGCAGCGGGAGTCGATTGCGTCGGATCTGCCCCCGGGCGTGCTGGTCGTCGATGCCGGCAGCGATCGGTTCGCCGCCGTGCTCGCCTCGGGACTGCGTCGCGCGTCGAGTCGGGTGGATCATGACGCTCGATCCCGATCTCGGCGAGCCCGGAGCGGCGGTGGCGTCGTTGTGGAGCGCGCGACACGAGGCCGACATCGCCATCGGATCGCGGTTCGTCGAGGGCGGCGAGGCCCGTGTGCCTGCGCTGCGGCACACCCTCAGCCGCGCGTTGAACCGCGTCTTCAGCCGCGGACTGAGCCTGCGCGTGCGCGACATGTCGAGCGGGCTGCGGCTCTATCGCGCCGCCGCCATCGCGAGGAACACGCGCGCGACGGCTTCGATCTGCTGCAGGAGATCCTCGTGCGCGCCTACGCCGAAGGGTGGCGCGTGCGCGAGGTGCCGTTCGTGTACGAGCCGCGTCGACTCGACGCCGCGCCTACCGGCGACTCTGGGGCTTCGGGCTCGACTACGCGCGGACGTTCTGGGCGCTGTGGAAGCTGCGCAACTCGATTCTCGCGGCCGACTACGACGATCGCGCGCACGACAGCGTCATCCCGCTGCAGCGCTACTGGCAGCGCAGCGCTTCAGGCACGTCACCGAGCTCATCGGCCGGACCAGGGCGCCGTGCTCGACGTCGGCTGCGGACTCGAGCCGGATCATCGGCGCGCTGCCGCACGGGCAGCGTCGGCGTCGACGTGCTGCGACGCAAGCTGCGCTACGCGCGTCAGTTCGGCGCGCCGCTGGTGCACGCCTCAGGCTTCAAGCTGCCGTTCCCGGACGAGATCGTTCCCGTGCGTGCTGTGCTCGCAGGTGATCGAGCACGTGCCGAAGGAGTCGCCGATTCTGGACGAGCTGTGCCGCGCGCTCGCGCCCGGCGGCCGGCTCGTGCTCGGCACGCCGGACTACGCGCGACGGCGAATGGGTGGTGACCGAGAAGCTGTACGGCTTCTTCGCGCCGGGCGGCTACGCCGACGAGCACATCGCGCACTACACGCGCGCCGAGCTGATCGACCGCTTCACGCTCGATGGGATGGACGCACGAAGCCACCCGCTACATCCTTCGCGGCGAGCTGATTCTCGCGTTCCGGAAGCCGCGGCGCGAGAAACCCTCATGAGCTCGCCGGTTCGCGGCCGCGACGTTGCGGCCGTCGCAACCATCGTTGCGACGTGCGCTCACCCTCGGCCTGCTGGCCTCATCGATCGCCTACGACGATGCGTGGATCACCTTTCGCTACGCGTACAACGTCCTGCACGGCAACGGACTCGTGTACAACGCCGGCGAGCGATTTCTCGGCACGACCGCGCCCGGTTACGCACTTCTGCTCGCGCTGCTCGCGATTCCCGCTCCCGAATCGATCCCGTTCGTGAGTGCGATCGTATGCACGGTCTCGCTCACGGCGGTTGGCCTGGGCCTCTTCGCCTTCGGCCGCCTGCACGGGCATTGGCTCGGCGGCTTCCTGGCGGCGATGTTCTTCGTCGCGAGCCCGGTGAGCACCGAGGCCTTCGGTGGAGAAATGGTGCCTCAGGTGGCGCTCATCGTCTGGGCGATCGTGGCGCAGGCGAGCGGCCGGTCGATCGCGGCCGTGGTGCTCGCGTCCGCGGCGACGATCGTGCGCCCGGACGGTCTCGTGGGCCTCATGGCCGTCGGCGCGCATCAGCTGTGGACGCGGCGCCGCCTGCCTTGGCGGGAGATGGCAATCGCGGGGACGATCCTGGCCATCTGGTTCGGCGCGTTGTGGCTCTACTACGGCTGGCCGCTGCCGCAGACGCTCGCGGCGAAGAACGCCCAGCGTCTGAGCGGACTGTGGCGCGAGCTCGGGACCGATCTCTTTCTGTGGTTCAAGGCCCTGACGGTGCATGGCACCGTCTACTTCAACTACCGTCCCTCGATCGGCTTCACGCTGTTCGTTTACTCGGCTGGTGCCGGCGCCGCGGCCCTTCTTTGGCTGCGCTTCTGGTGGTTCCTGCTTGCGTGGCCTGTTCTGTATCTGCTCGCCTATCGCCAGCTTCACCTGCCCTTCTATCACTGGTACGCGATTCCGCCGCTCGTTGCCGTCGCGGTTGCGGCCGCCGCTGGCGCGGAAGGCCTGGCAGCGCTCGTCGGCCGTCTGGACCGGACCACTCGCCCGATGGCAGCAGATGCTGCTGCGATTCGATGGAATGAGGCGCTCGTCGGCATCGTGGCGATGGTTGCCATCGTGGTGCCGATGGCGCGGTTCAGCGCCGCCAACGCGGCGCAGTATCCGAGCCCGCCGGAGCGCGCGTATACGGGCCTTGGCCGTTGGATCGATGCCAACGCGCCGCCCCGCGCGAGCGTCGGCTACGTGGAGATCGGAATCCTGGGCTACTATGCGCGGCGGCCCATCGTCGATCCGCTGGGCCTCGTCAACCGCGACGCGGCCCCGCACGTCGCGCGCCGCGATCTCCTCTGGGCCTACCAGCATTACAGGCCGGACTACATCATCCACAATCCCGCGTTCTTCCCCGAGTACCTGGGCGTCGTGCTGAATCAGCCGTGGTTTCAGCAGGAATACCGGGCAATCGCCACCATGGACAGCGGCCGCCGCGAGCCGGTCGTCATCTACCAGCGCGTGAAGCGCTGAGATCTACGGTCTGTTGCGCTGCTCGAGCAGGAACGGTTCGAGGCTCAGGCGGGTGCCATCGAGCTTCGCGCCTTCGCTCTGGAACGGCACCACCGTGAGGTGCGTGACGTGTCCACGCCAGGCCGGGTACATGGACAGATCGAGCCGCACGGTTTGCGGCGTCCCGTCGGCTCGCCACGGCGTGCAGAGCGGCGCCCCCGGACCCTGGAACGCGGGAACCGTCGCGAACACCACGCATGCGGTTTGATCGACCACCGGCAGCCTCGCGCGGACACGAAGCGTGAACGTATCGAATCGATGGGCGTCCACGTCCACCGGCGTCACAATCCTGGGAGACGGTCCGGTGACGATGAGCTCACCGCTCGGTGGTGAAAAGGCGATGTCGGTGAGGAGCGCCGCATGGACCTGTCGTCGGCCCGCCTCGAGATCGCGCGAGAGGGCCGGATAGGTACGCGGGCGTGACGACTCCGAAGAGCGCGTAGAGGTGGAGACCGGCGAGTGCAGTTCCGAGGACAGCCGGTCTGGCCACCAGAGCGAATGGACCTGGTAGCGACTGAAGGCCCAGCGCGCACAAGAGGGACATGGCTGGCAGGGCCGGAAACATGTAGCGCCCCTGAGGCTGGGTGAACGACAGGTTGATGCGGACGACGACCGCGAGGACGCCCAGCACCGTGAGCAGGAGCATCACGATCAGCGGCCGCCGTTCGCGATTCACCGCCACCGTGCGGGTCAATCCGGCCAGGGCCAGCGCTCCCAACACGACGAAGCATGCGTAGAACCAGAGCGGCAGGACGAGGCTCATCCAGCCGAAGACACCGACGAACGACTTCACCAGGACGATCGGGAAGGTCCGCACGAAGTACCAGGAGAAGAGCGACCGGTCCGTGATGATGTGCGCCACCGCAGTCCGCATCGCGCCGCTCGCGAACGGGTCGCCGTAGAGCCACTGATTGCGCAGGCTCCACGGGAGGACGAGCATCAGCGTGACAGCGAGGACCGCGAGGCGGGCGGCGCGACGTCGCCAGGGCAGGGGCGGAGCCGCGACCACGAGGGCCCACGCGACCGGCGCCGTGAGGGCAATCGCACTGATCTTGGACAGGTAGGCCCCGGCGAGCGCGGCCGCGGTCCACACGCCACGCGCCCGGGTGAAGCCGTGCTGAACGAGCTTGACCGATCCCAGCGTGACCGCGCTGCAGAACAGCGTGACCAGCGCGTCGTTGCTCACCTGGGAGCCCCGAAACGCGAACTGGGGCAGCAGCGCGACGACCATTGCGGCCAGCAGTCCGGTCGATGCGAGGCCGGTCGCGGCGCGACCGGCGAGAAACGTGATCCACACCGTGCCCACCGACATGAAGACCGACACCAGCCGGCCCGCCCGGATCGGCCAGTAGCGCGAAAAGTCGGCGTCGGTATTCAGGAACGTGCGCGGCGGCGCCAGGCTCGCCAGCCGACCCTCGGGATCGACCGCGATCACCATCGGGGGCGAGTTGGTCTCGCGCGCGAGCGGGGCGATGGCAGCGTAATAGAGCGGGGGAGAGTTCGCCTCCTCGAACCCTTTACCGTACGTCGGCAGCGATAAGTGCTCGTGGAGGTGACGCGCGTACTGCCAATGAGAGGGCTCGTCCGGCGCTTCGAAGATGGGGACGATGAACGACCAGGCCACGAACAGGAGAGCTGTCGGCAGAAGGAGCCAGCCGAGCCGTGATGTCGCGTCGGGCGAGCGCATCGCGCTCTTGATAGCACGGTTTGTCGGTCTTCGGTCTTCAGTCGGGGCTACGGGCTACAGGCGACGGACTGCAGGCTGCGGGCCAGTCGCGTTCTCGGAAGGAGGGCGGGGCTTCCGCCTCCGCGCGAAGCGCTGCGGCGCGACCTCGACGAAGCGCGAAGGGCGAAGTCGGGTCAGCCCCGCCGTGGAGGACCGATGACGCAGGACCGGAGACCGACGACAGCTCGAGCGACCCTGGCGTACACACCCGTGGGCAAGGTCCGGCCATCCGGTGTTGCCAGGTCCAGCGTGCCTGCGTCGATCGATTCTCGCGACAGCGGGTGGCGCGCCGCGTCGAGCCGGTCCGACACCCGCTGGGCGATGTCACCCGGCGAGTCGTCGAGCCCATAGAGGTTGACGAGCACGAACGCGGCATCGGGTTCGAGGAGCGCCAGGGCGTCGTCGAGCATCGGGTCCAGATCGGTTTCGATCCGCCAGACGCCGTGACCTCCGCGGCCGAACGCGGGGGGATCGAGCAGCAGTCCGCCGTATCGGCGGCCGCGCCGGCCCTCGCGCCGCACGAAGGCCCGGGCATCCTCCTCGATCCATCGGATCGACGTCAGATCGTTGATCGCCGCATTGCGGCGGGCCCAATTGACGACCGGTTTGGATGCATCGACGTGGGTCACGCGGTGGCCGAGCCGGGCGAGGGCCAGCGACGCGCCGCCCGTGTAGGCGAAGAGGTTGAGGACGTCGAGCTCGCGGCCCCCGGTGTGGTCGCGCAGCCAGCGCCAGTGGGCCGCCTGCTCGGGGAAGAGGCCCGTGTGCATGGAGGGCGCGCACCGGACCTCGAAACGGAGACCCTCGAGCGCGACGTGCCAGGGCTGCTCGAACGGCCGGCCCACGCGCCACCTCCCCGCGGCGACGCGACCGTGGAACTCCGCATCGGCCGAATCCCAGGCCTCGGGCCCGAGCCGGGGCCGGCCCGCGGCGCGGGGGTCGGGCCGGACCAGCCGCACGGGGCCCCAGGATTCGAGCCGGCGGCCCGGCGCGGGACCGAACCCGCTCGCGTCGTGGGTCCAGCCGAAGTCGAGGAGCTGATAGGCCCCGGGAAGGGACGACTCGGTCACCGTGTGGTATCATCCGCGGTTTCAGGGCACGCCGTGAGCGCCGCGCCGCGAGGTTGTGCGAACGGGCGTGCGTGTGCTATCTTCGTCAGGTTTTGTCGTCGCCAGGACACCCTATCTGGCGACGGCCCGCCTGGAGGGGCCAGAACGGATGGGCGCCTCCGACTGATCGGCTCATTGCCAGCTTCGGGTTGCGTGCCTCCGCACGGTCATCCCGCCTGGCCGTCCGTCGACATTGGCCCGCAAGGCCGATCGGAACGGGCGCAGAGCCAATCTGCTAGCGAGATAACACGAATTAGGGTTTCGGTTCCGGGTGCCAAGTTCTCGTGGCGAGAGCTTCTAGGCCCGGACGGAAGTTGAGCCTGGGATACCTCCGGGGTGCCAGAGGCGGCGTCGTTCGACGCGCCGGGCACAGCGGAGTCGGCGTGTCGTTGGGAGAGCCTGTGCCGACAATCAGCCAGTTGGTTCGCAAGGGCCGCAAGAAGATCGTCATCAAGACGAAGAGCCCCGCGCTGCAGGATAGCCCGCAGAAGCGGGGCGTGTGCGTCCGCGTGTTCACGCAGACCCCGAAGAAGCCGAATTCGGCGCTTCGCAAGGTCGCCCGCGTCCGCCTCACCAACCACATCGAGGTGACGACCTACATCCCGGGCGTCGGGCACAACCTGCAGGAGCACTCGCTGGTGCTCATCCGGGGCGGCCGTGTCAAGGACCTTCCGGGTGTGCGTTATCACGTCGTCCGCGGCACGCTCGACGCCGTCGGCGTGCAGGGGCGCAAGCAGGGCCGCTCCAAGTACGGCGCGAAGCGCCCGAAGCAGTAACCGAAAGAAAAATGACGAATGACGAATGACGAATAGGGTCACGCGTCGTTCGGATTCGTCACTCGTCATTCGTCACTCGTCACTTCAAGAGTTCAGCCAATGCCGCGTCGTCGAGAGATTCCCAAGCGAGAGGTTCCGCCGGATCCGCTGTTTGCGAGCCCGCTCGTGACCAAGTTCGTCAGCACGGTCATGCGGGACGGCAAGCGCAGCACCGCCGAGCGCATCCTGTACAAGAGCCTGGACATCGTCAAGGAGAAGACCGGCGACGATCCGCTGAAGGTCTTCAAGAAGGCGATCGACAACACCAAGCCGAGCCTCGAAGTGAAGTCGCGCCGCGTTGGCGGCTCGAACTATCAGGTGCCGGTCGAAGTGAATCCGAACCGGCGGCTCTCGCTGAGCATCCGGTGGCTCGTCGGCTACGCCCGCTCGCGCGGCGATGGCAAGACGATGGAAGAGAGGCTCGCGAACGAGTTCCTGGACGCGGCGAACCTCCGGGGCGGCGCGGTGAAGAAGCGCGAGGACACGCACCGGATGGCGGAAGCCAACAAGGCGTTCGCGCACTATCGCTGGTGAGCCGCGCTTCGCGCGCCTCCCCAGCCGTCTTCGGTCTGCCGTCTTCGGTCTACGGTCCGAATGGCCGGGCCGAAGTCAGGGACCGACGACTGAAGACCGACGACTGAAGACCGAGAAACACTTTCATGCCTCGCCAAGTCCCGCTCAATCGCTGTCGCAACATCGGCATCATGGCCCACATCGATGCCGGCAAGACGACGACGACCGAGCGCATCCTCTTCTATACGGGCATCACCTACAAGATCGGCGAGGTGCACGAAGGCACCGCGGTGATGGACTGGATGGAGCAGGAGCAGGAGCGTGGCATCACGATCACGTCGGCCGCGACGACCTGCACCTGGCGCGACGTCCGCATCAACATCATCGACACGCCGGGCCACGTCGACTTCACCGCCGAAGTCGAGCGCTCGCTGCGCGTCCTCGACGGCGCCTGCGCGGTGTTCGACGCGGTGTCGGGCGTCGAGCCGCAGTCGGAAACGGTGTGGCGGCAGGCCGACAAGTACCGCGTGCCGCGCATCTGCTTCGTCAACAAGATGGACCGCGTCGGGGCCGACTTCAAGCGGACCCTCGAGCAGATCTCGACGAAGCTGGGAGGCAATCCCGTCGCCATTCAGCTGCCGATTGGCAGCGAGGATCGCTTCAAGGGCGTCATCGACCTCGTCCGCATGAAGGCCATCACCTACAAGGACGAGACGTTGGGCGCGGACTACGTCGTGGAGGAGATCCCGGCGGAGTACGTGGCCGAGGCCAAGGAGTTCCACGAGAAGCTCATCGAGAAGGTGAGCGAGGCCGACGACAAGATTCTCGAGAAGTATCTGGGCGGCGAAGAGATCACGGAAGCCGAGATCAAGGCGGCGCTGCGCAAGCGCGTCGTCAACTCGGTGCGCCACGAGAAGGCGCCGTTCGTCGTCGTCATCTGCGGGTCCGCGTTCAAGAACAAGGGCGTGCAGCCGCTGCTCGACGCGGTCGTGGACTATCTGCCGTCGCCGATCGAGATTCCGGCGATCGAGGGGCTCGATCCCTCGAAGGCCGACAAGCCCGTGCTGGTGCGCGAGGCCTCGGACGAGGCGCCGTTCTCGGCGCTGGCGTTCAAGATCATGACCGACCCGTTCGTCGGCCAGCTCACGTTCATCCGCGTGTACTCGGGTGTGATGACGGCCGGCTCGTCGGTCTACAACGCGACCAAGGGCAAGCACGAGCGCATCGGCCGCCTCCTGAAGATGCACGCGAACAAGCGTGAGGAGATCAAGGAGGTCTACGCCGGCGACATCGCCGCGGCGGTCGGGCTCAAGAGCGTCACGACCGGCGACACGATCTCGGACGACAAGAAGCCCGTGCTCCTCGAGTCGATGGACTTCCCGGAGCCGGTCATTTCGCTTGCGATCGAGCCCAAGACGAAGGCCGACCAGGAAAAGCTCGGACAGGGTCTCGCCAAGCTGATGGCCGAGGATCCGACCTTCCGCGTGAAGTCGGACATCGAGACGGGGCAAACGGTCATCTCGGGCATGGGCGAGCTGCACCTCGAGATCATCGTCGACCGTCTGTTCCGCGAGTTCAACGTCGCGGCGAGCGTGGGCAAGCCGCAGGTCGCCTACAAGGAGACGTTGACCCGCGCCGCCGAGGGCGTCGGCCGTTACATCAAGCAGACGGGCGGGCGCGGCCAGTACGGCCACGCCGAGATCGATCTGACGCCGCGCCAGCCGGGCGAAGGCTTCGAGTTCGAGAACGGCATCGTCGGCGGGGTCATCCCGCGCGAGTACATCAAGCCGATCGAAGAAGGCATCAAGGAAGCCATGACGACGGGCGTGCTCGCCGGGTATCCGGTGGACGATGTCAAGGTCGAGCTCGTCCACGGGTCGTACCACGACGTGGACTCGAACGAAATGGCGTTCAAGATTGCCGGCTCGATGGCGTTCAAGGACGCGGCGCAGAAGGCCAAGCCGGTGCTGCTCGAGCCGGTGATGCGGGTCGAGGTGGTCGTCCCCGAGGAGTTCATGGGCGACATCATCGGCGACCTCAACAGCCGGCGCGGGCACATCCAGTCGATGGAGGCGCGCGGCGGCACGCAGATCATCAACGCGCGCGTGCCGCTCTCGGAGATGTTCGGATACGCGACCGACATGCGGTCGCGGACGCAGGGGCGGGCGACCTACTCGATGCACTTCGATCGCTACGAGCAGGCGCCGAGCCAGATCAGCGACGAGGTCGTGGCGAGAATTCAGGGCAAGTAGCTCACAACGGAGAAGCACATGGCGAAGGAGAAGTTCGATCGTTCGAAGCCGCACGTGAACGTCGGGACCATCGGTCACATCGACCACGGCAAGACGACGCTCACGGCCGCGCTGACCAAGGTCGCAGCCGACAAGGGCTGGGCCAAGTTCGTGTCGTACGACGAAGTCGCGAAGGCATCGGCTTCGCAGGGCCGCCGTGACGAGACGAAGATTCTGACGATCGCGACGAGCCACGTCGAATACAGCACGCGCAACCGTCACTACGCGCACGTCGACTGCCCGGGCCACGCCGACTACATCAAGAACATGATCACGGGCGCGGCGCAGATGGACGGCGCCATCGTGGTCGTGAGCGCGGTGGATGGCCCGATGCCGCAGACCCGCGAGCACGTCCTGCTCGCCAAGCAGGTCGACGTGCCGTACCTCGTCGTCGCGCTCAACAAGGTGGACGCGGTCGACGATGCGGAGCTGCTCGACCTGGTCGAGCTCGAGGTGCGCGAGCTCCTGAGCTCGTATGGCTTCCCCGGCGACAAGCTCCCGGTCGTGCGCCTGTCCGCGCTCAAGGCGCTCCACGGCGAGCCGGAAGGCGTCGAAGGCGTGCTCAAGCTGATGGACGCGCTCGACACCTACGTGCCGCTGCCGCAACGCGAGATCGACAAGCCGTTCCTGATGCCGATCGAGGACGTGTTCTCGATTTCGGGCCGCGGCACGGTCGTCACCGGGCGCGTCGATCGCGGCAAGGTGAAGGTCGGCGAGGACGTCGAGATCGTCGGCTTCGGGCCGTCGAAGAAGAAGGTCGTCACGGGCGTCGAGATGTTCCGCAAGCTGCTCGACGAAGGCACGGCGGGCGACAACATCGGCGTGCTGCTGCGCGGGACGGAAAAAGACGAGGTCGAGCGTGGCCAGGTGCTGGCCAAGCCCGGCACGATCACGCCGCACACGAAGTTCAAGGCCGAGGTGTACATCCTGTCGAAGGACGAGGGTGGCCGCCACACGCCGTTCTTCAACAACTATCGTCCGCAGTTCTACATCCGGACGACCGACGTAACCGGGTCGCTCAAGCTGCCCGACGGGGTCGAGATGGTGATGCCGGGCGACAACACGAGCATCAGCGTCGAGCTCGTGACGCCGGTGGCGCTCGAGAAGGGCGCGCGGTTCGCGATTCGCGAAGGCGGCCGCACGGTGGGCGCCGGCACGATTACGGAGATCGTCGAGTAAGTGCAGGGCGCTCGGCTGCGCGTGCTTCGGGCTTCGGTCGTTCGGACTGCCCGCGACGGGCACTGAGCCGGCGGGACTGAAGACCGCAGACCGAAGACCGAAGACGGACAGGATCGACACGATGTCTGCATTCGGTGAAAAGATTCGCATCCGCTTGAAGGCGTACGACTATCGCCTGCTCGACCAGTCGACCGGCGAGATCGTCGACACGGCCAAGCGGACCGGTGCGCGCCTGGCCGGCCCGGTGCCGCTCCCGACCGAGATCAACAAGTGGACGGTGCTTCGTTCGCCGCATGTCGACAAGAAGTCGCGCGAGCAGTTCGAGATTCGCACGCACAAGCGGCTGATCGACATCTTCGAGCCGACGCCCCAGACGGTCGACGCGCTGATGAAGCTCGATCTGCCGGCGGGCGTGGACGTCGAGATCAAGGCGTTCGGGAAGGAACACAAGTAGACGCGGCTGCCGCGCGTCAGGGCTGCAGGCGTACAGGTCTGCGGTCGTCGGGCTCGTGACCCCGGCCACAGTGATCCGGACTGAAGACCGAAGACTGAAGACCGAAGACCGAAGACAGACAGGAATGCGATGGTCACCGGAATCATCGGTCGCAAGCTCGGAATGACCCAGGTGTTCGACGCCGAGGGCGTCGTCACGCCGGTCACGGTGCTCAAGGCGGGCCCGTGCGTGGTCGTGCAGGCCAAGACGACGGAGCGTGACGGCTACGAGGCGGTACAGATCGGCCTCGTCGAAGAGAAGCCGGCGCGCGTCAACAAGGCGCTGGCCGGCCACTATGGCAAGGCCAAGGTGCCGCCGACGCGGGTGCGGCGCGAGGTGCGCGTCGCCAAGGGCGCGGAAGCGCCGACCGCGGGCGCCGAGGTCGTCTGCTCGATCTTCGCCGCCGGCGACTCGGTCGACGTCGTCGGCACGAGCAAGGGCAAGGGCTTCCAGGGCGTCATCAAGCGGCACAACTTCAGCGGGTGGTGCGGCGACCCATGGGTCGATGTTCCACCGGGCGCCCGGCGGCATCGGTGCCTCATCGTTCCCCTCGCGCGTCATCAAGGGGAAGAAGTTCCCCGGCCACATGGGCGCGGAGCGCGTCACGACCCAGAACCTGAAGGTCGTGCGCGTCGATGCGGACAACCACCTGGTGCTCCTCGAGGGATCGGTGCCGGGCGCGCCCGGCGGCTACGTGGTGATTCGGAAGGCCGTGGCGGCCAAGCCGAAGAAGCAGCCGCAGGTCGAGACGAAGAGGAAGGGCAAGAGATAGGGGCTCCAGGCTACTGACTACGGGCCCGTCGTTGGTCAGGCCGTAGCCTGCAGCCCTCAGCCCGTAGCCAGGAAGTGATACCGGTGGGGGGCACCGCATACCGGGCCCCGACCGAGGACACATCGATGCAAATCGACATCGTCAACGTCAAGAACGAGAAGGTCGGGTCGCTCGACCTGAGCGACGACCTCTTCGCGGGCCGGGTCCGGGCGGATCTCGTCTGGGAAGCGGTCGTGCACGAGCAGGCCGAGGCGCGCCGCGGGACGCACGCGGCGAAGAGCCGGTCGGCGGTGGCCGGCAGCGGCAAGAAGCTGTGGAAGCAGAAGGGCACCGGCCGCGCGCGCGTCAGCGACATCCGCAACCCGATCTGGCGGAAGGGCGGCGTGGTCTTCCCGCCGCAGCCGCGCGACTACGCGTTCGCGCTGCCGAAGAAGGTGCGCCGTGGCGCGCTGCGCGAGGCGCTGGCCGCCAAGCTGCAGTCGGGATTGGTGACGGTCGTCGATACGCTGCCGACCGACACGGCCAAGACCAAGGCCGCGGCGGCGCTGCTCAACGACCTGGGGGCGAGCGGCAAGACGCTGGTCCTCGACCTCGCCGTGGACGAGACGTTCGATCGCGCGACGCGCAACATCGCGGGCCTGACGTATCTCGCGGCGAACCGCGTGTCGGCGCGGCCGGTTGCCGATGCCACGCGCGTGATTGCGACCCGCGCCGCGCTCGAGAAGTTGCAAGAGGCGCTGGGGGCCTAGCCATGAAACTGACTGATGTCATCCGCCGGCCTCTGACCACCGAGAAGACGTCGATCCTGCGCGAGCGGGACGGCAAGTCGCTGGTCTTCGAAGTGGCCGTCGGGGCGACGAAGATCGAGGTCAAGCAGGCGATCGAGAAGCTGCTGGGCGCCAAGATCGCGAGCGTGCGCACCGCCTCGATGCACGGCAAGGTGAAGCGGCAGGGCCGCTTCTCGGGACGGCGCCCCGATTGGAAGAAGGCCTACGTCCGGCTGCGCGACGGCGAGAAGGTGCCGGAGTTCCTGGAAGGCGCTTAGGAATGACGAATGACGAATGACCAATGACAAATGGGAGGCGGGATGCCAGCGGTTCATTCGTCATTCGTCATTCGTTGATTCGTCATTGGGATTGACGCTATGCCCATTCGCAAATACAAGCCGACGTCGCCGGGCCGGCGGTTCCAGACGGTGCAGACGTTCGACGACATCACGGCGACCGAGCCGTTCAAGCCGCTCGTCGAGCCGCTGCACAAGTCGGGCGGCCGCAACAACACCGGCGAACTGACGTCGTGGTGGCGCGGCGGCGGCCACAAGCGCAGTTACCGGGTGATCGACTTCAAGCGTGACAAGCGCGACATCCCGGCCAAGGTCTCGACGATCGAGTACGACCCGAACCGCTCGTCGCGCATCGCGCTGGTGACGTATGCCGACGGCGAGAAGCGATACATCCTGCAGCCCGCCGGGCTGAAGGTGGGCGACACGATCGTGGCGGGCGAGGCGGTGGACATTCTGCCAGGCAACGCCCTGCCGCTGCGGAACATTCCGCTCGGCACGACCGTGCACAACGTGGAGCTCAAGCCGGGCAAGGGCGGCCAGATGGCCCGCAGCGCCGGCGCCGGGGTGCAGGTCGTGGCGAAGGAAGGCGAGTACGTCACCGTCCGGATGCCGTCGAGCGAAGTGCGCCTCGTCAACGCGAACTGCCTCGCGACGATCGGGCAGGTCGGCAACCTCGATCACGAGAACCAGTCGATCGGCAAGGCCGGACGCAGCCGGTGGCTGGGGCGCAAGCCGCACAACCGCGGCGTGGCGATGAACCCGGTGGACCACCCGCTCGGTGGCGGTGAAGGCAAGACCTCGGGCGGACGCCATCCGGTGACCCCGTGGGGCATCCCGACGAAGGGCTACAAGACGCGCAACAACAAGCGCACGAACCGCTTCATCGTCACCCGAAGGAACAAGTAGCCGCAGGAGGGCGCCCTGCAGGGGCGCCGTCGCGCGAGCAGGTAAGGGCACGGTACGCCGCGCTCTGACAGGTGAGACATGAGCAGATCACTCAAGAAGGGCCCATTCGTCGAGACGGCATTGCTCGAAAAGGTCGAGGTGATGAACCGTGCCGGCGACAAGAAGGTGATCAAGACCTGGTCGCGCCGGTCGACGGTCATTCCGGAGATGGTCGGTCACACGCTGGCCGTGCACAACGGCCGCAAGTTCGTCCCGGTCTACATCACCGAGAACATGGTCGGCCACAAGCTCGGCGAGTTCGCGGCGACGCGGACCTTCAGGGGGCACACCACCAAGACCGACAAGGCGGCGGCGCCGGCCAAGGCGGCGGGAGCCTAACGATGGTAGAGGCACACGCAACCGCAAAGTACGTTCGCACCTCCGCACAGAAGGCGGGGCTCGTGCTCAACCTGATCCGCGGCAAGAGCGTGCCGAGCGCGCTCGCGACGTTGAAGTTCGCCCGCAAGGGGGTCGCGCGCGACGTGCTCAAGGTGCTCCAGTCGGCGGTGGCGAACGCGCAGCAGAAGGAAGGCTTCGGCGGCGAGGTCGAGCGGCTCGTGGTCTCGGCGTGCTACGCCAATCAGGGTCCGTCGCAGAAGCGCGTGCGTCCCGCCCCGATGGGCCGTGCGTTCCGGGTCGTGAAGCGGACGGCACACCTCACGGTGGCGGTCACCGAGAAGGCCGCTCCGGTGCGGACGCAGCCGGTGTCCCGTGGCGCGAAGCCGAAGGCCCGTGCCGCCGGCGAGAAAGCCGGCGCGGCGCGCGCGCGGAAGACCACGAAGAAGACCGAGTAACGGAGAACAGGCAGGGGCACGGCACGGCCGTGCGCTGACAGGAAAACACATGGGACAGAAAGTTCATCCTTACGGATTCCGGCTCGGCTTCAACAAGACCTGGCGTTCGCGTTGGTACGCCGACAAGGACTACGCGAAGCTCTTGCACGAGGACCTCAAGCTGCGCGACGACCTCAAGAAGCGGTTCTCGCACGCCGGCGTCTCGAAGATCGAGATCGAGCGCGCGGCGAACAAGCTGAAGGTCGACATCTTCACCTCGCGTCCGGGCATCATCATCGGCCGCAAGGGCGCCGAGGTGGACAAGCTGAAGGAAGAGATCAAGAAGCGCACGAGCCGCGAGGTCTTCATCAACATCCAGGAGATCCAGAAGCCCGAGCTCGACAGCCAGCTGATCGCCGAATCGGTCGCGACCCAGCTCGAAAAGCGCGTGGCCTTCCGGCGCGCGATGCGTAAGGCGGTCGAGTCGGCGCTGCGCTTCGGCGCCCGCGGCATCAAGGTGCGCGTGTCGGGCCGGTTGAACGGCGCCGAGATCGCTCGCTCCGAGTGGTACCTGCACGGCCAGCTGCCGCTGCAGACGCTCCGGGCCGACATCGACTACGGACTGGCCGAGGCGAACACCACCTACGGACAGATTGGCGTGAAGGTGTGGCTCTACAAGGGCGAGCGTCTCGTGCCGCGCACCGGACGCGAAGAGGACTATCGCGTGCCCGGCCGCCGTCCGGCCGGCGCACGCGGGTGACGACCGCCGCGATGAGGGCGGAGCAGCCTGCGGCGGCGCCGCCCGCTACCGGCAAATAGCGCCGGGCGCTTCGAGGCTGCCGCGGCTAGGGCAGCGCCGCCAGAGGGACACGCATCATGTTGATGCCGAAGAAAGTGAAATTCCGGAAGCAGCAGCGCGGCCGCATGCGCGGCAAGGCGTGGCGCGGCTCCGAGGTGTCGTTCGGCGACTACGGCCTCAAGGCGATGGAGCCGTGCTGGCTGACCGATCGCCAGATCGAGGCGGCGCGGGTCGCGATGACGCGCTTCGTCAAGCGCGGCGGCAAGGTCTGGATCCGGGTCTTCCCGGACAAGCCGATCACCAAGAAGCCTCAGGAAACGCGCATGGGCAAGGGCAAGGGTGCGCCCGAGCAGTGGGTCGCGGTGGTCCGCCCCGGCCGGATTCTGTTCGAGATGGAGGGCGTGGCCGAATCCGAGGCGCGTCAGGCCATGCGGCTCGCCGCGGCCAAGCTGCCGATCGAGACGCGGTTTGCGACCCGGTTCGCGCAGGAGCGGGCGTCATGACGAAGACCGAAGAATTGCGCGATCTCACGGTCGACGAGCTCGAGGCGCGCGTCCGGGATATAGACGATCAGCTGTTCCGCCTGCGCCTGCAGAAGTCGATGGGCCAGCTCGAGTCGACCGCGAAGCTGCGTACCGGCCGGCGAGAGCTGGCGCGCGTGAAGACGATCATTCGCGAGAAGGAGCGGGCCTAGATGGCATCCCAGGAAGTCATTGGCGTCGTGGTCAGCGACAAGATGCAGAAGAGCGTCATCGTCGCGGTCGAGCGGCGGGTCCGCCACGGGGTTTACGGCAAGATGCAGCGCCGGACGACGCGCTTCATGGCGCACGACGAGGAAGGCAGACGCCAGGGCCGGCGATACGGTGGCCATTGTCGAGAGCCGGCCGCTCAGCAGCCGGAAGCGGTGGGTGGTGTCGCGCGTCGTCGAGAAGGCGCAGGAGATCTGAGCAGGCCTTGGCGGTTGGACTTTGGGCTCTAGCCCAGAGTCGAAAGCCCAACGACCAAAGCCAGACAGGAGACACAGCGATGATCCAAATGCGTTCGATCCTCGACGTCGCCGACAACTCCGGCGCGCGCAAGCTGGCGGTCATCAACCCCATCGGGGGATCGGTCGGCCGCTACGCGCGGCTGGGAGACATCGTCACGGCGTCGGTGAAAGAAGCGGCCCCGGACGGCAACGTCAAGAAGGGCCAGGTCGTCAAGGCGGTCATCGTCCGCGTGCGCAAGGAGCAGCGCCGGCGCGATGGTAGCTACATCCGCTTCGATCGGAACGCGGCGGTTCTCATCAACGACACCAACGAGCCGATCGGCACGCGCGTGTTCGGTCCGGTGGCCCGCGAGCTGCGCGAGCGGCGGTTCATGAAGATCATTTCGCTGGCTCCGGAAGTCCTGTAAGGGCACGGCATGCCGTGCCCCGACCGGCGGTGAAGGATGGCTATGAAGCTATCGGTGAAGAAGAACGACGAGGTCCTGGTGATTGCCGGGCGCGATCGCGGCAAGCGCGGGCGCGTGCTGCGCGTCGTGACGGACAAGAACCGCGTCATCGTCGAAGGCGTGAACATGGTCAAGCGCCACACGCGTCCGAACCCGCAGCGTCAGATCAAGGGCGGGATCGTCGAGCGTGAGTCGGCCATTCACGCGTCGAACGTCATGCTGATCGATCCCGATTCGAACAAGCCGACGCGCGTCGGTCACCGCGAGCTCGAGGACGGGCGGCGGATCCGGATCAGCCGGCGAGGCGGTACGGTACTGGATAAGTGACGAGCTACGAGCTACGAGTTACGAGTTACGAGGAGACGAGTTCCGAAGTGCGAATGACGACTGGCGAATTGCACGCGAGGAGGAGCCATGTCGTCGCTCGTCGCTCGTCACTCGTCGCTAACAAGGATCAGAAATGAGCCGTTTGCACGAACGTTATGCCACTGAGGTGGTGCCGGCCCTGCGCAAGGAGTTCGGGTACAGCAACGTGATGGCGATCCCGAAGGTCGAGAAGGTGGTCGTCAACATGGGGCTCGGCGAGGCCACGGCGAACGTCAAGTTGGTGGACGTTGGCGCCGAGGAGCTCGGCCGGGTCACCGGACAGAAAGCCGTCGTGACGCGCGCCAAGAAGTCGATCGCGCAGTTCAAGGTCCGACAGGGCCAGCCGATCGGCACCATGGTGACCCTGCGTGGCGAGCGGATGTACGAGTTCCTCGACCGGCTGATCTCGATTGCGCTGCCGCGTGTCCGCGACTTTCGTGGCGTGTCGCCGAAGGGCTTCGACGGCCGCGGCAACTACACGCTCGGCTTGAAGGATCAGTTGATCTTCCCGGAGATCGACTATTTGAAGGTGGACAAGGCCCGCGGGATGAACGTCTCGGTCGTGACGACGGCCAAGACCAACGAGGAGGCGCGGCGGCTGCTGCAGCTCCTCGGGATGCCGTTCCGGGCCAACTGAGTTACGAGCGACGAGTTACGAGTTACGAGCGACGAGTTACGACGGAGCGACGAGTGGCGAATGAGAAAAGCGAACGCGGGGTTTCAGGATTCCACCCACAGTTCGTCGCTCGTAGTTCGTAGTTCGTAGCTCTCAAGAGATCACTATGGCCACGACCGCAAAGAAGGCTAAGGAACTGAAGAAGCCGAAGTTCGCCGTCCGCTCCCGGAACCGTTGCCAGCGGTGCGGGCGGCCGCGCGCGTTCCTCCGCAAGTTCGCGCTCTGCCGCCTGTGCTTCCGCAAGCTGGCGCTCGAGGGCGACGTGGCGGGCGTGGTGAAGAGCAGCTGGTAGGCGGTCTTCAGTCCTCGGTCCTTCAGTCTTCGGTCGCGAAGCCTGACGCCGAGGGCGCCGATGCCGTGCCCGGTGGGACCGAAGACCGAAGACCGACGACCGAAGACGTTCTGCAGGACACTGAGTATGACCGACCCGATTGCCGACATGCTGACGCGGATCCGGAATGCGACCATCGCGCGGCACACGCGCGTGGAGATTCCGGCATCGACGCTGAAAATCGAGATCGCCCGCATCCTGGAGCGCGAGGGCTACATTCAGAGCGTCAAGCTCGTGGAGCCGGCCCAGCAGCCGTCGGGCGCGTCGACCGGTGGCCAGAAGGCCATCCGGCTGGTGCTCAAGTACGGCCCCCGCGGCGAGCGAGTGATCACGGGCATCGCGCGCGTGAGCCGTCCCGGGCGCCGCGTGTATTTCGGACGCGAGGACGTGCCGACGGTGCTCGGCGGCCTCGGCACCGCCATCCTCACCACGTCGCGCGGCGTGATGACGGGCCGCGAGGCGCGCAAGCAGGGCGTCGGCGGCGAAGTGCTCTGCAACGTGTGGTAGGGATGCTTGAAGTTCTGAGTTGTGAGTTCTGAGTTGTGAGTTCGGACCTCAAGGCTCGAAACTACCGATCAACTGACAACGAAGGTCAGTCATGTCTCGAATTGGCAAGAAACCCATCGCGATTCCGAGTGGCGTCAAGGTGCAGATCTCCGATGCTGCCGTCGAGGTCCAGGGACCGAAGGGCAAGCTCCGCCAGACGCTGCCTCCGGGCATCGTCTTCGCGCAGGAGGACGGCAAGCTGCTCGCCCGCACGGTCCGTGAGGATGCGGAGCTCGGGAAGTTCCACGGGCTCGCGCGCAGCCTCGTCGCCAACGCCGTCCAGGGCGTGACGGTCGGCTTCAAGAAGGAGCTCGACATCGTCGGCGTCGGCTACCGGGCCGAGGTCAAGGGCAAGCAGATTCAGTTCGCCCTCGGCTACTCGCACCCCGTGATCTACGACATTCCGGCCGGCATCGAGGTGGCGGTCGACAAGCAGACGCACGTCACCGTGAGCGGCATCGACCGGCAGCTCGTCGGCCAGGTGGCCGCCGACATGCGCCGGATGCGCAAGCCGGACCCCTACAAGCAGAAGGGCGTCCGCTACACGGGTGAGGTGCTGAAGAAGAAGGCCGGCAAGACCGGCGCGAAGTAGGCTGGCCTTCAGGCCCGCCGATAAGCTCGGGTCGGAGCGCGCGAGGGACGCGCTCTCAACGAGAACGAGGGAGAACGTGCGGATCAAGACAAAACGGGATCGGCGGTATCGGATCAGCCTGCGGCTGCGCAAGCGCATCTCGGGAAGCGGGGAACGTCCGCGGCTCGCAGTGTTTCGCAGCGTGTCGCACATCTACGCGCAGGTCATCGACGATGCGACCGGGCAGACGATCGTGGCGGCCTCGAGCATCGACCCCACGATCAAGGCGCAGCTGCAGGCCCCCGCGCGGGGCGGCAACGTCGCCGGGGCGCGGGCGATCGGCCAGGTTGTCGCCGAGCGGCTCAAGGCGAAGGGCATCACACGGGTGGTGTTCGACCGCGGCGGATTCCTCTATCACGGGCGCGTGAAGGCCGTGGCGGACGCCGCTCGCGAAGCGGGATTGGAGTTTTAGGGAGGGGCACGGCTTTGCCGTGCCCTGACAGGGCGCATGTTCCGACCGGTGAAAGCGCAGGCTTATGTTTGATTTCAATCAGAAGATCGACCCCGCGGAGCTCGAGCTCAAGGACACGGTCGTCTCGATCAACCGCGTGACCAAGGTCGTCAAAGGCGGCAAGAACCTGAGCTTCAGCGCGCTCGTGGTCGTCGGCGACGGACACGGGCACGTGGGCTTCGGCGTCGGCAAGGCCAAGGAAGTGCCCTCGGCGATCAAGAAGGGCATCGAATCGGCGAAGAAGGCGCTCGTGCGCGTGCCGCTGGCCGGCACCACGCTGCCGCACGCCGTCGTCGGCCGGTTCGGGTCGGGGAGCGTGCTGCTGAAGCCGGCCCCGGCAGGCACCGGGATCATCGCGGGTGGGGCCGTGCGCGCCGTGGTCGAATCGGCGGGCATTCAGAACATCCTGACGAAGTCGCTCGGATCGGACAACCCGCACAACGTGGTACGGGCGACGTTTGCCGGGCTGCGGGCGTTGAAGGACCCCGCGTTCGTCGCCAAGGTGCGCGGCAAGGAGCTCGAGGAGCTCGTCGGCGCCCAGAGCGAGGGCTGACATGGCGAAGAGCGGCACGGCGGGCGCGAAAATCCGCGTCAAGCAGGTTCGAAGCGTGATTGGCTACAACAAGAAGCAGGCCGAGGTCGTGCGCGGCCTCGGGCTTCGCCGGATCGGCCACACGGTCGAAGTGCTCGACCATCCGGCGATGCGCGGCATGATTCGCAAGGTCCGCCACATCGTCGAAGTGGTGGACTGAGCGCCGCCCGCGGGAGAAGCGTCTCATGAGTCTGAACAATCTGCGTCCTCCCAAGGGCGCCAAGCAGTCACCGAAGCGCGTCGGGCGCGGCAAGGGCTCGGGGCTCGGCAAGACCGCCGGCCGCGGCCACAAGGGCGCGCAGTCGCGATCGGGCTGGAAGTCGAAGCGCGGATTCGAGGGCGGCCAGATGCCGCTCCACCGCCGCGTGCCGAAGCGGGGGTTCCACAACCCGTTCCGGACCGAATATGCGGTCATCAATCTCGACACGCTGGCGGCCGCTTTCGCGGCCGGCACCGTGGTGACGCCGGATCTGCTGCGGCAACACGGGCTGCTGCGCGGCGGCCAGTTGCCGGTCAAGGTGCTGGGCCGCGGCGACATCGGCGTGGCGCTGACGGTGCAGGCCGACAAGTTCAGCGGCAAGGCAGCCGAGAAGATTCAGGCGGCCGGCGGCAGGGCGGAGACGCTTGGGGCCGTGGTCGAATAGCCAATGCTCGATAGTCTGAAGAACATCTTTGCCGTCCCCGATCTCCGGAACCGGGTGCTGTTCACCCTGGGTCTGCTCGGGGTGTTCCGGCTCGGGTCGAAGATCCCGACGCCGGGGGTCAACACCGAAGCCCTCCGCCTGTTCGCGGAACAGGCGCGCGGCACGATGTTTGGCCTCTACGACATGTTCTCCGGGGGGAACCTGGCGAACGCGACGATCTTCGCGCTGGGCGTCATGCCCTACATCAGCGCGTCGATCATCCTGCAGCTCCTCACGGTCGTCTGGCCGTACCTCGAGCGGCTCTCGAAGGAAGGCGAGCTCGGCCGGCGCAAGATCACGCAATACACGCGCTACGGCACGATCGTGCTGAGCATCGTGCAGTCGCTGGCGCTCGCCTACACGCTCGAGTACCAGACCAACGTCATCGGCGGACTGCCGATCGTCGAGAGCGGCGGCTGGGGCTTCCGCATCCTCACCGTCATCACGATGACGACGGGCAGCTGTTTCGTGATGTGGCTGGGCGAGCAGATCACCGAGCGCGGCGTCGGCAACGGCATGTCGCTCATCATCTTCGCGGGCATCGTCGTCGGGCTGCCGTCGGCCGTGCTGACGACTCTCGATCAGCTGCGGACGAATCAGATCGGGCTGCTGCGCCTGGCCTTCCTGCTGGCGATGATGGTGGCGGTCATCGCGGCGGTGATCTTCATCGAACGCGGCCAGCGCCGTGTGACCGTGCAGTACGCCAAGCGCATGGTGGGCCGCCGGATGTACGGCGGATCGAGCACGCACATCCCGCTCAAGGTCAACACCGGCGGCGTCATTCCGGTGATCTTCGCCTCGTCCATTCTGGCGTTTCTGGGCACCGGGCTCAGCGCGGCGGCGCAGGCCGCCGGACCCGAGAGCTTCTGGCGGTCGACGGCGGACGCGATGAACTACGCGATGCCGCTGCACAACCTGCTGTTCGTCATCGGCATCATCTTCTTCGCGTACTTCTACACGTCGATCGTCTTCAATCCCGACGATGTGGCGGAGAACATGCGCAAGTACGGCGGGTTCATCCCCGGCATCCGGCCCGGCAAGCGGACGGCGGAGCACATCGATCAGATCCTCAGCAAGATCACGCTGGTCGGCGCGGTGTATCTCGCGATCATCTCGCTGCTGCCGGTCTTCCTGCTCAGCGGGTTGAAGCTGGCGCCGATTCCGCTCATCGGCGAACAGCTCGACGCGGTGACGCCGCGGTTCATCACCGAGGGCCTGGGGGTGACGTTCTACTTCGGCGGCACGTCGCTGCTGATCATCGTCGGCGTTGCCATGGACACGGTGCAGCAGATCGAGTCGCAGCTCATCATGCGGCACTACGACAGCTTCATGAAGAAGACGCGCATCCGCGGACGACGCGGCTAGGCGCGCACATCGATCCTCATGAGTCAACTGACCGTCGTCATGCTCGGGCCGCCGGGGGCAGGAAAGGGCACCCAGGCAAGCTGGCTTGCGCGTGATTATGGTCTGCTGAAGATCTCGACCGGCGAGATCCTGCGCGACGACGTGTCGCACGGGACCGAGATCGGCGAGGAAGTGCGCGCGGTGATGGCGGCCGGCCGCCTCGTGCCGGACGAGACGATCGTGAAGATCGTCTCCGAACGCCTGAAGCGCCCGGATGCGGCGGCGGGCGTCATTCTCGACGGCTTCCCTCGGACCGTGGCGCAGGCCCGCGCGCTCGACGCGAATCGCGCGCGATCGAGGCGTGCTGACGGTCCTTCTCATCGAGGTGCCGTTCGAGGAACTGGTGCGCCGCCTGCAGTCGCGCCGTATCTGCGACACCTGCGGTCTCAACGCCGAGCCGGGACAGCAGGAGGGCATGAAGTGCCCGAAGTGCGGCGGCTCGTTCGTCAGTCGCCTGGACGACGAAGACGAGGTCGTGCGGAAGCGGTTGACGGTGTACCACAACGAGACGGAACCGCTCGTCGATTACTACCGCGGCAGCCGGACGTTCTTCCGGATCAACGGAAACGAGCCGCCCTCCGCGGTGACGGCCCAGATTTGCAGCGCGCTCGACAAGGCACGCGCGGTCGGACGCGTGGGTGACCAACCCGTGGACGTAAGCTCGTGATCGTGTGCAAGTCGGCGGCCGAGCTCGAAAAGATGCGGGCCGCCAATCAGCTCGTCGCGCGCGTGCTCGAAGCGCTCGGTCCGCTCGTGGTCGCGGGTGCCACGACCGCAGAGATCGACCGCGAGGCGGAGCGGTTGGTGCGCGACGCGGGCGCCATGCCGGCCTTCAAGGGCTATCGCGGCTACCCGGCGACGGTCTGTGCGTCGGTGAACGACGAGGTCGTGCACGGCATTCCGTCGCGGCGGCCGCTCAAGACGGGCGACATCCTGTCGCTCGACATGGGCGTGAAGCTCGACGGGTTCTATGGCGACTGCGCCGTGACGTTTCCGGTAGGACGCGTGACGCCGGAGGTCGAGCGGCTGCTGCGCGTGACGCGCGACTCGCTGATGCGCGGGATCGCGCAGGCGCGGGTCGGCGGGCGGGTGTCGGACATCGGCCACGCGGTCCAGGCGTCGGTCGAGTCGCACGGGTTCTCCGTCGTCCGCGAGTTCGTGGGTCACGGCATCGGCGCTCAGCTCCACGAAGAGCCGCAGGTGCCCAACTACGGGCCGGCCGGCCGTGGGGCGCGTCTCGCCGAGGGCATGGTGCTGGCGATCGAGCCGATGGTGAACATGGGCCGGCCGCAGGTGAAGGTCTTGAGCGACGGGTGGACGGCGGTGACGGTCGACGGCAGCTGGTCGGCGCACTTCGAGCACACCGTGGCGATCACGGCAGTGGGACCCTGGGTGTTGACCGAGCTTCCGTCCGCGTCGCTGGAACAGGCCGCGGCGGGCGCGTAACGCTCATCTGGCCGGGGCGAAAAGGGCTCGTGGCGCCGGTCGAGGTCGAGGGGACGGTCGAAGCGCAGTTGCCGGCGGCGCTCTACCGGGTGCGGCTGGACGGCCAGCGGGTGGTGACGGCGCATTTGTCCGCCGACCCGCGCCGTAATTTCATCCGGATTCTCCCGGGCGACCGGGTGCGGGTGCGGTTGGCCTCCCAGGACCTCTCGCGGGGCGCCATCGTGGAGAAGGTCTGAGCTGGAGCGAGCGGATGGAGCGGATGGCGGCCAGGGCGGATGGAAAGGCCTCGGCCCGCCCTTCTCCAGCCGCCCCACCGCTCCAGGCGCTCCAGGCGCCCGAGAGTAGCCAGAAGCCCGTCTTTTGTGGCAGTATGGTAGTTTCGCGCGGCGGGCCGGCGGGGAAGAGTGGGGCGTAGACGATGAAAGTCAGGGCATCCGTCAAGCGGATTTGCGACAAGTGCAAGGTGATTCGGCGCCGCGGGGTGGTGCGCGTCATCTGCACGAACGCCAAGCACAAGCAGCGTCAGGGGTAGTCACGTATGGCACGTATCGCAGGAGTGGATTTGCCGCGCGCCAAGCGCGTGGAGATCGGCCTGACCTACATCTACGGGATCGGCCGCAAGCGCTCGAACGACATTCTGTCGGCCTCGGGTGTCAGCCCTGACCTTCGCGTCAAGGACTTGACCGAAGAGGACGTGCGCACGATCAGCCGCGTCATCGAGGAAGTGGGCGGCGTCGAGGGCGACCTCCGCAAGGAGATCTCGCTCAACATCAAGCGCCTCATGGAGATCGGCTGCTATCGCGGCCTGCGCCACCGCCGCAATCTCCCGGTGCGCGGGCAGCGCACCCGCACCAACGCCCGGACCCGCAAGGGTCCGCGCCGGGGCGCCGTGGCGAAGAAGAAGACGGTGTAGAAGAGATCGGCTACAGGCTGCGGGCTGCAGGCTACGGGCCACCCGAGCGGATCATTGCAAGGTCTGTAGCCTGTAGTCTGTAGCCCGTAGTCGAATTCCGAATTCTGAAGCAACCATGGCCAAGACCGAACCGACCGAAGGCGCCGCACAAGAAAGTGGCAAGAAGCCGGCGCGCAAGAAGGCGTTCAAGAAGCGCGGCGAGAAGCGCGTGGTGCATCACGGCTACGCGCACATCCAGGCGTCGTTCAACAATACGGTGATCACGATCACGGACGTGGACGGCAACGTCGTGTCCTGGTCGAGCGCCGGCGCAATCGGCTTCAAGGGGTCGCGCAAGGGGACGCCGTTCGCGGCGACCCAGGCCGCCATCAATGCGGGCAAAGCGGCGCAGGGCTACGGCATGCGCTCGCTCGAGGTGCGCGTGAAGGGGCCGGGGGCGGGCCGCGAGTCGGCGGTGCGCGCGCTGCAGACGATCGGAATCGACGTCAAGTCGATCCGCGACATCACGCCGATCCCGCACAACGGGTGCCGGCCGCCCAAGCGGCGCCGCGTTTAGCGCGGCTCACTGCCGCGTCGGACCGCTGAACAGGCTCAGCGCACGACGCGGCTGCAGGTAGGGCACGACATTGTGTGCCCTGACGACAACCGGCCGGCAAGGGCATGGCGTGCCTTGCCCGTGCCGGTAACAATCACAGCCTGTCGGGGGCGCCATGGGCGCCCGTTCGAACCGCATTCGAAGGAAGATTCGCATGGCACGTTACAACGGTCCTGTGTGTCGCCTTTGCCGGCGCGAAGGCATGAAGCTGTTCCTGAAGGGCGAGCGTTGCTACACCGAGAAGTGCGCGATTGAGAAGCGCAACCTCCCGCCCGGCCAGCACGGGAAGTCGCGCAAGGCGAAGCTCGTGGGCTACGGCGTGCAGTTGCGCGAGAAGCAGAAGGTCAAGCGCATCTACGGCGTCCTCGAAAACCAGTTCCGCCGCTATTTCGAAACGGCCGCGCGGCATCGCGGCGTCACCGGCGTGATGCTGCTGCAGGCGCTCGAGACGCGGCTCGACAACGTCATCTACCGCCTCGGGTTCGCCACGTCGCGCCCGCAGGCGCGTCAGCTCGTGCGGCACGGCCACTTCCTGGTCAACGGGAAGAAGGTCGACATCCCGTCGTTCGCCGTCCGTGCCGGCGACGAGGTGAAGGTGCGGCCGGCGAGCCATAAGAGCGCGGTCATTCAGCACGCGGTCGAGGAGGTCAAGGGCCGCGGCGTTCCGGAATGGCTGGTGCTCGACGGCGACAGGACGTCGGGCCGGGTCACCTCCGTGCCGACGCGCGAGCAGATCAACCTGCCGGTGCAGGAACAGCTGATCGTGGAGCTGTATTCGAAGTAACGCCGTTGATGCTCGTTCAGTCTCTCAGTGGATTCAGTCCCTCAGTCGATCAGCCCGCCTGAAAGACTGACGAACTGAAAGACCGACAGACTTCAGGGCGCCAGCCAGATCAGGTTCGACAGAAAGGACCAGGCATCATGCTTTGGAAGGGTTTCCAGCGTCCCAAGCGGCTCGAGTTCGAGCGCGAGACGGCGACGGAGCGCTACGGACGGTTCTACGCGCAGCCATTCGAGCGCGGCTTCGGCACGACCATCGGCAACACGCTGCGGCGCGTCCTGCTCTCCTCGATCGAGGGCGCGGCCGTCACCGCCGTCAAGATCGACGGCGTGCAGCACGAGTTCTCGCCGATTCCGGGTGTGGTCGAAGACGCGACGGACATCATTCTCAACCTGAAGCAGATTCCCATCGAGCTGCACACCGACGAGGTGAAGACGCTGTACGTGCGCGTCGACAAGTCGGGTGAGGTGCGGGCGCGCGACATCGAGGTCGACCAGGACGTCGAGATTCTCGAGCCCGACGCCCACATCGCCACGGTGGCGGAGAAGGGCAAGCTGCACATGGAGCTCCGCGTCAAGCGGGGCCGCGGCTACGTCTCGGCGGACAAGAACTTCGACGAGGACCTCGGCATCGGCTGGATTCCGGTCGATTCGGTCCATTCGCCGGTCAAGAAGGTCAACTACCTCGTCGAGGCCGCGCGCGTCGGCCAGGCAACGGACTACGACAAGCTGACGCTCGACATCTGGACCAACGGCGCCGTGAGCCCGGCCGAATCGCTGTCGCTCGCCGCGCGCCTCGTCCGGCAGCACCTCGATATCTTCGTCGGCGTCGGCGAGAGCGACGATGACGAGGGCGTGGCCGCGAGCGAGCAGGTCACCTCGTCGAGCAACGAGAACCTCGACAAGAGCGTCGAGGAGCTCGAGCTCTCGGTGCGCTCCTACAACTGCCTGAAGAACGCGAACATCCGCACGCTGCGCGAGCTCGTGAGCAAGTCCGAGGCCGAGATGCTGAAGACCAAGAACTTCGGCCGCAAGTCGCTCAACGAGATCAAGGAGATCCTGCAGGGCATGGGGCTCAGCCTCGGCATGCGTATGGATCAGCCGGCGGCGCAGCCATCGGAATAGTCTTTGGCGGTTGGGCGTTGGACTTTGGCTGAACCCAAAGCCCAAAGCCCAAAGCCCAACGACCACAGGCGTCAGGACCATGAGACACCGTGTAGCCCATCGCAAGCTCGGTCGCGTCACCGAGCACCGCATCGCGCTCCTGCGCAACCAGGCGCAGGCGCTGCTGCGCCACGAGCGCATCCAGACCACCGTGCCCAAGGCGCGCGAGCTGCGGCCGTTCGTCGAGCGGCTCATCACCATCGCCAAGCGCGGTCTTGCCACCGGAGACGCGCTCAAGACCATGAACGCGCGCCGGCTCGTGTCGCGGGACCTCGCAGACACGAAGGTCGTCACCAAGCTGTTCGACTCGATCGCGCCGCGCTTCGAGACGCGGCCGGGCGGCTACACGCGGCTGCTCAAGATCGGGCCGCGGCGGGGCGACAGCGCCGACATGGCGCAGGTCGAGCTGGTCGGGAGCGAGTACAACCCGAACCTCGAGAAGGAGACGGCCGAGGCCTCGCAGAAGCGCCGGCGTGCGCGGACGTCTGCGTGCGGCTGCCGATCGCCTCCGCGGCAAGAAGGCGGAGCCCAAGGCTGCCGGCGAGAGCGAGACCGCCAGGAAGGCCCGCGCCCGCAAGAAGACCGAGGACGAATACAGAGCTGACGAACTACGCAGGCTGATCGCTCGACTCGAGCTCGTACGCTCGTCGCTACTCCTCGTCGACTACCTCCACGCCCGCACGCTCGGCCTTGGCCTGCGCGATGATCTTCGACTGCAGGTGCGACGGGCACTTCCTCGTAATGTGAATAGTCCATCGAGTAGGCGCCGCGTCCGCCGGTTGCGGACGTGAGGTGCTGCTCGTAGGTCAGCATCTCCGACATCGGCACCTGCGCGCGGATGATCGTGGTCGCGCCCCGCGTGTCCATCCCCGCGATGCGCCCGCGCCGGCTGTTGAGATCGCCCATCAGGTCGCCCGCGTACTCGCTCGGCCCCTGGACCTCGACGTTCATCACCGGCTCGAGAATCGTCGGCCGGGCCTTCGACATCGCGTCCTTGTAGGCGAGCGAGCCCGCCATCTTGAACGAGAGCTCGTTCGAGTCGACCGGATGGAACGAGCCGTCGTAGACCGTGGCGCGGAAGTCCACCATCGGGTAGCCGGCCAGGATACCCGCGCGTGCGGGCGTCCTGGATGCCCTTCTCGACGGCCGGGACGAACTGGCGCGGGATGGAGCCGCCGAAGATCTCGTCGACGAACTCGAAGTCCTTGCCGCGCGCGAGCGGCTCGACGCTGATCTTGCAGTCGCCGAACTGCCCGTGGCCGCCGGTCTGCTTCTTGTGGCGGCCGTGCGCGTCGGCCGCTGCACGTGATGGTCTCGCGGTACGGGATGCGCGGCAGCTTGAGCGTGACCTCGACACCGAAGCGGCGCCTCAGCTTGGCGACCGTGACCTCGATGTGCGCTGACCCTGACCCGAGAGCAGCGACTCCTTGGTCTGGGGATCGCGGCTGTAGTGAATCGTCGGATCCTCCTCGCGCAGGCGGTGGAGGGCCGTGCTGATCTTTTCCTCGTCGCCGCGCGACTTCGGCTCGATGGCGTAGGAGAGCACCGGCTCGGCGAAGACCAGCTTTGGAAACGTGAACGGCGTCTGCTTGTCGGCGAGCGTGTCGCCGCTCTGGGTCTCCTTCAGCTTGGCGACGGCCCCCAGATCGCCGGCCTCGAGCTCGGGGACCGGACGTGTGCGTCTTGCCCTGCAGAACGAGCAGATGGCCGAGCCGCTCCTGCGTGTCCCGGGTGACGTTGTAGACCGTCGAATCCTGCTTGAGCGATCCCGAGACGACCCGATAGAGCGTGATACGCCCGGCGAACGGATCGGCGACCGTGCGCCACACGAACGCCGAATAGGGTGCCGACTTCGAGGCCGGCACGTCGACCGTTCCGCTGCCGTCGCGCTTCACCGCCGGGAACGGCCGATCCGCGGGGGACGGGGCATAGGCGACGATGGCGTCGAGAATCGGCTGGATGCCCACGTTGGTGAGCGCCGAGGCGCAGAGGACGGGGAACAGCTTGCCCTGCGCGACGGCGCGCCGCAGTCCCTGCGTCGCCTCCTCGTTGGTGAGCGTCCCCTCCTCGAAGAACCGCTCCATGAGCGCATCGTCGGCCTCGGCGATCGAGCTCGACGAGCGCGTCACGCGCGGCCTGCGCCTCGGCGGCCAGATCCGAAGGGATGTCGCCCACGGTCGTCCCGCCGCTCTCGTCCGTCTTGAACGTCAGCGCCTTCATCGCGACCAGATCGATGACGCCGCGGAAGTCGCGCTCCTGGCCGATCGGAATCGTGATCGGTACCACGGTGCGGCCGAACGTGCCGCGCAGCGACTCGAGCGATCGCTCGAGGCTGGCGCGTTCGCGATCGAAGCGGTTGAAGACGATGAGCCGGGGCAGGTTCAATTCCTGCGCGACCCGCCAGACCGCCTCGGTCTGTACCTGGACGCCGGCGACCGCGTCGACCACGACGAGTGCGGCATCGGTGACACGCATGGCGCCGCGCGTGTCGCTCAGGAAGTTCGCGATGCCCGGCGTATCGACGAGGTTGACCTTCGTCTTGTTCCATTCGAGCCAGGCGAGGCTCGACCCGAGCGTGTGCTTGCGCGCGATTTCCTCCTCGTCGTAGTCGGTGACCGTCGTGCCCTCGTCCACCTTGCCGAGGCGATTGACGACGCCGGCGTCGAACAACATGGCGCTCGCAAGCTGGGTCTTGCCGGCCCCGGAGTGGCCGACGAGGGCGACGTTTCTGATCGACTGGGGCGTCGAAGACGCGCATGGGGGAGCGGGCTCCTTGTCCAGGTCTGGGTGCTCGGCCGTTGGCACCGTCGGGGGCGGATGGCGAATCGGTACAGGCAGAAAATCATACTCAAGCTGCCCGTGACTGGGTAGCGGACATACGTGGCCAGGGTCTCGATTCGACGAGGATCGACGTCAGCCATTCGGCAGTAGGATAGGCGCGTTCCCGTTCTTCCATGCGGAAGGAGTGATCCATGCGCCGTACCCGGTTGCTTCTGCTGCTGCTCGCCGCCGCGCTCATGTCGACCGCCATGCCCGCCAGCGCCGGGCCCCAACCACCCGCCGGATGGACCGACGGGTACGTGGTGGCCAATGGCATCCGGATTCATTACTGGCGGACGGCTGGCGGCGCCGGCAAGCCGCCGCTGGTCCTCGCGCACGGATCGTCGGACGACGGGCTGTGCTGGACGAATCTCGCGATCGAGTTCCAGGATCGCTACGACATCATCATGTTCGACGCGCGCGGGCACGGCCTCTCGGATCCGCCGACGGCCGCCGACGCGCCGGACGTCCAGGTCGAGGACCTGGCCGGGCTGATCAAGGCGTTGAAGCTCGAAAAGCCGGTTCTCATGGGCCACTCCATGGGCAGCGCGTCCGTGGCGCATTTCGCGGCGAAGTATCCCGACGTGCCGCGCGCCGTCATCCTGGAGGATCCGGCGCTCGTGCGGCCCGCGGCCCCGGCGGCTGGCGCCGCGGCGCCGCTCACGCCGGAGCAGCGGCAGGCCAACATCATCGCGCGCAACAACCAGATCGAGGAGGCGCTCGTCGAGGGCTGCATGAAGTCGTCGCCGAAATGGGGTCGCGCTGAATGCGAGATCTGGGCGCCCTCGAAGCGGCGGCACCATCCCGCGACCGCCCTGGTGAACAATGCGCTGCGGCCGCCCATGCGCGAGCTGCTTCCGAAGATCGTCGCGCCGACCCTCATCCTGAAGGCCGATGCGCAGGGGGAGGTGCGCGCGCAGAACGAAGAGATCGCGCGCCTGCTCAAGCAGGGCAAGATCGTCCACATCACCGGCGCGGGACACAACGTCCGCCGTGAGAACAAGGCGCAGACGATTGAGACGATGCGCGCGTTCCTCAATAGCACGTCTTAGCCGCTCCCAGGAAACCGGCCAGCCACGCGAGGTCGTGATCCGACTGGATCGCGCGGCGGCGAGCTATCGCCGTGCGTGCGACGCCCAGCCGACCGCCCGCGTGTCGCCGCCCTCGTCGTCATGGGTGCGGTGGCTGCGGGCGACCTGGCGGAGGGCCGAGGAAGGTCGTAGTCGCCCGAACCAGCCGGTGCGTCCGCTGACCTTCTCCTGCCGGCTGGAATCGGCCGGCTGAATGCCGGGCCTGCATGGTTCGCACCGGAACGTCGCTGGGGGAACGTGAGACCAACCATGGACAAACGTGCGTTCCTCAGACTCTCGCCGGCGCTGCTGGGGGCCCCCTGGCTGCTGATCCGGCCGGCTTGGGGCCAGACCGGCCGTCCCGCCAACTGGGCCGGCAACGTCGAGTACAGCACCGCGCTCATGGACCAGCCTGAGTCGCTGGACGAAGTGCAGCGGATCGTCCGCCGCCACGACAGCCTCAAGGTGCTCGGCACGCGCCACTGCTTCAACCGCATCGCTGACAGCACGGAACGGCTCGTTGCGCTCACGCGGATGAACAAGGTCGTAGCGCTCGACGCGAACGCGAGGCAGGTAACGGTCGAAGGCGGCATCACCTACGGCCACCTGTGTCCGTACCTGCACGAGAAAGGGTTCGCGCTCCACAATCTCGCCTCGCTGCCGCACATCTCCGTAGCCGGAGCATGTGCCACCGCGACGCACGGCTCGGGTATGACCAACGGCAACCTCGCAACCGCCGTCACCGGGCTCGAGCTCGTCACAGCCGACGGCAGCCTGGTCCAGCTCTCGCAGGTGAGCGATCGTGCGAAGCTGCACGCCGCCGTCGTCGGCCTCGGCGCGCTGGGCATCGTCACGAAGGTGACGCTGGCCATCCGACCGACCTTCCTGATGCGTCAGCACGTGTACCAAGACCTGCCGATGTCGCAGCTCTCGGATCACTTCGAGGACATCATGTCGTCCGCCTACAGCGTCAGCCTGTTCACCGACTGGCAGCAGCAGACCGTCAACGAGGTCTGGGTGAAGAGTCTCGGCGGCAAGCCGGCGCCCGGGGAAGCGGGCCTGGAGCGGTACGGCGCCACGCGGGCGGCCAGGAACCTGCACCCGATCGCCGCCCTATCGGCGGAGAACTGCACCGAGCAGATGGGCGTGCCGGGGCCCTGGTACGAGCGCTTGCCGCACTTCCGCATGGGATTCACGCCGAGCAGCGGAGCGGAGCTCCAGGCGGAGGTACTTCGTGCCGCTCCGACATGCGGTCGAGGCGATTCTCGCAATAGCGCGGATGGGGAAGACGATCGGACCGTATCTATTCATTTCCGAAGTTCGGACCGTATCCGCCGACGAGCTCTGGATGAGCCCGCACTACGGTCGCGCGTCGGTGGCCATCCATTTCACCTGGAAGCCGGACTGGCCGGCGGTCGGCGCCTTGCTACCCGCAATCGAGAAGGAACTCGCGCCGTTCGAGGCTCGACCGCACTGGGGCAAGCTGTTCAGCATGCCCCGCGCGGCTCTGGAGCGACAGTACGAGAAGTTGTCGGCGTTCCGCGACTTGATTGCCGCTTACGATCCGAAGGGCAAGTTCCGCAACGAGTTTCTCGCGTCACACGTCTACCGCGGTTGAGCGCCGGACGTCTGGTTCTGCGGTCGGCTGCTGCCCCTGTTCGTACTTAATCGTTGCGCTGTTGCGCAACAGTTGGTCTGTCAGTCGGTCAGTCTCTCAATCTCTCAGTCCCTCAGTCCGTCAGTTTGGTGCGCTTCTCGAATGCAGACTTGTGCGCGACGTGCGACGTCCGTGCCCCAATCTCTAGACGTGAACGACTGAACGACTGAAAGACCACCCTTTGCCCCTACTCGTACCTGAGCGCCTCGATCGGATCCAGCCGCGCGGCTTTGTAGGCGGGGAAGAGGCCGAAGAAGATGCCGACCGACGCCGAAAAGCCGAGGCCGAGCGCGAACGACCACCAGGGCATCGAGATCGGGAACCCCGAGAGGACGTTGACCAGCCAGCCGATGCCGGCGCCGAGCACGATGCCGATGATGCCGCCGACGGAGGTCAGGAACGCCGCTTCGAGCAGGAACTGCCAGAGGATCTCCCGGCTGCGTGCGCCGAGCGCCTTGCGCACGCCGATCTCGCGCGTCCGCTCGGTGACGCTGATCATCATGATCGCCATCACGCCGATGCCGCCGACCATGAGCGCGATCGACGAGATGACCACGAGCGCGAGAAAGATCGCCTGACTGAGCCGATCCCAGAACTTCAGGAACGTGTCCTGCGTCGCGATGTCGAAGTCGTTCTCCTGATCGAGGCGCAGGCCGTGCCGCGCCCGCATGATTTCTTCGACTTCGCGCATCGCGGCCGGACGTGGCACGTCGTCGCGCGGAATCGCCACGATCGTCACGTTGCGATGCACGACGCCGAAGATGCGGAAGCCGTCGGCGCCGTACGACTTCTGCCACGTCGTCCACGGGACGACGGCGAACTCGTCGACGCCGGTCCCGCCGAACGGATTAGGCCGTTTGCCGAAGACTCCGACGACCGTGAACTCCTGCTTGCCAGCCCGGACCCGCTTGCCGATGGGATCGACATTGGGAAAGAGCGCCTGTGCCGGGGCATTGCCGAGAATGATGACGTTGCGCCGCCGATCGACCTCGGTCTCGCTGAACAGGCGGCCCGATTCGATCGGGATGGAATGCGTCTCGCCCCAGTTCGCCGAGACGCCGATGACGATCATGCGCTTGGTGGCCTGGCTCGCGTAGGTCAGGCGCTCGACCTGTGAGCCCGGCCCTCCGCCTCCGAGCTCCAGTCCCACCTTGTAGATCGACGGCAATTGCTCGATCGCCCGCGCATCGTCGATCGTCAGGTTCGGCCGCTTGATCACCTCGCGGAAGTCGCGGCCTTGAGAGAAGCTCTCGATGCCGAACTTCTCGATGTACATCGTGTTCGGGCCGACCTGGCGGAACAGGTCCTTGAACCGTTCGTCGAACCCGCGGATGAGCGCGGTCATGCTGACGATCGAGGTGATGCCGATGACGACGCCCAGGATCGTCAGCGCCGAGCGCATCTTGTTCGCGCGCAGCGTGTCCAGCGCCATCACCAGAATCTCGGTCAGCAGACCGGTACGGATGCCAGGCATAACAGGTAGGGGCACGGGCACCGCCGTGCCCTGTCAAGCGCGAGAAGCACGGCACGCCGCGCCCTATTCGTATCGTAGCGCCTCGATCGGATCCAGTCGTGCCGCTTTGAACGCCGGGAAGAGGCCGAAGAAGATGCCGACCGAGGCCGAGAAGCCGAGGCCGATCGCGAACGACCACCAGGGCATCGAGATCGGGAAGCCCGAGAGGACGTTGACCAGCCAGCCGATGCTGGCGCCGAGCACGATGCCGATGACACCGCCGACCGACGTGAGAAACGCGGCCTCGAGCAGGAACTGCCAGAGAATCTCGCGGTTGCGCGCGCCGAGCGCCTTGCGTACGCCGATCTCGCGCGTGCGCTCGGTCACGCTGATCATCATGATCGCCATGACGCCGATGCCGCCCACCATCAGCGCAATCGAGGAGATGACAATGAGCGCGAGGACGATGGCCCGGCTCAACTGGTCCCAGACCTTGAACAGGGCATCCTGCGTGGCGATGTCGAAGTCGTTCTCCTGATCGAGCCGCAGCCGGTGCCGGGCCCGCATGATTTCCTCGATCTCCTGGATGGCGTCGGCTTGCGACACTTCCTCGCGCGGGACGGCAATGACCATCACCGAGCGGTGCACGATGCCGAAGATGCGGAACGACTCGGTTCCGTACACCTTGTGATACGTCGTCCACGGCACCACCGCGAACTCGTCGGGGCCGCTCCCGCCGAACGGGTTGGGCCGCTTCTCGTAGTAGCCGACGACCGTGTATTCGGCCCTGCCCGCCCGTATCTTCTTGCCTACGGGATCGGTGTTGGGGAAGAGGACTTTGGCCGGGGCGTTTCCCAGGATGATGACGTAGCGGCGCCGCTCGACCTCGGTTTCGCTGAAGATGCGCCCGCCGGCGAGCGGGATGGCGTTGGTCGTGCCGAAGTTCGCCGTGGCGCCCACGACGACCATACGCTTGGTCGCCTGGCTTCCATAGGTCAGCCGTTCCTGACGCGCCCCCGGTCCCTGTCCCACTTGTACCGCCACCGTCTTCATCAACGGCGACTGCTCGATGGCAGCGGCATCGTCGATGGTAATGTTCGGCCGTCTGATCAGATCGCGGAACTCCCTCCCCTGCGAGAAGCTCACGAAGCTGAACTTGGCGACGAATATCGTGCTCGGGCCGATCTGCCGGAACAGGTCCTTGAAGCGCTCGTCGAACCCGCGAATGAGCGCGGTCATGCTCACGATCGACGTGATGCCGATGACGACGCCGAGAATCGTCAGCGCCGAGCGCATCTTGTTCGCGCGCAGCGTCTCGAGCGCCATTACGAGGATCTCGGTCAGCAGACCGGTGCGGATTCCGGGCATGGCAGTAGGGCTCCGTGCCCTATTCGTATCGTAAGGCCTCGATGGGATCCAGGCGTGCGGCCTTGAACGCCGGAAAGATGCCGAAGAAGATGCCGACCGACGCGGAGAAGCCCAATCCGAGGGCGAACGACCACCAGGGCATCGAGATCGGGAACCCGGACAGCACGTTGATCAGCCAGCCGATGCTGGCGCCCAGCACGATGCCGATGACGCCGCCGACCGACGTGAGGAACGCAGCCTCGAGCAGGAACTGCCAGAGAATCTCCCGGCTGCGTGCGCCAAGCGCTTTGCGCACGCCAATCTCGCGGGTGCGCTCGGTGACGCTGATCATCATGATTGCCATGACGCCGATGCCGCCCACCATCAACGCAATCGATGAGATCACGACGAGGGCCAGGAAGATGGCGCGGCTCAGCTGATCCCAGACCTTGAACAGGGCATCCTGCGTCGCGATGTCGAAGTCGTTCTCCTGATCCAGGCGAAGGCCGTGCCGGGACCGCATGATCTCCTCGACCTCGCGCATCGCGTCGGCGCGCGAGACTTCCTCTCGCGGAATCGCGATGATCACGACGTCGCGGTGCACGACGCCGAAGATGCGAAACGCGTCCGCCCCGTAGGCCTTCTGCCACGTCGTCCACGGGAGGATCGCGAACTCGTCGGCCTGGTTGCCGCCAAACGGGTTGGGCCGCTTACCGAACACGCCGACGACCGTGTACTCGTGCCTTGCCCGCACGCACGCGCTTGCCGATCGGATCGACGTTCGGGAAGAGCACGCGGGCCGGGGCATTGCCGAGAATGATGACGCTGCGACGCCGATCCACTTCCGTCTCGGTGAACTGCCGGCCGACCTCCATCGGGATCGAGTTGGTCTCGCCGAAGTTCGCGCTGACGCCGATGACGCCCATCCGCTTGGTGGCCTGACTGGCGTAGGTGAGCCGCTCGGGCCGGCTCCCGGTCCGCCGCCAAGCTGCAACGCCACCCCGTCGATGAGGGGTGAGCGCTCGATCGCCCGCGCGTCCTCGATCGTCAGGTTCGGCCGCTTGATGAGGTCGCGGAACTCCCTCCCTTGCGAGAAGCTGACGATGCTGAACTTCGCGACGAACATCGTGCTTGGACCGATCTGCCGGAACAGGTCCTTGAACGATTCGTCGAACCCGCGGATGAGCGCGGTCATGCTGACGATCGACGTGATGCCGATGACGACGCCCAGAATCGTCAACGCCGAGCGCATCTTGTTCGCGCGCAGCGTGTCGAGCGCCATCACGAGGATCTCGGTCAGCAGACCGGCGCGGAGGCCAGGCATTGTGAGCTACGAGCTACGAGCTACGAGCTACGAACTGCGAGTGACGAGCTGTGAGTGACGAGTGACGAGTGACGAAGTAAGCCAATCCCAGCTCGTAGTTCGTAGCTCCAGCTCACTCGCGCCGTAGTGCTTCGATCGGATCCAGGCTCGCGGCGCGGATGGCAGGGTACAAGCCGAAGAACACTCCCACGACGGCCGTCATCGAGATGCCGAGGACGACCGACCAGGTCTCGACCCTGGCCGGGATGGGCGTCATCCGCGACACGATGAGCGCGAGTGTGAAGCCGAACGAGGTGCCGATGAGCCCGCCGATCACCGAGAGCGTGGTGGATTCGGTGAGGACCTGCCAGACGATGTCGCGCTTGCGGGCGCCGAGCGCCTTGCGCAGGCCGATCTCGCGCGTCCGCTCGGTCACGACCATCAGCATGATGTTCATGATGACGACGCCGCCGACGACGAGCGACAGCGACACGACGCCGATCAGCACCGCGAAGATGCCCGCGGTGAACGAGCGGAAGAGATTCATCAGCGTCTCGGAGGTGTACATGCCGAAGTCGTCTTCCTCCTTTGGCTTCAGCTGACGCTGCGTGCGCAGCGCGACGCGCACTTCGTCCATCGTCCGCTCGATCTGCAGCGGATCGCGAGGCTTGACCGTGAGCTCGAGGCTGCGGCGCGAGCCGAACAGCTTCTGGAAGTTGTCGAGCGGCACCACGACGAACTCGTCCTGCGAGTTGCCGAAGAGCGACCCTTTCTCCTCGTTGACGCCAATCACGCGGAAATGCACGCCGCGCACCTGGATGAACTTGTCGAGAGCACTGGCGCCTTTGAAGAGGCGATTGGCGGTGCCAAATCCCAGGTAGGCCACGGGACGCACATGCTCCACCTCGAACCGGCTGATGACGCGCCCCTGGATCGGTTCGTAGCCGGCGAACTCGAGGTACTCCTTCGAGACGCCGCGAATCTGGACCGATTCGAGCTGCTCGTCGTGGTAGACGACCGGGGCGCCCGAGTTCGCCTGCGCCATGACCGCGACGACGCTCTCGCCGGCCGTCCGCACCGTCTCGAGCTCCTTCATCGTGACGCGCGGGTTGTTGCGCTGCCTCTCTTCCTGCTCCTCGCTCGTCGTCGGTCCGGTGCGCTCGACCTTGAAGGTGCCCGCGCCGACGTCGGTCAGGATGGCGTCGGACACGTACCCGTCCATGCCGCGGATGAGCGACACCACGGCAATGATGGACGTGACCGCCACGATGTTGCCGAGCACCATCATGAAGGACCGGAGCTTCCCGGCCCAGATGGAGACCAGCGCCAGCTTGACCGCGTCGAGAAACTTCTGCATTGCGCCGAGGGATCGTGGCGGGCTGACTCGTCCGCCGTAGCGTTTGCGAAGGCGGAAGCCCCGCCTTCTGGTGATCGTTGGGCAGCCTTTACGCTACGCCTTCTTCGCCCCTTCCTGCCGGACCTGGTCCCCGTCCTTCAGGTCGCGGACCGAATTGAACGGGCCCGGTAATCACGCGATCGCCTTCCTTCAGCCCGTCGAGGACCTCGAAGTACTTGTCGCCGGCGATGCCGGTCTTGACCGGGATGAAGACGGCCTGGTTGTCGCGCAGGACGAACACGCCCTCCATTTCCTTGCGTGTCTGGCCGGGCTTGAGCTCCTCGGCCGAGGCCGTGGGCTCGACCGACGGCCGGCGCCGGCCTTCCTGCTTGGGTGGCCGGACGATGCTGCCCTTGTCGTCGTAAATCAGCTCGCGAACGGCCATGGCCTGGATCGGCACGGAGACGGCCTTTTGACGGGTGGCCGTCGTGATGTCGGCGGTGCAGGTGAAGCCGGGCCGCACCTCGGGGATCTCGGTGTCGAGCGTGATCGTCACCTTGAAGTTCGTCGCCGTCTGCCCGGTCTGGCCCGGGGTCGTCACCTGGATCGGGCTGTTGCCGATCTCGGTGACCTTGCCCGTGAACGTCTTGTCCGGAATGGCGTCGATTCGGACCTTGGCCACCTGTCCGAGCTGAACGTTGGGGATGTCGGTCTCGTCGACCTCGACCTCGGCCTCGATGATCGACATGTCGGCAATGGTGAGCAGCACCGTTCCCGCGTTGTTCATCGTGCCGATGACGACTGTCTCGCCCTGCTCGATGTTGCGCCGCACGATGAGCCCGTCGATGGGCGACTCGATGCGCGACTTGCTGAGGTCGGTACTGGGCGCCGGACAGCGTGGCCTGCATTTCGCGGATCCGCTGGTCCTGCGTCGACAGCTGCTGCTCCTGCTCGTGGAGCTGCGCCTCGCGCACCTTCACCTCGTTCTCCGCCTTGTCGAGGTTTTCGCGAGTCGTGAGCTGCTGGGCCCACAGTTCCTTCTGCCGGCGGAGATTGTCGCGGGAGAGACTCAGGTTCTCTCTCGCCGAGACGATGCCCGCCTTGAACTGATCGAGCTGCGAGCGCGCCGCGCCGAGGCCGGCCTCCAATCGCTCGGCCGCGGTCCGGTGCGTGCGCGGGTCGACCTGCATCAGGAACTGACCCTTCTTGACGCGCTGACCCTCCTCGACCGAGAGCTGCGTGATGCGCCCCATGACGTCGGAGCTGATGTTGACCTGCGTTCGCGCCTGGATCTTGCCGGAGGCCGACACGAGGGCCTCGAGGTCGCGGCGCTGGATGTTGTCGGTCGTGACGACCTTCCCGGTCTCACGGCGAAGCGTGAAGTTCGCGACGACGAGTGCCGTCGCGACGAGCAGGACGCCGACGGCAATGATGATCTTCTTCTTGCGGGACACCTAGGATCCTCCGGAAGCGGCTTTGTAGGCGCCGACGGCGGCGGCAATCAGGCCATAGACGGTCAGGAGCGACAGGTAGATCGGTTGCGTCCGGCGCCGGTAGAGAACGCCGAGCCCCACGGCCAGCACGAACAGCCACCACAGGAAAACGAGATCGATCGTGCCCAGAAATCCGCCCAGAAAGCTGTTCTCTTCAATGTTCGGCAGGAACACCGCCAGGTTGGTGGGGCTCGTGACGTTCCCGCGAAAGTAGTTCAGGATCACCTGGAAGACGCCGCCGACGGTCGAGACGACGCCGGCGTGCGTGACCACGGCCAGCACCTGCCTGTAGGCTGCCGTGCCGCCCATGAGCGTGAAGACGCCCATCAGGATGCCGGCGAACAGAAAGGCGAAGATCGGCCCGATGATCGGGATCGCCGCGACCTGCGCGATGGCGATGATGCGGATGTTGGCCGCCGCGCCCTTGAACTGATCGGCCGTCATCGTATCGCGCATCCGATCGAGCAACGCCTGCTGGCCGACATCGGACAGGAACAGCCATGCCTGGAAGGCTGTGAACAGCAGCGTCGTCACCACCAGTAGGGCGAACCAGCGCGGATGGGCGACGACCGACTCGAAGGTCGCCTTCGGCGAGAACAGCATGCCGATGAATCGCTGGGGCAGCGACATGGGGGCCGGCCCCCCAGGGTGCGAGGCAGCGGGCAGTGTCATGGGAGGAGTTGGACCAAGACAGGCAAAGGACGGCTCACGGCCACGAAGGGTTGAGCGTCTTCGACCCGGAAGCCGAATATTTCGGCCCGGAATTGTACCCCAAACACCTCAGTAATACGGGCTGGGCCCTGGAGTTGTTCGATCGTGCCGGATTCGGACAGTTTCCGGCGGGGCGAGCCTCGCAGACTAGGATACAGACGTGTTCCCGGCTCCGAGTCCCCGCTTGATCCTGCTCGCGGCCGCGCTCGCCGTCTGCGCGGGTCCCCCGGCCGCCGCCCAGCCGGTCGAAGTGCTGGGAACTCGTGCCGCCGGCATGGCCGGCGCGTTCGTCGCGGTGGCCGACGATGCGACGGCGGTCTACTGGAATCCGGCCGGTCTGGGCACCGGGGACTTCTTCAGCCTGGTGGCCGGCTACGCCCGGTTCACGGGAGGCGACGAGGATCGAGCCCGAACCCGTGACTCGGCGGCTGACGTCTTTGTCGGGACACTGCCGCTGGGGTTCGGCTATTACCGGCTCCAGACGGCAGGCGTGGCCAGGCCCCCCGGTGTGCCCGAGGCCTGGGCAATCTCTCGACTGACGACCCATCACGTGGCGGTCGCCGTGGCGCAGTCGCTCGGCGAGTACATCAACGTCGGCGGAGCCGTGAAGGTGGTCCACGGAGGCGCCGGAGCCGGCATCGTGCCGGACCAGCCGCCCGCGCAGGCGCTCGACCTGGCTGCCGACCTGCCGGCCGAGGGGGCGACCAAGCTCGATGCCGACCTCGGCGTCATGGTTCGCGCGGGCGCCGTGCGTGTCGGACTTGTGGCACGCAATCTCGGCGCGCCTTCGTTTGCGACCGGGTCTGGAACGTCCGAGACGCTCGATCGCCAGGTTCGCGTCGGCGCAGCGTTTCTCCCCGTGCGCGGCCTCACCATTTCCATGGACGCCGACCTCACGCGGACCGAGACCGCTGACGGAGACTGGCGGGCCATCGCCGCCGGTATCGAGCAGCGCGTCGCGGCGGTGGTCGTCGTACGCGGAGGCGTGATGGCGAGCACGGCCGGTGACGCCCGGCCTGCCGCCGCCGCCGGTGCGAGCATCGCGCTCACGTCCTTGCTGCATATCGATGTCCACGGGACGCTCGGCGGATCCGCGGCGCCTCGCGGCTGGGGCGTGAGCCTCCGCGCCAGCTTTTGACCGTGCGCACAGACCGCAGGAGGGCGGGACTTCAGTCCCGCCAGTCAAACGTCTGCGTCGCGGCGGGGCTGACCGCCTCCGCCAAGGCTACGGTGCGTCTCGCCGAAGCGCTTCGCGCGAAGGCGGAAGCGCCGCCCTCCTGACGCCTCACGCGCTCCACGTACGCAGGATCTGCAGCGACGCATCCGATGCGTCGAGTGACATTCTGCGCGATTCGTCATGCGCATGCGACGCCGATCCGTCGTGCACGCGCGTGCATCGTTGTGATCGCATTTCACCCAGCGGAAGCCGGCGCGCGAAGGAATGAAGACCCCGCCCTTCGTGCCGATTGACAAACTGCGTCAGGCCTGGCGTGGAAGTTGCGTGAACTTGGGGCAGTCCCTGTGACGCTCGAGCGCACGCGCACGGCGAGTCCGTGTGACCGACGCGGCAAATGACGCGCCGTTTCTCGTGTCGGGGGACGGGCTGCGTCTCGGTGCGCGCGGCGGTGTCGCGGCAGTTTCTGTCAGCGGGTCTCGTTCTTGTAACTCGGTCGGTGTAGCGGCAGGCGTTCATCCATGGCTGTTCGTCTCGGGCGAGCTTCTTCTCCGGGAAAAGCGCATCACGCCCGCGCAGTTGCAGGAGGCCTTGAACCATCAGAAGGCCAACGGCGGCAAGCTGGGGATGACGCTCGTCAAGCTGGGCATGGTGAAGGACGAGGAGATCACCGCGCTCCTGAGCCGCCAGTACGGCGTCCCCTTCATCAATCTCGCGCAATTCGACATCGACGCATCGGTCCTCAAGCTGATTCCCGCGGAGACCGCGCAGAAGTACCAGATCGTGCCGATCGGCCGATCCGGCGCGACGCTGACGATCGCGATGACGGACCCGACCAACGTCTTCGCGCTCGACGACATCAAGTTCATGACGGGCTACAACGTCGAGCCCGTCGTCGCCTCCGAGACCGCGGTCAGCCGAGGCGATCGCGAAGGTCCTACGCCGGCAGCTCGCGCCAGGCGGCCACCAACGGCTACGGCGCCAACGCCGGCCAACACGCTCGAAATCGCCACCAGCGCCCTCGAGGACAACATCGACGCCGACGATGTCGAGGTCCTCGAGGAGATGGAGGAGCTCGACATCACCAGCCTCGAACGGCAGAGCGGCGAGGCGCCGGTCATCCGGATGGTGAACCTGCTTCTGATGTCGGCGATTCAGAAGGGTGCGAGCGACATCCACATCGAGCCCTACGAGCGCGAGTTCCGCGTCCGGTTCCGCATCGACGGCATCCTCTACACCGTGATGCAGCCGCCGATGAAGTTCCGCGACGCGATCACCTCGCGCATGAAGATCATGGCGAAGCTCGATATCGCCGAGAAGCGGCTGCCGCAGGACGGCCGCATCAAGATCCGCTTCAGCGACAACGGCACCAGCAAGGAGATCGACTTCCGCGTCTCGTGCCTGCCGACGCTCTTCGGCGAGAAGATCGTCCTGCGTCTGCTCGATCGCGAAAAGCTGATGCTCGACATGACGCGCCTTGGCTTCGAGGCTGAGTTCGCTCCGCAAGTTCGAGCACCAGATCAGCAAGCCGTGGGGCATGGTGCTCGTCACCGGGCCCACCGGCAGCGGTAAGACGAACACGCTCTACTCGTCCATCTCGAAGCTGAACACGATGGACACCAACATCATGACCGCGGAAGATCCGGTCGAGTTCAACCTCCCCGGCGTGAACCAGGTCAACGTCCGCGATCAGATCGGCCTCAACTTCGCGGCCGCGCTGCGCTCGTTCCTGCGGCAGGACCCGAACATCATCCTCGTCGGCGAAATCCGCGACTTCGAGACCGCGGAAATCGCGGTGAAGGCGTCGCTCACCGGACACCTCGTGCTCTCGACGCTGCACACCAACGACGCGCCGAGCACCGTCAGCCGGTTGATGAACATGGGCATCGAGCCGTTCCTCGTGGCGAGCTCGGTGAACCTGATTTGCGCCCAGCGTCTCGTGCGGCGCCTCTGCTCGAACTGCAAGGAGCCGCATCCGCTGCCGCCGCAGGGGTTCATCGACGTCGGGTTCTCGGCCGAGGACGCCGAGACGGTCTCGGCCTTCAAGCCGGAGGGCTGCGAGAAGTGCAACAACACCGGCTACAAGGGCCGCGTCGGTCTCTACGAGGTGATGGAAATCACCGAGGAGCTGCGCGAGCTGGTTCTCGTCGGCGCGTCCGCGCTGGAGCTGCGGCGCAAAGCGCGCGAGGAAGGCATGCTCACGCTGCGCGAGAGCGGGCTCTGCAAGGTGAAAGCACGGGATGACCTCCGTCGAGGAGGTCGTGCGCGAAACCGTGAAGTGACGCCGCTCGTAGGCCGGGCTTAGCCCGGCGCGAAGGCTCGAAGCGATCGCCGGACCTGAAGGTCCGGCCTACCAGGAAAGGTTACGGATTCGTCAGAAGGTCGGGCAAAACCGACAGGCTCACGGGCAGATCGCGGCCACGAGGCGTGCACAGGATTGCGCGGCGGTGACACGACGTGGCACCGCCAACGCGCGGGATCGAGCGACGGACGAGCCGGGTGGAACCGGCCTTGCTTCGGACAGCACGGAATCACTATGTCGCTCCCATCGCTCCCTGAACTGCTCAAGACCACCGTCGACATGGGCGGATCGGACCTGCACATCGCCACCAACACGCCGCCGCAGGTGCGCGTGCACGGCAAGCTGCAGCGGCTGAACCTGCCGACCATGACGCCTGCCGAGACCAAGCAGCTGGTCTACAGCGTGTGCACCGACCAGCAGAAGAAGCGCTTCGAGGAATCCCTCGAGCTCGATTTTTCCTTCGGCATCAAGGGCACGGGCCGCTTCCGCTGCAACGTGTTCAATCAGCGCGGGGCGGTCGGCGCGGTCTACCGCGTCATCCCCGAGAAGATCCGCGGCTTCCAGGAGCTGGCGCTCCCGCCGGTGCTTGCCAAGCTGTCGGAGCGGCCGCGCGGCCTTGTGCTCGTGACCGGGCCGACCGGCTCGGGCAAGTCGACGACGCTGGCCGCGATGCTCGACAAGATCAACACCGAGCGGGCCGAGCACATCCTCACCATCGAGGATCCGATCGAGTACATCCACAACCACAAGGGCTGTCTCGTGAACCAGCGCGAGGTCCACAGCGACACTTCGAGCTTCACGATGGCGCTGCGCGCCGCCCTCCGCGAGGACCCCGATGTCGTGCTGATCGGCGAAATGCGCGACCTCGAGACGATCGAGGCCGCGCTGCGCATCGCCGAAACCGGCCACCTGACGTTCGCGACGCTGCACACGAACTCGGCCGCGCAGACCATCAACCGAATCATCGATGTCTTCCCGGCCCACCAGCAGGGACAGATCCGCACCCAGCTCTCGCTCGTGCTCGAAGGCATCGTCTGTCAGACGCTGCTGCGCCGCGCGAACGGGCCGGGCCGTGTCGTGGCGCTCGAGATCATGGTCCCGACGCCGGCCATCCGGAACCTCATTCGCGAGGACAAGATCCACCAGATTTACTCGTCGATGCAGACCGGCCAGGAGAAGCTCGGCATGCAGACGCTCAACCAGTGCCTGACGACGCTGTACCTGGGCAAGCAGATCACGATGGAGACGGCGATCACCGCCTCCTCCAACAAGGACGAACTGCAGGAAATGATCAATCGCGGCGCGGGTGTCGTGCCGGGCGCGGGCCTCGGCAAGTCGCAACAGCCAGGGCCGAGCCTCCTGCGGCGGTAGGAAAAGACGACGAGCAGGAGGGCGGGGTTCAACCGCGCCAAGAGCAACAAGGCAGGAGGGCGGGCCAGGTCGCCCCGCCAGGAGAACGGCGGCCTCAGGCCGGCCGGCCGCACGGTTCGAGGTACGCGATGCCCAATTTCGCCTTTGCCGGACGGACGCGCGGGGGAGAGGTCGTCAGCGGCGAACGGATGGCCGATTCGGTCGACGCCGCCGTCGCGATGCTCCGACGCGAGCAGATTCTCGTCACGAAGATCAACGCGGTGAAGGAGAAGCCCAGAAGCGAAGCCCAGGGCAAGTTCCGCGTCGGCAAGAAGGTTCCCTCGAAGAGCCTCGCGGTTTTCACGCGGCAGTTCTCGGTGATGATCGATGCCGGTCTGCCGCTGGTGCAGTGCCTCGACATCCTCGGCCGGCAGGAGCCGCACAAGGGCTTCGCGGCGACGATTCTGACGACGCGCGCCGACGTCGAAGGGGGCGCGTCGCTGGCCGACGCCATGAAACGACACCCGAAGGCGTTCGACGCCCTCTATACCAACATGGTGGCCGCGGGCGAGGCGGGCGGCATTCTCGACACGATTCTCAAGCGCCTCGCGGTCTACATCGAGAAGAACGTCAAACTGAAGGGGCAGGTCAAGTCCGCGATGATCTATCCGACCGCGGTCTTGACGATCGCGGGCCTGGTTGTCGCCGTCATTCTCTGGAAGGTGATTCCGACCTTCGCCGAGCTCTTCGCCGGCCTCGGCGCCGATTTGCCGCTCCCGACGCGCGTCGTCATCGGCATCAGCAACATGTTCGTCAAAACTGTGCCGTTCCTGGTGGTGGGGCTTCTTCGCGGCCACCTTCGCCATTCGGGCGTACTACAAGACGTACCGCGGCCGGCGGGTCATCGACGGGCTGCTGCTGCGCCTGCCGATTCTCGGCATGATCCTGCGCAAGATCGCCGTCGCGCGCTTCTGCCGCACGCTCTCGACGCTCATGTCCTCGGGCGTGCCGATCCTCGACGGCCTGGACATCACCGCCCGCACCTCGGGGAACGCGATCATCGAGGACGCCATCATGCTGACGCGCGAGGGCATCGAGCGCGGCGAAACCGTGTCGGCCCCGCTCGAGAAGACGAAGGTGTTCCCGCCGATGGTCACGCAGATGATCAACGTCGGCGAAACGACCGGCGCCCTCGACGCGATGCTCTCGAAGATCGCCGACTTCTACGAGGAGGAAGTCGACACGGCCGTCGCGGGGCTCATGACCCTGCTCGAGCCGGTCTTGATTTCCATCCTCGGCGTGATCGTCGGCGGCATCGTCATCTCCATGTATCTGCCGATCTTCAAGCTGATCGAGAAGTTGGCGTAGCCGCCATTTCGATGGTGGTGCTGCTGACCGGCGGCTTTCACAGCGATCTCGTGTCGCTGTACGTGCTGCCGATCCTCGCCGGCAGCGCGCTGCGGCGGGCGCGCGGCGGTCTCATCGTGGCGGGCTACGGCTCGGTGCTCTTCGGGCTAATCATCGCCTCGCAATACGGCCTGGTCATTCCGCGTCCCGATTGCGCCGCACGGAGGGCGTGAAGGTGAAGGCCGCGGAACTGCTCGGCATGAGCTTCCGCTGGTTCCGCTACGACGCGAAGAGGTACGGGCTGTAAAAGGCACAAGGCACAAGGCAAGGCCAAAGGTTCCTCCGTGGACCTCTGCCTTCCGTGTGGATTGTGCCTTTGCCTTGTGCCCTCTCTCGATCGCCGTCGAAACTCCGCCACACCGTGTCGCTCCGTCGTCTAAACCAGCGTTGCGACGAATGCGGTTTCTAACCCCAGGCGACGTGGGTTGGCTCGCGGTTCTGTGCAATGCCGCGCGCCTGACGTCCGGAGCGTCGCGCAGAAGTTGCCGCCGACTGACAACTCCGGTCATCGCCATTGACAGGATTTGTCGAGCGGATCAGGATTCGGGGAGCGGGTGTGCTGCCATTGTGCCGATCGCGCACCCGGAAATGCCCCGGCATCGTTGCCGGCAGTGCTACCCTAAATGATGGCAGCGGAAGAGGTTTTGGACTTGCGGCGAGCTGGAACTCCGCACGCGCGACCCCGGGCGGTGAGCGTTGGTACTGGAGTTGCTCTAGGGCTTGGGCGTCGCGCCGATGGCTTCGGTGCCAGTCGGGCGGCGGGGGAGGAGCCGGGCGTCCCGCTCGGACGGAGACATCTTAAGGAGTGCCAGACATGAGGATTCGAGACAACAAGGGGTTCACGCTCATCGAGCTGCTGATCGTCGTGGCGATCATCGGCATCATCGCGGCCATCGCGATCCCCGGTCTGCTCGCAGCGAAGCGGTCCGGTAACGAAGCGTCCGGCATCGGGTCGGTGCGCGCGATCGCCAGCGGCGAGGCGATCTACTCGGCTTCGGCGGCGCAGGGTGGCTACGCCATCTCGCTCGTGACGCTCGGGATCGTGTGCCCCGGCGGTCAGGCGCCGTTCCTGTCGACCGACCTGACGACGGCCGCTTCGGTGCTGAAGAGCGGCTACACGGTGACCCTCGCTACGGCCGGTGCCGCGGCTGGCCCGAACGACTGCAACGGCACCGCGACGCAGCTGAACTACTACGGCACGGCCGTGGCGGCGCAGGCGGGCGTGACCGGCAACCGCGCGTTCGCGGTGACGGCGGTGGGCACGGTGTGGGAGAACATCACGAGCGGCGGCACCGTGGCGCCGACGCTTGGCGACATGGCTGCGGCTCCGACGGCGCAAATCCGCCCGATCCAGTAACAGCTCGCACTGGGTTCCGTTTGGGACGGCCTTGGGGCCGTCCCTTTTTTTGTCTGGGCGCGCGATCGCCATGCAGACGCGTCGCGCGCCAGGCCCGCTCCGACAATCGCGGTCGGCGTCGGATTCGGCCGCCGGGCATTCGCCACCAACCGGCTCGGGACGATCTGGCAGGACACCGCAGGTGTCGCCCCGGTCGAGCCCTTCATCGAAGCTGGAACGGTGTCGCCGATTCGCTGACAACAGGTTGGAGGAGACGCTGACATAGAGCCGCTGCCTTTCCGCAAGCACCCCCGGTTGCCTTCGAGCCGGCCGGCGGACCGCGAGGGCTTGTTCGTCCTGGCCTCGGCCTGGCGCCGGTCCGCCACCATCCGTCCCTTCCCGCGTCCTGTCGACGCGCCGGGGCGCGCCAAGGTCGTCGACCTCTCGCGTCCCTCTTCGCCGGACGACGGCCCGGCCGCTGCGTAAGGTCACGCGGCGCCAGCCGCCCCGAGGGCCCCGCTGGCTCCCCAGCCCGTTCGCCCGTCACCTGACCCCGGAGTTCGCTTGTGTCGAGCAAGTGGGACAGTCCTTCAGGCCTGTCGGGCCCGATGGGAACGAGGCTGAAGCCCTGTCCCACCTGAGGCGGGCCCCATCGACTCGAGTGAACTCGCGTTTAGTCGCCCGGTCGCCTGGACGCGCCGTCGCCCAGCCGCCCAGCCCCAACCCCCGTGCTACGATCGGACCATTGATCGTTGTCCCGTGATGACGGCCCGTGCACGCCTCGCGCTCCTGCTCACGCTCGTCGGACTCGGCGCCACGCTCGCGTCGACGTGGGTGCACTATCAGCTGTTGCACAATCCTGCGCTGACGAGCGCGTGCGACGTCAACGCGACCGTGAGCTGCACGGACGCCTATCGCAGCGCTTACGGCACCCTCGGCGGCGTGCCCGTGGCGCTCGTCGGCGCGTGTTTCTTCGCCGCCCTGCTGCTCCTGCAGGTGGGTGCTCGACTCTGGGGTGTGCCGCTTGCGGAGCACCTCGACACGTACCTGTTCGTGCTGTCCGTGCCGGGGCTCGCGTTTGCGGCCTACCTGGCCTGGGCATCCTGGTTCGTTCTCCATGTCGTTTGCCTGCTCTGTCTCACGACTGACCTGGCGTTGGTGGGCCTCGTGCTCGTCACCGCCACTTCTCCGCGATTCCGGATTCATATGCTGACCCGTCGTCTTCTCGTCGATGCACGTACCTCTCGCGTCGCGGCCGGCCGCCCTCGCGGCCGCGGTCGTCTTTCTCGCGGCCGTGGCGGCCGTCCTCGGCTGGTTCCCGAAGGATGCGGGCGTGCCGGCGTTGAGCGCCGAGTCCACGCTGCCGGCGGACCTGAATCTCACGCCAGCGCCGCAGGCGGCCACGCAGACCTCGCAGCTCGAAGCCTTCCTGGACTCGCAGCCGCGACGCATGATTCCAGTCGACGCCGCGGGCGCCCAGGTCGTGGTGGTGAAGTTCAACGACTATCAGTGCCCGCCGTGCGGCCAGACGTATCAGCTCTACAAACCGCTCAAGGCCAAGTGGGACAAGGAGGCGCCAGGGAGAGTCAAGTTCGTCACCAAGGATTTCCCGCTCGAGCCTGAATGCAACGCGACGATCCGGCAAGGCCTGCACGCGCTCGCCTGTGAGGCGGCTGCGGCCGTGCGCATGGCGCGGCGCAACAACAAGGCCGAACCGCTCGAGGACTGGCTGTTCGCGAACCAGTCGAGCTTGACGGCCGACGGCCTGCGCAAGGCCGTCCGGGACATCGGCAGCGTGGCCGACTTCGACGCTCAGTATCCCAGGATCCTGAACGACGTGAAGGTGGACACCTCGCTCGGCGGGTTCCTGGGCGTCCATTCCACGCCGACGTTCTTCGTCAACGGCGTGCAGATGCCCGATTCCCGTCCGCAGGTGATGGACGCCGCGATTGCCTACGAGCTCCAGAAGGCGTCGAAGAAGTAACCGCGCCGGAAAGTGCAGGGGTGGTGCGGGGAACCGGCCGATATCCCCGTGAGATGACCGGCACCGCGGTCATGGACCCATGCTGGCGATCGAAACGCGCGAGCTTTCAAAAGACTATCTGGTCGGCTTCTGGCGGCGCCGGCCGTATCGGGCGCTCGACCGCCTGACGCTCGACGTGCGGCCCGGCGAGGTTTTCGGCTTTCTCGGCCCGAACGGCGCCGGCAAGACGACGACCCTGAAGCTGCTGATGCAGCTGGTGTATCCCACCTCGGGCACGGCGACGATCCTCGGGCGGCCGCTGGGCGATGTCGCCATGAAGCGGCGCATCGGCTACCTGCCGGAGAATCCGTACTTCTACGACTATCTGACCGCCGAGGAGCTTCTCGGGTACTTCGCCGGGCTTTTCGGGTACACCGGCGCCGAACGGCGCGCGCGCGTCTCGCGGCTGCTCGACGAGGTCGGCCTCGGGCCCGAGCGCCGGCTGCCGCTCCGCAAGTTCTCGAAGGGCATGATCCAGCGCGTGGGCCTCGCGCAGGCGCTCGTCAACGATCCGGAAGTGATTTTTCTCGACGAGCCGATGTCGGGCCTCGATCCGTTGGGCCGGCGCGACGTACGCGCACTCATCCTCCGCCTTCGCGACGAGGGGCGGACCGTGTTCTTCAGTTCGCACATCCTGTCGGACGCTGAGACGCTGTGCAGCCGTATCGGGATCGTCGCCGGCGGCCACATGGCGGCGACCGGAGCGCTGTCGGAATTGCTCACGCGGCAGATCCGCGGGTGGGAAATCGTCGTCGACGACCTGCCTGAAACGCCCGGTCCATTCGGGGTCGCGGCAGCGCTCGCCAGCGTGCGGCACGTGAGCGGCCAGCGCTACGCGATCGAAGCCGACGCGAAGGAGGACCCGGTGCAGCTGGCGTCCGCGCTCCTCGCGCGCGGGGGACGGCTGGTGTCGATCAATCCCGTTCGCGAGACGCTCGAGGATCTGTTCGTCCGCTACGCCGCGGAGTCGGCTGGCGAGAGCCGTTTCGATGCGCCGTCACGCGCGGCAAATGACGAAGGTGACGTGCGCATGGCCGCCCGGGGGAGATGACGTGTCGTCGATGGCCACCCTCGCTCGCATCGCCGCCAGCGTGTTCAAGGAGTCGGTCCGCGACAAGGTCCTGTACGCGATTCTCGTCTTCGCGGTCGTCATCATTGCCGCATCGTTCCTGCTCGGCGAGCTGACGGCCGGCCAGGAGGTCAAGATCATCAAGGACCTCGGCCTCGCGGCGATCTCGCTCTTCGGGCACTTCATCGCCATCTTCATCGGCATCGGGCTCGTCTCCAAAGAAGTGGACCGCCGGAGCATCTACGCGCTCCTGGCCAAGCCGATGACCCGCACGCAGCTGGTCCTCGGCAAATACACCGGGCTCGTGTCGACGCTCGCCGTCAACGTCACCGTGATGACGGTGGCGCTCTTCGTCGTGCTCGCCGTGCACGACGCGGTCGCGCTCGAGGCGGTCAGGAAGTCGTGGGAGGCCCCGGCGATCGATCCCGCACTCGTCACGGCGACGTTCCTGATCCTGATCGAGCTCGCGCTGGTGACGGCGATCGCCATCTTCTTCTCGACGGTCACCTCGCCGGTTCTCGCCGCCGGGTTCACGACCGGCCTGGTCATCGCCGGACACTTCGGCGCCGACCTCAAGAACTTCGAGATGGTGGTCGACTCGCCGGCGGTGCAGTGGATGGCCCGCGGACTCTACTACCTGCTGCCGAATCTCGCTTCATTCGACGTGAAGCTGCAGGTCGTTCATGGTCTGTCGATTGCGCCGAGCTACGTGCTGGTCACGACGGCGTACGGAATGGTCTACATCACGGCGCTTCTCGTCGCCGCCTCGCTCGTCTTCTCGCGAAAGGACTTCAAGTAGTGCGCGGGCGTCTCGCCATTGTTCCCGCGCTGACGATGGTCGCGGGTCTCATCGCGTCCTCGATCGGGATTCAGGTGTATCGCGACGGGCACTACGGGACCGGTCGGCCATCGGAGCAGATCCTCTACGTCCAGTCGCCCGAGGTCGTGAAGCGGCTGGTGCTCTCCTACGATGTCATCGCTGCCGACCTGTACTGGATACGCGCGCTCCAGCACTTCGGCGGCGCCCGGTATCGCGGCGAGACGAACCCGAAGTTCGAGCTGTTGTATCCGCTGCTCGATCTGGCGACGTCGCTCGATCCGTACTTCAACCTCGCGTACCGGTTCGGAGCGACGTTTCTCGCGCAGCAGCCGCCGGTGGGACCGGGCCGCCCCGATCTTGCCATCAAGCTGCTCGAAAGAGGCCTGTCCTACCAGCCGCACAAATGGCAGTACATGCAGGACGCCGGCTTCGTCCGCTACTGGGCGAACCAGGACTACCGGGCGGCGGCGGCGTGGTTCGAGCGCGCCAGCCGCGTGCCCAATTCCCCGACGTGGCTCAAGTCGCTCACGGGGGTCACGCTGGCGCAGGGCGGCGAGCGCAACACCTCGCGACTCATTTTCCGTGCGATTGTCGAAACCGCCGAAGACAAGTGGACGCGCGACGATGCGGCGCGCCGATTGCGGCAGCTCGACGCGATGGACCAGTTGGACGTGCTCCGCCGCGTGGTCGACACGTACCGCACCCGCGGAGGCGCCGTTCCGATGAGCTGGCAGTCGCTTGCCGCTGCCGGCTACCTGCGAGGCATTCCGAGGGACCCTGACGGGTTCGTGTATTCCCTGGGTGCGTGGAGCGGCGAGGTGACCCTCGACGAGCAGTCGACCCTGCTCCCGCTGCCCAGCGAGCGGCCTCCGACGCCGCCGGCATGAGCGTCGCCTTCCTCACTCTGACGCTGACCCTCATGGGGCTCGCCATCGGCAGCTTCCTCAACGTCTGCATCCTGCGGATTCCGGAGGGCGTGTCGATCGTCACGCCACCGTCGCGCTGTGGAACCTGCGGCCGCGAGCTGCGCTGGTATCACAACATCCCGGTCATCAGCTGGATGGTGCTGCGCGGGCGCTGCGGTTTCTGCGGCGCGCCGGTGTCGGCCCGTTATCCGGCGGTCGAGATCCTGACGGCGCTGGTCTTCGCGGCGCATGGGCCCATCTTCGGCTGGGAGCCGCTCCTGCCCGTCAGGCTGGCCTTCGCCGCCACGCTCATCGTCCTGGCGTTCATCGATCTCGATCACCGGATTCTGCCGAACAGCATTACCCTTCCCGGCATCGCTCTAGGCATCGCGTGCAGCATCTGGCTGCCGCCGGGTTGGCGGGCGGCGCTCATCGGTGCCGCCCTGGGCGGCGGTATGCTGTGGCTCGTCGGCGAGGCGTACTTCCGGCTCCGGGGCGTCGAAGGGATGGGGATGGGCGACGTCAAGATGCTGGCCATGATCGGGGCGTTTCTCGGCTGGCGCGCCGTGCTCGTCACGCTCATCCTGGCGTCGATTGCAGGGGCGGCCGTCGGCCTGGTCCTCATGCGGCGGCAGCGCGAGGGAATGGCGTACGCGCTGCCGTTCGGCACGTTTCTCTCGGCGGGTGCGCTGGTCGCCAGTCTGGTCGGCGATCGCCTCATCTCGTGGTATTTGTCCTTCTATCCGGAGGCATGACGAGAGGGCGCTGCCAGCGCCCGTGAACTGACCGCGTGACGGCCGTCTGGAACGGCCTCGCCCGGACATCGGATGTCTGCGACGCTTCTCACCCTGCTCGGACTGACGCTCGTCGTCACGACCCTCGTCGGCGTCCTGATTGCCGCCGTCGTCCGGCTGCGCCGGCGGGCTGGCGCGACGGGGCGAGCGCGCGATCGCATGTCCGAAGAGGCCTTCATGGCGACGGCGATCCAGGAGGCGCAGCGAGCGGGTGTGGCGCCACCAGCGCAGCCCGTGAAGCCCGACGAGAGAGAGCTCGAACGGATCGTCTCGGCCCGCGTGGCCGCGCTCGCGTCCGGGCTGGCCCACGAGCTCGCGAACAGTCTGACGGCGCTGCACGGCTATTCCCGGATGATCGACATGTCGTCGCTGTCGGCGTCGGATCGGGCTTCCCTCGAGGCCGTGCACGAAGAGACGACGGTCATGAGCGACACGCTCGACGCGTTCCGGCGCGTCGTGCGGCGTCCCGAGCTGACGAAGGATCTCTTCGAGCTCGGGCACCTGATCGAGGATGCCGTCGCGATGGTCGAGCGCGAATCGCAGCTCGAGCGCGGCACCATCGGCCGGGTCGGCCCGCCGAGCGCGATCGTGGACGGCGATCGCGTGCTGCTCGAGGAAGCGCTGGCGCACGTCGTGCGGAATGCGGTCGAGGCCTGTAACGAGACGAAGACGACCGGGACGATCAGCGTGAGCGCAACCATCGGCCCGGCGCGTCAGGGTCTGATTACCGTCAGTGATCGCGGCCCAGGCGTGATCGCCGACGATCGCTCCCGCCTGTTCGAGCCCTTCTTCTCGACCAAGCCGAAGCGCGCCGGCCTCGGCCTGGCCTTTGCCCGCCACATCGTCATCGCGCACGACGGCACCATCACGGCGACCCACCCCGACGAAGGCGGGCTCGGGGTGACAATCGCTTTGCCCCTCGCAGCTTCTGCAGCTTCCGTGTTCCAGGCACGCTGAAAGATCTGCGTTCTCTCGCGGCTCCGCGCGCCGCATCCAACGAACGTCATCGCGTTTTTCCGGGGATTGCTCGACATCCTGCGCTGTGGAACGCGCCTTGCCATGAGGATCCGGCGTGTTCCATCACGTGGTGACGGGCCACACGATCCTCGGGAGGTGCGATGACGCGGCCCACGCTTCGTTCGAATCACGCGACACAAACCGGCGTCTCACTCATCGAGACGGTGATCGGGCTCGGATTGTTGGCCACGCTCGCCGTTTCCGTGGCCGGCCTGCTCGCCACTGCTTCGCGGCACAGCGCCGACACGCGGCACGAGACGATGATGCTGTGGCTGGCGCGGGAGCGGTTGGAGCAGCTTCAGGCGCTCGCGCTCGCGATCAATCGGCTTCCGTCAGGCGTCACAATCGTCCTGACCGACAGCGTCACGGACTTGAGCCACGATCCACCCACCGTCGCCGGCACCGGGCTCATGGCCTCTCCTCCCGATGCGCTCGAACGCTCGTGCCCCGGCTTCGAAGATCATCTCGATTGGCGAGGCCGGTGGGTCGGTGCCGATGACGGGGCGCTGTCACGGGCCGCCTACACGCGGCGCTGGTCGATCCGTGCCGAGCGCAGGGCGGGCCTCGACATCCTGGTCTTCGACGTCATCGTTTCGACGAGGGCCCGCATGGAACGGGGCGCAGTGGCGTTCCCGGTCGGGCCGGGCATGGTGCATCTGTCCGGCGCGATTGCGCGGAGGGCCGCATGAAGGGCACGACCCTGCTCGAGGCCTTGATCGGCCTCGTGCTGCTGCTCGTGGTGGGAGCTGGCCTTGCGCGCGTCGCCGAGGATGCGGGCGCGGTGTTCCGCCGCCAGCCGGAAGCGGAGGACCTCGTGCAGCGTGCGCGTGTGGCCCTCGAGACCATGACGAGCGAGGCGGCGCTGGCGGGTGGAGGCCCCTTTCTGCTTTCGGGAGCCGGTCCGCTCGTCCGGAGCGTGCCGCCGGTCATCCCGAGACGCGTCGGCAGCCTGCGTCCGGATGCCGCCGATGCGGCGTTCGCCGATCGATTCGCGGTGATGACCATTCCCGACGGCGCCGCGCAGGCCGAGGTGCGCGGGATGGCCTCGAATAGCGATCCCATCGATCTGCAGCCCGGCCCCTGGTGTCCGTCGGCCGATCCGCTGTGTGGCTTCAGGCCCGACCAGCAGGCCATTGTCTTCGACGCGACCGGCGCCTTCGACGTCTTCGTGGTGGTCGCGGCGAGCCCGTTGGCCGTCACGCCCGGCACGCCGCTGACGAAGCGCTACACCGCAGGCGAGGGAGCGAGGGTCGCGGGGATACGGATCACGACTTACGCCTTCGATCGAACCCGACTCCAGCTGCGCCGCTACGACGGAGATCGATTCGGACGTTCCCCTCATCGACCACGTCGTCGGGCTCTCGGTCGCATATTTCGGCGATCCGCTTCCGCCGCTGTCACCCGTGCCGCCGCCGGGAGCGGAGAACTGCGTGATCGATCGAGACGGGCGAGCAAGGCTTCCCGTGGAAGCGGCCTCGTTCGGCACGCTCACCGAGCTTCCGGTAGAGCGGTTGTCCGATGGCCCATGGTGCGGCGCAGCTCCCGGCCGTTTCGATGCCGACCTGTTCCGGATACGCCAGCTTCGCCTCACGCTTCGTCTTCAAGCGGCGTCGCCTGCGGTTCGCGGCCGGGTGACCGCCTTGTTCACGAACCCCGGGCGCGCACTGCAGCCGGCCGCGTTCGTGCCCGATCACGAGCTCCACGCCCATGTCTCGCCACGCAACCTTCGGGTGTTCTAGGGAGAGCGGATCCGCGATTCTCCTCGCGGTGGCCGCTACGGCAAGCGTGTCGGCGGTCGTGCTGGCGATTGCGGTGATCGTCGACATCGGTTCCCGCTCCGCGGCCTACGTGCGCAACCGTCACGTGCTGACGTCGGCGGCAGACACCGGGCTCGAGTTGGCGCTGGCCGACCTCTCGGATCCGGGATGGACCGCCCGCCTCGACGCCGGGCCGGCGTCGTTCTTCGAGGGCACGGCGAGCCCCACTCTCCGCGGCTGGGGCACCCTCGACATCGTGTCGCGGACGCGCGACCTGCAGCGGATGTTGGATGGCCGCAACCCGTGGGCAGCCAACGGTCCGCGGCTGATTGCGAGAGGCCGCGCGTTCGTCGACGAATTGGTCGCCGGGCCGTCCAGCGCGTTTCGCGTGTATCTGATGACGTGGGTCGCGGACGACCCCGCCGATGGAGACGCTGACCCGGCCCGCGACAGCAACGGCGTGGTCGACCTGCGCGTGGAAGCATACGCCTCGCCCGCGTCACGCCTCGTCCTCCTGGCGACCGTCCGGCGTCACCCTCACGGCGTCGAGGTGATCTCGTGGCGGCAACCGGATTGAGCCGCCGGACGGTGCACGGCCGCGCGCACTTCTGCACCGTTTGCTGCGTGCGCCCGGAACGAATGCCCCCAAAAGCCAACCCTGCTCTCGCGGGTGCCGCGCCAGCGGTCTCGCGTGGGTGGTATGTATCGATGTCCGGAGGCCAGGCGATGAAGGGTTCAGTTGTAGCGTCCACGGTGGGAGTGTTGCTGGTGACGAGTCTGGCGACGGCCAGTGCCCAATCGCTCGCGGACGTGGCCCGCCAGGAGCAGGAGCGCCGGAAAGCGATCAAGCAGCCCGCGCGGGTGTACACGGATGCTGACATCCAGAAGGCCGCGCCGCTGACCACGGCCGCCGCGCGCCCGGGTCGGGAGGATGCGGCGCAGCCGGCCGAGGGCGATGCGCATGTGGCGGGCCATGCGCCTCCCGCGAAATCCGGCGACTCCAAGGCCGAAGCAGCGCCGCAAAGCGAAGAAGCGTTTCGTGCTCGCTTCCGGGAAGCCCAAGAGGGCGTCGCACGCAGCCGGCGCTTGCTCGACGCACTCGAGCAGCAGGCGATGCGGGCGGCCATCGCGCAGGCGGCCGCGGTACGGGCCAATCAGCCGGTGCCGGCCGACCCGGGCAGCGCGGACCGCATGCGTGAGATGGAACGCCTGCGGGCCGAGATGGACCGTCACCAGGCCACGCTCAATACGATTGGCGAAGAAGCGCGCCGCGCTGGCGTGCCTCCGGGTGCGGTTCGCTGAAGCCTTTTCAGAAAGGTGCGATTCGGAACCCCGATTCGTTGTAGAAGGGAGTGGTGTCTGATCCTGCTCCCGTGGCGCGTGTCTCAGCTGAGATTCTCTTGGTCGAAGACCGGGAATCGTTGCGGCAAATGTTAAGACTGGCCCTGCAATCAGGGGGCCATCGAGTGATCGAGGCAGCCGACGAGCCGGAAGCCGTCGGCTGCCTTCAACGCAGCCGACCCGCCCTGGTATTGACCGACCTGCGATTACCGCGGGGAGATGGGTTCGGCGTGCTGCGAGCAGCCAGACAGTGCGATCCCGATGTGCCGGTGATCCTGCTCACGGCATACGGGGGTGTGCCCGATGCGGTGAGGGCCATGCGAGAGGGGGCTCTCGATTTCCTGGCGAAACCAGTCGATCCCGGATCACCTTCGCATGATTGTTGCCCGAGCGCTCGATCAGCGACGCCTTGCCACGGAGAACCTGCTGCTCCGGGAAGAACTCGCCCGGCATCGGGGTCTCCCGCAGATCGTCGGCGAGCACGAGTCCATCAAGCAATGCACTCGCATCCCTGGCGCGTGCGGCGTCGACCGATACGACGGTGCTGCTCACCGGGGAAAGCGGAACCGGGAAGGAGATGTTCGCTCGCACGCTGCACGCATTGGGCGCCCGCCGCGACGGCCCGTTCGTGGCCATCAACTGCGCGGCCATTCCGGCGACGCTCCTCGAGAGCGAGCTGTTCGGGCACGAGAAGGGTGCGTTCACCGGGGCGGTGGTCACGGCGCCCGGCGCGGTTCGAGATCGCTCACCGGCGGCACGCTGTTCCTCGACGAGATCGGCGAGCTGCCGCTGGCGCTTCAGCCCAAGGTGCTGCGCGTGCTGCAGGAGCAGACCTTCGAGCGCGCTCGGCGGCAACATTCCCGATCCAGGTGGACGTCCGCGTGGTCGCGGCGACGAACCGCGACCTCGGCGGCGATGGGGCCGGCGGACAGTTCCGCGAGGACTCTGTACTCCGGCTGACGTGTTTCCAGTGTCGATTCCGCCCCTGCGCGAGCGTGCGAGCGACATTCCGCTGCTGGCCGAGTTCATGCTGCGCCGCTCGTCGACGGAGCTGAACAAGCCCATTCGCCAGTTGAGCGAGCCGGCGCTCGCCCTGCTGACGAAGTATCCCTGGCCGGGGAACGTGCGCGAGCTCGAGAACTGTCTCGAGCGAGCCGTCATCCTGTCCGACGGGAACACCATCGAGGCCCGACATCTCAACTTGCCGGAACCCTGACGTGCGCGCGGGCCCGCCGCGGCCAGCCGACCCGTGGGAGCAACTCGATTCTCTCCGGCACGCTCGATGAGGCGACGCGCCGCGTGGTCCTCGAAGTGGAGCGCCGCAAGATCATCGAGGCACTCCGCGCGACCGACGGCGACACGCTGAAGGCCGCGGATTTGCTGGGGATGCCGCCGCGTCTGCTCACGCGGAAGGTGCGGACTCACGCCGTCACGACTGCAGACCGAGCCGTTTGAGCGCCCGGCGCAGCTCGAGCTCCGTCACATCGCTTGCGACGCGCGTTCGGCCGATCCCCTCGGCGACGACGAAGTGCAGCGTCCCGGCGACGACTTTCTTGTCCCGTCTCGTGGCCGCGACACACTCGTCGGCAGATAGATCCGCCACGGGCGGACGGGGTCCGGCCCGCTCGATGAGCCGGTCGATGCGGTCGGCGGCCCGTTCGTCGAGATCGCCCCGGGCGCGCGCGATGTCGGTGGCGGCCAGCATGCCCCAGCCGACGGCTTCGCCGTGCAGAAAACGCCGGTAGTGGGTGACGGCCTCGAACGCGTGCCCGAGGGTGTGGCCGAAGTTGAGGATGCGGCGCAGCCCCGTTTCGCGCTCGTCGATCGAGACGACGCGGGCCTTGATGCGCGCGCACTCGGCGATCACGGGCGTGAGCACGGCCGGGTCGCAGTCGAGCACTCGCTCGAGGTCGCGTTCGAGACGGCGGAAGAGCCGCGGGCTGGCGATGATGCCGTACTTGATGACCTCGTAGACACCGGCCCGCAGCTCGCGTGAGGGCAGCGTCTTGAGCAGCAAGGGGTCGATGAGCACGGCCAGCGGCGGATGGAATGCGCCGATGAGGTTCTTGCCCCTGGGGTGATTCACCCCCACTTTGCCGCCAATCGCGCTGTCCGTCTGCGCCACCACCGTCGTCGGGACTTGGACGACCGGCATGCCGCGCAGGAAGGTCGCGGCCGCGAACCCCGCGAGGTCGCCGAGGACGCCGCCGCCGACGACCACCATGACCGTCCGCCGATTGACCCGCGCGTCGAGCAGGCCATCGTGCACGCCGGTGACCGTCTTCAGGTGCTTCGCCCGCTCGCCGTCGGCCGCGAGGATGACCGGGACGTTGGGCAGCGCACGCTCGATGGCTGCGCCGTGCAGACCCCAGATGCGCGGGCTCGACACGATCACGCGCGCCGTTCGCGGAGCCAGCCGATCCAGGTGCTCGGCGAGGCTGGCCGCCAGATGATCCGCGATGAGAATCGGATACTCCGTGCGGCGGGTCGCGGTCCGCACCTTCAACTGGATGGCGTTCACGTCGAAAGCACTCGGGCGGTCCGGGACGGGAGTCGGTCGGGCTGCCGCGACAGCCTCCTGAGGGGTGGCCCGGACGGTTCCCGTACCGGAAGAGCGGAGCCTCGACCCCGCCATGTCGACGCGTGCCGATGTTCCGTGGGCCGTAGCGCGCCCCCAGTCGAAGGCGGTCGAGCTCAAGTGAGTGGCCGGGATTAGGATACCCTAGCAGCGGGTGGGCGACCGCGGCGACTATCTCATCGTGGGCAGCGGCATTGCCGCGCTCCGTGCGGCGTTGGAGTTGGCGGAGGCCGGCGAGGTCCTCGTCCTGACCAAGGCCGACTCGACCGAGGGCAGCACCGGCTACGCACAGGGCGGCATCGCGGCCGCCGTCGGCAAGAATGACTCGCCCGAGCTCCACATGGCCGACTCGCTGGCCGCCGGCGACGGCTTGTGCGACGAGGCAGCCGTCCGGGTTCTGGTCGAGCAGGGACCCGGCGACGTCTCGGAGCTCATGTCGTGGGGCGTCACCTTCGACCGCCGGCCCAATGGGGCCATCTCGCTGGCACACGAGGCGGCCCATAGCCTGCGGCGGGTCCTCCACGCCCGCGACGCGACCGGCCGGGAGATTGGTCGAGTGCTCTGGGAGCGGGCCGCCGGGCACCCGCGTATCCGGGTGCTCGAGCATGCGAGGGCCCTGTCGATTTTGCTCGCGGCCGGACGGGCGGTGGGCGTCCGCTATCGGGGACGCGACGGCCGGGTGAGCGAGGCTCGCGCCGGATTGACGCTGCTGGCAACCGGGGGTGCCGGGCAGGTGTTCAGCGAGACCACGAACCCCCAGGTGGCGTCGGGCGACGGCGTCGCCATGGCATGGCTGGCCGGCGCGCGCATCGCGGATTCTCGAGTTCGTCCAGTTTCATCCGACCGCCCTTCACGTCGAGGGGCAGCCGCGATTCCTCCTCTCCGAGGCCCTCCGCGGCGAAGGCGCGCGCCTCCTCAACGACGATGACGAGGCGTTCATGACGAGGCACGAGCGTGCCGGCGACCTGGCGCCGCGCGATCGAGTCTCGCGCGCCATCGTGCGGGAGATGGCACGTACAGGACGGCCGGTGTATCTGTCCCTGCGCCATCTCGACCCGTCGATGGTCCACGATCGCTTCCCGCTGATTTCCGCCGCCTGCGCGAGCGCCGGGCTCGACCTGGCGCGCGATCGCATTCCGGTGAGTCCTGCCGCGCACTACGTGATGGGTGGGGTCGAGACCGACCTCGACGGCCGGACGTCGGTGCCTGACCTGTATGCAGCCGGCGAAGTGGCGTGCACCGGCGTCCACGGCGCGAACCGTCTGGCGAGCAACTCGCTCCTCGAGGGGCTGGTCTTCGGACGGCGGGCGGGGGCGGCCATGCATGCCGATCGCGCGGTCCGTGACTGGCCGGCGGCGTTCACGACGACCCTCGACGTGGAGTCGAGCAGTGCGGGCAGTGACGGGCAGGACGATGCGATCCAGCCCGACGAGGCGTCGATGCGTGCCCGCATGTGGCAGGACGTCGGGGTCCTGCGCCAGCGTGAGGGGCTCGACGCCGCGGTCTCGCAGCTCGATCGCGCGTGGCGATGGTTCGAGCACCGCGGCGAGCAGGCGATGATCGATCAGCCACGGCTCGCGAGCCTCGTCATCGTCGGGCGTCTGATGGCGCGCGCGGCGCTGCGGCGCGAGGAGAGCCGGGGCGGACACTTCCGCAGCGACTTTCCCGCGCGCGACGACCCGCAGTGGCAACGGCGCATGGCCGATCGGCGCGCGACGGTCGGACTGAAGGCGCGAGGCTCACCGCTCGGCCGGGATCTTCCCGCCGCTCGCACTTTCTAGGTTGTCCCCGGACCATTCGACTCGATCCGGGCCCGTAGCCTATCGTCCGTAGCCTGTAGCCTGATCAGACCGAAGACCGAAGACCGAAGACCGAAGACTGAAGACTGAAGACCGAAGACTGAAGACCGAAGACCGAAGACTGAAGACCGAAGACCGAAGAAGACCGAAGACCGACCACTCCGCCGTGGCGCTTTGCGCGAAGTCGGGAAGACCGACAGACACCCTATGCAAGAAGTTACCGAGATCACGAAACAGTCGGAGGATTTCTCGCGCTGGTACCTGGACGTCGTGAGGCGCGCCGAGCTTGCGGACTACTCGCCGGTCAAAGGTTGCATGGTCATTCGCCCGTATGGCTATGCGATCTGGGAGTTGATCCAGCAGGCGCTCGATCGTCGGCTCAAGGCGACCGGCCACGTCAACGCGTACTTCCCGCTGTTCATTCCGGAAAGTCTCCTGATGAAGGAGGCCGAGCACGTCGAAGGGTTCGCCCCGCAGGTGGCATGGGTGACCAAGGGCGGTACCGAGGAGCTCGAGGAGAAGCTCGTCATCCGGCCGACGTCCGAGGTCATCTTCGGCACGATGTACGCGAAGTGGATCCAGTCGTGGCGCGATCTGCCCGTGCTCATCAACCAATGGGCCAACGTCGTCCGCTGGGAAAAGGTGACGCGGCCGTTCCTCCGTACGACCGAGTTCCTCTGGCAGGAGGGGCACACGGCGCACGAGACCGAAGTAGAAGCGCTCGAGGAAACGCTGCGGATTCTGGAGATTTACAAGGAGCTCTGCGAATCCGAGCTCGCGATGCCGGTGCTCGACGGGCTCAAGAGCGAGAGCGAGAAGTTTGCCGGTGCCGATCGGACCTACTCGATCGAGGCGCTGATGGGCGACGGCCGCGCGCTCCAGGCCGGCACGTCGCATCATCTCGGCCAGAACTTCGCCCGGGCGTTCGACATCAACTTCCAGGGCCGCGACAAGACCCTCCAGTATGTGTGGACGACGTCGTGGGGCGTGTCGACGCGCTTGATCGGCGGCGTGCTGATGGCCCACGGCGACGACAACGGCTTGATCCTGCCGCCGCGGGTGGCGCCCTACCAGGTCGTCATCGTGCCGATCCCCCGTGGCAACTGGCAGGAGACCGTGCTCCCCAAGGCGCGGGAGATCGTCGCAGCGCTCACCGCAGCAGGCATCCGTGTGATGCTCGACGATCGCGATGCCTACACGCCCGGCTGGAAGTTCGCCGAGTGGGAGATGCGCGGCGTTCCGCTGCGGATCGAAATCGGTCCGCGCGACATCCAGAACGCGCAGGTGATGACGGCGCGGCGCGACACACGCGAGAAGGCGCCGGTTCCCATCGACCATCTGCCCGCCACGCTCCAGGCGCTGCTCGACACCATTCAAGCGGGTCTGCTTTCGCGCGCCAGGACATTCCGCGACGAGCACACCACGTGGGTTGAAACGTACGACGAGTTCAAGGCGGCCATGGAGGGGCGGCCCGGGTTCGTCGTCGCCCCCTGGACGCACGATGCCGCACTCGAGGCACAGGTGAAGACGGAGACGCAAGCAACGCTGCGCAACGTGCCGTTCGGCACGCCGGTACCCGAAGGGAAGATGTCGATGCTGGGCGGAACACCGGCCGAGGTCTTCGCGTACTTTGCCAAGGCCTATTAGGCGGGACCGTTCTGGCAGGAGGGCGCGGCTCGAGCCGGCGCCGAGAAGAGGAGCCGATCATGCGTAGACTGATCGCGGCGTCCGTAGGTGCCGCCGTCCTGCTGTCGGTCGAGATCGCCGCGGCTCAGACGCCCAGGCTGCTGACCGACGACACCTTCTTCCAGATGGAATCGGTGGCGAGCCCGCAGATCGCACCCGACGGATCGCAGGTGATCTTCTCGCGCGGGTTCGTCGACATCACGAAGGACCAGAACCAGAGCAACCTGTGGGTGGTCGACATCCGCGGCGAGCGCCTGCGGCAGCTGACCGACGGATCGTGGCGCGATTCCTCGCCCGTGTGGTCGCCCGACGGCAAGCGCATCGCCTTTCTGTCGAACCGCTCCGGGTCGACACAGATTCACGTGATGTGGCTCGACACCCGCGAAACGGCGCAGCTCACGCGCGTCGAGCGCGATCCCGCCGCGCTTGCCTGGTCGCCCGACGGACGGTCGCTGGCCTTCACGATGCAGGTCCCGGATGAAACGCCCGTCCTCCCGGTCAAGCTGCCGCCTACGCCGAAGGGCGCCCAATTGGCCAAGGGCGCCGTCATCGTCGATCGGCCATCCTGGGGCGCCGACGGCATCGGACCGACGACCCGGACGTATGCGCACGTGTTCGTGCTCGACGCCACGGTCGGTGGAACGCCTCGCCAGGTGACGACCGGCAACTACAGCCATCAGGCGCCGGAGTGGTCGGCGGACGGCAAGACGCTGTTCGTGAGCGGCATCCGGAAACCGGATGCCGATTATCTGCGGGGCGATTCGGAGGTTTACGCCATCGACCTCGCGTCACTCGCGGTGACCGCCCTCACCGAGCGCCTGGGGCCCGACGGATCTCCCGCGGCCTCGCCCGACGGAAAGTGGATTGCCTACACCGGATTCGATCAACGGAACTTCACGAATCACGTAGCGAGCCTTTATGTGATGGACGCGAAGGGAGCGGGCGAGCGCCTCTGGGCGGGCGGCCTGCCGAGCTCAGCGTCGAACGTCTGGTGGGCGAGCGATAGCACCGGCGTCTACTACGCGATGCAGGAGCGCGGCGAGGAGCAGCTCTACTTCGCGCCGCTCGCCGGCGGGGCGCCGCGCAAGATCACGAGCGGCCTGCACGTGCTGAGCAGCGTCTCGATCGCGCGAACCGGCCAGGCGGTCGGCGTTCGCTCGGCGATCAAGGAGGTCGGCACTCTGGTCGCCTTCAACGTGGCGAAGCCGGCGGAACAGCGGACGCTGGTCGACGTCAATCGAGACGTCCTCGAGGGCGTGGCGCTCAGCGACGCCGAGGAGATCTGGTTCTCCGCACCCGACGGCCTCAAGGCGCAGGGCTGGCTGATGAAGCCGGCCAACTTCGATCCCGGCAAGAAGTATCCGCTGGTACTCTGGATTCACGGCGGACCCTGGAGCATGTACTCGGTCGGCTGGAACTGGGCGTGGCAGAACTTCGCCGCCAACGGTTATGCCGTGCTGTGGACGAATCCGCGCGGGTCGACCGGCTACGGACAGGACTTCGTGAACGGCATTCAGTTCAGCTATCCAGGCAAGGACTACGACGATCTGATGGCCGGGGTCGACGCGGCGCTCGCCAAGGGCTGGGTCGACAAGGACAATCTGTTCGTCTGCGGCGGCTCGGGCGGTGGCGTCCTGACCGCCTGGATCGTCGGGCACACGGACCGCTTCCGCGCGGCGGCCTCGATGCGTCCCGTGATCAACTGGCACTCGTTCGTCGGCACCACCGACGGCATCAACTGGTACAACCAGTTCCAGAAATACCCCTGGGAAGATCCAATGGAGTACGCCGTCCGATCGCCGCTGCACTACGTCGCCAACGTGCGGACGCCGACGATGGTGATGACCGGGGAGGCCGACCTGCGGACGCCGATCTCGCAGAGCGAGGAGTACTACCGGGCCTTGAAGATGCTGAAGAAGGCCGACACGCTCCTCGTGCGGATGCCCGAGGAGTTCCACGGCTGGCGGCGACCGACCCACCAATTGTTGCAGCAGTTGTATCTGCGCGCCTGGTTCGAGAAATACCGCGCAAAGGAGAGCAAGCCGGCAGCGCCGACCTCGCCCTAGCCGGCCGTTGCGCAAGCGTGCATCCCTGGCGAGCGCGTCTGAACTGCCCGGCGCGTTTCGACCTCGAGTCCCGCGAACAGAGGGCCGATTCAGGATCCACGGGTCGGACCAGCCGGCACGAGCCCGCAGATCGTGCTCGGCGGCGGGGTCACGCCTCGAACGGGACTGCGGATGGGCGCGTGGTTCTCGACCGGGGCATACCTGCGCGCCTCGGAGCGCCTGCCTTTGCCTGGCGTGATCCGCGACGACGAGCAGGCGACACTCGCGGGCGTGGAAGCGGAGTTGGCGGTCGGATGGACGCGCGTTGCCGGCGAATGGGTGCACGCAGCCTCGAGCTGGCGACGTCGCGGGAGCCCGCCACGCTCGTCATGGTGGAAGCCACACGCACCCTCGCCCCGCGCTGGTATCTGACGGGGCGCATGCGCACGATTGACGCGGTCTTCAGTCTTCAGTCGTCGGTCCCTCCGTGCATGTGCCGGCTTCTCCGGCCTGCGCCAGGGCTGAAGCGCCGGTAACCCAAGGTCGCCGACCAATCATTGTCGCGATTCATCCACGCCTGACCGACGCGACGGACCACAGGCAATCCGCGGCTTCCTTGAAGCGGCTGGTCAGCTTCTTCCACGCGGCGTGCCGCCGCGTGATGCCCTCACGCTCGACGATCTTCGCCACGGCCGACTCGATCGTGCCACGCACGGCCTCGTCGGGCGATCGAGTCCATGCGCTCGCGAGCGGCTCCAGGCAGCTGACGTCACCGACATCGCCGGCCGCGGACACATAGTCACGAAGCCGGTCCGGCGGCAGTTGGTCGAGTGCCTCGCGCAGGTCGAAGAGCGCCAGCCGGCTCCCACGCTGCGCCAGCGCCAGATGCGCGGCGCCAATGGCCATCGTCCACGCGCGACGGCGCGCGGTCGGGGCCGATCGTTCGCGCTCGCGCATCGCCAGCACGAGCTCGTGAAAGCGTGGCGAGCGACACGTGGGCCGCCCCGTCGCGGATCCACTGCGTGAGGGCGCCGGGGTCGTCGCCGGGCCGCGTCGCCGCCGCTTCCAGCCGTGCGGCCGACGCTTCCGCGCCGACGGCCTCGTCGCTGGCCTGGCTTTGCGCGGCTCGCCGCACGCGCTCGCTGGAGTCAGCGCGGAGCCGATCCCATAGCGGATGGAGCACCGCGTCGCCGACTTCCGACAACGCTTCGAGCGCAGCCAGCCGGAGGGCGTCTTCGCGCCTGCGATCCACACAGATGGCCACGAGTGCCGCCGTCGCGCGAGCGGCGACCTGCGCATCTGCCGCGGCGAGATGCGGCCGAACGGCGGCGACGGCGGCTTCGGCGACGGCAAGGTGCGACGAGCGCAGCTGCGTGATGGCGGGCTCCAGCGCTCGCGGCTCGGCGAGACCCGCGAGTGCCGTGAGCATCGCAACCTGGCCTTCGGGTGATGCGCCATCGAGTGCGCGCAGCAAGGGATCGATGGCGCGCGCTCCCGCGATCACGAGCCGTGCGACGGCGGCCTCGCGCTTGACCGGATCGTCGCCGTCGAGATCCCGCACGAGATCCGCGGTTCGCCGTGTCGCAGAGCGTTCGATGACCACTGGCAGACTGAAGCCTTTATGAAACCCGAGTCGAGCACTCTCACGGTCGATCGGTCTGCCGGTCGCGGACTGACCGCCGATCAGTCTCTCGAGATGCGGATTCGTTCTTGTCTCGCGGCTGACAGGCTGAGAGACTGACAGACCGCGAAACCGCAAACTGACAGACTGACGCATTCTACCTGCGAGGGTTCATGGCACGTACAGGGCGAAGACGAGCGGCCGTTCGCCAGGCGGTTGGTATGGCAGGCGTGGCCTGCACGCTGGTCGCCGGCCAGGCCACCTTTGCCGCGCAGTATGCGAGCAAGCGCGGGGAAGTCGTGTTTCCCGACGCGACGCGCGTCTCGGTCGAGATCGCGCAGAGTGAGACCGAGCGTCAGCGCGGTCTGATGTTCCGGAAATCGCTCGACGCGACAGCCGGCATGATCTTCGTCTTCGAGGAGGCCGACATCCACGCGTTCTGGATGAAGAACACGCTCATCTCGCTCGATATGCTGTGGCTCGACCGGAGCGGGACGGTCGTCTGGATTGCCGAGCACGTGCCGCCCTGCAAAGCCGATCCCTGCCAGAGCTACGCACCAGGGGCGATGGCCACCTACGTGCTCGAGGTGAACGCGGGCTTCGCCAAGAAGCACGGCGTCAAGCTCGGTGACGTGCTGCGGATGCAGGATGTCCCCTCACCGTGAGATGGGGTCAGGAGGTCGTCGTGAATGGGGTCATGAGTCGTCATCGGATCAGAGACGACTCCTCATCGCGGCAAAAAAAGGGCCGGTGGGACTGTTTCCCACCGGCCTTTTCCTTTCACGCTCGGCGTTCGCCTACTGCTGCAGGCGAACCACCAGCTCGGCGCGACGGTTGAGACGCCGCGTTTCTTCGCGCGCGTTGTCGTGCTTCGGCCGCTCCTCGCCGTAGGTGACCGTCCGTAGACGATCGGCCGAGATGCCACGCGAAGTCAGATAATCGCGCACCGCGTTGCTGCGTCGCTCACCGAGCGCCAGGTTGTACTCGGCGGTGCCGATGCTGCAGGTGTGACCTTCGATCTCGATCCGCAGCGTCGAGTTCTCCTGCATCGCACGGATCGCCTCGTCGAGAATCCGCGCCGCTTCCGGACGGAGCGAGTACCGGTCGAAGTCGAAGTGCACGTCCTCGAACTTGAACTCCTTCACCGGCGGCTTGATGACCTGGATGGTCACGGTATCCGATGCCGTGCCGCCCTTGCCGTCATCGCAGGTGATGGTCACCGGTACCGAGCCTTCCTGCATCGGCGCGGTCCACAGCGTCTGCAGGTTGGTCGGATTGGCCAGCGTGCCCGACGGCGTCGTCCACCGGCACTTCAGCTGATCGCCGTCCGGATCCTCGGCCGTGGCCGAGACGGTCGAGCTCTTGCCGACTTCGACGATGCACGGCTCGCAGCGGGCCTTGACGGTCGGCGGCCGATTCGCCGCCTTCTGTGGCGGAGGCGGTGGGGGAGGAGGCGGTGGCGGCACGTAGACGCGCACGCCGGGATGCAGTCCGATACGGAACTGCATCCCCATGTTGTCGCCGCCTTCGTCCTCGAACTGCGATCCGAAGTCGCTGCGCCCGCTGTGGTTCAGGTTGATCGTGGCGCCGCCGCCGACGAAGAAGCCTTTCGGGCCGATCCACGTGGCGCCAAGCGTGAAGTCGACCGGGTTCTTGTTGGGCGTGACGCCAACACCCGGGAACGGTCCGCCACCGTTGATGACGATGGAGTCGTCGACGTACCTCTCGCCGTGGATTTCCGCGGTGAGGCGCAGCGGCGACCGCGTAGGGACCCCGACGCCCATGCCCCAGGTGAATCCGTTCGAGATCTCGACCTCGTCGGGCGAGCTGCGCGCGATGAAGCCGCCGTGGCCGGTCAGCTCGTATTTCGCGTTGAACTCTTTGCTGATGATGAAGCCGGCTCCGACGTCGACCTTGCCCGTCGACGCTCCAGTGTCGTTGTCGCCCGTGGGCAGCTTCGCATAGCCACGGACGGCCATGGCGGTGCCCTTCTGGTCAGCCTGCGACCAGATGTTGAACTTTCCGCCGACGTAGAGGTCGCCGATCTTCGTGCCGGACCATCCGTCGCCGGCGAGCGGGTAGTCGTTGGCCGGACCGCCCGCTTCGTTGGTGAAGTCGAAGATGGGCCGGAAGTCGCGGTCGATGCGGGTCACGAACCGCAGCGATCCGAAGAGCTCGACTTTGCCGTTGATGCCGTAGCCGAACGTCCCGATGAAGTTGCCGACGTCGGTGAAGCCGGCTTCGCGATCGATGTTGTGGTAGTAGCCGCTGAAGGACCACCTCTTGGCCGGAAGCACTTCGGCCGTCGGCACATACCAGAGACCCGTGTCACCAAGAAACGTGGTCGTGGCCGGCCGCGTCTCCTGGCTGGTGGGGGGCGGCGGCGGCGACTGCTGCGTCGAGCTCTGAGAGGACTGCGCCGCGGCTGCCGAGGCGAGCGCCACCGTAGCGCACGCTGCCAGCAGAACCGATCCGATACGTCGTTTCATACCTGAGCCTTTGAACCCACAACCTCAAGCAGAATTCCGGGACTCTACTGCGAAGTATCGTGACTACCGCGAATTATCGTAGGGCTCGATCGACAGGATGTCAACGAATCTCGCCCGAAAGTGCTGTACCCACACGATCTAGACGACACGGGCTACTCCGTGTCGGGCTTCTTGGCCACCAGCCAAGCAATTCCGATGCTCAGTCCGTAGAGGACGATCATCGGTCCAGCCATCATCAACTGGGAAACCGGGTCGGTGCCCGGCGTCAGCACCGCGGCCGCGATGAATATGATCAGGAGGGCGTACTTGAAGTTACGGATGAGCCAGCCTGGAGTGGCAAGACCAATTTTCGCGAGGAAAAACACCAGTGTCGGCATTTCAAACACGATGCCCATCGCGAGGACCGTCTTTACATACAGTGAAAAAATGGGCGCGATGCGGGGGAGAAACTCCATGTCCGCGCGCTCGAAGCTGGCGAAGAACCGGATCGCCCACGGGAACGCCACGTAGTGCGCGAAGGCCGCACCGCCGGTGAAAAAGACGGTCGACAGGAAGACGAACGGAATGACGAACTTCTTTTCGTTGGCGTACAGCCCCGGCGCCACGAACCGCCAGATCTGGTAGAGCACGACCGGCATGGCCATGAGGAAGCCGACCAGTGCGGCCACCTTCATGTTCAGCATGAACGCCTCGCCCGGCTCGGTGAACACGAACCGGCCGCCTTTCACGTACGCCGTGAGCGGGGTGTAGACGAAGGTCAGAAGCGGCTGGATGAAGACGAGCGCGAGGACGAATCCGGCGAGGATGGCAGCGAGCGCAACGATGATGCGACGCCGGAGCTCGTCGAGGTGCTCCAGAAACGACATCTTTCCCGCTGGGTCTTGCCCATCGTCGAGATCGTCATCGTCCGGAGCGTACGGAGGTTTTGTACCGGGGAAAGAAACCAGCGCCATGGCGTCAACGTCCGATCAGCTGGCGATTACGAGTACGCCGAGGCGCCGTTGCGCGGCGTGGTTTGCTCGACGGCGGGCGAATCGGAGCTGTCCGATGCGGTCGTGGACGGGTCTTCGACCGGGGTCGGGCCGGCTGGAGCGGGCGGGGTCGTGCGGGCCGCCGCTTCGCGCTGTTCTTCGAGCCGGACTTCTTCTTCGAGGGTGTTTTTGAGCTCGTTCGAGGCGCGCCTGAACTCCCCGAGGCTCCGGCCGAGCGATTTGCCGAGTTCGGGAAGCTTTCGCGGACCAAAGATGATGAGAGCGATCACGAAGATGATGATCAGCTCAGGCATTCCGATGGGGCCAAACATGTACGCGCTCCTTCCAGGGCGGCGTCCGGGTTGTGCCGGGCGGGGTGACGTCCTCGGGTCTCGATCAGCCCGCTGTGGCGCTCGTGCATCGATGGATGCGCCACGCGATGCCGTTCGTCAGCGGCGGATGGGAACGGACCAGATCGGACTAGTGTTCCGGTGGCGGGCAACCTCGTGACGTCTCGGCGGCAGTGTCTCTCAACTGCGGCGACCCGTTCGCGTCACCCTGAGCGTCATGTGTGCAAACGCTTGAACCGATTATAGAAAGGGGCTTCCGGTGGGTCAAGCCAACCCGAGGCCCAGGATCGTCCCGAAATCGTTGCAGGGACGGAGGTTGTCTGGTACGATGCCTATCATGCCCACCCGCCGCGTGCTTACGACCGTTCTTGCCGCGATAGTGCTGTCGGCTGGTGCCGGCAGCATGTTCGGGCCACGCCTGCTCGCGACCGAAGATGTCGTCGAGGAGAAGTACCGGGTCTTCACCGCGGCGCTCGCGGCGGTCGAAGCCCAGTACATGGGCAAAGTCGAATCGGATCGCCTCGTCTACAGCGCCATCAACGGCATGCTTCAGACGCTCGATCCGCATTCGAGCTTCCTCGATCCGAAGAGCTACGCGCAGATGCGCGAGCGGCAAGAGGGTCGCTATTACGGTCTGGGCATCAGCATCCAGGCGATCGACGGCGACATCCTGGTCGGCAACGTGTTCGAGGGATCGCCGGCGTTCCGCCGTGGCATTCGCCGCGGCGACATCATCGCCAAGATCGAGGGCGAGAGCGCCAAGGGTTGGGCGAGCGACAAGGCCGTCGGGCGTCTGAAGGGACCGAAGGGCACGTCGGTCAACGTCTCGATCAAGCGCCGCGGCTTCGACGATCTGATCGATCTCACGGTCGAGCGCGACGAAGTCAACATCCCGACGCTCCAGGGCGCGTTCATGATCGACGACCGCACCGGCTACATCCGGTTGCGCGACTTCTCGGAAGTGACGGATCGCGACCTCGGACGGGCGCTGAAGGAGCTGCAGGTGAAGGGCATGCAGCAGCTGCTCCTCGATCTGCGCGACAACCCCGGTGGACCGCTCGATCAGGCGATCCGCGTTGCCAATCGCTTCCTTCCGCGCGGCGACATGATCGTCTATACGCGCGGCCGCATCCGCAATTCCGATCAGGATTATCGCGCGATGGACGATCCCACCGTCACGAGCGTGCCGGTCGTGGTGCTCGTCAATCGGAACAGTGCGAGCGCGTCGGAGATTGTCGCGGGCGCGCTCCAGGATCACGATCGCGCGCTCGTCGTCGGCGAGACGACGTTCGGCAAAGCGCTCGTGCAGTCGGTCTATCGCATCAGCGAGGGCGCCGGCCTGGCGCTGACCACGGCGCGGTATTACACGCCGAGCGGACGCCTCATTCAGCGTCCGTGGGACGGCACGTTCGACGAGTACCTGACCTACGCGTACCGCGAGCAGGATCGCCCGCGCGAGCATCGCTCGAGCGAGCTCAAATACACCGACGCGGGGCGCAAGGTGTTCGCAGGCGGCGGCATCGAGCCGGACCGCCACGTCGCCGGCCCGATTGAAGGCTTCAACCCGACGCGCTTCGGCCGGATGCTCGCCGGGCGCCAGGTGTTCGCGGACTTCGCCCAGCGTTTCTCGGAATCGGGAGACACGCGCATCACCGGCGGCAAGGACCGCAAGCTCGTCGCGCGCAACTTCGCCGTCGACGATGCGATGCTGCAGGACTTCCGTCAGTTCATGACCAGCGAGGCGCGCGTCAAGCTCGAAGACGACGCGTGGCAGAAGGATCTGGCGTTCATCAAGGCCATGGTGCGCTACGAGATCGACGCCTCGGTCTTCTCGATGGAAGACGCCCGGCGTCACCTCGTTGGCGACGATCCGCAGGCGCAGTTCGCGCTGCGTCAGTTCGCGGAGGCCGAGAGCCTGACCCGCCTGTCACAAAGCCGCCGCACGACGGCGATGAAGCGCGACTGAGTCCCCCTCGGGAAACCCTCAGGCAAAAGGGGACGGGAGTCTTTCTCGAGGCTGAAGCCCTTTTGAGAAAAGACTGCCGTCCCCCTTGTTTTCCCCTTTTTTCGAAATTCGAAAAAAAGCACCCGACCCCAACCTCACAACATATAGTGCTCGTCGTTTGTGTTGCCCCAAGCGGTAGGCACTGATAGACTCGCCGCGTTCTGCCGAAACGATCGGTAGCAAATCCTTTCGGCCTGTGAGGGCTGGGACTGCTGACGGCCGGTGGCCGCAGCCAGCCCATCCGGTGTTGCTGCATGCGTCTCGAACGACTCGAGCTGTCCGGCTTCAAGAGCTTCCCCGACCGTGCCGACGTGGCCTTCGACCATGGCGTGACTGCCATCGTCGGTCCCAACGGTTGTGGCAAAAGCAATATCGTCGACGCCATCACCTGGGTGCTGGGTGAGCAGAGCGTCAAGAGCCTCCGTGGTGATCGGATGGAGGACGTCATTTTCGGTGGAAGCGATGCCCGGAAAGCCACCGCCGCCGCCGAGGTGCGGCTCCGGTTGCGCGGGGTCGTGGCCAGAGCCGCGAAGGCGGCCGACGTCCGTGTGGACGAAGCCAACGGTTCGCACGCGGCCGACGATGCGATCTTCGACGACGAGCCGATCGCCAGGGACATCGAGGTGGGGCGTCGCCTCTACCGGTCGGGCGAGAGCGAATACCTGATTGACGGCCACATCGTCCGGCTGCGCGACGTCCAGGATCTGCTGATGGACGTCGGCGTCGGCGTGAAAGGCTACGCCGTCATCGAGCAGGGCAAAATCGGGCAGATCCTGAGCTCGAAGCCGACCGATCGCCGGCAACTCATCGAGGAAGCCGCGGGCGTCACCAAGTTCAAGTCGCGCCGTCGCCAGGCCGAGCTCAAGCTCGAAGCCGCGCAGCAGAACCTGACCCGCGTCGACGATCTCGTCTTCGAGCTCGATCGGCAGCGCGCCGCGCTCAAGCGGCAGGCCGCCAAGGCACGCCGCTACCGCCGCCTTCGCGAGGAGCTGCGCCGGTGGGAGAAGCTGCTGTTCGCGCAGCGCTTCGACAAGCTTGGCGAGGCCATCCGGCTCGCGCGCGAAGCGCTCGCGGCCGCGCGCGAACGCGAAGGCGCGGCGTCGGCAAAGCTCGCCGAGGTCGAGAGCGATCTCGAGCGGGTCCGCATCGAGCTCGCGGAGGCCGATGCGCGCGCGAATGCGCTTCGCGCCGAAGCGCACCAGCGCGAGCTCGAGAACGAGCGGCGACAGCAACAGATCGCGTTCGACACGCAGCAGGCCAGGGGACTCGCCGACACGGTCGCGGAGATTCTGGCCGAGCTCGGGATGCTGACGGCGCGCCGCGGTCCGTCGCTCGTGGAGATCGACGCCCGGCGCGAAGCGGCCGCGCGCGCGAACGCCGAGCGCGACAGCGCCGCCGACGCGCTCTCGCGCGATGAAGCCGGGCTCGCAGAAGTGGCGCGCCGGATTGCCACGCTCGAGACCGACGTCGAGTCGGCGCGCAGCGGACTGTTCGCGAACATCAACGCCACGACCACGCTGCAGCACGTCATCGAGCGGGCCGACGAGGGCAGGAACCGCATTGGCGGCGAGCTCTCGCGCCTCGACGTCGAGGCCTCGGATCTGCGAATCGAGATCGACCGATTGACGGCCGAGCGCACGGCTGCCGAGGCCGAGCTCACCACGGCGCGCGCCGGTCTCGAGTCGACCCTCGCCGAGAAGCACGCCGCCGAATCGGAGCTGGCGACGGCGCGCATCGAGCGCGACTGGCGCGAACGGGACGTGCGCTCGCGCGAGCAGGCGCTCGCCGCGAGCGCCGGCAGACTGCGCTCGCTCGAGGAGCTGGAGGCGACGCGGGCGGCCTACGGGGACGCGGCGCGGCTGATTCTGTCGAGCCCCGACAGCGGGGTCACCCATCACGGCTCGGTCGCCGATCATCTCGACGTGGATCCGGGCGCCGAACGGGCTGTCGAGGGCGCGCTCGGCGATCTGCTGCAGTGCGTGCTCGTTCACAGCCACGAAGACGCAATCCGGGGATTGGCGTTCACGCGCGATCGCACGGCCGGCCGCTGCGGGTTCCTCGTGAGCGCGAGCGCGGTGTCGGGGACCGCCGATCGCGAGCGACCCGAAGGGGTGCAATCGATCTGGGAGGTGCTGCGGGTCGCGGGTCCGCATGCCGACGTGATCCGCTGGGCGGTCGGCGAGGTGTGGCTGGCCGACGACCTCGATGGCGCGGTGCGCGCCTCGTCACTCGCACCGGTGCCGGTCGTGACGCGCGCCGGCGATCTGGCGCGTGGCGGTGCGCTCGTCATGGGCGGCCTGCGCGACGAGAGTCACGGCATTCTGCTCAACAAGCGCGAGATTCGCGAGCTCGCCGAGTCGATCGCCGAGGCCCGAACAGCGCTCGAGGCCATGGTCGGCGAAGTCGCCGGCTTCGCCGCCGCCATGACGCGCGCTGAGGAGCGCGGGCAGGCGCTCGACGCCGATCGCCACCGCCAGGAGAAGGTGATCCTGCAGCACGAGCTCCATCTTGCACGCTCGGGCGAAGAGCTTGCGCGGCTCGCCCGGCGCCAGGAGCTGGGTGTTGGCGAGCGGCGCCGCTACGAAGAAGAGCGACGTCAGCTCGACGCGCGCGCCGACGAGGCGCGTCGGTCCATTGCCGCGCTCGTCACCGAGCGCGAGGCCGCGGAGGGACTGCTGACCGCCGCCCAGGCCTCCCTCGCCGAAGGCCGCGACGATCTGGCCGCGGCCAGCCGCCGTGCTTCCGAGTCGAAGGCGGCTCACGCCACGCTGGTCGAGCGTGCCTCCGCCGTCGCCAACGAGATCAGCCGGCTGGAAGCCGCCGCCCGCGAGCTCGACGCGCGTATTGCCGCACGCACCGAGGAACAGCAGCGGCTCGAACGTCGTCGCGCCGACCTCGAACGCGGTGTCGGCGAGAGCCGCGTGCGCCTCGACGCCGATCTGCTGGCTTTCGCCGACCTGCGTTCCGAGGTCACACGCTGCGACGAACAGGCATCGACGCTCCAGGGCCAGTTTCAGGGCGTCGAACAGTTGGTGCGTGCCGCGCGCAGCGCCGTCGAGGCCGTCAGGCACGAGGCGGTGCAGCACGAGATCGCGAGCGCCACGGCCGAGTCCGACCTCGCGCATCTTTCGGCGATGTGCGAGGAAGCGCTCCAGATGCGGCTCGAGGACGTGGCCGCCGAAGTCGCGCAGACGACTGCGGAGGCCCAGCCGACCGCCGACTCGCTCGCGTCGGCCGACGCCCCGGCCGAGGACGAGGAGGCCGAAGAGCTCACCGCAGTCGGCGCCGAGGAGGCGTCCGAGCCGGTGGCTCCGCCGCCCGGCGCGATGACCCCCGACGCGGCAATCGCGTCGCTCAAGAAGAAGATCGAGCGGCTCGGCCCGGTCAACATGATGGCCATCGAGCAGTTCGACGAGCTCGAGGAGCGTCACGGCTTCCTCACCACGCAGCGCAAGGATCTGCTGGACTCCATCGAACAGACCGGCGAGGCGATCAAGCGCATCGAGAAGACGACGCGCGAGCGCTTCCACGAGGCCTTCGGCACCATCAACGAATACTTCGGGGCGACGTTCGCCACGCTCTTCGGCGGCGGCCGCGCGGGTCTGGTGCTGCTCGACGAACAGGACGAGCTCGAGAGCGGCATCGACATCATCGCGCAGCCCCCCGGCAAGCGCCTGCAGAGCGTGCAGCTGCTGTCGGGCGGCGAGAAGGCGCTGACCGCGATGGCGCTGATGTTCGCGCTGTTCCGCTACCGGCCCTCGCCCTTCTGCCTCCTCGACGAGATCGACGCGCCGCTCGACGATGCGAACATCGGCCGCTTCGTCGAGATGCTGCGCGGCATGCAGGACCAGACGCAGTTCATCCTCATCACGCACCATCGCAAGACGATGGAGATTGCCGATCGGCTCTACGGCGTGACGATGGAGGAGCCCGGCGTCTCGAAGCTCATTTCCATCAAGTTGAATTGAGGCGGATGCCGCGCCTCAACGAGGACCGGGCCACTCGCTACCATCGCAGCCGGCGTCGCGCGCGCGCCGGCGCAGGAGTGGCCGCCTTCGCCGTCGTCTCAGCCACCGCGCTGACCGGAGCGGGCGCCGGACTCGCGCGGGCGGTCGAGACAGGGACGCTCGCCGCGCCCGTGCCCTGGCTGACCGGCACGCTCGTTTTCACTGCGGCCGTCGTGTGCCTGGTTGGCCTCGCGCGGCTTCCATTCGACATCTACGGCGACTGGACCCTCGAGCATCGGTATGGGCTCGAGCGGGCCTCGCTCGCCGAGTGGACCACGCGTTACCTGCGCGAGGGCGTCCTGCGCCTCGGGTTCGCCTGTGGAGCGGCGGTCGGCGTTCGTGCCGCGTGGGATTACTCGAACGACTGGGGGTGGATGGCCGCGGCGGTGGGTCTCTGGCTCGGGCACCTGGCGTGGAGCCTCGCGATGCCGCTGCTGCTCGTTCGATTGGGCGCGCTGGCCTCTCTCGACTCTCCCGATCTCGTGGCGCGGCTCACCGGCCTCGGACGCCGGCTGGGCGTCTCGTTCGAGGTCGGGCAGTGGCACGGCGGAGGGGTGAAGCACGCACATGCCATTCTGGTGGCCACCGGACGGCGGCCTCGCGTCATTCTGAGCGACACGCTCGTCGACACGCTGTCGGACGAGGAGATCGAAGTCGTCGTGGCGCACGAGCTCGCACATCAGCTCCACGGTGATGCCGGAAAGATGGCGCTCTGGCGTCTCGTCGTTCTCGCCGCCGCATTTGGAGCGGCAGCGCAGGTCGTGCCCGTGTTCGCCCCCTCGATCGGTGCCGGCGATCTGTCCGCGCTGCCGCTGATCGGTCTGATCGCCGCCGCGGTCGCGGGTCTCGCCGCGCCGGTTGGTCTGGCGCTGTCGCGATGGAACGAACGGCGGGCGGACGCGTTCGCACTCGCGGCGACTGGCAAGACCGACGCGTTCGTGAGCTCGATGCGGCGCCTGGCCGCGAACAACCTGATCGACGAGCGTCCGACGCGGCTGACCCGCCTGTTGTCGTCGCATCCGTCGGTGAACGAACGTGTCGTGGCCGCCCTCGCCGGCCGCGACCGCACCAGGAGGACGGCGCACCAGCCCCGCCGGCCCAGGGCTCATGCGTTCTTGAAGGTGCGCACCCAGACGCGAAGGAGGGCCGGACTCTAGTCCCGCCAGCCTGGCGCGGCAACTGCCCTGAAGCAGGGCGAGACTTCAGCCCCGCCACCAGGACGCGATCAACGACCACGCGACAATCAGCGCGAGCGCCGTCACCGAAATGGCGGCTCCAATCCTGAACGAGGCCGGCGCGTACTCGAAGACCACGCGGTGGTCACCGGCCGGGACCCGAACGGCGCGAAACGCGAAGTTGGCGCGCACGATGTCGGCCGGCCTTCCATCCACCGTGGCGGTCCAGCCCGGGAAAAAGACGTCGGTGAGCACCAGCATCCGCGCTCCGGGAGCACGAGTTTCGATCACCACGCGCTCGTGCTCGTAACCCATCAGGCGCGCCTCGCCGACCTCCGCCGCACTCGCGGCCGGCTCGGGCCGCGCGTCGTGCGATGGGTCGACCTCGAGAATGACCTGCCGCCTCACGTCGACGAGGTGGTCGCGCAGGGCCCGGCGTGCCGCATTTCCTGATAGGACTGCGTACCCGTCGACGAGAAAAGTCCGCGGATGTTCGGTCAGGCTGCGATAGACGGGTGACCGCGTGTGCGGCAGACGGACGTAGCGATCCGGCGGCGGCTCGAAGTCGGGCGGCGCGAGCAGATACCGAACGTTGAGGAGATCGAGAATGGGCGAGTCGGCCCGGTGTGCTTCGTGCAGCTGGTGCGCCTGGACGAACGTCAGCGCCACGTCGAGCAGCTCCGCATACCACGCGACACCGAGTCCATCGTATGCGCGGATGTCCTGCAGGCCGTAGACCATCGCGCTGTTCGGCATCAGCGCGCCCTTGACGCCCAGCACGCGGAAGATCCCGGAATCGGATCGGATGGTCGCGATCTCCGGCGTGACCGGAAAGACTCGATCGCGGGGCAGCATGCCGTGGAAGCCCCACGCGAAGACGAACAGATCGATGGCGAGCAGGCTGGCGATCGCGCTTGCCGTCCATCCTGGTGAGAGCACGCGCCGGGCGCGCGCGGCCACCACGAGTCCCGTCCCGGCCGCGAGCCACAGCGCCCACAGGCTCCAGTGCGTCGTGTAGGACGTCAGCGCACCACGGGTGAGAAGCGATCGGCCGAGCGTCAGGGCGACGGCGATGAGCGCTCCGATGAGCACGACGACAGCCGTGGCAGTTGCCACCGCGCGCTGCGGATGCACGGGCCCGGCATCGCGGTTGAGGCGATCCGCTCCAATCGCGGCAAGTACGATGAGCGACGCAATCGCGACGATCGGCATCCGCGTCAGCGTGGCGCCCTTCACGAGCGGCAGCGCCGACACGAGGTGATTGATCCCGGGCGCACCGTAGACCACGAGGAGTGCGAGGCACGCGGCGCCGGCGAAGAACCGCGTGCGCCAGCCGCGATCGGGCGGTGTCATCGCCACACCCGCGAGCACGAGCACGGGGATGCCGGCGTAGATGACCTGCTCGAGGTAGTTCAACGGGCCTGCGTAGTTCCCGGAGTGGTGATCGCCGAAGAAGTTCGGGACGAGACCGGCGATGATCGCGGCTGCCGGCGCATGGTAGGGATTGAGATCGTGGACCGTGCGCCACTGCGCGCCTCGGCTCATCGAGAAGTATTCGAGGAAGGGCAGGATCTGGATCGCTGCGGTCGCCACGCCGAGCGCGAGCGCAATCACGACGACGAGGGCCCGGCGCCAGCGTCTCTTCCCGCCTGCGATCGCACTGCACAGGCCGTACGCACCCGCGAGCGCGGCGCAGAACAGACCCGTGTGCGGATGGCCCGCGACGAGCACGAGGGCCGTGGCCAGTGACAGGGCCGCAGGGCCAAAGCGCGTGCCGTCCGCGCAGCGCCCCGCGGCGTGCAGCATCCAGGGCAGGAATGGCGGCACGCCACCCGGAGGGTGCTCGAGCCAGACGAGCGTGAACGGGTTGAGCAGATAGCCGAGGCCTCCAATGATTGCCGCGCCGGCCGAGAGTCCCAGCCCTCTGAGGAAGACGAACATGCCAGCCCCGCCGACGAGCAGCCGCATGGCCGCTATCACTACCGTGGCCTGGGGCAGCGGGACGGCGAGCGTGACCCAGGTCAGCGGCGACAGGACCGCGCTCTGGTAGGCGGCGAAGAAGGGCTGGCCGGCGTTGATCGCCGCCGTCCAGAGCGGGAAGGTTCCTTCGAGCAGTCTCTCGCGTGCGAAGGCCAGGAACGGATAGACGAGCATCGGCACGTCGCCGAACGGAGGCGTCGGCCGCGATTCCTCGGGCGCGTAGGCCTGCCACGGACTGAAGGGATCGAGCATGTGGGCCTGTGACAGGACCGCCCCGTCAGTCAGCGCCTCGACGAACAGCATCGAGACGAGCGCGATCGCGAGACCCGCGAAGAGCCAGGCGACTGCAGGGCCTGACAGGCGAATCTCCCGATCGCGCGCCGCGCGCGCCGCGCCGGCCGCGGTCACGACTGCCAGAGCGGCCGCGGGCCACCACGCGGAGAACGGTGTACGCCAGAGCCAGAGCGCCGCTGCGCTCCAGAACATGAACCCAGGCGCGAGGAGGCCTGCGGCCTGTCCGGCACGGCGTCCCGCTTCGTACCCGAGCGCCAGCAACGCAAAGAGCAGCAGCAGGGCAGACGTCCACGTCTGGAGGGGAACGTCGCGGGCAAGTGCCGGACCGCTCTCGTCGATTCTCGATGCGCGACAGGAACAAGCCGCGCTCGATGCCATCCTCGCCGCGAGACACCTGCGAACGCAGCGTGAGCACGCGGCGTCCGGCGGCTGGAGGAACGACGACGCGAACGCTTTTCCACCCGGAAGCGAGCTCGACGCGTTCGGTATGCACGCCGTCGAGCAGAATCTCGACGGCATCTGGCACACGGCCCTCGAGCGCGTGCAGCCGAAGCGTAACGACTCTAGGCAGTCCGGTTCGAGGCAGTACCATCGCGCCGTCGCTTCGCGACCAGCGGCCGTACTGACCCAGCAGCCGTGAGGGCTCCCCGAATCGTGTGAGAAGGATGGCGTCGCCCGGACGCCCGACGACGACCTGCCGGCTGGTGGGAGCGACGACGAGCAGCGCGGCGACAACGGCGGTCGCAGCGACCGCAAGGGCACGGCCCATATTTGAAGCTGGAGGTCGGGGCGGTCACTTTCGCACGAGCAGCTCGCCGCGCATTTCGTGCGTGCGCCCGCCCGCCGACAAGTTGCAGTAGTACGGGAAGCTCCCGGCGCGTTCGGCGCGGAACTCGAAATTTGCCGGCGTACCGGGCTCGGCGCGCTTGGCGATGCGATAGGCGTCGATATTGAGCGAGTGCGGCCGGTCTTTCGCGACGAAGGTGATCGCGAGAATCTGATCCTGGCGCACGTCGAGCTGCGAAGGCTCGTAGCCGCCCTCGGTGGCCGTGATGGTCACGTGCTTGCGCTGCTCGTCCTGCGCGCGGCCGGAGGCGGACCCTGCCGTCAGCACGGTCAGGCATGCAACCGCGACGACGGCAATGCGGGAGGCGAGACACCGGGTCATTGGCGTGCGAACGCTGAGGACGATCGGCGGCCGGGAATGACGAGCTTCAGTGTACACACAAACGCCGAGGTCTTGGGGACCTCGGCGTGTCCAGGAACCAGTTACAAGGTACCAGTTACCAACGGGAAGCGAGTGACCGACGTGAGCTGGTCACTGGCGTCACGGTCGGTTGCTACCGGTGACGCTTACGGGAGGCGTCGGCACGCGGCTCGCCGCCACCCGACTCGCCGGTCGGCTCCGGCTGGAGCAGCGCCTTGCGGCTCAGGCGAATCTTGCCGGAGGGATCGACGTTGATCACCTTCACCATGAGCTGTTCGCCTTCCTTCAGCTCGTCGCGCACGTCCTTGACGCGGTGCGGCGCGATCTCGGAAACGTGGAGCAGGCCGTCGACGCCAGGCAGGATCTCGACGAAGGCGCCGAAGTCGGTGATGCGCTGCACTTTGCCCATGTAGGTCTTGTTGAGCTCGGCGGTCGCGGTGAGCTCCTGGATGATCGCAATCGCCTTCGGCCGCCGACGCCTCGTCGGCCGACGCCACGTTCACGCGGCCATCGTCTTCGACGTCGATCTTCACGCCCGTGCGCTCGATGATCGAGCGGATCATCTTGCCGCCCGGGCCGATGACGTCGCGGATCTTGTCGACCGGGATCTTGATCGAGACGATGCGGGGCGCGAAGGTGGAGACGCTGCTTGCGCGGCTCGCCGAGCGCCTCGGCCATCTTGCCGAGGATGAACAGGCGGCCGCTGGAGCGCCTGCTCGAGCGCCTGACGCATGATCTGCATGGTGATGCCCGGAGACCTTGATGTCCATCTGCAGGGCGGTGATGCCCGTGGCCGTGCCGGCGACCTTGAAGTCCATGTCGCCGTAATGGTCCTCGGCGCCGGCGATGTCGGTGAGCACGGCGTACTTGCCGGTGCTCTCGTTCATCACGAGGCCCATCGCCATGCCGGCGACCGGCGCCGCCAGCGGCACGCCGGCATCCATCATCGCCAGCGTGCCGCCGCAGACCGACGCCATCGACGAGGAGCCGTTCGATTCGAGGATGTCGGAGACGATGCGAACCGTGTAGGGGAACTGCTCTTCGGTCGGGCATCAGCGGCACAGCGCGCGCTCGGCGAGGGCGCCGTGGCCGATCTCGCGCCGGCCGGGGCCGCGCAGGAACGCGACTTCACCGACCGAGAACGGCGGGAAGTTGTAGTGGAGCATGAAGCGCTTCCACGCTTCGCCGTCGACCATCTCGATCTTCTGCTGGTCGTCGGCGGTGCCGAGCGTGCACGTGACGAGCGCCTGCGTTTCGCCGCGCGTGAAGACCGTCGAGCCGTGGACGCGCGGCAGCACGCCGACCTCGATCCAGATCGGGCGGATCTCGTCGAACTTGCGCCCGTCGAGACGGTTGCCGTGCTCGAGGATCTCGTCGCGCAGGACCTTTTCTTTCAGGTCCTTGAAGATCTGCTTGGCGTCGGCGCGCTGCTGCACCTCGCTCTCCGGGAATCGACGCGACGAGGTTCGTCGAGGACCTCGTCGACGCGCCCGTAGTTCTCGAGCTTGTCCTGGATGCGCATCGCGTCGGCCAGCGGGCCAATGACGCGGGCTTCGACTTCGCGGTAGAAGTCGTGGCCGATCTCGCCTGCGCGACACCTTGAGCTTCGGCTTGTTGACCTTCTTCGCGAGGTCGTCGATGCCGGCGACGAGCGACTTGATCGCGTTGTGCGCGGTCTCGAGCGCCTTCACCATCTCGTCTTCGGTGACGCCCTTCGCGCCGGCCTCGACCATCACGATGGCGTCGGCGGTGCCGGCGACGGTGAGATCGAGGCGGCTCTTGCGCCGCTGCTCGAAGGTCGGGTTGACGATGTAAGCGCCGTCGATGAGGCCGACGCGGACGCCGGCGATCGGCTTGGCGAACGGGAATCTCGGAGACGGCGAGCGCCGCGCCGGCGCCGGTGACGCGCGAGCACGTCGGAATCGTTCTCGATCGTCGGCCGAGAGCACGAGCGCGATCACCTGCGTCTCGTAGCGCCAGCCCGAAGGAAAGAGCGGACGAATCGGCCGATCGATCAGACGGCTGGTCAGCACTTCCTTCTCGGCGGGCTTGCCTTCGCGCTTGAAGAAGCCGCCCGGGATCCGGCCCGACGCGTAGGTGTACTCGCGGTAGTCGACGGTGAGCGGCAGGAAGTCGATGCCTTCGCGCGGGCTCGCGGCGTGGCACGCCGTGACGAGGACGATCGTGTCGCCGAAGCGCACGACGACCGCGCCGTCGGCCTGCTTGGCGAGCTTGCCCGTCTCGAGCGAGAGCGTGCGGGCCGCCGATGGTGATTGCTTGTGTATGCATGGTGTTCGACTGAGGTCCGGGCGCGCCGACGCGCGTCGCGTGGCCAGGAAAGAGCGTAGCGCTGGCGGTGGCGCCGGGGCGCCCGCGCCGCGCGCGAGCGCACACCCTGCGTCGTAACCGCTACTTGCGGATGCCGAGACGCTTGATGAGGTCGGCGTAGCGTGCGGTGTCTTTGCGTCTTGACGTAATCGAGCAGGCGGCGGCGCTGGCCGACGAGCTTCAAGCAGCCCGCGTCGCGAATGATGGTCCTTCGCGTGCGACTTGAAGTGCTCGGTGAGGTAACTGATGCGGTCGCTCAGGATGGCGACCTGAACTTCGGGGGAGCCCGGTATCGCTGGCGTGCGTGCGGTAGCTCTCGATGATCTCGGTCTTGCGGTCCTTCGTCAGTGCCACGATCTCGCCCTCCACGAACGGTCCAGACTTGCGGATCGCCGGTGAGCACCGGTCGATGCGGCCTACGGCGGTCGCTCGAGGCGACTGAACCTTTGCCGCGAGGGACGTCCGCGAATCCGGACTGCCGTTCTACGTCCATGGCCGGCCCTTCCGGCAGAACGCCAACCATCAATCCTAGACCAGAACGATACGCGGATGCAAAGCCGCCGCGGCTTCCGGCGCGCTCCACGAGGCGAGCGCCACGCAGGTCGCCGTCCGGTCCCAGCACGCGCACGGACACGTCCCTCAGGAACGTCCGCCCGGCTCTCCACGGCCTCGTGCGGCGACCGGGCCTGCGGCCATGCCGTGCAGTCGCCCTGGCGCAGCGGCAAGCCGCGGCGGACGCGCTCGAGGCCGGCTGGCGTGGCGAGGGCCGTTGGCCACGCCGTCAGCAGGCCGCTCATTGGACGCACCCGGCTCGGACGCCGCGGCCGGTTCGGCCTCGATTGCTGCGAGCGGCACCGCATCGGCCTCGGTGATCTGGCCGCTGGCGATTCGCCGGAGCGCGATGAGATGCGCCGCCGACAGTCGAGCGCGACGCCCAGATCGTGGGCCAGCGACCGCACGTAGAACCCCGCGGACGCGCTCACCTCGAGCTCCATCACGCCTTCATCGAGGGCGAGCAGCTGCAACGTGTGCACGGTCACCGCCGCCGCTGCGGGAGTCGCCGGCTTGCCGCGCCGGGCGAGATCGATACGCGCGCGTCCCGGCCACCTTCCTGGCGGAGAAACGCGGGCGGCGTCTGGAGGAAGCTCCCGCGAAAGCGGTTCAAGCGCCTCCTCGACGGCTTCCCGCGACACGCCCGCTGCACTCTTCTTGGGGCCGACGACCTCGCCGAGGCGATCGTGGGTCGTGGTCGCGCTTCCCAGGCGGATCGTGGCGCGGTAGTGTTTCGAGTCGGCCGTGAGGAAGCGCGCCAGCCTCGTGGCGCGCCCGAGCACGAGCGGCAGCACGCCGGTCGCCAGCGGGTCGAGGGTGCCGGTGTGGCCCACACGCCGCTCGCCGAGGACGCGGCGCACGCGGGCCACGACGTCGTGTGACGTCGGACCCTCGGGCTTGTCGACGACGATCAGGCCGTCCACGTGAGGCGCGCCCGTGCGACGAGGCTTACGAACCGGATGGGACCACGGCGGCCGGCTTTTTCCGGGCCGCTCCCTCGTCGAGGGCGAGCTCGAGCGCACGCGTGACCGCGGCGGCGATCTCGCCGGCCGCGCCCTCGGTCGTGAAGCCGGACGCGTTCTTGTGTCCGCCGCCGCCGAACCCGCGATGCGACCAGCCGGACGTCGAGGTCGCCCTTCGATCGCAGGCTCACGCGCACGACGCCGTCGGACTCGGCGCGAACGAGCGCGACCGCCTGAACGGTCGAGGCCATGAGCGGCATGTTGATCAGGCCGTCGGTGTCTTCACCGCTGGCGCCGGTCCGCGCGAGCAGCCCTTCGTCCATGCGTCAGGAGCACGAGACGTCCGTCGGCGACCACCTGCATGCCGTCGAGCAGCGCGCCGATCAGCCGCAGCTTGCCCAGGCTGCTGGCCTCGTAGACGCGCCGAGCCATGGCCGCCGCATCGACGCCTGCCTCCGCCGCGCGTCGGCAGAGGTCGAAGGTTCGAGCCGTGATGTGGCTGTGCCGGAACGACCCAGTGTCGGTCAGGATCGCGAGGTAGAGATGCGTCGCGATCTCGAACGTCCACGGGACGCCGAGCGCGTCGATGATGTCGGCGACCATGCTCGCCGCACGCGGCCGCGTCTGGCGTCGAACCAGTTCAGACGTCGCCATACGTCGGCGTTGCCCGGATGATGGTCGATGTTCAGCGTGAAGTGTCCCTCGAGCCCCGAGACGCCGGGGCGGGCCAGGTCGCTGCACTCGATCACGATCAGCGCGTCGAACTGCGCCCGTCACCGAGTCGGCAATCTCGATGCGCTCGATGCCCTGGAAGCCCGGCGAACGCCGTCGGGGGCACGTCGTGGTTGACGATGCGCACCGACTTGCCGATCGCGCGCAGCGCCGCGGCGAGCGCGAGCTGCGATCCAATCGAATCGCCGTCGGGCCGGGCGTGCGAGGTCAGCAGAAACGTTCGGGATCGGCTGCGAAGGGCATCGCCGATCTGCCGCAGGATGTCGGAGTCTCGCATGAGAAGAGCCGGGTCGATGGCCGGGCTGGCTCGTCTGCGCGGACTCGTCGTTCGCAGGAGCCTGCTGAACGAATCTCCTCGAGGAGCGCTTCGACGCGCTCTTCACGGGCGATCGACTCGTCGTACTGGAACGCCAGCTCCGGCGCGCGGCGCAGCCGCAGGCGCTGCGCGATCTTACGGCGAAGGAACGGCTTCGCGCGCTCGAGGGCCGCGCCGGTCCTGGTCCGCGCGGCCGTCGTCGCCGAGCGACGTGTAGTACACGCGCGCGACCTGCAGATCGGCGCTGACCTTCACGTAGGTGAACGTGATGAACCCGATGCCCGGGTCGTTGACCTCGCGGGCGATCAGCTCGCTGATCTCGGCCCGAATCTGGTCGCCGACGCGTTCCGGACGGGAGCCTTGCATCTCATGCAGATGAAATAGGGGTCGGGTGCGATATCCATCTAGATACGGTGAATTCGAGCATCGGACCACACCAGCATTTAGATGGATATCGCACCCGACCCCATTCCTAGACCGTCGCGGCGACGCGTTCGACGGTGAAGACCTCGATGACGTCGCCAATCTTGATGTCGTTGTAGTTCTCGAACCCGATGCCGCACTCGAAGCCGGCCTTGACCTCGCTGACGTCGTCCTTGAACCGGCGGAGCGAGCTCAGCTTGCCTTCGTGGACGAGCACGTCGATCGCGAACCAGCCGCGCCTGCGCTGTCGCCCGAGCGGCGGATGACGCCCTCGGTGACCATGCAGCCGGCGATCGTGCCGAACTTCGGCGTCTTGAACGTCTGCCGCACCTCGGCCACGCCCAGACGCACTTCCTTGATCGTCGGCTCGAGCAGGCCGGCCATGGCCTTCTTGATCTCGTCGGTGACGTTGTAGATGATCGAGTGCAGGCGGACGTCGACCTCTTCGCGCTCGGCCACGTCGGCGGCGTTGCGATCGGGCCGCACGTTGAAGCCGATGACGATCGCGTTCGACGTGGACGCGAGCAGCACGTCGGACTCGTTGATGGCGCCGACGCCGGCGTGGATGATGCGAATCTTGACGCGCTCGTCGCCCAGCTTCGCGAGCGTGTCGGCGAGCACTTCGGCCGAGCCCTGCACGTCGGCCTTGATGATGATCGGCAGTTCCTTGACGCCGCCTTCGGCGATCTGCTGCCGCAGCGACTCGAGCGTGAGCCGCGACGCCGCGCGCGCCGAGCGCCTTCTCCTTGGCCTGCGTCTGGCGGAAGAGCGCGATCTGGCGCGCCTTGGCCGCGTCGGCGAGGGCCTGGAAGGTGTCGCCCGGCGTCGGCACGCCGCCGAGACCGAGCACTTCGACCGGCGTCGACGGACCGGCCACCTTCGAGCGACCGGCCGCGGTCGTCCATGAGCGCGCGCACCTTGCCGACGATCGTGCCGGCAATGAGCGTGTCGCCGACCGTGAGCGTGCCGTCCTGCACGAGCACGGTCGCCACCGGACCGCGACCGCGATCGAGCTTCGCCTCGAGCACCGTGCCCGAGGCCGGCGCGCTCGGGATTGGCCTTGAAGTCGCCGAGGTCGGCGACGAGCAGCACCATCTCGAGCAGCGCGTCGAGGTTCTGCCGCTTCTTGGCCGAGACCGGCACCATGACCGTGTCGCCGCCCCACTCTTCGGGCAGCAGGCCGATGTCGGCGAGCGACTGCTTCACGCGATCGGGATTGGCAGTCGGGCTTGTCGATCTTGTTGATCGCGACGATGATCTTCACGCCCGCCGCCTTCGCGTGGTCGATCGCCTCACTGCGTCTGCGGCATGACGCCGTCGTCGGCCGCGACCACGAGGACGACGACGTCGGTGACCTTCGCGCCGCGGGCGCGCATCATCGTGAACGCTTCGTGGCCGGGCGTGTCGAGGAAGACCACCTTGCCGCCGTTGAGCTCCACGGCGTAGGCGCCGATGTGCTGCGTGATGCCGCCGGCCTCGCGCTCGGCGACGCGCGTCTCGCGAATCGCGTCGAGCAGCGTCGTCTTGCCGTGGTCGACGTGGCCCATGACCGTGACGACCGGGCGCGCGCGGCGATCAGGTCCTCCGGCTTGCGGCGCACCGTCTCGACCTGCAGCACTCCTCCTCGAAGGTCTGCATCTTCACGTCGGCGCCGAACTCGCGCGCGATCATCGTCGCGGTCTCGGTGTCGAGCGTGGTGTTGATGGTCATCATCATCCGGCGATCGATGAGCTTCTTGAGCACGTCCTTGACGCGGACTTCGAGCTTGTCCGAGAGGTCCTTGACGGTCATGCCCTCGGCGAGCGTGATGGTGCGCGTGACCGGCGGCGGACCGGCCGGCGCGGGCGCCTGCATGCGCAGGACGGCCGTCCGGCCGATCGCGCCGCTGCGCCGCCAGGCCCGGCGCATGCCGGGCCGCTGGACGCCGAGCCGGGACGCATACCGCGGCTGCGACGGGCGCAATGACGCAGGCTGCCCAGGCGTGCCCGGACGCTGCGACGGCTGATACGAGGGACGCAGCGCGGCGCCGGTCGGCTGATACGCGGGTCGCGGCCACGGCCCGGAGGGCCGTCGGACGAATCGGCGGCGTCGGCAGCGGCCGCGGACCGCCCGGGATCGTTCGCGGCGCGGTCGGGGCCGCTGGACGCAGCGGCGCGCCGGGCGCGGCGGCCGCGCGGCCGCGGGCGGCGCAGCCGCCGCAGGCTGACGTGCCGGCGCGGGCCGGCGCCGACGGTCGCGGCGGGCGCTGGACGGCGACGGCCGCGCAGGACCCTCGACGCTTGCGGTGCCGACGGATCCTCGATGCGCAGCCGCAGCGTCGGCGGCACGAGGCGGCCAGCCGGGCGATGCCGCGGGTGTCGGCCTGGACGAGAGTCGTTTCGACCATGCGGCGGCGGCATTGGCTGCGGTGACGGCAGCGGCCGGCTCCGGAGCGCCGAGCCTCGGGTGCGCTCGCGGCCTGCGCGTCGGGCTCCTCGCCGGCGGCGGCGTCGCCGACGCGGCCGCCGGGCCGGCAATCGACTCGGCACCGCGGATGCTCTGCGGCAATCTGCGGCCGCTGCCGCGGCGCGGTTCTTCGACGACCGGCGTCCGCGACGGGCTCGTCCGCCGATGGCTCGGCGACCGGCTCGGGTGCGCGGGACCGGCTGAGGCTCGTGGACGTGCGCCGCTGGCGCGCGCGGCGGCGTCGGGCGCGGGCGACCGGCCGCGGCGTGATGGTCTTGACGAGGCGCGGCGGGCCCAAGCGTCGGCGCGGCGGCTTCGGCGGCGGCTCGGGCGCCTTGGCCGGCGGCTTCTTCCCCTTGGCCGGGACCGGCGCCTCGATGAACATCTGCGCCGCCGGCGGCAGCGTGATGTTCCGCTGCTTGCGCGCCAGGCGCTCGACGAACTGGCGCGCCACGACCTCTTCGATCGTGCTCGACGCGCTCTTCACCTCGATGCCGTGATCGCGCTTGAGCAGCGCCATCACTTCCTGGCTCGTCGTGTCGAGCAGCTCCGCGACTCTGATAGATCCGGACAGTGGACAAACTGGTGCCTCGGTGTTTCGTGTACTCCATGGGCCGGCCCGTGCCGCCCTCACGCCGATGAGCCGGCGCGTCAGGTCTCAGGCTGGTCGCGTCTTCGTCGCCCTTCGGCCGGCGCCGGGCCTTCGCCCTGCGACGCGTCCGCCCGCTGCCTCGGTGCCTGCGGCGGCCGCCTGTTCGTCGGCCGCGACGGCCTGCTCGTCGGCCGCGGCCGACGCTGCGTCCTCGGCGGCCGCCTGACGGCCTCGACCGGCGGCCGCGTCGCTCGCCGAACTGCGCCTCGGCCGTCCTCGAGCGCGTCGGCGGCGAGTCCGGCAAACTGCTCTTCGACTTCGCGCCGCTTCTCTTCTTCGCTCTTGATGTCGATCTTCCAGCCGGTCAGCTTGGCGGCCAGCCGCACGTTCTGGCCCTTCTTGCCGATCGCCAGCGACAACTGCTTGTCCTCGACCACCACTTCCATCACCCGATCGCCGTCGTCGACGATCGTGACGCGCTGGACCTTCGCCGGGCTGATGGCGTTGGTGACGAACATCCATCGGGTCCTCCGAGACACTCGACGATGTCGATCTTCTCGCCGCGCAGCTCGCGGATGATCGCCTGCACGCGCGTGCCCTTCATGCCGACGCAGGCGCCGACCGGGTCGACGTCGCGCTCGCGCGAGTAGACCGCCACTTTGGCGCGATCGCCCGCCTCGCGCACGGCGCCGCGGATCATCACCGTGCCGTCGTAGATCTCCGGCACTTCCTGCTCGAACAGCTTGATGAGCAGCGCCGGATCGGTGCGGCGACAGGACGATCTGCGGGCCCTTCGCGTTGCTGTTGACCGACTTGATCACCGCGCGCACGCGATCGCCGATGTTGTAGTTCTCCGCGCGCGACTGCTCGCGGCGGGGCAGCACCGCTTCGACGCGGCCGATTTCCGTGATGATGTCGCCGGTCTCGAACCGCTTGACCGTCGCGGTGACCACCTCGCCGATGCGCTGGCTGTATTCCTCGTGGACCTTCTCGCGCTCGGCTTCGCGCGCCTTCTGCGACAGCACCTGCTTGACCGTCTGCGCCGCGATGCGGGTCTCGACCGGAGGCTTCGGGAACTCGATCTCCATGTCGACCTCGGCCTCTTCGCCGTACATCTCGCTTGGCGTCGGTCGAGCGAGATCTCGGTCGCCGGGTTGGTCACCTCGTCGACGATGTGCTTGACCGCGAAGAGCTCGATCACGCCGGTCTCGGGGTTGAACGCGCCCGCAGGTCCTCGGTCGACTTGTAGGCCTTGCGCGAAGCCGTCGAGCATGGCGTCTTCGAGCGCGGTGATGATCACCGCGGACTCGACGCCCCGCTCCTTGGCCATCGTCTCAATCAACGGAAGCAGATTCGACATGCCTTTTGAACCTCAGTCGAGCGGTAACCTAGAACTCCACCGCCAGCCGGCCGCGCGCGATGTTGTCGAGCGGGATTCGCGCGATCTTGCGCCGTCCCGTCTCGAGCACCACCGCGCCGTCCTCGACGCCGCGCAACCGGCCTTCGAAATGCATCTGCCGCTCCACCGCCTGCCGCACCACGATCTTCGCCATCCGTCCGGCGAACCGCTCGATAGTCCCGTGCCTGGCCGCGAGCGGACGCTCGAGGCCCGGCGAGGAGACCTCCAGCGTATAGGCGATGTCGAGCGCGTCCTCGACGTCGAGGATGGCGCTCAGGTCCTGGCTGACCCGCTGGCAGTCCTCGATCCCGATCGCTGTGCTCCGGGCCTCCACGAGCGACCGCGCCCTGCTCGTCGACCCGCGGCGGCCGGTCGATGAAGACCCGCAGCACCAGCCCGACCGGTTCGCGGCGCAACTGCACGTCGAAGAGCTCGACCCCATGCGAGCGCGCGACCCGATCGGCGGCCGCGCGGATCGCCAGCGAGCCGTCGGATCGTCCGCCATTCGTTCTGCCCGGGGAGCGTGTTGCGCGGCCGGCCCTGCCGGCCCTTCGCCAGCGGCTCCTCGCCCGGGCCCCAGAACTCAGGCCCCTCGGACACGAGCCCAAAACACAAAGAGTGGGCACAACGGCCCACTCGGTCCCTGACCCGGAACGAGCGACCTCATAGTTTAGCACGATGGGCTGTTGAGGGGCCGAAGCCGCGCCCGGCCTATCCGATCGGCCGCACGACGAGGTCGTAGCCTTTCGCGTCGACGATTTCTCCCGTGACGAAATCGCCGGGCCTGATGCTGTCGGGATCGCAGTCGGTCAGGAAGACCACCGGGTCGATTTCGGGGGCCTGGCCGGCCAGACGGCCCTGGAGCACGAGGTCGTGCTCCGGCGACGGGCCGTCCACGAGCACCTCGACCCGCTGGCCGATGCCGCGCCGCTGCCGGCGGGCGACGATTCCGCTGCTGGATGCTCATCAGGCGCCGCTGGCGCTGCCGCTTCGTCCGCGCCGGCACGTCGTCGGCCATCGCGTAGCGCGGCCGTGCCTTCCTCGTGCGAGTAGGTGAAGACGCCGACGTGGTCGAACTCGACGGTCTTGACGAAGTCGCACGAGCTCGTCGAACTCCTCGTCGGTCTCGCCCGGGAAGCCGACGATGAACGTCGTCCGCAGCGTGACGCTCGGGCAGGCGTTCGCGCAGTCCGAGGAGCAGCCGCTCGTAGCTCGCCCGCGTGCCGGGCCGGCGCATGCGCTTCAGCATCGAGTCGGCGCCGTGCTGCAGCGGCAGGTCGATGTAGCGGCACCACTTTCGGCTCGAGCGCCATCGCCTCGATCGGTCTCCTCGGTGATGGTCGTCGGATAGAGGTAGAGCAGCCGCATCCAGCGCAGGCCGTCGACCTGGTCGAGCTCGCCGCAGCAGCCGCGCGAGCGCGCCGCGCTCGCGCGCGGTCGACGCCGTAGAACGTCGAGTCCTGGGAGATGAGCAGCAGCTCGCGCACGCCGCGCGCGGCGAGGCGCTCGCGCCTCGCTCGACGATCGAGTCGACCGATCGGCTGCGGTACTGGCCGCGCAGCGTCGGGATGATGCAGAACGCGCAGTTGTAGTCGCAGCCCTCGGCGATCTTCACGTAGGCGAATGCCGCGGCGTCGTCAGCGTGCGCGGCGTGTCGGCGTCGTAGAGATACGTCGGCAGCGTCGCGAACGGCCCGCCGCGTCACGATGGCGCGCCGAGACATGGGTCGACACGGGCGCGGGAGCGGCGTCGTCGGCGCCGCGGCGGTAAAGCGTCAGCGGCATGGTCGTGGCCGCCGGCGCCGGCGCGTCCGCGGCCGCAGCCATGGCGTCGACGATGCCGCGGCAGCTCGCCGGTGCCGAGGACGACGTCGATCTCGGGAATCTGCGCCGTCAGCTCGTCGCGATACCGCTCGGCGAGGCAGCCGGTCACGACGAGCCGCGTGCAGCGTCCGGTTTTCTTGTGCTCGGCCAGCTCGAGAATCGTGTCGATCGACTCCTGCTTCGCCTTGTCGATGAACGCGCAGGTGTTGACGACGAGCACGTCGGCCTCGGCTGCGCCGCGGCGTGATCTCGTGCCCCGCCTGTTGCGCGAGCCCCAGCATCACCTCGGAGTCGACGAGGTTCTTGGGGCAGCCGAGCGAGACGAGACCAATCTTCATTTGTTCAACTACCAGTGACCAGCGACGAGTGACCAGTCAAGAAACGCGTGACGAACGACCACACTGACCAATGACCAGTGCCGGCGACGATCTAGTTGGTCACTGGTACCTGGTCACTCGTACCTGATAACTGTTCAGGGATACAAGCGATACAACATCCTCGGATACGGGATCGTTTCGCGCACGTGCTCGAGGCCGCAGATCCAGCGTGACGACGCGCTCGATGCCCATGCCGAAGCCGCTGTGGGGCACCGAGCCGTAGCGGCGCAGATCGAGATACCAGTCGAACGCCTCCTGCGGCAGGTTGTGCTCGTGGATGCGCTGCAGCAGCAGGTCGTAGTCGTCGAGACGCTGGCCGCCGCCGATGATCTCGCCGTAGCCCTCCGGCGCGAGCACGTCGACGCCGAGCGCGACCTCCGGCCGATCGGGGTCGGGCTTCATGTAGAACGCCTTCACCGCGACGGATAGCGGTGCACGCAGACCGGCCGATCGAACTCCTCGGACAGCACCGTTTCGTCCGTGCCGCCGAAGTCGCCGCCCCACTCGATCGGCTGGCCCTTCGCCTGCAGACGTGACAATCGCCTCGTCGTAGGTGATGCGCGGAAACGGCTTGCTGCACCGAGTTCGAGCTTGCTGTGTCGCGCTCGAGCGCGGCGAGCTCGCGTCTTGCGCTTGTCGAGCACGCGGCACACGACCGACACCACCAGATCCTCGGCGAGGTCCATGGTGTCGTCGAGCGTGGCGTAGGCCATCTCGGGCTCGACCATCCAGAACTCGGTGAGGTGCCGGCGCGTCTTCGACTTCTCGGCGCGGAACGTCGGGCCGAACGCGTAGACCCGGCCGAGCGCCATCGCGTTGGCTTCGTTGTAGAGCTGCCCGCTCTGCGTCAGATAGGCGGTCGTGTCCTCGAAGTACTGCACCGGGAACAGCGTCGTCGTGCCCTCGCACGCGGACGGCGTGAAGATCGGCGTATCCGCCAGGATGAAGCCGCGGCAGTTGAAGAAGTCGCGGCACGCATCGATGACTCTCGTGGCGGATGCGCAGGATCGCCTGCTGGCGCGGCGCGCGAATCCACAGGTGCCGGCGGTCGAGCAGATAGTCGACGCCGTGCTCCTTCGGCGTGATCGGGTAGTCGTGCGCGGGCGTCACGACCTCGAAGTCCGAGACGTCGATCTCGTAGCCGCCCGGCGCGCGCTTGTCGGCGCGCACGATGCCGGTGACGATGATGGACGATTCCTGCCCGAGATGATCCGCCTTGACGAACGTCTCCTCGCCGACAGCGGCCTTCGACATCACGGCCTGGATGAAGCCGGTGCCGTCGCGCACGGTGAGGAAGTGGATCTTGCCGCTCGAGCGGCGATTGTGCAGCCAGCCCCGCAGCGTGACGGTCTGGCCTTCGTGGCTGGGCGATGTCCTCGATGTAGGTGGTCATGGTGTGCGATGGTGGCGAGCGGGTGAACGGTCGCCCTAGCCGGCGAGCAGCGCCTCGAACCGGCGGCGCGCGTCGCGGCGCGCGCCATCGTGGCACGGGGCGTCGCGCTCGACTGCAGCTCGAAAACAGCGTGTCCGTCGTAAGCCCACCTTCTGCAGGGCGAGCAGCGTCGCGCTCCCAGTCGATGGTGCCTTCGAAGGGCAGCAGATGCTCGTCGCGCCGGCCGTCGTTGTCGTGCACGTGCGTCGTTTGCACGTAACCCTGACAGCGTCTCGACGGCGTCGACGATGTCGCCCATCAGGTGCGCGTGGCCGAAGTCGAGGCAGACGCCGGCGCCGTCGCAGCTCGAGCGTCGCTCTCGAACAGCCGAACCAGCGCATCGGGCGTCGAGAGCGCGTTCGGAATCACCTCGAGCGCGAGCGCGACGCCGACTTGCGCGGCGCGCGTCGGCCAATCTCCTCGAGCGCTGCGCCGCGCCGCATCGCGCTGGTTGTCATCGGGCGAGCCTGCCGGTCGGGCACGCCGACGTGGAGCACCAGGTGGCGGAACGGCACGGTCCGGGCGAGTGTCGAGCGCAAGCCATGACCTCTCGGACCGCTTCGACGCGACGGCGGCGTCGGCCGAGGCGTTCGACCACGGGCCGCCCCAGACGCCCTTGGCAAGCTGTCGGCGATCGGCGCGTGGACGCTGTGCAGCGTGAGGCCCGTCTCGTGCAGCCACTCGCGCAGCGCTCGCGGCGGCGCCTGCCGATCGTGATAGTCGAAGTGCGAGCGGACGCGCGAACAGCTCGACCGCAGTCGAAGCCGGCCTCGGCCACCATCTGCAGATGATCGCGATTCAGCCGCGCGTCGTGGAAGAGATGGGTCGAGATGCCGAAGCGCACGATGGATTCGGTGGAGCAGCCTCGGGACGCTCGCCGAACCCTCAATCATAGCGGGATTTCCGGGATTTGGGGAGGATTCTCGGGATGAACGGCACTGGAGATTTCGAGGATTAGAGGGTTCGGTTGCCGTGACTCGAGCGACGTGCCACGGATCGATGTGGGCTGCGCGACTATCGAAGCTGCTCGACGTGTCGCGCCAGCAGCTCGTTCAGCCGTCCGAAACGGGGGTAGCGCCGCAGCGTGTCGCGCGCGTAGCGGAGCGTGCGCGGAATGTACTGGATGTAGACCGTGTTTCCCCGGGCGAGCGTCTGATACCCGAACGTGCCGAGCGCCTTCAGGTTGCGCTGCAGCGCCATCAGATCGAACCGCGCTCGGAACGCGGTCTCGTCCGCGAGCGCGCTCGTCAGCGCGAGGAAATAGGCGATGAGCTCGTTGAGCGCGACTCGGACAGATCCACGTAGGAATCGCGCAGCAGCGACACCAGGTCGTAGGTGTCGGGCCCCATGCGCGCGTCCTGGAAATCGATCATGTACAGCCGGCCCATGGTGCAGCATCAGGTTGCGGCTGTGGTAGTCGCGATGGCAGAGCACGCGCGGCTCGGCCGCCAGCTCGTCGACGATGGGCTTGAACTCGGCCCGGATCGCCGCCTGCTCGGCCTCGCTCAGCGGCCGCGCCGCGATAGCCCTCGACGAAGTTCTTCAGGAAGAAGTCGAGCTCCCAGGTGCAGCTTCTCGACGTCGAAGGCGATGCCGTACGGCAGGTAGCGATCGGCGATGCCAGCTCGGCGCCGCGGCGCTGGAGCGTCGCGATGAGCGACACTGCCTGACGATAGAGCGCGGCATGGGTCGAGAACGGCTCGGAGCCCAGATGCGCCTGCAGCGTGACGTCGCCGAGATCCTGGAGCGCGAGGATGCCGAGCTCGTTGTCGTGTCCGAGGATTCGCGGGATCGGCAACCGGCATCTGCCTCGAGCAGTTCCGCGACGTTGACGAAGGGCAGTGTCGAGACGTCGATCGGCGCCGGCATGCGCGGCGAGCACGATGCGGGTCGCCTTCGGGTGGCAGCACGCGGAAGTACTTCCGGTCGGAGGCATCGCCCGTGAGCGGCACGACGCGCGCGCCAGCGGCGGCCAGGCCCGAATGCTCGAGGTAACGCTCGACGCGCTCCTTGGGGTCGAGGGACGTGTCGGTCGTCATGCAGCGATTATCGGCTCAACCGAGCGGTGCGACGAGCAGGCCTTGCTCGATGCGCTCGTGCTCGCGCGGCACGCGCCCGTCGCCCGGCACGACCGCGCAGTCGCGCAGCACCATCCCCGACGGCACGCGCACGTCGTCGGCCAGCACCGAGCGCTCGACGATGGCGCCGGTCTCGACGGTGACACGATCCCAGAGCGCCGAGTCGACGACGCGTGCGCCCGGCGCGATCGACGATCCACGGCCCACGCTGCCGGATGCGGTGCCGTCCGACCCACCCATGTCGCGCTCGGCTCGCAGGCAGTCGGCCGGCGTCCCAACCTCGATGAATGGCGCATCGCAGACGTAGCCGCGGACCGAGTGGCGGATTGGCGGCAATGAGCCTGGGATAGAGCTGGCCCACGCTTTCCGGTGACTCGTCGGGCGAGAGGTCAGCGAACACCGCCGCCGCCACCGCCTGGGCGAAGAAAAAGTGATACGAGGGCCTCGGGTCGCCACGCCGGCAGAAGCCGGTGACCCAGCCCTCGCGGTCGAGCAGAACGCCCCCGTAACGCTGCGGCGCCGGATTGGGGATGAGCGTCATCGTCACTCGCGCGCCGTGTGCCTCGTGATCCGCCCATAGCCCTCGCAGGTCGACGGTCGGCAACGTGTCGCCGTTGATCAGCAGGAACGGATCGCTCTCGAGCAGCGGCAGCGCGCGCCGCGGCCCGCCGCCCGATCCGAGAATCGTTTCCTCCCACGAATAGCGCACGCACGCAGATTGTCCTGTCGCCCGTCGCCGACGATTGCGGTGATGGTCTCGGGCCGGTGATGCAGGTTGAGCACGGCATCCCGCACGCCGGCTGCGGCCATCGCATGCAGGATCCGCGTGATCAGCGGGTACGCCCGCTATCGGGACGGCGGGCTTGGCGCGGACGAGGGTGAGCGGATGGAGACGCGTGCCCGTGCCCGCCGTGAGCACGAGCGCGGCAGGGGGCCAGACCGTCACGACGCGCCGAAGAGCATATGGGACGCGCTCGATCCCGTCGCGCGCTGCGTGCTCGAGGAAGAGCGTGCGATACGAGGCCCGGATGTAATCGTCCGGCGTCCGGCCGAGCGCGGCGGCGGTGCGCATGATGGCGGCTTCGCCGCCTTCGAGCTCGACGAAGATGCCAATCGGCGTCTCGTCAATCGCGACGACGAGGCCGTCGAGCGCGTACTCCTCGCGAAACTTCTGATAGCGGAAGCGCGGAACGAAGCCCAGACGGGCGAGGATGGCCTCTACACCGTCGGCGCTCGCTACCACCGATTCGATTTCCTCTCGCGACTTCACCAACGCTGGCAGGACCGGACCCTTCCAGGTGACCGCTGCGCCCTGGCCGTCGCGCCGCACGCGCAACGCGCATCCCTGCCGCGCCAGTCGGTCGTCGTCGGTATCGAGCAGCACATCGTCCTGGAAACGCCTCGGGCGCAACGCGGACGCTCCGAGCGCTCGAACGGCCTCGCGGGCCGCCTCCACGGACTCGAACTGCAGCTTGATTTCCTGTTCGAGGCTGGTCGGCGGCATCTGCGAACTATGAACTACGAGCTACGCGCTACGAGCAACGAACTGAAGGCTACGGGGAAGCCAATTCCCGTCGCCTTCAGCCCATCGCGCCTGTGGTCCATGTGAGCCTCCAGTTCGTCGCTCGTAGCTCGTAACTCGTAGCTCGTTCTTCACTCGCCGCGGCGCATGGTCACGAACACTTCGTTGCCGTTGCGGACGACGTAGACGCCCACCGCCCGGCCGGCGGCGACGCGCTGGAACTCCTGCGCGGCGGCGTCGGCGTCCTCGACGTCGGTCGACCCGACGCGAATGATCACGTCGTTCTCACGCAGGCCCGCGCGTTCGGCGGGGCTGCGCGGGCGCACGGCGGACACCAGCGCGCCGCTCGTGCCGGCGGGCAGCCTGAGCCGGCGCGCGATAGCCGGCGTGAGGTCGTCGAGCGTCAGACCGAAGCCCCGCGTCAGATCGGTCGGTTCCTCTTCGACCGGTCCGGTCTCGCGCTCGAGATCGAGCTCGGCGACGGTGAGGTTGAGCGACTTGTGCTGCTTGTCCCGCACCAGCTTCACCGGAACCGTCGTCCCGGGCCGCGTGGCGACCACCATCTCGACGAGCGCGCGATCGTTCTCCACCTTGCGGCCGTTGAACTCGACGATGATGTCGCCGGCGCGTACGCCGGCCTTGGCCGCCGGGCCGTTCTCGGCGACCTGCTGCACGATCGCGCCCTTCCGATCGGGAATGCCGAGCGTCCTCGGCGACGTCACCCGTGATGCGCTGGCCGGAGATGCTCACGCCGATCATGCCGCGCGTGATCTTGCCCGTGCGCAGCTGCGGCAGCAGCTCGCGTATGCGCGTTGATCGGCACGGCGAAGCCGATGCCGATGTTCGCCATGCGGTTGCTGAGAATGGCGGTGTTGATGCCGATCACCTCGCCGCGCGCGTTGAGCAGCGGCCCGCCCGAGTTGCCCGGGTTGATCGCGGCGTCGGTCTGCAGCATGTAGACCGTCCGCCCGGGCGAGACCTGGAACTGCCGGCTCAGTCCGCTGATGACGCCGACCGTCACCGTGTGGTCGTAGCCGAAGGGATTGCCGATGGCCATCACCCAGTCGCCGGGCTGCATCACGTCGGAGTCGCCGAACCTGGCTTCCGGCAGCGTCGCGACCCGGGGCTTTTCGACGAGCTCGATGAGCGCGCTGTCTGTCAGGGGATCGCGGCCGACGACGCGGGCTTCGTAGCCGTCTTCATTGTCGTCGCCGAAGAGGTTCACGGTGATGCGGCTGGCGCCCTCGACCACGTGGTTGTTGGTCAGGATGAGGCCCGACGCCTTGTTGATGATGAATCCCGTGCCGGTGCCGACGCTTTCCTCGGGCTCGCGGTTGCGTCGGACCGGGCTGCCCGAAGAAACGCCGGAACAGCTCGTCGGCCGTCGAGTCCGGGCCCTCACCCGTGCGCCGCGCCGCCGTCGTCGCGATGCTGACGACCATCGGGCTCTGGTTGCGCGCGATGTTGCGGAACGTCGACGCGTCGATGGCCCCGTCGATCGGCGCGGAGTTCTTCGGCGGCGCCGTCAGGTCCTGTGCGGAAGAGAGCGGCGTCATCTCGATGCGCGAGGCGATCACCATGCCTATCGCTATCGACGCCACCGCAATGAGCGCGCCATAGAACCAGGTCGTCTTTCGCGTTGACATCGTGTCTTACCCTCGCCGGCCGTTGGCCGCTAGCGTGTCGATCGCCCGCTGGATCTCCCCGGTGACGGGCGCCTCGCCGTGTCCTACCGTGATGTTGATCTCGGTCCGCACGCCGAAATCGTCGAAATACAGGCCCGGTTCGACGGTGAAGCCGGTTCCCGGAATCAGCCGCCGGTCGTCGTGCGTTTCGTAGTCGTCCATGTGCACGCCGTTGCCGTGTACCTCTTCCCCGAGGCTGTGTCCGGTACGGTGCAGGATGTGGTCGGCGAAGCCCGCGTCGACGAGCACCTCGCGGGCCGCCCGATCCACCTGCCAGCCCCGGATGTCGTCGCCCCGTTCGACGCCCGCTTGCACGAAGGCAATCGCCGCATCGCGGGCGCCGCTGATCGCGTTCCAGGCCCGGGTGACGCGTTCGGGCAGCTGCCGACCCGTGAACGTCATCCACGTGATATCGGCGAAAACGGCGCCAGGCTTTTCGAGCTTGCCCCAGAGATCGAGGAGGAGCACCTCCTCCGGGCCGATCCGGCGATGCCGCGCGGCGGTCGGAAGGTAGTGCGGGTTGGCCGCGTTCTCCTGGGCCGCGACGACCGGCGCGCTGTCGCTGACGAGCCCCTCGTCCGCGAAGATGCGACCATTTCGGCCTGCACGTCGAGCTCGGTCAGCGGCTGGTCGGCGGCCACCCGGTCGCGCAGGAAGGCGAGGGTGCGGTCCTTGACCCGATAGAGCCGGCTCGAAGCCTCGCGATGCGTGGCGAGCGCCGCGCCGTCCCAGGCCGCCTCGAACCTCTGGACGAGGTCGCCCGACGACACGATGTCCAGCCCGCGCGCCCGCAGCGTGTCGATCGTGCCGGCGTCGATGCGGGCGAGATACGGGATGTTGCAATCCGGCGAGTATTCCATGGCCACGCGGCGGGCGTCCCGGACGAGCGCCGTCAGTCCCTCGTCGAGCGCGTTCCGGCCCGCGTAGACGATGGTTTCGCCGGGCAGGCCGTCCAGGTTGTGCCGCTCGATGGCGTGAACCAGCTTCCGCGGAGTGCCTTCGCGGGGAATCAGGTAATACCAGCGGCGGCTGGCAATGACGCCCGTGCCCGCCAGGCCCGCGAGCCGTGCCGCGATGGGATTGAGGCCTCGAAAATCGTACAAGAGCCAGCCGTCGAGGCCGTCTTCGCGGAGGGCCGCCTGGACGGCCGCCACGTCGAGGGTCATGACGTTTGAGTATAGCCGACCGCCGTATAATCGTTGGGTTCACCGCCTGGGTGTGCCAGCGCCCTGTTCGATCGCTCGCGATGGGCGGACTGGTCCGACCGCCGACGAGCCGTCCCGGTACGACCTTCATGAGACGAGGATTCTTCACGACCCTGCTCGCTTCGGTGCTGCTCGCATCGGCTCCGGCCGCACAGCAGGCACCTCAGCAGCCCCCGGCCCGCCCATCAGGTGCCGCGCGACAGCCCCCGGCGGCGGATCCGCAGCGCCCGGGCCAGCCGCCCATCACGTTCCGCGTCGAGATCGACTACGTCGAAGTCGACGCCGTCGTCACTGACGAACAGGGCAACATCGTCAAGGGGCTGACGCGCGAGGACTTCGAGGTCTCCGAGGACGGGAAGCCGCAGAAGATCGACATCTTCACGCAGGTGGACATTCCGATCGACCGTGGTGAGCGCTTCGTCGTCAATTCGGTGCCGGTCCGGCCTGACGTCAAGTCGAACGCGCGAGGGTTCGAAGGGCGCCTCTATGTGATGGTGCTCGACGACTACCACACCGCGGCGCTGCGGAGCACGCTGGTCAAGCGCGCGGCCAAGCAGTTCATCGACAAATATCTGGGCGAGAACGATCTGCTCGCGGTCATCCACGCGAGCGGCCGCGCGGATGCCTCCCAGGAGTTCACCAACGACCCGCGCCTGTTGACCACCGCCATCGACAAGTTCATCGGGCAGAAGCTGCGATCGCGCACGCTCGAGCGCCTCGACGAGTACAACCGGCAACGCGGCATCGAGCCGCCGCCCACCGGGGGTCAGTCGTCGTCCAACGGAACCGGCCGCGACCGGAAGATCAACGACCCGCTCGACTTCGAGCGCGGCTACAAGGCGCGCGGGACGCTCGGCACGCTGCAGGAACCTGGCCGACTTCATGTCGGGCATTCACGGCCGGCGCAAGGCCATCCTGTTCTTCAGCGAGGGCATCGACTATCCGATTTACGACGTCTTCGACTCGCGCGAGGCGACCACCATCCTCCAGGAGACGCGCGACGCGATCACCGCGGCGGCCCGCTCGAACGTCAGCTTCTTCGCCATCGATCCGCGCGGCCTGCACAACATGGGCGACGAGATCATGGAGATGCAGGCCCCGCCCGAGGATCCGTCCTACCGGCTGAATCCCGAAGGCCTGCAGGACGAGCGTCGTCTCTCGGCCGACAGCCTCCGGACGCTGGCCGAGGAGACCGGGGGCTTTGCGGCGGTCGACACCAACGACTACGCCAACGCGTACGAGCGCATCGTCCGCGAGAACAGCAGCTACTACGTCCTCGGCTACTACCCGCCGAGCGACAAGCGCGACGGCCGGTTCCATCGCATCTCGGTCAAGGTGAAGCGGCCCGGGCTGAAGGTCATCGCGCGCAAGGGCTACGCGGCGCCGAAGGGAAGGCCGGAGAAGACGCAAGTCGACCCGACGGCCGCCGGCGGCACGTCGCCGGCGCTGCGCGAGCTGCTCAACAGCCCGCTCCCGCAGCCGGGGCTCACGCCTGTCCGTGCAGGCGGCCGCGTTTGCCGGCTCCAAGGACAACGTCGAGCGTGACCGTCGAGGTCACTGGGCGGAATCTCAAGTTCGAGGAGAAGAACGGGCTGTTCGCCAACAACGTCGAGCTCTCCATGCTGCCGCTCGAAGCGCGCGGCAAGGCGCAGCCCGGTCAGCGCAGTGAAGTGAAGCTCACGCTCAAGCCGCAGACCGCGCAGGTCGTGTCGGCGACGGCCATTCGGTTGTCGAAGCGGATGACGCTCCCGGCCGGCAGGTACCAACTGCGTGTCGCCGCACGCGAGTCGGGCGGCGGACTCACCGGATCGGTCTTCTACGACCTCGATGTGCCCGACTTCACCAAGCTGAAGCTGGGGATGAGCGGGGTGTCGTTGACCGCCGCGACGGCGCAGCTGACGCCGACGGCCGAAACCGACCCGGTGCTCAAACCGCTGCTCCCGGGTCCGCCGACGACGCGGCGCGAGTTCTACAACATCGATACGCTGGCGCTCTACGCCGAGGTCTACGACAACATCGGCAGCGCGACGCCGCACACCGTCGACATCACGTCGCGCGTGCTGAATGAGGCGGGGACGGAGATCTTCAAGTCGGAGGACGCCCGCAGCAGCAAGGACCTCCAAGCCGCCAAGGGGAACGGCTACGGCTACTCGGCGCAGATCCCGCTCAAGGAGGTGCCACCCGGACGCTATGTGCTGCGGGTCGAGGCAAAGGCGCGCCTGAAGGACGCCGAGACCGTGAGCCGCGACGTGCCGTTCACCGTCGTGCCGGCGCCGGCGGCGCAGACCGGTGCCTCGCGTGACTGAGATCGGCGGGGGTGAGACGCCGGGCCTGACGCTCGGGCTCACCTCTTCCCACGCGGCGCTCGTGGCGTGGGCAGGCGCCTGGGTCAGCGGCGTGGCGCTGCTCGCCCTCGATCGCGCGCGATCCCTTCGTCAGGTCTCACGCCGCGCACGCAGTCGCCGTTTGCGGCGGCCTCATGGCGCTCGCCATCGGCCTGTGGGGACTCGCGATTCTGTCGGCGTTCGTCGCGCCCGGCCTGTTCCGGGCGCTCGCGTGGCTGTCGACGACCGTCTGGGTGGTCTTCGTGCTCGGCTGGATCTACGGCGTCGTGCAGGCGATCCGGCGGGTGCCTGTGAAGCTCCCCATGTTCACGAATCTGGCGCGAAGGCTGGCCTCGTTCCCCTGACGCACTGGTGGGACAGGCTTCAGCCCTGGGTGAAGGACAGCCCTGAAGAGCTGTCCCCGTCCTCTCCTACATCTCGCCGTTCCATTCCTCGGCTTCCGATGCGCCCGTGCGGAAGATCTCGAGGTGCCACTTGCCCCCGCCCCAGGGCTCGATGACCTCGGTCGCCATCACGTCGACCAGGATCTCCGCGAACGACCGGCCTTCCGGGTCGCCCTCGAGGTGATAGGCCTGCTCGTCCCACGCGAAGTTGGGGTAGAGCACCATCGTCAGGAACAGGTCGTAGCCGTCGTCGACGACGATGAGCTGCCCGCAAGGGCGCTTGAGCGTGGAGTGATAGATCAGGTACTTTTCGGCGCTGTGCGCGCGGATGTATCGCTTGAGCGCGAACTCCCGCGCGACGATCTCTTCGACCGCGATCTTCTTGTCCCAGCAGTCGCGGCAGTACTTTTCCTCGCCGCGCGGCTCGGTTACCTCCTTGGCGCCACAGAGGGGGCAACGAGAGTCGGCAGCGGTCCGTCGAGACATCGCACTATATTACCGAAACCGGTCCCTGAACCTCCGGTCCGCGTCAGTCGTGCGTTGACCAGTGCCTTCCGTCAGCCTCGCACCTGGTCGCTCACGAGCATGGCCGGCTCGTACATCCGCTCGACGTATTCCTTGACCATGCGCCGCGTGCCGAATTGCGGCGCCACGGTGCGGATCGCCTCCTTGACCATTCCCATCCACCGTCTGGGTACGCCGAGCTCGTCGCGCTCGTAGAAGGCCGGGACGACCTGTTCTTCGAGCAACCGATACAGCGCGCCGGCGTCCGCCGCGTCGATCGCTTCCAGATCGTCGGACGTGACACCGGGATCGATGAGAAAGCCGTTGCTCCCCGTGTACCCCTCGGCCCACCATCCATCGCCGATGCTCAGGTTGATGACGCCATTCATCGATGCCTTCATGCCGCTGGTGCCGCTCGCTTCGAACGGCTTGCGCGGCGTGTTCAGCCACACGTCGCAGCCCTGCACCAGGAAGTGGGCGACGTGCAGGTCGTAGTCGTCGACGAACGCGATGCGGCCCCCGAACATCGGATCGATGGCGCGGCGATAGACGTTCTGCAGCACGCGCTTTCCGCCGTCGTCGGCGGGATGGGCCTTGCCGACGAAGACGATCTGCACCGGCTGCCGCGTCGAATTGAGAATCCGCGCGAGGCGGTCGGGGTCGCGGAACACGAGATCCGCGCGCTTGTAGGTCGCGAACCGGCGCGCGAAGCCGATGGTCAGGACGTCGGGCGAGAGCAGGGTGCCGCCCGCGACGACGCGCGCCGGGCTGACGCGCTCGGTGACGAACCGCTCGCGGACCCGCTCGCGAGCGAAGGCCACCAGATAGCGCCGGAGCGTCTCTCGGACCTTCCAGAGCTCCTCGTCCGGAATCGCGAGAATCCGCTCCCAGATTTGAAAATCGTCCGCGCGCTCGCGCCAGTGAGAGTCGAGATAGCGATCGAAGAGGCGCACCACGTCCCCGGCGAGCCACGTCTGCAGGTGCACACCGTTCGTGATGGCTGCCACGGGGACCTTGTCCGCGTCGGGCCACAGCGGCGTCCACATCTTTCGTGTCACCTCGCCGTGCAGCTGGCTCACGGCGTTGACGTAACTCGACGATCGCATGGCGAGCGCGGTCATGTTGAAGAGCGTGCCCTGGCCGCTGTCGTACCGGCCGAGCGCGAGAAAGTCCTCGCGATGCTCCCCGAGCTGGCCCCAGCAGCCTGCGAGGTGGGTTTCCACGAGGTGGAACGGAAACGTGTCGTGGCCCGCCGGCACCGGCGTGTGTGTCGTGAACACGGTCGAGCCGCGCACTTCCGAGAGCGCGGCGTCGAAGGTCATGTTGCGCTCCAGCATCTCGTGGATCCGCTGGAGCACGACAAAGGCGGCATGCCCCTCGTTCAAGTGGAAGACGGCCGGATCGAGTCCGAGGGCGCGCAGGGCCCGGACGCCGCCGATTCCCAGCACGATCTCCTGCTGGATTCGCGTCTCGCGATCGCCGCCATAGAGCCGGGCGCTCAGCTCGCGATCCCACGGCGCGTTCTCTTCGAGGTCGGTATCGAGCAGATAGAGGTCTGTGTGCCCGAGGCGGACGTGCCGGACCGAGACCAGCACCGTCCGCTGCCCGAGCGGCACTGCGATGATGCAGGGCCGCTCGTCGGCCGTGCAGGCCTGCTCGATCGGGGCCTCCTCCCAGTTGATGCGACGGTAGCGTTCCTCCTGCCAGCCGTCGGCCGTGACGCTCTGATGGAAGTACCCCTGGGGATACATGAACCCGACGGCCACGAACGGCACGCCGAGATCGCACGCTTCCTTGCAGTGGTCGCCCGCGAGCACCCCGAGGCCGCCGGCGTAGATCGGCAGCGACTGGTGCAGCGCGAACTCGGCGGAGAAGTAGGCAATCGGTCGATGCGGGCCCTTGCCGTGGCGCTGCTGCCACCAGGCGCCCTCGCCGCTGCGTGCGCGATCGAGCCCTTTGATCGCCAAATCGTGGAGGCGCAGGAAGCCGGGGTCGTGCGAGGCCTCTTCGAGACGCTCCTGGGGCACGAGCCGGAGCATCCGAACGGGGTTGTGGGCGGTCGCCCGCCACAGCCCCACGTCGAGCTGACGGAACACTTCACGCGCCGAGGGATTCCAGACCCACCACAGGTCCATGGCCAGCTCGAAGAGGCGCCCGATTCGTTCCGGAAGATGCGGGAGAGACGTCGCGTCGGTCATGTCCAAGATCGCGAAAGCCGCCATGGTATCAAACGTCTCCCTGATACACTCCCCGGGCATGCCCACCCGCCTCAATCGCCGTGAGTTCGTCCAGACCGCCGCCGCAGGGTTGACGGCCGTCGCCGGCGTGCCTCCCCTGGGGCAGGCGCCGGCGGTCTCGACGTCCTCACTGAAGCCGGTCATCGTGTCATCGGCCAACGGCAACCGGTACAAGAACGGCGGGACGAAGGCCTGTCTCGAGACCGCCTTCGAGCTGGTGGCCCAGGGACGGGACGTGCTCGACGCCGTCATCGCCGGCGTCGCGCTGAACGAGCTCGATCCGGCCGACACCAGCGTGGGTTACGGCGGCCTGCCGAACGCCGACGGCGTCGTCCAGCTCGACGCCTCGTGCATGCACGGACCCCAGCGGCGGGCCGGCGCGGTCGCCTGTCTCGAAGGCGTCCGCACGCCGGCGGCCGTCGCGCGGCTCGTGCTCGAGACGACCGACCACCATCTGATCGTGGGCCGCGGCGCTCAGGACTTTGCGCGGCAACTGGGCTTCAAGATCGAGGAGGACTTGAACACCGAGACGTCGCGGCGCTTGTGGCTCGAGTGGAAGCGCCGCATCGATCCGGAGCACTATCTCGACCCCACCAAACGCGTCGAGGCGGGCTATCGCGCCGGCCTCGAAATGGTCGCCGAGGGCCTCGTCGACGCCGACCACTTCTACGGGACGATCAACTGCAATGCGATCAACGCCAAAGGCGAGATCTGCGGCGTGACGACGACGAGCGGGCTGGCGTGGAAGATTCCGGGGCGTGTCGGCGATTCGCCGATTCTCGGGGCCGGTCTCTACGTGGACGGTGAGATCGGCGCCGCCGGATCGACCGGGCGCGGCGAAGCGAATCTGTACAACCTGTGCTCGTTCCTCGTCGTCGAGGAGATGCGCCGCGGCAAGCATCCGAAGGATGCCGGGCTCGAAGCCCTCAAGCGGATCAAGGCGAACACCGTCGAGAAGAGGCTGCTCACGCCGCAGGGACTTCCGAACTTCAACATCCAGTTCTACGTGCTGAACGCAAAGGGCGAGCACGCGGGCGTCTCGATGTTTCCCAGCCGCTACGGCGTCTGCACCGAGAAGGGTCCCGAAACGCTCGCCACGACGTCGCTCCTCGAGGGAAAGCTGACCGACTGAGTGCCGGCGGGGCTGACCACCTCCTCCACGGCTATGGTGTTCGGCTCTCGCTTTCGCGAAAGCGGAATTCCCGCCCTCCTTCGGCACCTCACCCGTGCTCTACGATCAACGGGATGCGCGTCAGCAGGCGTTCGTCGAAGAACACGTCGAACCAGTAAGTGCCTGCCTCGTGGGCTTGCAGCTCGATGGGGAAGCTGATCGTCGCTCCGGGTTCGCGGTCGGTGAGCTCCACCTGACGGTTCAGGCTGGCCCCGAGATCGCCGCTGGGGAAATGCGCCCGCAGCGCCATGGCGTGACGGCCGCGTACCTGACCCGCGCGAATGGACACGAGCCCCATGAGCCGGATGAGCGCAGCTTCCGGATCGGCGGACTCCAGGGTGGCGTCCACTCGCACGCCATCGACCACCCCAATGACATCGACCGTGCCGTCCGGCTGCTGGTCGAGGCGCTGACAGAACACCGCCATCGAGACATAAGGCCCCGCGGATGCGGCCGAAGGGTCAGGGTCGCCCGGCATGGCGCGCGAGCCTATCACGCGGTAGCGCGCAGACGCAGGCCGGCCCATCGCAACGATGGAGACCGGATTTCTCGGACTGGAGGGTCGGACTATTGCGAAGGCGGCGTCGAGGAGGGCGTCGCCGGGCGAGGCACCGTGCCGGCCCACGCCATTGCGCCAGGCAGCCGCCTGACTGAAAAGGCGCTCCCAGGAATCGAAGACGCGCCGCATCAGGATGCGGTCGTTCATGACGTAACTGAGCTCGAGCCCGAGCGGGTGGTGACTGGGCGAGACACTCAATCGCCTGACTGCTCGTGCCGAGCGTCCACAGCGTGACCTGCCCCTCGAGGGCAATCGTCGATTCGGCCAGTCGGATCGTTGGAGCCATCTGCTGAGTTGGAGAGGATGCCACGAGGGCACACGAACGCCCGTGACTCAGCAGCAAGTTTGAGACCACTCCAGCGCAGTTCGTCGTAAGTCTTTGGTCTTCAATCGCCTAGCGCGCGAACGCGACCGATCGGCCGGCCCTAATGATGGGGCTCGTAGCTACGTAATTGTTGCGCTGCTGGAACATTTTGGAACATGTAGACACGGCGGTCGAGGTCGGCTTCGGGTCCGTGAGACAATGCCGAGTTCGCTCGCCACGGCTCGAGATATGCCCGATTTCATCGACCTCTTCCTCCACCTCGACAAGCACCTCGCGGAGATCGCCTCGGCGTACGGACCCTGGCTCTACGGCCTTCTCTTTTTGATCGTGTTTGCGGAGACCGGCCTGGTCGTGACGCCGATTCTCCCTGGCGACTCGCTCCTCTTTGCGACCGGTGCGCTTGCCGCGACGGGCGTCCTCGACATCCGCCTGGTCTCGGTGCTCCTGTTCGTGGCGGCGGTCCTGGGTGATGCCGTCAACTATGCCGCCGGCAAATACGTCGGGCCGCGCGTCTTCACCGCGCACGATTCGGTCAGCTGGTGGCACCGGCTGCTCAATCGCGAGCACCTGGCTCGCGCGCACACGTTCTTCGAGCAGTACGGCGGCAAGGCGGTGGTGCTCGGGCGATTCGTCCCGATCGTCCGGACCTTCGTGCCGTTCGTCGCCGGCGCCGGCGCCATGACCTACACCACGTTCGCGTTCTACAACGTCGTGGGCGCGCTCCTCTGGGTCGGCATCTGCGTGGGCGCGGGCTATGCCTTCGGCAACGTGCCCATCGTCAAGGACAACTTCTCGCTCGTGGCCCTCGGCATCATCGCCGTCTCGCTTCTGCCGGCGGTGTTCGAGTTCCTCAAGGCTCGGCGCCGGGGCCGGGCAGGCGTCTCCGAACCGGTCTGACGCCCTTCCGCCGGCATCGGACGGGAATGGCGGACGTGCTCGAGCGGCTCTTCGACCTTCGCGCGCGCGGCACCACGATCGGGCGTGAGCTGCGCGGCGCCATCGCCACGTTTCTCACGATGGCGTACATCCTCGTGGCCAACCCCGCCATCCTCTCGGCGGCCGGCGTCCCGCTCGAGGCGGCGGTTGCGGCGACGGCGCTCGCGGCCGGCCTGTGCTCGATCCTGATGGGCGTGACGGCGAACTTCCCGTTGGCGCTGGCGCCTGGGATGGGGCTGAACGCCGTCATCGCGTTTCAGATTGCGCCGGCGACCGGCTCCTGGCAGGCGGCGATGGGCCTGGTCGTTCTCGACGGGATCCTCGTCGCGCTGCTGGTGGCGTGTGGACTGCGCGAAGCGGTCATGCGCGCGATTCCCGTCGATCTCCGGCGCGCGATCGCCGTCGCCATCGGGCTGTTCGTGGCCTTCATCGGGCTGGTGAACGCGCAGTTGGTGGTGGTTCCGCCATCGACGGCCGCGGCGATCGTCCGCGACGGCTCGGCGGTGCTGCCGCCGGTGACGCATGGCGTCCTGAGCGCCGGGCCGATGATGGCGCTCACCGGATTGATCGTCATGGCCTGGCTGGTGGCGCGCCGCGTCGCTGGCGCGATTGTCATCGGCATCGCGGTCGTCACGCTGGCCGCGCTCGCGCTCGGTATCGCGGCGCCGCCGCGGGCGTGGGTTGCGGCGCCGAGGCTCGACACGGTGTTCGCCGCTGACGTCGGTGCCGTGCTCGATTGGAGGTTCCTGCCGCTGCTCCTCGCGATCGTGATGGTCGACTTCTTCGACACGATCGGCACCGTGACGGCGGTCGGTGAAGCCGCGAAACTGACCGACGAGCACGGCCGCGTCCCGCATCTGCGCCGCATCCTCGCCGTCGACGGCCTCAGCGCTTCGATTGGCGGCGCGCTCGGCGCAAGCTCGGTGACGAGCTACATCGAGTCGGCGGCCGGCATCGCCGAAGGCGCGCGTACGGGGCTGCACACCGTCATCGTCGGACTGCTGTTCCTCGCGTGCATGGTCGCTGCACCTGCCCTCACGATGGTGCCGCCGGTCGCGACGGCTCCCGCACTCGTGCTCGCCGGCTTCGTGATGGCTCAGCAGATCTCGCGCATCGATTTCGAGTCGATCGAGACCGCGGTACCGGCGTTCCTGGTGCTGCTGATGGTGCCGCTGACCTACTCCATCTCGCACGGAATCGGCGCGGGCTTCATCGCCTACGTGGCCATCAAGCTGCTGAGCGGCCACGCCCGCGACATCCACCCGCTGATGGCCGCGTCCGCCGTGGCCTTCGCCGCGTATTTCATCTGGGGATAGACCAGCCGCACCCGGTGGGGTGGGCTGAGCCTCAGTTGCCCGCGCTGAAGGCGAACACGGTCCGCGTTCGGTAATCGGTCCCAGGACGAACGAGCGTCGACGGGAAAGCAGGCTGGTTCGGCGAGTCGGGGAAGTGCTGCGTCTCGAGGCAGAAGCCGGTGCGCTTCCGATAGACGTGGCCGCCCTTGCCGGTGATCGACCCATCCAGGAAGTTGCCGGTGTAGAACTGCACGCCCGGCTCGGTCGAACGCACTTCCATCACCCGGCCGGTCTTCGGCTCGCGCACCCGCGCCACGAGCACGAGCCCGTCGCCGTCCCGGTTGACCACGAAGTTGTGATCGTAGCCGCCGCCGAACTTGATCTGGGGATGCGCGTCGTCGATGCGCGCGCCGATCGCCGTTGGCGTCTTGAAGTCGAACGGCGTGCCGGCCACCGCTGCGAGCTCGCCCGTCGGAATGAGCGTGGCGTCCACCGGCGTGTAGCGATCGGCGTTCAGCATCACCTCGTGCGCGAGCACATCGCCGCTGCCGTCCCCGGCGAGATTGAAGTACCAGTGCTGCGTGAGATTCACGTGCGTGGGCTTGTCGGTGGCCGCGCGGTAGTCGAACGCCAGTTCGTTCGCATCGGTCAAGGTATACGTGATCGTGGACTCGAGCCGGCCGGGATAGCCTTCGTCGCCATCGGGGCTCCCGTGCGTGAAGACAATGCCCGCTTCGCCGGTGCGCTCGAAGGGCGCGGCCTTCCACACGACCTTGTCGAAGCCCTTGATGCCGCCGTGCAGGTGGTTCGGCCCGTTGTTGATGGCGAGCTTGTAGGTGGTCCCGTCGATCGTGAAGCGTCCGTTGGCGATTCGATTACCGTATCGGCCGACGATGGATCCGAAGTACGGCGACGACTTCAGGTAGCCGTCGATGGTGTCGTAGCCCAGGACCACGTCGCCGAGCTGCCCCGTGCGATCCGCGACTTCGAGCGACGTGATGATGCCGCCGTAGTTGGTGACGCGCACGCGGGTGCCCTTCGCGTTGGTCAGCGTGAAGAGCTCGAGGCTGGTGCCGTCGGGGAGCTTGCCGAATGGAGCGGTGGTCACGGCCGCTTTGGGCGCGTGCCCCTGCGAGGTGGCGGCCGCGGGCGGTTGCGGCTGCGAGCAAGCGGACAGGACGATCAGCGCGACGAACGTGGATGGGAGATGTGGCGAACGCATGCAGAATGTCCTCACAAGCCGTGAACATCGGCTCCGAGCGATCCGCGGCCAACCCGCCGGCCGCGACGAGCAATTCGACTACGCGCGATCGAGCGGCGTGCTCGAGTCTACGCCGAGCCAGCACGAGGCGCCCACCCCGTACCAGAACGCAATCACGAGAATCGGCACGCTCCAGTTGCCGCCGGCGCGCTCCAGGATCAGCGGAATCGTCCATGGCGCAAGCAGTCCGCCGATGCTGCCCCACGTGTTCATGAGGCCCGACAGCGTTCCTGCGTATCGGCCTCCGAGGTCCATGCACGCCGTCCACGAGCCGGGCATCACCATATCGTTGCCGAAGCAGGAGAAGCCCATCGCGATCATCGCGATCAGCGGCTCGTCCAGGCTCACCGACACGAGCAGCATGACGCACGCGAGCGCGTGGCCCGCGAAACCCAGGCCGCGGCGCACGGGGCTGACGCGGCCGATTCGCGAGACGAGCCACGGCGTGAGCTGGCCCGTGAGCCACACGCTGATGCCCGCGAGAAACAGCGGAATCGCGGCGAGCAGAGCCGCGAGGTACCGATCGGCGTCGTGCAGCCCGAACGCTTCACGAATGTAGGTCGGCAGCCACGTCAGATAGAACCAGAAACCGTAGCTGAGGCACCCGTACTGAATGCACAGCAGCCACACCGACCGGCTCGTGAAGAATCGCGCCCACGGCACGTCGAGACGGCCCGTTTTCTCGTCGCGAGCCGCATCCAGCGCATCGGTCGGACGCGGGTCGTGCGTCAGCAGCGCGAGCTCGGCGGGGTTGACATCGGGGTGCTCCGAGGGGCGGTTGCGAAACCACCGGTAGAAGAAGTACGCCCACACGAACCCGACGGCGCCGAAGATGAAGAAGCTCTGGCGCCACGTCACGTAGTCGAGCGCGAAGACGACCGCGAGCGGCGTAAACGCCCCGCCCCAGCGCGCCGCCAGCCAGGTGATGGCCTGCGCACGGGTTCGACCCTGCCCCGTGAACCAGTTGCTGAACGCCTTCGTGAGGTTGGGAAAGCAGCCGGCCTCCCCGGCGCCGAACAGGAACCGGATGATCGCAAGCGACCAGAGGCCCGTGGCGAGACCCGTGGCCATCGTGAACGCCGACCACCAGGCGACGATGCGCGTGAGCACGGCGCGGGGGCCGATGCGATCGCCGAGCCAGCCGCCGGGCACTTCGAAGATCGCGTACGCGAGGCCGAACGCCATCATGGCGAAGCCCATCTCGGTCTTGTTCAGGCCGAGATCGGCGCTGATCTGCGCCTGGGATTGCGAGATGCAGACGCGGTCGAGGTAAAGGATCGCCGCGAGTGCGACCGCGTACCACAGCAGCGTTCGCCGCGCGTTCGTCGGTGCGGGGGTGGTCATCGCCCGTCGGAGCCGGTCGGATGAGGCGGTGACGCGCACGGGGAGGGTGGGCGGCACAGCGTGGCAAATGGCTGGAACTCTTGTCAAGCCAGCGTCGTATGCCTACAATGCAGGCAAATTAACGGCATAGAGCTCGGTCCGGCGCAGCTGGCGCGGTGCGTGCGACCTCGGTGCGTCGATCGGGGTCCCGCCTCGAGCTCGTCGTTCGCGATTCGTCATTCGTGATTCGGCATTTTCGTCGCGACCCATTCGTCGGTCGTCATTCCCCGGTCCCTGCGCCATGCCCTTCTTCTCCGAACGCCTCCTCGGACTCGTGCTGGCGCGCGAGCGGCTCGCCGAGACCATCCTGGGCGACCTCGCGGAGGAGTACGCGCGTGTCCGTCGCCGGCATGGCGCCATGATCGCCACGATGTGTTACTGGCGTGCCGCCACCGCACTCGCGCTGCATTTCGGGTGGCGGCGGCTCACGGGTCAGGCCTCGCGACCCCAGAGGAGAGAACCCATGATGGAGGGGATCGTCCGCGACGTCCGGCATGGCCTCCGCGCGCTGGCGCAGCAGCCCGCCTTCTCCTTGATCGTCGCGCTCACGCTGGCCATCGGCCTGGCCGCGAACGTGACGATCCTCGCCGTCGTCGACGCGCTCATCGTACGGCCGCTCACGCTCCGCGACGCCGACCACATCGTCCGCGTGTTCGGCCATGCGCCGGCCGGTGCGTTCGCCGACCGCTCGTCGGTGTCACCGGCCGACTTTCTGGACTTCAAGCGCGAAACGCGGATCGCTGAGAAGCTCGAGGCGCTGGCCTTCTGGGATGCGAGCGTCACCGGGACATCGGAGCCCGAGCGCATCCAGGGGTTCCGGGTGACGCCCGGCTTCTTCGCGCTGATGGGCGTTGCGCCGGCGAGGGGACGCGCGTTCACCACCGCCGAAGGCGAGCCGGGTCGCGACCGGGTGGTGGTGCTCGGCTACGGCCTCTGGAACCGGCGCTTCGGCGGCGACCCCGGCATCGTCGGACGCACGATACGGGTCGACGGCGAGTCCTACACGGTCGTGGGCGTGGCGCCGCAGCGTTTCGACTTCCCGATCGGCAGCGAAATCTGGGCGCCGCTCAGCTTCACCCCGGAGGACGCGGCCAATCGCGCGGGACGTTCCCTGATGGTGCTCGGACGGCTGCCGCCGGGCCGCGAGGGCGCCGATCTGCAAGCGGAACTGTCGACGGTGACGCAGCGGCTCGCGCGCGACCTTCCGCAGACCAATCGCGGGTGGAGTGTCAACGTGATGTCGCTGGCCAAGTCGGTGCAGGACATCGGAGTGGGGCCGTTCCTGCTGGTGTGGCAGGCGTCGGCGATCTTCATCCTGCTCATCGCCTGCGCGAACGTCACCAACCTGCTGCTCGTACGCGGCGCGGCGCGGCAGAAGAGCATCGCGCTGAGCGTGGCGATGGGCGCCAGCCGCGGCCGCGTGATCCGGCAGTTGCTCGTGGAAACGATGGTCCTCGCGCTTGCGGGGGCGGTGCTCGCGCTGCCGCTGGCATCGCTGGCGCTGCGCGTCCTGACCTCGGCCATGCCGGCCGAGGTCGCGCGATTCGTTGGCGGTTGGGATCAGATCGACATCGACCGGCGAGCCCTGATCCTCTCCATCCTGCTCGCCGTGGGCGCGTCGCTCATCGCAGGCCTGCTGCCCGCCTGGCGTGCGTCGTCGGTCTCGCTCACCGACGCGCTCAAGGAAGGCGGACGCGCCGCCGGGCCCGCGGTGCGCAGCCGGCTTCGCAATGCCCTCGTCGTCGGCGAGGTCGCGCTCGCGCTGACGCTCCTCGTGGCCGCCGGTCTCAGCATCAGCGGCATGATCCGGATCATCACCCAGAACGATGGGTACGATCCCGAGGGTGTGCTGACGATGCGCATGACGCTGCCGGACTCGCGGTACAGCGAGCCCGAGGTTCGACGGCAGTTCCACGAGACGCTCGTGTCGAAGATCGGCGTGCTTCCCGGTGTCGAGCGCGCCGCCGTCCTCAACGTCCTGCCCTCGGGTCTCAACAACCAGGGACGGACAATCGAGATCGAGGGCCGGCCCGTGCGCGACGAATCCGAACGTCTGAGACCGGACTTCCGCACGATCTCGCCGGACGCTCTTCGAGTGTTGCGGATCCCAATTCTCGCCGGGCGCGGTGTGGCAGAGAGCGATCGACACGATTCGCCGCCGGTTGCCGTCGTCAACCGGATGATGGCCGACACCTACTGGCCCGGACAGAACGCAATCGGGCGTCGTTTTCGTCTGCGCGACGGGGATTGGATCACGGTCGTCGGCGTCGCGGGCAGCGTGCGGCAGGACTGGTTCACCAATCGCTTCGACCCCACGTTCTACGTACCGGCGGCGCAGGCCCCGCCTGGCGAGCTCGCGCTGGTGCTCAGGGCTCCCGGCGATCCGCTGGCATTTGCCGGCTCGGCGCGGGCGGTCGTGCGCTCGCTGGATGCCGATCTGCCGGTGTACGACGTCAAGACTTTGCGTCGGGTTCGGTACGACCGGGCGATCGGGCTGCGATTCGCCGCGGGACAGATGGGATCGTTCGGCCTGGTCGGTCTGCTTCTTGCGGCGGTCGGCGTCTACGGCGTCATGGCGTACACCGTCAGTCTCCGGACGCACGAGATCGGCGTGCGGATGGCGCTCGGGGCGAGCCGCGGCGGCGTGCTGCTGGACACGATCCGCCGCGCGCTGGTGCTGACGGGCGTCGGTCTGGCGCTCGGGCTCGTCGCCGCCTACGCGCTCGGGCGAACGATGGAGCAACTGCTCTTCGGGACCGTGAAGCTCGATCTCGGAAGCTTCGTGTGGCTGTCGCTGCTGCTCGCCGTGGTCGCCACGCTGGCGGCCGTGTTTCCGGCGCATCGTGCGACACGCGTCGATCCGATGGTCGCGCTGCGCGGGGAGTGAGTCGCAGCTGGAGCACCACGTGGCACAAACCTACCTGGGCGAGTTCGAGCATCTGGTGCTGCTGGCGGTTCTGAGGCTCGCCGATGAGGCCTATGCGGTACCGATCCGCGAGGCCCTCGAGGAGCATTCCGGCCGCACCGTTGCGCGCGGTGCGCTCTACACCACGCTCGATCGGCTCGAGCAGAAGCGTCTGCTCCGTTCCGTGCTTGGCGACCCGCTGGCTGAACGGGGCGGACGGCCGCGGCGGTATTACACCGTCACGGCGCAGGGATTGGCATGCCTCCGAGCCGCGCGCGCCGCGATCGACGGACTTTCGAACGGGCTCTCGCTCGATCTCGGCAGCCTCCGCACCGTTCCCTCCAAGAAGTAACCCGGGTTTCCGCGCGCCGGAAAACTCCATGCCATCTCTCCGGCGGCTGACGGCGTGCTGAACCGCAGCCGACCACGCGGCCGGCCGGCCCGCCCGGGGCCGGCTGCACGGCGGCGGCGACTCAAAGGCTGGCCGCGAAGGCCGCTGGGGGCGGCCGGCGCAAGACAACAGGGTGTACCATCACGCGCGTGAGCGTGCGTACGTACAAGGCGGGCGAATCGATCGAGGATCATTGCCGCGCCTGCAAGGTCGACCGCACGCACACGGTCATCGTGGCCGAGCCCGGCGGGCGCCCGCTGCGCGTCCAGTGCGACTACTGCGGCAGCCAGCACGCCTTTCGCGGCGGCGGCCGTACGCCATCCCTGGTGCCTGCGGCGAAGGCACCCACAAGTGGGGACAGTCCCACTCAGGCGGCGACGGTAACCGGAGTTGGCGGGTTCGCGTTGGTGTCGGATCGTGAATGTGCGGAGGAACGGCTGATGGTGGACGCTGGAGTTGACGGATCCGTCGCGCTCGAACCGCTGCTGCGGCGGATCATTCGAGAGGAGATGGGGCTCACCCCGGTTGCACCGGCGGAGAAGTGGCGCGGCGGATCGTTGGTCTTGCGGCCGGGCAATCCCGCGCTCCAGGAGAAGACCTTGCCCATCGAGACCTTCTTCCACAAGGTCGTGATGATTCGCAACCGCTTGCGGACGCTCGAGCAGCAGTTGAACACGCTGCCGATCGAGGAAGACGCGAAGATCAAGCTGCAAGGCTACGTCACGGGATGCTACGGCACGCTCACGAGCTTCAACGTCCTCTTTGCCGATCCTGCGGATCACTTCAAGGGAGCCGGCGGCGACTGAGGATGCCGGCCTCCCGTCGGCGCTGCGGCACAGGGTTCCCACCGTGACTGGTTCAAAGGCCTGCGCCTCTCGCCGGGCGTGGCTCTCATCGTGACGCCCGCCTCGATCGGCTTCGCCTGGCCTGGTGGACCGACACGGAGCTGTCCAGGACGGTGTTCACGATCGTCGGCTTCGCCGGGGAATCGGCGACCGATCGCTTAGAGCGGATCGGCCTCGCATTCATGAACCGGGCGCCTCAGTCGCCAGCGGTCGACTGCGCTAAACTGAGCGGCCGTTCAGCCACCCGCCCGCTTCGGACGCACCGCGCCGGTTTCAAAGGAGTCGACATGTCGCTCGTACGCCGTGTGGTCAGCATGACTCTCGTCCTTGCATTCGTCGCACCCGCCCTGGCCGGCGCGGGCCAGGCAACGCCAAGCGCGACCGAGTTCTACCAGGCCTATCGAAAAGCGTTCGCGAAGGCTCAGAAAATCGAGGACTTGCTGCCGATGATGGCGACGAGCCGGCGCGCGGAGGTCGAGAAGACCCCTGCCGACGAGCGCAAGATGATGTTCGAGATGATCAAGGAGATGACCGCCGATCAGGGCGACATCAAGGTGGTCAAGGAGACCGCCACGGCGACAGGAGCCGACCTGGCCGTGGAATCCAAGACCGGCTCGGGCACGGTTACGCTCATCAAGGAGGGCGGGGCGTGGAAGATCGACAAGGAGAGCTGGAAGGGCACGATGTAGGACTGGACCTTCCGACGCCTTGACGATGAGCACACCGGGACGGCTGTTCGGCATCCTCGCGCTCCTGGCTGCGTTGGCGTCCGCCGGCTGCCGCGAGACCGATCGCCCCTGGCCCCCGGGTGTGCAGCCCGTCGCCGAGGAATCGCCCGCCCTCCCTCCCGATCGGGCGATCCAGACACTCGTCGCTCCACCGGGTTTTCGCGTCGAGCTCGTCGCCGCGGAGCCGATGATCGAAGACCCGGTCGCGATCGACATCGATCCGGACGGGCGCATCTGGGTCGTCGAGATGCGCGGGTACATGCCGTCGGTCGACGCACGCGGCGAGCGCGAGCCGGTCGGCCGCATCACCGTTCTCGAGGACACTGACGATGACGGGCGCGCCGATCGGCGGACCGTCTTCCTCGACGGGCTCGTCCTGCCCCGCAGCATCAAGGTGCTCGAGCACGGCGTGCTGATCATCGAGCCGCCGAATCTCTGGCTCGCCCGCGACACGAACGGCGACTTGCGGTCCGACACCAAGGAGCGCATCCGTGGCGATTACGGGCGCCCCAACGGCAACCCGGAGCACACGGCCAACAGCCTGATGTGGGGCTTCGACAACTGGATCGCCTCGTCGGAGCACGCCGGCGAGGTGCGCCTCCGCGGTGGCCGGTGGGAGCATCGGCCGACGCTTTCGCGCGGTCAGTGGGGCGTGACGATGGACGACGTGGGACGCGTCTATCGCAACTTCAACGACGATCCGCTGCGCGTCGATCACCTCGCGTCGCACTACTACGCCCGCAATCCCGGCCTCGTGCGGACGCGCGGCCTCTACGAGCCGGCGACCACGGACACGGAGGTCTTTCCCATCCGGATGAATCGCGGGGTCAACCGCGGCTATCGCGAGGGAACCCTGCGCCCCGACGGGTCGCTCGCCGTCTGGTCGGCCGCTGGTTCACCGGTCGTCTATCGCGGCGATCGGCTGCCGTCGGACCTCGCCGGGAACGTGTTCGTGACCGAGCCCGCGGGCAATCTCGTCCGCCGCTTCGTGGTGACCACCGGCGCAAACGGCCAGGTGCGAGCGCAGAACGCCTACGATCGCGCCGAGTTCCTGTCGTCGACCGACGAGCGGTTCAGACCGGTGAACCTGTACTCCGCGCCCGACGGCACGCTGTATGTCGTCGACATGTATCGCGGCGTCATCCAGCACGGCGCGTATCAGACCGAGTACCTGAAGAATCACATCCGATCCCATTCGCTCGTCCAGCCGATTCACTACGGACGTCTCTATCGCATCGTGCACGTGTCCACGCGGCGCGAGGCTCGCCCGTCGCTCTCGCGACGCACGACGGCGCAGCTCGTCGAAGTGCTCCGGCATCCCAACGGCTGGTGGCGCGACACCGCGCAGCGGCTCCTCGTCGAGCGCGGCGATCGCTCCGCAGCCGGTGCGCTGCGCGACCTGCAGGCGCAGTCAGCTGACGTGCGCACGCGGCTGCACGCGTTCTGGACTCTCGAAGGGCTCGACGCGCTCGACGTCGCCGCCGTCCGGCAGGCCCTCGACGATCGCGCGCCGGACATGCGCGCCGCGGGCATCCGGGCCGCCGAGCGCTGGCTGGCGTCGGGCGATGCCGCCGTCGAGGCGGCCGTTCGCGCGCGGATCGACGACCCGTCGCCGCTCGTCATCCGCCAGCTCGCGGCGTCGTTGGGCGCGCTCGCCTCAGGTACGCGTGAGGACGCGATCGTCGCGCTGATTCAGCGGCACGGCGACGACCCGATTGTGGTCGACGCGGCAGTGAGTGGCCTCTCCGGCAGCGAGCTCGCCGTCCTGGAGCGGCTGCTCACGCCGGCGAGCGAGCCGCGGCCAGACGCGGTGACGACGCTCGTGGGGACGTTGATTCGCGCGAAACAGGGCGATCCCATTCAGACCGTGTTGGGGAGAATTGCGGAATTGGACCGTCCGGTCTGGCAGCGCACGGCACTTCTCGCCGGGTTCGAGAGCCGGCGCCCGGGCGCGATCGAAGAGAGCTTCGGTTTGCCCCGGGCCGCGCCCATTGCGCTCCCCGCACGGCCCGGTTCGTTTCTCGCGCTCGTCCGCAGCAAGGACCCCGCGATCGCCAAGCCGGTCGGGCGCGTCGTCGCGCGCCTCGACTGGCCCGGCAAGCCGAAGTCCGAGGTCGCGCCGGCACCGCTCTCGGCTGCGGAGCAGGAACGCTTCGCGGCTGGCCAGCAGATCTACGCGGCGATGTGCGTGCCGTGCCATCAAGTCGACGGCCGCGGGCATGAAGGCCTGGCGCCGTCGCTCGTCGGATCGAAGTGGGCGCTCGGCCGTCCCGGCTACGCGGCGCGCATCGTCCTGAACGGGAAGGAGGGGACGGCGCTGATGCCGCCGCTCGGCACGCTTTCGGACGAGGAGATCGCGGCGGTGCTCACCTACGTGCGCCGCGCCTGGGGACAGGGCGCGAGTCCGGTAGACCCGTTGCTCGTCCGCGAAGCTCGAGGCGCGTCCACCGGCCGCACACGCCCGTGGACCGACGAGGAGCTCGCGAAGGTGACACAGCCCGACGGGTTGCCTTCGCGCTGACGCTGACCGTGAAGGAGTTGGCGGGGCTTCAGCCCCGCCAACCAGAAGACTTACCGCATCGTGGACGCGAGCCGGGCGAGTGCGCGGTCGCGCTCGTAGCCCGATGACAGGCGCTCCGCGGCGGTGATGAACATGCGGCGGTTCTCGGTCGAGAGCTGCTGACGTTCGGTCAACTGGACGAGAACCGTGGCGACGTTGTACGCGCTCGACATCGACAGCGTGGCTCGGATGACTCCGCCAACCGCGCTCTCGCTCAGTCCCTCACGCTTGAGCACGGCGCCCAGCACTCGGGCGCGCTCGTGGTCGGACTGAATCGTCTCGACGGTCATGAAGAACGGCTTCTCGGCCGACGGAGGCAGCCCATTGCGGCCCACGAGATCAACGAGGAGCGTTGCGAGCTCGTAGTCCGACTTGATGCGGGCAACAGAACCCACCAGTCCGGCGACGACATCAGCCGACAGATCGGGCCGGGCGAGAACCGGCGTCAGCGCTCGGCGGTGCTCGTAGTCCGACGTCAGACTTCCGGTGGCGGTGATGTACGCACCGACGTTCGAGCTGCTGAGAGTCTGATGCTTCGCCAGCGCGACCAGCAGTGACGCCAGCTCGTAATCCGACTCGATGCCGGCCGCGCGATCGAGCAGCGTTCCGACGACGGGCTCGCTCAACGCCGGCGATTCGATGAGCCCGGTCAGCGCGCGGCGCGTCTCGTAGCTCGAGTCGATCGTCCCAGACGCCTTCACGAGCGCAGTTCGGGTCGCGTCGTCCGGCAGCCCTCGCTTGCTGACGTCGACGAGCAACGAGGCGAGCTCGTAATCGGACTCGAGCTCACGCCCGGCCTGCTCCAGCGCGCGCTGGAGGGTCGCGGCGTCGATCGACGGCTCGTTGACGAGAATCGTGAGATAACGGCGCTTGACGTAGCTTCCCGGGATCAGTCCCACTTCGCGAAGGAGCCCATCGGGCCCCTGCTGCTTCAGGATTCGCTGCGCGCGCGTCTTGGCCGCGATGCCGGTGCGCCGCAAGATGTCGGGCAGCCGCGAGGCGAGCCACGCGCGTCCCTCGGGTTCGTAGCTGCCCTCGCGTCCGTCCTTCCACCACCGCCGCGTCATCTCGCCGCTCGCGTCGCTTCTCATCTCAATCCGCGACGTCTTGGCATCGATTCGCTCTTCGATCTCGAGCCAGCTGGAGGGCGCGAGGACGATGTCCTTATCGTCGGCGGTGACCTCGATCCGTCCGCTGCCGCGCATCCGGAAGCGGTGGCCGTTCTGCTTGTGCTCCATCTGGAACGAGTCGCCGTCCTGCGACATCGAGAAGCCGAAGGCCGGTGGTGCCGGTGGTGCGGGCGGCGCCGGTGGAGCGGGCGGTGCAGGCGACGCTGGTGGTGCGGGCGGTGCTGGAGCCGACACGGCCGGCGGTGCTGGTGGCGCGGGCAGCGCCGGTGGAGCCGGTGGAGCAGGCGGTGCCGGCGGTGCTGGAGGCGCCGGCGGCCAATCGTCGTCATCGTCGTCGAACGTCTTCTCCGCAGTCCGGGGCGTCGATGGCGGCTGCGCCGTCGCGGGCGGTTCGGGTGTGCGCCGCGTCGAGCGCCGGGGGGTCGAGGCCAGTGGCGCGGGCGCGCTCTGGCCGGGCGGCTCGGGCGCGTCTACAAACGTGACGATGTGCGACTCGGTCGTCGGCCAGTGGGTGAGCGATCCATTTCCCGCACCCATCGCCAGCAGCGATGTCGTGGCGATCAGGCCGCCGAGCATCGCCGCCAGCGCGGCCGGCCAGGCGGACCGTGTGCCCTCGGGCTCGAGCAGCCGTCGAACCCGCGCGAGCAGGTCGCGGCGGCCCGCGGCCATCGCGAGCGACGGATCGAGGCGAACGTCGAGCCGCGCGAGGTCGGCGAGTGCCGCGGCATAGGCCAGCGGATCGTGACCCATGGCAATGGCGGCATCGTCGCAGCACTGCTCGCGCTCGATGCGAACGCGGTGCGACAGGTACCAGACGGCAGGATTGAAGAAGAACGCAGCCTCGGCGGCGCTCTGGAGGATGTTCACCACGTAGTCGTGACGACGGATGTGCGCGAGCTCGTGACAGAGCAGCGCTTCGACCTGGGCCGGGCTCAGACCTCCAATTGCCGAAACCGGAACGACCACCAGAGGACGTACCCAGCCGAACGTCAGCGGCGACGACACGATGGCCGAGACGTGAAGGTCGATCGCGCGCCGGACACCCGCCAGCGCGAGCAGCCGGGCAAAACGTGTCTGCCATTCCGTCGGCGCGCGCTCGATGTGGGCGATGCGCAGCCGGCGCACCCACGCGAGTCCGATCAGCAGGCGCAAAGAGACGGCCAGCACGCCGAATGCCCAGACCGCGACGAGCGACGGGATGTAGGGTTCGAGGCTCGCGCTCAATGTGGTGGCTTCGAGCGCCTGGACCTCGCCGCCTGCTGCCGCTTCACCTGCCGCGGGCGGCAACGCGACGGTGGGCGTCCTCGCGATCCGACTCGCCGGGGCGGCCGCGACCGGCGCGGTGAAAGCCGGCGGCAAGCGACCAGCGCTTTCCGAGGTGTGCAGGCGGGTGAACGTCACCACGGCGAGCCCGCATACGGCCACCAGGCCGGCGCACGCCGCCGCGTAGCGGCGATCGGCGCGGCCGCGCAAGCAACGGCAGGCCACAGCCACCGCCGCGGCAGCCAGCGCTCCCTGCCATAGCGAATGAATGAGCGTCCAGCCGAGAGCCCGGACGACATCGGGCGAGACGAGGGTCACATCGGTCATCGACCGCCTCCGCGGCGCCGATCGATGAGGCGCCGGATTTCAGCGAGCTCTTCGGGGCTCGTTCGCGACGTTTCGAGAGCGTGGAGCACGAGTTGCGCGGCCGATCCGTGGAACGCGCGATCGAGAAGGCTGCTCACCAACTGCTGCTGGGTCACGTGCTCGGGCACCGCCGGACTGTAGACGTGCGTGCGCTGGCTCTCGTCGCGGACGACGAGGCCCTTCTGCAGCATGATGAGGAGCAGCTTCAGCGTGGTCGTGTAGCCGGTCTTGCGGTCGGGGCCGAGCGCCTGCTGAACGTCCCGCACGGTCGCGGGACCTTTGTCCCACAGCACGCGCAGGATCTCGAGCTCGGCATCAGTCGGACGGGGGAGTGTCGGGGGCACCGGCGGATTGTGTACGAGGTTTGTCGGTACTGTCAATGAAAAGTTTCGTACTTGGCCGGACTAAAGCCCCGCCCTCCTGCGGAGGGAGAACGCGGACGAACGGCGCTGCAGCAGCCGCGTCGTATCTGCTAGCTCGACGACTGCGACCGCCACTTTGATCACACTGCAGGGGTTATAGTCCTGCGGTCACTCGCTTCAGCTCCGGGGACGCCCGGAGAAAGGGAGCCCTAATCGTGCAGCGCTCGAATGTTTCGAGTCCCTGGTGGTGGGCCCGCATCGCGATCGCCGTCGTTCTCCTGCTGGGTGGAGCGGTACCACTCCGGGCTCAGACGCAATTCGAGAAATGGGAGAACCGCGACGCGACGAAATCTCCGCGAACGGCCTGCGCGACGCTGCGTTCGCTGACTGGATACGAGTTCTCCGTCGATACCGCCTCGCTCGTGTCCGCAGGCAATGACAGCCCCGAGCACTGTCTCGTGCGAGGTCTGGTCGCTCCCGAGATCCGGTTCGAGGTCGCGCTGCCGACAGCCTGGAATGGCCGGCTCTACATGTTCGGCAACGGCGGCTACGCCGGTGAGTCGCTGACGGCGGGCGGCCGCGTCGCCAGCCGGAACCGGGCGCTGTCGAAGGGCTTCGCGGTTGCCCAGACGAACACCGGGCACGACGCAGCCCGTGAACCGCTGGCTGCGTTCGCTTCCATGCCGCAGAAGGTCGTCGACTACGCCTATCGTGCGGTGCACGTGACCGCGGTGACCGCCAAGCGCATCGCGGGCACCTACTACGCGGCGCCGCCGGCGCGAGCGTACTTCGATGGCTGCTCGACCGGCGGCAGGCAGGGGCTCATCTCGGCGCAGCGCTTTCCCGACGATTTCGACGGCATCGTGGTCGGCGCGCCGGTCCTGGACTGGACCGGCGTGATGACGCACTACGCCGTCGTCCACCGCGCCTTGAACGAGGCGTCGCTGACGGAAGCCAAAGTACGGCTCGTCGCCGATACCATTCTCCGCACCTGCGACAAGGTCGATGGTCTCGAGGACGGCCTCCTCGACGACCCCCGCCGCTGCAAGTTCGATTCCCTCCACCGACTTGCCGCGATGCGCCCCTTCGGGCGCCCAGGCGTGCGTGACGGACCGCGACGTCGCTGCCCTGCGCGCCCTTTATGGCCCTGTCGTCTCTGCCGACCAGCGCATATTCCCGGGTTTCCCGGTCGGGATCGAGGCCTTCGCGCCCACGCCCACGGGTCCGCGAAGTGCCCTGGATCCGTGGTTCCTGCGCGTCGGCCGGCCGCCGATTTCATGGGACTTCGCCGAGGCGTTCTTCACGAACATGGCGACGCCGGGCACGCCGATCGACCTTCGCACCTTCGACGTCGACAAGGACCGGTCGAAGCTCGAGAGCGCCGGCGCGTTGCTGAACGCGACCGACAGCGATCTCGGTCCGTTTCACAAGCGCGGCGGACGGATTCTGATGAAGTTCGGCTGGGCCGATCCGGCGCTGAGCCCGTTGATGGGGACGGAGTACTACGAGAAGGTGCTCGAGAAGATGGGGCCGACGACGCCCGGGTTCTTCCGGCTGTTCATGATGCCGGGCGTGTTCCATTGCATCGGAGGCAACGGCCCCGACGGCGTGGACACGATGACGCCGCTCGTCAACTGGGTCGAGCGCGGTATTGCGCCCGACCGCCTCGTCGCATCACAGCGGTCGGCTGGAAAGGTCGTTCGTACGCGGCCTCTGTGTCCCTATCCCCAGGTCGCGCGGTATCGAGGCTCCGGCAGCGCCGACGACGAAGGCAGCTTCGTGTGCTCGGCGCCGCCACCATGACCGATTGGAGCTCCATTGAAGGACACAGCCTGGATCTGGGCGCGCGCCGCCGAGCACATCGTGATCCGCCATCGGCCGAACCTGCTGCTGCTTCATTTCCTCACGACCGACAGCACCCAGCACCGTTATGGCGCCCGCAGCCTGGGCGGGAACACCGCGCTGGCCTTCGCGGATTCGCTACGCTGATGCGATTGCGCAGTTGCGCACCGTGCTGAACCTCGACCCAGAGTTCGAAATGGCGCGTCTGGAGCTGGGCATCGCCTATGCGCTGCAATCCAGATACGCAGAAGCCACTCTTGAACTCCGTTCCGCTCTGGAGCGGCTCGATGACAATCCGCTCGCGGCGGGCATGCTCGGCTACTGCCAGGCCCGGAGCGGCGACGGCCGGGCGGCGCGGCAGATTCTGGATGCGCTGATCGATTCGAGCTCACAATGTGAATTGTCATGCGGAACGTGACATGCGCGGCGCACCAGAGAGGCGGGTCGATTGAAACCCGCCTCTCTGCAGGTGACCTACGCAGCTACTGCGATTTTGATCCTATTGGGCTTGGCTTCGTCACGCAGCGGCAGCCGGACCGTCAGCACACCGGCCTTGTACTGGGCGCTGACCTTGCTAGCGTCGACCGTGGGCGGGAGTGTGAACGTCCGCGCGAACGAGCCATAACTGCGCTCGATGCGATGGAACAGCTCCTCGGTGACCTCCGTGTCGAGCTTTTTGTCGCCACTCAGCGTGAGCGTGTTGTCTTCAATCGTCAGCTCGATCTCCTCTTCCTTCATGTCGGGCAGCTCAGCCTTCAGCACCAAGTCGTGCCCGTTGCTGTAAATGTCGACCACCGGCACCCAGGCGCCGCGGTTGAGGTCTTCCTGAGGACGGCGGTAGTAGCCCTCGAACAGTCGGCTCAGGGTCTCCGCCTGCAGCCGGCTCAGGTTCTCCTGCTGCGGCAGCGTGGCCATGTCACGAGAGCTTTCCCAACGAACGATTGTCATGGTGGTTCTCCTGTCCTGATAGTGACTGTCCCGGCGCGAACTCCACCGCCGATCTCATGGACCGGGGATGGACACGCCGCGGCCGAGAATGCCACTACAGGACAAACTTTAGTGAGGGCTGTTGCTCAAGGTCGGGGAGGGTTCCCCGGCGCGGTGCGGCAGTGCTCAGGAAAGTAGCGCAAATGAAGCATACGCCCTTTGCAATCCATAAGCAATGGACGAGAGGACGTAATACGTACAAGACGTGAAGACGTGGTCGCAGCCTTCGCAAACCAGGACGTGGCGGAGGAGCTGAACATATCGTGACGTGCTCGGCCCCCGCGGCTCGGGCTCTCTGTCCTTGCAGTCTGGGCAAGCGACAGCCAGCAGCACCATCGCCTGCGGAGGAACGGTCGGATCGCCGCGGCCTACGTGTGCACTCGGGAACAGCGCCGTTCAGCGACAGCAGTTACTCTTCTTGACCGGCGGACAACGAAGTGGATGCGCGGATTGATGCTTCTCATCGCCGCGGGTTTTCTCGTGTGGTTCGTCGTTCAACTCGCATGAGGTGAGCGCCGTTGGCGAGCGACCGCCGCGTAAACAGTGCGGCTCACAGGATTCGCGGCAGCGGCCCTGCCTTCGGCGCAGATATGACTCCCGCTCGTCTAATGTGTACCAGACTGACGCCAATGAGCATCTTTCTCAGAGGATTAGACTTGGCCCGAACTCCATTCATCGGAGTCCTCGGTACTGTTCCTGGTCGCCTGGCAAAGCCTGCCAATCGGCCACCTAGGGGCTCAGGTGCCCGGCACCGCCGGACACGAGCACTTGACCGAAGTGGCCTGTGTGGACGTGCCGCCGGGCGGGAAGCGACCGGAGTTTGGCTGCTTCAACCTCGGCACGGTAACCGGACTTCATTTCAGTCAAGCATCCGTCTACTGGCATTTGCGCGCGTTTCCAACCAGGAAGGCTGCGGAGGCGGCCAAGAGTGCGACCGGAATTGTGGTGGAGGAAGACGGGCGAGTGTGGCTCTCCGAATTCGGTCCCCGAAACACTGCCCCGCGGGGAGGTGAAGCGATCGCCATCGTCGGACCACTGCAGCTTCCCGCAGCAAAGAGCTACGCTGCGGTGCTCTCTTACGCTGTCATGCGGCCCGGCGACAATTCGAGGGTGCATACGCACCCGGGCCCCGAAGGCTGGTACGTGCTGGCGGGAGAGCAGTGTCTGGAGACTCCGGCTGGCGCCAATCGGGCTCGGGCCGGAGGAACCATGACGGTGCGATCGAATACTCCAATGGAACTAAACGTTACTGGTACAACGCTCCGGCGTGCGTTCGCCCTGGTCATCCATGATTCGGCTCAGGAGAGGGGCATACCCTCTGACTGGAAACCGTCCGGAGCCTGTAGTCAGTAACGACCGCTCGCGATCGGCTCTGAACCTCCAACCCGGCGCTGGACAGCCCAGGATCACGTTCACCTCGACTCGGCTTCGAGCAGGCATTGTCAACTTGATGCGACCGCAGGCACAGTAGTTGGATGCCCGACGACGTCGCGCACTATCCACGCTACCGCTTCCCGCCAGCGATTATCAGCCACGCCGTCTGGCTCTACTACCGATTCACCCTCAGCTTCCGTGACGTCGAAGACCTCCTCGCCCAGCGCGGTGTCAGGGTGTCGTACCAGTCCATCCGGCATTGGTGCGAGACCTTCGGTGCGGCCTACGCGCGACGGCTCCGTTGTCGGGTGGGGCCGGTCGGCGACACGTGGCATCTGGACGAACTCTTCGTGACGATCCGCGGTCAGCGTCAGTACCTCTGGCGGGCCGTCGACCAAGATGGCGAGGTCATCGACATCCTGCTCCAGCCTCGCCGGGATCGCCACGCCGCCGCGCGGTTTCTTCGCAAGTTGCTCGAGCGGAGCGGCCGTGTTCCGCACTGCCTCGTCACCGATCGCCTCGGGAGTTACCGCGCCGCGCACCGGGTCATCATGCCGTCCGTGATCCACGACACCAGCCGCTACGCCAACAACCAGGCCGAAGTCTCCCACCAACCGACCCCGGCAGCGCGAGCGCCACATGCGCCGCTTCAAATCGGTGGCACAGGCCCAGCGGTTCCTCGCGGTTCACGACGTCGTTCACAACCTATTCACCCTTGGGCGACATCGGCTTCGCGCCGGCCATCAGCGACTTCTGCGCTCGCGCGCGTTCGTGACGTGGAACGCCGTGGCAGCGGCCTGACGCCTTCGCGCCGAGGCAACGCCCAATCTGGCCGTGACGACGTTGACTTGACAGTGCCACGACGCCGGGTGGGCCGTTCGGGTACTACGATCATCCCGAGCGAAGTAACTTCGCGATTCTGTTCGACGGCTAGGTGGGTCCACGATCTATCTGCACTTGTTGACGGTCCGAATCCCTATGAACGTTTCAGCGAGGCAAGAGCGATCAACAAGGCCGGACAGATCGCTGTGTGGGCCTCGCTCGGCGACCAACCTCGCGCCGTCCTTTTGCACCCGGTGAACCGGTAGTCTCCTGCAACGCGAGCAGTCGGCAGCGCTCGGGTTCGCTACCCAACGCACGGTTGTACCCTTGGCCCCACGACGACTGTCCCGGTGATGCCCGTGCACGCAAGCCGGGTGTTCGTGGCGGCCGACGTCGCCGGGGACCACGCCGCTGGCGCTGACACGCGAGCTCCCCTTTGACGACGTGATCGCGTCCGTCGAGCGCGAGCCCGAACGCGAGCACCAACGCTTGGGCCCACGCCGAGCTCGCATGTCATTCGTCCCGCCGCTCGCGCGACCGTGGATCGTGCAGAAGGAGGCGGATCTGCGGGCGGCCGCCCTGTATCCGCATGACCTCGGCCTCGAGGTCCGGATCGTGGATGTCAGGGCTACCACCGTGCAGGCGCAGCCGTTCGCGACGGAATCAGAGGCCGTGCAGTGGGCCGCGGCCCGTCACGACCTGTATCGATCGCAGGGCTGGGAGGACCTCGGCGCGCAAGCGTCGTAGCGCGCTCAGGCGCGCGCCTCGTTCACCCGAGGCGCAGCCAGTGCACACCGCTCGCACGTGCATCCGCCGCCGCCGGGCGGAGACCCCATCCCGATTAGGGCGAGAACGATCAAGCAGCGCGGCCCGCATCAAAGCACGAGCCTTGAGCCCGCGAGCATGGCCACGGTGCACCCGATCGCGCTCACCTTCAGCCCGCGCCAGTCGAAGGGCGGCCTAGCTGAACGAGATCGTCGCGGTCGGCGTCGTGTGAACGACGGCCTGCTGTACGAAGTGTTCGAGGTCCTTTGAAACGAGGATCGTGGAAGGGGCCTTCACGAGACTCCAACGGAGATTCAACAGGATTTTCACGCCTTCTGTGTGGCGGTTCTCGTAACCCACTAAAGGAGGCCGAAATGAACCGCATCACGATCGCAACCGCGCTCCTCACCCTGATACTCGGGCAAACAGATCGAACGGCGTCTGCCAAGCGTGAGTGCAGCGAATTCGAGGAGCTCGCGATCACACTCGAGCAGAACGCCACCGATGGCGATGCCGAGGTCGTGCTCTTTGCCAAGGCAGGTGACGAGGGTCTCAAGCAGCTCAGGATCACCGCCCCCGACGAGCGGATCGTGGCGAAGGTGCAGGGCGACGATCAGGGAGTGGGACTCCGGGAGTTCTCCCTGGAGTCAGCGGAGCCGCCGGATTTCGGTGCGATTCTGGGCTCGTTCCCGGAGGGCACCTACACGATCCTCGGCAGGACGGTGAGCGGCCAATGCCTCGCGGGTACGGCCGGCCTTTCCCACAAGTTCGCGCCGAAGACCGTTCTCAGGTCTCCAATGCAGGACGAGAGATCCCCTTGGGACCGTTGACACTCTCCTGGGACGCGGTCCCGGAGGCCGTGCGCTACATCGTCGAGCTGGAAAATGAGAGCGAGGGAAGCGAGCCAGGTACACCTTCGAGGTCCGGGCGCCCACCACGAGCCTTGAGCTCCCGGCCGCTCTGATAGCGGCAGGCGATCACCTGTTCGGCGTGTTCGTGGTCACCGAGAGCGGGAACAAGACTTCGGTGGAGGTGACCTTCTCCATCTCTGAGTCCTGAAAGACGCCAAACAGTCGCTTGGCATTGGGCCGCGAACGGATCGCACAGGACAGCCAGTCGGGTGGCCTACCCAGTGGCCGTCTTGGAGGAATCGCCATGAACGATGCGACAAGATCCCACTCGCGGTCAAGGACCCGCGGCGAATCCGACGATTAGCTGGGTCTTCGGCACCTATCAGGTACCAGAAGGACGCCTCGTCATCGCCGAACTGGTGGGAACACCTCGTGCCCGTGGGGCTGATGTGGGGAAGCGATTGTGGAGCGGCTGAAGCTGGATCAGCCGACCCGCGAGAACTGGATCATCTACGAAGGCGCGATGTCGGCAGGCGTGAGGCGCGCCCTGCCTGGGAGACGGCTCATCGCAGAACGAAGGTGACGGCGATGCTGACGTGCACCGCTACGGGCTGGCCGAAGCGCGTGGCGGGCCGGAATCGCCACTGACGGACCGCCTTCAGGGCTTGTTCGTCGAGGCCAAACACCGCATCCAACGACTTCACCACGCGAAGACCGGTGATGGTGCCGTCGACGAGCACCACGCCAGCGACCCACACCTCGCCGTAGACCTTGGCACGCATCGCTTCGGGGGTATAGTCCGGCTTCACCTCGTGGATCAATTGCGGCGACAGCACGCCATTCCCGATCCTGTAGACACCTCCCCCCAGGCCGCCACCTGATCCGGCGCCGAGACCGGAGCCATCACCCGGCCCACTGCCGGAGCCACTTCCCGTCCCTGCGCCTCCACCGCTGCCGCTGCCTTGCGACGCGGGCGGTGCCGCGTTCGAACCGTTGAAGGCACCCAGGAGGGCGAGCTGGCCGGACTCCATGGGCCGAACGGGCAGATTCATGGCCTGCGGCGGCGGGTCTTGGAGCGTGGGTGTAATCGCCTTCGGCGCGGTTGACGGCGGGGGCTTCTCGACGGGTACCGTCAGGGCGTCCGGCCCCGGCGCGTCGAGCTTTTGCGCAGGCGCAGGAGACTCGTTGCCGCCGCCACCACCGCCGCCACCAGGTCCGGCCATTTCGACCCAAATCAACTCGCTCCCCGTCAACATTCGCTCTGGCGCCAACAATCGCGGCGCTGCCGGCAGGGTGATGGCGAAGTAGCACAAGAATCCGAAGAAGACGTGCGTCAGGATCGACGTGCCGAAGGCGCCGCCGAACCGCGACGTCCGCCGGCCAAAGGGTGTGGTGTCCTCTGACGCATGGAGCAGGTGGAGCGCGGTGTAGGACCGATCCAGAGCATCTGGCCCGTGTCGAGGCATGTCTTTCGGCGCAGTCTGTCGCAATGGGCGTACCGCAACTGCGCTTCATGAGCTCGCAACGCGCCCGAAGGTCCGTGCGCGGCCTGCCGGGGCAGAAACATCTCGTGGGAATCAAACCTCTTGCCGTCCACGCGGCGCGGCGAGGGGACCCGCCGTTCATGACCAGCGGCCACCGATCACCCGGCGTCCGGGCAAAGCGCCCGGTTTCGACACCGCCGCGCCCCGCACTTTGCCGTGACGACTTGGCCTGTGGCGAGACGCCTCAGCGTTCAGCACGTGCCTCGCTCGTCCCTGCCGTGACGAGATCGGTTGGCGTCGCGGGCAGCTCCACGAAGAAGCGGGCACCGAGACCGTCCGTGCCCGCGGTGCAGCCGACGTGTCCGCCGTGGCGTTCGATGATTTGCCGGCACATGTACAGGCCGATGCCAGCCCCGCGGGCGATGGGCCGGCGCTCCGACACATGATGCTCGAGCCGAAAGAACTTCTCGAAGACGCGCAAGCGATAGGCGACAGGCACGCCGGGGCCAGCATCCGTGACAGACACGACAACTGTCGGCGCATCCGTGGGTCCCGACGCCTCGAGCGTGGAGACGTCGACCGTGACCATGCCGCCGGATGGCGAGTATTTCAGGGCATTTGAGAGCAGGTTGTCGAGAACCGCGCGGAGTCGCCCCGCGTCGCCGCGTACCACAGGGACGTCGGGCCCGAGGCTCGCGATGAGCCGTACGCCCTGTGCGGCCGCGCGGCTCGTGTTCCGGTCGATGGCCTCGCGCACGATGGACGTCATCTGCAGGGTCTCCAGGTTGAGGCGCAGCTCGCCGGCCTCGATCCGCGTCAGATCCAGGAACTCGTGCACGATGTCGGTGAGCTGATCGACACCGAGCAGGGCCGTGGTCACGAGCTCCCGTTGGCGATCCGGCAGCGCGTCGACGCCTTCGCGCAACATCAGCAGCGTCATGCGCAGCGTCGTGAGCGGTGTTTGCAGCTCGTGGGACGCGACCGCCACGAGCTCGGATCGCATTTCGTCGACCTTCGCGAGCTCGGTGACGTCGTACAGCAGCAAGATGGCGCCGCCGCGATCCTCTCCAAGTGCGGGCACGGGCACCACCCGTGGAAGCAGCCGCCGAACGGCTCCGCGATGTTCGACAGGAATCGTGCGCGCCAGGTCCGTCCCCTCCGGTGGTGCGATCTCCCCACGAATGCTCTGCCTCAATCGATCGATGTCCCGCGTGTCGAGCCTCAAGTCGTTCACGGACCTGGGCGGCGCCATGCCCGCCGCGGCGAACACCTCCGCGGCCGTGCGGTTCATCGACATCATTCGCCCATCTGCGTCGAAAAGCGCCACCGCGTCGGGCAAGGCCTCGAGCGTGGCCTCGAGGGCGGCCTTGGCTCGCAGGACGTCGCGCACATTCGTCCGCCGAAACTCCGCCAGGTCTTCAGCCATGTGATTGAAGGCCGCCGCAAGATCGCCCAGCTCGTCACGGGAGGAGATGGACATCGGCTCTCCGAACCGACCCTGGCGGATCGCGTTCGCTCCGCTGGTCAGGGTTCGGAGAGGACCGACGACCGCTCTCGTCAGGTGCACGGCGACCGCCGTGGCGATGATGAGCGCGATGATGGTGATGACGAGCACGGCGCGACGGGCGCCCTGGGCGGCATCGCGCCCGTGCGTCACGGCGTCCCGGGCCGCTTCGAAGCGCCGTTCGCGAATCGAGGTCGTCGTCGAGACCGCCCGCCGGAGCAATGGATTTGCCTCGAGGTGATAGCGGGCCAGCGCGTCTTGTTCCGGTGCCGCGGCCGCGACATGGTCGGCGGCCGTCCGATACGCTGCGATCTCGCGGCGCAACTCGGTCATCAATTCGCGCTCGCCCTGCTGCGTCAACTCTGCCGAGAGGGTCGTGAGCGCGTGCGTGACCACCGCCCGCTCCTGCTCCAGCGCAGCTCTGGCTCGCTGGTCTCCGCTCAACACGAGCAGCAGGGCGTCGTCTTCGCGCTCGAGGCCACCGGACACATTGGCGGTCGCCGCGCTGATGATGTCGCTGTCCCGGACCGTCTCGGACACGATGCGCCCGAGGCGAGACAGCGAGACGAGCGTCCACGCGCCGGCGACGATGGTCGTGAGGACGAGCAGCCCCGACGCCACCATGAACCGCAGGCGGAGTCCTCGCCATCGTGTCATGGGACGTTCATGCGAGTCCGAACCGCTTGCGCTTCCGCTGGAGCGTCGTGGCATCGATGCCCAGCGTGCGGGCGGCCGCCTCGAGGGAGGGAGCCCGCGCGATGACGCGCGCGACGTGTTCGCGCTCGATGGCGGCCAGCGACACGGACGCACCGAGGACACTTATCGCTCCGGCGGCGACCGCCGGCGCGCGCTCCGCCTCCTCCAATCCGAGATCGGACGGCTCGAGACGCTCGTGAGAGGCCAGGATGACGGCGCGCTCGACGGCGTTGCGCAGCTCACGCAGGTTCCCTGGCCAGTCGTGCGCCTCGAGGGCCTGCTCCGTCGCCGGCGAGAAGAACAACCCGGACCGTCGCTGTTTCTGCGCGAATCCCTGCAGGTAGTGGTGGGCCAACGGGACGATGTCCTCGGGCCGATCCCGGAGCGGCGGCATGGTCAGCGCGACCACGTTCAGCCGATAGAAGAGGTCTTCGCGAAAACGTCCCGCATGCACGTCCAGTTCGAGCTGACGATTCGTCGCGGCCAGGAGGCGGACATCCGCCCGTCGTTCTTTGGCCTCTCCCAGGCGCTCGTACGTCCGATCGTTCAGGAATCGAAGCAGCCTCGCCTGCGCCTCCGCCGTCAGCTCGCCGATCTCGTCGAGAAAGAGCGTCCCGCCTTCCGCTTCCTGCACCTTGCCGAGCACATCGGCGACGGCCCCCGTGAAGGCGCCCTTGCGATGACCGAAGAGCGCGCTGATCATCAGATCCCCTGAGAGCGCGGGACAATTCACGGTGGCGAAGGGCGCATCGGCGCGAGGACCGTTCGATCGAATCCACCGCGCGAGAATGTTCTTGCCCGTGCCGCTCTCGCCACGCAGCAGGACGACGGCTTCGGACGCGGCGGCCCGTGCCGCCACTTGCAGGAAGCGGCGGAACGCGGGACTGTCCGTCTCGAATCTCAAATGGTCGCCGCTCTCGTCGAGCTCGTCTTCGAGCTCCGTCAGCCGTCGCTTGAGCCGCTGCGCCTCGAGGACGCGACTGGCGGCCAGCCGGACCTGGTCCGGAGTGAACGGCTTCGGAATGTAGTCGACCGCGCCACGCTTGATGGCGTCCACGGCGGTTTCGAACGAGGCGAACGCCGTCACGACGATGACGCCGACATCCGGCTGGCGGGCGAGCAGCTCGGGCAGCACCTCCATCCCCGCATCGGCACCAAGCCACAAGTCGAGGAACACGACGTCGAAGCGACCGCGGTCGACCGCTTCGAGCGCCGCGGCGCCCGTGGCCACGCCGAGAACACGTGCCCCGGCCGCCTCCAGGCAGAGGCGAAGCGATTGACGCACGCCCGGATCATCGTCGACGACGAGCGCGGCCCACGTCGCGCGAGTCGAGGTCGGCTCTCCCTCCACGTCGCCTTTGTAGTTCAGCATGTGCTCTGACGCAAGCATCCGACGCGAGCTTCGCGCTCGAGTCCCGGCCGCAGCCCGGATCCTCGCCACGCAAACTCCACGCCATTTTGGCTTGCTCGGGACGCGCCCGGGCGACTCGCGCAGTCTTGTGGACACGATCCCTCACGCGCGCTACGTCCATGCACATCGCCGCACGCCGGTTGCGGGCGCCGCTTCGCACGATGCCGGGCACACCGGGCCAGCGCTACTTGGCGATCGTGATGGCTGGTCCAGTCTGCACGACCGTAGATACGCTCATCTGAAACAGCTGATAGAGCAGACTGAAGGCCTTCCGGTTCCACTGGTATCCGGTCTGTGGAGCGATCGCATATTGGAGTCCGTGCAGATCCACCGAGAGACCGACGCCCGGCGGCAGGCGTTGTGCTTCGACAATCTCGAGCGTACGAGCCGGGTTTTCCTTGATCGATGGTGTCCGGGGATCCGGCGGAACGTCGTACTCAGCCTCCTCTTGGATGCCGCGCCCGATGAACGTCAGGACCTCATGGAAGCTGCGGAGCCGCAGCCGCCCGTGCATAGCAAACTCCCCGCCGGGGTGTCCCGGTCGAATGTCTATCAGGACATCGTTGAACGGCGCTTCTTCCGCCTTCTCGTGCAGCCGGAAGCGTTCCTCGTTGGAGAGGACTCCCGGGTCGTAGTTGCTGATCATGACGCGGCCGTTGATGCGCCGTGAGACGCGATACTCCCGGGTCTCCGCGTCGTAGGTCAGAGAAAAGCCCTTGTAGGTCGACTCGAACGACTCCGGGGTGACGGAATCCGCAGATACCGTCCAGCTGTACTGGAAGTGCAGCGGCTCGACATGCAGGGCATGTCGGTCCTGGATCGCAGACAGGTGCGCCACGATCCGCCGGAACATCGCGTAACCCTCTCGGTCCGAGGGTCGGTTGTTGTGCAAGGTCACGTTCCCCGGTCCGTCCTGCTCGAGGCGGATTTCGGCTCCCATCAGTCGAACCAGCGCGTCGACGTCATAGCCCTGGCGCAACAACAGCGTCAGTTTCTGCTCCTGGAACGGCGTCAGCAGGCGCTGCGTGAACTCCTCGCCCTGCATCGGCGAGATGCTGATGGTGGGGTTCTCCTCGGCGCTTCCACCGATGATCGGCACCAGCAGCCCGCCACTCTCGCCCGTGAGCGCGGGCCCGACGCCTGCGCTGACGCTGAACTTGTAGGTCGCGGCGATGTTGGAGATGGCGGTGAAGTGCATGGGCTGGTTGTGGTGCGCTCGTGCGATGTTGAGCAGTAACTGCTTCGACACGCTGTCCGCCGTCGTCGTGTCGTACGCCATGACGGCTCGGTCGAGCGCGATCGTGGACGCGCAGCCGCCAGCGCTCGCGCTCAGGACGGCGGCGACCAGCGCGAGACCGTGTCGCCGCCGAAAGACCCGCCCGTTCGGCGCCATCCGTTCCTCGGTCCCGCTTGCGGCAAACAAGTAGATTCCCACAGCGTCTCCGACTTTCTCTGAGAAGTAACAGGCGGTCAGTATTCGGATGACCATGCTGGCGGGTGGCTGGCGATGCCAGCGACGTGTAGAGATTAGAGCAGCGTGCCCCGCAGAATCACCAGGGCAACCGTGAAATAGATCACCAGGCCCGTGACATCGACGAGGGTGGCCACAAATGGCGCCGACGAAGCCGCCGGATCGAACCCCAGTCGCCGCAGGAGGAACGGCAGCAGCGACCCGCTGAGCGTCCCCCAGAGCACAACACCGACGAGCGAGAGCGCAACCGTGATGGCGACCAGCAGCCAGTGAGGTCCATAGATGTCGGAGAACGCCGACCAGAGGGAGATCCGCAGGAATCCGATGCTGCCGAGGATGCCGCCCAATGACAGCCCGGCGAGGATCTCGCGACGCATCACGTGCCACCAGTCGCGCAGCCCGACTTCGCCCAGCGCCAGCGCGCGGATGACCAGCGTTGAGGCCTGCGATCCGGAGTTGCCGCCGCTCGAGATGATGAGCGGCACGAACAGGGCGAGCACGACGGCGCGCGAGATCTCCTCCTCGAACGCGCCCATTGCCGTCGCCGTCAGCATCTCGCCCAAAAAGAGCGCCGTCAGCCAACCGGCGCGCTTCTGAATCATGCGCCCGAATCCGATGCGCATGTAGGGCTCGTCGAGGGCTTCCGATCCGCCAATCCGCTGGATGTCACGCGTTGCCGTCGCCTCGGCGACGTCCAGCACATCGTCGATGGTGACGATCCCGATGAGCATGCCGGCGCTGTCGGTGACGGGCAGGGCCGTGCGGTCGTACTGGCGGAACACCGCGACGGCGGCCTCCTGGTCGTCGGTCGCCTTCAGCGCGACGAACCGTCGATCCATCAGATCCGAGACGCGACTGTCCAGCGGAGCGAGCAGGAACTCGCGAATGCGGATGTCGTCGATGAGGAGCCCCTGCCCGTCGAGCACGTAGATGACGTTCAGGGTTTCGCTGTCCTGACCGTGCTGCCGCACGTAGTCGAGCACCTCGCGCACGGTCCACTCTTCCCGGACGGCAACGTAGTGCGGTGTCATGAACCGCCCGACGGAGCGTTCGGGATAGCCCAGCAACGTGAGCGCGACGGCCCGTTCCCCGGGCGTCAGGAGCGTGAGCAGCTGGCGCGTCGCCGCCGCCGGCAGCTCCTCGAGGAACATCGTCCGATCGTCCGGGGCCATGTTGTTCAGGAGCGCCGCGATGTCTTCCTGCGCCATCGCTTTGAGCAGGGCCGTCTGCGCGTCGTGCGACAGGTACTCGAAGACCGCGGCCGCATCCTTCCGCGGGAGCACGCGGAAGACCACGACCTGATCCTCGAGGCTGAGCTCGGTGAGGATCGGCGCGAGGTCGCTGGCGTGGCGGTTGCGCACGAGGTCGCGCAAGCGCGCGAAGTCTCGAGCGCGAACCACGGCCGCCAGCTCGTCGGCCGGTCGGGCGACGCCGCGGATGACGGCGAGCGCCTCGTCACGATTTGGACCGTTCAGTTGCTGTTCCATCTGCGTAAGCGCAGCTCTGACGACGTCGTGGTGATGCACGTGTGGCCCCACGGCCTGGGACGCGGCGAGCCACACGCGGTGGATCAGTTCCAGATCGCTCGGCGAGAGCGATGGCGGATGCACGCCGAGCTGATAGGCATCGGCGCGCCCGGTGCGGTGATAGATGAGGAGCCGGACGTCCAGGTGTTCAGGCCGGCCGGCGCGCTCCCAGGCATCGCCCAAGAGGCGCGCCTGTTCGGCGGCGGAGAGCGTCGCCGACTCGCCGACGTGCACGTCGGACGAGCGAAGGCGCTGAATCGTCGCCACGATGGCATCGAAGACGTTGTGCGCCGGCACGATGAGCAGGCGCACAGGCCGGCCGTGCCGCTCGGCCACGGCGACGACCTCGGACAGCAACTGCTGTTCGGCAGGCGTGGGCGTCGTATCGCCCGACGCATCCGCCGCGACGTCGATGCCGAGCAGGCGCACGGTCATCACGACGACGTCCCGATCCCCGGGCGCTTGTAGCGCGCCAACCACGTGGGAGAGCGAGTGCGGATTGCGGACCGGCACCAGCACGTTCCCGGGCCGGACGTCCATCTGGTCGAGCGACAGCTCCGCCGCTGGCAGCAGGTCGAACCGGTCGGGCGCCTCGGCCGCCTCGGACAGTGCGTCGTCCCGGCCGGCCACCGTGAACGCGAGGATCAGTCCGCCGAGGAGCGCGACCGCCGCGATGGAGGGCCCGTCGCCGCTGCCCACCATGACGCAGGCGGTGCTGGCGACCACCACGGCCGGTCCGATCAGCCCCATCGGCAGGTCGCGGCCGAACAGACGCAGGTTCAGCGGCACCTTGAACGTCAGGGCGCCCGCTCGTGCGCGCCGGAGCCGGACGAGCGCGACGACCTTGAGCAGTACGGTCGCGGCAATCGCGATGGCATAGGCCCGTGCCAGCCACGTCACGTGACCGCCGCTGACGAGAATCACCAGGACGGCCGCGGCGACAGACACATCGATCGCGCGCGCCGGAGTGCCGAACCGGGTGTGGAGCGACGCGAGGCCTTCCGGCAGCGTCCCTGCGGCTGACAGCCGCTGGAGAATCCGCTCGGCGTCCCCCAGGGCGGCGTGCGCCGCAGGCGCGAGCATCAGCAGCGCGGCAGCGACGAGCGCGAGCGCGACGAGATCGCGTGCCCAGGGCGGCCCCGCCAGGTGCTGGGCGAGACCCGCGAGCGGCGCATTGATCCAGCGCGGTCGCCTCGCCGGCCGGCACGAGCAGGACGAAGAGAACGGTGCCGATCGTCGTCACGAACAGCGCGAACAACAGCGTGAACAGCCCCGTCCGCCGCAGCCCCTCGACGCGAGGCGGTGGCAGCTCGTGCGCGACGTGCGCCAGGGCCTCGCCACCGCCGACCGTGGTGAGCGCAAGGCCAAGGCCGAAGACACATACCAGGGCTCGATCGACGAGCGGCCAGCCCGTGGCCGTCACCTCTGGCGGCGGCACGAACAGGGCTGCGATCGGCGGCGTCTCGCGCGCCAGGCTGACCACGCCCCACGTCGTCGTCAGCGCGAGAATTCCAACGCCGATCCACACGCCTCGCGCGATCGTGTGGGGGCCAAGATCGAGGCCGAGACGCGCGCGGATCCACAGAAGCCCGAGGAGCGCCACGGCGAGCATCGCGGCCAGGTCCTCTGGCCTGACGTGGCCCGTCAGACGCCATCCTGCGATCGCGGTCACGGCCACCCCGGCTGCGTAGTGTCCGACGACTACCGATGCGAGCGCCGTCAGCAGCAGACGTTCGACCAGCCGCGCCGCGGCGGCAACTTTGACGCCAGTCGGGCCAAAGGCGTGGCGGACGCGCCCGATGAAGCCGCCCGGAACGAGGACCGCCCAACTCTCGATGTCGACGGCGCGCACGAACGCCGTCAGCGGGACGGCCGCCATCACGAACCAGGCCGCGGACTCACCAAGCGACGACCGCGTGACGCCAGCGACGAAAAACGCCGCAACGCCGAGCTCGGCAACGGCCAGCGCAGCGGCCTTCCTGTACCGAGATGAACGACACGAGCGCCGTCGACGAGAGGACGACGGGGAATCGGCGGCTCGGCCGGTTCGGTGGAGGAACAGGCATCACGACAAGGATCAGAGACTGATCTGGGCGACGCGAGGACGTGTCTGACAAGCCGAGGGGCATCCAGAGGCGCGCCCGTCGTTCAATTGCGCAGTGTCGTGCAACCTCGACGCCAATGCGCCATCGCCGCTGGACACCGAGCTGGGACGCTGGGAACGCGCCTTAGTACGGTTGGGCTTGGCGGTGTCTCTACTGAACCGGCGGCGAGGGCTCACGACTCTGAACGGATGTTCGTTCTGACCCCTTGGCTCCACACCGTCGCCTCGCAGCTTGCGCGACGGATGAGAACGTCGCAGACGTACGTCGCACACATCGAAGGTGACAAGGTCCGTCCGTCTACTGAAGCCTTGGAGCGGTTCGCGCATCCAGAGGGATTGCGGCCACCATCGCGCGTCTGCGGACGCTGACGCCGGCGCTCATCGGCGCGGAGGCGACGGGAGGGCTAGAGCGGTGGGTTCCTGATTAGGGCTCCGAAACCCCTGGAATCAGGCCACATCGAGCCAGCCGGCGAGATCGGCCCACCCAACGTCCAACGAAGGCGCGAATCCCGCCTGGGGACCCGAACCCGCGCCAGGGTCTTGGTCCACACAAATGCGTCAGCAGCTTCGAACATGACGGAGCGACGACCGACGGTGGTGGGCGCTCGCGATTCACCCGCATGAACATTGCGCCGACCCTTCGGCGAAATCAGATCGAGGAAGAATTTGAAGTCGGCTTGCCGGGATTACTTGGCGTTTTCGTATTCTCTGCGTTCATTGCTGGGTCTCCTGAGGTCGCCGGGAGTGTCAGGAAGTCGCACCGAACTTCACAAATGGTGGGCGCGGTGGTTGGGCGCGTTGAGCCGTCGCGAGCATGAACTCGGAGTCTCCAGGTGCTCGGCATAACAGCGGTTCAAGGATGAACGGGCGAGGCCTGGAGCCCGCCAGCCATTTGTGGTTGAGGCGGTGAGCTGTGAACTCTGTGGCACGAGGGCCCCTGAGCTCAAGTCAGCATCTGCCGGCAGGGGAGTGGCGACCGACATTGGCCGCATCTCGATTCATGGAGTGTGCACGGCGGGGGAGTCCCGCGCATGGAGCGGTCGTGCCGCCTCACTCTTTGGCGGACGACGAAAACAAGCCGCAAATGGAATGCCGGCTCGTGCAGGGTAACTTCAACTGCCACTATGAGTACTGAGTTTCTGGTAGGGACAGGCTGAATCGACGCTGCGTCAGCTGGCGGCCAGCGTGGGGATCTGAGGCCGAGCGGCTGGCCTTGAGCGACCTTGCCAGTCATGGATGTGGCGGTCAGGTGCGGGTTGTGCGGCTGTCAGAGGATCGGATCAATCAGCCAATCGAGTGTCATATGTGCAGTGTAGGGTGCCAGGAGGCCGCCGCTTCTTTTGGCGGCCCAGGCCCAAAGCAACGCTATCGCCGCGATCAAGGCTTGAAGTTCGAGCGGATACTGCGCGTGCGTCGCTCCGAAGGCGAGACACGAGAGCACGGCCGCCGGCCAAAAGCCGAGCGCAGCGGTAAGCGCGGCAAGAATGAAACCGCGAAAAACATATTCCTCATAGAAGTTGGAGAAGACGTTGGCCGTCGCGATCCACGGATTGATCCGCGGCTCATGGAACGCGCCGGCCTGACCGGTTGCAAAGAAGAAGGCTACAAGGACGGCGATCGACAATAGTCCGACGCCCAATCCCCAGCCGAGCGTCGGCAAGCGCGGCGAAAGTCGCAGCGCTGGCATCCATTGAAGACGCGCAAGAACGCTCCAGGCCGCAAGGCAAAACAGAGCTTGCAATGTCGTATAGAGAAAAAGATGCGGAATCAGGATCCAAAGCCCCTCGTAGGGCGGATTGCCGAAGGCCCGCAGGACGAAGTCGCGAACCCACCAAGTTGGCCAAAAGCCAACCAGATAGGCCGCTGTGGCGACCGCTATGAGAATCCCGCGTTGCATCAGGTTCATCGATCACCCCTCCCAGATTCGACGTCCCTTCAAAGATGCCCAGACGATAGCAACTGTCTTGAAAGTCAAACGTACGCTGATTGACTGATCTGCTGCCAAGTCGAGTTTGTCCGCATCATCGCGTTAAGAATAGTGAGAAGCTTCCTCATACAGGCCGTGAGCGCGACCTTCTTCGGTTTGCCGGCCGCGACGAGCCGGCGATAGAAGGCGCGGATGACCAGATTGCGACGGGTCGCGACCAGGGCGCCCATGTAGAGCACGGCGCGGACGGGCGCGCGCCCACCCCACACGAGCCGCTTGCCTCGCAGCGTGCCACTGTCGCGGGCGAGCGGCGCGACGCCGACGAGCGCCGCAATCTGCTTGCGGTTGAGGCACCCGAGCTCCGGCACCTCGGCCAGCAGCGTGCGGCTCACGACGGGGCCCACGCCGGGCACACTGCGCAGCAGATTCTCTTTCGCTCGCCACACGGGGCTGTGCTCAATCGTCTGATCGAGATCGCGATCCACGTCCGCCACCTGGCGCTCGAGCCAGCGAATGTGATCGGTCAGGCTCCGCCGGATCGACACCGCCGCATGCTCCAGCCGATTCCGCTCCGCCGTCAACATGTCCAGCAGCTGGCGGCGGCGCGTCATCAGCGCGTCCAGCTGTTGAAGCGACCGGTTCCGGGAGCGGACGCGGCGTGGGGCGCACGCGCTCCGCAAAAAGCGCCAAGAGATCTGCATCCAAGCGGTCGGTCTTCGCGAGCTAGCCCGTCGCTTTCGCGAAGTCACGCACCTGCCGCGGATTCGCGACGACGAGCGGCAGGCCCGCGGCCGCCAGCGCGGCCACCAGCGCCCGCTCGTCGCCCCCCGTCGCTTCCGCGACGATGAGGGCCGGCGCCAGCGTCCGCAGACGCGCGACGGTGGCCGCGATCCCCTCCGGATCATTCGTCGCCGTCCACCGCGACCCCCTCGGGTCGGCAGGCCACCACGAATTCCGCTTTGGCCAGGTCCACGCCCACGAAGGTGTCGCTCATCGGCGCCTCCTCGTTGTGTGTCGTCCTGGCCCAGCCTTGCGGATGCAGGGTCGTGCCCTGCGCAACTGTTCGGGCTCACGACGAAACGTCGGCGACGCCCAGGCTATCGTGCGGTCTGATCGACCGGAGGAAACATCGAGCTGTCGCCGACGGGACGTCGTTCTGTCTGCGGAGAATGACGTCCAACGAGAAGATACAAGGAAACATTTTAGGGCCGTCTCGCGGTTAGCATAACGCTCCTTTTCAGACTATGCTCAACCTGTCCCTACCAGAAACTAGATCCGCCCGGGACGACGGTCCGGCGACATGCGATCGGCGTCTTGAAGGTCGGGGCCTGAGACGCCCCGAACGCGCGGGAACGGCCTTCTCTGAGCGTGCCGCGATCCGAGTGTGAAGACGGGGTGATGTCCGAGAAGCGGCGCGCTGTCGGTGACGTCGAGCGCGACGGTCAGGCGGCGCGACGTTCGTAGTGATGATGCAATCCGCCGACGTGCGGGACTTCGACGATCGTGCCGCAGCCAACCGGCTGCTCCGCCCGGCGAGCTGGTGCATCCTTGTCCAGCGCGAGGTGGGTGCGCCAGTCGTGATAGTAGGCGAGGTACTGCTGGAGGTGACGGCGGAGCGAGCGCTCGTTCCACACGATGACGTGGTCGAGGCACTCGCGCCGCAGGGAGCCGATCACGCGCTCCACGAACGGATTCTGCCAGGGCGCACGAGGCGCCGTCAGCACTTCGTCGATGCCCATGGCCCGCGCGACACGCCGAAAGGCCGAGCCGTAGATCCCATCGCGGTCGCGGACGAGGAATCGGGGCGCGGTGTCCCACGGCCACGCCTCGCGAAGCTGTTGTGCGGTCCACGCCGCGGTCGGATGCGCGGTGACGTTCAGGTGCACGATCCGCCGGCGGTCGTGCGATAGCACCACGAACACGAACAACACCCGAAACGTGGCGGTAGGGACCGTGAAGAAGTCCACCGAGGCGAGTTGAGCGACGTGGTTGGCAAGGAAGGTGCGCCACGTCGGCGATGGGGGAGGGCGGCGACGTCCCAGAGTACTTCGCCACCGTCGTTTCGGACAGCGTGAGCCCGAGCTTCTGCAACTCGCCGTGGATGCGGGGTGCGCCCCAGAGCGGGTTGGCCGCGTGCATCTGCCGGATCAGCGCGCGGATGTCGGCGGCCACCGCCGGGCGGCCCACCCGTCGCGGGCGTGATTTCCACCACCAGTAGAGCGCGAACCCGCGACGATGCCAGCGCACGACGGTGTCGGGCGTGACGATTTGGATGGCGCCTCGCCAGTTTGGCCACAGCCGCGACAGCAGGACCCACAGTAAGCGATCGGCGCGACCAAGCCTGGGTCGCGTCGGCGTCTGGCGTTGGAGGACGGCGAGTTGATGCCGGAGCGCGAGGATCTCCGCCTCGAGCTCGAGACGCGACCGAGCGAAGGACCGGAGGGCGGCGAGCAAGGCGACGAGCAGCGCGGGCATGCTCCGACGGACGGTATCAGTCCCGACCCGCAACGGCAACGACCACAACAGGTACCGAATTTCTGGTAGGGACAGGTGGGCGCACTGCCGATTCAACCGCATAAACACTGCGCCAATCACCCCACGAAATCAGATCGAGGAAATCTATGAGATGCGGAATTCTCGCGGCCGTGCTCGTGATAATGAGCGGCACGTCGGCCGCGGCGCAGTGCTTGCAAGATAAGGCATAGCCTACGAACCGTTCGGCGTTCGTCAACGCAGTGATTTTCCCCCTTGGCAGCGTCGAAAGATGCATCAGAGGGTGTCACCGCGCGTAATCCGTTGCCTGTGTTTTCGTGACGGGGGAAGTCACGAGAGTCACCGGCGCGTGTTGAACTTACGGATGGCGCTGTTCCTGGCCGTGCCAACGGATCGAGAGTGCCGTGGTCGCGACCACGAGGCCGAGCAGCATCAGAAACTGCGGCTGGTGGACGACCCGCGCGCCGGCCAGCACTACGAACGTTGCGGCGAGCGCCGTCATTGCTACGTTCCCTGCCAGGCACGCGGGCAACACGCCGGGCGCCTCCCTGATATACAAGCGCTGCAGCACGTTTAGCGCGCCGCCCAGCGACATCGCGATGCCGCCGCTCGCGAACCAGAGTGCGTCGCCGGAGACGCGCGGGAAGAAGATCCAGGTCGCTGCGATGTGGACGATTCCAAGGACGATGAGCGACCAGGCAGTCGCAAGATGGACGCGCGCCCCCCACCCATCCTCGTTCCAGGCACGGCGGTGGAGGAAGCGGGCGAGGATGCCGCCGACAAAGGCCACGAGCAGCAGAACAGGCATGTCACAGGTCTCGCGTGCGAAAGCGCCAGTAGGACAGGCCGACCACGCGCATTGGATTGGGCAGCCCGGCGACGATCTCCCGTCCCCTGATAGTAAGAAAACGGCGACAGGACGGCGGCGGCGCGCGCGGGTCTCCGAGACGCGGCCAGAACGTTCACGAAGTAGAGCACCGCGGCGGCAATAGCTGCGGGGACGACCGCGGCAACCCGGCGCCATGCCGGCCAGCACGAGCGACAGCGCGCCGAACCACCATGTGTTCAGCGCGATACGTGCCGCTCCCGTCATCATCGCTGCCGCTCGACCGTGTAACGCCGGGAGGCGCCGTTTGTGACACCCGGCGGCCGGGCGCAGGCGCGGGCTGAGTGGCCGCGTGTGGCCAGCATCGGAGACAGAACGCGAATCGCCATAGGCTTCAGAGTTCTGGCGCCACACCCTGGGCGCTCGGAGCACCGCCTGTCGTTCCTCTGTTGCGTCCGGGGTGTAGGCTTCCTCGGCCTAAGGTGATTGAGCCGCGCGCCGCGAAAACTCCGTTCCGACTTTGGACGCTGACGAAGCGCGAGCACGAGGTCTTCTGTGAGGTCGTGGAGCACCTGTCCCTATCAGAAATTCGGTTGTGCCTACCGAGAAGTCCATCCGAAGGCAATGACGCGCGGTTCAGAACAACCCGCGTGGACGTTCTGATGCGTCGGTGACCGCGGCAGGTGGTGGTGGCTTGGGCAAAGCCCAGGCCGGACGATCAAGGTTCAACCAAAGGGTGCAGTGACGGCAGGGACGTATGTGAAACAAGTCACAGGGCCCCAATGCGGCATTCCTCCAGCGCGCCGTGGCCTGGTGGGCACGCCGCACGGTCACCGTACAGCGCGTCCTCACCGACAACGGCAGCGGCTACCTCTCGCGAGCATTTCGACACGCGTGTATCGAGCTCCAGGTCCGTCATCGTCGGACGCGGCTCTACACGCCGCGCACCAATGGCAAAGCGGAGCGCTTCATTCAAACGCTGCTCCGTGAGTGGGCGTATGCCACGGCTTGCGACGACTCTCGAGCTCGACGACAGGCTCTACGACCCTGGCTGCGGGATACAATCGGGAGCGCCCGCATGCCAGCCTGGATTACGGCGCTCCCTGGTCCCGACTCACGTGCGCTGCTTGATGAACAACGTCCTTGACTACAACAGCTAGGCTCTCCAGATGGCTCTCCAAAAAGCCTGGCAGGCGAACGCGCCCGCATTCTTCCCCGGTACGCATTCCGTCACCGTCTGTCGGCCAGTGGCAAGCGATCTGTCAAGATGGGTCGCCGGATTCACGGCGCCACCAGACAACGCTTGCCGAAAGTCTGTTGCGCGAGCGCACCGTCGCCTTCGAAGCACGGCGTGGAGAACGCTTCCGCCTGGGGACACGTATCGGAATCAGATGGAGAGACCGCCCTTTGACCGTGGGTCCGCTGGGATTGAAGCATTCTGGTTCCCTGGCTGGTGGGTCGGCGGAGCTTCGCTCGTGCTCGGACCCGCACTGCTCTTGGTTGCAGCGGTCCTGCGAATCCCGTTCGACTTCTTCTTCCCCGCACAATTGGTCGCCGCGGGCACCCACCCGACGCTGCTCACCACGGCCTACGCGACGTTCTACGCCGGCATCGTCTGCTTGTGGCCGGCGATCCTGACGTTGACGCGTGCGATCGGCGCCACGCATCCGGGCTGGGCGCTCTGGGGTGGCACGCTCACGATGCTCGGACTGTTCAAGCGGGCGTTCGATGCGGGATCGACCCAGGTCGCGTTAGCGCTGGTGAACATCCAGGGCGTCGATGCGGCTACCCGCACGGTCGGCGACTACTACGGCGTCTTCGAAGGGGTGGCGCGCACGCTCGGCGCGGCGGCTCTGACGGGCTGGATCGTCCTGGCCATTGGTGCCCACAAGGCCGGCGTGCTGGGACTGGGGCGAGCCTTGGGCGCTCTTACTCATGGCCGGTCTCATGATGGGCGTGCTCAAGGGCAGCACCTGGTTCTCGATACTGCAGATCGCCGGTCTCTGCTTCGCACTCGTACCGTTCGGCATCACCGTGCTGCGGCAGGGACCGCGTCCGAACTCGCGCTCCGCGGGCGCAACGGTCATCGTCATCGTCACGGTGATCGTCATCGCTTACCTATTGGGACAAGCCGGTTAGGTTGCGGAAGGTCGGACCCAACACCCAGCCGAACGACCGTCAGTATCAAGTCTCACGCCCACCCTTCTGCCAGGAACGCCTCGCTGGGCTGGCGGACCGTCCGCGATCGGGACGACCGGCCGTGAACAAGCGCACCACGGCAGGCGTGGTGGCGTTGACGTTGGAGACGTCGGTATTGAGGGTGCCTACTTTCGCCTGCTTGTCCGTTGGGGACGGCCTCTTAGCGGTGTCGCAGATACATCTGATTCTGGGACGGCACTCGGCGGGCGCGTTCGAAACGGCCCGTGCCCGGCGCGTCGAAGCCGCGGACGCGGCGGGAACTCCCTCGCCTTTCGCTGGTGTCGATACGCTCAGCCGACTTGCCGCCGGCGTCCGGCAGCGACTGTCGTCTCAGGAGAGATCGGCGTAACATTCGTCGATCACGGCAGTCAGGCATCGCGCGACTGCTGCGCGCGGCTCCCGTTCGGGACCGGCGCGTTGCATCGCTTGCTTCGCTGATGGACCATCGCCTCGAACCAGGCAGGCGACTCGGCGTATTCGAAAGTCCTCGATTTTTTGGGGGCCGGGGGCATGGGCGAAGTCTATCGCGCCCGCGACACGCGGCTCGGGCGCGACGTCGCGCTCAAGACGCTGCCAGCATCTCTCGCCAATCCATCCACCCGCCTCGGTTCGGCTCCGCAAGGAGGCGAGCATCCTCGCCGCGCTGAGCCATCCCACACATCGCCACGTTGTTCGGGCTCGAAGAGTCCGACGGGAACACCGTCCTTGTGATGGAGCTGGTCGAAGGACGCACGCTCGCTGATCGCCTCCTCGTCCAACCAGCCCGCCAATATCGTCATCGCGCGCACGAGAAGGGCGTGCTGCATCGCGATCTCATGTGCGGTTCAGCGTGGCCGACCACCGACGTGACTATTCACGGGCGGTCGAGGTCGAGATTGTCGCGACGCCACCATCGACTGGTCTGCACATGGGGACGCTCGAGTCGGTGCACCCGGGCGATCCTGATCACGCGATCGTGACGCTCGCGGTGATTGAATTCGATCCCGAGCAGGAGCCCGAGCCTCGCGACGATGAGGACGGCGGCGGCAGCACCAGTGGTGACGCTGGCGCGCTCCTACTTCCTCGTGTTGGTGGGGTCTCAAGTCGCTGTGGCTCTCGACGTTGCCGGCTACCGCAGAATCTGTGAGGCGATGAAGAAGGGCTCCAGATCAGCGCGATGAAGCCGGCGAAGCGTTAGTAGCAGATCCAGTAGCCCTTCTCGATCTTGTGAAATGGGTCGGTGCCGCGTTTGTACATCTTCACCCACGGCGCGGTGCCGAACCAGTTGAAGCTGGGAGAGCAGTGGAAGATCGGCCGGAACTGCGTCGGGTTCTCCCACGGCACACGATCGGTCAGATAGATCCCCAGTTGCGTGCAGCTGATCCTCGGCTGCTGGAACGGCGGCGTGATTCCGGTGCACGCACCCGCGACTCCCAGATCTTGTCGGGTGAGCCCGCGGTTTGGGTCATGCCGAGGGAATCGCTCCACATGCCGATGGTCGCGCGGCCCTCTTCGAAAATGACCGTGGAGGCGTAGTTGCTCCAATGGGATTGCGAGAGCACGAGCGATGCGCCCGACTTGTTCAGGAACCAGCCGGGACCGTTGTATGACTCGAAGCTGTAGCCCGATGGACAGAACGTGGCATCGGCACTGAAGTTGAAGTCCCAGAAGCTGCCTCGGTTCACCACCAGCTCGGCATTCGGGCCCCGGTGGCGCAGGAAGTGGCCACGGTACAGGACCGACTCCCAGGACACGCAGCTCGTGTTCGCGAGCCCGGCGACCTTCGTGAAGTTCGCGTCCGACGTATCCATCTCGGTCATACCGTCGATCGCCGCCCAGAACACGGTGCCGTTGGGGCGGACGCGCAAGTGCGTCCGCCCGGCACATTGGCCGTCGAACGCACAGCCCGGCATGAGCGACATCTCGGCGTTGAGCGCCGCGAATGCGGACTGGACTTCCTCGGCGGGGGGGATGTCCCGCACGGCCTCGCCGTCGGTCTCGAACAGCAGCTTGCCCTCGATATCTGGCGTCGGCTCGTCATCGACGTCAGTCGAGGTCTGACCGTCGATGCGTGCTGATAGCGCGAGCGCGACGAGCGCGATGACGCACGGCAGAGACTTCATCGTTCGCATATCCTCTCCGTACTCATCTTGATCCGCACAGATCGAATTCGGACGCTGCAATGGTTAACGGGTACTTATCGTGATCCGTACAGATCGACTTCGGAGGCTAAAGCCCGCAGGAACTCTAGAATAGCCAGTCTCGCCAAGCCACAACTCTCAGCAGGCGCTGGACGCTTGCGGTCACGTTTGACTCGCTACGACGCTGTGGTGGGGATGGCCTGAGCGGAGACCGAGAACGGAGGTTATGCGAACCGCGAAACGGCTCCTAATATTTCCTCGCCATCGTCTGCGTTCTGAATCAGTTCTGAGTCGCCAAGGGTAGCCATGCCCGCTCGGCTGCTCCTTCGAAGCCGAGTTCGCCGGAATCTGCGCTCGGCGCTCGGCAGCGAATTATCTGCGGCAACGATGACGAGTTGTCGGCAGCACGAAGCTGACGCAGATGGCTGCGACGCCTCAAGCGGTCTCGCCCTTTATCGTCGTGCACGCCGACCGACAGGTCAGCGCTCATCACAAGGACATGGTCGGCAGCGTTGGCGATTTCGTACGCGCCTTCATCAGCCGTAGGGACGCTCTATTGATGCGGCAATTCTGGTCGACCGCCCGAATTAGCCAGCAACTTGTAGGTTATCAACTGGCGATTGTGGGCCGCGGATACCAGGACCTGCCAAGCCATTTGGGCACGCTCGTCTCGTTTCATGTTGTTCCTCGAACCGTCGGCCTTCCCATACTCGTTGAAGCGGCTACCGGCCGGTTACTTTTCGACGCCATCCAGGGCGCCACTGCTGTGTGGCCGAGTGCCTCCCCCCGTTTCGAGCCTCTATTGCAATCGTGTCGCGAGGGCATTACTGCCCGCGGTCCACACGACACCGCCCGCGCTCGAATACATCGCGCGCTCGACGACGATCTGCGCGGGCGTGGCCCCGAGGCTCTCGACGATGGCACCGAACCTGCGCCCGGCCGCTGACGGGAAATCCACGGCCACCGAGACGTTGGTCCGGCTGTGAGCCGCCAGTGCGTAAGTGCGCGTTGCCGTCGTGCCGTCCTCGAAGAGCAGTTTAACCATGGCGGAACCCGCGGCCGGCGACGTGTTCGCTATCAGCACGTAGGTCTCGAGGCCCGTCGCCCCGCCCACCTCGCCCTCGGCCAGCGCCCAGCGCGTCCCAGTCGTCGTCGCCCCGGCGAGTTGTGCGCTTCATACCAGAAGTTGGCGCCATCTCCGGTCCGGGCCACCACATCGCTCGCTCGACGATCACCGGCACGTTGTTGGTCGAGCGGATCGTCGTGGATAGCGCCGCATTGCTCAGCGGCCTCTGGCCCGATCCCGCGGGAATCTCTTCCGCATCCACGTAAATCGTGAACCGGCCATTCGCGGGCACGTGTAGCTCTTGGTGAGCATGTCGCCACCGAGCAGCAAATACTCCGTGGTGACCTCGCGGGCGTGTCGCTCGGGTTCGCAACCAGGACGAACAAATCGAAGAATGGGCCGGTCGCGCCTCCGCCAGGAACCAACTCAGAGCCGGGGCTGTCACGCCGGCGCTCTCATGTCCTGCCGCGAAGGGTTGTCCGGGCTTGTTCAGATACATCGCCCGCTCGGCGATGATCGGTGCGTCGGCTGTGATTTCCGCTGACAAGTCCGTGCTCGCCGAGTGCCGGACCTTCAGCATCGACATAGATCGTCGTGCGACTGTTCGGAAGCAGCGTGTAGGTCTCTCAGACCAGCGGCATGGCCGGATGGCAGCAGATAGCGCACCGTGGCCTGCACAGCGATGCCATTCGGATTCTGCAGCAGGGAGAATAGGTTGAACTCACCCGAGGTGGAGCCTTCGGCCAGATACCAGGTCGTGGATGGCGAAGTCAGCGCCGTTTCCGCGTGGCTGCCATATCCATCGCCCCAGGTCATCGTGCGGTCCACGACAACGAGCGCGTTCGATTCGATCGCGGTCGAGAAATTGGCACTGGCGAGGCCCGTCAACGCGGCAGGACGCATCGTGCGACGCGCGCCTGCGGGCACCGGGACCTGCTGAGTGACCGTCGCTCCGTCGTCTTTCAGGAAGCGCAAGAGGACCGACGCCGGCGCCGTGCCGGGGTTGAGGAGTGCCACACTCGTGTCGAGGAACGTGCCGGTGGCGCCCTCGGCAAGGTGAATGGGGCGGGTGCGCGGGCTTTCGGGCGGATGGGTCGTTCGAGGTCCGGACGGTGGATCGCGGCGCCCTGCGGTTCGAAGTGCGCTGCCGGGCGCCTCACGAAATAGACGCGTCGTCTGTGCAGCGCTCCGCGGGCGCCGGACAAGAAGCCCGCTGCGTTCACTGCGGCTGCGCGTACGGATGGCTCCGGCCCAGAGGAAGGTGGGCGATCGTCGCGCATCGCGGCAGTTACAAAACTTCAGAGACGCGCACGAGGAAACGACAACGCTCTGCACGTATGCATTGAGAAGCAACGCCACGCGTGCGGCAGGCCTTCATCGACCATGACGGCTTCCAGTGCGGCTTCTGCACGCCGGGTCCGATCATGTCGGCGGTCACCTACATCGAGGAGGGCGATGTCGGGAGCGAGGCCGGGGTCCGCGAGTGGATGAGTGGCCACCTGTGCCGCTGTTCGGCCTATCCGCAGATCGTCGAAGCGACGAAGGCGGCGGCAGCGGTCGGGAGGACGCTGATGCACCCCTTCGCGTACGCGCGCGCTGATTCGTGCGGACCAGGCAGTCGCCGCCGGCGCCGACGCGCGCACCATGTTCCTGGCGGGCGGCACCGAGCTACTGAACTGGATGCGGCTCGGCATCGCGGCGCCGGAGCGGGTCGTCGATATCCCGCATCGCCGAGCTCGGGCGGATGGAGTCACTGGCCGATGGAGCGTTGCGCTTGGCGCGCTGGTCAGACTGAACGACGCCACCCAACATCGAACGAGAGAAAGGAGACACAATGTAACTCGACGACAATCGACTGCCAGGTGCTGCAACAGGGCCATGTTGGCCGGCAGTCATCATCTGCCAAAGTGAAAAGATTCGGGTGGTCTCATTTGTCGAACCCATCAAGACATTACGAGGAAAAACGATGGCAACAAACCAATACAACGGAGTAAAGAACCTGCTCACACCGGACAACCATGCAATGGTGCTCATTGACCACCAGTACCCGCAGCTCTTGTCTGTGACGTCGCACAAGCACTCGACAGTCTCTCACAATGTGACCGCACTGGCGAAGGCGGCCAAGGTATTCAACGTGCCAACCCTGTTGACGACGGGTGTTGCGGAACACCAGCCCCTCTTGAAAGAACTCCAGGCGGTCTTCCCGATCAGAAGCCCATCGACCGCACGGGCCTGTGCTCGTGGGACGATCAGCGCGTCGTCGATTGGGTCAAGCAGACGGGGCGCAAGAGGCTCGTGATAGCCGGCCTGTGGACGGAGATCTGCCTGAACTTGGCGGTTCAGGGCGCACTCGGCGACGGCTACGTTGTGTATATTGTCCCGGATGCTTCCGGCGGAGCTGACGCAGAAAGTCACGCATTAGCTGTCCAGCGTATGGTGCAGGCGGGGGCCATCCCCATCAGCACGCTGGCGTATCCGGTCGAACTCCAGCGGGACTGGGCGCGCAAAGAAACTGTCCCGGCAGTCCTCAAGATTTTCGAAGAGCACGGACATGGCTTCAGCAGGGCCATTCGCTGGCAGCAGGATATGCTGGGCCTGAGGAGGGGACCCGGTAGGGTTCTGTCGCTTCCATTTTTTCCAAGCCTTGAACTTAATGTCGATTTCGCGCGCCGCTCGCCCAGGCGCGAAACCCGGCACGTGTCAACAATCTGAGACACCGGTGTTCGTAGTTTAGCGGTGCGCCGCGCGCGGCGCGCCGCGTTGATGGAGATGCGGGGGCTCTGCCCCCGCGCCCCGAGGTTTGTCGCCTTGGGAGAGACCGGATGGATGTGGGCCTGATCGGTGCTGAGCGCCTTGGCGACGAAGTTGCCCTCCGTGACCGAGTGGACGTGCCCCGCTGTTGACGAAATAGACATCGACTGTCGGCATCTCGTGGATACGGACCACTTGGTAATCGTGGAAGTTGCTGTCGACGACGCGGCCATCAGCAAACGTGATCTGAGGTGACAATTCGCACACCGTCTTCTCGCGCGCTCCGGCGTGCCGACCTTACTCCACCGTTCAACCTGCACTGGAAGCATGTGACAGAAGTATTCGGTCTCAAGCCAACCGGACGCGAGGGCACCTCGGTTGAAACCATGCTGTTGACGATTCGGAACGGGAAGGTCACGCGAATCGACGTGGGCGACAACTCGCTGGATCTCGTCATTTACATGTGGGATCGCGGGTGGAACCATCCACACAACGTTCGTCCCGACGCCCTGATTCGCGGCGTCGATCGGCGGTCCGTGCCACAGCCGGCGACCGTCTGACCGTCGAGGGTCGTTGGTGATGAGAGTCGCCGCAGCAGCAGTCGGACTGTGCTGTCTGGTCGCTGTGGCGCTGGCGGCACAATCCACACCCGGAGACGCGGGCGATCCGCCGCCGCGGCCGGCGTATCAGCCGTATCGCTACGACGAAGACTGGAGTCCGCTCCGGGACCCTCGGCTGCGCACGGATGCGATTGATAGGTTGAAGTACGTTCCGCTTGGAGACCGGCCGGACTGGTATCTCTCGATTGGTGGTGAAACACGCTGGCGCTTCGAGCAATTCCGCAATCCTGGTTTTGGGCTGCAGCCGCCGGATGGAAACGGCTACGCGCTTCAGCGGTATCTGCTGCATTCGGATTGGCACCTTGGTTCGCGTGCGCGCGTCTTCCTCGACGTCCAAAGCAGCATCGAGAGCGGCAGGGTGGGCGGTCCACGACCGACAGACGAGAACCTCCTGGATATCCATCAGGCATTTGTCGATCTCACCTGGGGTCGATCATCCGCGCGCGCCGTCACGCTGCGGGCCGGACGTCACGAAGTGGCGTTCGGGGCCGGCCGGCTCCTTTCAGCCGCGGAGGGATTGAATGCGCGGCGCAGTTTCGACGGGCTGCGCCTGATCGGCCGCCGCGATGCGTGGACCCTAAACAGCATCGTGATCCGGCCCGTCCGAAACATCCCGGGAGTCATGGACGATCGTGCGGATGCGTCGCAGCTGGTCTGGGGCACTGGAGGGTTTGGTCGTGTCTCGCGAACTGGCCGCAATCTGGCGCTCTACTACATCGGCGCGCAGCGTGAAGACGCGCGCTTCGATCAAGGCGTGGGTAACTCTGTTCGCCATTCGTTCGGCATCCGCCACTGGCGCGCGCCGGCCGCCTTCGACTACGAGCAGGAAGCCATCGTGCAGCTCGGGCAGTTCGCCGGCGCGCCGGTTCGGGCGTGGGCGCTGGCATCGGACCAGGGACTTGCAGTCCCATGGCCGCCACGACGGGCCCGACTTGGGATGCGTGTGTTCGCCACGAGCGGCGATCGCGATCCCGGAAATCCGCGGCTGGAAAGTTTCGATCCGCTGTTTCCGAGCATCGCCTACTCTGGTAAGGCGGGGCTCATCGGACCCACGAATCTGATCACGGTTGCGCCAACCATCACGGTGGCGGCACATCCCCGCGTCCGCGTAATGATGGAGAGAGCGTGGTTTTGGCGGACCAGCCTTCACGACGGCGTTTACGGAATCGACCGCAGGTTGCTGAGTTCAAGCCGACAAGCCACGGGGCGTGCCGTGGGTTCACAAACGATTATTGAGCTCGATGCGCAGCTAACGACCCACCTCGGCCTGCTGACGTCCCTTGCCATTTTTCACACGGGCCCCTTTCTCTCATCACTGAAGGATGTGCGATATCTCGCGGCGCAGGCCGCCTATCGCTTTTGACGAGTCACAACGCCGCCATCGACCGCAGGACGCCTGGTTCGAGAGAACGCATGACCGATCCGATTCACAGATCCCGCTACCGTCATCGGCGCGCGATCGACTGGGATCGTGAGGCCGTCCGGCCTGGCGGCGGCTGTGTCCGGCGCGTCGGAGGGATTGGATGTCTTGGTGCTCGAATCGCACGCGCCGGGTGGTCAAGCCGGCCTGAGCTCGAGAATCGAAATTATCTCGGCTTTCCGACCGGGCAGTTTCGGGTCAGGATCTGGCGGGTCGCGCGTATACGCAGGCTCAGCAATCTGGCGCGCAAATCATGATCGCGAACGGTGCCGCGCAGCCTCGCGTGTGACCGCAGATCGTACAAGATCGGGATCGACAACGGTATTCGGGTCCTGGCGGGTGCGGTCATCATCGCCACCGGTGCCGAGGACCGCAGGCTGTCAATCGACGACCCAGTTCGGTTCGAGGGCGCGGCTCGAGTCGTAGCCATGAAACCTCCTTGCGCGGGGCTCAGTCGATGATCCCGCCCGGTGAGATTCGCGGCGGTACCGGTCATGGCACTGGCGCGATCCGAGGCAACGAAGGCCGCGACGTTCGCCAGTTCAGCCAATCTCGTGGACTGCGCCGACGATTGAAACTGCCCACGCGTCATGCTCATTGGCTTGGCGTGCAAGTCGAACACGACGTCGATCGTCGCGGTCTCCGGCAGGCCAGTTGTTCGCAAGACGACTGATCGCACACCCCCAGACGCGAGTTCTGCGGAGAGGCCGCGCGACAGGTGTTCCATCGCTGCCCACGCCGGCCCCATGCCACCGACGAGCGTGAGACCAAGACGAGCGGGTTCCGGCGTATCCATCAAGATCACACCCGATCGGTGCGATGTCATTTTGCGGGCGGCAGCGCGCGCGGTGATGAATTGCGGCCTGGGAGCTATCCCGAGTTCCGATCCGGCAATCATGGCAGCCGTCTCGTGGGCACCTCCAACGCATCGGCCAACTGCAGGGACCATCTCGCGGCTCGGGTTCGCACGACCTGTCTCGAGAAAGCAGAAGTGCCGAGGTGAAACGTTCGCCTCATGTGTGCGAGGGCGAGCTGACTCATCTGCCGAGCTCTCCGCCAGTACCGAAGCGGCGGACCGATCGAAGCGTGCCCGCCGCCGTCGGTTCGGAACGAAGGCATGCCCACTATCGACAGGACCAGCGTCGCCACAATTGCCTGGCAGGTAAGCGGCCGGCTGCGCGCAAGGGCTCAGCGGTTCCACTTACCTGCGAGGCAATTGAGCCGGAACTGAACCTCACGCAGTGCCCACTCGATCAACCGTTCAGCGCGCACGCGTGGACGACAACCGACGCAGATGGGCCATCGTTGAGAACGTGAACGTTTTTTGAACGTTACTTTCACACTGCGTACGTGCGGCGCCGGTATGCTCGCTGGACGTGTGCCCGATGAAATCACACGTGATCACCGCAAGATCCAAGCAAGAGGTGGTGCCTCCCGAACAGAATCGTGAGCTGTAAGGACCAACAATGCCGGCAATCAATCTCGCAGAGAAACTATCGACGTTCTCTGAGCACTGGCAGCCTCGCGTCATCGGGCAGTTCAACGGTCACGACGTCATGGTGGTCAAGATCAAGGGCGAGTTTGTCTGGCATCAGCACGATGACACGGACGACTTCTTCCTCGTCCTCAACGGCAATATCACGATTCGCATGCATGACGGAGATGTCGCGCTGAGTCCTGGCGAGGTCTTCGTTGTTCCCAAGGGCGTGCAGCACTGCCCGGTCGCTGAAGAAGAAGCGCAGATTCTGCTCATTGAACCAACGGGCACTCCGAACACCGGCAACGCTGCCACTGCTGCGGCTCGCCGGGTCATCTGAGCCGAAGGGGGAACCCCGATGCTTAAGCGTGTCACCGCTGCCCTGATAGTCGGCGCCCTCGTCGTGAGTACAGCGCCCGCGCAGCCGTCGCTGCAGACCAAGACGTTCGAGATCGACCGGGAGGGGTTCCAGCCCTGGTATAACGTGACGCTGGCCCTGGTCAGTATGCCGCGCTCGCACGGCGGCCGCTATTCGCTGCGGATCGCGCCGGCCAGCACGTTCTGGGGGGTCGAGGAAGCGTGGCCAGGCGCGTTCACCGTGACGCCGCTGGCGTCCTACCGGCTCGGCGGCTGGTTGAGGCGGATTTCCGGCAGCACCAGTGTCTCGATGCGGGTGGTCTGGCTGAACAACCCCGACGGGTTGACGCTGCGCGAGGACGAGGTGACGGCGCTGCCGTCGGTGCCGTTCGCGTGGACGGAGATCGCGGCGACGCTGATCGCTCCCGCGAACGCGACCCACGTCCTGTTCCGGTTCACCGGCATCGGCACCGGACGTTGGCAGCTCGACGACGTGACCGCGCAGCTCACCGTTCCACCGCCGAACCGGCCGCCCACAGTCTCCGCCGGCTCGGACCGCACGATCGTGTTACCGAACCCGGTGACCCTCGACGGTACCGTCGCCGACGACGGGCAGCCCGGCCCGGTGACCCAACAGTGGTCGGTGGTCTCCGGTCCCGGCCCGGTCACGTTCAGCGACCCGACCGCGGTGGACACCACGGCCAGCTTCACGACCGCCGGCGAGTACGTGCTGCGGCTCACCGCTTCGGACGGGGCCCTGTTCGCTAGCAACGACACCGTCATCACTGTGAATCCGGAAGGCTCCCCACCCCCGGTCGGCCAGGAATGCACGGCGCCCGTGTTCACTTCGTCGGAGCCGTTCGCCCTGTACGGCGACGGCGGGTTCCTTGTGCATAACAATATGTGGAACTCGGCCGGCTACCCCGGCACCGCGAGCACGATCGAGGTGTGCACCTACAGGTCATGGAACGACATCGCCACCGCCGACGACAACGCTCACGACGGCGCGGTGAAGATGTACCCGAACGTGCACAAGGACTACCACGACTGGGGCACCGGGTTCGAACCACCGCTCAGCAGTTACCCAGTGCTGCACAGCACCTTCGCGACGATAGGCCCAAATGTCGGCGTCTACAACTTCGCCTACGACATCTGGCTCAACGGTGTCGGCAACACCGGCGATCCCCGCAACCGCGAGGTCATGATCTGGACGGACAACCAGGCCCAGACCCCGGCCGGGTCGGTCGTCGCCACCAACCTGATGTTCGACGGGGTCGGCTGGGACCTGTGGGCCACTCCCGATAACGGCATCCTGACGTTCCTGCCGCACCAGGACAGGGCATCCGGGTCGGTGAACCTGAGGGCCATGCTCGACTATCTGATCGCGCAGGGACGCGTTCCACCGGACTCGACGTTGGGGCAGATCGGCTACGGTGTGGAGGTTGTATCCACGAGCGGGCAGCCGGTGACGTTCCGGTTCACCGATTTCTCGTTGACCGACTCATAGCGTGAGGCAGCGCGGTGGCGATCGCCGCATGAGAAACGTCACCGAAGCCGCTCACCCGACCAGCTGCGCGCCGGCCTCGAGTTTTACCGGGCGTATCCGGCGAATGAACGATTCAACGCGATCAACGCGGTCCGGTCGATGTACCGATCGAGCTGGCCGGTGGCGAACATTCGTTGGCGCCGCTCAACCCTACCCGTTGCTCGATCGCTACGGGAACACGGATGGCACCACGTGTCGGTCGAGGTGATCGCCGATAGCGGGCGTCAGGTGATCGACGAGCAGCCTGCAATCGTCGCGGTGCTGCTCGAGCGATACGCGGTCCGGTAACTGCAGTGCCATGGTTGGCCCGTGTCATGCAGGAGGATGGTAACTATGACGTCTCGTGAGACGGCCGAGGAAACGCGGATCCGCGTGTTGATAGAAAACTGGGTCCGGGCAGTCAGCTCCGGGGACCGAATAGCGATCCTTGCGCACCATGCGGCGGACCTGCTGATGTTCGACTTCCCGCCTCAAATTGTTAGAGGGCTCGATGAATACAATCGGACGTGGGATTTCTTTTATGACTCACCAAAAGGCCCGATCAGCTTCGTCGCAAGTGAGTTGCAAGTAACAACTGGCTCTGACGTGGCTTTTGCGTCATGTCTGATCCATTGTGATGGAACTTCCGCGGGGCCGCTCGATCTGCGTCTTACCGTTGGGCTCCGCAAATTAGATGGCGAGTGGATGATCATGCACGAACACCACTCGGTGCCGACAACCGAACAGCGGTTTTTGCCGCCCAACGCTCCTCAGAAGTGAGAGCAGATTTCTGACGAACTTTGGGCGTTGTAACTTGAGCGAAATCGCCATGTCCGGCCCCCGAGCGGTTGCGGTCCATGACCGGTCTCACACCAATAGCTTGGACTCCGCGCGCCAGGGCGCGCCACCGTGGCATGGCGTGCTTTGACGATTGAGCCGACCGCTGCCATGTGCCTATATTCGGGACATCAAGGGGCAGCCATGGCCGAATTCCCCGAGAACGATCCTGACCGCACGCGCGCGAGGTCGCGGAGGCCGCTGCGGGCGTTTTCGGCCTGGCTGCGAAGGCAGCTGACACCGCCGCCCGCTCCTGAAGCCAGCTCGACTGGCGTCCGCGGAGGACCACCCTCACGCATCGGGCGCTACGTCATCACCGGCAAGCTGGGGGAGGGCGGGATGGGCGTCGTGTACTCTGCGTACGACGAGCAGCTCGGGCGTGCGATCGCGGTCAAGGCGATGACATCGCTGAACGGCGACCAGACGGCGCGAAAGAGGTTCTGGAGGGAGGCGCGGGCCGCGGCGAGCATCAACCATCCGAACGTCTGCCAGCTCTACGAGGTCGGCGAGGACCTGGGCCGGCTGTTCATCGCCATGGAGCGCCTCGAGGGCGAAACGCTGACCGAGCGGCTTCGGCGAGGGCCGCTGGGCCTCGCGGAGTCGCTGCCGATCGGATTCGGAATGCTCGCCGCCCTGCAGGCCCTCCACTCGCGCGGCATCGTCCACCGGGACCTCACGCCCTCCAACGTGTTCCTGACGCGCCACGGGGTGAAGCTGCTCGACTTCGGGCTGGCGCGGACGAGCGATCCCGGCCTGGCGAAGTCTCTCGCGTCGATCAGCGCGGTGACCCGCACCGGGATGGTCATCGGCACGCCGCGCTACATGTCGCCCGAGCAGGTGACCGGTGAGGGCCTCGACGCGCGTAGCAATCTCTTCGCCGTGGGCGCGATCCTCTACGAGATGCTCGAGGGGCGCCCGGCGTTCGCGGGCAAGAACGCCCTCGAGATCCTGCACGCGACGCTCTACGAGGAGCCACCGCCGCTCGCCGGGTTCCCTGCCGCCGCTGGCGTGGATCGCGTGATCCGGCGGGCGCTCTCCAAGCGTCCGGCGGACCGGCCGGTATCGCCCGACGCGATGGCCGACGAGCTGCGCGCGCTAGAATCGAAATCATCGGCTGACCCCATGGCCAAGCTGCCGAAGAGCGCTTCCGACGGTGCGAAGAGTGCCGGCGACTCCCGCGACGAGCGGCTGGATTCGTGGAAGGAGATCGCCGCGCACTTACGGCGCGGTGTTCGGACGGTCCAGCGCTGGGAGAAGGATGAGGGGCTGCCCGTCCACCGCCACCACCACGACGCGCAAGGCTCCGTCTTCGCTCTCAAGTCCGAGATCGATGCCTGGTGGACCAGCCGGCCAGCGCCAGAGGCGGTGCGTGCCACCAGTGCGCCCCCGGTCGACTTTGCGAGACGGATCCTGATTGTGGACGACGCGCCGAGTCAGCGGCTCCTGTTGCGATCGATGCTTAGAGCCGAAGGACACGACAACGTGGTCGTGGCCGAATCCGCGCAGGCCGCCTTCGAGCAGCTCGGCCTGGGTCGCCCCCAGGGCAAGAGCGCGGTCGACCTGGTCCTGCTCGACCTGAGCATGCCGGAGATGGGCGGCCTCGAGGCCTGTCATCGTCTCAAGGCCGACGAGAGGCTTCGCGATATCCCGGTGATCGTCGTCACCGCCAGCACCGAGCCGAACGACCTGGAGCAGGCTTTCGAAGCCGGTGCGATCGATTACGTCACGAAGCCTCCGAGCACCGTGGAGCTGATGGCCCGGGTCCGCTCTGCGCTGCGCCTGAAGCAGGAGATGGACCGGCGCAAGCTGCGTGAGCGCGAGCTGCTCGAGGTCTCGGAGAGGCTGAAGGCGACCAACGCGATCCTCGAGGCGCGCGTCGAGGAGCAACTGGCGAAGCTGCGGCTGGCGGCGCAGATCCAGACGAATCTCCTGCCGAAGGCCGCTCCGAGCATTGAGGGCTACGAGATCGCCGGCAAGACGATCCCTGCCCAGATGGTCGGCGGCGATTACTTCGACTTCATCGCCATGGACGACTCGCGCTGGGCCATCTGCCTGGCGGACGTCTCCGGCAAGGGTCTGCCCGCCTCGTTGTTGATGGCCAATCTGCAGGCGACCATCCGTGGGCAGACGCTCGTCAGCTCCTCCGCCAGCGAGTGCGTCGACCGCTGCAACCGGCTGCTCCAGCAGAGCGTGGACATGGGCCGCTTCGCGATGCTCTTCTACGCGATCCTCAATCCCGCAAGCGGCGAACTGCGCTACTGCAACGCCGGTCACAACCCGCCGATGGTCTTCCGTGGGGGCAAGCCCGCGTTGCGTCTCGAGCGCGGCGGCCCGGTGATGGGAATCCTGAAGAGCGGCGCCTTCGAGGAGGGTGTGGTCTCGCTCCAGCCCGGAGACCTGATGGTGGCCTGCTCGGACGGCATCACGGAAGCTGGCGGCGAAGACGAGGGAGCATTCGGTGAGCAGCGGCTGCAAGCCGTAGTGTCCGAGCACCAGGGCGAGCCCGCCTTCGTCGTGATCGAGGAGATCACCGCGGCCGTAGAGGGGTTCTCGCGCGGCTCTGACCAGGGAGACGACATGACCTTGGTGGTCGTGCGCCGACGATAGGGTTCCTGAAGGCAGGTGAAGCATGGCAACCGAAGCAGGTGTGGGAATCAGCCATCACCGCGACGCGAAAACGGCGGGCCGCCAGGCGGCCGAGCAGGCGCTCCGAGCGGCCGGCATCGAGAGGCCGGACTTCGTGCTGGCATTCGCAGCGGTCGGCTACGACCAGCCGGCTCTCGTCTCCTCGATTCGCCAGGCGACCGGTCAGGCACCGCTCGCGGGCTGCTCGGGCGAAGGTGTCATCGGGCTCCGCGAGGCGGACGAATCACCGTTCTCGGTCGGCGTGATGGCGCTGCGCTCCGACGAGATCGTGTTTCGCCACGGGCTCGCACGCAGCGCCGGTGACTGGCAGCAGGCCGGTGTCTGCGTCGGCCAGGCCTTGCGCCCGCTGGCGGCCGACACGCGTGCTCTGCTCGTGTTCGCCGACGGGCTCAGCTTCAACTTCGATCGCTTTACCACTGGACTCGCCTCCGAGGTGGCGTTGGATGGAAAGCTGCCGCTACTGGGTGGAACCGCTGCGGACAACATGGAGCAAACGTGCACCTACCAGTACTGTGACGACGAAGTGGTTCCCGACGGCGTCTCATGGGCCCTTCTCTCGGGGTCGGTACGAGTGGCGACAGCCGTGCGGCACGGCTGCATTCCCATCGGGGTCGAACGGACGGTCACGCGCGCGGAAGGCAACGTGATCCACGAGATCGACGGGAAGCCCGCGCTCGACGTGCTCAAGGAGTACCTGCCGGAGGACGAGGTGGACGCCTGGCGCCAGCGGTCGATCGGGAACACCTGCCTCGGCTTCGAGGCGCCGGCGCACATGAAGGACTACGGTGAATACGTCATCCGCTACATGGCGGGCAAGGGACCCGCCCCGGGTCCATCGTGATCCCCACCGAGGTGACGGCCGGCACGAGCGTGTGGATCACGCGCCGCGACCATGACCTGATCGCGGACAGCGTGAAACGCGTGGCGAGCGGGATCAAGGAGACGCTCGGCGGATCGCGCCGAAGCTCGTGTTGCAGTTCGACTGCGCGGGACGGGGACGCTTCGTGCTGCGGGAGCAGCATAAGATGCGGCTTCTGAAGGAACTCCAGGACGAGGTCGGGGCGGACGTGCCCTGGCTCGGCTTCTAACCTACGGTGAGATCGGCCCGGTCGGTGATCACAACTGCTTCCACAACTACACGGCGGTGGTCGCGGCCGTCTACTGAGCGGGGACACCCGAGCGTCCTGTCGAAAATGGACGAGCCCCACAAGAACGACACCGAGCGCGAGCGCCGGCTCGAGCGGCTGCTGAGCGAGAACCAGCGCCTCTCCGAGCAGGTCAAGCGGCTGATCCTGACCGAAAGCCGGCTCTACCTGCTCCAGGACGTGCTGGACGCGCAGGTGAGGGTCTACCGGCATCTTTACGAGAGCGGCAAGAAGCTGAACGCCACGTTCGACGAGGAGGAGGTGCTCCGTCTCACGACCGACTTCGTGATCTCGGCGCTGAACTTCCAGCGTTGCGCCCTCTTCACGCGCGCGGACGAACAGGCGCCGTTCCGCGTGAGGATGCTCGACGGGTACTACGACGAGGACGAGAAGACCGCGGTGGCCCGGCTCGAGCTGCCCGCGACCGACACCGTGTTGTCGCCGCTGTTCGCGGGCAGCGAGTATCTCATGTGTCCCGCGGAGGGGGAGGACCCGTCACTCCGCGCTCTGGGGCTTCGGCTGCTGATGAACGAGTCGTGCTGTTCCCGCTGGGGCCGGACCCACGGCGGCCGGTCGGGCTGGTGGCGGCGGGAAGCGGGTCGAGCCGTGCCGAGTACTACGCGCGCGTCCAGGCCGACAGCGAGCTCATCATCGGCCTCGCCAACCTGGTCTCCCAGGCCTCGACCGCGCTCAACAACGTGAGCTTCTATCAGGCCCTGCAGCGCGAGCGGCAGATGCTCGAGGAGAAGGTCCAGGAACGCACGCGCGCGCTATCGGAGGCCAAGGACGCGGCCGAGGCCGCGACCGGGCGAAGGCCGAGTTCCTCGCCAACATGAGCCACGAGATCCGAACGCCGATCAACGCGGTCATCGGAATGACGGGGCTGCTGCTCGATACGGAGCTGACCGACAAGCAGCGCGAGTGCGCCGACACCATCCGCGGCGGCGGCGAGGCGCTGCTGGCGATCATCAGCGACATCCTCGACCTCCAAGATCGAAGCCGGACGGCTGGAGCTCGAGAAGCAGCCGTTCGACCTTCGCGAGTGCGTCGAATCGGCGCTCGACCTGGTGGCCCCTCAGGCGGCCGCGAAGCGGCTGGAGCTCGCCTGCTCAATCTGCGACGAGGGCCCGCCGTGGGCGTGGGCGATGCCGGGCGGTTGCGCCAGATCCTCGTCAATCTGATCGAGAATGCGGTGAAGTTCACCGAAGCCGGAGAGGTCGGCCTCGGTCGCGGCCCGCGCTCGACGGCGACGGCACGAGCTGCATTTCAGCGTGCGCGACACCGGGTTCGGAATACCCGCGGAGAGGTCGACCGGCTGTTCCAGCCCTTCACCCAGGCCGACGCCTCGATCTCGCGCCGTTACGGCGGAACCGGGCTCGGCCTCGCGATCCGAAAAGCTCGGCGAGATGATGGGGGGCGGGATCTGGGGGAGAGCGAGGTACGCGGGGATCCACGTTCCACGTCAGGATCGTCGCCGCGCGGTGCGAGACCCGGCGCTGAGGCGGCGGCGGCGCCGGGCGGGATCCGCCTGGCGGCACGGCCCTCCTGCGGTGCCCACCGGTGAGCGACCATCGCCAGCCCGGCAACGTCCGAGCGCGCCCGCCTGGCGACTGCTTCGATCCTGCTCGCCGAGGACAACGGGGTCAACCAGAAGGTCGCCATGCGGGTGCTGGAGCGGCTCGGCTATCGCGCGGACGTGGGGCAACGGCCTGGAGGCGATCCCGGCGCTCGAGCGCCAGGGCTACGACCTCGTGCTGATGGACCTGCAGATGCCGGAGATGGACGGCCTCGAGGCGACGCGCTGGATCGCGCGGCCCGGACCCGCGGGCCACGGATCATCGCCATGACCGCGAACGCTCTGTCCGGGGATCGCGAGCGGTTCCTCCCCGCGGGAATGGACGACTACGTCGCAAGCCGGTCAAGCTCGCGGAGCTCGAGGCCGGGATCGCGCGTTAGGGGGGCGCCGGCCCTCCGGGACGACACGCGAGGTCACGGACCTGCCCGCGGCAAGCGAGGATGCGCCCGCCATCGATCGCGACGTCTTGTCCGCGCTGGAGAAGGTCGGGGCGGCCGACGAGCCGAACCTGGCGACCGAGATGGCGAGGCTCTTCATCGAGGAAGCGCCGCCGCTGCTGACAGCGATGCGCGAGGCAGTCCAGAAGGGCGACCATGGCAAGCTCCAGGCGGGGCCCACACGCTGAAGGGATCCGGCAGCAGCCTCGGTGCCCGTCGCCTGAGCGCGCTGAGCCTCGAGCTCGAGCAGCAGGGCCGGGCACATTCGACCCTTGGCCGAATAGGAGAAGCTGTGCTGGATCCTGGTCTGTTCGCCGGATTTGAGGTCGGCCGCGTGGGTTTCGCGTGCCAGGGTGTACACCGCCGCCGACTGCGGTTGCGCATCGTTCCGGGTGCGCTGGTAGGCAAACAGGTCGTACACCAGGCGCGAACCGGCCTGCTGCAGAATGCCGTGCGGATCGGCGAAGGGGTTTTGGAGATGGGCAAGGAGGGTGGGCTCGTCCAGATCGGCGACGAACCCGGCGAGAGAATCACCTTTCCCTTCGCCGTCCTTTCCCATGACCGCCGTGCCAACGACCAGGCCCAATGTATCGAACGCCGCTTCGGAGCGGTTGCCGTTGGGGTCTGTCACCAGGCGCGCTTGCAACAAGCGGTAGTCGTTGCTCGCGGTCGTCACGTTGCCGAGCGCATCGTGGGTTTCTCGGGCCAAGAGCGCATCGGTGTCGTAGCCGACGACGCTTTCGGTTTCGAACCCTCCGGCATGGAATGGGTCACGGTAGCGGTGGGGCAGGAAGAAGTGCTTGCGAGCGTAGGCAAGTTCCTGCGCTGACGTGTCGCCGTTTTTGGGTGAAAGAAAGACTCGGCCGGCGGGGATCCACCAGTGATCATCAGGGTCCATGGCGGGGAATGCCCCCGTCGCCTTGAGGTCCTGACTCGGCCGGTATCCGCACCGGTCGGCGCCCTGGCCACCAAGCACATTGACCGGATTGGGCAGCAGGTTTTCGGGCGGCGGGGCTCCCGCCGGTTGGACCACATCACGTGGACGTTGGTAGACCTGCGCCAGAAGCCCCGGCGTGAAGGCGAGTTGGTAGCTTTCGCCGGGCAGGGCCAGCGGTTCCAGTGTCCCCAGCGGGAGCAATGTCAGTGGGATCGTTTTGGGCGGCGCCCAGGTCGTTGGGCCGATAAAGGGTGCGTACCTGCTCGATCAGGCGGCGCTGTCTGCCGCTGGTGGGTGTGTCTTCATAGTTGATCTCAGCGTCGAAGAGGTGCGTCAGGCCATCGGCCGCGGACTGAACAAAGTCGGAACTCTGGAACCGCCCTGCGGCGCCCGTCGGCGGGTACCCAGTCAGCTCAAAGGTGCGGGTCTCGCAGGGCAGCGGAGCGCGGTAGTCATCCGGGTAGAGGGCAGGATCGTCGATCGGGTTGGTGACGTCGTTCTCGCTATAGGTGATCAGCGTCTTTGTCTGTTTGTCTCGGTCTGCCTTCGAGGGCAGCGTAGGATCCGGCTGGCGGCGGCCGTAGCCGATGGCAGCCGATTTCAGCACATTGCCGAAGTCGTCCACCTCCAGCGTCAGGGCATGGCTGATGCGCGGGTCGGCCGGGTTGCGCTCGTAGTGGTAGCTGATGGCTTCGCGGGCATGGGTGAAGAAGACCGCATGGCGGTTGCCAGCCTGCGGCTGCAGGCGCTCGAATGGTGAAGTTCTGCTCGGTGACGGTGTAGGGATGCTCGGCCTTGTCCGTGCCGTCGAGGGCGTAGACCTCCTGGCGCAGCATCGCGCCCTTGAGCGCGCGGCAGGCTTCGCGTTCTTCCTCCAGCGTCAGGCCCGGCGGCAGGACGGTGTCGGGCAGCAGGCGCTGCTCTCGCCTGGGCGTCGGTCAGCCCCGGCTCGCGGTAGTACTCGCCCGCGTCGTGCGCATCGAGCAGCCCGGCGAAGAAGTCGGAGACGTGGTCGCGGCCGAGATAGACGCCGGTGTGGAACCAGGTCTTGGTCAGCACCGGCGGCACGTGCGAGGCGGCGTCGAGGTTGGTGGCCGCGGGCAGCGTGCCATCGGCGGTGAGCGCCGCGAACTCCTCGGTGTCCCACTGCTCGACCATGCCGAAGCCGCGGAACTCGCGCTCCTCGCCGTCGAAGTAGCCGTGGTGGTAGGCGTAGCGGGTGACGAAGCGGTTGCCGCTGATGCGGTCGTAGGTCTCGACGCGCTCGACCACGTGCACCGGGAACGGCAGCCGGGTGATCCAGGGTTTGCCGTCGCGCTTGTCCTGCAGGTAGAACTTGGTGGAGGGGGCGTACTGCACGACGGGTTTCGGCGCCGAGGTTGTTGACGGTCTTGACCAGCAGATGCGGCTTCTGCCCGCCCATCAGATCGACGTAGCGCATCGGCCGCCGCGCATCGCCCGGCAGCGGCGACGACCAGACCAGGCAGGCGGTGCCGTTGCCGAGCAGGTCGGTGGGGACGATGGCGACGAGGTCGTCCACGCGCGGGAAGACGCGCAGGAGCTGCGGCGCGCTCCAGCTGTTGCCGGACTGGTTGAAGTAGAGGCGCACGCCGTCGCGGTGCAGGTAGATGATGTCGGTGGTGCCGGTGCCGTCGATGTCGGCCAGCCGGATGCGCTTGTGGTCGAACTGGTCCGGGTGGTCGAAGTGGGGCGCGTGGTCCATGGTGACCTTGGCGCCGAAGCGGCCGTAGCCCAGGTTGGGCCAGTAGCAGACCTCGCCGTTGCGGATGCGCACCAGGTCGGTGAGGCCGTCGCCGCTCAGGTCGGCGAGATAGATGGACTGGGTGCCGTCGGCAAAGACCAGCCGCGGGCCTTTTTCTTCGTCCAGCGCCTGAGGGACGCGGCGGGCCGGGCCGAAGCCCTCCTCGGCCAGCGAGGCGTGCCAGACGAAGGCGTCGTCTTCGCTGATCAGCACGTCGGCGTGGCCGTCGCCGTCCAGGTCGACGAACTTCAGGTTGGGGTCGCGCGTGTCGCGGTTGAGGCGCGAGGTGAAGGGGCGGAAGGGCTGCCAGCCTTCGTCGTCGTCGTGCTCGTAGAGGCCGGGCATGGGGCCGTCCAGCACCACCAGATCGGGCTGGCCGTCGCCGGCGAGGTCCATGAACTGCGCCTGCCCGCCGGCCAGGGCGAGGTTGGGTTTGGTGGCGACGCGTTCCAACGGCGCGAATTCGACCGGCCGCTCGCTGATGCGGGCTGAGGTTGCGCTTGTAGAACCAGGCGCCGGCCTGCTCGGTGAGGATGCCGGGGATGCCTTCGCCGTGCAGATCGGTCCACTGGTAGGCCGCGCCGTCCACGCCGATGGGCAGGTTCTCCAGGCTCTCGGCGTCCACCTCCTGCACCGTGTCCTGCACGATGGGCTGGGTGTATTCGAACTCGACCGGCGGCAGGCTGCGCTTCAGATAGCCGCCGTTGTGCCGCTGGTAGCCGGTCTGGGTGACGGCGCGCAGGAAGGTGTAGACGGGGTTGCGGGCGTTGGCGGGGTCTTGCTCGTGGGAATAGGTGAAGTCGGTGGAGCGCACCAGGCAATCGTTGCCGACGCCCTGCTTCGCCCGCGAAATGGTGGAACATCAGCACCCGCTGGCAGAGGCGGCAGGTGCGCACCTCGAAGCCGGCGCGGTAGGAGGAGAACGGGTCGTCGCGGTAGGTCCACTGGCCGGCGTCATCCGGCTTCGGCGCGTCGGCGTCGTGCTCGCCGTAGTCGAAGACCACCTCGAACATCCAGCCGGCGTTCTCGATCTGCGCGTCGGTCAGCAAGCGCGGCCGGCTGCCCGCGTTGTCCAGCAGCGGCACGCGGTTGCCGTAGCGGATGCGCTTGAGATAGCGGTTGGCCGTGCGGCGCGGGTCGTTGCGGTCGCCCCGGTTGCGCTCGTGGGCCTGGGTCAGATCGACGCCGGCGCCGTCCTCCGGCTTGTACTCGTAGAGAACGGCGTTGCCCTTGTCGTCGCGGGTTTCGCAGATCAGCCAGGTGAAGATGCGCCTGGGGTCGGCCGGGATCGGCGATGCGGGAGTTCGGCGTCTTTGCCGTAGAGGGTGAGGATGTTGTCCTTGGAGATGGAGCGCCAGTGCACGTCGCCGATCGGCTGACGCGGTCCAGCGCTCGATGCGGGCGAACAGCCCTTCGATGCGCGGGCGGTAGCGGTGGACGCGATAGGCGATGCCGTCGACGCTGTCGTGGATGACGTCTCGCGATGCCATGTCCCGTCGGCGTCGACCAGCACCGGCACCAGGTCTTCCGCGCCGGAGAGGATGAAGACGTCCGACTCCTCGGCGTCGAGATACTGCGGCAAGCCCTTTGTCGGTCTTGCGGGTGATCTGAGGGAAGCGAGCGACCAGCCGAAGCCGAACGGGCCGTTGCCCGCGCCGGAGTCGTAGGAGAGCGAGAGCTGCGGGCCGAAGCCGGAGCGGCCGGGACTGGTCGCGATGGGCACGGTCATCGAGCCGGTGCCGGTGACCGGGTTGGCGGCGAACTTTTCGCCGATGCCGCGGATGGCGCCGCCGCCTTTGGGGAGAGATAGAGAAGGTGCGGACGACACGCCTTTGCCGTTTCCGGCTTCTTTGCTGCCGCCCTCCGTTGTTTTCGAATCGAACATCAGCGCGTAACCTCTTTGTGTCTCGTGCTGATGCTCGGGCAGCTCATACTCTCGCCCGCCTTAAGAGATCGATTACGATTCGACGTACCGTCAACACGTCTTTTCCGTGGGGGGAGCAAGCGGAACGCGTCCGCGCTCGCGCCCCTTCCGACTGAAACTGCTGTCGTGCCTGACGGCTGGCTCATTGCCGCACCCCTCCAAAAATTGTGCGTGCTCTTCAAGTATCAATTTGGCCCGCGCGCTCGTCAAAACATTTCCGAACGGAACCTTTTCCTCCGCTGAAAACGGCCGTATCGAGATTGAACGGGAGGCTGTCAGGCCAGGGCTCCCTCTTCCCGTTCTTCGGCCTGCCAGTAGTCATACGCCGCGGCATAAGAATCAGAAGTCATGAGCAGTGTCTCGTGATCACCATCCGCCTCCACGCGGCCGTGCCGGAGAAAGAGGATGCGCCTCGCTCGCCGCAGCAGGGCGATACGATGTGTCACAATCAGTGTTGTGCGTGAATCAGTCAATTCTTCGAGAGATTCCTGGATCAACGCCTCAGTCTCCGGTTCGACGGAAGAGGTTGGCTCATCCAGAAGCAGGATGCGAGGGTCATGAAGAAAGGCGCGCGCGATCGAGAGGCGCTGCCTCTGCCCGCCTGATAGCTTGACCCCACGCTCTCCGACGACGGTGTCATAACCTTGCGGCAACTGTTTGATGAACCCGTGTGCATTCGCACGTTGCGCGGCTGCCTGAACCTCCTCAAGCGTCGCGTTTGGCCGCGCATAGCTTAGGTTCTCCCGGACTGTTGCGTTGAAGAGATATGTCTCCTGCAATACCATACCGATTTCGGCGCGCAGAGAATCAAGCATCACCTTCTGAATCTCCTGGCCGTCAATAAGAATTCTTCCCGCTGAAGGATCGAAAAATCTCGGCAGGAGATTAATCAATGTCGTTTTCCCGGCGCCGCTCGTTCCCGCAATGGCGACAGATTCGCCGGGCGCAATGTGAAAGCTAACCCCATCCAGCACTGGTGGCCCTGATTTGTAACGAAACGCAACATTTTCAAAAACGATCTCGCCCATGCCTGATTTCAGCGGTCGCAGCATCAGGACGGTCTGCAATATTCACAGGGGCGTCCAACACTTCGAAAACGCGGCTCGCGGCAGCTCTCGCCCGCTGCAGCGTATCGGTCATTCGCGCCAACGTGTTGATTGGACTTTGCAGCCGCCACCAATAGCCCCGGTATGCGATCAAGCCCCCAAGGGTAAACTCTCCGCGCCAAATGAACCAGACACCCATTCCGAGCATTACGACGTTGCTTAGAAATCCCAACACGCCCACCGCCGGGAAAAACGCGTTTCTCGCGCGCAAGGCTTTGACGCTTTGCTCGTAGTGCGCCTGCGTCACCTTTTCGAATGCCTCCTTTTCCCGAGCGCCCTGCGCGAAACTCTGCGTCAATTGCACTCCCGCCAATCGATCATGTACAAAGGTTCCGATGTCTCCCAGACGGGCCCGCACCGCTTCGTAGATTCGTTTCACCCGGCTGCTGAAACGGCGCACCACAAAGTAGGAGAAAGCCAACGGCAGCATGACGCACAGGCCGATCACCGGTTGCAACCAGATCACCACTCCCGCCACGACAACGAAGGTGATCACCTCGCTCAATAGGTCGCTCAAATTTCCGAGCACGGAAGTCTCCATTGCGTCCACATCGCTAATCACCCGCGCCACAAGATCGCCCGTGCGTCGCTCGTGGTGATAATCCATGGATTGGCCATCGAGATGGCAAAAAGACCGCGTTTCGCACGTCGCGCACTAAGCCCTGTCCCGCCTTTTCAAGAAAGTAGCCCTGCAAGGCGCCAAAGACTGTCGCCAGCAAATGGGAGGCCAACATGACCAGCAAAGCGATCCACAGCCCGCCGCCGTTCTTCGCAATGAGGACGTCATCCACCACATATCTCCAGATCAGCGGATGGACCTGCCCGAGCGGCACCCCGATAAATAGGAACCCAACCGAAAGCAGCAGCCATCCGCGATACGGATGCAGGAAATGCCATGTCCGCCCTATTAACCGCTTCGTCTCCTCTGCCAACATCGGGCATGTATATAGCCGAACGCGCGATTCGTGGCAAAAAAGCTCTCGGCTCGCCGAGTGCCGAAGCGCGGAATCCTTAAATGGTCGTTGCGTATCTAATCATTCTCGCTCCGGCTCGACCTTCCCACGCTTCTCGAGCCAGTAAGCGGTGAGCCAGCAAAGCAGAGCCCAGGCTATCCCACCGGCCCATCCCGCGAGAACGTCCGTTGGGTAATGCACGCCAAGATACACTCGGCTCAATCCGACCAGAAAGCTCAGGAATAGCGCCGCGCTCACGCAATAGACCTTTGATCGTCGCCGCTGCATCGTGCGCGCGAGAAATACCGCCACTGTCAGATACACGACAGAGGACATCATGGAATGCCCGCTCGGATAGCTCTTGAAGAAAGCGTCGGTCAGATGGGGGACGACACTTGGTCTGTCCCGATCAAAAAAACCCTTGAGGCTGGTGGTCAACACGGTCCCGCCGCCGACCGACACAAGTAAAAGCACAGCCGAGGCATACCCACGATCGATCAGCAGATATCCCGCCACCAGCAAAGTCATCAGCGTAAGCACCGCTCCGCTTCCCAGCGCTGTAATATCGCGGCTCCAATGCTCCAGCCATAGAGGCCCGATGGGACGTGACGGATCCTCCGCAGAGCGAAGATGCCGCATCCAACGGATCTCTGTTTCGTGTAGCTCGCCCTCGCGTACCACGTCCGTCAGGCCGACAAAAATCAATATGCAGCCACAAATCACGGCTAGCGCGAGCAGCAGCACAAACTCGCGCCAGCCCGCAGAACGCAGCAGATCGTGAAATCTCGGCATTTGCTCTACCTTGCGCGTGTCTCTGCCAGGCAATCATTGTCGCTGCCGCGGAACGACAACCACCGCGGCGAGATTTCCGATCAGGCCGATCCCGAGAAAGGCTCCTGCGAGCCACTTCATGAGCGATTGAAAAGTTTGGTCTCGAAATCCCACGTCATCCATGCGGAACAGCGGATCATAACCACGCCGATAAGACGAGAGCATTTCCTCCGGGCGTGACGTGGCCCATGAGCCGCCACGCAAAACGCGCCAGTTGGTGGATTGGTTGAAACGGTCCATGCACCACTCCCAGACGTTTCCACCGAGGCCGTGGAGGCCGAGCGCATTTGTGAGCGTCGCCTCGACCGGTGCTGTGCGCGGAAAGGAATCGCGATAGCCGTTCGGGACGTTCCAGGATGCCGGCGCGCCCTGTCGGGATTCTTCCCCCGCATAGTTGCCTGCGCCTTCTGGCGGCGGCCTCGTTGGGTATACCCCCTTCAAGCGTCCGCTTCGTTCCCCGGGTGTTGCGCCTTCCTCATGCAGAAGTCCAACAACTTCACTCCATTCACGGTCGGTAGGCAGGCGATAGCGCTGAAACGCGGTAATTGCTCCCTCGCCGCGCTCTTTCTTCGTCAACCAGGCGCAGAACTGATCGGCATCTTCCCAGCAGACGCCCACAACCGGATCATTCGGCGTCTGGGGAAAGCCGGGGGACTTCCAGCTCAGGTTGCGTCGCGCGAAGCCGTCCTGCTTCATCGCGGAGCTCATTCCGCCCTCGGCGTCGTAATGAGTCGCTTGCACGAAGGCCTCGAAGTCGCGAACGCGCGTCTCAAAGACCGCTACATGAATGCCGCTGACCGGCACGAAACTCATATCAAGCGTGTTCGTCCAAGGCTTTCCGGGCTGCGGCGGCGAGAGCGCTGCGCCTTTCGAAGCACTCCTCGGTGCAGGCAGAAGCGCCTTTTCAGCGGCCTCTTGCGTTCGGGACTGGAGAGACTTCCAAACCATCCCAGCACCGCCAAGGAGCGCAACCGCCACTATTGCCGCCGAGACCCGCAACCATCGGCGTGGGGCTGGCGGGCGATGACAATGCGACGTCTTCCTTGACCGGAAGAGGCGTCGGCGGCATCTCCGGTATCGAGGATTCGACCGGCGGCGCGGCAGGCCGCGGGTGGTCCGCTACCAGGTGAACGCGCCCGGTTCAGTGCCTGGTAGAAGTCGGTGGCACTCGAAAAGCCGTGATTGACAGACAACCCGCGCCGCAGCACAGAAGTCGTCTCCCAGTCGAGCTTTGCAAGGGGGATAAAATTCTTCGGGTCACCGCCAAGCAATCCATAGGTTAGCGCGGCGAGGCGGCTTACCGCCGCGGATTTTTCGTCGGATGAGACGGTCTGGCTGGTGGCGACGGTAGCTGAGGGGTCGAGTTCGTGGGCGCCGGCCACCACATGGATCTTCACCAGCCAGGCCGGCCACTCATCGACGGGACAATTCAAGAGCACGCGTGATGGCCCGTTGAATTGCTTGCTGGCGCTGGAGATCGCTGAGCAGGTGGCGTGTGCTCTCATCGCGGCTGAGAAGCGCCACCTTGTGCATCGAGACATCAACTCTGTCCGGTGGAATCCTGCCCTCTGAGGATGCAGTGCCGCGGAAGTCGTCGATGCAGCGCTTGAGAGCGACCCGCAACTCGGCGGGTGATTGAATGCGCCGCGCAAGTGAAAGTGATTGACTTCGGCTCGTCAAGTCCGCAATCGCCCAGAACGCCTCCGTGGACGGCCTGACGGCGGGCGGGTTCGTGGGCACGCCATATTTTGCAAGTCCGGAACAACTGGAGCAGAAGGATGAAGACGTGCGCTCCGACATTTATTCCCTGGGCATAACGCTTTGGTACATGCTCACCAGCAAACCGACTTTTAGCGGTTCTCTGAAGCGTCATTGCGCAGCACCTCGATAAGCAGGTCCCGCGGTCTGAGTTCGCAGCTCAGGGCTGGTTCGGTGCTCAAGGACCGCTATCGCCTGATCGAAGACCTCAACGCTTCGGAGCCCGGCGCGGCGTTTCATGCCGAGGATGAAAAGTTGAAGCAGCGCGTGGCGCTGCGCATTTTGCATGGTGACTCGGCGGCCTACTCGATGGCGAGTCAGGAAGCTGCTCAGGCGGAAAAGGCGGCGCATGCGAATTTCGTCAAGGTTTTGGCCCTGGAGCGCGAAGGCGATTTCGGTTTTATCGTGCTGGAGTGGATGGAGGGGTTTTCCCTCATCGATCTTGTGCGTGCCCGGCGGGAACTGTCCCTGTGCGAGGTGCTCCAGCTCGTTTCGCAGCTGGCTGCTGCCGTTGATGCGGCGGCCAGTTTTGGACTCAAGCCTGATATCAGTCTTCGACGGTTTCCCCGTCGATGAACTCCATGGCATAGTAATAACTCTCGTCGCGCTTCCCGAGGTGAAAAACCGAGGCAACGTTGCGATGCCGCAATTGCGCCGCCGATCGAGCCTCCCGGAGAAAGCGCTCCTCCGCCGTGGTGCTGCCCAGGAGCGACGCCGCGATCACCTTCAAGGCCACTTGGCAGTAGAGACTGGTATCGAAGGCCTTGTAAGTCACGCCCATGCCGCCGTGCCCAAGCTCGATGTATTTCCCTTGGTCGTCCTTTAGAAGCTGGTAATGCTCGAAGGTATCCAATCTGCGCCCTCCCATAAAACACTGCTTGCTCTTGAGCGTAAAGGCAATTGCGGAGAAGCTGTCCTTTCAGGTCTTCCAAACGGTCGCACGACACACCGAAGAATTGATTCGTGGGAACGTTCTGTTATTTCTGTTCAAGTCAGGGACCGATATTCAATGGTTCTCATTTACGTCAATAAATGCACGTTTTGCCGAACCATGAGAACGAACAAATCCGAGGCAAGAGCCGCAATCGAACTCGTTAAGATAAGTGAACCCCCCAACCTTTGATATCGGGATGAAAAAGAGAGAGGAGCAACGCGACTCCGACTCCGTCCAAGGGGCATGCAGTGCTGATTTCGTCAGACGGTTCATAAGGCATTTTGGCGAACTTCAATGCCATGACCGGCTAAATCTCGCTTTTTCCGCGATACTTGGCCTGGCGCTCGTAATCATTCTCAGTCCGATTCTCGTTCTTTCATGGGTTTGTCTCCTGCTTGCGAAACGGCGCACTTCGTCGAAACATCCAGCTCTGGCTTTCAGATCCGAGCAACCTTAGCCAAATTTTCTCAAATGAGAGAGTTTGGCTCGCTTATCTTATACTGCGTAATCCTTTGGTATCCAACGAGTTAATACGACTAAGACAGGACTGAAAGTCTCGAATCGAAGCTTCCAATGGCTTGGCTCATCCACCTTGGAGCTACTCGGGTCCGTGTTGGGAAATCCGACAAATTAGTCTTGAGCCAGTCATTCGGGCCCTCGTCTGCGAAGGATTTTCCCGGTTAGCCCCGGTTAGCCCATCTGTCTCAAAGGCATAGTCGGCCAGTATTAGCCAGGAGCGCACCGGTTTTCTTCCCCGCCCGTTGGCCACATTTTGGAAGCTTGTTAAAGATGTAAAGATTGCCGACACAACGTTAAATATCGTGCTAAACTCATGAAAGAAAGCATTTTATAACGTCGATACGGCAGATTTTACTCCGCTTGCGTCGGAAAGTTTTACAGTTGCTCCGTTCCGCATCAACGGCATCCCGGGCAGAGCGAGCGGGCTTTATGGGGGGTAACTGGCTGATGCTAAGTCTTTTGAATTGCCAGAAGTTACGCCGCCTCGAAAGCGGCACGCCCTATGCTAAAAGACAGAGAAATCAAAATTCATATATGATACGCTATTTATCAAAACGATTTGCTCTTCTTTCGTCGGTTGTTGTCAGTTGCGTTCTTTCCGGCGCCGTCTTCGCTCTTTTCCGTGGGTGGGAATGCCGATCCAACCTCCATCCAGCCCACGGTAGATGCCTTCCGGGCTGCTTTGGGAGATAACAATGGCAATGCGGCGGGTTACAGTTGGTGGCCGCCGCGAAATCAACTGGGATGGTGGCGGCAATGTTTCGACTACGGCCGTTGCGGGAACGCCGTTCAACGGCTTCCTCGACAACCGAGGCGCACAATTTACAACGCCGGGCACCGGGTTCGTTCAGGCGCAGCCGTCCGCGTTTGATGCCCAGTTCGGGTTGTTCAGTCCACTGCGGATATTTTCCCCGGTTGAGAGCAACATCACCGATGTCTCCTTCTTCATTCCAGGCACGAACGGTTCGCAGCCAGCTACGGCCAGTGCTTTCGGCGCGGTATTCACCGATGGATCTGCCTAATATCACGTCGCTCCAGTTTTACGACCTAGGCAATAACCTGATCATTGAGCGGTTCGTAGCGCCAGGGTTCGTAGCGCCAGGCACCGTCAGCAATGAAAGCTTGTCCTTCTTAGGACTTGTAGGCGATCCAAACGAACAAATCGCCCGTGTGCGGATTACCAGCGGCAACACACCGAGTGCTTTAACCTTCGCAAGCGGGGTCGATATGGTCGCGATGGACGATTTTATTTATGCGGAGCCTAAGACTGTGCCAGAGACGGGCGGAATCGGCTTGATCGGATTGGGGCTGGGCTCCGTCCTCTTTTTCTACCGCCGTTCCCTGGCAGTATCCTAGAGCGAATCCAAAAAGACCGAAATGGTGACGGCGCCGAGGGGTAGAAGGGACTCCAGCATTCCCTGGCAAGGCGTTCGACTTAGTTGTAGAGGCCCTTGTGTCAAGGGCCTGTGGATAGACAGGCGGTTGGCACAACCGCCTCTACAATCGGGGCGCCTCGGAATTTTTCAAAACTTCTTTCGGCATTTGCGTGTGCCACGCTCATTTCCCGCCCAAAGTCTCCTCGAACCATTCGCCCATCCGGCGGAAAAAGATCCCAATAGCCGCTCCCGGCGATTTCTTTAACAGCTCGGCAACACGCGGACTCAGATCTTCCCGGGGTTGTCGCAGGCTGCCGCTCAAATTCAGAGTCGTCCAGAGATAGCCATCCCTTTCCCGAGAAAAAATCTCCTCCGCCCGCGGCAGCCACTGGAGGATTTTCGCGTGGCGCCGGTTGAACAGATCCGCCCAGGCTCTGTTTGTCGACGAGAACTGTGCCTTGTATGTAGAAAGCTCCTTCCGCCTCGATCTCAATCTGTTTGATTTTCACGTGCGGATACTGCCATTCGAATTCCAACGAGCACCGGTTCAGTTTGATTTCCTCGATGAGTTCCCGTCAAAGCCGCGGCTTCGTCGAGAAAGGGCGCGCCGGAGACGCGACCTCCTTCGATCCGAATGGCTCCGCGTCCCGACGAACTTTCCAACGTCATATCGCGCCCGTTCCAAACCACATCGCCCGAAGCCACGCCCCGAAAAAGCCTTGCCCAAGCCTCGGGTATCCAGGGATCCACAGGGATACCTGAAAAATTCATCTCCGCGGAGAGACTCTTGTCCTGTTTCATTCCCGCCTGTCCTTTAACTCGGATGCGGCCCTCGCTCTTTGAATCTGGCGCCAACTCCAGCTCATAGAGGGTGAGCAGTTCTTTCGTGATCAGCATATGCAGTTGACGGAGGGCAAGGTCAGGCACCATGCCGGTCTTCATTGTCCCGCCGCTGGCCCGGTAATCGAAATCGCGTCCATGCGGTGTAATCAGCAGACGGGTCTGAAAAAAACCCGCCTTTCGCCCACGCAGCTGCCAGGTCACATCGGCCACGTCGCATACCACCTTTTCCAAATACACCCGGTCCGGAAGTAAGACACATACAAGGGATTGGAGGCTTGTTCTCCGGCTTTGGCTCATAAGTCTGGATTTCCGCTTTGCCTGACGGAATCCGGACGTAATCCAATTGCCAGCGCCGCAGAAAAACTCCCCATGGATTAAATTTTGCGTCCACCACACCGGTCGACATCGTTTTGAAGGCCTTCACTCCGTCGTTGCCGGTGAAGCCCTCCGCCCTTGCCGTGAGAAAGCCTGTCCTTTGAATCGGCTGGTATCGTCCCTGAAAGTGTAACCCCTTCGATGTCTGCTTATCGAGTTCTTCCCCAAATGCCTCGCTTTCCACATACCGGGTCAATAGCGGATTGACGATCATGACAGCTATGGTCACCGAGACGACGAGACCGGCCAGGACAACCAACCACGAGCGCCAGCGCTGCAAAGCCATAATCTTCAATTACACGTCGATAGTCACTCTGTCAGCGCCTCGACAGAATGTCGCACTTCCGAATTACCTTGCCGGGCATCTAAGGAACCCTGCGCCGGGTAATCAATTGCAGAGACCAGGAGACGACGGCAGCAACGAGCAGAACGTGAATCAGACTGCCTACGAGGTGGAACCGGAAACAAGCGCCCCAAAGAATAAGGAGAATAATAAGGATGGACCAAAGCATAAGTGTTGTTCAATGTGGGACTTCCTCTTATTGATCGCCGAAGGTCCATACCCGGATGCCTTTGTCTCGCCAAATCCTCACCTCTCTGAGTCGCAGGATACGAGCGGCGAGCTCTCCGGTCCTTGAAAGGAGGCCCCTCGACACACCGGGAATTGCCGGGCAGGTTCGTCGCATGATCCCTGAGCCTGGGCCAGATTCTCGGCGAGTCTCGTTTTTCGACGAACAGGCCACTCATCGTGCCAGGGCGCGCCGCTGGGGTGCCGTAAGCGCCCTCATCATCCTGGTTCTGGGCGGCGTCTATGGCTTTCTCATGCTTGGGGTAACTTCTTTCTATGCACTCCTGCTGGCGGGGCTTCTTCCAACATGGCTGACCGCCCCGCTCCCGCGGCCGGCCTCAAGGTCAGTGCAATTGACCGCAATCCGGATCAGTTGTGTTCCCTGTTCACCAGCCGATCGTGACGAGATGGGATCAACTGCGCCCCCCTCGTGATCGCCGATTTCCCTTCAAGTCCGACAGGCTGCTAAATTCTCAACATCTTGAGAACGGTGGTCGCGATGCCGTTAGGAATTTCGAAGCGGATGACATTGTCCTTGAGCATCTGCTGGGCGAGCGGGAGAGCCATTGGCGCGAGCAATCGAGTTCCTGAGGAACAAAGAACGTGCGGCCATCGCTCTCCTCGAGCACGTCCTTGATGCTGGCGTCAATGGGCTGCGTTTCGCCAAGAAGATCTGCCGTGAGCGAAATATGCTTGGCCTGGGTGTCGATGTGAAGCGTGGTCATTTTGCCGTAGTCTTTGATTTTTGTGATTGAGGAATGCCTTCAATAATTGGCTGGTGAGACGGTTCCTCATGGGGGTTTTTTATTGGGGCAGATCACGACGAATTTGATTGTAATGTTGTAGAGGCGGTTGTGCCAACCGCCTTGGGCGGCGGACACAGCCGACTTTTCACAGGGAGAAGTAGCACCAGAATCGATCTTGGTGCTACTCATCTCGAACTTCCAGATCACCAAGAGCATGGGTTTCAAGGCGAGTTTCGGTTCCGCGGCAGTAGGCTTGGTCCAAATCGCTGTCTTGATCCCTTCCGGTCCCGCCACGATCACATCGATCCCGTGCAATTGCATGTCGCGCCCGAACCGAATGCGACATCCCCTCCAGCGCGTGCTTGCTGCCCACATAGGCCCCCATAAAGGGCACCGCAATCTTCCCGCCTGCCATTAGCCCTTTTTGACTCGAATCCTTACCGCCGCCCGATTAGTTCCCAGCCTATGCCGATGGAGGTTGCAATCGGCTGAGGATGTCCTGCAGCTCTGGGGAGAGATCAGTGTGATGATGCACCATCTTCCAGCCCCCCTGCTTCTCTGCGATAGATATTCGTGACGCGGTGCTGGAGCTGCAACTGCTGACCGGCGAGCGGTCACCTCGACGCATTCCGTACCTATCGTGTAGGCCAGATCAGTGCCGGCGCGGACCGGTGGATCGGGCACCGTTACCTGCCCACCCGAGTTCAAGCTGGCAATCTGCTTCCACGTTAGCCCGGACCTCCTCACAACCGGCTTGTCGTCCAGGGGCCGGGTGCATCGCTGTCACATCCGGTCCATGCGACCAGACCTCCATCATCGGCTCAGTATTCGCCGTTCAGAAAACGGTTCAATGCTGCGTAGAATTGTTCGGATGCCTGAGCGCAGAGTGACAAGAGTCAGACCCAAAATCAAACACGGTCGCCGGAGGGCTGGCGGATGCGTGGATCAATCTGGCCTCTTCAGTTCGGCTCGCCGAGAGAGATATCGAGCAAGCGGAGGCAAAACGACGAGGAAGCACAAACCAACTCGGAAGCGCATAGACCCTGCGTTCATTGAACCGATGCAGTGCAGGCCGATCACCGCGCTGCCGGCGGGCGAGAAGTGGACCTTTGAAATCAAATTCGACGGCTATCGTTGCATTGCAGTGAAGCGCGAAAGAGAGGTCACGTTATTCTCCCGCCACGAGAAGGTGCTCAGCAACCGTTTCCCTTGCGATCCGTGGAGGCCCTCGCCTCGCTCGAGGGGGACTTCGATCGACGGAGAGTTGATCGCGCTGGTCCCGTTTTGTGCAAGACATTCCTTAACAGCCGCTTCCAGTGCTTTGTTACGCCTTCTATTTACTGAATATAAATGGCTAGAACTCATGTTCGTCGCGAAGGTGAAGAACGGGTTTGTGCCGCGAATTCGGGACGAAATCTTCCCGGCTCTCAAGGCGCTGCAAACTGCCCAGTACCCATTCAAACACCTGTCCGAGAAAAGGGCCTCACGGTGGGGCGAATCGCTAACTGCGGAAAAAATGCAGCAATGCCGCGGGGTAAAACCGAAGCTGGTCTGCCAAGATTTTCGAGCACGGCGGGCAGGTAACCCCTGCGAGCGGGAGCACCCAGAGGTTTTTACTCGCCGGCCGCCGCCGCCCTCACTTCCTTCAACACACCCGCGAAATCCGCGGCCGCGAGCGCATCGATAAACACAAGTTGCGCCTGACGATTCCGGCGGCCTGGGTGATCGCCCGCGCCGCTTTGTAAACCTCTACAGCGGACGGTGTACAGGTTGACGCCATCGCAGAGGGTCAATCCGCACAGCGCCAGTCCTTTCACATCAAGCGAATTTTCGGTTCCTTCGGTTGTGCTTCAACATCGATTCGGCTTGGTCGAGCGCCACCGCGAAGGCTTGCTGGGCCGCCGCGCTATCGCCCTGAAGCAATGCGATAAGGGCTGCCAACACGTTCGGGCTTCTGTCGGGTTCGTCATACTGTCTCGCGCCTTCGGCGGCGTGGCGCGCCGCCTCCAGTTCTCCTGCGTAGAGGCGGGCGAGAGCCAGGAAACCATTGCTCCAGTTGCCGAGCAGGGGTGAGTTAAGTTCTGCGCCGATCTCGATGCTTTCGCGCGCACGTTCTACCGCTTCAGAATAACGCCCCTCATGGGTCAACACCCAGCCAGGTTGGAGAGGACAGTGCCTTCCGGCAGGCGATCTCCCGTTTGCGGAAGACCTCCAGGGCCTGCCTGCAGGATTCGATGGCGTGCTCGGTCTCCCCCTGTTTGCTGTAATACCAACCAAGGTTTGACAGAGATGCTCCTTCGAGGAATTCAGCCCGTCTCCCTCGCCTCCTTTATCGGACAGCTCACGGGCTGGTATATGAATTGCCGAGGCTGTTCAGGCTTATCCTTTGGCTGAGGTAACCCTGTAATCGTTCCAGGACCGATCTTTTGCGCAGCCTCCGGATCAAGGGCAAGGGAAGCGTCTTCCAGGATGTGCCCGTTCCCGGAACCCGATCTGCGTCCATCTGTTCCCTCTGCGCTCTGCGCTCTGGAAGTAGTGACCCCATAGGGACAAATGATAGTCAATCTCGAACAGGGCTGACATGGCCGTATCGTAATCCTGCCCCGCGCATCGCAGATCGAATTCCGCGAGTTGAGGCTCTAAATCCCCATCTCTTTCCACTCCTCACGCGGCTTGCGGGCCCACTTGAAATACTCTGCGCCGCGGTGCAGAAGGGCAAACCGCGTATACGGCGTCGGTTCGCTCTGATTGCGATACGTAACCTCGCCTTCTGACACTCGGCTGAACGCATAAGCCCGGTCAACCGGGTGCCGGTAATAACGCCCAGCCTCCTTGCGGGCGAATTGCATATTGACCAGGCGGTTCAGGGTCGGCGCGCTGCTCACCCCGTGCGAGTGTGGCTGCAGGAGGTAATCTATGGCGGCGGGGCTGACCGGACGGTTGTAGACCGCCAGCGCCTGCATCACCTGCTGTGCAGTCCTGTCGAGACGGCTGAAAGCTTCCCACACCAGCGCCTCGACCACGTTGTCGGGCAGCAACGCCTCAGTATCTTTCAGAACGTCCTGCAACGAAGTGCCGCGGTCGGCAGAGAGGATGGCAAACAAACGCCTCTAGTGCCCGCGGGTAGCCGCGCGTGCGGATGCGCGCCTCATTCAGGAGTTCGTCAGACGCGGATTTCAGCCTCAGCTTCCAGTCAGCATCCATCGCGCGCAGTATGTTTTCGGCGTACAGGCGGGTCGAGCCCTTCGTCGAGATCGAGTCTTCGCTGCCGCCCAGGCTGTGTAAGCGCCAGGTTGCGCGGGGCGACGCGTGTTGTCATGATCAGTTTGACTCCGTGGTGCGGCGCGTTCAACACCGCGCGCAAGATTTCATCCAACTCCGCATCGCGGACATTGAAGGTCTCGCAATCCACCGCGTCTTCAAAGTTGTCCAGTAAGAGAATGGCCCTGCTTGCGGAAAAGGCCTCCAGCAACGCTTGCATCTTGGCCTCGGCGCTGACCTTCGGATTTTTGTAGACCGCGTCGAGGCGCCAGGCGGCCTCATCCGACAGCAGCTCCACAGGTCGGCATAGATGTTCAGCGCGTTCAGGCGGCGCGAGCCCGTGGCGGTTAGGTAAACGATGCCGTCAACATTCATCTCTCCCAGGTCATCGGGCGGCCACTCAGCGATTTAAGCAGGCGGCAGACCATCGCCGTCTTGCCGACCCCGCCGCGCCCTACGACGGTCGTCGTTGACAAACTGGTCGTTCAGGAAATCGCCGATGAGCTTCGTTTCGACGTGGCGACCCTGGAAGTAAGACGGCGCTACGCCGGGCGGAGGGTTGATGAGTTCTTGCTGGGTCCCCGAGCCGGGTTTTGTCGGTCGGCGTTCGCGTTCGAGCTCGCGGTCTATGCTCTCCTGAAATCGCTTCGCCGCGCCTTCCGGATCGTCAACGATCCGCTGCTGCTCGGCGAGAGCGGGATTGCCGTGGAGAAACAGCTCCTCTAGGCGCTCCGACCTTCACGGCCTCGGGTGGCGCGCTCAGTCGGTTATTGGAAAGTTTGAGCGCTTGGAGTTGGGAGAGCCGGCCGATCGCCTCGGGCAGCGTGCTCAATTGGAGGTCGGACAAATCTAACCTCCTCGCGCCGCTTCTACAGGGCCTCCTCGATGCGGCGCAGTGTTCCTTCCGTCGGGAAGGGGGCGCAGCGCGGTAAACGTGGAGAGGACTCTTTGGAAGAACCGTTTCGGCATACGCGGCGCAATGCCGAGATACCGGCGAGCAGCTGCTCTGTCGATTTCTAAATACTTCTTTTTCCTCTGAAGAGGGGTTTTCCCGGGAAGTTTTGTGCCTACGGCCATGATGCGCGATGGGAGGGAAACGGCAAAACCTCAACAACCGCTGATTGACGCTAATCTTTCTGACTGCATCCATCCCTTCGATACCGGATTTATTCCAAAAATTTGTGAGGATCGAGACAGCCATCATTGTGACGCGCTGCTCGCCACTCATCTCGGCCGTCAGCAGAAAGCGACCCGGTGAGTATCGCATCTGGGGCGGCTCTTTCATTGGCGGAGGTGGCTGCCGTGAAGCCACTGCCGATGAAGCCGCCGAGTATCTGAGCTGGAGCCCGCATTGGGCGCACCTGATGCGACTTACCCTGGAGATGGGCTGGCACGATGTGCATCGGGCTCTGGGCGAATTGTAGAAGAGACTCCTACCGTTGCACTCGGCTTTGATGTCTCCTTCGGCTGAACTGAACAAAGCGATTCCCAACCACAGCGCCAGCAGCCTCAATTAAAAACGCCCAACAAAGGGTAATATTCGATCACGATATTTGCGAAATATTTTGCAAGTTCAGCGGGCTTCCTCGTATTAACCCTCAAAGCCAAAATGCTCCCCAATCACATATCGATGATCTTCACACGTCCACTCGGACGTATCGATAGTGTTGCGCTCAAACGCTGGGCGCTCTTCACGGTGGAATAGCTTCCACTCGGTAGCTTTTCGTTATTCCCCGTCCCCAAAACTCTGGCGCTCTGTTCTCGCGCCTGGGAGTCCGTATCCCGAAAAGCTCTGTCGACCAAATGAAACTGATAATTACACCAAAACACATCGCGGTTCTGCCTGTTGCTATCCTGGCAGTTGGCTGTGCAACTCCATATCAAATACCGATTAACATTTAGAACCACGCTAATGAGCCACTCAATCCTAAGTCGAAAGTCATTATCACAGCAAAACGCCAAGTATTGCTGGGAATATGCTGCTGTATCCTTGAGCGGAGTCATGGTAGCTGGAAAACTATATCTACCCGTGAGTTTGCCACCGAACCTAGCTACGCTTAAGGCTGGCCGGGAA
>CAWJAP010000007.1:0-72605 GCA_963840865.1 Vicinamibacterales bacterium
CGGGATCGCGTCAGGCGGCTGCGCCGCCTGCTTCCGGGCGCGGTGGGTGTGGGCGACGCGTGATGGTGGAGGCGCTCAAGCATGCCCTCCAGGAGGTGCAGGAGTACGTCCGGCTCTGCGCGGCTGTCGCCCGCGGCCTCGTCACCCGGCCCTTCTACCATCGCGACGTCATCGAGCAGTTCGACGCCATCGGCGTCGGCTCGCTCACCGTCGTCGTGTTGACCGGCCTGTTCACCGGCGCCGTGCTGGCGCTGCAATCGGGCATGACGCTGGACCAGTTCGGCGCCCGGACGGCCGTCGGGCGGCTCGTCAGCGCGTCGATGGTCAAAGAGCTCGGGCCCGTGCTGACGGCGCTGATGGTCACCGGCCGCGTCGGCTCCGGTATCGCCGCCGAGCTCGGGTCGATGGTGGTCACCGAGCAGATCAACGCGCTGCGCGCGCTCGGCACCGACCCGATCCGGAAGCTCGTCCTTCCGCGCGTGCTCGCTGGCACCCTGATGGTCCCCATTCTCACCATCGTGTCGGATTTCGTGGGCATGATGGGAGCGTGGCTGATCGCCATCTTCAACCTGCGCGTCGCTTCGAGCGTCTACTGGAACTCGGTGATCGACAGCCTCTATGTGGGCGACGTCTGGATGGGCCTCATCAAGCCGTTCTTTCTCGGGTTCGCGATCGTCAGCATCGGCTGTCACGTCGGGCTGCGGACCACCGGCGGCACCCAGGGCGTCGGCCGGTCGACGACTGCGGCCGTGGTGGCGGGGTCGGTCGCCGTGCTCGCCGTCAATTTTTTCGTGACAAACGTCCTGATCGCGTTGCTGTACTAGTCGTAATGCCCCTGTTGGAACCGCAGCACCAAGCCGCGCTCGACGAGATCCTGTCCGGCCCCAGCGCACCGGTCGTGGTCTTCGACAAGGTCGATCTGGCCTTCGACGACAAGGTCATCCTGCGCGGCCTCAGCTTCACCCTGCTCAAGGGGCACACCAAAATCATTCTCGGGGCCAGCGGCGCCGGCAAATCGACCGTTCTCAAGTTGATTCTCGGCCTGCTGAAGCCGGATGCCGGCGTCATCTGGGTGAACGGCCACCGGGTCGACCAGCTGACCGACGAGGCACTGATGGACGTTCGGTCCGGCCTCGGCATGGTGTTTCAGGAGGGCGCACTCTTCGACTCGCTGACCGTCCGCGAGAACGTCGGCTACAAGCTGTACGAGGAAACCGACCTGCCGCTCGACGTCGTGCATCGCCGCGTCGAGGAAGTGCTTGGTTTCGTCGGCCTTACCGAGCACATCGACAAGATGCCGTCGGAGTTGTCGGGCGGCCAACGCCGCCGCGTGGCCATTGCCCGCGCCATGGCCGCCAAACCCAAGATCCTGCTGTACGATGAGCCGACGACCGGGCTCGACCCGATCACGTCGGTTACGATCGACGCCGAAATCATCAAGCTTCGCGACCTGGAAGCCGTGAGCTCGGTCGTCGTGACCCATCAGCTCCGCGACGCGTTCTATGTCGCCACGCACTCGGCGGCGAAAGAACCCGACGGGGTCAAACTGCACGAAGCCGACGAGCGAAAGGTGGACGAGGCCGAGTTCATGATGCTGCGCGACGGCCTCGTCATCTTCGAGGGAAACGTCCACGACCTGCAGGACTCGAAGGACCGCTACATCCGCGCCTTTCTGTCCTGAAGGTGGCGTCATTCGCATCTGCAGTCCAATCGGTTCGTCATTCGTCTTCGCCATTCGTCATTTCTCATTCGTCATGCGCAATTCGTCGCAGGTGATTCGCAGATAGCACCATGCCCCGCACGCGTTCGTTGGCCTGGGCCGAGCTCAAGATCGGCATCCTGTCCGTCGCGGCCATCGCCGTGGCGATCATCTTCGCGATCATGGTTGGCGGCGAGGGCTTTCTGCCGTGGACCCGCTATCACCTGAAGACGCGCTTCGGGAACGTCCTGGGCCTCAAGCCGGGTGCCGTGGTGCGGCTGGCGGGCGTCGAAGTGGGGCAGGTGTCCGACGTCCAGTTCGTCGGCGCCCAGGTCGAGGTCGTCCTCGAGATCTCCGAGGAATACCAGGACAAGATCACGACCGAGTCGCGGGCCGTGCTGGGATCGATCAGCCTGCTCGGCGAGACCGCCGTCGACATCACCGCGTCGGCCAGGGGACGCACGCTGCGCGACTGGGAATACCTCCAGTCGGCGCGCACGCCGGGCCAGCTTTCCGATATTGCCGAAGGCGCCACCGAAGGAATCAAGGAAGCGACGGCGTTGCTGCGGGACGTCCGCAACGGCCGGGGAACGGTCGGCAAGCTGTTCACCGACGAGGCGATTTATCGCGAGTTTGCGCAGTTCATGACGGCGGCTGAAGCCGTGGTCACCAACATCAATCGCGGCAAAGGCACCATGGGCCGCCTCGTGAACGACGACGCGGCCTACAAGTCGCTCCAGGGCTCACTCGCCAACCTCGATGAGGTTACGCGGCGGATCAACGCCGGCGAAGGCAGCCTCGGTCGCTTCTTGAAGGACGAACAGCTCGCGCGGTCGCTGAGCGCCACGAGCGGCAACCTCGAACAATTGACAGAACGCTTGAATCGTGGCGAGGGAACCGCGGGCAAGCTGCTCACCGATGACGCCCTCTACACTCGCCTCGACGCGGTCACGGCCCGGCTGGACTCGCTGATGCGGCGCCTCGACGATGGCGAGGGCACGGCCGGTCAATTGCTGCGGGACAAACGGTTGTATGAGAACATGAACGGGGCGGTGAACGAATTTCGGAGCCTGCTGGCGGAGGTCAAGAAGGACCCGAAGAAGTACTTGAACGTGAAGGTCAGTATTTTCTAGCGCGACCTCGAGATACGGGCGGCCCGGTCGCCTTCATCCCTCGTTCGTGGCTCGTGGCCTCGTAGGTCCGTCGCTGTCAAGGAGCTCCCATGTCCGAAGAACACGGTGGTGGCAGCGTGCTGGTGGCTTTCGTCCTGGGCGCCGTAGCGGGCGCGGCGGTGGCGCTGTTGTGGGCGCCGGCGGCCGGCGAGGAAACGCGCCGGGCAATCGGGCAGCGGGCCCGCGATAGCAAGGACAAGGCGTCTGAGGCGGCGCGCCAGGGACGTGAGTTCCTGCGCACGCAGCGCGAAAACTTGAGCAGTGCCTTCGAGCGCGGCAAGGAGGCCTTCGAACAGACGCGCGGCCCGAAGGAGACCGCGTGAGCGACGGATTCGGGCGTCTGGCTCGGTGTCATCGCCATTTCGACGCTGGTGATGGCGTTCGTCCAGGTCGGCGCCGTCATCTACTGGGGGATGGCCACCCGCCGCCTCTCGAGGCTCCTCGATCGAATCGAACGCGAGATCGGACCGATCCTCGAGCGTGCACAGCAGGTCACGGCCGACGCCACGCGCATGTCGGCGCTGGCCGCCGTACAGGTGGAGCGCGTCGATCAGGTCTTCACCGATCTCGCGCGCCGAATCGACCAGACGGCCGCCGTCATTCAGCACGCGCTGGTGATCCCGGCCCGCGAGGGCGCCGCCCTGTTCGCAGCCGTGCGCTCGACGCTCGCCGCAATCCGGGGCCTCGGCGGTCGAAGCCCCGACAGCCCGCCACGCGGCGTCGAAGAAGACGACGCACTGTTCATCGGTTGACCGGCGGGTGCCTCCCGCCCTTCCTCGCGACACAATCCACACGTCTGGCGGCGTCTTGCCAGCGCTGCCTCGCCAGCACGCGCGGGCCTGCCCCCGGGTGTCAGGGCACGGCAGTGTCATAGCCGTACCTGTCACTCTGCGGTTGAATCTCATCCAGTTCAGCAGATAATGACGGCTCAGTCGCAAGTTCATGACCGGGCGAGGAGCTCGACGCGAGGAGGCGCGGCGATGGGGCAGGCAGTCCAGGAGACGAGGCGGAATGTGGGGTGGCTGACGCGCGGCACGCTGGCTGCGTTGGCGGCGACAGGTGCGCTAGCCAGCGCGGGCGCCGCAGCGGCCCCCGATGAAGCTTCCAAGTCGGCGACCGTGGCCCTCGCGCTCTGTCAGAAGCTCGAACAGGCCAAGCTGCAGTACGTGGCCGCGCGCGACCCGAAGGATCCCTCCCGCTACGTGGCGGCGATGCACTTCCCCGGGCAGCAGCTGATGGTGGTCTCCGCGCGCTATGCGGCGCCGGCCCTCCTCAACGAGAAGATTTTTCAGCGCAAGTATCAGGACGCCTACATCGACCTGAACAGCGCGTCCGAGCGCGCCACGCGCATCATCTTCGAGGACCTCAAAGCCAACGGCTTCGTCCGCGCCAAGGCCAAGGACCAGCCGCCCGACGCCTACGAAGTCGACGGCAAGCGGGTGGTCTTCGATTTCGACTGGCGAAGGCAGAAGATGTCGGAAGGCGACTATTTCAAGGTGCTGGCCACCGCCGACGAGGAGTACGCGCGGCTGGTCGGATTGCTCCTCGACGAAGTGAAGAAGCCGTAGCGACTCAAGATGTTCCCGTCGGGTTCGCGGCGACGACCGTGAGCCACAGCCCGCCGGTGCGCACGCGAATGTTCTCGTAACCGGCGCGCGCCACGTACGTCTCGAGCTCCTGGGGCGTCGACTGCCGGCTGACGTTCGGCGGCCGCCGCGCGGGATCGATTTTCGCGAGATCCTCGAAGACCGCCCAGCCTTCGTCGGTCATCAGATTGTAATTGTCCACATAGAGCCGCCCGCCAGGCTTGAGCACCCGCCGTCCCTCGATGATGTAGCGGTAGCGCTCCCATTCGTCGAGGTGCATGAAGACGCCGGTGCAGTAAAGGACGTCGAGCGAGCCGGCGTCGATGCCGGCGAGATCGACGCCATTCAGTTTGAAGAACGTGACGTTGCGATGATCGCCGAGCCCTTCTTCGGCGAAGCGCAGCATGTTGGCCGAGACGTCCGCCCCGATCCATCGGGCGCAGTGCGGCGCGAGATAGCGGCCGACCCGTCCCGCGCCACAACCGATTTCGAGGACGACATCGCCCCCCTGGACGGCGGCCTGGTCGCGGACATCGGCGGCCGTGGCCTCGCCGGATCGCTGCCACTCGGCCGCGTCCGCGGTGCCGCACACCGAAATCCGGGCCTCGTCAATCGACTGCGCCGCCGCGTCCCAGACGTGGCCGTACGCAGTGCGGGTCAAGCCCGGCTCGACGGGCGCATGTCGCATCACCAGCGAGCTGCCGATCACCTGCGACCAATCGGGGCGGCCCGGCACGGTTGCGCGTACGACGATCTCGACGTTCGGCGTGTCGGGCAGCACCGTCCCGTCGATCCGCACCGAAAAGCCGCAGGCCTGTGCGGTTCGAATTCGGGGAAAGAGCGCCTGCACGTCGGGACGATCGGTCCGCGGTACGTGAGGGCAGACCACCTTGCCGGCCGCCTCGACGATCACGTCAATCGCCCGCCCGTCCATGGCGAGCGCCCATCCCTTGACGTCGAGCCATCGCGAGTACGGCTGTCGCGGACCGGGCTCGTCGATGGCGCCGACGATCTTCGGCGGGCTGAGACGAAGCAGCCGCCCGAGTGGGCTGCTCCCGATGGCCGCTCCAACACGAGTCATGGCGGTCGAGAATAGCACGCAGCTCGGCCGCGAGTGGTCGAGCGAGCGGCGAGCCGCCTGTTCAGAACCCAGCTGGACTTGGCGGCTGCGTCCCTTTCGACGTTGGGATCGCACTCCCGGTTCGCTGCTGGGACGAAAAAAGCCATCGCACACCCATCTGGCTCGTCACTTGCTCGCGCGCACGTCGGGAGGTCATTCGATGAGCTCGCTCAATCTCACGGAATACCCTGCGCTTCAGCGGCTGGAATGGCGGCTGTCGCGCGTGCTGCATGTCGTCCTGATCGGCGGCGTGCTGGCCATCGCCGCGGGCGCCGTCGGCGGCAGGCATTCACAGGGACTTTCGTTCAGGGCGATTTCGGTTTACGCCATCGTCTTCTTCGTGCTGCGGCTGTCCGGCAAGCGAACGCTGGCCCAAGTGACGACGTTCGATTTCGTCCTGCTCCTCATCCTGAGCGAGGCGACGCAGCAGGCGCTCCTTGGTGAAGACATGACGGTGTCCGGCGCGGCCGTCGTCATCGGCACCCTCGTCGCCTTGGACCTCACGCTGTCCTACGCGAAGCAGTGGTGGCCGCTGGTGGATGTGCTGCTCGACAGCGAGCCGGTCCAGCTGGTCGACGATGGACAGGTAATCGAGGAGGCGATGGCGAATGAGCGAGTCGATGTCGGCGACGTGGTCGAGTCTGGACGTCGCGTTCATGGCCTCGAACGGCTCGAACAAATCAAGCACGCGGTCATCGAGCGCGGCGGAACCATTTCCGTCGTGCCGCGTAGCGGCGGTTGAATGAGAAATCGGCCCTCACGCTCGGGTCAGATTGCGCGCGTCGCAGTCGGTGAAGACTTTGGCATTCCGGGTGCAGGGTCCGGTGCGGCGCAGGCCAAAAAGGTCTGTGTGTGTTCAAAGACAATTCAGGGAGAGACTCAGAGTGATGGGCGTAAAGACACTCGGATCCGGAGGCGGACGCTTTCAAGTGTTCCGATCGGCGCTCAAGCGCGTGCGCGCCGAATTCGACGAGATGCCCGGCCTCTGCTTGACCAGACCCCAGGCGCAGCGCCTCTTCGGCATTGATGAGGGGACGTGCGACGTACTGCTTCAGATCCTGGTAGAGGTCGGGTTCCTCCGAGTCGGGCGTTTCGGGTACGTAAGGGCTTGAGCGACCGATTGGAAGGATTGGAGCTGAACAACCAAACCGTGAGGTCACGGCCGAATCTGTCCCGCGGATGACTCGGAACGGACAGTCGGCCACAGTCAAATCGGATGAGATCGGATGTGACTCAGTTGGTCTCGCCAGCTTCGATTCCACATCCGAACTCATCGGATCTATCTGTGGCTCTCTCGCCACTGATGCTGGGGTGCTGACCCCATGTTCCGAATTCATCCGTGAGTACGGACGAGGCTCCGCAGGATCTCGGCGACGCTCCAGGCTTGCGCGACGCAGCCACGGGGAGTGAAGGGCGGTTCTGCGTCGAAGATCTCGTTGATCGTGTCGCGGCCCCAGTCGGTGAACCAATGGTAGCCGGCGATGACGGTGCGCGCCTCGCCGCCGTCCGCACGGGCGCGCGCCTCGTCCTCGGCACGTGACGACGGCCGGACGATGAATTGGTCGGCGGCGAGCACGAGCTCGGCGGCGGGGCCCTCGCGCGCGGCCGGATGGCTCATGGCGAGCAGCCGAGTGCGCCGGCGCTCGTCGGCAGCGCGAGCCTCGTCGGGATTGATAGCCCCGATGGTGTCTCACGGCTCGGCCGACGCGATGAGCGTGACCGGATGATCCGTGTGGAGCTCGGCCCTGAAATAGCCTGGACTCAGAGAGGGCCCTCGTGCTCGTAGCCGCGGCTCTCTTCCATCAGATAGCGAACGTCGGCAATCGCGCGGTCGTCGACCGTGAACGCGCCCTGGCTTGCGTGCAGCGCCAGCCTGAGCGTGGGGGACTCGGGACCGGCGCCGTCGCGCTGCACTTCGATACGGTGACCCTTGGCCGAAATCACGTAACGGCCCTCGGTGGGCGGCGTGACGGGAGCCTCGTGCGGACGGAAGTCCAGCAGCGGCCGCAGCGTGATGCGAACAGGTCCCGGGGCGTCAACCAGACGGTAGGACACGTGAACCGCGTTCTGTCCGTAAGGCATCAGGATCGATCGCTCGATCGTCAGGTCGCGGACGACATAGCGCCACGTGGGCACGCCGGCATCGAGGCGGAACTCGACGAGGTGTTTGGTTCCTTCGGCCTGCGCGAGGCGCCCTTCGAGGGCGTGAGCGCCGAGCCACTCGTACGAGCGGTCTGCGAAGCGCAGGCGCTCAGCCAGGTGATTGAGCAGCATGACGCGGCCGTGCGGAGCCGGGAGTGCCGCAATCAGGAGGCCGTGAAATCGCCGGGTGATGGCGCCGACGATGGTGCCCGACGCGTAGCCGCCGAGCCCGTTCGTGACGAGCCATTCTCGACGGGTGAGGTCCTCGGCGCTCGTCGCGGCCACCGATGGCCAGGCGAGGCGCCGCGTCAGGCCCTCGAGACTCGTGAGCCGGACCGGTTCGACGTCACTCGTCATCACTGGTCTGCCTTCGACCCGCGCGGAGGCGGAGCCGAGGGCTCGTACGACGTCAGGAGCACGGCCGCATAGCCCGGCATGAGCCAGCGATCGGGCCGAAGCGGCGGCGTGCCCGAACCACCGTACTTCACGTCTTCGCTGGACCATTCGACCGCCCACTCGCGCCCTCGCGGCGGTGCGACGAGCGGCTCGGCCCGTGCCGCGATGTCGGCGTCGGGACCGAGATTGACGACCAGCAACCAATCCGCCGCACCGGTCTCGAAGAATCGCAGCACCAGCAAGTCTGACGACAGCGTCGCGCCGTCGATATGGACGCGCTCACTGCGGAGCAGCTCGCGGCGGAGGCTCAACAGGCCCTTGTGCAAGGTGAGAAACTGTCTGGCACGTGGCGAGTCGACCGCCCAATCGAGCCGCGACGCTTCGAATGTCGCCGTGTCCGATGGATCGGGGACGGCCGTGGGATCGATGCGCGTGAACTGCGACAGGAACGCGCGGCGGCCGATGGCCACCTGGCCGGCGAGGGGCTCGGGGAAGTCGGCAAAGAACCGGAATGGCGCCTCGGCACCGACCTCCTGACCTTGGAAGAGCAGCGGAGTGCCGGGCGTCAGCAGCGTCAAGGCGGTGAGCGCGCGCAGCACGCCGGGATGCGCGAGCTGCGAGAGCCGCGAGCCGGTCGCCGAGTTGGCAACCTGATCGTGGTTCTCGAGAAAGTTGACGAACGTCGAGGCGGGGCAGTCGAGTGCCGCTGTGCCGCGCCGCTGTTGCTTCAAGCTATAGTGCTGTCCCTGGAACAGGAACCCGCGCCGCACGGCCGCGAGCAGCTCCTCGGCGGTACCGCGAAAGTCGGAATAGTAGGCCTCGCGCGCCCCGGTCAGTCGCACGCGCGCGGTGTGGTGATAATCGTCGTTGTAGAGCGCATCGAGACCGAACCCGCCGAGCTCGGGGGCGCGCACCAGCCGCGTCTCCTGCAGTTCGTTCTCCGCGAGCAGGAATACCCGGCGGGCTCCCGCCGCCGCGCGCGCCGTGCGGGCGAGCGCCGCCAGGATGTGATCGTCGGACGTGTCGAAGATCTGCTGCGTCGCATCGAGACGCAAGCCGTCCAGATGAAACTCCTCGATCCAGTACCGCACGTTCGAGAGCAGGTGCGTGCGCATGCCGTGCGATTCGGGACCGTCGAAGTTGAGCGCCTCGCTCCACTCGTTGTCGTAGCGGTCGGTGAAGTATTGCCGCGTGAACGCGCCGAGGTAGTTGCCGTCGGGCCCGACATGGTTGTAGACCACGTCGAGCGTGACGCCGAGGCCGAGGCCGTGCGCGCAATCCACGAAGCGCCGGAAGTCGTCCGGACGACCGTAGAGCCGCGTCGGCGCAAACCAGCACACGCCGTCGTAGCCCCAGCCGAAGCGCCCGGGGAAGTCGGACACGGGCATCACCTGGACGATGGTCACGCCGAGATCGCGGAGCGAAGCGAGCCGCTCGGCCGCCGCGTGCCAAGAGCCCTCACGGGTGAACGTGCCGACGTGCAGTTCGTACAGCACGTGGCCGCGCGGCGGCAGGCCGGGCCACGCGGCGTCCTGCCAGACATAGGCAGCAGGATCGACAATCTCTGAAAGCCCGTGAGGTCCGTCGGGCTGGAAGCGCGAGGCCGGATCGGGGTACAACTTCGGATCGTCGTCGAGCAGGAACCCGTACCGGCTTCCGGCGGAGGCGGTCGCCTCGGCCGCATGGTAGCCGTCGGACTCGGCTGCGAGCTCGATTGCCTTCCCGTCGACAAGCGCGGTGACGCGACGACGATCGGGGGCCCACACACGAAAGCTCGCGCGTGCGCGCGCCAGAATCTCCGCGCCGACCGGCAGCCGGCAATCGGTACTGACGGGCCGAGTTGTCATGGTCCTCGGATCAGAGGTCGCCGGGGCGGCCACGCGGCCCCGGCTGACGGCCCGACACCTCGATGGCGGCGGTCCATCGCTCGATGTCGGCCTCCGACATCGGTCCGATCAACGAGGCGGCCATCCTCGTACCCCGTGTCCCAGACGTCTGTGAGGAATTGTTGGCGCGTCAACAGCGCGCCCCGGCACACGGGAGGACCTTGGTCGGGGCCGGTTGTCTGTCGTAGCCCATGCATCAGCTCTTCGAGCAGGCCCTCGGGAAGATAGCGGGCGGCATCGCTGTAAATGAAGTGAAAGAGCACGAGATGGCTCAGGAGAACGGTCCGGTGCGAACCGAAGCGGCGCAGGACCCGCGGCCAGTCCATGTCGAGGCCGCGATGACGGAGCAGATGGGCGACATCGGCGCCGTCGTAGCGCTCTCGCTCCATGACGAACGCCTTGGACCAGACCAGCTCTTCGGCCGGCACGACGCCGACCGGGACGCCGTACAGAGAGGTGTCACTCGCGTATTGAAACCACTCATCGTCGACCCGGGCCACCCCATTGCCCGAGCTGAAGATCACGTCGACGAAGAACGGCCCCAGACGAGCCTTCGCCAGCCAATGAGGGAACGGCAACTCGGTCTCAAAGCCGAGACGGTCGAAGCAGGCGAGCGTCTGGTCCACATCCGAAGGCGCCACGAAGAGATCGAGATCTTTCGTCGTTCGCACGATGCCGGTGTGGTGCGTGAGCGCAAACGCGCCGCCCACCAGGTAGCGGACGCCGCTGCCCCTCAATGCGGTGAGCGCATGCGCGCAAGTCCGCTCGTGTGGCTCGCCGGCGCGCGTGGTGGAAGATTCGATGAGAAGCATGTCGGCCCAACCTGGGGTGTCCCGAGCGGGTTGCTCCGGGTTGGTACGGCAATTGGTATGCCATTCCGGCGGAGGCAGATATGAGCCGGGGGCCGCGAGTGGCAGCGGTGGGCGATCTCCATTACGGGCGGAGCTCGGCGGGCCTGGTGCAGCAGGTGACCGGTGGCGTGCGGGACGCGGCGGACGTTCTCGTCCTGTGCGGCGATCTCACGGAATTCGGGAGCGAGGAAGAGGCTCGCCTGCTTGCGAAGGATCTGGCCACCGTCGCGGTGCCGATCGTCGCCGTGCTCGGCAATCACGACTTCGAGTCGGGACAGGAAAGCATCGTCACGCGCCTGCTCGAGGATGCCGGGGTTCAGGTGCTGGACGGGGACGTCGCAGAGATCGGTGGGGTGGGCTTCGCCGGCGTCAAGGGCTTCGCGGGGGGCTTCGGACGCGGCGCGCTGGGGCCGTGGGGCGAGGCGGCGGTGAAGGCATTCGTCCAGGAAGCCGTCAACGAATCGATGAAGCTCGAACGCGCGCTGGCCCGGCTTCGAACATCGCATCGCGTCGCCGTCCTGCACTATTCGCCGATCCGGGCGACGGTCGAAGGTGAGCCCCCGGAGATCTTTCCGTACCTCGGATCGGGACGGCTCGAGGAGCCGCTGACGCGCTATCCCGTGGACTTGGTCTTTCATGGGCACGCACACAACGGCCAGCCCTATGGTGCGACGAGCGGCGGCATCCCCGTGCACAATGTGTCGTTGCCGCTGATACGCCGGCGCGCGCCCAACGGACCGTTCTTCTTCGTCACGGCGCTCGGCGAGTCAGCTTCGGTGGATCGGTTCGCTCAGCGGTCGACGCGGTGAGCCGGCCACGGCCAGGGGCCGTCCATGGATCTCGCACCGTTCGTCGAGCGCCTCCGGGCCGAGCGCTACCGGTCGCTGGCCGGAGCAGAGACGTTCGTGAAGCTGCCGCTGCGCGAGGCGCTCGTCAACGAGCTCCTCGAAACGGCAGTCCTGCCAGCGCTTCAGGGATGGCGCGCGCTTCGGGTCGCCTTTCACGACGACAACCTCGTCGACATGGTGGTGACCCCGAACTCGCGCTGGTTGCCGTCGATGACGATTCCACTCGCGATCGAGCCGCACGTGGCGATGGTGCCGTCGCCCACGGTGCGCCTGCACGTGCGCAATTCCGGCATCGTGGGCCGGCTGGGATCGCTGGCTGGCGTGTTCAGCGGTCGGCTTCCGCGCGGCGTCCGCTTCGAAGACCGCGTGCTGGAGATCGACCTCGCCGCGCTGCTCGCGGACAAGGACGAGTGGCACGTGCTCGGTCTCGTCCGGCAGGCACGCATGACGACGACACCCGCGACGCTGTGGATCGAGGCAGCGCTCGGCGTCGGCTCTCCGCAGCCGCCGGATTCAGCGACGACAGCGTGACCCGCCCGGCCGCCGGCAGGGCCGCGGCGCGGTGTCAGGCGCCCTCATGAAAACGTTGGTTCTCATGAACCAACTTCATACAATGGACGGATGGGGCTCGTGCTCGAGGTCCGCCATCTCGCCCTCATCAAAGCGATCGCCGAGACGGGCAGTGTGACGAAGGCGGCCGGCGACCTGCATCTCACGCAGTCGGCGCTCTCGCACCAGCTGCGAACGCTCGAGGAAAGGCTCGGCCTGCAGTTGTTTCTGCGGCTCGGCAAACGCATGACGATCACGCCCGCCGGCGAGCGCATAGTCGCCTCCTCGCAGCGCATCCTCGAGGAGCTCGAGCGCGCCGAGGACGACTTACGCGTGATGGCGCTCGACGGCAAGGGCGTGCTGCGTCTCTGTACCTGAGTGCAACACCGGCTATCACTGGCTGCCGCCGCTGCTCCAGGACTATCACCGGGCCCATCCGGGGATCGAGGTTCGCATTGCGGTCGAGGCCACCGACCGGCCGATTCACGCGCTGCTCGAAGGCGAAATCGAGCTGGCGATCGTGACCTCGGCCGTCGACGATCACCGCCTCGCGGTGTCTCCGCTGTTCCGCGACGAGCTCGTCGCCGTCATGGCGCCGGAGCATCCGCTCGCCGCCCGGTCGCGGCTCCAAGCTGGCGACTTCGCGAATCAGCATCTGATTCTGTACAGCGCCGTCCGGCACGACAGCTATGCGTTCACCCGGGTATTGACCCCGGCTGGTGTCGAGCCGCGGCGCGTCTCGGCCGTTCCGCTCACCGAGGCGATCCTCGAAATGGTCAAGGCGGGGCTCGGCATCAGCGTGCTGCCGCGATGGGCCATCGAGCCCGCCGTGAACGACGGCAGCGTCGTCGCGCTGCCCATCTCGCGCCGCGGCGTGTTCCGCGCGTGGAGCGCCGTCACGCTGCGAAGTCGGCCGGAGCCCCCGTGGCAGCGCGCGTTCATCGAGTTGCTCGCGCGACGCGCCTGGCCGGCCCGTACCGACCATCGATCGGCCATCGATGGACGGCCTCGTCACCGTCACGCGGCTGCGGGCAGCTGATGCCGGCCTACGATCCCGCAGTTCTCGGAGAAGCCACCGAGGAGGGTTGCGCAGCCACCGGTGCGCTCACCGGGCGATTGCGCGGTGTGCTTCGCGACGGCCACTGGTAGCGGGCCGGCAGCGGCGCGAGGAGATCGGCGGCGGGAAGGTTCGCCCGCATCAGACCGCGATCGTCGTGGGACGGACCAAACAGATAGTGGCCGATTTCATGCGCGATCACCCGTGCGAGCACGCGCGCCACGAGCCGGTCGCGCATCGCGGCCGGCCAGGGGAGTCCCGTCGGACCTCCGCGCGAGCAGCTGACGATATCTTTCGCAGCGAACGCCGAGACGCGAATCGTGTCGCCCCGGACATGACCATCCACCGCGCTGACTGCACCGAGCGTCTTCAATCCGGCGCAGGGCGCGGCGCCGGCAACGGGCGCCCAGTCGATGCGAACCACGATCTGTGGCCGGCTCGCAGCGTCCGGCTCGAGCCAGCGCAGGACGACGCCAGCGCCATCCCAGATGCGTGATGCATCCTGCCGCAGACGCGCACGATCCCGGTCGGCCATCGGCTCGAGTCCGTGCACCACGACCTCGACGACGATGTGAGCTGACGCCGCAGTTTCGTGCAACGCCACGGGGCCGGCCGCCCCCGTGACGAGGTACTCCAATCATCGACGGGACCAGGAACATGGGAGATGCCTTCCTCGAACGGGTCGAGTCGATGATGAAGGCCGATTCGGGCGGAAGAGAAGCTCACATTCTTCATCCTCATGATGAAAGCGCTTCATGCGTGGGGTGAGGGCGTGACACGAGGGACGAAGCGCGTCGCACGCGCATCGATGGCCCGCGAATCGAAGACCGTCGCCGCGGTTTCGGGGACGAAATGGAGAGAGGAACTGACGGCGGGGATATGGTGCAGGCCCGCAGGAAGGCAGGGCTGAAGCCCTGCGCCACCTGAGCGAGCCTCAACCCAATCGAACTCCGAATCAGTCGAGAGCGAGGACGATGTAGAGAAGCGAAGCTTCGCGCTGCACGTGCAGCACGCAGGCCCCACCTGCGGGAATCTTCGCCAATGCCGCGCGCAGATCGGCCATCGTCGTCGTGCGTACGCCATTGACCGACGCGACGAGGTCGCCAGGCCGCAACCCGCCCTCGGCGGCCGCAGCATCAATGGCACGCGCCGCGACGAGGATGCCTCCCGGAACTCGCGCCTGTGGGAGTCCGGCGGCGAGCTCGCGCGTGATCTCCGACTCCCAGGATGCCGAGCCGCGGGACGAGGTTCTGTTCGGGATTCACCAGATCGGCAAAGCGCGCCGGGTCGTCAGGGCGCTCGCGAACCGCCGCGGACGTCTTGGCTACCTGACCACCGCGCTCGTACTCGATGGCGACGACATCGCCAACGCGGCGCCGGTAGAGATTCACCTCGAACTGACGCGCGTTCTCCATCGGCTTGCCGTCGAGGGCGAGGACGATGTCGCCGACTTCGAGACCCGCGACCGCGCCGGGGCTGCGTGGCGCCACGTCACCCAGGATCACGCCGGTGGTCCGTGCCAGCCCGAGACCCGAGGCCATCGCCGGCGTGATCGTCTGCGCCAGTACGCCCAGCGTCCCGCGCCGGACGCGGCCCGTCGCCTTGAGTTGCTCGAACACGGTCCGCACGATGTTGCTCGGCGCCGCGAAGCCCACGCCCTGGTGCCCGCCCGATTGCGAGACGATGAACGTATTGATGCCGACGAGGCGGCCCGCGGTGTCCACGAGCGGCCCGCCGCTGCTTCCCGGATTGATCGGCGCATCCGTCTGCACGTACACCATGGGGTCTTCGGGGCCACGCTGCCGGCCCACGGCGCTGACGACCCCGAGCGTCACCGAGTTGTCGAGGCCCAGCGGGCTGCCGAAAGCCACAACGACGTGGCCCTGCCGCAACTCGTCGGAATCGCCGATCGGCAGTGCCGACAACCCCTGTGCTTCCACCTTGAGCACCGCCAGATCGGTTTCCGTGTCGATGCCGACCAGCGTGGCCTCGAGCGATCGGCCTTGCGGCCGGACAATGGAGTGCGCATCCGCCGGCGCCGCGGGCGGCAGCACGACCCGGGCACGCCGCGCCCCCAGCACGACGTGCGCGTTCGTGACGATGTATCCGGCGGGGTCGAGGATGACGCCCGAGCCTCCCGCGCGCTGCTGCGCCAGCAGGTTGCCCGTCGTGGCGCTCTCAGCGGAAATGGTCGCATAGCCGATCGCGACGATCTGGACGACGCTCGGCGCCACACGAGCGGCAAGCGCCTCGAGATCGCTGTTCAACTGCGACAGGCGGGACAGCGGCTTCGCGCCCGGACGTTCCTGCGCTTCGACCGTCGTGGCGACGCAGAAAGTCGACAGCACGATGGCGAGTGAAACGCTGACTTGCATCGGAGGAAGAAGATGGCAGATTGCCGCACCGGGGTCAACGCGCGGGACGCTCGCTCGCGTGCTTGATCTCGGCCGGCGCGCCCTTCGTGAATGCCGTCAGTTCCCAGCAGCCCGAGGCCACTTCGTGGCGCAGGATGTACGAATCGCCGCGGCCGTCTCGAACCTTGAAATAGCGGTGATCCGGCGCCAGCCAGCGATCGGTGACGTCAGTCACGTCGATCGCCGAACCTCCAAGGAAGAACCGTCGCGGTGCCTCCTCACCACGATACCCGGCATGGCACTCCACCTGCACACCGAGCGGCGATCGATTGGCGGGAACGGTCGCCATCACGTGGTCAGGCGCGCACCAGCCACCGCCGCAACCGCGGGTGCGGTGCACGGACGTCGAGCCGCAGGCCCAGATCGATGGCCATACGCCGTGCCTCCAGGAACTCGGCGGCCGTGAGCCGGCGATTGATCTCCGGATACACGCTGGCGTCGACCTTGCCGGCTGGATGGTACTGATCCATCAGATTGACGTAAGTATCCGGCCCGAGGGTCGACGCGATCCACTCGAGAATGGCCGGCGTCTCGTCGAGGCACCCCGGCATCACCAGGTGCCGGACGAGCAGACCGCGCTGGGCGATGCCATCGTCATCGACGACGAGCGGACCCACCTGAGCGTGCATCGCTTGGATGGCCGCTCGCGCGACGTCCGGATAGTCGGCCGCCTTCATGTACGTCTTGCTCCGCTCGGACGACCAGTACTTGAAGTCGGGCATGAAGATGTCGACGATGCCGTCGACCAGGGCGATGCTCTCGAGCGCGTCGTACGCGCTGGTGTTGTAGACGATGGGGACCCGCAGGCCCTGGTCCGCAGCAGCCGCGATCGCTTCCACCACTTGCGGCGCGACGTGCTCGGGTGTCACGAAATTGATGTTGTGGCAGCCCTGATCCTGGAGCGCCAGCATCATGGCCGCGATTTCGTGCGCGGTAGACCCTGGTTCCGCGCCCGGCTTGACCGCCTGGCTGATGTCGAAGTTCTGGCAGAAGACACAGCGCAGGTTGCAGTGCGAGAAGAAGATGGTGCCGGAGCCGTTCCAGCCTCGCAGGCAGTCCTCCTCGCCGAAGTGCGCGAAGAAGCTGCCGACGACCGCATGGCGCCCGGTCTTGCAGGCCGCCCAGCGATCCTCGAGCCGGTTGACGCGGCAATCGCGAGGGCACGCCCGGCAATCGGCGAGGGTCGCCACCGCCTGACGGGCCCGTGCCGCGAGCGCGTCAGAGCCGAGGCGCAGATAGGCTGGGCGGAAGCCCGAGGCCTCCATCGGCGCACATTGCCACTTGGGCGACCGCGAATCAACCCCCGATTGCTGACGAGACGAACGCGGCTTAAGCCCTGCGCCACAGGTGTCGATTGATGGCCAAGCGCACAGAGGCGCCTGGCTCGCACTCTGCCGTCGTGCGCTGCGTGGTTCGGCACGCGCGTGCACACTGGTGCCGCGTCGTGCGAACGCGCCTGAGGGACACCTCATGGATGCGACGAACGCGACGCTGCTGCTGATGGACGATGACGCGAACAACCGTGACGTGTCGCGCAGCGACTCGGCTCGGCCGTGACGCCGGTACGCGGTTTGCGGCAGATCTGCCAGGTGAAACATGAAACGCCTGGCAACCTTCGCTGTCGCGGCTGCCGTCGCGCTGTTGACGAACTACGGCCGAGCCAGTCTCGAATCCACAGCTGGGCCCGACATGTCGCCACGAGCTCGGGCCGAGGCACAGAAGCGAAGCGTGGACGTGCAGATGCGCAACGTCCATTTTCGCCTCGACCCCAACCTGACGCTGGACGTACGACATCTGCGCGGGCGCATGGTGAGCGTGAAGCCCGATGCGATCCCCAACTTCGACAATCCCTCTTCGTACGATCTCGAGGTCGACGCAGCGGAAGTGGCGATGACGGCGTCGAGCCTTCAGTGGCTGATGAACCAGTACGTGTTCCGTGGGCCCGACGCGCCGCTTCGGAATATCGAGGTGCGGTTCGAGAATGGCAAGCTCGCGCAGAAAGGGGTCATGCGGAAGGGCGTGAACGTTCCGTTCTCCGTCGTCGCAGAGGTCTCGGCGGCGCCGGATGGCACGATGAGAATTCACGCGTCCAAACGGAAGGCCGCTGGCGTTCCTGCGGGGCGTCTGCTCGATTTCTTCGGGATCGAGCTCGACGATCTCATCTCTCCACGCGACACGTACGGGCTCCGCGTCGAAGACAACGACATCTTCGTCGATCCCGGCCGCGTGCTGCCGCCGCCGCGCGTTCGCGGACGCTTGACGGCCGTGCGGATCGAAGGCTCCAGACTCGTTCAAGTGTTCGGGTCGAGCCAGCGGAGCGAGAATCTGAAGCCACCGGCCCCGCGAGCCAACTACCTGTACTTCCATCGAGGCACGTTGAGCTTCGGCCGGCTGACGATGCGCCCGGCTGATCTCCAGTTGATCGATGCCGACGCGAGCGACGCGTTCGACTTCTTCCCGAGTCAGTATCAGCGTCAACTCGTGGCCGGCTATTCGAAGAATACGCCGTCCGGTGGCCTGCAGACGTACATGCCGGATCACGACGACGTGACGCGCAATCCGCGCCTGGATTTGACGCGATCGGTCAGGCCACCGAGTAACTAGCCCGCGCCTGCGCCGGCCACGAGTCCGTAGCGATCCAGGAATCGTCCAATGGCGTCGAGCGTTTCCGCATGAATGTGCTGTCGTGTCCTGTTGCCGGCTTCGCGGCAAACAAACTCTCGTTTGATTCCGCGAGTATGGCGATCGCGCCGGGACTGCACAGGGGCAAGAAGCTGAAATGTTGGGCGCCCGGGACCTCGTGGTAGAGGCTGGGTGGCCGCAAATGGTCGAGCATTGGCCGGATATGGGTCGCGGGCGGAAGCTGCTGGTCCCGTTCTCCCGCGACAACCAGGACCGGCGCGCCGAGGGTGCGCAGCGATTCCGCAGTCATCGCTTCTGTGAAGGCCGGCGCAATCGCTACAGCCGCCTTGACCCGAACGTCGGCGTAACTCTGGCCGGCCCTCGCGAAGTATGCCGCGTCCATCGAACCGAAGTGTCGGCGGAAGGCGCTGCATGCTCCGTCGTCGTGGGTCTTGCAGAACGCGCGAAACCTGTCCATCTCGACCCGCGCGCCTGCGAGCAACATCGCCGAAGCGCCGCCAAGCGAAAAACCTACGACCGAGATCCGACCCGGGTCGATGTAGCGTGCAAACTCAGACCGCAGCAGCTGCTCCAGCATCCGGCTGACATCGCCGGGCTGCTCCCATATATCGAGAACGCTCATTCGCTCGGGATCTCCCTGAGCGCTCGCGGGATGATCGGCCGAGACGACGATGGCGCCGCGCGCCGCTACGCCGAGCGCGATCCACGCCATGCTTTCTGAGCTGCCGCCAGAACCGTGGAGCAGAAACACGATCGGAGCGCGCCCGTCGATGGCAATTGCTCCATCCCGAACGGCCAGGTAGCCGAGCCGGATGCGGCTGCCCCCGTGCGTGCCTGGTGTACCGCCACGCGTCGGATACCAGATCCGCGCTTCGAAGGCGCCGCCAGCGCCGTCGGCGAAGTTCATCGTTCGCACACCGACGGGGTCGGCGGCGTCGGCTGCCATCGGCCCGAAACGCTGCACCCCACTCGAGGACGCGGCGAGCGCCGCCACACCTCTTTTCTCCTGGGATATCGGCTGCGGCGGGCTGTCACCAATGACCAAAGCCAGGAGAACGCCTATGGCAAGTCGCAGCCCGTTCCTCATTTGCCGGTGAGGATAAGCAGCGGGTCGGCTGGCTGCAAGCACGACGTCACCAGCAGTGGCCGCCCGCAACGAGCACCGCCGACTTCGCTGATCGTGTTGGTCACCTGGCGTTTCTTCGCCAACTCTCGATCATCTTATTTGGAGCGTGGGCAGCCGCAATCGGTGTGCTGCTCGCAGATCCATCCTCAGTAGCAGCCGGCCTCGCAGGTGGCAACTCCATCAGATCGCGCTCATGGCGTGTTTCCGCCGGCGTCCAGCCGCCGGCCTCGAAGGCGGCTCAGACGAACACCTTGCCAGCATGCTGTGCGCATGCTGGACACACGCGCGGCAATCCGGCACGAGTCCGGACTGCGTAAAAACTGCTGATTCTATTGGTGTTTGAGTGGTGCGCGCTGGTGGATTCGAACCACCGACCCCCGCCGTGTGAAGGCGATGCTCTACCGCTGAGCCAAGCGCGCCCGAGGGTGACACTCGCGGCTTGGCAGACCACCTGGGATGGCGGTCGGCCGCGAACTCCCAATCGTAGCGGAAGCGGCCGCTCCCGGCAAGCAAGCGGAGCCGGTCGCGTCAGTCGGCTTCGATGATGGCCTTCAGCAGATCGGGCGCCTGGCGAAGCGAGTCGAAGCGCTGGGGCAGGTCGACCAGGGGCACGCGATGCGTGATCCAGCGGAGCGGCTCGACGTCTCGGGCCCGCACCGCGGCCAGAACCCGCTCGAAATCCCGGGGCGTGGCGTTCCGGCTGGCGAGCAACGTGATCTCGCGCCTGTGAAAATCGGGATCCGAGAAGGTAATCGGGTCGAGCGTCAAGCCGACGAACACGAGCCGCCCGCCTGCCGCCACGAAATCGAACGATCGCATCATCGACCCGGCGTGCCCGGTGGCGTCGAAGACGACGTCCACCGGCCTGTCAGGCGGCTCGCTGCTCACGATGGCGCGAGGCAGCAGGCTGGCCGCGCGCTCGCGCCGCTGCGGCACCAGGTCCAGGATCGTCACGGCCGCCCCGGTCAGGCTGGCGAATTGGGCTGTCGCCAGGCCGATGGGACCCGCGCCCACGACGAGGACCGTTTCGTCGGAAGCGACGGCGGCGCGGCCCACGGCATGGCATCCGATGCTGAGCGGCTCGATCAGAGCAAGCGCATCGAGCGGCAAACCGGCGGCGGGGTGCAGGAACCGCGTGTCGATCGCGAGCCACTCGCTCATGCCGCCATCGACGTGGACGCCGAGCACGGCGAGATCCTCACAGCAGTTCGTGCGTCCGCGAAGGCTGGCGCGCGAGCCGGGATTGTCGAGGAACGGGCGGACTGCGCACGTGTCGCCGGGCTGCACGCTGGCCTCCGCGCCCTCGACGCGCTCGACGACGACCGCGAGCTCGTGACCGAGCACACGCGGGTAGGTGAAGAAAGGTTGGCGCCCGGCGAAGGCGTGAAGATCGGTGCCGCAGATCCCAATCCTCCTCACACGGACCAGCGCCTGGCCGGGACGCGGCTCTGGCCGCTCGACCTGGCGCAGCGTGAAGCGTCCGGGCTCGGTGAGGACGATCTGGTGCATCGAGTTGGTCTTCCGCCTTCCCGCCAAGCGCTACGGCGGACAAGTCAGTCTTCCGTCTTCAGTCGTCGGTCTTCGGTCTACGGTCGCATGTCATCGACCCGGTAAACGCGGGCCGCGGTTCCTCCCATGATCGCGGCTTGCTCGTCGGCGGTCAGGGAGCCGACGTAGGCGTCCACGGTGTTCGCCCACTCAGCATAGCCGCACCGCAGCAGGCAGACGGGCCAGTCGGTGCCGAACATCAGGCGCGACGGACCGAACGCCTCGAGCGCGGTATCGAGATATGGACGGATGAGGTCCGGTGCCCACTGCGCATCGCGCACTTCGGTGACGACCCCCGAGAGCTTGCAGAAGACGTGCGGACGTTCGGCCAGGGTGCAAATGCCGCGCGCCCACGCGGCATCGAAGCTCGCGGCGGCAATCGCGGGCTTGCCGATGTGGTCGAGCACGAACACCTGTTCCGGATGACGATCGACCAGGGCGATCGCGTGTGGCAGGTGTCTGGCGAAGATCAAAATGTCATAGACGAGGCCGGCACGCCGGAGCGCCGAGAGTCCGCGGTTGAAGTCGTCGCGCAACGCATAGCGATGGTCGGGCTCGTCGTGCAGGATGTGCCGGAGTCCACGAAGTGCCCGGCGAGCCGACAGCTCCTCGACGAGCCGCGGAGCGTCGGGCGAAACCAGCGGTACCCAGCCCACGACTCCATCGATTGCCGGGTGGGACTCGGCGATGTCGAGCATCCATCGGGTTTCGTCAATCGTCTGCTGAGCCTGGACGAGAACGGTTCGATCGATCCGGCTGTCAGCCAGCAGCGGCTCGAGGTCTGCGGGCACGTAATCGCGCCGCAGAACGCTCATCTCCTCGCGAATCCAGGGGTACGAGGCCGGGTCATAACGCCAGAGATGGTGGTGCGCGTCTATGCGCATCGAGGCTGTGAGTTGTACGTTTCGAGTTTTGAGTTAAGGAAGGTTGAGATGCTGCATGAATGAACGCGTCATCCGCGAGATCTGGTCGGCTTCGTCCAGCAGTGGGCTGATCGCTGGAAGCGGCAGCGTCCACGTTGCCAAATGTCCAACTGACGATGATCTTGCATTCGCCCTCCAGAGGCCAGGAACTCAAGCAACGCTCACAACTCGCTCGCTACGTTCCAAACAAGCGATCGCCGAAATCTCCGAGGCCCGGAACGATGAACTTGCGGGCGTCCAAACGCTCGTCGACGACGGGCGTGTAGATGTGAACCGTGGGGTGATGGGCGTCGACCGCGGCGACGCCTTCGGGCGCCGCGACGATGCAGAGGAGGTGCACGTCGCGGGCGCCTGCTTCGCGAAGCAGGTCCAGCGCGGCGACGGCGCTGCCGCCGGTCGCGAGCATGGGGTCGATCATCAGGACGCGGGCGGTGTCGAGGCCGACCGGAAACTTCGCGTAGTACTTCGAGCGCGACGGCCGTCTCCTCGTCACGCTGCAGGCCGATGTGGCCGACCCGCGCGCGCGGCAGCAGCGACAGCACGGCGTCGAGCATGCCGAGGCCGGCCCGCAGCACCGGCACCACGACGACTTCGGTCGCAATGCGCGTGCCGGAGGCCCGCGCGAGCGGCGTCTGGACCGAGTCGGGACGCTTGGGCAGGTCGCGCGTGGCTTCGAGGGCGAGAACCAGGCTCACGCGGCGCGCCATTTGCCGGAACTGCTCCGGAGGCGTGGCGGAATCGCGCAGCGACAGCAGTACGTCGTGCGCGATGGGGTGGTCGACGAGATGGAGCGGCACCGGCCGATTGTAGCCGTCCCGCCGACCGGTCGGCGAAGAGTAGATAGAATTCTCGCCGTGAGACAACTCGCTCTCGTGTGTCTGGCGCTCGCGGCCGTCGCGGCACTGTTCTCCGTTGCCGCGAGCCAGGCGCCGGCCAGCCGCCGGCCGGTCGCGCTCGTCGTGACCAACGCCACCGTGGTCACCGTCGATGGCACCAGACGGGTGCTCGCGCCAGGGGCCATCGCCATCGACGGAACCGACATCGTCGCCATCGACAGCCCCGCAGCAATCGCGAAGGCGTTCGAGGCGAAGTCCACGGTCGATGCCACCGACCAGATCGCGCTGCCAGGGCTCGTCAACACCCACACGCACGCACCCATGGTGCTGTATCGAGGGCTGGCCGACGACTTCGCCCTGATGGAGTGGCTCCAGAAGTACATCTTCCCGGCGGAAGCCAAGACCGTGACGCCCGCCTTCGTTCGAACCGGCACGCGGCTCGCCGCGCTCGAGATGATCCAGTCGGGAACGACGGCGTTCGCCGACATGTACTACTTCGAGGAAGAGGTCGCGCGGGCCGCGAGCGAGGCCGGCATCCGCGGCGTCCTCGGCCAGACGATCATCCGCTTCCCGGTGCCGGACGCGAAGACGCCCGACGAAGCGCTCGCCCGCACCGAGCGATTCATCGAGGCCTGGAAGGCGCATCCGCTCATCGTGCCCGCGGTCGCCCCGCACGCGCTCTATACGCTGGAGCCCGCGACGCTCAAGGCTGCCCGTGCGCTGGCGGATCGTCACCAGGTGCCGCTGCTCATTCACCTGGCCGAAACCCGCGCTGAAGTGGACGCCGCGCTGCAACTGGGGCAGAGCACACCCACGGTTTACCTATCCACGCACGGCGTCTGGGGACCGCGGACGGTCGCCGCGCACGGTGTCTGGGTGTCTCCCGACGACATGAAAGTGCTCGCCGAGCACGGGGTCGCAGTGTCGCACAACCCCGAGAGCAATATGAAGCTCGCCAGTGGAACCGCGCCAGTCGTGGACTACCTGCGGGCTGGCGTCACGCTCGGCCTCGCGACCGATGGCGCGGCGAGCAACAACGACCTCGACATGTTCGAGGCGATGCGATTCGCGGCGCTCCTGCACAAGCTGCAGCACAACGACCCGCGCGTGCTTCCGGCGTCGGAAGTGCTCGAACTGGCGACGCGAGGCGGCGCGAAGGCGCTCGGTCTGGACCGGAGGATCGGATCGCTCGAAGTGGGCAAGGCCGCCGACCTCATTCTCGTCTCGACCCGCGGTGCGCGCCAGACGCCGCTCTACGACCCGATTTCGCATCTCGTCTACGTCGCGCACGGCGACGATGTGATGACGACGATCGTGAACGGGCGAGTGCTGATGCGCGATCGGAAAGTCTTGTCTCTGAGTGAGACCGAAATCATTCGGGAAGCGCAGGCGGCCGCGGCGAAGGTTCGCGCCGCGGTGGGAAGGTGAGGGAAGGGGACCGCCGACCGAAGACTGAAGACCGAAGACCGAAGACCGAAGACTTGAGGTCCTCGCTCCTTCAGCCCTCGAGCACCACGATGTCGGGCAGGCTGCGGTACTTGCCGGCGAAGTCGAGGCCGTAGCCGACGACGAACAGATCGTCGATGGTGAAGCCGATGTAGTCCACGGGCACGTCGATTTTGCGTCGCGACGGCTTGCTCAAGAGGCACGCGGTGCGGAGGCTGCGGGGCCCGCGCGCCCGGAGGATCCCCTGCAGGTAGTTCAGGGTGAGGCCGGTGTCGACGATGTCTTCGACGATAATGACGTCCTTGCCCTCGAGGGCCACGTCGAGGTCCTTGAGGAAGCGCACCTCGCCCGAACTCGTCGTCCCCTTCTCGTAGCTGGAGACGGCAATGAAGTCGAGGGTGACGCGCGAGCGCATCGCACGGACGAGGTCGGCCAGGAAGACGAAGCCGCCCTTGAGCACGCAGATGAGATGCACGGGATCGTCGCTGGGATAGTCGGCGTCGATCTCCTTCGCGAGCTGGCGGATGCGCGTGGCGATGGCGTCGGCGGTGATGAGCGGTCGGAGCGACGTCTGGGACATGAGCCGGGCAACACCCCTGAGGCCCGAGCGCACTTGCGCTGGGCAGGACGGCGCGCGCGCTCGTGCTCGACACAAACGGGCCGAAGGGTAACATGAAGCGGTTCGACATCATTACGGAGTCCGACGCGCGCGTCCTGGAGCCCGGGTCGTCGGTGGAGATCGCGCCCGGCGGGCATGTCACGCCGCTGGCCCTCGACACCCTGCGCGACAAGCGGATCACGATCGTCCGACTCGATGGGCGCGACGTATCCGCCGACGCGCCCCCGTCGCCGATCGCTCGCCTGGCGGTCGCCAGCGACCACACCGGGGTGGCCCTGCGCGCGGCGCTCGTCGCCATGCTCCGGGGCCGCGGGCTGTCGGTGGTGGAGAGCGGGCCGGCCGGCCGCGACCCCGTGGACTATCCCGACATTGCCGCAGCCGCCGCCCTGGCCGTCTCGCGCGGCGAGGTCGACGGCGCCATCGTCATCGACGGCGCTGGCCTGGGCTCGGCCATCGCGGCCAACAAGGTCAAGGGAGTCCGTGCCGCGATGTGCACGACGCCGACCCTGGCTCGCTACGCGCGCGAGCACAACGGGGCCAACGTCCTGACGCTCGGCGCGACGCTGCTGTCGACCGACGAGGCCATGGCCATTGTCGACACCTGGCTGTCGACGCCGATGACCGAACCGCGCTACATCCGCCGGCTGGCGCGGATCCGCGCGATCGAGGAAGGGTGGAACCGATGACGATGACGGCGGGCGACGTCGCCCAGCTCGTCGAGCGCATTACCGCGGAGGTGCTGGCGCAACTGGCAGGTGCCGGCGCGCCGGCTCACTGCGGCTGCCACGGCCTTCTGTTGGACTGCTGCCCGGCCCGGGTCCGAGGCGTGCTCGAGGCCGGCGCCTCGCGCCTCGGCCTCCACGCGGCGGGCGGCCCGCCCGGCGAAGTGGCCACGCTCATCGATCACACGCTGCTCAAGCCCGATGCCACGGCCGACGAGATTCTCGCGCTCTGCCGCGAGGCGGCCGACTTCGGGTTCGCGACCGTCTGCGTCAACCCGACGTGGGTCTCGAGCGCCGCCCGGGCGCTGCGCGGAACGCGGGTCGGTGTCTGCTCGGTCGTCGGCTTCCCGCTGGGCGCAACCACGCCCGACACGAAGCAATACGAGGCACGCCGCGTGATCTTCGATGGGGCCACCGAAGTCGACATGGTCCTCAACATCGGTGCGCTCAAGTCGGGCGATCTCCGGACCGTGGAACGCGACATCGAGGGCGTCGCGCAGAGCTGTCACGAGGCCGGCGTCCTGAGCAAGGTCATCATCGAAGCGGCGCTGCTGACCGACGAGGAAAAAGTGTCGGCCTGCACGCTCGCCAAGGCGGCCGGCGCCGACTACGTCAAGACCTCCACCGGCTTTGCGAAGAGCGGCGCGACGGTCGCCGACGTCGAGCTGATGCGCCGGGTGGTGGGACCCGAGATGGGGGTCAAAGCCGCCGGCGGCGTGCGCGACTACGAACAGCTGAGGGCGATGCAGGCGGCGGGCGCGACTCGCATCGGCGCGAGCGCCGGCGTGAAGATCGTCAAGGAAGCCCGCGGCGAAAAGGCTGGACCGGCGGCGGCCGGCTACTAGCAGTGTTGGCGACCAGCACGTAGGTCTGCACCCCCGTCTCGCCGCCCGCTTCGCCTTCGGCCACCGCCCAGCGCGGCCCGGTCGCCGCCGCACCCGGAGAATTGTGCGCCTCGGTCCACGCACCGGCCGGCGTCGCTATGGCGTTCTTACTCTGCGGGCCGCACAGTTTTTTCATGGTGCGGGTTCACGCCATTGGGGTGTTCGGCCTACGAGCAGCGTCACAAGGTCCTCGGATCCGAACTGAAGGCCGACGTAGAACGGACCGAACTCGGCGAACTCCGCGCTGGCGCGATCGAACCGCATCTCGGTGATCAGTTTCTTGAAGACCAGCGGATCGTCGGCGAAGAGGTCGACCCCCCACTCCCAGTCGTCCAGCCCCATGGAACCGGAGATGATCTGGTTGACCTTCCCCGAATAGTGGCGGCCGATCATCCCGTGCTCCCGCATCATCGCGGCCCGATCCTCGAAGCGTTCGAGGTACCAGTTCCGGTGTTCGCCGCGCCTCTTGTTCATCGGATAGAAGCTCACGTGCCGGCGCTTCGGCAGCACTGGCCACAGGCGGCTCGCCACTCGTCGCGCCTGCGCCGCCATCTCCTCGTCGAACGCCTGCTCGAACGCATCGGACGCCGGCTCGAGGCCTCGCGCGGCGAGATCGCCATGGAGCTTCGCGGTCATCTCGTACATCCCGAGCTCGACGATCGAGAGATACGACATTGCCGGCTCGAGATGATCGGCCAGCCGCGTGTGTGCGAATTCGAGCTGCGCCTGACTCAGCTCGTCGAAGTTGCGCCGGGCATGGATGATCAACAGATCGGCCTTGTGGCCGAGCAGTTGCACGAGGATGCTGTGCCCATCGGAGGCGTCGGTGGCCGATGCGGCCGACGAGCGAAAGAGCACGCCCGCCTCGCGGCCAATCTCGCCTCGGGCGGCGGACGACAGGGCCTTGACGGCCCGCCAGTCGACGCGAAATGCCTGGTGGAGCAGGCTCCACCCCTCCAACGTCTCGGGGACGGACGGATTGTGCATATCAGCAGTCCAAGAGCTCGAACCGAGCGCAGGATCACGTCTCACGTCCTCGGTTCGGCCGTTGCCGGCTCGCTGGAAGCGTGGTCGACGACTGCGCGCGTCGGTTCGATGCGGAAGGTGACCGGACGGTTTGGCAGCACAACGCCTTCTTCGCCGAACCGCTTCGCGATGCGCCGGCGAAGCTCGCGCCCTACGTCCCATTGTTTCTGAGGGACGGTCTTGACCCGCATCTTGATGACCACCTGGCTGTCGGTGAACGAATCGACGCCGAACACCTCGAGATCGTCGAGGATGAACGGCCCGAATCTCGGATCCTGGCGCACGGCGACGCCCACGTCCTTCAGGAGGACAGTCACCCGATCGGGATCCTCGTCCCAGCCGATGGCCGTATCGATCATGTAGTACGAGAAATCCTTCGTCATGTTCGACAGCGTCGAGATGGCGCCGTTCGGAAAGACGTGCACCGCGCCCGAACCGTCGCGCAGGACGACGGTGCGCAGGGTGATCGCTTCGACCAGCCCGTTCGTGCCGTTGATCGAGGCAATGTCGCCGACTCGCACCTGATTCTCGAGGATCAGGAAGAAGCCGCTGATGACGTCCTTGACGAGCGTCTGCGCGCCGAAGCCGACGGCGAGGCCGACGATGCCCGCACCGGTCAGGATTGGTGTGATGTCGAGGTTGAGCTCACGCAGGATCATCAGCAGCGCGATGACGGTGACCATCGTCCCGACCGTGTTCTTGACGAGGGTCCCCAGCGTGCGCGCGCGCTTGGCCCGCTCCAGCGCGTCGGGACTTCCGGCCTGGCCGACTTCCGCCTCGAGCCGCAGCACCCCCATTCCGACAATCCGCAGGACCAACCAGCTCACGAGCAGGACGAGCGCGATACGGAGGCCCGACTCGAGCAGCCAGCGGCCGAGCGCCTCCGGGTTCAGCCCGAAGCTCGTCTCGACGCCCGCCAGCTCGAGCGCCGGAAACAGCAGGACCGCAACGACGAGCACGAACACCGCCGACCGGAGGAGCCGGAGAGAAGGCGCCAGGCCTGCATCCGAGCTGGCTACCGGGTCGTGACCGACGAGCGCGCGCGCCCCGAGGCGCGTCACCCTCACCACTATCTGAGCGATCAGGTACGCCGCAGCCAGGACGAACACCACGGCCGCGGTGAGATTGAACCAGAGCGGATAGCCGTCGAAGAGCAGTGGCGGTCCGGGCGGCTGAGTCATTGGCCGGCTTGATCCTATACCCAGCGCCATCGTGCGCTGGATCCCTCGGCGTGCGTTCAGGGCTCAGGTTGGATTCGGAGCGAACCGCGCGGTGAAGTGCCGGAGCACCCGCGGCGCCGAGACGATGCGATAGCCGGGAAGCCCGGCGCGCCGTTTCGACACGGCGAGCACGACTTCGGCCACGTAGTCGATGTGGGACTGCGTGTAGACCCGCCGTGGAATCGCGAGACGCACGAGATCCATGGGAGCAGGCGCCTCGGCGCCGTCAGACGAAAGCCCGAACATTACGGTCCCGATCTCGACCCCACGAACGCCCCCCTCGATGTAGAGCGCGTTCGCCAGCGAAATGCCCGGGTACGCGAGCGGCGGGACATGCGGGAGCAAGGCGCGCGCATCGAGATAAATGGCGTGGCCGCCCGGCGGCCTGATCATCGGGACCCCTGCGCCGACGAGCTCGTCGGCCAGGTACTCGATGGACCGGATGCGGTAGCGCAGGTAGTCCTCGTCGACTACCTCTTCGAGCCCGCGTGCGATCGCCTCGAGATCGTACCCGGCAAGACCGCCGTAGGTGGGAAAGCCCTCGGTCAAGATGAGGAGATTCCGGGCATCCTCGACCCAGTCGTCCCGGTTCAACGCCAGGAAGCCGCCGATGTTGGCGAGTCCGTCTTTCTTGGCCGACATCGTGCAGCCGTCGGCGAGCGAGAACATCTCGCGGGCGACGTCAAGAGGCGGCCGGCCGGCCTGGCCCGATTCGCGCTCCCGGATGAACCAGGCGTTCTCGGCGAAGCGGCACGCGTCGAGGATGAACGGCTTCCCGAACCGATCGCAGAGTCGCCGCACGCCCCGCAGGTTCTCGAGCGACACCGGCTGGCCGCCACCCGAATTGTTCGTCACCGTCACCATCACCAGCGGCACGCGGTCGCCGGCCTCGGTGAGCAGCCGCTCGAGCGCATCGAGGTCGATGTTCCCCTTGAACGGATGCAGGGCCGAAGGAATACGTCCTTCGGGGATGACGAGATCGCGGGCTTCGGCGCCTTCGGCTTCGATGTTCGCGCGCGTCGTATCGAAGTGATTGTTGTTCGGGACGATGTCGCCGCGTCGGACCGCGGTATGGAACAGGATGCGCTCGGCCGCGCGCCCCTGGTGCGTCGGAATGATGTGCCGGTAGCCGGTGAGCGCCGCGACCGCGTCGCGGAAGCGGAAGAAAGATCGGCTGCCGGCGTACGACTCGTCGCCCTGGAGCAGGGCGCCCCACTGCGCCGAGGACATCGCACCCGTCCCCGAATCGGTCAGCAGATCGATGAGCACATCGTCTGCGTTCAGCAGGAAGACGTTCCAACCAGCCTGTGCGAGCTTCGCTTCACGCTCCGCGCGCGTCGTGAACCGGATCGCTTCGACCGACTTGATGCGGAACGGCTCGATGATCGTGCGAAAGGAAGGCTCGGGGCTCAAGGCTCAGGGCTCAGGGGGCTCAGGGCCCAAGGCTTTCAAGACTTACCATTCACGACACACGGCTTCACTTCTTCCGCCGATCAATCTCCCCGCGTCTGAGCTGCCGGTAGAGGTCGAGCGCCTCTTCGAGGATACGCACGGCATCTTCGGGCCCCATGAACTCTTCGACGACCACCTGCTTGTTCTCGAGCATCTTGTAGTCCTGGAAGAACCGCCGAATCTCGCGGAGGGCGTGCGCGGGAAGCTGCGTGTGGCTCGAGTAGTCCACGAAAGCGGGATCGTGGACGCTCACGGCGAGGATCTTGTCGTCGATTCCTTTCTCGTCGCGCATCCGCATGACGCCGATGGCCTTGGCGTCGAGCACGGTCAGCGGGTGCACGGGTTCCTGGCACAGCACCAGCGCGTCGAGCGGGTCGCCATCGTCGCAGAACGTCCGCGGGATGAAGCCGTAGTTGGCGGGATAGTAGACCGCGCTGTACAAGACGCGATCCAGCCGCAGCAGGCCCGAGTCCTTGTCGAGCTCGTACTTGTTCTTGCTCCCCATCGGGACTTCGATGACGACGGGGAACGCGGCGCCGATGATGTGATCGTCGACGTAGATATCGTGCCAGGGATGCATAAGAGCGTGAAAGAGTGTCGGTCCGAGGTCCCGCAGGTCCAAAGGGTCGCCGGTCCGCAGCTCCAGGGTCCAAAGGTCCGCAGGTCCAAAGGCCGCAGGTCCGCGACGCCTCATGCTACTCCGCGGAACGCGTCGCGGCCAACTTCGTCACACGCGCTCAGGCGGGTAGACGCAGCGTGGCGCGGACGCCTCGGGAGTCGCGGCGGTTGGCGAGCGTGAGCGACCCGCCATGCGCTTCGGCAATCTGCCGGCAGAGCACCAGGCCGATGCCGGACCCGGCTGGCTTGGTCGTGAAGAACGGGACGAACAGGTTGCCTGTGTTCGCCAGTCCGGGTCCTTCGTCGTCGATGTGAATCTCCACGAACGAGGCGAGGCCGACCAGCCGCCGCCAGCCGACGGTCACCTCGCCGCCTGTCTCTGACGCCGCGTCGACGGCGTTCTTGATCAAATTGATGAACAGTTGCTCGAGTTGGTCGCTGTCGGCCTGCACGTCGATCGACGGACCCGGCTCCATGGTGACGGCCATGCGGGTCTCGAGCCGCACGACGCGGCCGATACAGGTGCCGATGTCGACCGGCGCCAGCTTCGGCGCGGGCAGCCGTGCGAGGCGCGCATAGGCGCTCATGAACCGGCTCAACGCCTCGGCCCGGGTCGAGATGACCGTAAGGCCGCGCTCCACGTCGTCCTGCCAGTCGACCGGCGGCGGCTTGCGCCGGAGCAGGCTGCTCAGGCTGCCCGCAATCGACTTGATGGGAGCGAGGGAGTTGTTCAATTCGTGCCCCAGCACGCGAATCAGGCGCTGCCAGGCCTGGCGCTCCTCGTCGCGAAGCGGCTTGCTGACGTCCGAGAGCACCAGGAGGTGATGCGGCAGTCCATGCTGGCGGAACGTGGAGTGCCGAATCTCCCATCGGCCGCTGCCACCCGGGAGCGGAATCGCGCTGATGCGCGGCGACTCCGCCTTCAGCCACTGGCCCAGCTCGATCTCTTCGGCGGTGCGATCGAGCAGCCGCTCTGCCGGCGCGCCGAGCAGGCGCTCGCCGGCGCGGTTGACGAGTTGCAGGCGCTTCCGCTCGTCGAAGGTGAAGACTGCGACGTCGATCTCCACCATGACCTTGCGCAGCAGCGCCGTCGCCTCGAGCGCGTCGAGACGCTGGCCGCGCAACATCTCGGCGAGGGCGTTGACTTCGATGGTGACTTCGTTCAGAGGATCGGTCCGGCGCGAGCCTTTCGCGCGAATCGAAAAGTCGCCCTCGCGCAACGCGGACAGCAGATTGGACAGGGTTTGGAGAGGCAGGACCACGCGGGTTCGCATCGCGGAGACGAACCCGAGGAGGCATCCGACGATGAGAACGGTCAGCGTCCAGCGAAGCCGGTCGGAATAGGCTCCCGTCCAGAGGATGACGAGCGAAATGACCGTGCCCGGGGCTGCCGCGGCAAGCGCCAGCAGCACCACGCGCTGATCATGGGTCAGGCGCGGCGGCTTGAGCGACATGGATCAACGAAGCAAGCGAAGCACCTGCGCCGAAGCACACGAAGTCCGGACGAAACGATCGGGCAATCGGCTCGCCCTCGTAGAACACCTGGAGAATGGGGAAGGGGTGGGCAGGAACGCCGCGGGCCGCGAACTCCCGCGAGAGACATTCCTGATACACATCCCGAGAGAACCTGCGCCCAGCTCCTTGTAGACCTCGAAGCACGCTCCAGGATGGCGTAGGTTTGCGGTTCTGCTTCCAGGTTGCGCATGCCTCCAGGAAGGCAAGATGGCTGCCGTGCAGAGACTCCCGTCAATGTCGAGGGCGCGCTCTCGATGCTGCCGATTCTGCCGACTGTGGTTGTTGACAGACAGCAGTTTCGGCAACGTTGACTCGATCCCTCGTTTCCCTGATTCGTTGATCCCTTTGATTCCTTTCAAAGACCGTAACGCTGCAGCCGTCGATAGAGCGCGCTCCGGCTGAGGCCGAGGCCGCGCGCGGCCTGGCTCACGTTGCCATCATAGCGGCTCATGGCCTTCTTGATGAGGAAGCATTCGACGTCTTCGAGACTCATGTCCTCGAGCCGAGCGGCGTTCTCGCGCGTCGGACGCAGGCCGAGATCGCCGGCGCGCACGGTCGTTCCCTGTGCCATCAGCACGGCACGCTCGATGGCGTGATCGAGCTCGCGCACGTTGCCCGGCCACGCATGCTCGAGCAGCGCCTGCATCGCATGGGGGTCGAAGCCGGTCAGCTTCTTGCGGTAATGCCGCGCGCGCATCTGGAGGAAGTGATTGGCGAGCGCGGGCAGATCCTCGCGCCGCTCCCTGCAGCGCCGGCACGCGGACCTCGATGGTGTTGATGCGGAAGAGCAGATCCTGACGGAAGCGTCCGGCCGCGACTTCCTCGTGCAGGTCGGCATTCGTCGCCGAGACGAGCCGCACGTTCACACGGCGCGTTCGCGACGAGCCGAGACGCTCGAACTCGCCGGTCTCCAGCACGCGCAGCAGCTTGTTCTGCTGACTGAGCGGGACGTTCGCAATCTCATCGAGGAAGAGCGTCCCGCCGTCGGCGAGCTCGAAACGGCCGACGCGATCCGACTTGGCGTCGGTAAACGCGCCCTTCACGTGGCCGAAGAGCTCGCTCTCGAACACGCCCTCAGAGACGCCACCGGCGTTGACCGTGACCATCGGGCGCTGGCTGCGGGCCGACACGGTGTGGAGCGCCCGCGCGACGAGGCCCTTGCCCGTGCCGTTCTCGCCCGAGATGAGGACGTTCGCGTCGGACGGCCCGACGCGGGCGACCATCTGCAGCACCGGCTGCATGGCGGGAGAATCGGCGATGATGTGCGGCTGTCCTTCGCCGCGCAGCATCAGGTTCTCGGCCTCGAGGCGCTGTCCGCGGCGCAGCGCCCGGCTCAGCTCGGCCTGCGTCCGCACAATCGCCAGGAGCCGCGCGTTGTCCCAGGGCTTCTGCACGAAATCGCGGGCGCCCCGCCGCATCGCTTCGACCGCGATCTCGACGCTGCCCCAGGCGGTCATCACGACGACGGGCAGGGTCGGATCGACGTTGCGGATGGTGTGCAGGAGGTCGAGCCCTTCCTGGCCCGACGTCGTGTCCCGCGCATAGTTGAGGTCCATCAGCAGGACGTCGTATTCCTTGTCATCGATCGCCGCCAGAATGCCGGCTGGCGACGCAGCCGTCTCGATGTGATAGCCCTCGGCCTTGAGCAGCAATCGAAGAGCCTCGAGGACGTCCGGCTGGTCGTCGGCGACGAGGAGCCGTGGAGCGAGCGCATAGCCGCCTCGTCCAGCGCGATCGTCGCCGGCGTCGGTTCGTGGAGGAATCAGCGTATCGGTAGAAGCCATCGCGATCTCAAGGCCTAGTTATCGAGGACAGGGACGCTCCGGGAGGCAGGACAGAAACCCTGTGCCGCCTGACCGGAACAATTCAAATCCGACCATTGAATTTCAGTCCAGACCTACGACGTCGGTTCGATCTCTACGAGCCAGTCACGAGCTCTTGTCAGCCCCTGTAGCCCGCAGCCCGTAGCCCACTCACAACTCACCAACTCAAAACTCACCAATCATGGGCCGCCATCTTCACTCATATCGCAACGCGGCCGCGGGCTCGATGGCGAGCGCCCGACGCACCGGGAGCAGCATCGCCAGCCCCGCCGCAAGGCCGATGACCAGCCATGCGCCGCCGAATGCCAGCGGATCGAGCGTGCTCACGCCGTGCAGGAACCCTGCCAGTAACCTCGTCGCGGCCAGTGCCGCCGCCAGGCCGAGGCCCGCGCCCACCGCCACGAGGCCCGCGCCCTGCGGCCACGATCAGCCTGGTGACCGACCGCCGTGTCGCGCCGAGCGCCACGCGGATGCCGATCTCGCGCGTCCGCTGCACGACCAGCTGCGCCAGCACGCCATAGAGTCCCATCCCCGCGAGGACCAGAGCGAGCGTACCGAGGCTCCCGAGCAGGTGACACCGCGATGCGCTGGGGCAGCCGCGAGAGACTGGTCCGCTCCTCGAGCGTCGACGAGGTTCAGAACCGGCAATCCCGGTGCGGCCGCGCCGATGGCCTGCCGGACCGAGGACCCGAGGTCGCCGCCGAGCGGGCCCTTGACGTGAAGCGTGACGTCGGCGCGATAGTGCTGCAGCGAACGGCATGAAGATGATCGGGCGCGCCTCATCGGCGAGCGACAAGTACTTGGTGTTCGACGACGACACCAACGACCCGCAGCCACGGACCGTCGGGTCCACTGACGCTGACGCGCCGGGTCAGCGGGTCCTGACCGGGCAAGTACTTGGCGAGGTAGCCCTCGCTCACGATGATCACCGGCTCGCCGCCGGCGCGATCCGCATCCGCGAAGTCGCGCCCGCGGGTGAGCCGGATGCCAACCGTATCGAGGTAGCCCGGCGGACACGATGTTGTAGGGGACCTCCATGTCCTCGCCTTCGCGTGGGGTGTAGCCCTCGGGCCGCATGCTGCGGCGGCCGCCTTCCATCGAGAGCGGCACCACCTGGGCGACCGAGGCATTGGTCACGCCCGGAATAGCCCGAAGCCGTTCGAGAATCGACTGAAGCAGCACCTGCCCGCGCTCGGTGTCACGCCCGACGAGCATCGAGGCATCGACGTTGGCCACGACAACGTTCCGAGTGTCGTAGCCAGTGTCGATGCCGGCAGGCCTCTGAAGGCTTCGAACGAACAGGCCGCTCACGACCAACAGCAACAGGGAGAGCGCGACCTGGGTCACGACCAGCAGATTGCGCAACGTGAGCTGGCGCGCGCGGCCCACCGTCACGAGCTGCCGTTGGAGCGCGGCAATGACCGGCACGCGCGTGGACGACAGCGCCGGCGCCAACCCGAAGACGAGACCCCGTCGCGATGGCGAGCGCCGCGGCGAACAGGAGCACCGGCCACGACGAGCGGCGCCTCGATCGCGAGCGGAATCGGCACCGGCGGCCTGACGCTCGTGAGCCATGCCAACGTCCAGCCGGCGATCAGGATGCCGGCGAGACCCGAGAGCAGGGCGAGCGCGCTCGACTCGGCGAGGAGCTGTCGGACCAGCCGCGCGCGCCCGGCGCCCAACGACAACCGAACCGCCATCTCGTGGCGCCGCGACCGCACCGTGGGCGACGAGCAGGCCGGCGACGTTCGCACAGGCGACGAGCAGCACGAGCGCCGACCGTGGCGAGCAGCACGGCGAGGAACGTCGAGACCGAATCGCCCATCCGGAAGGGGATGCGCAAGGCGCTCTCCGGCAGCACGGTCACGCGGCGTCTCTTGTTCTGCACGTCCGTCCACGCCTCGGGATACTCGGCCTGCAGCTGTCCCGCGACCACCGCCAGCTGCGCGTGGACCTGTTCGATCGAGGCAGTCGGACGCAGGCGGCCAACGAGCATCAGCCCGCGGCTGCCCCGCGACGTCATCCGCGTGGCCTGCGGATTGAATCGCTTCTCCGCCGTGATCGGGACGAAGAAGTCGTTGACGATCCCCCGCAGAAGCCCGGGGTAGGTGGGAGCCGCCACACCCACGATCGTCAAGGGCTGACCGTTCAGGACGAACGCGCTGCCGACAACCGATGGATCGCCGCCCAGGCGGCGCATCCAGAATCGGTGGCTGAGCACGACGATGCCGGCTTTGTCGGGTTGCGAAGCTTCGGCGGCCGAGAACACGCGGCCAGCGGCTGCGCCGCACGCCCAGCACGTCGAAGTAGTTCGGGCTCGACGAGCTCGCCGACAACGCGTTCCGCGACGCCACGCCTGGTCAACGTCAGCGGCTGCAGCGTCGAGGCCGCGATGCCTTCGAGCCCGGGCGCGCCCGCGGCGAAATCTTCCGCGTCGGGATACGAGGACGAACCGAGCGGCGGGCCGCTGAAGTCGCTCGTGTAAATGGCTGCGAGACGGCCTGGCTCCCTGACCGGGAGCGGCGTCAGCACAGCGCGTAGATGACGCTGAAGATCGCCGTCGTCGCGCCGATGCCCAGGGCAAGAGAGGCAATGGCGAGGAGCGAGAAGGACGGGCTGCGCACCAGCAATCGCAGCCCGAAGCGAAGATCCGCGAACAGCGTCCGCATGTCGCTCCCGTCCTGGCTCGGGCCCGCGGCTCGCTGGCCCGATGGGTAGCACGAAGGCGAGGCTGAAGCCCCGCCCTCCTGCCGAGGGAGCGGCCTCGCCGCCCGAGCGCGCCGCTCGGCGCCCTTCTACGCGCCGACTTCCACGTTCTCGTCGACGACGCGGCCGTCGAAGAGGTGCACGCTGCGATCGGCGTGCGCGGCGTAGCGCGGATCGTGGGTCACCATGCAGATGGTGGCGCCGCCGCGGTGCAGCTCGCGCATCAACTCCATCACCATCTCGCCGTTCTTCGAGTCGAGGTTTCCCGTGGGCTCGTCGGCCAGCAGGATGAGGGGCTCGCCGACCACGGCCCGCGCGACCGCGACGCGCTGCTGCTGACCGCCCGAGAGCTGGCTGGGGAGGTGCTTGGCGCGGTGCGCCATGCCCACCCGCTCGAGCGCCGCGTTGCACCGCTGCCTGCGCTCGGAGGCGCGCATGCCGCGGTAGGTGAGCGGCAGCTCGACGTTCTCGAACACCGTCAGGTCGCCAATCAGGTTGAAACTCTGGAAGATGAACCCGATTTCGCGGTTGCGCGTGCGCGCGCGCTCGGAGAGCGAGAGCTGCTCGACCGGCCGGGCGTTCAGCCAGTACTTGCCTTCGGTCGGCGTGTCGAGGAGGCCCGAGAATCGAGAGCAGGGTCGACTTGCCGCACCCCGATGGTCCGGAGATGGCGACGTATTCGCCCTTCTCGATCTCGAGGTGAATCCCCGCCAGCGCGTGGGTTTCGACCTCATCGGTGTAGAAGACCTTCTTCAGCGCATCCAGCTTGATGAGCACGCGGCCTGATCGCGCATGGACGTTCCGATGTGAGTTGCGACGGCCAACGGACGGAAAACTGTGAACGACGAATAGACGAAGACCGGGCCCGCCCGGTTGACTCCAGCGCAGCGGTAAACTCCGCGCGCGCCGCCGAGGGTCCCCTGACCGGGCGTGCGCTCGTCAGAGGACTACTTACGGCTGCACCTCAATTGAGGTTCACCCGGTCGTGCGCATCCCAGGGGACATGTCCGACAAGACGACCTGATCCCCGGGCTTCAACCCCTCGACGACCTCGATCACGCTGACGGCGCCGCGCCCGAACTTGACCTGGTGCGGTAGGCTTCGCAGTCCATCTGAGGCACGCGCAGCCATCCATCACCTTGAACAGGGTGATCGTGCTGTTTTCCTGCCCGAACGCCGGCCGGCCGACGAAGATGACGTTCGCCAGCCGCTCGAGCTTCGACCGTGCCGTCGACCGTGAGGTCGGGACGGGCGCCGCGCGGGAGCTCGCCAACGAGGGACTACGTCGACCGTGACCGTGCCGTTGGTCGCGGCGGCGTCGATTCGCGAAACCTTGCCCTGAACAACGCCGTTGCGCGTGTCGATTTCGGGGCGATCTGGCCGATCTCGACGTCCCTGGTCTGTGTTTCCGGGATGCGGAGCTCGGCTTTCAGGTGAGTGGGGTCGGCGACGCGGGCGACGTTCTGCGCCGGCAGCCATCTGCGCGCCGACTTCGACCGGCACCACCTGCAGCACGCCGTTGATGCCCGCGCGCACCTTCAGCTTGTCGAGCTCCTGCCGCCGCAGCTCGAAGGTCGTGCGGAGCCGCTTCACCTCCGCTTCCTGCACGGCAAGCTGCGACTTCAGTGTCTGCTCGGCGACCTCGAGCCGCTTGTGCTCGATGGCGGTGCGGTTGGCGAGATCCTCGGCCTTGGCCTGGTTGATCTTCGCGTTGAGCGCATCGATCAGACCTTCCTTGAGCAGGAGCCGCGTCGGCCTCGGCACGCATCTGCGCCTGGCGCGCCTCGGATTCGACATTGGCGGCGGCGGCGCGCTGCGTCAGCAGTGCGCTTTCGAGCTCGGCGCGGCGGTTGGTGAGCTGCGCCAGTTCGCCGATTCGAGCTGGAGCCGGGCTTCGACAACGGTGCTGTTCGAGCTCAGGGTTGCTCAGTTCGACGATGACGGAATCGGGCTTAACCTCGGCGCCCGATCGGAGCACAATCTTCTCGACGCGCCCCGCCGTCGTCGCAGGGATCCACCGGATATCCTCCGGCACGAGCGTGCCGGTCCCGCGGACGTGGCGGACCATTGGGCCGCGTTCGACCATGTCGGGCCAGACGGTGCCCTCTCAACGGAGGGTGCGGCGGGCTGAGCCTCGAGACGAACACCGTCAATCAGTGCGATCGCCAAAAGCCCCGCCACGCCGAAGGCGATGCGCTTGAGCTTCTTCTTCCGGATCACCGATTCCGGGCGAGCGATATCGACCATGTTCGCCTACCGATAACCAAAGGCCGTGCCAGACGGCCACGCTGAGCGAACACACTGTTTCCACGGTATTTGACGGTGCAATCTCGCAGCGATGGTTGACGCCGGTCTGTGCGTCGGTGGAACGCCCGGTCCCATATTCGGACAGGGCGGTCCAACGGCCGAAACCGGGCTCCGCGGCCACCGGTACACCGGACAGCTCAGCTGTTTGGGCGGACGAGGGCCTTCGAGAATTCGAGCGCTTCGGCCCGCTTCGGCGGCGCCTGTTCAGGCCGTCCAGGCCGAACGTCGCGTCCCCAATGCGACGCCCACGGCACGCGGGCCGCATGGCGCGGCCAGCAGCGTCATGCGCCAGCAGGAAGTGCCGGGCTTCGCTGCCCCAGCACCCCCTCACGTCCAGATGCTTGCGGTTGATGTGCGCGGTGGGCGTTGACGACACTCGGTCCAACGTCGGTGTAGTGGCCGGCGATGACGTAGACGCCGCCGTCGCGAACGAGCTCGAACCCTTCCTCGACCGCGCGGGCGGAGCCAGCCGCCTCGATGACGATGTCCGGACCTCGCTCCGCTGTCGCGGCGAGCACCTTCGCCCGGCGCTCGGCGTCTGGCGAGCCCTCGAGCGGGAGAAGCGGTCGGCGCCCATCGCAGTCGCCAGCGTTCGGCGCTCGGCGGGGTCACCAATCGCGCCAACCCACGACGCGCCCGCGATCTTGGCCAGGGCGATGGTGCTCAGGCCCACGGCGCCGACACCCTGGACGAGCACCCGGTCTCCCGGGCGAATGCCGCGCGCTCGATGACGTGGACGGCCGTCAACAGGCCGCATCCGCCACCGATGTAAGCGTCAGCGCTGACCGCGTCGGGAAGATGCGCGATCGACACGCCGGGCTCGAGATAAATCGCCTGCGCCCAGCCGCCGAACAGACCCTCGGCCGCCGAATCCGTGATGCCGTACACGCGCCTCGCCGGACACTTCGTGGGCGTTCGTGGCCACCGTACAGGCATGGCAACGCCCGCACGTCCGATGCACGTCGAAGAACGCGACGCGGTCGCCGTCGCGCAGCAGTCGCGCCGTCGAGCGCATGGAGCGGGCCGCTGACCTCGCTCGAGCGTTCCCATGGCGACGTGCCCGGGGATGATCGGATACGGCACGCCCGCCAGCCGGCCGCGCCACAGATGGACGTCGGTGCCGCAGACTTCCGAGAACTCGCGTGTGAAGCAGGGCGCCGCCCGGTGGCAGATCGGGACGAGGGAACTCGCGCACCTCGATTGGCGCGCGCGGCGCCGCCATCACGGCGGCGACGATGGACATTGCCGTCTACGACGCGCCCGAGCGGCGAAGCCTCGAGACCAGGATCGTCATGGACGCCGTGGTCGGCGCGCCCTCACGCGCGACGGTGACGTCGAGTGTGAACGTGCCCGACATCTCGTCGGCGTCGACGAACTCGGTGCGCCAGTTGCGAATCTCGAACCGGGGCGCCTGCGGTTCACCGAATCCACCCTCGAGCCGGACAATCCGGCCAGTGATGGTGCCGGCGACCGTGGACGGCACACCCTGGTAGTTGACCACACCGGTAATCGAGTCGCCCGACTGCTCGAACCGTGCAGTGATCGGCAGCGCGCCCACGCTGAGGCACACCTCCGCGGCCACCCCGGTCGCGAGCGTGTCGCCGGAGCAGGTCCCGATAGCGGTTTGACCGTTCCATGAACCGGAGGGCCGGGCCACGAACGCGGACGGCGAAGGGGCGGCTGGCGAGCTGCGGTCGCTGCAGGCGGCGATGAGCGTGAAGGGCAGAAGAAGAATGGAAGGAAGGATTCGAGATCGAAACAACACACGCACACCCCGACTATACGGCCTGCGCGAAGGCTCAATCAATACACTCGAAAGTTCAGGAGCCGGAGGTTCGGCCACACCGGAATCCAGTTACGTTTCTGCACGCAATTACACGGCCCTGCCCGTACATGGGTGCACGGACGCGCGGTCAGCGAGAGGCCGTCAGTTTGCGCACGCGCTCGCTGATCACCGCAAAACGGGTCCGCCCCTCCTCGGTCTGCGTGGCCAGCCATTCGACATTGCGAAAGGCCGAAGGCGAGGAATGGGCCCGCACTTCGGCCAGGTACGGGGCGACCTTGGCGAACAGGAAGAAGCCCTCGCCGTTGCTCTCGACCCAGTAGTCCGGGTTCACGATGCCGTGTCGCGGCATCGCGTAGACCATCTCCCAGTAGGTCGACGTCTGGCGCCACGCGCTGTTGAGCGGATGGTCGGCCTTCATCACCGCGGCGATGTCGTCGAACGACTTGGGCCAGAACGTGAAGTTGATGGCATTGCGCGCGTCGCGCATCACCGGCTCGCGGCGCAGGTCGTACACCTTCAGTGCGAGCTCGGCGTCGTGATGGTCCGGACGTTCCTTCATCGAGAGACTCCCTTGGCAATCGGTTCGATAGTCTACTCTTTGGCGGCCAGAGATAGCGCGCCGCGCTCGAGCGTCATCACGTCGCGCCGCACGTGAAGCGGTGATTGTCAGTCTTCGGTCGTCGGTCTTCAGTCTTCAGGCCTTGTGCGCTCGACTTCGCTCAGGGCCTGCGGCGGGGCTGAAGCCCGCCCTCCTTTTGCCCGTTTTCCACCAAGAGGCGGGGTTTCCCCCCCCGCCAAAGGACAACGACCGTAGACCGAAGACTGAAGACCGAAGACTGGTGATCTATTGCGGAATCGAATCCCGCGGCGGAAGCACGGCGAGGAACTCGTCCTGGATGCGGGCGCTGTGCTGCCGAGCAGATCCTGCACCCGCGCGTAGTCGGCGGAGCGAACGATCAGGCCGACATGGTGACGCTTGCGAAGGCGCTGGACGATCTCGGGCTCGGTGAAGCCGCTGACGTGTCGGGCCACTCCTGGCGCGCCAGCGAGAGCGACAACCCGGCGTAGTCGTCGCGCGCGGGCGGGAGCTCGTAGCGGCTGATCCGGCGTCGAGAGCTCGAGGCGCGCCCACTCGCGCCAGAGGTTCATGCCCGCTCGCCGCTTCGAGCGTATCCGCGATGAACGCGCCGCCGACGCGCGCGGCGATCTCCAGGAAGTGGAACTCGCCGATGGCGCTTCGCGGATGAACTCGGCGTGCGTGGCGCCGCGCACGAAGCCGAGCGCCGCAGGATGGCGCCTGGTTCATCGCGAGCAGCGCGCGCTCATCGGTCGATGCCGCGCTCGACGGTGGTGGTCACGAAGACGCCGCCGCTGGTGCGCCACGTCCATCGGCGGCCGCCAGTAGCGATGCACGCCCGCAAAGAGCACCTCGCCGCTGCTCGACCAGCGCGTCCACGTGAAAGACGTCGCCGGGAACGTAGCGCTCGAGCAGGTAGTACGACGATCGCTCGTTGAGCGCCGGACGCTGGTCGAGCGCGGCGATCGCCTGCCAGACCAGCTCTGCGCGATCGATCTTCTGGATGCCGACCGCCGAGACGTCCGACCGCGGCTTGAGCACCCACGGCGGCGGGACGTGCGCGCATGTAGAAGCGCAGCTCGTCTTCGTTCAGCACGTGGACGAAGTCGGGGACCGTAATACCCGCCTCCTGCGCCTTGACGCGCATGCCGAGCTTGTCGCGAAACAGCCGCGCCGTCGTCGTGCCCATCCCGGCGAGCCGCAGGTGCTCGCGGACGACCGCCGCGTGCATGACGTCGTACTCCTCGAGCGCCACGAGGACGTCGATCCGCTGCGGTCCGCGCGATGGCGCTCACCGCCTCGACGAACGATTTCGGCGGTCACCTGATTGGGGACGGTGACGATGCTCGTCGATGCAGTCGATCGGCCATGGCTCGTCGCGGACCTTTTCGCGCACGACGAGGATGACGCGCGGCGCCTTGCGGCGTGGCACTCGCGCAGGAAGTCGACGCCTTTGAAGTAGCTGACGCGAGACACACGAGCGTTCGCATGCGCAGGACAGGTGCGACGGGTGCTGAAACGTGCGGCGGGCGCGACGTCAGGTAAGAATCGCTGCACGCTCTCGGCGGTGGGAATGCGGCAGGCGTCGCGGCGGCCGAACCATTGCAGCCGCCGCTGCGCGATGAACAGCGTAGAACGGGTCGCGCAGTGCGCGCGGGCAGCCAGAGTAGCACGGCGACCAGCGACCACGGCAAGCCCCAGCGTGCGCGCAATGCGGAGCGTGGCGGTCGAGCGCGTCCAGCATCCGTCGGCATCGATCAGACGATCGTGCCGGGCGCGGCGCGGCAGGTCGCAGCGCGCCAGCAGGGGCCGAGCGGCGACGATCTGCGACGGCGCAAAGCGAAGCACGCCGCGCCGATCGTGCGCGAGGATGAACTGCACCGAGCGATCGCAGAAGTGACACAGCCCGTCGAAGATGACGATGCCGGTCGCGCCGTCCGGAAGGGCCTGCGGGGGGCCCGGGACTGGTGGGACCATGCTCGATTCTCTCAGTCGAATCGGGACGCGGACCGCGATCCCTGGCCGGGACCGGCCGCCATAGCGACCGACTCGAGGAACAGGCCCGACGCCGGCGCAGTCAGCCTGCGCGGGCAGCGTCGGACCGCGACCCCAGGAGCGCACCGGCCTCCTCGGGCGACAGCTCGCCGCGCCCGACCGCGACCAGGACGCCCACGATGCGCCGGACCATCTTCCAGAGAAAATGCGAGCCGACGATGCGAATGAGCGATGAGAGCGCCGTCCTCGTCCACGTCGAGCCGGGTCACCTGCACTGTCGTCGATTTCTCGTCCGGGTCGTCATCCGTGAACGACGCGAAGTCGTGCGAAGCCCGCGATGAAGCGTCGGCCGCCGCGCCGCATGCGCGCGACGTCGAGCGGCTCGCGCACCCACCAGACGAACGGCTTGGCGAACGCCGTGCGCCGGCGCGCGATCTGATAGACGTAGCTGCGCGCCGTGGCGCCGTGGCGGGCGTGGAAGCGGTGTGACGCCGGTCTCGACGCGCAGCACGTTGATGTCGGCGGGCAGCTCGTCGTTGAGCCGCGGCGAGGAGCGCCGACGGACGGCAGCGCCGTGGCGATGTCGAGGTGCGCGACCTGGGCGAGCGCATGGACGCCGGCATCGGTGCGGCCCGAGCCGTAGATCTCGAAGCTTGTCGCGGCCCGTGACTTCGCGGACGGCGCGAGCGAGCTCGCCCTGAACGGTGCGCGCGTTCTTCTGGATCTGCCAGCCGCTGTAGCGCGTGCCGTTGTATTCGAGCGTCAGTTTGAAGCGGGGCATGGGACTCGAGCACGTTGAGGTCGGGTGCGTTTCCGACGTCATACTGCTGAAAGAGCAACCCGGCCCGCAACGTCAATCGCTCCGGGCTACAGACTACGGGCAGATAATGAGCCCATGAGTCAACGTGCCAGTCAGGGACTCGCAAAGGCCCCTTCGCCGCTGCCAGGGTAGCGACGAGCTTGCCCTCGGCCGAAGCGCTCCGTGAACTGTACCGCGCGCTGCTGCTGCCGCGGCTCATCGAAGAGAAGATGCTGCGCCTGCTGCGGCAGGGCAAGCTGTCGAAGTGGTTCTCGGGCATCGGGCAGGAGGCGATTGCCGTCGGCGTCGACGCCGCGCTCCAGCCGCGACGACGTCATCCTGCCGCATGCACCGCAACCTCGGCGTGTTCACCGGGCCGCGGCCTCGACCTCGCGCAGTGCTGTTCCGGCAGCTGCTCGGCAAGGCCGGCGGGTTCACGAAGGGCCGCGATCGCACGTTTCATTTCGGCGTCGCTCGATCACGGCATCGTCGGGATGATCAGCCATCTCGGCGCGATGCTGCCGGTGGCCGACGGCCTGGCGCTGGCGTTTCAGCTGCGCGGCGAGTCGCGCGTGGCCGCCGCGTTCACCGGCGACGGCGGCGACGAGCGAAGGCGACTTCCACGAGGCGCTGAACCTCGCCGCGGTCTGGAAGCTGCCGGTGGTGTTCATCATCGAGAACAATCAATACGGACTCTCGACGCCCGTCTCGCGAGCAGTACGCCTGCGCGCATCTCGCCGATCGCGGCGTCGGCTACGGCATGCCGGGCGTGGTCGTGCGACGGCAACGACCTGCTGGCGGTGGTTCGACGCGATCCGCGAGGCCGCCGGCGCGGGCCCGCGCCGGGCGAGGGCCCGACGCTGATCGAGTTCGAGACGTTCCGCATGCGCGGCCACGAGGAGGCGTCGGGCACCGACTACGTGCCCGAAGCGCTCTTCGAGGAGTGGGCGGCGCGAAGGATCCGCTGTCTGCGCTTCGAGCGCCTGCTCGACGATGCGCGGCGCGGTGTCGGCGCCAGAGCGCGAGGCGCTGCGGCAGGAGATGAAGACGGAGATCGACCGGCTCGTGGACGAGGCCGTGGCGGCGCCCGATCCCGAGTCCGACGCGTCGGAGGCGAGCTGGCGGACGTCTACGCGACCGCCGCGGCCGTTTGCGACGCCGACGACGCCGACGGGTCGGACGCGCGAGATGCGCTACCTCGACGCCATCACCGATGGCCTGCGCGAGGCGATGCGCGCGGACCCGAACGGTCGATCCTGCTCGGGCAGGACATCGCCGAGTACGGCGGCGTGTTCAAGGTCACCGAAGGCCTCGTCGAGGAGTTCGGCAAGGCGCGCGTGCGCAACACGCCCATCATCGAATCCGGCGCCATCGGCGCGGCGCTCGGGCTCGCGCTCGAGGGCTTCCGCGCCGATGGTCGAGATGCAGTTCGGCGACTTCATCTCGTGCGGCTTCAACCAGATCGTCAACAACCTCGCGAAGACGCACTACCGCTGGGGCGCCGGCGTGCCGGTCGTCATGCGTGTGCCGATCGGCGGCGGCACCGGCGCCGGTCCGTTCCACTCGCAGAACGTCGAGGCGTGGTTCACGCAGCGTGGCCGGCCTCAAGGTGGTCGCACCGGCGACGCCGGCCGATGCCAAGGGCCTGCTGCTCGCGGCGTTCGAGGACGGCAATCCCGTGCTGTATCTCGAGCACAAGTTCCTGTATCGCTCGACTCGCGGCCCGGTCGCCGAAGGCTTCACAACCGTACCGATCGGCCGGGCGACGAATCGCACGCGCCGGACGCGACGCCACCGTCGTGACCTATGGTGTCGGCGTGCACTGGGCGCTCGAGGCTGCGACGGCACTGGCGGCGGAAGGACGCGAGATCGAGGTGATCGACCTGCGCAGCCTGCTGCCGTGGGATACCGAAATGGTGCTCGAGTCGGTGAAGCAAGACCGGGCGCGCCTGGTGCTGCACGAAGCGCCGCCGGCGGCGGCTTCGGCGGGGAAGTGGCGGCGACCATTGGCTCGCGAGCGTTCGAATGGCTCGATGCGCCGGTCACGCGGCTCGGCGCGCTCGATACGCCGGTGCCGTTCAGCAAGGCGCTCGAAGAGGTGTTCTCGCCGCGGTCACGCGTGCTGCCGGCGCTCAGGGAGTTGCTGGCGTATTAGATGGCGGGCAGCGCCACGTTCAGATACCAGGGCTGACCACCTCTGAGGCGACGGTGGTCCGCCGTGGCTTTACCAGGCGGAAGCCCCCGCCTCCCGAATTCGTATCGGATTCGCGACCGCATTCACACGCGCTCCAACAGAACATGTCCCTCCGCATCGGTATCGATCTGGGTGGCACGAAAATCGAGGGCATCGTCATCGACGCGTCGGGCACGTGCCGCGCGCGAGCCCGCGTGCCGACGCCGCGAGGCGACTACGAAGCAACGCTCGAGGCGATCGTCGATCTCGTGGCTCGCCTCGAGCAGGAAGTCGGAGCCGCGTGCCGGGTAGGGGTCGGCATGCCCGGCTCAGTGTCGCCGGCGACCGGCCTGATCAAGAACGCGAACTCGACCTGGCTGATCGGGCGGCGCTTCGATGCCGATCTTGTTGACCGTCTCCGGCGGCCGGTCCTCGTCGCCAACGATGCCGACTGCTTCGCGCTCTCGGAGGCGTCGGACGGCGCGGCGGCCGGAGCCGCGACCGTTTTCGGCGTGATCATCGGGACAGGAACGGGCGGGGGCGTGGTGGTTCGTCAGCAGCTCTGCTCGGGGCCCAACGCGATTGCCGGGGAATGGGGCCACAACATGCTGCCGTGGCCGCGCGACGGCGAGTGGCCCGGCCCGGCCTGCTACTGCGGCCGGACCGGCTGCCTCGAAACGTTCCTCTCTGGTCCCGGGTTCGAGCGCGAGCATGCGCGCCGCACCGGGACGGCGCTCTCGTCCCACGAGATCGCCGCGCGTGCCGCCAAGGGTGATCCGGACGCAGAGGAGACACTCGCGCGTTACGAGGATCGCCTGGCGCGAGGCCTGGCCAGCGTGATCAACGTGCTCGATCCGCACGTCATCGTCCTGGGCGGTGGCATGTCGAACATCGCGCGGCTCTACGAGCGCGTCCCGTTGCTGTGGAAGGACTGGGTGTTCTCCGATCGGGTCGACACCCGGCTGGTGCGGGCGGCGCACGGCGATTCGAGCGGCGTCAGAGGCGCCGCGTGGCTCTGGCCGGCGAACCCGTCAGTGCACACGTCGCGATCGCCGGCGACGAATCGATGCGCAGCTCGATGGATGCGACGGAGCCCGCCGAGACGGTCACCGTGCAGGCGCTCCGGAACGAGCCCTCGCCGAGCGGCGTCACGACCACGCGGTAGCTGCCGGGCGCCATGCCGACGCGACCGAAGAAGCCGTTGCCGTCCGATCGTCCTGCCGTCACGCGCACACGGCCGTCCTCGGACTCGAGCGCGATCACCGCGCCGTCGATCGCGCCGGTGACGGAGGTCACCAGCCCTTTCACGTGCCCTCTATCTGCCCGCGTTTTCCACGGCATCTCCGGCACGGGAACGACATCGCGAAACACGGGCGCGCTGGTTCGGGACATCGACTGATTGTCCGGAGGTCGTCCGTCCCGTTGTCAAACTCGCGGCGACGTCTTCGAACGAGCGATATGGCGTGTCGTGCGAGCCGGCGAGCGGGTTCACCGACACCGGCGCATTGTGCGCGCCGAACGAGAAAAGCACGGCGCCGCCCGGGGCGCCCTGGGCCGGTTCGAGTGCACGCCGGACCTGGCGCAGCGTGCCTTCGATCGAGTTCAGATACGCGCCGAGGCCAATTGCGGCGTGGCGCTCGGTACTGATGGCCGTGCGTCCACGCCACCCAGCGCGAAAACGTCTCCGCGCCCGCGGAGGTGTGCTCCGTCCTGTACACCATCGGCACCACCAGGTCCACGATGCCTTCTTCGGTCCACGCACGCCAATCCTGGAACACGCGCCAGTAAGCCTCGGTCGCCGGCCAGGCGCCCTCGCTACCCGGCGCATCGCCGAACGCGATGACGGCCGCCGACAGGACGACGCGCGGCTTGATGGCGGCAATCTCGAGATACAGCCGACGGACCAGGGCGGTCACCTGCTCGCGTCTCCAGTCGGACCAGGCCGCGTCCGACGGCGAGGGCATGGCGGCGGCGCCGAGCCCGTAACGCCGCCTGAACCGCTCGAGACTGACGTCGTTGTAGCCGACGTCCGCACCGGTGCTCACGTCGAGCCCGCCCTCGCCGAATTCGGGGTACTCGAATCCGATCGAGGTGGAGCCCATCCACCTCGTAATGCGAGACGAGATGCCGCAGCACGTCGACCGTGTACGCCGCCGCCTCGGGATGACCGAAGTCGAGCCAGAAGTCGCTGCCGAATCGGAAGCCGCCAAACGAGATCGCGCCGCCGTCGGCGACCAGGGTTCGCGTCAACCAGTTCGCACGGCCCGCCTGCGGGCCGGCCGGCGTGAATCCGTGCTGATTGAAGACATGCGTGGGGCTGGAGGGCAGCGTCGTCAGATTCCAGACGGCGCCAACGACGACGAACGCATGAACCTGCAAGCCGGCGTCATGGGCGCGGGCGACGAGGTCGCGCAACGGATCGAAGCCTGACGCAATCGCGACGGTCTCGGGCAGCGGTTCGCGCGAATCGAGATACCAGGCATCTCCGCGGCGGCGAACCTGCACCAAGAGGACGTTCACACGTGCCTGCTGGGCACGCTCGACGACGGCCGCCGTGTCTTCGGGTGTGCTGATGCGGGTGTTGAACGTGTCGACCCAGAACCCACGCCACTCGGCCCGGCTCTGAGCCCACGCTTCAGGGATGCCGAGCGTGCCCCACATGAGCAGGGCGAGGGCGGCAAGCACCAGCCATTGGCGCCGAGCCACGGGCCGGTCGCTGCCGACGCCTGGCCCGCAGACGGTCGGGTCTGACACCGGCTGCTCGCCGCGCGCGGTCGTCACCGGCGTCGAGCGATGCGGCAAGGGGGAGTGTCGCAGCGGCAACAGGATGCGCAGATTGTAGTCGGTGCTCCTTCACCTCTCAACAATGGGCACTCCGTCGGAGACCGCCGTATCGCCAGGCGAGGAGCCGATATGGCAGGATGCTGGAGTCTCGCCGACCGCATGAACTTCGTCTCTTACGGTTTCCTCACTCTTTTCATCGTCGTCATGGCCGGCCGTCTCCTGATCGGCCGGAAGAAGACCGAACCCGGATACGTGGCCCTGCTTCTCGGGGCCAGTCTGGTCTTCTACGCCTGGCACATCCCCGCATTCCTCGGGATTCTGGTCCTGAGCTCGACGGTTGACTATGTCGCCGGCCTGCTGCTCGGCGGACCTGGAGCCGACAAACCGATTGCGACGAGCAGGGCGGCGCGCCGGACGGTGCTCGTGGTCTCGCTGGGCATGAACCTGGGCTTGCTGGCGTTCTTCAAGTACGCCGGATTCGTCGGCGAGAACGTCGTCGGACTCTTCGGGAAACCAGGCGAGCCGTTCGCCCGGTTCGCGGCAGGCATTCTCCTGCCCATGGGCATCAGCTTCTACACGTTTCAGTCGATGAGCTACACGATCGACGTGTATCGGGGCATCCTGGAACCGATCCGGAAATACCGCCCGTTCCTGCTGTTCATCGTGTTCTTCCCGCAGCTCGTGGCGGGTCCGATTGTGCGCGCGGCCGAGTTCCTGCCGCAGATGCCGCGCATCCGCCATCCCCGCGCGATCGTGCTGGGCGAAGGTGCGTTCCTCATCGTCAGCGGATACTTCCTCAAGACCGTGTGCGCCGACAATCTGGCCGCTCACGTGGATGCGCACTGGCATACGGGGTACACCGACGCGGCGAACTCTGCGCTGCTGCTCGCGCTCTCGGCGATGTTCGCGGGGCAGATCTTCTGCGACTTCGCGGGCTATTCGAACATCGCCCGTGGCCTCGCCTACATGCTCGGCTACCGCCTGCCGATCAACTTCAACGCGCCATTCATCGCGGCGTCGTTCAAGAACTTCTGGGAGCGCTGGCACATCACGCTGTCGCGCTGGCTGCGCGACTACCTCTACGTTCCGCTGGGCGGCAACCGGGGCTCGCGCCTTCTGACTTATCGGAATCTGCTGCTCGTCATGCTGCTGGGCGGCCTCTGGCACGGGGCCGCCTGGACCTTCGTCGTCTGGGGCGCCTTGCACGGCGCCGCTCTGGCCATCGAACGGCTCCTGGGACTCCAACGGGACGATCGCCGCCGGAATTCACGAATCCTGCGGCTCGGCTGGTTCCTCGTGGTGCAAGCCCTCGTGATGGTCACGTGGATCGTCTTCCGCAGCGAGTCGCTGTCCGGTGCCTGGCAGTTCATCGAAAACCTGCTCGACGTACGCGTCGCGCCGCTGCCGGGCTCGATCGCCGCCGGCCTGCTCTTCCTCGTCCCCGTCGTCCTGATGCACCTCTGGACCTGGCTGGTCGAGCGCGGCGTCTGCCGGCCGCTGAACGTGCCCGCCAGGGCCCTGCTCGCCGGAGCGATGCTCGCCGCCATTGCGACTTCTTATGGATCCACGGCCGATTTCATCTACTTCCAGTTCTGAAGTCGCCGGCCGGGTCCCGAGGTCGCGATCCTGGCGCAGGTTTCCCTTCGTGAACACGTCACGCCGCCGGCGAGCGTGGTGGCCGTTCTGGCTCGCGCTCGCGACCGCAGCCCTCGTTCTGGCGGTCATGTCGGGCCTGTGGTGGCTGTCAGGGAAGCCCGCGATGGATATCGCGACGGCGGAGGTTCCGGCGTCCGAGCGCACGACCTACCTCGCTCACGACCGCGGCGGGCACCTGGATCATCACGTCCTCTACCACGGCCTCGATGGACGCGCGCGGCGCCGGCTCGCCGAAGCCGACGTGCTGTTCCTCGGCAACTCCCGGCTGATGTTCGCGCTCGACGACCGGGCGCTGCGGACGACGTTCATTCCGATGGGTCTGAGGTACTACGTCCTCGGCTTCGGGCACGACGAGGCGTACGGCTTCCCCCAGGCACTCATCGATCGCCACGACTTGCGGCCCAAGGTCGTCGTGGTCAACGTGGACAACTTCTTCACGATCGAATCGAGCCCCTGGGCAAAGCGCGTCCTGGACGACGGCTGGTTCGATGCCATGAAGCTTCGATTCGAGGGCGCGACGGCACATCTCGTCCGGCGCTACCTCCATCGGGTGGTGCCGCATTGGCCCGACCTCCTGGCGGCCAAGCGGGAGTTCGTGATCCATCGATCGGCGATCGACGGGACGTGGGCGGTCGGCACGAGATTCGACGGGAGCGGACCGCTGCCGCTTGCACCGGAGCCCGACGCCATCCAGCTACCGCGACCGGTCGTCGAGCGGGCGCACGCGTTCAAAGCCGATCTCGATCGGCGGGGGAGCCGCCTGATTTTCTGCCTGGTGCCGTCGCCGGACAGCTCTCGGGCCCGGGCGTTCGCGCTCGGCGCCGCGCTCGGCGTGCCGGTCGTCGCGCCGGTGCCGGAGGATCCTCGGACCATCGACGGGTCCCACCTGACAGAGGAGAGCGCCGAAGCGTTCTCGAACCAGCTGCTGTCGGAGCTGGCGCCAATCGTCCACCGGGAGGCAGCAGCGGTCGACGCCTTCGACTGAAGGGCGAGTGATGCCCTGTGCCACCTGAGTGGCACAGACCAACCAAGTGAATCCCGGCTAGCGGGTGACGCGCTGGAGCCGGTGCAAGTCGGCTTCGGCCGCGATGCTGCCGAACGCCGCCCAGTGCGGGCCGTGCAGGATCGTGCGCCACACCGCCTCGGCGTCGGACTGCCGGTGGTTGTAGTAGTGCCAGTTGCCGACGCCGTAGGCGACGGTCGTCCAATCGAGCCCAGCCGCGGATTGTTCGAGCAACGCCTCCGGTGCGAGCTGGCCCTTGTACATCGCGAGGAGGCGCTGGTACGAGGCGTTCTCCACGACGTCCAACTTCGGTCCGATGGCATCGAGGACGCTTGTGGCCTCCGCATTTCGTCCGAGGCGGCGCAGCGTCATGTAGAGCCAATGCGACGTCGCCACGCGCGCATCGTCGTTCGTCGAAACCTTCAGGCACTCACGGTAGGCGCGCAGCGCGGGCTCGAAATCGCCTCGAAGATAGCGGGCAAGTCCGAGGTGGTACCAGATGTTGAACTGGAGCGTGCTCCTCGGCAGGTTGCGCGCGTTGGGCTGGCCGTCTGGCTCGACGACGTCGGGCTTGCCTTGCACGAGCGCGGACGCGCGAGCGAGATCGTTCTCGGCCTTTTCGAACTGCCGCGTCGTGATGAGGCGGTGCCCGCGATGCCGCAGGAACCGCGCATCGTCGGGAAACCGCTCGATTCCCTTCGAGAAGACGACGATGGCCTCGCGATAACGCCCCAGGTAGGCGAGTCGCCGCCCGACCCAGATGGCCGCCTCGGGGTCGTCAGGATGGGCATCGAGCGTCTTCTGAGCGGCGGCGAGATTGGCCGCGAGCGCGGGCTGCTGGTCGGGCGCGGGCGCGGCGGCGACGAGGGGCTGCCCGAACAGCGAGACCGCTTCGGCGCCGGCTCCCTGGTCCCGAGCGAAGCCGCCAACCAGAACAATCGCCACGAGGGCGAGCGCTCCGGCAACGAGCGCCCGCAGGCGCCAATCGGGTGCAATCATCCGTGCGCCCGCGCGCGCTCGTCGCCCGTCGCCGCCAGCGATTCCGCGTAGGTCTCGAACGATTCGACGAAGGCGTCGACGACCTGCGGGTCGAAGTGCCGGCTGCGCTCGCCGCGGACCACCTCGAGGGCCTCCTCGCGAGCGATTCCGCGCTGATAGGGACGGTCGTGCGTCATGGCGTCGAAGGCGTCGGCCAGCGCGACGATGCGGCCGGCGAGAGGAATCCCTTCGCCGACCCGCCCGGTCGGATAGCCGCGGCCGTCCCAGCGCTCGTGGTGCGTGAAGGCGATCTCCTCGGCCATGCGGAGCAGGGGCACGCGGCTGCCCGACAGGATCTTCGCGCCCATCACCGCGTGCGTCTTGATGATGTCGAACTCGCCCGGCGAGAGCGAGGCGGGCTTGAGCAGGATGGCATCGGGGACGCCCACCTTGCCGACGTCGTGAAGCGCCGCCGCCCGCTCGATGGTCCGGGCATCTGCATCCGACAGCCCGACGGTCCGGGCAAGGAGGCCGGCGAGCCGCCCCACGCGGCGCGTGTGCTCGCCGGTGTTGTCGTCACGATACTCGGCCGCGCGGGCGAGGCGTTCCACGATTTCCAGGTGGGTGCTGTGCAGCGCCTTGGTCCGGTCGAAGACGGCCTGTTCGAGCTGCTGCTGCTCGCGCTCGAGCTGCGCGTAGAGCTGGCGCGTCACCAGCAGATTGCGGATGCGCAAGAGCGCCTCGACGCTGTCGAACGGCTTGGCGAGGAAGTCGCGCGCGCCCATCGCGAGCGCGCGCTGCTTCACCGTGGGGGAATCGTCCGCCGTGACGATGAGCACCGGCAGATAGCGTTCGGCGGCGAGCAGCGGCCGGATGCCCTGCATCACCTCGAAGCCGTCCATGTGGGGCATGTGCAGGTCGAGGATGATGAGATCGGGCCGGACTTCGGCGAGACGAGTGATAGTGTCGCGAGGGTCGGTGACGCCGGCCACCTGCCGGCACCCGGCGTTGGTCAGGAGCCGCGTGAACATCCGGACGTTGCCCGGCTCGTCATCGACGACGAGGATTCGGGCTGCGCCCAGCACATCTCCGAGTGCAATCATGTGAGGTCGCGGCGCTTGGGGACGACGGATTATCCCACGTCTCTACCCAGCTGGGCACTAGCGTCTTGCCGGGGTCGGGTGCTATGTCTCATTGGTGCATCGAGCGGAGAAAAAGCACCCGACCCCAATTATCATCACCTCGATCTGCGGGCGAGAGGCTGATGTCTGACAATCCGCTGCGGCTGAAGAGCATTCACCACGTGCAGTTCCTCGTCGGCAACGCCCGGCAGGCGGCGTATCTTCTACCGCCGCGCGTTCGGGTTCTCTCAAGCGGCATACTGCCGGCCTCGAGACCGGACAGCGCGACCTGGCGTCCTACGCTGCTGACCCAGAACAAGACCCGGTTCCTGCTGTCGACGCCCCTCTGTGCCGACGGTCCCGCGGCCGATCACCTGCGGCGCCATGGCGACGGCGTGCTCGACATCGCGTTTCACGTGGACGATGCCGACCGGGCGTTCGAGGAGGCGGTACGGCGCGGCGCCGAGGTGGCGAGCGAGCCGCACGATCTCGAGGACGATCGAACGGACGGGTGCGGCAGGCGCGATCAAGACGTACGGCGACACCATTCACTCGTTCATCACCGACGGTCGACTATACCGGGCCGTTTCTTCCCGGCTTCGTGGAGCGTCCGATTCCCGGCGAGGATGCGGGAATCCTGCAGGGTCGATCACATCGTCGGGAACGTCGAGCTCGGCAAGATGGACGACTGGGCCGACTGGTACAGCCGCGTGCTCGGATTCAAGCGGTATATCAGCTTCGACGACAAGGACATCTCGACCGAATACAGCGCGCTCATGAGCATCGTCATGTCCGACGGCTCGCACGCGATCAAGTTCCCGATCAACGAGCCTGCCGCGGCGCCGGCGCGAGCCAGATCCAGGAGTATCTCGACTACTACGGCGGCCCCGGCGTCCAGCACATCGCGCTGCTCACAACCGACATCGAGCACACGGTCTCGACGCTGCGCGAACAACGGCATCGAGTTCCTCGCGTGCCCGACACCTATTACGACGAGCTGCCGCCGCGCGTGGGCGAGATCGACGAAGCCGTCGAGATGATTCGATCGCTGGGCATCCTCGTCGATCGCGACGAGGAAGGCTATCTGCTGCAGCTCTTCACCCGGCCGGTCGAGGATCGGCCGACGCTGTTCTTCGAGATCATCCAGCGGAAGGGCAGCCGCGGCTTCGGCAAGGGGAATTTCAAGGCGCTGTTCGAAGCGATCGAGCGCGAGCAGGCGGAGCGGGGGAATCTGTAGAAGGAAGCAGGAAGTAGAAAGTGAACGGAGGGCGGGGCTTCAGCCCCGCCAACCAGGCGTGAGGTAGCCATGCCCATCTATCATTCGCTCGGGCGGATTCCGTCGAAGCGGCACATCGTCTTCGAAAAGGACGGCGGGCGGGCTGTACTACGAGGAGCTGATCGGCAACAAGGGCTTCGTCGGGCCATCGTCGCTGCTCTATCACGTCCAGCATCCGACGCAGGTGCGCAGCGTGAGGCTGCTCAAGAACGTCGCGCGCGCAGAGCGACGGCGAGCACGCGTTCCGGCACCGGCACTTCAAGACCGCGCAGCCTGCCGGCGATCGCCGAGCATGACGGCCGACCGCATTCCGCTGCTGTTCAACAGGACGTGGCGCTCGATTTCGCGCAGCCGCGACCGAGGACGACTATTTCTATCGCAACGCCCAGGGCGACGAGGTCGTCTACGTCAGCGACGGCGCCGGCGTGCTCGAGACGCAGCTCGGCGACCTGGCGTTGCGCCAGGGCGACTATCTCGTGATTCCCCGCGGCATTCTGCACCGCTACCGGTTCACATCGAAGCCGGTGCGCTGTCTGGTCATCGAGAGCCGCGGCTACGTGCGCACGCCCAAGCGCTATCGCAACGAGCACGGCCAACTGATGGAGAGCGCGCCTTACTCGGAGCGCGACATCCGCCGGCCCGAAAAGCTGGAGGTCCACGACGAGAACGGCGACTTCCGGCTGGTGGTGAAGAAGGACGACCGCCTGACCGAGTTCGTGCTCGATCACCATCCGTTCGACGTCGTCGGCTGGGACGGCTACTACTATCCGTGGGCGTTCAACATCCACGACTTCGAGCCGCGCGTCGGACGCTTGCACCTGCCGCCGCCGACGCACCAGACCTTCGAAGGCGACAACTTCGTGGTCTGCTCGTTCTGCCCGCGGCCGTACGACTTCGATCCGCGCGCCGTGCCGGTGCCGTACAACCACTCGAACGTGATGTCGGACGAGGTGCTCTACTACGCGAGCTCCGAGTTCATGAGCCGCAAGGGAATCGAGTACGGCTCGGTGACGCTCCATCCCGACGGCGTGCCGCACGGGCCGCACCCGGGCCGCGTCGAGCAGTCGCTCGGGCAGAAGGAGACGAACGAGCTGGCCGTGATGGTCGACACGTTCCACACGTTGCAGGTGAGCCGGCAGGCGCTCGGCGGTCGAAGACCAGGACTACTACCAATCGTGGGTCGCGGCGACGTGAGGTCGAGCGCGCGGCTGCTGCTCGATCGCGTCATCGACTATGCGGGACTGTTCCCGCCTGCGGCTCTCGCCATGCCGGATGCGGTCGCGGGCTACGCCGCGTCGCTCGCTGGGCCGCAATCGTGGATGCTGGGGCGGTTCGTCGTGCCAGCCGCACGCCTGGCCGAACTGGTCGAGGCCGTCGGCTTGCGAGGGCCGGTGAACGAGCGGCCACCCGTGGTCGCTGTCGGTCCTCGTCGGCGCTGACGCGCCGGGCGACGTGTCGACGATCGCCTCGATGGCGGCCACGTGCGAGGCCGCCGGGATGCGACTCGAGAGCCTCGAGGTGAAGGCCGGGACCGCCGCAGCGGTCGGAACCCTCGCGCGGGAGTTGCCGGACCGGATCGAGACGTGGTTCGAGATCGCGCCCGGCCCGGCGCTCGGCAGCACGCTGCGGGCGATTGCCGCGGTCGACGGCGGCGCGAAGATGCGGATGGGTGGCACCACGCCAGCCGCGTTCCCGCCGGCCACGGACGTCGCACGCTTCTTACTCGGCGTGCGCGCGCGAAGGGGTCCGTTTCAAGGCGACCGCTGGCCTCCATCATGCGCTGCCCGGGCGTTTTCGTGTCACGTATGCCGACGACAGCGCGCGCGCAGCCATGCACGGCTTTCTGAACGTGTTGCTCGCGGCGGTCCTCGCGCGCGATCTCTGCCTGCGGCGGCATCCCGAGCCGGAGGCGGAAGCGGCGGTCGCGGCGCTCCTGGAGGAACCCAATCCTGGCGCGTTCATGTGGAAGGATGACGGCATCCGATGGCGCGCGCACTGGTTGAGCGCCGACGCCATTGCCGGCACGCGCGCTCGTTTCGCCCGCAGCTTCGGATCGTGCTCGTTCGACGAGCCCGTCGACGATCTGACGACGCTGGCGCTCATCGAAGGCGCGCCTCGCGGACGGTGACGCCTTGACGCTCGACGCCACTCACAATCCCGACGCTCTGAGCTGGGTGCCGTCGGCCAACGCGGCCGATACCGATTTCCCGATTCAGAACCTGCCGTTCGGCGTCTTCAGCGGCGCGGGCGACGATGAGCCGCGGGTCGGCGATCGCCATTGGCGTCATGGTGCTCGACGTAGCCGCCTGCCACGCGCGCGGCCTGTTCTCGGGCCGTGCCGCGCGGGCGGCCGAGGCCTGCGCGACGCCGCCGCTCAACGCGTTGATGGCGCTCGGACGGCCCGCGTGGACCGCGCTGCGCGGGCGCGTGAGCGAGCTGTTGCGCAGCAATCACCCCGATGCGCGGAGCCATCGGCAGCAGCTCGAGCCGTGTCTCGTTCCGATGGCGCAGGTGACGCTCCTCGCGCCCGCCGAGATCGGCGACTTCACCGACTTCTACGCGTCCATCCATCACGCGACCAACGTGGGCTCGATGCTGCGGCCCGACCAGCCGCTGTTGCCGAACTACAAGTACGTGCCGATCGGCTATCACGGGCGAGCCTCGTCGATCGTCGTCAGCGGAACGCCGATTCGCCGGCCGTGGGGTCAGGTTCAGCGTGGCGACGGGCCACCCTCGCTGCAGCCGAGTGCGCGCCTCGACTACGAGCTGGAGGTCGGTTTCTTCGTCGGGTCCGGCAATGCGCTCGGCGAGCCGATTCCGATCGACCGCGCCGACGATCACCTGTTCGGCGTGTGCCTCGTGAACGACTGGTCCGCCCGCGACGTGCAGCAGTGGGAATACCAGCCGCTCGGCCCGTTTCTCGCGAAGAGCTTCGCCACGAGCATTTCGCCGTGGGTCGTGACGCTCGACGCGCTGGAGCCGTACCGCGTCGCCTCGACGGCTCGGCCGTCCGGCGACCCCGACCTGCTGCCGTATCTCGACGGCCCGAATCTGCGGCTGTCGGGAACCTTCGACCTGCGCGTCGAGGCGTGGCTCACGACGGCGGCCATGCGCGAGGCGGGCACCGCCCCGGTGCGGCTGAGCGCCAGCAATCTGCGTGACCTGTACTGGACACCAGGCGCAGCTGCTCGCGCATCACACCAGCAACGGCTGCAACCTGCGGCCGAGCGACCTGCTGGCGTCGGGCACCGTCTCCGGACCGACCCCCGACAGCCGCGGCTGTCTGCTCGAGCTCACCTGGCGCGGTACCGAGCCCGTTCGTCTGCCGACAGGCGAAGTGCGCCGCTTCCTGGAAGATGGCGACGAGGTGACGCTGCGCGGCTACGCCGTTCGTGAGGGCCGTCCGCGGATCGGCCTTGGCGAATGCCGCGGCGTGATCCTTCCCGCGAGCAACGCCGCCGGCTGGGACGGGGCTTCCGCCCCGTCTTCCGGACAGCCCTGAAGGGCTGTCCCGCCGGGCCGCTCAATTCCGAAGGGCCGTCGTCGGGTCGAGGCGCGCAGCGCGTATCGCGGGCACGAGGCACGCGATCACGGTCACGGCCATGAGGCCGAGGGGAACGACGATCAGCGTGAGCGGGCTCAGACTGCCGAGACCGACCAGACCGGCCGAGAGCAGACCGAACAGCGGCAGGCTCACGAGAACCCCAATCGCGACGCCGACACCCGACAGCCAGAGCCCGTGCGAGAGGACGAGCCGGAGGATGTCTTTCCGTCCGGCACCGATCGCCAGGCGAATGCCGATCTCTCGCGTGCGTCGCGCCGCCGAATACGAAACCAGCCCATACAGTCCAATGACGGCGAGCACGAGGCCTACCGCGCCCGAGGCGACGACGAGTTGCAGCAGAACTCGCGGAATGGCGAGGACGCCGTTCGCGAAAAAGCTGCGGAAGTCGCGCAGGTTGAAGACCGGCTGCTCGCGGTCGATTGAGCGGACCAGTCCGAGAAGCGGTGCGCTCAGGCTCACTGGCTCGCCGCGGGTGGCGACGAGCAGCGTCATCCGGCTCTCCGGATGTTGTGAGGCGGGCAGATACAAGTAGGGCTGAGGGACTTCGGCCGGACTCAGGTACTTGCCGGTCTTCGCCACACCGACGACTTCGGCGAACGGACCGTTTTCGCCAAGCCGCACGCGGCGTCCGATCGGATCGAGCCCCGGCCAGTAACGCTCGGCAAACGCGCCATTGACAATCGCAACCGCGCGCGAATCCTCCGAATCCTCCAAGGTGAACGCGCGACCCGCGGTAATGGGCGTCCGCATCGTGTCGAAGTACCGATCGCTCACGATCGCCGTGGCGATCGGCGCGCTTCGATCGTCGCGCGCGAACTGGAACCCTTCGGGAACGACTGGCGTGACGCGGAAGTTCGGGCGGAACGGAACGATGCTCGCAAGCGCGGCTGAGCGAACCGTGGGAAGTTGCCGCACCCGATCCAGCAGCACGCCATAGAACTCGGCCACTGCAGTGGGCGTGCGGCCAATCATCGCCGGATCGAACTCCATCATCAGCACATCGTCGGCCTTCAGACCCGGGTCGTCGAACATCATGCGGCGGAAGCCGTCGAAGGCGGCCCCGGTCACCACGAGGAGCACCAGCGAGAGCGCGATCTGGGCGACAACGAGCGCGTGCCGTCCCCACAAACGCACCCGGCCGGACGTCGACGCCAGATCGCCGGCCACCAGCAGATGGGCCACGTTCGGGCTCGACGTGCGCCAGGCCGGGGCGAGCCCGAACACGACGGCGCTGCCAGCTGCCGCCAGAACGGTGAACGCCAGGACGCGGCCGTCGATGCGCACCACCAGCGAGAGCGGTGTGTCGGTCGGCAGCCGGAAGGCCGCCAGCGCACGAATCACCAGGGATGCCAGCAGCATCCCGACCGCGCCGCCCGCGAACGCGAGCACGAGGCTCTCGGTCAGCAACTGCCGCAGGAGACGCACCCGTCCGGCGCCGATCGCGAGCCTCACGGCCACCTCGCGCGATCGCGCGCGGGCCCTGGCGAGCAGCAGGTTGGCCACGTTCGCGCACGCGATGACGAGCACGAGCGCGGCGAGAATCAACAGGAGGCCGGCGACCACGATCGTGGGCGGCGCTTCCTCGATGCGCGCCCGCAGGTCGCTCTGCACGCGGAAGCTTCGATCGCGGTTCGTCGCGGGAAACGACGCCGCGAGGCGCTGACCGATGAGGTCGGCTTCGGCCTGCGCGCGCGTAACATCGACACCGTCAGCAAGGCGTGCACGAACCGTCAGCGTTCTGGCCGTTCGATCCTCGAAGGGGCTGGTCGACGTGGCCCCGAACCGATCGGCCATCGCCAGCGGCACGTAGATCTGGTGGCGCATGAACTGGTTCACGCCGGTGAAGGACTCCGGCGCAACGCCGACGATGGTGAATGGCAGGCTGTTGATGCGGACCGACGAGCCGATGACATCGGCCCGGCCTCCAAAATCGGCCCGCCACGTCTCGTAGCTGAGAATCACGGCAGGCTCACCGCCCGGCACGCGTGACTCGCTCGCCGTGAACCCGCGTCCGAGCGAGGGCCGAACGCCGAGCACCTCGAAGAAGCCGTCGCTCACGAGGAGCCCGAATCGCAGCTGCGGCACCGGATCGTGGCTTCGGGCGACGACGAAGCGGGCCGTGCGGAAAGCGATCAGACCGTCGAAGGCGCGCGAGGCGTCCCTCACGTCGCGAAACTCCGGGTACGAGAGGCCTTCGAAAGAACGCGATCCGACCCGGCTCGTCAACGCGACGATTTCGGAGGGCCGATCGACGGGCATCGGACGCAGGAGCACCGCATCGGCCAGGCTGAAGGCGGCCGTGTTCGCCCCGATGCCGAGCGCCAGCGACAGGACGGCGACGAGCGCGAACCCCGGATTGCGGCGTAAGAGACGCACGGCATAGCGCATGTCCTGCACGAGCCGCTCGAGCGACGCCGTCCCCCAGACCTCTCGCGTCAAGTCCTTGATGAACGCGATGCTGCCGAGATCGCGCCGGGCGGCCCGTTCGGCGCCGGCAGGCGTCTCGCCCGCTTCCATGCGATCGCGAGCCGCCAACGCGAGATGTGAGCGCAGCTCATCGTCCAGATCGTCCTCGCGCCGACGCCGGCGGTCGAAGAGACTCATGGGAGCACCTCCGCGTCGGCGCCGTTGACGAGACGCCCGATGGCCTCGCTGAGCGTGTTCCAGCGCGATCGCTCCGCCTCGAGCTGGGCGCGTCCGGCAGTCGTGAGGCTGTAGAACTTCGCACGCTGTTTGTGCTCGGTCAGACCCCACTCCGAGTTCAGCCAGCCTTGCTTCTCGAGCCGGTGAAGCGCGGGGTAGAGCGAGCCCGTTTCGACCTGGAGGATCTCGCGGGAGGCGTAGCGAATCGCCTGGCCGATGCCGTAGCCGTGCTGGGGACCCGCTCGCAGCGTCCTGAGAATCAAGAGGTCGAGGGTGCCTTGCAGCAGTTCCAATCGGGACGGTGGTCGGGCAGGCATAGGTCAGGATGGAGACGGTCTACAACCTTGGACGTAGGCAGTCTACTCCCAGTTCCGAGCAATGTCGCGTGATAGGGATCAGGAGTCACCGCAGGGATGACTCCTGACCCTTACAGCAGCTGTCGCCGAGTCAGCAGTGCAAGGATCTGGTCCACGGCGTCGGTTGGCGAGCCTGCCGCGGCGTGGACCGTGAGATCGGGGGTCGTGGGGATTTCATAGGGATCGGACACGCCGGTAAAAGCCGGGACCAGTCCCGCCCGCGCCCGGGCATACAGGCCCTTCGTATCGCGCGCCTCACACACCTCGAGTGGCGTGTCGACGTAGACCAGGACGAACGCCCCGGACGCCTCGACGATCGCGCGGACCTCGTTGCGCAAGGCCTCGTAAGGCGCGATCGGCGCGCATATCGTGATGCCGCCGTGTCGAGCGACTTCGGCCGCGACGAACGCAATCCGGCGCACGTTCAACTCGCGATGCTCGCGCGAGAACCCCAGCTCCGACGAAAGGTGCTGGCGGACGAGATCGCCGTCGAGGAGCGACACCTCGCGGCCGCGCTCGAGGAGGCGAACCCGGAGCGCGTTCGCGATCGTCGACTTACCGGCGCCGGAAAGCCCGGTGAAGAAGATCGTGGCGCCCGAACGCGCTGACGTCACGCCCCGCGGCCCGTTCTGCTGGCGTGCTGTGTCGACGACGCTGATGCCGACCGCCGCGATCGCCTCGCGCGCGAAACGCTCATCCGGCTGACCGGCCGTCAACGCCCCGAGGAAATGCGAGCACCCGTAGTTGCGGGCAACGATTCCCTCGAGGACCGTCCGGCGGTGCCCAGGGGCCGAGTCCGGCCAGGGCAGCACACAAAGACGGCCGCGATCGGCCGGCCCGCTCTCGATCCACGCGCGAAGCGCATCGATGCGCCGGTACTGCTCGAGATGAGCGGGCCCGTGCATGTCGTCTGCGACGAAGACGATGACGCCGGCGTCGAGGGCCGCCGCGAGTTCCGACACTCGTGCCGGGTCGATGTCCAGGCGCCACCGGCGCGCGAAAACGGCGAGCGCACCGCCCCAGCCTCTCGCCACCATCGCTGCCCGGATCTGCTCGGGAGTCTCGCGCAGATTCGCAAAGTCGTAGCGGGTGGGCAGTTGTAATCCGTCGAGATGGCCCGCCACGCGGACGAGGCCCGCGCCGCCATGTTCAATCTGGTCGACGTGTTGAAGCCCCAGCGTGCGTCCGTCCGCATCGCGCAGAACCAGCCGATCGCCCGCGACGAGCGCTGCGCCGATTGCGGGGGAGACGTCGAGCGTCACCGGCGCCGGCCACGGCGTCCCGTTCTCGAGCCGCCAGGTGGCCTCGCACGACCTGGCGTCGGCGGGGCTCATGAAGCCGGCGAGCGGGGAATAGGCGCCCGACAGAAGAAGCTCGACGCTCGCAGCCTGCGATGCGGTGAGCGCCCAGTGCGGCCGGTCGCGCGCAGCACGCTGGATCGCGTCACGCGTGGCCGGATCCACGAGCGAGCGGACGAGCACGCCGCCGTACGGCGGGGCGGGGAAGGAGGGCATCGGGTGGAGGCGGTGCCGCGCGGGACCGCGTCATAACGCCGGCCCCCGGGAGTGAAGCGTGGGTATTATGGCATGAGCATGTTCGTCATCCGGGTCTCATGAGCGCGTACAGCCTGTCACATCTCCGTCAACTCGAAGCCGAGAGCATCCACATCATTCGCGAGGTCGTCGCCGAGTTCGAGAATCCGGTGATGCTCTACTCGATCGGGAAGGACTCGTCGGTCATGGTGCGCCTCGCCATGAAGGCCTTCCATCCGGGACGGCTGCCGTTTCCGCTGCTTCACATCGACACGACCTGGAAGTTCCGCGACATGGTCGGCTTCCGCGATCGGTTCTGCGAGGAGCACGGCCTGCGTCTGATCGTTCACGTGAACCGGAGCCCGGAAGCTCGTGCGCTCAATCCGATCACGCACGGGAGCAAGAAATGGACCGATGTGATGAAGACGCAGGGCCTCCTGCAGGCCCTGACGGCCGGCAGCTTCGACGCCGCATTCGGCGGCGCGCGGCGCGACGAGGAGAAGTCGCGCGCGAAGGAGCGCGTCTATTCGTTCCGCGATCGCTCTCATCAGTGGGATCCCAAGAACCAGCGGCCCGAGCTCTGGAACCTCTACAACGGACGCATCGATCGGGGCGAGAGCATCCGCGTATTCCCCCTCTCGAACTGGACTGAGCTCGACGTCTGGCAATACATCCATCTCGAACGCATTCCCGTCGTGCCGCTCTACTTCGCGGCCGTCCGGCCGGTGGTCGAGCGTGACGGCATGCTGGTGATGGTCGACGACGATCGCCTGCCGATCGAGCCAGGCGAGGAGGTGCGACAGCGGCTGGTCCGGTTCCGCACGCTGGGTTGCTATCCCTTCACCGGGGCGATCGAGTCGCCAGCGGTGACCGTGCCCGAGATCATCGAGGAAATGCTCGTCGCCACGACCTCCGAGCGTCAGGGCCGTGCGATCGACCACGACGAGTCGGGCTCTATGGAGCAGAAGAAGAAGGAAGGGTATTTCTGAATTGAGTCGTTGTGAGCAGTGAGTTCTGAGTCGCTACCGGACCAAAGCCCGAAGCCAGAAGACCGAAGACCCCCACGCCCAGGCAGACATCGAGCATGGAAGCCAGTCACTCGAAGCAGGACATCAACGCGTACCTGGCGTCTCAGGAGAAGAAGGAGCTGCTGCGGTTCCTCACCGCCGGCAGCGTCGACGATGGCAAGAGCACGCTCATCGGGCGTCTCCTCTACGATACCCAGCTCATTTACGAGGATCAGCTCGCCGCGGTGCGCCGCGACAGCGAGCGCAAGGGCACCACCGGAGGCGAGATCGACTTGTCACTGCTCATGGACGGCCTCAAGGCCGAGCGCGAGCAGGGCATCACCATCGACGTCGCGTATCGCTACTTTTCGACGAGCCGGCGCAAGTTCATCATCGCCGACTGTCCGGGTCACGAGCAGTACACGCGCAACATGGCCACTGGCGCGTCCAACTGCGACCTCGCGATCATCCTGATCGATGCCCGTCACGGCGTTCAGCGCCAGACCCGGCGTCACAGCTTCATCGTGTCGTTGCTCGGAATCCGCCACGTCGTCGTGGCGGTGAACAAGATGGATCTCGTCGGCTGGTCGGAATCGCGCTTCGACGAGATTCGCGCCGACTACACGGAGTTTGCCGCCCGCCTCGACATGCGCGATCTGCGCTTCATCGCCGATGAGCGCGCTGCGCGGCGACAACATCGTCGAGCCGAGCGATCACATGCCCTGGTATCAGGGCGAAACACTGCTGCGGCTGCTCGAGACGGTGCACATTGCCTCGGATCGCAACCTGATCGATCTCCGACTGCCGATCCAGTACGTCAACCGGCCGAACCTCGACTTCCGGGGTTTCTGCGGCACGGTGGCATCGGGTGTTCTGCGGCCGGGCGATCGAGTCATGGTGCTGCCGTCGGGGCAGCGAAGCCGCGTCAAATCGATCGTGACCTACGACGGGGACGTGGGCGAGGCGTTCCCGCCCATGGCCGTCACCGTGCGGCTCGACGACGAGATCGACGTGAGCCGGGGCAGCATGCTCGTCCATCCGGCCAATCTCCCGCGGCTCGACCGAACGTTCGAGGCGATGGTCGTGTGGATGGGTGAGGAGCCGATGGCCCCGGGCAGGTCGTACCTGCTCAAGCACACCGCGAACATCGTCACCGCGACGATGACGACCCTGCATTATCGCGTCGACGTGAACACCCTGCGCCGCGAGCCGGCCACCGCGCTCGCGATGAACGATGTCGCCAGGTGCACGGTGACCGTGAATCGGCCCCTCGCCTTCGATCCGTACCGGCACAACCGTTCGCTGGGCTCGTTCATCGTCATCGACCGGCTCACGAATCGCACGGTCGGCGCCGGAATGATCGTCGATCGACGCACCACGCTCGAATCGACGGGCGACCACTGGGAAGGCGACACGCGCGAGGCCGCCGCCAAGGCCGCCATGACGACCGTGACCACCCGCGAGCGTGCGGCCCGATACCGCCAGCAGCCCATGACCGTGCTGCTGACGGGACTGGCGGGCGCTGGGAAGTCCACGATCGCGGCGCACCTCGAGCGGCGTCTGTTCGACGAAGGGCGCGCGGTGTGCGTGCTCGACGGCCGACAGATACGCCAGACGATCAGTCGCGATCTGGGCTTCTCGCCCGAGGATCGCTCGGAGAACCTGCGGCGCGCGGCGGACGTCGCGCGCCTGCTCAACGACACCGGACTGCTGTGCATCTGCGCCTTCCTGGCGCCGGATGCCGCTGTCCGCGAGAAGGCCCGTCACGCGATCGGGACCGACCGTTTTCTGCTGGTCCACGTGTCGGCGTCGATCGACGTCTGCCGCGCTCGCGATCGGCACGGCGTCTACGCACGCGCCGATTCCGGCCAGTTCCCGGGATACCCGGGGGTGACCGGCGTCTACGAGGAACCGACGGATGCGGACCTGGTGCTCGACACGTCGTCCAAGTCCGTCGAGGCGTGCGTCGACGAGCTGGTGGCACTCCTGCAAGCCCGCGGAGCGCTTCCCTGATCCGACACCACCGGGTCACACGATAGGGACCGGGCTGGTCCCCGGTCTACCGATGAACGACACGCCGCAGGCTGCTCAAGGGCTGGTGCGACCGGTCGCGGACGGACAGGAACGGCGTCTGCGTCGGCCAGTCGATTCCGACTTCCGGATCGTCCCACGCCAGGCCGCGCTCGGCAGCCGGATCGTAGGGAGCGGAGCACTTGTACTCGACGTCGGCGACCTCGCTCACGACGCAGAAGCCGTGCGCGAATCCGACCGGGACGAACAACTGCCGGAAGTTGTCGGCGGAGAGCGTCGTGCCGACCCATTGGCCGAAGGTCGGCGACTCGGGCCGGATGTCCACGGCGACGTCGAAGATCTCACCAGCCAGCACGCGAACCAGCTTTGCCTGCGGGAATGGCTCGGCCTGCCAGTGCAGCCCGCGGAGCGTGTCCTTCTGCGAGCGCGAATGATTGTCCTGGACGAATTGCGGCAGGCCCGCGGCGGTGTACCGATCGAGGCGGTAGGTCTCGACGAAGAAACCGCGCGCATCACGGTGCACGACCGGTTCGACGATGAGCACCTCTCGAAGTCTGGTGGGCGTGACGATCACGAAAAGCCGCCGCTCAGTTCCGAATCGATCATCCGAAGCAGGTAGTCGCCGTACGAATTCTTGCGCATCGGTTCGGCCAGCCGGCGCACATCGTCGGCCGTGACATAACCCATCCGATAGGCGATCTCCTCGACGCAACATATCATCAGGCCCTGCCGCTCCTCGATCGTCTGCACGAACTGCGAGGCCTGCAGCAGCGATTCGTGCGTTCCGGTGTCGAGCCACGCCACACCGCGGCCCAGACGCTCGACGACCAGCGTTCCGGCCGCGAGGTAATCGCGGTTCACGTCCGTGATTTCCAGCTCGCCTCGTGCCGACGGCCGCAGACCGGCGGCAATCTCGAGGACGCGATTGTCGTAGAAGTAGAGCCCGGTCACGGCATGCCACGAGCGCGGCCGCGCGGGCTTCTCCTCGATGCCGATCGCCCGCCCATCCTCAGCGAACTCGACGACGCCGTAGCGCTCCGGATCGCGGACGGCGTAGCCGAACACCGTCGCACCCTGCTCGCGCAGCGCGGCGGACCGCAGGACGTCCGGAAACCCGTGACCGAAGAAGATGTTGTCGCCGAGCGCCAGCGCGACCCGATCGTCCCCGACGAACTCGCGGCCCAGGATGAAGGCCTGGGCAAGGCCCTCGGGACGCGGCTGGCCGGTATAGGACAACCGAAGCCCGAGGTCGTTGCCGTCGCCGAGCAGCCGCTGAAAACTCGCCTGGTCGTCGGGCGTCGTGATGATCAGAATCTCGCGGATGCCCGCCAGCATCAGCGTCGCCAGCGGGTAATAGATCATCGGCTTGTTGTAGACGGGAACCAGTTGTTTGCAGATGCCCCGCGTAATGGGGTAGAGGCGCGTCCCGCTTCCCCCCGCCAGAATGATGCCTTTCAGGCTCATCGCGCTCCTCTCGACGCCCCGCTCGCTGGATAGCCTTGCGTTGCGGCACCGGTCGAGTCAAGGCCACCCGCGGCTTTGTGAAGAGCGTGTATTTTTGGCGAGGCAGAGTAAAAAGCTCAGGCGTAGCGCACGTGCATTGAACAATTTCGTAATGGCCGGCATCAATCGGGATCGCAAAACTGCGCGTTTTGGCCAGACAGTCATCTTCTGGTCTGACTCTTGCTCAGGAGTGCGGTAAGGTTGAGCACGCCCGCGACGAACTGCTGGGCGATCAGCTCCTTCACAGTTACGAACCTGTAGGAGAGTCCGCTGCATGCCAGTCGAGCCACGCGGGGGGATGGGTCCTCGTCCGCTGCGGGATGGGTAGTCCGGCTGGCATTTCTGTCGAGCCTCGTGCTGATGCCGGCAGTTGCATTCGCCGGCTTTGTTACCGTGGCCTGGGATGCCAGCACCGGGGCGGTCGATGGCTACAGGGTCTACTTCCGGCCCGAGGCTGGCGGCACCGCGTCGGCTCGCACCCTTCTTTCGGGGTCGATCACTTCTTTCACGGTGGATGGGCTGCAGACCGGGCAGCGCTATGTCCTCTGGGTGACCGCGTTCAACGCCGCCGGTGAAAGCAGTCCCTCGGCGAGCGTGACCGGCGCCGCGACCGATACGCTCCCGCCCGGCACGATACAGACCTACTTCGCGGAGGGAGCGTCGGGTTTCTTTTCCTACCGGATCGCGCTCCTCAACGTTTCGAGCGCCGCCGCCACCGCGTCGGTGGCGTTTCTGCGCGAGGGCGGAGAGCCGGTCCATCGCACCTACACGCTCATGCCGCAGTCGCGCGCCACGATTTCGGCCGACGACGTGCCGGAATTGAATGGTTCGTCGTTTGCCGCCGTCGTGATCAGCAGTGCGAGCGTCATCGCGGAGCGGACCATGCGCTGGCGGCTCGGTGCCGCTGATGGCGCCCACACCGCGAAGGCGCTCCTCGCACCAGCCACGCAGTGGTTTCTTGCCGAAGGGAATGCGGGCTTCTTCGACACGTTCGTGCTGCTCGCCAATCCTGGTTCCACTGCGGTTCAGACCACCGTCGACTTCCTCCTCGACGACGGCGGCGTCGTCCGCCGCAACTACACGATCGCGGCCAACCAACGGTTCACGATCTGGACGAACCAGCTTCCCGAGCTCGCGCTTCGATCGTTCGCCACGACCGTCACTGCGAGCGCGCCGGTGCTGGTCGAGCGCGCAATGTACTTCCGGGGCGCCAACGGATCATGGGAGGGGGGCCATGCGTCCTCGGGAGTCACCGCCGGCTCGCGGAACTGGTTCCTCGCGGAAGGGAGCACGGGCGGGTTCTTCGAGATGTTCGTGCTCATCAGCAATCCGAACGCGTCGCCGGTGACCGCGACGATCGAGGTACAGCACCCCGTCGGGGGTTGCCCGGACCGAAACGCGTACGCTCGCGGCGTCGAGTCGGACGACCATTCCGGTCGATACCTTGCCAGGTCTCGAGGACGCCGAAGTGTCGTGTTCCATCTCGGCCGACGGATTCATCATCGTCGAGCGATCGATGTATTGGCCGGGCGTGCCGGGGCCCTGGTACGGCGGCCACAACAGCCTCGGCGTCAGCGCGCTGGGAACGCGCTGGGCGCTCGCCGAAGGAGAAGTCGGTGGTGTCGACAGTGCGAGCAGCTTCGTCCTGCTCGCCAATCCAGGGTCGGCCGCCGCCACGGCGACGCTGACTTTCTATCGAACGGTGGGTCCGCCGATTCAGGTGACGCAGCCTGTTCCGGCGCGCTCGCGGCGCACGGTCGATGCGTCGACGGTCGGCCTCGGCTCGGGCGAGCGGTTCGGCGTCGTGGTGCAGTCGACGCGTCCGATCGCCGTCGAACGCTCGATGTACTGGAACTATCTCGGCGGACTCTGGACGAGCGGGACCAACGAGACCGGCACGCCTATTCCGTAGCCACCTCGTCCGCAGCCTCCGACGGCGGTTACAGCAGTTCACGTTTACGCGGCACGCCTTCCCTCACCGGCGCCACTTCACTCACCGGCGCCACTCCGCGGGCCTGCGGCTTGGGCCTGCGGTATCATTTCGCCTCGAGGTTCGTCTTCGATTTCCAGCCGCGGACGGAGCGACACGTCGGGTATTCCACTGCGCGAGGTGTCAGCGCTGGTGCGGTAGCGAAGCCGCCCTTGGCCAATCGGACTATAGTCAATACCTTCTGTGAGCGGTGACACCCACTTCGCGACGCCGGTTGAGCCCATCGCCATCATCGGGATCGGCTGCCGATTCCCGGGGCGACCGGGCCGAGCGAGCTCTGGCGCAACCTCGTCGAGGGTGTGGATGCCATCACGCCAGGCCGACGCCTCCTGCAAGGCAACGGGGCAGGTCTGCCAGACGCGCGACCCGATTCGACGGCTTCTCGGTGGGGCGGGTATTTGAACGGGCTCGACCTGTTCGATGCTCAGTTCTTCGGGATGGCGCCCATCGAAGCCGAGCGTCTGGACCCGCAGCACCGCCTCCTGCTCGAGACTACGTGGGAAGCGCTCGAATACGCGGGGCAGGTGCCGTCGCGGCTCCAGGGCTCGAACACCGGCGTGTTCGTGGGGCTTTGGATCGCGGACTACGAGACCCGCCTCTTCCGCGATCCGGCCGGCATCGATTTCTACATGTCGACCGGGACGGGGCGGTACTCGGCGTCGGGCCGCATGTCCATCGCTTCGGCTGGCACGGCCCGAGCATCACCGTCGATTGCGCGTGCTCGTCGTCGCTCGTCGCCGTGCACCTGGCGTGTCAGGCTCTCCGGGCGGGCGAGTGCGACCTCGCGATTGCCGCGGCTGCGAACACCCTGCTCGAGCCGGCGATTACGCTGGCGTATTCGCGGGCCGAGATGCTCGCGCTCGACGGCCGCTGCAAGTTCGGCGACGCGCGAGCCGACGGCTACGTCCGCAGCGAGGGGGGCGCCGCAATCGTGCTCAAGCGCCTCTCGTCGGCGAAAGCCGCGGGCGATCGCATCCTGGCGGTCGTGCTCGGGAGCGCCGTCAACAACGATGGCGAGTCGACGGGACCATTTGGACGGCCGGCGAGTGCGGGCCAGCGCGACCTGCTGCGCAAGGCCTATGCAACGGCGGGCGTCGATCCGTCGACGGTGGATTATGCGGAAGCGCACGGCACGGGGACGCGCGCGGGCGATCCGGTCGAGCTCGAGGCGCTGGCCGATGTGCTGGGCGCGGGGCGCGAGGCAGATCGCCCGCTCCTCGTAGGGTCCATCAAGACCAACATCGGGCACACCGAGGGTGCAGCCGGTCTGGCAGGTCTCATCAAGGTCGCGCTGTCCCTCGAGAACGGCGCGATCCCGCGGTCGCTCCATCTGGAGACTCCCAATCCCGACATTCCCTGGCAGCGCCAGCCACTCCGTATCGTCACCGAGCACACCCCGTGGCTGCCGGGCGCGGCGCCTCGCGTGGCCGGGGTCAATTCGTTCGGCATCGCCGGAACGAACGGCCACGTCGTGCTCGGTGAGGTCGTCGAGACCGCCGAGACGGAGAAGCCGACGCGGGGGCTGCCGTTGCTGCTCCTGTCCGCCCGTTCGCGGGAAGCGCTCAATCAGACCGCGCGCGTCTGGGCGCAGTGGCTCGAGACGGGGGCGTCCGGACTCGACCTCGGCGAGATTGTGCGGACCGCAGCGCGCAAGCGCGACCACCACGAAGAACGACTCGCGGTCGTGTCCGGCACCACTCGAGAAGCGGTGGATCGCCTGCGTGCCTTCGCGAGCGGGGAGGCAATTCGCGGCGTCTCGCATGCACGGAGCATCAGCGGAGCGCGCCCGCGCGTCGCCTTCGTGTGTCCGGGTCAGGGAGGGCAGTGGCTCGGGATGGGCCGGCAACTCCTGCGCGACGAGCCGGTGTTCCGAGCAGAAATGGAGCGATGCGACCGGGCCATCGCGCGAGAAACCGGGTGGTCACTGGTGGCGCGGCTCGACGGTCGTGAGCCAGACGCGTGGCTCGAGGACATCGCACAGATTCAGCCCGCGCTGTTCGCCATGACCGTGTCGCTCGCAGCCCTCTGGCGCGTACGGGGCGTCGAGCCGTCAGCGATCATCGGCCACAGCCTGGGCGAAGTGGCGGCGGCCCACCTGGCCGGCGCCCTGAGCCTCGAGGACGCTGCTCGAATCGCGTGTCACCGGAGCCGGCTGATGAGAACGACGGCCGGTCGCGGCGCCATGGCCGTCGTCGAGCTGGGCCCGCGGGATGCCGAGGCCGCCATCGCCGACGAGGCCGCCGGTCTGTCGGTCGCCGTCTGCAGCAGTCCGACTTCCACGGTGATCGCGGGTGACGCCGACCGAATCGGGCGAGTGCTCGCGCGCCTCGAATCGCAGGGCGTGTTCTGTCGCCGCATCAAGGTGGACGTCGCGTCGCACAGCCCGCACATGGATGGCATCCGTGGCGAGCTCGAGGGGAGTCTTGCGGGCCTGCGTCCGGGCGCGGTTCAGATCCCACTGTGTTCGACCGTGACAGGCGAGTGGGTGAGTGGCCCCGATCTCGACGCGGCCTACTGGGGACGCAACCTGCGCCTGCCGGTGCTGTTCTCGACAGCCGTCGAGCGTGTGGCCCGGGAGATGCCCACGGCATTCGTCGAGCTCTCGCCTCACCCGCTCCTGCTGACGCCTATCAGACAGCAGCTGGAAGCCAGCCGCATCGAAGGCATCGCCCTCGGATCGTTGGTGCGCGACGAGG
>CAWJAP010000008.1:0-84163 GCA_963840865.1 Vicinamibacterales bacterium
CTGTTGCGCGACGTCGCCGCGGCGCTCCTTGTACGCGTCCGAGACGGCGACGAGCAACTGCTGGAAGCTCGGGAGCCCGTGGCGAGGCTCGGGCGGGTACACGTGCCGCCGACGAACGGCTCGCCCTCAGGCGTCAGGAAGACGGTCATCGGCCAGCCTCCGTGCCCGGTGAGCGCGACCACGGCGTCCATGTAGAGCGAGTCGACGTCGGGCCGCTCCTCACGGTCGACCTTGACGCTCACGAAGCGCTCGTTCATCAGCGCGGCCGTCTCGTCGTCCTCGAAGGACTCGTGCTCCATGACGTGGCACCAGTGGCAGGCGGCATACCCGACGGAGAGCAGGATCGGCTTGTCCTCGGCGCGCGCCTTGTGAACGCCTCGTCGCCCCACGGGTACCAGTCCACAGGGTTGTCGGCGTGTTGTAGGAGGTAGGGGCTGGTTTCCTCGGCGAGGCGGTTCACGCTCATACTCTGCCTTGTGGGCTGGCTCGAATCGCGGTGGTCGTCCTGGTGCTCACGATGAGCGGCTGCGCAGGCCAGGACGAGTCGGCTGGCTATCCCGACATCGGTCGCGTTCTGGGACCGGAATCACGGGCTCGTGTGATTCGTGGTCTACGGGCCGACGGGTCGTCTCGAGGGTTATGTCTCCGCGACCTCCGACGGAGGGAAGACGTGGGCGACGAGCTGGCGAGGGAGCGGCCGTGACCGACGTCGCCACCGTCCGGGAACACCTGATGCCGTGGCTCGGATCTGGCCACGTCCGACGTGCGCCGATTGCCCGCCGCTCTTGCTCCGCACGAAGGACCGGGGTCGCACGTGGGCGCGAGCCGGAGCCGCACCCTCCATGCCATCGTTCCCCACGCGTCGGAGAGGGTTCGCTATGAGGAGCCGGCAGGCAAATGCCGGCTACCTGGTAGACGACAAACGGCGGCCGAACCTGGCGGCGGGTCGGCTCACCATGCCGGAACGGCTGGGGCGGCTTCGCGTCGGACGCTTCCCTCTCCTTCGTCTCGCCGAGTCGCGGCTGGCTGCTCTGCCTTGGCCAGCCGAGAGCCGACCGGCAATCCATGGCTCTGTACAGGACGTCGAGCGGCGGCACGATCTGGAAGCGCCTCGTGAACGACCACTTCGAACCAGGGCGAGTCAGGCGAGGCGGATTCGCGGGCCGGTTATCCGCGCGGGATCAGCTTCGCACGGAGCGGACGGGGCCTTCTCTGGGCGGGGCGAGGCGCCACGTATCGCACGAGCGACGGCGGCCGCCACTGGCTGCCGAATTCCGCAACCTCAGCACTGAGGGAAGGCCTCTCAGGCTGGCTCGTCTCCGATCGCGTCGGCTACCTGCTCGTGCAGAACGACAGCATGGCGAGGGACTGGGAGCTGCTCCGGACCCGCGACGGCGGCCGAACCTGGAGGCGCGTGGCCTCCTGGCCGCGCCGCTAAGCGCTGCGTCGCTGGGAGCTCGGCGGCTTCCGGCTGAGCGACCTCTTCCCCGCGGATGAAGATCAGCGCGGCGAGGAGCCCTGCGGTCCAGATGCACGCCGCGACCCAGAAGCCCCAGCGAAACCCGCCGGTCAAGGCGACTTCCGGCGGATTGCGCTCGGCGAACAACGTGTCCGCGTGCGTGAACGCCACCGTCGAGAGGACGGCCGTCCCGATCGCGCCGCCGACCTGCTGCGACGTGTTGATCAGCCCGGACGCGAGCCCGGCCTCCTCGTCGCTCACTCCCGCGAGAGCATCCAGGAGGCGTTGCTCGCGGCCTCGCTGCAGTGGCCTGAATCGGGCCTGCCCGAGAATCCGCGCGGCTGGCTGATCCAGGTCGCCGCCCGCCGCCTCATCGACACGCTGCGGAGCGAGCAGGCACGGCGGCGACGCGAGGATCTCGTGGCCGCCGAGCTTCCATCCGACTGGCACCTGTCGCCGGCTGCCGACGCCGATCACAAGCCCGAACGCGACGACACGCTGACGCTGCTGTTCATGTGCTGTCATCCCGCGCTCCCGCCGGCATCGGCCATCGCGCTGACGCTGCGTGCGGTCGGAGGGCTCACGACCGCCGAAATCGCGAGCGCCTTCCTGGTTCCGGAAGCCACGATGGCGCAACGCATCAGCCGGGCCAAACAGCGCATCAAGGCGTCCGGCGTCGCGTTCGGGTTGCCAGCCGAGGGCGAGCGCGCCGCGCGGCTGGGACTGGTGATGCACGTGCTGTATCTCGTGTTCAACGAGGGCTACACGAGCAGCGCCGGTCCGAACCTGCAGCGCAGCGAGCTGTCGAACGAAGCCATCCGTCTGACCCGGATGCTTCGAGGCGCATTGCCGGGCAACGGCGAGGTCGCCGGCCTGCTGGCTCTCATGCTGCTGACCGACGCACGGCGTCCGGCCCGCGTCGGAGCCGACGGCGAGCTCGTGCCGCTCGCCGATCAGGATCGGAGCCGGTGGGATCGGCAGGCGATCGCGGAAGGCATCGCGCTCGTCTCCGCTGCCCTGCCGCGCAGCGAGGTCGGCCCATATCAACTCCAGGCTGCGATTGCCGCCGTGCACGACGAGGCCGCTCGCGCCGCCGACACGGACTGGCCGCAGATTCTGGCGCTGTATGGACTGCTGGAGCAGATGTCGGACAACCCGATGGTCAGGCTCAATCACGCCATCGCGTTGGCGATGGTGCACGGACCGGCGGCCGGCCTCGAGCGGATTGACGCACTCGATGCGAGCGGAGAGCTCGCGGGCCATCACCGCTTGCACGCAGTCCGGGCCCACCTGCTGGAAATGTCGGGGATCGCGAAGCCGCGGTCACGCAGTATCGCGCCGCGGCCGAACGCACGGCGAGCCTTCCGGAACAGCGCTACTTGCTGACGCGCGCGGCCCGGCTGTCCGAACCGCGCTCCTGACGATCCACCAGAATTGACCTCTTCTGGCCGATGGATCGCATCCGTTGTCGGCCCGCCCTCCTGGTGCGGGAAGATTCGCCAGGAAGCCGGGGCTTCAGTCGCGGCTCGACGTGATGCTGACTGGCCCGTTCTTCGCCGACACGCGAACCTGCGCGTCGGGCGATCCCAGCCGCAGCGTCCCACCGTCGTCGCCGCCGAGTCTCACCGCATCCGAGCAGATGGCGGCGCGGCAGTTCAGGGGCGAATGCCGCGACATTTCGACCAGGACGCCCGACTGGTAGCCGTTCGGCATCCTGAGCGTGAGCGGTCCATTGCTCGCACGCGCTTCCAGGCCGGAACCGTCCCAGGCCTGGCCTGACAGGTTGATCGAAAGCGGCCCGTTGGTGGCGAAGGCCTGCACAGTGCCCGACGTCTCAGATACATCCACTGGTCCGTTCTGCGCGTCGATCCGGATCTCACCGCTGCTGCCTTTCACCGACACCGGTCCGTTGGCGACACGTGCGAGCACGTTCCCGGACACGCCGTGAATCGAGAGCGGGCCGTTGCGTGCCTCGAGCTTCAACCGCGCATCCTGCGGCGCGAGCACGATGAGATGGGCGTTCCAATCGCTGCGGTCGGATGGGCCGTTGACGACAACCACGCCACCGTTGACGGCGAGCTTGACGTTCTCGAGCGTCGCGGCGGCCTCGCCCGAGGTGCGACCGGCCGCGAACTTGCACAGCCTGACCTGGTACTCGGCGCCGCCCGAGCCGCGAACGTAGAGCCCGCCGTTCGCAAACCCTGTCACCGCCAACCCGTCGGCGGTCGCCGGCACGGAGGCAGCCTCCTCGCCGCGCGCCAGTTCAGCGCCGCGCACGGTCACGTCGAGCTGATCGCAGCTCGTCAGCACCTCACCGTCGCGGACCCGCGTGTTGAAGTTCCAGCCTCGCTGGTCGCCCTGCTCGGGCGCGACTCCGAGGAGCGTGACCGCCGCAGCCAGCATCATCGATCTCATGCACACACCTCCCGCCCCCAGCGAGCCTGCAGGCCTGCACGACATCCTCACGAGTTGCGGTCCGGCTGGCCTGTCCCATTGCACTTAGACGAGGACAACCGTTCGTGCGTTGGCGGGCAAAGCTACCCGGCGTCTCAGGCCGTTGCTCGACTCACCGTTTCTTGAGCGTCACGGCGAGATCGCCGCTGCCGACACTGACGAGCGTGGACTCGAGCGCGGCGTCGGAGGAAAGGGCGCGCAGATACTCCGGCGCCGCCATGTCGATGTTGTGGGTGACGAACAGGCCGCCGGGGCGCAGGGCTGGGAGCAGCTTCTGCAGGTAGTCCAGATACCCGTCCTTGTCAGCGTCGCTGAACACCATGTCGACGGGGCCTTTGACCTTGGCCACCTGCACGTGCGCATCGCCGAGCACGAGATCGATCGATCGGAAGCACACCGGCGCGTTCGAAGTTCGCGCGCGCGCGTGCCTGGCGGCTCTCATCGATTTCGAACGTCGTGAGCCGGCCGCCGGTTCCGCGCAGCGCGAGCGCCAGCCAGAGCCCGGAATAGCCGAACGACGTGCCGATCTCGACAATGCGCACCGCGCCGATCGATTCGGCGAGAATCCGCAGCAGCCTGCCGTCCTCGAAGGGCACGCTCATGCTACCGCCGCGCTGCGTCCGATCGTAATCGGCAATGACGTCGAGCACGCGCCGCTCGGCGTCCGATTTCGCGGTCGTCGGCGGCAGCGACCCGCTGCCACGGCGTTCGCGCTGCATCCCCAGCGCAACCCCGGCAGCGCCGGCCAGCGGCACCGCTACGGTTGCCGCCAGCAACTTCCGCCGCGTGGTCTTGGCTTCTCGCGTCATCCTTCCACTTCCTCCTTCCTCCTTTCTCCTTCCTCCATCTTTTCCCTTCACTTCGCCGGCGTGATGCGAAGGTTCCTGAACCCGCCGTCGCTGTTGTTCCCCGTCCACAAGCCGACGAGGCCCTGGTCGTGGGCGCCGAGCTTGCGCACTTCGAGCGTGGGCGATTTCGCGGGACCGACGAATATCTGGACGGTCTTGCCCGACGCCACGATCCGCAAGGGCACCCAGTCGGTCGGCACGATCGACTGATCGACGGGGTTCTCGAACTCCTCGGGAAACTCCTTGCGCAGGCGCGGCCAGTCGTAGTCGGGCAGGGCCATGTACTGCACGGCGTGGTCGCGGCGCACCGGGTCGTCGGCGCGGAAGTTGAACGGGCGCAGGTACACGGCCTCGTAGGTGGAGTCGTCCTTCCCGTGGAACGCGATGCCGAGGAAGCTTTGCTGAAACACGTCGCGGCCGCGGACCTCGACCTCGATAGTTCCGTCGGCAAAATCGGCGCCGTCGACCCACACGACCCCATTGCCGGCCTTCGCGGCGACGTACACGGCCTCGGGGCCGTCCTGATGTTTGGTGGCTTCGCGATTCACCGCTCTCAGCTTGCCGGCGGCCAACCGTTCCGCGAGGTTGATGGGCTTCGCCGCCTGTGCTTGCGATGCCTCCACCGCAGCATCGAACGGAACAAGAGACGTCGATGCGATGGCGAACGAGCACAACGCGAGGGCAGCGGTGGCCGTCACGTAGTTCGTGGCGAACGACATGTCTCCCTCCTCGTGGGCGCGACTCGACGCCCAGGTCGGCGTAAGGCGTTGATGCGCGGCCTATCGTAGCCCTGGCGTGGCAACGCACCGAGAACAGTGTAATGAGCGGCCGTCGTGGCCTGAGCACTGTGACGTTCGACCGCCGGTGTAGGTTCGGCGGAACCGGGGTTTGCATCCGTCCCGGCTTCGACGAACCCGTCTGACGATCACCAACGCTCGTCGAGCGTCAGGCCACTTTCTCCTTCCTACTTCCTCCTTCCTACCTTCTACTTCCTCCTTTCTAAAGTTCCTGTCCCAGTCGCGCCTGTAGCCGCGCACGAAATCGGCGTCCGACGCGAACCTCGGTGCGGTCGCGCAGCAGCACGATGTAGTCGCCGTGCGCATCCTGCCGCAGCTCGTCGACGAGATCGATGTTGACGATGGCCGAGCGATGGATGCGCACGAAGCGCGCTCGTCGAGCGAGGCGTCCAGCGAGCCGAGCAGACCGCGATGCAGATGCACGCCGCCGTCCCGCGTGTGCAGCTTCACGTACACGCCGTCGGCTTCGATCCAGCTGATCTGCTCGACCGGCAGCAGCCGCACGCGATGCGGGCCCTTGACGACGATCCGATCGAGCGACGGCTTCTGGCCCGATCCTGCGTGATGCAGGTCGTCGGAACGCGGCGCCGGCGGTCGCCGCCGAGCAGCGCCTGCATCTGCGACATCAGCGCGTGCGCGTGCCCGGCTTTCACGTGCCTGATGGCGCGATCGAGCGTCGCCTGAAACCGCTCGTCGCTGAACGGCTTCAGCAGGTAGTCGATGGCATGGGCCTCGAAGGCCCGGAGCGCGTACTCGTCGTGGGCGGTGACGAAGACCACGACCGGCAGGTCGGCCGTCTCCGCTGCATCGACGAGTGCGGAGATCACGGCAAACCCGTCGAGCTCCGGCATCTGCACGTCGAGAAACAGCACGTGGACCGGCATGCCCGCGGCGTTCGGCCTCGTCGCACCTCGCGAGCGCCTCGGCGCCGCCGGCACAACAGCCCACCAGCTCGACGCGCGCATCCCGCTTCAAGAGGTGCCGAAAACGTTCGCGCGCCGGCTTCTCATCGTCGACGACCAGCGCCCTGACGATCGGATTCATGCGCGTGTGCTCGCGATTCCGCCACCGCGCCCGGTGCGGCGGGCGACGAACCGCAGCGGCAGGTCGAGCTGAACGTCGACGCCGCCCGACGCGCGCGGCACGATCCGCAGCAGATCTGCGCTGGCCGTACAGGTGCTCCAGTCGCGAGGCCACGTTCCGCAGCCCGACGCCGGCGTTCGTGTGGAGCTGCCAGCCCGCGCGGCAGCCCGACGCCGTCGTCGCGCACGCGCAGCTTCAGCAGCGAGCCATCGCGCGTGGCGCGTCACCTCGACGCGTCCGCCGGACACTCTCGGCGCAACCCCGTGGCGGATCGCGTTCTCGACGAGCGGCTGGAAGAGAAAGCTCGGCACCGTCGCATCGAGCAGGTCATCGTCCGCGTGGACCGAGACGGTGATGACGTCCCTCGAATCGCGCCGACTCGATCGCGAGATAGTCGTCGAGAAACGTCAGCTCTTCGCCGAGGGTGACGAGCGGCCGCGCGGCGTGCGTCAGCGAGGCGCGCAGCAGATCGCCGAGCTGTCCCATCAGTCGCCGGGCCGATCTGCGGATTCGTCTCGGTGAACGCGCTGATGGTGTTGAGCGCGTTGAACAGGAAATGCGGCTGAAGCTGCGCGCGCAGGCTCTGCAGGCGGGCTTCGACGAGCCGGCGCTCGAGGTCGGCGGCTTGCAGCGCCAGCTCGTGGGCCTGGCGCTCGCGCTCCCTCACCTGGGCCGCGTAGTCGCGCGAGATCGCGACGCCGGCGATGACCGCGTAGATCAGCAGATCCCAGTAGAACCGCTCGAGGAAGAACTCCGTCGACGCTCGGCGGCCAGGGGCGCCGCGCAGGGGCCGGCTCGCGAGCCGGAGGACGATCGACGAGGCACGTCGCAGGCGATGCCGAGCGGGACGTGCAGCGCGACGCGGCTGGCCAGGCTCCGCCGAACGCCGAGCCGTCTGTCGACCCAGAAGACGGCGGGCGTCGAGCAGGCCCCAGACGTACCACCGCGGCGCGCTGAACGAGAGCGCGACGCCCCACGAGCGGCCCCCGGTCAGAACGTAGATCTGGCTGGCGAAGAACACCGCCAGCCCCGTCCAGAAGAGCGCGGCCCACGCGGCGACCCGGAGCGCTCGCGCGACGGTCCACGGCCGCCGCCCCGCTGGTCCGGCGTCTGGCGGCGATGGGCTCGCTCACTTCGCCGGCGTGATGCGGAGGTTCGCTGAAGGCGCCGTCGCTGCCGTTGCCCGTCCACAAGCCAATCATGCCTCGATCTGGCGCCCGAGCTTGCGGACTTCGAGCGTGGGCGGTTGCACGGGACCGACGTACACCTGAATGGTCTTGCCTTTGACGACGAGCCGAAGAGGCACCCAGTCGGTCGGCACGAGCGACTGATCGACCGGGTTTTCGAATTCCTCCGGAAACTCCTTCCGCAGGCGCGGCCAGTCGTACTCCGGCATCGCCATGTACTGGACGGCGTGCTGATGCCGCGCCGGATCCTCGGCGCGGAAGTTGAAGGGACGCAGATAGACCGCATCGTACGTGTTGTCGTCCTTTCCGTGGAACGCGATGCCGACGAAGCTTTGCTGAAACACGTCACGGCCGCGGACGTCGACTTCGATGGTGCCTTCGGCCAATTCGATGCCCTCGATCCACACGACGCCGCCACCCTCTTTGGCGGCGACATGCACGGCGCCAGGCGTATCCGCGACCTTGGTCACGTCGTTCTTGCCGATCCTCAGCTTGCCGGCGGCGAATCGCTCGGCCAGATCGATTCGCTGCAGCGACGGCGCCTGCATGGCGCCGGCCGCACCAACCGGTGACTCGACACGGAGACCGGGGACGGCCGCGAGCGCCCAAACCGCGAGCGTGGCGGCAGTCAGTGCGCCTTTCATCGCGAAATGCATATGTCTCTCCTCGCGAGCGATCGCGCCCGCTCAACGTGTGCCGATGCGAGTACCACGGTCCAATCCTAGTGACGCCCGCGCGCGAGGCCGAGGAGAGAGTAACGAGCGACGGCGGAGGACTGCTGAACGGCGGCCCGGCGTGAACGAGCGCGGACACACTCGAAGATGTGGCGCGCCACCGGCTCAGGGGATGTCGAGCTCGAGTAGGGCGGAGCTGAGCGACTTGCCGTGGGCGTCGAGCGCGAGCGTTCGCGTGACGCCGTTGCCCGCCGGCCGCCGCACCACGAAGTTGAGCGCGCCGAGGTGAGGCAGCTCGTACCGGATCCACCTCGCCTTCGACGAGATCCGCCAGGTGCGCCCGGACGCGCTCGGCCGTCACCGCGCGCGCAATCCGTGGATAGTCGCCGAGGTCGTACGCGATGACGGAGATGTTGACGAGCGGCCCTTGTCTCCGGCGCGGCCGTGCGCGAGCTCGCGAAGCGTCATCTCAGGCGACCTCCAGCGAGACCTGGCAGGTGACGAGCTCCCGCGCGACGAGCGTCGACGCCATCGTGAGCACCTCGCGGGCCGACGCGGTCGCGCCACCGCCGCCCGCCGGTCCGTTCGTATACAGGGTTTCGACTTCACGGCCGATGCGCGCGCGCCTGTTCCAGCGTCTTCGTGCGGCCAGCCACACGGACGCGGACCTCGTACGGCTCGGCCCGCCCCTCTGACAAGCGGGCGCCGTGAAGCGCGTCGATGCCGATCAGGTCGTAGCGCATTTCGTCGTGCTCGAGCCCGGTCAGGCGGACGCGCTCCGCCACGATGTCGAGAGCCAGCCGTGCACGGCTGGAGGCGCCCGTACCCGCATACGAGATCTGGCCCTCGCCGATGTAGCCGTCGCGATAGCCGAGCGCGACTTTGAGTGTCGGCGGCCGCGGACGGCCAGTGCCTCCTTCGACCTTCACCACATCGGGCCCCACCGCAGTCAGGCGGACGCCCGTGAAGTCGGCGACGACGTCGGGCGTGAAGTAGGCGGCCGGATCGGCGATCTCGTACAGCAGCTGCTCCGTGCACGTCGCCACGGTCACGTGCCCGCCGGAGCCCGGCACCTTGGTGATGAGGGCGGTGCCATCCTCGGCAACCTCGGCGAGGGGAAATCCGAGCCGGGCGAGGCCGGCAACGTCCTTGTGGCCTGGATCGGCGAAGTAGCCGCCGGTCACCTGACCCGCGCACTCGAGCAGATGGCCGACGAGGGTGCCGCGCCGAGCCGCGGCCAGTCGTCCATCGCCCAGCCGAACGCGTGCACCTGCGCCGCGACGAAGAGCGACGGGTCAGCTGCGCGACCCGTGACAATCACCTCGGCGCCCTGACCGAGCGCGGCGACGATCGCGGCCGCACCGATGTAGGCGTTGGCCGAGACAAGGGCGTCGCCGAGCGCTGCCACGGGCTCACCAGACTCCGCGACGGTATGCTCGCCGACTCCTGCACCAGATCGAGCACATCGTCACCGGTCACGGCCGCGACCTTCAGCCCGCCGAGACCGAGCGCGCGCGCCACATCGCAGACGGCTGCCGCGGCCGCCGGCCGGATTGGCGGCACCCATGTTGGTGACGATCGCGACGCCACGCTCCGCGCACGCGGGCAGCACGGCGTCGCATGCGATCGACGAGCAGCGGATCGTAGCCACCGTGCGGATCGCGCGCCTTCGCTTGCTGCGCGAGGGCAATCGTGCGCTCCGCCAGGCACTCGAACACGAGGTAATCGAGCCGGCCCTTCGTCGCGAGCTCGACCGCCGGCTCGATGCGATCGCCGGAATACCCTGCGCCGCAGCCGATGCGGATGGTCTTCACAGCGGAAACACTCCGAACAGCACGCACGCGGCCGTCATCAGGACCGACGCCGCGAATAGCCAGGGCGCGGTGAACCGCTGATGATCCGCCAGCTCGAGACGGCACAAGCCCGACGAGCAGGAACGTCGCTGGCGTCAACGGGCTCACCGGAAACCCCGTCGTCATCTGACCGAGAATGCGCGGCCTGACCGACCTGGATCGGCGGCACGCCGAACGAGCTGGCGACTTCGGCGATGACCGGCAGCGCGCCCAGATAGAACGAATCGGGATCGAGCACCAGGCTGAGCGGCATGGACAAGATCCCGAGCACGACGGGAATGTGCCGCGCGATGTCGGGCGAAGTGACCCCGACGGCCGCATGCGCCATCGCGGAGAGCATGCCCGTGCCCTTCATGATGCCGGTGAACACACCGGCAGCGAGCAGAATGGCCGCCATCATCAAGGCCGCTTTCGCGTGGGCGTCGATGCGCGCGCGCTGCGCGTCCGCGTTCGGATAGTTGAGCATCAGGGCGGCGACCGTCCCGATCATGAACATGATCGACGGATCGACGATCCCGCTCACCATGACGCCCATCAATCCGAGCGTCAGCACCAGGTTCATCCAGAAGCGATCGGGCCGCCTGAGCGCGCGCTCCTCCGGCGTCAGCTCGCGCACGGTGGCCGGGGGCGCGGCGACGTCCGCCAAGGCCCGGAGCCGGCGCTCTTCGCGGCGGCCCATGACATACGCAACCGTGAACACGAACGCCAGGCCGACGGCCTGCACGGGAATGAGCGGCGTGAACAGCGCGGTCGTCGGAATGTGGAGCGCCGCCGACGCGCGCAGCACGGGGCCAGTCCACGGCAGGAAGTTCACGCCCGCCGCCATCGACACCACGCACGCGAGCACGCGCCGGTCCATCCCCAACCGGTCGTACAGCGGCAGCACCGCGGGGATGGTCACCAGAAACGCCACCGCACCCGAACCGTCGAGGTGGACGAGCGAGCGCCAGCAGCGCCGACCCGACGACGATGTAAGTCGGGATGCGTTCCGACGGCGCGCAGAATGCCGTTGACGATGGGATCGAGCAGCCCCGCGTCGCTCATCACTCCGAAGTACAGAATCGCGAATACGAACATCGCCGCGACCGGCGCGGTCTGCTGGATCCCGCTGACGGCGAACTGGCCGGTTCCGAGACCGAAGCCGCCGGCGACGGCCGCGAGTGTCGGCAGGGCGATCAGCGCCACGAGCGGCGTCATGCGACGGCTCATGATCGCGGCGAGCACCGAGACGACGGTCACGAGACCGAGAAGGGCGAGGTTCACGTGCGGACGGGTTCGAGGGTGTCGAGTCCGGAAGTGCCGTCGAGGGACTCATTTGTAATACAGGTTGCCGGTCGGGTGTCGTTCCGGCATCCCCGCTCGCATCTCCATTGCGCTTCCCCCCGTGTGAGTGCTATACCCAAGGCACTCATCCCAGGGAACCCGGAAGCGGACTGCAGGCCGTACGGCCGGTGGCTCGTCCCGAGCTCGGGCGACGCCCCACCGCGCGTACGCGAGGAGGCGCGATGAGCTCGATCCGTCGATGGATATGGCTGTTCGCTGGAGCCCTGCTGGTAGCCACGCCGGCATGGGCGCAGGAATACCGGGGCCGCGTCCAGGGCACGCTGACTGACGAAGCGCAGCTCGCCCTGCCAGGTGCCCAGGTCACGCTCCGGAACGATGCGACCGGCGTCGCCGTCGCCCGGACGACGGGACCCGAGGGTCGGTACCTGTTCGACTACGTCGACCCCGGCACCTACACGCTGACCGCGGAGCTCGAACGGCTTCACGACCGTCGTGCAGCGCAACGTGCTCGTCCAGGCGCGCGGCGACGTCACGGTCGACGTCACGATGAAAGTCGCCGGCGTCAGCCGAAACCGTGACGGTCGAGCACAGCCCGGTCGGCGATCCAGTTCAATACCAGCACCAAAGACCTGACGCTCGATCAGAAGGCGGTGCAATCGCTGCCACTCATCAGCCGCAACCCGACGCAGCTCGCGTATCTCAGCCCCGTCGTCCGCAACGCCGGCAACAAGAACGAAACGTCGCCCTACCACCACTGGGCCGGCAACGACATGGACGTGGGCGGCGGCACGTATCGCCGCAACGACGTCCTGCTCGACGGCACGCCGCTCGAGGCGGGTCCGAAGGTCGCCTACTCGCCGCCGATGGATGCGATCGCCGAGTTCAACGTGGCGACCAATGCCGTGGACGCGGAGTACGGGCACAGCGCCGGCGGCATCATCAGCATGTCGCTCAAGTCGGGGACGAACCAGTACCGCGGGTCGGGCTACTTCGTCGGACGCAATCCCGACTGGAACGCGGTCACCAACCGCGTCGCGCGGCAGCACAGCGACAACACCTACAGCCAGGTGGGCGGCACGCTCGGCATGCCGCTTCGCCGCAACAGGGTATTTCTCTTCGGCACCTTCGAGTCGTCCCGCGTCACCGAAGTGCTGCCGCGGACGCTGACGCTTGCCGACCGAGCTCGAGCGGCGCGGCGACTTCTCGCAGTCGTTCAACCGCGACGGCACGCTGCGCGTGATCTACGACCCGTGGACGTCGCGCTTCGCCGCCGACGGACGGACGATCATCCGCGATCCGTTTCCGGGCAACCGCATTCCGCGGGACCGCTGGGATCCGCTGGGCGCCCGCCTCATGGAGAGCCTCTGGAGCGCCGAACGGCCCCGGCGACGACCGCACGGGGTTGAACAACTTCCAATACAACCAGGAGTTCGACTTCCTCTACGTGAACTTCTCGACGCGGCTCGACTGGAACATCAGCGATCGCTGGAAGACGTTCGCGCGGGTGAGCCGGTTTCAGACCGACCAGGACATGCCCGACTTACACCGGCGGCGGCGATACGTTCAAGATGCGGCTGCAGCAGGGCAGCAAGCGCAACGGCTGGAACATCGCCGCCGATGCCGTCTACACCATGAACTCGAACACGGCGTTCAACCTGCGCGGCGCGTATTACCAGGTCGAGGACAAGCGGGATTATCCGGACATGTCGCTGACGCCGGACGATTACCGCGAGCCTCTGGCCCAACGGCTGGTACGAGCCGTACATGGACGGGCGGCCGATTCTCTACTTCCCGTCAATCAACATGGGGAACTACGGCACCTACGGCGTCGACAGCGCCTGGTGGCAGATTCCCGAGGGCTACAGCCTGCACGGCCGCTTCAACAAGTACCTGCAGCGCCACTCGATCAAGGCCGGCAGCGAAGTGCGCTGGAAGCGCGGCGAGGCGGCCCGCTTCCGCTTCTTCAACTTCGTCGTCAATGCGAATGCGACCGCGGACACGACCTCGAGCCCGAACCTCCAGCGCGTCGGCCATCCCTGGGCGAGCTTCCTGCTCGGCGCGCTCGACAACAGCTCGAGCGCGCAGTACGTGCCCGATGCAGCGGTCGGACACCGAGATGTACGCGCTGTACGTGCAGGACGACTTCCGCATTCACGACAAGGTGACGCTGAATCTCGGCCTGCGATGGGAGTACGAGGGGGGCCTCTTCGATCCCGAGTACCGCCTGCCGCGGGACATGGATCTCTCGCAGCCGATTCCGGGCATGCAGCAGGCCATCGATCCGCTCATCCCCGCCGACGTGCGCGCGATCATGGCGCAGTCGGCCGGCGCGAACGGCTACACCTACAACGGCGCGTTCTACTTCACCGACGAGGACAATCCGCGCAACGTCAAGCCGACACTACACGCAGTTCATGCCGCGCCTGGGCCTGGCGTGGAGCCTCGACCGCCGGACGGCGATCCGCGCCGGCTACGGCCGCTTCTACACGCCGCAGATGCTGGTCGATCAGAACGACACGATGGGCCAGCTCGATCTCGGCGCGTTCAGCCCGGTGACGTCGATTCTGCCGACGGTGCAGGGCGTGCCGCAGGTGCGGCTCGCCGAACCCGTTCCCGCAGGGGCTGACGCCCGCCTACGGCAAGCGCTACGGCAGCTACACCGGACTGGGCGACAACGTGCGCTGGGACGAGTACCGCCAGCGGCCGTCGATCAGCGATCGTATCAGCCTGTCGCTGCAGCGTGAGCTGTGGGCGCGCACGATCGTCGACGTATCGTATCTGCTCAACTGCATCACGCCGCGACGGCTACACGCAGAACTTCAACATGATGGACCCGCGCCTCGAGCTTTCAGTACGGCGCGGCAGCTGTCACGTGCGGTGCCGAACCCGTTCTTCAATTACGGCACCGTGGAGACGTTCCCCGGGCCAGCTGCGCTCGCGGCCGACCGTGGCCGTGTCGGATCTGCTCAAGCCGTATCCGCAGTATCTGAGCCTCCTGCAGGATTGGACGAACGGCCGCGAAGCCCGGTATCCACACCTTCGAGACTCCGCGCGCAGCGTCCGTTCGTCCAAGGCGTGTCGCTGCTCGCGGGCTATGCCTACGTGCGCGGCTCGCGCCAGGAGTTCTACGACAGCGTCGACGAGTACGACGCGAGCTGGACGTGGATCGACGCGCCCGATCCGCGGCATCGGCTGAACGTCTCGGTCGTGTGGGAGGTTCCGATCGGGCGCGAACGTCTGCATCGGCCACGAGATGAGCCGCGCTCTCGACGCGGTCCTCGGCGGCTGGGAAGTCGCCGGCATCTACCGCTACGAGTCGGGACAGTATCTGCGGTTCGGCGGCATGATTGCGCCCGAGGCGACTCCGAACACGATTGGCGACGTCGGCCAGGGCACGAACTGGTTCGACATCGCCGGGTTCGATCGCCTGCCGGCCTTCACGCGACGCGCGAACACCTGGCAGTACGACGACCTGAAAGGGCCGAACTACACGAACGTCGACCTGTCGCTCTCGAAGCGGATTCCGCTCACCGGCAACGTCAAGCTGAACCTGCGGCTGGAGGCCTACAACCTGTTGAACGGGATGAACTGGGCGATGCCCTCGACGACGATCGGCGCGTCGGACTTCGGTCAGGTGCTGCAGGCAGGCCGACGCGTACTACGGCCGGCAGTTGCAGTACACCGTTCGCGTGGAGTTCTGATCGCAACGACCGGCTCGGTCTTCGGTCTTCGGTCGTCGGTCTACGGTCTTCGAGACTCGGGTCCGAGAGGGGTCCTTGGCGAGTCACGACCGAAGACTGAAGACCGAAGACTGAAGACTGCAGACTGAAGACCGAAGACTGAACACCGAAGACTGACACTCAGTCCGTCGACTGAATGAAATACAGCTCGTAGCCGTTCAGATCGCGAATGGCGAATTGCCGCGCGCCGTAGAACATGTTCTCGATGTCCTGGGTGAACTCGATGCCTTCCTGCGCGGCGGGCTCACCGGCGAGCGCGGCGCGCGCGGCGTCGAGCTGACGCGACTTCAGCAATTGATACAGCGCGTCGACCTTGTCCGTGTAGAACCACAAGCTCACGTCGTGGCGCCCCGGCTTGCCGTGCATGTTGAGCATGAGCTCGGCCCCGCCGAACGACACCATTCCGAAGTTGACCAGGCCATCGTCGGCGTAGCGCGCAATCTCCTTGAACCCGATTGACGCATACCAGTCGAGCGCCCGGGCCACGTCCGGCACAAGGATCATCGGAACGCCCTTCTGGACCGAGCTGGCGAGCGCGGCCATGCTCGCCTTGAAGCTCTGTGACGGAAGCACGGGCGGCTGCCTGGCGCCGGCGGCGTGCAGACGGGTCATCGCCTCCCGGTCGCCGCGCAGCATGGCGACCGCGAGCGCCGTCTGACCGTTCCCATCGACCGCTTCGAGATCCGCACCGAGCTCGATCAGCAGATCCAGGATGTCGGAGCGCTTCCGGTTCATCGCGAAGTGCAGCGGCGTCTGTCCTTGCTCGAATCGCGACATGCGGCGGTCGAGCGCGTCCGGATTCTGCTCGACGACCTGCTGGATGAGCCCGAGGTCGCCGACGCAGATGGCCGAGAACACGTGATGATGCGCGCCACGCTCGACCAACAGCACCACGACCTCGCGATGGGACGCGTCGATCGGCGGCGGCGGGTGGTCGCCCGGCGCGTGAAAGAACGACGCCCATCCGATGGTGTCGAGCTCGTGCACGTCGCCAACGCCGTGGACGTCGCCGCCGGCATCGAGCAACGCGCGTACGGTTTCGAGATGCGCGTGGGCAGCCGCCCAGTGCAGCGGGTAGGTGTTGTCGCCCGCTTCCCGCGCGTTCGGATCGGCTTCATGCGCGAGCAGCAGGCGCACCGCGTCCACGCGCCCCGCTCTGGCCGCCGCGTGCAGCCCGGTCCAACCCTGATGGTGCGCTTTCGGATGGCCGGCCCGGACCAGGGCCGGATCGTCCGCGAGCAGCCGGCGCAGCACGTCGACGTCGCCCGCCGCACAGGCGTCGAAGAAGACCGACGCATGGTCGGCTTGCCGCCGTTCGACTTCGGCTTTCAACGCACGCCAGCTCGAGAAGCCGTGTTCCTGCGCGACGGCGAGCAACGCCGCCGCGAGCTTCGCGCGTGGATCGATCTTCCGCAGCTCCTGCAGCCGGTTCTTGGCCAGCTTCTTCAGATACTCGAGGGAGGCGCGTTCGGGGAGCTTCGAGCTCGGCATAGACCCTTCCTTCCAGTGGCGCCCGGCGTCCGCGTCTCTCGGGCTGGAAGTCAGGGACTCTGATTGTGGCGCGATCGCGAAGGTGGGTTCGACCCTTTACGCGGACCGTAGGCCGCCTTTCGGCCTTCGCAGCATTTTACGATAACGGCGCTGGTGGCGCCGCCCGATTCGCGGTGGGATGACCGCACGTCTGAACCACCGTGGGACAGGGCTTCAGCCCTGTCGACCGCTCCAGGCGCCGCGCCAGATCCATGGAGGCACGCGGAAGCCACTTTGCACGTAGCATGGCGCCTCATGAATCGCCGCAGCCTCCTGAAAGCCGGCCTGCTCACCTTGCTGCCTTCGCGTGCGCTCGCGGCGGCCTCGGTCTCCACGCTCATCGGCAACGGCGCACCAGGGCATTCGGACGCACAGGTGAACAACCCGTACGGCGTCGTCATCGGCCCCGAAGGCGCCCTGTATTTCTGTGACCTCGACAATCAGCGCATCCGGCGGCTCGATTTCACGACGCGGAGGACCAGCGACGTCGCGGGCAACGGACAGCGTGGCTACGCGGGTGACGGCGGACCGGCGACTGCCGGATCGCTGAACATGCCACACGAGCTCATCTTCGATGCGCGCGGCCACATCTACATCGCGGAGCGGGACAATCACGTCGTCCGTAAGGTCGATGGCGCGACCGGGGTGATCTCGACGCTGGCGGGGACGGGTTCACCAGGCTTTGCCGGCGACGGCGGTCCGGCCTCGAAGGCGCAGCTTCGACAGCCTCACAGCATTGCGCTGGGACCCGACGGCCGGCTGCTCGTCTGCGACGTCGGGAACCACCGCATTCGAGCCGTGGATCTGTCGACGGGATCGATCGAGACCATCGGCGGTACCGGCGAGCGCTTGCCCACGCCTGATGGCGCACCGTTGAAAGGCACGCCTCTCCACGGGCCTCGCACCATGGTGATGGACCGCGACGGGACGATTTATCTGGCGCTCAGGGAAGGCAACGCGTTGTATCGGGTGGCGCCGAAGACGGGCACGCTCCATCATCTCGCGGGGACCGGCGAGCAGGGGCACTCGGGCGACGGCGGACCCGCACGCCTGGCCCGGCTCGCGGGACCGAAAGGGCTGGCGCTGGGCGACCGCCGTCTCTTTGTGGCCGACACCGAGAGCCACACGATTCGCTGCGTCGATCTCGAGAGTGGCGTCATCACCACCGTCCTCGGCACGGGCACTCGCGGCGACGGCCCCGAACCCGATCCGCTGCAGTGCAAGCTGGCTCGTCCTCACGGCCTCTTTGCCGGGCCGGACCAGACGCTCTACGTGGCCGACAGCGAGGCGCACCGCATCCGCGTCTTGAAGCTGTTAGCTGGTCTCGAACGTTGGCGCGATCCACGTGGAACTGCATCGATCGTCTTTCCCGTCGCTTCGTAGGACCAAAGGCCTATCGACGTCACCCTGAACTGAAGACAGCATTCGGTCACCAGCGCGACAGCATGGCCGCGTCCTGAAGTGCTGAGCTTCGACGCTAACGGTCGTGGAGTCCGAGACGACGCGGACGACTCGCTGGCCCCCTTTCACGGCGCGCCGTCATCCGTTTCGTGATCGTCGAGTCCGGGCGCGACTCACCACGCGCGACGGCAGGGCTCGGGCGGGGATACCCGTCGATGCACGGCCGCCAGAATCTCGACAACGGCAAGGGTAATGAAGCATGCCCGTGAACCTTCTCACTGTGTTGGAGAACGAGCTCGCCGCTGACGCGCTCCCGAGAGTGGCATCGTTCATCGGGGAGCCGCTCGCCACGACGCAGAGCGCGATCGTCACCGTGATTCCGGCAGCCCTGCACGCGTTGAATCAGAAGACCCAGACACCTCACGGCGCCGGCGAGTTGTTCGACTTGATGCAACAGGGTGGGCTCGACGGCAAGGCGTTCCGGGGCGCGGGCAGCATGCTGGCGGCGACAGGCGCGGCGGCACTGGTCAAGACTGGCGCGCCGCTCGCGGCGTCCCTCTTCGGGGCGCGGCTCGGAGGGCTGACCGACTGGCTGGCGAGCACGGTGGGGATTGCCAAGCCGTCGGCCGCGACGCTGATCGGCCTCGTCGTTCCCATCATCCTCAACCTGATCGCCAGGGAGGCTTCGTCGGCCGGCGGCTTCAACGCCGCATCGGTTGCGAATCTGCTGCGTGGCCAGGAATCGTACCTCGGCGTGCTGCCCGGTCTCGCGGAGGTGCTTGGGTTGACGACGATCGCGCCGCCCGAACGAGCGCACACCACGCCCGAGTCCTCGCGCGAGGACGCCGAGCCGGAGCTGGCCGAGGCCTACGCCACCGCCGGAGCTGAGGCTGACGGCGGCTACGGCTGGCTGAAGTGGGTGATTCCGCTACTCCTGCTGCCGCTGCTCATCTGGGCGTGGCGAGGCACGCGCACGTCCGAAGCGGGCCTCGACGTCCCGCATGCATCGGAGGTCGTCACACCGCCGGCCGCCAGGGCGCTCGTGAAGCGGCCGCTGGCCTGCGGACAGGTGCTCGACGTGGCCGAGAGCGGCATCGAGCCGCGGCTGATTGGATTCCTCGAGGACAAGTTGCGTCCGGTGGACGACGCCCCGTGGTTCTCCTTCGATCGACTCGAGTTCGAGCCGGCTTTGGCCACGCTCAAACCCAGTTCGGAAGCGCAGATCCAGAACATCGCCGACATCTTGAACTGCTATACGAACGTGGAGCTCAGGATCGGCGGCTACACCGACAACGTCGGCGATCCGGCATCGAACCTGAAGCTGTCGCAGGCGCGGGCCGAGAGCACGATGAAGGCGATCGTCGCGCGTGGCATCAATGCGGCACGGCTGACGGCCGAGGGCTATGGCGAGCAGCACCCGATCGCCCCGAACGACAGCGAAGCCGGCCGTCAGCGCAACCGGCGCATCGACGTCAGAGTGACCAGGAAATAGCTGGATCGAGACGGGATCGCTGCACGCCAGCCCGTCGCCAGCGAGAGCGGTCCCCCAACTGCCAACGCGAGATCTCGATGGATCGGTTCGACGATGTTCGAGCGCGCGATCCGGTCGCTCATCGCCAGTTCATGGATTACCCAAAAGTCACCGTGCCATGACCGTCGGATTACGACACCTGCATCAGCACTGGCTACGCTGTCCACGAGGGGTCAGGAGTCGACGTCGATCCCACGTCGACTCGTGACCCCTGAGAATGAGATTCGGAATGGAGGTATGCGATGAAGGCTGCGATGGCCGTCAAGACAATCGTTCTCTGGTCGGTGCTCGGCACCACCGTTCTCGGCAACACCTACGGATCGGTCGAGCCGATCGCGAATACGGCGGTCATCGATACCAGCCCGCTCAGGGATCAGAGTCTTGCCGTCCGCGAGGCGTTCGCCACCCGGCTCCTCGAGTGCGGCATCGTCGACCGGGTGATCGCGGTGCTCTCCTCGACCCGGAGCGTCACCACGATCAACGGCCTCAACACCGAGTTCGAAGTTGGCGCCGGCGGGTTCGCAGGAGCGACGAACCCGTCCTACGTCTACACCATCGTCGACAGCGGGCCGAATGCCGCCAGCAACGCGGACATCAGGGTATTGACCGACAGTCTGGGGTACGTCCTGTCACAGGGAAGCGCCTTCCTGCTCGACGCCGACCGCAGCGGCAGCTTCGACTTCGACGCGAACTACGTGGTATTGAACTTCCCCAGCCCGCCGTCCCTGCGGCGATCGGCGGCGCTGTTCGAGACCGTCGGCGAGATCGATCGTGAGCTGTTCGAGACCGACACGAGCGGCTACACGCAGTTCGGCCGCGCCTACCTGTCGCTCCAGTCCGCCGTCTCCGACGAACGCTTCATCCAGGGTTACGTGCAGGCCGCGTCGATCTTCGGCATCGAGTACACGCCAACCGTCAACGGAGCGCCGTCGCTGTTCGTGGGCAGCGCGGCGTTTCCGGGCAACGACTGGACGCTCGCGCCCGAGGGTGAAGAGTATCTCGCGCGAATCCCTGCCGCGAGTCACCGGGCACTGGCGACGCTCCGCAACGCTCACCTCCGGTTCACGCGAGAGGCGCTGCGTATCCTCGACCACGCGGACGACTCCAACGGGCGCAACCATCAGGGGCTCCGCCGGCGGCTCGGGCAGGTCGCGTGCGGTGGCCACCGGGCGGCTGAATCCACTTCCAACTGATGTCGCACGATCAGTCGTTTCTGAGCGCCACAATCGGATCCACGCGGGTCGCCCGCCGGGCCGGGACATAGCAGGCGACGAGCGCCACGACCGTGAGGATGCCGACGACTCCCGCCATGGTGACGGGATCGGTCGGGCTGATGCCGAACAGCATGCTCGTCATCAACCGGCTGAGTGCCAGTGCGGCCCCGAGACCGATGGCGACTCCCGACACCGCCATCCGCGCGCCATCGCGCAGCACCGATCGCAGGACGTCCCGCCGTTGGGCGCCGAGCGCCAGACGGATGGCGATCTCCTGCGTTCGATTCGACACCAGGTGCGCAACCACTCCGTAGATGCCGACGCAGGCGAGCAGCACCGCAAGCGACGCGAAGATGCCGAGCACGATGGTCGAGAACCGGCGCGTGCCCAACCGGTCCGCGATGACATCGTCCATGGCCCGCTCGCGGTACATCACCAACCGGTTATCGATCTCCGCCAGTGCCTGTCGAATCGGACCAGCCTGCACAAGCGGAGCATCTGCGGTCCGGAACACCATCGCGATGTCTCCGGCCGCCAGCGGCAGCAGACGATCCGGAATCTGGAACATCGAGAGATAGCACTGCGCCTGATAGGCCGACGCCCCGTTCTCGTCGAGGCCCCACTGTCTCACGTGCCCGACGACCCCCACGATCTCGGCGGTCACATTCAGAATGTCGATGTTGACGCGCCGGCCGATCGGATCTCGATCCCCGAAATGCCGCCGCGCGAAAAACTCGTCGATCACGATCACCGGTGGCGAGCGCTCGTCGTCGTGAGAAGTCAGGAAGCGGCCGCGCTTCAGCGGGATGCCCGTGACCTTCAGATAGCTCGGCTCGACGATGTACGACAGTGCCCACTTCATCCCGGCAGGCCTCGATGGCTTCGTCTCGCCGTCGAGCCAGAACGGCAGCGTGCTGAAGTCTCCAGTCATCGGCATGGAACTCGCGCTGAGCGAGGCGGCCCGAACGCCGGGAATCGTCTGCAACGTCCCGCTGATCTCGCGCCAGACGGCCCGGACATGGTCCGCATCGGCCGTCGAAACGGGAAACGACGCACGCGCCACCAGCAGTCGAGTGGTGTCGAACCCCGGATCCACACTCAGGACCGTGCCCAGACTGCGAACCAGCAATCCCGCGCCCACCAGAAGAACGAGGGCGAGCGCGATTTCGACGACGACGAATACACCCTGCGTTCGCTGGTGGGCAACGCCCGAACGTGGTCCACGTTCTTTGAGTGCGGCGTGTTGATCGAGGCGCGACGCTTTGAGGGCGGGTACCAGTCCGAAGACAACTCCGGCCACGACCGACGACACGACCGTGAACGACAGTACCCGGGCGTCGACGTGAATGTCGCCCGCCCGCGGCAACAGAGTCTCCGGCAGTGCCACGAGCGCCGCTTCGGTTCCCCAGTAGGCGATGAGGGTCCCGAGCGCGCCGCCAGCGAGCGCCAGCAGAACGCTCTCGGTCAGGAATTGCCGGACGATTCGGCCCCTGCTCGCGCCCAGTGCCGCGCGAAGCGCCACTTCGCTCGAACGCCGGCTCGCGCGCGCCAGCAGCAGATTCGCGACGTTGGCGCCCGCGATGAGGAGCACGAACAGGACGGCGGTGCTCAGCAGGAGCAGCAAGCCCTGGACGGGGCCGACCACGTCGGTTTTCAGCGGAATCACCGTGATACTCGTTCCTGCGTTGACCTCGGGATAGCGGCCCGCGAGGCCGCGTGCGAGGGCCTCCATCTCGCCCCGTGCCTGCTCCACCGTGACGCCCGGTTTCAAGCGCCCGACGACGTCCATGGCCATCGACACCTGTCGGTCGCGAAACCCGGGCGCATTCCAGAGCCCGATCGGCAGATAGACGTCGCTGCGGTGAAAGTTCCTCGCGACGTACTGAAAGCCGGGCGGGATGACGCCGACGATGACGTATGACCTGCCGCTCAGCGTCAGCGTCTGGCCGATTGCGGCTGGCGAGGCGGCGAATTTCCGGCGCCACAGGCTCTCGCTGATCAGCGCCACGGGCGCCGCGCCGACGCGATCGTCGCTGGCGACGAAGGTACGGCCGTGAACCGGCCGCACCTGAAGGAGCCGGAAGAAACTGGCCGAGACCATTTCCGCAGGCACGCGCTCGGGCAGTCCCGCGCCGGTCAGGTTCAAATCGTCCGGGCGGAACGCTGCAAGCTCCGTGAACGACCGGTTGTCGGCCGCCCAGTCGAGGAAGTTGGGATACGAAGAGGAGCCACGCTGCCCATCGCCGGTGCGCGAGTAGACCGCCATCAGCCGATCGGGCTCGGGAAACGGCAGCGGATTGAGCAGGACGCCGTTCACGACCGAAAAGACGGCGGTATTGGCGCCGATGCCCAGAGCGACGGTCGCGACGGCGACCAGCGTGAAGCCGGGCTCCGCGAGCAATCTCCGGAGCGAGTACGTCACGTCCTGCCGCACCTGATCCGGCCACGTGAAGGATCGAGCTTCGCGGTGGATCTGCTTCGCCCGCACGACGCCGCCAAAGTCGCGGGCCGCCGCACGCCGGGCGTCGTCCGGCGAGAGGCCTCGAGCGACGTACTCGTCGGCCGCTTCCTCGAGATGGCTCGCGATTTCCTCGTCGATCTCGCGATCGTGCCGGCGCGATCGTGCGATGGCGACGAGCCGGCTCACGAACCTGCGCAGCGCCGTCATGACGCGTTCTCAGGGATCTTGAAGAAGCGCTCGACGATGCCGGCGGCCCGCTGCCACTGGGCCTCCTCCTTCTGAAGCTGCTTCCGGCCCGCGCGCGTGAGCGAGTAGATCCTGACGCGCCGGCCGCTCTCGGACTGGCCCCACTTCGCGCTGATCCAGGCCTGCTGTTCGAGCCTGACGAGCGCGGGATAGAGCGTGCCCTGGTTGAGCGCCAGCTGATGGCCGCTGATCTGCTCGATGCGGCGCGCGATGCGGTAGCCGTGCAGCGGGCCGAGCGCCTCGAGCGTCTTCAGCACCATCAGCCCGAGGCTGCCATGGAGAACGTCGCGACCCTCGAGTGCCATATGTTGGCACTCTACAGGTTTATATGTAGAGAATCAACTGGTGAGGCTCCCAGCCATGATGCGGGCGGCGACGCCACCCTGGCCAGGAGCCTCCTCGAGGGCCCGCCACACTTCATCAGCGTCGCTGCTAGACTTCGGGAGCGTGGCCGCACACCCCATGACCCGGGATGCATCGATTTATGTCGCGGGTCACCGCGGCCTGGTCGGCTCGGCGATCGTGCGCCGGCTGACGCGGGGCGGCTACGCCAAGATCCTCGGTGAACCGCGCGATCGCCTCGACCTTCGCGACCAGATGGCCGTGCATGCCTGGTTCGAGGCGAACCGGCCCGAGTACGTGTTCCTGGCGGCGGGCACGGTCGGCGGAATCCTGGCCAACAGCACCAGGCCGGCGGAGTTCATCTACGACAACTTGATGATTCACGCGACGATCGTCGAGGCAAGCCGCATCCACGGCGTGAAGCGCCTCCTCTACCTGGGGAGCTCGTGCATCTATCCGAGAGCGTGTGCGCAGCCGATCCGCGAAGAGTATCTGCTCAGCGGACCGCTCGAGCCGACCAACGAGCCTTATGCGATCGCCAAAATCTCGGGCATCCGGCTGTGTCAGGCCTATCGCCGCCAGTATGGGTGCGATTTCATCTCGGCGATGCCGACCAATCTCTATGGGCCCGGCGACAACTTCGACCTGACCAGCTCGCACGTGCTGCCGGCAATCATGCGCAAGTTTCACGACGCCAGGCTGGCGGGCGCGCGCACGGCGACGGTCTGGGGCACGGGCCGGCCCAGACGGGAGTTCCTCCACGTCGACGATCTCGCCGATGCCTGTCTCTTCCTGATGGAGCACTACGACGGAGAAGAGCACATCAACGTGGGCACCGGCGAGGATCTCAGCATTCGCGAGCTGGCGGACCTGATCCGCGCCGTGGTGGCGCCAGACGTCGGCATCTCGTTCGACGACTCCAAACCGGACGGCATGCCGCGCAAGCTCCTGGACGTCGGACGGCTGCGCGATCTCGGATGGCGCCATCGCATCGACCTCGGCGACGGCATCGCGTCCACCTACGAATGGTTTCGTGCTCAGACACCCGACCGCCTCGAGCGCGTGGCGGGCCTCACCCGGGGCGGGACGGGCTAGCAAGCACCGCATGCGCCAGGTTCGATTGCCGGATGGCCTCGAGATCCGGGCGCCCAGCCCGATCGAAGCGGCGATTCTCTATCGAGAGATCGTCATGGAGCGGACCTACGAGCGCCACGGGATCCACGTCAGGTCCGGGGACATCGTCTTCGACGTCGGCGCCAACGTGGGCCTGTTCGCGATCCATCTGACGCGCAGCGTGCCGGGGGTGCGGGTGCACGCGTTCGAACCCATCCCGCCGCTGTTCGAGGCGCTCACGCGCAACCTCGCGCAGCACGCTCCGGAGGTGCAAACCTGGAACGTCGCGCTGGCCGAACGCGAGGGTGAGGCCGTGTTCGAGCTCGATCGGTTCATGATGCTCGCGGCGACGATGCATCCAGACGCGTTGCGCAAAGGCGCGGATCGGAACGCCCCGGCATCGGCGTGGGCCGCCGCCGCAATCGCCGATCTGCATCGGCTACGGCCCGGCGCCGTCACCCGGCTGACCGGCCGCGCGCTCGCCCATCCGGTCGGGCGAGTCGTCACACTCACCGCGCTCGCCCCGCTGGCGGCCGTGCTCGACGTCCGGCGCCGCCTGTTCCTCGAGCGCCACCGGTGCCGCCTGCAGACGCTGCCGGCCGCGATGCACGCGGCCGGGGTCGATCGCATCGATCTCGTCAAGCTCGATGTCGAGGGCGCGGAAGCAGCCGTGGTCGCCGGCGTCGACGATCGGACGTGGCCGCGCATCCGGCAGCTCGTGATCGAGGTCCACGACGTCGAGGGCCGGCTCGATCTTCTGCGCGCGCTGCTCGAGGGCCACGGCTATCGAACGACCCCCGACCGGGAAGACTGGGCGCTGCACGAGCTGCTCGGCATTCACACGCTCTACGCGACCCGCGCGTGATCCTCGATGAGATCGGCGGCGCGGCCAACGCCGCCGGCGGCGTCGAGGGCACGCTGGACCGCCGGCAGTGCGCCGCGGATCGTGTCGTCGCTCAGCACCCGGAGGATAGCGTCCCGCAGCTCGTCAGCCGTGAACCGCCGCTTGTCCAGCCACACCCCGATGCCCGCGTCCGCGACCCGGACGGCCATGTCGCGCTGGTCGGCGAACATCGGAATGCCCACGATCGGCGTCCCGGCTCGCACGGCCTCGTGCACGCTGTTGATGCCGCAGTGCGAGACGAACACCTCGACGTTCGGGTGTGACAGCACGGCCAACGGCGCCGGCCCCCACTCGAGGACGCGCACGCCGCTCCACACCGTGCCGTCCGCGCCAGCGGTGTCGGCGGACCTCCGGATCCAGAGCACGCGGAACCGCTCGTGCGACAGCGCGTCCGCCATCTTCGCGAGCTGCGCCGGATGGCAGCACCGCCAGGGTGCCCATGTTGACGTAGACGACGGGCGGACCCTCAGATAACCACCGTGCGAGGTCGGTCGGGAGCGGCGGCACGACCGGCGGCAGCATCGCGCCGACCATGGCGATATTTGCCGGCAGCGGCCGCGGATACTCGAGACCGAATGCGCCGTCGACCAGCACCTGGCGATCGCGCACGAGATCGTGAACGTTCACCGGGGGAAGGCCGCGGCTCGCACGCTGCCGATTCAGCTCACGTCCAACGGTAACCGACGCCGCGAAGGCGGCCAGCCGCCGCACCAGCGGCGCGGCAAGCGGCTGCCACCACGGGACATCGCGCACCGATCGGCCCGAGAACAGGAACGGCAGCGCATCGGCCGGCGGCAGCACGTTCACAGAGATGGCGCCGAGCAAGTCGGGATTGTTGACGACGCATCGGACGCCGGCAGCCTCGGCGGCGCTCAGGCCAGCCGTCGAGAACAGGTCCACCACCAGCACGTCGGGCCGGTCTGCCGAGATTTCCCTCGCGAGCCCGTCGTACATCGAGGGCCAGAGGGTCCAGAGCGCGTCGACGATGCACCGCGTGCCGCGGATGAAGCTCGCATCGAGTGAGGCTCGCGCCTGCGCCGCCCGCAGCCGATCGGCCGCTGCGCCGATGGCGCCGAGATCGAGGAACGTCATCGACGGGCTCTCGGCCCTGACGTGCGTTTCGATCTCGCGCGCGCCGGCAAAGGCAACCCGCCACCCGCGCCGTTGCAGTTCCTCGGCCTGCCGGAGCAGCGGATTGACGTGGCCGACGAGCGGAACGGACGTGAAGAGCGCGTACATCTGCCGCACGCTAGCACCGCGTGCCACGTTCGCGGCGAACTCCCCGGCCACGCCGGCTGATTATCAGCCATCACTCAGACATTAGTCCGCGGATCCGCGCTGGATCGCGACAAACCCGGAAATTCCCGCACGATCGCGGCGATCTCCACGGAATCTCACAAGTCATCTTTGCGCTTGCACTTAACGTCACGACGCTTGTGGCCTCGATCAGCGACGATGAACCGGCTCCGATCTTGCTTCGTGCGCGGCGTCGGGATTCCCAACAAGAACACGGCACAGCACATTTCCAGGTGGTTCAACGGCGCCCGGTGGTCGGGTCGCCGCGGGCGTTGGACTCGTATCGAGCGAACTCGAACGGAGGACGGAATGAAACAGCGAACACTCAGGGGCAGTCTCTTCGGCTTGGCGTTGGCAGCGATCGTTGCGGCAGGCGTTTCTGTGTCGGCCATGCCCGTCCCGCCCATCCCCGACCCCCCGACCGGCGGCTGCGCGGACCTCGGAGAGCTTCCGGAGCCCGATCATACGGTCAGGAAGGTGACGCTCTGCCACTTCACCGCCTCGGACTCGAACCCCTTCGTCGTCAATGAGGTGGACCAGAACGCGCTGTCTCAGCACCACGATCATCACGGCGACTGCTGGAGGCTGGCTGGCCAAGCGACCTCCTGCAACGCTCCTTAGCTAGCTTCCCACGACGAGAGATAGCCCACCATCCCTCACTCGTCTGCACGCGGGTAACCGGCCGCGGCGTCGTTACGACGCGGCGGCCCTTCTTACTTCGCGATTGGGACCGAGTCACGGAATCATCGCGCCGCCATCAGCGCTCCGCGCGGTTCATTCCGCCCTCAGCGCCTCGATCGGATCCACGCGCGCCGCGCGACGAGCAGGCACGTAGCCGGTGATCGTCGCGGTCAGGACCAGGAGCGCAGCCGCCGCGCCGAGCGCCACGGGGTCGGTGGGCGCAAGATCGTGGAGGAAGCCTGTCACGACCCGGCCCGCGGCCAGCGCAAGACAAACGCCCGCGGCCCCTCCGACCACGGTAAGGACCAGCGCTTCCCGCATGACCAGCGCCGTGACGGCATGGCGCTCGGCGCCGAGCGCAATCCGCAGCCCGATTTCGCTCGTCCGGCTCGCGACCATGTGCGACATCAGGCCGCCGAGCGCGCCGCACGCGAGCAGCAACGACACGCCTCCGAGGAAGCCGGCGATGATCGTGATGAGCCGTTCCTGCGCGAGCGACTCGTCGATGCGGCGTCGAACGGTTTCGATCTGGATCGGCGCCGTCGCATCCAGCTTCCTGATCGCCGATTGCAGCGCCTCCGCGATCGATCCGCTGTCCGCGGTCCGCACCTCGGCATAGAGGGTACTCCGCTTCAGGATCTGCGGGGTCTGCATGTAGGGCACGTAGACGATGCGGCGCGTCTCCTCCTGGAGGTGTTGATAGACCGAGTCGCGGACGACACCGACGACTTCGACGCTCTTGCTGTCGCCGCCCTCCCCCATGCGCAGCCGCCGGCCGATGGGATTCTCGCGGCCGAAGTGCGCCGCGGCCATCGAGGCGTTGATCACCGCGACGGAGGGACGGCCCTCGCCGTCGCTCGTCGAGAAATCACGTCCCGCGATGAACGGCGTGCCCATCGTCGCGAAATAGCCGGGCGACACGGCGTTGAGAAAGGTACGCCCGCTCGCCGACGTCGGCCGGTGCCGGGCAGGCGGTCGGCCGTCGACGACAAAGGCCTCGAACCAGTAGCCCTGCTCGTTGCTGATCGGCGGTTTCCGCGACAGGCTCGCCGACTTCACCCCGGGGGTCTCGCGCAGGCGCCGCAACAACTCTCCGTACCAGACCGTGAGATCCGGAGCTCGATCGCCGAGCGCGGCATGCGCGCTCACCGGCGACAGCACGTCGACGTTCACCACGAGGAGACCGTCGCGGTCGAACCCCGCATCCTTCGTCAGCAAACTGGTGAGATTGCGTACGAACAGCGCCGAGCCCACCAGCAGGACCGTCGAGAGTGCGACCTGCGCGGCGACCAGCGCTCGCGCGATCCCGGCCGGCCGGCGGTCGGCGCCCGCCTGGCGCACACCCGCCTTGAGCACGGGTCCGGGATCGATCCGGACCGCTCTCACGATCGGCGCAACCGTGAAGGCAATCGCCGCGATGCCGATCGCGCTCGCAGTGAACGCGAGCACGCGGCCATCGACGCCCAATGCCATCGACACGGGCTCGTAGCTCGTCGAGAGAAGCCGTACCAGCAGATCCGCGGCCCAGGTCGAGAACAGACACCCGAGCGCGCCGCCCGCGCCCGCCAGCAGCAGGCCCTCGAGGAACAGTTGCTGCATCAACCGCCCGCGCCCCGCGCCGATCGCAAGCCGCAGCGCCAGCTCGCGGCGTCGGCCAGCCGCGGCCGCGAGCAGCAGGTTGGCGACCGTCGCGCAGGCGACGATCAACACCAGCGCGACGAGGCCGAACAGCAGCCACAGCGCGGCCTGGAATTGACGTCGAACGGGCGAATAGCCGGTGGCGCCCGGTTCGAGGCCGCTCGTGAACGTCACATAGCGGGCGCGCCACTTGGGCTCCCAGTCGGGCGACAGCGTGACCGCGAGCGATTGGGCCCACACCGGCTGAAACGCGGCGTCGGCCTGTGCGATCGACAGGCCGGGACGAAGGCGGCCCATGATGTTCAGCCAGAACCGGTCCGCGTTGGCCAGCGCATCCCGTTCATCGCTCCGGAGACGCGGCAGCATGGTCACCGGAATGGTGACGTCCGGCGCGATGCCGACCGCGACCCCGAAGAAAGCCGGCGGGGTGACGCCGACGATGGTGAACGGCTGCCCTTCGATGCGAAGCGTCCGCCCGATCGCGGAGGGGTCTCGATCGAAGCGCCGTTGCCAGGCGGCGTCGCTGAGCACCGCCACGGCCTGTGCATCGGCGGCGTTTTTGCCCACGTCGCCTTGATTGAGCAGGCGGCCCGCTGCCGGTTGAAGCCCGAGCGTGTCGTGAAACCCGCCGGTCACGAGCAGCATCGAGGTCGGCTCGGGCTCGCTCGTCCACGCCGCCTGCAGTGACCGCGACTCCCACGCGAACAACCCGCGGAACATGTGACCCCGATCCCGGATCTGCTCGAACAATGGATACGAGAAAGAGGGGTCCCGCAGCCAGACCAGCTCGCCCGGCGCCGAGACCGGCAGCGGCCGCAGCACGACCGCGTCGACTAGCGTGAACACGGTGGTTACCGCGCCGATCCCGCATGTCAGCGCGAGCACCGCTGCAATGGCCAGCCCCGGGGCGCGCCGGAACTGTCGCGTGGCAGAGCGCAGGTCGTGCGTCACCTGGTCCAAAGACCGGAACATCGAGCCCTCCCTGGGGATGATCAGCCGATCGGTACCTGCAGCCAGGGACGGGCAAAGGCCGTGCCGGACCCGCTCGATGGCAAGGGACGCTCAGGGACGCCAGCATCATCACCGATCGGCGGCGGCACCGTCCGAATGCGAACGCCACCGTCCCGCGAACGAGCCCGTACCGGAATCAACGCAGACCACTCGGCCTTCGGCCAGCCCCACCGCGACCGCCTTGCCGTGCGGTTCGGTGACCTCGCGGGAGCTTCAACGCCAATGAGACGGGTTGCTTTCCTTTCCCGCGTTTCTCGAGCAAGAGCATCGAGCCGACGCGGGTCGGCCTCGAAATCCGAAGGAGGAACGTATGAGGTCGGTCGCGATCTCGCCCTGCGTGTGGTCAGGAACGAAGTTCCCGCAGGGGCTCTGCGACTTTATCTGGCATCGTCACGGCCGCATGATGAGGTGCCGGAAGCTCCCGATAGCGCCAGCCTGCCGTCCGACGCGCCGCAAGAACGAAAAGGCCGCCGGAATCCGACGGCCTCTTCTCAGTAGGGACTTTCTGTGAGCTGGCCCGGTGCCACGCGCTCACTATTCACTTCACGGTTTCGAGCGAGAGGATTCGTGCCTCGGTCCAAGTGATATCCACCTTGTCGCCGACCTTCACCTTCGCCAGCGCCGCCTTGTCCTGCACGCGTGTGCTGTATTTCCAGTTGTTCGGTCCGGTGAACGTGATCGACGGCAGGTTGGGATCGATCGCCGTAATCGTGGCAGTGATGGTCCGCTGACGGGCTGCCGTGCCGGCCGTCGCTGTGTCCGACCGCGTGACCGCGCTCGAGGACTTGTCGACGCTTGCCTCGCCGGGCGCCTTCAGCTGCAGCACGATGTTCTCGTAATACTTGGCGGTGATCTTGTCGCCGACCTTCAGCGTCTCGAACTGCTTGACCGCCTCCGGGATGTAGTAGACCTCGTAGGTACCGTCGTCCTTCTTCGCGGTCACCTGTCGGTTCTGGACATCGATGGCCTCGACGACGACAGTCGACGTCCTCATTTCACCGGGTACCGTCTTGGTCACCTGGGCGCTTGCGGCGTGCGCCAGTAGGAACGTCACGGCTCCGAGAGCGAACATCGCACCTCTCCTCATCGCTCCTCCTTGTCGTTGCTGTTACCACTCTGCAATTGCGCTCGTGGCTCGACGACAGTTTCGTCGCGTACGACGCGTCACGTCTCGATGGCCCCCGCTGCGCGCGTTCATCCTATTACGGTCTTCGCGCTACAAGCTCTTCCGTGCCGGAATTCTTTCTCAGGGCTGCGTGAGTCCTCGCCACAAAAGCTTCGAAACCCTGTCAAACATTCCCAACAACCGCCGCGTCTAATGCCGTGTGTTGCTGCCAGCGACCTGGCGCCCGAACGTCGAGGCCCAGTCATGAACCGCGGATTTCTGCCACGAAAGCTCAAGCTCCTCGAACGCCTCCAGATCGCCGAATGCCTGAACGGCCAGCAGCTCGGCTGCGGCTGCGTGGTCGGCCGCTATCTCACGCATGCCGGCCTCGTCCTCACCGTCATCGACGCCGATGCCGATGACTGCCCCGACCGCGCCCATCAGGTCGACTTCGTCATCGGCGAGGCGATCGCCGCCCCTTCGACGCCCTCGCTCCTGTGAGGCGGCGAGTCCCAGCCCCGGCAACCAGCCCGCCGTCGGGGCACACGGACGTCCACAAGCGGCTGGCCCTGCTCGTCAGCGTGGTCGATTCCGGCTCGATGACGCGCGCGGCCCGCGAGCTTCGCCTGACGCCGTCGGCCGTCAGCCAGCAGATGCGGCGGCTCGAGCGCGACGTGCAGCTCGCGATCTTCAGACGATCGTCGGGCCGGCTGCTGCTCACGAGCGCGGGCGAGGCGCTCTACGAAGGCGGCGAGGGCCTGATAGTCCCGGCGCGCTTCAACCGCTTTGAAGCCTGGCTTCATGTCGAAACGCACGGTCGCGGTCTAGCGTTTCTTCCCGATCGCGAACAGCGTCGATACGCCACGGACGAACATCACGCCGTCCGACAACGCCGGCGTCGCCATCACCAGCTCGCCGATCGAGCTCGAGCCGAGCTTCTTGAACTCGCGCCCGGCGGCAATGACGATGATGTCGCCGTCTTCGCTGGTGAGGTAGATGCGTCCGTCCGCGGCGACGGGCGAGGCGCTGAAGCCGCTGCCGACGGGCTCGAGCCGCTGCCGGTAGATCTCCTTGCCGGTCTCCATCTCGTAGGCGTCGAACACGCCGTTGTTGCCCAGCACGTACAGAATCCCCTCGTACACGAGCGGCGTCGGCATGTAGGACCCGCGGCCGGTCTTGCTCCAGGCGATCGCGTCGCTGCTCGTCTGGTCCTTCGCCAGCGTCAGGTCGCCGCGCGAGCCCGGCCGCACTGCAAACAACGGCCGCTCGGGTCCCCGGCCACTCGCGACGACGATGAAGCCGTTCGCGATGAATGGCGTGGGGGCGGTGATCTTCGAGCTGCCGCCGAGCTTCCAGAGCTCCTTGCCGGTGCGCGGATCGTAAGCGCGGATGAAGTTCGACGCGTTCGTGACGAGCTCGTCGCCAGCGTCGCCCGTCCTGACCATTGTCGGCGTGCCCCACGACGGTAGCTCCTGCCGCTCGGCCTTCCAGATCGACTTCCCCGTCCGGGCGTCGAGGGCGAGCACGAACGAATCCGCCTGGGTGTCGCACTGGATAAAGACCATGTCGTTCCAGATGATCGGCGAGCTCGCCGGGCCCCATTCGTACGAGGGGATGTCGTAGGCGCCCATGTCCACTCGTCCGAGATCGACAGTCCACAAGCGATTGCCATTCACGTCGTAGGCGTGGACGCCCTGCGACCCGAACCAGGCGACCACGATGCGCCCGTCCGTTGCCGGCGAGGCGCTCGCGTACGTGGACTTGATGTGACGCTTATTGCGCGGTTCGCCTTCGAACGCGACGCGCTCCCAGACGATCTTCCCGGTGCGCTTGTCGATCGCGTAGAGCATCCACTTGTGGCTCGATCGGTCCTCCGACGCGTCGCCGTCGCCGTAGAGGCCGGGCTTGAACGTGGCGTTCCCGCGGCTGCTGATCGCGCTCGTCACGAAGACGCGATCGCCCCAGACGACCGGGCTGGAGTGCGCGAGGCCGGGGATTGGCGTGCGCCACAGAACGTTCTCGTTCGTCGCCGTATTCCACGTCTCGGGCAGGTCCTGTCCATCGGCGACACCAGACGCCTGCGGACCGCGGAAAGAGGGCCAGCTGCCGGCCGCCGGCTTGGCCACTGGAAGGGCCGGGGCGCGGTCGGGACCAGTGCGTGAAATCGTGCGCGCCGGGACCGCGTCCGCTTCACCCTCGGGCCGCCAGGTGCTCTCTCGCAACACCATTTGCCGCATCACGCAGGCGTCCGCCACCGTGGTTAGCATGACGCGCGTGCCGTCCACTCTGTATTTGTACCGCCCGGGTTCTTCACAGCCCGGACGGGGGACGCCGGTGACGGTGATCACGAGCTCGTCGCGCTCGACTTTCCACGTGCCCTTCATCGCCCCCCGCTCCTTGCCGACGATGTCGAGCGTGCCGTCGGCGCCGAACGTCATCGTGAAGAAGCCGTAACGCAGCGGCGTCGAGGGGAACACGGCGGCCTGCTGGCCGGCCGCAACGGCACCGGAAAGCGCCGTCACCGCAATGGTCGCGGTCAGCGCTGCTGGTCTGAACATGCCGCAGAGTGTAGCAGCGCCAAGCCTCAGCTACTTCGTATTGCGTGCGCTGCGCTGGACGGCCAAGATAAGCGCACATCCGGCGTGCGAGCGAGTATCGGCCGTCTCGGAATCGTACTGCTTCTCTCCGGAGAGAGACCGCGATGAACACGCAGCGCTCGACGTCGCTCCTCTTTCTTGCAGCCTCGTTCTTCCTGCCGCCGGTGAGCGCGGTGCAACCGCCCGGCCGGACGCCGCCCAACGTCGTGCTGATCGTGGCCGACTACATGGGCTACTCCGATACCGAGCCATATGGCGCCACGGACGTTCGCACGCCACACCTGAAACGCCTGGCCGCGGATGGTGTCCGCTTGACGAATGCGTATGCCTCGGCGCCCGTCTGCGTCCCGTCGCGCGCGGCGCTGCTGACCGGCGTGTATCAACACCGCTACCTCGCCTTCAATGCGACGCTGCCGCCGCGTCAGCCACCGGGCCGCCCCGATGACGTCCGCGCCAAGGGGCCCGGCGCGGTTGCAATGGCGGAGTGGCATCGAGGCACGCGCGAGGATTACGTCGCGGTCGTGGAGGCCCTGGACGCGGGAATCGGCCGGGTGCTCGCGTCGATTGAAAAGAAGGGCGTTCGGGACAACACCCTCGTCATCTTCACCTACGACCACGGCGGACGCGAACTGGCGCGCAACGCACCGTTGTTCCACGGATTCGGGACGCTGTGGGAAGGCGGCATCCGCGTGCCGCTCGTCGTCCGCTGGCCCTCTCGCCTGGGCAGCGCGTGGTCAGCGCGCAGCCGACGATTCACATGGACGTCGCGGCCACCATCCTCGCGGCGGCCGGCCTCGAGCCCGACGCCGCAGGCAAACTGGACGGGATCGACCTCGTCCCGATGCTGACGGGACGCGCGCCGGCGTTCGACCGGACATTTTTCTGGCGGCTCTCGTTTCCTGGAAGGCAGCAAAAGGTTGTGCGCCGCGGGCGATGGAAACTGATCCGAAGACGGCAACACGCCACTCTTGTTCGACGTGTCGGAAGACCTCTCCGAGCGCCGCGATCTTCGCTACGCACAGCCGTCCATCGTGAGCGACTTGCGCGGGGCGCTGAACGCCTGGGAGAAGGAGCTGCCGCCTCAGGTGCGATGAGCGTGAGGTTCACGAGACGACGCTCTCGTAGGCGAGGCTGGAACCGCCCTTCCGGGTCGTCGTTCGCGTCGAGCTCAGCCGTGGATGGGCCTCCCATCCAACGGCCCGTTCGTTTCGTCCTATCTGGGCGTTGACCCGATAAACGCCCCCTCCGGGCCTCTCGCGGGAGAATCCCATGACGCGTCGCCACAGCGTTCGCCGCGGCTGTACGTCCGCCGCTCGCGTCCGGCGGGCCGGAGTCACCTTCGTCGCGCTCGCGGTCTTCCTGACGCTCGCACCGGGCGCCCGCACGAACGGGCGGGCGCAGGCTCCACCCACGCCCGCGGATCCAATGCTGGCGCTGCTCAGCTCCGAGCTGCAGCGCAACATGGACGGGCTGAAGAAGGAGCCGCAGCCGCCTTACTTCGCCAGCTATGCGGTTTACGACGTCCGCTACACGAGCGTGCGCGCCTCCTTCGGCGCCCTGGTCTCGAGCGACCAGAACCGCAGCCGCTCCGCCGTCGTCGACGTGCGCGTTGGAAGCTACGAGCTGGACAACACGCACGAGATCCGCGGCGACGGCTTCGGATCCTTCATGGGGTTCAGCCGCACGGCGCTGCCGCTGCCGGACGAGAAAGGCGAGCCGGAAGCGGCACTGCGAGCCGCGTTGTGGCGGGCGACGGATCGGAAATTCAAGCAGGCGACCGAGCGGCTGACGCGAGTCAAAACCAATCTGGCCGCGAAGGTGCAGGAAGAGCAGCCCGTGCCCGACCTCTCGCGTGACGAGCCGCAGACCCACGCCGGGCCGGCGCGCGACGTCACCGTCGACGTCAGGCCGTGGGAGGAGCGCCTGCGCCGCGTGACCGCGCCGTTCGCCGAGCAGCCACGCGTGTTCCTCGCCGATGCTGCGCTCACCGTCGAAGCACAGACGCGGCGCTTCGTGAGCACCGAGGGATCGGCGATCGCCACCAGCGACACGACGTCGCGCCTCATGGTCTCTGCCATGACGAAGGCCGACGACGGGATGGAGCTGCCGCTCTATCGGACGTACTTCGCGAAGGTCCCCGAGCAGCTGCCGAGCGAGGCGCAGCTGCTGAGCGACGTCCGTGAGATGATCGCGCAGCTCGAGGCGCTGCGCACCGCGCCGGCGATCGGCGCCTACACCGGTCCGGCGATTCTGTCCGGACGGGCGGCGGGCGTCTTCTTCCACGAGATCTTCGGACACCGCATCGAAGGACACCGCACCAAGCGATCGGACGACGCGCAGACCTTCGCGAAGAAACTGAACGAGCGCGTGCTGCCGCCGTTCATCAGCGTCGCCTTCGACCCGACACTCGAGCGCGACGGCGGCATCGAGCTCGTGGGCCACTACACCTACGACGACGAGGGCGTAAAGGCGCGGCGCGTGCTGGCCGTGGACCAGGGAATTCTGAAGACCTTCCTCATGAGCCGGTCGCCGGTGCCCGGGATCCTGCAGTCGAACGGCCACGGCCGGGCGATGCCGGGGCTCGCGCCGGTCTCGCGCCAGTCGAACCTCGTCGTCGAGTCGAGCGAGGCCGTGCCGTTCGAGGAGCTCGTGGCCCGGCTCAAGCAGGAGGTCCGTTCGCAGGGCAAGCCCTATGGCTTGTACTTCCAGAACATCGAAGGCGGCTTCACGTTCACCGGCCGTATGATGCCGAACGCCTTCAACGTGCTGCCGAACGTGGTCTATCGCGTCTACCCGGACGACCGGCCCATGGAGCTCGTGCGTGGTGTCGACCTGATTGGAACGCCGCTCACGACCTTCGGGCGGATCATGGCGGCGAGCCGCGAGCGGGACACCTTCAATGGCATGTGCGGCGCCGAGAGCGGCATGGTGCCGGTGTCGGCGTCGTCGCCGGCGCTGCTCATCGGCGAGGTCGAGGTCCAGAAGAAGCTGCAGTCCCAGGAAGCGCTGCCGGTGCTCCCAGCGCCGACCAAGACCAAGACGGAATAGCGAGGGAAAGGCCCATGCGTCGCATCATTGGCGTCGCGGCTCTGGCCGCCGTCGTGTCCACGCTGCCGGTGAAGGCTCAGAACAACCCGCTCCTGCAAGCGATGCAGGAGGAGCTGACCCGATCGATGTCCGGGCTGAAACTGAAGGACCAACCGCCGCCCTACTACATTGCCTACACGCTCGAGGATGCGGCGACCGCCAGCGTCAACGCCACGCTGGGCGCAATCGTCTCCCAGAACGCGCGCCGGGCACGAATGCTGCGCGTCGAGGTCCGGGTTGGCGACTACGCGCGCGACAGCTCACGGTTCGTCAGCTTCGACCGCGATGCCGGCATCGCCTCGATGCTCGCGAGCGGCGTCGTCTTCTGCGCGCTCGATGACGACATGAACGTCATCCGACGGCAGCTATGGCTGACCACCGACGCCGCATACAAGCGCGCGGTCAGCATCTATTCGAAGAAGCTCGCGTCGCTCCAGAACCAGGTGACGACCGACCCAATCCCCGACTTCTCGAAGGAAACGCCGCAGGAGCGGATCCTGGCGGTGCCCGCGCCGGCCTTGTCCATCGGCGCCTGGCCGGCCACGCTCCGGGACGTTTCTGCGGCGCTCCGCTCGCCCGACCTCATCGCGTCCAATGCCACCCTCACCGTCGTGCAGGGCGCCCGGTATTTCATCAACAGCGAAGGGTTCAAGACGGTCGCGCCGCTGCAGTTGGCGTCGCTGCGCGTCGTCGCCGAAACCCAAGCCGAGGATGGCATGCCGCTGCGCGATGGCCTGGCCGTCCATGCGCGGACCCTGGACGGGCTCCCCCCGCCGGCCGATCTCGTCATCCGCGCGCGCGCGCTCGGCGAAGGCTTGCGCGAGCTGCGCAAGGCGCCGATCGGCGAGGAGTACACCGGCCCGCTGCTCGTGGAGGGCCAGGCGGCGTCGGAGCTGCTGGCGCAGACGTTCGTGCCGTTGTTCCTGAGCGTGCGCCTCCCCGACATGGAGAACCGCCAGATGATGGGGGCTCGCGGCCCGTCCAGCCCCTTCCTCACACGGGTGGGGCTGAAGATCCTGCCCGACGGCTTCGCCGTCGGTGACACGCCGTCGCTCGCGCGGTTCGACAATCAGGACGTGCCGGGAGCCTACGTGCTGGACGACGAAGGCGTGCCGGCGCAGGACGTGACGCTCGCCGAGAACGGCACGCTGAAGGCGCTGCTCACGAGCCGGACACCGCAGCGCGGCTTCCTCACCTCGAACGGTCACGCTCGCGGCGGCAGCGCACAGGCCGGCGTCTTCCAGCTGCGATCGACGTCTGGGGTGCCGGCGGCGAAGCTGCGCGCGACCTATCTCGCCAGGCTCGAGCAGGAAGGCCGCCCGTTCGGCTACATCGTTCGCGCCATCGCCCATCCCAGCGTGAACCGATCCTTCGACGGCGACGAGATGTCGATGTCGATGATGACGACGATGGGCGGCCCCATGGGCGCCCGCGGCGGGCCTTCCATCGTGCGCGCGGTGAAGGTGACGCCGAACGGCAAGGAGGAGCTGGTCCGCGGTCTGCGTCTCGCCACCGTCGCGCACACCGCGTACCGGGACATCGTCGACGCGTCGGAGGAGCGCGCGCTCTACACGTACCGCGCGTCGATCCCGCCCGAGGCCCGCATGCCGTTCGCTGCCCTCCCTGGCCCGCTCGGCAGCGACGTCACGGTGTCGATCATCGCCCCGAACCTCCTCTTCGCCGAGCTCGAGCTCGAGAAGCCGGACGCGGTCCACCAGCGTCCGCCGCTCGTGCCCTCTCCTTTGTCGTTGCGTTAGACCGGTGAGCGCGTATTCGCCGCGAATACACCGATGAAGCTCCTCATGGCTCACGCGCAGTCGGTGCCGGAACCGCCGTCGGCGAAAACCGGGCTGCCGATTCCAGTGGAGCTCGACGCGCTGATCTGGTCGTGTCTCGCGAAAGACCGCGAGGACCGGCCCGCCTCGGCCCGCGATCTGCTGGAGCGGCTGGAAGCCGTGAAGCTCGAGATCGAATGGACCGAGGAAAGGGCGCGGCAATGGTGGCGGGCGCACCTGCCGCGGTCGTGAAGACATATCACCTCGTGTTCGGAATGCAACACTCAGCCATCGGTACCCGACTCCACCGTCTCCCTTGCCCCGCGGTCTATGGTTTCGGGCCCGCGGCGGGACGCGACAGCGGCTCGCCTGCCTTTGCGAGAATCACGACGGCGAGGCGCGCCGGCTCCGTCTCGCTGGCGTTGGCGGAGGTCGAGTGCACCGATCCCATCGGCTCGAAGAACGACTGGCCGGCTTCGAGCACGCGTGCGGGCTGGCCGTCGATGGCCCACCGCACTTTTCCGCTCACGACATAGCCGAAGGTCGGGCCGGGATGCTGGTGCGCGGCGCTCGAGCCGCCGGGCACGTACACCACTTCGAGCATCGTGCCGTTCCAGCCTTCGAAGGCGGAGCCGAGCGGGTGCGTGCCCAAGGCCTTCACCTGCACCGGCGCTTGACCCTGCACCCCGCCCATCGAGACGGCAGCCTCCGGTTTGAGGACCGCCGATCCAGCCAGCATGCCGACTCCCGTCTGAAGCAACGTCCGTCGATACATGAGTCCTCCCCCGGCGCACGCTATCACGGGACTTCGGTCTTCGGACTTCGGTCTGTCGTTTCGGTCCACTGGCTCGGGAGCCTACGCCACGCGTTGTCCCAACGCGCCGGACGGAGCGGGAATGCAGGAGTAGAGCGCGTGTCTGAGCGCCACATCCCGCGGATCGCCGGTCAGGCTGGTCCCCATCTTGCCCGTCACGTACGCGTAGCCGACGGCGGCCGACGGGTCGGCAAAGCCCAGGGCCCCACCGGCGCCTGGCGCGCCGAACGAGCTCGCGCTGCCGAACGCCCACGTGGAACCTGGTTTCATGAAGCCCAATGAGAACCGCACATCGTGGGCCTTCATGCACTCGTCGTAGAACCCGTGTGTCGGTGGCATCGCCGGGGCGGCCAGGAGCGCGAGCGTCTCCGGACGCAACCCCAGCTCGCGTCCGCCGGTCGCGAAGACGCTATAAGCGCGGGCGATGGCGCGGGCCGTGCCGACGGCTCCACCGGACGGGACTTCGAGGTCGCGCGCATAGATTCGGCGCTCGTCGTGAGGCAGCTCGGACCCCCTGAGCGCCCGGACGATCTTCGAGCGTCGATTCATGGTGTCCAGCGCCAGGCGAAGCGGGAAGCCGCGGAACCGCTGGAGCCATGTGGGCGGCGTAATCGTGGCCAGGCGCGAGTTCGGGATGTCCTCGGGCAGCCTGATATGAACGTCCAACCCGAGCGGCGACGCAATCTCGTCGTGGAAAAACTGTCCCAGGCTGCGGTGCCGCGGATCGATGCGGCGCAAGAGCTCACCCTCGTAATAGCCGAGCGTGATCGCGTGATAGGCCTGGCGCGTGCCCGGCTCCCACGCCGGCTTCTGGCGCGCCAGAACGACGGCCAACCGATCGAGGTCGGCCACGATGCCGCGATCGACGGGCTCGTCGAGCGCGTACAGTCCTGCCTGATGCGCGAGCAACTGCCTGACCGTGATTCCCGCCTTCCCCTGCTGCGCGAACTCCGGCCAGTACGCGCACACGCGCTCTTCGTAGTCGAGCCAGCCTCTCGAATGCGCGATGGCGAGCGTCATGGCGGCCAGGCCCTTGGTGGCCGAATAGACGATCACCATGGTGTCCCGTTCCCAGGCTTCGCGCGTCTGCTCGTGGCGGATGCCGCCCCAGAGATCGACGACCTTCTCGCCGCGATGATAGGCGCAGCAGGCGCCGCCCAGTTCCCCGCGTCGAGCGAAGTTGTCGGCAAACACTTCGCGCACGACCTCGAACCCACGACTGACGTGTCCCTCTACCGGGTGTGATTCGCGGGTAGACATGGTTCCTCCCTGTTCGCCGCGCGGGAGCCGTACTCGCACGGCATTCGACGGCCGTGAACTCGGGAGGCAAACGTCGTGCCTCGGCCAGGCCGCCCGCGGCTGAAACTGCAAGGGGGCGAGCCGAGGCCGAAACGAAGACTTCGCAGGACTTCCTGCGGATGATGACCCGGCCGAGCAGCGCGAGGCGCCAGCCTTTGGCTCGATCGCGCCAAAAATACTCCGCACCGTCGGGGAATTTCGGGCGGAACGACTCGGCCTGTTTGGCCGGTTCTAGTGAGTGTGGCGCTCTGCGGCTTGCTGCTGTTTCAAACCGCGAACGATCGGCAGGGCACGCCTCACGCACCGCCGCTCTATCTCGCGGCCAATGGTGCAGTCGTCCTTCTTCTCAGAAATCTGAATCCACGGCAGCCGATTGGCCAGCATCTGCCGGCGATGCTCCGGGACACCCGCCGGGTAGTCCGCTCTCACCAGGTACGTGCCGTCGCCCGCTTCGATCCGAAGCTCCAGGTCATCGCACTCGAGCTGCACGACGTGGAACCAGCGGTTGAATATGACGCTGTGCAGGCGGTATACGCGCGACGTCCACGTGCGCGGGCGATCGACGGCTGTCAAGGCGTCCGCGATCGCCGGAACGCGGATCATCAGTGCCGCGGTTTCGCGGTCGCTCCAGGTGAAGGCGTTTTCGTATTCGTGGTTGGGATCCGTACTCACGATCAGTAGCGCTCCTTTCAACGATCGAAACGGACGGGGCAAAGGAGAGACGGGACGAGTGGCGTCGGACCACCCAGGCTGCCGACAGGGGTCTCTCCTGATTGTTTGGCGAGCCGCCAGAACGAGCAGCTCGACGCAATCGCGTGCATGCCTGTCAATCGGCACGTACGGGCGATTGCTGCAGATCGAGCTCCCGCCCAGGCCACTGGTAGAAAGCTCAACCATTGGCGTCGTCTTTGCGAGTCCTGGCGATTCCCAGGAGCGGCTCTAGCGAGGACTCGAGCGTTCTCGCCTCGGCGATCACCAAAAGACTGCGCGACTTTCTGGGCAACACCTCACGTTGGGCCGTCTCGTCGAACTCGGGCGCGCTGAAGCGCCGCCAGGCGAGAACAGGACCGGCACAAAACGGCCGCGCGGCATCGACTGGCTCGATCGCACCTCGGCGATCCAGCGATTGTAGCGAGACCCGCACGGTGCGTTTGGACGGCGATCGACCGCCGCGTGAGCGACGTCGTCGAGTAGTCGGGGACGCCTCGTCCAACCCGACCCGATAAAAATCGCGCAAGGCCGACCACGCGACCGCAACAAACCAAACACGCGAGCCACGAGCGGGCATGGAATCCGGAAGTTAGCCCCTCGTCAGCCCGACCCTCGCGACAGCCAACCAGAAACGACGGTTTGAACGCGTGCATCTCGCGGATAATCGATCCGGTATGGGAACTCGATGGATTCACGCTCAATCGATCGCTTTCGGTCTCGGCCTGTTGGGGTCTTGTTCCGGATTGGCTAGCGCGCAAGTGACCGCCACGCTGTACGCGAGCGGCTTCACGCGGCCGACCGGCATGGTGCAGGACCCATCGAACCCCTCGGTTCAGTACGTGCTCGAGCAGGGCGGCCTCGTCAAAGTGATCCAACACGGTGTGCTCCAGCCGACGCCGTTTCTCGACTTGACCAGCGTCGTGCTCGCAGGTGGTGAGCGCGGCCTGCTCGGCCTCGCCTTTCCGCGGGACTATTCGACCTCCGGACGGTTGTATGTGTGCTTTACGAGCCGACCGGACGGCCACGTGGTGGTCGCACGCCTCAAGCGATCGGCTCTCAATCCGTTGGCGGTGGATGTGGCGTCCCGCTTCGACCTGCTGTGGCCCGCCCAGGCGGATGCACCGCCTGCGGGGCAGCCGTCCCAGCGATTCATTTACAAGCCTGAGGCCGTTCACAACGGCGGGAAGATCGTGTTCGGCCCAGACGGATATCTCTACATCGCGCTCGGCGACGGCGGGATCGACCAGGACTCGGCGAACCTGGCGCAGCGACCCGGTACGCTCCTCGGGAAAATTCTGCGTATCGACGTCGCCGTGGACGACTCGCACCCCACGGGCTACCGCGTGCCGCCTGACAACCCGTTCGTCGACGCGGATCCCGTGCCGGCGCTGCCCGAGATCTGGTCCTTCGGCTGGCGGAATCCGTGGCGCATCACGTTCGACGACCCGGCACGAGGTGGCACAGGCGCCATGCTGGCCGGGGACGTCGGCGAATCATTGTGGGAGGAGATCGACTACGAGCCGGCGGGCCGCGGCGGACGCAACTACGGCTGGAGCTCGTTCGAGGGCTTCCACGACTTCGTGCCCAAGCCGCGGGCCTACGAACCACTGACGTTTCCCATCTTCGAGTACGGCAATGAGTTCAGTCCCAATGGGCACACCTCGGTGACGGGTGGCTACGTCTATCGCGGCCGGTCGTTGGGTCCCGCGTCTCGAGGACGGTACTTCTTCGCCGATTTCGTGTCGGGACGAGTGGCGTCGTTTCGGCTCCAGACCGATTGGGCGACTGCCGAAGGTGCGATGACTGGCGGGACTTATGTCGAACACACGAGCGAACTGGGAGCTCTCGGCAGGATCAGCTCGATCGACGTCGACGCCGAGGGCGAGCTCTATCTCGTGACCTACGACGGCCCCATCTATCGGCTCGGGCTCCTCGACTCGGACGCCGACGGCCTGCCAGACCACTGGGAGACACAATTCGGCCTGAGCCCGTCGACGCCGTCGGCCGCCGACGATCCCGATGGCGACGGCGCGAGCAATCTCGCCGAGTTCACAAACGGCACTCACCCGCGGAACAACAGCGCCTTCACGCGCTACCACGCCGAAGGCGCGAACTCGTCCTTCTTCAATACGACGATTGCGATTGCCAACCCCGGTACGGAGCCGGCCGTTGCGCTCCTCCGCTTTCTCAATGGGGATGGGAGCGGAAACGTCGAAACCCATGCCGTGGCGGTGCCCGGGAAGCGGCGGATCACCGTCGAGCCGCGCCAGATCGGCGGTCTGCGGGATGCCTCTTTTTCGGTCGTCGTCGAAGCGGATCGCGAGCTGATCGTCGAGCGCACGATGGTCTGGGATCAATCCGGTTATGGGTCCCACACCGACAAGGCCACGTCGAGCGTCGGTCGGACGTGGTACTTCGGCGAAGGATCCCAGGGTTTCTTCCTGACCTATCTCCTGCTGGCGAATCCGGGCGCGACGCCGAACCGCGCCACGGTCCGGTTCCTTCGCGAAAACGAGGCGCCCCTGGAGCGGACCTACAATCTGCCGGCGTTCTCGCGCACGACGGTCGACTGCGGTGCGGACAGCGAGCTGGTGAACCGCTCGTTCGGCATGGCCATCGTGTTCGACCAGCCCGGCCTGGCCGAGCGGGCGATGTACTTCGGCCTGCCACCCGAGCCGCTCTTCAAGGCAGGACACGAATCTGCCGGTGTGACCGCCCCAGCCCAGACCTGGTTCCTGGCTGAGGGCGCCACCGGCTCGTACTTCGAGACATTCATTCTTGCGGCGAATCCCAACGACCAGGATGCCGAGGCCACCTTCACGTTTCTCACGGATGCCGGCCCGCCGGTGACCCGTGACAAGACGGTCCCGGCGAACGGCCGCTTGACCGTGAACATCGAGTTCGAGGATCCGGCATTGGCCAATGCCGCCGTCGCGACGTCGGTCACCTCATCGCTCCCGATCATCGTCGAGCGCGCGCAGTACTGGCCGTTCGATCCCGGCCAGTGGTTCGAGGCGCACAACAGTTTCGGTGTCACCACGACCGCGACACGCTGGGGTCTTGCCGAAGGTGAGGCGGGAGGCACCCAGGGCAAGCAGACCTACATCCTGCTCGCCAATCCGAACGACACCGCCGCGAAGGTGGACATCGAATTCCTGGCGGTCGATCGCGCGTTCACCCAGACGTTCGACGTTCCGGCCCGCTCACGGTTCAACGTGTCGGTCGGAGCGGGGCTCATGGTCGATGCGCTTCAGAACGAACGGTTTGGAGCGGTTATCACGTCCAACCAGCCGATTGCGGTCGAGCGGGCGATCTACGCGAACGTCGGCGGGCAGATCTGGGGAGCGGGATCGAACGCGACGGCCACGCAGCTGTCACAGTAAGGAGTCACGCCGACGCGCGTGTCAGCCTCGGACCGCTTCAGTTCACCAGGCACTACGGCGTACGCGCTACTCCGTCGCTGTTTCCGGTTGGTCGCGTGCGACCCAATCCTTCGCGAGCGTATAGGTCGCGGCGAGCACGACGGGGCCGACGAAGAGGCCGACCACGCCAAAACTGATCAACCCGCCAATGACGCCGGCAATGATCAACAACAGCGGCAGCTGCACGCCACGGCGAATCAGGATCGGCCGCACGATGTTGTCGAGCGCGCCCACCGGAAGACTCCAGATCAGGAGTGCAATAGCCCATCCCCCGCTTCCGGTCCAGTACAGCCACGCGATCGCTCCCAGCAACACCGGAAACGGGCCGAGCTGCGCGATGCCGAGGATGAATGCCATCGCCGTCAACAAGCCAGGATGCGGCACGCCGCAGAACCAGAGGCCGACGCCGGCGAGCAGCGCCTGGATCAGAGCCGTGACGATGACACCCAGGGCCACGCTGCGCACGGCCTGCCCGGCGAGCACGACTGTCCGCTGGGCGGTCTCGCCGCCGAGACGATGCGCAAACGCGAGGACGCCGCTCGCGGCGATCTCGCCGCGAGCGTAGACAATCGTGAGGAGAACGACGGTGAGCAGGATCAGCACGATGGTCCTCCCGATGCCGCCAGTGGCGGCAATCGCCCAGCCCGCGGCCGAGAGGGCGTAGGGTTGGATGACTGCCGCGAACCCCTCGGGGCCACCCGCGGCAATGGTCTGCCACCGCTCGACGATCCGCTCGCCGATCAAGGGAATCTTGGCGATCCACTCCGGCGGCGGGCCAAGTCCATGGGTGAGAAAGTCGTTCATCACCGCGGGACTGCGATTTGCCGCATCGAGCAGCGCAGTGACCGCCAGGGCAAATGGCACGACGAAAACCAGGAGCACCAGGCAGATCATGATCACGACCGCCAGCCAGCGTCGTCCCCCCGCGAGTTGCTCCAGTCGGAGCAGCGTCGGCCAGGTGGCCACGGCAATGGTCGTGGTCCAGAGCATCACGCTGAGAAACGGCAGCAGTGTCCATGCAGTGCCGACCAGCAGGATGCCGAGGACGAGAACCAACAGGACGACGCGCGTGATGTCTGATGTATCGGAATGCATCGTTTCCTCGCGGTCTGCGGTCTTCAGTCTTCGGTCGTAGGGACCGTAGCATGCACCAACTCAGCCATCTACGGATAATTCGTCCGGATGTTCGTGCCGACGACCCCCTCGGGCTTCGACCTGAGGTCGGTCATGCGCGACGCGCAGTTCCCCTGACACGCTCGTCGCGCACGATCCGGAGGGAAACCCGATTACCGTCGTCTGTTGAATGCGGCTAGCTGCTGGCGGGCTGGCGGCGCGCCATGGGGCCGCGACCGTGGAGCACGGCGCGCAGGAATTCACCAATCAGGCGATCGACCTCTGTCAAGTGCGGACTGTCGTCGACTGGCGACTTGGGGGCGATCGGAACGAGATAGCTGTTCGGCAGCGATCGGGCGAGCCGGCGGGCGCACTCGAATGGATGGATCGGGTCGCCGTGCGTCGCAAGAATGAGGACCGGACACGACACGCCCTGGAGCGCGTGGACATCGTCGAGCCCCGCAGACACGGGGAACCGCTGCAGACGCGCAACCGCCGCCTCGCGCGTCTCGGGACGGGCGAGCACGCCTTCGATGTGCCCCCGAAGACTCTTGGCCGCATCCGGGCACCGCCGCGCCATGTCGCGCAGCACGTCGCTCTGCTCGAAGGAAGGCAACGCCGAGACCTGCCAATCCTCGGCGGTCAGCAGATCGGCGATCAAGGCGAGCGCCTCCCTCGCGACAGCGCTCATGGGACCGTCAGCCCACGCGGGCCGGCTGAGCACCAGCGCGCGGCACCGTTCGGGATGGTCGACTGCCAGCCGCAGAGCCGCCGCCGCGCCCATGGAGATTCCCCCGACGATCGCACGCTCCAGACCCAGATGGCCGAGCAGCCCAGTGAGATCGTTCGCCAGCGTTCGAATCGACAGACATCCGATCGGACCGAGGTCGCTTTGTCCGTGCGCGCGGAAGTCGGCATGGACGATGGACAGCTCGTCGGCCGGGATGGAGAGTCGAGCGGGATCGAGGAACCGGCTCGGCTGCCGGACGTCGCCGCCGATGCCGTGCTGAAAGATCATCGTGCTGGCGGCCGGGTGTGTCGCGCCGCGGCGCACGTAGTGCAGGCGGAGGTCACCGCTGTCGTAGAACGGCATGGCGGGTCTCTTCTATTCCGCAGTTCTTGGTGTCAGCAGGTGGGACACATCCTCGACGCAACCGGCGATGACGCGGCGCAGGAAGCGCACCGAAGCAGCCACTTGCGCCTCGCTCAGGCCGTGGAGCACGAGCGGCAGCTTGTTCCCATCGACCACGCGCGGCACCGCGCGCACGAGCGCGTCGAGGTAGTGAGGGTACGGCAGAATCCCCGTCCCCGCGGCGACGTGCGTGTAGTGCTCGGGATTCGATTCGGTGCCGGTCGGTACCGGCCGCGGCAGGGTCGGCGATGTCCTTGGCGTGGGCGAGACCCAGAAACGGCGCGAGCCGGACGAGGGCATCGTCGATGACATCGGGGCGCCGGCGCGGATCGATGGGCGGCCGGAAGAGGTTCGCCGCATCCAGGATGATCCGGATACGCTCGCCGTCCGGACCGAGCTCCGCCAGCGCCCGCTGCGCCTTTATCGCATCGGCCACGATGTTGGCCGTTTCGGGCTCGATGGCCAGGCGCACCCCCAATCGTGAGGCCACGCGGCTCGCCTCCCGCAGCCCGTCGATCATCTCGGCCCACGCGCCCGGCGATTCGTTGCCGGGATGGTAGGCCCACATGTCGGTCGGATGTCGCGTTCCCGTGCACAGCGTCAGCAAATCGCAGCCTATCGCCAGCGCGGCGTCCGCGAGTTCGGGGAGTTGCGCCAGCGCGCGCTTCCGCGTCTCGGCCTGAATGAGGTTGAAGGTCATCGAGACGGCGACGATCCGCACACCCGAACCGAGCGCTGCTCTGGCGACCCGCCGCGTTGTCTCGGGCGTCACGGAGTCCGGCAGGCTCGACAGGCCCGGGACGCAGGCCCAGTTCCACTGGGTGCAGGTCAGCCCGTGGTCCGCGATTGCCTCGAACACCTCGTCGAGGCGGTCTCGCTGGAAAGTCTTGGCGAAGATTCCGACTTCCAGCGGCACGTCGCGGTCGACAGCAAGCATCTTGTCCATGACGGTTACTCCCTTGGCCAGGAGTTCACTCGAGTTGATAGGGCCGACCTGCTCAGACACAAGCGAGCTCCAGGGTCAGGCGGACACCGGCAGCGCCAGCTCGCGCTGCCGCAGGATTGGGTGCGCCAGATCGCCACCGACCGCCTCGACGTCGACCCAGTGGCCGTCGTTCAGCGAGCTCCAGGATGCGGCGACCAGCGCCTTGACGCAGGCGATGCCGTCGTCGAGCGTCGCGTTGACCTGAGGGGCGCCGGTCAGGATCGACCGCGCGAAGCTCTCGAGCTGGAGGCGGAAGGTGTGACAGTCGCGGGCATCCGGGCTCCAGTGGACCTGTCGCGCCGCGCTGTAGATCCGTGTCGTCTCGCGCTGATACCAGACGTATGGATAGGAACAACTGACATGGCCTCCGGCGCAGTGCACCTCGAATCCTTCCTCGAACTCGCCAGCGCGTGGCAGGAGCAGGAGGCTCTGGCCGATGACCCCGCTCGCGAACCTCAGTTCGACCCGCCACACGTGGCCGCGCACCGCCTGCAGATCGCCGACTTCTCCAGCGCGCTCGAGCGGCACCTCGCGAAGCGTGGCACGCATCGCCGCAATCGGGCCGAGCAGGTGGCGGGCTAGATCGAGGAGATGCGGACCGTGCGTCAGCCAGTTGTACAGCCGCTTGTTGGTGGCCTTCCAGTCAGGCCCTTGAGGCTTCACGACGTTGCCGGCAGAGGCGACGGCCGGGGGAAACTTGTTGGCCTGCGTCACCGCATGCCTGAAGGTGCTGTCGTAGTAATAGCTGTTGTAGGACATCACCGCACCGCCCTCCTCGTCGAGGAAGCGCCTTGCGGCGCGCACGCCTGGGAGGAACCGGCGGTTGCAGCCGATCCCGACCAGCCTGCCGGTCGGCACCAGACCGCGGAGCTCTTCGCACTCCTCGACCGTGACGCCCAGTGGCTTCTCGATGAGCACGTGCTTGCCGGCGGCGAGGGCCTTCCGGGCAAGTGGCACGTGGAAGCGGTCGTGCACGGCGATGAGGACGAGGTCGACATCCTCGTCGGCAATGAGATCGTCGCCGTCGCGGTAGGTGCGTGCCGGCTTGAGCCGTGCGTCCATGTCGCGCAGAAGCGCGTCGTCGCGATCGGCAAGCGCCTGCAGCCGGACGTTGGTGGCCTTGGCAATGGCGTCGGCATGCGCATTGAGGGTGATCGGACCGCACCCAATGACGCCGAGCCGGACGGTGTCGGGAAATCGGGATCGTGCAAGCATCTGGCTAGCCCTTCAACTGACGAGAACCGGAACTTGGGACGCCGACGCCTGCGCGGCGTCGTTGCGGATACTCATGTGTCCGCGGTCGGAAACGTCGCCCCAGAGTGGAGATCGAGAACGAGGCGAGCGAAGGGACACGCGGTGGCGCCGGCTGGCAAGGCAAGGCACGAATCCTGTTGCGGAGTGCCAGCCCGCCCCTTAGGCTGGGGCCCGCGCGGGGGCTCACCAATGACGCAGCCGGACACGAGCTTTCTGGCGGGTGTGATCGAGGGTTTCTACGGACGGCCCTGGACCGGGGCCGAGCGCCTCGAGTTGTTCGATCTGATGGCGGCCTGGGGCCTCGACACCTACGTTTACGCGGCCAAGGATGACCCGAGGCATCGGGCGTGCTGGCGCGACCCGTACGCACCGTCGGAAGCCCGGGCGATCGCCGTGACGATTGACGCCTGCCGGCGCCGCGCCATCCGCTTCGTCTACGGGATCGGCCCGGGGCTCGACATCCAATACAGCCGCGCTGCCGACCTGGCACTCCTCACCGCGCGATTCGAGCAGATGCTCGCGCTCGGCTGCGATCACTTCGCCCTGCTCTTCGACGACATCCCGGACGTCCTGGACGCGGCCGATCTGGCGCGCTGGGGATCCCTGGCCACGGCCCAGTGCCACGTCGCCAACACGATCTTCGCCTGGACCCGGGAGCGCCGGCCCGGAGCGCGCCTGATCTTCTGCCCCACGCCGTACTGCGGGCGAATGGCCGCGGGCGGGCTCGGCGGGCCGGACTACCTGGCCACCGTCGGACGAGCGTTGTCGCCCGGCATCGACGTGTTCTGGACCGGCCCCGACATCGTATCGCGCGAGATCACGGTGGCGCACGTGCAGGACGTGCAGGCGCAGATACAGCGGAAGCCGATCATCTGGGACAACCTGCACGCGAACGACTACGACGGCCGGCGCTGCTACTGCGGACCGTACTCGGGCCGCCCGCCGGAACTGCGAACGGCCATCGGCGGGTTGCTCAGCAACCCGAACATCGAGTTCCCGCTCGACTACGTGGCGATCCGCACGCTCGCCGCGTTTCTGCGCTGCGACGACGTCTGGGACGCGCGGCAGGCCTACCTCTCGGCGGTCGGAGAGTGGCACTCCCGGTTCGCCGGCACGGGCCCGCCGATCGACCTCGACGATCTCGTGCGGTTCTGCGATTGCTACTACCTGCCCTACGAGGAGGGGCCCGAAGCGGAAGCGCTCTACGCGCTCGCGCGAGGTCTGCTCGCCCGGCCGCCGGCGGAGTGGGGCGACGAGGCCGCCGAGTTCCGGCGTCGCGCCGCACGGCTGCGCGACGTCTGCGTCCGGCTCAGCGAGCTTCGCGAGCGGCCGTTGTTCCACGCGCTGTCCCGCCGCGTCTGGGAGTTGCGCGAGGAGCTCGACCTGCTGCTGCGATACGTGGCGGCCCTGTCGGTTCCCGCCGGCGGGGACACGCCGTTCCAATCCGACTTCCACAGGCCGGGCACGTATCGCGGCGGGCTGGTGGCCCGGCTGCAGCGGCTGCTGGTGCAGTATCCTGACGGCACGCTCGGCCCGGCAGGCGAGCCAGGCGCAAGGCCGTCTCACGACGGCGACCATGCGCGGCGAGCGCTTGCGCTATGAGCGAATGCGTCATCCGCCTTGCGAATCCCGGCGATCGGCCCGCCGCCTATCACGTCTGTCTCGAGACGGGCGACCACGGCGGCGACGCCGCGGCGCTCTACCAGGACGACCCGGACGCGCTCGGCCGCATCTACGTGGGCCCTTATCTGGCGTTCGAGCCCCAGCTCAGTTTCGTCCTGGAGGACGAAGCCGGCGTCTGCGGCTATGCGCTGGGAGCGATCGATTCACGCGCCTTCTATGCACGCTACGAGCGGGAGTGGCGCCCGCTGCTCTGCGCCCGATTTCCGGAACCGACCGGCGACCCGTCCACGTGGACGCCGGTGCAGCACGTCTACCACGCGTATCATCATCCCGACTTCTTCTGCCCCGAGCCGTACGACCGTCATCCGTCACACCTGCACATCGATCTGCTGGAACGCGCGCGCGGCCGCGGCTGCGGACGCCGCCTGATCGAGCACGTCCTGCAGGCGCTCCGGCGGCGTGGGTCTCCGGGCGTGCACCTGGGCATGAGCGCGCACAACACGCCGGCCTACGGTTTCTACCAGCGACTGGGTTTTCGCGAGCTGATTCGCACCGGATCGGGCCAGGACGCGTCCGTCTACCTGAGCGTCAGCCTGCGCGAGTGAAGGCACGAGCCGCGCCGTCAGCCTGAGCCCACCATGTCCGACGTACTCGCCCTTTTCGGAGGCACGCCGGTCCGATCGCGCCCCTTCCCGGATTGGCCGGTTTTCGGTGAGGCCGAGGAAATGCGGCTCCTCCGGACGCTGCACAGCGGCGCGTGGGGCCGCCTTCATGGGCAGGAGGTCGCCGAGCTCGAGCGCCGTTTCGCCGCGGCGCACGGCTGCACGCACGGCATCGCGGTGGCCAACGGGACCGTCGCGCTCCGGATCGCGCTCCTCGCGGCGGGCATCGCCGCCGAGGACGAGGTCGTCGTGCCGCCCTACACGTTCGTCGCCACGGCGACCGCCGTGATCGAGGCGAACGCGATTCCGGTGTTCGCCGACGTCGACGCGGACACGTTCAATCTCGATCCGCTGGCGGTTGAAGCGGCGGTCACGCCGCGCACGCGTGCCATCATCCCGGTGCACTTCGCCGGTCAGCCCGCGGACATGGACGCGATCATGGGCGTCGCCGCCGAACACGGCCTGATTGTGATCGAAGATGCCGCACATGCACATGGCGCCGCGCACCGCAGAGGACCGGCAGGATCCATCGGCCACCTGGCGACGTTCTCGTTCCAGTCGAGCAAGAACATGACCGCTGGAGAAGGCGGCATCATCACGACGAACGACGACGAGCTCGCCGAGAGGTGCTGGTCGATCCAGAACTGCGGGCGCGTGCCGGGCGGGGTCTGGTACGAGCACCATGTGATTGCCGGCAACTACCGCCTGGGCGAGCTCCAGGGCGCCGTACTGAATGGTCAGCTCGATCGGCTCGAGGCGCAGACCCTCGCGCGCGAGCGGAACGGGCGCCGGCTGGCGACGCGGCTCGCGGCGCTGTCGGGCCTGCACCCGCAGGCGCGCCCCGCGCATTGCACGCGGCACAGCTACCACCTGTTCGTCCTGCGCCTGGACGCGGCATCCTTTGGCGTGCCGCGCGCGGCCGTCCTCGAGGCGCTGCAGGCCGAGGGCATCCCCTGCTCGGCGGGCTACGGCTTCTCGCTGCCTCGCCAGCCGATCTTCCGTAACCGGGCGTTCGGACCGTTCCTGCCCGCCGCGGGCCGCGAGCTGCGCTACGACGCCGTGCGCTGCCCGAACAGCGATCTGCTCTGCACCGAGCAGGCGATCTGGCTCGAGCACCGGCTCCTGCTCGGGCCGCCCGAGGATGCGGACGACATCGCCCGCGCTTTCGAGAAGGTGCATACGCACCGCGACTCGCTCCGGGCGGCGGCGGCGACCCAGGGGGAGGCCAGGTGGAGCGGGCGACCCGACTGCTGAGCACGCACGTTCTCCCGAGGCTGACAGCGCTCGGCCAGAACACCTATATGTCGGCGATCCGGGCCGGCATGGTGTCAGTCGTCCCGCTGACGATCGTCGGCGGCCTGTTCACAATCGTCGCCTACCTGCCCCTGGCCGGTTGGGACCAGCGGATCGCACCGTACCGGCCGATGCTTCAGGCCCCGGTGACCGCCACGTTCGGCCTGCTCGCACTCGTCGCCTGCTTCTCGATCGCCTACGACCTGGCCAAGCGGCTCGGCCAGGAGGCCATCGTCAGCGCAACCGTCGCGACGGTCGTGTTCCTGCTGATTCAGATCGACCCGGAGAACCAGACGCTGCTCATGCCAGGTCTTGGATCGCAGGGGCTGTTCACGGCGATCCTCGTGGCGTTGATTGCGGTGCGCGTCCAGAAGGTCTTCGCTGACGCCAACCTCGTCATCCGGATGCCGGCCGGCGTGCCGGACATCGTGCAGCAGTCGTTCCTGTCGCTCGTCCCGTTCTGCGTCCTCGTTGTCGTGTTCTGGCTGATCCGCTTCGTGCTGGGACTCGACGTCAACCACCTCGTGCAGCTCACCTTTGCACCGCTGGTGTTCGCCCTGAACACGCTGCCGGGCATCCTGGCGTACGCCTTCCTGGTCGCGGTGCTCTGGTCGGTGGGGATCAACGGAGACAACGCCGTGGACGCCGTCGTCGCCCCCATCTTCCTGCAGTACCTCGCGGCGAACGTGGCCGCCATGGCCGACGGACGGCCTCTCCCGTATGTGACCGCCTACGGCTTCTTTACGACGTTCGTCAACGTGGGCGGCACGGGGGCGACCATCGCGCTGGCGCTCCTCCTGTGCCGGTCGAAGGAGCCCGGCTTCCGTACGGTGAGCCGTCTGTCGCTGCCGGCACAGGTGTTCCAGATCAACGAGCCGATCTTCTTCGGCCTGCCGATGGTGCTGAATCCGATCTTCATGGTCCCCTACGTCCTGAACGCGCTGTCGCTGACGGCCGCCACCTACCTGCTCATGGACTGGAACGTGATCCAGCGCCCCTTCGTCAACGTGCCCTGGACCACCCCACCGATCATCGGGCACTACCTCGTCACCGGCGGTGACTGGAAGGCCGCCGCCTGGGGCTGTGCGGCCATCGTCATCGCGATGTGCGTGTACTTGCCGTTCGCGAAGGCGGCCGAACAGCAGCGGTTGAGAGAAGAGGCAGCCGCGGCGTCGCAAGCGGCCGACGGCGCCGGGTCCGGTGAATCGGCGTCGGCTGACGGGGCTGATGCTTCCGCACCTGCATCGTGAACCTCGCAGGCAGGGCGTGGCTACCGCATGAATGTCTCGCCGCGGGTTGACCCGTGGCACAGGCGGCCGCTCGGCAGCCGCCCGTTACAATCGGACATGCGGTCGCGCATCCTCGACACCGGCTCCGAGCGCAAGCTGACCGACGCGCGCGGCGTTCTGGCCGAGCTGCATGCGCAGCTTGCGGCGATTCCGGCGACCGCGGACGATGTTGCCCGTCTGAGTGCGTCGATCCGCCAGCTCGACGACTTCTTCCTCCTCGTCATCGTCGGCGAGTTCAACGCCGGGAAAAGTGCCCTGATCAACGCGCTGATCGGCACGCGTGTCCTCGAGGAAGGCGTGACGCCGACGACGGCGCAGATCCATCTGGTGCGGCACGGACCGGAACCTGCGACGCAGGCGGGCCCGGACGGCACGCGCATCGTCACCGCGCCGCTCGAAGTCCTCCGCGACCTGCACATCGTCGACACGCCCGGCACCAACGCCATCCTTCGCGAGCACGAGCGGCTGACGACGGACTTCGTCCCCAGATCGGATCTCGTCCTGTTCGTCACCTCCGCCGATCGGCCGTTCGCCGAGACGGAACGCGCGTTCCTCGAGACCATTCGCGACTGGGGCAAGAAGGTCGTGTTCATCGTCAACAAAGTCGACATCTTCGCGAGCGACGAGGAGCTCGAGGAGGTGATGGCATTCGTCCGCGACGCAGCCGCACGGCAGCTCGGTGAGACACCCGAGATCTTCGCGGTGAGCGCCCGCCTGGCGTGGCGGGCCAAGACCGGCGAGCCGTCGGTCTGGGCCGCCAGCCGGTTCGAGGCGCTCGAGCGTTTCATCCGCGAGACGCTCGACACCGAGAACCGCTTCCGCCTGAAGCTCGCGAATCCACTCGGCGTCGGCGACGCGCTCGCCCGCCGCTACGGTCAGCTCGCCAGCGAGCGACTGACGCTGCTCGCAACGGACCTGGCGGCGATCGACGATGTCGAGCGGCAGCTGGCGATCCATCGCGAGGACGTCGCTCGCGGCTTCGCGCTGCGGATGACGGAGATCGAGAAAGTCCTCCTCGACCTGGAAGCTCGCGGCCACGACTACTTCGACGAGACGCTGCGCGTGGGACGCGTTTTCGATTTGCTCAACCGCGCCCGCGTGCAGAAGGAGTTCGAGGAGAAAGTCGTCGGCGATGCGCCGCGCGAGGTGGAACGTCGGGTGACGGAAATTGTGGACTGGCTCGTCGACCAGGACTTCCAGCAGTGGCAGGCGGTGACGAACCGGCTCGCGGCGCGCATCCGCGAGCACGGCGACCGGCTGCTCGGATCGCCGCAGCTCGGGCGCTTCCACGCCGATCGCGTGCAGCTCGTCGACTCGGTCGGGCGCGAGGCGCTGCGGGTCGTGGAATCCTACGACCGGCGTCGAGAAGCCGGGCAGATTGCCGACGCCGCACGCAACGCGGTCGCCGCCACTGCGGCGGTCGGCGCGGGCGCGGTCGGCCTCGGCACCGCGGTGACGCTGGCCGCGACGACAGCCGCCGCGGATATTACGGGTGTGGTGATGGCCGGCGTGCTGGCCGCCCTGGGGTTCGTCATCATCCCGTCGCGCCGCCGCCGCGCCCGCGCCGACATGCGCGAGAAGATCACGGCGCTGCGCGCGCGTTTGACCGAGGCGCTGCGGATCGAGTTCACCCGCGCCCAGACGCGTGCGGCCGAACGGCTCACCGACGCCATCTCGCCCTACACGCGATTCGTGCGCGCCGAACAGCGGCGCTGGAGCGACACCGAGACGCGCCTCGCGACGCTCCGCGACCGCACGGTGGCGCTCCTGACGGATCTCGAAACGCCGTCCGCCGCGACTCGCGCCCGGGAACGGGCGTGACCGCGGCCGTCGGCACGCGGGTTGCCGCACTCCTCTGCCTCTCGCTCGTCGGCTGGCCGTCTCCGGCACCTGCCGACACGCGCACGGTTGCGGCCTCGGACGCCGCAGAGTGCCGGCGCATCGTCGACGGAACGGGCAGGTCGAGCGATCGCCAGGTAGCGTGGCGACTCATCACCGACGCCAAACAGCGCAGACGGCTCGACCGGCTGTGCGGGACCGTCGGTCCGATCGTGGTCCACGAACCGGCTTCGGCGAGCGACCGGCCGAATCTGCCCACGACAATCACTCTGGCCATCGTCGGCTGGAACCTGCACGTCGGCGGCGGTCACCTGCATACGCTGTTCGACCGGCTCACCTCTGGACAACTCACGGGAACACCCGTGACGCACTATGTCCTGCTCCTGCAGGAGGCCTACCGCTCGAGCCCGCACCTGCCACCCGTCCCGCCGGACGTACGAGTCCCCCGCCGTATCGCGCCGCACAACCGCCCTCACCCACCCGCTGACATCGTCGAGGTCGCGCGTGCCCGGGGCTTGCACTTGTTCTACGCGCCATCGATGCGGAACGGGCGCGGCTCACCACCTGAGGATCGTGGGAACGCGATTGTCTCGACGCTGCCGCTGTCGGGCCTGACCGCAATCGAGCTGCCACTCACCAGGCAAAGGCGCCTTGCGCTCGCGGCTTCGGTCCGAACGCTCGACCGCGGTTCCTCGGCAACCCTTGCCGTCGTCTCCGCACACCTCGACGCGCTCGCTGGCGCCAGCCGCTTGTGGATCTTCGCGACCGGGTGGCGCGGCCACCAGGCGAGGACGCTGCTCGAGGCGCTCGACCCTGCCGGGGCGATGACGCTGAGCGCGGATCTGAACACGTGGATGGGCGGAACGTGGGAGAGCGCCTATCGTCGCATCGACGGCGTGTTGGACCAACCGCCGCCGGCCTGCGCGGGCTGCAGCGTGCGCGGCCGTCTGGATTACGTGTTCCAGCGCCTGCCGCCAGGCGTGGCATCGGCTGGCGTGCGACCGCCCGACCGCTTCGGATCGGATCACCGCCCCATCGTCGTGTTGCTCACCGCCAGCACGAACTGACGGACGCGTGAGCGTTTGCCCTCCGTCGGCGCTGGAAGCGGCGGATCTGTCTGGGCGGTGCCGCCATCGACTCGCGCGCAGCACCCGCGGACGACCGGGGTCGGGTAACATCAGCGTCGGCCCCTCGGCTCACTCGAGTTGAGAAGCCGTGGGCGTATCGGCCCGAGGCTCATGGCTCATAAAAGGCGGACGCATGACACACAACACCGCTTCGACAGGTCCGGAACGGAGCGGACGGGTCGAACCCACCACAACCGCCTGGAGGCCCTGGCGCCGCGCCGAACGATACGTGAGGCGCAACGTCGCCTGGAACTTCCTGTACCTGGCCGCGAGCTATGTCAGGTCGGCGCTGTGGATCGTTCCGTTCCTGTCGATCCTGCTCGTGATGGCGATCGTCCCGGCGCTGCGCGTCATCGATGGCTGGCTCGCGTGGCGGGTGTCGGGACTGAGTCTCACCGGAGCCCAGTCCCTCTACCAAACGGTGATCACGCTCACGCTGTCGTTCATGGTCTTCACGTTCGGGTCGCTGCTGGTCGCGATTCAGGTGGCCAGCGGTCAGTTGACGCCACGGATCATCGCGACGACACTGCTGCGGGACAACGTCGTCCGGGGCAGCGTCGGGCTGTTCGTCTTCTCGCTCGTCTTCGCGGTGATGGCGCTCGACCGCATGGACGGGACAGTGCACCAGATCGTCGCCCTGACTACGGCCTGTCTCGGCCTCGCCTCGATGGCGGCGTTCCTATTCCTGATCGACTACGCCGCCCGCCTGCTTCGCCCGGTGAGCATCCTCGCAAGGGTTGGCGACGAAGGAATGGCGGTGATCGAGGCGGTCTATCCGGTTCAGTCCGACGCTCCCGATCTGCGCGACGCACCCGTGGCGCTGGACGCATCGCGCCGGATCGTTGCGCACTCCGGCCCTTCGGAGATCGTTCTTGCTGTCGACCTCGACACCCTGGTCCGCGCGGCCCGGCAAGCCGATGGAGTGGTCGAGCTCGTCCCACGCGTCGGCGATTTCCTTGCGACCGGTGAGCCCCTGTTCCTGCTCTACGGCGGCGCCGCGCAGCTCGACGATGCGCAATTGCGGAAGGCGGTCGCGTTCGGAACCGAGCGAACGATGGAGCAGGATCCGCTCTTCTCGTTCCGCATCATGACCGACATCGCGCTGAAGGCGCTGTCGCCGGCGATCAACGACCCGACCACGGCGGTGCTCGCGATCGATCAGATTCACCGGCTCCTCCGTGTTGTCGGGAGGCGACGGTTGCGTGGAGAGACGATCCGCGACGAGGCCGGACAGGTGCGCGCCGTCTTCCGGACACCGAACTGGGAGGATTTCGTCAATATCTCCTGCGTCGAGATCCGCGCCTGCGGCGCCGGGAGCGTGCAGGTCGCGCGCCGCCTGCGAGCAATGCTCGACAACCTCGTCGCGACCCTCCCTGAGCACCGGCACCGGCGGCTCACTCAGGAAGGCGATCGACTCGAGCGAATGATTGAATTGCTCTACCCGATCCCGGAGGATCGCACGCTCGCCGGCGTTCCTGACTCGCAAGGCATTGGGGGTCGTGTGGAACGACGGCGGTGAGCGAAAGCGGGGAGTAGAAAGTCAGAACTTGATGACAAGCGCCGTCCGGAAGACGGTATCCAGCTTGTCCTTCCGCGCGTCCGCAGAGCCGAGCACCAGCTTCGACCCGCCGGAGGGCAACGTCCGGAAGCGCTCGTCGCCCGAGCCCGGGATTCCATCCGGGTCGACCACCTCGACGAAGGCGATGACGTCAAGGTCGGACTCGAGCGCCGGCTCGTTCTCGTACAGCCACTGAAGACTGACCTTGAGCGAGACTCGGGTGGCGACCGATACCGTCAGCGCGGTGGTGGTGTTGATCGAGTAGTCGGCTGGATCGGAAAGATTGACGTTCGTTGCGAACTTGTGGTCGAACGTGGTTCCCGCGTTGAACCGGTCCATGTAGTCCCAGCCGAGACGGGCGCCGGCAAAGCGGCGGTCCTTCTCCGGATCGGGCTCCTCCTCTTCGCGATCGGTGTAGCTGAAGCCGTAGCTGGTGGTGAAGCGCCGCCGCGCCGTGTCTACCCACTTGTTCCCGACACCGGCATGCACGATGTAGCGGTTCAAGATGCCGGCATCGTCGTTGCGGTCCCAGCCCGCGCCCGCGTTCCAGAAGAATCCCGGGGTGATGTTCCGTTCGTAGCTTCCGCGGATGAGGTAATTGGCGACATCCAGGGTCGGGTCAGGCTTGATGAGCGAAGTCGCCGGGTTGGCTGGCGCGCCTCCGACTGGGAACTCGAGGCCGGACTCGACCATGTAGAAGCGGTCATCTGACGTGTTGGAGCGAACGATGTTCCCTTCGAGCTCGAAGCGGGCCTCCTTCCACACATGCCGCAGCTGGTCGGTGAGTCCCCAGGTCTGGGCGGCCGAGTTGCCGGCGGTGACGACCAGGCTGAGATCCGTGCTGTTGGACCATCCCAGCTTCGGCGGTTCCTTGGCTTTGTCCTGCGCCCAGGCATCCTCGAGCCCGACCCCAAGCAAGGCGACAAGGCACATGGCCATTACGCTCTTCTGAGACCGCGACATTCCGTGCCCCTTTCCCGCGTTTCGTGGCGGCTGCGTGGCCCGTGAGCGCCCTGGCCGCGAAAAATCCTGTCGATTTCCTGCCCACAGCCCGCCCACCGTCTCCCAACACGCCGACGGCGCGGGGCGTCATGCGAGATTGTTGCCGACGCTGCTCTTTGTTGCCCACCGGGACGTCGGGATCATTTGACGCTCCCCACGCGGTGCGACGCGAGGTTGAGTCCTCGATCAGCCGAAGCCTTGAACCCCTCACGGAGAGGCTTCCGCGCTGGGACGTCGCCGGCGCGAGCGCCGGACGTTCGACTCGCATCTGGCGATGCGGTGCGCTCCGGCGCGGGCCCATTCAGGAGCTGGGGGGCACGCGGAGGCTACATGCAGCTCACGCCGGCGGCCTTGGAGAGTGCGATTCGGCTAGTGGAACCGTCTCCAGGTGCCGAACATTTTGAGACATTGTGAGATGGGGTTGGCGAACACGAACGAGCTGACGATCCCCCGACCGGAAGTCGAAGAGCGGGCGCGCGGTTGCACTCGAATTACCGACGCCACTCCGCCAGCCGCGTGCAGATGTGCAGCTTGTTGCCGTCAGGATCGACAACGGTCATGCTGCGCAGGCCCTGAAGGTATTCGTCCGGGGGTTCTTGAACCGAGACACCCTTGCGCTGGAACTCGCTGTACGCACGCGTCGACATCCGCGATGTACAAATGAACAAGCCCGCCGACTGGGCAGTCGCCGGTGTGTTCGGTCAGAAAAAACGCCAGCCCTTCCCGGGACACCTGCACGAACACGGGAAAACTCGGCTCGAACCGATGTTCCCAATCGACCTGAAATCCGAGGCCCTCGACGTAGAACTCCTTGCTCCTCGCGTAATTAGTGATCCGCAGCGTCGGCATGACACGCTGCTGCGGATGCTGATCACCAGCCATCGTTGACTCCTCGATTCCGAGTACCGGCGGAAGCCACCCTCGTTCGAGGTGGCGCGTTCAACAGGCGACGCTTCTCCTAGTACCCGTAGTGTCTCGATGGAGACGCCGGACTGTTGCGCGATCTCACCGATCCGGTACGTTTGTGAGGACTCCATCGTTCGTCCTTCCCTCTGAGACCTCGGCTTCGATGCGTTTGACCGCCGCCATCACGTCGCCCAGGCAGCAGGCGCCACGCGGATTCCGGATGTCGCAGGCGCACTGCTGGGCCGCGATGTGTTCGCGGATCCGGTCGACCACGCCGGTCCCTCCGCTGCGAAGGAGCTCGGCGCGAATGACTGTTTCCGTTTCGCCAAAGCAGTAGCACAGCAGCCGCGAGCCTTGACGCTGCTTCTGCCAAACCGCCACCCGGATGTCCTCCGTGCCGAAACGGTCGCTTGCGTCTCCGTAATACACAACGTCACACGCGACGTTGCCGCAGAACCGATAATGTGTGGGCTGAATTCGCCTCAGCGCGCCTTCCGTCAGGAGCGCTTTCACCGTCTGGAGCTGAACTGCTGTTCCGCGATGCCCGCATCCAGGGCAGGGACGTGCATCAGGTTCGAGGATCACGCATACGAGTATCAACCCTGAAGTGCCCTCACAGTCAAGCGACCGCGCGGTCTCGGTATGGTGCACGCGCTGCATCTACGATAATCAGGTCGCCAACCCGCGCTGTCGACGACGATCTACGTGGTTCTTGCAGAACTTCATACATGAACGTCTGATCCGGGGGCTTTCCATATAACCGGCCGTGAGTGTGTCCAGCGAACAACCCGCCTGTTCGATCAACGTGGGGCAGGATTTGATCAAGGTACAAAGACACGTCTGTCCTGCGTCGCTCGTTCGGCTCCGGATTCGGCTCGCTCGAAGCGACGTGGCCTGCTCCGCGACGCTCCTGCTCCTACGGCACACACGTCTCGGAATCGCGGTGTTGGCCGAGAGTACGCCACTCCAACACGAAGGCTGGCCCCACGCCGAACAGGACACCTCCCTGGCTCCCTAGCCGCGCCGGCTCATCTTCACGAGAACACTTTGCGGGTTGTCGAGGTAGTTCTCGAAGAAGCCGGCGCCGTAGGTGCGAAGACCTTCGCTGCTGATGAAGGGCTCGCGCCACTCGGTCGTAAAGCCAACGTGAGCTGCGATGCCGTCGATGAAGCCACGTTCCCACCGCCGAAACTCGAGCGTCAGCTCTCGTTCCTTCTCGAAGCCACCCGGGTGAAAGCGCAGCAGGCCTCCGTTGCCGGGTTCCGCCAACGAGAAGTAGTATCCGAACTTCGATTTGGAATCCGATGCGTCGTGCTTGGAGAGGTCGAACTCCGGGTTGGCCATCATGGTGACGAAGTAGCCGCTGTCGTTGAGTAGATCAAAGACGCTTCTCAGTGCCAATTCGATCTCGGACTCGCCTTCCAGGTAGTGCAGCAGGTGGATCGCCGTCACGACGTCGAATCGCCCCCTCACGCCGAGCTTTGTGACGTCGCCCACCTGGTACTCGATACCCAGCGGGTCACGCTGCTCGATGGCGCGGGCACGCTCGATTTGCTTGGGAGACAGGTCGATGCCCAGCACAGGACCGGCGCCGCACTCGGATCTGAACCGCCGGGTATAGAAACCGTCGCCGCATGCCAGATCCAAGAGCGTCTTGCCGCGGACGTCACCGAGCGTTCGAAAGATCACCGGATCTTGGCAATGGCGGTGGTACAGCGCCATCCGCGCCATTCCTTCCTCGTACCGCCCGTCGCTCTGCACGTCGTCGAACTGCGCCTTGACGACGGCATGTCGGTCGTTGTCGTCGGATTTCGCGTCCATGAGTAAGGTTTTAAGAGTCGCGATGAAATCGGAATTTCCCACAGCCGTTCCCGAGATCCCAGGGAGCAACATCAATGAGGTCGTTGCTTACTACCAGAGTAATCTGGGCTTCACTCTGGACTGGGGGGACGAGGACTCGGATTGGCCGGTCGTCACTCCGGAGCATGTCAAGAATGCGTAACGGTCTCGCGCCGATCAGGCCCTCGATGCACCTTCCTTCCCATGGCAGGTACTCGGCGCTGATTGGAGTCTTCGCGCTCGTGCTCTCGATCGTCATTGAGCGCCGGCAGTCGGCTGCAAGCGAGGAGCCCGAGGCGCCACCATGACCGCCCATGTCACGTCCCGACCTCGGGCGCATCGGCCCGCCGGCGCCTCACGGGACCGGGCGCCGTCATTGACGCGTGGGGGGCGGGATGATCTTGTCGACGGGTCGGATCCCATAGTCCTTAGACAGCTTCTTGTAGTCCGTTCCGGTACGGCCGTTCCAGTCCCACTCGACCGTTCCGCCCTTCAGGGTGAGCTCGCAGATCAACCGTTTATCCCCGTGGAGGGTTCCGCGAGACGCGTCCGCATACCCGAACGAGCCCTGCAGGACGCGGAGGACGGCGACGTCGGCTTCGGCGCCGACGCCGAGATGGCCCAGTTGGTCGCGGCCAATCGCCTTGGCGGGGTTGGCGGTCGACTGCCGAATCACCTCCTGGAGTGACACGCCCATCGCCAGGAACTTCGACATGGTGGTCAGCATGTCGATCATCGCGCCGTTCATGCTTCCCGTATGCAGGTCCGTGGAGATGGTGTCTGGAAGGAATCCCTGCTGGACGGCCGGCACCGCGTTCCGGAACACGAAGCTGCCGCCGCCGTGTCCCACGTCGAAGAGCACGCCGCGGTCGCGCGCCTGCTTGAGGTAGTCGAGCAGCCGGCCGTTGTCGTCGACGTACGGGACGGGGCCCCGGAACATGTGCGTGCTGATGTCGCCCGGCCGTAGTCGCTTCGGTGACCAGCTCGTAGTACGGGCGCTCGACCCGGAAGTAGCCGAAGTCCACCATGACCGGAATCTTTGCGATCGTGCCGGCTTCGACCGCGCGATCCACGGAAACCCATTCCGGTCCCTGATAGTGCGCGGACTTGATCCCGACGATCACGTCGCGATGCTTCAGCGCCATCTCCGCCGTGGTCTTCGCATCCATGTCGTGGACGTTCTGCTCGGGCACGTCCGTCGCCATGCCCAGTCCCACGATGTTCAACATCGCCAGCACGCGCGTTCGCGCCCGATCGATGACGCGGTATCGGAACTCTTCGAAGTTGCGCCACCCGGAGCTGCCGGCGTCCACCATGGTCGTCACCCCCGACCGGAAGCTGAACCCGTCGGGCAGGACGCTGTTGTCGCCGGCCCACGCGTCCTTCATGCCGGTCGTGGCGAAGACGTGAACGTGCTGGTCGATGAGACCAGGGGTCACGTACAAGCCCCCGACATCGACCACCGTGCGCGCCTCCGCAGGATTGATGTCGCGTCGCACGGCCGCAATCTTGCCGTCGGCGACGGCGACGTCCATGACCGCATCGATCTGGTTGCGGGGATCGACGACGTGTCCGCCCTTGAGCAGGATCTGGTATCGCGGCTGCGCGCTGACCGCTGGAATGACGAACAGGCAGAGGAGCAGGGCCGCCGAGAATCGGACCGTGACATGCAGCATGCGCTCATTGTCGTCGAAAAAGCAGAACGCGGAGTCGCTGCTGGAGGGGTCCAGGGACATCCGAGCTCGATCGACGGCATTCGCGGCGCCTCGCGCGGGCCGTCGGCCCGGCGGGGATCAGCTGCCCGTCGTCGTCGAGCGGTTCGACCGGGGCCCCGGTAGCGGCCAGCCGCGGCGCGCTCGGATCGCGTTGAGGCGCTCCAGCGTGCGCAGGAAGAACCGGCCTATCGGCGCGCTGCCGTTGTCGCCGTTCCCGCGACGCTGCTCGAAAAGCCGGCCTTCGTTTGACCCGGATCGGTACCGACCGCATCAGCGGTGAGCGTCGTCGAGGCGGTTTCCGCCTGACCCGGTGTTCGGGTCGTCCTCGCGCCGCAAGGGCGCGGTCAGTCGATAGCGGAGAAATCGCTCTCCCGCGATCGTCAATTCACCGTCTTGACGGAAGCCCAGTTTCAGCACGCCGCTGAGGCGCGTCCGGCTTGGCGGAAGCAGGGCGATGACCGAGCTGAAGCCGAGCCCTCCAAAGGCATGGGCGATGATTCGCTCGTACAGTACCTTGCCCGCCCCCCAGTATTTCGGGCGCAGGACCAGCCCGACGTCCGCCTCGCCGCCTTCATCCTGAATCCCACCCCACCCGGCGAACTCGCCATCGATGATGAAGGCCCAGGGTCCGTACCCATGTTCCTGCCACTGCCGTTCCTTGTTGGCGACGAACGCGTCGCACTCGGCGGGACCAAAGGCCCCGCGGGCGAGCGGCATGTGACGTCGCACCTGCGGGTCGTTCATCAGCTCGATGATGGCGGCTCGGTCCACTTCACCGAGGCGCGCGAACCGGATCGCCGCGTGATCGTACCTGCCATGACGAGCCTCGTGCGATCAGCCGAGGAGAACGAGCATCATCAGCGTGTCACTCGATCGTGCGATTCGCACGACCGCGAAGTTACTTCCAACCATACAGGCGTCGTGCGTTCTCGCGCAAGACGCCGCGTCCCATCTCCACCGCGCGCGCCTCGTCGATCACGCCGTCGCGAACCAGGCCCGCCAGGGCCAGGTACAGGGCGTCACGCGTGGCGCGCGAAACCACGAGGTGGTGCACGTCCGCCCCGCCCGGCACGCTCGGGTAGCTGGCGGCATCGGTGCCGAAGAGCACCTTCTCGGGCGCGAACCGGAGGAACGTGCGCAGCACGTCGGCGAAATCAGGCACCGGATCGATGAAACTCCTCGCCGAAATGTCCACCCACACGTTGGGCTTGAGCGCCAGATAGGCGGCAATCTCGTGCCAGGGAAACCCGCCGTGGATGAGGACGATCGGCGTCGCGAAGAACCTGGGGTCGGTCAGCACATCTTCCAGGTTGCGGAGGTCCGATTCGAGTGACCGCAGGAATGGCGGGACGCCCAGCGACGAATGGATATGAACGGGAAGCGCGATCTTGCCAGCCTCGAGCAGAATGTGGCGCCACAAGAAATCCTGTAAGGCCAGGTACTCGTCGCGCGCCAGCGCTGACGTTCTCCCCTTCGCATACAGGGCTGCCGCCCGCGTCTCCGGCACGTCGGCGATCCGGAGCGTGCGCAGGTACGCATCGAAGAACTTCACGGCGACGGCGCCCTGCTTCTGCCAGCGCCGCAGCGCGTCATCGATGAACCGCACATACGCAGCCAGGCTCGGTGGCACGGCGCTGTGACCCGCCTCCGTCAGTAACGCCTGCAGATCACTCTGCAGCTCCGCGATGTCGGTCTTGTGTGACGGGCTCCGCGCTATCAAATGATCGGCGGGCAGCGGATACAGCAACGTGCTGGCGTGGCGGACCCATCGCAGGCGCTTGTCGTCGATCGAGGCGCGGCTATACGAGTTGACGAGGGCGATCTCCGTGCGCGTGTAGTCGAGGTGATTCAACCAGTAGCCGTGCTCGCCGAGCCGCTCGACCATCGCCGCACGCGCGATCGCGATCGCTCGGAGCCCCGGCGTCCAGTCCCTGGGATCGACCGTGATGCCGAACCGTGCCTCGAGAATCGAAGGCAACCATGGATTCGTGGCGCGAAGCAGCAGCGGCCCCTGTGCGGCCAGCGCCGGGTCGAACTTTCCTGGTCGCAGCAGGTGCGTGTGGTTGTCGATCGCAGGGACCGGGTCGAGCGCTGCGGCGAGACGCTGGAACAGGGGATCGTTCCTCCACGGGGTCGGCGGTTCCTGCGCGGCAGTCAGGCGCGGCACCAGGCCGGTCGCCACGAGGAGACAGGCGATCGAGTACCGCATCGTTTTGAAACCTCATGGCGACGAGCGATGAGACGGTTCTCGTGGGGTTGACGGCCACCCTTCGGCGCGACGTTACTGGTCGATGAAATGACCGGTGAACGTCAGCGTCATCGTCCCTGTGCCACTCGCGAACTTTCGGATGAATGCCACATTCACCGTGCTGTCGGGAGCGGCGTAGGCCAGCGTGCCGCCAGAGCCTGCGGACAGAAACCAGCCGTCGCCCGCCGGTTGGTCGAACACGAAGTGACCGACTTGATTGCCGTTGGCGGTCGTGTTGTAGGTGACAAACGGGTCGTTGACACCCCAACCCGGCGGGGGGACCGGACCCGTCGTTGCAAAGCCTGAGACGCTCTCGATCGCCAGAAGCTTCGAGCCAGTCACCACGAATGAAGCCGTGCCGATCAGCTGGTTCGGCACCAGAGTGATCGTCAACTGCTTCTGGAAGGTGTCGATGATCTTCAGCGTCGCTTTTGTCACGACGGGGTCATCTGGCGAGCTTGCAACCAGTACCGGGCCGTTGACACGCGTGGGGATCGGGGAGTCCAGGGTATTGGTAATCCTGACGTCGCCAACCACCCGGAGAAACTCCTGCGCGATGGCGCGCCCCGAAGCGGTGTGCGCGACCGTGAGCACGAGAACGAGAAGACCGGCCGAAGCGAACAGGTAGTGTCTGGGCCCTTTCATCGCATCCTCCGTGGTGTCGGTGTCTCACACCTTCAGGCCGTATCCCTTCGTTGCCGTCGTTCGTTTCGGTCAAGGGGCTCCGAGAAACGCGTTGGAGATGCTCGACCCCTGGACCGCGATGATTTTCACGTTTCGGTATTGGGTAGTCTCGTTGGGAGCCAACGATTCGCACGAGAGCGTGACCGCACCCGGATCGGTGAAGTGGTGAACGACGCTCAGGTTGAGCGTGTCCAGGTAGGGCACGAAGGGGAACAAGCTCTCTTCCACGACGAGGCCGGCGTCATCGAAATCGGTGCCCGCACTGAGACGGCATCCGATGCGGACGTTGCCAAATTCGTTGGACAGCATCAGCTTCGCGAAGATCGCGTAACTGCCCGCCGGGAGATTGAGCCTCGCAATCGTCGCCAGATCGTCGGGTATCTGCCCGGGACCGTCGTTGAAGCCAGAGAAGATCCGGCCCTTCTCCACGATCAAGGGATCGACGGCGAGCTGAAACGCGCCACCCTGCCGGCTTCCTGTCAGGCCCTGTCCCAGCGTGATGTCCGTCAGTTCACCGCCCACGACCCAGTTGGTCCGCTGCTCGGACGCATCGCAGGTCGCACCCGCTCCCATCAGCATGCGCAGCTGACCGTTGCCCTTGACGCAGATCGGGACGGACGTGACAGGGACTGCGTTCTGGGCGACGAGGACGGCCGTGGCGCCGAGGAGTGTCGATCCGGCAATCGCGAGAACGGCGATCTGTGGTGTGGCGCGTCTGTTCATGACTTCCTCCATCGAGCAATTTACAAAGCCGCCAGGAACGCGAGCAGCCTGGCCTTGTCCGCGGCGCTCAATGCGTTGAAGCTCGCCCGCGCCGACGCGCCCTGATTGCCGTGGCGCGCGATGGCGTCCTCGATGCTGAAGCTCAGGTTGTCGTGCATGAACCGGCCGCGCGCCCGGAGACCCCAGAGCGGCGCGGTCCTGACGCGGTTTCGCGACGCGGCGCCGCCGTTCTGCACGATGCCGTCACCGGTGCCGAGGTCGTGCAGCAGGAAGTCGCCCAGCGGATGAATGATCTTGTTGCCCAGCGCGTTCGACACCCGGGCCGCGCCGCCATTGATCAGCGTCCCTGGGGGCGCCGTGGTGATCGTCCGCGTGTGGCACACGGCGCAGCCGATGGTGTTGAAGAGGATGCTGCCGGCCTGGGCGGCCCTCGTCGTGAGCAGGACCGGGTCGACCGGCGGCGCCAGCGTCGCGCGCATGAACAGCGCGAACAGCGCGACGTCCACGCCGTCGTCGTCCACGCCCGGAGGGGCGTCGGGAGGCTCGGCCACCCGCTGGCCGTTGGACGTGTTCTCGTCGGGCTGGAGGGGGCTGGTAATGCCCATGCTGTTGACGTACGCGTCGGCCGAGAAGGACAGCAGACTGGCGTGCTGGCCCTTGTGGCCGAAGCGGCCGATTCGGGTGGTCCCCGGCTGCTCGAGCACGGGCACGTTGATGACGAGCCCGCGCTGGGCCGCCGGCTGGCGCGTTGGCGATGTTCTGGAGGGTAGTGTTGGCGAGCGCCTCGACGAACCCGTCGCCCAGCACGCTGATGGTGTTCCGGAGCGCGATCACATTCGCGTGGGCCGGATCCACGCGCTCCATCTCGCGGGGACGGAACGACCGGTCCTGGATGAGGGAGCCTCCCGGATGGTCGGTGAAGATCAGCGAGTTGAAGAACCCGGCGCGCCTCTCGGTGATCTGGCTGGTGGCGCCGAGGATCGGGTTGGCGATGTGGCACTCGGCGCAGGCGTTGCCGTTGAAGATCGGACCCAGCCCGGCGGCCGTGTCCTTGGGACCCGTGAACGCCTCTACCGCGGTCTCGAAGTTGCACGCGTCTTCAGGAATCCGCGGCGAGTCGAGCGTCTCATTCGCCAGCGCCGCTTGGTTCGCACAGAACTCCTCCGCGAACCCGTTGTCTTCGACGCGGAATCCCGTCAGGAGCTTCGGTGGGTCCGCCCTGCGTCTGTGCTGCCTGGTCGAGCCCGAACACGACCAGGACCGTGACGGCCCACACACCCGCAAGTCCGATGACCTTGATTCGTCTCATCTGCGCCTTCCCGAAGTTAGACGAGTGACGAACCCGCGCCCGGCAGGTGCAGCCCTCCGCGCGGCGAGTCAGCCCGCCGAGGGCCGCCTGAATAGACGCGCGGATCAGGGGCTGCCGCGACGGCCGTGAGGGCGCGGTCGCCAGGCTCACTGCGCCAGGAAGCCGTAGGTCGTTCCGCCGACAGGCGGGCCGAAATGCGCTGAACCGACGATGTCGCCGCGGGAATTGATTCCCCTCGCAACCGTGGACGTCGCGCCGGCGACGTCGATCAACACGAAGGTGCCACCGTCCAGCAGGAAGCCTTGAGTGCGGTCTGCGATCCTTGTGTCACCCACAACCGCCGCCCTCCTGTTGATCGCGCGAGCACTGGTTCCCTGGGCCCCCGGGACGGCGAGCTCGGTGAAGACGCCGTTCTCGAACAGAAAGCCTCGGGAAGGAAAGAAGTCGGAGAAGCCGACAATCTGGCCGCTGTTGTTGATGCCCTCGACGAAGGTGGAAGTAGCGCCCGGCACGTCGATGGGTGTGAACATCCCGTTCTCGAGGACGAAGCCGTGAATGGTGTCGGTGACGTCAGTGAAGTACCCGACGATTTGCCCTCGATCGTTCATGCCAGTCGCAATCGTGTCCTCCGACCCCGGGACGTGGATGGGCGCAAATGCGCCGTTCACCAGGAGAAATCCATGGGAGCGACCGGCAGAGTCCATGAACCATCCAACGATCCGGCCGTCCTTGTCGATTCCTTCAGCTTCCGTGCGAATCGCACCTGGGACATCGATTCGCGTGAAGACGCCGTTCTCGAGGAGAAATCCGTGCACGGCTGATCCGTCGCCGAACGTCCCAACGATCTGCCGGCGATCGTTGATTCCCAGGGACTGTGTGAAAGTGGCCCCCGGGAACTGGATCAGTGCGAACGTGAGGGCGGAGGCCAGAGAGGGAATCACGATGAGCGTCACGGCGACGATGAGCCGGAACACCCCTCGGCGCGTCGCGCGGCGCACGACGTGTGCAGGCGTATTCATGCTGTACCTCCACTTGCCTCCAGTTGACAGGGCGTGTCGAAGTCGTCGCCGACGATGCCGTCAACGCCCCTGGCTGTCGTTGTTGCCAAGACCGCTGCCACCGACAGGATCAGCGACGTGAAGAGCGTCGCCGTTCGCAGGCTCGGCATGACGCCACGGTAAGCTCGACGCCGGTGGCCGGATAGAGCATGACCATGCTGTTTTGTCGCAGAGCGGCCGTTCGTACAGGGGGAGACGGCGCGATCCGGCGTGGACAGATCCCGAGCAGCGGTGGCCGTGAGGGGATCAGCCGTCCCCGGAGCGCTGTGCTGACGGCCTGCGATTTCGTGTAGACGTGAAGCTTCCAGGAGGTGCCGAATCGGGTTTCGGATGGTATTGACGGACGATCCCAGCCGGCGCTGATGGTGCTCTACCTCAGCCGCCCGGACAAAGCATGGTCATGCGCGAACATCCGGCAGCTGATGCCTACGCGCGTCGTGGCGCGTGGCGGCCGCGTGCCGCTTGCGCTGCCGCGAGCCGAGCGCACGAATCTGGACGCGATCGCGTTCCAGCCGATTGTCGACGCCGAGCAGCGTCGTTCGACAGCTCGGAGATGCAGGCTTGATGCAGGCTGCGGGCGCGAAACCATGCCTCGCGCGGGCCACTTTCCTCGATGGGCGCGGTGCAGTAAGATGCCGGCTCCAGCCGCTTCTGGCAACGCTCCCTACGGGACACGGTGCCCGGAGCCGGAATCATGCTGCCCTTCCACCTTCAGGAGCTCGAGCTCCTCAAGTTCCTCGACAGTCTCTCCGCGCAGCTCAGACCCATGCGGGAGCCCCAGAAGGCGCTGCTCCACGCGCTGCGGGAGACCCGCGAATTCTTTCGGGCGGCACACGGCTGTATCGCTGCAACCGAGGCCGGACGCGCCGATGCCGACCTGCTCTTCGCCCTTCCCAGGGACGGCGGATGGGACGTCGACCTCCTCGGCCGCTTCATCCGCCACGACTATCCGCCGATTCGCAGCGACCTGATGATGGGACCGTTGAGACGCCGCGGCGGGGCGTGGGGCGTCATGTCGTTCACGTCTGCGAAGGGCGACTACGATCGGCAGGATCGGCAGCGTCTCACGCGCATCACGGCGCTGGTCTCGCAGGCTATTCAGCTGATGGATCGCGAGCGCATGCTGGAGGTGCGCGACCGGATCGACCGGAAGATCATGGAGGAGATCCACCCCAAGGATCTCTTCTATCAGATCCTGGCCGGACTGCGCTCGCTCACTCACTACGACCACTCGTCCGCGCTGCTGATCCGCGAGAACGACGAGGATGCGCTCCGCGTGGTTGCCGAACAGATTGCGTGGACGAAAGCCAAGAGCCTGCGAATCGGCCTCACCTTGCCGCTCGACTCCGACGTGCGGGCGATGCTCGAGGCGGCGTCGACGTATGGCTTCGATCGGCGGGGCGACAACTGGCACGAGTGGACCGGGAAACCCGTGGCCCGGCTCGCCGAGCTGCTCGACTTCAGCGGCACCGGCCAGAGCGACGGAGAAGAGCTGCGCGAAGCCTCGCTGCTCTGCGCGCCCCTCGTCACGCGCGAGGGCATCTTCGGCGTCCTGAAGGTGGCGGCGCGCCATCCCGGGAGGCTGCGGTCGTTCGACGCGGACCTCGTCGAGCGGTTCCGGTCCCAGGCGGCGGTCGCGATCCAGAACCTGCGCCGAACCGAGTCTCTGCAGGCGCGGATGCTGACCGCCGAGCGCAAGCACGCGATCGCGGAGCTTGCCCGCACGGTGTCGCACGACGTGAACAATGCGCTCGGGTCCATGCTCCCGCTGGTCCAGCAGATGCAGGACGATCTCTCGTCCGGCCTGCTGGAGCCGGCCGTCCATTCGAAGGATCTCGAGCAGGTGCTGAAGTCGCTGCAGGTGTGCCGGCGCATCTTCGGCGGCATGCTCTCGTTCGCACGAGGCGGCGCGCGGCGCACGGGCCACGGGCAGGTGCGTTCGGCGGTCGACACCGTCCTGGCCATTCTGAAGGACGGGATCGAGCGACGCGGCATCGCGCTCGTCGTCGAGATCCCCGACGAGCTTCCCGCGGTGGGGTGCGGCCAGAGCGACCTCGAGCAGGTGTTCCTGAACCTGCTCACCAACGCGAGGGAGGCGAGCTCGGAGGGCGGAAGCGTGACCGTCAGCGTTCAGCCCGTTCAGGACAGGGTCGACATCACCATCGCCGACACCGGATGCGGGATCGTCGCCGAGAACCTGGACAGGGTTTTCGAGCCCTTTTTCACCACCAAGGTCAACGGCAACGGTCTTGGACTCTCGATCTGCCGCTCCATTCTCTGGGAAGTCGGCGGCACATTGAACGTCATGAGCGAGCCCACAAAAGGCACCCGCGTGCACGTGGCGGTGCCACTGGCTTCTGCGGCGGGCCCGTCCCTCCATCCATGAAGAGGCCGTCGCGCATTCTGGTCGTGGACGACGAGCCGGGCATGCTCCGTGCCGTCGAACGCGTGCTGGGTCGGACCCATCACGTGATCTCCAGCCAATCGTCGGCGCACGCCGTCGCGATGGCCGCTGAGTTCGACCCCGAGCTCGTGATTCTCGACGTGAGGATGCCCGAGCTGGACGGCTTCGAGCTCATGGCGCGGCTGAAGTCGGAGCTCCCGGATCTGGACATCATCCTGATGACCGGCAGCATCGATGACCTCGATCAGAAGCTGATTCGTGCGATTCGCGGACGTGCGTTCTATTTCATCCAGAAGCCGTTCGATCGGGAGGTGCTGCTGACGCTCGTCGAGCGCTGTGTGGAGCTGCGATGGCGTCGAGAGGAGAATCGACGCCATCTCCAGCGGCTCGAGCGGGAGCTCGCAGAAGCACGCGCCTTCCAGCAGGGGCTGCTGCCCGCCCGCGAGGTGACCCACGACGGCCTCGCCATCTGCTGCCGCTACGTATCGTGCTCGGAGCTCGGCGGCGACCTGTACGACTATGCCTCGACTCCGGGGCGAACGGCGCTCCTCGTTGCCGATGTGTCGGGCCACGGCGTCTCGGCCGCGATGTTGACCGGCGTCGTCAAGTCCGCGTTTCGCTCGTCCGACGCGGACGGGTACGAGCCCGCCGCCGTAGTCCAGCGGTTGTCGAACAGTCTGGCGGCGTTTGGCAACGAACGGTTCGTCACCTTGTTCGCAGCAGTTCTCGTCGCCGACACAGGTCGCCTGCAGTATGTCAACGCCGGGCATCCGCCGGGCCTGTTATGGAAAGCAGACGGCCAGGTCGAGTGGCTGGCGAGCACGGGGCCTCTGGTCTCCCCGGCCCTTCCTGTGCGCCATGCCAGGTGGGAACAAGCGAGCGTGGAGATCGCCGAGGGCGATCAGCTCCTGCTCTACACGGATGGCGTCCCGGAGGCGATGGCTGACGATTTCGACTGGGGAAGCGAACGCCTCGTGACCGCGATCGGGCAACACGGCACAGGAGGCGCGCCGTTGCTCGATGCGATTCTCGCGGACGTGCGCGTCAGTCTCGCCGGGCGCCCGCAGCTCGACGATCTCACGATGCTGACCGCGAGGGTGCTTCCCAGACCGTGAGTGCGGGGGACGCCTGGCGCGCCCCTCCGCCACGGCAGGCAGGCCGGATCTCTGGGCCCGGCGCAAGCTCAGAACAGCCCGAAGAAGATCGTGAAGATCCAGTGTCTCGGTTGGACGTAGCCGTGCAGATCCTGCGCCGACGCCCGGTAGGCGTGCAGCACGCCAGGCAGCAGTGAAAAGCCCTGCGGCACGGGGACCGGATTGTCGATCACCAGATCATTCGACGGCGGATTGACCTCGCACAAGGTCGGTTGATCGAGCACGCAACGGGCGAAGTTCCCCTTGTAGTCGACATACACGTCGAACTGCTCGCCGCTACCCGTCTGCGTCACCGAGTAGTCGTTGTCGTTGCCGGCGACGATGACGTGACCACCACCGAACAGCCTCGGTCCAATGGTGAGGCCTTCCCACTTCTCGGCCTGGTTTCCGTTGGGCAGCAGCGTGTTGGCGGCCAGGTCGATGAACACCTGCGTATCGTCCTTCTGCACCGGCACGATGTTCGCGCCTGCGAGGTTGCCATCGTCGGGAAGCGACAGCTCGCAATTGCCCAGAGGTGACAAGTCGCACAGGTTGGTGGCGCCATCGATGTCGATTCGGAAGACGCGCTTGCTGCCGACGATGCCGAGCGGCGGAAACGGCGCGACGCCGGTGCCGCGGCCTGCCGGGTTGTCGACGCCAATCCCGCGATTGTCGCGCTCGAGCACGAGGAACTCGTGGTCGTTGAGCGCGACGATGGCGGAGAGGCCGATGTTGCGGCCCTGACGCGGATCCGAGGCTGTGGCTGTTCCCTGGTCGTCGAGAATGCGATTCCTGATGGCGAGCTGCGGCTCGAGCTGGTAGACATACTGCGCGATGTTCTGGCGGTAGTTCGGGCTCCACCAGACGTTGTCGAACACGACAATGCGGACGTTTCGCCCGTCACGGCCGTCGTTGTCGGTCGCGTCGGTCGCGCTGCCGCGGGGCCCCTCGTCGAGGAGCGGATCCTGGAGCACCGCGAAGAGGCGCCTGCCATCGGGGCTGATCCCGAGCCCCTCGTAGCCGCGGTTGTCCTGCCGGCCGGAGCCGGAGAAATCGCCATTGCGTCCGGCGACGTAGTCGAGGACGCCCACCGGCCTCGGAATCAGTTTCTCTGGCACCTCGAATTTGCCGATGAGCCTTCCGCCGCGGCTGAACTCGTAAATCGACGGCCCGTACTCATCGGCGATGAGAAAGTGCCCCGTACGCGGATCCACCGCGAGCCCTTCCGGATCGAAGCTGCGGCCGAGCGCGGCAGGGTCGCCGTTGAGCAGCGCGGGGTTCGAGCCGTTCAACGCTTTGGCATCGCCGACGGTCGCCGCCGGGGGGAGCAGAAACCCATTACGGTCCGTGAGCTTGATGGTTTCCTTGACCGTGAAGTTCGAGATGCGCCCGGTGAACGGGTTCACGTCGACATCGATGCGCTGCAGGCGCGTGGCGTAGTCGAGCAGCCCGCCGCCCGGCCCGCGGTCCGACAACGCCCACCACTCCCTTCGGACGGGGTCGTAATACAGATCGGAGAAGTGCCCGAAGCGGCCCGCATTCGCGCCGGGCTCGCCCGTGGCGTCGAGCGCGTTTCCGGGGATGCGGAGACCATTCACGAAGACTGGTTGCGCGGCCACCAGCGGGGCACACAGCAGCAGCAGGAGGGAGCTCCAGAGGGTGAGTCGGACTGGTCGCATGGCAGGCGCGTCTCCGGGGAATGGTAGGGTTCAGCTGGAGTGGACGCGGCGGACGGGTACCGCGCAGATGCGACGGCACGATGACAGCCATGTGACAAACCCGTGGCCGTCTCCGACCTGGCCCTCACCGAGATGGCTTCTGCGCTGGGACGTCGCCGGCGCGAACACCGGAGTTCGACTCGCACTGGCGATGCGGGCCGCTCCGGCGCGGGCCATTCAGGAACTGGGCACGTCTGCCGCGAGTTCGCGAAGGAGATGAACCGTCTTCCGAATGGAGCAACGCGCCAGCGAGACGTCAGGCTTGACCGTTCTACTTCGACTCGAGCACCTGGCGACCATAGAGCTGTTGGATCGGGCGTGCGTCATGCGGATAGATCTTGCCAAACGTGTCGGCCTGACTCTGTGAAATCCGCTTGGGTGTCTTCAGCACGAACCAGGTGACATCCTCGGTGCACGGCGGCGTCGTCAGCGATCCTGTGAACGTGTAGTACCCGCGGTCCTGCGGCAGCAGTCCGGTGGCGTCGATCTGCACATCGTCGATCTTCTGTTCCGGTCCCTCATGCGTGGGCAGGTGCTGCCAGAGACTTGCGATCACCGGATCCGCAGCTCCGCGGTCGAGCAGGACGGCGACGACCGCGAGCGCGCCATCGGGGGACGCGTGCACGAGATGCGCGACCATCTCGAAGCGCTTGCCCTTGATTCGCTCTTCGCTGGGGTGGTGGAAATGAAACTGCGTCAGCTGGTACCGCTCGTCACCAACGGTGATGAAGCTGCCGGGCGAGTAGTTGACCTGAATCGTGTGACCGTTGTTCACGATGTGCAGCGGCGTGCGCTGATAAGCGAATTGGATCGGCGGCAAATCGGCTGGCGTCGTGGCTCGGATGTCGATCGGGGATTGACGATGGCCCAGTTGGCAGGTCCTGAAGGTCTTGTCGAGCTCGCCCCAATGATCGGGGCCGTCGCTGCCCCGGTAGCTCCAACGAGGCCCGGTGTGCTCTTGAGCGAAAGGTGCGCCAACGACCAGCGCAATTGCGGCGAGCACGCCGTGCATGACCGTGAAGCGTCGAAAGGTCAAGATCGTCATGTCTCATGCCCCTCGTCTTTCAGGCTTCTAAATTTCGACGTGATCGACGGCGCGTGTGCCGCGCGTTCGCGGGGTCGTAGGACTCTACATTCTTCAGCCTGCTTGGCTGCGGCTTGGCCGCGCGGTGTTAACTGCCGTTATCAGGATCACGGCTTTGCCGCGATGAGGTACAACCGGCGCGCGGTGGCCAGATAAAGCGCATCGCCGATCAGCGCCGGACGCGAATAGAGCGGCGCATCCATCTCGATCTGCGCCAGCAACTCCTTTCGCCGCCCGGCACGAAGAACGGTCATGCTGCCTTCAACAGTCCCAACGTACAGCCGGTCGCCCGCCAGCAGGAGGCAACCCCAGATGGCCTCGTTCGTCTCGTGCTTCCAGACGTGGGCGCCAGTTGCCACGTCCAGACAATGAACCGTCCCGCCCAGGTCCCCAACGTACAGCAGACCGTCCTTCACCATGAGTGTTCCCACCACGCGGCCGACCTCGCGAGAAGTCCAGAGGCGCCTGCTCTCCGTGACGTCTCCCTGGCCGTTGGGACTGATCGCATAAATCAACGAAGGTCCGTTGCCGTGCCCTGGACTCTGCCCCATGGCAATGAAGACGCGGCCGTCGGCGAAGACCGGTGAAGCAATGATAGAGCTGCGCGAAAGGACGCCGGGGCGCGGAAGCCAGCGGGCGTCTTTCGGGTTGCCGTCAAATCGCCAGACTTCGTGACCCGACGCGGCGTCGTAGGCGCGCAGCCAGCCATCTCCTCCGCCGAAGAGCACCAGCATTCGCCCGTTGACGTTCGCCGCCACAGGGCTGGACCACTGGCCATGCAGCACCTGCCCGCCCGGGCCGATGGCGCGCCAGACCACTTCGCCCGAGTGCTTGTCGACCGCGATCAGACTTGGGGCACGCGGCGATGGGACGCGCGTATGGCCTTCATTCTGGCCGTTGGAGGTACTGACCATCAGCCGATCGCCCACAGGCAACACTTCGCTGTTGGAGGCTTCGTGCGGAAAGACACCCAGGCGGGAGCACATGTCGAGCTCCCAGGCGATGTCGGCCGCAGCGTTGTCTTGGAAGACCTCCTCCCGATACGGACCACCGTTCTCGCCATCGCGGAAACCCTGCGTGTCGAGGGAACGGAGTTGGCACTCGGCGGTGACATAGTACAATCGGTTCCCTTCCACAAACGGCGCACTTGTCGTCGAAGGCAGAAGGAACTCCCGCAGGCCGCGCTCCACTCTCGGGGCCACGTCCTGCCAGAGGAACGCGCCATCCGTCACCCGAAAGGCCATGAGCACGCCGCTCTCGTCCTGAAAGGCGGGGTTCATTTGCCTGGCGTTGTCGGTACCCACATAGACCGCATCGCCGGCAACCACGGGACGGCCAAACGTTTCGTTTCCCAACTCGACGCTCCAGACGATGTTCCGCCCAGTGGTCGTATCCCAGTCAACCGGAGGATTACCCGTTTGAGCCACGGTGGTCTGGGGTTGTGGCGCGACGGAAGGCGCGGGCACAAGCCGCGAGGCGATCGGCTCTCCAGACTCGACGCCAGCGATTCGATTCAACGCCCACTCAGCTTCGTCACGCAGTGTGGGATCGTTGGCGGCCGCTCTCAGCGCCTCCCGGGCCGCCTGTGCCTTTGGCCCGATGCTTCCCAGCGCCCCGGCCGCGAAGATGCGCACATAGAGAAATTCATCCGTCAGAGCTTCGATCAGCTGCGGCACAGCGGACCGCGCGGCGGGGCCGATGCTTGCGAGGGCCTCACACGCCGCCCATCGGACGCCGGGAATCGGGTCACCCACGGCTCTGGCGAGGTCCTCGGTCGCCGCGCCCGCCTTCGGACCGATGGACGCCAAGGACTCCGCCGCGTAGATGCGGACGTGTGGTTCCTCGTGCGAGAGAGCCTTGACTAGATCGCGCACCGAAGAACTGGCCTTCTTGCCCAGAGCGCCCAGGGCACGTGCGGCATCGCCCGCAACTTCCGAATCCTCGTCTCTCAGTGCCCGTCTCAACGCCGGTTGAATCGATTCTGTATGGGGCGCCAGGTCAATCAGGGCATCAACGGCGCTGCGCCGGATGGAGAGCCGCTCATCACGAAGCAGGTCCACCAGCAGCGGAATGGCCGGCGGACCGATCCGCCGGATGATTTCAAGAGTCTTCAGTTGCAGGTCTTCATTGTCGAGGAATCGTCCCAGCAAAGGCAGCGAACGCCCCGCCGCTTGGACCAGGGCGGCTTCGGCGATTGCCCGGACCTTCGGGTCGTTGGCCGTCAGCCGATTTGCCCAGTCAAGCACCAGCGCGGAGTTCGTGGAAAGATCCGAACCCTTGGCTTGGCGCGGCTGAGGGAGTGAACGCGTGGTTTGAGCGAGTGCTGGTATCGGCAGAACACAAAGCAGCGTGCAGATGAACAGGTGTCGCATGGTCGCAGCAAGACTGCCGACAGAGTGAAGCCGCTTGATGGTCGCCTGTTGGAGCGGCACCCGACGACCGGGCGCGACCATCTTATACACCCGACCGACATTCACTTGAACCCCAGCTGTCGGAGTGCGAGGCACGGTCCGGATGAAGGATCTTCGGTCAACTCGCGCAACAGTGAGGCGCGCACGACCCCGCGGGCAATCCTTATCGGGCCGCGTTCGCGGCCACGGTGCGGGTGATGTTTCCTCTTTGCAAGGTGCAGCAGCACCAGAACGGAGCGGCCAATTCCGTCCACTGCGACACCTCACGTTTCGACTTCCGACCCGCCTCCCTACGGAATTCTTCGCCATCGCGCCCCGCCGCGGAACGCTTCCCAAGGCGTGCGCGAAGCGATTGCGGCGTACGTGGCTCGCGACCCTCGCGCCCGTCGACGCGAGGCGGCCCCACGCGCCACGCCAGCGGCGTCAATTCCGTCGTCCGTCCAACGATCAACCTCACCTGCCGCGGTGGCTCGGGGAGCATGAACTGTGGGAAAGCCTACATGCCGCCGCGGTCAGGTGCGGCGCCTGGTTCGGCTGCTGCGGCGGTCCCAGTCACTTGGCAAGGTACTCCTTGAGGAAGGCGGCGATGAGCCGCACCGACTCGTCGTACTGCTTCGCGTCGGCGAAGAGGCCGTTGTGGCCGCCGTCGAAGTACACTGCCTTGACCGGTTTCCCTTCCCTCCGTAGCGCGTCCTCGAATTTCCGCGCTCGATCAACCGCCGTTCTTTCGGAGCCACCGTCGGTGGGGCTGTCCGCCTTACCATGCAGCAGCAGCAGCGGAGCGCTGACAGCCCCAGCACGATCAACCACCTCCTGAGGGTACCCCGTCGAGTTGAGCACGGCGACCCACACGCCGCCGCGCTCGAATACGTAGTGGAGTGCGGCGCCGCCGCCGCGCGACTGCCCGAAGAGGGCGATGCGGTCGCCGCGCACTCCCGGAAGGTCGCGCACCGCCGTTTTGAGCGCACCGACGATCTCAAGCGCCTCATCGCTCGCAGCCGCCGGCATCTCAGGCGCGTCTGGGCAAGCGATCGGGGTGACGAATTGCCTTCCTGCACCTTGGCCGCGTTTGAACCAGCAGCCTGCGACCGCGACGACACCGCTCTCGCGCGCGAGGTCCTGGGCGAGTCGCACGTACTCGCGCGCGAATCCATGGCTTCCGTGCAGGAGGATGAGGGCCGGAAACGGACCCGTGCCCAGTGGCCGCGCGACAGCGGCGGTCAGCTTCCCACCTGGCGCCGGCACGCGCACCCACTCAACGCCCGCGAGCCCCTCCGCGCCAGCTGGGGCGATCGGGGCCGCCCGCGCCGTCGCGGGCATGGTGGCCGCGCCATTCCGCGGCCCGCAACCCGCCAGCGCCGCCGCGAGAACCTCGCACACAGCCGTGGACGCCCACAGGGAGTGCGCTCGCCGACTCCGATGCATCCAGAGCCTTCTCATAGGGTGTACCAATGGGGTCCGTCGGCCGAACGACTGCGTTCACTTGCCGGGCCGGCTGCAAGGACGGTGATGTCTCGGAAGACCGTAATGCCGGCCCGGTCAAGTGCAGCAGCTGGTTAGCCGCCGCGACGCGCCAGGGACTGAAGAACCTCGATGGCACGAAACAACATGTTTCGCCGAACCTCCGCCTCGATTCCGTAAACCGCATCGACAGAATATTGGTAGAGGATGTGCTCCCCTGTTTTGAACTACGCCGATCAAGAGCTGGTTGTCTTGGCATCTTGCGTGGGCTGCATGGCGGCTTTCAAGCGTTCGAGATACTCACCGTCCTCTTTCTCCATCATGCGGCTCATAACGCCGAGGAAGAGCCACCAGATGAAATTGCCCTGAACGTCAGCTTCCATCTCGACGCGCGTTCCCGCGGGATCGGCATGGAAGCGAAACCAGTAGGTAGCGTGCATCCCCATCATGCTGGCGCTGGCCGCATGAACCTCGGGCCGCTTGTGCTCAACGACCTCGATGACGGCACCGCGCCCCTTGCGAGTCTCCTTGAACTTCGCGCCCGGCTTCATGCCGCCCTCGGTGAGCATCTCGATTTTCGTCACGCCGGGCAGGAACGTCGACGCGTTGTCGAGGTTGGTCGCGAAATCGAAGACCTCTTCGATCGCCGTGTTGATGATGACGCTGCGCTTGAATCCGGCCATGCAATCCTCGAATTCAGTACGGTGTTCCGCAGTGCCCGCAGCCGACTTTCGGGGACATCAATGAAGGACGGCGGCGGCTAACGAGCTGCCGCGCAGCGGCGGGCCGACGACTTCCGAATGCCGCTGCGCGTGAGCCCGTCCGCTGCAGCGGCTGGTTAGGCTGTCCGCAGGTACAGACCGGGGACATAGTTGACACAGGTCCGGGCACATCGTTTACACCAGGAGGATGCCCTGGATGGAAACGAATGTGGTGAAGGAACGGCTCGCGTTCGTGCACGACCTGGAGAGCGGCCACTGGTCGGTGAGCGAGCTGTGCGAGCGCTACGGCGTGAGTCGGACCACGGGCTACAAGTGGCCGCGATGAACTGGGGCATGGCGCAGACACCGCCGCTCTTCAACCGTTCGCCATTCCACCGGTTCGGCGTCCGCTTGAACAAGAAGGCGGAGACCGCTCGAGACCGCCGGCTCACCAGGGACGAGGAGAAACGGCTGCTCGATACCGCGCTGCAGAAGATGAACAGACCGGAGCATCAGAACGTCGGCTCGCTTCTGCATGACCGTATCATCGCGCGCTGGAACTCTGCTGCCGGCGCGGCGAGATGCTTCTGATTCAGAACAAACGCGTGAGCTGGGAAACCTGCCAATCGGAATCCCAGGCGCGACGACCAAGGACAAAGAGAAGCGACGGATCCCGTTCAACCCCAAGGGACGGATCGCGGCGATTCTGGAACGGCGAACGGCCCTCGGCCACGACGCGTTCGTGTTCGGGAGCGCAACTGGAGCCTACCAGCCGAACATCCAGACGGCTTGTCTTCAACTCGCGAGCGGAATCATCAAGGGCTCGAGAATCGGCTAATTGAGAGTGACCGCCTTGGATCCCATGCGCACGAGATAGACCGCGTCCCGCTCTACTCCGCCGACTCGTTCTACAACGAGTCCGATCCATCGCTTGACAGAAGGTTTGAGTGAGGCGTGCTTGGTGTGGTCAGTGATCAGATGTCACGACGCTGCGGCCTCGCGTTTGGTCAACGCGCCACGAACCATGAGCCCGAGAATGGCAATGATGATCGCGGCCGCGACCCATGCCAGGTAGACCTCGTCGAACGACGCCCTCGCACTCAAGATTAGCGACCAGGCCACCATCACGACACAGACGAATATCGCAACAATCGAGGTCTTGCGCAGAGAGGTCGCCCTCAGGACGCCGACGAAGAATCCGAGACTGACCAGATAGTAGGGGATGGAAATGGCCTTGACCGTCGAGAGCACCTCCTCCTGGGACTGTGCGATGCGTGCCCGAATGCGCTCTCTGTCGGGATGATCATAGCTGCGGCTCCAGGCCGAATTCAGCTCGTCATAGCTGACCCCGTTTGCAATGCTGAAGATGCCGAACGCGACAGAGAGAGCCACCAAAAGCACGGCAAAGACCTTCATTGCTCCTCCATTCGGGGCATTGTCAAGTTGAAGCCTGGCTAGCAGAGTAGGTCGATGACCAGCCAGTCGCCCAGCCATCACGCCTATCGATTCCCGCCCGAGATCATCGGTGACGACAATGCCCATCGCCGCCATCCTGGGCGCGCGCACCCACGTGCTGCGCGGGCACGGCCACCTCGAGAACCTGACCATCCCGGCTCACGGCACGGTCCGCAGCCAGGCGAGGAGGCGAGCCGTCGGGTCCCCGGTTTCCAGCGCGGTTCGGTCGCGCTCGACCTGCACCCGCGCCGGCGGGTCCGACGCGACCGCGGTCGTCATCACCTGACCGTCCGACAGTCGCACCAGACGGACGTCCCATCGGCTGGCGTGAGCCGTGCCGACGGTCCGACCGGTCGAATCGACGTAGTTGCCCGCCACCGAGCTCGACTGAGTGATGCAGAGGGCCGTCTTCTGGGACGGCGTCCACTTCAGCCGATTCACCATGTCGTAGCGATGCCCCAAGGGGCGCTCGCCGTCCGGACGAAGACCAGGACGTCCCCCGGCGGCTGCTGCGACGTCGGCTTGTCCGACTCGCAGATGGCAGCGAAGCGAGCCGTGACCACGTCGTCATGCCTGAACTCCAGTCGGCCCAATCAACTGCGCCGGTGGCGGGAACGTCCACCTGCGGCAGGCTTCCGTTCGTCGCCGAGAGCGTCTGGTCCCCGTGGACGAAGTGCATCTTGCCCGTTTCGACGGCCGTCATCGAAAAGCGCCCCTCCGCGTCGGTGACGGCATCAGCCATGGCGAAGTTGTGCTCGGATCCCCGCAGGGCAATCGAGTAGCCAGGCAGCGGACCGACCGTCGCCTCGACGAGCATGCCCGAGACGACCACGTTGCGCTCGAGCGTCGCCGTTCGTTTGACCGCGCCGGCGCGCACGAC
>CAWJAP010000009.1:0-85080 GCA_963840865.1 Vicinamibacterales bacterium
TATCATGGGCACCTCTCGGGCGGCCGGGTTATGCGCTGCGCGCTGGAGCGGCGTCGCGGCGGAGCGGAATAGTCAGCGAGACGACGGCGCCCCCGCCCGGGTGGTTCGCCAGGCCGAGCATCGACGCCGAGCCATACAGCTCGCGCAGCCGCGCGCGGGTGTTGCTCAGCCCGATGCCACGGCCCTTCTGCGGCGTGCCGTTGACCGCGTCGGTCCGAATGCCGGGGCCATCGTCGCGCACCGTGAGATGGAGAACCTGGCCTTCGGTCCGGGCGCGGATCTCGACGAGACCCTCGCCGCGCTGGGCGTCCACGCCGTGGCGTATAGCGTTCTCTACGAGTGGCTGGAGCACCTGGTTCGGCACGCGCACATCCAGTGTGTCAGCGGGAACATCCACGACGACCCTGAGGCGATCCTGGAAGCGCATCTGCTGAATGTCGAGGTAGCGCTGGAGGAACTCGAGCTCCTGCTGCAGCGGGACTTCCTGGACGCCGATGTTGGCGAGCGTCATGCGCAACAGGTCGCTGAGCTGCGCGAGCATCTCGTCGGCCGCATCGGCGTCGCGGTGGATCAGCGTCGAAATCGCGTGCAGCGTATTGAAGAGGAAATGAGGGTGCAGCTGCCCCTTGAGCACTTCGAGCTGCGCTTGCGCGAGTCTCGCCTCGAGCTGCGTCGCGCGCAGCTCGCCTTGCTTGAATCGCTGGTAGTTGTGCCACGCCTCGTGGACGCCGACGAGCACCCAGTACGAGAGGAACCAGAGATACAGGTGCGCCATCGCCACCTTGGAGTAGACCAGCGGGCGCTCGTCGACCCACGGCACGTAGCTGAACCCCCAGCGAAGCGCGCTCCAGAGCAGGCCGAACACGAAGCTCGCGGGCAGGTGCACGAGGAACGAGGTAATCCACCGGCGCCCGTCAAACGGGAAGCGGCGGCACAACCAGAAGATCAGCGGGCCGAGCACCGCCCAGGGCAGCCACGTCGCCAGACCGGACAGCACGGCTTCGCTCGTCGACAGCGTCATCCCGCGCGTACGGTAGACGACGAGCAGCTGGATGGTGGTGAAGGCGGCAAGTCCGGCGAGGCAGGCAAAGAGCGGCGCGAATGGCAGGTGTGGGGGGTGCACGGGCAGCTGAGAGGGACCCGATGGCGACGCGTCGGCGGTCGAGGGTACGCTCGGCATGGGCCTCTCCAAGGGTAGCAGCCTCTTCCGCACTCCGGTCCCCGAGGTCCGCCCGGGAGCCGGCCATCGCCCGACTCGAAAAGAACGTGGATTTTCGACAATCCCCAGGGACGAGCCGATGCCCGGACGCGGCGATCGGGCACACCGACGTGGTCAGTCGCGCACGCGGTGGATAGTGTGCACTCCCGGTGCAGCCCATCTGCAACGTCAATGGGATGAAGTGGATTCGGGGCGTGATGGGCCAGGGACGGGTCCTGGCGCGCCGATTTGATGGACAATCGGCACGCCCGAGCGCGCGAGGCTCGGCAAACGCCATGACCGAGAATCCGCGTGACGCGGTCAAACAGCTCCGGAGTCGGCTCGACAAGCTGGGCGTCCAGCCCGGCGCGATCGTGTCAGTCGTGAACCTGGACGATCCCGCCTTTCTTGCGGAGCTGAAGACGAGGACGCCGCACGTCTCGGCGTCCCGGAGCCGCAAGGCTGCGGACATGGTCATCTACCGCGCGGACGTCCTCAGCGACCTCGATCGGCTCGCCGCGCTGCGTGGGTCCATCGTCGAGCACGGCGTCGTGTGGGTCGTCTGGATCAAGGGCCGCAAGGCGCTCACCGAGGACCACGTCCGCCGCGCTGCCATCGCGCAGGGTCTCGTCGACGTCAAGGTGATGTCGTTCTCGGATGAACTGAGCGGCCTCAAGCTCGTCATCCCGGTCGCTCAGCGAACGGCGAAACGATCGGGGCGGACACGATGAGCCGTGCGTCGATCGCCGCTTCGGCACACCTCCCGGTACCCGCCGGGCTTCGGAGTGGACGCTGGCTCGTGTCGTGGTCGGCGGCGCTCCTTTCGCTCGTGGTGTCGATCTCGGTCTGGCTGGGAACCGCCAACCCGCGTCACTCCGACCGCTTCGACTACGACATCGTCATCCGCAACGGGGACGTCTACGACGGCAGCGGACGGCCCGCACGCCGCGCCGACATCGGCATTCGCGGCGACCGCATCGCACGCATCGGCACGCTCTCGGCCGCGCGTGCGGGCACGATCGTCGACGCCGGCGGTCTCGCCGTCGCACCCGGCTTCATCAACATGCTCTCGTGGTCGAACGAATCGCTGCTGACCGACGGGCGCGCGCAGGGCACCATCCGGCAGGGCGTGACGACGGAGGTGATGGGGGAAGGCTCGTCGATGGGCCCGCTCACGCCGGCCATGAGGGCGCGGCTCATTGCGGCGCAACAGCCCGACGCAGCCGCAGCTGACGGTTGGCCGGCGCCCTACGACATCACGTGGACGACGCTCGCCGAGTACCTGTCGGAGCTCGAACGCCGCGGCGTGTCGACCAACGTCGCCTCGTTCATCGGCGCCGCCACCATTCGCGAGCACGTCGTCGGCCTCGAGAATCGTGCGGCGACGGCGGCCGAGCTCCAGGTCATGCGGGCGCTCGTCGACCGCGAGATGCAGGCGGGGGCGCTCGGCATCGGCTCGTCGCTCATCTACGCACCCGGTGCGTATGCCTCGACCGCGGAGCTGATCGAGCTGTGCAAGGTGGCGGCGCGGTGGCGCGGCAAATACATCTCTCACATCCGGAGCGAGGGACGCCGGCTGCTCGAAGCGATCGACGAGCTCGTCCGCATCAGCCGCGAAGCGGGACTGCCGGCAGAGATCTATCACCTCAAGGCCGCGGGTCGCGACAACTGGCCGAAGATGGATGTCGCGCTCGCCCGCATCGAGTCGGCGCGGCGTGCGGGGCTGGCGATCACCGCCAACATGTATCTCTACGAGGCCGGCGCGACCGGGCTCGATGCGGCAGTTCCGCCCGCGGCGCTCGATGGCGGCTTCGACGCGTTCCTGGCCCGCCTTGGCGACCCGGCCCGTCGAGCCGAAATCGCGCTCGCGATGCGCACGGCGTCGGACGGCTGGGAGAACCTCTATCTCGCTGCCGGCTCTCCCGATCGGGTGCGGCTCGTCGGCTTCCGATCGGAGCTGCTGCGGCCGCTCATTGGTCAGACGCTCGGGTCGATCGCGCGGGCCCGACAACGCGATCCGGTCGACACGATTCTCGATCTGCTGACCGAGAATCGCGGCAATCCGAGCGCGGTCTATTTCATGATGTCGGAAGAGAACATCCGCAAGCAGCTCGCGCGGCCGTGGGTCTCGATCGGATCGGATGCCGCGTCGATGGCGCCGGAAGGCGTCTTCCTGCGCAGCGCCGTACACCCGCGCGCGTACGGCAACTTCGCACGGCTGCTCGGCAAGTACGTCCGTGATGATCGCGTCGTCTCGCTCGAAGATGCGGTGCACCGTCTCACGGGTCTCCCGGCCTCGAACCTCGGGCTCGACCGGCGTGGGTACTCAGACCCGGCTACTTCGCGGATGTCGTGGTCTTCGACCCGCGGACCGTGGCCGATCGCGCGACGTTCGAAGCGCCGCACCAGTATTCGGTGGGTGTCGAGCACGTCTTCGTCAACGGCGTCGCGGTTCTCCGCTCGGGCGAGCACACCGGCGCGTTGCCCGGCCGAGCGTTGTGGGGTCCGGGGAGAAAACTGACCATCAAGGGTGGTGGAAAGAGGCCGAACGAAGTGAACGCCGGACGCGGCACCGGCTCCGATCCCACCGTCATGACCGTCGGGGCGCCCTGACGGCGTCGCCTTTTCCAACGCACACCCGCTTTTTCTCTATCCTTATGGCGGGGCTGAAACCCTACGCTCCTGGTGGACCTGATGCATCGCGAACATCACCGCTGGCGCTCGTCGAATCTGGGTTGGGACATGGGCGTGGCCGTCTACGGCCACTACGGTGCGCCCATGCTGTTGTTTCCGACGAGTCTTGGCGACGAGTGGGAGCACGAAGGCCAGGGCATGATTCGAACGTTGACGCCGTTCATCGACGGCGGGCGGATCAAGGTCTTCTGCGTGGGGTCGGTCACGCGGGAAGGGCTCTACAACAAACAGGCGCACCCGCTCCACCGCAGCTGGGTCCTGCGCTGCTACGACGCATACATCCGGCAGGAAGTGATTCCGTTCATCCATCACCACTGCCGCGGCCTGCCGCCGGTGGCGGTGATGGGCGCCTCGCTCGGCGCGTTCCACGCAGCGAACACGATCTTCAAGTATCCGGACGCCGTGAAGCGATGCTTCGCGCTCTCCGGCGTGTTCGACATGCGCGACTCGATGAGCGGCCGGTACGACGACAATTTCTATTTCAACAACCCGGTCGACTATCTGCCGAACCTGTCGGACCGGTGGACGCTCGACAACCTCTCCACCTGCGACATCCGCATCGTCACGGGCAACGGGCCGTACGAGAACAGTGGTCCCTCCTATGCGCTCGCGGGCCTTCTTCGCAGCCGGGGCATTCCTCACTCGCTCGATGACTGGGGGCCGAAGGGCGGCCACGATTGGCCATACTGGCACCACCAGATGTGGACGTACTGTTCGCAGATGTACTGATGCTGGTGGTCCGGAGGTCCAAGGGTTCAAAGGGTCCCGACCTACTTCGGCTCCACCACGAACGCCGCTGTCTGACCGCCGCCTGAGGTGACGTTGGCGAGTCCGGAACTGCTCAGGCGCGTGAGATAGCCGGTCTGGCGTCCGCGGAACAGATACGGCGCGAAGTCGACGAGCATGTCGCGCATCTCGACGCGATGTGGGGCCGATGCGACCGTCGGGAACAGCTCGCGGCGGGTGGAGATTCGCCGCTGGACGACCCACGCGGTGCCTGGATCCAGGATGGCGCGCTCGAGCGCCGCGTCCCATTCCGCCTCGGTGGCCTCCCAACCGAGCAGCACGCCGCTGCCGCCGTATTCGTCGTTCGGCTTGATCACGAGGTGCTCGCGCTCGCTGCGGACGTACGGCAGCAGATCGAAGGCGTGACCGTCGCGGCTGGTGCGCACGTCCTCGACGACGCGCGTCCATGGGATGTGGCGCCGGACCGTCTCGCGCTCGTCCTCGCTGAAGAGCGCCGCATGGCGATCGTCGGTGAGGACCGCGAAAAACGCCTTCTTGTGCGGAATCTTGCAGCGGAGCGTGTTGGCCATGCACACCGCCCCGCGTTCGTAGGCCTCGAGGAGGGTCGCGCAGTCCTGGCGCCGCTCGATCGAGATCCGACACGAGCGCGCGACGGTAGACCAGATCGATGGGCCGTCCGCCCGCCCGCAGCACGCCGCCCTCGAGCTCGAGCTCGCGCGGGTCGGCCAGCACCGTCGGCACGCCGCGCGCCTCGAATCGCTCCTGAAGGATCTCGAACTCGCTCCAGGTCGGCACCTCGCGGAAGTCGGTGATGAGCACAGTCGGCGGATTCGCCCGCCCGCCCCACTCCCGATAGCTTTCGAGGAGCGCGCCGAGCATGGCGTCGGTGGGTCGATAGAAGCGTGTCCGGTACTGCGCGCGGAAGCGATCGGCAACCTCGAGGCGATCGAAGACCTCGGCGAGGTTCTCCGAATAGGCCAGCCCCGCCGGCGACTCGGCGTTGTATTCGGCGAACTCGAGCGAGTCGGGCAGGATGAACGCATCGAGCCGCGAGGCGGTGCTGGCGCGCCCGTACCTCGGATCGATCCGCACGAGGCGCTCCTCTTCGTCGGTCAGCCGGACCTGGCGGCGGATCGCGGGCGAGGCCATCGCCGCTTCGACGACGCGCTCGCCCAGCGACGCGATGACCTCGGCGACGCGGCGGACGCGCGGCTGATCGGAGGCGTCGAGAAAGAACGGCCGGAGGAAGGGACACAGCGGCCGGTCGCCAAACGTGAGACGGGCCTCCCGCAGTCTGCCCGACAAATCGCGCCAGTAGGGCTCGGCGAGCTCGACGTCCGGACGCAGCAGCGAATGCCAGTGTTCGGCAGCAGTCATATGAGGTCCGGTCAAGGTCCGAAGGTCCATGGTCCAAAGGTCCCGAGGTCCCAACGTTCCCAAGGTCCAAACGGTCCTGGGAGTCCGCCGTCCAAGGCCGTGAACCCTCGGACCCTGGACCCCGGACCTTGGACCCTGGACCTGGAGCTTCGCGTCAGCTCGCCGGCTGTCCAATCACGCCCGCGCTCCTGCCCCAGCCCAGCATCTCCTCCCATCGCGGCCACGGGCTGGTCTGCGGGCCGTGCACCGCGCGGTCGACCACGAGCTTCGACATGCGATCGACGACGAGGTCGAAATAGAACGGCGTGATGCGATCGCGCTCGAAGTCGGGCGCGGGATTGAGGAAGTCGATCGCGTACGGCATGCCGTCCTGGACCCCGAACTCGATGGTGTTCATCTCGTAGCCGAGCGCCTGGTTGATCGTCTGCGCGTCGCGCACCACGCGCGCCCCGAGCTCGGGCGAGAGATAGTTGTGATCGACGTTGTATAGCCGGTTGACCGGGTCGTAGGCGACGGGAACGATGTCGGTCTTCCCAAACGTGAAACACCGCACGTACTGATCGAAGCGGACGAACTCCTGGAGCGTCATCGCGTAGGGCGCCGTGCCGTCGTACGCCTCGATCAGCTCCTGCCGATCGTTCACCTTGTAGACGTGCTTCCAGCCGCCGCCCGAGTAGGGCTTCAGGATGGCGGGCCGGCCGACGTAGTCGAGCAGGCCGTCCCAGTCGAGCGGGAAGTCGAGATTGCGCAGCGAGGCCGGCAGGATGTCGACGTCGGCCGGGTACGCCTTCTGCGGCAGCAGCACCGTCTTCGGAATGGCGACGCCGAGCCGCGACATCAACGCGTAGTTGAAATACTTGTCGTCGGCGGTCCACCAGAACGGGTTGTTGATCACGTAGGTCCCGTTGAGGACGGCGTACTTGAGGAAGCCGCGGTAGTACTCCACCTCGTGCGAGATGCGGTCGACGATCAGCGTGTAAGGCGGTGGCTCGTCGAACTTCGTCCCCGCGAGCTTGACGAGGTCCGCCGAAATGCCGTGCTGCGCGCCTATCTGGTTCACCCGGTCGATGAACGCGGGCGGAAAGCTAAACTCGCGACCGACCATCAATCCGACCTTCATGGTGGCTCCTCATTCGGCGGGAACGCGTGGGCCGCACAGCCCATGAGCGGCTGGCCCGAAGGCCTGCCCGCGACGTCCGGGTCCGCCGTCCCGGTCTCAAGGGTGGCTCAGCCCGCGCCCGTGGTGGCGGCCGCGCCGCCGTGGCCAATGCTGGCTTCGCGATCGAGGACGTCGAGCGTGCGCCGATAGAGGTCGTTCACCTCGTCACGGCTGTTCGCGATGACCGTCAGCCCGAGCTTGCCCCACTCGGACAACGCGCCAATCAAATGGAACAGCGCGCCCGATTCGGTGCGATAGCTGTAATGCAGCCCGTTGTTGGTGACGATGTCGATGAGATCCTCGGGCAGGATGCCGCGATAGGTCGAAGTCCGGAGATTGTCGGTGGCCATGTAGTACTTGGCCCGCCCGCTCAACGACATGAACAGCCCCGTGTCGGGATCGAGCCGGCCACCGGTCAGGAACTGCAGCGCGAGAAACGGGTGCGTCGTCCCCAGGACGCGCAGGTTGATCTCGAGGGCTGCGAGCTGCCAGGGCTCTTGCGGCGCGTGCTTCCAGACCAGGAAGTCGACGCCGAAGCGGCTGACGACGCCGTGCTTGCACAGAACCTTGCCGATGGCCATGCCGGCGTCCTGGATGGCGCGGCGATATTCGTCGTTGGCGGGGAAGGTGCACCCGAGATAGATCTGCCCGGAGGGCCCGCCCAGAATCTGATCGTGCGTCGAGGTCAGAAGCGCCTCCGCACGCGGGGTCGTGCGCAGCTGCGCGCTCGGCGAGAGCTTGGTGGGCGCCTCGATGAACTCTTCCACGACGCCGCCCATCCGTGCGAACTTGCGGAAATAGGCCTCGGCCGTCTCGCTCGGGACGGCGAACTCCATCGTCTTCAACGCATCGCGCACGCCGCCCGGAGAGAGGGTGCGCGGGAAGCGGACAGATCGCGTTGCCCTCGCCCGAGAAGCTCTCGTTGAGCTTGACGACGGCGCGCTTCAATCGCGGCCGCTTGCCCGCGAGCTCGATGAGGGCGCGTTCGATGTCGCTCTCGTGGCGCAGGTCTTCGTAGCCCTCCGGGTGCGGGATGCCGGCCTCGCGAAAGATCTTCCGGCTGCCCGACTTGGTGCCGAGGTAGTTGAGCTCGGGGTCGAGCCCGTTCAGCGGAATGTCGAGCAGCACGGCCAGCCGGCGCTCGAGCGGCGTCGAGTTGAAGACGGTGAGATACGCCGACTCGGGCTCGGGAATCGCGCGGCGGATGCGCTCGATGAGCCGCGGCCGCTCCAGGATCTTCTGCGTCAGCGGACGCGGTGAGCTGTCGTACGCGCACAGCATGGTCAGACGCGCGCGCGCATGGCTCGCCGGCACGCCGGCAAGCAGGTGCAGGTAGTAGTCGAGGATGAGCGGGTGCACCGGCTGCGACGTCACATACACGACGTGCGCGCGCGGATTGCGCAGGCGAATCAGCAGGAACAGCAGCCGTTCCTCGTAGAAGGTCGCGCCATCCAGCTTCTTCAGCTCCTCCTGGTCCAATGTGAAGGACGGCACGACGACCGAGGTCGCCGGCAGATCTTCCTGCGTCATCAGCACGTCCCAGACGGCGTTCAGCCGCGGCTTGAGACGCTCGAACGACTTGAGCTCCTGCTCGAGCGTGAGATCGTCGGCGAATGGCGGTTTCGGAATCACGGGCACGATCCGTTCAACTGACGGCGGCCGAGGCCCACGCGCCGCTATCATCCGGGAACGCGACGCCGAGCGATGCGGCCCTGAGCCGCACGAGACGATGCATGTAATAGCGCAGCGGCCCGAAGAGCGTGTAACGCGACGTGAGATCCAGACGCTGCTCGAGATCTTCGTCGCGCAGCGTCACCGTCATGGCCTCTGCCCGCTCGGCGTACCACTCGTGCGACACCTCGCCCCGCGAGCGCTTCTCCCATAGCACCATCAGCACGCGGGCCGGGTCGACGATCTCGGGATGATGGTTCACGCCGTAGATGCGCGGGATGCCGGACTCCGGGTCGCGGTCGAGCTCCCACATCGTGATGGCGTCACCCGGCGGCCCGTGCCGGCCCCTGGTCTCGAATGACAGCGGCGTGACCCGTCTCTCCCAGCCCTGACGCGGCAGCAGATCGTAGAGCCGGCTGTCGAGCACGCGAATGCGCAGCCCGCCAGGCGATTCGGCCGCGAGCCCCCCGAACCAGGGATGCGTCGAGGCCCGCTCGACGAGCAGGTTGTCGACGATGCCCGCGCTCTTGCCGCCTTTGTCGGGCCCGCGCAGCACGGGGTCGGCGACTTCCAGCCAGCCCGACATGATCCCGAACGTGTGGCAGACACCGATGAGTGCCGCGTGGCGGTTGTCGCGGATCGCATCGAAGAGCGCGAAGAGCGGCCGCTCCCACGACGGGTTTTCGACAATGCCTTGCGTGCCCTCCGACACGCCATCGTTGCGCGCCGGATCGAGATGTCCGGGTCCGCCGGTTCCGATGAACAGCCCGCCGAGCTCGCCGGGGTGGGGCGGAATCGCCTGTCCACGCCGCACATCCCACGACACGGCCCGGACCCTCAGGCCGGCCCGCGTCAGCTCATCGGCCAGATCGCAGACGGCCGTGCGAACCGCCATGACCAGCGCGTCGTGACCGACGTTGGGCCAGCCATGGTTCATGTCGAGGACGTGCACGTCGACGACGGACGGGTCGGCGCGCGGCGCCTGGTCGGGCCGGTCGACACGCGCGTAGAGAAACGCGCCGGTCGACCGGGCACGGCACTCCTCGTAGCAGACCTGCGGACCGAACGAGCGCCTGAAATCGCAGTTCAGGGACAACGCACCTGATTCTACAGGTCCGGGTCCCAAGGTTTGAGGTCCAAGGTCCAAGGGTCCAAGGTCCAGGGTCAGGGTCCGGGGTCCGGGTCCGCGGTCCGGGTCCAGGGGTCCGCGGTCCCGAGCCGGCTGGGACTCCTTGCCTACTGACCGGTGACGGCGCTGGCGCGCTCGTCGGACGACGGGTGGCTGGACAGAAAGTCCGGGTAGCGGCCCGCTTTCGCGGCACGGCGTTCCATCCTGAGCAGGATGCGGCCGAAGTGCCCGGGATCGATGCCATCTCGCTTCATCAGCTCGACGGCAAACCGATCGGCCTCGCGCTCGAATCCTCTGGAGTAGCGCGTCTCGAGCATCACGGCGGGAAGCGCCGCCGCGTAGGACGACGCCGAGAGGGCGTCGCCCACGATCGTGGCGACCAGGAGCCCGGAGACCGAGCTCTGGATGACGCTCCGCAGCGCGTGCCGCTCGCGTACGTGACCGATCTCGTGCGCCATCACCGCCGCAATCTCATCGTCGTGTTCCGCGACGGCCACGAGCTCGTCGAGCACCACGATCGTGCCGCCAGGCAGGGCAAATGCGTTGGGCCCGATCGAAGGGCTCGAGCGCAGCACGAGCGCGTACGCGCCCGGCGCGCCGGCCACGGTCGAGAGCCGTGCGAAACGTTCGGCCAGCTGGGCCTGCCGCTCCCGTGAAAGCTTCGTGGGCCGGAGTGCCATGCGATCGAGCGCCGCGAGCGTCTGCCCGGCGATCCGCGCCTCGGCCGACGGGGAGATGCCTTTCGCGATGTGGCGGGCGGCCGAAGGTACGACGAGCACGATGGCCGCCCACACGATGACCGCCAGAGCTGCCGCGGCAGCGAGCGCGACGGACCATTTGCGCTCGAGGACGTGCACCCAGCGCTCGATCCCGGTGCCGGCCGCTCCAGGCGTCGCGGGCAGCTCGAAGGACGGGTCGACCAGACAGGAACCGCCGGAGGGAAGATCCAGGCGGCGCGGAAGGCTGCCGAGCCTGGGCTCGAGCACCACGGCATCGAGCGGATAGCGGAGCGACACGCCGTCACCCTCGACGCGAACGTAGTCTGCGTCCGCGGTCACGAGAACCTCGTGGGCAACGCCGGTCTGTCCGTCGTGATGGATCGCACGGACCGACGTCATAGGCCGACGTCGAACTCCATGGCTTCGCCGAACTCGGACGCCGCGGCGCCCGTGTTGCCGCCGCTGGCCGGTGCGGCGCAGGCGACGAGCGGGCCGCCAGGCAGCAGCTGAAGGCTCTCGGCCCGATAGCGGGCGAGCCGGATGCGCGCCCACGGCACTGCAAAACCCAACGTGCCGGCAATGGCCACGAGATTCGTCGCGTACAGGACCAGCATCCGGGCGACGCGCAGCCGGCTGCTGAACGCGTGGCCGTCGATGGTCGTGTTGTTCCAGACGAGGTTCGCCATCACGGTGCGCACGCCCACGGCGACGGCGCCGAAGCCCGCGTAGAACAGCAGCGGCATCAGCGCCAGCACGGCTGGCGGTTCTCGATTGGGGCCCGAGCGCACGGCCAGGACGACGACCGGCGCCATGACCACGCACATCCAGCTGATGCCCACGATGACTGCCATGACATAGACGCCGTAAATCCGTCCCCAGTCCAGCGACAGGACGAATCGCGAGCGTCCGTGGTGGCTGTTGTTGACAACGTACTCGCGCTGTCGCTTGACGACGTAGGGGTAGATCAGCCCGAAGGTGAACGGCACGAGCGCCGGCAGTCCCAGGAAGACGGCGTACGACGCGTCCGTCGCGCCATCGAAGCCGAATCGGATGCCTCTGTAAGAGGAGTTGCGCGCGTGAAAACGCAGGCCGCGCACGATGACGAACGGCATCATCAACAGCAGCGGCACATACAACAGGAGGGCGAGGAGCGGCGACACCTGTCCCAGCAGCCCCAGCACGCCCACGACGGCATAGGCCACCAGCCGGCCCTTCAGAATGGAAATCGGCGCCGCGTGATAGCCGAACGCGTGGCCATCGACTTTCGTGTGGCCGTAGAAGTATCTGAGGCGCCGTACCTTCGCCCAGGCGGAGTAGAGGCCGAGCGTGACGACGCTCAGCGCGAGGTTGACGATCCAGATGCGGAAGTACTCGCCCGTCGAGCCCGTGAACTCGAAGGGCCGCGCGTCGAGCCTGTCGGCACGCGTCGCGCCCGACACGGCCGGCCCTGACTCTGCGGACGCTGCTTCGGCTGGTCGCGATTTGTCAGACGGAGCCTGGGGAATCGCCAATGGCCCGTCAGCAGAAGCAACCCGCGTGGTCATGCAGCTCTCTCCACTTGGTAGAACGCCGGACAGGCCCGCCTTGAACGAGTAGCAGCCCGATCGTCGGGCTGCGGCGGCGCAAGCCTACGGGCTGCCGACCTCAAGCCATGAGATACGGGATCGTCATCGGTCCCTCGGGCAGAACGGCGATGCGGGCGTCGCGGCCCACACGCGCCAGTTCCTCGCCGACCCGGTGGGCAATGTCGGCCACCGCCTCGAGGTGGCACCGTCGGATCGCGTCGGGCTCGATCTCCGAATAGACGCCCACGCGCGCCTTGAGCAGGACGAGAGCCAGCAACTGCGCCTGCCACTGATCGAACATCGCGAACCCGTCCTGGAGGATCGTGTCGAGCAGCGCCCGCGGCGAGGCGTGCTCGTGCAGCAGCCGGCGGAAATTGCCGTGCGCCGGGAACCCGTCCTGGCACCGGGCCGCGGCGACGATGAGGCCCCGATCGCTGACGATCTGTGCCGCCGCCGACATACCCTTGACCGTCTGATACAGGTTCTGATCGAGCGGCGCGCCGCTGTTCGAGGTGACGACAATGGGATAGGGCGTGGAACACGGCACCATGGCCGTCTCCTTGGCGAACGCGCAGCCACGCGCGTGCGCGGCAGGGACGTCGCCGCAGAAGAACGCGGTAATCTCCCGCCGGCGGTTCAGGGTGACGTTGATCAGGCCGTCCACCGGCAGGAGCGCGCCGTTCGATCGAATCTGCGCTTGCGTCGGATTGCCGTCGACGACGCCCCACGTGCTGCGCGCGTCGCCGATGACCGCGGCGCGGTGATAGTGCATGATCGCGTCGATGCCGGCGACGGCAGGGAAGACGCCCTTATAGCCGCCCGAGAAGCCAGCCATGAAGTGCGGCTCGATGAATCCGAGCACGATGCGGCGGTCGGCTTCGACGTAGTCACGATTCAGGTGCACCGGCCGCCCGTCAGGAGCGTTGCCCGCGCACGCCAGCGTCGCCGCGTCGTGCGCGTCGTGGTTGACGACCCGGTAGCGGGCGGCGACCTCCAATCCGACGAGCGCGACGATCTCGTCGCGGGTCGCCGCACGGTGTGAGCCCGTGCCGATGACGATCGTGAACCGATCGGCCGGCACGTGGGCGAGCTCGGCGAAGAGCCACGGCAGCAGGCGGTGGCTCGGCAGCGGCCGAGTCTGATCGGGAATGACGACGGCCACCCGATCGCCGGGACGGACGGTCTCGGCGATCGGTGCGGCATCGATGGGCCGGCGAATCGCCTCGCGGAACGCCGCGGCTTCGCTGGGCAGGCCGGGCAGGTGCCGAGGCGTGATGACATCCACCTGCGTGCCCGGCAGGTCGACGTCGAGGCCGGTCGTGCCGTATTGGAGGGTGACTTTCACGGTGCCGCGTTGAAGGGGTATATCGGCTTCCGCCTCCGCGCGAAGCGCTACGGCGGACAAGTCGGTCTTCGGTCGGATCGGGCTACAGGCTACGGGCCCTGCAGGAGGGGCGGGGTCTTCGGTTTTCGGCATGACCGGCCAGACGACAACCGCCGGGCCGATTCTTCGAGCTCATATCATCGGTCCAATCAGGCCGTAGCCTGCAGCCTGAAACCCGTAGCCGAATTCGTCATTCGTCATTCGTCATTCCTTCGTCGCTCATCATGCCTGACCATCGCCGTGCGCTCCACCTCTGTCTGCTTTCGTTCGCTGGCGCGGTCGCGGTGGGCGCGGCCGCACAACCGTCCAAGGCACCTGACACCTCGGCCGCTGCGGCGCCGCCCGCCCTGTCAGCGGCGTTGTCGTCGGTGAACGCCCGGGCCGTGCGGGCGCACGTCGAGTTCCTGGCCGACGATCTGCTCGAAGGACGGCTGACCGGGACGCGCGGCTACGACCTCGCGGCGAAATACGTGGCCACGCAGCTCGCGGCGTTCGGACTTACGCCGGCTGGCGAGGGCGGCACCTTCTTTCAACCGGTGTCGCTCCTCGAGAGCCGGCTCGACGAGGGCACGCTGTCGGTGCGCGGCGGCGCCAGCGGGGCGCAGACCTTCGTTTTCAAAGACGACTTCCTCATGGCGGGCGATCCGCACAGCGTGGACGCGCGGGTCGAGGCGCCGCTCGTCTTCGCGGGTTATGGCATTTCGGCACCCGAGCTGTCGCACGACGACTACGCGGGCCTCGACGTCGCGGGAAAGATCGTGGTGCTGCTGAGCAATGCCCCGCCGCGGTTTCCGAGCGAGCAGCGCGCGCATCACGCGAGGACCCGGCTCAAAGCGCAGCTCGCTGCGAACAAAGGAGCGGTCGGGCTCATCGTCGTCAGGACGCTGGAGGACGATCGGCTCGTCCCGTGGCCGCGGGTCGTCGCGAATCCCGACGTCACGTCGGTCGCGTGGCTCGATCGCGACGGGACGCCGCACGACGTGCCGAAAGCGATTCGCGGCGCGGCGGTCCTGAGTCCCGCCGGTGCGAAGAAGCTCTTCGCCGACTCGCCGGTCGCGCTCGATGTGATTCTGTCGGAAGCCGTCAAGGGCGCGCCGCGCGGGTTCATGCTGCCGGTCACGGCCACGCTCACGAGCCGCAGCACGCACCGCCACCCGTCGAGCCCCAACGTCGTCGCCCGGCTCGAGGGCGCAGACAAGGCGTTGAGCGACACGAGTGTCATCTACTCGGCGCACCTCGATCACATCGGCGTCGGAGCGGAGGTGAACGGCGACCGGATCTACAACGGAGCATTCGACAACGCGCTCGGCGTGGCCTCGCTCGTCGAGGTGGCCCGCGTATCTCGCGGCTCCCCCGTCCGCCGCGATCGATCGTCTTCGTCTTCGTGACCGCGGAGGAGAAAGGGCTCGTCGGCTCGGATTACTTCGCGACCCGCCCGCCGGCTGCGGCCGGGCGGCCGATTGCCAACGTCAACCTGGACATGCCGCTCCTGCTCTTTCCGATCGACAAGGTGGTCGCTTTCGGCGGCGAGCACTCGACGCTCGGCGAGGATGCGAGGCGCGCGGCCGCAATCGCCGGGATGACGCTCATCCCCGACCCGATGCCGGAGCAGACGCTGTTCGTGCGGAGCGACCAGTATTCGTTCGTCCGGCAGGGCGTGCCCGCAGTGTTCTTCGTGCCGGCTTTCGTCTCGAGCGACCCGGCGATTGATGGGACCGCCAAGTTCCAGGAGTTCCTCAAACAGCACTATCACCAGCCGTCCGACGCAATCGATCTACCAATGGACCTCGGCGCCATCGAGCGCTTCACGCGGGCGAACGTGGCGCTCGGGTATCTCGTCGCCACGAGCCCCGACGCGCCACGCTGGCTCGAAAACAGCTTCTTCGGTCGCACGTTTGGACACAAACGGTAGGTAGCCAAGGTCCAAGGGCCGGGGTCCGGGGTCCAGGTCCAAAGGGTCCGCATTTGTCACTCGTCACTCGTCACTGGTCACTCGTCACTGGTCACTGTAGTCACTCGTCAACCGTCACTCCCTGCCGACACCCAGGGCATCCGCGACGCGGTTGATGTAGTTGAACCAGGCGGCGATCAGGGTGATCTGCAGGATGCCGCGGTCGTCGAACCCTTCGGCGCGCAGCCGCTCGTGGTAATCGGGCGAGATGCGCGTGGCGTCCTTCGTCAGCTGCACCACGTAGTCGAGCATCACCCGCTCGGCGGACGTGATGGGCGCCGTCGTGTAGTCGCGCCGGAGCGCGTTGACGAGATCCTCGTCGAGCGTGACCCTACGCAGAAACTCTGCGTGCGATTCGATTCAATAGAAGCACCGGTTGGTCACCGACACCATCGTCGCGATCATCTCGTGCTGCCGGCGCGCCAGCGGGAGATCGGGCGCCATCATCACGCCGAAGGCCGCGAACGCGTGATACATGGCGTCGGGGATCAGGCTGTGCGAGGCCACGATGCTTTGCGACTCGCCCTTGAAGACGGCCTCGACCGGTGTGGCGTATTCCTTGGGATAGAGCGTTTTCTGCTTCTCGCGCGCCTCGGTCACGCGCGGATCGGCGCCCGTGAAGGGGACGGTCTTGATCCAGGTCATGAGTATCGAGTGTAGCTGGTCAGCAACCTAGCCGCCCAGCCCCCGGCCGCCTAGAATCACTTCATGCATCGTCCCGTCGAACCCGTCGTCGATCTGCTCGAGCCCGAGCTGAACCTGATCCACAACATGACGCTCGATGAGGCGCGCGCGCGTGTGCTCAGCGGCGATGCAGCCTCCGTGCGCGCGATTGACGGATCGTTTGCCATCGTCGCCCACCAGGGCACGACCGTGCGGCTGGCGCGATCGCTCGATCGCCCCATGCGCTACTTCCTCGCGAAGCGGCAGGAAGGGCCGGCGCTCTTCGTTGCCGATCGCATCGACCGGCTGAGGGCGGCGCTCGAAGCTGCCGGGCTCGAAGGCCAGTTCCACCCGAGCTACTCGCGCATGGTGCCGGCCCACTACATCGTCGATCTGGCGCTCGTGGGGTGCCCGGATCCCGACCCCGTGTACACGCGGTTCTTCACCCCGCCCCGCGGAACGCTGTCCGCCGATCTCGACGAGATCGGCCGGCGCTACATCGGTGCGCTGGCGCACGAAATCGAGAAGTGGCTGCGGGATGTCGACGCCCGCGCGACACACCCCGAGCCCATCGGCGTCAGCTTCTCGGGCGGCATCGACAGCGGATCGGTGTTCCTCGTCGTCTATCACACGATGCTGCGCCTCGGACTGTCGCCGGCGCGGCTGAAAACCTTCGTGCTCGAATCTCGGCAGCGGATCCGACGCGGCGCAGGCACGCACGTTCCTCGCCGACGTCGGCCTTTCGCTCTTCCTCGAAGAGATCGGCGGCGTGCCCGCGGCTATCGATGTCGAGGAAACGGTGCGCGTCATCGAAGACTACAAGGTGCTCGACGTGCAGTGCGCCGCGGTCGGTCTCCGGCTCTGTGAGGGCATTCGCGCGCGCTACCCGGATTGGCGGCATCTCGCCGACGGCGACGGCGGCGACGAGAACCTCAAGGACTATCCGATCGAGGACAATCCCGAGCTCACCATCCGCAGTGTCGTCGACAACCCGATGCTCTATCAGGAAGGTTGGGGCGTCGGGAAGATCAAGCACTCGCTCACCTACAGCGGCGGTCTCAGCCGGAGCTACGTCCGCACCTACGCGGCCGGGCGGCGGTACGGGTTCAGCGGCTTCAGCCCCTACACGCGGCCGTCGGTCATCGAGGTGGCCGAAGCGATTCCGTTTGCCGCGCTCACCGGGTACGACGTGCCCGCGCTCTACGGCTTGAAGGGAGAGATCGTGCGCCGCGGGGTCAGAGCCGTGACCGGCTTCGACATGCCGGTCTACGCCAAGCGGCGCTTCCAGCGGGGCGCATTCGCGGACGGCGCCTTGCCGCCGTCTCTCGTCGAGACCGAGCGCAGCTACCGCCAGTCGTTCGCGCGCCTCCATGCCTGAGACCGCGCTCTTTCCCGATACGGCTGCCGCGCGTACGCGCTTCGTGCTCGAACGCCGCGGCGGCCGTCGCGACCACGATCCCTGGCACCATCAAGGTGTGATTGTCGAACCGGAGCGCGATCCGGAGGGTTGCGTCGAGCGAACGGCCACCATCTTTCTCACCGGTCGCGAATGTCCCTGGCACTGCACGATGTGCGATCTGTGGATGCACACGATTCGCGAGGACACTCCGCCCGGCGCGATTCCCGCGCAGATCAGAGAAGCGCGGCACACCATCGCTGAGAGCCCGGACCGCCTCGCCTGCGTGAAGCTGTACAACGCCGGCAGCTTCTTCGACCCGCGCGCCGTTCCCGAGGCCGACTACGACGAGATTGCCGACGAGGTCGCGGCGTTCGCCAGGGTGATCGTCGAATCGCATCCGGCCCTCGTCGGTCCTCGCGTCGATCGATGGCTCGAGGCGTTGGCGCGACACGGCCGCCCGGCACTCGAAGTCGCCATGGGCCTCGAGACGGCACATCCCGAGGCACTCGATCGGCTGAACAAGGGCTTCACTCTCGACGAGTTTCGGCATGCCGCGGCCGCGCTCGACGGGCGCGGCGTCGGGCTGCGCGTCTTCCTGCTCATCTCGCCACCGTTCGTCCCGCCTGCAGAGCAGGACGCCTGGCTGCTTCGATCGATCGACACCGCGTTCGACGCCGGCGCAACCGCGGTCTCGATCATCCCCACCCGAAGCGGGAATGGCTCGCTCGAAGCGCTCGCCGAGGTCGGACTCTTCAGTCCGCCATCGCTGAGCGACGTCGAGCGCAGTCTGACGAAGACGCTCGCCCACGCCCGCGGACGCGGCCGCGTTTTTGCCGATCTCTGGGATCTCGCGCGGTTCGCGACGTGCTCAGCGTGCAGCAACGTCCGCCGCGCGCGGTTACTGAGCATGAACCTCGCACAGGTGGTCGTCCCCCCGACGGCATGTGACGTGTGTGGATTCACCGGGCAATGACGGTCGCGCCCATCACGCACATCGACGCCGACGTCGCCATCATCGGAAGCGGGTTCTCCGGATCGCTCACCGCCCTGGCGCTCCTCAGGCGCGGATTGCGCGTGGCGCTGGTCGAGCGCGGACGGCATCCGCGATTCGCGATCGGCGAATCGTCCACGCCGCTCGCCAACCTCCTCCTCGAAGAGATCGCCGACCGCTACGACCTTCCCCGGGTGCGCGCGTTCTCGAAGTGGGGAACGTGGCAGCGCAGCCGGCCCGACGTCGCGGTCGGGTTGAAGCGCGGTTTCACGTTCTTCTTCCACGAGCCAGGGCAGCCGTTCGCCGACGATGACGAGCGGTCGCGGCAGTTGCTGGTTGCGGCGAGCCCGCACGACGAAATCGCCGACACGCACTGGTACAGGCCCGATTTCGACGCGGTCCTCGTCAAGGAAGCGATGGCAGCCGGCGCCGTGTATCTCGACGAAACGCGGCTCGACAGCTTTCAGCTCGAGACGGGAGGCGCCGCGCTCGAGGGTGAGCGACACGGGCGTTCACACCGCATCACCGCCCGCTTCGTCGTCGACGCCAGCGGACCAAGAGGGTTCCTCCAGCGGGCGCTCGGACTCCGGCCGGCCCCACTCGCCTGGCTTCCAGCCACGCAAGGCCTCTACACGCACTTCGCCGGCGTCGAGCGATGGGACGCCCTCAACACGAGCGGCGACGGTGTCCCTCCCTACCCCGTGGACGATGCGGCGGTGCATCACGTGTTTCAGGGCGGTTGGATTTGGGTGCTCCGTTTCAACAACGGGATCACGAGCGCCGGGGCGGCGCTCACCGAGGCGGCGGCCGAACGAATTGGCGCCGCGGAGGGCTCGGCGGCCTGGGATCGCCTGCTCGCGTCGCTGCCGTCGGTGCAGGAGCAGTTTCGCGACGCGCAGGCCACCCTGTCATTCGTGCACGCGTCGCCGCTCGCCTTCCGGAGCCGGCGCGTGTCGGGGCCGCGCTGGGCCTTGCTGCCCTCGGCCGCTGGCGTGATCGATCCGCTGCTTTCCACGGGCTTCCCTCTCACGCTGCTCGGGATTCAGCGGCTGGTCGAGCTTCTCACGGAAACATCGGAGGGAACCGAGCGGGATGCGGCGCTTGCGGCATACGAGAGCTCGACGCTCGCCGAACTGAATGCGACGGAGCGCCTCGTTGCGGCGTTGTATGCGGCGATGTCGGACCCTCCGCTCTTCAAGCAGCTGGCACTGCTCTACTTCGCGGCCGCGAGCTTCAGCGAGGCGGCGCGCCGGCTCGGGCGTCCCGGGCTCGCGCCCGGCTTCCTCCTCCACCTCGATCCGTCGTTCGGACCGGAGCTCATCGAGTGCACGGATCTGGCGTCGGGGTCACCGCAAGGCGGCCTGCGCGACTGGCTTTTCGAACGGATCGCGCTCGCGATCGAGCCGTACGACATCGCCGGACTGCTCGATCGCTCGCGCCGACACTGGTATCCGGTGCTCGCGGCCGACCTCGTGGCCGCTGCCGTGAAGCTGCGCGCGAGCCGCGAGGAGATCGAGCGGCTTCTCGAGCGCAGCGGATTCTCTAATTACAAATGACCAATGACCAATGACGAATGGATTCGCCTGATTCGTCATTCGTCATTCGTCATTTCGCCAGGATCTTGGCCTGATTGGCGAGGATCTTCGCCTGGTTCGCCTTGATGGCTTTCTGGTTGGCCAGCACTTGATCGAGCTTCTTCTGATTGGCCAGCAGCTTCGCCTGGTTCTGCAGGATCTTCTTCTGATTCGCGATCACCTGGGCCTCGGACATTGGACCTCCTCGTTGTGTGAACGGCAGCGAACGGGCGTTGGGCCGACACGATTGCCGGACCTGAAGGTCCGGCCTACCGGAGACGCGATCGGACCCTCAACGGTAGGGCGGAGCTTCAGCTCCGCCGCGGTCGTGGCGTCACGCCCGGCGGCGTTTCGTCAATGCGATCTCGATCAGGTTCGCCGCCGGTCCGACGACGAAGAGCGCGTAGTAGGGAGCGTGCACGAACTCGAACAGGCGGAAGATCGCTTCGGCGGCAGCCACGAGCACGGCCACCAGGCACTGCGCCCAATACGGCTTCACCGTGGTCTTCGGGTCCGTGATCATGAAGAAGATGAAGAGCTGATACATCGGTCCGGTCAGCGGCGCGACTTCGGCGAGGAACGGATGGCCGGTGATGTTCGCGCGGATGAAGGCAAAGACGATGTAGGCGGCGACGAACGACAGCGTGATGTGCAGCCGGCCGAGCGTGCGCAGGATGACCGTGCCGAACGCCCACACGACGACCATCGGCAGCAGGTTGTTACCCCACTGGATACTGAGCGAGGCCACGGTATCCGCGGCCAGCACCAGCATCGCCACCATGGCGAAGTTCGACGGGTTCCAGATGTGGCGCCCGTCCACGCGCAGCACGTACTTCGACACGATTGCGATCGCCGAGCACAGGGCGTACGGCCAGTACGCCGGGGAGCGGACGAGCATGCCCACGCTGATACCTGACACGTAGGCGCTCGCGAGGTGTGGCCACTTCCCGTAGACCCACCGGCCAATCACCATCTCGAGGACGATGGACGTGGCAATGGCGAGAAAGGTGCGCGACCAGCTTTCGAGGAAGCCGAACCCGATCTGCCCGACGAGGAGCACGATCGTGACGAGGATGGGCGCGAGGTAACGCTGATCGAAGCGCGCGCGGCGCGCTGCGGCAGGAGCCGAGGACGCCGGCGCCGCGGCAATCGCGCCAGCCGTTCCAGTCGCTGCAGCCGCCCCACGCCGCCCCAGCCGCTCCAGCCGCCCCAGCCGCTCCAGTCTGTGTCATGCGGGCTCCTCGACCTTGTGGACGCGGTTCGAAGCCGGGCGGGTCAGCTCCTGAATCTTACCCGACGGCCAGCGGATGACCGCTTTCTCCACCGCCGCGCCGGCGCCCAGCCCGAAATGCAGCCGGCGCTGGTTCTGCGCGCAGAAGCCCGAGCCGCCGAGCACCTCCTGGAGCTGCTGCTGGCCGCTCCAGAACACGGTGACCTGCGCGCCGATCGCGCTGCGGTTCGAGCACCTCGTTGGCGGGGCCCCGCCCTCCTTCAATGCCGCCCCATCGCCCTGCGGTGGGCGGCAGCTGCCGGCGAGATCGAAGGCCACCCAGGCGCGATCGGGAGCGACGTCGTTGCGATACAGGAGCAGCGGCCCGCGCTGGTTCGCGACGACGATGTCGAGCGCGCCGCGATTCGAGAGATCGGCGAGCGCCACCGAACGGCCGTCGTGGCGATCGGTCGCACCCACCATCTGCGCCACGTCGACCATGTGGCCCGCGCCGTCGCTGATCCAGAGCTTCTTCTGCTGATAGCCGGCGAGGCTGCGCGTTCCCATCACCGGCCAGTTCTGCGCATCGGCGATGACGATCTCGTGCCCACCCGCCACCTTGGAGAAGTCGTACCAGTAGCTCTCTTCGCGCGATGCCGACACGTAGCCGTTCACGAGATAGATGTCGAGAAAGCCGTCGTTGTTCAGATCGCCGAACTGCGCGCCGAAGCTCCAGCCGCCGAGGTCGACGCCCATCGGGCGAGCGAGGTTCTCGAAGCGGGGCACCCCGCCCTCATCGCCGGCCGGCACCCAGAGATTGTTCCCCTGCAGCAAAATGCCTTCCTCGGAGATGTTCGACACGTAGATCGCGAACTTGCCCTGGTTGAGGACGTCGCCGACCGACGCGTTCATGCCGCTCTTCGGCGAGTAGCCCACACCGGCCTGCCGCCCCACCTCGCGGAAGCGGCCACGCTCGTTCACGAACAGCTCGGACACCCCGTAGTCGTTGGCGATGAAGATGTCGGGATAGCCCGTGCCGCGGATATCGGCCGCGACCGCGGCGAGCGCCCAGCGCCGCGATACCAGGCCCACACGCTCGGCGATCTCGGTGAAGCGTCCACCCCCCTGGTTTTCGAACAGGTACTTGCGACCGCCGTTGGTCGCGTATTCGAAGCTCTCGGGCATCATCCGGGTGTTGGCGAGCTTCCAGAGGTTGACGGTCTCGGCGTAGTACCCGCCCATGAAGAGATCGAGATCGCCGTCGCGATCGAAGTCCAGCCAGACGGCGGTGTTGATGTTGGCCCAGGCCGGGAGGCCGGCCTCATCGGTCACCCGCGTGAAGCGCTCGCCGCGCTCGTTGTGAAAGATCTCCGATCGGCCCCAGCGGTAGAGGAACAGATCCTCGTAGCCGTCGTTGTCGTAGTCGCCCCAGATCGAGCCCATCGACACACCGGTCTCCGGCCGATTCAGATCGGCGAGCCCGAGCCGCTCCGCGACGTCCTCGAAGGTGCCGTCGCCCTTGTTACGGAACAGGTGGTTGCGCGATCCCTCGCGGCTGTTCGTGACGTACAGATCCGCGTGACCATCACGGTCGACATCCGCGATCGACACCGCCGCGCCCATCGACGCCACCTGCGGCATGATGTGCGCCAGCCTGGAATCGAGCGTCGGCGCCTGGTGCACGAACGAGAGGCCCGCCGCTTTCGATGATTCGACGAGCCGGAAGCCGTAGCGCGCTTTCGCGTCCACGGCGCTCGCGGCCGACGGCAGGGCCGACGATCCGCTGAAGCGGCGGACGAGGAACGGCGTCGCGAGCAGCGCGACGAAGACGATGGAAAGGATGGGTCGGGCGTAGCGAGTCATCGTTTCGAGCCACCGCGGCCGGCGCGCAGCGCATCGCGCACGCGATCGGCGGTGACGTACCGGGTGTGATACTCCGAGAAGTCGCGGGCGTGCCGCTGGTACACGGGGTCGTCCTCGAGCGCGCGGGGCGCCACGTCGTAGCGGCCCGATCGATGCGACGGCAGCGGCAGCACCGTCCGCGAGAAACTCGTATTGTAGTCCCCGTCCTTCACCCAGCCGTCGCCCGCCATCACGAAGTCGCGTGTGTAGCCCGGCATGGGCGGCGGCGGCTCGGCAAAGCGCAGCCGGAGCTCGTCGCCGGCGTTCATGATCACGTAGCGATCGTCCACGGACGCGACGAGCGGCCGGACGTCACCGAACCGCGTGTAGTAGCCCTCGAGATCGCGCCAGGGAGGCGCCGTACCCGCCAGCAGGTAACGCGGCCGCTCGGGAACGCTGGAGCTCGGCTGGTCCGTGATCGAATATCCCCGGAACACGAGATCAGCCGCGAGCAGATCGAGCTGCCGTGGTGAGAGCACGACGTCTGGACGTCCGACGGCCCAGCCGAGACGATCCCAGAAGATTTCCAGGTTGGTCGTGAGACGGAGCCGGCGAGGTCCGCTCGCCGGCAGGATGCCCGTCAGATCGAGCAGCACGGTCTTGTCCTTGCCCGCCGGGAATCCCAGGCCTCTGCGCACCTCGCGGAAGCGCCCGGAGGCGTCCGCCACCTGCAGCGAGAGCCCCTCGGGCGCCGGATGCGCGCCTTGCGAGATGGCGACGTTGATCGAGCTGTCGGTGGGATGCACCCAGCCCTGTGCAATCAGCCACAACGGTCCCGATTGCGGCGCGTCCGCCGGGAGCTCGGCTTCGACGAAGTGCCGGCGCGTGATGCCCTGGTACGACCCGCGGCCGGCGGAGTCGATGTGGTGGGAGTCCCGCGTGCGCGCGAGATCCGAGACGTCGGCTCCGCGGTCGTCACGCACGAAGGCCATGGGTTGCACCGGCCCCGTGGCGACGGCCTCGAATTTCGGCGCCGGCATTGCGAACCGCTCGTCGACGAACACCTCCGTCCCTTCCGGGTGATCCACCACCATGAGCGACGTGAGATCGAAGAAGTGGGTCTCCCACAGCTCCGCGGTGATGCGCAGGTCGTACGCTCCGTCGTGTGCGGCGAGCTGATCGCCGCGCAGCTTGACCCAGTCTTCAGTCATCAGCACGTCGGCGATTGCCTGAGCGTTGATGCGCAGGCCGAGCGGCGATCGCCAGATGAGATCGGTCACGAACGCCATCTCGCGCCCGTTCCAGGCAAACAGCCACGGGCACGACCCTTTGAGCCGCTGCGTGGCGGCGACTGGCGCATCGGCGCGGGTCTCGAACTCCGACTGGAGCTGGCCGTTCGGCCAGACGATGCGGACGACCTCGGCACGCGTCGCATCCCCGAGACCGAAGTGCACGGCGGGCGCCGCGATCACCTGTTTCTGGACGTGCAGCCCGGTACGGACTTCGACTTCGCCACCGGCGCCGAACGAGTTGATACGTTGATCGCCGGTGGCCGTCGCCGCGCGCGGGCGCAGCACCTGCCAGTGATAGGACTTTGCGCCTTTCGATGAGGCGCGGACCGGCCGCCCACCCGGAGCCAGCCCGACGACCTCGAGCCGTCCGTCGCCGTCGAGATCGAGCGCCGATTGAACCGCGGCAGCAACCGACGCGGGAAGCAGGGTGAACGCGGCACCCGCGGCACCGAGGAGGACCTGTGAGCCACCTGAGCCCGACGCGAGAAGGTCTACGGCGCCGTTGTTGTCGAGATCCGCGGCGACGAGGCGCGCGCGCCCGGGCTGCAGATCGGACAACGCGCTGGCGCGTCCAAGCGGTCTCGCCTCGTCCCAACCGCCAGACGCCTTCCACGACAGGCGCGAGACGGTGCCGTCGCGTCCGAGGAGGAGCAGGTCGAACAATGAATCGCCCGTGACCTCGGCCGCTGCAATCGCGGCCACGCCAGCGCGCTGCGGGGGTACTGGTGCAGGGGCCAACGCGCCGCCTCTGAGATTCCGGTAGACGTGCACGGCCCCCGACTCGTCCAGAACTGCGGCGTCTGGCACGCCCTCGCCGTCGAGGTCCGCCCACACGAAACCGCGAACTCGCGCGACGCTCGCGAACGGCTCGCGCGTCGCGAACGTGCCGTCGCCGTTGTTCCGCAGCACGATCGGCCGGCCCTCACGGGGCGCGAGCACGAGGTCCAGATCGCCATCGGTGTCGACGTCGGCCGGCCACACGCCGTGCGCCGGCCCGCTCGAAAGCTCGCGCGGCAGCCGCGCCTGGTCGGTGACATCTGTGAAACGCCCGTCTTCACCTTGACGCAGCAGACGCAGGCCGCCGGCGCCGGCCACCGCGAGATCCGTGCGGAAGTCGTAGTTCAGATCGGCGGCCGCCACCGCGTCGAGCGTGGGTCCGGCTGCGGCGTCCTCGAGAACGCCGCCAGCCATCGCCGCCGGCGCGCCTTCGACCTTCACGCCTTCGGCACCGGCCGTCACCAGAACGGGCTTCGCATCTCCGGTCAACATCACCGCCCCGGCCCACGACGCGGCCGACGCACCAGGGATGGGCTCGACGGCGAACGTCAGCGCGGTGTCGGGAGGCGCCGGCGTCGGTTCCGGATTCTTCAAGCGCAGGAACCGCGTCAGAGGCTGGCCCACTTCGTCGCGCGGCGTGCTCACCTCGGCGAGCGCAGCGCGATAGAGCGGCTCGCGCAGCAGGAAGTTCTTCAGGAATGCGACGCGGGTCGCAGCGGCGCGAGGATTCTCGGACGCCGCTTCGAGCAGCGCTTTCATCTGCACCTGGGCTTGCGTCGACCACGCCTTCGACGCCTCGACGAGCGGCCCGACGGCGCGCTTCAGGGCTTCGGCGTCGCCTCGCTTCGCGGCAATCCGCACGGACTCCACGCGCGCGGCGAGATTCTCGCGGCGAGACAACAGGCGTTCGAGCAACCGGACGGCCTCGACGTCGCCCTCGGGCCCGCCCTGCCGCTCTGTCTCCAGCGCGAGCGCGTAGGCGGCTTCGACATCATCCGGATTGAGCTCGAGCGTGCGCCGCCAGTGCGCGATGGCCGCTTTGAGGTCGCCCCGGCGGCTTGCCGCGAGCGCCCGCAGCTTCTGAATGTCCGCGCTCTCAGGGGCGAGCGTTTCGGCACGAGCGAGATGCTCAGCACCTTGATCGATCTCCTGCTGCCGCAGCAGGAGGAGGCCGAGGTTCGCCCAGCCCGCAGGCTCCCCGGGCGCGAGCTGGACGACGCGATCGAGCTTCTGCCTCGCAAGCACCTCCTGTGTCGTCTGCATCGCGGCAATTGCCGTGTAGAACGCGGTAACCACGTCGCGATAGGCCGCGTCGGAGATGGCGGGCGCCTGGCGACAGCTCGAGCACGCCGAGGTGCCGCACATCGCCGCGATGAAGAGCGCCGCAGATTTGGCGGCGGGACTGAAGCCCCGCCCTCCGCTTGAGTCTCGAGTCACGATCGATGGAAGCAGCCGGCGAGCACGGTCCAATGCGACATCTCACCAGGAGGGCGTGGCTCTAGCCGCGCGGAACCTGGTGCGCGATCCTGAGAGATAGCATCCGGCGCGGTCCCTGCAGCGGACCGGCACTCATACATTTCGAGTAGGTGGCCACGTTTTTTTGAGCATTCCGCGGGTGCCGCCGACCGCGTGCCATACTACCGGAGCTTAGGCGATTGCCCGTCGGGACAGGGCACGGCCATGCCGTGCACCTACCGGTGTCGTCCCCGCTGCATGTCCGATCGTGCCTCGAACACGCGCGCCCGTCCGTATCGCGACTGGGTGCTGGCTCTTGCGACGCCCGCCGTGCTCGTGGCCGTCTGGGGATGGCTCGCCTCCGCGGGGCTGTTCCCGGAATCGCTGTTTCCCCATCCTCTGGACGTCGCGCGCGGGGTCGCGACCGAGCTTCGCACCGGGCGCCTGCTGACCGATACCGTCGCGTCGCTCTTCCGCGTATCGGCCGGCTTCCTCCTGGCCGTCGCGCTCGGCGTCCCCGCCGGCCTCGTCGTCGGGCACTCGGCGGCGGCACGGGCGGCGTGGCTCCCGCTCGTGAACTTCTTCAGGAACCTGTCCCCGCTCGCCTGGATACCGTTCGCCATCCTGTGGCTCGGCATTGGCGACCCGCCGGCCATCTTCTTGATCTTCATGGCTGCGTTCTTTCCGATCGTGCTGGCGACGAGTGCCGCGGTCGCGAACATTCCCGCCGTCTATTTCCGCGTCGCGCGTGACCTGGGCATCGAGGGCCCGCGGCTGTTCGGCACGGTCACGCTGCCGGCGATTGCACCGCAGGTCATCACGACGCTGCGTGTGACCGCCGGCCTCTCGTGGCTGGTGGTGGTGGCCGCGGAGATGATCGCGGGCCGTGACGGGTTGGGCTTTGCGGTGTGGGACGCGCGCAACGGCTTGCGCATCGACCTCGTCGCGGCCGCGATGCTGGTCATCGGCGTCATCGGGATCGCGCTCGACCGCGTCCTCGTCCAGCTCACGACCATTCCGAGCGTCCGGTGGGGATACGAACGGTGACCGGCTTCGAAGCGACGAGCGACGAACTACGAGCTACGAGATGGTGACGACGCCGCTGCTTCGCCTGGACGCCGTCAGCATGGCCTTCGGCCAGGTGCAGGTCCTCGACCGCATCAATCTCGAGGTCCGCGAAGGCGAGTTCGTGGCGCTCGTGGGTCCGTCGGGTTGCGGCAAGACCACGTTGTTGAACGTCTGCTCGGGGTGGCAGCCACCGACCAGCGGACGCGTGCAGCGGCCGGCGGCACTGCGCATGGTCTTCCAGCAGGACGGGCTGTTTCCGTGGCTCACCGTCGAGGGCAACATCCTCATCGGCGTGCGACACCTCGCCGACGAAGGCGAACGGCGCCGACGCGCCGACGCGCTGCTGGCGCTCATCGGCCTGTCGACGTTCGCCGGCGCCTATCCCCACCAGTTGTCGGGAGGCATGCGGCAGCGAGTGGAGCTCGCGCGGGCGCTGGGTGGCGAAACGCCGCTCCTGCTCATGGACGAGCCGTTCTCGTCGCTCGACTATCTGACTCGCCTCAAGATGCGGCAGGAGCTGGCGCGCATCCTGCGCGACGAGCCCCGCACGGTGGTGCTCGTGACCCACGACATCGAAGAAGCCGCGCAGCTCGCCGATCGCGTCCTCGTGCTGACCGAACGGCCGGCGCGCGTGCGCGACGGGATCCGGCTCGACCTCGCGCGTCCGCGCGCGGCCACGCATCCCGAGGTCGTGAGCGCGGTCCACCGCATCCTCACCGTGCTCGGGCTGGAATCGGACGTCGAACCGGCGCGCGCGAGCCGACTCGTGCCCGCCGCAACTGGGAGAAAGACGTGAGGCTTTTCTCGTCGCCGGTCGCGCGCTGGGTGGCTGGCGCGCTCGTGTTCGTCGCCGTGCTCGCCCTGCTGCGTCTGCGGCCGTGGCAGACACCGAGGACCACACCCACCACGGAGCAGACGTCAGCGACCCGGGAGACGCTCACGGTCGGCTACCTGCCCGTGACCTGTCATCTGACGTGCCCGGTGACCGACTACGCGTCGAAGACCAGCCGGCGGGCGCGCTTCGAGTCGCAGCGCTTCACCGACTTCCCCACCGTCGTCGAAACCGTGAAGAGCGGACGGCTCGACGCGACGTTCATGATCGCGCCGCTCGCGATGAAGCTGAAGGAACAGGGCGTGCGCATCAAGATCGCGTATCTCGGCCATCGCGACGGGTCGACGGTGATGGTCCGCAAGGACAGCGGCATTACGTCGCTCAAGCAGCTCGAGGGGCGCCTCTTCGCCATTCCCAGCAAGTACAGCAATCAGCATCTGGTCATCCGGAAGCTGATGAAGGATCAGGGCGTCGACTACCAGAAGGTGCGATTCGTCGAGATGCCGCCGCCCGACATGCCGGGCGCGCTGGCCAGCCGGGCCATCGACTCGTATTTCATCGGCGAGCCGCACGCCGGACGCGCGGAGCTCGACGGCACGGGCCGCGTCCTGTATCACGCCAAAGACATCTGGCCGCGGTTCATCTCGTGCGTTCTCGTCATCACCGAGAAGCTGATCGAGAAGAATCCTGCGCTCGTTCGCGATCTCGTGCGCGGTATCGCGGAGAGCGGGGAATGGGCCGAGACGCATCGCCTGGACGCCGCCCGCCTCGTCTCGCCGTATTTCCGGCAGGACGAGCGGCTGCTCCGTCACGTGCTGACGCAGCCACCCGATCGCGTCAGCTACCGCCAGCTCACGCCCAAGGACGACGAGATGCAGGTGATTGCCGACATGGCGCTCGAGACCGGCATCCTCGAGCGGCCACTCGACGTCCGCGGCCTGGTCGATCGCCAGTTCATCCCGGCCGAGTTCGAGGCGGCGCGGATCGAGCTGCCAGGGAAATAGGGTCGGGTGCGATATCCATCTAAATACGTAGAGAGGTCGGGCGTATTTAGATGGATATCGCACCCGACCCCTATTTCCACCCGGGCAGCGATACGGTCGCACGGTAGTTGGACTCGTTGTAGGTGGGATTGCGCGTCGGCGCGTAGATGCGCGAGCCCGTGAACGGCGCGTCCTGCGTGTAGATCCACACGCGTTGCTGGTCCCACACGATCACTTCGTCTCTCGCATCGCCCGTCACGTTCGCCACGTAGTACGCAAGCTCCGGATGCCCATCGTCGGGGAACACGACGACGCGGCGGAGGGAGCCGTCGATCATGCCGCCTTCGCGCACGCTGGAGGAGAGCAGCGCGAATTCCTGTCCGTCGCCGCGCCAGTTGACCGGCGCCAGGTGGCTCGAGCCTGAGATGAGCTCGGCCTGCTCGAGGATCTGGCCGTCGTGATCGAAGAGCGTGACGATGCCCGGGTTCTTCCAGAAATTGGCGACGAAGATCTGCTGGCCGGGCCGATCGGGACGAAAGCGGCCGACGCTCTGGGTCTGGACGTGCCCGATGCGCGCGTGCCGGACCGGCGTGCCGTCGATCTCGAATACGAGAAATCCCTCGTCGCTGCCGCAGATGTAGACGCGCGGACGCGCGGCGGCGTCTCCGCTGAAGTTGCCGATCGAGATCGCGTCCGCGTGGTCCTTGAGCTCCGCGTCGCGGGTCCAGCGCGGCTTGCCCTTCGCGTCCCAGAGCGCATAGCCAATCTGGAACTCGTCGCGGCCGTCGCCATCGACGTCGAGCGGGAATGGATAGTGCCCCGTCTGCCCGTTGCCCTTCCAGAGCAGGCGCAGCGACGCGTCGAAGATCCAGAACGAGCGATAGCGATCCTTGATGAGGATCTCCTCGCGCCTTCCCTTGCCGGTCAGATCGATGAAGGCCATCGAGTCGCCGTTGTTCAACTCGTACGGCCGATCCTTGTTCTCGGCCGGCGCCGTCGGCATGAACGCCGACTTGAGCACTTTGCCGGTGCGTCCTTCGAGCACCTGGAGCTTGAAGTCCTTCACCAGCACGACCTCGGCCTTGCCGTCGCCGTCGAGATCGTGAATCTGGAACGGCGTGTCGTTGGTCAGCAGCCCGTTGCGAGCATCGGGACGGCCGATCTGCCAGAGCACCCGTCCGTCGAGCGTGACCGCCGTCAGACAGCTGATGTGATCGAAGGCGTCGCCGCGCACCTTCGGGATGTTCTGCGCGATGAGCATGTCGAGCCGGCCGTCGCCGTCGAGATCGCCGAATCGCACGTTGCGGCCGGCGCCGAAGGTCGGCGTTTCGAACTTCCGCCAGACGACAGGACGCGGGTTGGCCGCACGCAACGCGGAGAGCTCGCCGTCGCGCGCGGCGATGCGCTCGGCGATGGCGCGCTCTACCGGTGGAGGCGCGAACACGCGGAAATCGCGGAAGCGTGCCGGCATCGTCGCGGTGAGACCCGCCGGCCGCCGGAGAGCTCCTGGTCAGAGGCTCGACGACCAGCTTGTCGTCCGCGTACGCGCGAATGCGCGGACCCTCGTTCTCGACACGCAGCGTGTAGTAGCGGGTGGTGTCGTAGGGAAACGCCGCCCGGCCGAGCTCACGCCACTCGGGCACGCGGAAGCCGGTTTCGATCGGCCGCCGCACCGCGAGGCGCACGGAACGACCGCCTTCGAGGGTGAACAGGTAGTAGTGACGGCTGGTGCGGTAACGGAATACGACGCCGGCCTGGTCGGCGAGCGAGAGCGGCCGCACCTCCACCGATACGCTGTAGTCGCGCCACTCGGCCTCGCCGGTGACGAACATCGGCTGAAACAGCCCACCGATCTCGTTGACGAGATGCTGTTCGATGTACGGCCGGCCGTCTTCGTCGCCGGCAACCCACGCGTCCTGATACACGATGGGGTTGAACCACGGCCCGAGCGCGACGCCGCGATGCGGCAGGAAGTGATATTCCTGAATCGCGCCGTTCAACTGGCCGACCGGCATCGAGAGCCAGCCTGGCGGGAAGCGCGCGAAGTCGTCGCGGAACAGATCCGCGCGCAGGCTCGCGCTCGCGAGGACGGCAAGGCCAAGGAACATCCCGAGAATGCGTCGCATGGCGACATACACTACTCCCACTCGACCGGTACCGGGCACGGCACCGCCGTGCCCTGACAAGGGGCATGCAATCACCACCGTCTCCGACCCGCACCCAATCGTCGGCGTTTTCGATCCGTATCAGGGCACGGCGTGCCGTGCCCCTACCGGTGGTGTGCGTGTTCGCGACGGCGATGGCCATGCCGGCGCAGGAGCGCACGGTCGTCATCGATGCCGCACGCCTCATCGACGGCTCCGGGCGCCCGCCCGTCTCGCCGGCACGAATCGTCGTTCGCGGGGATCGAATCGTTCAAGCGGGACCGGCCGGCGAGGTTCGCAGCCCTGAGGGCGCCGAGCGCGTCGATCTCGCCGGGCGCACGGTGATGCCGGGGCTGATCGATCTCCATTACCACGTGGAGGACGATCCCAAGCTCGCGCTGCGGCAGCTGGCCAACGGCGTCACGTCGTTCCGCGATCCAGGGCAGTGGGTGGAGCGCTTCGACGAGCTGAAGCGCCTGATCGCCGCCGACGCGCTGCCGGGTCCGCGGCTGCATCTGTGCGGCCCGCACATCGACGGCGAGCGGCCCGCCTATCCGCGCGATTCGATCGTCGCCCGCGATCCGGAGGAAGCGCGCCAGATTGCGACGCGCGCCATCGACGCGGGCGCGAACGCGCTGAAGATCTACTTCAGGCTCCCACTGGCGAGCGCGCGCGCGGTCGTCGACGTCTGCCGGGCGCGGGGCGTTCCTTGCACGGCGCACCTCGAGATCCTGGATGCCCGCGACATGCTGCGGGCGGGCCTTCACGGCCTCGAGCACATCACGTCATTGGGGACGGCCATCGTGCCGCCGCAGCAAGCGGAGGCATACCGTCAGGCCGTGCTCCTCGACAGCGCGGCGCGGCGCGACGGCCGCTACACCCTCTTTGCGTCGGCCAATCTCGACGGGCCCGAGGCCCGGGCCCTTTATGAAGTGACACGGGCCACCCGGCCCTTCGTCGACGCCACGCTCGCGGTCTTCGAGGCGCGTCCCGGCGATGCCCCGCCGAAAGGCAGCGCGCTCCGTCCCGACGCCCGCACTCGCGGATTCACCGCGATGAAGCAGCTGGCCGCTCGACTCCACAAGGAAGGAGCCCGCCTCGTGGTCGGCGGACACAGCTCCGTCCCGCACGCGGCCCGCGGAGAGGCGCCGTGGCGCGAGATCGAGCTGCTCGTGGAATCGGGCCTCTCGCCGATGGAGGCCCTCGTCGCGGCCACGCGCACCGGTGCCGCCTTCCTCGGCCGCGATGCCGAGCTCGGCACGCTCGAGCCGGGCAAGCTCGCGGACTTGATCGTTCTCGAGGAGGACCCCACCGCGGACATCACGCGCATCCGGACCGTGACGCGAGTCATGGTGGGTGGACGCTGGATCGTTCGCGACAAGTATCGCGCTTTCTAAGCACCCCGCCCCACCTCCAGGAGGGCGGGGCTTTCCGCCTCGGCGCGAAGCGCTACGGCGAGACCTCGACGAAGCTCGCAGAGCGAAGTCGGGCAGCCCCGTCGTCGGCAGGGCATCCAACCGGATCAGACGGTCCGGACGCGCCAGAGCCCGAGCAGCCGATGCCGCGCTGGGGATGGGGCGAAGCGAAGGGACCGTACCAGGGCGAGTGACGCGCGCCGCGAATCCGGTCCAGGCCGCGTGCTTGGAAGAGAGAAACCAGGATAGATCGGAACAATCGGATGGTTCTCTGAATCAAGTTTTCCTCGCTCTCCGGCACGGCCACATGCCAACCACGCTTGTCGTTTGCCGGCGAGGCTGGATCGGTGCGTCGCTGGCACAGCGCTTACGCCGCGCCCGGCGCGCGTAAGCGACGACCACCCAATTCAGGCGTTTCTGACGGTAACCCGCCTGCGGGATACGCGAAGCGTTGCAGATTCTTCAACGCTGCGAACGTGTGAGTACGCAGAAACTGCCATCGTCACCGAGCTTGCGTTCGAGCCGGCCGATTCCCCACGTTTCCATTCCAGCACGACGAGTTCCGGATTGATGTCGAAGGACGGCGCCTTCATGCGCTTTTCCGCGTGGCACGAACCATGCGTCGTCGCCAGACGCGTGAAATGCGCAGGGTCGAGCAGGGGTCGCCCAGGCTCGCCGGGACAGGTGAGCGGAAGGGAACGATCTGACGACGTGAGTCGATTCGTGCGGATCCCATCGCGTGTCGTTTGATGGGGTCTGCGCACACGCGGGTAACAGTCAGCGAATCACGGGACGCAAGGGAGATCGGCATGACTCGGTTGCGAGGGACGTTGGCACTCGGCTTGTGGGCGGTTCTCTTCAACTCGCTCGAAGCGGTCCAGGCTGCGTCACAGCCGCCGCAGTTGCCCAAGATGCTCGTCATCGACGGACGCGAGACGCCACACCTGATCCCAGAGCACGAGCTCTGGCGCAGCAGCTTCCACACACTGGCTCTCTTTGGACGAGAGAAGGTGATGGATCGCCTCGGGGCCATCGGGCTCACGCAATCGGAACTGAATACGGTCCTGAAAGTCGCGGATGGTGAAGACAAGCGCGACCGCGAATGTGTGGAGGCGATCCAGCGCAGGGACGCCGAGCTTCGCGCTCAGGGGCTCGACCTCCAGACCGTCTATCAGGGACATTACGACGTCATCCTCGAATGTCGACAGCGGACACTCATTGAAAAGGATCGGCTGCTCGCCTCACTCAGCCCGGAAGGCCAGGCTGCACTGGTAACTTGGGTCGAATCTCAACGGGTGAAGATGAAGCTGAGAATCGCCGAGCAGGAAGCCGAGTTTTTCAAGCTCCCGCGCTGACCGCCACTGAAAGGAGACTGCGGTGACAGTGCGTCCAACGTTTATCGTCCTTGCGCTCTTGACAGCCGTGACTTCGGCAAGCGCGCAGATTCCGTCGATTCCGAATTGTGGAAGCGTCGATATCAAGAACGACATCTGGCAACCCAATCCCGGTACCTTGACCCTCATGGCGCTTGGGCAGACCTCACGATCGCCCAGCTTTTGCGTGGCGTCGGTGCAAGCAGAGATCTGGATCGATGGCGTGGCGGGTGGGCCTGGGGTTGCCCGAAACGACCTCACGGCCTCCGTCATGATCACGAGATATGCCGACGAATTCAGGAGGCATCACTCGTACAGCAAACACTGGTGGATCTGGTTCGACTTGGCACCCTGGAGCTTCCTCGGAAACGACCACGATGAGACGGACATGGAGACGCCGCCGACCCCGCCACAGGTTGCGGAGCGCCGTACGTGCGAAGTCGGCGGCGGCGACGAGGGATGGGATGAACAACAGCAGCAGTGCACGCCCATCCTCATTGACACGACCGGCGACGGCTATCGCAACCAGCTGACCAGCGTGAGCGACGGCGTGTCCTTCGACATGAACGCAGACGGCACGCCGGACCGCGTGGCATGGACGCCGGCGGGGTCACACCTGGCCTGGCTGGCGATCGACCACAACGGCAACGGCACGATTGACGATTGCCGCGAGCTGTTCGGCAACTGCACGGCCGTCTATGCCGACAGCCGGCCGCCGTACGCCGCGAATGGCTTCGATGCGTTGAAGTTCGCTGAAGGGCCGCACTACGGGCCGAGCAAGGCCGACTTCATCATCGACGCCAACGATGGCATCTGGAGCCGCCTGTTGCTCTGGTCCGACCGCAATCACAACGGCGTGTCCGAACCTGACGAACTGCAGCCTGTCGGTGAGTCGGGGCTGCTGTCCATCGACCTCGACTACATGCGGTCGCCGTTCGTGGACGAGCACGGCAACGAGTTCCGGCTGCGCGCGACGAGCGTGTGGCGCGATCCGCGCGGGCGACGTCATGCCCGCAGGATCTGGGACGTCTGGCTCATGACCGCCGGACGGGAACCAACGGCAACGACGACACCCGACGACTGACGGAGGTGTTGAGGGGCGCGGCCGGCCGACGGTCGCGCCCGGGCTACGGGCTGCGTAGCGCGGTCATCGGGTCGACGCGCGCGGCGCGGCGCGCGGGAATCCAGGCCGCGAACGCCGCGACCACCAGCAGCAGCGCCGGAACGCCCGCGAAGATCGACGGCGCGATCATGCGTGGAGCGAAGTCGAGCGCCACGACGAACGCGGCGAGCCAGCCGATGAGCGCACCGACCAGTACGGTGCCCACGTTCTCGCCGACGATTTCCGCGATCAACCGGCGCGACGTGGCGCCGAGAGCAGATCGCACGCCAATCTCGCTCGTCCGCAGCGACACGGTGTAGGCGACCACCGCATACACGCCAATCGCGGCCAGGACGAGCAGCAGCGGCCCGAGCACGGCGAACATCCGGGCCGGGACGCGACGGAACACCAGGTTCGTCTCGACGTGCGCGGTCAGCGAGCGCACGTTGAACACGGGAAGCTCGGGGTCGAGCTCGCGCACGACGCGGCGGACGGCCTCCCCGAGCGCGCCTTCGACGCCGGTCCGCCCACGGACGTGAAGCTCGCCACCGAGGGCCGTCGTGTCCCGATATGAGAAGTACACGCACGGTGTCGGCGGCTCCCCGAAGGCGTTGGAGGTTGTGGTCCGCACGACGCCGACAATCACGAACGTTCGGCTCCGCGCCTGGAGCCGCTTGCCGAGGGCGCTCACTGGCGACGGCCGACCCTTGCCGTCGCTCAGGTACCGTTCGACGAATGCTTCGTTGACGATGGCCTGGGGCGGCGACGAAGCGTCGGTGAGCTCCGCGAAGTCGGCGCCCGCGCGGAAGGGAATGCCCATCAGCGCAAAGTATCCCGGGGTAACGGTGTTGGCCAGGCTCTCGTCGCGTCGTCCATCCGGTCGCGCGCGGCCCTCGACGAGAAACGCGCGATTCGGGAGGCCGTGAATGTCGAGCGGCACCGACGAGGCGATGGCGGCCGCCTCGACACCGGCAAGCGCCCGGACCCGCTCCAGTGCGAGCGGAGCGAAGCTGCGCGCGAGGGCCGCACCGCCGTTCCGGCCGGTGAAGTCGTAGGCGGCGAGCACCACACCGTCGCGGCGGAATCCCGGATCGATTCGCTGAGCCTCGAGCACGCTGTCGAAGAAAAGACCCGCAGCGACGAGGACCATCAGCGCGAGGGCGGCCTGCGCACCCATCAGGACCTGCCGCATCAGGCTGCGGCTGCGCGTGCGCGCAGCCGAGCGCAGCGCCGCAATCGGGTCGAGACGCGCGAGGTGCGCTGCTGGCGCCGCGCCTACCAGAAGGCCGCTCGTCAGACCAAGCGCGATCGCCCACGCGAGACCGACCTCGTCGACGCGCGTCTGGAACCGGATGGGCACGCCGGTCAACGGCAGGATTTGAAGCGCCTGCGTGCCCCAGACGGCCACGGCCGCGCCGAGTGCCGCGCCCGCGCCACCGAGCAGGAGGTTTTCGATCAGGATCAGCCGGGCGACACGCCACGGCCCGGCGCCGAGCGTGAGACGCACGCCCATTTCGTGGTCGCGCGTACTGGCGCGCGCCAGCATCAGGTTCGCCGTGTTCCCGCAAATGGCGAGCAGCAGCACGAGCATGATCGCCTGGAGCACGGCGAGGGCGGCGTTGAGCATGCGCTGCGGCCCCCGGACCGATTGCCAGAACGGGAGCACCTCGCCGCGCAGTGACGCGTTCGTCTGCGGATGAACCTGTTCGAGCCGCGCGAGGGTCCGGTCCAGCTCGTGCTGCGCCGTGTCGCGCGTGGCGCCCGGCCGCGGCGCGCCGATGAGGGAGAGGCCGCGGACGTCGCGTTCCTCCAGTTCACGCGACCCGTTCAAGACAACGGGCGCGAGCCGAGCGGGCAGCCAGACGTCGAAATTGAGCCCCGAGACGGTGCCCTGGAACTCGTGCGGCGCCACACCCACGATCGGCAGGTCGACACCATTGACCCGGAGCGTCCCGCTGAGCGCACCCGGCGCACCGCCGTAGCGCGTCTGCCACAGCCCATGCGAAATGACGGCGGCCGGGGCTCGGCCAGCGTGCTCGTCCTCGACGGGAAACCGGCCGAGCGCGGGACGCAGGCCCAGCCCCGAGAAGTAGTTGTCGGAGACGAGCATGCCGAACACGCGTTCCACGCGTCCGGGCTCGCCGACATACAAGGGGATCATGCGGAACGCCATCAGCGCGCGGAACGATGCGAGCTGCTCGCGCAGATCGCGATACTCGGGCCACGACGTCCCCGGATAGATGCCGGCGTCGTTTCGCGGCTCGACCAACAGGAGACGGCCGCTGCGCTCGACGCCGGGTACCGGCTGCAGCACCCTGGCCTGGATCCACGAAAAGACGACGGTGTTGATACCGATGCCGCAGGCCAGCGACACGACCACCACGAGCGACATCACGGGGGTTCGGGCGATGCCCCGGCACGCGTGAGCGATCTCGCGAACGCTCGCGTCAATCCACGCTGGGCGAACGGCTAGGGGCGGCACCTCACGCACGACGTTTTCGTCGACAGGACGGGCGGTCGAGATCAGTTGGGCGACGGTCGATCGAACGAGCGATCACCGGCCGTGGATGGCCTGGAACAACTTCCCGAGTCGCCCCGCCTTCGCGGTCGTGCATCGCGTAGGCCCCGGCGGCAAGAATCGCAACGGCAATCAGGACGATCATCAAGGTTCGTCGGCGCATGGAACCCCTCGGTCTGTGCGGTCTTCGGTCTTTCGTCTTCGCGCCACACCAGCAGTGGTGGCACAGGGCTTCAGCCCTGTCTCGGAGAGCGAATGGCTGGATGACGCGCGACCGCGAGGATAGCTGCCTCTCCCTGAACGGGCGCTGAACGTGGCGTTCAGCTCCGATTCAGGTTGGGTTGCGCTATAAGACGGACTGGGGCTCTCGAAACAGCAACGCGCTCACTGCGCGAAGAGGAACGGCGGGCGTCGTGCGGATTCTGGTGGTCGAGGACGAAGCGGCATTGTCGCAGCAGCTCGGTCGGGCGCTCGAGGCGGCCGGCTACGCCGTCGACTGCGCCGCCGATGGCCGGCGGGCCGAGTTCCTGGGACAAACCGAGAGCTACGACGCGGTCGTCCTCGATCTCGGGCTCCCGGGTCTCGACGGTCTGACGCTGCTGCGACGATGGCGCGAGGGAGGACTCACGTTCCCCGTGCTGGTGCTGACCGCGCGCGCCAGTTGGCACGAGAAAGTCCAGGGCATCGACGGCGGCGCCGACGACTACGTCGTCAAGCCGTTCCGCATGGAGGAGGTGCTCGCGCGCCTGCGGGCGCTCATCCGGAGAGCAAGCGGGCAGATGCAGCCCGCGCTGCGCGCCGGCCGCGGTCGTCCTCGAGCCACGCCTGGCCAGCGTGACGCTCGACGGCGTGCCGGTGAAGCTGACCAGCCACGAGTATCGGGTGCTGTCGTATCTGATGCACCATCCCGGCCGGGTCGGTCTCGCAGACCGAGCTCACCGAGCACATCTACGCAAGCAATCTCGAACGCGACTCGAACACCGTCGAGGTGTTCATCGCACGCCTCCGGCGGAAGCTGGGCGCGGCGTTCATCGAGACGGTCCGCGGACTGGGCTATCGTGTGGGAACCGAACGCTGATGCCCATGCTGTCGCTTCGCGCGCGACTCCTCGTCGGCGCCGTGCTCTGGACGCTCGGCCTGTTCGTCGTCGGTCAGCGTGCTCATCACGCAGGTCATGTTCCGCCATCCCCGCACACCGGCGATCTTCCACCACGTCTTTTCGTTTCCCCGCGCGGGGTTCATCGTCGCGGCGCTGTTCATGCTGCTTGGTCTGTGGCAGGTACGGCGCGGCATCTCGGCGATCACGCGCCTGAGAGCGCGTCTGTCGGCGGTTCACGACGGCCGCGAGCGACGTGTCGAGGGGCAGCTACCCCAGCTGAAGTCCAGCCGCTGGTCGACGATCTCAACGCGCTTCTCGAACAGCGCGAGCAGATGGTGAGTCGTGCGGTCGCGAAGGCGGGCGATCTCGCGCACGGTCTGAAGACGCCGCTGGCGGTCCTCGTCAGGAGGCCGAGCGGGCCGCCGACGCGGGGCACACCGAGCTGGCATCGGCGATGGGCCAGCAGATCGAGCGCATGCGCCGCCAGGTCGACTATCACCTGGCGCACGCCCGCGCCGCGGCGTCGGGCGGTAACGCCGGGCGCGCGCACGTCGGTCGGCGCGACTCGCCGAGGCCTCGCGCGCACGATGCGTCGCCTCCATGCCGGACGCGAGCATCGCGATCGCCGTCGCGGTCGAGCCAGACCATGTCGTCCGCGTCCAGCGCGAGGATCTCGACGAGATGCTCGGCAACCTCCTCGACAACGCGTGCAAGTGGGCGCGGGGGTCGGTCGTGGTTTCGTCGGCCGCCGACACCGGCCGCTGCACGATCACCGTTGACGATGACGGGCCCGGGCTCGCGCCGGGGCTGCGCGACGTGGTGCTGCAACGGGGCGTGCGCGCCGACGAGGCTGCACCGGGCTCCGGGCTCGGTCTCGCCATCGTGCGCGACCTTGCGGAGCTCTACGGCGGGACAATCGCGTTGTCGGACTCGCCGCAGGGCGGCGTCCGGGCGCGCCTCGAGCTTCCGGCTGCCTGATGCAATAACTGAAAATTCGACCCGACCCCACGTAGCAGAAAGTGAAATTCGGCCCCTGCCATGACGGCGGCTCGTGACAATCCGCGATGCGGCATGCAATTCTGATCTGTCTTCGAGCCATTCTTGTCGGTGGACTGACGGCGTGTGTCCTGGCACCGGCCACCACGCACGCGCAGGGCGTTTCGCTCGGCGGTGCCTTGCCGCAGCCGCTGCCGATGCTGCCGCCCGACAACTGGTGGAACCTCGACGTCAGCCAGGCGCCGGTCGATCCGAACAGCCAGGCGTTCATCAATTACATCGGCAGCACACGCCGGCTGCATCCCGACTGGGGCGGCTCGGCCGGCGATCCAGCCGATCCAAACGCCATCTACGGGATCCCTTACATCGTCGTGCCCGGCAGCCAGCCGCTCGTGCCGGTGACGTTCGTCGACTACGGCGAGGAGAGCGACGCCGGCGCGCCGGGCCGTCCGCCCGGCTATCCGATTCCCGAGCAGGCGAAGACGCAGGCGCGGCTGGATCGAAGGCGGCGATCCGGGCCGCGGTTCGACGCGAACGGCGATCGGCACATGCTCATCGTCGATCGCGACAACCGGATCCTCTACGAGCTGTACGCGCTCCACTGGAACGCCGCGCGCAGCCGATGGGAGGCCGGCTCGGGCGCGGTGTTCCCGCTCGACCACGAACCACCGGCGGCCCGACACGTGGACCAGCGCCGACGCGGCGGGCCTCGCCATTCTTCCCGGCCTCGTGCGCTACGACGAGGCGTTCGGCACCGAGCCGATCAGCCACGCGTTCCGCTTCACCGTGCGCGCGACCAACGGCTACGTCTATCCCGGCGTCGCATCGCGCCGGCAGCAACGACGGGCGCGCTGCCGATGGGCGCGCGTCTCCGGCTGAAGGCGAACGTGGACATCTCCGGCTATCCCGCCGCACCTGCAGCGCATCTTCCAGGCGATGAAGACCTACGGCCTGATCGTCGCCGACAACGGATCGGACATGTACATCACCGGGCACGTCCGACCCGCGCTGGGAACGCAGATGGGCCCGTTCTGACGGCGTTCCGGTCGCTGAACGCCGAGCATGTTCGAGGTCGTGCAGCTCGGATGGCAACCCGGCCGTCGCCGACGGCCGACACCGACGGCGACGGCCTGCCCGACGCGTGGGAAACGCAGTTCGGTCTCGAATCCGGATTCGGCGGCCGGCGGCGACGGCTCCGAGCGGCGATCCGGATGGCGACGGCCGCACCAACGCGCAGGAGCGGACGGCACGGCACGCATCCGCGCGGGCTTCCACACGCGACTCTTTCGCCGAAGGCGCGTCGAACGACGTTCTTCACGACGCGGTTTGCCGCTGCTCAACCCCGGCGCGGCGGCCGCGCGCGTGCTGTTCCGATTCCTCCGCACCGACGGCACCACCGGCGCGACACGCCGTCGACGCTGCCGGCGCGCGTCGCGCGTCACGCTCGATCCGGCGGCGGTGCCGGGTATCGCCGGCCGACCTTACTCGACGGTCGTCGAGTCGGACTCGATGGTGGTCGTCGATCGCACGATGACGTGGGACGCGACCGGCTACGGCAGCCACGCCGAGACCGCGCTCGCGGCGCCATCGACGACGTGGTATCTCGCCGAGGGCGCGACGCACGGCGCGTTCGACCTGTTCTATCTGCTGCAGAACCCGAACGCGACCGCCGGCGCAGGTGCACGATGCGCTATCTGCGCCCGGAGCCGCAGGCGCCGATCTCGAAGACCTACGCGGTCGGCCGCCAACAGCCGCCACGATCTGGGTGGACCAGGAAGCGTTCGGCAGGCCAGCCGCTGCTCGCCGCGACGGACGTCTCGCGCGGCCATCACGTCGACCGTGCCGATCGTCGTCGAGCGCGCGATGTACATGACGACGGGCGGCGCAGCCGTTCGGCGCGGGGCACGGCAGCGCCGGCGTGACCGCGCGCGTCGACGAGCTGGTTCCTCGCCGAGGGCGCGACCGGCGACTTCTTCGATCTGTTCATCCTGATCGCCAACCCGAGCCGACGACGCGGCGACGGTGCAGCGCGACGTATCTGCTGACCAACGGCGCGCACGTTCGACGAAGGACTACACGGTCGGCGCGGCGAGTCGCCTCACCGATCTCCGTGGACAACGAGACGTTCGACGGCCAGCCGCTGCTCGCCGACGCGTCGGTCTCGACGATGCTGACGTCGACCAACGACGTGCCGGTCATGGTCGAGCGCGCGATGTGGTGGCCGGGTGGCGCGGCCCGTGGTACGAGGCGCACAACTCGCCAGGCGCGACGGCCACCGGTACGCGTTGGGCGCTCGCCGACGGCGAGACCGGCGGCGCGGCCGGCGCATCCACCTACATCCTGATCGCCAACACCTCGCCGGTTGCAGCGGCGGTGCGCGTGACGGTGTTCGTCGAGGGCGGCGAGTCCCGGTCGAACGAAGCTACACCGTGGGCGCGAACCGCCGGTTCAACGTCGATGTCGGATCGGAGTTCGGCGCTGCGGTCGCCAATCGCCGCTATCGGCGCGCTCGTCGAGAGCCTCGGGGACCAACCCGGCGGCCATCGTCGTCGAACGGGCGATGTATTCGAACCCTGGCGGCCGCCTCTTCGCCGCAGGGACCAACGCGCTCGCCACGCGGATTCAGTAGGGTTGGGCTTGGCCCCGCCACCGGCGTCTTGCGCCGGTCGACGACTTGGCGCGGCCTTCAGACCCGCCGCTCGATATCCGACGCTTCGACGAGAATCGCCGCCAGCCGCTCGCACCCACGTCGATCCTCGTCGTCGAACCGCGCGAGCACGGGTGAATCCAGATCGAGCACGCCGATGAGCCGATCGCCTGCGAGGAGCGGGACGACGAGCTCCGAGCGCGAGGCGCTGTCGCAGGCGATGTGTCCCGGGAAGGCTCCGACGTCGGGAACGACGACCGGCGCACGCCGGGCCGCCGCCGTGCCGCAGACGCCGCGCCCGATCGCGATTCGCACGCACGCGGGTTTGCCCTGAAACGGCCCGAGGACGAGCTCTCTGTTGCGAGCTCGTCGAATCCTCTGACGCGGTCAGGAAGTAGAAGCCTGCCCAGTTGAGATGGGGCAGGCTGTGCCAGAGCAACGCGGCCATGTTGGCGGCGTTGGCAATCAGATCGCGTTCCCCGTGGAGAAGGGCAGAGAGGTCGGACGCGAGCGTGCCGTAGCCCGCCGCCTTGTCGGCCCACGAGGGGCGTGTGACGGTGAACACGTGCCTGCTGCTCGCGGCTCGGGACGATGGGGTCGTGCGGGGTGCCTACTGGTTCGAAGGTGCCGTCGCGTTGCGGCGATTCGCCTCGATGTCGATCGTGATCTTGACCATATCGCCGACCGTGACGCCACCCGCCTCGATCGCCCGATTCCACTTGACGCCGAAGTCGTGGCGGTTGATCGAGGTCGTCCCCGTCGCCCCGATCTTGGTGACCGGGCCCGCGTATGATCGGCTGCGTCGGACCTTCGACGTCGAGCGTCACTTCCTTCGTCACGCCACGGATCGTGAGATCGCCGACCAGCTTGAAGGTGCCCGGCGCCGAGCCCTTGACCACGCGCTTCGACTTGAACGTGATGTTCGGGTGATTGGTCGTGTCGAAGAAATCGGGGCTGCGCAGATGCGTGTCGCGCTTCTCGTTGTTGGTGTTGATGCTCGTGGCCTCGATCGAGACGTCGGCGGCGATCGTGGAGACGTCCTTGCCGTCGTAGTTGATCGTGCCGCTGACCTTCCCGAACGTGCCGTGCACGTTGGTCACCATCATGTGGCGCACCGAAAAGCCGGCGGTCGTGTGGTTGGAATCGAGTTGCCAGGTGTTCGGGGACGGCGTCGCCGCCTGTGCGGCCGGCGGGGCGGCCGGGGGCGCAGCCGAGGGCGCGGGCGCCTGCGCGCCGAGCGGCGCGACGAGCGCCAGGGTCATGAGCGTCAAGAGGATGTTCTTCCGCATTCGTGTTCGTCTCCTTGGTGCCGGGGTATCACCCCGGGCCCTCTCCTGGTTCGGCCGAATCCTTGTCGGCAGGACTGACTCCCCACCGGTGTCAGTCTTCCGGCTTCGATCCCGTGGCCGGTCGGCTCGAACCCCTCCCTGCCGGTGGCCCGTCCTCGCGCGATTCGGCGAGGAGCGCTGCGAAGGCCGGGCTGTGGCGGATTGGGTCGAAATCGGGGTCGATTCGGGCCCGTGCGCGGTTGAGCGCCGGCAGGGCCGTAATGGCCTCGCCGAGCAGCCGTACCGCATCCTCCTCAGCCCCGCGCAGCGCGTACATCGAGGCCACGTAGTACTTCGTGAAGCCATCGTCCGTTCCACGGGCCCGGCGGGCCTCGAACAGCGAGACGGCTTGCGCAAAAGCCTGGTCGGCCTTCACGCGATCCTCACTACGCCACCAGGCGGCGCTGAGTTTCTGTGGAATCTCGATGGCCAGCCGCTCGGCCAGCGCATGATTGTGCCGGTCGAGAAACGCCCGCTCCCGCTCGTAGAGCGCCACGGCCTCGCTGTAGCGGCCCTGGCGATAGCGGACGTAGCCGAGGCGCACGTAGCTGCCGACCAGCTGTACACCCTCGGTTCCGGACTTGAGCGACTCCTGGAGCGCCACGGCCTTCTCGGCTTCCTCGGCCGCGGCCGTCAGATCGCCGCGCAGCGTGAGCAGGAGCGCGAGCTGCTGGCGAACGTAGCCCGCATCCATGTTCTGCGACAGCGCACGGCGGAGAATCGTGATGGCCTCGTCGAAGAGTCCCTTGCCCACCCAGAACGCGCGGGCGAGCGTTCCTCGCGCCATCACGTTCATCGGATCGGCCTCGATGGCCCTGGTCAGCAGCGCGATCCCCTCGTCGACCCGATCGAGGCTGATGAAGGCGCTGCCAAGACCGGAGAGCGCATACGAGTTCTCCGCGTCGAGATCGAGCGCGCGGCCGAGCGCATCGACAGCCTTGTGCAGCAGTGGGGGCTGGCTGAGGAAGTTCCCGCGCAGCATGTGCGTGATGCCGAGCAGGGCCCAGGCCGACGCATACTGCGGGTCGTACCCGAGTGCCTGCTCGAACAGCGCGACCGACTCCTCCATCGATTCGCGCGTGGCCAGCCGCAGGCTGAGCATCCCGCGCGAAAACGCTTCCCACGCCGCGAGCGAGCTGGTCTCGTCGCGGCCGATGGCCTCGAGGTCCGCCGGACGAAGCGTGACGTCGAGCCCCGGGCTGAGCTCGAAGACGACCCGGTCCTGGAGCGCGAAGATGTCCTCGACCTTGCCGTCGACTTTCACGGATCGGACGATTTCGCCGGTTCGAACGTCGGCACACTCGGCGGTGATCCGAATCATCGGACCGAGCCGCTGATAGCCGCCCCCGACGACCCACCGCGCGCCCAACCGGCGGCCGATGTCGAGCGCGAGCGATTCCTCAATCCGCTCGAGCGACGGGCCGCTCAAGTGCTTGATGGCGTCGAACACCTGGGTCCGGCCGATGACGGTTATCCCCCGCACCTTCTTGAGATCGGCCGACACCGTCTCGGCGATGCCCATGCCGATCCAGTCGTCGGCGGGCTCGCGGGTGATGTTCGAGAACGTCATCACGGCAATCGCGGGCACCGATGACGATGGACCCGACCAGGGCCGCTGAATGCTGCGGCCGTCCGATGCGGTGTCGCGACCGCTCGCCGTCGTGGTGTCGTCGCGGAGGCCCGGTTGCACGCGCCGCTCGATCTCGTGCGCGCAGCGCTCGAGGTCGACGCGCAGCTCGCGTGCCGACTGATACCGCAGCGCCGCCTCCTTGCACAGCGCCTTCCGGACGATGGCTTCGAGGCTTGCGGGAATGGCGTAGTTGAAGCGCGCGAGCGCCGCGGGCTCGTGGTGCAGGATCTGATCCGCGACGTCCGTCACCGTCGCGCCGTCGAACGGCCGGCGTCCGGTGAGCATCTCGTAGAGCACCACACCGAGCGAGAACAGATCGGTCCGCGCATCCAGCGGGCGTCCGCGCACCTGCTCGGGGGACATGTAGGCAAACGTCCCCATGACCACGCCGGCGGCGGTCTCGGCCGTGGTCACCGAGAGCGCCGTTCGTTCGCGGCTCTCGAGGAACTTGGCGAGTCCGAAGTCCACGAGCTTCACGCGGCGGCGGTTGTCCACCATCACGTTCGCGCTCTTGACGTCACGGTGGATGATCCCGTGGCTGTGAGCCTCGTCGAGCGCGTCGGCCACCTGACTCGCGATGGCGACCGCCTCCTCGACGGCCAGGGCGCCGCGCGCGATTCGGGCCGAGAGCGGCTCGCCCTCGACGAGCTCCATGACGATGTAGGGCACCGAATCGTGCTCGCCGATGTCGAAGATGGCGGCAATGGTCGACGAGCGCAGACTCGAGGCGGCCTGCGCCTCGCGCAGGAGCCGCTCGCGTTCGGCCCTCGAGTCGCCGGTGCCGTGCAGGAACTTGAGCGCGACGTCGCGGTCGAGGCGCGTATCGCGCGCCCGATACACGTCGCCCATCCCGCCGCCGCCGAGGCGCTCGCCGACGGTGTAATGCGAGACGTGGCTCCCGCTCAGAACGGAGGCAGAACGCGACGCCATCATGAAGCGACCGGCTCGAACGCGCGCCCCAGGCCACGCCGGTAATCCTCGATCGTCCTGCGGACCATGCGGACGTGGATGAACTGCCCATCCCGCCGGGTTTCGATGAGGCCGGCGTCGACGAGCACCTTGAGATGGTGGGAGACGGTGGCCTGGGTCACGTCGAAGCAGCGCGCGACGTCACCACAGCACAACTCGCCGCGCCGGGAAATCGTGCGCAGGATACCGAGCCTGGTGCCATCGGCGAGTGCTTTCGAGATGCGGACGAGCTGGGTGTCATCCATGGGCTTTGATATTTAGACATGTATCTTAGCAGCACCACTCAGGCTCGAACCCGCCGAATGACCAGGGCGGAAGCCACTGACCAGTGACGAATGACGAATGACGAATGACGAATGACGAATGAGAACGCACGGCGAGAACGCGGCTGATGCTTGCATTGCGTACGGAGCGCGAGCGCTTCAGTCGCAGCCAGCTCGTCGTTGGCGCTCGTCACGGGGCGCTCGTCACTCCTCGCGATCGTTCGTCACTGGCGTTGCACTGTCAGAGGTAGGCCCCGGGGGCGATTCCTTGCAGCCCCCGGGCGTGTTGGTAGGCCTTGTGCTTCCCGGCGTCCTGGCAGAGGGTGCCGACCGGGAGGCGGCGGGTTCAACTCGGGCGCGCTGTTGCGCACCGCTTCCCCTTAGTGCAACGGTGATGCCACGTCACGCATTGCCCGTTTTCGGCTGAATTTGGCGATCCGTGCGCGGACGCCTGGGACTGGGGCTCCATGGATGTGTCTTCCCGTCCGACGTCCACCGTTACCTTTTCTTTCTCGGTGAGGACGACGAGCTTGCCGGTACGGCCTCACGCGTCGCGCGCACGCGCGTCCCTGGCCAGGAGAAAACGGGCATTCTTCCGGTTCACTGCGGGATTTCACCGACTCGTGATCGATCGTTCCGGTTCTAACGTCACTTTTATTGGTCGTCGCGCGTCTTGATTACATGCGAGTGGTAGGCTTGGGATTTTCACGAGTGCTCAGTTTCGAGTTTCGAGATCTGGGTCATAGCGCGCAGACGGAGTGCGGGCTGCTCGCTGAGGCGTGAGGCGGGCCTGGGAACCTTTGGGGAACTGACGTGTCGAGCGAACTGAAACGCGAACTGGAATCGCTGCGCCTCGAGGCATCCCAGGCGGCGCCGCGAAGCAGCCGCGGCTGGCTGGTCGGACTCGTCGCGATTGCGTTCGCGGCAGGCGGCGCGTTCTATTTCACGCGCGGCCGGCTGGGCGCCGTCGACGTCCAGACGGTCAAGGCCACGCGGCTTCAATCGGCCGCGGGCACATCGGCCGCCACGGGCTCGGCGATCCTCACCGCCTCGGGGTATCTCGTCGCCCGCCGCGAGGCCGTCGTCTCGGCCAAGATCCAGGGCCGGCTGCAAAATTTGCGGGTCGAGGAAGGTTCCGTCGTGCGCGAGGGCGATGTGCTCGCCCGGCTCGAGAGTGCGGACTACGAGGCCCAGCTCGCTCGGGCGAAAGCACAGCTCGGGCAGGTCGAGGCGCAGAACGCCAGGACCGAAGCCGCGATTGCGCGCGCCGACGCCGACCTCGCCGAAGCTCGCCGGCTCCTTCGCCAGTCCGAACAGCTGATCAAGGACCAGGTGGTTGCGCGCGACACCCTCGAGGCCGCTCAGAGCCGCGTCCGGGTCGGCGAGGCGGCGCTCGACCAGGCGCGCGCGGATCGCCGGCAGGTCGAAGCGGATCGGGCACGCGTCGAAGCCGAAGTGCAGTTCGCGCAGGCGCAGCTCGCGAACACGGTCATTCGCGCGCCGTTTGCCGGCACGGTGGTCAAGAAGATGGCCGAGGTCGGCGAGAGCGTCGCGCCCATTCCTCCGGGCGTCAACATCTCCACCTCCTCCGGCGCCGTCGTGGCGCTTGCCGATCTGGCGACGCTCGAGATGGAGGCCGACGTCAGCGAATCGAACGTGGCGCGGCTCACCGAGTCGCAACCGGCGGAGGTCGAAGTCGAGGCCTTCCCCGACAAGCGCTATCGCGCGGTGCTGCGCCAGATCATTCCGACCGCCGATCGGACCAAAGCGACCGTGCAGGTGAAGGTGACGCTCTCGGACAAAGACGAGCGGCTCAAGCCCGAGATGAGCGCGAAGGTCACCTTCATGGAGCCCGCCTGCCCGGGGCACGCCGTCGACCTCCGCGACGCCCGCACCCGGCGCCCCGCCCCAGGTGCTCGTACCCCAAGCGGCGATCGTCTCGCGCGAAGGCGGACCGAAGGTGTTCGAAATCATCGACAACGTCATCAAGGTCCGGCCCATCGTCACAGCGACCACCAAGGGGTCGGACGTCGTCGTGACGCAGGGTCTCTCGGGCGGGGAAACGCTCGTCGCCTCGCCGCCCGAGGGCCTCTCGGACGGCACACGGGTGCGAGTGAGGGGAACGTAAGACCGCTTTCCGCCGTCAGCTGCTAATAGCAGACTCCTGAATCGTTGCGGATCGCCGAACCAGCCATGTCCAGTGCTCTGAACGGAAACGCCGTCGAGGTTCAATCGGTCCGGAAGGTCTACAAGCGCGACGCGCAGCAGATTGTCGTGCTCGATGGCTTGAGCCTCGGTATCCCGCAGGGCGAGTTCACTGCCCTGATGGGACCATCGGGCTCCGGCAAGACCACGCTGCTCAACCTCATCGCGGGCATCGATCGCCCGACGTCGGGGCAGGTCGTCGTCGCGGGCACCAACGTGGGCGCTCTCTCGGAGACGGAGCTCGCCAAGTGGCGCAGCCGCAACGTGGGCTTCATCTTTCAGTTCTACAACCTGATTCCCGTGCTGAACGCGGTCGAGAACGTCGAGCTGCCGCTGCTGCTCACGAGCCTTTCGCGGTCGCAGCGGCGCGAGCGCGCGTTGACCGCTCTCAAGGTCGTCGGCCTGGCCGATCGCGCCAAGCACTACCCGCGGCAGCTCTCCGGGGGACAGGAACAGCGCGTGGCGATTGCGCGCGCGATCGTCACGGATCCTTCGGTGCTCGTCGCCGACGAGCCGACCGGCGATCTCGACGCGAAGAGCGCCGAAGACATTCTCGGCCTGATCGAGACGCTCAATCGCGAGTTCAAGAAGACCATCGTGATGGTGACGCACGACCCGCGCGCCGCCGAGCGCGCCCACGTCAAGCACCACCTGGAGAAGGGCGTGCTCAGGGATTGAGCAGTGACCAACTACGAGCTACCAGTGACCAACCACAGCTGGGCAACTGGGGACGTGGCAATGGGGAGCTGATGACCGCGACCCCGCTGATGATTCTCACTGGTCACTGGTCCCTGGTCACTGGTAACTGGCTATGAAGTTCCTTCCCTACGTCCTCAAGCATCTCCGGCGCAACCGGCTGCGCACGATCAGCACGATCGTCGGCATGGCGGTGTGCATCTTTCTCGTCTGCGTGCTGCAGACGATGACCGAGGCCATGCGTGTCGGGCTCGAAGCGGCGGCGCCCGACCGGCTGATCACGCGTCACAGCGTGAGCCTGGTCTTCAACCTGCCGCACAGCTACAAGCCGAAGATCGAGCGCATTCCCGGCGTGAAATCGGTGGCCGCAAGCAACTGGTTCGGCGGCTACTACCAGGACATGAAGAACTTCTTTCCGAACTTCGCGGTCGAGGCCGAGCCCTATCTCGCGATGTATCCGGAGTTTGCGATCCCGCCCGATCAGAAGGCCGAGTTCCTGAAGGACATGAAGGGCGCGATTCTCGGCCGTTCGACCGCCGAGAAATTCGGCTGGAAGGTCGGCGACGTCATCCCGATGCAGAGCATCATCCCGCCGTACCAGATCGGCAGGCCGTTCGAGTTCACCGTCCGGGGCATCTACGACGTGGACCTCGACAAGCATCCAGGCACCGATCAGACGATGATGTTCTTTCACTACAAGTACCTGTACGAGAGCACCGGACAGCGCGTGGGAGTCGGCCTCTACGTCGTGCAGCTCGCCGATCCCGGCGCCGCGGCGCAGCTGTCGAAGACCATCGACCAGACGTTCGAGAACAGCGACGTGCAGACGAAGAGCGAAACCGAGAAGGCGTTCTTCGGCAGCTTCGCGGCCCTTGGCGGCAACCTCGCGACGCTCCTGAACAGCATCGGGCTGGCGGTCGCGTTCACCATCCTGCTGGTGACGGCGAACACGATGAGCATGGCGGTGCGCGAGCGCCGGACCGAGATCGCCGTGCTGAAGACGCTCGGCTTTCCGAGCTGGCTGGTGATGGCGCTCATCCTCGTCGAGGCGCTCCTCATCGGTCTCGCGGCCGGGGCGCTCGGCATCGGACTGGCGGCGCTGGTCGTCGGCGTCATTCCGAGCCTGCCCGGCGCCGGCGCGCTGTCGTTTTTCGGCATCACCCGGCTCGCCATCTCGCCGTTCGTGGCCGCGCTTACTTTCAGCATTGCGGTGACACTCGGCGTCACTGCGGGCTTCATGCCGGCGTGGGGCTCGTATCGCGCGCGGATCACGGACATGCTGCGGGCGGCGTGAGTCAGTCGGTCTTCAGTCTTCGGTCTTCGGTCTTCGGTCTTCGGTCTTCGGTCCTCGGGATTCGTCATTCGTCATTCGTTATTTGTCATTTGTCATTTCCATGGCGCTCCCGCTTTCCTACAACGCGCGGAATCTTCAGGTCCGGTGGAAGGTGACGCTGCTGGCCATCAGCGGCATTGCGCTGGTCGTCGCCGTGTTCATCATCCTGGTGGCGATGTCGGACGGCTTCCGGCTGGCGCTCCGGGCGACCGGCTCGCCTGAGAACGCCATCCTGGTCCAGCGCGGCAGCGATGCCGAGCTGACGTCGGGCTTCTCGCGAGAGCACGCGAACCGCGTGCTCGTCGACAATCGTGTCGCACGCGATTCGCAGGGTCGTCCCCTGGCCTCGCCCGAACTGGTCATCGTCGGCGTCATGACGCGAAGGGACCAGAACGTCGACGTCAACGTCACCATTCGGGGCGTCTCGCCGATGGCCTTCGCCGTCAGGTCGGGCGTAAAGGTCGTGGAAGGCCGGCGCTTCACGCCGGGGCTCTACGAGATCATCGTGGGCCGCAAGCTGCAGCAGCGGATGCAGAAGGCCAACGTGGGCGACGCGCTGCGGCTGCAGAAGCGCGACTGGTCCATCGTCGGCGTGTTCGAGGCCGACGGCAGCGGCTTCGAAAGCGAGATCTGGGGCGACGTCGACGTGATGGCGCCGGCGTTCAACCGCGTCGGCGGGTTCCAGTCGCTCACGCTGCGGCTCGAGGATACGTCGACCATGACCGCGTTCAACGAGGAGTTGAAGCGCGATCCGCAGATGCGTGTGGAGCTGAAGGAGGAGCGCGCCTTCTATGAAGCGCAGTCGGCGCAGATCTCGCAGGGCATCCTCGCGCTCGCCGGCTTCGTCGGCTTCGTGATGGGCGTCGGCGCCATCTTCGGGGCCATGAACACGATGTATGCAATCGTCGCCGCCCGCACGCGCGAAATCGGGACCCTCCGCGCCCTCGGCTTCAAGCGCCGCAGCGTGCTCGTCTCGTTCGTCCTGGAATCGGTGCTGCTCGCGCTGGCGGGTGGGCTCATCGGGTGCCTGCTGGCGCTCCCGGCCAACGGTTTCACGACGGCCACCGGCGGCGCGAACTTCAGCGAGGTCGCCTTTGCCTTCCGCATCACGACGGCTGCTCTGGCAACCGGCATGGTGTTCGCCCTGGTCATGGGCTTCGCCGGGGGGCTGCTCCCCGCGCTCCGCGCGGCCAGGCTTCCGATCACCTCGGCGCTGCGGGAAGCGTAGTGAAGTCCTGAGTTATGAGTTGTGATTTGTGAGTCTGGCTTCGGGCTGCGGACTTCAGGCTACTCGGCTGCGAAGATCCTTGCTGGAGGCCCGTAGTCTGGAGCCCTTAGCTCACTCAGAACTCGAGACTCACAACTCATGACTTCCAACGCGTTGAGTCTCCAGGAACGCTACTCGCCCGGCGGGGTGTGTTTCGGTTGCGGACCGGCGAACGCGGAGGGCCTGCACGTCCGCAGCTTCGTTGACGGCGATGTCCTCGTTGCCGAGTGGACGCCAGGACCGAATCACGATGCGTTCCCCGGGGTGCTCAACGGCGGCATCATCGGCGCCATCCTGGATTGCCACTGCAATTGGGCCGCGGCGTGGCACCTCATGCAGCGCCAGGGTCTCGATACGCCGCCGTGCACGGTGACCGGGGAGTACACGATCACGATGCGCAAGCCGACGCCGACGCCCGGCGCGGTGCGCCTCCGTGCGCGGGTCGTCGAATCCTCCGGGGATCGTGCGACGGTCGAGGGAGAGCTCGAGGCTGGAGGCAGAGTGACGGCGACGTGCCGAGGCGTCTTCGTCGCCGTCGAAGAAGGCCATCCGGCGTATCACCGGTGGTAAATCGGGCTACAGGCTACGGACTACAGGAAGAACTTTCCCGTAGCGAGTAGCCCGTAGCCCCTGGTCTTCAGTCTTCAGTCTTTGCATCGCCGGCCACGCCAGGTGGACCGAAGACCGCCGACCGAAGACCGAGGACCGTCTGCGTCAGAAGTAATACTTCAACACCAGCTGCACGATGCGCGCATCGCCGACGGTGCTCGTGATCGTGCCGAAGCGTCTGGCTCTGGATGTCCTGCGATCGGCGGCCCGAAGTTCGGGTGGTTGAGCGAGTTGAACATCTCGCCGCGGAACAGCAGGTACTGGCGCCCGAAGGTCAGGAACCGCTTGCTGACCGAAATGTCCACGTTCCAGTAGCCGGGCGCGCGCAGGATGCCGACGCCCGGCGTCGCCGAACTGGCCGCGCGGCGCCGAGGCGAATGCCGCGCGATCGAGCCAGCGCGTGATGTCCGGGTTGTCCACCGAGCCGTCGGCCAGGCGGTTGGGCCGATCCGGTCGACCGTGTAGCCTGGAGGGACGGGCGCGAGGAGTCGTGACCGTGATTGGGAAGCCCGTATGGGCCGTCACCGCGTAGCTCGCGGACCAGCCGCCGGCCACCGCGTCGATCCCGCGGTTCCAGTCGCTGCCGAACTGCCGATCTTTGCCGAACGGCAGCTCGTAGCTTCCCGCCAGCGAGAAGATGTGCTTCGCGTCGAAGAACGCCGGACCGTAGTTCGGCCTCGATGTCGTAGCTGTTCATCGGATAGGCGCCTTCTGCCGCCACGCCGCCCGACCCGTAGTAGCCCAGATTGTTCGACAGCGCCTTGCCGTAGGTGTAGTTCGCGAGGAAATCCAGGCCCTTCCACAGCCGCTGCTTGAACGTGGTCTGCAGCGCGTTGTAGTTGGCACGGCCACGCGACATCGTCGTGCTGATGTTCGTGATGAGCGGGTTGAACGCGAAGAGCGGCCGGCGATTGTTCAGCGGCGCCCAGGTGCTCGGATCGCCTACGCCCGGCAGGGGCTGGTTGCCCTCGATCGGCGTCACGAGGTACTTGGACGAGCTGCCCACGTACCCGAAGTTGATCGAAGACCGGGATCCGAGCAGGTACTCAGCAAACAGGTTCCACTGCTGCGTGAACTGCGGCCGGAGGTCCGGATCCCACGCACGAGGCTGCCCCGACAGCTGATCCTGCGCCTGAAGGCCTTCGAAGCCGGTCGCGATCGTCCCGGCACCGCTGGTCGCGTCGTAGTCGACCTGCGACTCGAAGAAGAACGGCGGGTTGAGCGGCAGGCGCAGGTTCGCGCCCGTGCCCTCCATGTACTGCGTGATGCCGTAGCCGCCGCGGAACACCCACTTGTCGCCGCTGCGGTACGCGAAGCCGAGGCGCGGCTCCCAGCCGTTGTAGTACGGCTCGTAGAGCGCGCGGCTGTTCCCGTTCTGACCGGCGAACAGCTGCTCGGCGTTGACCAGCGAGACGTTGACCTGGCGATCGTCTTCTTCGACGAGCGGCGAGGTGTAGCCCCACCGCAGCGCCAGGTTCAGCGTCAGGTTGTCGGTGATCTTGTAGTCGTCGCCGCGCGTAGAACGCCGTGCGGTGCTGGAGGTGCGTCCACGGCTCCGACAGCGACCCGCGGCCCTTCGTGGTCAGCAGGTCGAGCATGAAGTCGCCGACTTGGACGCCCGTGAACCGGCTGGAGTAGGCGAAGAGTCCGAGCTGGCCGTTGTTGCCGGAGTAGTAACGGTTCATCCGGTAGTAGTTCCAGGACGCGCCGAACTTCAGCGTGTGCCGGCTCTTGACCCACGTGAGCCGCTCGTTGATCTGGAAGAGCGTGTTGTTCGTATTGCTGGCCCCGCCGGTCGTGCCGATGCCTGCCACGTCATTGCCGATGGCGATGCTGCTCAGGCCGGGAATGGGCTGCGCGCCCCCGATTCCGAGCTCGGTGTTCACGTTGCCGAGGCCGCGGAGGTCGAGCGGCACGCTGTTGAAGCTGTTGTCGTTGTAGCCGATGAGCAGATCGTTGACGAGCGCGGTCCCGATGATCCGGTTCCAGTTCGCGGCGATCCCCCAGAAGGGGTTCTCGGAGAGGCTCCCGAAGATCAGGGGCATCGCGGTTTCCTGCGTTTGAAACTGGTGCGTCTGCCGCGAAAACCGCGCGTAGACCTTGTCGTTCGACGACACGTTCCAGTCCACCTTGCCGTCGAACTGGTTCGTGTGCTCGTCGGACGCCGCCTTACCGAGGTAGTTGTTGCGGAAGTCGCTGAGCGGTCGGCTGACGTTCGCGCGCGGGTAGAGCGACTCGTCGGCCAGCAGGTTGCGCGCGAACTGGCTGAACCGAGACACGGGGATCTGGTTGTTCGGGAACGGCTGGCCTGTCTGCGGATCGCGGATGATGAAGCCCCGCGAAATGAGGCTGCTGAAGTCCCCCCGCCGCCACTCGTCAGGCATGACCGTGGCGAACGAGTCGGCCGACGGCGACTCCTGACGGCCGCCCTGGTAGTCGGCGAAGAAGAACAGCTTGCTCTTCACGATCGGCCCGCCGATGGTGCCGCCGAAGATCTTGCGGTTGAAATCGGCCTTCCGGCCGCCGGCCCGGTTGGTTGCCCACGGCGTCGCCGCCAGCTCGTTGTCGCGCCAGTAGTAGAAGCCGTTGCCGGAGATCTGGTTGGTGCCCGACTTGATCACCATGTTGACCAGCGCGCCAGCCACGTTCCCGAGCTCGGGCGAGTAGTTGTTCGTCTCGACGCTGATCTGTTCGAGCGCGTCGGGGCTGGGCTGATAGGCCACCAGGTTGTCGATGGCGTCGTTCATGTCCACGCCGTCGATCGAGAAATTGTTGGCCTGCTCGCGCTGGCCGTTCACGAACGGCCGGCCGCCGCCCGTGTTCTTCAGGCTGTTGAACGAGCTCGGGTTCGGCGTGGTGACGCCGGCGGTGTAGAGCGCCACGGTCCCGGGATTGCGTCCCTGGATCGGCAGCCTCTCCACCTGGTCGCGTTCGAGCTTGTTGCCGACGACCGAGTTCTCGGTCTGCAGCACCGCGCCCGTCGCGACGACGACGACGCTCTCCTGGAGCGTGCCGATTTCGAGCTTGAAATCGACGCGGGCCGTCTGCGCGGCCGAGACGGCGATGTTCGATTGCGCGGTCTTGAAGCCCTGCTGCTCCACCTTGATCGTGTAAGCGCCGATGGGGACGCTCGTGATGATGTAAGCGCCTGCATCGCTGGTCACGCCGACATACGGCACGTTGGTCGCGTCGTTGGTGGCCGTGACGCTGACGCCAGGTACGGCGCCACCGGAGTTGTCGGTGACGATGCCCGTGATAGTCGCCAGGCCCGTCTGCGCCCGCGCAGGCACCGCCAGCACGGCGAGCAGGGCTAACGCCCCAAGACACGTTTTGAAGAAACGTACTATCGGCATGACAGGAGTCCTTCCGAGAGAGGAATGAGAAACCTCGGACCTGCGTCGAGGAGCGGACCGCGGGAACGCTGTCGACAGCCGGAATGGCCGAGGTTTCGTCCCCAAACTGGTCATTACCAGGCGAATGGCGAATGTTAGCTCGCTTAATGGCGAAGTCAAGCTCATCAATATACGCTAAGGAGCCAGGAAATATACGTTAAAGAGCCAGGAATTGGAGGGCAAGCTGTGTAGAATGTGCGGCGTCATCCCCAATAGTTTCGACAGCATGCCCGCGATCCCCAGGACTGCGCCTCGCTCCGCCCAGACACCGCCAACGATGCGTCCGTGAGGTCCAACGCCCGCACCGTCCCGCGAGGGTTGCCGCGCCTCCGTAAGTCGAGCCCCGTTCCGCTCTACTTTCAGTTGAAGCAGACCATCGAGCAGCTGATCGAAGCGGGCGACTGGCCGCCGGATACGCAGGTGCCTTCCGAACGGCGGCTCTGCGAGCAGTTTCACATCAGCCGCATCACCGTCCGACAGGCGCTCGCGGAGCTCGAACGCGACGGACGGCTGGTACGCAGCCACGGACGCGGCACGTACGTGGCCGAACAGGCCATCCGCAAGCCCGTCCACCCGCTCGTGTCGTTCACCAAGGATGTCCGCGAGCAAGGGATGGAGCCGGGCGCGCAGGTGCTTCAGTTCGAGCTGGCCCCGCCCGCGCCGGCGGTGACCACAGCGCTCCAGTTGAAGCCCGGGGAGCAGATGGTGCTCCTCAGACGTCTGCGCTTCGCCAACCACGCGCCAATCGCCGTCGAAACCGTACATCTCTCCGTGTCGAGGTGCCCGGGGCTGCTCTCGGAAGACCTCAACGATTCGATCGCTGTACGAGACGCTCGGCCGCGAATACGGCATCGTCCCGACGCGGGCCGAGCAGCAGTGGCAATCCGTAGGGTGCCCCAGCGAGGATGCCAGCCTCCTCGATCTGCCGCCGGGCGCGCCGGTGCTGCGCATCGAGCAGACGACGTTCGACGCGGAGGGGCGGCCCTTCGAGCATCTCGAGTCCTACTTCCGCGGGGACAAGTTCATCCTGACCGCGATCCTGCGCAACGACGATCGGCGGTAGGGTGAATTCGCCGGACCTGAAGGTCCGGCCTACCACCCGGCGCGGTTGTGGGGCTACCGGCACGGTTGTAGGGCGGGGCTCGGTAGGGCGGGGCTCGGTAGGGCGGGGCTTCAGCCCCGCCGCACGATTCAATGCCATGACCTCCGCGCACACCGAGATCGTCGAAGCCGAAGGGCATCTCGTCGACTCCCAGATCCTCACGGCGATCTTCGACACGGTCATCCGCCACGACAGCGCGTTCGAAGTCCAGCAGTTCGTCATCGGTCGCACGAACGACGACTTCTCACGACTTCGCCTGAAGGTCTCGGCGCCGGACGCCGCGCGCCTCTCCAGCGTGCTCGAAGAGCTCATCACGCTGGGATGCCACCCGCAGGCGGAACGTGATGCGAGCGTACGGTCTGCGGACAAGGACGGCTGCGCGCCCGAAGATTTCTACTCGACGACCAACCATCGGACGTTCGTGCGGCATCAGGGCACGTGGATCGAAGTCGAGCGCCAGCGCATGGACGCGGTCGTGATCGTGGCCGACGGCCACGCGACCTGCCGCAAGCTCCGCGACATCCGCGCCGGCGACCGGGTCGTCGTCGGCAACGACGGCATCCGCATCGTCCCCGAATTCAAGGAGCGCGACCGCCACGGGTTCGCGTTCATGACGAACGAGATCTCGTCGGAGCGGCGCGTCGAGGTGAGCATCGCGAAGATCGCCGCGATGATGCGCGAAATCCGCAGTGGCGGGAAGATTGTCTTCGTGATGGGACCGGTCGCGGTCCATACCGGTGGATCGGCGTACTTTGCCGACATCGTCCGACGCGGCTACGTCCACGCGGTGCTCTCGGGTAACGCGCTCGCCGTCCACGACGTCGAGCACGCGCTGTTCGGCACCTCGCTCGGCGTCGACCTCGAAGCGGGCGCGCTGGTCCAGGAGGGTCACCGCAATCACATGCGGGCGATCAACACGATCAATCGCGCAGGCGGCATCAAGGCGGCCGTCGACAGCGGCGTGCTGCGATCGGGAATCATGTACGAGCTCGTCACGCACGGCGTCGAATACGTGCTCGCGGGCAGCATCCGGGACGATGGACCGATCGTCGATACCGAGATGGATCTGGTGGCGGCCCAGGAACGCTACGCCGAAGTGCTGGCCGATGCGAAGCTCGTCGTCATGCTGTCGACGATGCTGCACGGCATCGGCGTCGGCAACATGCTGCCGGCGTGGGTGCGCGTCATCTGCGTCGACATCAACCCGGCGGTCGTCACCAAGCTCGCCGATCGCGGATCGAGTCAGACGATCGGCCTCGTCACCGACGTCGGTCTGTTCCTGCATCAGCTCGCGGCGATGCTCGCGGCGGGCGACGCGAAATAGATCTTCGGTCGACGGAACACCTCGTGGTGGAGCCCACGAGATGCGAGACCGTCAGGGATCCCGTACCGGCTTTCCGGGCGGCTTGACGCTGCGCTCCCAGATCAGGAGAACGCTCTCGGGTTTGTAGCACAGCGCCTCGTCGCACGCCTGATATCGCAGCGTGGCGCGGATGCGTCCCGAGCGCCAGGCGCCCGCCCCCGTATCGAGCGTCGCGTGTTGCACGGCTACGAAAGGCTGCTTGTACACGAGCAGTTTCTCGGCCGTCGGCTCGAACATGTAGGGCTCGGGCGCGGGCATCTCCAACCGGCCGGCTTTGACTCCGTCGCCCGGATGAAAGGTCAGCGAAACGGGCTCGTAGCCCTTCTGCCCGGGCGCGTAGATGCGGATCCCCGGGGCCGGCTCCACCTGGAAGCGCAACTCGACTCGACCCTTTGCGTCACTCGTCCAGGGATGGAGATGGAGGGACGCATACGACGTCTCGACCCGTTCACCCGTTCCTCCGGGTTCTCCGGGCGGCCTGACGATCTGGGAAGTCGCCTGCGGCTCGGGGAACGCTGGCGTATCGAGGGCGGATGCCCCGAAGGTCACGGCTATCAGCGCGAAACAGTTCAGGCGGATGTGCATCGATATCGACGGCGCCTAGAGGCCATGGGGTCGGGTGCTATTTCACCGCCTCTGGCTAAGGACATTACATGGAAATAGCACCCGACCCCAATCGCTGAATATCGCGCGGACGCACAACGCCGGTCCCACATCCGGACAGATCGCGTCCAGGCCATACACCATCGCTCCGACGAAATCCGCGTTTTTGGCGATCTCGCGAGTTGGCAGACTTCTCGCTCGGGCCGGAGCGCCAGGAGGTCCCGCGCATGACCGGACTCGGTCGCGATCTGCAGCAAGCCATCCGCTCCCTGCACCGCCAGCCCACGTTTGCGGCCGTGGCCGTCCTCACGCTCGCGCTCGGCTTGGGCGCGACCACGGCGGTGTTCAGCGTGGTGAATGCCCTCGTGCTGCGATCGCTCCCGTTTCCCGACAGCGATCGGCTCGTCCTCGTCTTCGAGAGCAACCGCGCCAAGGGCTGGACCACTTTCAGCGTGGCGCCGGGCAACTTCGCGGACTGGGCCCGCGAGTCCCGGTCGTTCGACTCGATGACCGCCGTCTCTCAGGGGAGATCGACGCTCACGGGCACCGGCGGACCGGAACAGGTGCCGAGCACGTCGGCCACGGCGGAGTACTTCCGCGTGCTCCGCGTGCCAGCCGCGCTCGGGCGGGTGTTCCAGTCGGGAGACGATGCACCGGGCGCGGCGCCAGTCGTGGTGATCAGCCACGGGCTCTGGCACCGGCGCTTCGGCGGCAGGGAGGACATCGTCGGACAGCGCCTCGAGGTGGACGGCGTCGCGGCCGAAATCGTCGGGGTGATGCCGGCGGATTTCGGCGCTCCCGCGATGGACGTGTGGCGGCCGCTCACAATCGACCGGCATTCCGGAGAGCGAGGTGGGCGCGGGTTGCTCGTGGTCGGACGGCTGGCCGATGGCCAGACGATCGAGTCGGCCGGCCGCGAGATGAACCTGGTGGGCGGTAGGCTCGCCTCGGCCTATCCCGCGTTCAACGCCGGGTGGGGCGTGAACCTGGTCATGCTCGAGGAGGCAACGGTCGGTCGCGGGGTACGGCGGGCGCTCTACATTCTGCTCGGCGCGGCGGCGCTGCTGCTGCTCATCGCGTGCGTCAACGTCGCCAATCTCCAGTCGGTGCGTGCCCTCGCCCGCGGCCGCGAGATGGCCATTCGAGCGGCGCTCGGCGCCAGCCGGTGGCGTCTGACCCGGCAACTGCTCGTCGAGAGCCTGGTCCTGGCAGCGGCTGGCGGCCTGCTCGGCCTGTTCGTCGCCGTGTGGGGCCGTGATGCCCTGCTCGCGCTGACGCCCTCCGGGCTGCCGCGCGTCCACGAAATCGACGTGGACGGACGCGTGCTCGCGGCGGGCGCGGTCCTGGTTCTGTCGGCGGCGGTGATCTTCGGTCTGCTGCCGGGCCTGCGAGCCGCCACGCGCGTCACACTCGATCAGACGCTCAGGGGCGGCGCGCGCTCGACGACCCAATCGATCTCACGCCTGCGCGCCGGGTCGGCGCTCGTCGTCGTCGAAATCGCGCTGTCGTTCGTGCTCCTGGTTGGCGCAGGGCTCCTCATGCGGAGCTTTCTGCACATCACCGCACGCGATCCCGGCTTTACGCCCGCTGGTGTTTTGACGTTCCAGCTCTCTGTTCCGCAGGCGGCATATCCACGGCCCGAGGACGTGAACCGCTACGTCGATCAACTCCGCGAACGCCTTGCGGGACTACCGGGTGTCGTCGCGGTAGGGGCCACGCACGCGCTGCCCTTCACGGCGATGAACAGCGTGCGTCCATTCATTCGCGAGGGCGTCGCCTCGGACACGAGCGATTCACCGGTCAGCGATTACCGGCTGATCACTCCTGGCTACATGGCGGCGCTGGGCGTCGCGATCAAGCGGGGGCGCGAGTTCAGCGACGACGATCTGGCCGGCCGGCCGGCGGCGGTCGTCGTGAACGAGGCGTTCGCCTCGCGTTTCCTGAAAAGCCGGGATCCGCTGGGACAACGGCTGCGCCAGGCCGGCGACAACCCGCAAATCCCCTGGATGACGGTCGTGGGCGTCGTGGCAGACGTCCGCCACAGCGGGTTGCTGGCGCCGCCGCAACCCGAGATGTATTGGGTGCACTCCCAGGCGACGTGGGGCGACACGCTCAATCGCCTGCGCCGGAATCTTTCGATCGTGGTTCGTACGAGCGGGGATGCTGCGGTGCTCGTTCCCCTCGTCCGGGCGCGGCTCCTCGAGCTCGACCCGAACGTCGCCATCTCGACGCCGCGATCCATGGAGAGTCTCATCAGCACGTCGACGGCTTCCCCGCGCTTCAACACGATGTTGATGATCGCCTTCGCCGGGCTCGGCCTGGTGCTGGCCATCGCGGGGGTCTACGGCGTGGTCTCGTTCGGCGTCGAGCGGCGGATGCGCGAGTTCGGCATCCGGCTCGCGCTCGGCGCCACACCGCGCGAGCTGCTGCGGCGGGTCGTGATCGGCGGAGGGCTGCTCGCCGCGACTGGTCTCGCGGCCGGTACGATGGCTGCGGCGCTGCTCGTCGATCTGTTACGCAGCCAGCTGGTCGACGTTCCGCCGCGCGACGTGACGACCTTCACCGTCGTGGCAATGGTGCTGCTCGCGTCGACGCTGGCCGCGAGCTACCTTCCAGCCCGGCGCGGCGCACGGGTCGACCCGACGACCGCGCTTCGCGAGGACTGACGGATCAGGTCGTGCCTGGCGGCGCGTAGACGGCGGGGGCCCCGACGATGGCGAAGTCGAACATGTAGTGCGGGGTAACCCCGGGGGCGCTGGGCTCGGTGTTGATGATGATGTCCACCGCTTGTCCGGCGTACTGCGCGAGATCGACGTCGACGGGAACCCAATCCTTGTCGGCGGGAACGTGATACGGGTCGACGTGGCGCTTGATGTGGTCCGTGTACACGCCCTTCGACGAGACGCCGATGCGGAAGTAGACGCCGTCGGTGCCCTTGTCCCACACCTCTTCCTTCACCGCCAGCCACGCACGCAGCCGGGCCCCCTTGGGGATCTCGACGGCCCGATACGTCACCCTGCTGTGCGGATGCATGTAGATGGACTGACGGCGCACGCCTTTGACCGTCTGCGGGTCCATCGCAAACGCCGCCTCGAGACTGCCGACATTGGTCCGTTTCTCAGCGCCGCGGAACGCCTCGACCAGGTCGAAGACCACCGACGGGTCGCGCCTCGCCCAGAAAAACCACACGCCGGCTGCAACGGCTACGAGCGCGAGCGCGCCCATGAGCCACGTGCGTTGTTTCGTCTGCTTCATGGACATCTACGGTTCGCGGATCAGCCGATACCAGACGGCGGGAACGTCGGCATGCCCAGTTGCGGGCGCGTCAGGTAGTCACTCAGCGTGATCACCACGAGAATCAGGAAGAAAAAGAAAGCGGCGCCGAACGTGACCTTGAACAGCTTCGGGCTGTACTTCAGGTGCATGAAGTACAGGATGACGAGCATGGCCTTCGTGATCGCGATGGCCATGGCGACCGTGAGGTTCATGAATCCCAGGTCGACGTAGGTGACCACCACGGTGATGGCCGTTCCCGCCATCAGCGCCAGGAACACCATGAAGTAGCTGGACTTTGAAGCAATGTGGGACATGGAGTTCAGATTGCTGGTCCGAAGGTGCGGAGGTCCAACGTCCGAGGGTCCGACGGTCCAGGGTCCGAAGGTTCAGGATCCGCCCGCCTCAGTGGGCGCCTCCGATGAGATAGAGCAGCGGGAACAGGAAGATCCACACCAGATCGACGAAGTGCCAGTAGAGCCCCGTGATCTCGACCGGTGTGTACCACTCCTTGGAGAACTGTCCCTTCGCCGCCATCCACACGATGACCGACATGATGCCGAGGCCGATGATCATGTGGCTGGCGTGCAGGCCGGTGAGCCCGAAGTACAGCGAGTAGTAGATCTGGGCCGTGTCCTGATACGCCGGGTTGGGGAAGTGGAAGTTCGGCCCGGGAACGAGGTGGTGGTTGATCTTGTCGGTGTATTCGATGACCTTCACGCCGAGGAACACGGTGCCGAGGAACATCGTCGCCACGAGCCAGGAGATCTGGGTTCGTGGCGGCGCGCCGATCTGCGCCGAATTGACCGCATAGGCCATCGTCAGCGAGCTGGCGATGAGAACGGCGGTGTTGAAGGCGCCCCAGGGAATGCTCAGCTCGTGGCTGGCGGCCACGAACATGCCGGGATACCAGACACGGTACAGGATGTAGGCCATGAACAGGCCGCCGAAGAACAGCACTTCGGTGACCAGGAACACCCACATCCCGAACGTCGAAGCGTACTGCTGCTGCTCGAGCGAGTCGAAGTGGTGCTGGAGGCGCGGGTGATGGTGCGCGTGCCCCGCGGGGACCTCGGCGATGGAGGCGTCAGACAACGTGAATCTCCTCTCGCGTGTACGCGTAGGCGGGCGTCGTGACGACCGGGGTCTCGCGGAAGTTCTCGGTCGGCGGCGGCGACGACGTCTCCCACTCCAGCCCCTTCACGCCCCACGGATTGTCCCCGGCATCGGGCCCTCTGAACCATGAATAGGTGAGGTAAAAGGCCGGCAGGATGAAGCCCACGGCGAGAATCGAGGCACCCGCCGTCGAGAGCACGTTGAGCACCTGCCAGCCGGGCTCGGGATAGCTGGCGTACCGTCGCGGCATGCCGAGATAACCGAGGATGAACTGCGGGAAGAACGTCAGGTTGAAGCCGACGAAGACCACGAGCGCCGAGAACTTGGCAAACGGCTCGAAATAGAGCTTGCCGGTGATCTTCGGCCACCAGTAGTGCAGTCCGCCAAGATACGCGGCCAGCGTGCCGCCGACCATGATGTAGTGGAAGTGCGCCACCACGAAGTAGGTGTCGTGCATGTGAAGGTCGAGGCCCATCGCCGCGAGAATCAGGCCCGTCAGCCCGCCAATCGTGAACAGGCCGATGAAGCCGATCGCGTAGAGCATCGGCGAATCCCAGGAGACCGAGCCCTTGTAGAGCGTCGCCGTCCAGTTGAACACCTTGATCGCCGACGGGATCGCGACGAGGTAGCTGATGAACGAGAAGACCAGCGACGCGTACACCGACTGGCTGCTCGTGAACATGTGGTGGCCCCACACCAGGAACCCGACGAAGGCGATCCCCAGGCTCGAGAAGGCCACGAAGGAATAGCCGAAGACCGGCTTCCGGCTGAACGCGGCGATGAGCTCGCTGATGACCCCCATTCCGGGCAGCACCATGATGTAGACGGCCGGGTGCGAGTAGAACCAGAACAGATGCTGGAACAGCACCGGGTCGCCGCCGCGCGCGGGATCGAAGATCGCGAATCCCAGGCCGCGCTCGAGCAGGAGCATCAGCAGGGTGACCGCAATCACCGGCGTCCCCATGATCATGATGAGGCTCGTGGCGTAGTGCGCCCAGAGGAAGAGCGGCATCCGCAGCCAGGTCATCCCCGGCGCGCGCATGGTGTGGATGGTGATGATGAAGTTGAAACCGGTCAGGATCGACGAGAACCCCGAGATGAAGATGCCGATCCCGGTCAAGACGACGTGGCCGTTCGAGGCCGCCGTGCTGTAAGGCGTGTAGAAGGTCCAGCCCGTGTCGACGCCGCCCATCACCATCGCGCCGAACGCGAACAGGCCGCCGACCATGTAGATGTACCAGCTGAGGAGGTTGATCCGCGGGAACGCGAGGTCCTTGGCGCCGATCATCATCGGCACGAGGAAGTTGCCGAGCGTCGCAGGGATGGACGGGATGAGGAAGAAGAACACCATGATCACGCCATGGTGCGTGAACAGCTTGTTGTAGACCTCGTTCGAGACGAAATCGGCCTGCGGCGTCAGAAGCTCCATCCGCAGGACGGTCGCGAAGAGGCCGCCGACGAGGAAGAAGAACGACACGCCGATGACGTAGAGCAGCGCGATGCGCTTGTGATCCTTCGTCAGCAGCCACGACGCCAGACCGTGCGTGGCGTTGAGGTAGTTCGTTCGCCGTGTGATCGAGGCTTCCATGATCCGTCCTTTACCCGCCTAATTCGTTCCCGAAGTCGCCGCCGCCGCCGAGGCGGCCTTGGTCGGCGTTGCGCCGGCGGGCGTCCCGCTCAGCGACTTGATGTAGGCGACGAGCTGCTGGATCTGCTCCTCGGTCAACATCCCCTGGAACGGCGGCATGAGCGGCGGGTAGCCGTACACGAGCTTGGCCGTCGGATTCAGGATCGATTCCCGCAGGTACGCCTCGTCGGCGGTCACCGTCTCACCGCTCGCGAGCTTGACCGTCGATCCGAAGACGCCGTTGAGCGTCGGGCCGCGACCCTGATTCGCCTCCATGTGACAGGTGGCACACCCGCGCTCGTTGAACAGCTTCAGCCCGGCATCGGCGAGCGACCCGGTCGGGCGGCCGCCGCCGAGCCACACCTGGAACTCGGCGGGCGTCAACACGACGATCCTCCCGATCATCTGCGAGTGGTTCATGCCGCAGAACTCGGCGCAGAAGAGGCTGTAGGTGCCCGGCTTGCTCGCCTCGAACCACATGCTGGTGTAGCGGCCCGGCACGGCGTCCATCTTCACGCGGAACGCCGGGATGTAGTAGCTGTGGAGCACGTCCTCTGAACCGATGATGAGCTTCACCGGCTGCCCGACCGGGACGTGCAGCTCGTTGATCTCGCGCTGCCCGCTGATGTGCTGCGCCTTCCACATCCAGCGCTTGCCGACGATGTAGATCTCCATGGCGTTGCTGGGCGGGGTCGTGAGCTCGAAGTAGACGTGGCTCGACCAGACGAACATCACCAGCGCGATGGCGAGCGGGATGAAGGTCCACGTCAGCTCGAGGATGAGCGAGCCATGAATCGGCGCCCCCACTTCGTCCGGCGCGCGGCGGTGATAGCGGACCGCGAACGTGACGACGCACATGGCAATGAGCAGCGAGAAGAACGCCGTCACCGACACGAAGAAGAAGTAGAGCATGTCGACGCTGGCGGCGCCGGTGGAGGCCTGCGGCGGGAAGAAGGGGATGTTGAACTGCATACTAGTTCGTGCCCGACGTGAGCGCCTGCCGGCGTCCGTCTGCGTGCTCCCGCCGCCACATGACCGTCCAGAACACGATGAGCGCGAGGACGGTCAGGATGCCGCCGGCCTGCACCAGGCGCATGACGACGAGCCCGTACTTGCCGGTGTTCGGATCGTAGTGATAGCACCAGGTGATGACGGCCCGCTCGATTGCCGAGCCGATGCGCCCCGCCGACGCCTCGATCAGCCCGAACCGCAGGTCGCGCGCCGAGAATTCGATGCCCAGAAAGTAACGGGAGATGCGGCCCTCCGGCGTCAACACGACGAGCGCCGCCGCATGCGCGTACTGGTCGATCGCCGGGTCGTAGGCGTACTGGTAGCCGAGCGACGCCATGAGCGGCGCAATCGACTCTTCATCGCCGGTGAGGAAGTGCCAGCCGCTCTCGGTGCCCGGCCGGTCGTAGCGCTTGATGTAGGCCGCCTTCTTGTCGCGCGCCAGTCCCGCCGGCTCGCGCGGATCGAAGCTCACGGCGACGATGTCGAACTCCTTGCCGGGATTGAGCGTGACGACCCCGAGGGCGGTGACGAGCCCGTTCAGGACCTGCGTGCACAGCATCGGACATTCGTAGTAGACCGGCACGAGGATGACCGGGCGGCCGTGATTGAAGAAGTCGCCGAGCCGGACCTCGCGGCCCGACTCGTCGCGGAAGGGCAACGCGAGCGGGACCCGGCCGTCCATCCGCTGGTCCACCTGAACCCGGTCGAGGATCCTCGGCGACTCACCGGCGGGCAACCCGCCGTCGAGACGGGGGCCTCCCTGCGCGGCGGCATCGGCGGTCACGAACAGGAGGGAGAGGATCAGAATCATCCCCCTCACCCTCCCCTCTCCTCCTTGGGGGAGCGGGGACCGATTGTGAGTAGCGCGTTTCGTCATCGTCAGTGCGCTGCGGGCTTCTCGCGGGCTTCGGCACGGGCGGCGCGGCGGCGAAGCCGCGGGCGGCGCGGACGGCTGAGGAGCCGCCGGCGGCGTGGTCGCCAACTGCGGATCGGCGATCGTGTTGGCGCGCTCGGCCAGGATCTCGATGGCGCGGTCGACCGGAATGCGGGCGATGCCCGCGTTCTTGTCCACCCAGCCGTAGCTCGCCAGTTTCTCCTGCTGCGTTCGTCGATAGGCTCCGAGATCACTTGCCGGCCTGCTCTGGAGGCGCGGAAGCGCGGGAACGCGCGCGCCGTACGCGGCGTCGGCCATCGGCGGCGGCGGCGTGTCCTGCTGCTGCACGCGCGACGCGAAGAATCCCCACAGGCCGTACATCACCGCCATGATGATCCCGATGATCACCAGCGACAGGATCGCCACCCGCGTCGTGCCGGTGAGCGGAATGTCGGTGATCTCGTGGTGCACCGCTGCCGCATTGGCGGGATCGTGTGCGCCGTGAGCGTGGTCAGTGTGCGCCATGGCTCGAGAGCGCCTCCTGCAGATACGGATCGCCGACGGGGAGGAGCGGCCGGCCGCGATACTGCCACGCGAACAGCCACAGCCACAGGCCGCCGAGGCCAATCACGGTCGCGAGATCGATCCAGTGGATCATCGGCGACTCGCGATCCATCGACGGGGTCGGCATCAGGTTCCAGTAGAAGTCGACGTAGCGCATCACGAGCACGAAGGCGGCGACGTAGGCGACCTTCGAGGCATGGCGCTTGATATCCCGCGAGAGCAGCAGGAAGAACGGCAGGAAGAACTGGCCGACGAGCACGCCCAGGCTCACCCACTCCCAGCCATGATTGAGCCGGGACTTGTACCAGGGAATCTCCTCGGGCAGGTTCGCCGACCAGATGATCAGGAACTGCGAGAAGTTGAAGTACGCCCAGATCATCACGAACGCGAGCATCAGCTTCGCGCAATCGTGCACGTTGATCGGCTTGATCACCTTCGACATCGGCTCGGTGCGGATGAGCAGTGCCAGCATCAGGATGGTGAAGGCGATGGCACCCATGCCGTGCTGGATCATGAAGAGCAGGCCGAAGATCGTCGAGAACCAGTGCGGGTCGAGCGACATGATCCAGTCGACCGACGCGAAGGTGGCACAGGCCGCGTAGAGGATGATGCCGGGACCGCTCACCAGCCGGAACTTCCGCTCGGATCCCGTGACGTAGCCCGCATCCTGTGCGCGCGACCAGCCCGAGAGCAGGTAGGCGAGGCCCGACCACACGGCGAAGTAGATGGCCGTCCGAGCGAGGAAGAACGGGATGTTCAGATACGGCATCTTCTGCCGCAGGATCGGATCGGCCAGGACCATTTCGGTGTGCGTCCACTCGAAGATCTGATGCAGGCCGAGCGCAATCGGTACGAACAGGACCGCCATGAACGGCAGCGTCCGGGCCGACGCCTCGAAGATCCGTCGTGTCGGCATTCCCCAGCCGCCGCCCGACAGGTGATGGATCATCATCCAGGCCAGCGAGCCCAGTGGAATGGCAACCACGTAGACGAACGCCAGCAAGTACGACTTCAGGAACTGCTGCGGGTTCACGACCCAGCCGAAGGCGGCCAGCGCGAGGCCGATCACGCCGACGATGAGCGCCGTGCGCTGGAGGCGATCGACCTGCGGTGGAGCCTGGAGGTCGGCGGCGCGGTACTCAGTCATGCTTCGGCGCTCCTTCCGAGGGGCCGTGAGCCGCGGCGGCGGATCCACGCTCCACCTTGGCGCGGTCGGCCTCGGACAGCTCGGCGGCCGGCGCGTTCTGGCTCAATTGCAGCGCGCGGATGTAGGCGACGATCGCCCAGCGATCGGTGACATCGACCTGCGCCGCGTAGTCCGGCATCTGACCGAAGCCCTTGGTCATCACGTCGAAGAAATACCCCGCTTTCTCGTTGCGCAGGCGCGGATCGTGGAACGACGGCGGCTGCTTGTAGCCGCGCTGCACGATCATGCCGTTGCCCTCGCCGGCGATCCCGTGGCACGGCGTGCAATAGACGTTGAAGCGATCGCGCCCGCGCTCGATGAACTGGCGCGTCACCGGCATCGGAATGCGCTCGAGCGGCGCACCTCCGAGCTTGCCGGTGTAAAGCGCCTCGTTGTCGCGCAGATAACCGCGGGCCACCGTGCCCTCGACGAGCGGGCGGGAGGCGCGCTTGTCGGGAAAGAAGTCGCTCTGCTGGAGCGGGTTGTAGCGGGGCCCGTCGTGCATGTCTTGTCGGCAGCCGGCAGCGCCGGCTGCCGACAAGAGGAGAAAAGGCACAAAGTACAAGGCACGAGCCTTACTTCTCCACATCGTAAACCCCCCGCGCGCCGAGACTGGCGAGCAGTTCCCGTGTTCGTGCCGGGTCGAACTTCGGATCGGTCGCCTCGATACAGAGGAACAGGCCGTCGGTCGACCCGCGCTCGCGGAACCGCTTGACGTTGAAGACCGGGTGGTAGGGCATCGGCAGCCCGCACAGCGCGATCGTGCCGAGGACCGCCGTCAGCGCTGCCAGCAGAATCGTGGTCTCGAACGCGGGCACGATGAACGACGGGAGGCTGATGAGCGGCCGGCCGCCGATGTTGAGGGGATATCCCGTCAGATAGATGCCCGCGAGGGTCAGGTTCTTCTCGAGCAGGTTGACATGCAGCTGGAGGCCCAGGCCTCCCAGGCAGCCGAGAATCCCGCCGCACAGAATCAGCTTCTGAATGCGGCGATCGTGGAACCCCATGATCTCGGCGAGGCCCTCCACCGGCATCGGGGTGAGCGCGTCGATGTGCGTGTAGCCCTCGCGATGCACCTGCCCCGCCGCCAGGACGAGGGCATCCGGCGTCGCGAACTCCGCCATCAGACCGTAGAGCCTTTCAGTCTCAGCCATGGTGCGACCCTAGCCCGGAGCCTTACGCCCCCTCTTCCTCGAGGGGCGCGGGCCCGGCTTCGCTCATATCCAATTCGTGTACACCCGCCTTCTCGAGGGCTTCCTTGTGGGGATGCGATCCCGGCAGCAGCATGCGCATCTCGAACATCGCAATCATCGGGAGCACGCGGATGAACAGATAGAACGCCGTCAGGAACAGGCCGAGCGTGCCGATATAGAAGGACCAGTCCCAGCGCGTCCCTTGATACATGCCCCACGACGAGGGCAGGAAGTCGCGGTGAAGGCTCGTGGCGATGATCACGTAGCGCTCGAGCCACATGCCGATGTTCACGATGATCGAGATGACGAACAGCGGCACCGGGTTCAGGCGGATCTTCCGGATCCACAGCAACTGCGGCATCAGCCCGTTGCAGAAGAGGAGGGCCCAGTACATTTACCAGTAAGGCCCCGTCGTCCGGTTGACGATCATGAACTTCTCGAACTCGTTCGCGCTGTACCACGCGAAGAAGGCCTCCATCATGTAGCCGTAGAACACGATGAGGCCGGTGAGCAGCATCACCTTCGCCATGTTGTCGAGATGGCGGAGCGTGATCATGTCCTGCAGGCCGTAGATGCTGCGCATCGGGATGAGCAGCGTCAGCACCATCGCAAAGCCCGAGTAGATGGCGCCGGCGACGAAGTAGGGCGGGAAGATCGTCGCGTGCCAGCCGGGCAGGAGCGAGACCGCGAAGTCGAAGCTCACCACCGTGTGGACGGAGAGGACCAGCGGCGTCGAAAGTCCCGCGAGGATGAGATACGCGGTCTCGTAGATCTGCCAGTGCTTCGCCGAGCCGCGCCAGCCCATCGCGAGAATGCCGTAGATCCGGCGGCCGATCGCGGTCTTCGACTTGTCGCGGAAGGTGGCGAGGTCGGGGATGAGACCGGTGAACCAGAACAGGGCCGACACGGTCCCGTAGGTGGAAACGGCGAACACGTCCCAGATCAGCGGGCTGCGGAACTGCGGCCAGACGCCCATGGTGTTCGGGTACGGCAGCAGCCAGTAGGCCGCGAGCCACGGACGGCCGGTGTGGAAGATCGGGAAGAGCAGCGCGCAGGCGACCGCGAACAGCGTCATCGCTTCGGCCGCGCGGTTGATCGACGTCCGCCACTGCTGGCGGAACAGGAGCAGGATCGCGGAGATGAGCGTGCCGGCGTGGCCGATGCCGATCCACCAGACGAAGTTGATGATGTCGAAGCCCCACCCGACCGGGATGTTGATGCCCCACACGCCGACGCCGGTGAAGAGCAGCATGTAGATGGCGAACAGCAACCCCTGGAGCATCGTGAAGCCCAGGAGGAACCCCAGGAACCAGCGGATGGGGGCCTTGAAGTGCAGAACGATGTTGCTGATCTTGTCGGTGATCGAGCCGTACGTGTGCCCGGGTCCGAGAACCGGGATCGGACGCGGCGCGCTCGAATGATGCGGACTCGACATCGATCCTCCGTCAGGAATGCTCGGGCGCCGCATGGGCGCCGGCCGGCGCGAGCGCGGGGCTCGGATTGCGCACGGCCGCGAGATAGCTGGTCCGCGGCCGCGTGTTGAGCTCGGCCAGCAGCCCGTAGTTCCGCTTGTCGGCCTTGGCCTTCGCGACGCGGCTCTCCGGATCGTTGATGTCGCCGAAGACGATCGCCCGTGTCGGGCAGGCGGCCTCACAGGCGGTGACGATCTCGCCGTCGCGAATCTTGCGCTCCTCGAGCTTGGCCTGCGACCGCGCGGCGTTGATGCGCTGCACGCAATAGGTGCACTTCTCCATCACGCCGCGGCTCCGAACGGTGACGTCCGGATTGCGCTGCATCTTGAGCGTCGGCGTGTCCCAATCGGCATAGAGCAGAAAGTTGAACCGCCGCACCTTGTAGGGACAGTTGTGCGAGCAGTAGCGCGTGCCCACACAGCGGTTGTAGACCATGTCGTTCAGGCCTTCATCCGTGTGGGTGGTCGCGGCGACCGGACAGACGACTTCGCACGGCGCGTTCTCGCACTGCTGACAGAGCACGGGCTGGTAATGGATCTCGGGGTTGTCGATGTCGCCCGACCAGTAGCGGTCGATGCGGAGCCAGTGCATCTCGCGGCCCCTGAGCACCTGCTGTTTGCCGACGACCGAGATGTTGTTCTCGGCCACACAGGCGACGACGCACGCGTTGCAGCCGGTGCACGCGTTCAGGTCGATCGTCATCCCCCACGCATAGCCCTCGTACTTCCACGCCGGGTAGAGGGTCATGTCCTTCGCGGGGGTGTGGCCCATGTGCGCGAAGACCTCGGGGTTCTTCGCGAAGGTCTCGGCACTGGCGACGCGAACCAGGTTCCGGCCGGCCATCGTGAAATGGCCCTGCGTGCTCGCCAGCCGGTGCTTGCGATCCGTCTTCCGAATCTCCACGCCATCGAGGGCCCAGGGCGTCGTCGAATAGCGGAAGAAGTTCGCGTTGTAGCCGTGGCCGTTGCCGACCCGCCCCGCCGCCGTTCGACCGTATCCGAGCTGAAGATTGACGGAGTCGTCGGGCTGCCCCGGCAGGATCCACACCGGTACCTGCAAGGCGTGGCCATCGTGCACCACTTCGACGATGTCGACCTCGATGCCGTGGATGACCCGATCGTTCTGGGTGAGACCGAGCTTCTCGGCCAGGCGAGGGCTGACGAACGCGACGTTCTCCCAGACGACCTTGTTGAACGGCTTCGGCAGCTCCTGCAGCCAGCCGTTGTTCGAGAAGCGCCCGTCGAGGATGTTCGGGTCGGGCCGGAAGGTGATCTCGAGGCCACCCTTCCCTTGCGCGCCCGGGGCGTCCTGACCGGCGGCGGCCGCCGCCGTCACCGTCTTCGGCTGAAACGCCGTGCCCGCGACGAAGCCGTCGTGAACGACGCGCCGCCAGAAGTGATCGAAGCTCGCAAACTCTTGTCCGCGGGGATCGGTCAGCGGCCCCCAGGGACCGGATTGACGGCCTTCCCATGCCGCCTGCCAGAAGGCGCGCACGATCTCGTAGGCGGTCTGAGCCTGATTCTGAAGCGCGGAGAGGATGTGATGCGTCGATCGGCACACCTCATACAGTGGCGCGATGAGCGGCTGGCAGATCGTGACGGTTCCGTCGCCGGCACGCGCGTCGCTCCAGGTCTCGAGATAGTGCGTCGCGGGCACGTGCCAGTGACTGCGGGCGGCGGTCTCGTCGTTGAACAGCCCCGAGTGGACCCGTACCCCCACCTTGTCGAGCGCCTTCGAGAAGCCGAGGTCTGCCGGCGCCGTGAAGACCGGGTTCGCGTCGATGATCACGAGCAGTTCGACCTTGCCCGCGTTCATGTCCGCGACGAGCTCGCGGAGCGCGGCGAGCTGCTCGGTCGGAACGGCCTCGGGTGTCGGCGTATAGACGACCGTCGCCCCGGCATTGCCGAGCGCCGCGTTCATCGCATGGGCGAGCGCATGCACCGCCGGCGGCTGCGTGTCGCCCGCGACGACGAGGGAGCGGCCGCGATGCGCCTGCAGATCCTTGACGACGGCCGAGACGAAGGCGGCCGACGCGCCCGGCGCCGAGCCCGAGACGCCGGCGACGCCAAGGCCGGCCGCCACGGCGCGCGCCAAGGCGGGAATGTCGCGAGCGGCGAGCGGCAGCCGGTGGTCGGCCCTGGAGCCGGTGTTGGACGGCACGCTCTCGACGACGTAGAGGCGGTTCATCGGGACGCCGCCGGACACCCGCCGGCGATCGGCGAAATCGCGCGACGCCCGGAGCTTGCCCGACCCGCAGTCGAGGAAGTCGCTCTCGAGCGACAGGATGACGTCGGCCTTCTCGATCAGCAACTGCGGTTCGACGAATTCGCCAAAGGCCTGGCGCGCCCCCACGCGTGCGAAATCGCGGCTGACCGGGTCGAACTGAATCCACTTGGCCTGCGGCAGGCTCTTGAGCAGCGCGGCAATCTGCGCGGCCAGCGTCGGCGACGAAACCGTCTCGGTGAGGAGCCGGAAGCCGGCCCCCTGGGTGGTCTGCTGCGCCGCCATGGCGCCGGTCATCGCGCCAAGGAACGCCGAGAACGGACGGATTTCACCGCGGAACGTGAGGGTCTGCGACCTGTCGGGATCGTAGAGGGTCAACACCGAGGCCTGCGCGAAGATGTCCGGTACCGCCTTGGGTGTAGGGGTGCTCCGGGTTCGGCTCGATCTTGGTCGGCCGGCCCATGTGGCTCTCGACCAGCACCGGGACGGCGCTCCCGCCAAAGGGCATGGCGGTGGCGAAGAAGAGCGGCTTGCCGGGGACGATCTCCTCGGGCGCCTGCACGTAAGGCACGATGGCCTCGGGCGGCTGCCGCGTGCACGCGCTTGCCCCGGCCAGCGCGAGCGAGGCCCCCATCAGGCGCAGGAAGTCGCGCCGCCCGGCGGGGTCGTTCAGCTCCGAGGCGCCCTCCGGAAACTCGCGGTGGAGCATCTCCTCGAACTCGGGCGTCCGGGCCACTTCCTCGAGGCTGCGCCAGAACGCCGGCCCCTGCTGGCCCGCCAGCTTCGCCCGGATGGCTGATAGATCGATGTCACGCATAACAAGGTGTCAGGTAGGGGCACGGCATGCCGTGCCCTGACGACTTGCGGCGGCCCGACGACCGCCTCGAACCACAGTTGGGGCCGCCGACGAGCAAGGGCACGGCGTGCCGTGCCCCTACCGGTGGCACGTCGAGCAACTGGTGAGCCGCTTGACGTCGTACTCCTGCACGAGACGCCGTCCAATCTCGACCTGGTCGCCCTCCGGCCGGTAGCCCATCGTGGTGACGGCAGCTCGAGGGCGCAAGTGACGTTCGGGCTCGCGGTGACACTGGATGCACCACTCCATCTGCAGGCTCGAGGCCTGGTAGATGCCGGCCATCTGGTCGAGACGGCCGTGACAGGTCTCGCACCCCACGCCCTTCTTCACGTGAACGCTGTGATTGAAGTACACGAAGTCGGGAAGATCGTGTACGCGAACCCATTCGAGCGATTTGCCCGTGCGGAAGCTCTCGCGGACCGGCTCGAGAAAGGGGCTGTCGAGCCAGATCTGCGAATGGCAGTTCATGCACGTCTTGGTCGGCGGGATGTTTGCGAACGTCGACTGCTCGACCGACGTGTGGCAGTAGCGGCAGTCGATCCCCAGCCCGCCAACGTGGTGGGCGTGACTGAACTGCACGGGCTGCGTGATGTTGGTGTTCGCGCCGGTCACGAAGTCCGACCGCATGAGCAGCAGAATGACCCAGAGCAGCAAGACGACCGTGATGAGGCCGCCCCAAAGGGTCAGGCGCGCAATCGCATTGGCGCTCTTGCTGAAAATCTGACTCATGGCTCGGGTGGCGTTGACCGAGGGAAGGCGCTGGGCCGATAGCTCTCAGCGATCGCGGCTAGCCGACAGCGGCCGGCGCGCGACCCGTAGAACACGGCCGGCGCGGCACAAATCGCCGGGACAATATCACCGATCCCGTCCGAATCTGAAGAGAACGATCCGAGCCGCGCACCATGCAGATGAGCAGGCTTCGGGCTCTCGGAGCGAGATTATGTGAAACATTTCACAAACTGTCAAACAAGCAACCGGGCGCTGGAGCGGATGGAGCGGATGGGACTGGCGCCCGACGGTCATCGGTGACGAGAGAACCTTGTTCAGCCGCACAGCCGCCATCCCCTCCAGCCGCTCCAGCCGCTCCAGACTGTATCCTTCTGAAATGGCCCTCCTCACTGACGCACAGCGCACGCAGGTCGCCGAGCGGCTCGCCGGCCTGACGAGGCCCGTGCGACTGGTCTACTACGGACAATCGCTCGATTGCGACACGTGCGAGGACACGCGACGCCTGCTCGGCGAGCTCGCCGAAGTGGATTCGCGATTGACCGTCGAAGAACGCAACCTGGTGCTCGATCGTGAGGCCGCCGCAGCGCACGGGATCGATCGCGCGCCGGGCCTCGTGCTCGAACGCGCCACGGATCGTCCTGGCGGCACGGGTGAGCCGCCGGCAGCTCCGGAGTACGTCGACTACGGGGTGCGGCTGCTCGGTGCGCCCCTCGGCTACGAATTCACGTCACTGCTCGAAGGCATGCTGTCGGTGTCGCAGGGGGACTCCGGCCTCACACCGGCATCACGCGAACGGCTGGCCACGCTGACCGCGCCCGTTCACGTGCAGGTCTTCTCGACGCCGACGTGACCGCACTGCCCGCGGGCGGTCAGCCTCGCACACCGGATCGCGATCGAAAGCCCGCTGGTGACGGCGACGGCCGTCTCCGCCATCGAGTACCCGGACCTCATTCGCCGCTACCGCGTCACCGGCGTCCCGAAGATCGTCATGAACGACAGCGTCGAGCTCGTCGGCGCGCACCCCGAAGACCCGTTCGTCGACGCGATCCTCCAGGCGGGCACGACGAAGACGTAAAGACGGTGGCCTGAGGCCGCCCAGACGCCCAGCCACGGAAGCAGTATCCTTCCGTGCCATGGCCGCCATCGAGATCCGCGACGTCACGAAGACCTTCGGCACGCACGTCGCCGTCGACAATCTGTCGCTCGACGTGCCCGAGGGCTCCATCTACGGATTCATCGGCCCCAACGGATCGGGCAAGACGACGACGCTCAGGATGATCATGAACATCCTGCTGCCCGATCGCGGCGCGATCCGGGTGTTGGGACGCAGCGCGTCGGGCGCGGCGCGCGACGAGGTCGGCTACCTGCCCGAGGAACGCGGCCTCTATCGCAAGATGAAGGTCCGCCGGCTGCTGCACTACTACGGCCTCCTCAAAGGCGCGCGTGCGGCCGACATCGAGCGCGAGTCGGCGTTCTGGCTCGATCGGCTCGAGCTCACGAAGTGGGCCGACCATCGTGTGGACGCGCTTTCGAAGGGGATGTCCCAGAAGGTGCAGTTCATCGCGAGCGTGGTCTCCCGTCCCAAGATCGTGATTCTCGACGAGCCGTTCTCGGGGCTCGATCCGGTGAACGCCGACGTGTTGCGCGAAGCGGTGCTCGAATTGCGCCGACGCGGCGAGACGATTGTGTTCAGCACCCACGACATGGGCGTCGCCGAGCGGATGTGCGATCGCATCTTCATGATCTTCCGCGGCCGCAAGGTGCTCGACGGCACGCTCGACGAGATCCAGTCGCGGTACGGCCACGACACGGTGCGGGTGAAGACGGGCGGCGGGCCGGCCGCGCTCGGCGGCCTCGAGGACGTCGAATCGGTGAGCGACTTCGGCAACCTGCAGGAGGTGCGGCTCACGGGAGACACCCAGCGCTTCCTGCAGCGGCTGGCGGCGCGCACACCGATCTTCCACTTCGAGGTGGCGCGACCGTCATTGCACGACATCTTCGTTCGCATCGCCCGGCCCGACGCCGATCCGGCGGCGATTGCGCCCCTAGGCAGGTAACGCGATGCGAAAGATCCTGACCGTCGCCAGCTCGGAGTTCCAGACCGCCGTCCGCAGTAAAGCGTTTCTCGTCGGCGTGGCGCTGATGCCGATCCTGATGTTCGTCTCGATTGGCATCCAGAAAGTGATGGGCGATCGTATCGATCGCGAGCAGCGCAGGCTCGCGGTGATCGACGAGACCGGGCGCCTTTATCCGATGCTGACCAAGGTGGCCGAGGTCCTGAACGCGAGCAACACGGACGAGAGCGGCGCCATGACCGGCCCGCACTACCTGTTGAGCGAGGTGCAGCCAGCAGGTCGGCCGATCGAACAGGTCCGCCTCGAGCTCTCCGATCGGGTCCGGCGCAAGGAGATCTTCGCCTTCGCCGAGCTGCCCGCCGGTCTGCTGCAGAACCAACCCGTCATCCGGTACTACTCCAGCGCGCCCACCTTCGAGGATCTGCCCCGGTGGCTCGAGCAGGCCGTGACCCGACTCGTGATCGTGGAGCGCCTGAAGACGACGAACGTGGACGTCGAAACGCTGATCGGCCTCTTGAAGGGCATTCACGTGGAGTCGCTGGGACTGCTCGGGCGCGATCGATCGGGACGCATCCTCGATGCCGCGAGCGTCGACATCGTCCGGACGATGGTGACGCCGATGGTGATGATGTTCCTCATCTTCACCATCGTGATTTCGACGGCGTCGCCGCTCCTCAACAGCGTCATGGAAGAGAAGATGACGCGGATCAGCGAGGTGCTGCTCGGATCGGTCACGCCGTTCGAGCTGATGCTGGGGAAGCTGCTGGGGATCATCGGCGTGGCCGCGCTGCTGGCGGCCATCTACGTGTCGGGGGCTTACGGCGTCGCGGCCTACAACGGCTACGGCGACGCGGTCGGCGTCGGGCAGATCGCGTGGTTCGCGGTCTATCTCGTGCTCTCCATGCTCATTTATGGATCGCTCTTCATCGCGATCGGCGCGGCGTCGACCGATCTCAAGGACGCCCAGGGCATGATGACCCCCGTGATGGTGCTCTTCATGCTGCCGATGTTCGTCTGGTTGCCGGTGCTCAGACAGCCTGAGAGCACGATGGCGACGGTGCTGTCGCTCATCCCGTTCGCCACGCCGATGCTCATGACGCTGCGGCTGGCCTTGCAGCCGGGCCCGCCGGCCTGGCAGATCCTGCTGTCGTTCGTGCTGACCACCGCCACGACGGTGGCGCTCGTCTGGGCGGCCGGACGTGTCTTCCGCGTCGGTATTCTGATGCAGGGCAAGTCGGCCACCTTCGGCGAGCTGATGCGGTGGGTCAAGGCGGGGTAGCGGCGCGACGCACCGGCACTGGGTGCCCCGGGCGTTCTGGGTGCTCTTGGTGCAGTGAGTGCGATGGTGACATGGGTGCGACGTGCGATGGGTGGTGCGATGCCGATGACGACTTCCCTGCTGCTCGAACGATTCAAGCGGATGCGGCTCGGGACGCGGACGCTGGTGGCGGCGATTCCGGATGCGCACTTCGACTGGCGGCCCGGCGAGCGGGCGTTCTCGTGCGGCGATCTCGTGCGTCACCTCATGCAGTCGGAGATCTTCTGGCGCAAGCTGCTCGTCGCGGGCTCGCGGGGCGAGCCCTTCGATCCGTTCAAGCTCGCCGGCACTGGCGAGGAGCGGCTCAGGGCGAGACGTCCCGAGATGCTCGCCAGCGCCCACGACGACAAGTGGGGCACGCGCGCGGCCGACTGCCTGGTGCGCTGGGCCGACATTCAGGCGAAGACGGAACGCGAGCTCGCGGCGATTCCCGACGACGCCCTCGACGTCGAGATGGAGCACCCGCTGCTGGCGATGCGAGCGCCGGTCTGGGACATGTTCATGCTCTTCATCGAGCACGAGGTGCATCATCGCGGCCAGCTGTCCGCGTATTTCAAGGCACTCGGCGTCGATCAGCCGACGTTCATCGTTGGTTGAGGGGTCGGGTGCGATATCCGTCTAAATGTCGACCTGCGTCATCCGTCGGCATTCAGGACATTTAGACGGATATCGCACCCGACCCCCTCGGCTACCGGCGCGTGCTCGAGCGCGTCAGGCCGATCGACTCGCCCGACACCACGAGCTCGACGCGGCGATTCTGCTGACGGCCTTCCGCCGTGTCGTTGGTCACGATCGGCCGCGCCTCACCGAAGCCGCGCGCGACGATCGCGCCGGGGTTGATCCCCTGCTCGCGCAGGTAGCTCAGGACCGAGTCGGCCCGGCGTTCCGACAGCCGCTGGTTGTAATCGTCGGTGCCGAGGCTGTCGGTGTGGCCCTCGATCTCGAGCCGCAGGTCCGGATACGCCAGCACGACGCCCGCCACCTTTGCGAGCTTCTCCCGCGCCCCCGGTCGCAGCGAGTAGCGGTCGAAGTCGAACAGCACGTCGGGCATGCTCACGATGAGCCCGCGCGCGTCTTCACGCGTTTCGAGAATGCTGTTCAACTGCGCCTGCAGCCTCGCGCGCAGCTCGGCCTGATCGCGCTCTGCCGCATCGGCCCGCTGGCGCAAGCGCTCCGATTCGGCGAGCGCTGCCTGGCGCGCCGCTTCGGCCGCTTCCCTCTCCGCCCGCAGCCGCGCGGCCGCGGCTTCGGCTTCCCCGCGCGCCTGCTCGGCCGCGAGCCGGGCGGCATCGGCAGCCGCGCGGTCCCGCGCGGTCTGCACCGCGATTTCATCGGCCTTATGGCGAGCCTGTTCCGCCGCCATTTCGGCTTCGCGCCTGGTCCGTTCGGTGGCGCGCTCCGCGTCGAGGCGCGCCTGCTCGGCGGCCTGACGATCCGCCTCGGCTCGCGCCCGGCGGTCGGCCTCGGACTGGAGATCGGCCCGGACCTGCGCCTCGCGCCGCGCCGCAGCCTCTCGCTCGAGCGCGAGACGCTCCTCGTCCTGCCGCTGGATGGCGATGAGACGCGCGTCCTCGGCGCGCTGCACCGCCTCTCGCGCGACCATCGCGATGGTCTTGCGGCTGCGCTCCTTCTCGTGCGCGCGCTCGGCCTCGGCAAGGAGGCGCTCGGCATTCCCGAACACGTCGGCCGCGTAGCGATCGGCGCTCGCCAGCCGCGACAGCAGGATTGCGTTACGCGCCTCGCGCAGCTCGAGCGGCAGATCATCGTCGTCGTCGTCGTGCCGGCGCGCGGCGATGGCGCTCTCCGACGCGCTCATCCGGTACGTGCCGCGCTTCAACAGCTCGTAGCGCGCCTCGACGACTTCGACCTTGCCGCGCGTGTCCTCGCGCACGCGGTTCTCCATCACCACGACGTCGCTTGGCTGCGACACGGCGAAGTACGGCTCTGCGGTGACGATGAGCCCGAACATCTGAAGCTCTGAGGTGACGTTCAGCTTGCTCTCGCTGCCGTTCAGCAGCACCTCACCGAGATTCGTGGCGCGCCCTTCGGGGGTAATCGCCCACATGCACGTAGGTCAGGTACTCGGGCCCGAACCGCATCGCGGGCTCGAGCTCGTCGAACTCGACTTCGATCTCGATGTAGCCCTGCTTGCTCTCGACCTTGGCCTCGCCGTGCGACCGCGGCAGCAGCGACGTGCCCTCGAGATCGATCGTCGTCGCGCCACCTCGATGGCGGTAGTTGATGGCCGGCGTCGTACGGGCCACGACCGTGACCCGGAACACCGGCACGGACTCGTCACTTCTTGTGACGCCTTGTTGCGTGGGGTTGGGGGCCGTGGACTGCGCAAACGCCGGGACGGCGATCGCTCCAGCCAGGATGAGCACGGCCAACGAGGTCTTCGTTCTCATGCATAGCCTCCAAACCTCCTTTCAGGCAAAGCCCGCGCCAGGCAGTTAGCCCATGGCCTCGCATGGTTTCACGCCATCCAACCTCGTCTGCTCACTCGCGCCGCGGGAACAAATGACATGGACCCGCCCGAACGCATGACGTGCAAGCGAACTCGTCCGCAGCAATTCCGGCAGAGCCGGGCGCCGCACGCAGCCCAGGTACACTGTCGAGCATGGTTCGTCGTTCATGGTCTTTTGGTGCGCTCGCTGCCGTCGCTCTTCTCATTGCCTCACACGCCTACGCCGAATCGCCGACCGAATACCGCCTGACGTTTCCCGACTACGTTCACCACGTGATGGACGTGGACGTGACGTTCACGGACGTCACCGCCGATCCGCTCGAACTGCGTATGAGCCGGACATCGCCCGGACGTTACGCGCTCCACGAGTTCGCCAAGAACGTTTTCGACGTGAGGGTGACGGGCGCCGGCGATCGCCCGATTGCGCCGGTACAGCCGAACCTTCATCAATGGAACGTCAGCGGTCACGGTGGAACCGTTCGCGTCCGCTATCGCGTGTTCGGCGATCGCGTGGATGGCACGTATTTCGGCCTCGACGCGGCGCAGGCGCACATCAACGCGCCGGCCACGCTCATGTGGGCCCGCGGGCTCGACTCGCGCCCGGTGCGGCTGGCGCTGACGCAGCCGCCGGGCGAGAGCTGGCGCGTGGCCACACAGCTCTTCACCACGTCCGATCCACTGGTCTTCACCGCGCCCAATCTGCAGTATCTGATGGACAGCCCCATCAAGTTCGGCCCGCACGTCGTGCGGACCTTTCAGATACCTCGCCCGGCGGGCGCGGCGCCGGCGACGATCCGGCTCGCGCTCGACCACGACGGCAGCGAGGCGTTGGTCGACGCCTTTGCCGCCGACCTCGAGAAGCTCGTACGCGAGCAGCAGGCCGTTTTCGGCGAACTGCCTGCCTTCGACTCGGGCTCCTACACGTTTCTCGCAACCTACCGTGCCGGCGCGGCGGGCGACGGCATGGAGCACCGCAACAGCACGATCGTCACGTCCTCGTCGGCACTCGGCCCGACACCCGCATCGCCAACTCGGGACGGCGTCGCACGAGTTCTTTCACAGCTGGAACGTCGAGCGCATTCGTCCCCGATCGCTCGAGCCGTTCAACTTCGAGGAAGCCAACGTCTCGGGCGAGCTGTGGCTGGCCGAGGGCGTGACCAGCTATTACGGCCCGCTGACGCTGCTGCGCGCGGGGCTTGCGAAGCTCGGGGACACGCTCGGACAGTTCGCGGGTTCCATCAACGCGGTCGCACAGGCGCCCGGCCATCGCTTTCGATCGGCGGTCGACATGAGCCGGCTGGCGCCCTTCGTCGACTCGGCCTGCTCGGTCGATCCGCACGAACTGGAACAACACCTTTCTCTCGTATTACACGTTCGGGGCCGCGCTCGGCCTGGGCCTCGACCTGTCACTGCGCGACCTGACCGACGGACGCGTGTCGATGGACGACTACATGCGTGCGTTGTGGGAGCGCTTCGGACGCACGGCGTCGGCGCCGGGGCTCGTGGCGACGCCGTATACGCTGGCCGACGCGCAGGAGGTTCTGGCCAGGGTCAGCGGAAGCCAGGCGTTCGCCGAGGACTTCTTCCGGCGCTACGTGCAGGGCCACGAGGTCGTCGACTACGGCCGGCTGCTCGCGCGCGCAGGATTCGTCCTGCAGCGCGGCAGGCCGACCAGTCGTGGATGGGCGACCTGCCGATGGGGGCGGCAAACGGCGGGGTGACCGTGCTGGGATCGTCGCTGATGGGCACGCCGGCCTATCGGGCTGGATTGGGCGAGGGCGACGTGATCGCGACCCTGGACGGGATGGCCGTGAAGAGCGTGGAGACGATCGCGAAGATCCTCAGCACCAAACGGCCCGGCGCGCGTGTCACCGCCACGGTCCGTCGTCACGGCCGCGAGCGGACGGTTGACATCGCACTCGTCGCCGATCCGCGCCAGGAGTTCGTTCCCGTCGAGCAGACGGGCGGCACACTGACCCCGGCGCAGAAACAGTTCAGGGATGCGTGGCTGGGCTCACGCGTGAGGTGAAACACCTCGACGCCGTTTCCCTCTCAATTCCGACAAGCCCACATCAGCAGACACCCGCGTGCCACTCGACCAGCACGCCGCTGTGCGCGATTTCCTGGCCTCCGCTGATGCGGGGGTGCCGAGAACCGGCAGAATCGTGGCCACCGCCCGCCGCATCTCGTCGGGTGTCCCGATCGAGATGCGCGAGAACGTCGAGAGCGGCGGAAACGGCCTGGCGACCGCAACACCGGCCTCGTAGCACTGCGCCTGGAAGAGACGCGCGTCGCGCCGGACGTCGACCATCAGGAAGTTCGCCTCCGACGGCAGCACCTTGTAACCTGCGGTCTCGAACGCCTGGCGCGTGAACGCGCGCGCCTCGTGATTGAGCTTCCGCTGCGCCTGGATGTGCGTCTCATCGTCGAGCCCCGCGACCCCGGTCGCGGCCGTCAGACCGCTGACCATGCCCTGGCCGACGATACGGCGCATGGCGTCGATCGTGTCGCGCTGACCGAGCACGTATCCCAGACGGAGCCCCGCCATGCCGAACACCTTGGAGAAGGTGCGCGAGACGATCAGCCGCGGGTCCTTAGCAACGAGCGGAATGGACGTGGCGTAGCCCGCGTGCTCGACGTACTCGTGATAGGCCTCGTCAATCAGGATGACCGCGTCCCGATTGACGCGGCGCACGGCCGTGACGAACTCGCCGATCGCGGTGGCCGTCCGGGCGCCGCCGGTCGGGTTGTTGGGATTACAAACGAAGAAGAGACCGGCACCCTCGGCTTTTGCCGCCATCGCAGGCAGATCGAGTGCGCCGTCGGCATCGACCGCAACCGCATGAACCGGTGCGCCCGTAAACCGCGCGGCGTTTGCCGGCGTCTCGAAGGTCGGCGAGGCGGTGACCAGCGCGCGGCTCGACGACGTGAACGCCACCGTGGACGCGCGCAGCACCTCGCCCGAGCCGGGTGTGATCAGAATCTGATCGCCCGGGATGCCGTGGAGGGACGAGAGGCGGTCCGCGAGGCGCGCGTTCGCGCTGTACGCGTAGCGATTGACCTCGGGGCGATACGCCTCGAAGGCGGCGATCGCCTTGGGACCGAGGCCGAACGGGTTCTCGTTGCTGCCCAGCCGCACGAGGCCGGAGAGATCGCGCGATGGCGCGAACTGCGCTGCGGCGTGTGTGGCCCTCGACATCAGGGCGGCGCCGACCGCCGACGATGCCAACACGCGCGCGGCGTCGCGCCGCGACAGCCGTCCGCCACCGAGTCGTACCTGCCGGTCGCTGTCACGCATCACGGGCCTCCGGGCTGTCGGTCTTCAGTCTTCAGTCTTCAGTCTTCGGTCTTCAGTCTTCGGT
>CAWJAP010000010.1:0-55168 GCA_963840865.1 Vicinamibacterales bacterium
GGCGTCTATGCGTGGGTCGATCGCCGCGGCGTAGAACGCCACGAGACCGCCCTCGGCGTACCCGACGACGCCCACTTTCGCGGCTTCGCCGCGACGCGTGCGAAAGCCGTCAACGGCCGCGAGCACCTTCTGAACTTCGTAGCCGACGACGTGCCGGCCCATGTGGAACGCCTGGCGATACAGCCATTCGCGCCACGTCTGTTGGCTCTTCTGGAGTTGCGGGTCGCTCGCCGGAATCAGCTCACGCCCGATCAGCACGGGGATGAGCAGCTCGCAGCCGCTCTCGGCGAGCCGCCGCGCGAATTGCCGTTCCGGCGGAAGGCCGGGCGCGAGCCCCAGGATCTGCTCGGGAGTCTGTCCGGCATCCGGAATTGCGACGATGTGGGCGGCGGGCGTTCCGGTCGCCGGCTCGACCAGCAGCCCTTCAGACGACACGCCGTCGAGGACCGGCCAACGAACCTGGTAGACGCGATAGCGACTCGTCTCCGCCGCGACCGCCGGACTGTCATCGTCGCCGAAACGCTCCAGTGCTGGAGGCAGACGAGGATCGACGACACCGATGATCTCGCGCAGCCGGTCGCGGTTGTTCTCGACCGATGCGTTCCAGGCAGTGGCCGACGAGCGGTCGTAGTTCCAGAAGCGCCCGGATCGTGCCTGCGTCTCCGCGATCTGGCGCTCGACGAACCGATGCGCGCCATCCATCATGCGCGCCGACAAATCCTCCTCGGGCCAGTCGAGTGCGGCCGTCTGCGGCAGCGGCCCCGCCCCGTGGGACTGCACGGACGTGCCCCGTGACGCCTCATCCCCTTCGACGCAGAACGCCGCGACGAGCACCAGACTCGCGAGTCGGACCGTTGGACTCATAGCCGAATCATCATCGCCGATCGAGCGCTGTCCAAAGCGCCGGGCAACGCTTCCACCCGATCGCTCGTCCAAGCGTTCGCGTCATTGGGAGCCCGAAAATAGGGGCTTCCCTGGGGTGCTCATGGACGACTTGAAGCTGGCCTGGCGTCTGCTGTTCAAGAATCCCGCGTTCACCGCGGTCGCCGTGCTGTCGCTGGCCTTGGGCATAGGCGCCAACACGGCGGTCTTCAGCCTCGTGAACGAGTTCCTGCTGCGCACGCTGCCAGTGAGGAACCCGGACGAGCTCGTGCTGTTGCGCACAGTCGAGGGAGCACGAGGCCGGCTGTCGCGCGCCGGCGAGAACAATGGTCTGCGCGATCCGGTTTCCGGACGGAATTCGTCGACGTCTTTCTCGCTTCTGACTTTCGAGCGCCTGCGAACCCAGCGCGGCGCCATCGCCGAGCTGTTCGCCTTCGCACCGTTCTCAAAGGTCAACGTGATGGTGGATGGCGTGCCGGAGGTCGCCGCGTTCGCCCAGCTCGTGTCCGGAAACTACCACCGCGGGCTGGGTGTGCCCGCCGCGATCGGCCGCACGCTCACGCCCGGCGACGACCGCGCGGACGCGCCACCGGTGGCGGTCATCTCCCATCGTTTCTGGCAGCGCCGCTTCGCCGGCGATGCGGCGGTCGTCGGACGAACGATTCGAATCAATCGCATTCCCACCGAGATTGTCGGCGTGACCGCGCGCGGATTCGATGGCGCCCTGCAGGTGGGAGAGTCGCCCGACGTGTCCGTGCCGCTTTCTCACTACTTGCTGTTCCAGCCAGACCGGACGGGCCGGTCCGAGCCGGGTTACTGGTGGATTCGGCTCATGGGCCGCCTCTCGCCCGGCGCGACTCCCGCGCAGGCGCGTGCGATGCTCGAGCCGCTCTTCCAGGCCACGGCGCGAGAAGGATGGCTGCTCGGCCGCACGGCCACTAATGCTGGCGATCCGATGCCCGACGATCCGGCCCTGGTCATGGAATCGGGAGCCCAGGGTGAGAACGATGTGCGGCGCCAGGTCGAGCGACCATTGCGCATCCTCATGGGCCTGGTGAGCCTGGTGCTCGTGGCGGCCTGTGCCAACGTGGCCAACCTGCTGCTCGCCCGCGGCACGAGTCGCCATCGCGAAATTGCCCTTCGGCTCGCGCTCGGCGCCGGCCGAAGGCGAATCGTGCGGCAGCTGCTCGTCGAGGCGCTGCTCCTGTCGGCGCTCGGTGCCGCGCTCGGCCTGGCGCTGGCGTGGTCGGCGCGAGGCGCCTTGATCGCGCTGCAGCCGTTCGGCCCGGGCGCTCTCGTCGACCTGCCGCTCGATGTGCGCGTGCTCGGGTTTACGTTGGTCGCGGCGCTCCTCACCACCGTGGTCTTCGGCCTGGTGCCAGCCCTGCGTACCGCGCGCGTCGATCTCGCCTCCGAGTTCCAGAGCGGCGCGCGCGCGCTCGGGGGCGGCTATCGCTCGCGTCTCGCGCAGGCGTTGACGATCGTCCAGATTGCCCTGTCGCTGGTGCTGCTGGTCAGCACAGGCTTGTTCGTGCGCACGCTCGCGAACCTGCAGGCCGTCCACACAGGTTTCGACCATCACGGGCTCGTGCTCTTCCGCCTGGACGCCACGTCGGCCGGCTACCCCGCGGAACAGGCCGCCAGCATCCAGCAACGCGTGCTGGAGCGGCTCGAAGGCATTCCCGACGTGCAGGCAGCGACGTTCTCGAGCGTGGCGCTGCTGTCTGGCGTGCGTCAGAACAAGCGTGTGACCGTCCCCGGCCACATGCCCGCTCGCGGGGCCTCGAACATCGTCAACACCAACGGGCTGGCGCCGGGCTTCTTCAGCGCGATCGGTCTGCCCATCCTCGCCGGCCGTGGCTTCACGGCCGCCGACGATCGCACGGCGCCGCGCGTGGCGGTCGTCAACCAGAGATTCGTCCGCGACTATTTCGGCGGGCAGAATCCCCTCGGGCAGCCCATCGTCGTCGGATCGGCTCCGACCGATCGCGTCGAAATCGTCGGCGTGGCCGCCGACGCGAAGTACACCGTGATCCGCGGCGACATGCCGCCGGCGATCTACTTCCCGGCGTTCCAGCGGCTCGACGGCGACGCCAGTTTCGCGGTCCGGCTGCGATCGGCCCAGCAGGCCGGCGCCGTCTTTGCGGCCATCCGTGGCATCGTTCATGACATCGATCCGGCGCTTCCCGTGCTGAACCTGCGCACGCAGGAAGCGCAGCTCGATCGTCTCCACGCGCCGGAGCTGCTGTTCGCCCGCCTCTCCGGTTCGTTCGGGCTGGTGGTGATGGTCCTGGCGTGCGTCGGCCTCTACGGGCTGCTCTCGCACCTCGTGCTCCGGCGCACCGGCGAGATTGGCTTGCGCATGGCCGTCGGTGCCCGGCCAACGCAGATGCTCGGCATGGTGGTGTGGGAATCGGCGCGTCTCGTCGTCCTCGGGATCGTGGTCGGAGTTGCCACGGCCTCCTATGCGACGCGCCTGATCGAGTCGATGCTCTATGGGCTCACACCGATCGACCCGCTCACCTACGGCGGCGCCGCCCTCGCCCTCGTGGCGGCGGCGCTGACCGCCTCGCTGGTTCCGGCGCGACGCGTGACCCGCATCGATCCGATGACCGCGCTGCGTGCCGACTAGGATTTTGTGCTAGGCGAAGAACGGCATGCCCGGCGTGGCGTATTGCGCATGCCCTCCTCGTTGATCTCCCGCCGATGCCGGGCTTCTCCGACACTCTGATGGAGCGATCTCCTTGTACATGGCGTTGGTGTCGAAGTAGGTCTGCCACTCCAGGATCATGAAATCCGGGACCGAGGCACACACGTGGCAAGACGCCATGGCGCCGAGGAACGATGCCACCATGTGGGGCGCGAACGGCACGTATTAAGCAAGACCACGTTCGGCCATCCCATCGGTCCCTCCGTTGACGTTTCAGCTTGTTCGAAGCGGTTCGGGGGGCGGCGGAGCGCTACGATACCGCGGGAGATACCTCAAAGGAGCCAAATGATGAACATCCGGCGTTCTTCTCGGTCGCTCGTGATTGCCCTGCCGCTCGTCGGCGCCGCCATCGTCGCGCTCGGCGCGGCGCAGACCCCGGAGGCTCCAGGCGACCCGCTGATCGCCGGATTCAAAGGCACCTATCCGGCATCGGTGTCGGATGCGGTTGAACTCGTCACGGGCAAGAACGGCACGATGCGCTACGACATGAAGCTCATGACCGGAGCGAATCTCGTGGGCCGCGCCGTGACTGCGCTCGTGAGGCCCGCCGCCGCAGCGCAGGCCACGCCGGCGCTGGCGACCAAGCACTCGGTCGAGATGATCGACGAGGCGAAGCCCGGAGAAGTGGGCGTCATCGTCATGGAAGGCACGCTGGACATCGCCGCGATGGGCAATCTCATGGCCACGGCGGCCGTCGAGCGAGGCATGGCCGGGATGGTGCTCGATGGCGCGGTTCGCGATCTCTGGGACCTGCGCCGCATGGGCCTGACCGTCTACGCGCGGTCCAAGTCGCCGCGCACGGCCGTCGGCCATTACGCGACGGTCGCCAGGAACGTCCCGGTCGAGTGCGCGGGCGTGTCTGTCCGTCCGGGCGACATCATCGTCGCCGACGAGGACGGGGTGGTCGTGGTGCCGCAGGAACGCGCCGCGGAGGTTCTCAAGCAGGCCCACTCCATCGACGACCGCGAGCGCGGCATGTTTCCGTTCATTCGCGAGTTCAAATCGCTGCAGAAGGCCATCGCGAAGTTCAACCGCATCTGATCCCTGATCCCGAATCGGCGGCCGTCGCGCAATACGTCTGATGCGGCTGGCGGCCGAAGCACGAGTTACTCGCTCGCCGTTCTGAGATCACGGATTGCGCAAGTGTCGATCGCGAAGCACCTCCCAGACCACGAACATCTGTTGGCGCTGGAACCCGAAGAACTCGCGCGGCTGCTCGTGCCCGCGATCGAGCCTCACGAGCTGAATGAGTTGAACTTACGTGATTGGCTGGGTGACTAGGACGGAATTCGCAACTCGTTGATCACGGCAGCTTGATGCGACGGCGGCCTGCAACTCTCTGCTCTGGTGCCAATTGCGAGCAGCTTTCTCGATGCCCGGATCCGCGGGCGCTACCCCAGCTGGTCGCGGCGCCGTGTCAGGTAGGCGGTCTCGGCGGTGTTGCCCGCCAGCTCGATGGCTTTGTCATACGCTGCGCGCGACTCCTGACTGCGGCCCAGCCGGCGCAGCAGGGCGGCGCGGGTCGCATGGTAGGCGTGATATCCGGCCAACTTGTCCTCAAGGCGGTCGACGGTCGCCAGTGCCACTTCCGGGCCGTCGAGCTCGGCGACCGCGATGGCCCGGTTGATGGCGACGATCGGCGAGCGGTCGAGTCGGACGAGCTGGTCGTAGAGGGCGACGACCTGCGACCAGTCGGTGTCGCGTATGTCGCGGGCGGAGGTGTGCACGGCGTTGATCGCCGCGAGGATCTGGTAGCGACCCGGAGCGACCCCGGCGGCGGCAGCAGCTAGGCGCTCGCGCACCAGCCGATGACCCTCGGCCACCAGCTCCGCATCCCAGGACCCACGGTCCTGCTCGTCGAAGGCGATCAGTTCGCCGCTCGCCGAAATCCGGGCGGTGCGGCGCGCCTCGGTGAGGAGCATCAGCGCCAGCAGCCCGGCCACCTCACCGTCATCCGGCATGAGGGCACGGATCAGGCGAGTGAGCCGGATCGCTTCGGCGGTCAGGTCGTGACGCAGGGGATCGGTGTCCGGGCCGGTCGCCAGATAGCCCTCGTTGAAGACAAGGAAGAGGACGGCGAGTACGCCGGAGACGCGTGCCGGGAGATCCTCCGCGGACGGCACCCGATAGGGGATACGAGCCGCCTTGATCTTGGCCTTCGCGCGCGTGATCCGCTGGCCCATTGCGGTCTCCTGCACCAGGAAGGCACGGGCGATCTCGGCCACGGTCAGACCGCCGACCATGCGCAGCGTCAGCGCCACGCGAGTCTGCATCGCGAGCGCAGGGTGACAGCAGGTGAAGATCAGCCGCAGCCGCTCGTCGTCGATGGCGCCGACAGGCTCGGGCAGGTCGTCGTCGTACAACATCCGAGCCTCCTTCTGCTTGTCCTCGCGCTTGTTCTCGCGCCGGATGCGGTCGATGGCCTTGTGCGTGGCGGTGGTGGTCAGCCAGGCGCCGGGGTTGGGAGGTACGCCGTCGACCGGCCACCGCTGGACGGCGGTCGCGAACGCCTCGGCCGCCGCCTCTTCGGCGATGTCGAGGTCACCGAAACGCCGCGTCAGTGACGCGACCACCCTCGCCCATTCCTCCTGGTGGGCCCGGGCGATCGCCTCCCGAACGTCGATCATTGTCTACTCACTGAAAACGTGGAACGGCCGCAGCTCGAGCTTCCGATTGCAGGCTTTCGACCCCTCGGCGGCGAGCTTCAGCGCCACGTCGAGATTGGGAGCCTCGATGATCCAGAAGCCGGCGAGGAACTCCTTCGACTCCAGGAAGGGCCCGTCGGTGAAGATCGGCTCCTCACCGCGACCGTCGATGACGGTGGCCGAGTTCGGCTCCGCAAGGCCGTTGGCGTACACCCAGTAGCCGCCGGCCCTGAGCTTGTCATTGAATGCGTCGATGGCATCCATCTCGCCCGGAGGTGCCAATTCGGTGCCGTCAGCGATCACGGACATGAAGTACTGCATCTCGGATCATCTCCTGTAGTTGGGGCGCCTCTCGTGGGCGGCCGCTCGCCCTTACTACGAATACCTCTGCCCTGATCCGACACCGCCGCCGGGACTTCTTTCAAGGATCTTCCAATGTGCAGACCGCCGCACGCAGCGACCATCCCTGCTCATCCAGGCGAACCGCCTCATCGACCTGCGCCCCGGTCAACAGCCCACGGGTCTTGCCGGCCCGAGCGACGTGCGCCGAGACAGTGGTGCGACGGACGCCATAGACACACGGGCCAGCTCCGGGCCTCAGCAGCCGGCGCCATTCGGTCAGCGCGCGTTGAATGGGCATGTAGAGAAGCGCGGCCGAACAGACGACTGCGTCGAAGGGCTCGTCCGGCAGGTCGCAGAGCCGACAACACGCCCTTTCGGACCGACCGACACGTGGCCGGTCGCTGAAGGCCCGTAAGAAATCGCCCCAGACTTGCGTTCATACCAAGTAGGGACGGGTGTGCCTTGCTGATGAGCTGGCTTGGAGGCAGGCATTCGAACTCGGAGCAAGGCCTGACTCCTCGAGCAATTGCAGGAACCACCACATCGAGCCCGTCGCTTCGAGTCCGACCAGCACGGGAGGACGCAGACTCGTGTAGAACGTCCGCACCTGATCCCCGTCATGGCGTACGACGGCTTCCCGCACCTCGCCCGTGTCACGGTCCAGGATCGCGAGCGTCTGCTGGGCCGCATGCAGATCGCACCCAATCAGCCGCATCTCGGCCTCCTTCCATCGAGCGCAGGCAGGCGGACATCGCCCAGTCTTCGAGCGCCGGCCAGGAGCAGCCGTCGTTATTGCATCAGTTTGGAGACGGTAGGCACGTTAACGCCCGTCTGCCAGACTGTCCGATCGGGCCTCGATCGCGCGGATGACGGAAATCATGTCACTGCTGCCGTGTCCGAGTGTGACGGTCTCCTCGTATGGTTCTCGGCACACGTCCATGAGGCCCGTGGCGATGTGCGCATCACGCGCCGCGTTCGTGATCAACCGAGTGCTGTTGCAGCCGTCGCGAGCGAGGGCCTGTGGCGAGTAGTCATCGGCCACCAGCTTGGACAGCTTCATGCGCGAGAAGGCACTCGCCATGGCGCTCGCATTCAACACCGTTTGCACAAGCTGTCGATCCAGCCTCTGGCGATCGGCAAAGTGCACGGCCTCGGCCAGACCCGTTGCCAGCCCGAGCATGAAAATGTTGACGGCAAGCTTCATCCGCAGGGCACTGCCGGCGGATCCACAGAAGACGACCTCATGGCACATGAGCCGCAACAGCGGCGAAGCGTCGGCGACCACCGATTGGTCGCCCGCGACCATTGCGACAAGCTGGCCGCTTTCGGCGGGTGCGCGCGACCCGGAAACCGGGGCCTCGACGAATCGTCCACCGACATCCTTGGTGTCCTTCTCCAGTCCGCACGAATAGTCCGGTTCGACGGAACTCATATTGACGACCGTTCGGCCCGATAGCATCTCCGCAAACAATGGAGTTCCCCGCCGAAGAACGTGATCGATGGCGGCGCTGTCGACGAGCATCAGAAAGACGACGTCCGATCGGCGAAAGACATCCGCAACGCTATCGACGATTGTTGCTCCCGCGTCACGCAGCGGAACGCACTTATGCGGCGAACGGTTCCAGACCGTGAGCGGGTGACGGGCACGGGTCAAGTTCAGCGCCATGGGCTGTCCCATGGTTCCGAGACCGATGAACCCCAGCTTCATTTGAGAGCAACCTCGCGCTTCCTAGTCCGCGACCTGATTCGGGAACGTCCGCATTCGGGCGCGACTACGGCTGGGTTTCGATTATCGGATCTCCATTCCTGGACGAGTCCCTCTTGCAGCTCATAAACGCTCAAGATTGATCCTCACGCTATCGCCAACCACGAAGGCGCCAGTTTCGAGAGCTGCCACCACCGGCTCAGCCCTGTTTTGAACATTCTGGACAATTCTATCGTACAGCGATATAGTCGTCCGAAACGTTACCGAGAGAGGTGCCGATGGCCGACCGCCGGCGATCGATCGACCATTTCTTGCCATTATCCGCACCGCTGCTCCATACGCTGCTGGCACTCGCCGACGGCGACAAGCACGGTTACGCGATCATCAAGGAAATTCTTAGGCGAACGGACGGCGAGGTCCGGCTGAGCGCCGGCACGTTGTACACGCTTCTCAGGCGGGCCCTGGCCGACGGATTGATTGTCGAAAGCGACGAGCGCCCGGATCCGTCCCTCGACGACGAGCGCCGCCGCTATTACCGGCTGACGCCGCTCGGGCGGCGCGTGGTGCAGGCCGAGCTGGCGCGGCTCGAAGCCGTTGTTCACATGGCCCGGATGAAGAATCTGCGGCCGAAGCGAGCGTAGCTGATGGCGCCCACCCGCGGCCCGCGTTCGGTGGGAAGCCGGATCTTCCGGGCGCTGTTGCGCGTCCTGCCATTCGATTTCCGCGACGAACACGGCCGCGAGATGGAACAGGTGTTTCGAGCGCAGCGCGAGGGGGCTGGGCGCGACGGCTCGATCCGCACGCTCGCGCGCCTCTGGTTTGAAACCGTGTCCGACGTGCTGACCACGGCCCCACAACAGCACGCCGCGATTCTGCGGCAGGACCTGGCTTACACGCTTCGGACGCTGCGCCGGACGCCGGGCTTCACCGCCGGGGCCGTGCTGGCCCTGGCGATCGGCATCAGCGCCAGTGCGAGCATCTTCACGATCATCAACGCGTTCCTGTTTCGTCCGCTCCCGGTCGAGCGACCGAACGAGCTCGTCTCCATTGCCACGCTCGGCGATCACCATATCGAGATGCCGCACGGCATCTCCTATCGCGACCTGCAGGACTACGCCGGACTCACCGACGTGTTCTCTGGGCTCATGGGCTATCAGCCGCGGAGTCTGTGGCTGGATGCTGGCACCGGAGCGGAACGGATCATCGCGGAAGCGATCACCGACAACGGCTTCAGCCTGCTGGGCGTCCGGCCGGCCGCCGGACGCGTGTTTACCGAGGCCGATGCGCGCACACCCGTCGTCGTGCTCTCACACGATTACTGGCAAACACGATTCGGCGGCGACGCGACGGTGGTTGGCCGGAGCCTCCGCCTGAATGGACAGCCCTTTACCGTCATCGGGGTCACGAATCAACGGTTTGCCGGCCTCCAGTCGCTCATCCGCGTGTCAGCATTCCTGCCGTTATCGACGATTCAACTTCGGGACGAAGCGGTCGGGCTGGACTGGTACGAGAACCGGGATTTCCATCAACTCCTGGTCATCGGCCGTTTGCGGCCCGACGCTGGAATCGAGCGAGCGAAGGCGGCGTTGGCCACCAAAGTAGGTGTGCTCGCTGGGCAGTATCCGTCCACCAACAAGGGGACGCCGCTACTGGTGGTCCCGGAAAGGTTCGCGCGACCGCTCCCGCAGAACGGACCCATGTTCCACGTCGCGGCCGCTGTACCTCTCGCTGCTCGCCGCGCTTCTCCTGGGCATCACCAGCGCGAACATCGCCAACCTGCTGCTGGCGCGCGCCTCTTCGCGCGGCCGGGAGATTGGGCTCCGGTCGGCGCTCGGGGCGCGGCGCGGTCGGATCGTCCGGCAACTGTTGACGGAAAGCGTGGTGTTGGCGCTCCTTGGCGGTACCGCCGCCGTCCTGTTGACGGTGGTCGCCGCTGCGGCCATGGAGCGAGGTCTTGCGAGCCTGGCCTTCGACCTGCCCCTGCGTGTCGATTTCGGTATCGACTGGCGCGTCGTCACCGCCACCATCGCCGTCGCATTCACCGCCGGCGTCATCTCGGGCCTCGCACCAGCGCTCTATACCTGGCGTGCCGACGTCAACGTGCTGCTCAGGACGGGCGGGCAGCGCGAGGGATCGGAACGTGGTGCGATTCGCAGTCTGTTGGTCGTTGCGCAGATCGCGATCTCGATCGTCCTGCTCGTGGTCGGGGGGCTGTTTGCGAAGACGCTCGAGCGGGCGCGCAACATCGACTTGGGATTCCAGGCCGATCACGTGCTCACCGCCAGGGTCGATCTCTCGCTGTCCGAGTACGACGAGAATCGGCGCCGCGCCTACTACCGGGACGTCATCGACCGTGTCGCCCTCGTCTCCGGCGTGCGAAATGTCGCCTGGATTTCGGGCCTTCCCTTTGGTTACGAGCAGGGCATCGCGACGGTCGCCGCCGGCGATGTGATTCAGTCCGCGCACGAAGACCAACCAGAGTCGTTTAGCGTCAGCGTGACACCTGAGTACTTCGCCGTCGCGCGCCTGCCGATCCTGGCCGGCCGTCCGTTCGACGATCGCGACACGGCGGAGGCGCCGCCGGTCGTCATCATCAACGAAACGCTCGCGGAGCGCTTGTGGCCCGCTGAGGACGCTGTCGGGCGACGGATAACGTTCACCGCTAACCTTTCCGAAAACGATTCCTTTGCGAGCACACACGCCGAAGTTGTGGGGATCGCGAAGACTGGCAAGTACGTCCTGCTTTGGGAAGCACCGCGCGCGATGCTATTCCAGCCGCTCGCGCAAGCCACACCGTCCGCGGCGACGCTTGAAGTGTTGACGGCCGGTGCGCCCGGCGCGTTTGCGAGTCAGGTACGCGCAGCGATGCGAAGCGTCGACCCGGCAGTGCCAATCTATCGGATGCAGTCGATGAACGACTACCTGGAGCAGGGGCAGGCGCTGCTCCTGTTCCGAATCGGTGTGCTGCTCACCGGCATCTTTGGCTCGTGCGGGCTGATGCTCGCCTCGATTGGTCTTTACGGTGTCGTCGCCTACAACGTCTCGCGGCGCACCCGCGAGTTCGGCGTCCGGATCGCGCTTGGCGCACTCCGGGCAGACATCCTGCACGACGTCGTTGCACGGGCGGCGCGCCTCGCTGTCCCCGGCGCGCTTTTGGGAGTCGCGATCGCGGCGGCGGTCGCCTGGCCGCTTCGCATGCTGTTCCTCGGTGTGAGCCCGTTCGATCCGATGACCTACGGCGTCACCGCCCTGGTGCTCGTCTCGATCAGCCTTCTGGCGGCAATCCTGCCGGCCCGACGAGCGGCTGGTGCCAACCCGCTTGACGCCCTTCGAGCTGACTGACACGCCGTCGCCTCACATCATCCACCCGGCACGCTTCAGCCGCTGAACGTCGCCCACGGGCAGGGCGGTGTGGGTGGCGCCGGCCCGCCTTCGCGATCATCCCCGTAGAGATGACGTGTTGAGTCGTTGAGAGCTATCTCATTTACTATCGCCACGACCGAGACGTCTTGATCTCGAGAATCCTTCGCGGCCGCCCTGATCAAGCTGCGGCTTGGTCGGAGTAGCGATCAGGAACGTGGAGAAATCCTGGAGACGGTTTGGAAACTCGACGAGCAAGAGTTGAGGTCCGACAATGAGATAGCGGGGGTCAGCGGCAGGGATTCGAGACTGACATCGATCGGCCGTAAGTTGTTGCTTTAGAAGGAGATCTGGCTGGGAGGCAGGGATTCGAACCCCGATACCGTGGTCCAGGGTTACACCCGCTGAAACGAAAAACGGCGTGGCCGGAGCCACGCCGTTTTTTCTCTTCGCGCTCGCTCAGGTGCGCGGGCTTGGGTCAGAACACGTACCGGAGCGCCGTCCACACCGTGCGGGCGCCGCCGTTGGTGCCCCACTGGTTCAGGAAGTTCGCGGCCGTCACACGGCCTTCCGGAACGCCGAAGTTGCGCGTGTTCGTGGCGTTGTAGAGCTCGATGCGGAACTGCAGCGAATGACTCCCGATGCGCGTGTTCTTGATGAACCCGAGATCGAGATTGCCGATGCCGTCGGTGCGCAGCGTGTTGCGCCCGACGTTGCCGACGCGCTCGCCGGCGCAGGTCGGGCTGGGCATGCCGCACAGCGTCCGGAACAGCGACCCGCCGCCGGCCTCGCGCAGCTCCTGGATCGTCATGTTCGAGGTGTCGAGATCGGTGTTGATGTTCGGGCGAATGGAATTACCGACCAGGCCGTCGATGCCGGCGATGGCGCCGGTCGGATCGGACCCATTGAGGGCCGTGAACGGCGAGCCGCTCTGGAACGTCAGCGCGCCGCTGATCATCCAGCCGCCGAGCACCCGGCCCATGAAGCCGACCTGATCCCTGGCGACAGGCAGCTCCCAGACGAAGTTGGTCGCGAACCGGTGCGGCCGGTCGAACGACGAAGGGCCGCGATCGTCCGCGAGGTTGAACGAATCCTGCGCGACGGCGACCTCACCGCCCGACACGTTGAACGTATCGGAGGAGAAGTCGATGAAGTTGCTCCAGGTGTAGTGGGCGCCCGCGCTCAGTCCGCCGCTCAACCGTTTGTCGAGGCTCACCTGCAGCGAGTGATAGCTCGAATCGGCGGCATTGGCCCGGAGCCGGATGACCCCGCGCGCCGGATCGATACGCGGACCGGTGGTGCACGGGTTGCCGCAGAACGGCTGCCGCGGGTTGCCGTCGAGCGTCTGGAACAGCCCATTCCCCTGCGTGCCGACGTAGCCGACGCGCAGCACGGTGTCGCCCGTGAGCTCGCGCTGGATTTCGAGGCTGTACTGATCGGCCTCGGGCGAGCGGAAGTCCTCCGCAACCACCGTCCGCGTCAGCAGGTCTGGATTGGTCGTCGGCGTGAACGAGAACGTCGGCAGCACGGTGAACGCGTTCGGCAGGTTCGAGTTGTTGATCGCCGCGACGAACGGGAACGAGCTGGCGACGTTCAGCGCCAGATTGAGGAACGCATAGTCGTGCGTCCGCGCATAGCCGCCGCGCAGCACGAACTTGTCGCCGCCGGTCAGCCAGTTGAACATGCCCCCGCTCGTCTGCGGGTTCCAGTTGAAGCCGAGGCGCGGCTGGAAGTTGTTGGTGTCCTGCTCCGGCACCGGCGTCAGGGCGAACCGCTGGTCGCCGCCCGCCGCGGCGAGAATCTGCTGGTTGAGATCGACGAGGCTGTCGATCGAATTACCCGGCAGCTCGTAGCGAATGCCCAGCGACAGCGTCAGGCTCGGGATGCGCGCGCCACTCGTCCTGCGCGAAGACGAACGTGTCGGTCCACTGGTAGTAGTTGACCTCCTGCCCGCCCGGCAGCGGCTTGTTGATGTTCGCCGCTTCCGCCACATCGTCGACGTAACGCTGCAGCGTCGGGTAGCGGAGCAGGCCGCGCACCGTCGGCACGAACCAGCTCTTGACGTTGACGCGGCGGACGTCCAACCCGAACTTCAAGCCGTGGTTGCCCGGCACGTAGGAGAACGTGTTCTGGAACTGGAACGTGTCGTTGAACCGGTACTGCGGGATGTTCACCGCCAGGCCGAGCGCGGTCCGGTTCTGAGCCGCGTTGAACGCGGTGAGGCCCAGCTCGGTGATCTCGATGGACGGAATCTCGAGCGCCTTGCTGTCGACCGGGTTCGAGTCGTTCCCGAGATGCTGGTGCGCCACTCGGAACTCGTTGGTCATCCGCGGCGTGAGCACGGCCGTCCACCAGACGTTGGTCGCGTGCTGATTCTGCGTGTTGACCAGCGTCTGGCCGGGCGGTGTCGCCTGCTGACCCGTGCCAATCGGTCCTGAATGTTGTTGAGATACCGGGCCGAGAGCGAATGGTTCGACGACAGCGTGACGTCCACTCGCCCGGTCGGCTGATGGTTGTTGAGGTATCCGTCGTAGGCGCCGGTCAGTGTGCCGAGCGGAATGGTGTAGGTCTGCCCACCGCGCGTGAACGACGCCGACGAACCGCTCGGCGCATCGGCAGCCGGCAGATGCTCGAGCAGGGCCTGAATCTGCGGCAGGCTGCCCACGGCCGACTCCAGAATGCCGCGGCCGGCAGCGGTCGGCGCGCCGTTGAGCGTGAACCCGGAGCCCGTGAAGCGTTGCGTCCACCGCTGGTAGCCGCCGAAGAAGAATGCGCGATTCTTGACGATCGGACCACCGACCGTGCCGCCGTACTGCGTTTCGAGGAAGAACGGCGCGCTCTCGACGCCGCGGTTCTTGTCGAGATTCGTCCGCGCGTTGAACTCGTTGTTCTGATGGAACACGAAGCCCGACCCGCGGAACGTATTCGATCCGCTCTTGGTCAGCACGTTCAGCACCGAGCCGGCCGCCCGGCCGTACTCGGCGGCGAACTGATTGGTGACCAGCCGGAGCTCCTGAATGATGTCCGTGTTGTTCAGAGGCTGCTGGCGGCCGGTGACACTCGGGTCGTTGCTGTCCTGGCCGTCGATCATGAAGTTGTTCGACCGCGAGCGCATGCCATTGACGGCGAAGTTCGTGCCGGCCGCGAACTGTGACTGGCCGCTCGCGAGCTGGCTGACGCCGGCGGCCGACAGCGCCAGGCTGAACACGTCGCGGCTGTTGATGACCGGAAGCTCGGCGATCCGCTTGGTATCGAAGCGTACGCCGACTTCGGTGGTCGTCGTGTTGAGGATCGACGCGTCCGAGGTGACGGTGACCGTTTCAGCGACCTGACCGGTCTGCATGGTCACGTCGACAACGGCATCCTGGTTGACCGCCAGCGTCAAGCCGGAGCGCACGTACTTGTTGAAGCCCGAAAGCTCCACCGTGAGCTCGTAGCTGCCGACCGGCAGGTTCGTAATCAGATACTGTCCGTCGTCGCTTGCCGTCACCGTGCGGGCGGCGTTGGTGTCGACGTTCCGGACGGTGACGGTCGCGCCCGGCGTCACCGCATTTTGCTGGTCGCGGATGTAGCCGCGCAGCGTTCCTGTCGTCGCCTGTGCGGCGACCGATGCCGCAGCCAACAGGACGAGCGCCGAAGCCAGAGCTAAACCCCTCCACAGCCTCGAAGCCGCGCGCTTCTCCTGTGGCTTTCCATTCGTTCTCATGAGCACCTCCGTCGAGTGAAGCTCAGAGCTCAGACAGCCGTCGTTGGGACTAATTGCGAGAGGCACGTACCGTACCAGACCGTGGTCAGCCATTCAACCTATTTGGCTTGAACCACTTGCCAGATTAGTCCCAAATTCGTCCCAGGGACGATCCGCATGTTCATTGGATCCGGGATCCAAGCGATTGATGGCCGGTGCGGGGGAGACGATCGAGTCGGCGACCCGGAGACCTCTCAGCGAACCCCGTGGAGCGGCTCACCAACCACGGGTTCGTCCCAGCCAATGCGGTGGCGATACAGCCACGCATGGGAGTTCGGTGATGCAAAGAGCTTGAGCGCGACCGGCATCGCGAGGTCCCGAAACCACCGCCCGACCCGGCCCGGCGACTTCGTGCGGCCCAGCCGCGCCGAATACCGCACGACGCGCTCGACGCGCCGGCGGCGGAGACGCTCGTAAGCCCTGAAAGCATCTTCGTGGTCGCCGATGTCCCGGAGGCACTTCGCCAGGACGATCGCATCTTCGATAGCGAGGGAGGCGCCCTGTCCGGAACTGGGTGACGTCGCGTGTGCTGCGTCACCGGCGAGGACCATCCGGTCGGCATGCCACCGCGGCACGGGAGGCATGTCGAAAATCGGATAGGCGGCGAGGTCGGAGCCGGTTGCCGTAACGATCTCGAGCGCCGGACCCGCGTCCTCCTGGAAGAGATGCTTCAGTCCTGGCTTCCATACTTCGGGCGATCGCGACAAGGCTTCGTCGGGGCGGTCGGCGGTGACATTGGCGAACCAGAGCACCTCACCCGACGGACGGACGGTGTAACCGAAGAAGGCCTTGCTCCCGAAGATCATGTGAAAGATGTCGGGTGTCGGCACGAGGGTCGGGCACATGGCGCGGCCGCCAACGCTGATCAAGCCGGTGTATCGCGGCGCCGGGGCCCGCGCATCGATGAGCCGGCGCGTCCGCGAGTGCAAGCCGTCCGCGCCGACGAGCACGTCTCCCTCGACTGTCGTGCCGTCCTCGAAGCAGGCACGAATCCCCGACGACGTGCGCTCGGCACTCGAGAGCCGCTTGTCCTGAACGATTGGGATGCCCCGCCGCGCGGCCTCCTCGCGCAGCACGCGATGAAGCGCTCCCCGCAGTACCGTCTGACTCGTCGTGCCATCCTCCAGCGGGACGCCGTTGGCCACCTCGCCCAGCCGCTTGCCGCTTCCGCTCCACATGACCATGCGCGGTGTCGGAAAGCCCACGTCCAGGACGGGACGGTCTGCATCAATCGTGCGTAGCGCGTCAATCCCGTTCGACGCCAGGTTCATGAAAGAGCCGACGAAATCTGCCGGCCGGTCGTAGGCCTCGTAGATGGTGGGCCGGAGACCCGCGCGCGCGAGCGCCATCGCGACCACGGGTCCTCCGATTCCACAGCCGATCACCAGAACATCACGGTTACTCGTTCGCATGCCTCGATGGTCGCAGCGACGAACGACGCGGTCTTTCGACGGCTTGCTGCGTTTTGTCGAATCTTGCTGCCACCCGGTGGCGCTTGGATTGATGTCCGCATCGCGCGTGGGCATCATGGCGACATGCGGGTGCGGCCGAAGCGGGTCCGTCCCAAGCCGGAAGCGCGGCAGCAACTGATGGCTGCGATCGGCGAGGGTGTCTCGCGCTTCCAGGAGTCGTCGCACGCGTTCGACGATCTGGCTGCTGAGATCCTGGCCCTCGACCGGCGCGACCTGTCGTGCATGACCGCCCTGCTGTTCGGCGGGCCGGCGTCAGCCGGCGAGCTCGCGCATCAGCTCCAGACATCGCCAGGCGCCCTCGCGACGACGCTTGAACGGCTCCAGTTGGCGGGGTATGCCCGCATTCAGCCCGGCAATCCCACCCGTATCGAGCTCACCGAGCACGCACGGGAATGGATCGAGCGCATCTGGGCGCCGCTGCGGACCGAAGGCCTGCGGCTGCTCGGCGGCTATTCCTCGAGTCAGCTGGAAATGTTTGCGCAGTTCATGCAGCAGGTCGGTGAGATTCAGGAGGAACGAATCAACTCGCTGAGGACGTGGCTGGCGGTTCCGATGTCACCCGCGCGCCGGCCGCATCTGCGCGGCGGACTTTCGCCGGCAGCCTTGCGCCGGGTGCACCTGTTCGTCGAGGCCAATCTCGCGCGGCCGATCCATCTCGGCGATCTCGCGGCTCGCGCCGGTCTCAGCCCGTACCATTTTGCGCGGGCGTTCAAGACGTCGGCGGGCATGACGCCGCGCGCGTTCGTCGAGCAACGGCGGATCGAGCGCGCGAAGCAGTTGTTGAAGGAACCCGCCCCATCGCTGGCCGACATCGCGATCGACGCCGGCTTCGGAAGTCAGAGCCGTCTGACGTCGATCTTCAAGCGGAAGACCGGCTTCACACCCGGCGAATACCGCCGCGGCCGGAAATGAACGCGGCTTGCCGAGCCGCTTTCAGATACGCTTGACGATGCCGGCCTCGGTTGCGGCGTCGTTACGCACGAGCAGCAGCACCGCCGCCATGCGCGACGAGCGGCAGGAAGCTCGCGCCGATGAGGATCGGCTCGAACGAATAGCGATCCGCGACATAGCCAGGTGAGCGTGGCCGTGATGGTGCCGATGCCGGCGCCGGTGCCGCCCATGCCGCTGACCGAGGCCACCGACGCCGGACGGGAAGAGGTCGGCCGGCAGGTTCAGGATGATCGTCGAGAACGCGGCGTAGGAAAACGTGGAGATCGCGAATACACGTCACGATAGCGCGAACGACGAGCGTCCAGACCGCGGGAATCAGCAGCATCATGCCGAGGCCGCCGAGATCGCGATCGTCTTGCGCGCCGCGCCGACCGCTCAGCCGCGCGCGATGAGCAGGCTCGACACGCCGCCGCCAAACAGATTGCCGAGGTCCGCGGCCAGGAACGGCACCCAGAAGCCCAGCGAGGCTCTCCTCGAGCGTGAAGCCGCTTGGCGACGAGGTAGATGGCGAACCAGTCGGTGATGAAGAACCAGACCGGATCGGTGAAGGCCTTGCCGATGATGTAGCCCCACGTCTGCGGCAGGCGCAGCAGCGTGCGGTAGCTGCGGTCGTCGCGTCGCCGGTGTCGACGCCGTCGCGCCCCGCGAGGATGTAGGCGCGCTCCTCGGGCGAGAGGCGCGGATGGTCTTCCGGCGGGCGGTAAAGCCAGCGGAACAGCGGCCAGCCACAGGAACCCGAGCGCGCCGGTGATGATGAACGCCGGCCGCCAGCTGCCGAAGTAGTGATAGGCCCAGAGCACGATGAACGGCGCGAGCGCGCCGCCGATCGACGAACCGCTGTCGAAGAGCGCGACCGCCCATCCGCTCTCGCGGCGCGGGAACCACTCGGAGACGGCCTTGGTCGCGCCCGGCCAGTTGCCGGCTTCGCCGAGGCCCAGCAGGAACCGGCAGGCCCATGAAGCTCCAGAACCCGGTCGCGAGCGACGTGAGCATCGCCGCCACCGAGTAGCACGAGCACCGACAGGCTCAGGCCGCGTGCGCGTGCCGAGCGCGTCGATCAGCGCGGCCGACGATCGTCTGGCCGATGGTGTAGCGCGACGCGGAAGGCGATCGACGAGGCAGCGCGAAGTCTGAGTTGGTCCAGCTGATACTCGGTCTTGAGATACGGCGCCAGCACGCTGAGCGTCTGGCGATCGATGTAGTTGATGACGGTCGAGAGGAAGAGCAGCCCGCCGATGTACCAGCGCAGGTGCCGGATGGGCGCGCCATGATGCATGACGGTCAGTCGCTCGACGCGGGCTGCCGCGCGAGCTGCGACGCTGCTGGCGGATCGAGATAGAGCGTCGTCCTCTCGTGCTGCTGGAGAATCGACGCAGGGACGCGCGGTGTCGACCGGACCCTCGACCGCCGCGTGCACGGCCTGCGGCCTTCCGCGCGTCCGGCACGATCGCGAGGATCTCGCGCGAGCGCAGGATCTGGCTGCACGACATCGAGATCGCGGTGGGCGGCACGGCGTCGAGCGACGGCGAACCAGCCTTCGCCCACCTGCTGCCGCCGGCACGCCTCGTCGAGTGTCACGACGAGGTACGGCGTCATCGGTGTCGAAATCGGCCGGCGGATCGTTGAACGCCAGATGTCCGTTCTCGCCGATGCCGACGAACGCGGCATCGATCGGCCGCTCGCGAATGGCCTTGCCCGATATCGCGGCACACCTCGGCCGCATCGCGCTCGCCGTCGAGCAGATGCACGCGCGTCAAGCCGGACGCGATCGATCAGGCGCTCCCGCAGGTAGCGGCGGAAGCTCGCCGGATGATTCGCGTCGAGGCCGATGTACTCGTCGAGATGGAACATCTCGACCCGGCCCCAGTCGAGGTCGTTTCGTGCGGTGAGCGCGTCGAGGAAGTCGAACTGCGACGCGCCAGTGGCGACGATGATGCGCGCGGTGCCATGGGCGTCGATGGCGCGGTTGACCGCTGACGCGGCGTGCGCCGCTGCGGCCGCGCCCATGGCGCGCCGGCTTGCAAAAAGCCTCAGGTGCACGGCGCGCATTCTATGCGCTAGCGGCCGCGGGTTCATCCGCTCGGAAAACGCCGCGCTGCGGATGAGCTCGGCGGAGCGTCGGCATGCCGGCAACACTTCCCGTTGCCGTGTTCCGATGACGAGATACCGTCCAGGGGACGAACGACAGGAAAACGCAGCCCGACCGCCGACAGCGCGGTTCGGGGTCGCTTGCGTGACACTCGCGTGGCGTCGCGTGCGCCGCCTCATTGCTGCGTTGGACGAAAGCCCGTTCGTGAGCGAGTGGGCGTGGAATCGCGGCGGCTCGCAGGCGAAGCGGCCGGGCCGTCGTGAAGCCCGGGACGAGCCATGAGGAACTTAGTCTCCACCTATGGCGATTTTTCGCGGCACCGGGCGCCGATCGCCAGCCGGCTCATCAAGGTTGTTTCGGCATGTCATGCTGTGTTGTAAGCTGAGCTGAATACCGAAGAGCTTAGGACAGCCCTCCGGAACGCGCCGCCGACCGCAGAATGGCGGCATCCTTGCACCACTGCCGGCCAGCCGACACGTCGCCCTAGGCAGCGAGAACGACCTTGACACCCCAGCCCTCGGTCGATGCCCGCGCGTTCGCCCACGAAGCCCATCGGAGGAGATCGGTGCCGTCTGCCGACACGCCGCCACAAGCAATACGCGACATCGAAGCCCTGGGCCGCGTTGCTTCGGTCGTCGGCCACGAGCTCACCAACGTGCTCCAGATTCTGGCGAGCAGCGTCGACCGTCTCATCGACCCCACATCGGCCTCGAGCCCGATGGCGCGAATGGCGCGATCGAGTCTCGAGCGCGGAGTACGCCTCGCGAGGCAACTGCAGTCCTTCGGGCGTACGAACCCGCCGCGCGTCCGGCGGCTCGACACGCACCAGGCGCTCGCCGCCTGGCTGCCCTCGTTCGAGCAGGCCGTCGGCGCCGACCGCTTCGTGGAGCTGCGGCTGCGTCAGGCGGCCGCGGTGCTCGTCAATCCGACTCAGTTCCAGACGGCCATCATCCATCTGCTCTCGAATGCGCGAGACGCGACGCCACCAGGGTCGGTGATCGTCGTCGAGCTCACACGCGTCGAGCGTGCCGCCGGTCCGGCGTGCCGCGTGGCAATCGTCAATCGCGGTGAGGGCATGTCGGACGATATCGCGCGCCAGGCCGTCGAGCCCTTCTTCACGACGCGCGCGCCCGGACACGGCCTCGGCCTCGGCCTCACCATCGTGCGGATGATTGCCGAGTCACACGGCGGCTATCTCGACATCGATTCGGCAATCGGCGTCGGAACGACGGTGGCCATGTCGCTCCCGCTTGCGCATGGGGATTCGCTCGGCGTCCCGGCGCCCGTCCGCGACGCCATGGCCGCGGCCGGACGAGCAGCTCCCATGCCACCGCGTGTGTCGGTGCCGCAGGCTCCAGTCGCGCCCGAGCTGCCGCGCGCACGGGAACCGCGTCCTGCCGCCGAGCCTCCGCTCATGCCGGACTCGCGGCCGCAACCCGCACCGGTGGTCGCCGGGCGCGTTCTCGTTGTCGATGACGAGGAGGCGATTGCGGAGTACTTCCGCATCATTCTGGCCGCAGAGCACTACGACGTGTCCGTCGTGGCCTCGATGCAGCGCGCGATCGACGTCTTCACCCGCGAGCCCTCGCGCTTCGACGTCGTGCTGCTCGACATGATGCTCGGCGACGGCACCGGTCTCGATCTCTACCGGCGGGTGAAGCAGATGCGGCCCGACATGCCGCTCGTCGTGTGCACCGGATTCGCCGAGAACGATGCGCTCGAGTTGATTCGCGCCGATGGACACGAGGTGCTGCTGAAGCCGTGCACGCGCAGCGATGTCAATCGGGCGATCGGCCGAGCCCTCGCCAGACGTCCCAGTTAGGGTTGGCGACGGCGGCCCTCAGCCGCCGTCGCGCGCAGCCTTTGAGGCTCGCTATGCGCCGCCGACCCTGAGCGGGTCGGCTGAATTTCCGTACGGATCAGAGGGCTGCCTGCGATGGCCGCTGAGGGCCGCCATCGCGAGACTAGCTGAGGGCGGGCGTCGCCAGATCACCGCAGCCCTTCGCGCTGCCAGCCGGCCCGCCGAGGACCAGCCGAATCGCCGTGCGGATCGAAGGGCTGCCGCGAACGCCGCTGCGTGCGGCGTCGCCAGATCACCGCAGCCCTTCGCGCTGCCAGCCGGCCCGCCCAGGGCCGGCTGAATCGCAGCGCGAATACAAGGGCTGCCGCGACGCCCGCTGAGGGCGGGCGTCGCCAGATCACAGGTTCAGCTGCATCACGGTGTTGATCGCGCCACCACCGTGCACCGTGCACTCGGCCTCGATGTCCTGCTTGCCACCGGCCACCTTTTCGAGGTCCGCATCCGACAGCTCGCCCTCGGCCGCCGCGTGGGGCACCACGACGTAGACCGTGTCAGCCGTCTCGGCAACCGCCTTGATCGTCACGTCGCCGAGCGTCGTGTTCAGCTGCTTCTCGATGATCGCCTTCGGGTTGGCGAGGAGGGCAGCGCGGTATTCGGGTTCTCCACCGCGAACTTGCCGACGAGGTCCTGGATCTGGCCGCGGGTCATCTTGCTCATGGTCGTTGTCTCCCGTGCGTTCGTTGCGTTCGTTGGTCTTTTTCGCTCACGCGTCAGTGCGTGACGGCCCTCCAAAGAGCAACGGCGGTGCCAAACGCCATGGAGACGAAAGACTGGCCGGAAATATTGAGGGAAACTCACTTCGAGCGGTGCCGGGCGGGCCCCGCGGTTGGGGCCAGGGCTCCAATCCCTGGAGGTGCGAATCGCACTGGTCGCGGACGGAGCCGGGTCACACACGCCGCAGCGCGATCATCGGATCGGTGCGCGTCGCACGCGCGGCAGGCGTGAGGCAGGCGACCGCGGCAATGCCGACGATGATCGCGATGACCGCGAGGACCACCGCCGGGTCGTACGGCGACACCCCAAACAGCAGCGAGGCGACAGCCGTTGCGACGGCGATGCCAGCGCCGACGCCGACGAGCAGCCCCGCGATGACGCATCGCAGGCCTTGACCGAGCACCGCACGTACGAGTCCCGCCGGCGTTGCGCCGAGTGCGAGGCGCACCGCGAACTCCGGCGTGCGCCGCTGAACGGCACCCATGACCACCGAGTACACGCCGAGGCAGGCGAGGAACAGACCCGCACCAGCGAAGGCAGTCATGAGCGTGAGCTGGAAGCGCCTGGTCGCGAGCGCCGACTCGCGCACCGCCTCCATCGTCCGGACCCTCTGCAGCGGCAGCTGCCGATCGAGGCGGGCGACCGCTTCGCGTACGCCTCCCAAGACGCTCTCCGGCTCGCCGTGCGAGCGGACGGCGAGCGAGAACTCCGCGGCGGTCGCGCCCCAATACGGCACGTAGACGACGAGACCGGGCTCGCGCTCCAGTCCGCGCAGGCGTGAGTCCTTCACGACGCCAACCACTTCCCATTCCACCTTGCGTGAGCTGCGGGTCAGTCGGCGTCCCAATGGATTCTGTCCCGGCCAGACGAGACGTGCGGTGCGTTCGCCGATGAGCGCGACCGCTCGGCCGCGATCCTCGTCCGTGAGCCACCGCCCGGCCACGAGCGACATGCCCAGCGCGTGGAAGTATCCGGGGCTCACCTGGAGATGATTGCCGACGGGATGTTCGGTGATCGGTCGTGGATCGCCGGCGGGCGCCACGGCGTCGACGGTGGCCTCGCCTTCGAGCGGCAGCACGCGCACGATGCCCGCCGCGTCCACGCCGGGCGTGCCCTGCACCGCCGCAAGCAGGGCGGAGAAGAACTGCGTGCGGCTTTCCGCATCGGGATACCGCGCGTTGGGCAGCTTGAGATCGACGGCGAGAACGCGCGCGGTGTCGAAGCCTGCGGGAACGCGCAACACGTTCTGAAAGCTCGCGATCAGAAGGCCGCCGACGATGAGGAGCGCCGATGTCACCGCGACCTCGGCGCCGACCAGCCAGCTGCGCATCAGGCCCCACCGTTTGCTGTCGGTGGTCGAATGGGCGCCCGCCTTCAGCGTGTCGACCGCGTCGGTCCCGAATGTGTGCCACGCTGGCAATAGGGCGCAGACTCCCACACACGAGACCGTCACCACCAGGCCGAACACGAAGGCGGTCGCGTCGACGCGCACCGATTCCAGGCGCGGGATACCAGACGGAGCGAGATGCACCAGCGTTTGAAGCCCGCCAAAGGCGAGCAGCAGGCCTGCCGTGCCGCCCAGACCAGCCACGATCACGCTTTCCGCCGTGACCAGCCGCAACAGATCGCGGAAGCTCGCACCCATCGCCGTCCGGATCGCGAGCTCGCGGCTCCGGGCCACCCATCGTCCACCCATCAGAATCGCGACGTTGACGCACGCGATGGCGAGCGCGGCCAGCACCGACGCGAGCAGCAGCGTCAGCGGACGTCGAGACGGTTCGAGCAGATGGTCGGAGAGCGGCCTCACGCGAGTCCGGGGATGAACCGCCTCGGTACGGAACTCGGCTTCGCTGAGGGCGTCGAGCTCGCTCCGGAGCCGTTCGGGCGTGGCGCCCGGCCCGAGCCGCGCGATCACGACGTTGTCGTACCTCGCCGGCCGATCGCATCGTGTCCGCGGACCAGGCGAGCGGCCTGAAGAACTCCGGAACTCCTGATGCGAAGCGGACGACCGAGAGATGCTCGAGACTGGGAAGATCGACCGCCGGTGCGAGCACACCGACCACCTCAACCGGGCGGCCATCGAGCTCGATCGTTCGCCCGACGATTGCGCGATCGCCGCCGAATCGGCGCTGCCACAGCTCGTTGCCGAGCACGACGACCGCATCCGCGCCGGCCCGGTTCTCGGCCGCGGTGAACGCACGCCCCGCGGCGAGTGGAAGTCCGAGCACGTCGAACCAGTTCGCCGAGATTCGTGCGCCGACGAGCCCCTCGGGCTCGCCGTCTCCTGTGAGTGTGCCGGTGGCCACGGCGAGGGCCGCCATTGACTCGCTCGCGGAGAGCGGGCTTCGCCTCCAGGTGGTGAACGATCGCGCGTTGACACCCAGGACCGGATAGCGTTCCGCGAGCTGTGGAATCGTCTGCTGGACGATGACGAGCCGGGAGGGATCGCGGAACCTCAATGGCTCGAGGAGGACACCGTCGACCAGCGAGAACACCGCGGTCGTGGCGCCAACGCCGAGCGCGAGCGTCATCGTCGAGGCGAACGTGAAGACGGGGCTGGCCGCGAGCGATCGCGCGGCGCGACCAATCTCGCGCACGATGTCGAGCACGTGACGGCCAGAGCGGCGGCGCTCGACGACCGGCGCGAGCTGGGCGTGTGCGGCACGAACCGGGGCCGTGCGCGGATATCGGGCGGCAATGACGGCAGCCGCGAGTGCCGCCCAGTCCGTCACTTCCTCGGCCGCCCGCACCCACGCTTCGGACTCGCTTGCCCCGGCCGCCAGCGCGGTGCGGTACACGCCATCGAGCTGCAGCGCGATCTCCTCGACGATCTCCGTCTCGGCCTCGGGCGGGCAGCCGAGCGCGGGAAGATGCTGGCGAACGTGAGCCTTCCAGTCGGGCATGAGAAGCAGTTACGAGCGACGAGCTACGAGCTACGAGCTACGAATGACGAATGACCAAGCCTTTTGACCTCGTGCTCGCAGAGTCCCTGGTCAGGCGTGACGGAACTGCGCCACTTTGTCGAGCGCGTCGAACAGCGTGCGCCAGCCGCGGCGCTGCGCGGCCAGCGCCTGACGTCCGGCGGCGGTGAGCTTGTAGAAGCGGCGTCGCCGCTCGCCGGCCTTCTCGACCCAGCGTCCCTCGACGAGGCCGCGGCTCTCGAGCCGGTAGAGCAGCGGATAGAGCGACGGCACGCGGAAGCGAATCTCGCCGTTCGATCGCTGCTCGATGAGTTGCGCGATTTCGTAGCCGTGCCGCGCGCGCTCTTCGAGCAGCGCGAGGACGAGCATCTCCGCGCTGCCTTTCTGGAGGGTCTTCCGGTCAATGTGCTCAGCCGACATATATATGAACGCTACATGTCTGACTGATACGTGTCAAGCGGGCCGAGTCAGGGGGCCGACCAAGACTCCCATCCCCACCATCGTGTCCGCTTGACACGTCCAGGGTGCTGCGAGACGATGCCGGCGGTCCTGGCCATGCATTTCGACTACATTTCGGGCCTGTTCGTCCTGATGCTGTCCACCTTCCTCGGGCTGGACATCATCCGGCGGGTGTCGCGGCTGCTGCACACCCCGCTCATGTCGCTCACCAACGCCATCTCCGCGATTGCCATCGTGGGCGCGGTGATTCTCGCCGGTGAGCAGAAGAGCACCCTGAGCACCGTGCTCGGCGCCATCGCGGTCTTCGCCTCGATGACCAACATCGTCAGCGGCTTCCTCATCACCGACCGCATGTTGAAGATGTTCAAGCGGCGGGAGCCGGGGAAGTGATCGAGCAGGCGATCCCGCTCATCTACCTCCTCTCGGCGGTCGGGTTCATCTTCTCGCTGAAGTGGATGAACGACCCGAAGACCGCCCGGAACGGCGTCTTTGCCGGCGTCGCGGCGATGGTGCTGGCCGTGGCCGGCACGCTGCTCCACTCGGAGATGAAGAGCTACGAGTGGATTCTCGTGGCGATGGTGCTCGGCACCGCCGTTGGCATTCCGCTCTCGTGGGTGCCGCTCACGGCGGTTCCGCAGCGGACGGCGCTGTCACACGCCTTCGGCGGCCTGGCCGCGGGCCTGGTGGGAACGGCGAAGTACTTCCTGTGGGCCGGCACCCGGGAGCTCACGACGTTCCGCATGGTGGCGATTGCCTTCGAAGTCATCCTCGGCTATCTCACCTGCACCGGCAGCCTGATGGCCGCCGGCAAGCTCCAGGAGGTGCTGCCGACACGGCCGATCACCTACGGCGGTCAGAACGTCGTCAATCTCGGCCTGCTGGTGCTCGCGGTCGCGATTGGCGCGTATCTCGTCTACGACCCCACGCGCGTGTGGCTGTTTCCGATCCTGATTGCGCTGGCGCTCGCGTTCGGCGTGCTGCTGGTCATCCCGATCGGCGGCGCCGACATGCCGACCGTCATTTCGCTGCTGAACTCCTACGCGGGGCTCGCGGCGGTGGCGATGGGGTTCGTCCTCGAGAACAAGCCTGCTCATCATCGCCGGCGCGCTCGACGGCTCGTCGGGTCTGATTCTCTCGATCATCATGTGCCGGGCGATGAACCGGTCGTTCACCAACGTGCTCTTCGGCGCCTTCGGTCAGGTACAGGCGAGCGCGGCGGCCGGCGAACAGAAGACGGTCAAGAGCGCGACCGCGGAGGACGGCGCGCAGATCCTCGAGAACGCGAGCTCGGTCGTCGTCATTCCCGGCTACGGCATGGCCGTCGCACAGGCACAGCACCGCGTGCGCGACCTGTACGATCACCTGAGCAAGAAGGGGATCGACGTCAAGTTCGCGATTCACCCGGTCGCGGGCCGGATGCCCGGGCACATGAACGTGCTGCTCGCCGAGGCCGAGATTCCGTACGACCGCCTCGTGGAGATGGACGACATCAACCCCGAGATGGGCCAGGTCGACGTCGCCCTGGTCGTGGGCGCCAACGACGTCGTCAATCCCGCCGCTCGCCACGACAAGAGCAGCCCGATCTTCGGCATGCCGATCATCGACGCCGACCGTGCCAAGACCGTGCTCGCCATCAAGCGAACGCATGAATCCCGGGTTCGCCGGCATCGACAACGAGCTCTACACCGGCGACAACACGCTGATGATCTTCGGCGACGCCAAGCAGGTCCTCGGCGATCTCGCCAAGGCCGTTTCAGGACGGGAAGGCATGGGCCACTAGCAGCCCGTGCACTTCCGGCACTCTGACCCGGGCACCGGCCGTTCGTACAGACACAGATACTGTAAGTATCGCAGTTCGGTGGCGTCAGCCCATCGCAGCTGGAGCAGTTCTCACAGAGCTCGTCGTCGGCCGCGCCTCCACGAAAGCCGGGAGGCTGAATGAGAAAGCCCCGGCGCTCGCAGCCGGTCGTGCTCATGAGGCAGTTGGGACGGACGAGAACGACCTCACCGCGTGTCCCTGGATTCACTGGGTTGGCCACGTCGGGAATGAGCAGCCCGTCGACGGTGCCCCCGCGTATGCCTGCGCCGATGTCGGGAGGGAGCCTCGACAGGCTGACCCGGTTCTGAGTGAGCCATGCGGAAATGCCTGAACCCGAAATCGGCCTGCCGTTGCCGCGATAGGGCGTGTTGAGAAGCTCTTGCATCGCTTTGGCCGCCAGCATCTCCATCGTGCTGGTGTCCTTCACGGTCCGTGACTGTGTGAACGCAATGGCACCGGTCAGGCACAACCCGAGAACCACGAACATCGAGCCGAACACGACCCTGGCTTTGGGTCATCCCGTCCTCCCGTTTCCGTGCCGGATCGACCGGCCAATCGCACGGAACGCGATTCGGCTTGGATCCGTGTGATGAAGTGAGGCACTGGCCCCTTGATCGAGGTGGCGCGGGCCGTGGCCGGTGCGGCTCACGAAGAGGCAAAAAGCACGCAGGCGTCCCTGCGAGCGACCGCGCCGGCGCACATCGCAAGTCCTGCCTAATTGCGCTGTTTGGTGGGAGTTGCCGGATTCCCGCGGGATGACGCTGGTTTGTGTTTGGTGGCCGAATGGTTTACGCTGCTGCGGTCAGAACTTCCGCCTCAGAGCCTCACCTGCGTTGAAGAGGACCGTAACCTGGGTTGCGCTGCCTCTCGTGTAACGTGATTGGCGAGTGGATAGTCCACTCGGGCGAGTTCTCTAGCGCCCCTCCCCCGGGGCAGGGTGCTCCCGCACCCGGAAAGTCAATCGTGGGTCGCAGGTTGTTTGTGGGCAATCTTCCGTACGAGACCGGAGAAGCTGAGCTGGAAGAGTTGTTCGGTCGAGTTGGACCCGTCGACTCGGTCCGTGTCATGCGTGACATGGCTACCGGGCGCGCGCGTGGCTTCGCGTTCGTTGAAATGACGAACGATGACGATGCGCAGAAGGCCATCGACGAGCTGAACCAGGCGCAGCTCGGGGGTCGCACGCTGGCCGTGAACGAGGCGCGTCCCAAGCCGACGGGTGGGGGCGGGTTTGGTGGCGGAGGATTCGGCAACGGCGGTGGGAGCGGGCGCGGAGGCCGTGGCGGCGGCGGCGGCCGCGGTGGCGGCGGACGCCGCGAGCCCCGCTGGTAAGCGTTCGACATCGCACTCGCACGGCTGAGCGGCCGTACACTTGGGGGCGTTGGAATTCAGCATCGACTGAATCTCCGCGCCCTTCGTGCGTTTCCTCATCGAGGTCCGCCAACTCAGCATCGCGCCCGTCGCGCCATCGCACCTGTCGTACCGTGCACCCATCGCACCTGATTCAGCCGCCCCTTTTTTATCCGTGCCCGTGCATCCCGGCTCCACTCCCGTCTGGGACATCGTCGGCATCGGCGCCAACTCGGTCGACTTCGTCAATCTGCTGCCCGCCGTTCCGCAGCCGCAGGGTCCTCACGCGAAGATGCGGATCCGCCGGCAGATCATCTCCTGCGGCGGTCAGATGACGACCGCGATGGCGTGCTGCGCGCGGCTCGGCCTTCGCGCCAAATACGTCGGCGTGACCGGGACCGACGAGAACGGCCGGCGCATCCGCGCCGAGATGGCCCATCACCAGGTGGACATGTCGGACGCCGTCATCCGCGACGTCCCCAACCAGTTCGCGGTGATCATGGTCGACGAGTCGACCGGCGAGCGCATCGTGCTGTGGGATCGCGACGAGCGGCTGCGCTGCGCACGCGTGAGGTGCCGATCGATGCGATTCGGGCCGCGCGCCTGGTCCACGTGGACGATGTCGATCAGGGGGCGGCGATTGACGCCGCGTGCGCCGGGCGGGAAGTGGGCGTGCGCGTGACCAGCGACATCGATCGACTGACCGATCGGACCGAGGAGCTGGTGGCCTCCGTGCACGATCCCGATCTTCGCGGAGCACGTGCCGCCGGCGTTGACGGGCGAAGTCCGATGCGGAATCGGCGCTCCGCGCACTGCGCAAGCGCCACGATGGACTGCTCTGCGTCACGCTCGGCGCTCACGGCGCGCTGGCGCTCGACGGCGACCGCGCCGTCTACTCGCCAGGCTTCACGATTCAGGCGGTCGACACGACCGGTGCCGGCGACGTCTTTCGCGGCGGCTTCATCTACGCCACCTTGCAGGGATGGCCGATCGAGCACGTGCTGCGCTTCGCCAATGCCGCCGCGGCGGTGAGCTGCACCCGGCTCGGTGCACTCGGCGGCATTCCAAGCCTGGCCGACGTCGAGCATCAGCTCGCCATGGCGATGCGGGCCTGACGACGAGCTACGAGCGACGAACTACGAGCCACGAACTACCCGTCAAGACCAAGGCCAAAGACCGAAGACTGAAGACCAACGGTCCGGTGTTTACGGCCGCCGCCGGTGAAGGAACACGCTGTCGTAGAGCGGCGCCGGTGCACCTCGCACAGTGGCGATGATCGCGTGCCGCGATTGCTCGAACGGAAGGCCCAGCAGCGCGGTGACTTCGCGAACGAGCGGCCTCGCCTCGTTGTGAAGAAGAGACGCCGCCGGGCGCGAGCATGGCGGCGATGTTGGTCAGCGCCAGCGTCAGCACGCATCGTCGAAATAGGGCAGGATGTTGGTGGCGACGACGAGATCGAAGGGCGGCGCCATCGAAGCGATCGGTGACGATGTCGAGGGTCTCGGCATGCAGCGCACGAATGGCCGGGTCGTGGACGCGAACCCTCTTGCGCAAGTGCCCGGCCGCTTGCCCCGGCCCTTCGTTCACGCGTGCCGATTGCGCGTCCGAGCTGGATGAAGTAACCGCGGTAATCGCTCGATAGCGTAATGCTGTCCGTCTCCGCAATGCTCGCTGACCAGCGTCAGCGTCGGCGGCCGCGCGCTGGCGCGGCGGAGGTGCTCGACCACCCGCGGATTGATGTCCGCGGCGACGACATCGAGCTCGCCGAGGCGGGAGAGCCCGAGCGAGACGAGCGCGTCGATCGACGGCCCAGGGCTGATAGCTCTCGGGCGGCCCGTCTTCGACGAGCGCCGTTCTCGGGCCGAGGTCGAGGCCGGGACCGACGATCGAGCACCCGCCGGACCCGGCGGTCGGGCTCGAGCGCCTTCGACACGCGCGAGGCCGAGGTGCACGAGGAATCCGGCCTCGACCGCGGTATCGGTGCTCAGCCCGCGCGATTGATAGAGCGCCGAGACCGCCGAGGCGCCATCCGTCGATCGCTGCGCGACGAACTCCTTCTCGTAGACGAAGCGCATCACGCGCAGGTACTCGGCCGACGATGGCCGCCTCGCGCTGACCGTGCGCGGGGAACGTCCGATCGACGAGCTCGCGGAAATACACCAGCCGCGGATCGGTGCCAGGCGATTCGAGTGCGCGCACGACAGCCGCGACTCTGGTGCGGGCGGCTTCCGGAACAGGCGGGTCAGGAGCCCGACCCCCTTCAGGAACGCCACGCGCGCTGGCGGTCCCAGCCTTTCGACGAGGGCCTTGGCGCTCAGCGCCGGCTCGATCGGGGGCTGTTTCGTGAATCGGGTCGACTGGAGCAGGTAGAAGACGAGGTGATCGAGGTCGCCTTCGCGCACGCGCTCGAGGTTCGCGCGGCGCAGCCGCTCGACATACGACGGGAAGGTGGATTCGGCAACGCCGTGCGGCTCGAGCCGTGATGCCACCGGCGCGACATCGGCCCAGCCGATCGAGCGTCGCCCGGTTCCGATCAATCGAGCTGGATAGGCTGACGGCTGCCTGCAGGAGCAGGCAGGCCGCGACGGCGACAGAGGCGCGAAGGCCCACACTCTTTGGTCGAAGGAGCGGGGGCACGTTCACGTCGTGCCCCTGCCGGCTGGTCAGAACAGCAGCTTCAATCCGAGCTGTCCGTAGCGCGGGAAGTTGGACTGCCGGACCGAGACGCGATCGATCGTGCCGAACGCGGCGTTGGCGGCGTTGTTCTCGTAGTTGCGCTCGTCGTAGATCGACCTGATCGAGCACGTTGTAGAGCTCCCAGCGCACCTGCAGCCGCACGTTGCTCGTGAACCGGAACGTCTTCGCGAAGTTGATGTCGAACTGGTAGAAGGGCGGACGCCGGATGCTGATCGTCGCGGATACGGCGTCGTCCGGGGAGTGTAATTGGGCCGGATGATGAAGTTCGGCTCCGTGCACCCGGCGCGGTCGAGAAGCCCTGCATGGTCACCACGCCGGAGTCGTTCATCTGCGCCACGCAGGGCTGCGACGCCGCGAATCGACGTTCGGATCGTCGTAGTCGATGTTCGCGATCGTGGCGTCCTTCACGTAGAAGACGTTGCGCGGCAGGCTCCAGGCGCGGCCGCTGTTGAACAGCCACATGCCCGCCACTTCCCAGCCGCCGGCAATGGCGTCGACGACGGCGTTGGCGTTGCGCAGGAATTTGCGCTCCCGGCCGAACGGCAGGTGATACACGCCGGAGATCGTGACGCGGTGCCGGCGGTCGCTCGGGTACGGCGATCGCTGGACGACGCGGTCGGCTTCGGTGAAGACGGGTTGATCGATGCCCGTGCCGCCGACCTGGTTGCCGCCGCCGTTCTCCTCGATCATCTTCGAGAACGTGTAGGTGCCCGTCGAGCGTCAGGCCGTCGGACACGCGCTTGTTGACCATCAACTGCGCCGAGTTGTACCAGATGCGGCCGTCGTTGCGGTCGAACATCGTGATCTCGGCCGAACTGCGGGTACGGCCGGCTCAGCTCGTAGCGCGACAAGCGTCGGGCTCGTGAACCGCGTCGGTGCCCTCGAAGCCCGGCACCTGGTAGAACGGGTTCGGGGAGCAGCTCGTTGCAGAACGCGGGCTGCCGCCCATCGTCGGGTCGCACTGGTTGCGGAGCTCGACGGGCGGCGTGTTGAAGCCGGCCCACTGGTTCTGCTCCATTCGCGTGCGGCTGCCGACATAGGTCAGCTCCACGCTCGTCCGCCAGGGCAGCGCGCGCTGGACGCCGAGCGAGAACTGGTGCACGTAGGGGTTGACGAAGTCGCGATTCGAGAAGCTGAGGTCGCGTCCGAGGAACGTCTCGAGGCCGAGCGACGAACCGGGCGCCTGCGGCCATGCCCTGCGAGAACGGGTTGTTGAGCGGCAGCGTGGACGTGCGGTCGCCGTCGAGCGACGTGATCAGCGGCGTCTGAATGCCGAAGCCGTTCGAGGCCGAGATGCCGACGACGTTCACGTAGTAGATGCCGTAGCCGCCGCGCAGGATCGTGCGGTCGTTCAGCATGTAGGCGAAGCCGACGCGCGGCTGGATGTTGTTGCCGTCGTACTGGTAGGGTATTTCGCCGTTGCCGTCCACGTTCGACGAACTCGAGTCCGCCGCGGACCGAGGAGCCCGGGCAGCAGCGCTCCCTGGTTGATGCGCGAGGCGACCGGATTGATCGTCTGTGTGTCGAAGTCGACGTTCAGCCGATCCTGCTCTTCGAAGACCGGCGTGTTGAGGTCCCAGCGGAACCCGAGATTCAGCGTCAGCCGATCGGTGAGCTTCCAGTCGTCCTGGAACCAGGGCGCGTAGTAGTTCCAGCGGAACGTCGGGTAGAAGTTGTTGTCGATCGCGCCGCTGTTGGCCGCGCCGAGCAGGAACGAGGCGATCGAGTTGCCGCTGAGCGCGTCGCCGGAGTTGAAGGCGCGCTGCGTGAAGCGCCGGTCGAAGCTCATGACGAACAGGTTGCTGTTGATCTCGCGCGTGTACCACGTCAGCCGCATGTCGAGGCCGCCGCGGATGTTGTGCGTGCCCTTCGTCCAGGAGAAGTTCGGCTGCAGGCTGAAGCCGGTCGTGGTCTCGCTGTTGCGGCTGTTGCGCCCGAGCGGCTGATAGTCGGTGACGTTGATGCGCGGGAACACCTGGTTCGGCAGCTGATTGACCAGCGACGCCGGGAAGCCGAGCTCGGCCGGGTTGAAGCGCGAGGCCCGGATCCGAGCGCGCCAGCTCGAGGTACTGATTCAGGCCGGCGCGGACGTTGAAGACGAGCGAGGAGCCCGATCGTGCGCACCCAGTCGCCGACGCCGGTGTGGTTGAGCGCGCTCGAGCGGGAGCTGGCCGTCCTGCGCCGGCCCGGTCGTGATGCCGTTGGTGTAGCGCTCCTCGGTCCGCTTGTTGTAGGCGTAGCGGACGAACACCTTCGAGCTGGTCGCTGACGTTCTGATCGACTTTCGTGGCGATGTTGTGGAACGTGTCGTAGGCGAGGTTCGGCGCGAAGAGGAAGTTGTTGCGCCAGGGGTCGCCGGCGGCCGGCGTCGTGTTCGGCGCGCAGGAAATACTGCGTGAACTCGCTGCGCCATCGGGCTGATGCGGTTCTGCGGGAATGACGTTGCCGGGGAACGCGATCGCGCACCCACTGGCCGTTCTCGAGCCGGCCGGTGGCCGGGTCGTAGATCGTGATCAGCCGCCCCTGCGCGTCGCGCAGGTTGCTGAAGTCGCCGCGCAGCTGCGCCTCGTCGGGCACCGTGTAGGTCGCCGGGTTCGGCGTCGCCTCCTTGTAGCCCTCGTAGTTGAACATGAAGAAGGTCTTGTTCGCGGCCGTCGAACAGGCCGGGAATGCGCACCGGCCCGTCGACCTGGAAGCCGTACTGATCGAGCTTGTGGTCGGGCTTCTCGCGGTTGTTGACCTTGAACAGGTACTCGTTCGAGTCGAACGCCTTGCGCCGCGCGAACTCGTAGGCCGTGCCGTGGAAGCGTTGGTGCCCGACTTGAGCGAGACGTTGATGACGCCGCCCGCCGTGCGTCCGTACTGCGCGTCGTAGCTGTTGGTGACGATCTTGAACTCCTGCACCGAGTCGACCGGCGGCACGTAGGCGATGTTGTTGCCGCCCTGGATGGAGTTGTTCGGCGCGCCGTCGAGCAGGAACTCGTTGTTGCGGTTCTGGCCGCCGTTGATCGACCAGTCGGCGATGGCGCCGTTGTCGAAGGGGCGCTGATAGATCGCCGGGCCGTTGTAGGTGATGCCCGGCGACAGGTACGACAGCATGAACGGGTTGCGCGCGTTGAGCGGCAGCTCGGTGACGCGCGCGTTGTCGATGACCATGCCGCGGTCGGCCTTCGAGGCCTCGACCGGCTTCGCTCACGACGGTCACGACCTCGGTGACGGCGCCGACCTGCGAGCTGGATGTTGATCGTGCGGGCCTGGCCGACCTCGAGCTCGACCTTGTCCTGTTCGTAGCTTGCTGAAGCCCTGCGAGCTCGGCGTTCACCTTGTAGACACCGGGCTTCAGGAACGGCAGCGAGTACACGCCTTCGGTGTTGGTGACCGCCGTGGCGACCTCGTTGGTCTGCGTGTTGGTGCCGTGACGGTGACGCCCGGCATCGCCAGGCCCGCCGGATCGGTGACGCGGCCGGTGACCGTGGCGCGGAACTCCTGCGCGAGTGCCGGAGCGGCGCAGGTCGCAAGGCAGATGCCCAGAAGCAGCAAGCGCCGGATCGAAGTGAGAGACGTCATCGCAATCTCCAAGTTGGGTTGGAGTCGGTTCGACGAACCGCAGGGCACTCGGACAATGAGTACCAAAGTGGCGTACGACGCGTGTAAGCGTGACCGGAAGCGGTAAAGTTATAGCCCCGTCGCAGGGCGATTGCAATTGGATTCCACGTCGATCGCAAGAAAAAACCGGCGTCGAATGCGCTTCCGATCCAATCAATGGAATCACCTGGCGTGAGGCAATGGATTCGATCCGGACTGCCGGATCGAAGCCGTGGCTCAGACACGGAGTCGCGGTTCGACCACGCCCCGAACGCGCATGGTCGTCGTCACGCTGGTTGCGCTCGAACTGACAAATCTGTTGGCTGGCCTGTGAAACGCCGACATTCATGTCGGATCTGCAGCGACAGCCCGCGGCTGAAGCGCGCTACGCCCGGAACCGCTGGTAGTCGATGGCGTACTTGCGGACCTTGTAGTTGAGAATCCGCTCCGTGGTCTGGAGCAGACGGGCGGCCCGCGCCCGGTTGCCGCGGGCGCTCTTGAGCGCGTCGGTGATGAGGTCCTTCTCGTAGGCCGAAACCGCCTCCACGAGCGGCTGCGCGAGCGACGTGCCCGACGCATCGGCGGTCTGGAGCGTGGGAGGCAGATGGTGGGCGTGGACCACCTGACCCTCGCAGACGAGCACCGCGCGTTCGATCGATGTTCTCGAGCTCGCGCACGTTTCCCGGCCAGTGATAGCTCATGAGCATGTCGATGGCCGGCGTCGCGATGCGGCTGATTGGCTTGCCGTGCTCGCGAGCGAAGCGCTGCAGGAAGTGGTCGGCGAGCAGCAGCACGTCGGGCTTCCGCTCGCGCAGCGGCGGGATGCAGATGGTGAAGACGTTCAGCCGGTAGTAGAGGTCCTCGCGGAACGTGCCGTCGGCGATGGCCGTCTCGAGCGTCTTGTTGGTCGCGGCAATGAGGCGGACGTTCGCCTTGATCGTTTCGGTGCCGCCGAGCCGTTCGAACTCCCGCGCCTGCAGCACGCGCAGCAGCTTCACCTGCGTCTGGAGGTTGATGTCGCCGATCTCGTCGAGAAACAGCGTGCCGCCTTCGGCGAGCTCGAAGCGGCCCTTCCGCCGCGCCTGCGCGTCGGTGAACGCGCCTTTCTCGTACCCGAAGAGCTCGGATTCGATGAGCGTATCGGGCAGCGCGCCGCAGCTGACCTTGATGAACGGCTTGCTCGCGCGCAGCGACGTGTAGTGAATGGCGTGGGCGATGAGCTCCTTGCCCGTGCCCGACTCGCCGCGAATGAGCACGGTCGTGTTCGTCCGCGCCACCTGCGCGACCTGGTCGAACACCTGCCGCATCGGTCCGCTGGTGCCAATCAGGTTCGGAAGTCGTAGCGCGACTTGAGCTCCTGGCGCAGGTGCGCATTCTCGTCCACGAGCCGCTGCCGTTCCGCCTCCACGAGCCCCTGCAGCCGCACGGCCTGCGCGACCATCGACGCGACGACGCCGAGGAACTTCGACGCGCGGTCGTAGAGCCGCCCGGGCTTGAACGCGAGCTCGACGGCCAGGGCGCCGAGCGGACGCTTCGCGAGCGTCACCGGCACGGCGACGACGCTCAGCTCGTCGCTCTGATCGCGCCGATCGGCGGGCCGCACGCCGAGCGACGGCTCCTGCGTGACGCGCGGCACGACGACCGGCCGGCCCGACTCGACGACCTGGCGCGCCAGATCGTCGAGCGCGCGCACACGGCTCTTCGTGCCGCTCGACATGCGATCGATCGGCGCCGTGTCGCCGCCCTCGGGGCGGACGAGGATGACCACGCCGTGAGTGACCGCATGATGCCGCTCGAGGATCTCGAGCGTGCGGTGGATGCCGGAGCGCAGGTTGAGCGTGCCCGACAGGGCCTGGCTGATGTCGACGAGCGAGGTGAGCTTTCGGATCTCGTCGCGCGACGACACCTGAACATCGACGGAATGGGCGTGCTGGGAGGAGGAGGCGGCGGTGCGCATGGGACGAAAATGTCGTGACCCTGACGTTATGGCGACAATTCTGTCGGTAGCATAGCACCGGCCCCAGCTGGTGCCCGAGCGGTGCGGGGACTCCGTGGTGCTGGCTGGCCGAGAGTCCGACAGGCTTGTGGGCCCTGAAACCGCGCCCCCACACCCTTGTGCCTTCCCGGGCGAGCGCCAACACCGTCCGGCGCGAGCGGATCAACGAGCTAAACCGCTCAATTCCTGGTAGTTGAAGCCAGCAACCTTCGTGCCTTGCGGAGGCGCGCCGTTTGCTCGGGAGTTGGGCATCATGCCCACGGGTCGGTTCATACAGCGGGTCCGCTTCTTCGGCCCACGTCGTGCCACATGCGGTCGGTTCCTCACAGTCGCTGCGGCGGCAGGCCTGGGCCTCGCCGCCGCGGCTCCGGCATTCAGCCAGCCGGCGCCCGTGCCTCCCGAGGGATCGCTCGTCCCCGTCAACCTCTCCGCGAGCTCCCAGCTGCGCGACACCATCGGAGTGATATCGAGCCGATCGCCCACCTTCCGCCGTCAATGCTCGTTCATCGCCGCGACGCGCCACCTCGCCATCCGCATACGCGAGGCGGGCCCGCGGGGAGATCGTCCGTACGCGGCCCGGACCATCATCCGCCGGCATCAGTTCGGCGCGATCACCGCCGACGTCGAGCTTCACACGCCGTTCGATCCGGCCGAAATCATCGCGCACGAATTCGAGCACGTCATCGAACAGGTCCAGGGCCTCAATCTCCGGCTGCTCTCATTCGTGGTCGGCAGCGGCGTCGTCCGGTCGGACGACGGCAGCTTCGAGACGCGGCGGGCGGTCATCGCCGGTCATCGCGTGGCGCGCGAGTGCCGGGCGGGTGATGGTCGGGGAGTGGTTGTGGAGCCGACTTACTGAGGAGTGGCGCGCAAAGGCACGTCAGCGAGGCGTCCGCCGTACGCTTTGCGCGAAGGCGGGAGACCGAAGCAGGCCGTCGGGCGCTAGAATCGTTCGGTCTGCGATTCCCGCGTTGGTGGCACCCCGCGCCGGAGGGCTTTGTGCGTGAGCTCCCATTTCGTGACGTCACGGTTGGCGCCCTGCTGACCCGTCTTGCCGAGAAGCGGCCGACGAGCGAGGCGCTCGTCTACGGCGGGGCCGGGCCGCGCTACACCTTCGAGGAGCTCGAGACCGAGGCCCGACGAATCGCGCGCGGCCTGATCGCCTCTGGCGTCGAGCCTGGCGATCGCGTCGCCGTGTGGGCGACCAACGTCCCCGAGTGGGTCGTCCTCCAGTTCGCTCTCGCCAAGGCCGGGGCCATCCTGGTCACCGTGAACACGGCGCTCAAGGCTCGCGAGGTGGAGTACCTGCTCCGCCAGAGCGGCGCCTCGACACTGGTCACGATACGGGGATTTCGCGACGTCGATTACGTCGGCGCCCTCGCCGAGTGTGGCGCCACGACGGGTGGACTCCCGGCGCTCGAGCGCATCTTCTTCATCGGCGCCGACTGTCCGAACGGGATGACGCCGTACGGCGCGCTCGCCGACGCGGCGGCCCGCACCGATGCGGCCGCGCTCGACGCGCGCGAGCGGGCGGTCACGCTCGAGACCGTCATCAACATGCAATACACCTCGGGCACCACCGGGTTCCCGAAGGGCGTCAGACTGACGAGCCGCAACATCGTCAACAACGGCTACTGGCTCGGTTCCGGCCTCGGGTACGGACCGGACGATCGGCTGTGTCTGTGCGTGCCGCTGTTCCACTGCTTCGGCTGCGTCATCGGGGTTCTTGGCGCGTACACCCACGGCGTGTGCCTGTGTCCGGTCGAATCGTTCCATTCGGGCCGCGTGCTCGCGACGATCGAACGCGAGCGGTGCACGGCCCTGTACGGCGTGCCCACGATGTTCCTCGCCGAGCTCGAACATCCGGAATTCGCGCGCTTCGACCTCGCCTCGCTGCGAACCGGCGTCATGGCTGGCGCACTCTGCCCGGAGCCGCTCATGCGGCAGGTCATCGAGCGCATGCATCTCCGGGAGCTGACGATTATCTATGGCCTGACCGAGGCCTCACCCGGGATCACGCAGACCCCGCGCGACGACACGATCGAGCACCGCACCCAGACCGTGGGCCGCGTGCTTCCGGAAATGGAGGTTCGCATCGTCGATCCCGCGACCGGAGCCGAGCAAGGCCCCGGCCAGCCGGGCGAGCTGCAGGTCCGCGGCTACAACGTCATGGCGGGTTATCACGACAACCCCGAGGCCACGCGGGCCGCGCTCGACGACTCGGGCTGGCTGAGAACGGGCGATCAGGCCACGCTCGACGGGGACGGGTACATTCGGATCACGGGGCGCATCAAAGACATCATCATTCGTGGTGGTGAGAACATTTCGCCGAGAGAAATCGAGGACGTGCTGCGCCAGCATCCCGCGGTCGCGGATGCCTACGTCTACGGGATCACCAGCGAATGGTTCGGGGAAGAAGTGGCGGCGTCGGTCCGGCTGGCCGGCGGCCGATCGGCGACGGCCGCAGGGCTGGCGGCATACTGCGGAGCGCGGCTGGCGCGATTCAAGGTGCCCGCGCAATGGCGCTTCGTGAGCGAGTTCCCGATGACCGCGTCGGGCAAGATTCAGAAGTTCAAGCTGCGTGAGGCGCACGAGCGGGAGCTCGCCGCGACAGCGGCGTCGGTGCCGGCGCGGCCCGCAGTGCGAGCGCGGCCGTCTGGAGCTGCCGAAAGCCTCGGGGTGGCCGGGGCTGAAAAGACCCCGCCCCCCTGCGCTCCGCCAAAGGATTGAGCTACTTCTCGAGGGGCGCGCGCGGGGCTTCGACCAGAATGCGGTCGCTCAGGAGCTCGCGGAAGGTCGTCGCGAGCTCCGCACCATCCTTGGCCGACAGCAGCACGCCGCCCGACTCCTTGATCGGGGCGAAGACGCTCGCGGCGATGTCGAAGGCCACGAAATAGAGCCCGGCCCGCGTTTCGTCCGGCTGCCGCTCGAGGACGCGGACGACGTCGGCGGGGGCGCGCCCGTCGGTGTTCTCGCCGTCGGTGAGCACGATCAGGTGCCGGCGGCGAAGCGCCGAGCCGTCGAGCGCCCGGCGAGCGACGATCATCGCGTCCCCGATCGGCGTGCCGCCGTCGGCCTTCATGTCCTCGATGCGCGGGGCCGCGGCGGCCGAATCGGGTACGGCGAGCGGAACCACCGCGCGGGCCGCGGGCTGGCCGCGCCGCGCGCTGAACTCATAGACGCCGACCAGCACCCGCTGGTCCGCGTGCTCTTTGGCGTACGTTTCGAAGGCGCGCACGAGATCCAGCGCCGCCCGGTGTGCGATCTGAATCTTGCGGCGCCGCTCGCCGTCCGCGTCGCGGACGCGGTCGCGCATGCTGCCCGAGACATCGACCAGCACGATTGCCGCGAGGCCGTCGTGCCACACCGTGTCGGCGGCCGGTTTCAACTCGGCCTCGAGTGCGGCCAGCAACTCGGCTTTGTCGTCGTCGGCGGCCGGCGCGGCCCCGGTCTGCGCCGGAGCCGCAGGCTTCGGCGCCACCTGGGGCACGACGATCGCCGCCACGATCCCGAGAATGGCGATGAGGATCAGGGCTTCGATGATGGTGATGCGGCCGCGGGCCATTGCAGTTACGAATGACGAATGACGAATGACGAATGACGAATGCAAATGACGAGTGACGAATGACGAATGACAAATGCCGCGCGCAGGCGGGACATGCCGACTGGGAGATGCCGTGCGCCGTTGCGCGTCGCTCGTCGCCGACCATTCGCCATTCGCCATTCGTCATTCGTCATTTGTCATTCGTCATTTGACCAGGCCGTCGCGCTCGGCGAGCCGCCGCGCGAGCGAAGCGCCGGAGTTGAGCGCGCCTTCCATGTAGCCGACGAACGCGTAGCAGGTGTGCTCGCCGGCGAAATGCAGGTGGCCGACGCCTTCCGCAGCAACGGCCCCATCGTGGTGACCTGGCCAGGCGCGGGGAACGAGTACGAGGCCTTCGTCCACGCATCGCCGGGCCAGTCCATGAAGCGGCTCTTGATGAAGTTCGCGCGCAGCCCGGTGTAGACCTTGCCGAGCTCGCGCAGGTAGCCTGCCGTGCGCTCGGCGGCCGGCCACTCGCGGCACCGTATCGGCGGCGGTCGCGCCCGAGAACGCGCACATCGACGCACCGGCGACCCTTCTGGCCGTCGGTCTGGTGCCACGTCCAGTTCACCGGGCCGTCGCTCAGCAGGTCGGGTGCGAGCTCCGCGCGCCGCCAGAACGGGCCTCTTGAGCGCCATCAGGAACTTGATGTTCGTGCCCATCTGCGGCGCGAGCTGCGGCGGCAGCGGCGGCTCGACGCCGATCTTTGTTCCACACCGACGGCGGCACGGCCAGCACGACGTCGTCGGCTTCGAGCACTTCGCCCGACGCGAGCGTCACGCGCGACGCCGCTCGCGTCAGGTCGATGCGCCGGACGGTCGTCCGGAGCAGACGCGCGTCGGGCCCGACGGCCTGCGAGCAGGTGCGTCGCGAGCGACTGATTGCCGCCCGCGCAGCGATACACCTCGCTGTCGCTCCAGAACTTCTCGAGGCCGCCGCCCTTCACCATGGCGAGGTTGCCGAGATAGCTCTGCCACTCGGCGCGCACGCCGTTGTCGGCGCTCATCTGCGCGTCGATGGCCGCCTTGCACAGCGGCGAGACGTCTGCAGCCCCGCAATCCACTAGGCCAGCGTTCGCTTGTCGAGCGGCTCGGCGTCGCGGCGTCGTCCACGGCTGATACGCGTCGGTGCACCTTCGCCGCGTCGGCGTTCATCGCGTTGACCGTCGGCGTCCATCTCCTCCCACAGCTTCTCGGACTCTTCGCCCGTGCAGGCGCTTGCCGCCGAGCACGATCGGGAACTCGAGATCTCTCCTCGGTGACGTCGAGGAACGCGAGCTTGAACTTGTCGGCGTAGGCCACCCACGTCGGATGATTCGAGCCGATCAGCTCGCCGCCGCCTTCGACGTGCTTGCCGGGCACGAAGTCGGTGAAGGTGATGACGCGTCCGCCGACGCGGTTGCGCGCCTCGAGCACCGTGACGTCGTAGCCCGCCGCGCTCGAGCTCGTACGCGGCGGCCAGGCCCGCTGAAGCCGGCGCCGATGACGACGATGCGCTTGGCCGGCTTGCTCTGGCCGAACGGCGACGATGTTGCTGACGAGCAGTCCGGCGGACGCCGCCAGCGTCGCCTGCAGCATCTCGCGGCGCGTCATGCCGTCACGCGGCTTGCCGTGGCGGCGGTGGAGGACGTTGTAGAAGTGGGGCATGGTGAGACGAGTGACGAGTGACGAGTTGACGAATGACCAGCGACGAGCTACCAGCTCTCAACGATCCAACGACCATCGACCAACGACCAACGACCAACGACCACTGAGACTGAAGACTGAAGACCGACGGCCGAAGACCACTGTCACTCGATCGTGAACCACTGCACTTCGACGCGGCGGTTCTCGTCGGAGTTGGCGCCGACCGGTTCCTCCCAGCCGCGGCCGACGACGTCGATGCGCTGCGCGTCGACGCTGTCAGTTTCTCGACCAGCAGCCGCTTGATCTCGGCGGCGCGGCGCCGGCTCAACTCCATCGCCTTGAGCGCCTGGCTGCGCACGAAGGCTTCGCCGCCCTTCTTGCGGAACTCCTCGACGAGCGCGTTGTCGACGTGGCCGCGCAGCAGAATCGTCGAGCCCGGGCTGACCTGGAGCAACTTCTTGATCGCTTCGAGGTTCGTCATGTTCGACTGGTTCTGCATGTCGAGATCGGCCGAGTTCGGCTCGAACATGAAGCGGATGTCCTTGCTCAGGAGCGGATTGCCTTCCACCGTCGCCGCCGCCGCCCGAGCGGATCGGCGCGATCGCGACCTTCTGATCCTTGAATAGCGCCGGACGCTTCGGAGGCCTTCGAGCGCCTTGCAGATCGAGGAACCGCTCCGGATCGGGCGGGTCCTTGATCAGATCGCTGCCATAGGCGAGCACCGCCGACTGGTAGATGCCGCCGAAGCTGCCCGCCGCGTCGATCGCGCCGGAGAAGAACGCCAGGTTCTCCGGCAGGTTCGACAGGTGCACCTTCGCCGAGCTCGTCGCGGGCATGGTCGCGCGTCCACTTGAACGCCGCGGCGACGTGTCGAGGTGCGCGTCGTGGTTGTCGCGCACCATGCGGTTGCCTTCGAGCAGCGCCTCGCACGAGGCCCGTCGACGATCTTCGGGTTCGCTCTCGCGAAGCCGCGATTCACGCACCAGGATGTCGGCGATCACGAGCAGGTTGCGGTTGGTCGATCAGCACGCTGCGCCACGCCGCCGCGCTTCTCGCACCACTTCCGAGACCGTCGGCTCCCACGTCACGCAGCCCGCCAGCTTGTTGCGTCCCGACTTGAGATCGCTCGAGGAACAGCTCGCCGGCCTGCGAACCTTCTTCGGTGTAGACCAGGTTCATGCGATCGGGCGCTCGGCGTGGCGTCGAGGCTGCCGAGCATGTTCACCTTCGAGGCCGGCTTCCTGCGCGAGATAGCGCATGAAGAAGTCGGCTTCGGTGAACTGCGACGGTCGCGACGATCTTGCCCTTGAGATCGTTGATCTTCTTGATCTCGTTGCGCACGACGAGGCCGTCGGCGCCGCGCGAATAGCCGATCTGCGCCGGCACCACGCCGTGGAACTGGCGTCCGTAGACCGCGAGCACGTCCGCCGTCGTGACCGACGCCGGCAATCTTGCCCGGATTCAGATCGGACCAGCTCTCGTCCTCGCTGATCGACAGCTTCACCTTGAAGCCGTGGTTCTTGAAGAACACCGAGTTCTCGCTCGGATCGAGCCCGCCGTTGGCGGCGATCAGGCCGGCGTAGCCCGCGTATTCGCTGATCTCGATCGGGACGATGTTGTCCTTCGGCGTGAACGGCGCCGCCGCGTCGAGCCGCGGCACTTCCATCTTGTCGCTCCGGCGACTGCTGGCGCCGGACCTCGCCGTCCGGCGACGCCGGGCTGCCGCCGAGCTGGCGCGTCGTGCCGGAGGGCGTCGGAGCGATCGCTCACGATCATGCACACGCCGGCCGCGATCAGGCCGGCGACCAGCAGGATCGAGATCAGCCGGCCGAGCGGCGTGAGACGAAGGCTTCTGGGTCATTGTCAGTTACCAGTTACCAGCTACCAGTTACCAACTACTGCTACGAACGACCAACGACCAGTGCGCTCCAACTGGTCACTGGTCGCTGGTCACTGGTCGCGTCATGCGGTCCCATCTCCTTCTCGGCCCGGCGTGCCGCGGCCGGCGTGGCCGCCTGGATGCCCTGGCTGGCGAGGAATTCAGCGAGCGCGTTCTGTTCGAGCGCCTTGCGCTCGTTCTCCTTCTCGACGACGGTGTCCATGTCGACCATGTCCTTGGCGACGCGCGCCTTGCCGGCGGAGACTTCGTAGCGCTTCTGCAGGATGTTCTCGACGTCCTTCATCGTGTCGCCGAGATCGCCGACCTTGAACGCGGTGTTGCCGAGCGCGGCGGCGGCTTCGGCCTGCGCTTCCTTGATCTGCACCTGCGAGAGCTGCTTTTCGAGCCGGCGCACCTTGTCTTCGAACTCGCGCTGCACGAGTTTGGCCTGACGCAGGTTGGCCTGATAGGCCTCCTCGGTCTCCTTCAGCTCCTCGGTGTCGGTCGTGAGGTCGGCCTTCAGCTCCTGCAGCTCGCGGGCGAGCGTGCCGGCGAGCTCGATGTTGCCGGCGGAGTGGTTGGCGAGGATGCGCCGCTCGAGATCCTTCGCGCGGGCGGCCTTCATCCTCACCTGGCCCTTCAGCCGCTCGGCGACGCCCGCCATGCGCGCGAGCGCCATGTTGTACTGCGCCATCTTGGCGCGGAAGTCGTCACGCGCCGCGGCCATCAGCGCTTCCGGGTTGGCTTCCTCGATGCCGCTGATGAACAGGCTGAAGAAGCCGCGCACCAGCCGGCCGATGCGAGCAAACATCTGTGGTGTCTCCGAAGAGGATGACGTGTGTGGCGCCGAGTTTACCGCAATCCTTCGGCATTTCCGGGTCGGGCCCCGGTGAACGCGGCTCGGGCCCCGGTGGGTGGCGAGGGCGACTCGGGCGTCTGACGGCCGGGCAATGGGCGGCTAGTCGGCCAAGCCTCGCCACCCCGAAAGCCCGAAGCCCAATGCCGACCTCAGACGAACCGCCGCAGCTCGTCGATCCGGGTCTCGAGCTGCTCCGGGGTCATGTCCCGGAACCGTGGCTGGCAGGAAGCGCGCGTCCGTGCACTCCTTGACCGCGACCAGGTCCATGTATTCGAGCTTGCGGGTGTGTGCGCTCGGGCGGATGCCGCCGAGCACCTCGCTGAGGATGTCCTTCAGCGGACGCTTCGGCTCGGTCTGGCAGCTCCCAGGTGCGCAAGCGCGCGCACCAGGACGCCCTCGATCTCGTTGCTCCCCAGCCCGGTGTGCGCGTCGAGCGCGGGGAGATCCGCTTCGGCGAGCGGGAACTTCAGCTTCTTCGCGATCGCCTGGAAGAGCGCGCGTCATCTCCGCCGGCGTCTCCGGCGGGAAGAGCGGGAATGTGCACGTCGAGGCGGCCCTGGCGCTTCAGGTCGACTTCGAGCAGGTCGGGGCGCGAGGTCGCGAACACCCAGAGGATGCGCCCGCGGTTGCGCGTGTCGCGACATCTCTTTGGCGAGCATCGCGTAGACGCGGCCCGAGAGGCCGCTGTCACCGTCGCCGCCCTCGCGCTTGCCGGCGGCCTGGTCGGCTTCGTCCACGAACACCATCACCTGGCCGATGGCCTTGAGCACCGCGAAGATCTTCTCGAGGTTCGACTCGGTGGCGCCCACCCACCGATCGCGGAAGTTCTTGAAGACGACGCAGGGGATGCCGAGCTCGCCCGCCCAGCACTGCACCAGGATACGTCTTGCCCGTCCCGATGCGGCCGGCAATGAGATACCCCATCGGCAGCGCGTGGAGCGCGCCCTTCCGGAGCAGCGCGCGCGTCCTCGCGCAGCCACGCCTTCACCGGCTCGCTCCCCGCGATGTGGTCGAGCGTGAGCGACGACTCGATGAAGTCGAGCAGACCCTGGCACTCCGATTCGATCAGGCCCTTCTTCACCTTCGTCACCCAGTCGGCGGTGAGTCGCTGTCCCGCTTGAGCGCCATCGTGACGAGACGTCTGGCGCCGACGCGGCTGAGGCCGGTGAGCCGCTGCCCGAGGACGGGAAGCGTCAAGTCGGCTTTGCGCGGCGAGCTCGGGCATCTGCGATCGCGCCAGCGTGTCGAGATACGCCGCCATCTCGGCCTCGCCCGGCAGCGGGAGCCGGATCTCGGCCGCGTGCGGGTTCTCGGCGACCAGCGGGTTGAGATCGGCAGCCCTTCGGTGATGCAGCACGGTGACGATGTTGGCCTGCAGGATGGCAGGGTCGTTGGCCCAGCCGAGCACCTTGACGACGTTGGCGGCGAAGGGGCCGCCGAGCTGGGCGGCGTCGCCGCGCGGCACGACGAACTCGGCGAAGTCGATGACGACGGCCATCGCGCCTGGGCGCCTGGGCGTGTCGGGCGGCTGGGCGGCTGGACGGCGGGCCGGCGCGACTGGCCTGTCGCCGGTTCGGCGGAGCGTCGACATCCGCCGTGTCCGAAGGCTCGTGGCGGCTTGGACGGCAGCAGATTGAGCGTGCGCAGCAGATAGCGATCGACCAGCTCGAGAGCGACGCCAGGCTCGCGCGTCGAGGTGATCGGGTTGGCGTCGCCGAGCGCCTGGCGCAGCCAGGTCGTCCAGTCGTCGTGCCCGCGCGTCGCGCGGACGCCGCGGCTGCGATCGTAGTGGAGCACGGTGTCGTAGCCGGCGAACATCACCTCGTCGAGGAATGCCTTGAGCGACAACAGCCGGTCGCCGTTCGGGACGAGGTCGAAGACATTGCCGTGCAGGATGAACTGCGCGACCGATCCGGATCGGAACAGGTCGCGCATGTGGCGCGACCCAGGCGGGCAGGGCGTTGGACATCGTGTGGTCGTTCGACAGCTGCCGCAGGAGGGCGCCGCTTCAGCGACGCGGCCGCGGGCGGTGATGCTGCGCGGAATCTCAATTGAGCTCCCGCGCGCGCGTCTGTGTCGTCAGCGGCGGCGGCTCGGAGATGAGGTCGTCCATCGCGCCGAGCGTCTGCTGCTGCTCGGCAATCCACTGGCCGGTCGATGCCGAGCGTCGCGCTGATCTCGTCGATGCGCTGCGAGAAGTGCTCGGGATCGGTCGAGAGCACGGCCTGTTCGCGAATCAGCTCCACCTGCTCCTCGATGCGCGCGAGCTCGGCGTCGAGGAACGCGAGCTTCTGATCGGCGTCGCGCGCGCCGGGCGACGCGCTGCTCGAGCAGATCGAGCTGCCCGGTGAGGCTGCGGCGCAGATCGTCGCTGAGCGACGGATCGGCCAGGCGCTGGCGCTCGAGGTCCGCGATGCCGCTGTTCGAGCGCGGCGCGGCCGGACGCGCCGGGGACGGCGGCGGTTCGCCGGGCGCGCGCGGCGCGCCTCGCGGACGACGCGGACGATGCGCCTGGCGGGTGACGAGCAGACGCAGGTACATCCAGGTGAGACGGCCGAGGCTGTCGCTCTGCGAGTCGTAGCCGGGCGCGGCGCTGATCGCCCGCGAAACTGCTGCTCGAGGATCGACAGGCAGCGCTGCGCGCAGCAGCGCGTAGCGCCGCTTGTCGGCGTCGGGCAGAGTCGCCACGAGCGCCTTCAGCCGGCGCTCGCTGTCGCCGCTCGCGTCGGCGCTCATGTTTGCCGGCGACGAGGCGCTGAAAGCGCGGATTGGTCGCGAGCAGCGTCAGGTAGCCGAGCTCCAGAGCCGGCGCCGAGCGCGAACCAGCCGGGATCGTGCGTCAGCGCCGAGCAGGCCGAACGGCCGCGAGCCCCGACCCAGTTCGGCGCGAGGAACATGCCGATGGGCCGCGCGTTGAACGCTTCGCGGATGTAGTCCCAGAAACCAGCGCGCATCGGAGCCACGGAAAGAATTGACGAGAGACCAGGTACGGACGACCGAATACTGAACGGGAGCGCTTCCAGGTTACGGAGCAGCGAGCACGACACGCCCGTAGTCCGTAGCCTGTAGCCCGCAGCCCGATCTGAACTCAGAACTCGAGACCTCCTCAATCGCTCCCGCTCAGCACCTTGCCGTCGGTATCGTATCGTGTCACGGCGCCGAAGTTCTTGAGCGACGCACCCACCACCGAGCCGGTGCCCACGGCGACGATCCGCAGCCGTTCGGGTCCGAGGTACTTGCGGGCCGCCTGCTGCACCTGCTCGCGCGTCACCGCCATCAGGCGCGCCGGGCGCGTGTCCCAGTAGTCGGCCGGCAGGCCGTAGATGTATCGCGTGATGTGATTGCTCAATACGCTCTCGGCTGATTCGAGCGACAGCGCGAAGCTCGCAACCAGCGAGCGCTTCGCTTCCGCGAACTCCTTTTCGGGAACGGGCTCGTTCGCAGCCGGTCGACCTCGGCGAGCAGCTCCTCAGCGCGGCCTCCGTCACGTCGTTGCGGACCTGGGTCGAGCGCCTGCCAGGCGCCGCGGTACGGGTCGCCGAGAAGAAGCTGTAAGCGCCGTACGTGTATCCCTTGTCCTCGCGCAGGTTCAGGAAGAGCCTGCCCGTCGGTCCACCGCCGATGATCTTGTTCATCACGTCGAAGGCGTCAGTACTCGGGACTCTCCGATCGATCCCCATTGCGCCGACGAGGAGGTTCGTCTGCACCGAGTTGGCGCGCTCGACGAGATGCACGCGACGGACGGACGGTGTCGCCGGCTCGGCGAATCCCGGCTTGGCGCCACCGCGCTTCTTCCACGCGCCGAAGATGCGGTCCTTCGTGGGCCCGCGCTTCGGCGGCCGAGATGTCGCCGGCGATCGCGATCACCGTGAAGTCGGGGACGTAGCGCTCCTGATGGAACGCGGCGATCCGCTCACGCGTCGCCGCCTCCAGCGCCGCCGGCGTCGGTGCGATCCGCGCCGCGGGATGCTCGCCGTAGATGACCCGCGCGAACATCTCGGCCCCGAGGAACCCGGGATTGGACCGCTGCTGGACGAGGACGGCCTTCTGTTGCGTCTTGTAGCGGGTGAGCTCCTCGGCCGAAAACGACGGGGACTGCAGCGATGTCCCCGGCGAGGTCGAACAGCGTCTTGACGTGCTCGGTCATCGTGGAGGGAAAGAGCGTGGCCGACGGAGACAGAGTCCGGCGTTGACGTTCAGCGTTGCGCGATGGTCTCGACCGCCTCCGAGATCTGCTTCAGCTCCTGGTGGTCGTCCCCTCGCGGAGCAGCGACGCCATGAAGCTCGCGAGACCGGGCAGGTCCGGCGGATCGAAGTAGCCCCCGGCGCCCTCGACCTGAATCTGCATCGACACCATGGGCACCCGTGCGATCCTCGAGCACGATGAGGTGGATGCCGTTCGGCAGATCCGCTTCGGTGGGCCGCGGCAGCTTCACGTCGAGCACGCGCTCGTTCACCGGCGCCTTGCCCTTGAGCACGGCGCCTTTCATGACTGCGTCGGCGCGCCGGGCGGCCGTGCCGGCGCCGCCTGCGGCGCCGCATCTGGCGCGGCGAGCGAATTCACCGTGGCCGCCGGAGACCAGAGGAGCGCGAAAGCCGGCGACGAGAAGTCCCCCGATGGAGCTGGCGCGTGCCATCGTAGGCCTCCCTTCGACTGCGGCTCCGCCTTGCCGGGCATCGTGACGACGACCGTGCGGTTCTCCGCGCTCAGGATACTGTTTCGCGACGCGCTGGACGTCGGCCGCGGTGACCTTTGCCAGGCGCTCGGCGCGCGTGTTGGTGAGATCGGGCTTGTCGTAGAAGCCTGCGAACTGCGACAGGAGAATCGCCCTCTGTAGGGTGCTCCCCGAGCTGCTGCACGACGGCGCGGCGCGCGTTGTTGCGCGCCTTGTCGATCTCCCACGCCGCGATCGGCCGCTGGTCACGCGATCGATTTCGGCCTGAATCGCCGCCTCGAGCTCGGCGGCCGATTTGCCCGGACCCGCCGTGGCGAACACCCGGAAGAGACTGGGGCCGAGCGAATCCAGGGCAAAGGCGGCCACGTTCGGCGAGAGCTGCTTCTGCCGGACGATCGCCTCGTAGAAGCGCGAGCTGCGGCCGCCACCCAGGATGCCGGCGACTACCGTGAGGGCGTCGTGGTCGGGTGTCAGGCTCGGCGGAACGCGCCACGCGAGGTCGACGCGCGGCAGCGGCGCCAGGGGATCTTGCAGCGTCGTCCGCCGCTCGGCGGTCGACTGAGGCTCTTTCAAGTCCGGTTTCGGCGGCGCCGCCTGCGACGGAATCGAGCCGAAGTGGTGCTTGATGCGGGCGAGGGCGTGATCGGTCTTCACGTCGCCGACGATGGCGAGGACCGCGTTGTTCGGGGCGTAGTAGGTCTTGAAGAACTCGGCGACGTCGTCCACGCTCGCGGCGCTCAGGTCCTCCATCGAGCCGATGACCGAGTGCTCGTTCGCGAAGTTGTCGTATGCCAGCTCGTCGATCGCTTCGAACGTCTTGCCATAGGGCTGATTGTCCACGCTGAGCCGGCGCTCCTCCTGCACGGCATGGCGCTGGTTGTCGAGGTTCTCTTTGGTGATCGCGAGCGAGCGCATGCGATCGGCCTCGAGGAACAAGCCGAGCTCGAGCTGGTTCGCGGGCAGCCGCTCGAAGTAGAGCGTGCGGTCCTTGTTGGTGGTGCCGTTCATGTCGCCGCCGTTGGTGAACACGAGGTAGAAGTGCTCACCCGAGCCGACGCCGTTCGACCCCTTGAACATCATGTGCTCGAAGAGGTGAGCGAAGCCCGTGCGGCCCTTGCGCTCGTCGCGCGACCCGACGTTGTAGTGGACGGCAATCGCGAAGGTCGGCGCGGTGTGATCCTCGGCGACGATCACGCGGAGTCCGTTGTCGAGCCGCGTATCGGTGAACTCGACCCTGCGTGTCGCGGCGCCGCTCCCGGCCTCGGCCAGGACGACACCGGCTGCCGCGAGCGCGACCAACCGACGGACGAACTGACGTTCCATGGCAACCCCCTTGCCGGTTTCCATTTACCAGTTACGAGCTACCAGTTACCAGGTGACCAGCTGTGAACGACCAGTTACCAATGACCAGCGGGCACCTGCGCGATCTGCCAGCGACGATCTCGTTGGTAACTTCGTAACTGGTCACTCGTAACTGTTCATTCCACCACGCCCTTGCCCTCCACGATCCTTACGTAGCGATCGATGGGCAGGTTGGCGATCCGTTCGACGCGACCGCTCGGCTTCGGCCACGTTATCTCAACCCAGTCGATCTTCGTCGCGGTGCCTATGCCCAGGATCTCGCGCGGATCGTGCGAGGAGAGATAGCTGCCGCCGCCGGTCTTGAGCCGGCGCCGGACGAGGTCGCCGTATCCCCACGCAATCCTGGCGCCGATTGCGTCGCGGTTGCAGGTCGTGCCCTGCAGGGTCGAGGCCGAGCCAGTGATGGCCGGCGCCCGCTCGTGTTGCGCAGCAGCAGCGGCGCCTGCCCGTTGTTCGAGATCGAGGACGTCCGGGCGGCCGTCGTTGTCGAAGTCGCCCACGGCCAGGCCGCGCGCGGGATAGCGTCTGCTCGAAGACCGGGCCCGCGCCCGTTGCTGACGTCGCGCAGCTTGCCGCCCTCGTTGCTTGAACAGCAGCAGCGGCTCATTGTATTTCACCTGCGTGGAGTACTGCTCGATCATGTCGTCGGGGTGCCCGTTGGCGAGCAGCAGATCGATCGCGCCGTCGTTGTCGTAGTCGAAGAACTTCAGGCCCCAGCCCGACAAGAGCCGCGTCGCCTGTGCGACGCCGTTCGCGTGCGCGACGTCCGAGAACGACTCGTCGCCGCGGTTCCTGTAGAGCGAGAACATCTCCTGATCGACGTTGGCCACGAACAGGTCCTGCAGACCGTCCTGATCGAAGTCGGCGGCGTCAACGCCCATCCCGGATCGCGGCTGGCCGTTCGCGCTGAACGCGACCTCGGCGGGCAGCCCCATTTCCTCCCACTTCCCCTTGCCGCGGTTCACGAACAGGAAGTTCTGCACCGTGTCGTTGGCGACGAACAGATCCGAGAGCCCATCGTCGTTGACGTCGGTCGCGACGACGCCGAGGGCCTTGCCGAGCGCCTTCTCGATGTCGGTGCCCGCGCCGACCTCCGTGAAGGTGCCGTCGCCGTTGTTGTGGAACAGGAGGAGCGGGTCGGCTTGAAGACGCGGGGGATGCAGTAGTAGCGGCGCCCCAGCTTGTTGTCGCCGCAGACGACGTTGTTCTTCGGCGAGAACTCGACGAAGCTGCACACGAAGAGATCGAGGCGGCCGTCGTTGTCGTAGTCGAACCACACGGCGCTCGTCGTCCAGCCGGGCGCCTCGAGCGCGCGGCCTCTGGTGACGTCGGTGAACGTGCCGTTGCCGTTGTTGTTGTAGAGCGTGCACCGGCCGTAGGCGGTGACGAAGAGATCGGGATACCCGTCGTTGTCGTAGTCGCCGACGGCGACGCCCATCCCGAAGGTCCCTCCCGGGACTCCCGCTTTCTCGGTCACGTCGGTGAACGTCCCGTCCCGGTTGTTCCTGTAGAGCGCGTTCCTCGCGGCGGGCTTCTACGGCTTGTAGAAGTCGCTCGGGCCGCTGTTGACGAGGTACAGGTCCATCCAGCCGTCGCCGTCGTAATCGAGCAACGCGCAGCCGGAGCCGCAGGTCTCGGGGAGATAGCGGTCCGGCGACATGCCGTTGTCGTGGATCCAGGTAATGCCGCTCGCCGACGCGGGAACGTCGGCAAAAAGGGCGTTGTTGGCGGAGAGACGCGATCCGGCCGGCCACGGCGCGAGGGCGCCGCCGGCCGCGAGGCTCGCCAGCCGCAGGAAGGTTCGTCTATCGGGCGAGTATCGGGGCACGTGGTCTGGGCTGAGGCCTGCGGGCGGACGACCGCTCGGTCCGTCGCTCGAGCCCTCGATGGTCAGTCGTCACTCGTAGTTCGTAGCTCGTAGCTCGTAGCTTCGATGGGCCATCCTAGCGCATCCCGTGAGCGCAACGACGGGCGCCCGACCAGCCCCGCGGGTCGCCCGGCAGGATGCCGCCTGGAACCGGCCGGAGGCGTTGGGCGGGCTCCATGCCTTTCTGCCCTGTAAAAATTTTCATGGAAAATATCTATTGTGTCATTAGTAAGAACAGCAGCAACGAGCGTCCGATAGACTGGATCTTCGTGGTCCTACGTGGGCTCAAAACCGCTCCTGGCGGTTTCCAGCCGGTTGTTGCAGAGTTGCAGCGCCGGGCCTGAAACGCTTCTGCCTGCCCGGTGGCACTTATTTCGTAAGCGGCTGTCCTATCTGATTTTACGGCTGGATCGGATGGCGAGCGCCAGGCGATCCCACCCGCGGCGCCACCCCTGCGCCTCGCAGGCCCCAGGCGAATCCCGAGATGGCTGCTGCGATTTACTCCTGCGAGACTGGCTCCAAGAACTTGAACCCTCCCGTGTCCGCCGGGATGGGTGCAACGGCTATCACCCATTCAGACTAGCGTGAACGTTTACTTGGGTGAGTCGGGACCTTGACACCCCTGTGACAGGTCGGTGATACTCCGCCCGTTTTTCCAGCAAGATCGGCAAATCACCGGAATGGTGGGGGGAAGGTCTGTGCGAGCAACTGATTTGTTCAGATTGGTTGGCCGCGCCGCAGCAGTGGCTTTGCTGGTCGCAGGACTGGCTGGCTCAACTGCGACCTCGGCCGCCGCTCAGGGCGCGGGGACCGCAATCGTCCGCGGCGCCGTCACCGACTCGTCCGGTGCGGTGCTCCCAGGCGTGACCGTGACGATCACCAACCAGGGCACCAGGGAAGCTCGCGCGGTCGTGACGAACGAGCGCGGCGCGTTCGCGTTTCCGGCGCTGTTTCCCGGAACCTACGAAATCAAGGCCGAGCTTCAGGGCTTCAAGACCTACGACGCCAAGAACCTGACCCTCAGCCCCAACGACAACCGCGGCATCGACATCGCGCTCGAGGTCGGGGCGCTGACCGAGGTCGTCGAGGTCACGAGCCAGGTCGAAATCATCCAGACGGAGACCGGCGCCCGGGAGGGCGTGATCCGCGCCGAGCAGATCGAGAACCTCTCGGTCGTCAGCCGCAGCTCGCTGGAGCTCCTCCGCATCCTGCCCGGCGTCGTCTCGCCGGACCTCGAAGCGATCGAGAGCGTCAGCTTCGGCGGCGGCGCGAACAACACGCAGGGCTACACGGTCAACGGCATCCGCTCGTCGAACAACACGGTGAGCCTGGACGGCTCCGTCCTCATCGACATCGGGTCGAACAGCGGCGTCATCGTGACGCTGAACAACGACATGGTGCAGGAGGTGAAGGTCCAGAGCTCGAACTTCGCGGCGGAATATGGCTCGGGCGGCATGTCCGTGAGCGCCGTGACCAAGGCAGGGTCGTCGCGGTTCCACGGCAGCCTCTACGACTACATTCGTCCCAGCGGACTGCAGGCCACCGACCGATCGAACTCGATCCTCTTCGTCGACACCGATCGCAACGGCGAGAAGGATTCGACGAAGAGCAAGTACAACTATCCCGGTGGCAACATCGGCGGCCCGATCCTGATTCCCGGCGTCAATTTCAACAAGGATCGCACCAAGGCGTTCTTCTTCGTCGGCTTCGAGATTCAGCGGCAGGAAGTGGATCCGGGCTCGCGCCTCGGCGTCGTGCCGACCCTCAAGCAGCGCAACGGCGACTTCTCGGAGTTCCTGACGTCGAACGGCCAGAATCTCGGCCAGCCGGTCGGGGCCGTGAACATTCCGCCGGGATTCCCCGGCGCGGGAACCGCGGCGCCGGGCAACAATCTCGCCCCGTACATCACGCCGCTCGGTCACGTGCTCGCCAACGCCTATCCGCAGCCGAACTACACCGACCCGAACAACCGGTACAACTACATCTACAACTCGATCGAGCCGCAGAACCGCACCGA
>CAWJAP010000011.1:0-119592 GCA_963840865.1 Vicinamibacterales bacterium
GACGCGAGCGCCGAATCGCTGATCAAGGATGCCCGGCTCGTGCGGTTGCCCTCGTTCCAACCGACTTCGACAATCGGCGCGACGTCGACCTCCTGCTGCTACCGGCGCGGCCGCGGCGGGCGCGCGCCGTCGCTGCTCAAGAACATGCGGGACGGCACGTTCAAGGACGTCAGTGCCGACGTGGGCCTTCGGGCCACGGGCGACTAGTGGACCATCGCGGCGGGCGACGTAAACAAGGACGGCTTCACCGACTTCTTCTTCGGCAGCGACGGTCGCGGCGTGCTCGCGTCGAGCGATGGGCGCGGCCGTTCCGCCTCACCCGGCCCGACCGAAAGGGGCCTTCGCCGCCGCATGGGTCGACGTCGACAACGACGGGCTGCTCGATCTCGTCGCGATGTCGGCGAGCGGGACCGCTGACCATCCGGCGCAACGCGGGCCGCGACTGGGTCGCCCTGTCGACGAACGCCCGGCCGGGTTCCCGCCGATTCGTTGCGATCCGCGCGGGGGCACGTCGCCACCGGGGACATCGACGGTGACGGCGACTCCGATCTCGTCGTCAAGGCTCGGCGGAAGCGATCCGTATCATCGCAATGACGGCGGCAATCGTCACGTCGCTCTCGGTCGCGCTCACGGGCCGCGTCAGCAATCGCAGCGCGATTGGATCGAAGGTGGAGTTGCGCGCCGGCAGCCTGCGCGCGCGTCTCGAAACGTCGAGCGCCACACCCGCTGTCGCGCCCGCCGATCTCGTCTTCGGGCTCGGCGACCGCCTGCGGCCGACGTCGTCCGTGTGCTCTGGCCTGCGGGGATCCTGCAGGCGGAGATCCCTCGGCTCCAGGGGCCCCAGGCTCCATCCGCCCCAGCTGCAACTGCGGCTCGGAAGCTGGCGCTGACCGAGCTCGATCGCAAACCGTCGTCGTGTCCCTATCTCTACACCTGGAACGGCGAGCGAGTTCGAGTTCATCACCGATTTCATGGGCGGCGGCGAGATGGGCTACCAGCACGCGCCCGGTGTCGTCAACACGCCAGACCCGAGGAGTACACGCGCATTGCCGGCGAGCGGCTGCGTGCCCGAGACGGCCGCTACGAGCTGAGGGTGACGAACGAGCTCGAGGAAGCGCTCTTCGTCGATCGACTCGAGCTTCTGGCGATCGATCATCCGCAGACGTCGAGGTCCATCCGCGCGAAGGGCTGGTCGAGCCGCCATTCCCGGCGTTCGAGCTGTACGGCCGCGAGACGTCGCCGCCGTCGCGCGTCGATGGACGACGATGGCCGCGACGTGCTCGATCGCGTGCGCGATCTCGATCGCCGGTTCAGTGGATGATGTCCGCTCGAGCCGATCCGGGGCTACGCGAAGCGCCACACGTTGACGATCGTCGGGCGTCGGCTCGGCGCCGAACGACGCTGCTTCTGCTCACCGGCTGGACCGACTACGCGTTTTCGAGCGACAACGTCGCCGCGCACCAGGCCGGGCTGACGCTCGAGCCGCCGTCGCTGCAGGTGAGGACGCGGCTGGTGCATGGCGGACGGTCGTGAAGGAGATCGGTATCCCCGTCGGCCGGCCGCAGACGGTGGTCGTCGATCTGGCGGGAAAGTTCCTGTCAGAGTCGCGTCGAGGTGCGCATCGTCACGAGCATGCGCATCTACTGGGATCAGATTCGCGTCGCGGACGCGAGCGCGGCGACGCCGCGCGTACAGCGTCTCGACGCAATGGCGCGGATCTGCGCTGGCGCGGGTTTTCCGCAGAGGTCTCGCCGGACGGCAAAGAGCCGTACAGCTACGACTACACGCCGCGTGTCGGCACAGTCGCCATGGAAGCTGATGCCGGGACGCTACACGCGCGAGGGCGACGTGCGCGAGCTGCTGCGCGAAGCCGACGATCTCTTCGTCGTCTCGACGTCCGGGCGACGAGCTGGCGCTGTCGTTCGACGCGACGGCGCTGCCTCCGCTGCCAGCGGGCTGGACGCGCACCTTCCTCCTCCACAGCGTCGGCTACAGCAAGGAGATGGACCGCAACTCGGCGAGCCCCGATCAGGCTGCGCCGCTCCCTTTCCGACGATGACGCGATATCCGTATGCGGCGCCCGAGCGGTATCCGGACACGCCGAGAGCATCGCGCGTATCAGGAGCGCTGGAACACGCGGATCGTCGGCCGCAGGTGCCGCCGATCGAGCTGTACGCGGCGGCGGGCCGATGCCATTCCGCTACGCCGCCGGCCGCGCTGCCAGACCGATCTCCCGAACCCGATCGATCGCGCGCAGATGCGCGGCAACACCGACCGCATGCTGCAGATGATCGATGCGGCGGTGGCTGGCAGCGCGCCGTTCCTGCCCGTGCGGCTCGTCGTCTTTCCCGAGTTCGCGCACGCGGCGCCGGTCTTTCCGACGGTCGGCGAGCTGCTCGCGAAGCTCGCCGTGCCGATCCCCAACGAGCACACCGAACGGCTGGTCGCGAAGGCGCGCGAGCACGACGTCTACATCCAGAGCGGGACGATGCTCGAGCCGAGACCGCGTGGCCGGGCGTCGTCTTCAACACGACGTGCCTGATCGGACCCGGACGGATCCTCTGCAAGTACCGCAAGGTGAATCCGTGGATCCCCTACGAGGTGCACGCCAGCCCGCACGATCTCGACGGCTACGACGAGCCGCTGTTCCCCGTGGCCGACACGCCGATCGGCCGCCTCGGCTGCGCCATCTGCTACGACTGGATGTTTCCCGAAGCCATCCGTCAGCTCGCCGCCAACGGCGCCGAGGTGCTGATGCGCGTCTCGGCCTACATGGACCCATGGGGCGCGACCGAGCCGATGGACTGGTGGACGGTCGATCAACCGCGCGCCGCGCGCATCGAGAACATCGGCCTACGTCGTCGCCGCCAACCAGGGCGCGAGCCTGCGGCACTATCCGCCGTACTCGTGGCCGGGCGGCAGTCAGGTCGTCGACTTCGACGGGCGGCTGCTCGCCGAAGCCTCGCCGGGCCCGGGCGAGCGGATCGTCGTCGCGCCCATCGACATCTCGCGCGCTGCGCCACGAGCGCGACGTCGCGCGCGGCCACCACATGCTCGCCCACCTGCGCACCGAGGCCTATCCGGTCTATCGCGAGCACGTCTATCCGCCGCCCGACGAGGCAGTCGCGCGAGCGCCGCTGTCCTACGAGCGCAACATCGCGCGCATCGACGCCGCGAAGCGCGCGCCGATGAACGCGACGCGCCTAACAGGCATCCGCGGATGCCCGCTCGCGCCTGAATGAGCGAGCAGCCCGCAACGGATTCTGCGGATTTGGGGCAGCTAATACTGTCGGACGTCGCGCGGAATCTCTCGAAATCCGCGGATCGTCTGCATCCAGGAAATCCGCTCGAACCCAGGACTCGAAGCTAGGGCTCGGTGGACGCGGGCGCTTCCGCTTCGCGGTCGTAGACGACCTTGCCGTCGAAGATGGTCAGGGTGACGACGGCGTCGAGGAGCTTGTCGGGCGGAGAGGGTGAAGAGATCCGCGGAGAGGATGACGAGGTCGGCGAGCATGTCCTTGGCGATCGTGCCGCGGCGCCGGTCGTCGCCCTGCGCGGCCGCGGCGTCGTGTGCGTCAGCGGCGCGAGCGCCGCACTCAGGAGCCGCTCGTTGACGATCGCTGCGGCGCGGCGGGATCCGGCGTCTTCGGAGCCACCAGCGCCTGCAGTCCCAGCCGCGGATCGGCGAGCGTTTCGCTGGCCATCAGGAGGCAGCCCGCCTTCTCGGAGCGCGCTGCGGTGACGCGCAGTCGGCGTCGCGTTGGCGCTCGGCGCTGGCGTCGGCGCAGCGCGCGGCCGGGCCATGCCGCCGGAAGCGGCAGCGACACGGCGGTCCCGAGCGGCTTTAATCCGCGCGGCGTCGAACGGGATGGACGAGCAAGCGCGAGACGATGCCGGCGCCCGACGGCCGGCGCGGCGTGGCGGCCGGCCGTGCGTCAGGGCGTCGAGCGCGGCCGCCAGCCCGCGTTCGTCGTCCACGTGCAGGACGAGCGTCAGGCCGCGTTGTCGAGGGCCTTCAACGAGCGCTGACTTCCTCCTAGGCCAGGCGGCGAGCCGTGCGGCTCGGCGACGGCTTTCCGGCTTCGCGCCGCGGCTTCTGGGCTTTCTCAGGAGCCAGCGTGACGTGGAGCGCGAGCGCGTCGACGCGCACCATCGGGTCGGCGTCGGGCGCCGTCCGCAGCGCGTCGATGCTGCTCGAGGTCGCTGTCGTCGACGGCGCGTGCGACCCGGAGGGCCGCAACCACGCGCAGCGCCAGCTGCTCGTCCCTTTCCCGCAGGCGCTCGAGCGCTCCAGCGCTCTGGCCGTCGAGCGTGTGCCGACCGGTCAGGCCCAGGCGGTGGGCGCCTTCGATGGCTTCGCGGACGCGGGCTCGTCGTCGCCAGGCGCGGGTGGCCGGCGCGGCGTCGAAGCGGGCTCGGCCCTGACGGTGGCGTCTCCGGCGTTCAGCCCGAGGCGTCGGCAGCGCCGCGCCGGGAGCGTGGCATCCGCGTCGCGTGAACCCGGCAAGAACAGATCCGCCGTGCGCGTCGATGACCGTCGTGGCCCGGCGGCGGAGGCGCTTGATCTCCCGGTTGCTGCCGACGCGATAGATGCGATTGCCGCGAATGGCGACGGCTTCGGCAAACGGCGCTCTCGGCGACGCCCGTGTAGACGCGCCCGTTGTAAATCAGCAGATCGATCGGGCCGCTGTCATCGTCGCGCTGTGCGCCGACGATCAGGCCCGGCGACCAGCGTGACCCCGACAATCGCGGCAACGACGACGGCAGTGAGACGGGCGGCCATGGGGAGAGGTGAATCTTACACCAGGCCTCCCTTGAACCGCCTTCACTTCCTTGTGCCCTGCCCGCCCTCCTGGCTATCCCGAGGCGGCTGTGGCGCACCCCGTACAGCGAAGTAGACCACCAGCCCGATCGCCAGCCAGACCCCGAACCGGACCCACGTCTCCCACGGCAACTCGAACATCAGATAGCCGCAGAGAAGATCGCGAGGATCGGCACGGCCGGGACCCACAGGCGTGCGGAAGGGCGCGGGCGATCCGGGTCGGTGCGCCGCAGCACGAGGATGCCCACCGCGACCAGCACGAAGGCGAACAGCGTGCCGATGTTGGTGAGCTGTACGATCTCGTCGATGTTGGCCAGCCCGGCGAAGACGCCGACGAAGACGCCCGTCAGGATCGTCGTGATGTGCGGCGTCTTGTACTTCGGGTGCACCTTCGCGGCCCAGGACGGGAGCAGGCCGTCGCGGGCCATCGAGAAGAAGATCCGCGGCTGGCCGAGCTGGAAGACGACCAGGACCGATGTGGTGGCGAAGACCGCTCCCAGCGAGATGATGCCGGCGGTCCAGTGCATGCCCAGCGCCGAGAACGCAGTGGCCAGCGGCTCGGCGGTGCCGAGCTGCTGTCACGGCAGCATGCCCGGTCAGCACGAGCGCGACGGCGATGTAGATGATCGTGCAGACCACGAGACTCGCGATGATGCCGATCGGCATGTCGCGCTGCGGGTCGCGCGTTTCCTCGGCGGCCGTCGAGACCGCGTCGAATCCGATGTAGGCGAAGAAGATGATCGCGGCGGCCGAGGCGATGCCCCGCCATCCGTTCGGCGCAAACGGCGTCCAGTTCTCGGGCTTCACGTAGAACGTGCCGACAAGCAGGAAGAAGGCGATGATGGCGAGCTTCAGGACCACCATCGCGGTGTTGAACCAGGCGCTCTCCGACACCCCGCGCACGAGCACCACCGTGACCAGGGCGACGATGAGGAACGCGGGCAGGTTGAAGATGATGGGGAAGCGCGATGTGCGGCGCGTCGGTGAGGCCAGCGCCGCGCGAAGGATGCGCGGCGCCAGGTCTCCTGCTGTCCCGGCCGCCTGCGCCTCGGCGACCCGTGCGCAGCCTGGAACGCCGTTCGGTAGTCCGTGCCCAGCCACGACGGGATCTCGAGGCTCATTCCGCGCAGCAGCTCCTGGAAGTATCCCGACCACGAAATCGCCACGGCGACGTTGCCGATCGCGTACTCGATGATCAGGTCCCAGCCGATGATCCACGCGACGAGCTCGCCGAGCGTCGCATACGCGTAGGTGTAGGCCGATCCCGACACCGGGACCATCGCAGCGAACTCCGCGTAGCACAGCGCGGCGAAGCCGCAGGCGACGCCGGTGAGGATGAACGACAGGACCAGCGCCGGCCCCGCGCCGATGTGATCGGCGCCTCCGGCCGCTGCCGTGCCGACGGTCGAGAACAGACCCGCGCCGATGATGGCGCCGATGCCGAGCGACGTGAGCTGCACCGGACCGAGCGTGCGCGCGAGACGCTGGGCGCCGTGCTCGGACTCTCCGATCAATTGATCGAGAGGCTTGACGCGAAAAACGTGAGCCATGGCTGTGGTGGCGTTACATTAGCAGTTCTGAGCCACCGGCCACACTGGCTCGGGAGCCCTGGAACCACGTCGGACCAGGCCCGAAGGTTTTCACAAGCTTCGTAGCCCGTAGCCCACTCAGGACTCAAAACTCGAGACTCACAACTGGCAAGTGTCACGATGCACATCGCCATCTTCGGGGCCGGCGCGGTTGGGGGTACTACGGAGCCAGGCTGGCTCGCGCCGGAGAGCGCGTCACCTTCATTGCGCGTGGCGCGCATCTCAAGGCGATTCGCGAGCGCGGTCTGCTCGTGTGGAGCCCGCTCGGCGACTTCCTGGTCCGCGCCGAAGCGGACTCCGAGCCCGAACGCGTGGGGCCGGTCGATCTCGTCGTTCTGGCGGTCAAGACCTACGACAACACGGAGGTGCTGCCCAGGCTGCCGGCCCTCTGTGGTGAGGAGACGTCGGTGCTGACGCTGCAGAATGGCGTCGACAGCGTCGATGACGTGGCAGCGGCCGTGGGACCGGAACGGGTGATCGGCGGGACGACGTACGTGGCGACGGCCATCGGGGCGCCGGGCCTCATCGAGCAGACCGGCGTGCATCGCCGCGTGATCCTCGGCGAGGTGTACGGCGATCGCACGTTCGTTTCGAGCCGCGTCGGACACATCCGCAACGTGCTCGAGCGCGCCGACATCCAGGCCGAGGCCGTGGTCGATGGGCGCGTGCCGCTCTGGGAGAAGCTCGTTTACCTGGCGACCTTCGCCGCCTTCACCGGAGCGGCGCGCCGGCCGGCTGGTGCGATCTGGTCCGATCCGGTCATCCGCGAGACGTTTCTCGCGGCGGCGGCTGAAGTCGAAGCGGTGGCGCGCGCCGAAGGCGTGGCGGTGTCGTCCGACACCCGCCAGCAGGTCATCGATTATCTGGATGCGCTGCCGCCCTCGACCCGCTCGTCGCTCCTCATCGATCTCCAGCAGGGGAAGCGCACCGAGGTCGAGGCGCTGCAGGGCGCCGTGGTCCGGCGCGGCCAGGCCCGCGGCGTGCCCACGCCGAATCCTGCGCGGGCTCTATGCCGCGCTCCGCGCGGCATCACGGCCTAACCACCGGATCGGATGAGCCGCTGGCGGGTCACCGGCATTCCGGGTGGCCGCAGTTGCACTTCAGGTGGGTCATGCCATGTGCCTGCTCACAGGAGTCGCTGCAGTACTTGCTGCCTTCCCGGGCCTGACAGCTGCAGAGCTCGTGCGCGCACTTCTTCTCGGACATGTCACCCTCCAGTGCGGCGGGAACATGCAAGTGGCATGACACGACGGCACGGGCGAATCGCCCGTGCAGCTTTCGATTTCGTGGTTCGTGCGCGCGAAAAGTAGGTAAATCGACGGGCTGGTGATGGCGATTGCGACACTCGCGAGCAGATGAGACGGCGGCTGGCGGTGTTAAGCTCGCTCGTCCGACCGGGCCATTCGGCCGATGCGCGGACGAGCCACCGTGGAAGCACTGTCTATCGCGCTCGTGGCGGTCATGGGCGCCGCTGCCGGCGGCGTCGGCGCGCTGCTCGGGCTTGGAGGCGGCGTCTTCCTCGTCCCGCTCCTCACCACATTCGTGGGCCTGCCCGTTCAGCAAGCCGCAGGCATCAGCCTGATGACCGTCATTGCCGCGTCGGGAACCATCACGAGTGCCACGCTGGGCAGCGGGCTGGTCAACCTTCGTCTCGGCATGCTCCTGCTCGTCGTTTCGTCGCTCGGCGGTCTGGCCGGTGGCATCACGGCGCAGCATCTCACCGAACGAACGCTGACGCTGCTCTTTGCCGTGACGACCGCCGGCATCGCGCTCGTCACCGTGTCGCGCCTCGAGCACGTCATCGTCTTCGAGAGCGACGAGGCCGAGCCAAACCGGTTCGGCGGCCGCTTCTTCGATCCGGAACGGCGGCGGGAAATGGTCTATCGCGTCCGGCGACTTCCACTGGCGCTCGCCGTTTCGCTCGTGGCCGGCAACATTTCGGGCCTGCTCGGACTCGGCGGCGGCATCCTGCAGGTTCCTGCACTGAACGCCTGGTGCGGCGTGCCCATTCGAGTGGCCACGGCCACCAGCGCGTTCCTCATCGGCATCACCGCACTGGCGAGCGCGCCGATCTATTACCGGCACGGCGACGTCTTGCCGCACCTCGCGGCCGCCGCCGTCCTCGGCGTCGCGCTCGGCGCCCGTCTCGGCGTGCGCTGGGGCAAGCATCTTGGGCGGCGGCAGTTGAAACTGCTGCTCGCGGCGACGCTCACCACCGTGTCGGCGATGATGTTCGCAAGGCTCCTATGACCGCAGCGCCCGGGCGATCGATCGGAGAGTGGGTGGACTTCGGCCTGCTGTTCGCGGCGAAGGGCCTGCTGGCGGCGGGGCTCGTCATCCGCCTGGCCGGCGGGATCGCGACCGCCGATCGCGTGCTTGCTGCAGGCATCCTCACGCTCATGGCGACGCCCGCGGTCCGTCTCATCAACACGATGATCGAGGACGTGCGGCGGCGCGACTGGCTCACGGTCGCTGCCACGTCGGGAGTCGGTGCGGTGCTCCTCTGGTCCGTCTTCACCGCTCTCCGCTGAATCCCGCTCCCGCCGCCCTGCCCGTCTTCGAGCGCCAACCAACCATTAGCGGGTGAATCGCCGTCCAAAGGCAGGATCCCGAGCGGCCAGTACCGAACGCTCGCGATCGGACGAGAGGGCCAGATGGACGTTTTCCTGCAGGATTTGAAGCATTCACTTCGGATGTTCGTGCAGAACCGCGGCTTCACCGCTGCGGCCGTGGCTGCGCTCGCCCTGGGCATCGGCGCGAACACCGCGATCTTCTCGGTCGTGAACGCGGTGCTCCTCAAGCCCATGCCGTTCCCCGACCCCGATCGGATCGTCCTATTCCTGAACACGTCGCCGAACGGGTCGGGCCCGGGCGCCTCGCCGGCGAAGTTCCGGCACTGGCGGCAGCAGACGACCGTCGTTCAGGACGTGACGGCGTACCGGTCGGACGTCGTCAATACCTGGCGGGAACTGATTCCCCGAGCAGTTGCGCTCGGGCCAGGTGTCCGCCGACTACTTCCGCCTGTTCGGCGTGCCGATCACCCGCGGCCGCGCTTTCACGGCCGAGGAAGACCTGCCGAAGGCCGGCCGCGTCGCGCTCATCAGCCACAGGTCTGTGGACGCGCCGCTTCGACAGCGATGCCAATATTGTCGGCAGGGCGATGTCGCTCGGAGGCGATCCCTACACGATCGTCGGCGTCGTCGGTGCCGGCTTCAACGTCGGAGGAGTTCGGCCGGCCGCCGGACGTCTCGTGCCATTTCAGCTCGACCCGCACGCGACCGATCAGGGCCACTACTTCCAGGTGGCCGGACGGCTGAAGCCCGGCGTGACGCTCGAGCAGGCGCAGGCGCGGCTCGAAGCTCGTCGGCCGCCGAGTACCGCGCGACTGTATCCCGAAGCCCTCGGGCCGAACGAGAGCTTCAGCGTCGGGCCGATGCGCGACGTCATCGTGCAGCAACGTGCGCGCGTCGCTGCTCGTGCTCGTCGGCGCCGTCGGCTTCGTGCTGCTGATCGCCTGCGCGAACGTCGCCAACCTGCTGCTCGTGCGCGCCACGGGCCGGCGCCGCGAGATCGCGGTGCGCGCCGCGATCGGCGCCGGCCGCGGCCGCATCATGCGGCAGCTGCTGACCGAGAGCGTCGTGCTCGTCGCTGGCCGGCGGCGTCCTGGGCTTGGTCCTCGGCGTCGTCGGGATTCGCGCGCTGCTTGCCGATCAACACTGCCGGGCTGCCGCGCGTCGGCCGCGACGGCGCGCTCGTCGGCGTCGATCTGGCGCGTGCTCGGGTTTACGGTGCTCGTCGGCGCTCGTCACCGGCATCGTCTTCGGCCTGATCCCGGCGCTTTCAGGGTCTCGTGCCGATCTCACGACCACGCTCAAGGAGGCGAGCGGCCGATCCGGCAGCGGATTCCGCCAGAACAAGGCGCGTTCGCTGCTGGTCGTCGTCGAGGTTGCGCTGGCGCTGATGCTGCTGGTCGGATCGGCCCTGCTCATTCGCACGCTCGTTGGCGCTGGCGAGGTCGAGCCGGGCTTCGACCCGACACGCGTTCTGACGATGCGGATGTCGCTGACGGGCCCGCTTCGCGAAATCCGAAGATGTCGAACGGATGGTCCGAGACGGCGTCGAGCGTCTCCGCGCGTTGCCGGGCGTGGAGACAGCCAGCGCGGCGTGCTGCGTGCCGCTGCAAGGCGGCTACGGGCTGGGATTCGTCATCGTCGGCCGGCCGCTCGACGGCCCGTCGCACGGCGGCGGCGGCTGGCTCACCGTCGTCGCCCGGCTATTTCGAGGTGTTCAGGATTCCCGTCAAGCGCGGGCGGGCCTTCAACGAGCGCGACACCGGCGCGTCGCCGCCCGATCGTCATCATCAACGAGGCCATGGCGCGTCGGTTCTGGCCGAAAGCGATCCGCTCTCCGATCGTCTCGTCATCGGTCGGAACGTCGATGCAGCGAGTTCGCCGGCCGAGCCCGAGCGGCAAATCATCGGCATCGTCGGCGACGTACGCGACGGCGGCCTCAACAACAATCCAGGCCCGACGCATGTACATTCCGCAGGCGCAGGTGCCCGATCCCGTGAACGTGCTCAACCTCGGGATTGACGCCGAATGGGTGGATCGTGCGCACGCGCGTGCCGCCGCACTCGGTCAGCAACGCCGTCCAGCAACAGCTGCGACAGGTCGACGCGGCCTCCCGGTCTCCGACGTCAGGTCGATGGAGGACATGGTCTCGCTCTCGACTCGCGCCAGCGGTTCAACATGCGGCTCATGACCGTCTTCGGCGCCTCCGCGCTGCTGCTCTCGGCCATCGGCATCTATGGGCTGATGGCGTACTCGGTGGCGCAGCGCACGCAGGAGATGGGCATCCGGCTCGCGCTCGGCGCGCAGATCGCGCGAGGTGCGGCGGATGGTCGTCGTGCGAAGGGATGATGCTCGCGATCGTCGGGCGTCGTGGTCGGGCTGGGCGCGGCACTCGCGCTGACGAAGTTCGTCACAGCATTCTCCTCGTCGCTGTTTCGGGTTCAGGAGTGCGATCCGGCTGGTCTTCACCGCCATGCCGCTCGTCCTGGTCTTCGTCGCCTTCGCGGCGGTGTGGCTTCCCGCGCGCCGCGCGAGCCGCGTCGATCCGATCGACGCGTTGCGTTACGAGTAGTGGTGACGCATTCGCTACTGCAGCTGCTCGAATTCGGCGAGCGCCGCCTCTCGATCGCGGACGTCGATCAACGGAAACGTCGAGACGATGTGGGCGAATTGTGACGGCTGCAGCTTGTAGGCACGCGCGGCCAGCGCCTGTAGCCGCGCGTAGTCGCTCGTGGTCTCCCGCTTCGACAAGCCGCGAGCCAGCTCGATCAGTTCGGCGCGGACGGGTGACTGCCGGTCCAGCGTCGGAACCCGCAGGGCTGCCATCATGGCCACGGTGACGTGCGACGTCACGCGAAGCCGCACCAGGTAGTTGGCGACGAAACTGTTCAGGAGCGCGCAGAGACACCACTGCGAATCGGCGTCGATCCGCGTGCGCAGACAGAACACGGTGTGCGTCGATGCGACGCGTGCGGGCAGTATCGCCGCGATGAGCGTCAGCCGATTGGTGGCGGACGACACGTCCCGATACGCCAGCCGTGGGCGCCGCAGCCCAGGCAGCCGTTCGAGCAGCGCCGGCACGTGCTTCTCGTCGATCGCTCGCTCGCATGCCTCGAGACGCACGGCAAACGGCGCCAGATGCCGGCCATCCACGACGGGGAGGCCCGAACCCGCCGGACCGAACAGCCGCCGGTCGTCGGTCGCATTCAACTCGCGACCGAAGCTCACGTGCCAGCCCTCGACCGCGCCCAGCGGCGCCGACGCCCGATCGATCGCGTCGACGAGCGCGAGATCGTCGGCGCCGCGAATCCACGGAATCTCGAGGCCTTCGCCCGAGACTCGCTTCAAGAATGCCGGCGTCAAGACGACCGCATCGCGAGGCGCATCGCCACTCACAGCTTCGGTCGATCGCGTGAGCACGTCGACCGAGCGGGCGCCCAATCGACACCGCACACCGCGCGTCGGCCCGCCCGTCGTGGTCGTGAACAGGAGGAAGCGCTGGCTGCGATGGATCGGAAAGATTGCCTCGGCGTTCTCGAAGCCGACGATCGACTCGGTGTCGCAGCGCTCGAGCAGCCGGACGCGCACCGGCGCGGCCGAGTGGTCGCACGCGAGTCCCCAGGGTGCCACCAGGCCGATGCGCCCGCCGTGGCGGACGAGGTCGAGGGCACGTTCGATGAACAGCTGATAGCGATTGACGTGCCCGTCCCGTGTCCCCTGGTAGACGCCCGACTCGCGGACGAAGCGTGTCAGCTCGGCCGCGTCGCGCTTCGATTGCCCACCAATATCAACGTCGCGGACGTCTGCCCGCACCATGTCCCACGGCGGGTTGCCGACGATGGCGTCGAAGCCGGCGTCCGGGCGTCGCGTGCCATCGCTGGTGAAGAAGACCTCGGGGAACTGCAGCTGCCAGTGGAAGTACCGGCGCGCCGCAGACCCGCGGCGCGCCGTGTCGAGCCAGATCTCGCCCAGGCTGCCAGGCAATCTCGATCGGCCGTGGAGAGCATGGTCGGTGAGCTCGGCCCATGCCGTGCGCGGTGGTGCGGGTTCCGGTCCCGGCCACGAAAACCACGCGCACCACGCGTCGGCGAGCGCAAGCAGCCTGGCCAGCAACCCCGACGTGAACAATCGTTCGAGGGCGAGGTCCTTGTCCCGGACGATGGCCGCCGATTCGTCGGGCCCGGCAAGCCGTGCGCGGAGCGGAACGAGGTCGCGCATGAGCGCCGCGACCGTGTCACCCTCGACGAGGGGTAGCGCGGGTTGCGGCCCACGCGAGGCGAGCGTCGATGGTCCGCGGGTCGCCCGCCATCCGCGCGCGAGGTCGTCGACCGAGGCCCCGAGCAGACTGTTGCCGATGCGAAGATGGTGGTCGAGAAAAGTGAGAGGCGCGTCGCCCGCGAGCGTCGCGAGCCAGAGTGACAGCCGTGCGAGCCCCGCGGCAACGGGGTTGACGTCGACGCCGAAGAGGCACCGCTGCGCGACCAGCCTGCGGTAGCCGGCTCGCGCGTGTTCGAGAGGCGTCGCCCGCGGCGTTCGCCCCTCACGATCGAGCGCCTGCTCGTAAGCGTCCGCGAGAAAACGGCAGGCCGCGACGAGAAAGGCGCCGCTGCCCATCGCCGGGTCGAGCACTCGCAGCGACAGAATCTCGTCCGCCGAGGCTCCGCGCACGAGCGGCGTGAGCGTCTCGCGAACCAGATAGTCGGCCATCTCACGCGGGGTGTAGAAGGTGCCGCTTTCCTTGCGCCGCGTGCTGACCCGCGACACAGAACGGCCCGGCGGCGGCGCGATCCGTCGTTCGAGCGTTCGCTCCACCTCCGGCGAGGCGTCGAGCAGCCGCTCGTAAACGGCTCCCAGCTCCTCCACGTCGAGCTCGCCGTACGCGACCAGCGTGCGTGTGACCGCTTCCGGTCGATCGCCGGCGACGGCCGAGAGCGATCGCAACACGCGCCGCATCGTTTCGTTGCCGATGCGGGCCGCTTCACCGAGCGGCGTCTTCTCCGGCGCGAACAGCTGACCGTTGAATGGCGTGACCCGCAGATCGTCGAGCTCGCAGCCCTCGTGTGCGAGCCTCGAGATCGCCTGCAGACCTTCCCAGAGCCCATCGCACCGCTCGTCGTCGGCATGCCTGCGCAGGGCCTCGACCAGGTAGTTGTGACGGTACACCGGGTGCCACACGGGCACGAGCGCCCGGGCCTCCGCAAAGAGCAGAAAGAGCAGGCGGAAGACGAGCGTGAGCGCCTGCTCCACGATGCCGCTGCTCGTCGTGCGGCGCCGCGGCTCGGCCCGGCCGAGCGCCACGGCGAGCTCCGACAGGGCTTCGCGGACACCTTGCTGCAGCTGGCGCGCGACATGTCTGCCATGGCGTGCCGACGCGTCGACGATGTCGTCGATGAACGCGCGGGCAGCTGCGCGTGGCACGACGAAGGCGTCCGCGCGCATGACGGTCCACAGGATGTCGAGCGCGTCGGCTTCGCGCGCGACCTCGCCGAGCTCGAATTCGAGATAGCGCTCGGTGAGTGCCCGCCCGGGGTCGAGTAGCCGCAGCAGCGGGCCGTTGAACCAGACGACCCATCGTGGATGAAACGGGGCAGCGGCCCGAAGAACGGCTCGCGGCCGCGTGTCGCGTCCGTCCGACCACGGCGTAATCGCGAGCACCATCGGCGGCAGCCGATCGCGGCGAAGGCGTGACAGCAGGATTCCCTGTGGCGCCGGAACCGCCAGACGTTCGAGCGAGTAGCCGAGCAAGCGGGCGAGTGGGACGGCTCCGACGTCATGAATGGCCGCGAGGCCCGAGGCCGGCCCGAGCACGGCGGCAACTCTCCGCTGCCAATTCGTGAACTGCCGGCGCACCACCGGCAGCCTGGCGTTCGCGGCCTGCGCGCGCGGCTCCGCGAGAAGGCGGCGCACGAACGAGGGGGTGACGAGGGATCCTCGGACGGCTCCCGATCGGTTCATCGCCTACCCCAGCTCGCCGATTAGAACCAGATCGACGTCGGCAGACCAGGTGCCTTCTGTTGCCGTGGGCTCCACACCGGGTCGCGGGCTCGATGCGTCGGAAGCCGATCGAGGTGGTGCGAACTCGTCGAACAGATCGAGTTGATCGGGTTGCCGGCTGTCGAGCTCGAGACGATCCATCGCACGTCGGCGCCGATGGATCGCCTCGTCCGCGCGATTGGCCGTACGGCGTATCGCGTCGAGCCGCTGTGCGGCCCGTGCGTACAGGCGTTGCGACACGACAGCGGTGCGCCGGTCGGCTTCGGAAGGCCCGTCGATCCGCCGCAGGTGGTGAACGTCCAGGCTGGTCTCGCGGACGTCACCTCGGACATCCCGGATCCGCGTGCGGTGCACGACCAGCCGCCCGACCCCGAGTCCGAGCCGGCGCGCCGCGCTCGCGCCGAGGTGCATCCGCGCGAGCCTGTCGTCGGGTGGGCGGCTCGTGACCGAGGCCGGAGGTACGCCGCGAAGCCAGCCGAGAAACGAGGCGGTACGTTCCGCATCGGGCAGGAGGTTCGGCCACGTGATATCGCCTGCCGGTGCGCCCCCGCTCGCGGAAGAACGCGGCGACGCACCCTCGACGACGCCGGTTGTCGAGGAGTCGAACAGCGCGAGATCGAGCAGGCCGAGCTCGTCGGGACCTCGTTCGAGCGCCGCGTCGATGCGGCGGCGCCGATCGGCGAGCCGCGACTCGATGCGCTCCTCGGCGGTGTCTCGCCCGACCAGGCAAATCGCGTGAACGGCACGCGCCTGGCCGATGCGATCGACCCGTCCGTTCCGCTGTTCGATGCGCAGGGGATTCCACGGCAGCTCGACGTGTACGACCAGCCGGCACCGGTGCTGCAGGTTCAGCCCCTGGCTCGCAGCATCCGTCGAGAGCAGCACGCGGGCCGCGCCCGACGCAAACGCGTCGAGCGCGCGACGGCGCGACTCCGCATCCAGGCCGCCGTGCAGGCACGTGAGCGAGTGGTGTCGCGCGAGTCCGTGCGCCAGACGTGCCAGCGTGTCTCGGTATTCCGTGAAGACGATTGCGGGCTCTCCGGTCCGGCGCAGCAGACGCTCGAGCGCCGCCAGCTTGCGCTCGCCGGTCGAGGCCGCGGACGCGGCGTTGATGAGGAGGTTGAGCCATGTGCGCTCGTGGCCTGGCGCGAGGCCGGCCGCACCGAGCACGGCATCTGGTGCGGCGTCGGCATCGTCGTTGCCATCGGGCCGTTGCGACATCTCGCCGAATTCGAGCGCACTCTGAGCGGGAAGATTCGCGTCTCCGGTGATGAGCTCCCGCCGGCGGCGGAGCGATTGTTCGAGCGACCACGGGCTGGAGGCCGCGCGCTTGACGAGCACGCTCATCGCCAGGCGGCTCGCGATTCGTCGGTTCTCGGGCGCGTCGCGCCACACCCGTTTCACGTAGCGATCGAGCAGCGCATGCAGCCGTGCTTCGGCCGCCGCGGGCCTGACCCGCAGACTGACGCCGATGCGCCGCGGCGGGATGTCGAGCGGCATTCCAGGCCCGAGCGATCGCCGCGTTCGCCGAAAGACTGCGAGCGGCCGATCGCCATCGAGCCGCCCCAGGTGGCAAAGCGCCGCATACCGTGCATCGTCGCCATCGTGCGGCGTCGCTGTGAGCAGCACCACGCGCTCGCTGCGCGCCGCCAGGCTCGACACGGCCTCGAATCGATCGGTGCCGGGAGCGACGGCGTGAACCTCGTCGACGACGAGCAGGCTCCACACCACGCGGCGCAGCTCGCTCAGGATCTCCGGCTGCTTGACGAAGTCGATCGATGCGACGACCAGCCGCGCCAGGCGCCACGCGCTGACGCCGCGAGGCAGCGCGCCCTCCATCGTTCGAACCCAGCCGGCGTCGGCTATGGTCGCCTCGAGGCGCGTCCGCGCACGAAGCTCCTCGCGCCACTGGTCGCGCAGGCCCGCAGGCGCGACGATGAGCGCCGTCGTCTCCGGATGACGATCGAAGAGGTCGCGGGCAACGAGCGCGGCCTGGATGGTCTTGCCCAGTCCGACCTCGTCGGCGATCAGCACCCTCGTTGCGATGCCGAGACGCATCGCCAGCAGTGGCTCGAGCTGAAAGGGCAGGAGCGCGACGCTTGCGCCAGCAGCCGACGCGGGCACGTCGAAGGGACACACCTCGCCGGCGAGCGCACCGAGAGCATGCATCCAGACCCGGCGTGAGACACGCGCCGCGGCACGCGGAGCGCAGGGCCTCAGGCGATCGAAGGGCGTGACCAGCACGCGTGTCGCGGGTACCTGTCGGCTGCGGGCGACGAGATGAACCAGCGCGAGACGATCGCGGCGCCGGGCGGCGCGCACGCTCCACAACCTGCGCCGGGCTTCGACCATCGTGCCGGCCTCGATCGGCCGCTCGTCTCGATCGCGCAGTTCCTGCACCGCCGGTCCTCGCATTCGTTGGCAGTGGTTGCCACATGTCGCCGCAGGTGCGCGCGAAAGTGGCGTCATCTCACGGCGAGCGCGATCGATCGAGCAAGGCCCGCGCCACGTGCAGGGGCACGACTCGACAGGAGGGCGGGGCTTCAGCTCCGCCGTGTCTCTCCGAATCGGCGCGGCTGAAGCCGTGCCCTCCTACCTGTTTTCGGGGCCGTCAGACGTGACGAGACGCGCGACCGTGGCGCCGAGGTGCGAGTCGGACGCGTCCCAGAATTCGGCGACGAGAGGATGCGCGTCGAGCACGGCCTGCACGCGTCCGCGCTGCACGCCTCGCCCGCGTCCGTGGATCAGCCGTACCTCAATCAGGCCTCGGGCGTGCGCCGCCCTGAGGTACTCGTCGACGACCGAAGGGATGTCGCGCGGCGCGAACGCATGGAGATCGATGGTGTCTTCGATGGGGAGCGGGTGGGGGTCCACTGAAATGGGCTACGGGCTACTGGCTACGGGCTGCGGGCGAGAACCATCTTTGCAATCCCGTCGCCTGGAGCAGCCTGTAGCCCGGTCACGAATCACGGTTTACGAGTTCGCCCCAGTCTCACGTACGTACTCCGCCGTCACGTTGGTCGTGATACCGCCTCGGGCCGAGAACGCGCCGACGACCCGCATGCGCCGAGGCGCGCACACCGCTACCAGGTCGTCGAGAATCTGATTCGTGGCGGCTTCGTAGAAGATGCCGCGGTTGCGGAAATCGAGCAGGTAGTACTTCAGCGCCTTCAGCTCGATGCAGCGCGCATCGGGCGTGTAGGTGATGCGGATCTCGCCGAAATCCGGCAGGCCCGTCTTGGGGCACACGGACGTGAACTCCGGACAACGAATGTCGATCTCGTAGTCACGCTCCGGCCGCGGGTTGGCGAACGTCTCGAGCTCCGGCATGAGCCGAGTCTATGCCGACTTCGCCGATCGACGTGCCTGGCGCCCGTCCGGTTCTGGTCCGATTGGGTCCGTGACCCGTCCGTCCGCCCATCCTTCGTCGGATTCAATCCGTGCTGCTCGTCCGGTTCGTCGGAGGTGGCCACAATTTTGTGCGAAAAACCGGCACTTTCCGCACGACTTTGATTGACACTCGCGAAATCGCGCGCTAGGATACGGCGATTTTTTCACGAGGCGTCTCCGGCTGCCCGTTCCGATTCACGGCGGACGACGACTCACGGCTGTGGCGCGCGGACACCGAGGGAGTGCAGGACCGACTCGACGAGAGGTGCTTCATCGAGTCCGGTACACCGTCCGCGTGAGAGCGCCAGGGAACGCTGACGCCTGGAGGACCAGGTAGGCGAGCCCGGGAACTGGCCCGGGAAGCTGGCCCCAGGAAAGCTGGCACTAAAGGCCACCAATCGGGGGGGCCGGTCACGAAGGAGGGGACGCGATGGCTGAAGCCCGCAAGATGGGCAAGTCGGAGCTGTTCGCGCATTTCGCGGAACGCTTCGAATGGAAGCGCACTCAGGCGCGGGAGTTCTTCGAGTACCTCACTGAGCTCTCCGAGAAGGAGCTGAAGCGCTCGGGAGAGTTCACGCTGCCCGGCATGGTGAAGCTCTACGTGCGGAAGACGAAGGCCCGCATGGGACGCAATCCCGCTACGGGGGAGCCAATCAAGATTCCGGCCAAGACCGTCGTCAAGGCCCGCATCCCGAAGCAGATGAAGGACGCCGTCCTGCCGCGTCGCTGATTCACCTGCCGGGCTCCGCTGTCACGGAGCCCGGCTGCACCAGCCGGCTGGACCAACCCAGCACGGGCCAGCCCGCGCTGGAGCCACGACACCGTTATCCCTGCACGGCGTGATCCGCTGGTAGCGGAATCTGATCCGCTGGCAGCGCCGGGAACTCCAGCGTGACCGTCGTGCCGCGCCCCACCTCGCTCTGAACGCGAATCGCGCCGCCCAACTGCGCGACGATTCGCTTCGAGATCGCCAGGCCCAGCCCCAGCCCGCGCCGCTTCGTCGTGGCGAAGTCGTCGAAGATCTGCGGCAGGCGCTGCGGCGCGATGCCGCACCCGGTGTCCATCACTTCGATCGACGCGTGCCCGTTCTCCGCGCGGCTCGAGAGGCGGACGATGCCGCCGGGGGGCGTGGCTTGCACGGCGTTCAACAGCAGGTTGCGGTAGACGCGGCCCAGCGCGAACAGATCGCCCTCGACGTAGACGGCCCGATCGCTCAGCGCGAGCTCGAGCGCCACGCCTGCCTGTGCCGCGACGAGCGCCATGCGCTCGGCGGCTTCGGTGAGGGATCGGTTCACGTCGACGGGGAAGCGCTCGAGCGGGATCGGGCGGGCGAGGTTGCGGAGATCCTCGAGGAGCCGCTTGAGCGCGCCGAACTCGCGATCGACCAGGCGGCGGAACGACTCGCGATACTCGGCATCGTCGTACATCTTCAGCATCAGGCGGCAGTTGTTGCCGATGTTCTGGATCGGATGCGCGATGTCGTGGACCAGGCCCGCGGCGATGCGGCCGAACACGGCCTGGCGCTCCTTGGTGACGGCTTCCCCCTGCAGCGTCACCAGCCGATCGGCCATGTTGTTGAACGCTTCGCCGAGCTCGGCGAACTCGTCTCGCCCCGAGACCGGAACGCGCGCCTCGAGCCGCCCTTCGGCCAGCGCGCGCGTGCCGCGCGATGAGGTCGTCGATCGGGCGCAGGAAGCTGCGCCCCCACAACAGCGCAATCGTGATCGTCGCGAGCAGTGCCAGACCGATGGTGAACACCAGGAAGCGCTCGAGGCGCGTGGCGAGCGCGAAGGCGTCGGCCCGTGGCTGCTCGATGACCACCTTCCACCCCAGCGATGCGATTGGCTGCACGACGCCGACGAGCGTCTGGCCGCCCGAGGAGGCGTACTCGGCGAGCCGCGGACCCGTCGGCTCCGCGCTCGCCTGGGCAATGAGCGGGTGCGATGTGAGGTGCTCGCCGCGCGCCACGCGCGGTTTGTCGTCGGGGTTGCCGTGCGCGAGCAGGCGTCCCGTTTCGTCGACGAGCAGCGCGTGACCGCGCTCGCCGACCCGGACGCGATCGACCAGGTGCCACAGCTCCTCGAGCCGCAGGGCGCCGACCAGGAAGCTCACGCCGCGGCCCGACTCGTCGAGCCGGAGCGTCACTTCGGTGAACGGCAGCTGGGCCTCGTCGACCTGCACGGGCGCGATGAGGGGGCGCGCGCCGGCGGCGGGCGGCGTCTGCGTGAGGCGCAGACGCGGGCGGGTGAGCCGGCTCGACACGAGCGGCCGGCCAGACGGATCGAAGAGCGTCAACTCGCTCACTTCCGGAAACTTCAGCACGTAGTTGCGGAGGATGCGTTCCTGCTGCCAGCGCTCGAGCGACGTGTAGCGCAGGTTGGCGGCGACGGCTTCGATGAGGTCGAGGTTGTGCGCGACGTAGCGGTCGATCTGCTCCGCGGCGCGCGTGGCCACCGCGCGCGCGTCGGAGGCGACCGACTGCGCGGTGCTCGTTCTGAGGAGCTGAATCGAGACGAACCCGTAGGCGACGAGCGGCGCGATCGCGGCGGTTGCGACGAGCAGGACCAGCCGCGCCCGGATCGACGTCATTCCGAAGCGGGGGGTGCCGCGCGCCATTGGGCGACCGTGCTGAAGACGTCGCGGTCCTGCTCGCGCGGCACGATGAAGCGGCGGCTCACGGCCCGCGTCGTCTCGGACCAGTAGAGGAAGATGCCCGGCGGATCCTCGCGCAGCGCGCGCTGGACGCCGGCGACCGCCGCGCGGGTCTCGGCCTCGCTGCGCGCGTCGCGATAGCGGTCCAGGGCGCCGTCCGCCCCGCGATAGCGGGTGTTGAAGAACGGGGGACCCGGCGTCGAGTGCCACAGCATGGCCGTGAGGTTGAGCCCGTGTCCCGAGACCAGCTCGTTCATGAACGCGTCGGGCGGGTTCTTCAGGACGCGCTCGCTGAACTCGGGGAGCGGCACCGATTCCAGACGCATGTTCACGCCGATCTCGGTCAGCTGCCGCTGGATGAGCAGCGCGACGCGCTCGATGCGTGGATCGTCGGGGACCAGGCACGTGAAGGTGAAGCGCGCTCCTGACTGGCCTTCGCGTGCCGGTCGCGCCGGCAGGCGTTCCTGGTCGAGGAGCGCGCGGGCGCGCGCGAGGTCGTGGTCGAAGCGGGGGACGCCCTCGTCGTAGGCCCAGTGCTTGGGCCACACGTGATCGGTCGCCGCGAAGCCGCGGCCGTTCAGCCCTTCGCCGATGATCTCCGCGCGGTTCACGCCGACGTTGAGCGCCGCGCGCACGCCCCGGCGGCTGAGCGTGGGATGCGCCATGTTGAAGACCATCGCCGTGGCATACGGCCGCAGGAACGTCGCCACGAACGTCGTCGGCGACTGTTCGACGAAGTCGAGGGCGTCGGGGCCGACGTCGTAGAGGAAGTCAATCTCGCCACGAAGCATTGAACCCCAGGCAATCCGGGGCGATTCGAACTCGCGGATGCGGATCTGTCCGAGCTTCGGCCGCCCACGGTGGTAGCCGGGGAAGGCTTCGAGCGTCGCTTCGCGGTCCGACTTCGCAATCAGCTTGAACGGACCCGCCCGCTGCATGCCGTCCTTGCCGCCCTGAATGGGGTAGATGACGAGATCCTCGAGCAGGAACGCGTTGGGCCGCTTCAGCCGCACGACGACCTCGGTCGGGCCTTGCGCGTCGATCGAGACCACGTCACGAAAGCTTGGCAGGACCGACGCGGATCGAGCGTTCAGCACCTGCTGCAGGCTCGAGACCACGGTGGCGGCGGTGAGCGGCGAACCGTCCTGGAGCGTCAGGCCCTGGCGCAGCGTGAAGCGCCAGGTGGTGCCGTCGGACGAAGCCTGCCACTGATACGCGAGCGCAGCCTCGGGCCGGCCATCGCGCGCGAGCTGGACGAACCGCTCGCTCGTGAGCCCCGTGATCACGCGGTCGATGCCGCGGTCGCGGCTCGCGCGCGGACTCGTTTCGGCATAGCCGATCGACAGTTCGGCGCTGCGCGGCGATGCCACGGCCGTGCCGCGATCGGAGCAGCCGACGGCCGTCAGTCCCCACAGCAGCGCGATGAACGGCAGGCTGCGGCGCACGCGGGGATAGTACTTGTGCGCTTGTCAAGGCACAAGGACCGAGGCACGGTCTGGGGTCGGGCGCTTTTTCTCACCGTCCCTGAGAGAAAAAGCACCCGACCCCAAACCTCATACGAAGAAAGGGGCACGCCGAAGCGTGCCCCAGACCTGGCCCTTCCTGATGCGTCGCTCGCAGCGCTGACTAGCTGCGGTCGGTCTCCGGTGGATAGTCCACCATCCACGGGCAAATGGGAAACGACTTGCGGCCACCCTTGGTGATGACTTTGATCTGCATTCTGACCCTCCCTTTGTCGGGGCTGTCGTCAGCGCGCGGCCTCCGCCGCGAGCGAGACCAGCGCCGACTCGAAACTAGGCCGATGACAATTCGGCGTGTTCATGTCTCCACGCTCCGCGTGCGCGGCCACACTGCAGCCACCGCCGCACACCGGAATGAACGAGCAGTCGCCGCAGGCGCGCCACGCGCCCAGGCGTTCGAAGCGATCCGCGACCTCCGCGCGAACCGCGCCGTCGACGTGCCCGGTCGACATCTTCTGCTCGCCGGCGAAGCCGGGGCAGGCATACAGGGAGCCATCCGGGCCAATCGTGTAGGCGTGCCGCCGATGGATCTCGCAGGGACCCATGTGCACGCCGTCTGGTGTCGGAAACCCGCGCTTGCGCGTCTCGCTCCGCAGGAACGACAGCGTGTCGTCCGCGAAATGGCAGGTGTCGCACGCGCTCGCGGCTCGCGCGGGGAGCCCCGCGAGCGGCGAGCCCGAACCTGCGGCGGTCATGCACGTGCCGCCGAGCGGTTTCCCGTCCGCCGCCACCGGCGTGAGCGGAATGACGGCGGGTGAAGCGGGCTGGGGAGCCCTGATCACCGGTTTGAACGCAACCTTGCTGATGTGCGGCGCGAAGTCCTGCGCCGCCAGGAAATCGAGGAGCGCCGGATAGGTGGCGGCGCTGGCTTCGTCGAAGTTGCCGCCGATCGCAATCCGGCAGCGGCCGGCCACGGCACGGATGTTCGCGATGATGCGGTCGAAGGTGCCCTGACCGCCGCGCAGCGGCCGCATCCGGTCGTGCATCGCCTTGTCGCCGTCGAGCGTGATCTTCACGCCGTTCAGGCCGAACGGCAGCAGGCGGTCGACGACCTCGGGCGTGAGCAGCAGACCGTTCGTGATGATGTTGATGAGCAGCGAAACGCCGCGCTCGGTCGCCGCCTGGTGCAGGCGCGCGGCCAGGAAGTAGACGACCGGCAGGTTGAGCAGCGGCTCGCCGCCGAAAAAGGTGAGCGCGAGGCTCTTGGGCTTCAGCGCGTCGAGGCGGCTTGCCGCGAACGCGGCCACGGCCTCGGCCCGCTCGAGCGACATCTTGTGGGCGGTCCGGTTGTAGTCGCCGTGGTCGCCCTGAATGCAGTACCCGCACGCGAAGTTGCACTGGAGCGTCGTCAGCACCGTGAGCCGGAGCTGGCGCGTGTCCTCGCGCAAGTCGTGGAAGTAGTCCTCGAGATCGGCGCGCTCGCGCCCGCGATCCGCCACCAGGAACCCGAGCTCGGTCAGCGTCCGCAGCGCGTCGCGCGCGTCCGCATCGAACGCCTTGGCATCGGGCACCTCGCGCGGCAGCTCGAAGGTGTCGAGCAGGTTCGCGACCGATTCCGAGACCACCAGCTGCGCATCGCTCAGCGTGTTCATCAGGAACACGCCTTCCCCGTTGTCGAGAGGGACGCGAACGTTGAAGAGCGATGACTGCATGACGGTCGGGCCGCATGCAACGCCCGTTCCCCGGGTCGCGGAGGCCGTTGCGTCCGGCGGCTAAGGACCACCCTTGCCACCAGTTCTGCGTGTTCCTACGAACGGCATCACCAGCGAAAACTTGAATCGACGTTTCAGTTTTTGCCACGTTGGCCGCGCAACGGTTTGCAATTCCTGCAATCTCTATGAAGAAGAGCCGCCTCCGGGCACGCACGCGCGCGGGCGTGCCAACGTTGGAAGTAGGAAGGAGGAAGGAGTAGGAAGGAGGAAGGAGGACGCAGGAAGTGTCACCAGGAGGCCGGGGCGTCCGCCTTCGCGCGAAGCGCTTCGGGCGCCGTTCGTGGCAACCATTCGTTAGAATGTCAGCCGGCGATGCCTCCGGTGCGTGGTCTGGCCGCTACCTCCTCCGGTTCTGTCCACCGGCATCGGTTCGCCGCGGCGAGTTTCAGAAGGTGTCGGTCACGATCTGGCGTCCCGGCTGCGCGCAGTAAGTCGCGGTGGATTCGTCCTGGCGCGCGCACGACCGGTGGGGTGACGTTCCGCCAGCCACGCTCATCGCTTTGCGTCATCAGCGTCGATGGGCTGCGGCCCCGGCAGGAGCCGCGCGTTCAGGATCACGAATCCCGCCGTGGGCGCGAAGTAGACCCGATCGAAGAGCCGGGTGGGGAGCAGCCCCCCTCGGCTCGATCGCCCGCCGGCTTTGCGACGTCGAGCACCCCCACGTCGGTGAGGGCGACATCGTCGATCCTGAGCGACGGGAGCCGCAGAAGCGGCACGAGGCGGCTGCCCGCGTGGCTGGTCACCTCGACCCGCCCGTCGATAGGGATGGGGTCGGGTGCGATATCCATCTAAATGTCCTCGAGCCTCACGACATTTAGATGGATATCGCACCCGACCCCATTTTGGTAAGCTCCGCTGCCATGTCGACTCCTCTCGATCGCCGTGGCTTTCTCGTGGCGGCAGGCGCTGCGCTGGCGTCCGCGGCCCGGATTTCGCCTCTCGGAGCAGCCGTTCCGAAGTACCAGATTTCGCTCGGCCAGTGGTCGTTCCATCGGGCGCTCCAGAAGAAGCAGCTCGACAACCTCGATTTCGCGGCGCGGGCCAAGGAGCTCGGCTTCCACGGCCTGGACTACGTCAACTCGTTCTTCAAGGACAAAGCGGGCGACCGGGCCTATCTGACCGAGATGAAGAAGCGGTCGGACGCCGCCGGCCTCACCAACGACCTCATCCTTGATCGACGGCGAAGGGGCGATCGGCGATCCCGATGCGGCCGCCCGTTCCAAGGCTATCGACAACCACAAGCGATGGGTGGAAGCTGCGAAGGCGCTCGGTTGCCGCGGCATCCGCATCAATGCCGAGAGCCGCGGCACGCCCGACGAGCAGCGCAAGCTGGTCATCGAGGGCACGCGCGCGCTCACCGAGTTCGCCGAGACGCTGGGCATGGAGGTCCTCATCGAGAACCATGGCGGCCTGTCGAGTGACGCCGTGTGGCTCGACTCGGTGGTGCGCGGCGTGAAGCATCCGCGCTGCGGATCGCTCGCCGACTTCGGCAACTGGAGCCTCGGCGGCGGGAAGTGGTACGACCGCTACAAGGGCGTCGCCGAGCTCGTGCCGACGGCCAAAGGCATCAGCGTCAAAGCGCACGCCTTCGATGCGAAAGGGAACGAGACCGAGACCGACTTCGCCAAGATGATGAAGATCGTGGTCGACGGCGGCTACAAGGGACGGTTCCTCGAAGTCGAGTACGAGGGCGATGGCTTGAGTGAGGTCGAGGGCACTCGCGCGGCGAAGGCCCTTCTCGAGCGCACTCTCGCCGCTCTGTGATCGCGCCGTCATGCCCAGGTCATTGCTTGCTTTCGGCGCCGCCCTGTTCGTGGCGGCCGCGGTCGCGCTCACCCCATCCCCCGCTCTCGCGCAAGCAGGGGCGCAAGGTTCGAACACCACTCCACCAGGAGGGCGGGGCTTCAGCCCCGCCGATAAGGAACTGGCCCCCGGCACGAAGTACAACCCAAACATTCCCACCCTTCGATCCGTCGTCGGACACGACTCGGGCGCGCGCATCACCTCGCCCGAAGCGATCACGCTCTATCTGAAGGCCCTTCACGCCGCCGCGCCCGAGCGCACCCGCCTCGTCGAGTACGCGCGGACGTGGGAAGGGCGCCCGCTGCACGTGCTGATTGTCGGGTCGACCGAGCGCATGGCGCGCCTGGACTCGGTCAGGCAGGGACTTCAAATGCTCGCCGATCCGCGCCGTGTGGGCGCAGGCGAGATCGACGGGCTGATCAAGCAGTTACCCGTCGTGACGTGGCTGATGCACGCCGTCCATGGCAACGAGATTTCCTCGTCCGACGCGGCGCTCGCCGAGGCCTACCACCTGCTGGCCGCCGAGGGCGATCCGGCAGTCGACCTGATCCTGCGCGAGTCGCTCGTCCTGATCGATCCGCTCGAGAACCCGGACGGCCGCGCGCGCTTCGTCTTCCAGAACCTGCAGGGCGAGGCCGCCCTGCCCGACGACGACCCCGTGTCTGCCGAGCACGACGAGCCATGGCCCGGCGGACGCGCGAACCACTATCTCTTCGACATGAACCGCGATTGGTTCGCGCAGTCGCAGCCCGAGACGCGCGGCCGGACGGCGGTGTTCCTCGAGTGGTTCCCGCAGGTCGTCGTCGACCTGCACGAGATGGGCGGCAATTCGACCTACTACTTCGCGCCGCCGGCCGACCCGCTCAACCCGCACATCACCAAGGCGCAGCAGGGATGGTTCGATATCTTCGGCCGTACCAACGCCCAGCGCTTCGATGCGCGAGGGTTCAGTTATTTCATCCGGGAGGTGTACGACTCGTTCTATCCGGGCTATGGCGAGTCGTGGCCGATCTTTCACGGATCGATCGGAATGACCTACGAGCAGGCGTCGGCGCGCGGCCTCCGCTTCCGCCGCGACGATGACAGCGTGCTCACGTTTCGCGACGGCGTGCTGCAGCACTTCACGGCAGCCATCACGACGGCGGAAACGGCGGCCAGGAACCGCGAGAGGCTCCTCCGCGACTTCTTCGAGTTCCGGCGGAGCGCCATCCAGGAAGGCGAGCAGGGGCCCGTCCGCGAATATCTGCTGCCGCCGGGCCGCGATCCCTCACGTACCGAACGGCTCGCGCGGCTCCTCGTCGCGCAAGGCTTCGAGGTGCGCCGGGCCGGGGAGCCGATCAAGCAGCCCTCGAGGCAGTTCCCGGCCGGCACATGGATTGTGCCGGTCGCGCAACCGGCGTCGCGGCTGCTGCGAAACCTGCTGGAGCCGCACGTGGCACAGCCCGATGCGTTCGTGAAGGAGCAGGAACGCCGGCGCAAGAAGCGTCTGGACGAGCAGATCTACGACGTCACGGCATGGAGCCTGCCGCTGGCGTTCGACGTCGAGGTCGTCGCCTCCGATCGACCGAGCGGCGTGAAGACGACGCCGGTCGCGCCGGGCGGGCTTGCCTGGACCCTCGTCGCACCGGCCCCGTCGGCTTCCTCGTCCGGGCCTGCGCCGACCCCCGCTCCGGCGCCGCTTGCCGCTGCCAAAGTCGGTTATCTGTTGCCCTGGGGCTCCGGGACCGCGGCCGCCGTCATAGAGGGTCTGCGACAGGGCCTCCGCATGCGCAGCGCCGACCTTCCATTCACGCTCAACGGCCGTGCCTTCCCCGGCGGCACCATCATCGTCCGCAACTCGGACAACGAGTCGAGTTTCACGGGCAGGCTCGGCGCGCTGGCGGCCGCGTACGGCGCCGAAGTGGTGCCGATCGACAGCACGTTCGTCGAGAGCGGCATTTCGCTCGGGAGCGGACAGGTGCAGCCGCTCAAGGCGCCGAAGGTCCTCATGACCTGGGACTCGCCGACCTCGAGCCTGTCCGCAGGCTGGAGCCGCTTCATGCTCGAGCGCCGCTACGGTCAGCCGGTCACCATCGTCCGCACGTCTTCGCTCGGCCGCGTCGAACTGACCCGTTACGACGTCATCGTGCTGCCGTCGGGTACTACACTCGAGCGTCAGCGGCGACCTGCTGCGGCGCCTGAAGGATTGGATTGCCGCCGGTGGCACGCTCGTGACGATCGCCGAGGCCTCGCGCTGGGCGGCCCGCGAGAGCGTCGGGCTGCTGGCCACGACGACCGAGCTCAAGGGAGGACGGCCCGAGGTCGAGCAGACCGATCAGAAGCCGGCCGACCCGAAACGCGACCCGCCGCCGCAGCCGATCGATCTGGAAAAAGCGGTGCAGCCCGATCGAGAGCGCCCGGATGCGCTGCCCGGCGCGCTGCTGCGCGCCACGCTCGACCCCGAGCACTGGTTGAGCGCTGGCAGTGACGGCGAGATTCAGGTGATGGTCGAAGGCTCGCGCGTGTTCACGCCGATCAAGTTGGACAAGGGCCGTAATGTCGGCGTCTACACCGGTGTCGACCGGCTCGTCGCAAGCGGCCTCGTCTGGGACGAACTCAAGCCGCAGTTCGCCAACAAGGCGTTCCTGCTGCACCAGCCGCACGGCCAGGGCCACGTGATTGCGTTCGCGGAGGATCCCAACTTCCGCGCGTTCATGGAAGGGACGTCGCTGCTCTTCATCAACGCCGTCGTGTTCGGCCCGGCGCACTGACAGCGACCAATGACCAGCGACCAGCTATCAGCTACGAGCTACGAAGTACGAACTACGAGTAACCAACTGGGCCCGCCGAAGCCGCGGAACCGCAATCGTGTGCCCGAAGCGCCTGTCCGCGATCAGGCGTTTTAGCCGGTAACTGGTCACTCGTCACTTGTCACGTCAGAACAGGCTCATCTCCGGACAAGCCGCACGCGGGGGTGGGGCAGTTCCAGTTCTGATCGAGTCGTACATCCGATCGGTGAGGTAGGCGTAACCGGCATCGTTCGGATGATAACCGTCCGATGAGTAGATGCCGGGCTGGTAGGATCGCGCATCGCACATCAGATCAATCACGGGCAAGCCACTCGCTGCGAGCGTGTTGACCCGAGCCGAGAAGGCGACCGAGAGCTGCTGCAGAATCCGCCGCTCGGCGACCGGGCGGTTCGCGACGTACGGCAGCGCCGCCAGGTTTGGCACGTTGACGGCGACGATGCGTGCGCCGGGCGCACGTGAGCGGATACCGTTCACCAGGTTCGTGAAATTGCGGCCGAAGATGTCGGCCTGTGCCGCGCCGAAGGCGGTCGGATCGCCGCCCATGCCGGCCTCGATGGCGAGGCCGACCGTGTTGACGTCGTTCGGTCCAGCGAAAACGGTGACCACCGTCGACGTGCGAGGCACGAAGGGCAGCTCGCGGTCGATGAAGTTGCCGATTGTGCCGCGGCCGAGCATTCTCGCCAGCTCCTCGACCTCAGGCGACAGCACGGCGCCGGGAATGCCGAGATTGGTGAGCGTGACCGTTCGACCCTCGCTACGCAATCGTCGTGCGATCGCGGGCACGTAGCCGGTGCCGTCCGGACACGCGGCGAACGGAAAGCACGGAACGCTCGCGCCGATGCCGATCGCGTCGCTCGCGCCGATGGCCGCGTAAGACACTTCCTGAGAGTTGCCCGACGGCGGCGTCGGGCTCGAGGGATTGTCGTTCTCGTTGCAGGCCGCGATTGCGCCGACGAGTACGACCAGTCCAGCGTGCTGCGCGCCCCGAACCACTTTCGTCCAAACCGTCATTCCTTCTCCCGCAGGAACCGCCGCGCGTGGCGCTCCGCCTCGACGAGCTCGGCGGGCGCCAGCTTGCGACCGATCTTGGTGATGAACCGCATCTCGTCGTGCACCGCGAAAATGGCGTGGCGGGCTTCGACGATCAGCAGCATGCTGCCGGCGAACAGGAACGCCATACCGGCGAGCGCGACGATGACCGGAATGTAGGGCCAGTACTTGGCTTCCGGCCTGACGAACGCCAACAACCCCAGCACCACACTGGTCGAGACGAAGCTCGCGAGCGCGAGGTAGAGCGCGAGCATGCTGAGCTGCAGCAGTCGTGCCCGCTTCGTGAGCCCGTTGAGCTGACCAAATATGTGGACGCGACGTTCCTCGACGGCGGCGCTCTTCGTGATGCCGGTCTCGAGACCTTCGAAGCTGTCCGATAGCCCGCGCACGCGATCGACCACGCGGCCGAGCCTCGTCGATGTCGACCCGATCAGTGTGCCGGCCGCGAGGACGAGAATCGCCGGCGTGATCATCGCCGTCAGAACGGCCAGCGCAGGCGCCAGATGTCTGAGGTCGGTGAGTGGCGGCGTCGGCATGGGCGCGGATGAGGTGCTGGCGTCGGGACGGCGGACAATGAGTGCCGTATTCAGCGGACGGCTGAGCCTGGCGGCGCAGGCGCCCCCCCACCACCTGCCGCCGGAGGATCGCACGAAATCGGGAGGTTTCGTCCTGGCAAGACCCTTGCTCTCACGGAGGGCATGACTGCGAAGACTTCTCTCAGACGCTCGGCTCGCGGAATTGCAACACCATTCCTCGTCCTGCTCACGGCGTCGAGTGTTGCCGCGTTCTCCCTGATCTCGGTCGAACAAGAGGTCGCAGTAGGGCGTCAGGCGCAGCAGGAAGTGCGATCGCAGCTCCCCGAGCTGCGCGACGCCGATGTCTCAGCATATGTGAGCCGCATCGGGCGGCGATTGGCCGGGCACGCACCGGGGCCGCGCTATCCATACAGCTTCTCGGTCGCCGACGATCGAACCGCGAACGCCTTCGCGCTTCCCGGCGGTCCTATCTGGGTGCATCGCGGCATCCTCGAGCTCGCGGAGAACGAGGCGCAGGTTGCCGCCGTCCTCGCGCACGAGGTGGCGCACGTCGGCGAGCGTCATGCGGCGGAGCAGTTGTCGAAGGCGGTGGTCGCCAATGGCCTCCTCGGCCTGCTCGGCGCGGTCCTCGACGGCGGCGGACGCGGCGAAGCGGCGGCCCGCATCGGTGCCGGTGTCGGTGCGCAGTTCCTCTTCTTGAAGTTCAGTCGCGATCACGAGCGCGACGCGGATCGCGTCGGCGCGCAGATCATGCAGGAAGCCGGCTGGGATGCCGCCGGCATGGTGGAGTTCTTCGAGGTGCTCCAGCGACAGCAGCGCCGCTCCCCCGGATCGGTCGAGCAGTTCCTGTCGTCGCATCCGTCGCCCGGAAGCCGCGCGCAGCTGCTGCGCGCATCGGACGCGCCGGGCGGCCGGCGCACGAGCCCCGCGTTCAGCGAGATGAAGCGCGATCTCGCCCAGCTCCCGCCGCCGCGCCGTTAGGGGTCGGATTTCAGGGATTGGGGCGGATTCCCGGGATAAGAGGCGATCCGGCTCATCCCCTGTCCGGATTCCTGACTGCACTGCGTAGTTCCAGGGCAGAAGACTGATCGAAGCCGGCCCGTTCATGGTGGACGGCGGCTTCGAAGTGAATCGATCAGGAGTTTGCCCGACATGAAATCGATCCTCTCGCTCACCCTCGCCGCCACGCTCCTTGCCGCCGGCACGGTTTCGGCCGCCCGCCCCGCCACCCTGGCGCGGACCACCTGGACGCTGCAGGTCAATGGGAGCGCCGAAGCGCTCAGCATCACCACCCAGGGTGGACCCGGCGCGCCCGGCGCGTCGAACTGCCGCATCATCAACGGCGAGCTCCAGAACATTGCCGACATCCGAGGCTGGTACTGCCCGGCGACCGGGCGGATCTTCTTCGTCCACAAGAACGTCGACTCCGGCCTCGCCATGCGAGTCTTCACCGGCAACGTCTCGGATTCTCGTGTCCGGGCAGCCCCTGCACATGGCGGGCACCGTCGCCATCGTCGACCCGGTGTTCGGCGATCTGGGTGAATACAACTTCTCGGCGAGCCAATGAGCGAGCGCGCACGACGGCGAGGAGGCCAGCGGGAATCTTCGCGCGAAATCCGAGACGGGATGTCCGAGCGGTGCGCCCTGTCAGCGTTCGACGACGACGAGCGTGAACGGCGCCAGGTCGGCGCGGACGTCGATGCGAACTGGCGTCGACGCGATGAGCTCGCCGTTCACCACATCTCCCCCGCCGCCGCTGCGGCCGATGCCGGCCTGCGGCGGTGGCGGGGACTTGGATGGCCGCCGAGTGGCGTGCGCGGTGAACTGGTACGCAAGGCCGCCGTACAACTCGATCACGAAGCGGCCCCGGGCGTCCGTTCGCGTCCGAAGCGGTGGCAGGCCGGTGCTCTCCGGGCGGATCTCGACGTATTCCACGGTCGCACCCGGGACGGGTGTGTGATCGTGGTAGGTCACGTAGCCAGTCACCGAGCCCTTGCTGAGACGTGGACCGAGCACCAGCGCGCCGACCCGAATCTGCTGACCTCCTTCGAGCGTCACGACATGAGCCGACGCGAGATCGGAGACGCCGGGCAGAAACGTGCGCTTCCACGGCCAGAGCTCGGTAGCGCCCAGCGTCAGGTTGACGCCCAGGACGTATGCCCCAGGGGGAGATCCACGATCTCGAACCTTCCAGCCTCGTCCGAGACGCCTGTCGCGAGCGAGAGTCTCGTCGTCGCCGGAAACGCGCCGCGCGGGGCCGCCGAAACGATCACGTCTGTCAGAGGTCGTCCTTGCCCGTCCACTACCGTCCCCGCGATACGGCCATCCCAGAACACGTCGAGATCGCGCTGCGCACAGCCCGGCGATCCGAGCTCGAAGGTCGCCCGGGGCACGCGCACCGTCCGTCCGTCGGCGACGGTTGCCGTGAGCACGAACGTGCCAGCCTTCAAGGCGTCGACGAGATAGGTTCCGTCCGGGCCAGTCGTCGTTGCGCGCGTTTCCGACCCGCTCACCGTCACCTGCGCGCCGGCTACGGGTGTTCGTTTCTGGAAGCCTCGCACCGCGTCGTGGGTCTGAGTCGTCGCCGTGCCAAAGATCCTGATGCCGGTTCCTGTCGAGAGCTCGAGGGCTGCCAGGTCGGCGGCGGCACGCTCGAGGGGCAGCGTCCGGGTGCACTGGCCGGTGCGCAGTTCCCCCTCGAGGCGGACGGCGTAGACGAGGTATCGCCGGCCCGTCGTGAAGCCGTAGTGACAGCTGCTCCCGCGTCCCTCGGTCAACGCCTCCACCCATCCGGCCGGCGACCCGCGCCAAGCCTTCAAGACGTCGAACGTGACGCGCAGCTCGCGCGACCGGTTCGTGACGCTCGCGTCGTCGCTGTTGTCGATCTCTACGACGGAGCGAACCTGTCCCTCGAAAACGAGCTCCGCCTGGCCTGCCGCTTCGCACGGCGGTAGCGGACCGATACAGGAGCACGCGCCGGCTTCTCGCGCCAGAATCGCACAGAGCAACGCCACGACGAAGAACGCCGCCGTGGTTCGAGCGTGACTGGCGGCGGAAGGCCGCTGCCATACCCGCGGGTCGAGCGTCATGAAGGTCGGCGAGCGATACGAGGATAATAGCCGTGTGGACGGGATGGACGGTGCGCCGAACCGTCCACCGGCACTTCTGTTGGACACCGTCCAGAGCTCGATCGCGAGTGGTTTCCTGTAGCCTGTAGTCGACGGCCAGCCCGATGCGAATCCTCTCCCTGACTGCCGGCGCCGCGACGATGTACTGCGGGAGTTGCCTGCGGGACAACGCGCTGGCGACCGAGCTCATGGCCCGCGGCCACGACGTGATGCTCGTGCCGCTCTACACGCCGACGTTGACCGACGAGCCCAACGTCAGCCGCAAGCGCGTGTTCTTCGGCGGCGTCAGCGTCTACCTGCAGCAGCACCTCTCGCTCTTCAGGCACACGCCACGCTGGTTCGATCGGATGTGGGATTCGCCGCGGTTCATCCGGCTCGTCTCGAAGCGGTCGATCCAGACCGACGGCAAGTTCCTCGGCGACATGACCGTGTCGATGCTGAAGGGCGAGCACGGGCACCAGCGCAAGGAGCTCGACAAGCTGCTCGCCTGGCTGAGCGGACAGCCGAAGCCCGACGTCGTGATCCTGCCGTTCGTCCTGCTCATTGGCCTCGCGAATCCGATCCGTCAGGCGCTCGGCGGCAAAGTGCTCTGCACGCTGCAGGGCGACGATCTCTTCCTCGAACAGTTGAAGGATCCCTGGAAGGCCGACGCGTTTTCGCTGATCCGTGAGCAGATCGGCCAGGTGGACGGCTTCATTGCCGTGAGCGACTACTACGCGTCGTTCATGGCGACCTATCTGGGCATTCCGCCGGAAAAGATTCGAACGGTGCCGCTGGGCATCAACCTGAAGGACTTCGACTATCTCACGCCATATGTGCCCGGGCGCGACACGAAGTCGAGCCCGCAGTGGCCGCGGCCGGCGCGGCCGTTCACCATCGCGTACTTCGGGCGCATCGCACCCGAGAAGGGGCTCGATCGACTGGTGGAGGCTTATCGCATCCTTCGGCTCGAGCGCGGCGTGCAGGCGGCGCGGCTCGAAGCCGCTGGGTGGATCGGCGGCGAGGGCAAGGCGTATCTCGCCGGCATCCAGGAACGTCTCCGCGAGATTGGACTTCATCCGGAGTTCACGTATCGCGGCGAGCTCGGCCGCCAGGACAAGGTGCGGTTTCTCAGCCGGGCCGACGTCTTCTCGATGCCGGCGCCTTATCGCGAGCCCAAGGGCTTCCCGATCATCGAGGCGATGGCTGCGGGCGTGCCGGTGGTCCAGCCGGCGCATGGCGCGTTCCCTGAGATGGTGAAGAAAACCGGCGGCGGCGTCGTCGTCGCGCCCGACGATCCCGAGGCGCTCGCGGAAGGCCTGTGGCAGCTCTGGCAGGACCGCGAGATGCGGGCGAAGCTGGCGCGCCAGGCGGCCGCCGGCGCGCGCGCGCACTACTCGATCACCAAATCAGCCGAGCGTCTCGAGCAGGTCTGCTCCGAGTTCATGCCATAGGCGAAGCGGACGGGAGTCTTCCTCGACTTGAGAAGACTCCCCTCCTCGTTTCCCATGCTCGAAATCACCAGCCTCGCCAAGTCATACCCGACGCCGCAAGGGCCGCTCGAAATCCTGCGTGGCCTCTCGCTGACGCTCGCACCCGGTGAGTCGGCCTCGATCGTCGGCGCGTCCGGCAGCGGCAAGAGCACGCTGCTGTACATCGTCGGCGGTCTCGATGTGCCGACGTCCGGCCAGGTGCTCCTCGATGGCGTGAATCCGCATCGGCTCGAGCCCGCGAAGCTGGCGTCGTTCCGCAATCAGCGCGTGGGGTTCGTGTTCCAGGATCACTGCCTGCTCCCGCAGTGCTCGGTGCTCGAGAACGTGCTGGCGCCGACGATCGTGAGCGGGACCAGCAAGGAAGACGTCGAACGCGCGCGCACGTTCGTCGAGCGGGTGGGATTGGGTGCGCGCGTCGATCATCGACCCGCCGAGCTCTCGGGCGGCGAGAAGCAGCGCGTCGCGATCGCCCGCGCGCTGGTCCGCGAGCCGGCGTTGCTGCTCTGCGACGAGCCGACGGGGAATCTCGATCGGACGACCGCCGAATCGGTGTCGACGCTGCTGCTCGAGCTCCACGAGCGGCTGAAGACCATCCTCGTGATCGTGACGCACAATCCCGACCTGGCGGCGAAGTGCCGGCGCCCGTTCGAGCTCGTCGATGGCGCGCTCGTCAATGGACGTTCGACCGGCTGAACAACGAGGGGCTACGGGCTACAGGCTACAGACTACGGGCCTGGAGAAAGATCTTTGCAAGGCCTGTAGCCCGTAGCCCGTAGTCCGTAGCCCTAGAATCCAACATCGTGTCCCACCCCCTGACCCGGACCTCGCTCGCGCTTCGCAGTCTCCGCCATTACTGGCGGACCAATCTCGCCGTGATCATCGGCGTGGCGATTGCCGTCTCGGTGCTCTCGGGTGCGCTCGTCGTGGGCGAATCGGTGACGGCGAGCCTTCGGGCCCTGGCCGTGAGCCGCCTGGGGAAGACCGATCACCTGATCGCCTCGACGGGTTTCTTCCGCGCGGCCCTGGCCGACGATCTGCAGAGCCAGCCCGGCTTCCGTCAGTCCTATGAATCCGCGGTGGGCCTGATCGCGATCGACGGTCTCGTCACACATGGCTCGAATGGACGTCGTGCCTCCGGCGTTGCCATCTATGGCGTGGACGATCGGTTCTGGCGGTTCCACGGGACCGACGCCCCAAATCTGGGTCCACGCGAGGCGCTCCTGAGCCCGTCGCTCGCCCGCGAGCTCGCCGCTGCCGGCAGCGACGGCGTTCTCGTCCGCCTGCAGCAGCCGTCGGCCATTCCTGCAAGCACGCTGCACGGCCGGCGCGACGACCTCGGACGCACGCTGCGTGCGACGGTCGCCTCCGTCCTCCCAGACGAGCGTCTGGGCAGCTTTTCGCTGCGCCCTCAACAAGGCGAGGTCAAGGCTGTCTTCCTTCCGCTCGAGCGCCTGCAGCGCGATCTCGATCGCCAGGGGAAGGTCAATGCCGTGCTCGTCTCCGCGCGCGCAGCCGGCGCCGGAGCCACGTCGCTCGTCAGGCTCGTCGACGCGGCGAGAACGCTCGAGGACAGCGGCTTGACGCTCCGGGTCCTCGACGAGCCGGACGCGGCGAACACGACAGAGCGGCGGCCCGGTGTCTCGCTCGAGAGCGACGCCGGTTTGATCCCCGAAGCCACCGAGCGCGTCGCCGATCGCATCGCGAGCGAGCTTTCCCTGGAGGCCCTGCCCGTTTTTGCCTATCTCGCCGAGCGCGTGAGCACGGGCGATCGCGAAATCGCATACTCCGTGGTCGCTGGACTGGATCTCCAGCGCACCGGCCAGCACGTTTCGGCGCCGTCGGCCGACATCAGCCAAGGGGCTGCGGCCGCCGGGAAGCCGATCTGGTTCAACGCCTGGATGGCCGAATCGCTGGCCGCCAAGGTCGGCGGGTCTGTCGATGTCACTTATGAAGTCTGGGAAGACGGTGGAGGCATCTCGAAGCGCACCGAGCGCTTCACACTCGCCGGCATCGTGCCCATGTCCGGTGTCGGCGCCGACCCCACGCTGACGCCCGAGTATCCCGGCATCAGCGATCAGACGAGCGTCGCCGACTGGGATCCGCCGTTTCCGATCGATCTCTCGCGCGTCACGCCGCGTGACGAGGAGTACTGGGATCGCTATCGGGCCGCGCCGAAGGCGTTCATTCCCTTCGACGTGGCTCAACGTCTCTGGAGCTCGCGGTTCGGCCGCATGACGTCGCTGCGACTCGCGGCGCCGGCGGCGACCGGCTCGGGCACCGCGATTCGCGGCGAGGTGGCGCGTCGTTTGCGCGAGAGGCTCTCGGCTTCACAAGCCGGATTCATGGTGCAGCCCGTGCGCGAGCGAGCGCTCGCAGCCGCGTCGGGCACGACGGACTTCGGCCAGTATTTCATCTACTTCAGCTTCTTCCTGGTCGTTGCGGGACTGCTGCTCACCGGTCTGTTCTTCCGCCTCGGGGTCGAGCAGCGCCTGCACGAGATCGGCCTGCTCGAAGCCATCGGCTTGACGCCAGGTGCCGTCCGCGGGCTCTTCGCGCGCGAGGGATTCGTCCTGGCGCTCGCCGGGAGCGTGCTCGGGATCGCGGGCGCCGTGGCCTACGCCTCGCTCATCATGCTCGGCCTGCGCACGTGGTGGGTGGGTGCGGTCGGAACGACGGCGCTGGTCGTGACGCCCACCGCGACGCCGCTCATCGCAGGCGCGGTCGCGGGTCTCGTCACGGCCATGCTCGTCATCGTCTGGGCGCTTCGCCAGGCGTCGCGGGCACCCGCGAGGAGCCTGTTGAAAGGCGCCATCGACGTCGCGCCGGCAGCGGAGCCGCGCGGCGCGCGCCTGTTGTCGCGGGGTGTTCGCGCCGGCGCGTTCGCGTTCCTCGCGGCAGCCTTCGTGACGTTGGCGGCGTTCGGCGTCATCGACGAGACGGCCGGCTTTTTCGGTGCCGGCGGGTCGGCGCTGGTCGCCATGCTCTTCTTCGTCTCGTGGTACATCCGCCGCCCGTCGGGCCAGCCGGCGACCGGGGTCACCTGGAAGAGCCTCGCCCGCTTCGGCGCGTCCAACGTGCGCGCGCGGCCCGGACGCACGGTGCTCTCGGTGTCGCTCATCGCCTTCGCCACATTCGTCATCGTCTCGGTCGGCGCCTTCCGGCGCGGTGACGTGAACAATCCGTCGAATCGCGCGTCGGGCACCGGCGGCTACACGCTCATGGCCGAATCGGTCGCGCCCTTGATGTACGAGCCGGGCACGAAGGCGGGAGCCGAAGCGTACGGTCTCGACTCGCCCGACGTCATGTCGGCACTCTCAGGCGTCACGTTCGATCGGTTCCGGCTGCGGCCGGGGGATGACGGCAGCTGTTTGAATCTGTATCGGCCCGAGCGGCCGCGCATCATTGCGCCGACTGCGGAGTTCGTGAAGCGGGGCGGCCGTTTCACCTTTGCCGGCTCGCTGGCCGAAAGCGACGCGGAACGCCGGAATCCCTGGCTGCTGCTCGAGCGGACTGCCCCGGCGGCGGCATCTGACGGCAGCTCACGTGCCGCGCCGATCCCAGCCATCGTCGACGCGACGTCGCTGCAGTACGTCTTCCATCGCGCACTTGGCGACGAGATCGAGATCGAAGGGCCGGGCGGGCGGCCGCTCCGGCTGCAGTTCGTGGCGAGCCTGTCGCACAGCCTGTTCCAGTCGGAGATCCTGATCTCCGAACAGAACTTCGTCTCATTGTTCCCGTCGAACGAAGGCTATCGAGTCTGGCTCATCGGCGCGCCTCCCGGCCGTGAGGGCGTCGTGACCGAGACGCTCGAGACCCGCGTGTCCGACTTCGGCCTCGAGGTGTCGTCGACGGTCGAGCGTTTGCGCGCGTATCAGCGGGTCGAAAACACCTATCTGTCGACGTTCCAGGCGCTCGGCGCACTGGGTCTGCTGCTCGGCACGCTCGGGCTCGGCGCGATCGTCGTGCGGAACGTGCTGGAGCGCCGCAAGGAAGTGGCGCTGCTCCAAGCCGTCGGCTTCGAGCGGCGTCACGTCGCCGCGCTCGTCGTGAGCGAGACGCTGTGGATTGTGCTGGCGGGCGTTGCGATCGGAGCGGGCGCGGCGCTGCTCGCCGTTCAACCGGCCCTCGTGAGTCAGGGTGGCGGATGGCCGGTTGCCGCGGTATCGGGGGTGGCGCTGGCCGTGGTCGGGGCGGCGCTCCTGGCTTCTCTCGTGGCCACGCGCGTCGCGACGCGGCTGCCGCTCGTCGAAGGATTGAAGGCTGAATGAGAAGGTCCGAGGTCCAAGGGTCCGAGGTCCGAGGTCCAAGGTCCGAGGGTCCGGGGTGCCAGATGCAAAAGGTGCGTGTGCTCGGAACGGTGACGTTGTTCGGCCTGGCGTCGGCGGTGATCTCCGCGCAGGCCTGGCCGCAGTGGCGGGGGCCGGCGCGTGATGGCCGTGCGGCCGTGAAGGCCCCGGCCTCGCCTGCGGCGAAGGCGGTCGAGCTCTGGAGGGTTCCCGTCGGCATCGGTCACGCGTCGCCGGTGGTCGACGACAAGCCGAGCCTACGTCTTCACGCGCCGTGACGAGCGCGAGACCATTGCCGCGTTCGATCTCGCGACCGGCAAGACCCTCTGGACGACGGGCTATGACGTCCCGTATCAGATGAATCCTGCGGCAAGGGAACACGGGAAGGGGCCCAAGTCCACGCCTGTCGTGAGCGGCGGACGGCTGTTCACGCTCGGTATCACCGGTGTGCTCTCGGCGGTCGAAACGGCAACCGGCAAGCTCCTCTGGCGTGCGAGCTTCGAGAAAGAGTTCCCGGTCGGCCCACCGGACTTCGGGACGGCGATGTCGCCGATGGTCGATGGAGACGCGGTGATTGCCCATGTGGGCGGCAAGGATCGCGGCGCGCTCCGCGCTTTCGACGCGGCGACAGGCCGCGTGCGCTGGAGCTGGACCGAGGATGGCCCCGGGTATGCGTCTCCGGTCATCGTCGAAGCCGGAGGCGTGCGACAGATCGTCACGCAGACGCAGCAGCACATCGTGGGTGTCGAGCGCGCAACCGGCAAGACGTTGTGGAAGCTCCGCTTCGACACGGCGTACCAGCAGAACATCGTGACCCCTCTCGTCTATCGCGATCTGGTCGTGCTGTCCGGGCTCGACAAGAGCACGTTCGCGGTTCGCATCACTCGCCAGGGCACGACGTGGAAGCCCGAGACCGTCTGGGAGAACACGTCGGTGCCGATGTATATGAGCTCGCCGGTGCTGAACGGCGACGTCATCTACGGCCTGACGCATCGCAATCGCGGCCAGTTCTTCGCGCTCGACGCGCAGAGCGGTAAGACGCTGTGGACGTCGCCGCCGCGACAAGGCGAGAACGCGGCCATCGTCGGCGCCGGAGACGTGCTCTTCTGCCTGACCAGCGATGCCCAGTTGAAGCTGGTGCGCGCGACCGGCAGCAGTTTCCAGCCTCTCGCGACCCTCGAGGTCGCGACCAGCCCGACATGGGCGCACCCGGTGGTCCTCGGGGATCGCCTGCTCGTCAAGGACGAACAATCAATGGCGCTGCTGAAGATTGGATGACTGCGGAACGCCGCATCCGGCGGCGGATCGTCGCGCAGTCGGCGCAGCGAAGGCGCGAAGAACGGCATCCGCGGCCGGCCCGCCGGTTCCCAGAGGCTCCTTGCCGTCCGATGGAGGCACCGATTGTCCCGTCCCCGGAATCCAGTCACCACGGATGAGGACCACGCCTCGTCCCTGATTCGAGTGCATTTTCGGGCTCGGGGACGGTAAGCTGGGCGCGTCCGTCGTGCGTAGGATCTCACACGGAGGCGCTCTCGATGAGACACCGACTTGCGGTAGGGGTAGCGGTCGTCGTGCTGTCGGCCACGGCGGTCTCGGCGGACAACTGGCCGCAGTGGCGCGGGCCGAGCCAGAACGGCATCAGCACCGAGAAGAATCCGCCGCTCAAGTGGACCGCACAGGAGAACATCACCTGGAAGGTGCCGATGCCGAACGTGAGCGGCTCGACGCCGATCGTCTGGGGCGATGTCATCTTCCTGAGCGTGGCGGAAGGCGCCAACGAGGGTGATCCGCTGTCGCTGTGGTGCCTCGACCGCAGCACCGGCGCCGTGCGTTGGAAGAAGGACATGGCCGGCACGAACCGGAAGGTCCGCAAGGGCGACATGACCTCGCCCTCGCCGGTCACCGACGGCCGCACGGTGTGGCTGCTCACCGGCACCGGCTCGCTTCGTGCGTTCGACTTCAAGGGCAGCGAGCTCTGGGCGCGCAATCTCCAGCAGGACTACGGGAAGTGGGGGCTGAACCACGGCTACGGATCGTCGCCGCTGCTGCTCGACGGCGCACTCTACATCCCGGTGCTGCATGGCATGCACACCGACGATCCGTCCTACGTGCTGAAGGTGGACGGCAAGTCTGGAAAGACCGTGTGGAAGGTCGATCGTCCGACCGAGGCGATCCGCGAGTCTCCCGACGCGTACACGACCCCGGTCGTGGCCCGAGTCGGCAAGAACATCGAGATCGTCGTGAGCGGCGGCGACATTGTCACCGCGCACGATCCGGCGTCAGGCAAGGAGCTGTGGCGCTCGCGCGGGCTGAACCCGGAAAACAACCCGTTCAATCGGATCATCGCGTCGCCGCTCGCCGGCGATGGCATCGTCTACGCACCGACGCGCATCAAGCCGATGCTCGCCATCAAGACGGGCGGCCGCGGCGACGTCACCGATTCGCACCGCGCCTTTACCTTCGACAAGGGCCCCGACGTTCCCACGCCGGTCACCGACGGGAAGTACCTCTACGTCGTCGATGACAAGGGCGTCGTGCACGTGCTCGATCCCAAGTCGGGATCGGTCGTCTACGGACCCGAGCGTTTGAAGCCTGGGACGTACAGCTCGTCGCCGGTGCTCGCCGACGGACGGATCTACATCTCCAACGAGGAAGGTCTCACGGTCGTGTTCAAGTCGGGGCCGGCGTTCGAGGTCCTGGCGGAGAATCCGCTCGACGAATACATCCTCAGCTCGGTGGCAATCTCCGACGGCCAGATTTTCATCCGCACGGGCAAGCACCTGTACTGCATCGGCAAGCGCGTGCCATCAGGACGCGGTACCTCGTCGGCCGCGCCGTGACATTGGCGGGGTAAAAGCCCCGCCCGTCTTGCCATACCGCGATTCATCCGCGGAGAACGCGCACCATCGTCGCGATCTGTCCCGCGTGACGCGTGGAATGCTCGGCCGCGTGAAACAGCAGCCCGCCGACCGTCGACGGCAGCCGCTGCCGGCCGACTTCTCGGACGTCAGCGAGCGTGGCCACGTCGGTCGCTCGTACCTGCGCCAGGGCCGCCTGCACCTGGTCTCTAACCAGCTGCACCAGATCGGGGCTCGTAGCCGGCGGATTTCCGGGCTCGCCCTCGGCGTCCTTGTAGGCGAAGTGCGCCGCCGTCAGCGCCTCTCCACGCGCGCAGGTGAGCAGCCGGTCGAGCGCTCCAGCGATGTGCCGCAGGTGGAAGCCGATCGACGCGGCGCCGCCTGGTCGGGCCCAGAGCCGGTCGGCTTCGAGCCGGCCCGCCTCACGCTCGACGTCCTCGACGACCTGGAGCAGCGCGTGGACGATCGGCTGAAGCGCCGGTGCGTAACCTTGCACCGGTCCGCGCAGCCACATTTCTGGAAGCGGCATACAGGACGTCGCGTCGTGCGGCGCCGGGGCTCTAAAGCGCCGGCCTCCTCGTTGCTCGAGTCACTCGACCCGCCTTCACCCCTGAGGCTTGTAGTACAGCACCAATCCCGCGCCGGCGGAAGCGAGGAGGTAGCCGACCCAGAGGAGCGGATTCGGCGCTTCCTTGGGAGGGTGGATCGCCATCGACACCAGCACGTTGACGAGTGGCGCGCCACCAAAGACGAGCGGCATCACGTAGGCCGGGAGCCCGCCGGCGCGGAACGCCAGGATGATGAACACGGCGCCAATCGCCCCGAGCGCGCCCGCGAACGTGGCCGCGAGACTGCCATTCACGCTGAAGCCCTTGAGGCCGCCCTGCGCGCCGAGCATGGCCACGGGAACCAGCACGCCGATCAGGAAGTACGCGACGCCGACACAGAGGAGCGCCTTCAGTGGATTGCCGAGCATGACCTGGCCGCGGTGCAGCGTCGGGCCATACAGCCCCCACGAGAGCGCCGCGCCGATCGCGAAGAAGATCCATGACATGGTTGGCAACTCTACAAGGCCGGGGCTCGGCGCTCAAGGTGGCCGCTGGCCCGTAGCCCGCAGCCGCTAGCCCGTAGCCCTGTTATGCTCTCGTCCGTGCCGGAACACATCCGCGGCGCCGGCGGGACACCCGGCGGCGTCGGTGCCTTCTTCATCGGCCTGTTGATGGCCGCGGCCGGCGGCTATCTGCTCATGAACCAGGTGCAGGTGACGACCTCGTTCTGGCGCTTCGGCGCGTACGGAGGCTTCGGGCTGACGCTCGTCCCACTCCTGGCGGGCATCGCGCTCCTGTTCTACAACGGGCGATCCGTCGTCGGCTGGCTGCTCACGGCGGTCGGCGCCGTCATCATTCTGGCGGGCGTCCTGATGAACATGGACATCTACTTCCGCCAGACCAGCCTCTTCAACACGCTGCTGATGCTCGCCCTGCTCTTCGGCGGCCTCGGCCTGATCGCGCGTTCCCTGCGTGCCCAATGACGCGCGAGGTCGGGTGCTTTCTGGCGGGGAGTCGTCGCTGGAACGAGCAGCACCCGACCCCGGAAGATCTAGAAAATCAGCCGGGCGCCGAGCTGAATCTGGCGCGACGAGGTGATGGTCGCGCGCACGCGCCCGAAGCTCGCGAGCACCGGTTGCGCGTGAAGTCCGGCTTCTCGTCGCCGTCGAAGTAGTTGCGTGCGTCGAGCGCGTCGTTCCGGTGGTACTCGTAAGCGCTCCCCGAGATCCGGTTCGTCCCCGATCGCGTGACGACGGTGATCTGGCCGCCGGAGTTGCGGCCGTACTCCGCGCCGTAGGCGTTCGATTCGACGCGGAACTCGCGCACGCTCTCGAGGCCGAGGGCCGTGCCGGCCGCGCTCCCCGCCGGCCCGTTGGTGAAGTCGTTCTGCAGCGTCCCGTCGAGCAGATAGGTGTTCGAGCGCGGATCCTGCCCGTTGACGCTCACGCCCAGACCATGCGCCACGACAGAACCGCCGTCGCGGTGGGGGAAGGCAACAACGCCGGGCTGAAGGAGTGCGAGATCTGTATAGTTGCGACCGTTGAGGGGCAGTGTCTCGAGGGCGTCGCCGCTGACGAGATAGCTGAGCTCTGGGGACTGCGTGTTGACGAGCGGTGCCTTTCCCTGCACGTCCACGGCGACTTCCACGGAGAGATCGCCGGCTTCGAGCGCGAAGTCCACCACGCGTGTCTCGGCGACTGTGAGCAGGATGCCGGGCCGGGTGAGCGGCTTGAACCCGGCAAGCTCCACGTTCAGCGCGTAGGTGCCGCCGGGCAGTCCAGCGAGCACGTAGCGGCCGCGCTCGTCGGTGGTCACCGTGCGGGGGAAGCCGGTCTCGCTCTGCCGCGCCGTCACGGCGGCACCCGGCACCGCGCCGCTGCCGGGTTGAGCCACGGTGCCCACCAGCGTCCCTGTGGTCTGTGCGAAGGCGGAACCGGCGAACGTGAGAAGGATGACGAGGAATCCCGGCAGAGCAGACACGATCCTGACGATCCTACGTCGGAGCGCGGGTGCGAGCTTACGTGCGCGCGTCACAATCGGCGCCACGCCGTCGTAACGTAGCGAGGCATGCCGCGATCGGTCATCGTCATCGCCGTCCTCCTGTTCTACGCGCTGCACCAGGACTTCTGGTTCTGGCACGAGGCGCGTCCGCTGGTCTTCGGCGTGATGCCGATCGGCCTCTTCTACCACGCCGTCTACACGCTGGCGGTCTCGCTGCTCGTCTGGGGTCTCATCCGGGTCGCGTGGCCCTCGCGCCTCGAGGCCGCCGAGGAGGGCGACCGGGCCTCGTCTGAATCGAGGAGCGGCAGCGAATGATTCCGCTCCTCATCGTCGCGGCCTACCTCGTTCTCGTCGTCTACATCGGGATCTTCGCTTTCCGCCAAACAGTGGCGCGCGGCGCCGAGGACTTCTTTCTCGCCGGACGGTCGCTGGGCTCGTTCGTCTTCGTGCTCTCCCTGTTCGGCGCCAACATGACGGCCTTCTCGATCCTCGGCTCGTCGGGCCACAGCTTCATCGAACGGCATCGTCACTTACGGCCTGATGGCCTCGTCGTCGGCGCTCGTGATTCCGCTGTCGCTGTTCTTCATCGGCACGCGCATCTGGGCGCTCGGACGACGCCACGGCTTCATGACCCCGGTCCAGATGTTCCGCGACCGGTGGGAGTGCGGCCACATCGGGACCGTCATCTTCGCGGTGCAGGCCGTGCTGCTCGTGCCGTACATCATCATCGGCGTCATGGGCGGCGGCACGGCGCTGCTGGCCATCAGCGACGGCCTCGTGCCTTACTGGGCGGGAGGTCTGCTCGTGGCGCTGGTCGTCATGAGCTACGTGTTCTTCGGCGGCATGCGCGGCACCGCCTGGGTCAACACGCTCCAGACGCTCATGTTCCTGGCGTTCGGCCTGCTCGCCCTCGTCGTCGTCGGGGCCGGCATGGGCGGCTTCGGCCCCACCATCCGCGACATGCTCGCGACGCCGTCACAGGCGCCGCTGCTCACGCGCGAGCGCGTCTCGCCGTGGATGTTCTTCAGCTACACGTTCATTCCGCTCTCGTCGATTGCCTTCCCGCACATCGGCATCTTCTGCCTGACCGCGCGCAAGCTGTCGCACTTCAAGCGCACGGTGCTGCTCTACCCGGTGTGCATGATTCTCATCTGGCTGCCCTGCGTCTTCCTCGGCCTGATTGCCAACCGCGCGACCGAGGTTCCGGCGATTGCAGCCAAGCTCGAAGCCCGCGCCGCGCTCGCCGAGGGCGGCTCGACGCTCCCGGTCGCCGAGCGCGATCGCCTTCGACGCGCCGCATCCGGAGACGATGTGATGCTCAGGCTGGTCGAGCACTACGCGCCGCTCTGGCTCGTGGGACTGCTCGGCGCCGCCGTAATGGCCGCGGTGATGGCGAGCGACTCGCAGATCCTCGCGCTCTCGACGATGTTCACGGAGGACGTGTTCACTTATTACGAAGGGACTGCCAGATTCGGTGAGCGCGTGCAGGTGCTGACCGGCCGCATCTTCGTCGTCGTGCTGACGCTCGTGGCCTATTTGATTGCGATCCGTGTGCCGCAATCGATCTTCGATCTCGCGAGCCAGTACGCGTTCGCGGGGTACGCGGCGCTCTGTCCGCTGCTCGTCGCGGCGCTCTTCTGGCGCCGCAGCACGAAGTGGGGCGCGCTCGCGGTCGTGCTGTGGGTCGCCGCCGGGGTCGGCGCGATTGCGCTCGTGCAGTCGATGGTGCCGCCGCCGGCAGGGCCGCCGACGGTGCTCTGGCAGCTCGGTGATCTCCCGGTGATCGAGCGCGGCGCGGCGGGGCTGTCGGTACTCAACCTGATGCCTGTCGTCCCGCTGACCCTGGGTTCGATCGTCCTCATGTGGCTCGTGTCGGTGCTCACGCCGAAGCCCTCGACCGCGACGCTCGCGAGATACTTCTGACGCTGTAGGCGCGGGGAAGGCAGGATGCGGATGCCGTCCCGACGACTGACGCTTGTGGTGCTTGCGGCCCTGCTCGCGTCCGCTGCGACGACGTGGGCGCAGGACGCAGGACCCGAGTACTATCTCGACCTCCTCATGCGCTACCGCGCCGGCGAGTCTGCCGAAGCGATCAAGGCGCTCATGCAGATGCCCCCCGCCGGACTGCGCGAGCGGGTCGACGATGCGCTCTGGTCGCTCAACTGCCGCACTAACGGCGGGCTCGACAAGTGTCGTGGCCTGGCCACGGCGACACCCACTCAGCGGCAGCGCATTTTCCACACGTGGCGGGCGACCTATCCGGCGGCCTTGCTGCTGCATCTCGAGACCATCGACGCGCTCTACCCGGCGCGGCGCATGGAAGACGTCGATCGGCATCGGCAGATCGTGCGCGACCTGCTCGCGCGCATGCGCGAAATGACGGCCATGCCCGCGAACGCCGATGTCGACGGATTCGCCGCCCTCGAGTCGGTCCGGCGTCGCGGCCAACTGCTGCTCATCTGGACGACACAAGGAAGGCTCGACCACGGCATCGTCGAGAACGATCTCGAGCCCATGCTGCGCGAGCGCCCGAACGATCCCGACCTCCTGCTGGGGAACGCGTGGGTGAGTGAGGTCAAGTCGCGTCCTGCCCTGCTGCGAGAGCAGTATCGGCAGCAACGTAGCGCGGGATCGCTGGGCGACCGCGACGCATGGCTGCGCCGCCAACGCAGCCACTGGCTTTCCCTGGCCGAGCGCCAGTATCGTCGGGTGCTCGCCGTAGACGCGCGGAACGCCGAAGCCCACTTGCGGCTCGGGCGGGTCGTCGCCGCTCGGCGGCCGCGCGGATGAGGGTCGTCGCGCGTTGCAGCGTGCGTTCGAGTTGACGGAGGAGCCGCGGCTTCGGTATCTCGCACGCTTGTTCGATGCGGCCGCGCGCGAGGATTCGGGCGATGCTCCAGGAGCCCGCGAATCGTATGAGGCGGCGCTCCGGATCTGGCCGACGGCGCAGTCGGCGCGTCTGGGTCTCAGCCGGTTGCGGCTGTTCGACCGCGACTACGCTGCGGCGCGCGACCTCCTCCCGCGCCGCGCGTCCGGTGATTTCGGCTCCAACGAACCGGCCGACCCCTGGGCCTGGCACGAGTACGGTCAGTGGTGGCGGGTCCCGGCGACGTTTGCGTCGATGAAGGTGGAGTTCCGCCCGTGATTGCGCGCGATGTGTGGAGCCTCGCGCTGGCCGTGTGGCTGCTTGGAACCTGGCAGGAGCCCGCGCCCATCTTTCGCACGAGTGCCGATGCGGTCCGCGTCGAGGTGCTCGTGGTCGAGGGCGGCCGCCCAATCGCGGGGCTGCAGGCGCGCGACTTCGAGGTCACGGACAACGGCACGCTGCAGACGATCCGCGTCGAGAGTCTTGCCGATCTGCCGCTCGACGTCGTGCTCGCCGTCGACGTCAGCGGCAGCGTCGAGGGCCCGCTCCTCGCCGACCTCGTGGCAGCGAGCCAGGCTTTGGTCGCCCGGCTGCGACCCGCCGATCGCGGCGCGCTGGTTACGTTTTCCAACGCCGTGGCCGTCCGGCATCCCCTCAGCGAGGACCTCGCGCCGCTCGGAAAGACCCTCGCGAGACTGACCGCCGTGGGCGGCACGTCGGTGGTCGACGCCGTCTATGCGGGCCTCGCCCACGCCGAACGGGGGCGTCCCACCCTGCTGCTGGCGTTCAGCGATGGTCTCGATACCGCGAGCTGGCTGCGGCCGGAGCAGGTACTCGAGGTCGCCCGCCGCAGCGAAGTCGTCCTCGATGCCGTGGTCGTCGGCGAGTTGTTCTCGCCGACGGATCCGGTGCGCGCGCGCCAGATGCTCGAGACTCGTGACGAGCTCGAGCGCTTTCTCGAGGACATGGCTCGCGCCACCGGTGGCCGGCTGCTCGACGGCGGACGCGGCGAGCGACTGGGCCAGACCTTCACCGACGCCCTTGCGGCATTCCGTCAGCGATACCAGATCACGTATTCGCTGAAGGGCCCCGACACCCGGGGGTGGCACGCCATCGACGTGAAGGTGAAGGGACGCCGGAACGCGGCGGTTCGCGCCAGGGCGGGCTACTCGCGATGATCCATTCGTGCGGGTGAAGCCGGCCCTCCTGCGGCCCCACAGCCACAACAGCAGGGCGGGACTTACGCGATGAGGGGAATCCTGTGCGATGCTTGCTCGGCCTGCCGGGATGGCACCGGCTCGAGGTCCGCGTGAAGCGTCCCGGCGCCACCGTCCGCGCCAGGCTCGGGTACACACGGTACGAGGCGGGGCTTCAGCCCCGCCGACACGGACGAGGCTCGAGAACGAGCGGACTGCGGGCTGCTGACGACATCCTTGCGAACGCTGCTGGCCCGTAGCCCTGACGACCGGAGACCGAGGACTGAAGACCGCAGACATTCAATCCCCAATGGCCCTTCCCGCCCTCACCCGCACCCAATGGCTGATCTGCGTGATTGCGTCGATCGGCTTCGCGTTCGACATCTACGAGCTCTTGATGCTTCCGCTGATCATCAAGCCCGCGATCGCGGCGCTGAGCGCGCCGATCGTCGACGAGCTGGTGAGGGGTGGCATGCCGCGGCCACAGGCTGCCGCGCTCTGGGTGCCCGGCGGTGAGATGTACGTGCAGTGGGCGCGGACGCTGTTCTTCGCTCCGGCCATCGCGGGCGGCATCTTCGGATTGATCGGCGGCTACCTCACCGACCTGCTCGGCCGACGTCGCGTGCTCACCTTCAGCATCCTGCTCTACGCGCTCGCGGCGTTCAGCTCGGGCTTCGTCAGCTCGCTGGGACAGTTGTTGTTCCTGCGTTGCCTCGTTTTCGTCGGCGTGTGCGTCGAGTTCGTGGCGGCCGTCGCCTGGCTCGCGGAGCTCTTCCCGAACCCGGCCCAGCGCGAGCGAGTCCTCGGCTACACCCAGGCGTTCTCGTCGTTCGGCGGCCTTCTGGTGGCGCTCGCCAACGTCGTGGCGGCCAACCTCGCGACCAGCCTGCCGGCCATTCAGGGTGGTCATGAGGCCTGGCGCTACACGCTCATCTCGGGCGTGCTGCCCGCGCTTCCCCTCATCCTGATCCGGCCGTTCCTGCCCGAGTCGCCGGAATGGTCGCGCAAGCGCGCCGCCGGCGTCCTCAAGCGCCCCAGCTTCGCCGAGCTCTTCAGCCCCGAGCTCGCGCGCACGACCATCGTCACGACGCTCGTGTTCGCGGCGAGCTACGGCGTGGCGTTCGGCGCCATCCAGCAGCTGCCGCAGATTCTCGGCGCGCCCAATCGCGGGCACGTGCAGATTCTGTCGGAGGGCGCCGCCGCCCGCGCGCGGGCCGTGGCCGAGGCCAAGGCGCGCGGCGAAGCGCCGCCGCCCGACCCGCGCCTGCGGCAGATCTCCGGGAATACCGTCGATCAGGCGGTGGCGAAGGTGACGTTCTCGCAGGAGATCGGCGGTCTGGCCGGCCGGTGCGCGCTGGCGGTCCTCGCCGGCGTGATCGTCGGCCGCCGGATGCTTTTGCGGATCTTCCAGATCCCCTGCCTCGTCTTCGTGCCGCTCTTCTTCTGGTGGATCGCCGGCCAGCTCGCGAATCCGGGCTCGCTCGATTACATCAAGATCGGAATCTTCATCGCCGGGTTCCTGACCGTCGCGCAGTTCAGCTTCTGGGGCAACTACATCCCGCTCGTTTTCCCGCTGCACCTGCGCGGCACCGGTGAGAGCTTTGCCGCCAACATTGGCGGCCGCGTCATCGGCACGGCCGCGGCGTGGTTGACGCTCACGTTCTCGGAATCACGTCCGCCCGATCCCGCCAAGATGGCCGTGGTGGGCGCGATCGTCGCCGGTACGTATGCGCTGCTGGGCGCGATCCTCACCAAGTGGCTCCCGGAACCGGGCGAGCGGCTGGCGGACTGAGTCATGTCGATGTCGTTCCGCGCGCGACTGAGATCGGGCGAGCGCCTGATTGGCACGATCGTGACCCTCAACGCTCCGCCTGCCGCCGAGCTCCTCGCGGAGGTCGGCTTCGACTGGCTGTTCGTCGACGGCGAGCATGCGTCGTTCGACAGCTCCGAGATGCAAGCCTTGATGCAAGCCGCGGGCTCCACTCCGTGCATCGTCAGGCTGGCTGCGCCCGAAGAGATGCATGTGAAGAGGGCGCTCGACATCGGCGCCGCGGGCATCATTGCGCCACAAATCGATTCAGCCGCGCAGGCCAGGCGCATCGTTCGAGCCGCGAAGTACGCACCGGCCGGCGAGCGCGGCCTCGGCGTGGCGCGGGCGCAGCGTTACGGGTTGAAGCTTCGGGAGTGTCTGCAGGATGCGAACGAGAGCACGGCGGTCGTCATCCAAGCCGAGCGCCGCGAAGCGGTCGACGAGATTCGCGAGATCGTCCGCATCGAAGGCGTCGACGCCATCCTGATTGGTCCCTACGATCTCTCCGCCAGCCTCGGGTACCCCGGCGCTATCGATCATCCTGCCGTGCAGGACGCGATTGCGCGGGTCGGGGACGCCTGCTCGGAGGCCGGCGTCCCCACCGGAATCTTCGGCCTGAGCGCCGAGGCCGTGATGCCCTACATCGAGCGGGGCTTCACGTTGATCGTGGCCGGCGTGGACACGCTGCTCCTGGCCAACGCTGCTGCGGCGCTGCTCTCGGCCGTCAGGGATATCGATAGACCGGCGTAGCCAGCGCGTTCAGGCCGCCCGACCAGAGCACGCCCGCCGGAGTTGCAATACACCGGCAATCTCGACGCCGTTGCTCGACTCACGACTCACATTCGTCATTTGTCATTCGTCATTCGTCATTCGCACCGCATGTCCCCCATCCAAGTGGCAGTTCTCTCCGCTTTGTTCGTGGCGGCAGTCGCGACGCTGGCCGACTGGGTCTGGGCGTCGCAAATGCTTCGGCACCGGTGGATGTATGGCATCGTGCACGGCGCGGGACTCGTCGGTGCCATGGGGCTGGCCATCGGCCTGCCGATGCGCAAGCCTCTGACGGGTCTTGCGGGCGGGCTCTTCGCGGGTGTGATGGCGGCCGCATCGTTCTACCTGCTGGCGCCGACGCTCCGCTATTCCGCGATGTTCGCCTCGTGGTGCCTGCTCTGGATGCTCTTCGGGTATCTCGACGGCGTCGTCCTCCGCAAGAGGAGCATGCCCGAGGCGCTCGTGCGCGGTCTCGTCGCGGCGATCGCCTCGGGGGTGGCCTTCTACGCCGTCTCGGGTATGTGGACGCGCTGGAATCCGGCGGCCATCAACTACGCCGATCACTACTGGCGGTGGGCGGTGGCGTTCCTGCCGGGCTTTCTCGCGCTGCGTGTCGGGGTACGATTGCGCTTCGCGAACGATGGAGTGATGCCATGAACGCGCGAGTCGTGCTGACTGTCCTGCTCGTTACGGGCGCCGCGACCCTTCAGGCGAACGATGTATCCGCGCCGGATTTCAAGGGTCGGCTCGCCCGCGGCGTCTACTGGCCGTCGCCCGATATGGCCCACACGCTGAAAGCGCTGTCGGATGGCGCCTCGGGCGAGGTGCGCGAGCGCGTCGAATCAGCCGCCACCCGCGTCGGGAGCCTTCCGGACCGTGCGTGGGAGCCGTTGCGAGGTCGGGAGGCGCCTCTGCGCCGGCACATGGTTCGCGGGATGGTGGTGCTTCATCCTGCGACACCGGATGACTCGTTCGTCGAGCTCGCGGGAGCGATCGCGAGCGAGGCGCCGACGGAAGCCGAGCACAACTGCTACTCCGCCAACCTGCGGGCTGGCTGCGATCGCACGTACGCAACCGTCCAGGCGCAGTGGGCCGAGACGTATCTCAAGCAGCATCGCGACTCGCCGGTCACGGGGTATTTGTACGGCTTCCTGATGACGCGTCATCGTCTGGCCTACGAGTATGCGACGCAGGCGGGCGACATCGAGGCGCGCAAGGCGGCCGCGAAGAAGATACCTGTACGTTCCTGCTTCGCGGCCGGACGATGACCGAGCCGCTTACGCGCTGGGTGGTCGAGGACATCGACCGCCTGCCGCAGATCGAGATCGCGACCGACATCCATCCGGGAGACTACGACCCCGAGGCCTGCTGCAACGGGCGAAGAGGCGAGTAGCGGGCAGCTCGCGCACCAGCGGTGACAGGGCTGAAGCCCTGTCCCGCCACGTGTGGCACCGCCCTTCAGGGCTGTCGCCGAATCAGACCTCCAGGGCGCCGGTCGGGATTTCGAGGAAGGGCGTGAGCGTCCCCGTGGATCCTTCGACGCGCCGGCAGGTGTCGGGGCTCGCTTCGTGGCAGCACTCGACGAGACGCTGGAACGCGTCCTGAACGCGCACGTCACGCCGCATCAGCGCGACCGACTCGAAGCCGTCCCACGGCCCGAACGAGTAGAACATGCCCGAGTCGTATTGGTTCTGCAGCAGCAGCCACCAGATGGGCGGCCGCTCCAGCGTGGTGACCACGTCGCGCAGGTGATTCCAGGCGTCGATGAAGTCGTGTTCACGGCCGTGCACGACCCGCCACACGACGAGCGTCCACGCCTCATGAGAAGGGGCGGAGAAAGGGGGTGTCACGATGAGGCCTCAGTTGGTCGCGCGACGGGGAGTGGCTTCGAGCGCGGGTTGCGCGAGCGCCGCGATCGTGAGACGAAGCGGATCGCCGGCTTCGAGCGTCGCCGCGAGGCCGTCGAGCACGCCGGTGCGTGTGGCACGAGCCGCGCGCGCGGGCGCTTCACGGCGCCGGCGGGCGTGGAGATCGGCGGCCAGCGCGTGCACGCGCCAGGCCGCGAGCGGCAGATCGCCGCCGGAAACGGTCTCGAGGGCGCGCGCGACCTGCTGGTCGGCAGCCTTCCAGCGCTGCTGGCGGATGGCGACGCGCGCCAGCGCCGCGTGCCCGAGCGCGATCCACGTCCGCTCGCCGCAGCCCTGCGCCATCTGCACCAGCCGATGCGCATGCGCCGCCGCCACTTCGTCGCGGCCCTCGGCCAGCTCGAGCCCCACGAGGCCCCACGCGAGCGGCATGCGCCAGATCCAGTCCATCAGCATGCGCTCGCGATCGAGCCGCGCCGCGATCTCCTCGAAGTTCGCCCGCGCGCGATCGGTACGCGCCGAGCCCGAGCTCGGCGCAGCCGAGGAGAACCAGGCCAATCAGCTGTCCGAACGGATACGCCGACTCGCGGGCGTCGGCGAGGCCGGCCGCGCACAGCGCCCGCGCCCGCGCGTAGTCGCCCGCCTGCTCGTGCAGCCATCCACGCACGAGCGTGAAAAGAATCGTCAGCCGCCGATGCCCGTTTCGGTCCGCCATCTGGGCGGCGCTGTTGAGCAGCTGCTGCATCTCGCCCCAGCGCCCGGCCAGCAGGCTCGAGCAGGCGCGCCAGAACTGACACATCAGGTAATCGTAGGGATCGGTCGCGCTTCCGGCGTGCGCCAGCCCGTCGGCCGCCGTCTCGATTGCCGCCTCATAGTCGCTGCGCATCGAATGGACGTGGACGAGACGTCCCAGATGGAAGCCGAAGAGCCGCTTCTCGCCGGCGCAGAGCGTCACCCGCGCCGCCTCGGCGCAGGCGTCCGCGTCCTCTTCACGCCAGCCCTGGAAGATCAGGCGCGCGTAAGCGGCGTAGCCGCGGACGTGGGCCCGGAGCAGGGGATCGGAGACGTCGAGCCGCTCGGCACGCTCGGCCGCCCGCAGGCAGCGATCGCGGTTGAACCAGGAGAGCACGCTGGCGGCGTACAGCCACGCCCGCGCCTCGTCCTCCGTCCGTCCCGTTTCGGCCGCGAGCCGCGCCATCTCGATGAACTGCTCGGCCGCCACCGTCACGTCGCCCGTCGAGCGCAGGACGAGGCCGAGCTGCTCGAACAGGCCGAGACGGACGGCGGACACCTCGTCGCCGTCCAGCAGGTCCGCGAGCGCCAGCGCGCGCGTGAGGCAGGCGATGGCTTCCTGATTCGCGAACCGGCGCGAGGCGTTCTCGGCCGCGAGCCGCAGGTAGGCAATCGTTCGCGGCAGATCACGCGCCTGCTCGAAGTGCACCGCGAGCTCGCCCGCAATCTCACGCGCGCGCGCGCCATACACCCGCTCGCCCCGCTCGCCGACCGCGAGGTGCAGCCGCCGGCGCCGCGCCGGGGGAATGCGCTGGTAGAACACCTGCTGGTGGATCGAGTGCGTGAACGCGAAGCGCTCGACCAGACGGTCCGAGAGCGAGCCAGACGCGCGCGCGACGAGGAAGTGCGCGCGCTCCGCCAGCGCCTGACAGCGGGCCTCGACCGACTCCTCGTCGGCGCCGAGCGCCGCGGCGACGGCCGTCGCGGGAAATTCCAGTCCTGAAACGCTGGCCGCCTCGAGCAGTGCCTGGTCGTCGGCATGCAGCCGCTCGATCTGCTTCTCGACCATCAGGCGCAACGTGTCGGGCACGACCGTCGCGATTTCCTCGACCGCCGCGTCGAGGCTCCAGGCCCCTGCCGCGTTCTGCCGCAGGTGGCCGCGATCGATCAGGTAGTCGAGCACACTGGCCACGAAGAGCGGGTTGCCATCGGTCCGTTCGTGCAGGAGCTGCGCGAAGGAATCGGGAAGTCCGTGCGGCCGCAGCCGGGCGTCGACGAGCGCCGAGACGTGGTTCAACGACAGGAACTCGAGCGGCAGATCGGACGCGCACCGGTTCGCGTGCAGGTCCTGGCGCGCGGCGCGCATCGGGTGCCGCTCGAGCACGAGATCGGCCGGCCGGTACGTGCCGACGATCATCACCCTCGCCTGATCGCGGCGGCGGCCGAGCGCGACCAGCAGATCGACCGTCGACGGATCGCTCCACTGCAGGTCCTCGAGCACCAGCACCAGGGGCCGCTCGCCGGCGATCGCCTCGATGGCTTCGGCCATCTCGCGCAGCAGGCGCTCGCGGGTGACGCCGCGGACCTCGGCTTCGAGCGCGGCGCGATCGGCCGGATCGACCAGCGCCGGCATCTGCACCAGCCAGGACGGCGCGTAGCGGCGCACGAGCGTGACGAGCGAGGCGTTCCCCGGCTGCCGCAGCAGCCGCCCGAACGCGTCGAGGAACGGCAGGTACGCCTCGGAGGGACCCGCGAGCTCGAGGCACTGGCCGCGCGCGACGGTCACCGTCTCGGGCAGCGACTCGCTCCACGCGTCCACGAGCGCCGTCTTGCCGATGCCGGGCTCGCCCGTCACGAACACGACCTGTCGCGCGCCGCTGCCCGCGAGCGTGAGGCGCTCGTCGAGGACCGCGAGCGCCGCGGCCCGTCCGACGAGTCCGGGCGCCACGCTCCGTGCCGCCGAAACGGACGGGCGCGTGCGGCCGTCCACCAATCGCAACCCGCGGCCGGCCGGCGCGACGCCATCGACGATCTCGACCTCGCCGATGAACCGGTAGCCGCGCCGGTGAGCCGTCTGAATGAACAGCGGCTCGCGGGCATCATCGTTCAGGGCCTGCCGAATCTCGCGAACCGCCACCTTGAGGACCGCGTCGCCGACGAACACGCCCGGCCAGACGGCATCCAGAAGCTCATCTTTCGTAACGAGCCGTCCCCGCCGCTCCGCCAGGTAGCGAAGGAGCGAAAACGCCTTCGGCGCCAGCGTGATCTTGCGGGCCCCGTACCACACACTCTCGTCGGTGCGGTCGAGCACGAGCCGGGGCGCGCGGGCCTCGGCGGCGTCCGAGGTGATCCGGTCCGCTGGTTCAGCTGTGTTTGGCGTCAGGCCGTTGACGGCACGGAACTCAGGGGACGTCTGGACCGTCCAGTTGGGTCGGACGATTGTGGCGGTTGAGGTAGACATGCAAACCTTTCCACCAGACATGCTAGGCATGCCGCCCGGTGTTGTCCTCTGAGAAGCTTGAAACTCTTGTGAGAGTTCGCTGAAAGGGTCCGAAGATGCGGAAATTCGGGTTGAAGAGCGCCGTTGTCGGGGCGGTTCTGGTAGTGGCTGGGTGCGCGGGCCTGGCGGCCGCCCAGGAAGACCGGTGGGAGACCAAGGTCCCGTTCAAGCTCAACCAATCGCAGGATCTCGAAGGAAAAGTAGGGCCGGTCAGGATTGCCAACCTGAAGGTGACTGACTTGGGCCGTGGTTACAGCCGAGGACAGTCAGGGTTGGCGACGACGCTTCGGGTGGGCTTGGACGTGAGCAACCCGGGTGAAGACTGGGTGCTCCTCATCACCGTGGAGTTCCTCGACAAGAACGGCAAGGTGATCGACAGAGTGTCGAAGAAGCAAGGCTACGAGGAAGAAACGAAGATCACCAACATCGATCACGCGATTCTCGAATACGTGGTGCCGATGATCAGCGAGATCCGGTTGTCGATTACGGGCAGGTTGGATTGAGGTTGGGATTCGAGGGATTCGGGCGGATTCCCGGCTACACCCCTCTCGAATCACTTCCCCAGCGAGAGGAGGTTCGCCATCAGTCGATACGCGCCGGGAACGCCGTAGGGAAGCTGGCGATGGAACGCATACGCGACGTAGGAGTAATGACCCTTACCGACGCGCGCGTGCAGCCAGCCGCCGCGCTGCGGCGCCTGTCCGCGATCGTGCGACTCGACGAGCGGCGTGTAAGCGGCATCCCACTCGGTCCAGAACTTCGAGCCACGCTGCTCGACCCAGCCGTCGAAATCCGCGGCCGTGATGCGGTTGGGTGACGTGAACACCTTGTGATCCGGCGCCAGGATCGTCACGGTCGCATCCTCTTCGGAGACTTCCTCGGCGTTGCCGGGCAGCTTGCCGGGGAACGGCGCCTGCGCCGCCGGATCGAGCTCCTGCGTGTTGTAGAGCACGATCAGATTGCCGCCGTTCTTCGCATAGTCCAGCAGCCGCGCGTTGTGCGTCCTGAGATCGGCGCGCACGGCATACGCTCGCGTGCCGAGCACGATCGCGTCGAATCGTTCGAGCGGCGCGGAGGCCAGCACTGCCGCGTCGAGCAGCTCCACCGCCGCGCCGAGTTGCCGCAGTGCCGCCGGGACCTCGTCGCCGACGCCCATCACGTAGCCCACCTGCAGCTTCGGCGCGATGGCCACGTCCACGGCGGCGACCTTCACGACCGACGGCCGGTACAGGTGACGCGTTTCGAGATCGCGATACGCGATGATGTCGTAGCCCTCACTGTACGAGCGGCCAGCGGAGGTGACCGTCGCCGTGATGACCTGCGTGCCGGGGCTGGTGACGGGCGCCGTCACGGTGAAGGTGGCCTGTGCCTGTCCGCCGGCCGGCAGCTGGATGTCGACGGACGCAGGCTCCGAGCGCCACCCGGACGGGAGCTCGAGCGTCGCCGTGGCAGTGGCCGCCGCCTGCTGATGATTCGAAATCCGCGCGGTTATCGGAATGCGGCCGCCCTTCTGTCCGACAGCCACCATTGCCTGCTTCGGCTCTACGGCCACCGACAGTGACGGCACCGCGGTCAGCTCGCGTAGCGCATAGCCGTAAGGCGCGAGGCTCTCGCGGCGCTGCACGCTTCGCGTGAGATCGATCGGGACGTCGAGAACCGTCAGTCGCGCGCGGACAGCCAACATCGGTGGCGGCGAGGGCCGCCAGGCGTCGACGCCGGGTGCCGCGGTGTAGCGCGACACGGCAATCGATGGCCGCGTGACGTGAGGTTTGCTGGGCGCTGAATCCGGCGGGAGATCGAGCTCGAGCGTCCTGGAGACTGATTGTCCGGCTGCGAGTGCCGCTTCCGGCGGGCCGAGCGGGCTCTCGTCACGTCCGCTCACCCGAACGGCAAGCCCCTTGAGCGTGACCGAGGCCTTGCCAGGCTGTCGGGCGGCGACGGACGACGCGGACGTCAACGGCTTGACCGGGCACGACGGGCGGCAGCGTTGCGGCGGGCGCGAACATGGCAAATGGGCCCGTCGGCTCGGGTGTCCCTCGCGGCACTGCAATTGCCGAGAGCTCGAGCGCGAGTGCGGCGGCGACCGCCTCTTCGAACTGGGCCGCCTTGATGTCGAGCACGTGCACCACGTCTGGATGCGCGGCGAACATCTTCCGCGCCCGTCGTGTGGCGGCCAGCCCGCGCGCCAGCGACGGCGCGGCCGCGGACGGATCAGCGATCGTGAACGCCTTCCGCGCGGCGTCGACCTCGCTCGCGATCTCGCCGAGCAACGCGGCGGCGCCCTCGGGCTCCGGCACGCGCAGCATGCGCGCGAGCCCGCCCCACGACGTGTCGATCCCGTCGAAGAAACCCGCCTCCTTCTCGGTCGCGGCCGTCGAACCGGCCGGTTGCGCCGGAGAAAGACGGACGAAGAACAGGGGCGCGGGTCCGAGGTTCTGCGCGAAGCGCCCGCTGTTCTGGGATCGCTGGAAGCTCAGGCCGAACCGCGCCAGGTTCGAGAACGAGTCGCCGATGACCGGGTCGTAGGCGCCCGTCTCCAGCCGCACGTGCCACGCTTCGTTCTCACGCGCGCCGCCCGTATAGAGCTTGAGCGGCTGCCATGGCCGCAGCCCTTCCTTCGCGAGCTCGGGAAAGCGCGACGTGTCGCCAGCCGCTTTGAACGCGTCCTGGGTCAGTAGCCCGGCGGCCTGATGCTGGCCGTGTCCGTCACGCGCGTTCCCCTGCCAGCGCGAGACGATGACGAGCGGCCGCTCGTGCCGGATCACGCGAACCATGTCGCGCACGACCTCGTCGCGGCCCCACTTGTCGATGGCCTCGTCGAGGCGCTTCGAGAAGCCGTAGTCGGCGACGGTCGTGTAGTACTGCTCGTCGACGCCGTAGTAGCGATTCGCGAGACGCAGCTCCTCGGTGCGAATCAGCCCCAGCCCGTCGAACAGCTCGGGCCCGAGCGCGTTGTCGCCCGATTCGCCGCGGTTGAGCGTGAGCAGCGTGGTTCGCGCGCCCAGGCCGTGGCTCACCAGCGCGAGCATCCCGCCCTGCTCGTCATCGGGGTGCGCCGTCGTATGCATCACGCTCGCCGTCGTCGCCAGCTTGCGCAGCGCGAGCTCGGCGCGCGTCGCGCCGCGCTCGACCGGGACTTCCTGCGTGGCGAGTGGAGCGGTTGCGATGAGACACAGAACGGCTGCCGCTGCTGCGCGGAGAAGTCGGCGCCTCGTCATGCCGCGTATTGTGGCACGCTCGGGCTGGAGCGGCTGGAGGGTGCTGGAGCGGATGGAGCGGATGGAGCGGATGGAGCGGATGGAGGCCGAAGACCGCAGTCACCCAATGCGGGTGCCGTCGAACGCGCCGGCGACGTCCCGGCTGGCCGGCGCTGGCGTGCCGCGCGAACGTCCTGCGCGAACGCGTCGGTCTGCTGGCGCACGATCGAGGTCCGCGGAGTCATGCGACCGAGCCGGGCAAGGCCGGTGCCAGCGTGCGTACAAAGCACACCGCTGAAAACGTCGCTCGAATCGCGGCGCCACGCCGCGTCAACGTTTCATCGGAGGCGATCAAAGTCGCCGCCGCGCCGGTCATCACCGCCGAGCCCGGTGTATCCTTGCGCGCGGGCGTGCAGGACGCCTCCAGTCCGCGGGAAGGACCGAGTCCACCTGAAGCTCTTCGAAGACGCGGTTCGACCCAACGAACCTCCTTCGCCCGACCGTGCGGACCCGGGCACCCGTCGAGGAGGCTCGTCATGTCCGACCGCTACCTGCCCGTTCGTCCCGATCTCGGGCAACTGCGTCACCAGGCCAAGGACCTGTTGCGCGCGCTCAGAAGCGGCGACGCCTCTGCGGCCGCGGAGCTGCGAAAGCACCATCCGGGGCGGGTCGATCCCGCGGACGCGAAGCTCGCCGACGCTCAACTCGTGCTCGCGCGCGCCTACGGCATCGCGAGCTGGCCACGGCTGGTTCTCGCCTGCCGGATGACGGCCGCGATCTGTCGCGACGATGTGAAGACGGTCCGCGACCTCGTGGTGAAGCATCCGAAGCTGTTGGAGGAAGACGCGCGAGGTGTGAAGGGCAATTGGGGGCCGCCGATGTCGTATGCGGCGAACCTCGGACGCAATCGCATCATCCGGATGCTTCGCGAGCTCGGCGCCGCCGACGTACAGTACGCGTTCGACCGTGCGTGTCTCCAGGGCGAGCTCGACACCGCGCGGCTCCTGCAGTCGATGGGTGCGCGACCGACGCTCGGCTCGGTCATGGGACCGTGCGAGACGCAGAACCCGGAGGGGCTCGCGTTTCTGCTGGAGCTGGGCGCCGAGCTCGCCGACGAGCACGGAAACCGGCTCGCTCCGATGGGCATGCTCCTCGAGGGCTACGGAAGGAATTCCGGCGGGAAGCATCAGTGCATCGAGCTGGTCGCCGAGGGCATCGACCTCCCGGACACTCCACCAGTCGCCGTGCACCGCGGACGAATCGATCTGCTGGAGCGGCATCTCGAACGCGATCCCGGCCTGCTCGCAAGGACCTTCGCTCATGAAGAGATCTATCCCCCAGCGCTAGGGTGCTCCGACGACCACGCGCTGGCGTTGCACGCCACGCCGCTCGCTGGTGCCACGCTGCTTCACATGGCCATCGACTTCGACGAGATCGAGATTCTCCGCTGGTTGATCGAGAAGGGCGCCGACGTGAACGGGAGGGCCTCGGTCGACGCCGAGGGCTTCGGCGGCCATACGCCGCTCTTCCACTGCGTGGTGACCCAGCCGATCTGGCAGCGTCAGAGCGACGAGCTCGCGCGGTTGCTGCTCGACCGCGGCGCCGATCCGAACGTGCGCGCCTCGCTGCGCAAGGAGCTGCGAGGCGTGGCGGACGAGACGATGCACGAATATCGCGACGTGACCCCGCTCGGCTGGGGCCAGTACTTCCACGATCAGGACTTCGTCAGCAAGCCCGCGCTGCGGTTGATTGCGGAGCGCGGAGGCACGCTGTGAATTAGGCGACCGCCGCCCTCAGCGGCGGTCGCGGCAGCCCGTTGATCGCGCCGCTATTCAGCCGACCCTGGGCGGGTCGGCTGGCCGCGCGACGGGCTGTTCGTTGGCGATCGCCGCCGGCAGCGGTGGTCGTGGAAGTCCGTGGATCCGCGCGGCTATTCGGCCGACCCTGGGCGGGCCGGCTGGCCGCGCCGCGGGCTGTTCGTTGCGACGGACGGCAATTATCGCGGCCCTCGCGCGCGGCGGGCATGGGCGAGCTGGTCGAGCAGCGGCTCGGTCTGCGCGAGCGACAGGCACGGGTCGGTGATGCTCTGGCCGTAGACGGCCGCCACACCGGGGGAGTAGTCCTGGCGGCCTTCCACGAGGTGGCTCTCGAGCATCACGCCGAAGATACGCCACGAACCCGCCGAGACCTGCGCCGAGATGGACGCGGCGACGTCGGCCTGCCGCCGGTGGTTCTTCTGGCTGTTGCCGTGCGAGCAGTCGATCATCACCACCTCGCGCAGGCTCTTCGCGCGCAGCCGCCGGCACACGTCCTCGACCGCCTCGGCGTGATAGTTGGGGCCGGTGCGCGATCCGCCGCGCAGGATGACGTGACAGGCGTCGTTGCCGCTGGTCTGGAAGATCGCGGAGACGCCCTGCTTGGTCACCGACGGGAACAGGTGCGGCGAGCGTGCCGAGAGCACGGCATCGACCGCGGTCTGCGTCGTGCCGTCGGTGTTGTTCTTGAAGCCGACCGGCATCGACAGCCCTGACGCCAGCTCGCGGTGCACCTGGCTCTCCGTCGTACGCGCGCCGATCGCGACCCACGAGGTGAGATCGGCGATGAACTGCGGGATCTGCGTGTCGAGGAACTCGCTGGCGGTCGGCAGGCCCAGATCGTTCACGTCGAGCAGCAGTTGCCGCGCGAGCCGCAGCCCCTTGTTGATGTGGAAGCTCTCGTCGAGGTCCGGATCGTTGATGAGCCCCTTCCATCCTACGGACGTCCGCGGCTTTTCGAAGTAGGTCCGCATGACGATGATGAGGTCGTCCTCGTAGCGGACGGCGAGCCGCTGCAGCGCGACGGCGTACTCGCGTGCGGCCGCGGTGTCGTGGATCGAGCACGGTCCTGCGACGACGACGAGGCGGCTGTCGGGACCGTCGAGGACGTCTCCAATCCGCTGTCGCGTATTGGCGACGACGTTCGATGCGCGTTCGGTGACGGGAATCTCCTCGAGGAGAATGGCCGGGGGCAGGAGCGGTCTGACCTGGGTGATGCGGAGGTCGTCGGTCCGTCGGAACATTTTGCGGAGAAGATTACTCCAGCAGGCCGGATGACGCCGGTGGGGACGTCGGTTCTGGCGAAAGGAGGAACGATGCGGTGGCCCGTTTGTGCGGCAATGGTCATGGCGAGCGCGGCGGCTCTCAGCGGATCGCAGCAGCTGGAACGGATCCTGCCCGAAGGGCTGGCCAAGCCCCAGACCTACTCGCACGTCGTCCGGGTGGGAAAGCTCTTGTTCGTCGCCGGGCAGGTGGCGGCGGATGCCGGTGGCAAGCCGGTCGACGGCAGCATGCGCGATCAACTCGATCGCGTGCTCACGAACCTGCGCCTGGCGCTGGCGTCGCAGGGCGCCGACTTCAGCCACGTTGCCAAGATCACGATCTTCGTGACTTCAATCGACGAGTTCCTCGCGCCCGAGGTCCGCGAGGTCCGCGCCAAGCACTTCGGCGAGCATCGTCCGGCGAGCACGCTGGTCGAGGTCGTCAAGCTGGCGAATCCGGCATATCGCGTGGAGATCGAAGCGGTTGCCGCGTTGCCGTGATTGTTCCGCGAAATCCCTTACCAGAGCATCGTGCCACCACCACCTTCCCGACGTGCGCGCTGGTAAGCGAGATTCGCGGCGACCATGTCCTCCATGGCGATGCCCATGCCCTTGTAGACCGTGATTTCGCGATCGCTCGGTACGTCCTGGCTTGCGGCCGAGCGCCACCGAGCCGAGGCTGGTTCCCGCGGATGCGTCGAGGCCGGCCAGCTCGCCGCAGCCGACGGGCGGTGGCTGAAACGCATCGAGCGTTTCGACGAACAATCGACTGTTCCGGACCAGGTCCATCGGGAGCTCTCCGCCAGGCGGGTGATAGCCGACCGACGTCACGTGCGTGCCGGGCTGGATCCAGGACGCGTCGATGACCGGATCAGGCGAAGAGGTCGCGAGGCACACGATGTCCGAGCCACGCACGGCCGCTTCCAGGTCGTTGGTGGCCCGCGCGATGCGGCTCTGCTCCGACAACTTCTCCGCATCCGGGAGCCTCAGCGAGCAGACGTGGATGCGATCGAGCTCTCGAACGAGCGGCAACACCCGCAGGTGCTCGCGACCCTGGACGCCAGCGCCGACCACGGTCGCGACGCGCGAATCCCGTTTGCTGAGCATGCGCGCGGACAGCGCCGCGGTGGCGGCGGTGCGCATCGCCGTGACCAGCGTCCCGTCCATCACGCCCGTCGTGAGGCCCGTCTCGGGGTCGAACAGGTTGATCCAGGCGAGGTGGCTGGGCAAATCGAGCGAGAGGTTGCCGTCGAAGACGTTCACGATCTTGACGGCGATCTGCAGCCCCGGCCGCCACGCCGGCATGGCGAGCGAGAAGCCCTTCCCCGGCACCGACAGCATCGTCCGCGGCGGGCACTGGACCTCGCCCGCCTCGAGGCCTCGAAAGCCCTCTTCGAGTGCGTCGACCAGTTCGCGCGGATCGAGGACGCGTGCGACCTCCGCCTCGCTCAGCGTCAGAACGTGCCGCGTCCCCTTGGTGATCTCGAAGGCGGCCTTGTCAGTTGGATTGTCTGCGCTCACCCGGGCCTCCGGTCGCGTGAATAGATCTGATTCGGAGATCATCCGCTCTTTCAGATCTATCCTTGCCCCGAATTCCACGGAATCCTCGCGCTACTCGTATCTGAGCGCGAGGATCGGGTCGATGCGGCTTGCTCGATGCGCTGGAATGAAGCCGGCGGCCACGGACACGACACTGAGAAGGACGACGGTGAGGACCGCGACCGACGGATCGTTGGCCTCGATGCCATAGAGCTGCGAAGCGACGAAGCGTCCCAGTCCGATCGCGGCCGGAACGCCGACCGCCAATCCGATCGCCAGCAGCACCAGCACCTCGCGCAACACCATCCAGATGACGCGTCCAGGCTGCGCGCCGAGCGCCAGCCGGATGCCGAGCTCCTTGCGCCGGCGCGCCACGACGAACGCCATCACGCCGTAGAGACCCACAGACGCCAGCAGCGTCGCCAGCAGGCCGAAGCCCGCTGACAGGAGCGCGACGAGCCGATCGGTCAGCAGCGTCTGGTCGAGCTGCGACTCGACCGTCTTGAGTGCGTAGACCGGCATCGACGCATCCAGCTTGCGAACTTCGTTGCGAATCACGTTGTAGGCCGATTCCGATCCGGTCTGCACCCGCACGTAGAGGGCGGCGCTGTTCCGGCCGTGGTTGGGAAGGAAGACCTGACGCCGCACGCCTTCCCGCGGACCCTCGTAGAGCGAGTCGCCTGCGACGCCGACGATCTCGATCGTGAGCTTCGTGTCCGGCCCGTTACCCCAGCCCAATCGCTTGCCGACGGCGCTTCGCCCCTTGAAGAAGTGTTCGGCAAACCGGCGGTTGACGATGGCGACCGTCGCGTCCTCTTTCAAATCCGCGCGGGTGAAGTCACGCCCTTCGAGCAATGGAATCTTCATCGTCTTGAAGTAGTCGGGCGACAGCGCGTTCATGAACGCCTGCATGTCCTCGCCATCCCTGGGCCGGTGGCCTTCGACCGTCATGCCGCTGTCCCACTCGTCGCCGCTGAGGATCGGCACGCCGGCCATGGCCGCCGAGGTCACGCCGGGCGCCGATCGGAGCCCTTCGAGCAGGCGTTGGTAGAACTGCGCGCCACGCGCGGTGTCGTAGCCGTTGAGCGCCGGTGAGAGCTGGAACGTCACGAGATTCTCGAGCGCCACGCCGGTGTCGGTGACCTTCAGGTTCTGCAGGCTGCGCACGAAGAGACCTGCACCGAAGAGCAGCAGGAAGCTCAACGCGACCTGCACCGTGACGAGGCCCTTGCGCACGAACAGCGAGCCGCCGGAACGCGCGATCGACCCCATCGTGTCCTTCAGCGTGCCGAACAGGTCCGGCCGGCTCGCGCGCAGCGCCGGCAGCAGTCCGAAGACCAGACCGGTCAGGAACGTGAGCGCGATCGCGAAACCCATGATCCGCAGATCGGGCCAGGGCTGGACGAGCAGCGGGCTGCTCTCCGATGGAACGAGCGAGAGCAGCCCGCGCGTGAGCGCGACCGCCAGGAACACGCCGGCCGCGCCGCCCGCGAGCGAGAGCGTCAGGCTCTCGACCAGAAGCTGGCTGACGAGCCGCCCGCGCGACGCGCCGAGCGACAGGCGCACCGCGACTTCCTTCTGCCGCAGGAATCCGCGTGCGATGAGCAGGTTCGCGACGTTGGCGCACGCGATCAGCAGGACGAGGCCGACCATGCACATCAGCACGATGAGCGCCGTCGAGAAGTCGTTGCGCAGATTCGAGTAGCCCGTCGCCGCCCGCTCGACATGGAGCGTGCCCTTCATGAACTGCTCGCGCGAGTAGGCCGACCAATCCTTCGCCGCCGGCAACGTCATCTCGTATTCGCGGATCTGGCGGAACAGGCCCTGCATCGGACCGGCCGCCGACTCCCCGGTGTGCCCCGGTTCGAGCCGGGCGAACACCTGCACCCAGCGCGCTCGCCGGTCGGCCATCTTGAGCCACGTGAACTCCGGCATCAACACCGGCTGCATGAGGATCGGCACGCGGATCTGCGTCGCCTGCGCCGGATCCATGCCGGCGAATCCTTGCGCCGAGACGCCGACGATCGTCATCGGGTAGTTGTTGACCAGCATCTTCTTGCCGACGACGCCAGGATCGTTGGCGAAGCGCATCGTCCAGTAGTCGTAGCCCAGGACGACGACAGGGTGGCCCTGGTAGATCTGGTCGTCTTCCTGGGAGTTGAAGACGCGGCCGATTGCCGGCTTCACGCCGAGCATCGTGAAGTAGTTGCCGGAGACCAGCTCGGCCTCGACGCGCTCGGTGCGGTTGTCGATGGACACCGAGGCCGGCACCAGCCGGCGCGCCGCCACCTCGGCGAGCGGGTCTGCGCGTTTCTGGAAGTCCTGATAGATCGGGTAGGAGTGCGCCCGCGACCCCATATTGGAGCCCATGTGCGAGCCGCGCTGAAAGAGCATTACGAGCTCTTCCGGCGCCTTGATCGGCAGAGTCCGCAGCAGAATCTGGTCGAGGAGCGTGAAGATCGCGGTGTTGGCGCCGATCCCGAGTGCCAGCGACAGAATGGCCACGACCGTGAACAACGGCGTCCGGAAGAAGCCCCGCACGGCGAAGCGCAGATCTGACAGCAGGTGAGTCATCGTGACGTTTGACGAAGATTGGCGGCGGGTCGTTTGCGGCTGGGCGGCTGGCGGCCAGGGGACGGGCGGCGAGGCGGCTGGGGCTCGATTTGCCGCCAAGGCCTCACCCGCGGGATCCCGTTAATGCCCGGCTGGATGTAGTCTCTCGGCGTGCACCTTCAAACTGATCGGTTAGCCGTGGCCCGCCGGGGTCGAACCGCGCGTGTGGTCTGGACCGTCCTGGCTGGCGTCGCCGCGATTGCGGCCGCCCCTCCAACGGCCTCCCGCTGCCGGTGTTCAACGTGTTTCGCATGTTCAGCCGGATGGGGGCCACGCGGGTCGGTGCGGTCAGCGACGGCGCCGCCGAGCTCGACGAGATGCTGAAGACCGGCGTGCGGGCGAAACCCGACGTGGGAGCGCTCGCGAGCCGCGATGCCCGGCGGGTGACGATTCTCGTCTGGCACTACCACGACGATGATGTCGGCGGTCCGGCGGCCGACGTGGCGCTGACGCTCGAGGGGTTGGAGGCCAGGAGCGGCCAGGCGCAGTTGCGGCACTTTCGCATCGATGCGGACCACAGCAACGCCTACACGGCCTGGCAGCGAATGGGGTCGCCGGCCGCGCCCACGCCGGCCCAATACACGCAACTCGAACAGGCCAGCAATCTCGTCGCGATGAAAGGACCGCCGATCGTGAAGGTCGACCAGGGCCGCGCGTCGTTGCGGCTTCCGTTGCCGCGGCAGGCGGTGTCGCTGCTGGTGATCGAATGGTGAGTACGCGCGTGAGCTATGCTGATGCGCTCGGAGGACGCTGCATGCTTCGCCTCGTCATGCTGCTGATGGTCGTCGTCGCCGGTGCGGTCGAGGCCCAGCCGCTCTTCACCGACGCGTTTCCGCCCCAGGAGTTCGCTGCGCGCCGGGCCCGCGTGATGGCGGCCATCGGCGACGGTGTCGCGATCGTCCAGGGCGCGACCGAATATCCCGCCTCGGTCAAGTTCCGTCAGGCGAACCAGTTCTTCTACCTGTGCGGGGTCGAAGTGCCGCGCGCCATCATCGTCATCGACGGGCGGCATCGCAACTCCACGCTCTTCATCGCCCCGCGCAACGATCGGCGCGAGCGGTCGGCGGGCCCGGTGCTGGTCCCCGGCGAGGACGCGGCCCGGTTGACCGGGATCGAACGGGTGCTCCCGCGTGATGAGTTTACGTCGTTCGTCCAGGAGCTCGGCCGCGACGGCGCGGCCGGTCTACACCCCTCATCGGCCCGAGACGTTGATGGCCGGTACGCCGTCGGACGTGCTCGGCCACGCCGCCGCGAGCGCGGCAGACCCGTGGGATGGCCGCCTGTCGCGCGAATCGGCGTTCACCGCGAAACTCCAGGCGTACGCGCGAGGGCTCGAGGTGCGCGATCTCGATCCGATTGTCGACGCCATGCGGCTGATCAAGAGTCCGCGCGAGATCGAGCTGATTCGCGAGGCGACGCGCCTCTCGATGAAGGGCATCCTCGAGGGGATGAAGGCGGCGCAGCCGGGAATGTACCAGTACGAGCTCGAGGCCGTGTCCGACTACGTCTACAAGAAGCACAACGCGCAGGGCATCGGCTACTTCGCGCTCGTCGCGGCCGGCAAGAACGCGCACTTCCCGCACTACCACGCGGCGCAGTCGGCGCTGCAGGACGGCGATCTCGTTCTCTACGACTACGCGCCCGACTTCAAGTACTACACGTCGGACGTCACGCGCATGTTCCCGGCGAACGGGAAGTTCACACCGTGGCAGCGGGAGATCTACACGATCTACCTGCGGCTCTATCAGGCGCTGATGACGTCGATTCGTCCGAATGTCACGACCGAGACCATCCTGACCGACGCGATCAAGAAGATGGAGGGGGTGATCGCCGGCTTCACGTTCACCGACGCGAAGATCAAGACTGCCGCGACCCGGTTCGTCGAGCGATACCGGTCGTCGCTCAAGAACGGGCGGTCCGCCCTCGGCCACTGGGTCGGGATGGAAGTGCACGACGTGACGGCGCCGTTCGACGTCTTCAAGCCCCGCATGATCTTCACGATCGAGCCGGCGCTCACGATCCCGGAGGATCGGGTCTACATCCGGCTCGAGGACATGATTCTCATCACGGAGACCGGTTACGAGAACATGTCTGCGTCGCTGCCGGTCGAGATTGCCGACATCGAGAAGGCGATGGCGGAGGATGGGCTCGGGGAACGGAAGCCCGCGAAGATCAAAGGGACGAAATAGGTCCAAAGGTCCGAAGGGGCAAAGGTCCCAAGGGCCAAAAGGTCCCAAGGTGGAGGATCGGAGAGGAGATCCAATGACGCGACTCGTGAGATGGGTAGTGGCGGTCGGTGTGTTGTGTGGCTCACCGTCGGTGCTGGCGGCGCAAGGCGGCGACACGGAGGCGGTGAAGGCGCTCGAGCTCAAACGATTCGACGCGATGCAACAGAACGACTTCTCCGCGCTCGAGGGGCTGCTCGCCGATGACATGATCTACACGCACTCGAGCGGACAGGCCGATACGAAGGCCCAGTTTCTCGAAGCGCTGCGCACGGGCAAGAGCCGCTACGTCAAGATTGCGCCCACCGACACGAACGTGAACGACCTTCGGCGATACGGCCGTCATCCGCGGCCGCGGACAGTTCACGGTCGAGAATCAGGCCGGCAAGAACGAATTCACCCTCAGCTATCTCGACGTGTGGGTGAAGCGCGGCGGCAAATGGCAGATGGTCGCCTGGCAGTCGGCCAGGGTTCCGCCGCCAACGCAGTAAGGAGCGACGAGCGACGACGAACTAAGTACGAACGACGAGCAGAGCATCCCATGGGATGCCAACCGTTGAGTGTTTTCAGAGTTGTCGCGCGAGGTGGTCGCTAGGCGCTCGTAGTTCGTCGCTCGTCGTTCGTAGCTGGGTTTCAGGCCCCAAAACAGATGATCGTGCCGTCGTTGGTGCCGACGACCACGCGGCCGCCGGCGAGGGCAGGCGAAGCCGAAATGGGCGAGCCGGCTTCGTACTCCCAGAGCTTCTTTCCGCTCGCCAGATCCAACACGTAGATCCGGCCGTCGTTCGAGCCGACGTACACCCGCGAACCGGAAACGGCGGGCGACGACTCGACTCGCGCCCGCGTCATGAAGGTCCAGGCGGCTTTCCCGTTGGCCGTCTGCAGCGCGTGAATGACCTTGTCCCGCCCGCCGATGACGACCTTCCCGTCCGCCACCGCCGCGGATGAATAGAAGGGAAACTGGCGCTCGGCGTGCTGATAGCGCCAGATGACCTTTTTCGCTTTGAGGTCGACGCCGAGCACTTCGTTGCTGAAGGTGCCGAAGTAGGCGCGATCGCCGACCAGGGCGACCGATCCGCCCGTGTATGCGCCAATCTGCAGCGTGTACAGCTGCTTGCCGTCGGAGATCTGGATTGCGCGGAAGACCTCGTCGCAGCCAGCCAGGTAGGCGATGCCGTTGGCGACCCCGGGCGTGCCGTGCACGTAGTTCTCGGTGTGCACCTTCCAGGCCATCTTGCCGGTCTTCACGTCGAGGCCGTAGAGGTTCCCGTCGTACAATCCGATGAGCACCCGGTCGCCGACGACGACCGGCGACGATTTGATCTCGCCTTCGGTCTTGAACGTCCACGCCGCCTTGCCGTCGCTCGTCCTGACCGCGTGGAACACACCGCCCAGATCTCCAACGAAGACCAGGCCCTGTGCGACCGCCGGCGACGACTCGCCGATGCCCGCGGTGGCCTTGTAGCGCCATCGTGGCTTGCCGTCCGACAAGCCGATCGCGAGGAGCTCTCCCGACTGAGAACCGACGTAGACCACGCCAGCGGCGATGGCTGCCGACGACTCCACCGATTCGCCAGCCTCGAACGACCAGAGCACCTTCAGCGACGCCGGCACGTCGGTTCCGGCGACGCCGGTCAGCGATGGGTTGCCTCGGAACTGTGGCCAGTCAGCCGAGGCGGGCGGGCTCGGTTGCGCCGCGCCGGCGGCGGCCAGCGCGAGGAGTCCGAGCAGGGGGGCAAGCAATCGCATCGTTGATCCTGAGTTGGTCTTCAGTCTTCGGTCTTCGGTCTTCGGTCAGGGAGGGGGGCTTCAGCCCCGCCGACCACTCGCCGAAAGCTTCAAGCCCCATCAGTCAAACGCCTGCCGATACAACGCCAGTGCCGCGTCCGCGCTGAGCGGGCGTGGATTGAACGTTCCAGTCCATTGCTGCGCGGCCTGCGCTGCGAGATCGGGAAGGTCCAACTCCCGAACCCCGGCCTCGCCGAGCGTCATGGGAAAGCCGCACGTTCGCGCCAGCGATTCGAGCCGCGTCGCCAGCCGCTCGCCGGGCGGCGTGTGAGCTTCGAACGCGCCGTCGATGAGCTCACCGTACATGCCGCCTACCATTTCCGCGTTCCACCGGACGATGTGCGGGAGCATGAGCGACACGGCGATGCCATGCGTCGTGCCGTAGCGCGCCGTCAGTGGATTCGCGCACGCGTGCGCGGCTCCGAGCATCGACTGCTCGATCGCCAGTCCCGCCACATACGAACCCAGCAGCATCGCGCTCCTCGCCTCATCATCGTCAGGCTCGCACAGGACCCGTTCCAGGTTGTCGTTGATCAGACGCCACGCCTCGCGCGCGAACATCAGCGACACCCGATTGCGCCGCAAGGTCACCCACGATTCGACGGCGTGCGACAACGCGTCGTAGCCGGTCGCCGCGGTCACCGCGCGCGGCTTGGTGCGCGTGAGCTCGGGATCGAGAATCGCGATCCGGAACGCGGCTCCGGGATCGCCGCAGGCCATCTTCAGGTTGGTCCGCGCGTCCGCGATGACCGCGTAGGATTGCGCGTCGCTGCCGGTCCCCGCCGTCGTGGGGATGCCAATCATCGGCAGCATTGGCGCCTTCGCGTGGCCGTAGCCGCGGTAGTCCTGAATGACGCCGCCGCCGGTCGCGAGAAAATTGATCCCCTTCGCGCAGTCGAGTGAGCTTCCTCCGCCGAGGGCAATCAGGCCATCGACGCCGACGCGGCGCGCCATGTCGGCGCCGAGGGCCACCATGTCGCCGTCGGGATCCGCGCTGAAGTCACTGAAGACCTCGGCCGTGATGCCCGTTTCGAGGAGCAGTTCACCGGCTCGCGCGGCATAGCCGGCGGCCACGATCTCGGGATCGCTCACGAGGAGCACGCGCGTCATGCCCAGCTCACGGGCGAGCCCACCGAGCCGACTCAAGCTCCCAGGGCCAAAGACGAGACGGGTCCGGCTGGTCCAATCAATCATGGGTCGTCTTCGGTCGTCGGTCTTCAGTCTTCAGTCCTGGTGATGCCTCAGCCGGTGTTGGCGAAGACCGTAGACCGAAGACCGAAGACTGACCACCGGGTCAGCGCTCAACCTCGCGGTACCGGAAGCAATCCACCGTGTGATCGTTCACCATGCCCACGGCTTGCATGAACGCGTAACAGACCGTGGTTCCGACGAACCGGAACCCGCGCTTCTTGAGCTCGCGGGCCATCGTGTCCGACTCCGTCGTCCGCGACGGGACCTCCCGGAACGAGCGCCAGCGGTTGCGGATCGGCCGGCCCTCGACGAATCGCCAGAGGTACCCGTCCAGGCTGCCGAACGCCTCCTGAACCGCAATTACGGCACGAGCATTGGCGATCGTTGACTCGACCTTCAGGCGATTGCGGACGATCCCGGGATCGGCGAGCGCGCGTTGCACGCGGGCGGGGGTGAAGCGGGCCACCCGCTGAGGGTCGAAATCGGCGAAGACGCGGCGATAGCGCTCGCGCTTGCGCAGGATCGTCGCCCAGCTCAGGCCGGCCTGCGCGCCCTCGAGTGTCAGGAACTCGTACAGACGGCGGTCGTCATGAACCGGCAGTCCCCATTCTTCGTCGTGATACGCCTCGTACTCGGGAAAGGGAGGGTTTCGAGCCCACTGGCAACGCACTTTCACGGTTCGTCCTCGGCGATCGGCCGGCCGGCGCCCACGCCGCGCGTGACGCCGAGCTCGCGGATGCGATGCTTCTGGATCTTGTTCTTCAAGGTGGCGAGCGGCATCTCGAGGTAGCGGCTCGCGGCCGACACGTTGCCGCCGCACTCCTGCAGCGTGCGGAGAATCAGGGTGCGCTCGAAGGCCGAGACGGCGTCTGCGAACCGGCCGTCGCTGCTCGGCTGCGCCGCCTTGAGCCGCGCGAGCTGCAGCTCGATCGGCAGATCCTCTTCGCCGAGGAACCCGCGCTCGTCGATCGCGACCAGCCGCTCGACCAGGTTCTGCATCTCGCGGATGTTCCCGGGCCACCAGTACCTGCTTCAGCACAGCGAGCGCATCGTCCGAGAGGCCCAGTACGTTCTTGTGGAACCGTGCGTTGTATTGCCGCAGGAAGAAGGCCAGCAGCTCGGGGATGTCGCTCGCGCGTTCCCGCAACGGTGGCATGCGGATTGGGATCACGTTGATCCGGTAGAAGAGATCCTCGCGGAAGCGGTTCTCGCGAATCGCGCGCTCGAGATCGACGTTGGTCGCGACGACGAGCCGGAAGTCGGTGCGCACGGGCTTGGCGCCGCCGACGCGCTCGATTTCGCTTTCCTGCAGGGCGCGCAGCAGCTTGGCCTGGAGGTCGAGCCGCAAGTCACCAATCTCGTCGAGGAAGAGCGTGCCCCCCGCGGCCATCTCGAACTTGCCGAGCTGCTGCTTGATGGCGCCGGTGAAGGCGCCCTTTTCATGGCCGAACAGCGTGCTCTCGACGAGCTCCGCGGGGACCGCCGCCAGATTGACCGCGATGAATGGACCCGTCGCGTTGGCCGATTCGCGGTGGAGCAGCCACGCCAGCTTCTCCTTGCCCGTCCCGCTCTCGCCCTGGATGAGGACGGTCGCCGAGGTCCTGGCGACCTTCCTGACGAGGTCCATCACCTGGCGCATGGCGGGGCTCGTGCCGATGACGAAGTCGGACTCGTTCTGCTGCTGGTCGGCGACCTGCGCGGCGAGCGCCGCCACCTGCCGGCTCAAATCCTGTTTTTCGCTCGCATTGCGGACGAGCGATCTGAGCGCGTCGTAGTCGAAGTCCTTGGTGATGAAGTGGTACGCCCCCTGCTTGATCGCCTGGACGGCGACCTCGACCTCGCTCACGGCGGAAATGACGATGACCTCGATGTGCGCGTGCTGCTCCTTCACGTGCTTGAGCACGTCGAGGCCGCCAATCGACGGCAGGCGGACGTCGAGGAGCATCAGATCGACGTTCGTGCGGCCGAGCGTTTCGAGCCCTGCCTCGCCGCTCGCCGCGGTGAGCACGGCATAGTCGCGGCGCAGAATGGCGGTCAGCGTATCGCGCATCCCCTCGTCGTCGTCGACGATGAGGAGCGTCTTGGGGTTCGTGGACATCGCCTGCGGGCACCAATATAATCCGCGGAATCAATGGATTCCGGATCAAGATCGTGGAATCAAGGGAATCCCTTGATTCCTCCATCCTGCTCCCTTGAGTCTCGATTGGGGTGACCGTGGCGACGACCTCGTATGACGTGCTGGTGATCGGATCGGGAACCGGAGGCTATGTCGCCGCGATTCGTGCCGCGCAGCTCGGGATGAAGGTGGGATGCGTCGAGCGGGCGCCAACACTCGGCGGTACCTGTCTCAACTGGGGCTGCATCCCGACCAAAGCGCTGCTCGAGCACGCCCACGCGCTCAAGATCGCGCAGGAGAGCAAGGAGTGGGGACTGGTGCTGCCCGAGGGGCCCGTGAGTCTCGACATCGGACAGGTGCACACACGCAAGAACAAGATCGTCAAGGGGCTGACGGGCGGCATCGAGCTGCTGTTCAAGAAGAACAAGATCGACTGGATCAAGGGGTCGGCGCCGGCTGCTCGGTCACGGCGGCGTCGAGGTGACCGCCGAGGGTGGTGGCGCGCAGAAGATCACCGCGCGGGAGATCATCGTGGCGACGGGCTCGGCGGCCCGCAGCGTGCCCGGCATCGAGATCGATCGGACGCGCATCATCACGAGCGACGAGGCCATTCACCTGCCCGAGATCCCCGAAGTCGATCGCGATCATGGGGAGCGGGGCCGTCGGCGTGGAGTTTGCGTCGATTTTCAACCGCTTCGGCAGCCAGGTGACCCTCATCGAGCTGCTGCCGCGCATCGTCCCGCTCGAGGACGCGGCCGTGTCGACCGAGCTCGAGCGCCTGTTCAAGAAGGCCAGGATCAAGGTGATGACCGGCACGAAGGTGACCTCCGCGAAGCCGGGAGCTGCGGACGTCGCCCTCGAAGCCGAGACCAGCAGCGGGAAGAAGGAGAGTGCTGACGGCCGACTATCTGCTCGTCGCGACCGGCCGTGGTCCGGTGACGAGCGGGCTGGGCGCCGAGGAAGTCGGCTTGACGCTCGATCGCGGCTACATCCGGACCGACCTGCTGTTTCGCACCGGCGTCGCGAACATCTCCGCCATCGGCGACGTCATCACGTTCGACAAGCCGGGCCATCCGCAGCTGGCGCATCTGTCGTCGGCCGAGGGCGTGCTGCTGGCCGAGCGGCTGGCAGGGAAGGACGTGCGGCCGCTCAACTACGACCACGTGCCGTCGTGCACTTACTGCGATCCCGAGATCGGCAGCGTCGGCCTCACCGAGAAGGAGGCGCAGGAACGCGGATACGACGTGGCGGTCGGCACCTTCCCGTTCCGCGTGCTCGCGCGCGCCCGCATGGCGAACGAAACCGACGGCTTCGTCAAGATCGTCGCCGAGAAGCGCTACGACGAAGTGCTCGGCGTCCACATGATCGGACCTCGGTCGACGGAGCTCGTGGCCGAAGCGACGCTCGCGCTCCGTCTCGAGTGCACGGTCGAGGAGCTGATTCGAACCATCCACGCCCATCCGACGATGGCCGAGGCGGTGGGTGAGGCGTCGCACGCCGTGCACGGCGCCGCGATCCACATCTAGCGACGAGCGACGAGCTGCTTCGCTACTAGCTCGTCCCTCGTAATTCGTAGCTCGTAGCTTCATGCTGTCCTCCCACCAGCGCGTCGAGCTCTACTACTACGCGCGCCTCACGCGAGACGTCGAGGAGCGGCTGGCGATTCTCTATCGCCAGCAGAAGGTCGTCGGCGGCCTCTATCGCAGCCTCGGGCAGGAGGGCGAGTCGGTGGCGTCGGCCTACGCGCTCTCGACGCGTGACGTGACGGCGCCGCTCATTCGCAACCTCGGCGCGCTGCTCACGCGCGGCGTGAGGCCGCGCGACATCTTCTCGCAGTACATGGCCCGCGCCGGCTCGCCCACCGGCGGCCGCGATCTGAACGTGCACTTCTCGCACGTGCCAGAGCCTGGCGCCAACGAGCCGACGATCATCGGTCCGATCAGCATGCTGGGGGAGCTGATTCCCGTGATCGCCGGCATCGGTGCTCGCCGCCCGCATGCGCCGGCGATCCGATCGTCGCCATGACCTACATCGGCGACGGCGCCACCAGCACCGGCGCGTTTCACGAAGGCATGAACTTCGCTGCCGTGCAGAAGCTGCCGCTCGTCGTGATTGCCGAGGACAACAAGTTCGCCTACTCGACACCGATCGCCAAACAGATGGCGATCCCGAGAATCGATCTCCGCGCCGAGGCCTACGGCGTTCCGCACGAGATGGTGGACGGCAACGACATGCTCGCCGTCTACGAGGCGTCCGTGCGGGCGGTGGCGCGGGCACGCGCGGGCGATGGCCCGACACTCCTGGGCGTCGACACGATGCGCATGCGCGGCCATGCCGAGCACGACGACATGCGCTACGTGCCCAAGGAACTGCTCGCCGAGTGGGAGGCACGCGACGCCATCGCGCAGATACCGTAAGCTCCTGATTGCCGAAGGCCACGCGACGGCCGAAGCGCTCGACGACCTTGATCGGCGATCGCGCGAGTACGCCCGTGAAGAAGCCGATCTGGCCGAGGCCCAGCCGATGCCCGATCCCGCGACGGCCGGCGTCGGCGTGTACGCGGGCGACGAGCCGCCGCGCCGGCGCGTGGAGTTCGTGCGTCCGCCCCTCGATCTCGAGAGGCCGCGCACGCCGTCCAGCGTCGACGGTTAGACGTTGAGAGCAGGACCCCGGACCCGGGACCTTGGACCCCGGACCTCAGGACCCTTTGGCCCCTCGGACTACGGACTTTCGTGATGCCCGTTCTCACCTACGTCGAGGCGTTGCGCGATGCGCTGGCGAGGAAATGGGCCGCGACGAGCGCGTGTTTCTCCTCGGCGAGGACATCGGCACCTACGGCGGCGCGTTCAAGGTGACTGAAGGGCTCCTGGACCGATTCGGCGCGGAGCGCGTCATCGACACGCCCATCTCGGAAGCGGCGATCGTCGGCGCGGCCGTGGGCGCGAGCTACATGGGCCTGCGGCCCGTGGCGGAGATGCAGTTCATGGACTTCGCGAGCTGCGCCTTCGACATGATCACGAACTTCGCCGCCAAGAGCCGCTATCGCTGCGGGCTCGGCGTGCCCATCGTCGTGCGCGGGCCCTGCGGCGGCGGCGTGGGCGGAGGTCCGTTCCACTCGGTCAATCCCGAAGCTCATTACCTGAACACGCCAGGTCTCAAGATCGTCGAGCCGTCGACCGCCGCCGATGCGAAGGGGCTCCTTGCCGGCCGCCATCCGCGACGACGACCCGGTCATCGTGCTCGAGCACAAATACCTGTACCGCCGAATCCGCGACGAGGTCCCGGAAGGCGAGCATCTCGTGCCGATCGGCAAAGCGGCGGTGCGTCGCGAGGGACGCGACGTGACGATCGATCACGTTCGGCGCGATGGTCCACACCGCGCTCGAAGCCGCGGGCGTGCTGGCCGAATCGGGGTCGAGGTGGAGGTGCTCGATCTCAGAACGCTGGCGCCGCTCGATCGGGACGCGATTCTCGCGTCGGTGGCGCGCACCAGCCGGGCGCTGGTGCTCTATGAAGCCACGCGCACGGGCGGCATCGGGGGCGAGATTGCAGCCATTCTCGCCGAGGAAGCCTTCGAGTATCTCGACGCGCCAATCGTCCGGCTGGCGTCGCTCGACACGCCCGTCCCCTACAGTCCCCCGCTGGAACAGCATTCATGCCGACCCGGGACAAGGTGGTCGCGGCGGTCGAAGAGGCTCGTAAGATATTAGGCGCAGCAGGAGGCCGGGGCTTCGCCCCGCCAATCGCGCCGCCGCCCAGTCCCCTAGCCGCCCAGCCGCCCAACCAACCATGCCTATCAACGTCGTGATGCCCCAGATGGGGGAGTCGGTCGCCGAAGGCACCGTCGTCCGCTGGATCAAGAAGGTGGGCGATCACGTCGAACGTGACGAGCCGCTGTTCGAGATTTCGACCGACAAGGTGGATGCCGAGATTCCTTCACCGGCGGCGGGCACGCTCGCCGCAGTCAAAGTGAAGGAAGGCGAAACCGTGCCGGTCGACAGCGTGGTCGCGGTCATCGCCCAGGCCGGCGAGGATGCGGCGCTGCCCGGGGCGTCAGCGGCGGCTGTCGCGACGCCGTCCAACGCGGCACCGGCTCGCGAGCCCGACGTCGGCGGAGCCTGAAAGTGACGAGGCGGTCGTGGCGCCCCGTGCCGAGCTGCCGCGCGAAGAGCTGCGCCGGCAGCGGTCGTCGCCGCTCGTCCGGCGTATCGCGAGCGAGCACAACGTCGACATCTCGCAGGTGCCCGGGTCCGGCATGAGCGGGCGGGTCACCAAGCAGGACATCTCGAGTACCATCGAGACCCGAGCGGCGCCGCCGCGCAGCGCCAGGCGCCGGCGCCGCCTGCCGCGGCCAAGGCGCCGGCGCCGCATCTCCGCCTACGCGCCGGGCGAGACGGTCGAAGTCGTGCCGATGTCGGTCATGCGCAAGAAGATCGCCGAGCACATGGTGCTGAGCCGGCGCACCTCGGCGCACGTGCACTCGGTGTTCGAGGTCGACTTCACGCGGGTCGCGAAGATCCGCGACGTCGAAGAAGGCCGAATACGAGCGCGCGGGCACCAAGCTCACCTTCCTCTCGTTCATCGCCAAGGCGACCATCGACGCGCTGCGCGCGATGCCGGTGCTCAACACGCTCGATCGACGGCGACAACATCGTCTACAAGAAGGACATCAACATCGGCATCGCCGTCGCGCTCGACTGGGGCCTCATCGTCCCGGTCATCCGGCAACGCCGACGAGCGGAACCTGCTCGGCCTGAGCCGGGCGATTGCCGACCTCGCCGGCCGCGCGCGCGCCAAGCAGCTGAAGCCCGAGGAAGTGCAGGGCGGCACGTTCACGATCACCAATCCCGGCATCTTCGGCGCGCAGTTCGGCATGCCGATCATCAACCAGCCGCAGGTCGCCATCCTCGGCGTCGGCGCGATCGAGAAGCGCGCCGTCGTCGATCGACGATGCGATCGCGATCGGCCGCGGGCGTATCTGACGCTCGGCTACGACCACCGGCTGATCGACGGCGCGGTGGCCGACCAGTTCATGTCGCTCGTCAAGCAGAAGATCGAGACCTTCGATCCGGCGAGCGCATGAAAGAAACTGACAGCTGTCTTGCGGGATCTTCACGTTCGTTCGCTCGGCCGCATCGACTACGCCGTCGGCGTCGAGCTACAGAAGTCGCTGGTCGAGGAACGCCGGGCCGGTCGCATTCCCGATACGCTGCTGCTGCTCGAGCATCCGCACGTGATCACGCTCGGCGTGAAAGCGCGCAGCGCGCGGCCACGTCAAGGCGACGCGACCTGAGCTGGCGGCGCGCGGCATCGAGCTGCACGAGAGCGGGCGCGGTGGCGACGTCACGTATCACGGTCCCGGCCAGCTCGTCGGATATCCCATTCTCGACCTGCGGCCGGATCGCTGCGACGTCCACCGGCTACGTCCGCGATCTCGAAGAGGTGCTCATCCGGACGGCCGCGCAGATTCGGTCTCGCGGCCACGCGCGTGCCAGGGATGTCGGGCGCGTGGGTCGGCAACCGCAAGCTCGCGGCGATCGGCGTCCGCATCTCGCGGTGGATCACCAGCCACGGCTTCGCGCTGAACGTCACGACCGACCTGCGCTACTTCGACTTCATCGTCCCGTGCGGCATCGCCGATCGCGGCGTGACGTCGCTCGAGGAGCGCGCCGGACGATCGGTGTCGATGGCCGACACGGAGTCCGTGGTGGCCGACGAGTTCGCCGCGGTGTTCGACTGCCGCATCCTGGCTGGTGCAAGGGGCTAGACCCGGCGCTCACCTGGCGCGCGGGGCTGAGGTGCGGCTGAAGCCCCGCCCTCCTTTGCATGCGGCGCGGCTTTCCAATTCGTTGGTTTGAACTCAGTGATTTCACCGAACGGCTCGAAGCCGATACGGCGGTAGACGCCCACCCCAGCATCCGATGCCTGCAGGATGGCCGTGTCGTAGCCTTCACGTACGGCGGTCGGCCGATTCCGGCGCGAGACGCGACCGGCACACGGCGTTGAACGTGTCGCACGGCATGGCGCAGTCCGTGAGCACGAGGCCGTCTTCGTCGCGGACGCGCATGCCCTCCACACGGCGCTGAACGTAGGTGAAGTGCGTCGCGAGGTTGAGATCGGCAGCATCCTCGATCGTCGTCATGGCGCAATCCTGTAGAGCACGTGGTGCTTCAGTGGATGTCCATCGGGAAGCGACGGGTGGTCGAAGTCGTCGGCCGCGTCGCGAGTCATCCCCAGCCTTTCCATCACGCGCCGCGACCGGGCGTTCTGCGGAACCGTGAAGGAGACGATCTCGCCGAGACCGAGCGTCTCGAATCCGAAGCGCAGCGCGGCGCGTGCCCCCTCGGTTGCGTATCCGTGTCCCCAGTGCCTGGCCGCAAGCCGCCAGCCGACCTCGACGCACGGCGTGAACGGCGCCTCGAAGTCGGGGATCGAGAGTCCGATGAAGCCGGCAAACGGCTCCACGTCACGGATCTCGACCGCCCACAGACCGAAGCCGTGTGCGTCGAAGTGCGCCGCGATCCGCCCCGCCAGTCGATCGCTCGCGTCTCGGGTCAGGATGCCGGGCAGGAACTCCCTGACTCGAGCGTCAGCGTTGAGCGTCGCGAATGGTGCGAGATCGGAGTGCCGCCAGCGCCGCAGCAACAGCCGGTCGGTGACGATCTCTGGCGCCATCGCACGTCCTCACGCCTCCGCGCCGGACGTCTGTGGGGGCGGCGTGACGTGCGAGACCCGGCACTCCTGAACGCCGAGCCCGTGGACGGCGGTGACCTCGAACCGCACGTGGTCGTATTCGATGGCGTCGCCCACGGCGGGTGGGTGCCCCAGCAGTGTGAGCACCAGGCCGCTCACGCTGTCCACTTCGGGATGCTCGAGCTCGCACCCGATCGCCGCGCCGACCTGATCGATGCGCACCGTGCCGGCGACGCGCCAGTAGCCGTTGCCTTCGTCGAAGATGTTCGGCTCCTCGGCCGGTTCCTCCTGGATCTCGCCCGCCACCTCGTCGAAGACGTCCTCCAGGGTGATGATGCCCGCCGTTCCACCGTGCTCGTCGAAGACAATCGCCATCTGCGACGCCTGCCGGCGGAGCTCGGCGAGCACCACGCCGAGCGTCGCGGTCTCGGGCACGATCGGCACGGGGCGGATCTCGTCGGACGTCACGGATTTTCCCGATTCAACGAGCCGCAGGAGATCCTTGATGTGCATCTGCCCGACGATGTGATCGAGGTCCCCCTCGAACACCGGGAACCGCGTGTGGGGGAAGGCCTCCACCAGGCTCCGCACCTCGTCCGCGTCGGCGCCCAGATGGATTCCGCCGACACGAACGCGCGGCACCATCGCCTCGCGGGCGGTCCGGTCGCCGAACGCGAACAGCTCGCGGAGCATCTGTCCGGCTTCAGCGCGCAGCAGCCCGCCCGCCTCGCTTTCCTCGACGATGAGCGCGAGCTCCTCGGGCGTGTACAGCCGCTCGGACGGCGCCGTCGCGCCGATCGATCCCGACGAGCCGCAGCAGGCCGTTTCCGACTGCGTTCAGGATGATGACGAACGGAAAGAGCGGAGCTCGCACCGTGAGCATCACCGGCGTGATCCACAGCGCCGTCCGCTCGGCGCTCTGCAGCGCCAGCGACTTGGGGATCATCTCGCCGACCACGATGTGGAAGTAGGTGAGTATCGCGATGCTGATGACGCTTGCGATGGTGTGCGCTGCGGCCCATGCGCCCCAGCCGACAGCCTCGAAGCTCATGCGATCAGCCATTCGGCGAGCACGTGCTCGCCATACATGCCCAGCCCGAGGCTGGCGAGCGTGATACCGAGCTGCGCCGTCGCGATGAACTGATCCTGCCGCTGCGAAGACGTCAAGATCGGCGTGGACCGTCCGCGCCAGCCGATCGCCGCTCGACGCCCGCCGCTCGATTGCCGTGCGCGGCGCGCTGACGATGGCGAACTCCGCCGCGACGAACAACGCGTTGAGCAGCAGGAGCAGCGTGACGATGAGGAAAGGGACGAGGCTATCCATGCGTCCCGCCCCTCACGCCCGCGGCGGCCTCGACCGGACCCGCCGTTCGCGCCTGCACATCGTCGGGCATCACGCCGAGCAGCGCGCGCAGCACGTCTTCGAGCGTCACCAGGCCGACGGCGCGGCCGGCTTCGTCGATGACGATGGCATGGTGGGTCTTGCGCGCCTGGAACAGGGCCAGCAGCCGATCGCCCGTCGCCGACGTCGAGGTGGTGACGGCCGGCTGCAGCAGCTCGGTGAGCGACTGCGGCAGCGAGCCTTGCAGCATCCTGAGCGCGAGCTTCTTCGTGTTCAGGATGCCGGCGACGATGTCGCGCGCGCCGCGATACACGGGCACGCGCGTGTAGCTGCTCTGCGACAGCGAGTCGAGGACGTCCGAGAGCCGCGACTGGACGTCGATGGCCTCGACCTCGGCCCACGGCACCATCAGTTCGCGGGCGGTCCGCAGCCGCAGGCGCAGCGCGCGCTGCAGCCGCCGATGCTCGTCCGGCTCGAGCAGGCCGCCGTCGCGGCTCTCCGCGATCAACAGCTCGAGCTCTTCGGGCGAGTGGATGTGGCGATGCCCCGTCTGGTGGATGCCGAGGATCTTCAGCAGGAGCAGGCCACTGCCGTTCAAGAAGCGGATGAACGGGTCGTACACGACGAGCGACCACTGCATCGGGAGGACCGTCGCGAGCGCCGTGGTGGTGGGCGACTGGAGCGCGACGGTCTTCGGAATGAGCTCGCCGAAAACCACATTGAACGTGGTCAGCACAATGAGCACGACGATGCTGGCCACCGACAAGGCCCACTGCGGATCGCTTTGCGCCCAGCTCGCGATCCTCGTCGCGAGCGTCGGCGCGATCGCCGCCTGCCCGTACGCGCCGAGCACGAGGCTCGTCAGCGTGATGCCGATCTGGCTCGCGGCGATGTAGCGATCGAGCTGGCGGGCGTCCTCGATGAACGGGAGCAGCCGCTGTCGCCAGCATGTGGCCGTCCTCGGCGAGCTGGCGCACGCGGCTTCGCCGCACGCTGACGGCGGCGAACTCCGCGGCGACGTAGAGCGCCGTCAGGAGCGTAAGTCCCACGACCACCACGAGGGCGACGGCAATCGACATACCAGTTCAGCGCGCGAGCAGGTTGTCGAGCGCCACCTGAGTGGATGGCGGGAGGTCGGCGAGCGTGGCGCTGGCCACGCGCCCGATCGTGTAGCGGACGGAGGCAATCACGCTGCGGCGTCGCGACTGGCCGGAGAGGCCGAACGCGACGAGCGCATGCTGCGGAACGTGCGAGCCGCGGGAGAGTCCCTCGGCCGAGACGGCTGCGGCTTCCGCGAGCGCAATTGGGCCCGGAGGCCAGAGGTAGGGCAGGCGCCGGTTCAACCGCGTCATCGTCTGCGGGTCGAGCCGCGCCGGGGCGGGGACGCCGTCGATGGTGGTCGAGTCCCACGCGACCATGAGCCCGCCGGGCGGACGGCCGGCGAGCCTGACGACGACGCGCTGCGCCGATGTCGAGGCGTCGAGCGCAATCAGGGCGCGCACCGCTGCCTCGAGCGCGGTCGGCGCGGAGCCGACGATGCGCGGTCCAGTCGAGGCCCAACTCCGCGACGGCATGCTCGATGAGCCAGTCCTGACTCGCGCCCGCACACACCAGTGGCGCTCGGGGGTTGGCGGAGACGAGTCGCCGGACGAGCGTCAGGCCTGCCTCGCCCGACCATTCCTTCCCCGGGCCACCCGGCGCGTCCGCCAGCACCATCACGTCCGAGCGAGCGACAGCCCCGACATCCGACGAGCCGGTCAGGCGCGCCGCCGATCGCTGTATGGGTGTGGCCTGCTGAAGATCCAGAGCCTTGCCTGCGGCGACCGAGCCGGTATCGTCGATGAGCTGGATGTCGCGGCAGCAATCTCGAACCGAGAGGGCCGCAGCAATGGCGCCGCCCAGAATCCCCTGCGCCAACGATGGCCGCACGCATGTGTGAACGGTATTCTATCGGGTGGACTGGGCGGCTGGGCGGCCTGAGGAACTGGGCTGCTATTCCGGAGCTCATTTGTGTCGGCAGGGGCCGCTCAGGTGGCGCAGGGCTTCAGCCCTGTCACTCGGGGGCCCGACAGGCCTTTTTAAGGCCCTGTGCCACCTGCTCAACTCGAGCGAGCTCCGAGTCTGAGCGACTATGCCGGCTCGCGGACGAAACCTGGCGGGATCCATGGGAACGAACGACTCGACGCAGTTCGCCGGCAAGATCGCGCTCGTCACGGGAGGCTCTCGCGGGATCGGACGCGCGATTGCGGCGGCCCTCCTGGCTCGCGGTGCGAAAGTCGCCATCACGGGCAGGACTCCGGCGTCGTTGGACCAGGCGCGCGCGGCGCTCGGCGGTGGCGAGCAGGTGCTCGCCGTGCAGGCGGACGTCTCCAGCGAAGATGACGTCGCCCGGCTCGTCGGCGCCGTTGTCGGCCGGTTCGGAGGGCTCGACATCCTCGTCAACAACGCGGCGGTCGGCCGCATGGCGAACGTCGAGGCGATGAGCACCGACGACTGGCGCGCGATGATCGACACCAATCTGACGGGTGTCTTTTACTGCTGTCGCGCGGCGATTCCACACCTCAAGTCACGCGGCGCGGGCTGGATCGTCAACATCAGCAGCCTCGCCAGTCAGAATCCGTTCGCCGGCGGCGCCTGCTATTCGGCGACGAAGGCGGGCCTCGACGCCTATTCCCACGCGCTGATGCAGGAAGTCCGGCAGCAGAACATCCGCGTTGCCGTGGTGGCGCCCGGATCGGTGAATACCGGCTTCATCAATCGCGGGTCGGAAGGCGATCGATCCTGGAAGCTCGCGCCCGAAGACGTCGCGCTAGCGGTCGTCGATATCCTGGCGCATCCGGCCCGCAGCCTTCCAAGCCGCGTCGAGCTGCGCCCGTCACGACCGGCGAAGTGACGGCCGGGTCCGCCTGCGGAACCAACTCGTCTAGGGCACCTGGACCTGCAGCGCGGCAAGACCCGCCGCGACGCGCGGGATGCGGATGCCTTCGTTCTTTCTGAGCGGCGGCTTGCCGGCGACTTCCTGCGGCCGACCTCCTGCGTGATGCAGCGCGACGAGACGTCCTTGATCGTCGAGCACCGGCGATCCAGACGATCCGGGTTGCGTGTCGCTCAGATACTGCACGACGCGATCCTCGATCGCCGTGATCTGGTTGCGGACGTAGGCCACGCGCTTTCGCTGCCCGGCGGGGTGCTGGACGATGAACGCGGCGGCGTTGGCGGCTGGCTCGACGGCTTCGGAGAGCTTGATCGTCGGGATGTTGTCGGCGAGTTGCCCTGCCACCTTGATGATCGCCCAGTCGTCCTGCGCGTTCCCGCGCACCGACGCGACCTCGCACGGCACGGCCGACGAGGTGAGCCCGCCACCCTTGCCGTCATCGTCGAAGCCGAACTCGGCGGTGACCGTCGACGCGAGCGTTCCGTTCAGGTGCACCACGTGCCAGTTCGTGAGCAGCAGATCCTTCGCGATGCGGAAGCCGGTGCCGGTCTGCTTGGCGGTCGGCGACCTCACGTCCAGCAGACAGACGGCCGGCGCCACGGTCAGCAGGCGCTGGAGGACGCCGATCAACCATGGCACGCGTCCGATCTCGAGGGTGAGATCGTCGTGGAACAGCAGCGCCTCGTTCTCGGTGATCGCGTCGGTCGCGACCAGAAACGAGGGCGCGCCATCCTGGCCTCTCGGTTGTGCGTCGACCGCGACCGGCTGGGCAGCAAGCAGCGCGTCGAGGAACGGCCGCCTGGGACTCGTGGGGTTCTGATCCCGGGCGGCTTCCACGAGCTGACGCAGGCGCTGCGCCGTCGAGGCCGCGTCGAGAATCTCCTTCCACAACAGGAACGACGCTTGATCGGCAAAGAGCTGATAAGTGGGGAGGCCGGCCTTCTGCGCGATGAACATCGCGCCCTTCGACGTCGGGAACAGCTCGCAGAGGACGATGTGGAGCTCCTGGGCTTCGCGAAGAGCCCAGGGATACGGAAAGCCGTCGACGAGCGCAGGCATGGACTCTCCTCGTTGGACCCTCGGCGCATGGCGGGCGCTCAAGCCGGGCGATCGAACTGGCCGGCGAGATCGGCAACGAGCGTCTGCAGCGGGTCGGGTGCAAGCATGGAGAGGATGAATGCCGACTCGCTCGCGTCGCTGAGCCACCGCATGCGCAAGCGCTGTGTCATGAACTCCCATGCGAGCACGCTGACGGTGCTCTCGTGGATGCGAACGTAGCGATCCCAGTCGATCAGGTCCGAGACGCCGACATCGAGGATCGGCCTGAGCCGCTGCCAGCGATCCAGGTTCATCTGCACCACTTCGCGGGCCGCCGGATGGCGTTGGATGACGAAGCCGAGCGGCCCTTCGAAGCCGAACAGCTGCGAGGGCCCGAGCCGCAGGGCGAAGATCGCCAGAGTTCCCACGATGGGCAGGGTCGCCGGCATGCGCGCCTGCGTCTCGTCGCGCGCGAGCTGGTAAGCGCGCGAGAGAAAGCCGCCATTCGCGGCCAGCCACCAGCGTCGCCAGCCGAGATCCGCCAGTCGAGTCGCGGTCTGCTCGACGGCATCCGATGAGGGAGAGAATGCGGCGGCGGGCCCGCTCCACGCCTCGCCGCTGTTCCACTGTTGCAGCGTGGTTCGGCGTGCGTCGACAGGTGGCGACGGGTGCGACGTCCCGCGCGGGAACGAGGCCAGGTGTTGACGCCGCGACTCATCGACCGCCGCGGTCAGGAGCCTCGGGAGTGCCAGTCCGTCGTGCAGAGGAATGCGTTCTCCTCCGACTTCGATCGAACCGCTAGTACGCAATCGCTGCTTGAGCAACGGGAGCACGACGTCGACCGGTGCGAGCTCGGGAAGCGCGAGCCTGTTGGCGCTGTCGAGTGGGGCCGAGAGGAGCCGTGCTTCGCTTTCGAGATCGGTGGTCAGCTGGACCCTCGCGGCCTGGATGCTGAGCGCATCGAGCAGACCCGATTGACGATCGGTCCATTGTTCCGGCGACTCGAGGCCGGTGAGCAGGGCATCGGCAGTCCGAAGGTCGCCGCCATCCGCCGCGAGGAGCGCTCGCAGGGCGCGCCGGTCGCGGCCGACCGTTCCGCTGGCATGCCCGGTCCGGTCGAGAAGTGCCCGGGCGGCATTCGGATCGCCCGCGCGCCGCAGCTCGAAGGCTTCATGGAAGACCAGCGGGCTGGCATCGGTGCGGTCGTGACGCTCCTTCAGGATCTCCTTTACCGCCCGGTCGTGCTTGCGCCCGCGCACCAGCCGAATCCGTTCGACCGCGGTCTGTTCCCAGGTCTCGACCGAAAACTCCGCGCTGGCCTGCACGCTCATGCCCAGGCGCGCCTGAAGCCAGCGGCGCGCCTCGTCGTGGCGAATCTCCTCGTCGGCGTACATCAGGAACGAACCCGCGCCGTCGCGCCATGCCTTGGCCGCGTCGGCGACGCGGCCGAGCCGAAGCAGGTGGTACACGAGCTCGGCCGCGATCTCCGGCTGATCGCTCGCCTGCGATGCGTACCAGCCGGCGGCACGCTCGTCGATCTTCCGCACGAGGTCGGGCTGGTCGCGCTCGAGGAGTTCGAGCGTCGCTGCGCGAACTTCCGGGCGCAGGCGCAGCACATCGCACCCTTCGACGAGCCCCACTTCGCGGGAGAGCTCGACCACCCACTCCTCGGGATCGCCGGCCGGAAACGTCACGAGGCCGCCGAGCACCGGCTCGATCATGTCGGCGCTCAGCCGGCGCAGCACCAGCGCTCCACTCGCCAGCGGCTTGAACTCACCGTTCTGCACGCGGTCGAGAATGCGATCGTACAGGTAGCCGGCCACGATGGCTGCCGGGAGATCATCGGGGACGTCCGACAGCGAGCCACCCTTCTCGAGATAGTGGACGGCGAGAAGCAGGATCAACGGAATGCCGTTGGCGACCTCGAGCACGCGGGAAAGCGTCGATGGATCGGTGACGCCTTTCTCCTGCAGCCACGCGCGCGCGTCTTCCGTCGCCAGACCGTCCAAATGGGCGTGGACGGCCTTGCGTCCACTGAGGACGAGATCGGGCACCGGCGCGCGCCCGGTCACGATCACTCGCAGCGCCGGCATCCACTCGGACAGGCGCTCGAGGACGGGCCACAGCTCCTGATACCGCTCGGCGTACTGCGCCGCCTCGAAGCTGTCCAGTACCGAGGACGGGCGGCGGCAGCGACCTCAACGCGGGCGCGAGTGCGATGCCGAGCGCGCTGCCTCCACTCTCCCAATCACCAACGGCGGGACGAGGCTTCACGAAGCCTTCGACCTGGGCCTCGGCCTGATCCGCAATCGCGGCGATGACCGAGTCGGCATCGTCGGGCGCGAGGTCGGCGCGATCGAAGTCCAGCCAGAGCAGCAGCGTGTCCTGCGGCAGCTCCTCGGCAAAGCGCGCGACCAGTGCGGACTTGCCGATGCCGCCCACGCCCGTCAGCATCAGCGGCCCGCGATCGTTTGCGGCCCACTCCCGCAGGTGCTGCAGCTCGAAACTGCGGCCGCGGAACCCGGGGCCGGCGATTCGCGCCAGCCGGCTGCGCACGCGGCGGCGTTCGAGGAGCTTGGCGACCTGGGACGCCGTGGGCAGATCGGGCGCGACGCCTTCGAACCATCGCACCGCTTGTATCCACCCGCCGAGGGTGTTCTCCTCCGCGCTCGCCCAGTCGTACGGTGGGCCCTTCAAGAATCGAATCGACGACGCGTTGAACGGTGCTGAGCGCCGTTCCAGGCAGGCGTGCGGAAGCCAGGACGCGGAGCGAGCCGACCGCCGTGATGATGGCGCGCCAATCGGCCGGGCGAAGCGTCCACCTCGGTGCCGACGGGTCGGCGACCAGCGTCCGGAGCCTGGCCTGCTCTGATTCCGACAGCGACGCGCGCTCGAATCCGACCGTGACGGCGGCTCGGACGAGAGCCGGTTCGACGGCGACCGTCGGCGCGGGCGGCCGTTGTTTGATGGTGTCGGTCGCAGACGTGTCGTCGGCGATGCGATGGTGCTCGGCGATCGTCGGCCACGACGTCGCGGTCCGCAGCAGGTCGATGAGCGCGGCGCGCGTCGTGCCCTGATTGACCTCGCCCGAGCTGTGGCGGCCGACGTGGATGCCGACGACCCTGAATGACTGATCGAGCACCGGTGCGCCGGAGCTTCCGGCCGCCGTGCTCGCGTCATACAAGAGGAGGCCGGCGCCGATCAATCGGACGCGCCCCGGGCTGATTGTCGGATCGGGACTGTGAGCCGGATAGTGCACGAGCGTGACGAGGTCGCCTTCGGCGGGCGCATCGAAGGAGAGCGTCAGGACCCGCTCCGGTTCGGCGTTGGTCACGCTGAGCAGCGCCAGCGCCGGATCGTCGGGGGCGGCGGCCAACGCGCCCACGCCCACCGTCTCGGGCGCGCCCTGAATCGCGCTCTCCCACGTCACCCGCCCGCCCGATCTCACCTCCACGTGAAGCCGCGCATCCTCGGCATTGGCCCGGCTCAACACCGAGTAGCCGGGCACGACGATGAGGCGTGGGGTGATGAACCAGCCGCTGCACAGCGCCTGCGGCTCGCCCTCATCGCGCGTCATCGTGACGCGCACGACCGATGACGCGGCCAGGCGCAGGCCGTCGATGAATCGGTCCACCGTGACGAATCGATCGCGCCGGAGAACGGCCACCGCGTATCCTAGAGACTGTTCAGAACGCCCTCGAGCTCATCGTGAATGCGCTTCAGCCGCGGCTGCGGCGGATGCCCCGCCGGCAGCGGCGCGGCAACCTTGGTGCTGATGTCGGCGGCGAGCTTGATGGCAGTCTCCTCTCCCAGTTGCTTGATCGCGCGAGCCGCCCACTGGAGGAGGTACTCCTTCACTACGTCGGCATCGACCTCGTTCTCGTCCGGACGGTCCTCGAGCCAGACGCTGCGCCACTTGGTCGGCACGGTCCCGTCCGGATAGTCGAGCAGCACGAGACGGAACCACCGCGAGAACGCAGGGTTGGCCGTGCTCAGGGCGAACTGATCGAAGAAACGCCGGATCATCGGATCGAGGCGCGGTCCTTCCAGGTACTCGCCGAGATCGTCGACGACGACCCACGTGACCATCTGCTTCTTGCGGGCGACGTCCTGCAGCTTCAGGCAGACCTTCTTGAACCACGCCTCCTCGGTCTCGAGACGCGGCGGCACGGCCTCGGATTCGCCAAGGCCCGTGAACAGATTGTCGACGACGTCCTCGACGCTCGAGACGAGTCCTGGATACAGGGTCCTGGCAGTCGGCTCCGAGGCCGCGGGCGGTATGCTCCACGAGCAGATGAGTCCACGTCTTGCCCGACCCGCTCGGGCCGCGCACGAGCAGCACGTGATAGGGGCTCGACTCGTCGGTCAGGCGCTTGAGCTGACCGCGCAGCGGCTTGCGATCGAGAAAGACGTGATCGGACGTGAGCAGGGGCGACTCGAACAGATCGGGCGCATCGACGATCGCGCGAACGGCGGGATGAATGGCACCGAGCTGGCCGTCGGCGAGCAGCTGCTCGCAGAGTTTCTTCGCCAGCTTCGCCATGGTCAGCAGGTCGATGACCTCTTTCCACGCGAGGTCCGCCGCGAGCCCCGGCGACAGCGGGCGCTGGCCGCCGGCCGACTGATAGACGATGGTGATTCGCTTGGACAGATCTTGAGCCGCCGCCAGCGTCTGTAACAGCTGGCGGGCTTCGACTCGGTGCCACGGGAACGCCACGACGTCGAAGAACGGATGCATCGTCTTCACGCTGCTCGCGACTGCGTAGAATAGATCACCCGCCCCCGAGGAGGACGTTCATGCCACCACCCCCCGTGCCGACCGGTCTGCACACGCCTGTCTCCAATCTGACGCCGAGCGAGGCGACGGTCACCGAGGAGCTCATCTCGCCCGGTGAAGACGGAACGGGCGACGCGTTTCCGCTGGTGCCGGGCGCCACCGAAGAGACGTTCCCGAAGCCGGAGATCACGCTTGAGAGCTCCGCGGCGCTGGTGTTTCAAGCACCCGACACGACCGGTTTGCTGGACGTCGGCGAGGCCACGTTCGGACCACCCGCGCAGTTCGAGGCGGTGATTGGAACCGACGAGCGGATTCAGATTACCGACACGACCAAGCTGCCGTGGCGCCGGACGGCGTCTCTCCTCATCACGGCGGCCGACAATTCTTCCTGGATCGGCACCGGCTGGTTCATCAGCCCGCGCACGCTGGTGACGGCGGGCCATTGCGTCTACATCAAGCACAGCGGCGTCGCCGGCCGCGACGGGTTCGTCAAGAAAATCCAGGTGATGCCGGGACGTGACGGCACCACCCTCCCGTTCGGCGCGCTCACTGGCACCGAGTTCTGGACCGTGAAGGGCTGGGCCGACGACGGTCTCGAGAACTTCGACTACGGCGCGATCATCCTGCCCGCAGTGTTTCCGCAGAACCTCGGCTTCTTCGGGTTCGGAGTCTTCATGGATGCGACGCTGCTCGCGGCCACCGCGAACATCGCCGGGTATCCCGGCGACAAACCGTCCGGAACGATGTGGTTCGACAAGCGCGCCATCGCCAGCGTCAAGCCCGAAAAGGTCTTCTATGCGGCCGACACGGCCGGCGGACAGAGCGGCGCCTGCGTCTACATCGTCCGCGGCGGCGCGCGGATCGGCGTGGCCGTTCACGCCTATGGCGGAGCGACCGCCAACTCGGGCACGCGGATCTCGAGCGAGGTGTTCGCGAATCTCACGAACTGGAAACGGACCTGAGGCGTGGCACTGGTCAAGGGACGCGTCGTGGATCGAGCCGGGCGACCGGTGTCCGGCGCTGCGATCTATTTCGTCGCGGCGCCGGCGGCCCGACCCGACATCGCCATGCTCAGCGACGCGGACGGCTGGTTCGTCCTCGCACTCGAGCCAGGCCAGTACGTGATCGGCGCGCGATCGGACGCGGCCGGCGCGGGACAGACGGGCCTCGACGTTTCCGATGCACCGGAGGTGCAAGCCGAGATCGTGCTGGGCTCGTGATCGATCCATCCTCACGCACACCGATTGCGAGGGTTCGACTCCGCAGGGCGCAGCACCTGTGCAATCTCGCTCACGGCACCCGGAGGCTCATCACACCCCGGAAGGCCGCCGTTTCCGGCAGCACGCCGGCCGGTGACACTTCACGAATCACGCCGATGTTGCGCAGCCCGGCGAGATACGCGGGCAGGCCGTGCGGGCCATCGACGTTGCCGTCGACCTCGATCTCCTCGCCGACGTGATTCCAGCCGGTGACGAGCGAGGGGACGTGCGGCACGATGTCGAACTGATTGGTCACGCGGAACGCGAGTGGAATCTCGCGGTTGAAATTGCGCCTGAACGCGAACTTGCCGACGCGGGGTCCGCCGATCGTGCACAGGTCGATCTGGCGTTTGCCGAGGTTGCGCTTGAAGTCGACGGCCGCCAGCGTAGCCATCGCGCCGCCGAGGCTGTGGCCGAGTGCGGTGACCCGCACGTCGGGACCGAAGCCGGCGAGCACCTGCTGAATGCTGCGGCGGACACTCCTGTACATCCGCTCGAACCCGAGATGGACGAGGCCGAAGTCGGGGACGAGACTGAACGTATTGGGCACGGCCGTGAAGTTCGCCAGCCATTCGCGCGGCGTTTGCGTTCCGCGAATGCAGACCAGCACGGCGCCGGTGCGCTCTTCACGAACCACGAAGCCGAACGCCGTCGGATCGGCGGTGGCTTCCATGGCCTCGGCATCGTTTCGCACGGCCTCCTGCACTGCTGCCGGCATCACTTCGGTTGCTTCCGCCATCTCCGCGAGGTTGGCCCGCACTTCTCCGAGCGAAACGTATCCCTGAGGGAAGGCCACGGGCTGCTGGTTGGCGAGCGCATAACACGCCTCGAGCAGCGGGATGTAGGCCGCAACGGCCCGATCGACCTCGAAGGGCGAGGGCGCCGCTTCGAAACGGAACTCGCCCTCATCGATGCCCTCGGCGAGGGTGTCCGTGGGCGCGATTTCGGACGACGGCGCGCCTACGCCGTCGAGGAGGCCGATCGGATCGTCGCCCTCGGCCGTGAAGACGAAAGGTGTGGTGGCGGCTGCTACCTCGGCCGCGGCGGCTTCGGGACGGAATACCTTGCTGAAGACGCCCCGCATGCGCGACAGCTGCATCAGCGGCGTCTGGCCGTTGGCGGTCACGATTTCGAGTGCGGTCGCCCGCGATCGCTTCGTGCGCAGCTTCACGGCGGCATCCGCGAGGTCGACTTCCGCGAGCGCGTCACTCGAGGCTTCGAGCGACACTTCCGACGATCGATCCGAGGAGACGATCGCGGTCGTGCTGGTCGCTCTCGACGAGGCTCGTGACCACCAGGAACTGGGTGTCCCAGCGGCCTCCCTGGAGCAGGGCGGTGAGCGCCGATCCGACGGCTGGAATGTCGGCCATCTGCACGACCGAGCAGCCCGCGGCGTTGAAGAACACCGCGTCGCGCCGGTTGAAGTGGATGTCGAGACCCGCGCGCACGGCGGGCACGCCGCCGGGACGCGCCTCGCCCTTGGCCACGAACTCGACGTCGACCGCGCCCTCGGACTTGAACTGGAAGGTCGATTGCGACTGGCCTTCGATCGCCTCGAACGCGACGCCCAGCGCGCCCACGTTCCCGAGGCGCTGGAAGACATCGTCGCGCTTGATCCCGTAATCGCCGAGCTCGAGCGGGCGATTCGGCGGAAAATTCGCGTGCAGACCCGGGAGGTTCCGCCGAAGTTGAGTGCAGAACTGCTGGCCAAGTGGCATCCAGCGCCTCCGGTCGAAATGGATTCGGTAGTGTCAACGAGGCACGCTGGCGATTTGAACAAGGGACAGCTACCTCAGCCGATGAGTGGGTTCGTGCGGCCGACGGACCTAGTCTGCACAATCCTCAGAATCCTCGAAATCCCCGATCGCCCTCATTCCGCCAATCCCTCCCGTTGGACCACGTCGACGAGCCGCGACCGATCGATGTTCGAACCGGAGACGACCACGACGATGCGCTTGCCGGTGATGCCGTGAACACGGCCGGCCATCAGCGCGGCGACGCCGACCGCGCCCGCGCCCTCGACGACGAGACCCGACTCCTCGAGCAGGGCGGCAATCGCGTCACCGATCTCGGTTTCCGTGACGAGCAGCAGATCGTCGGCGAGTCGCGCCACCAGGTCGATCGTGATGGATCCCGCCTCGACGTTGCCGACGAGTCCATCGGCAATGGACTCGTGCACCGCGATGGGCGAGACGACGCCTGTCGATCGTGCGGTGGCGAATACCGGGTTGAGCGCCGCCTCGACACCGACGATTCGGGCGTCTGCGGCGGCGGCGCGAACGGCGAGCCCGATGCCCGCGAGGAGGCCACCCCCGCCTACCGGCACGAGAACGACGTCGGCGTCCGGCAGTTCCTCGAGAACCTCCAAGCCGATCGTGCCCGCGCCGGCGACGACCGACGGGTGGTTGTAGGGCGAGACGAAGGTAGCGCCGTGCTCGCGGGCGAAGTCTCTCGCTGCCGCTTCGGCCGCGTCATAGTCGCTCGCGACCGCTTCCAGCACGGCACGTGCCTCGACGATAGCGTCGAGCTTCGCGCGCGGTGCATGACGCGGGGTAAAGACGACGCAGATATAGCCGGTCTCGCGCGCGGCCTCCGCGAGCGCGCGACCATGGTTGCCGGCCGACGCCGTCACGATCGTGGGCTTGGGACTCTGCGGATCGAGCTCGAGCAGGGCGTTCAGCGCACCACGGATCTTGAACGATCGGGTGCGCTGCAGGCATTCGGGCTTGATCCACACGTCCGCCCCGGTGGTGCGGGACAGCCAGGCGGCGTGCTGAACGGGTGTCGGCCGCAGCCGGCCGGTGAGCCGCCGCCGGGCTTCGAGGATCTTCGTAGCTGAAGGCGCGTCCATGGGTCAGTCGCTCGGTGGGTCCGCTCGCGCTTCGATACAATCGTCAGACATCGATGATCCTCGATTCACGCGCCGCCCCGCCGTTCATGAAAAACGGGTTCGTCCTCGGCTGCGAAGCGACTCGCGCCGGCATCATCATCGATCCGGGAGACGAGATCGATGAGCTGCTCGGGCTCGTCACCGCGCACGGGCTCGACGTGCGCTACATCCTGCTCACGCACGCGCATCTCGATCACATCACGGGCGTGAAGCGCGCCAGGGCGGCCGTCGGTGCGCCGGTCTGGCTGCACCGCGACGACAAACCGCTCTACGATGCCGTATCGGAGCAGGGAATCATGTTCGGGCTTCGGATCGAGTCACAACCCGAGCCCGATTTCTACTACACGCCCGCGCAGGCCATGCCCTTCGGCAATTACGAAGTGATGGTGCATCACACACCGGGCCACTCGCCTGGCGGCGTGTGCCTGCAGGTCGGACCTGCCGGGACTCCCGGGCGCACCCTGCTCGTCGGCGATACGCTGTTTGCGGGCTCGATCGGCCGCACGGATCTGCCTGGCGGCAACCTCGAGGTGCTGCTGTCGTCGATCAGGAACGTCCTGTTCGCCTTCGGCGACGATGCGGTGGTCTATTCGGGTCACGGCGAACCGACGACCATCGGCCGCGAGCGCCGCACGAATCCGTTCCTGCAATAAATGGGGTCGGGTGCTCTTTCCGCCGGCACTGGTTGGAAAGAGCACCCGACCCCGATTTGTCCGTGGAAATAGCACCCGATCCCACCCTACGACTCGCGGACGATCGACAGCTCACAGCGGCCCACGCGCAGGCGATCGCCCGAGGCGAGCATAGCGCGCTGAACCCGCTGATCGTTCACGAACGTTCCGTTCGTGCTGTCGAGATCCTCGACCACCAGCTCGCCCGCGTGGTCGGTCGTGAGCCGGCAATGCACGCGCGAGACCATCGCGGCGTCGACAATGAAATCGGATCGTGTGGCACGGCCGAGCGTCTTCATCGTGCTCGACGGCAACCGGAACGTCAGGGCCGGCCTCTTGCGTGTCGACGTCGTGAGAATCCACATGGAATCGTGTCTGTCGCTGAGGCCATGGGCTCAGCTCGTCGTCGCGCGCAGCCCCTTGATCCGATCGTGCACCACCTGGCCACCCTGCGTGACGAGCGTCTCGCGCGTGATCTCGTCGTCGGTATCGATCGCCAGCACGCCGTTCTTCATCAGATGCTGCAGAAACGTGAGGATGTTGCGCGCATACATCTGGCTCGCGTGATACGGCACGGTGGCCGGCAGGTTGGTCGGGCCGAGGATGGTCACGCCGTGCACGACCACTGTCTCGTCGGCCTTGGTCAGCTCGCAGTTGCCGCCGCGCTCCGCCGCGAGATCGACGATGACCGATCCGGGCGTCATTCCCTTGACCATGTCGGCGGTGATGAGCACCGGCGACTTCTTGCCGGGGATGGCGGCCGTCGTGATGACGATGTCGGCGGCGGCGACGGCCTTGGCCATCATCTCGCGCTGCCGGCGGTAGAACGACTCGTCCTGCGCCTTCGCGTAGCCGCCCTTGTCCTCGGCGCCGGCCGCCTCGAGCGGCAGCTCGAGGAACTTCGCGCCGAGGCTCTGGATCTGCTCCTTGACCGCCGGGCGCACGTCGTAGGCCTCGACCTTGGCGCCGAGCCGGCGGGCCGAGGCGATCGCCTGGAGGCCGGCGACGCCCGCGCCGATGACGAACGCGTGCGCCGGGGCGATGGTGCCGGCCGCGGTCATCATCATCGGGCACATGCGGGGCAGCGCGGTCGCGGCGAGCAGGACGGCCTTGTAGCCGGCGATGGTCGCCATCGACGAAAGGACGTCCATGCTCTGGGCGCGGGTGATGCGCGGAATGAGCTCGAGGGCGAAGATCGTCACGCCTTTCGCGGCGAGGAATTCGGCGGCGTCGGGCGTGCCCAGCGGGTCGGCGAGGCCGACGATCGTCTGTCCGCTGCGAAGCAACTCGGCGTCGTCGCGGCCGGTGACGGGGTTGGCGCCCGGCGTGCGGACCATGCAGCAGCGGGTCGGCCCGGGCGAGCACGTCGGAGCGGGACGGCAGGAGCTCGGCTCCCTGGGCCTTGTAGTGCGCGTCGGGGAAGCCGGCTGCGGCGCCGGCGCCAGCTTCGACCAGGACCTCGACTGCCAGCTTTGCGCAGCGGCGCGATACTCGCCGGGGACCAGCGCCACGCGGCGCTCGCCAGGGAAGCGTTCCTTCAGGATGCCGACGGTCATGGCGCGCCATTCTACGCGGAGGCAACGGCCGTCAGCCATACCAGGCAGGATTGACCCCGGTTTCGCCTCGCACGTGAACCACCGCCGGCATCCGTCCGTCCAATCAGCCGGAAGAGCCCGCCCGGGCCAATCTGGAGGATTCAGATGGGCAGGACGCGAAAGCGCGTGATTTACGGCGGCGCGGCGCGCTCGTGGCCGCCGGCGGCGTCTACTTCTTCTCCGGCTCGGCGCGCGCGCGGGCCGATTTCGACCCCTCCGCGCTCGCGGTCGTCGAGCGCGGGACGATGGTCAAGTCGGTGGTGGCGACCGGCCGGATCGAGCCGGTCACGAAAGTCGAGATCAAGTCCAAGGCGAACGGCATCATCGAGGCGCTGCGGGTCGACGTCGGTGATCGCATCGCAACCGGGCCAGGTGCTCGCCGAGCTCGACAAGGAGATGCTCGCGGCTCGCGTCCGCGAGGCGCGCGCCAACCTCCAGGCCGCCGAAGCCGGCCTCCGCGGCGCCGAAGCCGCGCTCCAGAAGAACATCATCGAAGCCGAAGGCCCCGACGTCGAGTTCGCGCGGCGGGCCTTCGTCCGCGCCAGGAGCCTGTTCGACCAGCGCCTCATCGCCGCAGTCGGGCCTCGACGAGGCGCAGAGCGCGCTCGAGGTCGCCGAGAACCGCCAGCGCAGCGCCAAGGGCCAGCTGATCGTCGCGCGCGCCAAGGTCGCCGAAGCCCAGGCCAACGTCGCGCAGGCGCGCGCCGCGGTCGAGCGCGCCGACGAGGAGCTGCGGAACGCCACGATCCGCGCGCCCATCCGCGGCATGGTGCTGACGCGCGACGTCGAGATCGGCAGCCCGGTGTCGTCGATCCTCAACATGGGCGCCGCGGCGACGCTGGTCATGACGCTCGGCGACATCGAGCAGAGTCTTCGTCCGCGGCAAGGTCGACGAAGCCGACATCGGCCGCGTGCGCCTCGGCCAGCTCGGCGCGCATCAGCGTCGAGACGTTCAAGGACCGCAAGTTCGAGGGCAAGGTCACGCAGATCTCGCCGATCGGCGTCGAGAAGGACAACGTCACGACCTTCGAGGTCGAGGTCTCGATCGACAACCCCGGCAACGAGCTGAAGGCGAACATGACGGCGAACGCCGAGATCGTCCTCGAGGAGCATCCGAACTCGCTGATCGTTCCGGAGGCCGCGATCATCTACGACGCCGAGCCGCGCAGCCGTTCGTCGACGTGCCGCGCGCCCGGACGAGGATCCGGCCGCCGCAGCGTCGCCGTGAAGCTCGGCGTCGGCAGCGGCACGAGGACCCAGGTGCTCGAAGGCCTCAAGCGCCGGCGACCGGGTCATCTGCCGCGGTAGCCTCGGCTGCCGGCTCCGAAGCCGCCGGGCCGCGCTTCCACAGTCAGGTCGCTTCAGCCTCCAGCCACGGCATGCGAGAAGCCATTCGCCAGTCGCTCGAGAACCTGCGCGCCAACAAGCTGCGCAGCTTCCTGACGATGTTCGGCATCCTCTGGGGCATCGTGTCGATCGTCGTGCTGTCGGCGATGGGCGAGGGCTTCCGCCGCGGCAACGATCAGGTGCTGCGCGAGTTCGGCCAGAACATCGGCATCGTCTGGGGCGGCCGCACGAGCCTGCAGGCGGGCGGCGAGCGCGCCGGCCGCGTCATTCGCCTGACCGTCGACGATGCGCGCGCCGTCGAGGCGCAGTCGCGGCTGGTCGAGAGGCTGAGCCCGGAGATCCAGCGCGGCGGCGTGCAGGTGAAGAGCCGCTACAACGCCGCGTCGGTCACCGTCCACGGCATCGAGCCGCCGTATCAGGACATTCGCACGATCGAGCTGCAGTACGGACGGCTGCTCAACTGGGAGGACGAAGCAGCAGGCGCGGCGCGTCGCGCTCGTCGGCTGGGAGATGGCGAAGCAGCTGTTCGGCGATCGTCATCCGATCGGCGAGCCGCTGACCCTCGAACGGCGTCAGCTTCACGATCGTCGGCCGGCTGCGGCGCAAGGATCAGGACAGCAGCTACAGCGGTCCCGACAACAACAAGATCTTCGTCCCGTTCTCGGTGATGTCGCGAATGCTGCCGCGCCCGACGCCGAGCCGGGCGACGCTCTCGCAGCTCATCGTCTCGCCGCGCGAATCGGTCGTCGCCGAGATGCCGGCAGTGCTCGCGCGCCGCACCGGCCGCGTCGCAGGACATCGACTGGCCGCTCGAGCAGGAGGTGCGCGGCATCCTCGCGCGCCGCAAGGGCTTCGATCCCGCCGACAAGCGAAGCGATCTTCATGTGGGACACGGCGATGCAATCGCTCTTCTTCGATCGCATCGTCGTTTCGATGAAGCAGTTCTTCACGCTCGTCGGCCTCGTCACGCTCGCGCTCGGCGGCATCGGCGTGATGAACATCATGCTGATCGCCGTGAAGGACCGCACGCGCGAGATTGGCGTGCGCAAGGCGCTCGGCGCGACGACCCGCGCGATCCAGCGGCAGTTCTTCCTCGAGGGCTTCTTCCTGACGATGGCGGGCGGGCTCGCGGGCATGCTCGTCGCCGTGGCGCTGTGCGTCGCGGTCAACGTGCTGGCGCCGCTGCCGATCCGCTTCGCCGGGATGATCATCACGTGGCAGACGGCGCTGCTCGCGCTCGGCGACGCTGGTGCTGGTCGGCGTCGTCACGTCGACGCTCCCGGCGCGCCGCGCCGCGGCGCTGCCGCCGACCGAAGCGCTGAGGCTATGAGATGTAGCTACGCGCACGAATGACGAATGAGCGGTACGGGCACGGCACGCCGTGCCCTGACAACCACCTTCACCAGGAGGGCGGGGCTTTAACCCCGCCTGGACTTTGACCGCGATCTCCGAGACTGCTCCGGTTGCCGCAGTCCAGCGCTTGCGGACGCGTCCCCGCCGGCCCCGGCTCTCTACGTGTATCGCGAGGTCGTGCGCGAGGCGCTGCACGGCATCGCGCGCAACCGCTTCCGCGCGGCGCTCTCGATGCTCGGCATCGCGTGGGGCATCGTCTCGGTGGTCATGCTGCTGGCCTACGGCGAAGGATTGCACAAGCCATCGCCCGGGGTTTCGCGGCGCGTTCGGCAGCGGAGTCGCGGTGATCTGGCCGGGGCAGACGAGCCTGCAGGCGGGCGGCGAGCGCGCCGGCCGGCGCGTCCGGCTTGCGCGTCGAGGACGTCGAGGCGATCGCAGCGCTGCCGCTGGTGCGCTCCGCCAGCCCCGAGTTCATCGAGCGGCTGCCGGTCGCGTACGGCGATCGCCAGGCAGTGCACGCCATCCGCGGCGTGAACACGCGCCTACGGCGAGATGCGCGAACGAGCGCGCGGCGCCCGGATCAGGGCCGGTTCATCGACGACTGCGACGTCGAAGAGCGCCGCCGCGTCGCGTTCCTCGGACGCGAGGTCTACCGGAAGCTGTTCGGCGGACGGCCGGCGGTCGGCGAGACGATGCGCATCGCGGGCCGGCCGTTCGAGGTGATCGGCGTGATGGACGACAAGGTGCAGATGTCGTCCTACTTCTCGCCGGACGCCTACTGCGTCTTCATCCCGTGGACGACGATGGGGCAGCTCGGGGACGTGCAGTATCTCGACACGCTGGTGTTCCAGAGCGTCGATGCGCTGCAGCAGCCGCAGGCGATCCGTCAGGTGCGCGAGGAGCTCGGCCGGCGGCTGCGCTTCAATCCGGCCGACGAGCGCGCGCTGACGATCAACGACTCGGTCGAGAACACGCGGGCCATTTCGAGCATCACGAACGGGCTGAAGGTCGTGCTCGACCTTCATCGGCGTGCTGACGCTGGCGATCGGCGGCGTCGGCATCATGAACATCATGTTCGTGTCGGTGAAGGAGCGCACGCGCGAGATCGGCATCCGCAAGGCGCTCGGGCGCGCGCCGGCGCGAGATTCTCTGGCAGTTCCTGCTCGAGGGGCTGGTCATCACGTTCCTCGGCGGCGGCGTCGGCGTGCTGATGTCGCGCGGTCATGGTCTGGGCTGGTCAGTCCGCGTCCGTTCCTCGCCGAGCTCCTCGACGACACTCGACGCGTGTCACCGACATCCACCTCGTGCTGTCGCTCGAGCTCGTGGCGATCTGCACGGCGATTCTGATGGTCGTCGGGCTCATCGCCGGCTTCGTCCCCGCGTTGCGGGCCTCGCGGCTCGATCCGATCGAATCGCTGCGCTACGAGTGAGCAGCGGCTGGCGGCCGGCCGCACGGTTCGCAGCGGAAGTCACAAACTCGGACCTCGTGATCCCCAGCGCCGACGAATCCGCGGCATCCGTCGGAATCCTGGGGACTTGCTTCTTGATCGTGATCGATGCTGGTGCCCTGGAAGCTGAAACCCGCGGCAGCCAATCTGCCCAATCCTGATCATCCTGCGAAATCCCCGATGCCGTTATCCCCCGAATCCGCCTCAGTCCCCCGAATCGACCCGCAACCACGTCACCATGCGGGTCACGAGATCTCGGGTCGACCCGCGCAGGTGCTTCACGAGCGCGGGAAGGCTGACGACTTCGGCCGGCGGCGCGTTCTTGCGCGCATTGGCGAGCGCGGCCAGCTTGTCGGCGTGGTGCGCCGGCGTCTGGCGTTCGCCGCGCTGCCGATCGAGCATCGGCTGGCGCATCCTGCGGCATCACCTTCCCGGGATCGAATTCCAGAAAGCTCTTGAACCACGGCGTCTCGGCCTGTTTGCGCAGCGCCGCTGGAATCTCGTCCCATCCCTGGCCGGTCAGCACCGCCGTGTTGAACCTTCTTCTGGAGCTCGATTTCTCGTGGCGCTGCTCGGCCTCGGGCGTCTTCGCGCGCTCGAGGAGCTGCTGCTGCTGTTCGAGGACCAGCTCGGCGCCGCTCGTCCCGGGCGCGGCGATGAGCGCGACGCGCGGCGATCTTCTTCTCGCGCTGGGCTGCGACGAGCGCGACGGCGCCGCCATCGCCATGGCCGACGATGGCGATGCGGTTCTTGTCGACGTCCTTGCGGCGTTCTGCAGGAACTTGACGGCGGCGCGCACGTCTTCCCGTAGTCGAAGAGCGTCGCCGATTCGTCGCGGCCGCCGCTCTGTCCCACCCGCGCTGTCGTAGCGGAGACCACGCAGCCGGCATCGGCGAGCGCGCCCGCGAGCTGGGCGAAGAGCGGCACGCCCGCCACCGTCTCGTCGCGATCGGGCGCCGCCGAGCCCGGCGAGAGGATGATCGCGGCAAGCGCGCCGGGGCTGCCGGGCCGGCAGGCGGAACATCGTTCGCGGCTGCGGGCTTCGAGAGCGTGCCAGCCAGGTTGAAGCCGTTCGCCGGCACGCGCACGTCCTCGTCGTTGGCGCGGTAGTTCGGTCGTCGGATCGCGTGGCGACACGTCGCCACGTCGTCGCGAACGACGTCGATGGGCACCGAGGGGATGGTGATGCGCATCAGCCGTCGCGCCGTCGGTCCAGAGATCCACTGGAGCGGACCGGACGGGTTCTGGAACGTGAGCGTGTGTCGCCGTGCCTCGAACACGCGGCCTGGCGCCGAGACGCGCTCGGCCGCGACCCGCTCGAGCGTCAGGTCGATCTCTGCCTGCGGCGCGACGTAGACGCGGAACCTCGCCCCGGGCGACGCCGTCGAGAGGCGCGCGGCCAGCGCTTCGTAGAGGCCGAAGATCAGGTTGGGCAGGACGACCGTCTTCTCCGCGACCGCGTCGGCTTGTCTGAAATGTCTGCCCGTTCTGGGTCGATCTCCGACGTCGCCTTGCCGTCCGCGAACGCAGTCTTGACGGTCGATCGGCTGGTCCTTGAGCGGCAGGTCGATGAAGAGGCTCCGAGGCCGCCATTCACGGTCGTAGACAGCCTCGGCCACACGCGTCGTCAGCGAAATCGGCGCCGCGAGCTGTCCCGTCGACATCACCTTCCAGCCGTCCGGCAGCGTCAGGAGGGTGACCGTCTCGCTGCCGATGGGGATGCCACGGACGAACACGCGAAAGGAAACGTCGGGCGCCGCCGGCTGCGGCGACATCGGCGCGGCGGACGAGCCCGGGATCAGCAGAGCAACCGACAGCAGCAGGACACGTATCATTGGAACATCGTTCAGGTGCGGCTGACCCCAAGCATACATGTCCTCCTACGACGCGGCGTACAGCTCGGCCATCCTCTGCGATCGCTCGTCCGAGGGACGGCTGCGCGTGACCGGTGCGGACCGGGTCGAGTGGCTTCAGGGGCTGCTCACCAACGACGTCGCCGCGCTTGCGCCTGGCGAAGGGTGTTACGCGGCGTATCTCACGCCCCAGGGCCGGATGGTGAGCGATCTGCAGGGTGCTGGCGTTCGATGACTCACTGCTCCTCGACGTGCCCGGCGATCGCCGTCCGGCCGTCCTCGAACGTTTCGAGCAGTTCATCATCACCGAGGACGTGCAGGTGAGCGACGTCACGTCGAGCTTGTTGCGTCTGAGCGCTCACGGCCCGAACGCTCCCGCCATCCTGCGTGAGGCACTCGACGTGCTCGCGCCCGACATCGCGGGGCGCGTCGCGAGTCTTTCGGAGCACGCTCACGTCTCCGACGAGCTCGATGGCGCGACGCTCATCGTCGCGGCAACGCGCGAGCTTGGGCGCCCCGGATTCGACATCTACTGCGCCGCCGATCGGCTCGCGTCGGTCGTTGGCGCTCTCAGGTCGGCCGGCGCCGTCGATGCCGACGCGCAGACCTACGAGACGCTGCGCATCGAAGCCGGGCGGCCGCGTTTTGGCGTCGACATGGATACCGACACGATTCCGCTCGAAGCGGGCATCGAGAATCGCGCGATCAGCCAGACCAAGGGCTGCTACGTCGGGCAGGAGATCATCATCCGCGTCCTGCACCGTGGCGGAGGGCGCGTCGCCCGGCGGCTGGTCGGACTGTCGTTGGACGATGGTTCGCCCTCCGATGTGCCGGCGGCCGGCACCGTCCTTCGGCACGGCGAGCGCGACAGCGGCCGCGTCACCAGCGCGGCCTGGTCGCCCTCGCTCGGACGTGTCATTGCCCTGGGCTACGTGGCACGGGACGCCGCCGAGCCGGGTACGGCGATTGCGGTTGCCGCCTCGCCGCCTCGGACGGCGCAGGTGACGGCGCTGCCATTCGTCGCTGCCTCGTGACTCCTCCCATCGTCGTTGCCGCCGCCGTCGTCGAGCGTGATGGCGCGTACCTCGTCACGCGTCGCATCGAGGGCACGCACCTCGCGGGGTTCTGGGAGTTCCCGGGCGGGAAGGTCGAGCCCGGCGAGTCGGAGGAAGACTGCCTGCGCCGGGAGCTTCGCGAAGAGCTCGGCGTCGAGGCCCGGATCGACGGCCGCTTGCTCACGACCGTCCACGACTACGGCACGAAGCGGATCGAGCTGCACTTCTTCGCGTGCATGCTCGAGGGCGCCGCAGAGCCGAAGCTCGGTCAGCAGATGCGCTGGGTTCCTGCAGGAGAGCTTTCGGGGCTCGAGTTTCCTCCCGCCGATGCCGAGCTCATATCGCGGCTTTCCTCACGCCGATTGGGGTCGGGTGTTTTTTTTCGATCCCAGGAGCTGACGAAAAAGGCACCCGACCCCATTTCAGCCTGCAGCGCCCGGCGTGAACGGGTAGGATGCGCAGCCGTTCTGCATCGGGCACACCAGACATCTTGGCTTTCGTGCGGTACAGACCATGGCGCCGAAGTCCATCAGTGCCTGGTTGAAGTCGAAGACGTGGCGGTGGGGAAGCACCGCCCGCGAGACCTCCCACAGATGCCGCTTCATGGCGTGCGCCTGCGGGTCGCCGGCGCCGACGAAGACGCGGAAGAGCACGCGCGCCACGTTGGTGTCGACGATGGCGGCGCGCTGGCGGAATGCAAAGCTGAGAATCGCGCCGGCAGTGTAGGCACCGATCCCCTTGAACGAGCGCAGGACGGCTTCGTCGTGGGGGAGCCGTCCGTCGAAGCGGTCGACCGCTTCTCGCGCGATCGCGTGCAGCCGCCTGGGCCTGATGTTGTAGCCGAGCGGATACCACGTCCGCACGACGTCGGCCTCCGGCGCTCTGGCGAGCGACTCGAGGCTCGGGTACTTGGCCAGCCACTCGTCGGTACTTCGGCAGCACGCGATCGACCTGCGTCTGCTGGAGCATCACTTCGGAAACGAGAATGTGGTACGGGTCGTCGGTGGTCCGCCAGGGGAGCGGCCGGCCGTGACGCTTGTACCAGGCGAGCAGGCGGCGACGGAAGCGCTGCCGGTGGGTCGGCGACGGCAGGAGAGGACGCGACTCTTTGCTCGTCATGCCGGGCCGGGGTGGACGGGTGCTGTTTCTCATGACTTCGGTGATTCTGAGAAAAAGCACCCGACCCCCATTGCCATTTGCGCCATAGGATAGACCCGATTGGCTCGGATACCAGCGGAGCTCGAATCCGACTACGCGTTCTGCCAGCGCCTCGCGCGCTCGCACTACGAGAACTTCCCGGTCGCCTCGCACCTCGTCGCCGTCCGGCTGCGGCCTCATATCGCGGCGGTCTATGCCTACGCGCGCACCGCGGACGACATTGCCGACGAGGGCAATCTCGACATCGACGAGCGCTACGCGCGGCTCGATGCCTGGGTCGATCGCCTGCGCACGTCCGTCGCGTCGAGTGACGCGGGTTCTTCCGAGTTCGCGCCGGTGTTTCGCGCGCTCCGGCACACCATCGAGACATGCGGTCTGCGGGTCGCGCTCTTCGAGGATCTCGTGAGCGCGTTCCGGCAGGACGTCGAAACGCGCCGCTATGGGACATGGGGCGATGTGCTCGACTACTGCCGCCGCTCGGCCAACCCGGTCGGACGGCTGGTTCTCGGAATCGCTGGTGTGCACGATCCAGCCGCCGAGCGCGCGTCCGACGCCGTCTGCACGGCCCTTCAGCTCACGAACTTCTGGCAGGACCTCGCGATCGACTGGGGCCGTGGCCGTCTCTACGTGCCCGCGGACATGTCAGGTGCGTTTGGCGCCCGCGAGAGCAATCTCGCCGTCGGCCTGGTGACGGCGCCGTGGCGGGCGGCCCTCGGCGAGGCGGCCCGGCGCACGCGTGCGTTGTTCGACGAGGGACGTGCCGTGTGCGACGCGGTGCAGGGCCGCCTGCGCTTCGAGCTGCGGGTGACGTGGCTTGGCGGCACGACGATCCTCGATCGATGCGAAGCCATCGGCTTCGACGTGTTCCGCAAGCGGCCAACCCTCGGCGCCGGCGACGTTCCGGTGCTCGTCGGCCGCGCGCTCCTCTGGCGGGGCGGGCGAGCGGGCAGTTCCGGGCGAACGTCCTGACGGCCGAAACCCGACGCGGCGGTCAAGTTTCGCAGCTGGCAGGTGCCCGCTGGACCAAGAGCTCACCTGTGTGCGCACGCGCACGCGCTCTCTTGGAGCCGCTCGGTCCCGGGCCCTGCGGACTCGTCGCGCGCGCTGAACACAACTGAGTCGAAGGGTAGAATGGCAGAGGCGCTCACCAGCGCGCTCACCAGATGGCCCGCGATACGAACTTCTACTACTCGTTCCTCGTCCTCACGCCGGCAAAACGGAATGCGATAGTGGCCGTCTGGGACTTCTGCCGCGCCATCGACGATGCCGTCGACGAGATGCGTGTGGAAACGGACACCGCGCGAGCCGAGGCGACGGCGCGGCTCGACGAGTGGCGCCGGGAGATCGCGCGCTGCTTCGGTGGGACGACGCCGGCGACGCCGCAGGGGATCGCGCTGCAGCCGTTCGTGACCGCATTCGACCTGCCGCAGCGTCGTACTGAGCCCTGAACCCCTCGTACACCATGTACGCGGGCCAGAAGATTGCCTTCGGGAAGATCGCCCACACGTACTCCCAGAACGAGTCGGCCTGCTGCCAGTAGTAGAACAACGCGCCGAAGATCCCAAGGCCATAGAGAGCGCCCCCGCCAGCGACGGCACCCGTGCTGCCCTTCGACATCGCTCCCCCTCTCAGTCGACTACTCGGGGGTGGCACCGTTGGGGCGGCACCACCCCCCCACGACCTCGCCTTACTCGTCGATTCGCTGGCTGCCCCTCGTCATGAATGCAGCGCCTAGTAGGACGAGCCACAGCAGGACCGGGTAGGCGATCCACCGCTCGACCCCGCCTATGCCGATCGCCGCTTGCGGTCCCCAGTTCTCCAACGACTCAAGGCCGAACACCGTCCCGATCAACGCGATCGACCCCAGCGCCACTGCGAAGTAACGCAGCGGCACGTCGAGGATCTCCGCCGACAGGATGGCCGCGACTGAGCCTCCGACGAAGCACAAGAGTGAGAAGAGCGGATGGTAGGTCGCGACGTTCCCCGGGAACACAGCGATGCCGACGATCCCGACGCCGAAGATGCCGAGTGCAACGAGGAAGCGTCGGCGCTCGATGACGCGCCACAAGAGGTATGTGGCGGTCAAGACCAGGACGCCCGCGACGGCCATCGTGATGATGAAGATCAACCGGTTCGGCTGGACCATGTAGCTGTTCGGAGGCTCCGTCCCGCCTAGGTCGCTGATCGTGTTGGCGAACGTGCTGTAGTGCCGAGCCGCCGGATACAGCGCTTCGTTCGTGATGATCGCGAGGAAAACCCCGATACCTGTGATGCTCAGGAGCGCGCCCGCGACCACTTCGTTGATGTTCCGCGCCCTTCCACGCTCTCGTTCCGGCAGCCTGATCGTCGCTGCCGACGATCCGTTGTGACGAACTCTCGTTTCCATCTCGCTCAGCCCCCTCGCAGATGCGATATCTGGACAACTCAAGTAGGCAGGGGTTTCGTCCCCAGCGTGGGCCGAACGCCCGTAAGTCAGGGGGCCATACGGCGACGAAAGGCGGCTGGTGACAGCGCACCGATTCGGAGCTGCAGGCGTCGGTGCGAGCGGCTCGACGCCCTCGGTCCCGCTCCCCGAGCCGAGCTGCTCCGCGTCCTGATGCTCGACGACTTCGACCGTGTCTACCGGATCGGCAGCTACTGGGGAATCCCAAGACCCGCACCTTCGCCGAGCTCCCGATCGACTGCGGGGAGGACCGGACGCTCCGAGCGGTGCTCTCGGCATGTTTGCGGGATCCAGCGCTAGAGCGGTAACCGGGTCATTGGGCGCATGGGGAGCCCGCGCCGCACGGCGAGCCGGCGGTGTAGTTCGCCGGCGGTGTCCGCGAGGACGACCACGTTCACGCTATGCGACCAGCTCCTTCTCCGACGCGGGGGCATCGGTCAGCCGAGACCGACCAGCGCCCGGAGACTCGAGCCGGACTTGTGAAACGGGCGGCATCTCGTTCCCGCGGAGCGCCAACTGGCAGTGCGGCACGATGTGGACGACGACCGGCGCGAGCACGTTCCCCGTGAGGAGGAACGCCAGTGCCTGGATGCCGCAGCCCGCCAACGCACCCGCCAGCCTCCCTCTGGAGGCCCTCGCTCGGAACTCCCGGTATCCGAGGGGTGCACCAGGATGACGAACAACGCTCCGGCCACTGCGAGCGCGCCCGAGGCCAGGGTTGTCCATGCGGTTTCGGTCCAGCCGAGCGCATCGGCGGACTGCCAGATAGCTAGGACCGGCAGCGTCGCGAGAAGGATCGCCTCAGCGGCCCCGTACACGACGCCTTCCCACAGGAGCAACCCGACGAGCCGAGCGCCTTCGGGGCGAGACCCAGCGGGCAGGCGACGCACGAGGGTTGCGACCAGGGCGGCCGCGACGGTACCCCCGAGGAGTCCCGAGGCCCACCCTTCCGTCACGGAGCGGCCAAGGAGGCGCCCGACCATGCGAGGTAGCCGCCCGCGAGGGCAAGCGTCGTGAGCATGAGGATCGCCACGTAGGTTGTTCGCGGCACATGACCCAGATCGGTCACGACCCACGTCACCAGGAATGCGACGACCGCAATGATCGCAAAGGCGGCGGCGGCTTCCTGCCAGCCGAATGAGGGATCAGCAACAGGCATATGTCCCATCTCCTCTCCAGGGTCAGCATCCTTTCCGCGTGCTGCTCGTCTAGAGGGCACACGACCCCCAACGTCCAGGTCCATCAGTCAAGCGGTGTTGCGAGCCCGAGCAGTCCATCCCGCCGCCGCGTCGAGCGACGATTTCCGTGCCTGCGCTACCCCACCCCTCTTGATCCGCCTACTGGCTCCTTATGCGTACACCTGAGGGAGGAGGCCTCCCGTGCCGGGTCGCCTAGAGGCTGTCCTGTGAAGCTCAGCGGTGCGAGCATCTCGATCTTCGAGGTGACATAGCCAGCAGGCGCGGGAGCGTGACGACGTTGCTTCCCTTTGCGTGGAAGACCTATGGTCAGTGATCGATCGCATCAATTGGAGGGGGAGCCAGAGTGAGCCCACTGAGAAGGACTGCGTCGCTTACAGGCTGGCTTTTCATAGTCACCTTCGTCGCCTCCATCCCAGCCTTCTTCATCTTCTACGAGCCGGTGCTGGACCACCCCAACTACATCGTCGGAGCCGGCGCTGACAACCGCATCGCCCTCGGAGCGCTCCTCGAGATGATCGTCATCATCGCCAACATCGGCACGGCCGTCGTGCTGTTCCCGATCCTCAAGCGGCAGAACGAAAGCCTCGCCCTCGGCTACGTCACCGCCCGCGTCATGGAATCAACGTTCATCGCCATCGGCATCCTTAGCCTGCTCGCCGTCGTGACGTTGCGGCAGGACGCGGAGCCGCCGGCGGGGACTCGCTCGTCATCGCGGGCCGGTCACTGGTCGCGATCCACGACTGGTCGTTCCTATCGGGCCCGGCTGGGTCGTCGGTGTCGGGAACGGCCTGATCCTGGGTTACTTGATGTACGCGTCCGGGTTGGTGCCCCGCCGAATGACCTGGCTGGGGCTGGTCGGAGGTCCCCTGATCATCCTGTCGGGGACCCTCGTGCTGTTCGACGTCATCGAGCCCGGCTCCTCAGCTCAGGCGATCGCGACGATCCCGGAGTTCTTCTGGGAGCTGTCGCTCGGCATCTACCTCATCGTCAAGGGATTCAGGCCATCTCCAATCACCGCCGGACTGGAGTCACCGGCCGCCGTGGCTCCGGTGTAATGCTCGACCACCCAGCGTAGCTCGGAGCCCCGGCTTCAGCCGGTCCCCGGCGTGCCGCGAGGACTGCCGCTCGCGTTGGGGCGCGTGAGGCCTCTGTCAGGCGTGGATAGGGCAGCACAAGCCTGCGCCCAGCGACGCTTTCCGTGCCTGCGCTACCCAGCCCTCTTGATCCGCCTTCAACGCTCCCTATGCGTAGACCGTTCCCCAGGGGTTGGCCTCATGCATGCTGGCGGTGGGTTCCGGGAACTACTCGCGCCTGACCAGCCCCCAACGCCGAATCGGTAACGTCAGGATGATGCGCGACACCTTCGCCGAGTTGCTGATCGACTGCGAGGAGGACCGGACGCTCCGGGCGGCGCTCGTCGGGATGCTGCGGGACGACCGGATGCGGAGCAACATCACAACCGAGTTCGTTTCGACCACGGTGTCACGCTCAGCCACTGAGAGGGAGGTTCCGGCATGAAGGCGTGGGTCGGTGAGAAGTACGGGCCGCCTGAAGGACTCCAGCTCGCCGACGTAGCGAGGCCAGTCCCTAACGCCGATCAGGTCCTCTTGAAGGTTCTGGCCGCATCGGTCAATGCGGCCGATTGGCACTCGATGCGCGCCAAGCCTGCGTTCTCGCGTGCTGCCTTGGGGTGGGTGCGGCCGAAGCATCCGATCCTCGGCGTCGACGTCGCGGGACGGGTGGACTCGGTCGGCCGTGGCGTCACCCGGTACAGGTCGGGAGACGAGGTCTACGCCAACCTCTTGGACCATGGGTACGGGGGCTTCGCAGAGTTCGTCGCGGTGCCGCTGGAAGTCATGGCTCCGAAGCCCGGCAACCTGTCGTTCGAGGAAGCGGCTGCGGTTCCCATGGCGGGTGTGACCGCCCTTCAAGGTCTTCGACACCACGGAGAGATTCAACCGACGCAGAAGGTACTGATCAATGGAGGCTCAGGTGGTGTCGGTTCCTTCGCGGTGCAGCTCGCCAAGGCATTCGGGGCCGAGGTGACCGTTGTGACCAGCTCCGACAATGTCGACATGGTCCGTTCGCTCGGGGCCGATCACGTCGTTGACTACACGACGACCGACTTCGCCGATAGCGGGGATCGCTATGACCTCATCCTCGACACGGTCGGGAATCGATCGGCGCCCGATCTGAAGCGTGCGCTTGCTCCAGCCGGCAAGGTCGCCGTCACCGGGTTCACGAGCGTTGCCAAGCTGATGGGCGTTTCGCTTCGCGAAGGCAAAGATGTCGCGAGGGTCGAGGCACACGTCGCAATGAGTGATCTCGAGTTCCTCTCGGACCTATCGCGGATGGCAAGGTGCGTCCGGAGATCGACCGTCGCTTTGCATTCGCCGAGGTTCCCGCGGCCATCGCCTATCTGGAGCTGGGTCACGCCAAGGGCAAGGTTGTCGTGGAGGTGTCGTGATGACCCTCGAAGCAGAGACCGCCTACGACGTCGCGGTGGTCGGAGGTGGAGCGGCCGGCTTGAGCGCTGCGCGCGTGAGGCCTCCTTCAGGAACGGGGCCAAGAGCCCGGAGCGTCGCGTCCAGCGACGGATTCCGTGCCTGCGCTACCCAACCCTCGCGATCCGCCCTCAACGCTCCTATGCGTACACCGTGCCCCCAGCGCTCGGTAGTCCGCCCCAAGCGGTGCGCGGTCGTTCAGGTGTGGTCGAGGTGTCGCCCGACCAGTGCGTCGAGCTCTGAGGGGTAGGAGAGGCTCTTCGTACGAGCGACGATCGGTGCCTCGTGACGGAAGAACGTCAGGATCTCGCGCCCCGCCCGGAGCAACTCGTCTCGGTCGATCGGGACGAACGTCGACCGGAGCGGCTCGAGGCGATCCATCGAAACCTCGGCGTCGAGCTTCCAGTACGGCTCGTCCTCCACCTCGACGTCCTGTTCGATCCGGATCAGGCTCACACAGTAATGGCGGAGCTGCTCGAGCTGTCCGGCCGCCCACCAGAGCTGTCCGCGTTCGATCGCCGCGGTGAAGTGTCCGAGGTCATGCCAGAACCAGAACAGGAGGTTCCGGAGCTCACGCACCTGCTCGTCGGGATCCAGATCGGGGGGAGGGAACGCGAGCCCGGAGACTATCCCCGCCTGGTCGTAGAGGACACGGTGAGGCCCCGAACGGATCGAACGCAGATCGCCTACACGGAAGTAGAGCAGCTCGAGCTCGACTCCGTCGGCGAAGATCACGAACGCGACGTTCTCGTTCCCGAAATCCTCGAGGAACAAGGGTTGCCCGAGGAGGCGGATGAACTCGCCCTTCGCGGCGATCAGCTCATCGTATGAAGCGTCGACGACGATGACGGAGATGTCGTAGTCCGAGAGGTCGTCCGCTCCTCCCGCACGCGGGAACCACCGAGGAACGCGGCAACGATCCGCTCGTCCGCCGCGCACCGTTCGACGAGGCGTGTGATCAAAGCATCCCCTCGTTGCTCGGTCGACATCGCGCCGTGAGCATCGCAGCTGTCCCGACAGACGCAAGAGGCTGACGCCGACCCTCTCGATCCGCCCTCAACGATCCTTGTGCGTAGACCCAGCGAATGGGCCAAGGAGGCCTCACGCGCCGGGGCGCGTGACAAGTTTTTTGGCGCGTTAGGTCTTTCAAGTGCACCAGCGATCAGGCATCGTCGTCGTGGGCCAGGGACGAGGACAGCTCGCGGTAGGCCTCGGCCTGGGCCAGGAGATCCTTGGCTTTCTTCTCGACAAGCTCCACAGCGTCGGCTCCGGCGACCCATCGCAGCGGCGGCTCGTCCTGACTTGCGAGCTGGACCAGCGCGTTGGCGAGTTTGGCGGGGTCGCCTCCCTGCTGGCCGTTCATAGCGTTCCAAGCGGCGACCGTCTTCTCGGTGCGCTCCCCGTAGTCGTCAATCGAGGGCTCGGCGTACCTGGTCGACTCCGGCGTGAGCAGCTCGGTGCGGAAGAAGCCGGGCTCGACGAGCATCGTGCGGATACCGAACGGCGCGACCTCGGGAGTCAACGACTCGATCCAGCCCTCCACCCCGAACTTGGAGGCCGCGTACGCCGTGCAGAACTCCTGGCCCACGATGCCAGCGGTCGAAGTGATCGCGACGACCAGACCGGAACGCTGGGCACGCATGACGGGAAGCACCGCCCGGGTGACGTTCATCGGGCCGAACAAGGTGGTCTCGATCTGCGCCCGGAAGTTCTCAGGGCTGATCTCCTCGAAGAACCCGGCGTTGAAGTTGCCTGCGTTGTTGACCAACACGTCGATGCGTCCGAACCGGTCGACGGCAGCCTGGACGGCCGCCTCGGCGTCGGCGGGGTCAGCAACGTCGAGCTTGGCGACCAACAGTTCATCGTCTTGGTCCAAGGCCGCTATGACGGTGTCGGTGTTTCGGCCGGTAGCGACCACGGCATTGCCAGCCGCCAGCGCCGCCTTGGCCATGTCGACTCCCATGCCGCGACCAGCGCCGGTGATGAACCAGACCTTCCTGTCAGTCATGCAGACTCACTTCCCCCTGGATGCATCTATCGGGGTCCAGCCTATTGACCCAGGAAGTAGGCGGTGCCGTCGCGAGTCTTCCTCGGGCTGGTCCGAACGTAGCCGAACGCGCCGGGGCGCGTGACAAGTTCTTGCACCTAGGAGTTATCGGGGTCCGACAGCTGGGTATACTCGCGCCCTGTAGGTCCTATAGGTGCGCCGGGAAGCCTGGTCGGCAGAAGAGGCTGGCCATGGCTGCGCGTTCCTCCGTAGACCGTCGGACTCGTCTGCTTGAGTTCCTTCGCACCGAGGAGGCGTCTGGCGTCTTCCTCCTTGGCGCGACGGTAATCGCGCTCGTCTGGGCTAACTCGCCACTGCGCCAGGCGTACGAGGACCTATGGAGCACCTTCGCGACGGTCCAGCTCGGCGAGCTGAGTATCGGAATGGACTTGCAGAACTGGGTCAACGAAGGCCTGATGACCCTGTTCTTCTTGGTCGTCGCCCTTGAAGTCAAGCGTGAGGTCACGACGGGCGAGCTGCGCGATCCGAAGACCGCCGCCCTGCCGATCATCGCTGCCATCGGGGGCATGGTCGTGCCTGCGGGCATCTACCTTCTGCTCAACGCGGGGAGCGATTCGGCGGGTGGTTGGGGCATCCCGGTCGCGACCGACATCGCCTTCGCACTCGGCGTCCTCACGCTCGCGGCGTCGCGGGCTCCGGTCTCGCTGCGGTCGTTCCTGCTGACGCTTGCGATCGTGGACGACATCGGCGCCATCCTTCTGATCGCCATCTTCTACTCGGGTGGGCTCGCGGCGGGATGGCTCGCAGTCGCGGTCGTAATCATCGCCTCCGTCGTTCTCCTACGACTCCTGGGCGTGACCTCGATGGTGCCGTATGTCCTGCTCGGCGTGGCGCTCTGGATCGCGTTCTACGAGTCGGGTGTTAGCCCCACGCTGGCCGGGGTTGCCCTCGGACTGATGGCACCGGCCCTCCCATTGGGCGCTCGGCAACGGCTGGAACGGAGGTTCGTGCGACCCTCCGAGAAGCAGAGAACGAACCCGATGACAGAGTCGAGGCGTACTGGATCGCGGTCGGGGACAAGGCCAAGGTCGCGGTGTCTCCACTCGATCGCGTCGAGAGGTCGCTGCACCCGTGGACGAGCCGGATCGTGGTCCCCACGTTCGCACTCGCGAACGCTGGCATCGAGGTGAGCGGAGCAGCGGTGAGCGAGGCCGTCACCAGCCCGCTCGGGCTCGGCGTCCTTCTCGGGCTGGTCGTGGGGAAGCCGCTCGGAATCGGCGCTGCCGTCTGGGCTGCAACGGGCGCGGTCGGTCGACTGCCGGATGAGGTTACGTCCCGGATGGTCTTCGGAGTTGCCGCGCTTGCGGGAGTGGGCTTCACGGTCGCGCTCTTCATCTCGGAGCTGGCGTTCGGCCAGCGGAGTGATGTGGAGACGGCCAAGCTAGCGGTCCTCCTAGCGTCTCTGCTTGCGAGCGTGCTCGGCGCGGTCATCCTCCGCTCGGCCAACCGCTTCAGCAGCACGGACACCTCAGAAGGGTCGCCTGTCGAAGGGGTTGAGGAGAGGCTATGCGGATCGTCGCTTCACCGGAAACGGTCTCGGGCATCTGCGACTGCGGCGGCCTTCTGTTTGTTTGGCGAGCAACATCCCGAGGTCCGAGGCTCGTTCTGACCGTGCTTGTCGCCCCTTCGATCCACCACCTGACGCGTTTGACTACAGGCGCTTCGACCATGGCCCATTCACGCTGTTCCTTCATCCGAGCATCCAATCTCTGCCGGATGAACTGTGGGTCGAGTTGCGCGGGAATCGACCCCGCACGTGTGCGTCTACTGGAATGGTCTGGCGTATGTCGCCTAAAGGCAGCCCAGGTATGAGGGAGCTACGACTTCTCTACTCCAACGGCTGTCCGCATTGGCGAACAATGCATGACCGCCTACGGCAGGCGATGCGGAAGAGGGCATCGCGTACCTGGAGCCGATTCTCGAACGAGTCGAGACTGCCGAGGACGCCGAACGCTTTGGATTCTCGGGCTCACCGGCCCTCCTCATTGACGGTCGGGACCCCTTCGTCCGAGCCGAGCCATCCTTCGGTCTGACATGCCGTGTCTACCAGACGCCTGAAGGGCTGGCTGGGTCACCGACACTGGAGCAGCTGTCGGCAGTGTTGCAGGCAACCTAGTCCAGTCCGCGTTGTATGCGCCACAGAGGTTTTCGCGGTTGCCGACCTGAAGTTCTCGGGCGACACGGTAGACACTCTCGCCGCGCCGACCTCTCACGCCGGTGCCGTGAGGCCTCCGTCTGGACAATCAACAGCTGGGGAGCGTCGCGTCTAGCGACGGTTTCCGTGCCTGAGCTGCCAACCATCTCGATCGGCCCTCAAGGCTCCTTGTGCGTAGACCGGGAACGGGCGGAGAGCTCCGGTACCGGTCGCCTAGAGGCTGTCCTGTGAAGATCGGCGGTGCGGGCATCTCGGTGTTCGAGGTGACATAGCCGGCAGGCGCGGGGCGTGACGAGGTTGCTTCCCTTGCGTAGAAGACCATATAGTCACTGATCGATCTCATCAATTGAAGGGGGACCCAGTGTGACCCATTGAGAAGGACTGCGTCGCTTACAGGCTGGCTTTTCGTCGTCACCTTCGTCGCCTCCATCCCAGCCTTCTTCATCTTCTACGAGCCGGTGCTGGACCACCCCAACTACATCGTCGGAGCCGGCGCTGACAACCGCATCGCCCTCGGAGCGCTCCTCGAGATGATCGTCATCATCGCCAACATCGGTACGGCCGTCGTGCTGTTCCCGATCCTCAAGCGGCAGAACGAAAGCCTCGCCCTCGGCTACGTCACCGCCCGCGTCATGGAATCAACGTTCATCGCCATCGGCATCCTTAGCCTGCTCGCGGTCGTGACGCTGCGGCAGCCGTCGGGGCCGCCGGCGGGGACTCACTCATCATCGCGGGCCGGTCATTGGTCGCGATCCACGACTGACATTCCTGCTCGGGCCCGGCTGGGTCGTCGGTGTCGGGAACGGCCTGATCCTGGGTACTTGATGTACCGTCCGGGTTGGTGCCCCGGCGAATGACCTGGCTGGGGCTGATCGGAGGCCCCCTGATCATCCTCTCGGGGACCCTCGTTCTGTTCGACGTCATCGAGCCAGGCTCTTCCGCTCAGGCGATCGCGACGATCCCGAAGTTCTGGGAGCTGTCGCTCGGCATCTACCTCATCGTCAAGGGGTTCAGACCGTCTCCATCACCGCCGGAATGAGTCACCGGCCGCCGTGGATCCGGTGTAATGCTCGACCACCCAGCGTAGCTCGGAGCCCCGGCTTCAGCCGGTCCCGGCGTGCCGCGAGGACTGCCGCTCGCGTTGGGGCGCGTGAGGCCTCTGTCAGGCGTGGATAGGGCAGCACAGCCTGCGCCCCAGAGATGTTCTTCGTGCCTGCGCTACCCAACCCTCTTGATCCGCCCTCAACGCTCCTTGTGCGTACACCGAATAGGGATGGTCGGTCAGATCCGAGAACCGATGCCAGGCCTGGGCCTCCGGGATGGCTCGGGCACCCAGGACAGCCGCATCTCGGAAAGCCTCCCGACGGTCTGGACGAATCGCCTCCCTAGACGCAGGTGCAGTGCACGTCGGCCTGCTGGCACCCCGCGCACCGCAGGGTGCAGTAGCGGTCGGAGTCGGCGTGGAGGTGACCCTCGTCGTGCTCGCGGGCGACCGACCCACAGATCGCGCACTTCCAGCCATAAGCGAGACCGCCGCACTTCGCGCAGAGCAGCGTCGCCTCCACCCCCATCATGCGCTCCGGCCCTGCACCCCCCGCAACGCGGAGAGCGCGCCCGCGGCGAAGATCAGCGTGGCCAGGTAGATCATCCCGAGGTGGCTAAGGGTGCCGAAGTGGTTCGGATAATGGGCGGGGAGCGCCATCGGCAGCCCGAGGACCGGGGCCACCGCGCGCCCACCCACGGCCACAGCTCACCAGCCGGACGCCGAAGATCACGAGGAACAGGACTGCCACGCCCGTGGCCGCGATGAACCCCGAGACCGCGATGTGGAGGTGCCCGAGGTAGTGATACAGGGACGGACTGAAGTCCTGGATCGCTCCTTCCCGACGTTGACCTGTCTCGGGCCGAAGTCCGGCTCCAGGAAGGCGTCGGTGAAGTTGCGGATCAAGAAGATCACCGCATAGCCGATGAACCCCAACCGCCGCAACCCCATCAGCCAGGAGCCCCACCTGAGATTCCGCTCCACCGTCGCCGATCGGGAACCTTCTGCCGTGATGGTCGCCATGACCGATCACCTCCTCCACTGGGCTAAGACGTCTGCTCTCCCTCGACCATTGCCTGTCCGAGGTGATGCAATGAGTTCGCCCCTTCTGACGTCTATCCCTTGGAAGGCCAACGCATGTCGCGTCGAGCGGAGATGGATCGGATCGCCACCCGGGATCGGACGAAGGAGGCCTACCAGGAGCTCGTCCACCAGGAGCTCCCGGGGCTCTACTCCCTGGCGCGCCGGCTGGAGCGAGATGGTGCGGAGGACCTGGTGCAAGAGGCGTTGCTGCAGGGGTACCGGGCGTTTGGGAGCCTGAAGGAGCAGGCGGCCGGGGGCCGCTGGCTGAAGACGATCCTCGTGAACGTGTTCCGCGACGAGCTCCGGAAGCGCGGCCGCCACGTCGAGGAGGTCGCCGTCGGGGATCTCGAGGACTTCTCCCTGTACCGCACGCTGATCGACGAGGATCCGCTCCCGTACTCCGACTCGCTCCACACCGACTTCCTCGGCGCGTTCGATCGCGACGACCTACGGGAGGTGCTGCTCCGCATGCCGGAGATCTACCGGGCGCCGCTCGTGCTCCGGTACATGGACGGCTTCTCGACGAAAGAGATCGCCGGCTCCTCGACGCTCCGTTCGGGACGACCTCGCCCGGCTCCACCGAGGCCGGAACCTCTTCGAGCGGACGATGTGGGCCTACGCCGAGGAGAACAAGCTGATCACGAAGGGAGACGACGATGGGTAAGACGACGGCCGCGATCCCTTGCTCGGAGGCGGTCCGGCAGCTCTGGGATTACCTCGACCACGCGATCGCGCCGGAGGATCAGGAGAAGGTCGAGCACCACCTCTCGTTCTGCCGTCGGTGCTGCGGTGAGCTCGAGTTCGCCAAGGAGATCCGAGGGTGCCTGGCGTCGGGCTCGTCCGACGAGGTCCCCCGCACGTGAAGGAACGGCTGGAACGGTTCGTGGAGGAGGTGTAGCCATGGCGAAGGACCTGATGTACCAGGACGAGATCCGGGACGCGGTTCGCGACGCGTACGGTTCGATCGCGAGCGGGGCCGGCGAGGTCGTCGCGTCGAGCTGTACAGCGAGGAAGAGCTCGCGGAGCTGCCTGCGGGCGCGCGCGACTGGGCCCTCGGGGTCGGCAACCCCGTCCGATACGCGTTCCTCCAGCCGGGTGAGGTCGTCCTCGACGTCGGGTCCGGCGGCGGGATCGACACGATCCTCGGCGCCCGTCGCATGGGACCGACCGGGCGGGCGATCGGGCTCGACATCGTGGAGGGGATGATCGATCGAGCTCGAGCCAACGCCGCCGAGGCCGGGGTCGAGGGGTGGACCGAGTTCCTGCTGGGGGAGATGGAGCAGGTCCCGCTGCCGGATACCTCCACCGACGTCGTGATCTCGAACGGGGTGCTGAACCTGTCGGCGCGCAAGAGCCGTGCGCTCGCCGAGATCTTCCGCGTCCTAAAGCCCGGCGGCCGGATCGCGCTCGCCGACCTCACCGTGGAGGGCGAGCTCCCGCCGGAGATCGCGAACGACCAGAGCGCCTGGGCCGGCTGAGTGG
>CAWJAP010000012.1:0-440521 GCA_963840865.1 Vicinamibacterales bacterium
CCGCGCTCGCCGAATACCCTGCCGCGATACGGCTGGAGCCGGACAACGCTTGAGCGCGCCCGGAGGGTTTGATGTCCCGCCTCCTCGTCCTGGGCGCCACCGGGTCCCTCGGTCGCCACGTGCTGCGTCAGGCGCTCGCTGCCGGCCATGAGGTCACGGTGTTCGTCCGCACGCCGTCCAAGCTGCCGCCCGAAGCCAGTGGGCGGGTGTCCGTCCACACCGGCGATCTTAGCGCGCTCGTGCCACTCGAGCTCATCAGAGGGCAGGAGGCGCTGATCAACTGCGCCGGCCATGTCGCCGACGGCGACGCGTTCGTTGGCCTGATCGACCGGCTCGTCACCGGCGTGGACTCGCTTCCCCTGGCGGAGCAGCCAGTGTGCTGGTTTCTCGCGGGCGCGGCGCTCCTCGACATCGACTCCTCTGGCCGCCGCGGCGTCGACTTGCCCAAGGTGAAGTCCCCCTACTGGCCGCACGTCGTCAACTTCGAGCGGCTGAGCCGCTCGCGCCTGGACTGGCGACTGCTCTGCCCGGGCCCGATGGTCGATGACCTAGCGCTGGGACTGGACCGCATGCGCGTCTCGCTCGACGCCCTGCCCGTGAAGCTTCCGGCAGCCGCCCGCGTCCTTCCGAGCCCGTTGCTGCTGCCGGTGTTCGCTTCGGTGATTCCGCAGATGATCGTGCCATACGCCGATGCGGCTGCCCTCATGCTCGCCAACCTCGATCGCGGGAACGCGATGTCGCGCCATCGCGTCGGGCTGGCGCTGCCCGTGGGCATGCGGGGGCGGAAGTCGGCCAGAAGCAATCCAGCCCTACAGTAAACCTGGCACCGGTCAGACGAGCGTGCCGGGACCTCGCGCCCAGGTCGCCGAGCGGCGCGCCGGCGCTTGCGCCCGAGGCCGCGTCGATCTAGAACTTCCGCACCGGACGCGGACGGGAGCCCGTCCGATCGACCCTCGTGTGCCGGTGCGTCGGCCTGCAGAGGTCCGTCCCGATCATGTGTAACGGGGGCGAGAGGGAGATCGAGCAATGACTGCCGCTCGAATCCAGACGGCACGGGTTCCCGCTTACCCGGCGTTCCGGCTGATCCTGATCGTGCTCGTCGCGGCGTGCGGCGGGCACGGCGCGCTCGCGCAGACCGTCCCGCCGGGAAGTCCCCTCATCGTTCACCACCCCAAGGACGGCGGGGCTCGGATGAGCGACCTCAGATTCACCCATCTCACAACGAATGATGGCCTGTCTCAAGGCTACGTCGTCGACATTCTCCAGGATCGCCTTGGTTTCATGTGGTTTGCCACCCGAGACGGCCTCAACCGCTATGACGGTTACAACTTCGTCGTGTACAAGCACGACCCGAAGGACCCTGGCAGCCTTAGCTCCAACTTCCTTCAAGATCTGATGGAAGACGACCAGGGCAAACTGTGGGTTGCCACCAACACCGGGGTGAATCGATTCGACCCCACGACCGAGCGCTGTATCCGCTACCTTCATGACCCCAACAACCCTGGCACGCTTGGCGGTGCTTCGGTCAAGAGCGTCGCCCAGGACAGTCGCGGCTTTCTCTGGTTCGGCACGGAGGACAGCGGCCTCGACAGGCTCGATCCACAGCGCGGAACGTTTACGCATTATCGAAACGACCGCGAGGGCCGGTTTGTTGGGAGGATTACCCAGGTCATCGGCGATCGCCACGGTGACATCTGGTTTACGGGCGAGCGTGGTCTGTTCCACGTGAGCCAGCGAACCGGACAGATTACGCGCCGCCTCGGCACCACAAACGACCTCAGCGCTGACAGCGTGTATGCAGACGAAGCCGGCGATCTATCTTTGATTGGAGCTACGACGACCTCGAACGCGAGGTGCGCGCGAATCTGGTGTATCGCGCGTTGACACGTATCGATGCCGAGGAAGTGCCCGACGCGAAGACGATCCTGAAGATCGCGCGGGTGTTGGGGCCGGACGCGATTGAGCAGTTGCACCAGCGCGTCGTCGATGTCGCGAAGCGTGCGGGGTAACGCACGGGCGCCGCTTTCGTATCGACACCACGGTTGTAGAAACGAATGTGCACTACCCGACCGACAGCTCGCTGCTGCAGGATGGCGTCGCGTGCTGACGCGCACGCTGCAGCGGGCGAGCGCAGCGCTAGGCGACCGCGCGGGCACATTCGCGACGGCGTCGCAGTGTCGGGCGTGGCGTGCTGATCATTGGGCGGCAGGCGCGGAGTGCCGAGACCCGCGACGCCTTAGTCGCAGCTATCGGCAGCTGATGGCCACACGCGTGCGGTCGTCCGCGACGCGGCGACATGGTGCGCGCATTAGCAGCGGGTGCAGAACGGCGTCGCTCGACCGCGGCGTTCTTGACGCAGGCACGTGCTCAACTGCAGCAGATGCAGCGTTGGTCACACGCATCCTGGCCAGACTCGCGCGCGCCTGCTCGGCGGCGACATGACGTGCCGGACAAAGTGCTCAGCGTGTTTGAACCGCACACCGAAGCATTCGGAAAGGCGAGATCGCCAAGCCACGGAATTCGGCAAGCTCGTGACGGTTCAAGAAGCCGAGCATGATAGCAGGCCTACGAGGTCCACGAGACGCGGCCGGCGATGAGTGGAAGTGATGCATGCATTGGGCGGAGATGGCGGCGGCATGAGGCTGCTGCAGAATGAAGAAGCGGCATAGCGGGGGTGGAGCGTGTTGCGCGCGGGGGGGAGAGCGGCGCGGGTGCAGAAGACAGCGCGGTTGCGTGGCAACGGTGGCGTGTGGCGCGAGAGCAGATAGGTGCTAAAGTGGCATGGCTGCGCTGTGCTATGGGGTGTGAGGGAGAGCGCTGGGTGGTTCGGCGTATCGCGAACAACTGGTGAGCGCGCGAGTTGAACACGCGGGCTACGCATAGGCAGAACGAGTGAAATGAAACAACCAGACACCGGCTCGCTCGCCAACCGGAGAATACGAGTCCCGTTCGTCATTTCTACACCGGAAGTGCTAGCTAATACGCCCGTCGTCGGGCTTGTGAGGTATGACCCGCGGACCGAGCGCGTGACCCGCTACCCGCTTGCGGTTCGTGCCCCCCGTGCTGGTGGCGTCCTGGCATCGACGACGAGCGGCGGCTCGCTCAATGGCATGCTTGTCGCTGACGGTCAGAATGGCCTGTGGGTGCCGTCGAGTGAAGGCCTCGCGTACTTCGATCGGCGCACAGAACGCTTTACGCACCGGTTTCAGCACGAGGACGCCAACCCGCATAGCCTCGACAGCAACGCCGTGTTCTCGGTCTATCGGGACCGCGGCGGCGTACTGTGGGTCGGTACCGAGAATGCGGGGCTCAACATCCTCAACTTCCGGCAGCAACAGTTGGTACACTACGGACACCGGCCTGCCGATCCCAACAGCGTCTCGCCCGGAAGGGTGAAAGCGCTTTACCAAGAAGCCGATGGAGTGTTGTGGGTGGGCTTGTTCCCTCGTGCGTTGGACCGCTTGGATCCGAAGACGGGCCAAATTACCCATTACCGTCCCGCCGAGGGCCACACGAATGGGCTCGGTGCAGGAACAAACGTGAACGGCATCTACAGAGATCGTGCGGGCTACCTCTGGATCGGCGGCGGCGGTAGCGGTCTCGTCCGGTTCGACGAGCGCTCGCGACGCTTCAAACGCTACCTGCACGACAGCCGCGAGCCCCGCAGCTTGATCTCCAACAACGTCTACACGATTTTTGGCGACCGAGCGGGTCAGATGTGGGTGGGCCTGCAGGGCGGCATCAGCCGCTTCGATCCCGCGAGTGACGGGTTCGTCAACTATCGCCCCGTTCCAGACAATCCGGCGAGCCTGGCGAATACGGTGTGGGTCATCTACCAGGATCGTTCGGGCGCGCTATGGGCGGGCACCTGGGGCGGCGTGCTGATCCGGTTCGACGACAAGGCGAAGGCGTTCACGAGCTACGTCCCCGACCCGCGGGACCCGCGAAGGCTCAACGGCGCTGGTATCAACACCATCCTCGAAGACCGGGCGGGGACACTATGGGTGGGCACGTTCGGCGGACTGTACCGGCACGACCGCCGAAGCGGAGCCTTTGCCCGCTACACGGAAAGCGATGGGCTGCCCAGCAGCAGCATTCGATGCATTCTGGAAGATCGACTCGGCAGGCTCTGGCTCAGCACCCAAAAAGGCGTATCCAGGTTTGATGCTCGAAAGGAAACGTTCAGAAACTACGACGCGTCTGACGGACTGCAAAGCAACGAGTTCAGTACCGGGTGTTTTCAAAGCCCGGACGGGAGCATCCTGTTCGGCGGCAGCAGCGGGTTCAACGCATTCGTCCCCGAGGACGTTCGAGATGACGCTTATGTGCCGCCGGTCGTAACCACGAACTTCACCATTTTCAACAGTCCGGTGCGCGTCGGGGCTGAATCAGGTACTCAAGAAGACGATCCCCTACGTCGAGTCGGTGACCCTGCCTTACACGAACAACGTGTTCTCCCTCGAGTTCGCGGCGCTGAGCTACGCCAATTCCCACAAGAACCGCTATCGATATAGGCTTCAGGGCTTCGATTCCGGCTGGAACGAGGTGGACAGCAAGCACCGCTTGGCGACCTACACCAACCTGGACCCGGGCGAATACGTGTTTCGGGTGCAGGGATCGAACAGCGACGGCATCTGGAATCAGGAAGGCGTGTCGCTGCCGATTCTGATCATGCCCCCCTGGTGGAGGACCACTTGGTTTCACCTCTCGAGCCTGGCCCTGTTCCTGTCGCTGCTCTGGACGGCTTACCAGGTCCGGATGCGTCAGGTGCGGCACGCGTTCGACGCAACGCTCGAGGCCCGCGTCGGAGAGCGCACACGAATCGCCCGGGAGCTTCACGACACGCTGCTTCAGAGCTTCCACGGCCTGCTGCTGCGGTTTCAGACTGTTTCGTACCTGCTGTCGGAGGGCCCGGCGGAAGCAAAAGAGAAACTTGATGGGGCGATTGAACACGCCGCGAAGGCGATCACCGAAGGCCGGGACGCCGTGCAGGGCTTGCGGGCGTCGACCGTTGAACGCAACGATCTCGCGGTGGCGATCAGGACCCTTGGCGACGAGCTCGCGACCGACGCGAGCATCCACCCGCCTCCCGCGTTCCGGGTCGGTGTCGAGGGGCAGGCCCGAGATCTGCACCCGATCCTTCGCGACGAGATCTACAAGATTGCGGCGGAAGCCCTTCGGAATGCCTTCCGGCACGCGCATCCCGGACGGGTCGAGGTCGAGATCCGCTACGACAGCCAGCAACTCCGACTGCGCGTGCGCGACGATGGCAGGGGAATCGATCCGGCGGTGCTCGCAAAGCAGGGGCTCGAGGGACACTACGGATTGCGCGGCATGCCGGAACGCGCCGCACTGATCGGAGGGACAGTGGCGGTGTGGAGTGAGGTCGGCGCAGGGACGGAGGTGGAGCTGCGGCTTCCTGCCAGCACCGTCTACGCGACAGCCCCGAGGCGCTCCTGGTGGTCACGGTTCTTTGCCTCCGACACGCCGACATGAGGTAGGAGGAAGCACGCCATGAGCGGTGGTTCACCGAGTCGGGGTGCAACGAGTTCGCTCGACCATACCCGCGGAATCGCCACCGGTCCCTGTCGATCATTTACCTCGCAGGAGAGGAAGTTCGAGCGATGAGTGCCGCACCACTCCGGACGGTAACGCGTCGGAATTGCCTTGCCTTCCCGTTCGTGCTGATCGTGCTCGCTCCGGTTTGCGGCTGGACAGGGGCGCTGGCGCAGACCGCCGCGCCTGGACAAGCCATCATCCGGCACGCGGCCGGCGGCCAGCCTCTGCCGCGCGACCTGAAATTCAGCCACCTCACCACCAAAGAAGGCTTGGCCCAGGACAACGTCGTGGCGATCCTGCAGGATCGCCAGGGCTTCATGTGGTTTGGGACGGGAGAAGGCCTCATCCGCTACGATGGCAACTCTTTCCTCGTATACAAGAACAACCCCAGCAATCCGGGCAGCATAAGCCACAACTTCATTCGCGATGTCTTCGAAGACGATCAGGGCTATTTGTGGGTTGCTGCCTATCCCGCGATCAACAAATTCGATCCCAGGACCGAACGTAGTACCCGCTACCTCCACGACCCCAGCAACCCCAACAGCTTCAGCGGCGACTCGGTCGAGAGCATCACCCGCGATCGTCGCGGCAATTTCTGGTTCGCGACCGCGGATAGCGGTCTGGACAGGTTCGATCCGGCGACCGAAACCTTCACCAATTATCGCAATGACACCGACGGCCGCTTCGTCGGGAGGGTCAGGCGTGTCATCGAGGACAGGCAAGGGGAGATCTGGTTTGTTGCCGACGGCGGCCTGTTCAATTTGAACCGTCAGACAGGACAGATCACTCGCCCCCGCGCAGCGATCGAGCGTCTATCCGCAATCTACCTGTACAAAGCCAAGTCCGGCGATCTGTGGCTGCTCGCTTCTTCCCCGATCGCCGCGCTCATCAAATATGACAGGCAGGCAGATCGGCTCACCGAGTACCCGCTCGGCGCGGGTGCTGCCATTTTGGAGAGCAGCACATTTGTCGAAGATGGGGAGAATGGATTCTGGGTGCCGTCGAGCCTCGGGCTCCATTATTTTGACCGGCGCACCGAACGTGTGACGCGTCTCTTTCAGCACGATCGCGCCAACCCCGACAGTCTCAGCGATAACAGCGTTGCGGCGATCTACCGCGATCGGTCCGGGACTGCTTTGGGTAGGCACCGTCAATGGTGGAGTCAACATTCTCGACCTTCGGCAAACACAATTCAGCCACTACACCCATCGTCCCGACGAACCCGGCAGTCTCTCTCCGGGCAAGGTCAGCGCGCTCCACGAGGACTCCAATGGCGTCCTGTGGGTCGGCTCGTTCCCCCGCGCCCTTGACCGAGTGGATCGCAAGAGCGGCCGCATCGCGCACTATGTTCCCGGCGCGGGCAGTCTCAGCAAGGGCACTGAGGTCAATAGCATTCTCAAAGATGCACGCGGTTATCTCTGGGTGGGAGGCCAGGGCGCGGGTCTGGATCGGTTCGATGAACGCACAGGCCGGTTCAAGCATTTCGCACACGACCCTCGTGATCCCGGCAGCCTGATGACCGATGAGGTCATCTGTGTCTATGAAGATCCTCGCGGCGGGTTATGGGTGGGACAGTTTGGCGGCGTGAGCCACTTCGATCCCGCCACCGAGCGATTCGCCAACTACCGGCTCGGTCCAAGTGCGTCGGAGGACCTTCCATTCAGCGTTTCGGCGATTCATCGCGATCGTTCCGGCACCCTGTGGCTCGGGACGTGGGGCGGCATCTTGAGCCGCTTCGACGACACAACCAAGACCTTCGTGCACTACACGCCCAGCCTGGGTGACCCTCGAAAGCTTCAGGGAGGTAGCATCGGAGCCATTCATGAAGACAAGACCGGGACGCTATGGCTGGCTGCTGGATTGGGTCTATATCGGTTCAACCGTCAGAGTGAAGTCGTCACGCGCTACACCGAAGCAGATGGTCTGCCGAGCAACGATCTCATGGGTATTCTCGAGGATGCCGGCGGCAGGCTGTGGATCAGCAGCAAGAAGGGTATATCCCGGTTCGATCCGCAGACCGCGAGGTTTAGGAACTACGACGTCTCCGACGGCTTGCGGAGCAATGACTTCTCGCGGAGTTGTTACCAGCGAGGGCGGACCGGCGAGATGTTCTTCTGCGGCAACGGAGGGGTTACGGCGTTCTTCCCTGAAGATATCCGCGAAAATCCCTTCGTGCCGCCAGTCGTTCTCACGAGCTTCAAAATTTCCAACGACTCTGTTCCCATCGGCGCTGAGTCCGTACTGAACAAGGCCATTCCCTATGCCGACTCCTTGACGCTGTCCTATCGGCAGAATTTCATCTCGTTCGAATTCGCAGCGTTGAGCTTCGCGAACTCTCACAAGAATCGCTATCGCTATCGACTCGAGGGCTCCGCCCTTGGCTGGAACGAGGTGGACAGCACCCAGCGTCTGGTGATGTACACCAACCTGGATCATGGAAAGTATGTGTTTCGCGTGCAGGGATCGAACAGCGACGGCGTATGGAACGAAGCAGGAGTGTCGCTGCCGATCGTCATCACACCTCCGTGGTATAAGACCGACTTGTTTCGCGCCTCCGCCGTGGGTCTGTTTTTGGCGCTGATGTGGGTAGTGTACCGGGCCCGGATGCGTCAGGTACGGCACGCGTTCGAGATGACGGTCGAAGCGCGGGTCGGCGAGCGGACGCGCATTGCCCGCGAGCTGCACGATACCTTGCTTCAGAGCTTCCATGGTCTGTTGCTGCGATTCCAGACGGCGTCGTACCTGCTGCCCGAGCGCCCGGCCGAGGCGAAAGAGAGACTGGACATTGCGATTGAACGGGCGGCCAGGGCCATCACCGAAGGCCGGGACGCAGTGCAAGGCTTACGGGCGTCGACCGTCGAACGCAACGATCTCGCGGTTGCGATCAGAACCTTGGGCGACGAGCTCGCAACCGGCGCGAGCGCAGACCCGTCTCCGGCATTCCGCGTCGCGGTCGAGGGACAGCCGCGGGACCTGCACCCGATTGTTCGTGACGAGATCTACAAGATTGCGGCGGAAGCGCTGCGGAATGCTTTTCGTCACGCGCAGGCCGGGCGGGTCGAGGTCGAGATCCGTTACGACAGCGATGACTTCCGACTGCGGGTGAGAGACGACGGAAAGGGCATCGATCAGGCGGTGCTCGCCGCCCAGGGAATCGAGGGACACTACGGACTGCGCGGGATGCCGGAACGCGCCGCAGTGATTGGTGGGAAGCTGGCAGTCTGGAGCGCGGCGGGCTCCGGAACGGAGGTCGAGCTGCGCCTGCCTGCGCGCACCGTCTACGCGATATCCGCGAGGCGCTCCTGGGTTTCGCGGCTCTTGGCACGGAAGACTCCGGCAAACGTACGAGGAGACGCGTCATGAGCGGCGGTGGTTCGCCAATTCGGATTCTCGTGGTGGACGACCATCCACTCGTCCGCGAAGGGATCGCCGGACTCGTCGGAGTGCAGCCCGATATGACGCTGGTCGCGCAGGCGGTCAACGGTCGCGAGGCGATCCAGCAGTTCCGGACGCATCGTCCCGGACGTGACGCTGATGGACCTGCAGATGCCGGAGATGAATGGCCTCGACGCGCTCATCGCCATTCGCGCGGAGGTTCCGGCTGCAAAAGTCATCATGCTCACGACCTATGAGGGCGATGTGCACATCCTCCGCGCCCTCAAGGCCGGTGCCCAGGGCTACCTGCTCAAGAACACGCTCCATTCGGACTTACTGCAGACGATCCGAGCCGTCCATGCTGGAAAGAGGCGCCTGTCGCCCGAGGCCTCGTTCCAGGTCGCCCAGCATGTGAGCGATCAGGCCCTGACACCAGCAGAAGTGGTCGTGCTGCGCCTCATCGCCGCCGGGAACGCGAACAAGGAGATTGCGGATCAGCTTGCCGTTACGGAGGACACCGTCAAAGGGCGAGTCAAGAGCATTCTTGCGAAACTCGACGCCAACGACCGGACGCATGCGGCGATCATCGGTCTGAAGAGAGGAATCATCGAGCTGTAGAATCCGCCAGCTCGCCACCTGGCCGCATCCTCGTCTCCGCCGACCCGAAAGAGTCAGCCCCGCGACCCGGACAGGGGGCGGCGCGTCGCGCCGGGACGACGAAGAATCGTCTCAGGTACGTGTTGCGACGCCTTTATTCCACATTCGCCGGCGGTTGGCCCGGGATCGGATTGCTGGGCATGCGCCTGGTGGTCGGCTCCGTCCTCCTCGTGCGCGCCAGCTCGCAGCTGTGGAGCGACCCGCCGTGGCAGGCGACACTCACCTTCGCCTCCCTCGCAGGACCGGGACTGCTGCTCGTCATCGGGCTCTGGACGCCCCTGGCCGGAATCGCCGTCGCGGCGATCGAGATCTCCCGGATCCTCACATCAGATGACCTGTTCGCGCTCGTGTTGGCCGCGACCATTGGTGGGGCGCTGGCGATGTTAGGACCGGGTCGCTGGTCGGTCGACGCCCGGCTGTTCGGGTGGAAGCGCATCGAAGCCTCGCCTCGTCGAGAAAGTTCGACCTCGCGCTGAGTTCGGCATCGTTCGCGTCGAACTCGTTTTCGAGCCCAGCTTCTCCCGCGACGGCTCGCTGATGTCGTCCTCGGCCGATGCGCGGCAGCACCCGCCCGTCATCAACTCTCAACGTCAACCCGCCGGCTAGACCCGAAAGGGGGCCGCACGAACCCCCGAAATGGGCTGTCGCCGCGACCATTTGTGAGCGCATCGACGCGCCCGAACGGAGGTTGTGGCCGGCGTTGGGAACGCCCAGAATCGCGGAACACAGGGAGGCTATCGCGATGCTGGCTATTGAGAAGATTACAGCCGACCGTCCGGACCCTCAGGGCGCCTATTTCGACGGCTCGCTGGAACTGCTCCGTGAACTCGCCGTCACGATCGATGTCGACGCCGCGTTGCCGCGGCTCTCCGCGATCGTGAGGAAGATGCTGCCGCACGACGCCTTGCGCATGGCGTGCTTCGATCAGCAGGGACGACTGGTCGTGAACGCGTCGACCGCCGATGTGCCAGACATGACGGCGTCCGAACGCGAGGAGGTGATCATCGACGACCTGCGGACCGATGCGCTTGGCGGTGCGGCCACGTCGCACGCGACGGCGCGGCTGGTCGGCGCGGGCTACCGCTCGGTACTCGGCGTGTCGACCCGCGTGCCGGAGCCGCTGGTGCGCGTCGCGTTCTGGTCGAAGCGGCCGCTGGCGTTCAACCGCACGCACGTGCCGCTCGCGCACCGGATCGCGTACCACCTCGGGCTCGGTGCCCAGCGCGGCGAGCTCGGCAAGGTCCCGCATCAGATCGATGGGGACCGCGCACAGCGGATCGACGCGGGCGTCCAGCGAGGCGTCGACTGTCTCAGGGCGGCCACGCACCTGCAGGTCGTCGGCGAGTCCGCTGAATGGCGCGAGGTGCTGCGCAAGGCCACGCAGGTGGCCCAGACGGACACCACCGCGCTCGTGACCGGCGAGTCGGGCACCGGCAAGGAAGTCGTGGCGCGGTTCATCCATGCCGCATCTGCGCGAAGGAACGGGCCGTTCGTGGCGCTGAATTGCGCCGCGCTGCCCGAGCAGCTGCTCGAGTCGGAGCTGTTTGGCTACGAGCGCGGCGCGTTCACGAGCGCACAGCAGGCAAAGCCCGGGCAGGTGGAACTGGCGTCAGGCGGCGTGCTCTTCCTCGACGAGGTCACCGAGATGAGTCTGTCCGCGCAGGCCAAGTTCCTGCGCGTGCTGCAGGAGCGGGAGTTCCAGCGGCTCGGCGGGACGCGCCTCCTGAAGGCGAACATCCGCGTCATCGCCGCGACGAACCGCGACCTGCGCAAAGCCGTCGAGCGAGGCGATTTTCGCGAGGACCTGTTCTATCGCCTCGGCGTCTTCGACATCCAGATTCCGCCGTTGCGCGACCGCACGTCGGACATCGTTCCGCTCGACCGAAACGTTTCTCCAGGAGATCGGCAGGTCCTTCGGCCGGCCGCCGGCTGGTCTGACGCGCGATGCACGACGGGCACTTCTCCAATACGAGTGGCCTGGGAACGTTCGAGAGCTTCGCAATGTTCTCGAGCGGGCCGCGATCCTGTGCGAAGGCGCGCCCATCGACGCGAACCATCTGGCCCGCAATCAGGCGCCCGAGGATTCCGAGATGACACGACCGACCTGAAATCCGTCGAACGCACCACGATTGCGAAGGTCTTGCGCGATTGCGCCGGCAACAAAACGAAGGCGTCACGGCGACTGGGATTGACACGCACACAGCTTCACCTCCGGGTTCGAAAGTACCGACTCGAGGAAGCTGCCACTGCGTGATCGCCCTGCACACGCTGGGTGTCATCGTCGACCACATCGCCAGAAGAGTCGGACCGCAGTCTTCAGGGGCTGCCCCGACGCAGGAGGTAGCCATGAAGAAGGAATCGCGGGATACCGCCAAATGAGCGACGGCAGTATCTGGGTCTTCATCGAAGGTCGGGGCTGGACGTTCCTCGAGGTTCGTCGGTAGCGAGAGGATCGACCGGAGCGCCCTGGCTGAGCAGCGCCGCAGCGCATGGAAGTGAGCCGCAGCTGCGCACAGGGAAGACGGTGCTCGTCTTCCCGTTGCGTGAGGTGAACGACGACGACGGAGGACGCCATGACGAACGAAGACAATACCGCTGATGCGACGCGGGTCAGTAACTGGACGTTGGCTACGGGAACGAAGCCGGGAGCGCGTGAAGTGTATTCGCCGACTGCTACGGATAAATTAGCGAGACGAAAATGATCGTCTCGCTGCTCGACTGCAAAATCGGCACGGAAACGCCTGCTCGAGCCGCGTGACGACAGGCGACAAATCCGCTGTGATTCTCTCCCTCCGGCCAAGCGCTTATTAGACAGGTTCCAGCGAGCCGTCATGCTGACGTTGGTGAGCCTCGGCTGACGTTCTGTGACCTCGAGGCTCATATGGAGACCCCCCAGAACTCGATCCATTGGCGTGGGACAATCTCGCAGGCTTCAGCGTCCTCCGCAGCTTTGAAGAACTGCGGCCGCATTCGACATCTCGCCAAGTGTGTCGATGAGATACGCGCCATCGAAGTTGGCCGATGGGTAGGGAAGACGCTGACCGTCACCTGTCTTCGGCACGATGTTGACCACACCCGCCCTGGCCGCTCGCCGTGCCAGGAAACCGGCCCTTCTCAGTCGCTTTCCCAAAACTCGGCCGTGCGTGCAACAGCGTGCAGGGCGCTACGGCATCCCTGGCATCTACGGCAACCTGGCATTGTAGAATCTGTAAGTTACAGAATCTAAAGGGTCCTGTCGGGTTCGAATCCCACCCTCTCCGCCAATCTAAGTAACTGATAAATAAATAACTTATATTGATGAGTCATGCCAAATGGGTGGCTGTGGAACCCACGTGGGATCTAAGTCGTTCAATCCAGCGACTTACTGTCTTGATTCGTTGCCCGGACGCGAGGCGCTCGTAAAGATCTGAGTAGAAAAGGCTTGCAGACTCCTGCCACATCAGGGCACGAGGGTTCGGACCCGCGGAACTGCCGGCGACCGAGCGGTTGTATTAGAATCTAATACGCCATGAGAGAGACGGTCACCATCAGCCTGCCCCAGGCCGTGCGCCGTGAACTCGATAGGATTGCCAAAGAGGACGGCGTCTCCCGCAGCGACGTCCTCCGCCAATCGCTCGAGGACTACCTGTTCGTGCGACGGTTCCGACGCCTGCGGCAGCGCATGATGGCAGTCGCGCAGGCTCAGGGCATCTTCACCGACGAGGACGTGTTCTCGCGCGTCTCGTGAGGCTCCTCCTCGACACGAACGTCCTCGTCGCCGCCCTCGTCGCGCGCGGCACGTGCAGCGACCTGCTCGAACACTGCGTCCGCCAGCACAGCGTCATCTCGTCGCAGCCGCTTCTGGACGAGTTGCGCGACGTTCTCGAGCGGAAGTTCCGTCAGCCGACGGCCGATGTGCGGAGCGCTCTTCGACTGTTTGCGGAGACGTTCGCGCTCGTGGTGCCAGACACCCTCGATCCTCCGACCTGTCGCGACCGCGACGACGATGTGGTCCTGGCGACGGCCCTGGCCGGCGCGTGCGACGCGATCGTCACAGGCGATCAGGATTTGTTGGTCCTGGATCCGTTTCGAGGGGTACGTGTGATATCGCCATCGGCTTTCTGGCAATGGGAATCAGCGAACGAGGAGGGGTAGGCGCGACGCAGTAGCAGATCCGGCTCGGTCCGGATCAACGAACCTGCCGCGATACCGCAGCGAAGACTTCGCGGAATTCACGACCAATACAGGTCGGGTTTGAGGATGCAACGCGATGACGAAATCCGGATAGGCGCAGGACTCTGGTTCGCTTGTACGAAGCACGGTTCCAGCTGATGAAGTGACGACGCGACAGGTACAACGGCCATCGGCCTCATCGGTCCTTGTGCCTGTCGCCACCGCAGTCGACACGGTCAGCGGTGGTCGCCTGGAGCGGCGGGCAAGTCAAGCGGTGTGATCGGCTCGGTGGTGTCATTCATGAGTACACCGTGGCGGCGTGATCGATTTTTTGAGCCCTACACCATCGTCGATAATTCCGGCCGATACAGCGTCGCGGCGCACTCGCTCCCGCGTCCTCCGTCGCTTACGTCAACGCGCCGACCAACTGGGGTTTCCGCTCCTGACTCGCGAAACCGGGGATGTGCTCGGGGGATAGTTTCTTAGGAGTCGCGAGCACTTCGACCGATGCCCACAGGAAATCCGCACTGGCGTCGACCGCAGACGTCATGAGGTCCTTGATGGTCGCGGTTGGTTTGAACTCCGATTGTCGAGTCGCGTTCGAATGGGCGCCGGAAACAGCGCTACGCTCATCAACGCCGCCAGACGACAAATCTGCATGACCTTAGGGCTGACCGCCCAATCTCAGCAATTCGCTGACGGCCAACTCAGTGCTGGCAGGCTTCGATTCCGCGGGCGATCACTTCTTGTGGCGTCTAGAAACGTTGGCCGACCCGTGCGAGGTCGATGCTTCGCCCGAGGGCGACGCTGTGGTCCCGATCGTCAAGCTCATCAATAAAGGTTACTGCAGCACGATCCGACGGCTTGACAAATCCTCGTTGTTGGCGCCCGAGTCGAATGCCGGCAATCACGGGCGCTATGGAAGTGAACCTCTCGACCGACCTGCGGGCATGCTATCGCGGGCGGCTGGCCGCCGGGGGATTTCGCTGGAGCTCCTGGGCGAGTCCCTTCTCAACCTCACGAATGAACCAGTCGTCGTAATCGACGGCCCGCTCGATGGCTTCGTGGACCAGATCGACGCCCGGCACGTACTGCGTTGTCTACACCGTCTGCGTGCCTGAACGCGCTTTGTGGCCGAAACCTTACACGGCGAATCCGGGTTGGCCGGAGCGCCGCCTTCAGGTCACGTCGGGAACCCTCACGCTATGATGCGTGCCAGACATGCAGTTCGTGTCAGGGACCCGTCTGGGACCGTACGAAGTCGTCGCGCCGATCGGAGCTGGAGGGATTGGCGAAGTCTACCGTGCCCGCGATCCGCGGCTCGGACGGGACGTTGCCATCAAGGTGATTTCACAAGCCTCCGGTTCGGATCCCGAGCGCCTGCGGCGGTTCGAGCGGGAGGCCCGCGCCGTCGCCGCGTTGTCGCACCCGAACGTCATCGCGATCTTCGACGTCGGAGTCAGTGACGTACCGTTCCTGGTCACGGAGCTGCTCGACGGCGATACCCTTCGCGTCCTCATCGAACGGGGGGCCATCCCTCTCCAGCGTACCGTCGAGTTGATCCATCAGGTGCTGGCAGGCCTCGCGGCCGCCCACGCCCGCGGCATCGTCCATCGCGATCTCAAACCCGAGAACCTCTTCGTCACCACCGATGGACGAGTGAAGATTCTCGACTTCGGTCTCGCCAAACGTACCGCAATCGACACAGCCGGTGAATCGACCACCGACCACGAGACGGTGAGCGGCATGCTGCTCGGGACTGTCGGATACATGTCTCCTGAGCAGGTGCGCGGGCGGGAGGTCGATCATCGCGCGGACATCTTCGCGTTGGGGACGATCTTGTTCGAGATGCTGACAGGTCGGCGGGCGTTCCGCCGCGCATCTCCGATCGAGACGATGAACGCCATTCTGAACGAGCCGTCATCGGCACTCGCGTTTCCATCGGACACGCCCCAACGGTTCGTGCAGGTGGTTGAGCAATGCCTCGAAAAGGACCCTGATCATCGATTCCAGTCGGTGCGAGACCTGGCGTTGGCGATGGAATCGCCAGGCGACGTCCGCAGCGGGCGGCGCCCACCGGCGGCACGCACGGAGATGTCGGTCGCGGTACTGCCATTCGTGAACAGGAGCGCCGATCCCGATCACCAGTATTTCAGCGACGGCCTCGCTGAGGAGTTGATCAATGCGCTGACCCGCCTGTCCGGCTTGCGCGTGGCATCCTGCACATCGGCGTTCCGCTACCGCGGGCAGGAGACCGATGTGCGGCAGATCGGCCGTGATCTCGGGGTTGCGGCGATCGTCGAAGGGAGTGTGCGCCGAGCGGGCTCACGACTCCGCGTGTCGGTGCAATTGACCAGCGCGGCCGACGGCTATCACGTCTGGTCCGAACGCTACGACCGCGAGATCGCGGATGTCTTCGACATCCAGGACGAGATCGTCGAATCGATCGTGACGGCGTTCGCCCCGGCACTCCTGCCGCAGGCGAAGGACGCGCCGCGCCGACAGACCGAAAACCTGGAGGCCTACGACCTGTATTTGAAGGGTCGCCATTTCTGGAGCCAGCGCGCGCCAGCCGTGATGGGCGCGGCGATTCGTTGTTTCGAAGAGGCGATCGCACTCGACCCGGCGTATGCGCTCGCGTACGCGGGACTGGCGGACTGCTATTCGATTCTGTGGTCATACGGCTGGACGCCCGCCGAGCACGGATACCAGCGCGCGCTGGACGCCGTCGGGAGGGCGCTCGCGCTCGACCCGCGGCTGCCGGAGGCCCACTTCGCGAAGGCGCTATTCGTGTTTCATTTCGAGCCGCACTGGAGAAGGGCGCGCAAGCACTTCGTCGACGCGATCGAGTCGAGCCCACGCATGGCGATGTTCGAGGCGTACTTCGCGCTCTTTCTCACCGCCGAGTACGCGTATGCTGAGGCCAGACTGCATCTCGATCGCGCGCTCGCGCTCGATCCTCACTCGGCCATTGTTCACTTACATGCCGCGTCTGCGTCGTGTCTCATGGGCAATGTCGCCGCGGTCGAGCAGCATGCCAGCCGCGCGCTGGAGCTCCTACCCGAGTCACTGGCTGCGCGCTGGCCGCAGGCGATCGCGCTGACAACGGTCGGGCGATTCGAGGAGGCGATTGCCTATGGGGAACAATTGGTGGCTCGATCGCGGGCGCCGATGTTCACCGGCGTCCTTGGAATGGTGTACGCACGCGCCGGGCGATTGGCCGACGCGCGGCGGCTGGCGCTGGAGCTGGACGATCGTCAGAGTCGCGGCGAGTACATCGTGCCGCTGGCGCGTCTCGCTCTTCACCTCGGCTCGAATGACCTGAGCGGCATTCGCAATTCACTTGCTGCCTGCGCCGAGGGCGGCGCCTCCCCGTCCTCTGTCATCATCCTCGTTCGGCAGCTGATAGAGGCTCCGGACGCCGACCCAGAGATCGCGCGCCTCCTCGATCGCCTCCACGATGGCGCAGGTCCGAAGGCGATCCATTCGCACCGCTGAAGAAACGCTCGAATCGCCCTATTCGCGTGGGGTCCCAAGCTGCAGCAGTTCGTGGCGGACAGGGTTTGTCAGAGTCACTAAAGGGCTTCAGAGCGTGGCCAGAACGGCTATGCCGTCGACGCGAGCACGAACATCGTCGTCCAGCGTTGCGACGATTACGTCACCACATGGTTCATCGCGACGAGCTGTCTGGGTAGGGACGCGAGTGACCTGGCGCTCTAGCTTCGTCGCCGGCGCGGCGCGAGCGTCCAATTCTCGATCGTGAGGCCACCGACGCGCTCGAACTCCGCCGTGTTGTTCGTGACGAGCGTGAGCTCGAGGGCGCGGGCATGCGCCGCAATGAGCAAGTCGTTGGCGCCGATGAGGGCGCCTCGTTTCTTCAGGTCGGCGCGAATCTCGGCGTAGTGGAGAGCGGCGTCGTCTGAGAAGTCCAGCGCCTCGACGTAAGGTAGGAACGCCGCCAGCGCCGCAGCGTCCTGCGCGCGACGAGGCGACACCTCGACACCAGAGAGCAGCTCCGCCTTCGTGATGACGGACATGCAGACGTCGCTGACCGGGACGGCCTCGAGGCGCTTGACGCAGCCGCGTGCTCAATACGTGTCTCTACTTCGGTTTTCGTGCGGATCTGGCGGATCGTGCGGAAGCGGAAATCCGATGGAGAGTCTCACCGGCTGTGACGATCCTCTGGCCTTCCGCCGTCCCGGCATTCACACGGTTGCGCAAAGAGACGGCCTGTAGTGTCGGGTCACTCGTCTCCATAACGAGTACGGGCGCAAACCAATCGCGGCGTGACTTCTTGCGGATCACAGGGGTCTGCAGACCCAGGCCCCACGGAAAAGGCTGTATCCCTGTCCTTGTGGCGGCCGGGTCCTTCAGGCCCGGATGGCGTCACCGGCTCACCGGTTTCAGATTAGCCGGCCCACTCGCGGCAGGCAACGGATAGCAGCCGCAGCCGCCCAGCTGATCGCCACCGCTCCGGCAAAGACCGTCAGTCCCTTTACAACAGCCGGCATGCGCGAACCGAGCAGCGCAAACTGCAGCCATGTGACGGCAACGTAGTGCACCAGATAGATGCCATATGCATTGCTGCGCACGTTTTCGAACAGGCGCACGCCGGTGTGGAACCAGCGAACGAACACAGCCATGAGGGCGAAGGACGATGCCGCGCAGCTGATCGCGAACGTGACACCTGCGACGGATCCCCAGACATAGGGCGAGCCAGGCTGCGTCGCCGCAATGACTGCGGCGCTCATGGCAAGGCCGAAACAGAGCACGGCAGCAAGGGACCAGAACGGCCAGCGGCGCGCGAGCCGGCCAGCGGGCGAGAAGACGGCGCTCGCAACGCCGGATGCGCCGATCGCGATGCCGGCGGTGAAATACACCGCGTAGTGCAAGAGCCGGCTGGTCTGAAACGCGAGCGGCCCGATCGTCGTCCAGTGGAGGGGATGGAACGCGAGCGCGAGAGGCACGTACACAATCGCCGAGACGCCAGTCAGCAGCGCGAACGCTGCCGCGGGCCGGTAACCGTAACGGAGGACCGGGCGGGCCAGCGCATTCTGCAATCCCGGCACGAGCCGGAATGCACAGACCGCCGCCGCGTCAAACGCGAGAAGCACCGCCAGGAACCAGGCCGGGCCGGCCGGCCACATACCCAGCGAAAGCCACTCGGCCCGGAAGCCGCCGGACGCTGCAGCGCTCCCTGCCGACGCGAGGTAGGTAGGGTAGTACGCGAGCGGCGCGAGCAGCGCAATAGAGACGACGAACGGAACGCCCAGACGCATTGCCCGATCGCGCAGGAAGGCTGCTGCCCGCTTGCGGTGCAGGCTTCCCCAGACGAACACGCCGGAGAGAAAGAACATCAGCGACATGAAGAACATGTCGTTGAACGCGGTGAGGAGCATGAATCCCGCCCATCGCTGCTCATCGACAATCGGAAACACCAGCCACCATCGCGGTTCGGCGAGCAGCGACGACGCCATGGGCGGCGCAAACGGGTGATAGGCGAGGACCGCGTGATGTGCGACGACCAGGAGCGTGATGAAGGCCCGCAGGTATCCCATCGGGACGCTATGGGCTCCCGCCGGTGCCTGACTCGGCTTCGTGGCATCAGCGGGGGCCGAAGCTGCGGACGCGCGGCGAACAATCCGTGACGATGTGGGGACGCCGGGTTGGTCTACGACAAGCATTGGAACCTCCAGTCATTTCGGGCAAAGCTCCGCCACCCTCCCTTGGAGGCGAGGTCGAGAGTCGTGAGATGAAACGTGTGTCTTAGCGTCCGGCGCGTGCGTGCGCCGAGCCCGGGGCCAGGGGCGCGCCGTTCCAGCGTTTAGCCCGGCGCAGCCCTCGCCAGATCTCGATGACCGTAATCACAGCGGCCACCGCCATTCCGATACGGAAGCACGCGTTGACGATCTCCACGACGCGCAAGAGGTCGACGCCTTCGGGCGCAGCTGCGGTGGTTCTGGGAAGGAACAAATCACCGGCCTGGGCGAGGAACACGAAGACGAACAGCGAGCCGACATTGATCGCGACGCGCGCCAGTTCGCGGGAGCTCGTCCGATACGGGCGAACGAAGTCGATGACAGACAGGACTGCCATGGCAAGTGCCAGCAGCAGCATCGGTACGTACACCACACGCCAGGGGGGGGCGTACTGCACGAGCGCGGCGACCGGCCCGAGAATCAGCCATGGTGATCGGGGCAGCAACAGCAGCCATGTGCCGCAAACCAGCACGAAGGACAGCTCCCACAGCGTTTTATGCCGCGGAATCTGTTGCTCCACGCTGACGACTTTCGGCAGCTTCCGCGGATCCCAGTCGTGCGCGAGGCGCAGATAAGACTGTGCGAAATCGAGCGCGGCAAACCCGAGCGTCGTCCAGGCGAACACCATCAGGCCGCGGCCGGGGAACGCCAGCATCGCTTCGAGAAACCGCCGGAGGGGATCACCCTGGAGCGCGGCCGTGACCACCGCCAGCACCATCGTGACGAGCAGCGCGACGGCGAACCCGGTCTTGAGCGCAAAGACATAGAGCGGAAAGAATGCCGGCCCGATGAGGTGCTGGCGGGTGCCGTAGCGTCCGGCGACCAGCATCGGGTGGCCATGCTCGCGAAGAATGGCGGCCTGCTCGGCTTCGTCCAACGGACGGCCGAGCTCCTCCTCGCGATCTTCCATCCTGGAGATGAGGTTCTCCGACAGTTCACGAACGATGTCGTCCTGCTGCTCGGCGGGCAGAAAGAACCTAACGGCTTGCAGGTAGCGGTCGAGCATGTCCATGGTCTGACTCCGACAAAATCGCGTTCAACGAACCATCGATGTTTCGCCATTCGGCGAGCAGCTGCATGAGGATCTCCATGCCTTCGTCCGAGAGGCGGTAGAAGCGCTTGTTGCGCTTCGCTTCTTCCCGCCATTCGCTCAGCAGCAGCCCCTGGGTCTCGAGGCGCCGCAGGAGGGGGTAGAGCGTCCCTTCGTCGACGTTCAGCCCCTGTTCGGCGAGCAGCTTGCGCAGCGTGTAGCCGTACTGCTCAGTCCGCAGCGCCGCCAGCACCGCAACCACGAGGCATCCGCGGCGCAGTTCCAGCCGAAGGTTGTCAAACAGTGCTGGGTCCACGATTGAATCCCTTGCGACGCATGGTGTCTGGTAAACAGTGTATGTGACACAGTATGTGCCGTCAAGTATTAATTTGGGCCCCGAAAATTTTGCGGCGACCCGGCTCGACCGCCAGGTGCGTCGACGTGACTTCGCCGAGACCGCCGGCGCGGGTGTCGTGGACGTGGTATTTGCCGTGTACGCCGTCATGTTCCAGCAGCCCCTGGCGCGGGATTGGCGCCCTGATGGGTCGCTGCCTCACCTGCGTGTTCGTGGCCATGAACCTCCACCGGGTGCGCACACGACATCAGGTGGCCGCCGACGCGACAGACACTTGTGACGACATCTCTTACGCGATCGTCTAAGTAGCCGCGTCTCAATACGTTGCGGCGAACAGACCGCACTGGACGATGTCCGCAACTGGAGGTCCTTTCGGCGTCTCCTGCCCGAAGCCAAGACAGAATGGCCGCGACCTCCCCGAGATCGCCCTCGGCTGCAATCGCTCGTGGCGAAGCCGCGCGATACGCCCGAGCCGGTAAACGCCGCCGTACCTTGGCTCGTCGAACGCCTTTGTGCGCAGTCTCAAGTTCGCCATCCGCGCGCTTTTCAGAACTCCCTTCATCACGGCCATCGCCATCGTCTCGCTCGCGCTCGGCATTGGCGCGACCGCTGGAATCTTTTCTGTGTTCCATCAGGTGCTTCTGCAGTCGCTCTCGGTTCCCGATCCGTCCGAACTCGTGAACTTGGGCGCGCCCGGCCCGAAGCCCGGCTTCCAGAGCTGCGGCCGCGCGGGCGACTGCGATGTGGTCTTCAGCTATGCCATGTTTCGCGATTGCAGAAGATCCAAACCGTCTTCACGGACATCGCGGCGCACGTCGGCTTCAGCGCAAACCTCGCTTACGAGGCGCAGACTTCGAGCGGCGAGGGCCTCCTCGTGTCCGGCAGCTATTTTCCGGTGCTGGAGCTGCAGCCGGCGCTTGGACGACTGCTCGATTCGAATGACGACAAACTCGTCGGCGAGTCGCGCGTTGTGGTGCTCAGCTACAACTATTGGTCGTCGCGATTTGGGCTCGATCCAACGATCCTCAACAAACAGGTAATCGTCAACGGCCAAAGCCTCACGATCGTCGGCGTCGCGCCGAAGGGCTTCGGCGGCACGACGATCGGGATGCGGCCTGCCGTGTTCGTCCCGATCACGCTGCGCTCGATGCTGGACGTCGACACGGGTTGGTCGCTCCGGACCGACTATTGGGCGTACCTGTTCGCGCGCCGGCGGCCGGGGGTCACCATCGAAGCCGCGCGCGCGTCACTCGGCACGCAGTATCACGCCATCGTCAACGATGTCGAAGCGCCGCTGCAGAAGGACATCAGTCCGCAGACAATGGCGCGTTTTCGCGCGAAGCCCATCCTCGTCGCGCCGGGCGGACGAGGCCAGAGCTCTGTTCCTGACGAGGCGAAGACGCCGCTCCGCCTGTTGCTCGGCGTCACGGCGTTCGTGCTGCTCATCGCCTGCGCCAACATCGCGAACCTGTTGCTCGCACGATCGGCGGCACGCGCCGGAGAAATGGCCATCCGTCTCTCGATCGGTGCGAGTCGGGCGCGTTTGATCGGACAGCTCCTCACCGAATCGCTGCTGCTGGCGGTGCTCGGCGGAACGGCCGGCATGGTCATCGCACACTGGACGCTCGTGCTCGTGATCTCGTTGCTGCCGCCCGAAGTGCAACGCACGATCGCCTTCAGCATCAGCGGCACTGTCATCCTGTTCGGAATCGGCCTGACGTTCGCTACGGGCCTGCTCTTCGGCCTCTTCCCCGCGCTCCACAGCACGCGGCCGGACCTCGTTTCGACGCTCAAGAACCAGGCGGGCCAGCCGTCCGGCGCGAAGGGCGCCGCGCGCGCCCGGCTGCTGCTCGCCACGTCGCAGATCGCGCTCGCCATGCTGCTGCTCGCCTCGTCTGGCTTCTTCGTGAAGAGCCTGTTGAACGTCAGTCGACTGGATCTCGGATTCAAGATCGATCGCGTTGTCACGTTCGGCTTGTCGCCCGACCTGAATGGCTACTCGGTCGACCGCACCCGGCTGTTTTTTCAGCGCCTCGAAGACGAGCTTCGGGCAGCGCCGGGCGTGACGGCGGTGACGATGTCGAACGTGCCGCTTCTGGCGGGGACCAACCGGTCAAGGGGTGTCGCCGTACAAGGGTTCAAGGCCGGACCAGACACGGACAGCGGCTCCCGCTACAACAGAGTCGGTCCCGGCTACTTCTCCGCGCTCGGCATCCCGCTCATTGCCGGACGCGAGTTCACCGGTGCCGATACGGTGAATTCCGCGAAGGTTGCCCTCGTCAACCAGACGTTCGCAAAGAAGTTCGGCCTCGGGAACGACGCCGTCGGCAAGTTGATGGGATGGGCCCCGGGAGAGGGCTACCGCAGCAAACTCGACACGACGATCGTCGGAGTCGTCGAGGATGCGAAGTACAGCGAAGTGAAGCAGACGGTCCCGCCGCAATTCTTCGTGCCGTATGGGCAGGACGAGGGGCTAGGCGGGATGCACGTTTACGTGCGCACGTCCGGTGATGTTGCGCAGGCGGCGTCGGCGATCACAGCCGTTGTGAAGCGGCTGGAGCCGAATCTACCTATCGAGGAGCTCGAGACCCTTCGCGAGCAGGTCCGCAACAACACGTATCTCGATCGCATGATGACGACGCTCTCGGCGGCATTCGCGCTTCTGGCGACGCTGCTGGCGGCGATCGGTCTCTATGGCGTCCTCGCCTATACCGTCGCACAGCGCACGCGCGAGATCGGCCTCCGCATGGCGCTTGGAGCCGCGCCCGACCGCGTCCGCGGCATGGTGCTGCGTCAGGTTGCGATCATGACCCTCGTGGGAACGCTCGTGGGCCTCGCCGGCGCGCTCGGCGTCGGCAAAGGGGCTCAGTCGATTCTCTTTCAGATGACCGGTGCCGATCCGGCGGTGCTGGCGCTTTCGGCCGTTGCGCTCGCGCTGGTCGCGCTATGCGCCGGCTTCATCCCCGCGCACCGTGCGTCACGGGTGGATCCGATGAGGGCGTTGAAATACGAATAGCTTGCAGAGATCGCGTCCACATCCGTCCCAAATCGCTCAAGTCCGCCGCCAGGGCTTATCGGAGCCCGAGACACAATGAGACACTTTGTGCATGAACAAAGCAGAACGGAGTGCAACGTACTGAAACGGTAACGCCGAAAACTCGAACAAAACAGAGTGGACCGGCACAGATCCCACCCATTCGCCGCTCTCTGGACCCACGGTATCGGGGTTCGAATCCCTGCGCAGAGAGTGGGGATTCGAACGGGCTTCACGCCGCCTCCCGAATAGGCCAGTTGCGGACATCGTCCAGTGCGGCGAGCCATATCCCAAATCTCTCAGGACGGGCAATCCGAGTGGAGCCAAGCGCTTCCGAGTTCTAGCTGACGCACCCGCCGCTATTCCGCGCGCAAGGCCGTAATCGCGTCAACACGTGTGGCGCGGCGCGCGGGGATGTAGCCGGCCACCAGCGCAATTACCCCGAGCAGGGCCGCGACCGACACGAACGTCGCCGGGTCACCGGGCTCGACGCCGTATAACAGGGCGGCGAGGAGCCGCGTGAACGACAGCGCCAATCCAGCGCCGATGACGAGGCCGGCGGCGATTACTACGGCGGCGCGGCGCAGCACGAGGCTGAGCACGTCTCGCGCCTGTGCACCAAGCGCCATGCGAATCCCGATCTCGGCCGTCCGCTGCGCGACCGCCTGCGCCATGACACCGAAGATCCCGATCGCCGTCAGCAGCAGCGCGAGCGCCGCGAACGCCGACAGCAGCCACGCGGCGATGCGCGTCCGCCACATCGCATCGGCGACGCGATCGTCCATGGTCTTGAGCTCGCTGAGCGCCAGGTTCGCGTCGAGCGCCCGCACCTCGCGGGCGATGGCGGGCGCGAGCGTCTCAGGATCGAGCGAGGTGCGCACGAACAGGCGCAGGCGCGACTGATACGACTGTGCGAGCGGCAGGTAGACATCGGGGACCGGCGCCGTCTCGATCGCGCGGTAGCGCACGTCGGAGACGACTCCGACGACTTCGGAGGCGTCGCCGCTGCCGGCCGAGCCCTGCCCCGCCCACATCCGCTTGCCGATCGGATCGTCGTTCGGCCACATTCGGCGCGCCGCCGTTTCGCTGACGAGCAGCACCTTCGGCTGGCCGGCGCGGTCCTGATCGGTAATGTTCCGGCCGCGCAGCAGTTTGACGCCGAGCGTGTCTAGCAGACCTGGTGTTATCCAGTGAATGCCGACCGACGGGTCGCGGCCGTCGCGGAACGGCTCCCTCGCCGGCGGAAACCAGACGATGGTGCCGTTGCAGCCGCCCGACACCGGCGCGCAGAGGCCGAGTGCCGCCGACCGGACGCCGGGCAGCGCGCTGACGCGCTCGAGCAGCTGCGCGTAAAACTGCTGCCCGCGGTTGCTGTCGTAGGCCGCGCTCGGCAGGTCGATGCGGACCGTGAACAGCCCCGTCGGGTCGACTCCGATGCCGGTCTCGCGCAGCCGCTCGGCGCTGCGGATCATCAGCCCCGCGCCGGCGAGCAGGATCAGCGCCAGCGCGATCTGCGCCGTCACGAGCACGCCGCGCGCGTCGAGCCAGCGCGCGCCGCCTTCCGCCCTTCCCTTCTTCAGCGCATCGACCGGGCGCAGCAGCGACGCCTGCGTCGCGGGCAGCAGCGACACGAGCAAGGCCGTCAGCAGCGCGATCCCGCCGGTGAACACGAGCGCCATCGCGTCCAGGCCGATCATCGAGGCGCCGATACGCGTCAGTCCCGGCGCGCCGGCGATTCTCGGCGTCCCCGGGGCGACGGCAGAGCGGAAGAACACGTCGGGCTCGGGCATCACCGCGGCGGCGCCGCCGAGGAGCGCGAGCGCGACGATCAGCCCGCCGGCCGCGCCCAGCGCCGACAACACGACGCCTTCGGCGAGGAACTGCCGCATGATGCGGCCGCGGCTGGCGCCAATCGCGACACGGACGGCGACTTCGCGGCGGCGCACCATTGCCCTGGCGGCAACGAGATTCGTCAGATTTACGCACGCGATCAGCAGCACGAAGCCGACCGCGCCGAGCAGCACCAGCGCCGCCCGACGGACGTCGGTATCGACGCGCGATGCGTACATGGAGTTGGCGCGCGCCGTCCATCCCGCCATGCCGACGTCCTTGCGCGCAAACGCGGCGTCGACCTGCCGGCCGAGGACCTCCACCGCCGACGCGGCCGTTTGCTCCGACACGTCGTGCTTGCGGCGGGCGACGATCGTGTACGAGTGCGACTGCGCCTGGGTTAGCTGCGAGGGCTCGAAGGCGGCGAGCGGCACCCAGACGTCAGCGGTGCCAATCAGACCGCGGAAGCCTCGCGGCAGCACGCCGATCACGGTGTATGGCGCCGCATTGATGCGGATCGTGCGTCCGACCACGGCGGGATCGCCGCCGAAGCGCCGCGTCCACACGCCGTGGCTGATCATGGCGGCGGGGGGCGTGCCCGCCGTGTGCACCTCGTCCCAGGTGAACGGACGTCCCATCAGCGGCGCGACGCCGAGGACGGACGGGTAGCGCTCCGTGACGACTTCGCCGCGTACGCGCTGCGGCTCACCGTCGCCGGAGAGATCGAGGTCGCGGCCCGCGAAGAAGGCGATCTCGTCGAACACCGGTTGCGAGGCGGTGAACGTCCGGTACTTCGGGTACGACCAGACGGACTCGTTGTAGACGCCGGGGCGCGCGCGCTCCGGCACCAGCATGTGCACGAGCATCAGCCGCTTGGCGTCGGCAAACGGCAACGGCTTGAGCAGCACGGCGTTGACGACGGCGAAGATTGCCGTGTTGGCGCCGATGCCGAGCGCGAGGGTGGCGACGGCGATCGCCGCAAATGCCGGTGCGCGGCCCAGCAGCCGCAGCGTGTAGCGGATGTCCTGGAAGAAATCGCGCACGGGACCGTCTCCTCTAGTGATTGCGGGCCCAGACACCGAGCCCCGAGATACCGCAAGCCGATGTCGAGGTGCATGTGCGAGAACGCGCCACATCTCCCGCTGCAGCCATCGCCGCGCGGCACGCTCGCCGCTCGCGTCGCGGATGCGCGTCAACTCCTCGACTGTGTCGCCGACCACCCATTCGCGCTCGCGGGGCGGCGTGGCCAAGCGGATCACCAGCAGCGCCAGGCGGGTCATGAGAGCGTTTTCAGGCGGCGTTCGATTCCCGCCGTCATGCCGGTGAGCGCCCGGTAGGCGTTGCGCAGCGATCGCGCGCCGAGTGGCAGGAATTCGAAGTGTCGCCGCCGCCGACCGCCGCGCTCCGGCGTCGGTGCCCCGATGCGCGAGCGGACGAGCCCCTTCCGCTCGAGCCGCTCGAGCGTCGTGTAGACCGCGCTGATCGACACCTCGCGTCCGGCGTGTGCCTCGATCTCCCGCCGCACGGTGGCGCCGTAGGCGTCGGGCCCCAGCCGCATCAACGCCAGCAGGATCAGTTGTTCGAACTCCCCGAGCGTGACAGACATGGGCGCCATATGCTCCACAACGTGGATGTTATGCCATGAGACGGACGTTCGGCCATTTCGGTTGGTATGGCGGGGTCTGAACAGGCCTCCCGAGTGTTCCTGGACAGGGTTGTCGTAGATAGGGGCAGGTCTTTCAGGCGATGATTCGAACCCGGTGTCTCCTACGCCATAAATATGGCACAATGGTCCCGTGCGCACGACTGTCGATATTCCCGATGGAATGTACCGCCAGCTGAAGTCCCGGGCAGCCCGCGAGGGCAGCTCGACGAGAGCGCTCATCCTGCGTGGCGTTAAGAACGTGTTGAAAGGCGAACGCCGCAAAGCCGGAGCGCTCGTGTCATTGCCGATCGTTCGGTCCAAGCGCCCGGGCAGCGTGGTTCTCGACAATGCCACCATCTACGACGTCGCTTTTCCCTGACATCAACGTCTGGGTAGCGCTCACCTACGAAGGGCACACGCACCATTCGGATGCCGCAGAGTGGTTCGCGACGTTGTCTCCGGATGCGACCTTCGCCTTCTGCCGATTCACCCAACTCGGCCTGCTGCGGTTGTTGACCGCGGGGGCGGTGATGAGCGACGAAGTGATGACCCAGCCACAGGCATGGGCCGCCTATGACCGATGGCTCAAAGATCCGCGGGTCGAATTCGCTGACGAGCCCGCGGAGATCGAGGCCCGCTTTCGGGCTCTGACGCGCCTTCGCCAGCCAGCCACCAAGGACTGGGCCGACTCATACCTTGCTGCCTTCGCCACGGTCGGACAGCTGACGCTGGTCACGTTCGATCGAGGACTGCGGTCAAAAGCAAAGTCTGCGATCCTGCTGGGCGAATAGCGGCGATCGAGAGCGATCACGCCACGCGACGGACGAGCCAGGGTCGAAAATCGCTCACCGAGTCGGCATCGGCGAGATGAGGTCGACCCGATACCCGAGACTGCGCAGTTCACGGATCATCTTGCGCACCCGGACCTTCTTCGTCTCGGCGCTGACAGCTGGCCCGCGTTCCTCGTAGCGGATGCCCTGGTGGAGGATCTTCCAGATGAGGCGACACACTCAAGTCGGAGTGAGGTGAGCATCGCGCAACAGTCGAGGCGCCTGCCGGAAGATCCGAACGGCTGAACTAGGTTTTCTCTTTCGCATGGCTGGGCGCGTCCGTCCTCGACACATGCGAGCCCGCCGCTGTCCCTCACTGCTCCGACCTCCGGCCGAGACGGCGCTGTTCCTCGATCACGTGGTGGCCGACCTCCAGCGCGCGTCTGGGGCCCGCCGCGCCCCACCGCGCGACGCCAGAGAGCGGCGCGCCGGGGGCATGCGACCAGGATGATGATCTAAGCGACGCTGCGGGTAGACCGCACTCCCGCCGTTGCAGTGACGTACTCCGGCGTTCGCTCATTCGGAGCCAGGATCCAAGGCTTATGGATCCAGGAGCTACTCGCTCCTGGTGCAAGCCAACGACCTTCCATGGAGGATTGGAACATGCGAATCCCCGTGTTGGCTGTCGCCGTGTGCACTCTGGTTCTCGTCCCCGGCCGTGCCGCACCGGCCCAGACCGTCGCCGCCACCCTGGTTGGCCAGGTTACCGACGCGAGCGGCGGGGTCCTGACCGGCGTCGCCGTCACGGTCGTTCAGCCCGCCACCGGTTTCCGATTCGAGGCGCTCACCAACGAAGTCGGTGCGTACCGCCTCCAGAACCTCCAGCCCGGGGAGTATCGCGTCAGCTTTGGGCTGGTCGGCTTCGCCACCCGCGTTGCCGATGCCGTTCAGCTCTCCGCCGGCGTGACCCTTCGTCTCGACGCGCTTCTCGAAGTCAGCAAGGTCGCGGACGAAGTCCAGGTCATCTCCACTCCACCACTGCTGGATACGGAGACGTCGGACACCGGCACCGTCCTTGGCGGCGAACTGGTGACGGGCCTCCCGATGTACCAGCGCCAGGCCAACGCCACGCTGCTACTGGTACCGGGGGCGACCACGCGCGGATACGCGGCGGGAGGGTTAGCCTCTTACAGCGTCGCGGGCCAGCGCAGCAGCGGCACGGCCTCGATGATCGACGGCATGGCAACCAACGACCCGGTCGGCGGCACCGGCAGCATGCGCGCCGTGCAGAACTCGATCAACGAGATCAAGGTCTACACGGGCACGTTGCCAGCCGAGTTCGGCCACACCACTGGCGGCGTCGTCAGCGTCGTGAAGCGGTCGGGCACCAACGATCTGAGCGGCATGGTCTCTCTCTTCGGCCGCGCTGGCCCGATGCAGCACCGGAACTACTTCGACCGAGACGCGCCGCTCAAGGCGACGTTCCTCCAGCCCGAAGGCTACCTGGGTGGACCGCTAGTCCTGCCGCGCATCTATGACGGCCGCTCAAAGACCTTCTTTTTCGTCTCTTACGATCGCCTGCTCGATCAGCAGACGAAGCAGTTCATCGGCACCGTCCCGACCGCCGAGATGAAGAACGGCGACTTCACGTTCGGCGGCATCGGCAACCCGGTCTTCGATCCCGCAACGACACGACAGCTTTCGGATGGCACGTGGACACGGGATGCCTTTCCCGGCAACGTGATCCCTCGCAACCGCATCGATCCGGTCGCGCTGAAGCTGCTGGAAATGGATCCGTGGCTCGCGCCCAACCTGGCCGGCGGTCTCACACGCGAAGGCCCGAACAACAACCTCCTCTATGATCGCGCGGCGCGGGCCGCGTGGCTCGACGTCAGCGGCCGCGTCGATCACCAGTTCAGCCCGAGGTCAACTGTCTACGGCAGTTATACGGTGAACGAAGGTGGCGGCCCCGGGTGGCCGACCAACATGCGCTGGCACCGCGACGATCCGATAACGTCCGGGCCGGCGATCCGCGACCTCGACGGCGTGGCCGGACGCCAGAGCGAGTCACTCGCGCAGCAGTTCCTCCTCGGCAACACGTGGGTGCTCAGCCCGACGCTGGTCAGCAGCACGCGCGTCGGCTACGCTCGCCGCGCCAGCGATGCGATCCCGTTCTCGTGGCAGAAGAACTACGCGCAGTATCTCGGGATCCCCGGCGTCTCCGGCGACGTGCTGCCGGCGTTCGGCACCGGCAACCAGTTCGCCGCCTCATCGACCTATGGCCTCATACCGACCGGCCCAGCCACGGACCTCGGCCAGTCGCTCTCCATCCAAACGGACATCACCAAGGTGCGCGGCGCGCACAGCTTCAAGGCGGGCTATGAGCTGCTTCGGCAGACCCACGTCGCGAACCGCGTGAACATTCCGAGCGGCCGCTTCCTGTTCGATAACATGACTGCCGGACTTCAGCCGGACGGCAATGCGCGGCCGAACACGGGGAACACGTTCGCCGGATTCCTCCTCGGCTACGTGCGCCAGGCGCAGTTCGACGAGAACCTCGCCGCCTGGGAGCCTCGCTCCACGATCCATGGGCTCTACGTCCAGGACGACTGGCGGGTGTCGTCCACGCTCACACTGAATCTGGGCCTTCGCTACTCGAACGAAAGCCCGTACAGCGCCGAGCGCATGAGCAACTTCGATCCAACGGTGATCGATGACGTGACCGGCCGCCAGGGCGGACTCGTGCATCCGCAGGGATCGCTGCACGCGCGCGATCACAACAATTTCCAGCCGCGCGTCGGCTTGGCGTGGCATCCACGGGAGCGATGGGTCTTCCGTGCCGGGTTCGGCGTCAACACCGTGGACGTGCTGTTCCCGCTCGCACTTGGCAACTTCAACGAGTACATCGCCGAAGCGAACCTCGAACGGGCGCCTGGCGATCCGCGGCCGCTCTTCCGGATCAGCGACGGAGTGCCGCCGGTGCAGTTCCAAATCAGACCGGACGGGACCGCGCCGTTCCTCGGGGTCAACTACGGCGCGCGGAACGTCGAATGGTGGGATCCGAACCTCCACAACCCGGAAGTACGGAACTGGAACGTTGGCGTCCAGTACCAATTCACGCGCGGCTACATGCTCGAGTTGATGTACCAGGGCGCTGCGGGTTCGGATCTCGTCGAGCGTTGGGAAGTGAACACGTTCCCCGTCGACTTCGGCAGCGACGATCCGGCGCTGCGTGCCGCCGCGTTCCGCACACCGCAGAACTTCCGGCCTTATCCGCACTTCGGCAGCATTCGCTACCGATCGAACTTCGGCCGCTCCGAGTATCACGGCGGTACAGTGAAGCTGGAGAAACGCTATGCGCGTGGCTTGACGTTCCTGACGCACTACACGCTGTCGCGCGCCATGAATAGTCAGGACACTGACAACGACGGCACCGGTGTCGCACCGCTCGAGCACCGGGATTGGGAGTGGGGAGAGCGAGCCACGATCGCACGCAGGTGTGGATCGCCAGCGTGATGTACGAGCTGCCCTTCGGCGAGGGCCGCCGCTTCCTGAACGAGGGCGGCCTCACGAACGCGCTATTAGGCGGCTGGGACATCTCCTGGATCCAGACCTACCAGACGGGCAATCCGCTCAGCTTCACGTTCACAGGCAGCCCGTTCAACTACTACCCAGAGTACGTCGGCATCCGTCGGCCGAACGTCATCGGTGATCCGGCGATTCGCGACAACTGGTCGGACCTTGGCGATCGCTTCAACACGGCGGCGATGAACCCGGTGATCTACATCGACCCCTTCACCTATCCCGACGCGTTCACGGCGGGCAATGCCGGACGGAACACGGTGACGGGCCTGCCGCTTGAGTGGACCACACTGTCCGCCCAGAAGAACATGACGTTCGGGCCGACGCGCCTCCAGGTGCGGTTCGACATGAACAACCCGTTCAAGACCTGGAACTTCAACCCGCCGAACACCGTGGTCAACCTGCAGAGTCCGCAGACGTTCGGCAAAGTCACGAGCAACCCCGAGACGGCGGGCTTCGGTGGTGCACCGCTGATGAACCTGGCCGTCAAGTTTTATTTCTGAACGAGGACACTCGATGACGCTCACCACGCGATCGGCTTTTCTCATCCGCGCCTGTGCCTTCGGCGCGGTCCTTCTTTTGCTCTTGGCCGCCCCCTCGGCGGCGCAGGTGCACGATCTGCTCCTCAAAGGCGGGACGGTCATCGATCCGCGGAACAACCGCAACGGCGTCGCGGACGTTGCCATCGCGGGCGGCAAGGTGGCGGAGGTGGCGTCCGACATTCCGGCGTCGAGCGCGAAGAAGACCATCGACGTGACTGGCCTATACGTCGTGCCAGGCCTTGTCGACCTGCACAGTCATCTCTACGCCGGCAACCTGCGCGGCGCCCATGCGGCCGGCCAGTTCAGCATCTACCCGGATGGGCACACGCTGCGGGCCTGTACCACGACCATCGCCGATGGCGGTAGCTCCGGCTGGCGCAACTTCAAGGACTTCAACGACGGCGTGATTGCATTATCGAAGACCCGCGTGCTCGTCTGGCTGAACATCGTCGGCCTCGGCCTCTCCGGTATCGCACACTCGCAGAACGTTGCCGACATGGATCCGGAGCAGGCGGCGAAGATGGCCCGGGAGTTTCCGTCGACGGTCGTGGGCTTCAAAACCGTGCAGTTTCAGGGCAAGGAGTGGATCAACATCGAGCGTGCTCTCGAAGCGGGACGCCTGGCGAACCTCCCGCTGCTGATCGACTTCGGCCGCTTCTGGCCAGAAGAGCGGCCTGTACCAGGAACTGGTCACTAAGCGAATGCGGCCCGGGGACATTTCCACGCACATGTACAAGCGAGACGTACCGCTGTTTGACGCACAGGGCAAGCTGCTGCCCTACCTCGCTGAGGCGCGTGCCCGTGGTGTGAAGTTCGACCTCGGGCACGGCCTCGGCAACTTCGACTTCCCGATCGTGGTTCCCGCGATCAAGCAGGGGTGGCTGCCGGACGCCATCTCCACGGACCTCCACGCGGACAGCATGATCCACGCGGCGAAGAGCCTGACGAACCTGATGTCGAAGGTGATGAACATCGGCGTACCACTGACGGAGATAATCAGACTGACCACCTCCGAGCCGGCGAAACTGATGCACCGCGACGATATCGGCCACCTCACGCCCGGCGTCGGCGCCGACGTCGCCGTGTTGCGGCTGGAGAAAGGGAACTTCGCGTTCATCGACATTCGCAACCTGCGCATGAAAGCCACCGAGCGGTTGGAGTGCGAGCTGACACTGCGGGACGGCAAGATCCAGTGGGACCTGAATGGTCTCGCGGCCACCGACTACAAGGCCTCGTCACCGGCGACCGCCAGCCGCTAACGCCTGACGGCACGGCCACGCAGAGGCGCACCGGGAGGACGATAAGCCCATGTCGAATCTGTTCGCGCGACTCACGGATTCGCTGCGAGCCGGCACCACACGTCGACAGCTCTTTCAGTGGGGCGGCTATTTGACCGGCCTGGGTGCGCTCTCCGGCGGCGTGCTCAGAGGCACATCGTCGGCGCAGCCCCGTGCCGCCAGCCGACCCGGCATCTACGGGGCCATCGGCGTCCGTCCTCTGATCAATGCACGGGGAACGGTCACCATCGTCGGTGCGACGCGTACAGTCCCGGAAGTGAAGCGTGCGATGGAGGACGCCGCGCGCGAATACGTCCAGATCGACGAACTGGTCGACGGTGTCGGTCGGCGGCTCGCGACGCTGACGGGCGCAGAATGGGGCATCGTCACATCGGGCGCATCAGCCGCGCTGACCGTCGCGACTGCCGGTTGCATCACCGGCGGCGATCCTGACAAGCTCGCCCAGCTCCCCGACCTGCGCAACCTCAAGGACGAAGTCGTCACGCCGCGGTATTCGCGGACTGCGTACGATCACGCGTTGAAGGCAGTCGGTGTCCGGATGATCGAAGTGGCGACCCGGGACGAGTTCGACAAGGCACTCGGGCCCCGCACGGCCCTGATCCTCATCCTCGCGGGCCGGGCGTCCGACGAAGGGCCGCTGTCGATCGCGGCGATCGCTGCGCCCGCGAAGGCACACGGCATTCCGATCCTCGTCGATGCTGCTGCCGACGAGTTAATCGTGCCAAACCCATATCTCGAGCAGGGGGCGGACCTCGTGGTCTACAGCGGTGGGAAGTGCCTGCGGGGTCCGCAATGCGCCGGTCTACTCATCGGACGAAAGAGCCTCGTCCAGGCCGCATGGGTCAACAGTGCCCCTCATCACGGGCTCGGACGCGGCTACAAGGTCGGCCGCGAAGAGATTATGGGCATGTTGGCCGCGGTCGAGGTGTGGATGAAGCGGGACCATGCTGCGGAGCAGCGGACCTGGACCGGCTGGCTGGAGCACATCGCCGGCCGTCTGAAGGGCATTCCGGGCGTGACAACCGAGATCCGCCAACCGCAAGGACGTTCGAACCGCACTCCCTCCCTCCGCGTGCAATGGGACCCCGCCAGAATCGTTCTGACGGGCTACGACGTCGAAAACCTCCTGTGGGACGGCGAACCTCGCATCGCGGTCAGCGGCGCTGGATCGTTCCTTCCCTTCCCGCCCAACCTCGAGCCGAACATCTCCATCGTCCCCTATCAGCTCGACCCGGGCGAGGAGCGGCTCATCGCGGATCGCGTGCACGCCGTGCTCTCCAAGCCGCCGCAGACGAGGCCGCGCACCGATCCACCCGCCGGCGACGTCGGCGGCCAATGGGATGTCGCGGTACAGTTCGTCGGCGGTAGCGGCGAACACATCTTCGGACTTGAGCAGACGCAACACCAGGTGCAGGGAACCGACGCCGGTAGCTTTGCCACCCGCGAGATCACGGGGACGCTCTACGGTCGTGACATCGTTCTCCGCAGCTCCTACACGCTGCAAGGCGTGCGGTTGAACTTCACTTACACAGGCACGGTCGACGGCGACACGATGCAGGGCAAGGTCAGCCTCGGCGAGGACGGAACCGCGGACTGGAAAGCGACGCGCCGTGCCTATCGCGGAACGGCTGGGGCGCGACGCGAGTGAGCGGCTTCCACCGCCTCTGCTGGGTTGCCTTCCCATACGCCTACGGAAAGCCGAAGGAGCGCGTCGAGGTGGACAGCAAGATCGACGTCCTGCGGTTCGTCATCACCAACCAGGCCGAACCCCCGCTGACCCCGCAACGCTCAGCGGAGGACCAGGTCGAGCGGTGAGGGTGAACGTCGTCCATCGGTTACGCGGCCGCCTGTTTGTCGACAGGACGCCTGGCGCGGCTCGTCACGCGCGATAGTACGAGCGCTCGGAGCCCGGCCCGCCGAAGCGGCCGCGCTGCGATGTGCGGCGCGCCCGGAGAGCGCGCCCTGCCCCGATTCTCGTAAGAAAATCGGCTCTTCACTCCTGCCGCAACGCCGCCATCGGATCGATCGACGCGGCACGGCGGGCAGGAACGAGACAGGCGAGTATTGCGGAGGAGAGCAACAATCCCGCGACGACGGTGAAGGCCATGGGATCGACGACGCCGACGCCGAACCACATGCCTTTCATGGCGCGACCGACGAGATATGCGCCGACGGTTCCGATGGCGACGCCAGCGAGGGCTGTGATCATGCCCTCGCGCACGATCTGCCGCACCACCTGTTCGCGGCCGGCGCCGAGCGCCATGCGCAGTCCGATCTCGTGTGTGCGCTGCGCCACCGCGAACGACATCACGCCGTAGATGCCGAGCACGGCGAGGACGAGCGCCACGGTCGCGAAGCCGCCAAACAGCAGCGCCTGGAAGCGGTCGCCCGCCAGCGACTCGTGCACCATCTGGTCCATCGTCTTCACGTCGGCAACCGGCAGATTGGGATCGAGCGATTGCACGGCGGCGGCGAGCGCCTTCCGTGCGCTGTCTGGGTCGGTCGTCGTACGGATCGCCATCACCGTTCCGGGCCACGGGCTCTGCGCGAACGGGACATCGATCTCGGGGAAGTCTCCGCGCGGTCCGCCGTTGCGAACCGCGGGATAGACGCCGACGATCTGCCACTCGACCGCCGGCCCGAGCTTGGTGACGCCAGGGATCAACTGCTCGACGATGATGCGCTGCTTCAGCGGATCTTCGTTCTTGAAGTACTGGCGCACGAAGGCGTCGTTGACGATGGCGACGCGCTGCGCCCCCTCGATGTCCTGCTCGGTAAAGGCGCGTCCGCGCTGAATCGGAATGCCGAAGGTCCGGTAGTAGTCCGGCGTGACCATGTTGAAGCCCGCACCCGGACGCTGCCCCGGATCGCTCACCGGCTTGCCGACGATCGTGAACGGCATGCCGAAGCCGGTGCCCGCGACCGGCATGCCCGTTCCGGCGGCGACGCTGCTCACGCCCGGGATCGCGCGAATGCGATCGAGGAGCTGTCGATAGAAGGTGTTGACCTGCTGGGGATCCTTCAGTCGCTCCGGTGGCACCGGAAGGGAGAAGGTGAGCAGGTGATCGGTGCGGAAGCCCAGGTCGACGTAGGTCAGGCTGAGGACGCTGCGGATGGCAAGGCCGGCGCCGGCGAGGAGTGTGAGCGCCAGCGCGAACTCCGCCACGACGAAGGCGCGCCGCGTCCAGTGCCTGCCCGAGCCGACCGCCGATCGTCCCGCTTCCTTCAGGACGTCGTTCAGGTTCCAGCGCGTGACCTGCAACGCGGGCGCACTCCCGAAAATCAGCCCCGACACCACCGACGCGCCGAGCGTGAAGAGCAACATGCGAACGTTCAGGCGTACGTCGGCTTCGGATGGCAGCGTGCCGTCGGGCATCAACGCCATGATCATCTGGAGGAGGACGTACGCGAGGGCGAGGCCGACGACACCGCCAATCGTCGCCAGCACGACGCTCTCGGTGAGGAACTGCGCGAAGAGGCGACCTCTGGACGCGCCCATCGACGAACGGACCGCCACTTCACGCTGCCGCGTCGTACCGCGCGCGAGCAGCAGGTTGGCGACGTTGGCGCACGCGATCAGCAGTACGAACCCGACCGCACCGAGCATCATCCACAGCGCGGAGATCAGGTTCGGCGAGAGGAAGTTGTTCTGGAGCGGCTCGACGCTCGCGCTCCACCCGGTGTTCGATGCGGGGAACTCCGTCGCGATCTGTTTCGTGACGGCCACCATGTCGGTATTCGCCTGGGCCAGCGTCACCCCGCGCTTGAGACGCCCCATGATCAGCAACCAGTGGAAATCGTGGTTGATCTGCTCCGGCTGGAAGGCGAGCGGCAGGAACAGTTTCTCCGTCCAGCGATCCGCCGTGCCCGGCGCGAGCACGCCGACCACGGTGTAGGGCCTGCCGTCCAGACGCACCTGTCGGTTGAGGATGTTCGGATCGCCGCCGAATCGCGCCTGCCAGAACCGGTGTTGCAGGATCACCACCTGGTCCTTGCCCACGGTGCCCTCTTCAGGCAGGAAGTCGCGGCCCATGAGCATCTTGAACCCGTGGATCGAGAGGAACCCTGGTGTGCCGGTTCGCGCCGGCACCTGATCGAGCGGGCCGTCCGATGATAGGCTCACGCCGCGCCCCGTCCACGCCGCCAGTCCGTCGAAGGATCGGCTGCGGCGGGCCCACTCGATGTAGTCACCCGCTGCGGTGGCGTTGCGGTTGTTCTGAATGCGCGACCACACCATGACGATCCGATCGGGCTCATCGAACGGGAGCGGCGCGAGCAGCGTCGCGTAGACGACGCTGAAGATCGCGGTGTTAGCGGCAATCCCGAGCGCGAGCGCGAGAACGGCGATGGTCGAAAAGCCGGGCTGCCGCCACAACATTCGCAACGCAAGACGTGCGTCTTTCAACAAGTGGGTCACGAGGGTCCTCCCACACGGGCTACAGAATGCTGGAGGTTCAGCAACCCGCGTGCCACGAAGCGCCAGGCCTGATTCTCTCGGAAAAACCCGCGGGATCGGTCGGTGGATCGCGCCGTCTGTGCGATATCGACCGGCGTGGCGCCCGATTGCGGGACGACGTGAGGCCTTGGCAGGGCCGTTTCGACGAGGCGGCGGTCCGTAAGCGTAATGGAACAGCATGATCAGGACTGGCGGCGGCAGGCAGCCGCGTTGATACTCTCGCGCAGGGTGGCTTGTCCCTTCGGGCTCTCCAAGATCCGTTGGGCCAATTCCCTCGCCTCGCGGGGAACCCGCGCCAGGGTCTTGGTCCGCACAAATGCGTCAGCAGCTTCGAAAATGACGGAGCGACGACCGACGGTGGTGGGCGCACGTGGTGGGCGCACTCGCGACTCACCCGCATGAACATTGCCCCAATCCTCCCGCGAAATCAGATCAGGACGATCTGGAAGGGGCGAGTGAGGAGGCGCTGCCGCCTGCCGAGTGGCCGACGGTACGGAGCCTTCCTCAACACTACGGCATTACTCAGGATCGATTGTTGGCTCGGAGTTCAGGCGGTGCGCTCCACGCCCGGCGATGGTGGTGTCGCGGCTCAAAGAAGGAATGTGCGTCGCTGCACGACGTTCGACAGTGTGATCATGCGGGAGACCATGTGCCGTCGAAAGAAACGGCGCCGTCTGGGCTCAGTGCAACCGTCCAAATCATCTTGGCCCCGCTAGCGAACGCCACCAGGTATCTGCCCCCGCAACTGGTCGAATCAGTAGTGTCTTCGAGAAGAGTGAGCGACTCGACGGTTCCGCCAGAACCAAACGTTCGTGGACCAAATTCTCCCAGAAAAAGCGCGAGACGTTCGTGCGAATCACTGGCAAAGGCACTGACGTCCTCACCGCGCTCACTCTTCTGGGCGATGAATCGCTTCTGCTCGTCGGCTGACATCCGGCCGAACCGATTGCGATACGGGCGCTTCAATCGAAGAGCGAAGTGATGGCGTGCCGGAGCGGCCACATCATGAAAATGGACCGGATGCGGTGGATTTCCGCGTAGGAGGGAGCCGACTCTGGACAGAACGGTGACGACCCACTTCAACATGCGATACCCCTCGCTGGCAAACCCCGCCGCAACCGTTTCTGGCGCACCAAACCTGACGAATGCCTCATCTTCCGCGGCATCGACCGACAACCCTCGCCGCAGGCCGGCTTCCACAGCATCCAGGAGATGTTCACGCACTTCGTCGGCGATCCTTGTGCCGACGAGTCCATGCTTTCGAAACTGGTACTCGAGTCGTGACAAATACGCGTCGAGGCGCACAGACCTCATGCGGGACCTTCCACAACCGCATGAACGGCCCGAGCGAAGTCGCGCCATTCACCATGCCGCTTGGCAAGCGCCTGCTGGCCTTGTCGCGTGAGCTGATACACGCGCCGGCGACGACCGTTGACTTCTGACCATCGACTCGACAGGAGTCCGGCGCGCTCCAACCGGTGCAGCGCCGGATAGAGCGTGCCTTCGCGCAAGTCGAACGTGCGGTTACTACGAACGCGCAGCGTTTCCGCGATCGCGTAGCCGTGCATCGGTCCCGGCTGCACAGCGGCGAGCAAGAGCAGGTCGAGATGACCCTTGAGCGTCTCGGCGTTCATACATCGTCATACTATGCCTCGCTACGCGTTGTGTCAAGCGGGCCCGCTCCGTGCGAAAACAGCTCCACCATGGCGGTCAGTAACGATCAGTCGCCAACGGTTTACGGGCCGCCGGCTGCGCCACTCGCCAGACCGCGCGGAATACCGGCAGGTCACCGGTCCGTCCAGGTTGTGGCGCGCCTCGAGCTCGCACATCAGCATGTCGATTGCCACAGCCGCAAGTGAGAGCTGTTCGCGACAGACGCGGGCGAGGGCCGGGGGGTGATGGGGCAATCGACAAGATCGAACGGGGCTCCGATGTGACGCCCTCCGGTCCGGTCGCTGGCGACCTTCGACATATGCGCAGCGACGCACGCCCAGCGAGCGTTCCGCTTCACCCACACGTGCGTGTAGCGCCACTGCCCGATCGTGCTCTCTCTGCGACGACTCGTGGCTGTGCTCCGCCCGAACACGACGCCAACGTTCCCGTATGCCCGGATTCTGATCTCGTCCATGACGTGTGGGGCGACGGCGATGTCGACGGATTTCAGGCTGTCCAGCAACTCGGGTTTCGTCCAGAGGTACACCGTCCGGGTCGGTTGCGAGGTACTCGTCCGCAATGTGGCGCTCGAACCAGCCATGGTCACGAGCGATCAGGGCCTTGGACCAGCCTTCATTGAGCACCCGCAGCTCTTGCTCAGCGGTCTGCGCTTGCAAGGGTTCTCGCGCGACCCTCAGAGGAGGCGCGATCGCGCCGAGGGCGGAAGCAAGCACGAGGACAGTCCCAACGACGGCTGAAGCAGTTCGCATTTGGACAGACCCCCTTCACATCGCGCAACGGCATCAACGGTGAGGTCTCTCTGAGATCGATCTCCCGACGGTGTGTCTATCGTGTTCCCACCTCGCCACCCTCGTCGCGGCTCCGTTCATCCGCGCCGTCGTTCTGCCGCCGGCGAATCTCGCTCTTGGCTCGGCTTTCCCTCAGCGTGGCGTCAATCCATTCCTCGATCTCTTGCCACACCGCCTCATTCAACGATTGATTGTGGCCGACATCGGGCACGAGAATGAACCGCTTCGTCGTGCGAAGCGCATCGTAAACGCGGCGGGAATGCTCCGGTGGCGTTGCGGTGTCATGGGCGCCGTGGATCAGGAGGACCGGCACCCTGATCCGTGCGGCGGAGTTGACGGGGCTCACGTCGGCGACGCGAAACGAGCCCCGTTGCTCGGCGATTGCGAGAGCCTCCCGAAGCGTGCGGTCGCGAAGAACGAAGCGCGTCCGCTCGCGTACCACGGTCGACAGGTCCGAGAAAGTCTCCGCCGCCACCACGGCTGCCACTCGGGAATCCTCGGCCGCCGTCTGCAGCGCCACCGCCCCGCCCAACGATGCTCCCATCACGACGATCGGCCGGCTGGCGATCGTGTCGAGAACGCGGCTGAGGTCCGCCCTCTCGTAGTACCCGTACGTGCAGAAGTGGCCGTCTGACTCGCCGTGGGCACGGCTGTCGTACGCCACGACGTCGAAACCTCGCCGGGTGAAACGCTCCGCAACACCAATGGCCGATGTCCGATTGTCTGCGACGCCGTGCAGATAGACCAAGCTCCCGCGCTTCTCGCCAGCCGCGCGGAATCGCCACCCTCTCAACGAGATCCCGACCCCGGTGAACTCGGCGTCCTGGGCACTCGACGGACGCCGTTCGACAGCACGCCGCATCGGGTGCAGCAAGGCGCTCGCTGCCCAGGATGGTGGTATGCAGGAGGTGGCCACAGCAGTCGCGCAGGCGACCGCGAGGAGGCGGGACCAGTAAACGAAGGCGTGGGCGTTTCGGGCGTCCAGACGGGCATTCACCGTGAGCGCACGCCCTGTGGGGAGCGCCGAACCCGGCGTGAGGGCGGTTCCGAGTGTCAAGCTCGCGCCCCCGGCCCGTCGACCGAAATGGAAGAGGCCACGACCTGGCATCAATGGGTGAAGGGCGTGAATGTGCCTTTGGCGACGCTGTATCGGGAATGAGCCCAGAACGGACCTTCAGCAGCCGGCGCGGGCTCATCGAAACCGGTCAATCAGCATGAGATTAATGCCGGCGCGCTCAATCGTCGAATACAACAGCGTACGCCCACTCGCGGGCATCTTCCGTACTTCGTGTCGCCCTGTCCTGTTCGATCCGAAATAGACCCAGCGACCGTCTCGCGACCATCGTGGCTCGACTTCGTCGGCGGGGTCGTCGGTCAGGCGACGCAGTTCGCGCGTGTCCGGTCGAAGCAGATACAGGTCGACCGATCCTTCGCGGTCCGAATCAAACAGGATCGTCTGACCGTCCGGCGACCAGCGCGGGTTCGAGCACCGCGCTCCACCGATGGACGTCAACTGTGCCGCGCTCGAGCCATCCGCGTTCGCGATCCAGATTTCCTGTGTGCCTCGAACGCGTGGACCCGAACGTCAGTCGGTTGCCGTCGGGTGAGTAGTCAGGAGTCAACTCGTCGAACGGCGTTGAAAGGAAGGGCATTGCGACGGGTCCGCGTCGAGCTACCCTTTTGGACTTCGACGTCGGCGTACGACCGCATAGAGACCCACAAGCCCGGATCCGAACAGCACGATCGATCCTGGTTCTGGCACTGGAGCTAAGCTCTGCGCTGTGCCAAACACTTCGTCCGTCAACAGGCTGTAGGGCATCGCCTCCGCGCTCGGAGGCGTCAGCGTGAAGAACGGAGGTCGGGTAGAGACAAAGAAGAACGTGATCGGCTCGGCCGCATCCCAGCCCGCACCTTCATGCGTGGTTGTGAACTGTGTAAACCAATTCAACCGGCCACTGACGTTGTCGATAAGGAAATCGCGATCGGTCCCGGTACCTCCGGCGCGAAGGGCGTCCGAGAAGCTCCACCCGGCAATTCCGTTGAAGCCGCCAACGCTAAACTGAGTGGCGAAGCGGTCGTTGTTATCGAGGAAGGGGGTCACCCTGTGCACATAGGTGTACCGGGTGCCGTCAGACAACACGTCGCTAAACATGATACCCACGGTGTTCGGGGGGCGGCGGGGGCGTCTCTGACGCGGAGGAACCAGTCGAAGTTCAATATATTGACGCTCGAACCGCCCACCCACGAATCGAGGTCGACAGGAGTGATGGGGTCCGCCGACGCGTCCCGCGCAACCACCAGCGACATCGCCACTCCGATAACAACGGTGAGTCTGCGGACCATGGCGTTTGTCCTTTCTCTTACAACGACGCTGGTCAGAGCCTCTCGACTGTTGTTCGATCCGTGGCGGATTCTACTCCTGCCAGCTAAGCCGGCGCGTGAAAGTGGAGACGGTCTCGCGAGACGGCGCTCAGCGCGCGTCGAGCGTGACGCGTCGGACCTCGCCTCGCCCTCGCCGCCGATCGCCCGCGACCGCGCCGCGGGACCCTGAGAGCGGCGTCCGACGCGCGCCGGATTGTACAACGCGCGTCGGAGCCGCACCGCGACCGCGGGCTGCCTGCTGGGGGAACCCGCGTCGAGGCCGTGCGGAGGCCCTGCGCGGGGAGGTGGCGGTTCAGGGGAGGCGAGCCTGCCCGGCGCAGCGCTGGATCGCGCCCTTCTGCTTCCCGGTAATCGCCCCGGCTCGACCGCTGCAATGGTCAGGCGGGCGACGCAATGCATGAAGTGCCCGTGGTTTCTGGCGCCGGCCGCGCAACTCCCTACGTGTCCGAGGTCGTGCGGCCATCGGGCAGCACCGAGTTGGGCACGCCGAAATCGCAGCCGTCAATCGTGACGGTCAGGTTGGGTGTCGCGCCGATGCCGCAGATCGTGTTCAGCCCGCCGAGTCCGCCGACCGAACGGACCTCTGCCGAGAGTCTCCGACTTCTCGTTCGCCGCTCTGCGAGAGTCGGCTGGTGTGGGCCTCCGTGTGCGGACACCTTGGTTCTTGTTGGGAGGCGATACGGGTTCGTGTTGGACCGGCGCCCTGGCGAGCGAACAGGCCGCTTCTCCTTCAGCATCGGCCAGGCCCTCTGACCAGCCAGACCTCTAAGGCCGTGCAGGGAGAAACCTGCGCACGGAATGATAATGCGGCACGATACGTCCGCCATAGTCGTTGGCGAAGACTCGCGTGAGCTCCGCACCGTAAAAGAACACCTGGGCGGAATAGAATACCCACGCGAGCAGCGCGAGCACGCTCGCGGCGCTGCCGTACACGGACGTGCCCGCCTTGCCCACGAACGTCGACAGTAGCATTCCACCCACCGTGAGGAAGGCTGCGGTGACCAGGGCGCCCACCCACGCGTCGCCCCACGCCACGTCGGCGTCGGGCACCACCCTGTAGACCAGGGTGATCATCGTCGCCATCAATGCGTAGCTGACCATGAAGTTGGCCGTCTGCAGCACCGCTTCGGGCACGGGCAGCCAGCTCTGGAAGTGTGTGCCCGCGGCGGCGACCATGGTATTGACCACGAGCGAGAGCAGGACCAGGAGGCCCGCGCCGATCACGAGCACGAACGCATAGAGCCGGACGCTCAACATTCCACGGAAGGCCGCGAGCATACTCGTGTTCTCGGCAGGAGCGCTTTGCACGCGCCAGACCCGGTTGAGCGATTGCCGCAATTCGTTGACGAGCGCCGACGTGCCGAGGAACAGCGTTATCAGGCCACCGAGGGTCGTGATGAAGCCGCCGGCGGGGCTGGCACTCTGTTTCAACATCAGCTCGGCCGCCTGTGCGCCCTCGGGGCTGAGCAACCGTACCAGCCACGGTGCCACTTCGCCTCGCGCCGCGGCTTGACCAATGAAGAGGCCCGCAATGCCTGTTACGACGACGAGGATGGGTGCAATGGAGAAGAGCGTGTAGTATGCGAGCGCGGCCCCGAGACGCGCAGCGTCATCTGCGGACCAGTCGTTGTAAGCTCGCACCAGGAGTGACCCGATCTCACGGGGTTTCAGGCGCAGGAGGACGACGAGCTGGGCCCGTACTCCAAATCGGCGCTGGGCGCCAGACGCCGGTCGATCGTGGATGGGTGGCTGACCCTCGGCTATCCTCGACACCGACTTATACTCCCGTTTCGCGCACCCGCCACTGGACCACCATGCATCGATCGTTCCATCGGGAACCCGGTCGACAGTGGCGCGTCGAAGCTCAACGCTGGGATGCCGATCTTGGCCTGTTCTGGCAGCACAGCCGGCATCGGCGCGCAGCTGAACGTCGTGAACCTCCTCGACAAGCAGTCCGTGGCGAGAGGTGCGTTCGGCAACACGGGCGTCATTCCAGGGGATAACAGGCGCACGTCTCGCCATGAAGACCAGCTTCTAATCAGCCAGGAAGCTGGGCGTTGTCAAGTTGTTCGCGTCATTCGGCGGGAGGGCGTCGAACAGCCCTGGAATCAGGCGCCAGCCGGCGAGATCGGCCCACCCAACATCCAACGAAGGCGCGAATCCCGCTGGGGACCCGAATCCGCGCCAGGGTCTTGGTCCGCACAACTGCGTCAGCAGCTTCGAAAATGGCCTCTTCCGGGATCAGCGTGGGTAGAGGTCGAGTCCTCCGCAGTGAAAGTAGATGGCCGTCGTGAAATTCTGAGGGTTCCGGAAGCCCCCGGCCTTGCGCTTGATGCTCATGATCTTGCTGTTGAGGCCTTCGGCCACGCCGTTGGTGATCGGATGCTTCACGAAGCGCAGCACGCCGTCGAGATGTCGCTGGATCATCCGGGCCACCTTCTTCACCGGCTCGAGGCGTGATCGGATCGCCGACCCATACCAGTGATCGAAGAAGCGCCGGACCGCGGCGCCCTGTCGGAACGTCCAGAGCGTCCGCAGGCCCTCTTTGATCGCCCACGCCCGGCCGACCTCGAGCTCGAGCGCCTGTACCGCGGCGAACGCCTCGGCGTGGCGCTCGGGCAGATGCTCCTCGCTGAACAGCCAGAGGTACTTGGTCTTGGTCAACGGCGAATCGCCGTCTTCACGGAGGAACGCGCGATGTTCCTGCTTCCGCACCTTGTCGACGGCCTTGGTCATCTCCCGCATGATGTGGAACCGATCGAACACGATGCGGCCGTCCCCGTCCGGCAGCCGCGTCCGCGTCGCTTGGATGTAGGGCTCCCACATGTCCATCGCCACGCCAGCCAACGCGTCTCGCTGGCCGGCGTGAGCTGGTCGTAGTACGCCCCGAGGCTCTCGAGGCGTCGATCCTCGGCCACGTACTCAACCGTCGCGCGGTCGAGGTCGCACACGATCGTGTGATAGCGATGGCCCTTGCGGAACGCCTTCTCATCGACGCCGACGTAGCGAATCGGTCGGGCCTCCTTGCGGGCATGCCCGCGGGCCACTGCGCGGTCCATCACGCCCCAGGCTTCATCCCAATTGATCCCGGCGATGCGGCAGGCCCCCGTCACGGTGCTGCACTGGAGGATCAAGTCGATGATCAGCCGCTCCATCAGCTGCGTAAACCGGCTCCGGGCTTCCGCCCACGGCACGCGCACCTGCCGCACGCCCATGCCGACTGTAATATAGTGCCGACAAGGCGATCACGACCGTGATGACGACCATGATGACGAGTGTAATGACGACGACAGGTTGTCGGCGGCAGAGTCTCGTGCTCTCCGCGATGGTGGCGATGCTGTCGAGTGGCGAACACGCGATCAACGCCGAGCGTCCGCAGACACCGCCTGCAGCCGTAGCGTTTCGGTCTTGCGCGTCGATTGATACGTCGAAGCGCCTGTCCTCCGCGAGCTTCCGGACGCTGATGCAGACGGTCGCGGACGGCTGGAACCGGAACGACGCACAGCGTGCCGTGGACTGTTTCACAGACGACGCGCGGTATTCGTCACCGCCGAATCCGCGCATCCGGAGTGGACGGGCGGCGCTATACGAATTCTTCGGCGGGCCGAAGGGTCGGCCACGTGCCATGCGGATGGAGTGGCATCATCTGGTGTTTGACGAGGAGTCGCAGATCGGAGTCGGCGAATACACGTTCGAATACGAGATTCGCACCCACGGCCTCGTCATCGTGCGGATCGTGACCGGCAAGATCGCGAACTGGCGCGAGTACGAGCACGAGTCGCCGCTCTCGTGGAAGGAACTCGTGGCGGGCAACAGCTTCTAGCACTTGTCGCTCGCCAAAACTCGGAGACGGACGTCCGTTCGCCCTCTGCGATCGTATGCGCATGCAGCGCGCGTGCGAAACGACGAGCCTAACGGGCCTTCTGAAGGTGTCATTCTCGCCGACGACGAGTCGCAGCGACCGTAAGGTATCCGCGATCGACACTCCTTGGTCCTCACGGGGGACACGGCCGGGTGGTTCGAGGATCCGGCGGGGGGTTCACGAGGCGCGGCGCTCGTAGCGATGATGTAGGCCACCGACCTGTGGTACGGCGACGATCCGACGTTCAGCGGCGGCATCGACCGGCCGCGACTCGGGAGTGTCCTTATCGAGCGCCAGGTGCGTACGCGCCCGATGGTAGAAGTCGACAACCCAACACACACAATACTGAGTTACGGGAAGTCCGCTATCCATTCCATCCATGGTTCGGTCGTGCGGTCGCCGTCTACGAGGTGCTCGTCAAGCAGGGGCATTCCGTCTGTCGGTGCGGTCTCGAGGAGGAGCGGAATCGTCTCTCGCGAGAAGTACCGACGTGGATGTTTGAGCCGGCCGCGTGTGGTGGACTGCGTGTACTGACCGTTCCAAGGGTCAACTGCGATGCCTTGAGAGCATTGCAGGTTTTGCTTCGGGCCATGGCCCGGTGTGATTCACGTGGTGTGTTACAAGCCCAGCATCGTTCCTTGCCTGCGGCAGGAGGTGCTGATGCTCCGGTCCGTGATCCCCCCACGACTCTCGCAGCCGACACTGTTTCGTCCCCTCCCCTCGGGTCCGTCGTTTCAGACGTTGCCGCCCGAGATCCAAGCGAAGACGATCCGATTGCTGGCGCGGCTGCTGCGCGGGCACGTCGACGGCGTGGTCGCGGCCGGCCCGGCGCAGGAGGCGCGTGATGAGTGACAAGATCAAGCCACATCATCAGGCGCGCAAAGCGATTTTGTACATCCGTCAATCGTCAGTCCACCAGGTGCACCATAACCTGGAGGGCCAGCGGTTGCAGTACGCGATGCAGGAGCGGTTGCAGCAGCTCGGGTGGCGGGAGGTCGACGTGGTGGATGACGACCTGGGCCGGTCCGCCGCGGGACTGGTGACGCGGGCCGGGTTTGCGCGCATGGTGGCGGAGGTGTGTATGGGCCAGGTCGGTGCGGTGGCCGCTCGCGAGGTCTCCCGCTTCGCCCGAAATAGCCGCGAGTGGCAGCAACTGGTCGAGGTCTGTCGGGTCGTGGACACGGTGCTGATCGATCTCGATACCGTGTACAGCCCACGCCACAGCAACGATCGTCTGCTGTTGGGACTGAAAGGGAGTTTGAACGAATACGAACTGGACCTGTTGCGGCAGCGATCGGTGGAAGCGCGGCGGGCGAAGGCACGACGCGGGGAGCTCCTCGTGGCGGCCGCGGCTGGGTATCTGAAAACCGACGCGCCCCATCTCGAGAAAGATCCGGATCGCCGCGTCCAGGAGGCCATTACGCTGGTGTTTCGGAAGTTTGGCGAACTGGGCACGGTGCGCCAAACGTTGTGGTGGTTTCTGGAGCACGGGCTGCAACTGCCCGTTCGGCCGGCGTCCGGCGAACTGACGTGGCGACGGCCGTCCTACGGCATGCTGTATCGCTTTCTCAGTAGCCCGGTGTACGGCGGGGCATACGCGTACGGGAAGAGCGAACGGACGCTCCACTACGAACAGGGTGAACCGCGCGCCGTGTCTCGACGCAAACCCCGTGAGCACTGGCTCGTGCTGATTCCCAACGCCCATGAAGGCTATGTGAGCTGGGACGAGTTTGAACGGATCCAGCAGGCGATGGCGGCGAACGTGCGAGGATGGGGACGCCTCGGCGCCGCGACGAAGGGGCCGGCGCTCCTGGCCGGACTGCTGCGCTGTCGACGCTGCGGCCGCCGGCTGACCGTCTGGTACACTGGCCACGCGCACACCGTGCTTCGGTATGCCTGCCATCGTGGGGCGCTGGACAACGGTGAACCACGCTGCATTTCCTTTGGCGGGCGAATAGTCGACACCGCCATGGCCACAGAAGTCCTCCGCGTCGTGCAACCCGCGGCTATTGACGCGGCGGTGGTCGCCAGCGACGATGCCTCGCGCCAACAGGACGAGGTGCGGCAGGCGTGGACCCGAGACTTGGAGGCCGCACGGTACGCCGCGCAGCGGGCGCAGAAGCAATACGATGCAACAGATCCAGAGAATCGCTTAGTCGCGGATGAATTGGAGCGACGCTGGAATCAGGCCTTGCAGCGGGTCCTGGAGATCGAGGAGCGTCTCAAGCAGCACCACCGCCGACCGGATGTCGCGCCCCCCACGCGCGAGGAGTTTGCCGGGCTGGCGGCGGACCTGGAGGCCGTCTGGCATGGTCCCCATGCCGATGTGCGGGTGAAGAAGCGCCTGCTCCGCACCGTGATCCACGAAGTCGTGGTCGACGTGGATGCGGACGCCGGCGAAGTCATCCTGCTCATTCATTGGCAAGGCGGTGTCCATACCGAACTGCGAATCCCCCGACGACGTCGTGGGCAGAATAGCGCCCAGACGCCGAAGGACCTGATTGAGGCCGTTCGTGTGCTGGCACGTATCTGTTCCGACGACGTACTGGCCAGCACGCTGAATCGCAACGGTCTGCTGACCGGACGCGGGAATCGGTGGACACGGGAACGGGTGACCGCGCTTCGCACGTACCACGAGATCGCCTGTTACGACGGTGATCGGCGGGCGTCAGAGGGCTGGATGAATCTGACGGAAGCCGCGCACCGGCTCGGCGTCAGTGCCAGAACCCTTCGCTTGGCGGTCGAGCGAGGCGAGATCGAGGCGCAGCATCCGTTGGCCGATAGTCCCTGGGTGTTTCACCGGCATGGGCTCGAAACGGAAGCGGCCGCCACCTTTGTCGCTCGCGTCCGGCGTCGCACGCAACAGGTCGCAATACCAGACGCTCACCAGCAACCCCTCAGTTTTTCGAGCCTTTCAAGCACATAGCGAGGTGGGGCAGTATGAAACGTCGTTGTAATACCCGAGGTAGTCGCGGAGGAGGCGTTGGAGATGCCGCTCGTCGAGCACGATGACGTGGTCGAGGCACTCGCGCCGAATCGAGCCGATCACCCGTTCGACGAACGGATTCTGCCGGGGCGACCGCGGGGCGGTGCGAACCTCCGTCAGGCCCAGGGCGGCGACGGTGCTCCGGCAGGCGACATCGAAGATGGCGTCCCGGTCATGCAGCAGGAATCGAGACGTCACATGCCACGGGAACGCTTCGCGGAGTTGCTGCCGCGTCCACGTCGACGTGGGATGCGGCGTGACGTTGACGTGCAGGATCCGCCGACGATCGTGTGCGAGGACGACGAAGACGAACAACACGCGACAGGTGATCGTGGGTACGGTGAAGAAATCGACCGCCACCAGCGCGCCGACATGGTTCTGAAGGAAGGTGCGCGCCCCAGAGCGGGTTGGCTTCAGCCATCCTGAGTATCAGCTGCCGGAGGCGCCGGGCCAGTAAGGGCGAGGTTCTCGAGTGCGACGGCACCATGTCCGCCAACGAAGAGAGCGACGAGTCGAAGTCCTCGCACGAGCCGGGCGACCATGGCCAAGGACAGCCTGCCAGCCGGTGCCGGAAGTGTCTTCGTGCCGCGAGGTTCCGAGTCTTGGCGAACGACAACAATCGGGCTTGGGGGGCACATGGAGCACTATTTTCCCGACGTTCCCGGTCTGGGCAATGTGGCGGTGAGCAGGCACGCGCAGGCACGTATGGTCGAAGACGGGATTTCGGAGCACGAACTCAAAGAGGCGTTACTCAACGGCAGCACCACCCCGGACGGGCACGACGTTCTCTGGCGAGAAAAGGATGGCGTCAGGGTGGTCATTCTTCGACAACCGACGCCGTTCAAGGGAGCGATGCTGGCAAAGACCGTGTATCGTGTGCGACCGGCCGCTCGCGCTACGAAGTGATCCGTCTCCGTGCCGGGTTCGTGCGATCGATGCGCTCCTGAACGCACACATCCAGGGTGCGCCACTGCCATTCCAATCCTTCTTTGAAACGCGGCGAATCCGCCGGAAGGCGACTCAGCACGAAGCCGCCCGTGAACAGATTGAACTCGGGCCATGCCTCGATTTGGCGTCGCCATTGACCGTTACTTGGAACGCGCGAACGGGCGAACGTGCTGCACGAGCTCATCGAGAAACTGCTCCGGACGCGAAAAGGCTGCCAGGTGCCCGCAGTTTCTGATGAGGACGAACTGTTTGTGGGGCGCCCGGACCTCGTCGAAGTACTCCTTCGCCTTCGCCGTTGGCGTGACCGCATCGGTGTCACCTTGAAAGATGAAAAATGGCAGCTCGAACTCCATGCCCAGCTTGCGGGCGTCGAACGACACGAGTTCGTCATACAGCTGTTCGAGTGATTGAGCGATTCCCGCCGAGAGGTCCCTCATATCACGCATGGTGTGCGCCGGCGAGCTCATGAGCGCCGGAAAGACGACGTCCATGACCATGTCCGGGATCTTCGGGTTAGCTTTGATCGCCCAGCGCGTAAACACATCGAACTCGGCTCTCGTCCAGCGAGCATGATCCGGCCCGATTCGGTCGACAGCTCTCACTCCTCTCCACTGACCCGATTCGCGAAGCGATGTGAGCGTGAGCTGATATGAAAGCCCCTGTGCATCAGGGCTGGTGTTCTGGTCGGTACCCACATACGCCACGAAGAGATCGGGCCGGCGCTTGGCCATCGCCAGGCCAAACGCGCTACCGACCGAACTCGCGACAAGGACGATCTTCTCTTGGTTCAGATATGACCGGACGTAGTCGACGACTTGAAGGCCGTCTTCTTCGAGCCGCATGAGCGTGAGCTCGCGCGCCACGAGCGGCCCATTCTTCCGTCGCGTCTTCCCCGATCCGCGTTGGTCCCATTGAACGATCGTGAAGTGTCTCTCCCACGCGCGCGTCAATGAGTTGAACATCGTATGTCCTGCTCCCGGGCCGCCATGCAGGAAGAGCAGCGCGGGATTGTCGCGGTCTTCACCACGGATCGTCATCCATTGATCGATCCCGCCAATGCGGACATACCGCTGCTCATCAACTCCATTGGGAGCGGCGATCTTGAGCTTCTTCGCCTCCCTGCGCCTGTTCAACGGGCGAAGCAGCACGGGGCCCAGGAACCTGGTCAATCGCTCCAAATCGGCGTCTCCGTCGACCGCGAACGTCACAGAGTCTTCAGTCAGGCGAGCAGTATTCCACTCGTCCACGAGGCCACCGAGTGGCCTTCATCAGCTCTTGGCGCGCGAAGCTGGCAGCACCCTTTCACGGAATTCCGAATGCGGCATCGCTAGCGTTTCAGGAGACATCGGTCATAGCGGCTCTCGGATCCAAAGCCCTTCCACGGTGATGACGCAATAGCTGGGAGCGCTTTCACAGGCCCCTGTCGACTGGAGCTGGCGTCCACCCCTTCACGGAATTCGGCATGACGCGTGCGATCGGCCATCGGCCCCTCCCAAGCCGTGAACGTATGTCGTACGAGCACTCCTGGTGTTGGATCACTCGCAAAGACGTGCTGCCCACATGAGGAACTTACGCTGCTGCCCAAGCGAACTCCAAATGACGCAGGTTGCGACCCCCGTAACCAGCTTTACTTGGAGCAAGAGGTCACCCGTTTTCGGCGACCTCTTGCCATCTCTGGCTGCGCTCGGCATTCCTGCGGGCCAGGGATGTCGCGAAGTCTCGCCAAACGACGGTCCGGCCTGCCGTGTTCGGCACGACTGAAGGGGCGACCAAAGCGCGTGCGCAGAATCAGAGCGTCATCGCAGTGGTTACTCCTGCCACAGTTTCCGTTCTGTTCAACACGGAGTTGAACACCGCCCCAGGAACCGTCACCCGCTCATCCTGTTCGTACAAAGCGCGGATGCTCTCGAAGGATTGGTCTGGCTCACGTGTGAGTGACGCGATTTGATCGAAGAATTCGAGGTCGTTCTGTCGCAACGGCTGGTTTGCACGTGGGACGGCGCCCCACGCATCCCACCGCAACGTCTCGACTTTGTTCAGCAGAGCTGTGTCGTGTATCAGGTTTGCCGCAAGAAACCACGATCCCCGCAGGTTGCCCTGAACGATGCCGAACTGCTGCGAATCGGCCCTACCTGTGCGCCACCGGGTCCAAGCCTCGCTGGCAACGAGGAATTGATCTCGCGGGACGTCAAGCACGTCGTGGCGGATGCGCAGCCGCTCGCACCAGACCTCATCGAACTGCGGATCGGCGAGCATCCACCGTCCCTCCGCTGCATTCCAGTACCTCGCAGACGACGTGATCCTCGAAATATCCCGGATTGAAGTACGCACCGAAGCCGCATCGCCCTCGCGCCGGGACGCGCTTCGCTCGCAGCATGGTAAGCAGCAACACCATGAAATGCCGGCACACGCCCACCAAACGCCGCTCTGGGGCCCTGGCAACACTCAAGGGACGATCATCGAGCATGAGGATACGCTCGAGCATCCGTTCTACGGGCCGTATGTGTGACTCTTGTCTGCGGTCCGCAGAAATCGTAATGCCGTAAAACGGCTCGGCGACAAATTCATGAATGATCAGCCCCTGAACGATACGCACCAGCGACTCGATATCATCCGGCAGTTGCTCCAGAGCGCGAGCGTATGCGCCCGGTGAAGTGATCGAGCCGGCGCGAGAGTAGAAATCGAGAATCTGCTTGGTCATGATCGTGCTCCTCGCCATTCACTTGATCGGAATCCAAATCTCAAGACCGCCGATGCCGGTCCTCGAATCGAATCCTTCGCCGTAACGTTCGAAGTCCGGGGCATCCACGAGCTCGTGGCCGGATTCCGGAAACCACTTGCTCCAAATCGTCGCCCACGTGCTCCGGATTGTTGAGATGTGTTCGCTATGTGTGAACACCGCATACTTCTGCGCCGGGATCCGTACGCGGCTCCACTCGGAAGAGAGCTTCGAATAACCTGACACGGCAACACCGCAGACGTAGTCGAAGTCGCCGTCGTCATCGATGTTGCAGCGGACGCCGTAGGCGACGTTGTCGATGTGACCGGGAATGGTTCCGATATGTGGCAGGAATCGCTGCCATTGGGCGGGAATTCCGGCGCTCGTCTCGCAGGTGTAGCGCTGTCCCATTCCTGCGACGAGCAACACTGGCGCACGCGCGAAGCGCACCGGAGGGACGACCGCTCGCACCGATTCTTCCATCTTGATGGGCTCCAGCACTTTGATGTTCTGAAGATGTCCTTGTTCGCGAACGGCTTCGGGCGTCATCCCGAACTGCTCGCGAAAGGCGCGGGTGAAGGCTTCGTGCGATCCATACCCCGCGTCGAGCGCAACGGTGAGGATGTCACGCGCGCCGTTTGCAAGGGACCGTGCTGCCTCCGTCAGGCGCCGGCCCCGGACATAGCGCATGATCGGATGCCCTGTGATGTCACCAAAGGCTCGCGTCATGTGGTAGCGGGAAACACCGGCAACGTTGGCGATGTCATCCAACGAGATCTCGCTGGCGAAATGGCTTTCGATGAACCACAGAGCTTTCGTGACGGGGCTCATGGAGCTTGTCGTCTCGACCCGCCTCCAATATGCCCGACCGGGCAAACCGTTACTTGATAGAAATTGCGCTCGGGAACTCTTGCGCACCGAGGGGCGGGAGCGAACTCTGCCGTGCTGTGAGCTCATCCTCCTGTGTAGTGGAGTTTGTGCACCGACCGGCCGCTACGTCCTGGAGCCGCTCGAAGACGAGGCGCCGGCGTTGTCGCCCGACGAAGAGGCCGGGATTGAAGCGGCGTTGGAGTCCTACCGTCAAGGGCGCGTGATCGATGCTCGCGCGTGCCCGACAAATCATCGACTCGGCGCTCCGCCATTGAAGGCCAGCTACACAGAAGAAGCGATCGCGGATATTGTCGAGGCGGCGATGCCTAATGGTCGGCGCAGGACGCGTAGGTGCTGTGACGGGGCAGACCGAGGGGGCGGAGGAGCGACTGCTGCGGTCCGGTCGGGTGTGCATCCTCGGGCAGCGCTGGCTGCGGCCGCGCTGGACGCGCTGAACACGTGGGACATGCGCGCGGCGGCGGAGGTGCGCCGCGCAGCACTCGAGCGAGGCCGGCGGCTGCGACCGCTTGCGCATCGCGTCCGAACGAAGGTCCTCTTCGCTGGTGGAGCGAGGCCCGAGTGAAGCGCGGTCGCCCGGGACTGGGATGCCGTGCCGTTGTCGGGCCGCGAGCTATGATCGCGCTATGACCGCGGAAGTCGTGGCCCTCGGTGCCTGGTGTGACGTCAACCTCCCGGAAGAGGAGCGTTCCACTCCCGGCGGCTTCGCCCACGCCGGCGCGCGCCTGGGATGGTTGGTCGTGCCCCCGGAAGAGGCGGGTGCCAGTCCCGGCGGCGCTCATTTCCGCGTGCACGAGTTCGCGATCCTCGCCGATGGATGTCGGGTGACGCTCCGCGACGACCTAGGCTTCTCGTCTTGGAGTCGCCGCTATGACTACGACTCTGGCAAGACGCACGCGTTGGACGCGTGGCACGACATGACCAGAGAGAGCGTGGAGTCCGGCGTCCGCAACGTCGTCCTCCCGGACGGAATTGTTGCAGCCGGACTGAGCGGCTTGCTGATACCAAACGGCTTGCGTCGGTATGGCGCCATTCTTCGCCTCGGCGACAAACTTGACAACGTGAGCGGGTCTGTGGATCCGGTTGTGCACGACCACGAAGTGGACCTTGCCTTGTGCGTGCAGTACTTCAGAAGATTCTGCAGCTCGCTGCGCTCGGTCGTCTTGGCGCTCTCACCTTGGTTCACGGAAGGAGTAGCTCGAAGCCGTGCCGCCGGCAGTTCTCTTCGCAGGCGCGAAGCTGTGTCGGCAGGCTAAGGTTCTCGGTCTGCTCTTTCGTGCTGACGCGAACGTAGATCACCGCGCCGTCGACCCCGCTCACGACAATGCGCTGATCACGTATCTTTCCATCCTGGTTCCAAGCCTCAGCAGCGAGGTCACACTTGCCGTGGTCCAGGGCGGGGGCGGAGGTCTCACGGTCATCGCCAATGCGCCGAATGCTGCCGGACAGGGGCTGCTCGGCCAGCTCGTCGACGTGCGATTCAGCGGGTTACTCGCGGGCGCGGCGGCGTCCACAATGATCGTGGCGATGGTGTGTCGATTGCTTCGCGGCCGGCGTTGATGGCGTGGACATCGCTGCCGTCAGCGATGTCGTATTAACGCGTCAGAGCTGGGGATGACGAAGAGAACCGTCTACGCGCTCGGCAACCCTGGCTGTGGCCGCGCGATGAACAGGCGTCGACACGGCCGGGCGATGAGCCGCGCCCAACGGTTGGCCCGATTCACGCGCGCGCTATCCGTCGCGATTCCGGTGTTCGCGTACATCTGTCGATAGAGTTTCGAAATCAGCACAAAGGCGAGGCGCGCACGCAGCGTGCGCGTGCACCGGGAGCGCTCCCAGACGCGGCGGAAACTGTAGAACCGATCCCACACAGCCTGCGTGCGCGCACGAATTTCGTCGGGCGTCATCACGGGGTGAGGCGCGTACACCTTCGGTCGATCTGCCTGCGGGATCAGCCAGTGGCGAGTGACCGGAATGCCGGCCACCTTCTTGGCCTCGGGGCCAACCCTCTTCTCCCACGCCTCGAAGTCGATGGTGCCTGGATACGGCGTCAGCATGACAAACTGAGCGAAGGCCAGCTCCGCGCGCTCGGCGACATCTGCTGTCGCCTCGAACGTGGACGGCCGATCGCTCGGCAATCCGAAGATGAACGAGCCGAGAACGTACACGCCGTGCTCGCGGAATTTGCGGAGCCGCTGGACCAACGCCTCGCCGACCTCGTTGAAGCCCTTGTAGACGTCCTTCAGCCCCTCGGGCGTGACCGCCTCTACGCCGACGAGGGCGCCTTTGATGTTCGCGCGTCGCATCGCATCGAGGAACGCTTCGTCCTCTGCCGCCTCCATCGTAATCTGCGTAAAGAAGACCATGTCGCGCGGCAGCTCCGCCAGCCTGGCCATCAGCTCGAAGCGCTCGGCACGCAGCGACCGCAGCTGTTCGAGGCGGGCAACGTTGCCCTGCCGCTCCGCCATGGCGAGGTCGGTCAGCGTGACCGGATAGAAGTTGTCGTCGGCGAGCGCCACGAAGCGGAATCCACGCCGGCGCAGCTCCAGAATCTCTGCCACGACGCTGTCGACGCCGCGCTGGCGCGGCTTCTGCCCGTCCGTGCGCCACACCGAGCAGAACGAACAATGTTTCGGGCATCCACGGACGGTCTGTACCGAACCCCACATGTATCCACCTTCCGGTAGCAGATCCCAGCGCGCAGGGACGAACTGTTCGGCGTCCACGCGTCCACCCTCGTATCGTCGCCGGAGTGTGCCCTGCACGGCATGATCGATTAGCAGCGGCCACACCACGTCGCCGTCGCCGCGGACGACGGTGTGCGCGCCGCCCCGTTCATGCGCCTCGTCTGGATACAGCGTCGCGTGTATGCCGCCGAAGACCACCGTCGCCCCGCGCGCTCCCGCGGCGGTACCAATTTCATACCCACGCAGCGCATTTCCCGTGTGAATCCCAATCCCCACGATGTCGCCGGCGTGGACGGTGTCGAGGTCGAGTGGCTCGAGCGTCTCATCGACGATGCGTGGCCGTCCGTATGCTGGCGGTGTGGCCGCGCCCAGCACGAACAGCCAGCGCGGCGTGATCACGCCAACGCCGAAGGACAGATGGCTTGGGTTCACCAGATGGACGGTCATTGCTCTCCGCCGCAGACGGAGGGCACCGTCGCATTGAAAACGGAATGTTTGGCAGAGACGGCGGTCGGCATCGTCACGCTCCTGCACGGCAGCTCGTGGGCTCCCGGAAGCTCGGAGGCTGAAGCGACGTCACGATGGCGTGGCATCAGTCTGGCGGCAAATGTAGTCTACGGTACATTTTGCGCGGCCGGCCTGATCCCAGCCGGTACGACCGCATGCGCGCACTCCGACGGCAAGGACGCGAAGCCGCTCGTGGGAATGTCACGCCGCCATCCGCCGACGGTTCGTTCGGCTTGAGCCGTCGACTCGCGAGGTCATCATGGATCCAGGGGAAGCACAGGCGAGGGCGATCATTGTGTTCACGGCCCTCAAAGACAAGTACACCGAAGTCGACGTTCGTGCTCCAGGCTATTAAGGGCGAGTACTGCTAACCGCTGGGCGAGAGGAAATGGCATGAAGGTCTACTTCCGAGCCGGTCTTGTTGGGCTCCTGATGGCGACCTTGCCGTGTGAGATTGGTGCGCAAGCCGTGTTGGCCAGCCGGAAAGTCACGAAGGCGGAGTTCGGCGACGCAATACGACCAGGTCGCGATAGTTATTTCGCTTACTTCAGTAACATGACACTAGAATTAGACTACACTGCCGCATTCTTCAGTTTTTTCAGCGCGCGGATCTTGACCTTGACCGACGCGGGCTTGGCAGCAAACATTCGCTCCTCACCCGTGAACGGATCCTTGCCCTTGCGCTTCGGCTTGGCTGGCACAGCCACGGCGGTCGCCTTGAAGACTCCGGGCAGCATGAAGATGCGCGCGCCGTTCTTGTGCAGTGCCGCGGCCATGGTGGCCTCGAGAGACGCCAGCACCGCCTTAACGCCACGGGGCTCGACGTCACTGTGCGAGGATAGGTGCGCGATCAGGGCGGACTTCGACAGCACTTCCTTGAGTGGTTTGAGGGCCGCTCCCTTGCCAGCTGGGGTGACGCGTTTGCGGCCGGACTTCACGGCAGTTTTGGACATGTCTTTGATTCTCACAGTGATTTGGGCGTTGACCGACATCGGTCAGCCATGTTTGCGATCCGCATTGTAGCCACCTGACGCGCATTTTCAACGCAGGATTTTCGTCGTGGACGACCGGAGGACGACCGATCTCCGAGCTGTCGCTGCCAGGAAGTGGTCCGCGACGCGCTGGCGACACACCTTGATCGGATCGCGCCTCGCGACATGCGTAGAACAGCCGCGTGCCTTGGATATCTCGCTGGTAGTGAGTCGATCACATCGGTTCCGACTGCGCCATCCCTCGATCCCAGGCGACGATCGGGTGGCTCGGCGGACTGCTTTCCTCCACAGTTCGCGACTACTCGTTACGTGTCCGACGTCAGCGTAGTCTTAACGATCCCGCGTGCCGCGACCTGAGTCGCGCTTGCAGCCGTTACCGCTTCGTCGCGAGCTATTTCTGCACTACCCAAGTCGTCATGCATCGCACGTTTTGCACGTTCGTCGTCTTGAGCGGATCCGCGAGCGTTCCACCCAAAGTCGAGGTCCAAGCCATGAGCGTCTGCTCGTCGACGACGAAGCGCTCAGAGCCGTCGGGGAGCAGCACACGTCCAACGGCGGACGAAAGGTGACGCTCGAGGCCAATGCTCGTGGCCAACCGCGCGAAAAATAGACCACCAGGCGCCAGAACGCGCCACATCTCCTCGAGCATGCTCGCGAATTCCCGCTCGTCACGCGCGAAGTGCAGAACAGCACTGCAAATGACTGCGTCGATTGAGGCGTCCTCCCACGGAAGCGAATCGAGCGGCCCGCAATGAATCTGGCCGGGCAACAACGCCTCATTCAATTCGGCCACGAGCTGACGTACCGCGCGAATGGCGCCGCTGTCGGCGTCTGCTATACGTACCTCGAAACCGTGTCTCAGGAAATACGGAAGATTGCGGCCGGGGCCACAACCCGCGTCGAGAATTCGTCGCCGGCCGTCGAATCGGCCACGAAGGAGTTGATCGAAAAGATAAATGTCGATCTCCCCGAACTCCTTTCGGAGCTCGGCAGACACGCTGAGGGGCACGGGCAATGATAGCTCGATGCCGTTTCCCACAGCGCCCGGACCGTGCGTTTTGCGCGTTGGATACCGGGTCGACAGGCGTTTCGATTCCCGGTTGAGTCACGAACTCATCAACACTGCTCCTGAGGGGATTCACGACGTACCCTGCGCTGCGAGGCATTTCTTTGCGCCACATCAGCCGAGGGGCGAGCACTTTCCGTAGGACGACTGGGCTGTCAGGGTACCGCATTCGTCATTTCATTTGACGTTCTAATGCTCGCAGTGATATTCCATTGGCGTGTCTAATAAAGCCGCTCGATCCAAAGCCGACGTTCTGCAGGGCACACTCGAGCTGATGGTCCTTCAGACGCTGGATTCGCTCGGGCCGCTGCACGGCTACGCCATTGCCGCGCGCCTCGAGCAGGTGTCCGGTGGCGCGCTGCAGCTCAATATGGGCACCCTCTATCCGGCGCTGATGCGGCTGGAGCAGCGTGGCCTGCTGCGCGGGAATTGGGGCACCACGGAGACCAATCGCAAAGCGCGGTTCTACGCCGTCACGTCGGCGGGTCGGCGTCAGCTCGCCAGGGAAAGGCATGCATGGAACCGGATGGCGGGCATCATCCACACGTTGCTGCACGGCGAGGCGTGAGGCAGGGAGATCGCATGCGCATCCTTCGCGAATGGATTCACCGTCTCTGGGGAACCCTGCTTCCAAAGGCGGCGCGACAGCGACCTGGAACAGGAGCTCCGGCTGCACCTGGAACTAGCCGCAGAAGACGCGCGACGTCGTGGTCTGAACGCCACCGATTCCGCGCGCGCCGCGCGACTCAAGGCCGGAGGTACCTCGCAAGCGATGGATGCTCTTCGCGACCAGCGAGGCGTGCCGTGGCTCGACGATCTGACCCGCGACGCGCATCATGGTGTCCGCATGCTCAGGCGCACTCCCGTGTTCACGGTGGTCGCGCTCCTGACGCTGGCACTGGGAATCGGCGCCAATACAGCGATCTTCTCGATCGTCAACGGCGTCATCCTGCGTCCACTCGACTATCCCAAACCCGAGCAGCTGATGTACCTGACCACGGAGTTTCCGGTGCTCGGATTGACCGGGAACGCGCTCTCAGTGCAGGAGTACCTGGAGTTCCGGCAGATCAATCAGTCGTTTGCGGTGGTGGGGGCGTACAGAACCATGGGTGGGGCCTACACGACCGGCGAAGTCAACCTCACGGCAGGCGGTCGACCTCTGCGCGTGCGGTCGATATCTGTCGATGCCCATCTGCTCAACACGCTTGGCGTTCAGCCGGCGCAGGGACGCTTCTTCAGCGAGGAAGAAACCGATCGTGCCGGGGGCCTGGCGCCACCGCTCGCGATTCTCTCGTCCGAGTTGTGGCAAACGGTCTTTGGAGGACAGCCACTCGTTGGACAGACCGTGAATGTCGATGGCCGGCCGCACGAAATCCTTGGCATCATGCCATCCGGCATCGATGTCATGGACAACCGCACGGCAATTTGGTTGCCCCTCGGGCTCCCTGCGGCTATTCGTCAGAACCGCAGCTTCCACATCCTCCATGTCATTGGGCGACTGAAGCACGGCGTCACCGCGCAGGCGGCGCAGACAGAGTTGAACGCATTCCTCGAGAACTGGGGCGAGCGTACCGGCTCGTCCGGTCATGTCCCCACGAATCGTCCGTCGCGCGCGGCAGACCACACCCTTCAGATGCAGCCGGTGCAGGACGCGATTATTGGCGATGCCCGCCGTTCGATTTGGATATTGCAAGTCGCTGTCGGGTTTGTCCTGCTGATCGCGTGCGCGAATCTCGCGAACCTGCTGATGGCGCGTGCCGAGTCACGTCGTCGTGAATTTGCGGTCCGCGCGGCTCTTGGCGCCAGCCGAAGCCGGCTGCTCCGGCAGACGATGACCGAAGGCGTGATGCTGTGCGTTGCCGGCGGCATGCTGGGCCTGTGGCTCGCCCGTGTCGCCGTGCAAGCGCTGATCCGCGCGTACCCAACCAGCGTGCCCCGGATGAGTGAAATCGGCATCGACCTGTCCGTCCTGCTCTTTGCGCTCGGTGTGTCAATGGCGACGGGCGTGCTCTTCGGCCTCGCGCCCGTCGCGCAGGGACGGATTAATGACCTCGTGACGGCGTTCAAGGAGGGCGGGGACCGAGGGGCCAGCGGCGCTGGACGCCATCACATCCGCCGCACGCTCGTTGTCGTCGAAGTCGCGCTGGCGGTGATGCTCGTCATTGGCGCGGGTTTGCTGATCCGAACGGTCTACAACCTCACGAGCGTCGATGCGGGATTCGATCGATCGCGCCTGGTGACGTTCTCGATGACGCTGGCAGAGCCATACGACCCCGACACGCGCGCTCCGGCGTATCAACGCCTTCTCGACAAGCTGCGGGTTGCACCAGGCGTGCAGGGGGCCGCCGTCATGTCGGGTCTACCGCCGAATCGTTCTCCAGAAGCAATACCTACCCGCATCGAGAACCAGACCGCCTTTGACGGCAGTCCGGTTGAGATCATCGACTACTACCAATTCGTCATGGGCAACTATTTCGAGACGATGGGGGTGCCGATTGTCGCGGGCCGCAGCTTCGAGCCGTCCGATGCGTCGTCACCAGGCAGAGTTGTCATCGTCAACGAAACGCTGGCAAACAGGATCTGGAAAGGGCGTAACCCGATTGGGCAGCGTGTGCGGCCCAACCTCAGTGCGGCGATTGGCTTTGGCGATAACTCCTGGCATACGGTGATTGGAGTGGCCAAGGACGTCAAGCAAGGCGGCGTCGAGAAAGAGACCGGAACCGAACTCTACGTATCCCTCGATCAGCTCGCGATGGCTCCGCCGACGATGAACGTGGTACTGCGGACGACGCTGCCGCCGGCCGGCTTGTCACGGACGCTCGAGCGACTCGTTCGGGACGTCGACCCTGCGGTCCCCATCGTGCGCCTCCGGGAGATGGACGAGGTCTTCGCGGAATCGATTCGCCGGTCGAGGCTTCTGGCGCAGCTGCTTGGTGAGGTTGCCGGGCTGGCATTGCTGCTGGCGACGGTTGGTACTTACGGTGTGCTTTCCTACATGGTGACAGAGCGTCGGCGTGAGATCGGTGTTCGCATGGCCCTTGGCGCGTCTCGCTCCAGCGTAATCGGATTGGTGATGAAGCAGGGCCTCCAGGCCACCGTCATTGGCGTTATCGTCGGAGTTGCGGGCGCCTTTGCCGTCAAACCGGATGATTGCCTCGCTACTGTTCGGCGTCCAGCCGACCGACGCCGCAACGATGGCAGCAGTGATCGCGACGAGTTCGGGGGTCGCCGCGTTCGCATGCTGGTTGCCCGGGTGGCGAGCGTCGCGACTGGACCCGAAACGTGGTACTCAGAGCGGAGTAGACTCGCCGACTTGTTGAAACATCCCACGTCCGGGAAGGAAAGTCTGGGCCGTTCGCACCAAGGCGAAAGGGCTGGTCATTTATCGCATTTCGGAAGGCGCCGCCCGGCGGGCTACACGCCAGGGCACAGTCGTGATCACGACGGTCGGTGACGTCCTCCGACAGAATGCCATCCCTGACGCGCGGGAGCAGGTGGATGTGCTCCGGTGGAACTTCGACGTCTTAAAACGCCAAGGCGTGACAACTGCGATCGGCAACGACGAGTTCCGATCGACAACGGTGCCCGAAGCGCTGGCGATCGCACAGGCAGGGCTGATGACCAATGCCGAGGTGCTGCAATCGCTTTCGGTGAGTTGACGATAGCAACGAAAATCGTCGACCGCCTTAGGGCGGGACGCCGACCGCGTTGCTCATGACCAGCCTGCGGATCAAAGGTCAACCAGACCAGATCGCCGGCGTCTGGCACGTAGGCGCGCGCTACCAGGGGTCAGTCTAGCTTTGTCTGCCCTGTAGGGCGGACTGCGACCGGCGCACGCCGCCGCGCTGCTTCTGTATAATCATAAAACGCCGGCTGGGCCGCAAGACTGGCCTCATGATTCACCTCCTCGGCTGTCTGGAGTGGCCGCAGTCAGGGATCTGGATGTACGGCCATCGCGCGCTTCGTGAAGACGATCTCGGCACGGTCAGCGCGCAATGGCTCCGGGAATATCGCCGCGAAACGCACAAGAACGGTTAACCTGTCGCGGCAACTGGTCACTGCTGGCCATCTAGGCGGGCGTCGCGCTGTTCGTTCAACATGTTTAACGCCCCCGCGATCAGACCGGTAGCGCGTCTGTTGCCGAGCGATATGACTGTTCATCTGGTGAATCCCAGTCATCTGTCATTTGGCGTCGGCGTGATCACGCCTCGGTGGTTGTTCGTCCTAGGTGCGGCGACTCCGGCGTCGTATGGGTCTCCGCTAATCACCGACGAAACCCTGGAGCCCTTCGATGTGGGCACCGTTCAACCCGGCGATGTCGTCGGCGTCGGTATTCACACCGGCAATGCACTTCGCGGATACGAACTCGGCACCCTCGCGAGGGCCCGAGGGGCAGTCGTGATCTTCGGCGGCATCCACGCCACACTCTACCCCGACGAGGCGCTCAGCCTGGGCGGCGCCCATGCCGTGGTCAAGGGTGACGGCGACGTCATCTGGCCACTGGTACTCGGCGATGCGACGCACGGTACGCTGAAGTCCGTCTATGAGGCCGGACGTGTCGATGCCGATCGATTCGTCTCCGCGCGCTGGGAGCTGCTGCCTCAAGGACGCTACATGTGGGGTTCCGTCCAGACCGTGCGCGGTTGTCCGAAGCACTGCTCGTTCTGCTCGGTCTGGCGAACCGATGGTCAGGCGCCGCGACAGCGTCGAGTGGACGTCGTCATCGAGGAGATTCTCGACCTCCGCCGACGAGGGTTCCGTTTCGTGGCGCTGGCCGACGACAACTTTTACCCGGTGACGTTGACCGACCTCGCGATGGCGGAGCGCCAGGGCAATGTGGTGCGGCTCGAGCAACTGCGAGCGTTACGCACGGAGCGGTTCGAGCTGATGGCCCGGCTGGCGCAACTGCCGTCGGACATGGTGTTCTTCACCCAGATCACCATGGAGGCCGCGGAGGATGCTGCGTTCCTGACTGCCATGCGGCGGGCCAATATCAAAGGGGCACTCGTCGGCGTAGAGGCCGTCACGCCGGAAGGCCTCAAGGACGTGTACAAGAGCTTCAACTACGTTGGCGAGGCATTGGTCACGCGCCTGCGCACATTCCGCGATCATGGCGTGCATGTCCTCGGCTCGTTCATCTTCGGGCTTCCGAGCGATCGCCCGTCCACGTTCGCGGCCACCGCCGACATTGCTGATCGCGCGGGACTGGCGTTTGCGCAGTTCGTGATGCTCACTCCCTATCCCGGCACGATCGACTTCGCGGCCTGGGAGAAGAGCCTCGGTGAGGACGCCACGCGCATTGCCGGCGTCCCGGTCACGCGCCACTGGCTGATCCCACAAGCCCAGCGTCCCAAAGTGTACGCCTCCCATCCCGTGATGTCTCCAGACGAGATCCGCGCGAGGACACAGGCCGTGTGGGATCGGTTCTACAGCCTGCGGCGGATCTGGGCGCGATCGCGGTGCACGCCGAACTTTCGAGCGCGGCTCGCGTTCGTGTTGATCTCGAAGTTATACAGGCAGATGTACGCAAACACCGGGATCGCCACCGACAGCGCGCGTGTGAGCCGCGCGAACCGGTGGGCACGTCTGATTGCCAGGCCATGTCGGCATCTGTTTACGGCGCGTCCCCTCGCTGAACTTTGAATCCCACATCGGACGCTTGAGGTCGATCCACGGCCATTCATGTGGGCTGACTCGATCATGTGTAGATGCCCACCGTTGTGGCGGCTGAAGGCGCCATTCTCGAACGGATCCTGGATACGACGTACCCCGTCTTGCACCAAGACCTGAGTCGCCAAGCCTTCGCCAAATTTTGACGCGGCCCAGAGGAAGACCGCCTGGGCATTGTGTCATCGACGTCGATTTGCGCTAGTGGAGGGGGCTGACCTGCTCGCCAGCGCGCAGCGATACGACTTCTCGGGGACCATCGATCGGCAACGTGTGAGCATCTGCGGAATTGGCGCGGTGTGCACCGACCCGGCGCGCCACGACGGCTGTCATGCGCGGGTGCTGGTCGAGTGGTTGATCGACGACGCGAGGCGGGACGGAGCGGATCTTCGTTGCGCAGACGGCGGAACACCCCGACGGCTCCCGCCGCCAGCCCTTCGTTCGGCATGCCGCGAGCGGTGTTTGCGTCGTCCAGCACCGTGTCTGCGCCGTTCTCCCATTTTGCTTCGCAGAATCACTTGACTGCTGGCCGGATCAGTGCTATGCCGCTGTGAACGTTCACGTCCAGAGCCAAGGTCAAGGAGGCCGAGATGACCGCCACCAAGTACCTTCGCGTGTGCTTTCTCGTCTCACTACTGATCGTGCCCCTGGTGCTCCTGCCGACGCCCGCGAGCGCGCAGTTCAACAGCGCAATCCAGGGCACTGTGACCGATGCCCAGAAGGGCGTGCTCGCCGGCGCCACGGTCAAGGTCACTAACATCGCCACTGGACAGGCGAGGGAGACGGTGACCTCGGCGGACGGCCTCTATACCGTCGTCAGCCTCGCCGTCGGGACCTACAGAGTCGAGGTCGAACTCGACGGGTTCCAGAAGGGCGTGCACGAGGTGAGCGTCGGCATCAGCGAAACCGCGCGCGGCGACTTCATTCTCGAAGTGTCCAGCGTGACCGAGAGCGTGACCGTGGCCGGGGCCTCGGCGGTGGTCGAAACCACCCAGGGCCGCATCTCCGGGCGCGTAGACCGCACGCAGCTGCAGGAGATGCCGCTCAACGGCCGGAACCTCTACAACCTGATCGCGCTGCAGCCGGGCGTGACCGGCAAGGGCGTGTCGTCCACCTTCGGTGCGGGTGGCAACGGCAACGACTCGTTCTCGGGCGAATCGGCGCCGCGCATCAACGCGGGCGGCCAGCGCGACGAGGCCAACTCGTTCACCCTCGACGACACGAGCACCAACGGCGTGGCCCGCGGCGGCATCACCAACCTGACGCCGAACGCCGAGTCGGTTGAGGAAATCCGCGTCGTGGCGAACAACTTCTCGGCCGTGGACGGCCGCAACAGCGGCGCCCAGATTCAGGTCATCTCGAAGGGCGGCACCAACACGTTCCGCGGCAGCGCGTCGTTCTACTACCAGGACGAGAACTTCACGACCAAGAACGTGTTCGAGACCGCCGTGCCCGAGTTCTCGAAGAAGCAGTTCGGCTACAGCTTCGGCGGGCCGATCGTGAGGAATCGCCTCTTCTTCTTCACGTCGTACGAGGGCCTCCGGCAGGCGGGCGGGCGCGGGTCGTCCTTCACCGTCGAGACGCCGGAGTACGCGGACTTCGTGGCGCGGACGTATCCGAACAGCATTGCCGCCAGCCTGTTCGCCAACTACCAGCCCGGCGCCTACCCGACGTCGAACTTCCGCGACACCGGCAGCCCGGTGCCGGGAGGTTCACCCAGCACGGTCGGCGCAGCCGACGGCATCATGGACATCGGGGCCGCGTTCTACATCCCCGACGTCTGGCGCGACGGCGACCAGTTCAACGTCCGGACGGACTACGAGTTGCGGCCCGGGACGGACCGGCTGTACGCCAATTTTTACCGGACCACCTCGTTGACGAACAACGGCGGCATCCGGCCGTATTTCGATTACCCGGTGAAGGAGACCACGTACTTCGGCAACCTGAACCACACCCACGTCTTCAGCGGCACGAAGCTGAACGAGTTCCGCGGCGGCATGATGCAGCTGATCGGCCGGCCCCAGGTCCCCCTCGAAATCCTTGGCGTTCCCGGGATCACGATCACCGGCATCTCGGGCTTCGGGGGAACGAGCTACCCGCGCGGGTGGGACCAGACGAACTGGCACTTCAAGAACATCTTCACGGCGGTCCAGGGCGGGCACACCATGAAGATGGGTGGCGAACTGCGCCGGATGTACGGCTCGGCCGTGAACACGACGAACTACATCCCAGCGTACCAGTTCTTCAGCATCCACAACTTCGCCGTCGATACCGCTCGCCAGATGAATCGCTACGTCGATCCGCGGTCCGGCCAGCCCGCGACGGCCTACTCGGAGCTCGTCCAGACGGAGTGGGCGTTCTTCTGGAACGACGATTGGCGGCTGAACGAGAGGCTGACGATCAACGCCGGCGTGCGCTACGAGAACTACGGGACGTTCGTGGATCCCGAGGAGACCCTCCGCAACCTGATCATGAGCGGCAGCGGCAGCTTCAACGAACAGCTGGCGGCGGCGAGCGTGGACATCGTCGACCGCTTCTACGCGCCCGACAACAACAACCTTGCGCCGCGTCTCGGGTTCGCGTGGGATCCGAAAGGCGACGCGAAGATGTCGGTCCGCGGCGGATACGCGATCGCGTACGACCGCCTGATGAACCTGCCCGCCGAGAACTACCGGCACAGCCCGCCACTGCGCGCCCAGGTCTCCCTCGGCCAGGCGTTCGGCACCGACTTCACCTACAGCTTGGGCGACCCGAACATGCCGAACTTCGGCTACCCCGTCGATCCGGCGCTGCAGACGGGCCTCGACGAGCACAACGGCGTGCGGGGCGCCCGCGTGTCCCTCACGACCGTCGACACCGGCCTGCTCTCGCCCTACGCTCACACCTGGTTCTTGGGCGTGCAGCGGGAGATCATGTGGAACCTCGTCGTCGACGCGAACTACCTCGGGTCCCTGGGCCGCAACCTGCACAACGCCTACAACGTGAACCGCTACGTGGGCGACATGCTCGACGGCCGGTTCAACGGGTTCAACCCGAGCTTCGCGACCATCAACCACGTCATGTCGACGTCGAAGTCGGACTACGACGGCCTGTCGCTGTCGATCCGACGGCCGTTCAGGAACAGCTACATGTTCCAGGCGTCGTACACCTTCGGAAAGGCGATGGACGACACCGACCAGGCCGTCGGCGCGACGAACACCCAGGACGCCGCAAACCTCGACGCCGAATGGGCGCTGGCCGGCTACGACGTGAAGCACAAGCTCTCCTTCGTCGCGATGTGGGAGCTGCCCTTCTTCAGGAACAGCGCGGGCCTCACGAAGACGCTCCTCGGCGGCTGGCAGCTCCAGGGCTTCGGCGTCTTTCAGACAGGGAACCCAATCAGCGTCACCAACAGCGCCGCCTACCCGGCGGGCGACTACAACGCGGACAACAACGCTGGTGACCGTCCCGACGCGCCGTCCGGCGTGAAGACCGGCGGCTGGTCGAATGACGAGTACCTGGCCGGCATCTTCAGGGCCTCCGACTTCCCGAGGCCGGCGGCCGGCACGAACGGCAACCTCCCTCGCAACGCCTACAGGGGCCCCGGGTTCTCCGAGGTCAGCCTGTCGCTGGCCAAGAAGTTCGCCCTTGGCGGCTCGTTCAACGCCGAGGTCCGCCTCGACGCGTTCAACGTGTTCAACACCACGAACCTGGGCGACCCGGTGATGGACCTGAGCAACGCCAGCTTCGGGAAGTCGACCACGCAACTGGCGACGCGGGCGATGCAGTTCGGCCTCCGCCTCCGGTTCTGACCCGCGGCGGCCCCTTCGCCATGACGTTGTGATGACCCGGCAGCTCTCGGGCTGCCGGCGCCGCCATCCAACTCAGAGGTGCGCCACGGCATTCCTGGCGTACGGTAGCTCTATCGCTGGCGCCCGGCGAGCGGAATCGGGTTCAGGGCGTCGGCATCAGACCAGACCGCCAACGTCTTGACAATGCCGCCGTCGGAGGCTCCGTGCTTCAGAGCGTACGAACCTTAGTGACAGCCAGCTGCCTGCTGTCGTTTGGCGTGACAGCAGCGTTGGCGCAGCCGGTGGGGCAGCTCGCAGGCATGGTCCGCGACACCACCGGCGGCGTCCTGCCAGGTGTCGGAGTGACCGTCGACGGCGGTGCGGTCGCTCCACGAACCGTTCTCACAGACGATCAGGGCAGATATACGGTCGATGCGCTGCCGCCGGGCCGCTATAGGGTCCAGGCTTCGCTCAGCGGGTTTCAGTCGAACGTCACCGAGATCGTCATCGATACCGGTCCAGTCACGCTGGATTTGGTGCTTTCCGTGTCGACGTTCCTCGACAACGTGACTGTAACTGCCACGAAGACGGGCACCGCCGAAATCCAGACGACGCCCATTGCGGTGACGGCGTTGCCGGAGAGGACGCTCGAACAGCTGGGCGTGAACACGGTGGAGGGCCTCGCGGGGTTCGTGCCGTCGCTGACCGTCTCGCACTTTGCCGGCCTGGCGCAAGTCAACATCCGGGGCATCGGCACGAACGTCCTGCTCCCTGCAAGCGATCCCAGCTCCACGATTCATCTCGATGGCGTCTATCTCGCACGACCCGCGATGCTGTTCATGGATTTCCTGAACGTCGAGCGGGTTGAGGTTTTGCGGGGCCCGCAAGGAACGCTGCACGGGCGCAACTCGGTCGGCGGCACGATCAACATCGTGAGCCGCCAGCCGACGAACACGCTCGAGGGGATTGCCCGGCTAACCGCCGGCAGCCATTACAAGCTCCGCGCCGAAGCCGCCGTCAGCGGTCCGCTGGTCAAGGACAAGGTGATGGCCAATTTTGCGTTCATCCGCGACACGCGCGACGGTTTCGTGGAGGATCTGGATCATCGCGATCACCCCCTGGGCAGTGTGGATAATTGGGCCGTTCGCGGACAGTTCCGCGTCGTATTCGCCCCTCGCAGCGAGCTGCTGTTGTCGGCCGACTACGGGCGGTTCGACGGGGTCCCTTTGACGGAAGCCAAGCCGATCGTCCCCAAACCTGGATTCAGCTTCGACAATCCCGAAAGTCTGTGGGAGGTTCGTACGAGCGATCTGGCATCCGGACGGAACACGCAGAAGGGCGCGTCGGCGAAGCTGACGGTTCAATTGAGCAGCACGACAACGCTGAACAGCCTCACCGCGTATCGGACATCGAACCAGCGCTTATTCGAGGACAACGACGGGACGGAGCTGCGGCTGCAGGCTGCGGATATTCCTGACGTGCAGCATCAGATCTCGGAGGAGCTGACTGTCGTGCAGCGCCTGCCAAAACTCACGTGGATCGGCGGCGCGTTCCTGTTCGACGAAGACGTCGACGCGCAGGTCAGGATCATCGTGTATCCGGCGATTGAGCTCCGGCCGTTCTCAACCCATGAAGCCAACGCACGAGCGCTCTTCGGTCAGGCCACGTTGCACGTGTCGAGGCGCGTATCGCTGACCGCGGGAGCCCGGTACACGACTGAACGGAAGGATCTCAAGACCTCTGGCGGTGCGTACTTGCTCGGGACTGACATCGTCGCCGATCCGAACTCACTCTTTGCCTTCGACGCCAGCGCCACCTTCCACACCTGGACTCCGAAGGGAAGCGTTCAGATGCAGGTGTCGGACGAGACGTTTGTCTACCTCTCCGCGGCGCGAGGCTTCAAGAGCGGCGGGTTCAACCCGGGGATGCTCGGCCAGGCTGTCAATCCAGAGTACGCGTGGAGCTATGAAGGCGGCGTGAAACGCACGATCGCCGGCGGGCGCGCGCGTGTGAACCTGGCCGCGTTCTACACCGACTACCAGGATTTGCAGGTCCTGTCGTTTCTCCGCCCCGGCGTGCCGAATGTCAGTAACGCCGCATCGGCCACAATCGAGGGCGTCGAAGTCGAAGCGGCCGCGTCAGCCTGGCGCGGCGTGCAGCTCGCGGGCAGCTTCTCCTGGCTCGACGCCGTCTACGGCCGCTATCGCGCCGTCGGCCTGGAAGGCGCGACGGGGAATGCGGCAGGCCACCGGCTGAACAACGCGCCCGAGTGGTCGGGCGGCGGCTCCGCCGCGTACGAGTTCGCGACTGGTCATGCAGGCTTTGGTTCCGTCCGCGGTGATGTGTCGGGCCAGAGTCGCGTGTTCTTCACGCCATTCAACACCGCCATCGAGACACAGGCCCCGTATGCGCTCGTCCATGTGCGTGCCGCCTTCGAGCCACATCATCGTCGATGGGAGCTGGCGGTGTTCGTGCGGAACCTGGCCAACCAGGCGTACCTCACCTCCACCGCCAACCTCCCGCTGCCGGCGTTCACGGGGCGGCCAGGCGAACCGCGAACCTGGGGAACGCAGTTCACGCTGCGCCATTGATTCACTCGCTCCATCCGAGCTCGTTGCGCTCGAAGTCGAACCGCACGCGCCGGCAGCCGAGGGCCAGTACCCCAAGCACTCCGTCGATGCTCGCCGGATATCCGTCCGGTACTCGAATCGAGCGCCCAGACTGGCAGCGTGTCCCAAACCCGCGTTCCGAGGCCGACCCGCCGCAAGTCCAGCAGGTGCAGGTGCGCGGCGCCGGAGTGGTATCGCAGTCTTGTCGCCTTTCCACGGCAGGCTGGAGAGAGCGGCCGGCATCCGCGGCTTGAACAGCACTAGATCGCTGCTGCTGGTGTCGACCAGCAATCGGCCGTGCCTCTTTGCCAGCAGCGAGCAGGATTGGTGTTCAAGAACAGACGCCGGGGCACGTCGATTCCAGTCCATGCATGCGCACGGAGTGAGATCCGCTTCGAACCAGCGTGCCCGAAGGAATTGTCTCGGGTTGTTCACGCGGTTGTGGGTTCATTCGGTGCGGGGCACGGCGGGTATTGCTCCGAGTTGCTGCATCAGGGAGAAGAGGTTTGCGACGCCCCAGTGCTCCGTGATCTGCCCGTTGCGCACCCGCATTGCGTCGACGGTTTCAAATTGAATCTTGCGACCCGTGGGCGCGATGCCGAAGAACGGGCCCTCGTGGGTTCCGTGGTAGGTCTTATACGTCGTCACCAGGTCGCCGTCGGCGGCCTGCCAATGAATCTCCGCACGGAAATCGGGAAACGCGGCGCGAAGAACGCGATAGAGCTCTCGCGCGCCATCTCGATCGGCAGTCCGTCCGGGTTGGGGTGTGTGATCGACGAAATCCGATGCGAACAGTTTCTCGAAGACGTCGAAGTTTCCGCGGCTCTGCACCTCTTCGGTGTTGCGACGGACGACGGCCTTCGCCGCCTCGCTTGACGCAGTGTGGCTCATCGGTCGAACTCCTGGAAATCAGTCCCTATCGCGCATCGCGGCCATGCCAGCGTACGTACGTCCCGGGCATGAGGTCTGTGCAGGACATCGCCGCCCTCTTCATCAGCGAAGCGCAATCGAAGTCGCATCTAAATCGAGAAGGCGACAGACCTGCTGGTGCGCTCCGCCTTGTCGCTGACGGATGTCGCGCCGGCCTGCGGCTTCACCGAACAGAGCCACTTCATGCGCGTGTTCTCCCGGGCGGTCGGCGCGACTCCCGGTGAATGGCGACGCGTTCACCGGAAGTGAACCCGCGCTCGGTTGTCTAGGCGCGCACGCCCGCATGCCCGCTCGCTGACCCGACTGACTGATTGCACCGATACCTGACGTGATCGCGTGCTCGATGACCGACGTGACCGCCTTCGCTGCGAGACCCAGACGGCGTGGCTGCCCGGCGTCTCCACGATGACTGATCCCGCACGCTTTGCCATGGCGCGTTGTGCATCGGGCGGGATCATCCTGTCATCCGTCGCGACGAGGTACCAGCTTCGCTTCGTCTTACACGAGCCCCGCGACCCTGCGCCGCTGCTTGAGGCGGCAGCGCAAGCGGCGCCGCGCTGTCCTCGACCTGCAAACGCGTGCGCCTCAGCCGAGCGGGATGCGTGACGCATTCGCGCTCAGCCAGAGGTCGAACGACTGGAGCGCAGGATTCAGCGCGCGCGCGACCTCGGGGGAGCGGTGGCGGCGGAACTCCTCCCCGAGGATGGCGTGGTGCTCGTACATGTTTCCCATGTCGTCCGCGCCCGGAAAGCCGAGCGCCCGGTAGTCGTCGAAGGGCATGTCGTAGAACGAGACCGGCACCCCCAGGTGGCGGGAGAAGGCGGCCGCGTACTCGGGACCGGAGAGCACTTCGCCGGCGACGCCGAACCGCTGGCCGGCGACCTCCGGCCCGCGCCGGAAGATGCCGTAAGCGCACCTGCCGATGTCCTCGGCCGCGATCCCCGGCAGCTTGCCGCCGCCGAGGGGTAGCGCAAGCACGACGTTGCCGTCGGCGCCCTTTCGCGGACCCTGACCGAAGTAGATGAAGTTCTCCCAGTAAAAGGCGGCCATCAGGTAGCTGGTTGGCGCCCCGTCGGCGGCGAAGATCGCGTCCGCCTCCCCCTTGGCATCGAAGTGGGGGACCTTGTACTTCTCCTGCAGGGTCTTGAGGCGCGGGTCGTCGAGCGGAAACGAGAGGCGCGTGTCTTCGAGCGTCGACCAGAGCGCGTGCGCCACCCCCGCCGCCTTGGTCGCGCGTGCCATAGCCGTCGCCTGTTTCGACTCGCGCTCGGTCGAGAAGTGCTCCCAGAAGTTCGTGACCAGGAAGGCGCCGTGGGCGCCAGCGAAGGCGCGCTCGAGGCTCGCTGGGTCGTCAGCATCGCCGGCCACGACCTCGGCACCGGCTGCGGCCAGAGCACGCGCCTTGTCGGAGTCAGTCTTGCGCGTGATCGCACGCACGGTAAACCGCCGTTCGGGATCGGCGAGGATGGCGCGCGCGAGGCCCCCGCCCTGCGCTCCGGTGGCGCCGATGACGGCGATGATCTTCTTGTCGGACATGCGTCGAGCTCCTCTCTGGTGGTCTGCGACCCGTCCTGCGCGTCAACGGCAACCATCACCCGTGGGCCGTGATGCTCAATGGTCGTGCCCTGGCGCTCGAGAACACATCCCACGATCAAGGCGCGCACCTGGGCGGCTTCCTGGCCGGGCGGCAACGCTGGTTGAGCGCCCGCGGTAAGAACCCGCTCGGTCGCTTCGCCGTCACGGTGAAATGAATGTGCCGTTGCGCAGGTCGCTCAGCGCCCGACGCAGTTCCTGCTCGGTATTCATGACGATCGGACCATACCAGGCCACCGGCTCTACGATTGGCTTTCCCGACACAAGCAGGAAGCGGATCCCCTGGTCGCCGGCCTGCACCACGACCTCGTCTCCGCGATCGAACAAGATCAGCGACCGATTTTCGTATTCGTCCGGCAGCGTGCGCGTCGTGGCACCGTCGACTTGCTCGGTCAGTATGCGCTGCGGCGCAGACGCGTCGCGAAACGTGCCGGAGCCGGCGAAGACGTACGCGAACGCATGATTCGTGCGATCCACGGCGAGCCGCTTGCGGCCGCCAGGCGGCACCGACACGTCGATATAGCGTGGATCCGCGGCGACCCCTTCCACTGGTCCCTTCCTGCCCCAGAACTCGCCAACGACAATCCGCACCCGAGTGCCATCGTCATCAACAATGTCTGGAATGTCCGCTGCGGCAATGTCCTGATAGCGTGGCTGCGTCATCTTCAGGGCAGACGGCAGATTCGCCCAGAGCTGAAAGCCGTGCATGCGGCCTGCGCTATCGCCCTTCGGCATTTCCTGATGCATGATGCCGCGCCCCGCGGTCATCCACTGCACGTCGCCGGCGGCGAGGCTGCCGCGGTTGCCGAGGCTGTCGCCATGCTCCACCGAGCCGGCAAGCACGTAGGTGATTGTTTCAATGCCGCGATGCGGATGCCACGGGAAGCCGGCCAGGTAGTCGTTGGGATGGTCGTTCCGGAAATCGTCGAACAGCAGGAACGGATCGAATTCCGTCGTGTCGCCGAACCCGAACGCGCGCTGCAACTTCACACCGGCGCCTTCGATCGTGGCCTTCGATCGCAGCACCTGCTTGATGGGTCGTACTGACATGATAAGTGCTCCTTCGGCTCGCGCGGCGAGCTGACGCCGCCGACCGCGGCCCGAATGCAGCGGTCGGCGTGCGCGTGCGCATGAATCGCGCGTTACGCTTGCGCAATCGCCTGAACCTGCAGGCTGATCTTCACGTCGTCGCCGACGAGGAACCCGCCGGTTTCGAGCGCTGCATTCCACGTCAGGCCGAAATCCTTGCGGTTGATGGTGGTCGCGGCCTCGAAGCCAACCCGCGCATTGCCCCAGGGATCCGTCGCGTGGCCAAGGAACGTGACCGGGAGTGAGACCTCTTTCGCCACGCCGCGGATTGTCAGCGTGCCGCGTACGTCGTAGTCATCGCTGCCCTTCTTGCTGATCTTCGAGCTGACAAACGTGATCTCCGGATGCTTGTCGACGAAGAAGAAATCCTCGGACCGCAGATGTGCGTCGCGATCGGGGGTGTTCGTGTCGATGCTGACGGCCTGGATCGTGAAGGACACCGAGGACTCTTCGGGAGCCTGCTCGTTGAAGTGAATCGTGCCGGAGAACTGGGCAAAATGGCCACGAACCTTGGTCACGAGATGGCGGACCTGGAATGTCGCCTCCGAGTGTGCCTGATCGATGCTGAACGTGCGAGTCGGCGTAGAAACTGCGCTGGATGCCATGGTTGTGCCTCGATCTGAATCGCTGTCGTTGATGCGTGCGTTGTTGGTACGTCACTCGTGCGCCGCACGGAGCGCATCGAGCAGGCCGATGAGGGCGATCCGGTCCTCATGCTTCAGGCCCTTCATCACGTGTTCACCGAGTTCAATCGCCGGGCGGTCGAGCTTTTCCAGTAGCGCGGCACCTTTCGGCGTGATCCAGCAGAGATGCTGGCGACGGTCCTTCGGACACCGTTGCCGCTTGACGAAGCCTTTTGCTTCGAGCCGATCCAGCAGTCGGGTGATCCCCGGCGTCTGTTCCACCATCCGCTCCCCAACTTCGAGCGTCGGCACTCCGTCCGTGCCGCCGCCGCGGAGGATGCGCAGCACGTTGTACTGCTGCAGCGTGATGCCATTCGGCTCGACGAACGCGGCGATCTGCCGACGCACCAAATCCGTTGTCCGCATCAATCCGAGAAGCGCTTCCTGCGCCAGGCTCTGGAACGGCTTGCGCTGCTTCAGCTCGTGTTGCAATCGGCTCATGAAAATACATTATACGTCATTAGTTGACATGTCAAGTAATGGGTACGGAACCTCCGTGACCACAGTCCTCGCGCCAATCACTCCGCCAACACCACGATGACGTTCGACATGACCGCGGGCGCCTTCCCTACGAAGGAACAGGTCGCCGGGGGGCTCTTGCGGCGCGCGGTCGGGCCATGGGTGGCGGGAATTCTCTGACGGTAGGCCGTCTTGCGCTTCAGAGATGGGTCAGGAGGATCGCTGGCATCTACGGCAAGCTTGGCATTGTGGAATCTGTAACTTACAGAATCTAAAAGGTCCTGTCGGGCTCGACCTTCGACACCGAATCCCACCCTCGCCGCCAATCCGCGCCGGATGACGGCGTTGTCGCGGGCCGATACCCCCGACGATGAACCCGGCAACCTGCAACCCGCTCCGAGGTGACGATCGCGCCATCGGCCGCCGATTCTATAGCCGGGCTCGCTTGCGGCGATCAGCGCCAGCGCGTTCAGGAGCCAGGCTCGCGCGGACTGCCAGTCGCGCTTCATCTGACCGATTTCGGCGCGACCGCTTCCGAGGTGGCCCAGCCCTGAAGGGCTGTCTCGGGTGCACAATGTGTGGGCTTCCAGTCGATTCTCTCGCGATCGATCGCGTTCACGAGGAGGTCATGCCGAACCCGATGCTGGCCGCGGTGGTGGTTGCCCTCGTGTGTGCCGGCACGACGGCATTCAGCGGCTTCCCCCAACAGGTGCGGAAGGAGTCCGGTACCGCCCCCGCCTCCAAGCGGATGCTGGATGGCAACGAGTGGACGACGGAGAACCTGGCGGTCGACGTGGACGGCTCGTTCTGTTACGAGAACGCGGACGCGCACTGCCGCCGCTACGGCCGCTTGTATACGTGGGACGCGGCGCAGCGGGCGTGTCGCGCGCTCGGCGAGGGCTGGCGCCTGCCGTCGAACGACGACTGGCAACGAATGGCCAGGGGCTATGGCGGCGTCCGCGGTGATTCGGCCGACGAGGGCAAGGCTGCGTTCGCGGCGCTCATCATCGGCGGCAGCTCGGGATTCAACGCCGTGTTCGGAGGCGGCCGCGACACGGGAGGCGAGTACGCGCGTGTCGAGGCGCACGGCTTCTACTGGACGGCGACCGAGAGCGGCCCCGGCGCGGCCTGGTTCTACAACCTCGGGAAAAACGGGCAGTTCCTCAATCGCCACGCCGGCGGCGAGAAGGATCGGGCGCTGGCGGTGCGATGTGTGAGGGACACGCCATCTGCGTCCTTCAATCAGCCCCTGCCTGCGCTCGCGCCCGAACGGCTACGGTAACGGCGATGCGGTGGCGTTCGTGCCCGCAGCCCAGGTCACGCCGCCGACGTCGACGTAGACGGAGCGTTCGACGACGATCGGCTGCGTCGATTGGATGACGGTCGCGAACGCCTCGTCGACCAGCTCTGGCACCGCGCTGCCGGCGCCCGTCACCGCGATGTTGAGCCGGCTGTTCGGCGCGACCGTGAACGACTTGACCACGGTCGTACCGTTGGTGCGCAGGAAGGTGACCGTGAGATCGGCCGCGCTGCTGTTGCCGTTCCCAACGAGGATGTAGGTCTGCGCGCGCGTCGGCCCGCCCACCTGGCCCTCGGCCAGGCCCCACTTCAGCTGCGGCGCGGGCAGCGCCGCGCTGCTGTGTGACTCGTGCCACGCCCCGACCGGCCAGAAGAGCGATCGTTCGACGATGATGGGGTCGGGGCTGTCGACGACCATCGCGAATGAGCCGTTGGCCAGCAGCGGGTCCTCGAGCGCGACGTTGAGCGTCAGACGCTGGTGCGCGGCGAGCGGGTGCGTGCGCGTCACCGTGGCGCCACCGTCGAGCAGGTAGGTAACCGTCGCCGTCGTCGGTATGGTGCCGGGGTTGGCGATCAGCAGGAAGGTGTTGAAGAACGTCCCGGTCGCGCCCTCCGCCAGTTGCCACGTGGTCGACGGAACGGTGACGCCGGCCGACGCCGAGCCGCCGCCGAAAAGCTGGGTCGCGGTATCGAAGTACATCGCCCGCTCCGCCATCCCGGGTTGATCGAAGGTGATCGTTGCACCGAACGAGCGATTGACGAGCTCGGGCGTTGCGGAGCCATCGAGTGTGAGCCGCGAAGTCGGCAGCATCGAATAGGTGCGCTGCACCGTCGTCCCGTCATCGAGCAGATACGTGACGTGCGCGGCGTTGGCCACCGGCTGCGGGTTGGCCAGCAGGAAGTAGGTGTGGAAATAGCCCTGCGATCCTTCGGCGAAGTACCACGTCGGTGCGGCGCCGAGACTCGCCTTCTCCGTATGTGCTCCGTAGCCGGTCGCATCCCATGTCGTCGTCCGCTCGATCACGAGAGGCAGCGTCCCCGACGTCGTCACCTGCGTCGAGAAGTTGGCAGACTCGAGGCCGCGGATGTCGGGGACGTGGATGGTCGTGCGCGACGTGGGCAGCAGTGTCATGTTCCGTGTGACCGTCGTGCCATCGTCCTTGATGAAGGCGACGTCGATTGGCGCCGGCATCGCGTTCGGGTTCGCGATCAGGATGCTGGTGTCGAGGAACGCGCCGGTCGCGCCCTCCGACATCACGTAGGTCAGTTGCCGTGACGTGGCGATGAGCGTCGCGGAGGCGGTCGATGCGGCGTGGATGCCGTTGCCGGTGTAGCTGGCGGTGACGGTGCGTGGTGCTGCAGTGCCGGGCGTCACGGTGACCTGACACGACGAGCGGTCGGTCGTCGCCGCCACCGGCGCGAGCGTGCAGGACGGCGCCGACAGCGTGTCGCTGCCGTCGGTGCTGAGGAAGCCCACCGTTCCGGCCGGATTACTGGCGCCGGCCGATCCATCGATCACGATCGCGGTGGCCACGCTGCCGCTGCCCACGTGCACGATCGCCGGATCGAGCGTCAGGGTGAGCGTCGTCGGGCGCAGCATGGCAGTCAGGGTTGCGGAGGCGGTCGATGCGGCGTGGATGCCGCCGCCGGTGTAATTGGCGGTGACGGTGCGTGGTGCTGCGGTGCCGGGCGTCACGGTGACCTGACACGACGAGCGATCGGTGGTCGCCGGCACCGGCGCGAGGGTGCAGGACGGCGCCGAAAGGGTGTCGCTGCCGTCCGTGCTGAGGAAGCCGATCGTTCCCGCGGGAGGGCTGGCGCCGGCCGTTCCATCGATCACGGTCACGGTGGCCATGCTGCCGCTGCCGACGTGCACCGTCACCGGGTCGAGCGTCAGCGTGAGCGTAGTCGGTCGCAGCGTGGCGGTCAGGGTCGCGGACGCGGTCGACGTGCCGTGGACGCCGTTGACGGCGTAGCTGGCGGTTACCGTGCGTAGTCCCGCGGTAGCGGGCATCACGGTGACCTGACACGACGAGCGATCGGTGGTCGTCGGCACCGCCGCGAGCGTGCAGGACGGCGCCGAAAGGGTGTCGCTGCCGTCCGTGCTGAGGAAGCCGATCGTTCCCGCGGGATGGCTGGCGCCGGCCGATCCATCGATCACGGTTACGGTGGCCACGCTGCCGCTGCCGACGTGCACCGTCGCCGGGTCGAGCGTCAGCGTGAGCGTAGTCGGTCGCAGCGTGGCGGTCAGGATCGCGGAGGCGGTCGACGTGCCGTGGACGCCGTTACCGGCGTAGTTGGCGGTCACGGTGCGTGCTGCTGCAGTACCGGGCGTCACGGTGACCTGACACGACGCGCGATCGGTCGTCGCCGGCACCGGCGCGAGCGTGCACGACGGGGCCGAAAGGGTGTCGCCGCCGCCCGTGCTGACGAAGCCCACCGTTCCCGCCGGATGGCTGGCGCCAGCCGATCCATCGATCACGGTCACAGTGGCCACGCTGCCGCTGCCGACGTGCACCGTCGACGGGTCGAGTGTCAGCGTGAGCGTCGTCGGACGCGGCGTCACGGCCACCGAGGCGGTCGCGATGTTGTTGGCCGGCGCCGGATCCGAAACCAGAGATCCCGCGTTGGCGCTCAGTGTGAGGAGCGGTCCGCTCGTCGCGGTCGCCGCGAGCGTGACTGTCGCCGCAGCCCCGCGGGCCAGGCTGGCCAGACGCCATTGGCCCGTCCCCGCATCGAACACGCCGTGGCTCGCCGTGCCGCCCACGATCGTGCCGACACCCGAAGTGAACGCCGTTGAGACGACCACGTTGTACGCGGTCTCGTTGCCGTTGTTTCGCACTTCCAGCGCGTAGCTCGCGCTGCCGCCAGGCGCCACCGGCGGCCCGCTCGCCGACGCGGTGACCTGCACGTCGGCCGACGACGGCGGGTTCAGTCCGAGCACGGCGTGATTGTTCGCTGGGTCGGGATCGAGCGGCGTCGACGCCGTAATCGTCGCGCTCGCGGCGAGCGAACCCGCGGCCTCGGCGGTGTAGACGGCGTTGAGCGACACGGACGCCGCCGCCGGAACCGACGGAATCGACCACGTCCCGGCGGCGCCGTCGAACGTGCCGCCCCCTCCGGCCGAGCCGAAGGTCAGCGCCGACGGCAGATCGAGGCGCACCTGAATGCCGGTGGCTGCGGTCGAGCCGTGGTTCGTCACCGTGGCGGTGAGGGTCGTCGTCTGGCCGACGGCCGGGTCCTTGGGCGAGGCGGAGAACGTGATCCCGAGGTCCGTCTGGGCCGCTCCTTCCAGCAGCACGACCTCGGCCCGGCTGCCCGGCTGGTTGTGGTGGTGCAGCAGGAGTGCGCCGAGCGACCCATTGGCGGTCATGTTGGCCGTGTTCCAGGTCACGGGAATCGACGCGCCGTTCAGGTCCTGCAGCAAACTCGCCCCGCCGAAGTCGAGACCTTTCCCGGCTGCGTTCCACGAGTACGGCCCGGCCGCCTCGTCGAAGTGGAAGCCGTTCAGCTGCTGACAGAGCGGGGCGAACCCCGGGCAGGTCACCACCTTGTAACGGAACGCGCCGGTAATGTTGAGTTGCGTGGCGGTCGCCGCGAGAACCAGCACCTGGTTGTCGAAGACTCGTGACTCGATAGCGGAAGCGGACGATAGATTGACCAGGTTGCTGGCGTTGATGCCGACCGTGCCGGTTGCGATGAGGAGTCGCCCGGCGATGAACGAGTCCTGCGGTGTCGCCGTCGTCGAGCCGAACAGACTGGCGGCCATCGTTCCTGGATTCGAGCTGAAGAGGATCCGATCCCAGGTGCCGTCGTTGTTGGAATCGATGTAGATGTTGAAGGCGACCTGGGACGGGCTGCCCCACGGTGCCCAGGTCGAGACACCGAACAGGTACTGATTGGTCGCCGCGATGTGAGCCACGCCCGCGTACTGGATGTCTGCGAAGGGCGGCGCATTGATCGGATCGGCCGGGCTCACGACCTGGAGCTCGAACGGCGAAACCAGCGATGCGACATCAGTCGGGAACGATCCGGTGCACGTCGGACCAGCCGACAGGGTTCCGGTGCAGAGCTCCGTACCGGCCAGCGGGATCGAGGTCGAGCCCGTCGGGGCGCCGCCAGTGGTGATGGTCGGGGCCGCGCTCATGTCCGAGTGCGGCATTGCCACGGCATGAATCGGGACGCGGAGCTGTGTCGCGCCACTCTGGCTGAACGTGAGATAGCCGGCCTCTTCGGTCAGCCAGTGTCGCGAGAGGGCGCCGAGCGCGGCGAGCGGCGCCGGAGCCGCCTGCGTGGCGGCGACCGTCGCGTCGCGCGCGTGATCCATCTGCGACGCGTCGGCGGTCATGACCACGTCGAACTCCAGCGACGACCCGGCAGGGACGGTCACGCTGCTGAGGCCCAGCGAGTAGCTGACACCGGGCGCATCGACCACCGTGTCGATCGCGAGCTGGTAGTGCTGCGGCGTCGTGCCATGGTTGACGACGCGGACCTTGCGCGTGCGCGTGACGTTGCCGAAGACGCGACCGTCGAAGGCGAGACTGACGAGCCCATCATCGTCGGTGTTGAATGCGACGACGTCGGCTCGGGCGGCGAGATTGGTGTCGACGCGTCCCGCACCGAGACGCCCGGGCCCGAACCGGGCACCGTTGCCGCCGGGGAACGACGTGACGTCGTGCAGCGACGTGTTCATCACGAGCGCCTTCAACTCCTCGACGGTCCAGTCCGGGTGACGCTGGCGGAGGAGCGCCATGATGCCGGCGACATGTGGCGCCGCCATCGACGTGCCGTTCAACAGCAGGGGTTGGCTGCCGGGGAGAAAACCGCTGGCATTCGGAACGATGCAATTCCCAGCCGTGCACGTCACGCCGGTCTGCGCCGAGGTGATGCCCAAGCCCGGGGCGGCCACATCCGGCTTGAGCTGGATCGGCGACGCCGACAGGCGCGGTCCTCGAGAAGAAAAGCCGGTCATGGTGTCGGCGCCCGAGAAGAGCGTGACGTTCAGGCCCGTGAGGTTGTTTCGGAGCAGGTTGCCTTCGGCGAAGGGCACCATGACCGACGGAATGGTGATGGTCGGGTCCGTACCGCCCATCGTGCCGAACGCGCCGGTCGCCGAGTTCGCGACGATCGCGGCTACCGCGCCGGCGTTCTGCGCGTTCTTGACCTTGATGGTGAAACCGCACGTCCCGCGATCGATGAAGGCGATGTTTCCGGCAATCGCCGCCGCATTGGTCAGCGTCGAACACGCATCGGTGGTCAAGGGTCCGGCGGCATCAGCCGCATCCAACGCGGCGACCACGTTGCCCTGGATTCCACTTGTCGGCGCGGGTGGACCGAACGCCGCTGCAGCCGCAGTGAGATCGCCGGCGACGGCGGCGGGCGAGTTGACGTGGAGCCCATGGCCTCCCTGGCCCGCGTCGATCGAAGCGGCCACAGAGATGGTGCGGTTGCCCGATGCGGGGCTGCCGTTGATGAAGTAGGTATCGCCGGCGTTGCCCGCCGACGCGACGACGATGACCCCCGCAGCCGCGGCGTTGTCGGCGGCGATGGCGGAGGTCGAGGTGAGCGTGCCGAACGACGAACCGAGCGACATGTTGATCACATCCAGGTGGTCGGAGAGGTCGCCGTCGTCGTTGGGGTCCATCGCCCAGTCGATTGCCTGGAGGGTGAGATTGGTGCCTCCCTGGCAGCCGAACACGCGCAGTGCGTACAGGCGCGCGCCGGGCGCGGTGCCCGGGCCGATGCGAAGGCTGGCGAAGGGCACGCCGGTGCCGAAGGGCCCCGCGAACGTCGTGCCGTCGGCGTTGACGCCGAATCCCGCCGCGGTGCCGGCGACGTGCGTGCCGTGGCCGTTGCAGTCCATCGGGTCGGCGTCCGGCTGCGGCGCGTTGCCGCCGGTGTAGGCATCGCCGGCGAAGTCGAATCCACCGACGACCTTCGCGGTCGGGAAGAACGCGTCGGGCGCCGTCGTCCGATCGTTCGCCTGATAGTCGGGGAGCGCACCGGTGCCGCCGAAGGTGGCGTGCTGGTAGTCGACCCCGGTATCGATGATCCCGACGTCGATGCCCGTGCCGGTGATGCCCAGGCCGGCGCCGTCCCACACGGCCGGCGCGCCGACGAATGGCACGCTCGTCCCGTTGGTGGGGTACTCCGGGTCGAGGCGATGGACCGCTTTGACCCCGGCCAGCTTGGCGAGGGCCGCGACGTCACCCGGACGGACCATGGCCGTGATGGCGTTCATGGCGCGGCCGACCCGAAAAAGCTCGTTGGGGCCGAATGCCTGAATCGCGGCCGCGACCTGGGCCTGCTCGGCCTGGACGAACTGCAGCTGGGTGCGGCCGGCAGCTGCCGCGGCCGCGAGCGTCGCGGCGTCCCGGTTCCCCGCCCGCTCGATGACGTCGGCATAGACCCGGCCCGCGGACGGCTGATTGAGCTCGATTGCAACGGCGATGCGGTCGGGCTGCGCTGGCGGCGCAATCGTGAGCTCGAGCGATGGTCCCTGGGGCGCCGGCGGCTGTGCCGCCAGCACAATCAACGATCCACAGGCAACGAGGCCCACCAACGTCAACGAGCGAGCTGCGCGGCGCGTAATCGAGTGAGGGGCAAAGTAGGACAAGAGTGTGGCTCCAGGGTCGAGTGGTCAGGAGGCGGGCGGAACGGCGCCCGGGTGCGGCTTCTCGTCGACGAGCGGCCGCACGCTCTTGACATCGGCCAGCTTGCGAATGTCCGCGAGCCGCGCCGGGTCGACGCGAACCGCGATCGCGTTCAGCGCCCGCCGGACCCGGTAGATCTCGACGGCCCCGAACGGCGGGCGGCGCAGCACGTTGATCACCCGGTCCTGCTGCCTCTGGATGCGTCGCGACTGGGCCGCCGCCGCGCGCCCGGCGGCCGCAGTGTCAGCCGGCTCGTTGCCGGCGGTGGGCTTCGTGGCGTCGCGGGATGCCAGCGGCGGTTCGGTCAGCTCGATCACGACGTCGACGCTGCCCTTCCCGCGGGGTTGATCTGGCGTTCCGAAACAGCGGGTCGAGCCCTCGGCGACGAGCGACGAGCGGTCCGGTTCGAGACCGAGCCAGAGGAGCAGCGCACTGAGCGCACCGAGCAGCGAAACGGATGAAGTCCAGGCGCCGAAGCCGCGCTTCATGCTGCGAATCCGCGTTCCCGACCTGCCGCAGCGCGCGGACCTTCTTGCCGCGCGTCAGCTCAGTCTTGGGGTCGATGGAAGGTACGAGCGAAGGTGTCGGACGGGAAGAGAGGGCACCGCACGATTTGCGTGTGGTCGAACGCACGGCGACCCATGCGTTACCGCACGGATTGCTGGCCTCGATCGACCGACGAAGACTCAGCGCCGGTGGGTTGCGAGCAGACGGTCGAGGTCGGGCCGCTGCAACAGCTGCCCGCGCAGCAGGACGGCCGCAATCCGCCTGGTGTTCTGGATGTCGAGCGACGGGTCGGCATCGAGCAGAAGGAGATCGGCGCGCTTGCCGACGGCGACGGTGCCGAACGTGTCCTCGCGACCGAGAGACCGTGCCGGATTGATCGTGGCGGTTTGCAGCGCCTGCAGCGGCGTCAGTCCCGCCCGCGTCAGCCACTCCAGCTCGTCGTGAAGGCAGAAGCCAGGCACCAGGCCGTCGCACGCGGCGAGCAGGCCATTGCCGCTCTCGACGAGCCTCTTGAGGGCCGGCAGGCTCGCCCTGGCGTGAGCGGTGAACCACGCCGATTTGGCCTCGTCCAGCTTCGAGAAGCGCGCGTTCTCGCGAGTGCCCTCGAGGAGCGAGTCGCTCGCGTACTCTCCGTGCGCCATCGGTTCGCCCTTGAACAGAGCGGGAATGGCCTGCATGAAGGCGATCGTCGGCGCCTGCCAGACGCCGCGCGCCGAAAGCGTCTTGAACCTCGTCTCGCAGGCGATCTGCTGATGCGGAGGGCTCATTGAGCATTCGGAGAACACCCTGAAGTTCGCCAGGTGCTCGATGGTCTTGATGCCGGCCTCCGCCGCTTCCTCGATGGTGATGTCCCACGGCACGTGGCCGGCGAAGGGAACGCCCCGTTTGCGTGATTCCTCCGCAATCGCGAAGAACGCGTCGCGCGGCGTGTTGTCGTGCACCTTGAAGAGGTCGACGCCGCGCTGGTGCAAATCTTCCACCGCCGCACGCGCCTCGTCGGCATTGGTCACGCGCCGCCGCATCGACAGGAACAGGGGAGCCGGCGACGGCAGCGGACCGGGCGGGCGCAGCGCGTCGAGAATCGGGCCGGCGGCGACGATCTCCGGCCCACTCGTCTCGCCGCGCCTGATTCTCTCGCGCAGAGGCAGGATGTAATCGGGGTCCGACCCCATGTCGCGCACGCCTGTCACGCCGTTCGCGACGAGCAGGTCGAGGGTGCTCGCTCCGGTCAACTCGACGTGCGCGTGCATGTCCCAGAGGCCGGGCACGACGAACTTGCCCGAGCCGTCGATGCGAACCGCATCCTTCGGGAGCACGTCACGGCCGCCAATCGCCGCGATCTTTCCGTCTCTGGCCACGACGGTTGCCGTGGACCGGCTGCCAGAGGCGACATCGATGATGGTGGCGTTGACGATGGCAACGGGACGTTCGTCGCGCTGCGCCGCGCCGACCGCGTCCGTCCTTGCGCGCGGGCCGCCTTCGCTACCGCAGGCGGCGCCGACGACCGTCGCGAGTACAAGGCAGGTCGAGCGCCGGGCGAGCACGCCGCGCATCGTACCATGCCGCTGCTCCACGTTTTCCTCGTCGAGTGGCACGCCACTTCCTATCGCCGAGCGGCGTGCTCTGTCCTGACCCAGCAGTTGCTCGACGTCATTCGAACGCTCAGCGACGGCCCTGCCGGAGAGCGGCGGCTCCGCCCGCCGTCTCCGTCGCACGCCGGACGGCGCGCGCCCATTTGACATCCGAATGGAGCGGTGATACCCCATTTGAATGCCTAACAGAGAGCAGGCCAGGGCCGAGGTCCTGCAAGGCACGCTCGACCTCATGGTGCTGCAGACGGTGGCCACGCTCGGGCCGCTGCACGGCTACGCCATCGCCGCGCGCCTCGAGCAGGTGTCGGGCGGCGCGCTCCGGCTCAACATGGGCACGCTCTATCCCGGTCTCATGCGCCTGGAGCAGCGCGGACTCGTGCGGGCCCGGTGGAGTCTCACCGAGAACAATCGGAAGGCCCGGTTCTATGCCATCACGGCGGCCGGACGGCGCCGGCTTGCGGCCGACAAGACCGAGTGGGAGCGGATGACCGCCATCATGCACGCGCTCCTCCACGGCGAAGGATGACCACAGAAAGACATCCCATGGCCACGTTCCGCGAATGGGTCACACGTCTCCGGGGGACGCTCGGTCCGAACCGCCCGGATGCCGAGCTCGAGGAGGAACTGCGCCTGCACCTCGAGCTGGCCGCCGAACACGAGCGGCGACAGGCGAACTCGACCGAGGACGCTCGTCGAGCGGCGGGAATCCGGTGGGGCGGTATGGCGCAAAGCCTGGAGGCCCTTCGCGATCAGCGCGGCCTGCCCTGGCTCGACGATCTGGCTCGCGACCTGCGGTACGGGCTTCGGGCCTTGCGCCGGAATCCAGTGTTTGCGTCGGTCGCCGTGCTGACACTCGCGCTCGGCATCGGCGCGAACACGGCGATCTTCTCCCTGGCGGACGCGGTGCTCCTGCGCAGCCTGCCCGTCAGGAGCCCGCGAGAGCTGGTCGTGCTTCGGCAGAGCGGTCCGGCCGGAAACATCTTCCCGTTCACCTCCGCCGCCGCCGCCGGCCTGGCGCAGAGCCAGGACGTTCTTTCGGGGGTCGCCGCATTCCGTCCGCTCCTGAACACGCATGTCAGCGTCAACGGTGACGCCGAGCTCGCGCACGCACAGTTGGTGTCGCCGAACTACCACGCGGTGCTCGGCATCCAGGCGATTGTCGGCCGCACGTTGACCGAACAGGATCGCGAGCCGGTCGCGGTCATCAGCCATCGCTACTGGCAGCGGCGATTTGGCAACGACCCGAACGTCGTGGGACGCCTGGTGGAGATGGACGGGCGTACGTTCACGATCGTCGGCGTCACGCCTCCCGAGTTCTTCGGAACCCAGCCTGGGCGCCAGATTGACGTCACGGTGCCGCTCGGCACCCAGACGATGAAGATGCCGCCGAACGCTCGATGGCTCTATCTGCTCGGACGACTGGCGACTGGCGTCTCAACGGTGCAGGCGCGGGCGGCGCTGAACGTGCGATGGGCGGCCATCACCACCGCCGAGCCGTCGCCACCGCGCCGTCCGACGACGCTCGAGCTCGATTCCGGCGCGCAAGGATTGAACGAGCTCCGCCGGCAGTTCTCGCTGCCGCTTCGGATTCTGATGGCGGCGGTGGGCGTCGTGCTGCTCGTCGCCTGCGCCAATCTCGCCGGCCTGCTCATCGTTCGGGCGAGCGCGAGACAGCCGGAGATATCCGTCCGTCTCTCGCTCGGAGCCGCTCGCGGGCGGATCGTGCGCCAGCTCCTGACGGAGAGCGCACTTCTCGCGGCTGCCGGCGGTGCCGCGGGAATGGCCTTCGCGTACTGGGCGACCGATCTGCTCCTCGCCATGATGTCACGCGGCCGCGCCCCCATCCTGCTCGATGTGGCGCCGAACGGACGCACGCTGGCGTTTGCGGCCGCCGTCACGATTGTCACCGCGGTGTTGTTCGGGCTGCTTCCCGCGATCCAGGCCAGTCGAGTCGTCGTGCACCCGAGAGCGGAACGAGGCGCGTCCGGCGCCGATGGTGGCCGGATTAGCTGGGGCCGGGCGCTGGTGGCCGTCCAAGTTGCTTTGCTCGTCTTCCTGCTGGCCACGGCCGGCCTGTTTGCGGCGACGCTGCGGAAGCTTCGTTCCGTCGACCCAGGGTTTCACCCGGAGCAGGTGCTCGTCGTGAGCGTGTCGACCGGCCCCACGTATCGCGGCGCGACCGCCCGCGCGCTTTACGAGGACCTCTACGCGCGCTTCAGCGCGGTGCCGGGGGTGCGATCGGTCAGCCTGTCGATGGATACGCCGCTCGGCGGCGATCCGTCGATGAGCGGCGCGGGCATTGCCGTGCCGGGCCGTCCGCCGGAAACCCAGGACGCGCCGCGCGTCTACCACAACCTCGTGGGACCGCGGTTCTTCGAGACGATGGGAATCCCCGTTCTGGCCGGTCGCGATTTCGAGCCAGGAGACGATGAGCGGGCGCCGAAGCGCGTCATCATCAGCGAGAGTGTGGCGCGGCGCTACTTCGCCGGCGAGGATCCGCTCGGACGCGAGATCCTCTTCCGCGGCGCCGCGGCGACCATCATCGGCGTGGTGAAGGACGTCAAATACACGACCCTTCGCGCCGACGCGCCTCTCGTCACCTACCGTCCCTATCGGCAGGAAACCATGGGATCGGCGGATACCCTTCTGATCCGGGCCTCGGCAGCCCCGGCCGAGGCACTGGCCCCGTCTCTCCGGGCCGAGATTCGCGCGAGAGCTCCCTCGCTGCCGTCGCCGTCGATCGTGAGCCTGGAGGATCAGATCGCCGCGACGCTCGTCCAGGAGCGAATGCTGGCCGCCCTGTCGACGGCGATCGGCGTGCTCGCGGCGATGCTCGCCGCAATTGGCATCTACGGCATGGTGGCTGCGACGGTTACTCGGCGCCAGCGGGAGATCGGCATCCGAATGGCGATGGGCGCTCTGCCGGGTCAGATCGCACGCATGGTCGCGAGCGAAACGTTCGGCATCGTCGCCGCCGGGCTCGCCGTCGGGGTTCCTGCGGCGCTCGCTGCCGGCGAGGCCGCGCGCGGCGTTCTTGCCGGCGTCCTGTTCGAGCTGTCGCCCACGGATCCGGTCGTCGTGTTCGGCTCGATGGCCGCGATTGTCGTGATCGCCTCGGCTGCCGCCTACCTTCCGGCGCGCCGCGCGTCGCGGATCGATCCCGTCGCGGCGGTCAAGGACCGAATAGGTTGGCCGAGCCGCAGGTACCCGAGCCCCACGTCGGCCGAGGAAGAACTTCGCCGCGGACGGTGCGCTAGCGGTGCCGGGTGCGCGACGTGTGACGGTCGTCGTCTGTCACACTTGCGAAGCTCACCGGCTTCTAACCCAGTGAATGGGCCTCGCGCCCGGAAAAACTGGGAGTCGCGCATGACCATACGCGAGATCGTCAGACAAGGGCTCTTCTACGCCCGCACGTGCAGATCGCTCTGGCTGTTCGGGTTTTTCGTCGGCATCGCGAGCGGCGGCTCGAGTGGTGGTGGAGGTGGCGGCGACGGTAGCGGAGGCGGAGCGAGCATTGGCGTCGGCGGAGTGAGCATTAGCGGCCCGTTTGACCTCTCCGTCACGGAGATCGCGCTGCTCGCCATCGTCATCATCCTCGCGGTCGGAGCCGTCACCGTCATGCGTTTCGTCGCCGAAGGCGCACTCATCGAAGGCATCGTCCGCGCCCGCCAGGGCGGCACCCTGACGATGCGCGAAGGGTTCCGCGCCGGCTGGGCGAATTGGGGAGTGCTCCTGCGGATCGCGCTGCTCTACCTCGCCGCCACCATCGGGAGCGTGGCGCTGCTCGCGGCGCCGTGTGTGATCGCGCTGCAGACGCTCGGCCCGCTCGGTGGCGTCCTGCTCGGCATTCCCGCCCTCTTCATCGCCGTGCCATGGCTCGTCACGCTCCATCTCGTGCAGTCGTTCGCATGGCGGATCGCAGTGCTCGAGAACCGGCATGCGCTCGACGCAATCGGCAAGGCTCGGCTCTTCCTGCACGGCCGGCTCACACACGGGCTCAAACTCATTGTGGCGACGGTCGTCGGCACGCTCGGGATCGTCCTCCTCGGCTTCGCGGCGATGGCGCCCGTGGCGCTGTTGCTGGCGGCGTTGATACCGGTGCTGCGCGTCTTCCCCGTGATCGTCCTCGGGTCCCTCGTGCTGTTGCCGGCGATCTGCGTGCTCACCGCGATGGTCGGAACGTTTCGGTCCTCGATCTGGACGATTGGCTACGTGACGCAGGTGGAATCGTGATCGCAGCCGCGATGCCGCGCTCTTCCGCCGCATCGCCGCTCGCGTCGCTCTTCGCCGCCTTGAGCCCGCGTCTTGGCGGCGATGCCGAGCCGCTCGCCGAAGATGCGATCTCGCGTCTCGTGGAACAGGCGCGTGCCGGTGACACCGGCGCCCGCGAGACGCTGTATGTGCAGCACGTCGACCGCGTGTTTCGCGCAGTGCGCGGGATGCTGCGATCCCACGCCGATGCCGAGGACGTGACCCAGGATGCGATGCTGACGGTGCTGACGTCTCTCAACAAGTACACGCCGCGTGCCGACGCGCGCTTCGCGGCCTGGGTCATGACCATCGCCGTCAACACGGCGCGCCGGCGGTTTCGCCGCCGACGTCCCGAGCTCACCGCCACGGGTGAGCTGCCCGAGACACCAGACGGAGCCGATCCGGCGGAGGGTCTCGACCGCGCGCGGCGTCGGCGCGCGCTCCTCATCGCGCTCGCGGAGCTGCCCGAGCGCGAGCGCGTGATCGTGAGCCTGCGCTACGGCGCCGAGCTCAACGCGAGCGACATCGGGGCTGCTGTCGGCGTCGAACCCGCGACCATCCGCAAGATTCTCGAGCGCGCGCGCACGCGCCTCGGCGCGCGCATCGAAGCATTGTTGACTCCCGATGGAGGATTGGCATGAACGACGAAGAGCTCGGCGGCGTCTGGACGACACTTCAGCCGACTGTGCGCCAGCGCCGACGCATCGACACGCGCGTGTTCGCGTGGCTCGAGGCACGCGACACGCCGCTCGCGACCGAGTGGCTCGGGCTCTTCAAGGTCGCGCCGTTTTCCGCCGCCGGTCTCGTCGCGATGAGCGCGGTCTCGATCGCCACCGCGCCACCGCTCGTCTGGCTCGCGCGTGCGCTGATGTGAGCATGGCCTTCCGCGAAGGAGCGCTCGCCCTCGCTTCTCAACTGGGGCGCGGCGCTCGGGGCAAATTGATGTCGCTCGACGGCGCGGCATCACACCTCGCCCTGGGGGCGGCATCATTGACTCTTGATCGATCGTGACCTGTCGTGACTATAATTGGTCATGAGCGACGTCCGCATCGCGGATCTCAAGGCCAGGCTCAGCGAACATCTGCGAACGGTGCGAAACGGCGGCACGCTCACCGTGCTCGACCGGGACACGCCGGTGGCCCGAATCGTACCTTACGCCGCACCGCCGCTCGAGGTACGCAAGGCGCAGCGGCGCGTCCGCGATCTGAAGCTTCCTGCCAAGCCCGCCAAGCGCACCGATAGCGCCGCCGTCCTGCTCGAGGACCGGCGCCGCCGGTGATCGCGTACATCGACACCTCCGCCCTGCTGCGCATCGTCTTGCGTGAGCCGGGAGCACTCGACGAACTGCGTTCGTACGACGCTCTTGTCTCGAGCGAACTGATTGCGGTTGAAAGCGCCCGCACCATCGACCGGCTCCGACTTCAGGGATCCCTGACCAACGACGAGGCGGCCGCCAGGTTGCGAATCGTCACCGAGTGGCTCGAGGCCATCGATCTCGTGCTGCTGCGCCCCTCGGTCCTGAGTCGAGCCAGCGAACCGATGCCGATGCCCCTCGGCACACTCGATGCCGTGCATCTCGCGACGGCTCTGATCTGGCGTGACCGGATAGGGCCGCTTCCGGCCATGGCCACGCACGACACCGCGCTGGGATCAGCGGCGCGGGCATTCGGATTCGATGTGGTCGGCGCCTGAGCCGGCGCGGGATCGATACATCAGCCTCCGGCTTCGGCAACCCAGCGACGCGCGACGGCCGCGCGGCTCCGTACGCGCAGCGCAACTGAGCTGTTGCCCCTCTGTCCAACTTCCGACCCCTTCGACGCGATCAGGAAAAAGGGCCGGAGTTGGTCGACCGCAAGATTGCGGGAATCCGCTCGCCCGGTCACGGAGGGTTCATGGCTGACTCTACTCTGCGTCTGCCTCCCGTGGGACAGCGGCTCGTCAAGCGTCCCTGGCAGCGCGTGCTCGGTTGCACGCCCCTCGGGCACAGAAAGTACGATTCCGTCGCGCCTTCAAGTAGTGCCCTCACAAGGAGGACACACGGGGACCTGCGCATTCTGTTCATCACGAGCGCTCACAACAGCCTGAGCCAGCGCCTGCAGGTCGAGCTGGCCGACCGCGGCTATAAGGTCGCGGTCCAGCTGGCGACCAGCGACGAGGCGATGGGCACGGCCGTCAACACCCAGCAGCCGGACCTCATCGTCGCGCCAATGCTCAAGAAAGCGATTCCACGGGCGATTTGGGAGCGATGCATCTGCCTCATCGTGCACCCGGGCATCAAGGGCGACCGGGGGCCATCGTCGCTCGACTGGGCGATCGATCTCGGCGAGCCGTCGTGGGGCGTGACGATCCTGCAGGCAGTCGCGGAGATGGATGCGGGGCCGATCTGGGCCGCGGAGGAGTTTCCGCTGCCGAAGAGGCCCGCCACCAAGAGCGGCGTCTATCGCGGCGCCGTTACCGAGGCCGCCGTGGCCGGGGTGCTGGCGGCGCTCGAGCGATACGAGCGCGGCGGTTTCGAGCCGGAAGCCCTCGACTACCGCCGCCTCGATGTCAGGGGCACGCTCAGGCCGGTCATGAAACAGGCCGACCGCGCCATCGACTGGTCCAGCGACTCGACGGCCCGGATCGTCCGGAGGATCCGCGCGGCCGACAGCAGTCCCGGCGTTCTCGATGCGACGCTGTTCGGCGAGGAGATCTACCTGTACGGTGCGCACGAAGAGGATCGTCTGTGCGGCGCTCCCGGCCAGTTCCTCGCGCAGCGCGAGGGAGCCGTCTGCATCGGCACGGCGGACGGCGCGCTCTGGGTCAGCCACCTGAAGCCGAAGCGCCTCGGCCCGTATGCCGGCATCAAGCTCCCGGCTGCACAGGTGCTGGGCCCGCGGCTCGAGGGCGTTCCCGAACGTCCGATCGCGCCGACCGACGCCAACGGCTATCGGACCTTTCGCGACATCGTGTATTCGGAACGAAACGGCGTCGGCTATCTCGCCTTCGACTTCTACAACGGTGCGATGAGCACCCGGCAGTGCAGCCGGCTGCGCGATGCCTTTCGACGCGCTCGCGCGGCGGACACGAAGGTCATCGTGCTGCTGGGGGGCCGTCACTACTTCTCGAACGGCATTCATCTCAACACGATCGAGGCGGCCCCCGACCCTGCCGCCGAGTCGTGGGCGAACATCAACGCGATCGACGATCTGGTGCTCGACCTCCTCGAGACGCGCTCGCACCTGGTCGTGTCGGCGCTCGGTGGCAACGCCGGAGCGGGCGGCGCCATGATGGCGCTGGCTGCCGACCGGGTGTACGCCCGCGACGGCGTCGTGCTGAACCCTCATTACAAGGGCATGGGCGGACTCTACGGCTCGGAGTACCTGGACCTACACGCTCCCTCGGCGCGTCGGCCCGCGGACGGCGCTCGAGCTCACCGACCGACTGATGACCATCAGCGCGCGCTACGCCCGAGAGCTCAACTTCGTCGACGAGGCCTTCGGCCACGACGCCCGCGAGTTCGAGGCGGGTGTCGTTCGCCGGGCGGAAGAGCTGGCGCACCACCACCGCGACTTCACGGCGATGCTCGCGGCCAAGTGGGAGCGGAGACGGGCCGACGAGCGCCGCAAGCCGCTCGCCGCGTACCGCGCCGAAGAGCTCGCCCGCATGTCGGAGAACTTCTTCGGCCCCGATCCCGCCTATCACGAAGCCCGGCAGCGATTCGTCCTGAAAGGTGCGGTTCCGGCCGTGCGCCTGTGCTGTCCCTAGCAGAAACTCGATCGGTACGGGACGAGCGGCCACTGACATGCGATCGGCGTCGTCAGGCGGGCTCGCCACCCCTGAACGTACGGGGACGGCCTTCTCTGAGAACTGCCGCAGTCATCATCGGCCGTCAGCTGCCGAGGACCGCTGCGGCGATCTGAACGAACAGGATCTTCGCGACGGTCACCGTCGGAAACACCATCGCGTAGCCGATGTCGGGCCGCTCCGTGGGGACGGCGCGGTTCGCGTACACCAGGATGGCGGGATTCCCGGTCACACCGGAGACGATGCCGAACAGATCGTCGGCAGGAATTGCGAGCAGCCGTCCCGCGATCATCGTCACCACGATCAGCGCGAGCATGATGATGGCGCCGAGCAGGAGCAGCGTGAACCCGCTCTCCGCCACGGTCGCGGCGAACTGGGGGCCCGACGCGATGCCGACCTGCGCCAGGAACACCGTGAGCCCGAAGTTTCGCAGCACCATGTTCGCCGAGAGCGGCAGCGTCCATACGATGCCGGTGCGACGGATGTGGCCCAGCACGAGCGCAACCAGCAGGACCCCGGCGAGTCCCAGCGTGATCCGGCCGACTCCGGGAATGGGAAGCGGGATCAATCCGACGAGGAGGCCCATCGCCGCGCCGACACCGAGAGAAATGTAGCTGAAGTCGGCAACGCCCTTGATGGAATCGCCGAAGAAGCGGCGCACGGCATCGAAATCCGCGCGATGGCAGAGCACGCCGACGCGGTCGCCGAATTCCAGCACCAGGTCGTCGTCCGGCAGCAGATCGACGTCACCCCGTCGCACGTGGATGTAACTGTAGGCGAAGCCGCCGGGAAGTTTCAGGCTGCCGAGGGGCATTCCCACGACGCCGCCCTTGGACGCGAAGACGCGGATGTAGTCGAGCGCGGTTCGATCCACCGCGATCGACGCGGCCGCTTCGCCAACCAACTCGAGCGCCTGTCCAATCGCCGCAGGATCGGTCCCGACGAGCAGGAGCACATCGTCCGCCTGGACGATGGTGGTCGGATCCGGGACGCGGTTCTGCCCGCCGCTGCGGATCGCCACCGCCTGCACGCCTTTCGGCAGGCTCTGCTGAAGATCGACGAAGCGCCGTCCGATGAGCGTCGCGTTGCGCACACGGACCTCGACCGGCTTCATCAACCGGTCCGCTGGAGCGGCAATCTTCGGTTTGAAGATCGCGAGATAGACGTACATGCAGAGGATCGGTCCGGCGACGCCAAGCGGGTACGCGAGGCTGTAGCCGACCGCAGCGTCCTGGCTTCCAAGCGCGTCGAGAACGGCCTGCAGCGCCGGGGTACTCGTCGTGGCGCCCGCGAACATCCCGAGCGATTCCGGCAGGTCCGCGGCGCCCGTGCGATGGATCGCCAGTGCGACCGCCGCCGCGGCGGCCAGACCGCAGAGTGCCGCGGCGTTGGCCCTCAGTCCCGAGGGGCTCGTGAGCCCGCGATACCATTCGCCGCCGTACTGAATGCCCACGCAGTAGAGGAAGAGCAGCAGGCCGAGGGTGCCCAGCATTCCGGGCGGCGCTGCCTTCGGCGCAAAGGCGCCGCATGCGAGGCCGACAAACAGCACCGCGCCCGAGCCGAGCGCGAACCCCTTGAAGTTGACTTCGCCGACGAGATAGCCGGCCGCAATGACCAGGAACAGCGTGGTCATCGGCGACGTCTCGAGAAGGGTTCTGAGCCAGTCCACGCAGCTCCTCTGCTTTGCCGTCAGACTAGCGCAAATCGGGCGAACCGCATGCAGTCATTTCAGCGATCGCACATAGCGGCGCAGGAGGACCGCGCGGTGCGTCGTGTAGCCGAAGCGCGTCGCTGGTGCCGCAGTTGCCCTTCGGCGGCTGCGCCGCTACGCCGCTGTGGTGAAGCAGCAGGCAAAGGACTTGGGTCACGCGATCGCGTAGACAGCCTCGGCCAGCGTCGAGCCGACGTCGCGCTCGATCTTGAGCTCGGCGAGATCGTCACCCCGGGTGCGGCCGCGATTGACGATCGCGATCGGCAGGCCGGCTTCGTGCGCGGCACGGACGAAGCGAAAGCCCGAGTAGACCATCAGCGATGAGCCCGCGACGAGCAGCGCGTCGGCGCGCGCGAGCGCCTCGCGGGCCTGCGCGTAGCGGCTGGCGGGCACGTTTTCACCAAAGAAGACGACGTCCGGTTTCAGCAGGCCGCCGCATTCGCAGCGCGGCGGCCTGAACGACTCGACGAGGTCGCCGTCGAGATCGGCGTCGCCATCGGGCGCCGCTGCGGCGTCCGCGTTCCACTCCGGGTTGGCCTCGGAGATCGCGGTCTGAACCGTCGTGCGGGCGGTACGCGCGCCGCAGCCCAGACACACGACGAGGTCGAGACGACCGTGCAGATCCAGGACCGCGCGGCTGCCGGCGCGCTGGTGCAGGCGGTCGACGTTCTGCGTGACGAGCTGGAGGAGCGTGCCGGCAGACTCCCAGGCGGCGAAAGCATGGTGCGCGGAATTGGGCGCGGCAGTCGCAAGACGCGGCCACCCCACGTAAGCCCGCGCCCAATAGCGCCGGTAGATCACGCCCTGGGTGCGAAACGCCTCAATCATGATCGGCGGCCGACGCTTCCACTCGCCCTGATCGTCGCGGTAGTCGGGGATGCCCGACGCGGTGCTGCAGCCCGCGCCGGTGAGCGCGAAGACGCGGCGATGGCGGGCGAGCCAGCGGCGTAGCCGGTCGTCGGCCGCGTCGGTAGTAGCCATCGACGAATCCTACCGCATGCGGGTGCCGACCCCGGCCTCACACGCTTGGACTGACGTCGAGTTGCAGAGCGAGAATGACCTACGATCGCATCATGAAGCTGGACGTCGGGAGCGGGCCTGGCCGTGGCTGAGGAGTTCGACCGGTCACCTTCGACTCTCGATCAGCGCGGCGCCGCAGCCCTCACCGACGACGTCTCCATCGCAACACCCGACGGCGCGCTCTTCGTCCGCATCTGGGGCGGCCGCGAACGTTGTCGCGCGGTTCCCCCCATCCTGCTCTTTCACGATTCTCTCGGGTCGGTCGAACTCTGGCGCGAGTTTCCGGAGGCGCTCGCGCAGTCCACGGGTCATCCGGTGATCGCCTACGACAGGCTCGGGTTCGGGCGTTCCGATCCGCACCCCGGGGCACTGCCGTTCGCGTTCGTGCGCGACGAGGCGCATTCGAGCGTCCCTGCCCTGCGAACGGCGTTGGCGATCGATCGGATGGTCCTGTTCGGCCATAGCGTCGGCGGCGCAATGGCCGTCGTGACCGCGGCGCGCTTCGCCGAAGCGACGGTTGGCGTGATCACCGAATCCGCTCAATCTTTCGTGGAGGAGCGCACGCTGGCCGCCATCCGGGCGGCGAAGGCGTCGTTCGAGGCGCCGGGGCAGGTGGAGCGCCTCACGCGATACCACGGAGACAAGGCGGCATGGGTGCTGAGTGCCTGGACCGAATCCTGGCTCAGGCCCCAGTTCGCGACGCTCGCGCTCGACAACTATCTCCGCCGCCTGCGGTGTCCCGTGCTCGCCATCCACGGCGACCGGGACGAGTTTGGGTCCCTCGCCCACCCTCAACGGATTGCCGCGCTCGCGGCGACGCACACCGACACGATCATCCTGGAGGACACAGGCCATGTGCCGCATCGCGAGAAGCCAGACCTGGTCTTGCGCGCGGTGAGCACCTTCCTCGACAGGTGCTCAGCCGCCTAGCCGCGCGTGCGAGTCGCGCCTCTAAACGAAATTTCAGGGCAGACTGTCGGGCCGGACCTTCAAGCCGCAGAGCCGACGAGGTAGCCCTCGGCCAGCGCGCGAAACGCCTCGACCTGCTGCGCCTGCCACGCCTCGTCGCGGCCCAGCTCACGGGCCAGCAGCCGGGCCGTCTCGGGCGCCATTGCCGCCGCCGCCCGCGCGTTCAGGAAGAGTGCGCGGGTGCGCCGCGCCAGCGCGTCCTCCACCGTGCGCGCCATCTCGGCGCGGGCCGCCCACACCACCTCGGCCCCGCAGCACGGCAGCGCGGGATGAAGCGGGGTGCCGAGTGACGGCTCGCCGCGGATCAGATCCTGAATCAACAGCGCATCGGACCCGTAGACCGCCAGCGCGCCGAAGTTGTGCGCCTGGCGATGAAAGCCGTGCACGTTGAGATTCCGCGTCACGCACGGCTTCTCCGGCAGCCGCGCCAGGGTCGCGGCGTGATCCACGCAATCTTCGGCCATGTGCCGATACGTGGTCCATTTGCCGCCCGCGATGGTGAGCAGGCCCGACGGATCGATGTGGATCGTGTGATCGCGCGAGAGCGACGCCGTGTTCGCGCCGGATCCCGAGCGCACCAGCGGCCTGATGCCGACGAACACGCTCAGCACGTCGGCCCGCGTGATCGGCCGCTGCAGATAGCGGCCCGCCGTTTCCAGGATGAACTCGATCTCCTCTTCGAGCGGCCTCGGCTCGAGCACGACGTCGCTGATCGGCGTGTCCGTGGTGCCGACGATGGTGTGCCCGTGCCACGGAATCGCGAACATGACCCGGCCGTCGGCCGTGTGCGGAACCATGATCGCGGTTCCACCCGGCAGAAACGATCCGTCGAACACCAGATGGATGCCCTGACTCGGAGCAATGAGGGGCGCGGCGTCCGGATGCGCCAGGCGGCGCACGGCGTCACTCTGGGCTCCGGTCGCGTTGACGACAACGCGCGCCGACGCACGGAACTCCTCACCGCTCTCCAGATCCCTGGCCACGATCCCGTCGATGAACCCGTCGGCGTCGCGCGTCAACGCCGTGGCGGGCGTGTAGTTCAGCGCGATCGCGCCCTGTTCGACCGCCGTGGCCACCAGATTGATCAGCAGCCGCGCATCGTCGAACTGCCCGTCGTAGTAGACGACACCGCCGCGCAGCCCCTCGGTCTTGATCGTCGGCAGACGGGCCAGCGTCTCGTCCTTGGAGAGCATCTCGGATCGGCCGAAGCCGTAGCGGCCGGCCAGCATGTCGTAGACCTTCAGGCCGACGCCATAGAACGGCGCTTCCCACCACTCGTAGTTGGGAACGACGAATGCGAGGTCGCTTCACCAGATGCGGCGCGTTCTGGCGCAGAAGGCCGCGCTCCTTGAGCGCCTCCATCACGAGCGAGATTGCGCCCTGCTCGAGGTAGCGCACGCCGCCGTGCACGAGTTTCGTGGACCGGCTCGACGTGCCCTTGCCGAAGTCGTGCTGTTCGACGAGCAGCACGTCGTAGCCGCGCGAGGCCGCATCGACGGCGACGCCCATCCCGACCGCGCCGCCGCCGACGACCACCATGTCCCAGGGCTCGCGCCGTGCGATGGCGCGGCCGAGCATTTCGCCGCGATTCATAGGTGAGGGGCTTTCGCGTGCCTTTCCTCAGACCCTTTTCCAGCCTCTGGCGCGTTCCAGCGCGAGCGTCCAACCCGCGCGCAGCTCTTCGACCCGTGCCGCCGGCATGCTGGGCTCGAACCGGCGCTCGGTGCGCCACTGGTGGACGATCTCCTCTTCGCTCTTCCAGAACCCGACCGCCAGTCCTGCCAGGTATGCCGCGCCCAACGCCGTCGTCTCCGTGATCTGCGGGCGGACGACCGGCGCCCCGATGAGGTCGGCCTGGAACTGCATCAGCAGATTGTTGCGCGGCGGCGCCGCCGTCCACGCGAAGCTCGGCGACGCGCGTTCCGGCATCGGCCTGCATGGCGTCGAGCAGATCCGCCGATTGAAACGCAATCGACTCCAGCGCCGCGCGGGCGATGTGGGCGGCGGTCGCGCCGCGGGTCAGGCCCACGATCGTGCCGCGGGCGTACGGATCCCAATGCGGCGCGCCGAGCCCGGCGAACGCGGGCACGAGATACACGTCGCCGTTGTCGGGAACCGAACCGGCCAGCGCCTCGACCTCGCCCGACGATCGAATGACGCCGAGACCGTCGCGGAGCCACTGCACGACGGCGCCGCCGATGAACACGCTGCCTTCGAGCGCGTATTCGGCGACGCCGCCGCGCGTCCAGGCGACGGTCGTGACCAGCTTGTGGCGGGACGCGGCGCGCCGTCGTGCCCGTGTTCTGCAGCATGAAGCAGCCGGTTCCGTAGGTGTTCTTGGTCAGGCCGGGCGCGGTGCACATCTGCCCGAACAGCGCCGCCTGCTGATCGCCGGCGATTCCTGCGACGGGAACCGACTCGAGGCCGATCGACGTCGAGACTTCCCCGTAGACCTCGCTCGAATTGCGGACCTCCGGCAGGACGGCTCGCGGAACCCGCAGCGCGCGCAGGAGCTCGTCGTCCCACTGCAGCGTGTGGATGTTGAACAGCAGCGTGCGCGACGCGTTGCTGGCATCCGTGACGTGCAGGCGGCCGTCGGTGAGCTTCCAGAGAAGCCACGAGTCGACCGTGCCGAACGCGAGGTCGCCGGCCTCGGCGCGCCGCGCGTGCGCCGTCCACGTGGTCGAGGATCCAGGCGAGCTTCGTTCCCGAGAAGTAGGCGTCGAGCACGAGGCCCGTGCGCTCGCGGAACAGCGGCTCGGCGCCGTCCGAACGCAGTCGATCGCAGACCTCCGCCGTTCGCCGATCCTGCCAGACGATGGCGTTGGCGATGGGCTCGCCGGTCTTGCGATCCCAGACAATCGTGGTCTCGCGCTGGTTGGTGATGCCGATCGCGGCCACGTCGCGTGCCCGCAGGCCCGCGCCGGCCATGGCGTCGAACGCGACGCCAGCCTGCGAGGTCCAGATCTCCCGCGGGTCGTGCTCGACCCAGCCTGGCTGCGGGAAGATCTGCCGGAATTCGCGTTGCGCGACTCCCTTGATCCGGCCGTCGCGATCGAACAGGATAGCGCGCGAGCTCGTCGTGCCCTGGTCCAGCGCGAGGATGTACGACACGTGGCCCTCCACGTTTGCGTGGGACTGAACCGAGCGCGGCCGCGCACGGCGCCTCCGCTCGAGCGCCCGCTTTCACGGAAATCCTCACCACCTCGCCAGGAGCGAGGGAAGGAGCCGCATGATACGGGAACTTCTCCGCGAGATGCTAGCCGAGTTTCTGGGTACGTTCATTCTCATCGTGCTCGGCACGGCCGTGGTCGCGCAGGTGGTCTTGTCCGGTCAAACCAGCGGAGAGTATCTGTCGATCAATCTCGGGTGGGGACTCGCGGTGGTCATGGGGGTGTATGTCGCCGGCGGCGTTTCCGGTGCACATCTCAATCCGGCGGTGACGGTGACGCTGGCGATGTGGCGCGGCTTTTCGTGGCGTAAAGTGCTTCCCTACAGCATCGCCCAGTTGGCCGGGGCGTTCACCGGCGCGCTCGTCACGTTCGTCACCTACCGCGAGGCGTTCGATCATTTCGACGGCGGCGTGCGGCAGGTCGTGGGGGCGAAGGCGACGGCCGGCATCTTCGCCACCTATCCCCAGGCTTTCCTGAGCACGTTTCCCGGCGGCCTCGTCGATCAGATTGTCGGGACGGCGCTGCTGCTGCTGTTGATCTTCGCCATCAGCGACGCCAAGAACCTCGCGCCCGATCCGAAGGTTGCGCCAGTGGTGGTGGGCCTCATCGTGACGGTCATCGGCATGACGTTCGGCTACAACGCCGGGTACGCGATCAATCCGGCACGCGACTCGGCCCGCGGCTCTTCACGGCCGTGGCCGGGTGGGGCAGCGACGTGTTTCGCGCCGGCAACGGCTGGTGGTGGGTGCCGATAGCCGGGCCGCTCATCGGCGGCGTCGTCGGCGGGTTCGTCTACGACCTGTTCGTGACGAAACCGCGGCGTGAGTAGCCGAGCGCCGGCCAAGAACGACGCGCAGGCGCACCACGACATGAGTCGCGTGCTGCGGCGACGGCCTTCGACCTGCCGTAGCCTTCGGCATTGGCTGTCATCTCGACCCACGCGATGAACTGGCCGCCTCCCGGATGCCGGTGGTCGACCAGCAGTCCCGGGCCGTGCCGCTCGATCTCGGCGATGGAGAGCTGCATTGGCTCGGGATCGAACTCGGTGTCGTCGAGGAAGGTGAGCTCGCCGAGCCAGGTGAACGAGCCGTCGTGCCGCGCGTATCTCCGCCCGAGCCAGAAGGGAACGGTGATCTCGACCAGGCGGTCTCCGCCGCGACGATCGAAGATGACCGTGTGGAACTGACGCAGCGGCTGCGTGCTCGCGGTGGCAGCGGGCGAGCGGCGCGAGCGCGCCTGCATGTCGGCCAGCGGTGTCTGCCCCGCGAACCGTGTCCGCAGCCGATCGAACTCCACTTGCGCCGCCGCGGCCGTCAGTGGCCTGGCATTGCGGTGCTGCAACACGAATACGGCCACCGCCGTCAGCCCTGCCAGAACGACGACACCGCCTGCCACCCCCACCCCGAGCGCGACGGAACGGAGCCTTCCAGGCCGCATGGCGTTCCCTCCATGAATGGTTCGCGTTGGCGCGATCCTACTCCTCTGCGGGAGCGTTTGTGAGACTCGCAAACCTGTACATGGGCGAGTCCTCCAGGCGCAGGAAATCGTTGAAGCACGATCCCGTCGGGAACGCATCGTGGTGACGCCTCGAGACTCGCAATGGCCGAGTGGGTCGACGATTTTCGAAGGCTGGTCGCCCCACGATTAAACTGGAAGGGCATCGACTAGACGTCGCAGCGAGCGCCAGGAAGCTCGACCGCCGCGATACGGGCTCGGCCTCGGTGCGGTCCTCGGCCTGGATTGATTTCAGACGGCCGCCAGAGTCTGCGCGTTGAGGTCCGGCGGCTTCCGGAGGACGACAGATGTCTCAACAGGACGACTCTGGTCCCGTCACGGTCTTCAGCACGAACGATCCGGGATTACTCGCCGTGGCGCGGTCGCTGCTCGAAGCGGGGGACATCGAGTTCTTCGTGGCCGGTGAGGCCGTCACCGGGCTGTTTCCCGGTGGCGCCGTCGGCCCCTACGGTGCGCCGGAGATCCGTGTGGCAGCCGAGAACGCCGACCAAGCGCGAGAACTATTGAAGGAGCTCGCGTGAGGCCGCCGGCTTAGAGTGCATCCGCGCGCACGACGGTATTGAGCAGCACGTCGACGCCGTGCGCGACGTCCTCGGCTTTCGTGAACTCGCGCGGCGAGTGGCTGATCCCGCCCACGCTCGGCACGAAAATCATCGCCATCGGCGCGATTTTCGCCAGTTCCTGCGCGTCGTGACCGGCGCCGCTCGGCATCCGCTGGCCGGGCAGGCCGAGCGACTCGGCGCTCCGGTCGACCGACGCCATCAACGCCGCGTCGGACATGGCCGGATCGCTGTCGACCGCTTTCGACACGGTGAAGGTCGTTTTCGTCGTCGCCCCGATCTCCGCGGCACTCTGCCGCAGGCGGGTCTCGAAGCGATCGAGCCTCGCCGGGTCGAGGTCGCGCAGATCCACGGTCAACTCGACGCGCGCGGGAATGACGTTGCGGGTATTCGGCGAAGCGACGAGCCGTCCGACGGTCGCGACCTGGCGTCCCGGCTCCGCGCGCACGATATCGTTCACCGCGATCGTGAACCGCGCCGCCGCCAGCATTGCATCCTGCCGCTGATCCATCGGCGTCGTCCCGGCATGATTGGCGAAGCCGTCGATGGCGACGTCGAGCCAGCGCAGGCCGACGATGCCGGTCACGGTGCCGATGCGGAGATTCGATCGCTCCAGCGTGCCGCCCTGCTCGATGTGCAGCTCGAGGTACGCGTGCACGCTGCCCCGGGTCCGAACCGCATCGGCGAGCCGGTCCACCTCTCCGCCGGCGAGGCCGATGCCCTCGCGCAGCGTCTTGCCCGACCGGGCGACCGCGCCGAGATCCGCCGGCTTCAACCCGCCGATCGCGAGCTTGCTGCCGATCGTGCCGCCCTCTTCGTTCTGCCACACGGCGACCTCGAGCGGATGCCGCAGCCGCACGCGGCCCTCGCGCAGCGTGCGCGCGACCTCGATCGCGCCGAAGCTGCCGACCGGCCCGTCGAAGTTGCCGCCGTCGGTGACCGAGTCCACGTGGGAGCCGATCACAATCGGCGGCAACGACGGCTCCCCGCCTTCGAGGCGCGCGAGGATGTTGCCGGCGGCGTCGATCCGTGGCGTCAGGCCGGCTTCGCGAAAGAGGCCGAGGGTGAAGTTCCGGCCGGCGAGATCCGCCTCCGAATAGGCGACCCGATTGATGCCGCCGGCGGTGCGACCGATGGCATCGAACTTCGCCAGCCAGCCGTTGACGCGGCCGCCGTCCGCGCGGAGCGGCGGCGGCTGGACCCGGACGAACGGAACGGCGGCGGCCACGAGGCCCAGCTGTCCCACGAATGTCCGCCGATTCACCGTCGAACCTGCCATGGTGCACCCCCGAACGGCTACACGAGCCTCATCCTGCCACGAAAGCTTCGAGCGTCAGGCCGAGGTCCGGCCTGAGGGACCGTCGAACTGTCGATTCGAAGACACCGCGGTCAGACCGCGGGCCGGGACGACGCTCGGGAGATCCAGCGCGGCGCGAAGCACGTCGAGCTCCTGGCGGCCCGATCTCGTCCAGCGTGCGCGTCGGATGGCGGACGCGCGGGCGTCGCGATGATGCCCCACTCGCAGAGATTGTGCTTCATCGCCGACACGCCGAGCCCGGGCTGCAGCTCGTAGCGGATGAGCGGCAGGTAGCCGCGCGAACTCGGCGCGCGCCTCGTCGTGCCGGCCCTGCCTGCCACAAGTGCCACAGAGCCGTGCGAACACCGCCGTCAAATCGCTGCCCGGCATCGTTCCGCTGCGCGCCGCGGCCCAGCTCCTCGAGCAGGAACTGCCCGTTCAGGCCGCCGAACAGGACGCAGGTCGTCGCCGGCGGCCCGCCGGACCTCGGTGATCTTCGGGGCGGTAGGCGGCGCCTCGATCTTGGCGTAGCGCAGATGTTCGAGTTCGCGCGCCATGCGCGCGAGCAGCGCCGGCCCCATCGCCACCTGGGTCATCAGCGGCGCGTCCTGCACCATGATCGGGATGCCGACCGCCTGCGTCGATGGCGCGGAAGTACTCGAAGACGCCGTCGGCGTCCGGTTTGAGGAAGTACGGCGGCAGGATCATCAGCGCGTCGGCGCCTTCGGCCTCCGCCTGCCGGCTCAACGCCACGGCGACATCGGTTCCCGGTGTGCCCCGTGCTGACGATCACCGGCACACGGCCGTCGACCTCTTTCAGAATCAGCCGCATCAACTGCAGCCGCTCGTCGCTGGAGAGCGTGTAGCCCTCGCTCGCGGTGCCGAACAGCCCGAGGCCGTGGGCGCCGGAGTCCAGCAGGAAGCGCACCAGTCGCGTCTGGCTCTCCAGATCGAGACTGCCGTCGTCGCGGAACGTCGTGTTGACAATCGGAAAGATGCCCGCGAAGTTCGTCATGCCGACTCTGATCCTCAGCGACGCCATCTGGTCGCAACGGGCCGGTTCCAAACGCTCTGGCGTCAACGGCTGGCGGTGGCCATCGCCGTGCCGACCGCGACCCGGCGGACGGCGTCCTCGTCGATCCGGACGCCCAACCCCGGCTCGCGGCCCACCGGCACTCCGCCACGCTCCACTCCAACGCGTCGTGCGCCAGCCTGGCCGACAGTTCGAACACGCCGGGGTTGCATTCGAGCAGGAGGAGATTGGGGGTGGCCGCCGCGAAATGTATGGCAGCGGCAATCTGCGGTCCGAGCCCGATGCTCACATGCGGCGCGACCGGCACCTGGTGCGTGTCGGCGAGCACCGCCAGCTTGCGCGCTTCGGTGATCCCGGAGCGTCCGAGATCAGGCTGCAGCACGCCGATAGCGCCCCGTTCGAAGAACGGCAGCACCTCGAAGCGCGTGCGATAGCTCTCGCCGAGTGCGAGTTCGCACCGGGGATCGACGCGCGAGCCGGGCATGGCCCGCGCACGTCCTCCGGTGCCAGCGGCGCCTCGAGCCAGAGCACGTCGAACGCGGCCAGCGCGTGCGCGAAGCGCAGCGCCCGCGTCTCGTCCAGCCTCCAGAGCGCATCGACGGCCAGGCCCACGTCGGAGCCGAGTGCCTCGCGGAGCGCGCGAACCGTGTCGACGACATTCGCGCTCGCCGTGACTGAGAAACAGCTTGAACGCGCCGCGCGCCCTCGCGCCTGCAGGCGCTGGGCCTCTTCGACACGCGCCTCGACCGGAGTCGCCGTGGAGCCCCGAAACGTAGCAGGGACACGGGATCGTGGCAGGGGCCGCCGAGCAGGCGCGCCACCGGCTGTCCCCACGTCTTGCCGCAGATGTCCCAGACGGCGATGTCGATGGCGGCAATCGCATCGAGCAGGAAACCCGCCGGTGTGCCCGCGGACGCGCATCGCCGAATACAGTCGGCTCCACAGACGCTCCGGTGCGAGCGCGTCTTCGCCGATGGCGAGCGGCCCGAGCAGCACCTCGATGATGGTGCGCTGGGAATCTCCGGCCCGACCGGCGCCTGCGCTTCGCCCCATCCGACGACGCCGTCGGACGTCTCGATTCTGACGAGCATCGTCTCGAGGTCGTCGGAATACACGGTCGGATACGTCGCGGCGCGGCGATAGCGCGACGCGCCGGAGGCGATCGAGCGTGACTGGCGAGCCCGCGGTTCCGGCGCGCCGCGACGAGTCGCGCGGCAGGCGGATGGCAAATGCCTCGACTCGCGCGATGGACGATGCCCTTCATGCCGCGCCCACTCCCGCCTCGCGCACGTCGTCGACGAGCGCGGCTCCAGCGCGCCGGATGTGGCGATCGAGCGCAGCGCACGAGCGCCGTCGCATCGCGCGCGATCGAGCGCCTCGAGAATGGCGCGGTGCTCGCGCCGCTCCTGTTCGAGTCGCGATGCTGTCGGGCTGACCGGCGCGAGTGGACGCGCGCGACGATCAGGTGGGCATTGAGACTGCGATAGAGGTCGGTCAGGCGCCGGTTGCCCGACGACTCGACGAGCAGCGTGTGCAGCTCGACGTTCTTCTGCTCGTGCTGCGCCCGTTCGCGCTCGCTCGACACCGGGCGCTCGAGCGCGTCGACGATCGCTCGTGAATCGTGCCGGCAGGTCTGGCGTCAGGCGAGCTGACGACGTGCTCGGCGGCGAGGCATTCGAGCGCGCGGCGGATCTCGAACGTCTCGGCGACGGCGTCGGCGGCCAGCTCCGCGACGAAGGTGCCGCTGCGCGGTCGGATCTCGACCAGGCCCTTCCGCGGCCAGCCGGGTCACCGCGTCCTTGACCGGGGTGGCGCTCACGCCGAGCTGGTCGGCGAGCGCCCGGACGTCGAGGCGGTCGCCCGGCACGGAACCCGCGGCCCAGGATGTTCTCCCGCAGGATGTCGAACACCGAATCGCTGGCTCGGACTGGGCAGTCGCGGCAGGCTCTTCATGGAGGTGCAGTGGAGACGGCCTGGTCAGTCATCGGACCGTCGTGCCACGAAGGGGACGCGCACGGCGCAGCTGGATTGTAAAATGGCAATCTGAAATTTTCTACTTTACATTTCTAGCGGCCTGCGAGACAGTGCACACGCCTCAGAGTCAGGCGGCAGGAGACACCGATGCGCTGGCTCGTTCAGATGGCTCGACAACCGTCGATCGCGCCAGGCTCGTTCGCGCTGCGGCCCGCCGCCTTGGCCGGCGTCGGCCTCGTGGCACTCGCCGTCCTGCTCCTGCGCCACCGCAGCCGCGCAGCAGGGCCGCGGCAGCATCAGCGGCACCGTGACCGACAGCAGCGGCGGCGCGGTCACCGACGCCACCGTCACGATCATCAACGTCGGCACGCAGGCCGCGTTCACCGCCCGGACCAGCGACACCGGCGTCTACACCGCACCCAGCCTGGCGGTCGGCGAATACATCGTCGTCGCCGAGAAGACCGGGCTTCAAGACGCGGTGGCGAGCGGCATCACGCTGCAGGTCGACGAGGGCGCCCGCGTCGATCTGCAGGTCGAAGCTGGGCGCCGTGTCGCGAGCGCATCGAGGTGCGAGCGGTCGCGCCGCTGCGTGAACACGGGCAGCGCCACGGTCGGCAAGGTGATCGAGAACCGGCGGGTCACCGAGCTGCCACTCAACGGCCGCAATGCGCTGGCGCTGATGGCCCTCGCGCCGAGCGTCAAGTCGAACTCGGGCCCGACCCAGAGCGGCTTCTCGGATCGCGGCGTCGCGCTCTCGGCGATGAGCATCAACGGCGGCCCGGGCGGCATCAACCAGTACATCCTCGATGGCGCCACCAACAACCAGAGCTATCTCGCCGACATCAACGTCAACCCGGCGGTCGACGCGGTCGAGGAGTTCAAGGTGCAGACCAGCACGATGTCGACCGAGTTCGGGTTCACCGCCGGCGGCGTCGTGAACATCGTCACCAAGTCGGGCACCAACCAGTTCCAGCGGCAGCCTGTACGATTTCGTGCGCGACGGTCGCTTCGACGCGCGAGAACGCGTTCGCGGCCGACAAGCCGGCCTGTTCGAGTACAACCAGGGCGGCGGCGCGATCGGCGGTCCGACTCACGATGCCCGGGCTGTACGACGGCACCAACCGCTCGTTCTTCTTCTTCAACTTCGAGGCCTGGAACTTCGACCGCGAGCAGCCGACGACGCAGACGGTGCCGACCGATGCGCATGCGGCGCGGCGACTTCTCCGACTTGCGCGACGCCAGCGGGCAATTGCATCACCATCTACGATCCGGCGACGACGCGGGCCGAACCCGAACGGCGCCGGCTTCATCCGCGATCCGTTCCCGAACAACATCATCCCGGCCAATCGGCTCGACCCGGTGGCGCAGAACATCCTCGGCGTTCTATCCGCTGGCGAACCGCGACGCCGGACAACCCGTTCACCAACGCGAACAACTGGCGCGACAACCTCGACGAGACGCGCGACATGCGGCAGTGGACGACCAAGCTCGATCAGCGGCTGTCCAGTCCAGAACACGCTCTCGTTCCGCTACAACTTCTATCGCCACAACGCCGACGGCGGCTTCTCACAATCGCTGTGGCCCGATCCGATCGTCGCAAGCGATTCGACACGCTGACGACGCACAATTTCGTCGTGTCGGACACGCACACCTTCACCCGCGGTCTGCTGCACGAAGTACGGTTCAGCAACGCGCGTCAGGGGTTTCCGTTCGTGGTGGCCAGCTTCGGCGGCAACTGGCCGCAGCAGCTCGGTCTCCCGTCGAGCGTGCCGGCCGACACCTTTCCGGACATTCGCAACGGGCTCGGGATATTCAACACCGGCACCGCCGGCCTGCGTGAATCGAGCACCTGGCAGTTCTTCGACATGTGGACCATGCTGAAGGGTGAGCACACGCTGAAGCTGGGCGCCGACGTGCGGTATCACGCAGGCGCTCAATCTGCAGCGGCAGCAGCCCTCGGGCCTCTTCAACTTCCCGGCCGCAGCTCACCGGCAATCCGCAGAGTCAGGCCGGCACCGGGCCTGGGCTTCGCCACGTTCCTGCTGGGCGCGGTTGGATCGGCGAACGCCACCTCGCACCTGCCGGAGGACCACACCGCCTGCTCGATCAGCGGCTTCGTCCAGGACGACTGGAGGGTTGGTCGCCGGCTGACGATCAACCTCGGCGTCCGCTACGACTACCAGGCGCCGCCGGAGGAGCGCGACTGCGCGACCTCGAACTTCAACCCGTTCGAGACCAATTCGCAGAACGGCCTTCTCGGACGCATGGAGTTCGCGTGCGTGGACTACGGCGGCACGTTCCTCGATCCCGATACCAATGACGTCGCGCCACGCATCGGGTTCGCCTACGACGTGTTCGGCTCGGGCCGCACCGTCGTGCGAGGCGGCTACGGGCTGTTCTACGCGACCAACTTCCATCGCGACTACTTCGGCGCAACCAATGGGTTCGCGGCTACGAACACCGTGTACACCCTCCGGGCGGCAACACCAACCTGGTGGCGTTCCAGTTGAAGGACGGGTTCCCGACGCCGGTGATACAGCCTCTGGGCAGCGCGCTCGGTCCGAGCGCCTTCCTGGGCGGCGAACGTGACCTCCGACGAAGCCGAACGGCAAGAACATCGCCTCGCACCAGTGGACCCTGTCGGTCCAGCAGCAGGTGCTCGGCGAGGTCGTGCTCGAAGCGGCCTACAGCGCGAACCGGACGACGCACCTCATCTCGGGCGAACTACGACCTGAACCAGCTCGACCCGCAGTACTGGGCGCTGGGATTCGCCCTGCAGGACCAGGTGCCCAACCCGTATGCCGGCCGCGTACCCGGCGCGCTGGGCGCCGCGACGATCAGCCGCTCGCAGTCGTTGCGGCCGTATCCCGTACTACAACATGCATCAGCGTGCGCAATCCGCACCAGGGCTTCTCGGAGTACCACGCGCTCCTGCTCAGCGCCGAGAAGCGGCTGTCGAACGGCTTCGTGTTCCTCACGTCGTATACGTTCGGCAAGCAGATGAGCGACAGCATCGTGATCCCGATCAACTTTGGTCCGGTCGAGCAGGTCGGGGTCGTGACCTACCAGGACGGCAAGTTCAACCGGCGGGCCGAGCGCTCGCTCGATCCGACCGACGTCAGGCACCGGCTCGTCGTGAGCGGCGTCTACGAGCTCCCGTTCGGACCCGGCAAGCCGTGGGCGTCCGAGGGTTTCGTGTCGCACCTCGCCGGCGGATGGCAGGTCAACACCGTCGCCACGTTTCAGGGTGGCGTGCCGCTCGTCGTCCGCGGCGCGAACAACTTCCGTGCGGACCGCCCGAACTATCTCGGCGGAGCCAGCCTGGACAATCCGACCGCCGAACGCTGGTTCAATACCGACGCGTTCGTGAATCCGCCGAACTTCGAGCTTGGCGATGTCGGGCGCACCATGCCCGATGCGCGCACACCAGGCGTGGCGAACGTCGACCTCTCGGTGCTGAAGCAGGTGACGCTGCGCGGGCGCGTCCGGCTGCAGCTGCGAGCCGAGGCCTTCAACGCGTTCAACCGGGTGAATCTCTTGTTCCCCAACACGACTTTCCAGCCCGGGCCTGACGGCCGGAACATCAATTCGAACTTCGGGCGCATCACGGCGGCGCGCGACGCCCGCATCCTGCAATTCGGCCTGCGGCTGGTGTTCTAAAAACACGACGTGCCGAGCGAGAGGCGTCTGTGAAGCGACAGCGAGCCAATGTTGCGTGTCGCGGTGTCCTTGGCGCGCTGGCTGTGTGTGCCGTGCTGTCGATGCATTCGTCGGCACAGGGCGATGCGGCTCGATCGACGTTCAGCCTCGACGGCGAGTGGCGGTTCGCGCTCGATCCGGGACGCGGCGGCGAAGCGTCGAAATGGTTCGCCGTCGATCTCGACGATCGGCGCTGGGACCGCGTCGTCGTCCCGCACTGCTGGCCGCTCGACCCGCGATATCGCGACACTGAAACCGTGTGGTACCGGCGCACTTTCGACGCGCCGCCGGCGGGAGCGGCGTCTTCGCACGTGCGCCTGGAGTTCGGGGCAGTGTTCGCTCGCGCCCGCGTCTGGCTCAACGGGCAGCTGCTCGGATCGCACGAAGGCGGGTACACGCCGTTCTCGTTCGACGTCTCGTCACAGCTCGATCGAGGGCGCGCGAACGTGGTCGCCCTGGAAGTCGACAGCTCCTGGAGCACCACGACGCTACCGGGTGCGCGCCCGGGCATCGAGCCGGCCGCCCGTGTGTACCCGTGGTGGAACTACGGTGGGATCGTGAGGTCGGTGGCGCTCACCATGGCGCCGTCCCTGTACGTGGTGAACCAGCGGATCGTCGCCACGCCAAATCTCGACCAGGGCACAGCCAGCCTTGCAGTCACGATCTGGGTGCGCAATGCGACCATTGCATCCGCAGCCACGCGCGTGAGCCTCGACGTGGCACGGCTGGAAGGAAACGACCGCGTGCCGATCGCGCTGAGCCCTGCGCCATCCGCCACATTGACCGTCGCCCCGGGCGAAACGCGGGCTGTAGCCCTCACGGTGGCCCTGCCTCGAGACGCCGTTCGACTCTGGACGCTCGATCGGCCGGTTCTGTATCGTGCGGCGGCGGTCGTGGCCGAGTCCAGCACGTCTTCGGGCGATCGGCACGAGGTGACGTTCGGCATCCGTCGCTTCGAAGTGCGCGGCACGTCGCTGCTGCTCAACGGCACGCCGGTTCGCCTCGGCGGCGGCAACCGCGTGAGCGATCATCCCCGCTTCGGGTTGATCGAGCCGCGAGAGCTCGTCGAGCAGGACCTGCAGCTCATGAAGGGCGCTGGCATGGAGCTCCAGCGCATCAGCCATTATGCCGCGCCTCCCGCACTGCTCGATGCAGCGGACCGGATGGGCATGCTCGTCATCGGCGAGGCGGGCAACTGGAACCTCCAGCCCTCGCAGCTCGACTCGCCCGAGATGCGCGCGGACTTCGAGCGCCAGACACGCGAGATGATCGAGCGCGACTGGAATCATCCGTCGGTCGTCGCCTGGAGCGTCGGCAACGAGTACGCGTCGGACACGCCTTCGGGCGTGCGCTGGACCAGGGACATGGCCGCCTTCGTCCGCGGCCTCGATCCGTCACGGCCAATCACCTTCGCGAGCTACCGCGCGTTTCGCCCCGACCTTGCGCGGCCGGAGGACGAGGGCTCGAACGAAGTGGACTTCGTCAGCATCAACACCTACGCGCAGCCCGACAAGGTGGGTGAGGTGCTCGACCTCGTGCACCGGCGCTGGCCCGATTGGCCCATCTTCGTCAGCGAGTTCGGCTGGCGCGCCGACAAGGCCAAGGACGAAGCGCTCCGCCAGCACTACTTCGAAAGCATGGCGGCCGCCTTTCGCACGAGACCCTGGATTGCCGGCGCCTCGATTGGACGTACAACGACTACATCAGCCGATATCCGGATACGGCGCCGAACGGCTACCGGCCGTGGGGCCTCGTTCATCCCGATCGTGCGCTCCGGGCGTCGTACGAAACCGTGCGCCAGCAATTCGCGGTGGCTCGCCTCGAAGCCGCCGCGCTCGACGGCTCCGGCGGCGGCGGTCCGCGGCTCCGCGCGACCATCGTCTCGCGAGCCGACTTTCCCAGCCGACGCGTGGAGGGCCTCCGCGTCCGTGTAGGTCCAGCCACATCTGACGCGCGTGTCGATGCGCGCCGGAGCCCGATCGTGAGCCAGGACGTGCCAGACCTCCAGCCCGGCGCACGCGTCGACGTCGGGCTGACACTTCCGCCGGGGCTGACGACAGCGCCGCTCATCGTGGAGCTGGTGCGCGCGGATGGGACGGTTCTTCCGGGCGCCCTGACTATCGATGCCTGGAGCCGTGCGCGCTGACGCGCGCCTCCCCGGGAAGGTGGCCCTCGTCACCGGTGCCGCAAGGGGCATTGGCCGCGCGGTGGCCACCCGGTTCGCTCGCGAGGGGGCCAGGGTCGCTCTTTGCGATCTCGACGCGCCGGGCCTCGAGGACCTGAGCGCAAAGATCGCAGCGGCGGGCGGCGAAGTCCTCACGGCGGCCGGGGACGTGTCCGATGCCGCGCACGTACGCGCGGTCGTTGCAGCAGTGATCGAGCGCTTCGGAGCGTTGAGCATTCTCGTCAACAACGCGGCGACCGCCGGCTTCGGGGCGGTGGTGGACACGGCGCCCGCCGTGCTCGATCGAGTGATGGCCGTCAACCTGGGCAGCATGTGGGTCTGCGCGCAGGCGGCAATCCCCCACATGCAGGCCGGGCGCAGCGGCGCGATCGTCAACATGGCATCGATCACCGGCATCGTCGGCGCCCCCGGTCTCGCCGCCTACGCGACGTCCAAGGGCGCGATCATCACCTTCACGCGAACGTTGGCGCTCGAGCTCGCCGAGACGGGGGTCCGCGTGAACTGCATCTGCCCGGCCTCCATCGAGACACCGATGCTGCAGGCCTCCTTCGATCGCCAGGCGGACCCGGCCGCCGCTCGCGCGAGCAACGTGAAGCGGCATCCGCTCGGGCGGCTCGGGACGCCTGACGACGTCGCGAACCTCGCCCTCTTCCTGGCGTCGGACGAGGCGCTCTTCATCACTGGCGGCACCTACGTGATTGATGGCGGCGCGCTGCTCGCGCGGCGCTGGCAGGAATGAGCGGGAGTCGACCATGGCGCTTTCACGCATCAGGGGAGTAGTCGGCCTGGTCCTTGCGCTGGCGAGCGGAAGAACCCAGGCGGTGACCCGCGCGACCGACGATGCCGCGCTTCGCATCGAGAATGCGCGATACCGGATCGCCGTCGAGCAGCGCGATGGCAGGCCCACGGCGTTGATCGTGAGCCGGCTCGATCAGCCCGCTGCTTCGCGCCGTCTCGTCCCTGCGGTGAGCGTGCTTATGACGACGGGCGATCCCGGCTATAGAGCGATGAGCCTCGACGAAGAGGTCGTGCTCACGGCAGGGTGGAAGCGCGCGACACCCCTTGGCCACGAGACCGAGCTCTTTGCCGGAGTGCCGGGCCAGAAGAGCAACGCAGCAGCGGCTCCCGAGTCCGACCTGTTCGCGGTGGCCCCTCCCCGGCAGCACGAGGCCATCGCCGTCTCGCGGCCGGATGCCCAGACGCTGTCGTTCTCCTTCGAGGCACAACCCGCGTACACGCTCGCGCTGGCCGTGGCGCTCGAGACCGGGACGGCGGCGCCTCGGATCGCCACGACTGTGACGCCACGCGCCGCAGGCTTCTATTCAGCGGCGTTCTCCGGTCTCGCCGCGCGCGATCCCGCGACCGTCGACTTCGTATTTCAGCCGCTGGTCTGGTCGTGGCGCCGCTTTCCTGCCAAGTCGTACCTCGCGCCCGAAACCATGGCGACCACCGCGGCAACGTTCCTCACTGCGGGCGGTGTGACGGAGGGCGTGGCCGCCGACCCCGCCGAGATTCCGTATCGCTTTGCTACTTTCGAGAACTCGCGCTTCGGCTTCACGCTGCGCGATCCGGACGGTCGGGCCCGCCCGATGGTGCTCGCGCCCGTGCTCGGCGGGGAAGGATCGCGGCGGGAACCGGGCGAGAGCTTTACGTTCCGGACGCGCTACGTGCTCGCGGCCGGCGACTGGTACGCCGGCGTGCAGCACGTCCTGCGCGACGTCTTCTCGTACCGCGCCGAGCGTCAGAACGCGTCGTTCTCGCTCAACGATACGCTCGACAACATGATCGACTTCGCGATGAACGACGCCTACTCCGGATGGGTCCCGGAGCTCAAGGGCTTCGACTATCGCTTCGATGTGCCGGGGACCGTCAAAGTCGTCTCGGCCCTGCACGCGCTCGGAGTCGCGCTCGTGAGGGGCGATCGCGAAATCTACCGACGGCGCGCCCTGCCGCTCATCGAATACGTGATGTCGCGCGAGAAGTACCTCTACTCCACCGACGAAGCCATCACCTATCAGAACCCGTCGCACTTCCTGCGCGGGCCGTGCGTGGAGATCGGCGAGCTCGCCGCGCTCGCGGCGATGACCGGCGGCAAGTCGGTCGCGTTCCGCCGCGAAGCCGAGCGCCTGTTCGGCAAGCCCCGCCGCCTCAATCTGCTGACCGATACCGGCGGCGGCACGTGGCAGGATGCGCTGGCGATGCATCGCCTGACCGGCGAACGCTCGTGGCTCGACAAGGCGCGGGCAGGGGCGGACGCTCACATCAAGGCGGAGCTGGACGCCCCGCCGACCGATTTCAAGACGAACTCCGCGCTCGTGGACAAGCAAGCGGCCTTTTACACCGACTACGGACCGCGCTGGTTCGACCTCTACGAGCTGTTCGAGGCGTCCGGCGAGCGCCGCTATCTCGACGCGGCTGTCATGTCGGCGCGGGCGATGCTGCTGATGCTTCGCTCCCATCCGTTCGCGCCGGCGTCGACGATTCTGGTGAACGAGGGCGGCCGTGTGAGAGGCGTGTTCGACTGGCTGCGCGTGCCGAATCCGAAGAAGGGGCCGAAGGAGCCGACGTGGATCCGCGTCGCGCGCGACACGACGATGGAGGTGCCGGAACAGCGCATCGCCGCATGGCGGACCTCGCTCGTCGGGTTGCCGCCCGAGCAGGGCCGGACGTACGGATCAGGTCCGATCATGCTCACGCATCATGCCGCCTGGCTGCTTCGCCTGGCGCACCATGCGAACGATGCACTGCTGCGCGAGGCCGCCGTCAACGCCGTGATCGGCCGCTACGCCAACTTTCCCGGCTACTACTACAAGTCGCTGCACACCAACGTCTATCAGCGCGCCGACTATCCGCTCCACCCGTATCAGGATCTGAAGTACAACGCGATCTTCTACAACCACGTGTGGCCGCACATCGCCCTCGTCGTCGACTACCTGGTGAGCGACGCCTATGACCGGTCGGGCGGCCGCGTCGACTTCCCGTCGGCGTACGCGCCCGGCTACGCCTATCTCACGAGCAAGGTGTACGGGCACCGGCTGGGTCGCATCAACGGGGAGGACGGGGTGGCGCTGTGGCTGCCGAAAGGCGCCGCGCGCTTCTCGACGGCGGCGGTCAACCACCTGTTCGGCGTCGGCGAATCTGATCTGCATCTCGTGCTGGTGAACACCTCGCCCGACGCCCACGACGTGACTGTGACACTGGACCCCGATGTGGTGCCGTGGAGCACCGGCGTCCGGTACGAGGTCGCGCTGGCCGGGGCTGCGCCCGGCTCGACGACGATGATCGACGGGACGATGCGCGTGCCGGTCTCGCCGAAGGGACTCACCGTGGCGACGATTCGCGGGCTGAAGGTCGACACGGCGTTCCAGCGTCGCGTCGCCGCCGCATTGCCGCAGCCGCCGTCCGGCCGCGCGTTCTCACGCGTCGAGACCGGGGTGCCGTCGATCGGCACGCTGAGCGGGATGTTGATCAGCGTCGTACCGGAGTTCGCGGACGCGTTCGTCTATCTGGATGCCACCGAGAAGGACGCCCAGATGGTCGAGTTCCGCTACCGCCTGGGCGCGGGCGAGTGGAACGTCGTGCGCGACACCGCCTATCCGTTCGAATTGAGCGTCCACCTGCCGGATCCGACGCAGGCGGTGGAGGTGCGGGTGGCGTCCACCGATCCGAAGGGCACAGTCCACGCGGCGCCCGCTCTCGTGCTGGAGCGATGAATGAGGGCCGGGCTGGTGAGTCATTCAACCGGGTGCGGGCAGCGCACGGGCGCACGGAGGATCTTCGTCGGAGCGGTCTTGGTCGTGCTGACCGGGTGGCTCTGCGCGACGCCCGATGCGCGTGGTGAGCGCGTGCTCGCCCGTGCCTCCCGGCCATTCGTGAACCAGGCCGGCTACAACCTGAGAGAGGCAAAGCGGTTCACGTGTCCGGGCGCAGCCGACGGGACGCCGTTCCGGGTCGTGCGCAACACTGGCGGAGTAACGGTCTTCCGGGGCACGGTCCGCGGCCATGTCGGTGATTTCTCGGCGTTCGAGCCCGACTCGTCGACGGCGGACTACGTCATCGAGGTCGACGGGTTCGAACCCTCGGCGCCCTTCTGGATCGCCGATCACCTGATGGAGCGCCTGTCCTCGCGCCTCGCCTATCAGTTCTTCATCGATGTCCGCGGCGGCTTCACGCCGCGTTTGAGCCCGGCCAACATCACCGGCGGCGGACCCTCGCGTGACGGCGGCGGTCAGGGACTGGAGGCGACCTTCGAGGGGCTGCTCTACGCGTCGAACCCGGCGCTCTTCGATCGATGGACTCAGGAGCTGCGGGGCGATGCCAACCGCATGTGGTCGGATCCGCCGGCTACCGACGACGAGTCGACGCCGAACGGGCCGCTGCCGGCGGACGGCAGCGTCGAGTGGAAACGCCAGCCAGATCTGGTGAAGCTGCTCCTCTGGCATGCCGAGTTCGCTTACGCCAACCACGCGTACCGCGGACGGACGGGTGGGTTCGAATCGCGCGCGGACGGCTACGAGGGTTGGGTGCGGCAGTTCGGGTATACCGACGACACGCTTCAAAGCTTCGACTACCAGAATCTGCTCGATCAGCTGGCGGCCGCGTGCGCTTACTACCATGCGTTCCTGAAGCCGTACATGTCGCGCGCAACGTACGAGAAGTATCGCAAGGCGGTCCTGGAGAACTGGGAAGCCTACGACCGGCACAAGGAAGTGCGCCACTGGGTCAAGAGCCGCAAGTGGATTGACGAAGGACGCCTCGAGTTCAACGAGCAGGGAAGCGCGTTCGGGCAGGGCCTGCTGCGCAATCTGCTCATGTATCTGGCCGAACGCGAAGAGCCCGATGGTCAAGCCGCGCGCTTTCTCGGCTACGCCCGTGCTTGCGCCGAGGACATCGTCGGGTCCTGGGACTTCGGCAACCCGGTGCACACGTGGCGCGCGCGCAACGCGGAGCACATCACGCCGCAGGCGCTCGCGCTGTTTCTGCTCGTCGCGCCCGACGAGGTGCCGCGTGGGACGAAGGAAAAGCTGAGGGCCTGGCGCGATTACATCGTCGCGCGCACCAACAATCTCTGGCAGTACCGAACGCACGACGCCAGCGAGTGGGCACACCCCAAGAGCAAGGAGGTCGGCACCGTGGCCGGGATGGGCGGCGCGGCGTTTGCGGTGGCCGCCGTAATCGACGACCCCGTATTGCGCGCGATCGGATGGTCCCAGGTGGATTTCGTGTTCGGACGCAATCCCGCGGGGGCGCACCTCGGGCACAAGAGCCGGCTGCGCGTGGCCATGAACGGCTTCTGGGACGGTGTGGAAAGCGGATGGCCGCACGCGTACGTCTACGGAACCGGTGAGCTGGGACCGGTGCGCGGCACGCTCGACGGATCGCCAACGGATGCCGCCTTCCCGTTCAACCCGGAAGAGGCGGCCAGTGCCGACCGGCCCGGGGTGTACGGCACCGAAGGCTGGTCGATCACCAATCGCGCCTGGATGGCGACCGTGACGTTCTCCACCCTTGGGTCGCACACCATCCGATTCCTCGACCCGCGGACCGGGACTCCGCGGCGAGCGGTCACGCGCGGTGATACGGTACGCATCGAGCTGCAGGCGGCGCTCAATCGCGATCCTTCGCGCGCGGAGACAGGCTGGGTCGAGGTGCAGCACGGCGGCGTGACCCGTCGTGTCCCGGTGACCGAGACCGGCATCGACACCGGTCGCTTCGTCGCCGATCTCGTCGTCACGCCGGACATGCCGGCGCAGCTGGTGGTCTCCTACGGCCACCTGGCATTCAGGAAAGCCGCCGCGGTGGTCGTCGAATGATCAGTGCCGCCGCGAGCGACGCCGAACGCTACCGCGCGCTCGTCCGTGCCGTGGTGGTGCGCACGATGCGCTGGCCCTTCCGCATGTGGGCCTTCGGCGAAGCCGTGGCGCTGCGGGGCTTGCTTTCGGCCGGCCGTGCGACCGGCGACGGCCGGCCGCTCGGCTTCGTTCATGCGCTGCTGCGCGCCTACGTGGGGCGCGGCGTCGGCCGCAGTCCCGAAGAGCACGTAGCGCCGGCGAGCGAGCTGCTCGCCGCGTACGCGCTCGACGGCGACGACACCTGGCTCGATGCGGCGCGCAGGCTCGCAGGCTTCAATGCGTCCGCGCCCATGGGGCCGAACGGCGTCCGGTATCGGCGCCCCGATCTCGCCGGTTGGCGGCGGCAGATCTGGGTCGATTCGATGGACGGGATCCCACCGTTCCTCGCGCGCCTGGCGCGCGTGACGCAGGACGAATCCCACGCACAAGAAGCCATCCGCGAGCTCGCTCGGCTACGGCCGGCTGCTGCAGGACGAGCGCGGAGGGCTCTTCATGCATGGGTTCGAGGAGAGCTGCGGCCGTAACGGACAGCACTGGGCCAGGGGCAACGGATGGGCGGCGATGGGGCTGGCCGAGACGCTGGCGTCGCTGCCGGGGCCCGGACCGCACGCCGACGAGCTGCAGCAGCGGCTCGTCGCCCTCCTGGATGCGCTCGCAGCGTGGCAGCACCCATCCGGCTTGTGGTCGACCGTCGTCGATCGACCCGAAACGCCGCTCGAGACGACCCTGGCGGCGATGATCGTGTGTGCGATCGATGGCGCGCGGCAGGCGGGCCTGCTGCCGGGCGAGCCGTATCGGGCCATGCGCGACCGCGCCCATGCCGCCGTGCTCGGCCACGTGTCGGAAGAGGGTGAGCTCGCGCTGGTCTCTGATGCGACGCCGATCGGCGAGCTGCGCATGTATGCCACGCGTCCGTTCGGGATCTTTCCCTGGGGGCAGGGGCCGTTGCTGCTCATGCTGGCGGGACCGGGCCGCTCCGAGCCGCGAAACCAGCCCGCAGCCTGATCCAAACCCCGGAGCTCGGTTGTGTTGCCAGCGAGCGGAGGAAGGCGGGCGCGGCTGCAGCCGCGCCGCAGCCCGGCGCGATTGAGAGCACAGGTGAGCGGCGGGGGGAGCGGGTAGCCCTGTGAAGATTGATCGGATCGAAACCTTCGCTGTTCAGGCGCCGCCGTCCGACGCGCGGCCGTACTGGGGGAGCCGCGCATGGGGAAGCGCCCGGACGAACGCGCCACCCGAGATCTCGGCCGAGTATCCGTCTCCGTGGCGGCGACGCTATCTGTACTCGCCGACGATCGACACGGTGATCGTGCGGCTCACGACCGACACGGGCCTCGTCGGCCATGGTGAAGCCAAGGCGCCGGTGGCGCCGCAGGCCACCAAGGCGATCATCGATCTGTTGCTCGCCGACGTCGTACGCGGCGCCGACCCGCGCGAGGTCACCGTGCTGTGGGAGCGCATGTACGCGGGCATGCGGGTGCGCGGCCATCGGGCGGGGTTCTACCTCGAGGCGATGAGCGGCATCGACATCGCGCTGTGGGATCTCGCGGCGCAGGCCGCCGGTGTGCCGGTTGCGTTGCTGCTCGGCGGCGTGTTCCGCAACCCGGTCAGAGTCTATGCCTCGGGTCTGCCCGCCCTCGATCGCGCGGCACCGGACGCCGCGTTCGAGGTGCTGGCCGAAGAGGCGTTCCAGCTTCGTGCCGCGGGTTATTCCGGCTTGAAGATGGCGCTCGGGCGCGGACTTGCAGGCGACCTGCGCAGCGTACGCGACGGTGCGCGATCGTCTCGGCGACGACTTCCTCATCTACACCGACGCCGCCGGCGTCTACGATCGCGCGCAGGCCCTGCAACTCGGTCGCGAGCTCGAAGCGCTCGGCGTCGCCTGGCTCGAGATGCCGACCGCGCCGGAAGACGTCGAAGGCTACGGCCTGCTCGCCGACGCGCTGGCGCTGCCGATTGCCCTCGACTCGCTGTCCTCACGTTACGAGGTGGCGTCTTTCCTCCGCTGCCGTGGCCTCGACGTCGTGCAGCCGGATGTGTGCCGGGCTGGCGGCATCACTGAATGCCGCCGCATTGCCGATCTCGCCGATGCCTTTGGCGTGGCGTTCGCGCCGCACGTGAGCATCGGCTCCGCTGTGCACGTCGCCGCGACCCTGCACCTCGCGGCCGCCATGCCGAACACGATGACCAGTGAGTACTGGATCGGTGACAACCCGATCGGCAATCCGTGGTTGGAGCACCCTCTCGACGTGGTGAACAGCTATCTGGCGCTGCCGGAGGCCGTCGGCCTGGGCATTGCGCTGAAGCCGACCGCGCTCGCGCCATGGACGGACCCGCGATGAGCGGGGCGGCTGCACCCGCCGTGGCCGGGCGATCGCGCCTCGGGATTCCACGCCTGCGGTGGTGGATCGCCGGCCTGCTCTTTCTCTCGTCCGTCATCAATTACGTCGATCGTCAAACGCTGTCGATCCTCGCCCGCACGATTCAGGACGATCTGGGCATGTCCGACGTGGGTTACGCGCGCGTCGTTCAGGCGTTCCTTCTCGCCTACACGATCTCGTATCTGGTCTCGGGCCGCATCACCGACTGGCTGGGGACCCGCGTCAGCATGGCCGCGTTCATCATCTGGTGGTCGCTGGCCAACATCGGCACCGCATTCGCGACGTCGCTGATCACGCTCGGACTGTGGCGGCTGCTGCTCGGCATGGGCGAGCCGGGCAACTGGACGGTGGGCCCCAAGGCGCTCTCGGAATGGTTTCCGACCCGGGAGCGGGGGCTCGCGTACGGCATCTTCACCATGGGCGCGACCATCGGTGCAACGGTCGCACCGCCACTCATCGCCTGGCTGGCGCTGAGCCACGGGTGGCGAGGCGCCTTCATCATCACCGGAGTGCTGGGACTGCTCTGGGTCGTCCCGTGGCTGTGGCTGTACCGCGCGCCCCACGAGCACCCACGGCTGACCGACGCCGAACGCGCCATCGTCCCGGCGGCGGCGCCGGCTGCGAGTGGGGCGCGCGGCGACGAGCGGGCGCTGTGGCGGCCATTGCTCACGCAGCGCGACACCTGGCTCTTGCTGGGCTCGCGCGTGCTGACCGATCCCGTGTGGTACTTCTATCTCTTCTGGTTCCCCAAGTACCTCAGTGATGCGCGCGGCCTGTCGCTGATCGAGGTCGGTCGCGTGGCGTGGGTCGTGTATCTCGCCGCCGACCTGGGCGCGCTCGTCGGCGGTTGGCTCTCCGGCCGCCTCATCGACCGTGGCCACCCGCCTATCGCGGCACGCAAACGCGTGCTGCGGCTCGTTGCGACGACGATCCTGGTAGGGCCGCTGGTCGCCTGGGCGCCATCGGTCCCGCTGGCGCTGCTCTGCGCCGCAGCCGTGGCGTTCTCGCAGCTCGCCTGGCAGGTGACCATCGGCACGCTGATCGTCGATCGCTATCCGCCGGCGTCGGTCGCGACTGCATTCGGGATCATCGCCGCCGGAAGCGGTTTCGGCGGCATGGTGTCCACCGGCATCGTCGGATACCTGGTGACCCACTATTCGTACGTCCCGGTGTTTGTCGGCATGGCGGTCCTCCATCCGCTGGCGCTTGCGCTGGTGTGGTTCGTGCGGGAGGGCGGGCGACCGGAGGCGCGACCGGTATGAGCGGCTATCTGGCCTACACGCACGAGCGCAACTTCGGCTGCCGGGTCCGCGAGATCACGTATCGTGGCCATCGCTGCGTCACGCTCGAGAACGAGCGTCTCCGGCTCCTGGTGGTGGCCGACAAGGGCGCCGATCTGCTCGAGCTGCTGTACAAGCCGCTCGATCTCGAGCTGCTGTGGCGGTCGTACCACGGGCTGCGGCGAGCGGGCTTCGATCGGACCTCGTCACCGCTCGCGGCCGGACCCTTCCGCGAGCAGTTCGCTGGGGGCTGGTACGAAATGCTGCCGAACGGGCCGGAACCCAGCGAGCATCGCGGGGCCGCGTTTGGATTCCACGGCGAAGCGACGCTCCTGCCATGGGACTATCGCCTCCTCGTCGACGAGCCCGAGCGCATCGTGGTCAGCTTTTTCGTGCGCCTCGTGCGCGTGCCGGTTCTCGTCGAGAAGACGCTCACGCTCGAGCGCGGAGAGTCGACGCTCGTGATCGACGAGCGGCTCACCTGCGAGGCGGGACAGCCGGTGGAGGTGCTCTGGGGACACCATCCGACGTTCGGCTGGCCCTTTCTCGAGGCGGGGTGCCGTGTGTTCCTGCCGCCATCAATCGCGTCCGTCGGGAAGACGCCGCCCGCGGGCCACCGGCTGCGCGCGGACCAGCAGGCGCCCTGGCCGACCCTTGCCGGTGTGGATGGCGCCGCCGTGGACGTCTCGCTGATTCCCGGTCCCGAGTCGTGCTCGCACGACTTCGTGCGGCTCGACCGCCTGGCCGAGGGGTGGTACGCCATCGTCAACCCGCGCCGGCAGGTCGGGTTCGCGTTGCGCTGGGATCGGGAGGTCTTTCCGACGCTCGGCTTCTGGCAGATCTATCGGGGTGGTGCGGACTACCCGTGGTATCGGCAACCATATCTGATCGCCCTCGAGCCTGCATGCGATCTGCCGTCGCTTGCCGCCGCCGCGGCTCGCGGCACGGCGATCCGACTCCTCCCCGGCTCACCGCTGACCACTCGACTCGAGGCCACCGTGTTCGTCGACCGCAGCGAGGTGACGGCGGTTCTGCCTCGCGGTGAGATCCGCTGACGGTACTGCTCATGACCATACCGCCACCGCTCCGAAGGCCGGGAAGCGCCGCTCTCCTCGTGGTAATGCTCGCTGCCGGCGCTGCCAGCGTCGGTTCGCTGGTGGTTCAAGCCGGGTCGCCCCCTGACACATCGCAACTCGCAGGACAGACGGATCGACTGGCGCGTGACGCGACCGGCGCGGCGAGCGAGCGCGGGGCATTCGTACAGGTCAGCGGCATTTATCCGCATCTGGCTGTGTTCAACGACACCGGAACGGTACAGGACCGCGAATGCGGGATCGGTGCCGTCGTGCCCTGGGCTGGAAAGCTGTGGCTGATGACCTACCCGCCGCATCGCCGTACGGGAAGTCCTGACAAGCTGTACGCGATCGACTCACAACTGAAGATGACCGAGCGTCCCGAGAGCGTGGGCGGCACGCATGCGGGCCGGATGATCCACCGTGAATCGCAGCAGCTCATTCTCGGCCCTTACGTCATCGATGCCGGTGGCCGAGTCCGCGCCTTCGATCAGTCGCGCGGATTCCCCGCGCGCATCACTGCGATCGCGCGGCATCTGACCGATCCGGCGAACAAGGTCTACATCTTCGACATGGAAGGGCCGATCTGGGAGGCCGACGTGCGCACCCTCGCGGTCTCCCGTCTTTTCGTCAAACCCGTGCCGGGCTGGCACGGCAAGGGGGCCTACACCGGCCAGGGGCGCCTGATCATCGCGAACAACGGCGAGTCACGAGCGCCGGACTTGAACGACCTCACATGGGAGGCTCCAGAGTCGACGTGGTCGCGCGGACCCGAGGACGTCGGCGCTCTTGCGGAATGGGACGGCCGCACCTGGACCATCGTCAGCCGGCGGCCGCACACCGAGGTCACCGGCCCCGGTGGCATTCTCCCCGTGCCGTCACCTGACGCGCCGGTGTGGAGCACGGGCTGGGACAAACGCTCGGTGCTGCTCCACGTGCGGGCGGGTGGCGGGTGGCACAGGTATCGACTGCCAAAGGGGAGCTATACCTACGATCCCGCGCACGGCTGGTACACCGAGTGGCCGCGGATTCGCAGCGTCGGGGATGGGCCGCTGCTGCTGAACATGCATGGCACGTTCTTCGATTTTCCGGCCACCTTCGTGCCCGGCCGGGCCGCGCGCGTGCGGCCGCTCGGCACCCACCTGCACTACACGACGGACTTCACGGAATGGAACGGTCGCGTCGTACTGTCGGGCGACGACACGTCGATCCTGCAGAACGCGTTGGCGGCGAAGCCGCAGTCCAACCTGCGGTTCCTCGCGCGCTCGCAGCTCGGAGCCGACTTCGGTCCGCGAAGCGGCTGGGGCGGAGTCTGGGTGGACGATCAGGTCGAGGCCGGGCAGGCGAGCGATCCGCTTCTCATCGCCGGCTACGCCCAGCGATATCTGCACCTCGCGCACGACGCCGGCACGGACGTCACGTTCGCGCTCGAGATCGATCCACGCGGTGATGGTCGCTGGCAGGAGTGGCAGCGCGTTCGCGTGCCGGCAACCGGGTATCGCGGGCTCCTCTTGGCGCGCGATCTGTCCGCGGAGTGGCTGCGTGTCAAAGTGGACCGTGCGTGCCGCGCCACCGCGTATTTCCACTTGCTGACGCCACGCGTCGCGGGCGGTGTCAACGACGCCTTCGCCAGCCTTGCGAGCGCCGGTTCGGACGCCGCATGGGGTGGTGGACTGGTCCGTCCTGCGGGGTTTTCCCGCGATCTGCAGTTCCTGGTCCGATCGATGGATGCCGGCGGGAAGCCGGGCGCTGAAGCGTATTACGAGGTGGACGAACGGCTGCAGTTCGCGCGGGTGAGCGCGCCCGACAAGGTCGCGGCGCTGAAGCAGGCGATCGAGCCCACGGTCGACTACACGATCGATGCGGCCTCGGTGATCGTCACCGATGCCGCTGGCGCGCGCTGGCGCCTGCCGAAGCGGCCCGCGTCGCTTGGACGGACGTCAGATCCGGCCGGCCAGCGTGGCCTGCGCGAAGTCGTGTCCGAGCGCTTTCTCGCGCAGTTCGACGGGACGTTCTACGAGATCCCCCGCCTGGACGTGCAGGCGACGCCCGACTTTCGCCGGATGAAGCCCGTGGCCACGCACGGTGCGCGCATCAGCGATTTCTGCACCTGGCGCGGGCTCCTGGTGCTCGCCGGAACACGGCCGAACGCGTCGCCCGATGGACACTACTTTCGCGCGGCCGACGATGGTCGCGGTGCCGGCCTCTGGTTCGGCGCCGTCGACGATCTCTACAAGCTTGGCGCGCCGGCCGGGGAAGGCGGGCCCTGGAAGGATTCGGCGGTCACAGCAGGCGAGGCCAGCGATCCCTATCTGATGACCGGCTTCGGCAACCAGTCGGCCACGCTCTCCCACGATGGCATCACGCCGGTGCGATTCACGATCGAGGTCGACTTTCTCGCCAACGGCTCGTGGCGCCCCTACGCTGTCGTCGACGTCCCGGTCGGGAAGGGTGTGACACACCAGTTTCCCGAAGGCTTTGCCGTGCACTGGGTAAGGGTCATCAGCGATTACACCGGGAAAGCGACTGCCTGGCTCAGATCGACGGCAGTGCGGAGCCCACGAAGGGCGCCCGGTGACTTCTGAGTTGTGCCGCTGGCACGTTCCGGTGTGAAGGCCTCCGCCCGTCGGCCCGGCCTTCGACACCGAATCCCACCCTCTTCCCCACACGCCGCCGCCGTGACGCCCGGCGCGTGCAATGCCGCGGGTTCAGTATGGGAGCAGGACCGTGCTGCAGTCGACCGCTTGAAAGACGGCGTGGCTCTCTGCTTGATTGTCCCCATTGAGGTCGAACCCGAAGGTGCCTGCGAAGTTGCTGTTTGTGTAGCCTGTCATCATCCAGCTGTTCGGATACAAGGAGCCGGCATGGACGAATAGCCCGAGACGGACCGAACCATCGCGTTCGAGAACCGCACTGCCGTCGATCGGAACCGAGCCTTCTGAAGTCGCGAACACGCCACGCAACGGAATCGTCCGCAGCGTATTCAACGTCGCCACGTCCTGCAAGACGATGACGTGGTTGGGATTGCTGCTGGCAATGCATCGATCCGTTCGCTTCGTCTGCGCCGCCGCGGTCGAGGGCAGCAGGAGCCCGAGTCCCAGAACGATGGCCCATAACTTGTTCATGTTCTCCATCTCCATTTTTTATCCCGTCCGAATTCTTCTTTACGAGTTCACGTGCTTCCGGTCGAATGACAGCGCCGTCGATGACCGGAGGAGCGATCTGACTTCCCGTTCTCGCCATTGCGACCGTGACTCCGCCGGATGCGAACTGCCAGACGACCGTCGAAGACATTCAGGATCGACCGGTCGACCTGGCAGTCGCTGGTGAAGCCCGGTGCACCGCAGCGCAGCTCAGAGCGGAAGCGCAGCCTCGATCTGCCGGAGCAGCGCGATCAGGGCCGTCGTGTTGGTGCCCGAAGCCTGTGCCTTCAGCAGATCCTCAATCGCCAGGCGCACTTTGATCTGGGCGGCGGTTGCGGTGGGGATGTCCAGCTTGTCCCCGGTTCCGTTCTGGCTGACCGTCGCGACGCTGCCCTGCAGCGCTCTGAGCGCGCTCAGCAGCAGCCGGCGCACTCCGGGATCGGGCCTCCAAAAGGGAAGATCGAAAATGCGCGCCAAACGTGCCACGGCGTATTCAACGGCCTGTTCGGGCCGCATGACCACGCGGTTCGCGCAGGTCTCGAGCGCCTGGTCGGGGCTGAGGACCGGGGCGGGCGGGACCTCTCTAGAGTGGATGCCGACGCAGAAACGCGGCGATCCCCTCCGCCACGGCCACCGAGTGCCGGCCGCCCATCTGATGCAGGCCGTGCGCCGCACCGGGGACGGTAAGATCTTCAACCTGCGGAAACAACGAATGGAGCACCCTTCCGATTTCGTGGAACATGGCGAGGCTTTCACTTCCGACCACGTGAAGAATGGGTTGGGAGATCGTCTGTGCTTTCTGCTTGTCGAATTCCCACTCGGCAAGGGCTGGCGTCTCGATTTCGAACATCGTCCTGACGTCCCGCTCCGCCTGATCGGGCCCTTCGGGAATCGTCCGCGCAAGATCACTCTTCCAGTTCGGTGCGACCACGACTCGCATGAAGGCGTCCACCGCGCCGGCATGATCACCCGCACGGTACTGCGCCATCGCAGGTTCCATTGTCTGTTTCCCGAACTCGGCGCCACTGGGAACGAACCGCACTTTCGCCGGTTCGAGAAGCGTCAACGAGTGCACGACTTGGGGCGCATCGAGCGCCAGTTGCAGGGCAATCACGCCGCCGTAGGAGTGCCCGACGATGTGAGCCCGCTCGATGCCGAGATGCCGTAGCAGCGCAACAGCATCGGCGGCCTGCTTGCCGATGCTGAAGGATGCTCCGGGCTCATGTTTCGTGCTCCCGGCATATCCGCGGCGGTGATAGCGGATCAATCGATACCTGGCCAGTGCAGGCTCGCGCATGACCGGCACGTACGATGCGGCAATCACGCCGCCGTGAATGAGCAGGACCGGCTCGCCGTCGCCTCGTATTTCATACTCCAGCTGGCCGCCTTCCACTGGAGCCCGTTTCATCGTCGCGTCGGATCGCCGGTCGGCCTGCGCGAACGCTTCGAACGAAAGGAGCAGGCACACGCCGGTCGTAAGGACTCCCCTGCCTCGCATGAGAACCTCCCTGAACGTCGGATCGTGGTCGGGCATCGGCCCACCTTCTTCAACGAGAAATCGGGCCGAACTGGCTCACGTCCGCCCTCCGGTCGGGACGACTTTCGGTTGGGGGATGCATCGACGCGTGATGACGCGATACGGGTTGGCCCCTGCGAAGTGACTGGCTTTATCAATGAGCCCGGGCTACGGTTGCATCCAGGTTCCCTCGTCCCTGGAGGCCGCGATCGAACCCACGTCCGCCGACATCACGCGTCTGCTCCAGCAGTGGAGCGATGGCGACTCCGAGGCGTTGGACCGTCTTGTGCCCTTGGTCTACGATCGGCTCCGCCAGCTGGCTCGCCACCGCCTCCGTGGCCAGGCTGCGGATCGAAGCCTGAATACCACGGCGCTCGTTCACGAGGCCTACCTCAAGCTGGTCGACGCGCGGCAGGCCCGATTTCGGGACCGTGCGCACTTCCTGGCCGTCGCGTCCCGGGTGATGCGCCAGCTGCTGATAGACCATGCGCGCGCCCGGCAGGCCGCCAAACGGGGCGGCGGGCGCGGCGCAGTCGAACTCGATGAGGCGCTGTGGATTCAGGAAGGCGACCTCGACGTACTCACCGAGCTGGACGAGGCTCTCACGCGCCTGGCGGCCTTGGATCCGCGCCAGAGCGAGATGCTCGAGCAGCATTACTTCGGCGGCCTCTCGATTGAGGAGACAGCCGTGGCGCTCGGCGTTTCACCGGCCACGGTGAAGCGCGAGCTGCGGTCCGCACGCGCTTGGTTGGCGGCTGAGCTGGGTGACCCCGGGCGGTAGCGCAGGCTGATACAACGCCAGGAGACTGCCAGGAGGCCGGCATGGATCCGCAGGGCTGGCGAGAGATCCGGGCGCTCTTTGACGAGCTGACGGCGCTCCTCCCCATCGAGCAGCAGGAGCGACTGGAGGCGATTGGCGCCGTCCATCCTGAGGTGTGCCGTTCGGCCGAGACGCTGCTCGCCGCCGACGCTGCAGCCCCGCGACGGCTCCGCCGCCTCGATTCCCTCTTTGGTGTCTCGCCCAGTTCGGGGGAGGACTCTGCCGCCTCCGCCGACGAAACACCGACGGGTGATCCACTGGGGCTGTGCGGCCGCCGTGTCTCCCACTTTCAGGTGCAGGAGGCGTTCGGCGCTGGCGGCATGGGCGTGGTCTACCGGGCGGAGGACACCCGCCTCGGCCGGCCGGTCGCCCTCAAGTTCCTGTTGCCCCAGCTCAGTCTCGACACGTCGGCGAAAGCGCGCTTCCTGCAGGAGGCCCGCGCCGCGGCGACTCTCAATCACGCGAACCTCTGCACGATTCATGAAATCGGCGAGAGCGCAGAGGGGCAGCTCTTCCTGGCCATGCCACTGTATCCGGGCGAGACGCTCCGGGCGCGTCTTCGGAGGGAAAGCCCGCTCCCGGTGTCGGAGGCACTCGCCGTCGCGCGACAGATCGCCCAGGGCCTGTCAGCCGTGCATGGGGCCGGTGTCGTGCACAGGGATCTGAAGCCCGGCAACGTGATGCTGCTGCCTGATGGTGGGGTGAAGCTGCTGGACTTCGGACTGGCCAAGATGCGCGAGCTCAGTGTCACCGGCTCAGACCTGCGGCTGGGCACGTTGCCCTACATGGCGCCCGAACAAGTGCGCGACGCGGGTGACGTCGATGCCCGAGCGGACCTGTGGGCGCTCGGAGTGGTGTTCTACGAGATGCTGACCGGACGGCTGCCCTTCGGACGCGAGCACGAGCTGCCGACCATCGACCGCATCCTGCGAGAGGCGCCGGCGCCACCCTCCAAGCTGCGCCAGGATCTACCCACTGCAGCAGAGCACATCGTCATGACGCTGCTGCAGAAGGAGCCGGCCAGGCGCTATGCAAGTGCCGAAACGCTCTTGCAGGATCTCGCGCGGCTTCCGGCAATGGAGGAGTCCTCGTATGTCACCTGGCAGCGCGTGCGGGACGGCCAGACCGCAAGTCACGCGCGGGGATGGCCATGGCGGCGGGTCATGCTGGCGGCGCTGGTCCTCGCGGTGCTGGCCGGGGTGGGGATGTTCGGCGGTGGCACGTTTGCCGTGTGGCGGCACAGTGGTCGGGGCGCGACACCCTCGGCCGTGCCTGAAGTCGCGACTGAGACCTCATCGATCGCGGTGCTGCCTTTCGAGAATGTAAGCGGGGCGCGAGAGCACGAGTACCTCGCGGATGGGATCACACAAGAGATCTTCACGGCGCTCGCCACCGTGCGCAGCCTGCGCGTGATCAGCCCCACGTCGGCGATGCGCTACAGGAACTCCGCCAAGAGTTCACGCGAGATCGCAGGCGAGTTGGGCGTCGCGCATCTGCTGACGGGCCGCGTGCAACGCGAGGCAGACCGCGTGCGGATCTGGGTGCAGCTGATCGATGCGCGCAGAGACGCACCGCTGTGGGCGGAGCGCTACGAGCGGCAATTGGAAAACATTTTTGCTGTGCAGAGCGACATTGCGCAGCAGATCGCAGCGGCCCTGCAGGCTGAGCTCACGTCGGGAGAGCGAGCGCGCCTGACGCGAGGACGCACCAGCAATCCGAGGGCCTACGACTACGTCCTGCGGGCACAGGAGTTTCTGCTTCGCTTCAACCTGCGCGACAACGATGCCGGGATCGCACTCGTGAGGCAGGCCCTCGAACTGGACCCGAACTATCCGAATGCCCATGCCGTCCTGGCTATGGCGTTTGCCATGCGGTACTGGCAAGTCGGAGATCGCAGCCTGCTGCACTCCGCCGTTGTCGCCGGGCGACGTGCGATTGCCCTCGACTCGACCCTCGCCGGAGCGTACAGCAGCCTGGGTTGGGCCCTGGACCACAGCGGCGATCCCGCGGCGGCGCTGCAGGCCCATCAGCGGGCTGTGGAGCTCAGTCCGAACCACTCAGACGGCCTCGCGGCTCTTCATCACTGGGGCTTCGGCCGTTTGGACGAGGCTGCGCGCTGGTGGGCTCCCGCGCTCGCGAGGGATCCCACGAACACCAACACCTACTGGCAGGCCGGCAAGACGTACCTCTGTCTCGGAATGCTGGCGCGCGCACGAGAGCTGTTGGGAAAGTCCGTCACCTTCGAGCCTTCGTTTACTTGGGCGCAGTACCACCTCACGTTGGCGTTTCTGCGCGAAGGAAACCGTGAACAGGCCAGGATACAGATCGAGCGAATGCTCGCTTCGAACCGAGAGGATCCGAGCGCGCTGACCTTCGCGGGCCTCGGCGCATTTGACATGGAGGATCTCGCGGCTGCGCGCGGCTACCTCGAGCGCGGCCTGGAGGAGGCGCCGGCCTACGAGAGACTGCATGGCACGGTCGGACTCGCGTGGATCCTCCAACAGTCCGGCGAGGAGCAGCGAGCGCGCGAGCTCGTCAAGCATGCGTCGCACCAGTTCGAGCAGTTCTGGGGAGGGCAGCCGAAGAGACCACAGGACTTCATGGATCTGGCGAAGATCAGGTTGCTGCAAGGCAATCGCGAAGAAGCGCTCCGGTTGATGGAAACCGCGGTGGGCCGGGGCTGGCGCTTCGTTTACCATGACCCAAATGCTCCGATCCTCGGCTCGCTGCAGGGAAACCCTCGCTACGATGCTCTGATGGCCGAGGTACACGCAGACATCGAACGCATGCGCGCGCGCGTTGAGCGCGAGGGGTGGTGAAGCGCCGGACTCAGCGCCTGGGCCAGCACCTCCCCGCCACTGACGTACAGCGTGCTCGACGAGGTGAAAGCGCCGAGCCATCTGCAGTGGACGATGTGGTGGAGGCGATCGTCTCCGGCGAGCGTCGAATCATCGTGATCGACGTCGAGGCGACCTGTTGGAAGAAAGGGGTGTTCAGCCGGACCAAGGAGACGATCGAACTCGGCGCCGTGCTGGTGCTGTCCGATCATGACCGATCGGCGTGGCCCGAGTTTCAGACGTTCGTCCGACCGCTGCGGCTTCCTCGCCTTTCCAGCTTCTGTCGTGAGCTGACGGGCATTACCCAGGAGAACGTCGATGCGGCTCCCAGCTTCCCTGAAGCATTGCGACTGTTCCTGGAGTGGTCGCAGCCATTGGAGGGGGTCGTCCTGGCGAGCTGGAGCCATTACGATTTGTGGCAGCTCGATCTCGACCTGGAGGCTCACCGGCTGCCCAAGCTCGCCCTTCCATTCCTCGACGTGAAGAAGCTCGCCGCGCGCATCGTCGGCAGCAAGAACTTCGAGGAGACCGCGCGCGAGCTTGCTCCCGATACCGTGGGCATGCCGCGTCACCGTGCCATGGCGGATGCACGTCGGACTGCACGAATCCTGTACCGCCTGCTTCATCCTTCTGGCTGACCGCACGATGGCGAGCAAGCGTCGCAGCACCAGCAACTGCGCATTGAAGACGAGCTGCTTCCAGCTGCGTATGCTTTGACATCATGTTGATCGTTCACGTCTTTGTCTCGGTGAACCCCGAATCGGTCGGGGCGTTCAAGGCCGCGACCGTCGAGAACGCGCGCCAGAGCGTGCGGGAACCCGGCATCGTCCGCTTCGACGTCGTCCAGCAGGCCGACGACCCGACGCGGTTCGTGCTCGTGGAGATCTACCGGTCGGCGGATGCCGCCGCGGCGCACAAGGACACGCGCCACTATCAGGTCTGGCGCGACACGGTCGCCGACATGATGGCGCAGCCGCGCGCCAGCACGAGGTTCACGAACGTCTTTCCGACGGATGAGGGCTGGGCGTGAGCGAGGGGCCCGCGGTGTGGGAATTCGCCACGGCGGGTCGCGTCCTGTTTGGCGCCGGCACGCGGCGTCAGCTCGCCGTCGCGGCGCGCGGCCTCGGCTCGCGGGCGCTGCTCGTCACCGGGCGGCGCCTCGCGAACGAGGCGGTGTGGGCCGCGCTCGACATCGACATCGACTCGAGCGGTTCGACCCGGTTCATCGTCGAAGGCGAGCCGACGCTCGACACGGTGCGTGAAGGGGTCCGCACCTGCCACGCCGCCTCGTCGACCGTCGTCGTCGCGATCGGCGGCGGCAGTGTTCTCGACGCTGCAAAAGCCATCGCCGCGCTCGCGAGCAATCCAGGCGATCCGCTCGATTACCTCGAGGTGATCGGCGGCGGACGCCCGCTCGACATGACGCCGATGCCCTGCGTGGCCGTGCCCACGACAGCCGGCACCGGCTCCGAGGTGACGCGCAACGCCGTCCTCGGATCGCCGGAGCACCGGCGCAAGGCGAGCCTGCGTCACCCCGCGATGCTCCCGCGCCTCGCCATCGTCGATCCCGAGCTCACGCTGACGCTGCCACCCGCGATTACCGCGAGCACCGGGCTCGACGCACTCACCCAGGTGGTCGAGCCGTACGTGTCGAGCCGCGCCACGCCCATCACCGACGCGCTGTGCCTCGACGGCGTCCGCCGCGTGGCCCGCTCGCTGCGAATCGCCGCATCCGTCTCCGACCAGCCGTCGTCCGACCAATCCCTCCTCGCGGCCCGGACCGACATGTCGCTCGCCAGCCTGCTGGGCGGCCTGGCGCTCGCCAACGCCGGCCTCGGGGTCGTCCATGGCTTCGCCGCGCCGATTGGCGGCATGTTTCCCGCGCCGCATGGGGCGATCTGCGCCGCGCTGCTCCCACACGGCATGACCGCGAACCTCCGCGCGCTTCGTGCGCGCGCACCGCATCATCCAGCCATCGAGCGTTATCGCCGCGTCGCCGTCGCGCTGACCGGCAACCGCCAAGCGTCGGCCGACGAGGGCGTCGCCGCAGTCGCCACGCTCTGCGCCGATGTCCACATCCCGCTCCTGCGCGCCTACGGCATCGGGGAGGCCCACGTCGAAGAGCTCGCACACGAGGCGCGGCGCGCGAGCAGCATGAAGGCGAACCCAATCGCATTGAACGACGAAGAGCTCAAGGACATGCTGCGCGCCGCGCTCTGAGGCGCCTGATTCCGCACGCTACCCCGAAGCCGAGTGGCTCGAGACCGTGTAGTATCTCCGTCGACTCAGAGCTTCAGACTCTCCGCTTCACCCGGCAGGGCGGCTGCGTGACGACTTCGGTCTCTCAGTCTTTCAGTTTCTCAGTCCTTCAGAGCTGACTGACCGACTGACCAACTGCCAGACTGACTTCGGTCCATGCCCGCTAACCAGCCATCGTCCGATCAGCAGCAGCGTGGCGAGGACGCTCACGAGCTCAACGCGCTCGGGTACGCGCAGGAGCTGTTCCGGACGATGGGCGGGTTCTCGAACTTCGCCATCTCGTTCTCGATCATCTCGATCCTCACCGGCGCCGTGACGCTCTACGAGCACGGCCTCGTCATGGGCGGGCCGGCCGAAATGGCGTTCGGGTGGCCGCTCGTCACGCTCTTCACGCTCGCGGTCGCGCTGAGCATGGCGGAGCTCGCCTCGTCGCTGCCGACCTCCGGCTCGATGTATCACTGGTCCTCGAGGCTGGGCGGAAAGGGCTGGGGCTGGTTCACGGCCTGGTTCAACATCGCGGGCCAGCTCGCCGCGCTCGCCGGCATCGATTACGGCTGCGCGCTGTTCCTCACGCCGCTCGTCGGCTGGCCGATGACGACCGAGCGCGTGCTCATCGTGTATGCGGCGATTCTGCTGTCGCATGCGCTGATCAATCACTTCGGCATCCGGCTGGTCGCACGGCTCAACGACTTCAGCGTCACCGTCCACGTGGTCGGCGTGATCGTCATCGTCGGGGCGCTGGCGCTCTTCGCGCCGAAGCAGCCGCTCGGCTACTTCTTCGAGCGCGTCACCTACAACGATCAAGGCTGGCCGTACTGGTTTGCGTTCGTCATCGGGCTGCTGCAGGCGCAGTGGACCTTCACGGGCTATGACGCCTCGGCGGGCGTGTCCGAGGAGACCGTCGATCCGCGGCGCCGCGTGCCCTGGGGAATCGTCATGGCGGTGGCCGTGTCGGCGGTCGTCGGCTACGCGCTGCTGCTGGCGCTCACCCTCGCGATCACCGACACGGCCTCCGTGCTGAACGCGCGCGACGCGTCGGGCAACAAAGTGCCCGCCGTCGTTGCCATCTTCAGCGGCGCACTCGGCGAGCGCGCCGGCGGTCTGTTCACCGCGCTTGCGGCGATGGCCATGTGGTTCTGCGGGTTGTCTGCGGTGACCTGGATCTCGCGCACGCTCTACGCCTTCGCCCGCGACAACGGTCTGCCCGGCTCGGCCGTGTGGCGGCGCGTCAGCGCTACGCACCAGACCCCGGCTCCCGCGATCTGGCTCTGCTGTCGTCATCGCGTTCCTCGCGACGATCAGCGCCGGCACCTATGCGGTCGTCACGTCGATCAGCGTCATCGGCCTCTACTTTTCCTACATCATTCCGGTGTTCCTCGCGTGGCGGGCGCGCGGCCGCGGACAGGCGGTGCCTCGCGGACCGTGGCACCTCGGCCGAATCGGGCCGGCCGATCAACCTCGTCGCCATGTTGTGGGTGGTCTTCATCTCGATCGTGCTGAGCATCCCCGACCGGATGCGTGCCGGCAAAACCATCGCCGCGCTCACGCTGCTGCTCGGTATGTGGTATGTCGTGAGCGAGCGCCACCGCTTCCGCGGACCGGCCTGGGCCTCTGTCGGAACCGCAGGCCGCGTCCCGGGCGCACGAGAAGAACCAGTGTCGGGAGGGTGATCGTGCACGAGACCACCACTGGGAAGGGCCCGCTGACGCTGGATCGGCTGCGCGACGCCGCCACCAGCGGCGACATCGAGACCGTTGTCGTCGGCTTCACCGATCACTACGGCCGCCTGATGGGCAAGCGGTACGACGCCGGAGTGGTTCGTCGAGGATGACGCGGCGCACGGCACCCACGGCTGCGATTATCTCCTTACGACCGACATGGAGATGGAGCCGGTCCAGGGCTACACGTTCGCGAACTGGGAGAAGGGCTACGGCGACTTCCACCTCGTGCCGGATCTGGCGACGCTGAGGGTCGCGAGCTGGCTCGAGAAGAGCGCGCTCGTGCTGTGCGACGTGCGCGACCAGCACACGCACGGCTACGTGCGCGTGGCGCCGCGCTCGCTTCTGCGCGATCAGATCGACGCGGCGCGCGACCTGGGATTTGGGGCCTTCGCGGCTTCCGAGCTCGAGTACTACGTCTTCGAGCAGGACTACCGCTCGGCTGCACGGGCCGGGTATGCCAGCCTCACGCCGGTCGGCTGGTATCTCGAGGATTACCACATCCTCCAGGGCACCCGCACGGAGCCCTTCACATCGTCGGTTCGGCGGCATCTCAAGTCGTCCGGCATTCCGGTCGAGAACTCCAAGGGCGAATGGGGACTTGGCCAGCACGAGCTGAACGTCCGCTACGCCGAGGCGCTGCCGATGGCCGACCGGCACGTGATTTTCAAGCAGTGCCTGAAAGAGGTGGCAGGGCAGCACGGTCTGTCGGTGACGTTCATGGCGAAGTTCGCCGCCGACCGCGCGGGCTCGAGCTGTCACGTCCATCTCAGTCTCTGGCGCGACGGACAGAACGCCTTCGCGGGAGATACCACGTTCGGGCCGGTCGAAGTGCTCCGACACGTTTCGCTGGTTCCTCGGCGGCTGGATCGCGCGCGTGCCCGACGTGATGGTGTTCTACGCCCCGGCCGTCAACTCGTACAAGCGCTACGTCGATGCGTCATGGGCTCCGACGCGGCTCGCCTGGAGCTACGACAATCGCACCGCCGGGTTCCGCGTCGTCGGCCAGGGGGCCTCCCTGCGGATCGAATGCAGAATCCCCGGCGCCGACTGCAATCCGTATCTCGCGTTCGCGGCGGCGCTCGCGTCGGGTCTCGACGGCATACGCAACCGCACGGAGCCGCCCGAGTGCTTCACCGGCGACATGTACGCGGCGCGGCATCTGCCGCCCGTGGCGACGAGCCTCCGCGATGCCACGGATGCGTTCGTCGCCAGCGACTTCGCGAGGCGAAGCTTCGGCGACGAGGTGGTCGAGCACTACGGCCACTTCTTCAAGACCGAGTACGCGGCATATTCGTCGGCCGTCACCGACTGGGAGCGCCGGCGGTACTTCGAGCGCATATGACCAACGGCACACGGCTCGAGGGAAAGGTGGCGCTCATCACCGGCGCCGGCAGCGGCATTGGCCGTGAATCGTCGCTCTTGTGGGCGTCCGAAGGCGCGGCGATCGTCGCCGTGGACATCGACGCTCCCGCGGCGCAGCGCACGGCCGACGCCGTCGCAGGCGCCGGCGGCCGCGCGGTTGCGGTGCAGGCAGACGTCGCGCGTGCGCAGGATTGCGAGCGCATGATTGCCACGGCCGAGCGCGAGTTCGGCAGGCTGAACATCCTGTTCAACAACGCCGGCATCATGCACAGCCAGGACGACGATGCGGTGTCGACCGACGAGGCGGTGTGGGACCTGACGATGAACGTCAACGCGAAGGGCGTGTTCTTCGGCTGCAAGTACGGCATCCCCGCCCTGCGGCGCGCCGGCGGCGGCGCCATCGTCAACACGGCGTCGTTCGTGGCGGTGCTCGGCGCGGCCACGCCGCAGATCGCTTACACGGCGAGCAAAGGCGCCGTCCTCGCGCTCACCCGCGAGCTGGCCGTGGTGCACGCGCGCGAGAACATCCGCGTCAACGCGCTGTGCCCCGGACCGCTCAAGACCGAGATGCTGATGAGGTTTCTCGACACCGACGAGAAGAAGCAGCGCCGGCTCGTGCACATCCCCATCGGACGCTTCGGTGAGGCGAGAGAGATCGCGCGTGCGGCGCTGTTCCTGGTGTCGGACGATGCATCGTATCGTGACCGGGACGGAATTTCTCGTCGACGGCGGCATCACGGCCGCCTACGTGACCCCGTTATGAGTGACGCAATCGCCGGCATGCGACAGCGCGTCATCAGTCCGGTCGACGGATCGGTCTACGCGGAGTTCGAGTTGCCGTCGGATGCGGAGATCGAAGCGGCGCTGGAGAAGGCGGCGCAAGCACAGGCCGGGTGGAAGCGCGTGCCGCTCGCAGAGCGGTCGGCCATCTGCCGGCGCATGGCCGATGTGATGGTCGAGCGTGCCGAGGAAATCGGCATCGAGCTGAGCTGGCAGATCGGCCGGCCCGTCACGCAAAGCCCGTTCGAGATCCGTCGTGGCTTCCAGGAGCGCGCGCGCTACATGGTCGACGTCGCCGAGGACGCGCTCGCCGACCTCGTCATGGAGCCGAAGGAGGGATTCCGGCGCTTCATCCGCCGCGAGCCGCTCGGCGTCGTGCTGGTGATGGCGCCGTGGAACTATCCCTATCTGGCGTCGGTGAACGCCGTGATTCCCGCGATTCTGGCGGGCAACAGCGTCATCCTGAAGGTGTCGCAGCAGACGCCACGGGTCGCCGGACGCTACGCCGAGGCGTTCAGCGAGGCCGGCCTGCCCGAGGGCGTGTTCCAGTATCTGCACGCGAGCCACGACGACCTCGCGCGGATCATCGCCGATCCACGGATTCGCTTCGTCTCGTTCACCGGCTCGGTGGCGGGCGGCGAGGCGGTCCAGCGCGCGGCTCGCGCACAATTCATCGCGACCAACCTCGAGCTCGGTGGCAAGGATCCGGCGTACGTGCGTCCCGACGCGCCGCTCGAAGCCACGATCGACAACCTGGTGGACGGCGCGTATTTCAACGCCGGCCAGTCGTGCTGTGCCGTCGAGCGCATCTACGTGCACCGGGACGTCTATCGCCGGTTCGTCGACGGCTTCGTCGACCTCACGCGCAAGTATCGCCTCGGCAACCCGCTCGATCGCGAGACGACGCTGGGGCCGATGGTCCGAGCCGGCGCCGCGGCGTTCGTCCGCGATCAGATCGCCGAAGCCGTCAGCCAGGGTGCGCGCGCGGTGATCGATCCGCGCGAGTTCCCGGCCGCCCGCGAAGGCACGCCGTACGTGGCGCCGCAGGTGCTGCTCGACGTCGATCACCGCATGCGCGTCATGACCGAGGAGACCTTTGGTCCGGTCGTAGGGCTGATGGCGGTGAAGGACGACGACGAGGCGGTACGTCTGATGAACGACAGCCGGTACGGCCTGACCGCGTCAATCTGGACGGGCGACGTCGACGCGGCCATTCGCATCGGGGATCGCGTCGACACCGGCACCTGGTTCCTGAACCGCTGCGACTATCTCGATCCAGCGCTGGCGTGGACCGGCGTCAAGGACTCGGGACGCGGCTGTTCGCTGTCGCGGCTCGGCTACGAGTCGCTGACGCGCCCGAAGTCGTTCCATCTCCGGCTCGCGCCGTAACACCATGCGGGTGGGGCTGCTCGAGTGCGATCACGTCGCGCTGCGGTTCCGGCACATTGCCGGCGACTACCGCGATATGTTCGGCGCTTTGCTCGCACCCGCCGCGCCCACCGTGACCCTCGTTCCGTTCGACGTCTGCAACGGCCAGTTCCCATCGTCGGTGGACGCTTGTGACGCGTATCTCTGCACCGGATCACGATGCTCCGCGTACGACCAGGCCGACTGGATCCTGCGCCTGCTCGACTTCGTGCGCGAGCTGCACGCCGCAGCTGCGCCGTTGGTCGGCATCTGCTTCGGCCACCAGGTGCTCGCGGAGGCGCTCGGCGGCAAGGTCGAGCGCGCCAGCAGCGGGTGGGGCGTCGGCGTGCACGGAATGGACGTGGTCCGCAGCGAGGCGTGGATGCAGCCGCCGCGCCCGGCGTGCCGGCTGCAGTACATGCACCAGGATCAGGTCGTGCGGCTTCCGCCGGCCGCCGAGCTGCTCGGCCGGACCGATCATTGTCCGGTGGCGATGTTCGGCGTCGGCGAGACGATGCTGGGCATCCAGGCCCACCCCGAGTTCCCGGCCGCGTATGGCGAGGCGCTGATCGGCGATCGGGTCGAACGGATCGGCGCGGACAGCGCGGTGTACGGCCGCACGAGCCTGACGCAGCCCGTCGACGACAGGCTGGCGGCAGAGTGGATCGCTCGATTCTTCGCGCAGGCGTAGAGCCTCATATGTAGCGCCGTCCTGGTTCATGACCGGCCACCGACCGATACGATTCGCGGAGCCAGCTGACGACCTGCTCATCGACATCGGCCGGCGAGGCCAGCCGGACGTGGTGGGTATACCGGCGTGGTCCAAGCGAATCGCGCTTGTAGATACGCGCGTGATCGAGCGCTCGCGTCAGCACGAACTCGAGGTGAACGCACTCGCGGCGAACGACGATGCTCCCGAAATTCGCCGTGGCCCTGAGCAGGATCATCGTCTTGACCGGCACCGTCGCGTGAGGACCAATCGCTGCCAGCGCGTCCTGCAGCACCGCCACCGTATTCTTCACTTCGGCGGAGGCGCGCGCGAGATGGGTGGCCAGCGTGGTCACGACGCATGAATGCTCGCTCGTGCGCTGGCGAAAGCGTCTGCCGCATTTCGGGCATTGCCAGCCCATGTCGCTCTCAACCCGCCGCTTCGTCACGCGGCATTATGGCCCGGTCGATGCCCACAGCTGCAACGAACACCATCGAAGTGCGCCATCTCATGCCAGATGACCGTCCCGAGAATCCCTACGTCGCGTTCAGCTCTCGTAGACAATCCGCAAGCGCCGTTCGGTACCGTCCAAACATGCGTTCGACGTAAGCACGCCCACTCCAGAACGACCATGCGATTGCGATCATGCCGACGGCCAACGACGCGGCGAACCGTGCACCGAAGCCGCTCCGCCATCCGATCGTCGCTGAAATCACAGTGACGCCGCAGACGAACACCAGGACGTAGGCCAACAGGTAGGCATGGCTGGCGGCTTCGACGCCCGCAAGCAGTGCCGTCAGCACGTCGCGCAAATTGCCATCGAGCGGAGCTCTTCGGAGCGCCCGCTCGAAGAACCAGAGCGTCAGCATCAATCCGCCGAGGACGGCGATCAGCCCTGCTGCGAAGGTGACGCCAGTGACACCGCCATTGCCGATGAGTCCCACGAGTACCAGGAAGACAAGCGTCGGAACGTAGTAGCCAATCTCACGCCGAAGGCGTCGCCGCACGTCGCGGCGGATGTCCGCCGCTCTCGCCTGAACCCAGCCTGATACGGTGCTCGCCTCCAATGGTCTATGCGTTTCGGTGCGTACTTCCCGTTGCCAACACAGTTTCAGCGCATCCATCTCCATCGGTCACTCCGTCTTTGCGATCAACCGTTGCAACTTGGCTTTCACTCTCGTCAGCCTCACGCCCACATTGGATTCCGAGATTCCGAGAATGCCTCCGATGCGCCGGTAGCTGAAATCCTCCAGGTAGCACATGACCAACGCACGTTCGACGTCGCTCAGCTGGCGAATCGCTCGGTACAGCTCGGCGACCTCGCGGCTCTCCATTTGCGGTGCGGCAACGACGGGTTCCGCAGCCGACTCGATCGGTACTTGAGTCGGCCGACACGCGCGTCTGCGCGCAGACGTGATCGCGGTGTTGAGGGCGACGCGGTACACCCAGGTGACCGTCGACGACTCGTGGCGGTACCTCGGATACGAGCGCCAGAGTTGGTGGACCATGTCCTGAAACAAATCCTGCTCGTCAGCTGGGCCGCTCGAGTACGCCCGCGCGATGCGGTGCATGACTCCCTGGTGATGGTTGAGCAGGAGGAGGAAGCTATCCTCGAGATCGCGATCTCTCACAGGCACACCGTCCGCGACGAGGGCCACTCCCTTCATCTGTCCTATTAGTCGCCCTGGCGATAGGAATCCTTACAGGCCGGTCTGGTGGCGTGGGAAGCGAGTCCGGAGCGAACCACGTGAGTCGAGAGGCAGGCCCCCCAGCATTCGAATCCCCCTCTGCGCGACCCTGACGTCGTACTCGGCACAGGTCGACTCGAAGCTGACGTTCACTCCGCCCGGAGCGCCACCATCGGATCGATGCGCGACGCACGGCGGGCGGGCAGGTAGCCGGCCACGAGTGCCACCATCGTCAGCACGACCAACATCCCGAGGAACGTCTGCGGGTCGCGCGGCGTCACGCCGAACAGCAGGCTGGCAGCGCCGCGGACCAGCAGCCACGAGCAGCCCGCGCCAATCACCATGCCGATCGCCGCGAGACGCAGCGTCTGTCCGAGGATGCGTGACTGGACGTCGCGCGCGGAAGCCCCCAACGCCATTCGAATGCCGATCTCCTGCGTGCGCTGATTGACGGAGTACGAGATCAGCGCGTAGATGCCGAGTGAGGCCAGGACCAGCGCGAAAACGGCGAAGCCGCCGAGCAGGAGCACGGTGAAGCGACGCGGCGAAACGGACTTGTCCACGAGCTGTTGCAGCGTGCGGAAATCATTGTTGGCGAGAGCGCCGGCCACCGGCGCGAGGGCAGCCCGCAGCGTGGTGGCGAGTTGGCCCGGTGGCAACGCCGACCGCACGACGAGATACGCGCCCGCGAGATTGTCGCATTGTCGCGCCGGGATGTACATCTCGTTGCCGGACGCCTGCTCGAGGGACAGATGTCGCACGTCGTCGACGACGCCGACGACGCGGCGCTCCTTGGCGCAGGGGCCCGTGATGTACTTGCCGATCGGATCCTCGCCGGGCCACAGCGCCCGCGCCAGCGTCTTGTTGACGAGCATCACCGGCTCTCTGTCCGACATGTCGCTGGCGGCGAAGTCGCGCCCGGCCAGGAGCGCCACGCCCATCGCCGCCGGGTAGCCTTCGGAGACAATACGCACGAACGCCAGGGGGTACGTGCCACGCGTGTACGTGACGCCCTTCGCGCCCGCCCCCCAGGTGCGATTGCGTCCGAGCGGCAGCGAGTCGGTGATCGCCGCGCTCTCGATGCCGGGCGCCTGCTTCACGCGCCGCAGCACGTCATCCACGTACGCGACGCGCTGAGCGGACGTGGTGTAGCGGTTGTCGGGATCGACACGAATCGTCGCTGCGCGCGCCGGCTCGAAGCCCATCTTCACGTCGAGCACGCTGATCAGGCTTCGGATCAGCAGGCCGGCGCCGACGAGCAACACACACGCAAAGGCAATCTCCGAGACGACGAGCGCGTTGCGCACCCAGGTGCGGCCGCGGCCTTCGGTCGATCCGCGGCTCGCTTCCTTCAGGGCGCTGGTCATCATCGAGCCCGAAGCCTGCAGGGCCGGTGCCAGGCCGAAGACGAGCCCGGTGACGAGCGCGAGGATCACCGCGAAGCCGAGCGCAGCGCCATCGGTGCGCACGTCACGCAGCAGCGGAACGCTCACGGCCTCGAGCTCGGTCAGCAGGCGCGTGCCGGCTACCGCGAGGAGGAGGCCCAGCACCGCTCCGGTGCACGACAGCACGAGGCCTTCGGTGAGCAGCTGCGCCACGAGCCGCCCGCGGCCCGCGCCCAGGGCCATGCGGATGGCGACTTCTTTCTGCCGCACCGCCGTGCGCGCCAGCAGCAGGTTGGACAGGTTGGCGCAGACGATCAGCATCACCATGCCGACGGCGCCGGCAAGTACCCACGCGGCGAGCCGGACGTTGCCGCTGACCTGCTCGGACAACGGCTTGACGACGCCTTCGAAGCTGTTGCGCTCCGGATGCTCCCGGGTGATTTGCTGCGCCAGCGTGCGGATTTCGGCCTGCGCGCCGGCGGCCGAGGCGCCGCCTTTCAGCCGGCCGATCATCGCCATGGTGTTCCCCCAGCGATTGGTCTCCGGGCTGAGCGGGAAGGGAAAGTAGAGATCGAAGCGGCTGCCCGGCGCGAAGATCGTCGCAAAGTCGAACGACGCCGGCAGCACGCCGACGACGGTGTGAGGCTCGTCGTTGATGGTGAGCGACGTGCCCACGATGTTCGGGTTGCGGTGGAACCGGCGCTCCCAGATCGGGTAGCCGAGCATCACCGCCTTCGGACCCTTCCAGGCAACCTCCCGGGCGTTGAACGTGCGGCCGAGCATCGGCTTCACCCCGAGCACCACGAAGAAGTTCTCCGACACCGGCACGCCGCTCAGCCGCTCGGGTTCACCGCCGCCGCGCAGCAGGTTGTCGCCGACGCCGTAGAAGGCGAAGTAGCCGGCGATCGCCGAGAGGGTCTGCGTCCGCTCGCGCAGATCCAGCATGTGCCCCACCTGCGTCGTCTGCCCCGAGAGCCCGCTGGTGTCGCGATTCGCGATCCACACGAGCTCGGACGGTCTCGCGAAGGGCAGGGGCCGCAGGAGGAGCGTGTTGACGACGCTGAAGACAGTGACGCTCGCGCCGATACCGAGCCCGGCGATCAGAATGGCGAAGACGGCGAATCCGGCGTCCCGTCGCAGCGTGCGGGCGGTGTAACGGAGGTCCTGAAGCAAGTCCTGGAACACCATGGTCGGCACCTTTGACGCGGTTTTGCGGCAAACCGTTGGATGCGGGCGCGACGCAGCCGCTCGTTGGCCGGACCATCCGCGCCAGGGCGCCTTTCGTCCCTGGCGTCGAGATCCGGGTCCGGCACCCACCCAAGGCGTGATTCACTTTGGTTGATACGGCCCGCTCAGGTGGCACAGGGCTGGGAGCGCCAATAAACTCGGCACACGACGAAACGTCGCCCTCGCTTTCGCGCGATGCCGCGTGCTTGTACTTTCACCGTCTCGCGGGCGAAGGATCTGCCGATCTGTACGGTGTTCGTCGCGCCGTTCAGCTCCAGCGCGATCCAGCCGCCGAGTCCGCATCGCTGAACGCTCACATCAAGCGTCAGCCGCCGCGTCCGGTCACGCGACGGCCTGCGCGGCCCGCTCGCGGCGCAGTGCGATCAGGCCGGTGAGCGCCGTTCCGACGCCGGCGAGGCTCGCAACCAGTCCGAAACTGCGCAGCGCCCAGTCCAGGAACGCGAAGCCGAACGAAGCTTCGAACGGGGCTCCAGCCGCGAGCTTCTGGTTGATCGAGTGCACGAGCTCGATGGCCGCATAGACGTCGAACGACGCGCCCACATGGCGCTCTCCGGCCGCCGTGTCGAGCATGACGTGGTAGGAGCGGGTCCGCCCCCGGCTCGCCCCGATCTGTTCGACGCTTCGCGCACCCCGCACGCCGGCGATGTGCTCGCGGCCAATTGGTATCAGACCGAAAAGAATGCTCCGCGTGACGACACAGGAAGTCGCCGTGGGTGATTCCCGCCCGCAGGCCAGCGTGGGCGCCGGCGACATGACCTGGATGAAGATGCCGATCCCGACCATCCAGACGCCGATCAAGAGCAACAGCTTTGGACGGCTCCGCGGCGGCGTCCCCTCCTTCGGTTCGTCCGGCACCAGATCCGGGGCGTCGCGTTCCAGGTTGAACACGGCCCATGATCGATGGACTCAGCTCGACGGTCAATCTCTCGCGACGCCACGGTGAACAGCATGGTCGTGGCAGCGATCCCGAGCGCAAGGGTCAGGATGGTGAGAGCTGCCTGTCGGGGCTGCCGCGCGATCAGGCGCAGTGCGTAGCGGACGTCCTGAAACAGGCCGACGCCCCAGGCACGCCGCTCGATTGCGGGGGCTTCGACCACCGCCGGCCGCCGGCGGCGATGGTGCAGCGCGCGCGCGCGCCAGCGATCGATCAGCGCGGCAACCTGCGCCTCGGCCTCTTCGAGCGACGCGCCATCCGCGCGGGCGGCGGCGTAGGTGGCCTGGGCGTGCTGCGCCAGTTCCTCGACCACGTCGGCGTCCGGAACGGACGTGTCGCGCGAGAGCGCGATGCGGATGCGATCGGTCCAGTCCATGATGAGGCGTTCCTGCGTGACCGGCCCTCAGGCGGGCGTGATGCGCGCGACGCGATTGAGCGCCTGGTAGAAGCCGTCCCAGATCGATCGCTGGCTGGCGAGCGCCCGGGCTCCGGCCCTGGTCAGCCGGTAATAGCGGCGGCGGCGCTGTCCTGCTTTCTCGACCCAGCGCCCCTCGATCAGGTCCTTGTCCTCCATCCGGTAGAGCGTCGGGTAGAGGGAGGCGGCGTGGAACGAGATGGCGCCCCGCGACCGTTCGCCGATCAGCCGTGCGAGGTCGTAGCCGTGGCGATCGCGCTCCTCGAGCAGGGCGAGGATGAGGAGCTCGGTGCTGCCGCGTTTCAGCTCCCGCTCCAGCATTGGCGTGCCCATATGTGGGCACATCATATATCAATCGAGCGCGGACCGCGCCGGTGATCTGGTAGCCTCCTGCGCGTGCCACTCCAGCGTCCGGGATGTTTCGGCCGCGCCACGCCGGGGCGTGGATTCCAGTCGATTGGGGCTGTTGCAGTCGCCGCCGTTGCCGTGCTCGCGTCCGCCTTTGCCGGTCTCGTGGCCGAGACCCGGCAACGAGACGGCGGACCCCAGACATCGCGGCGGCCCGACGTGGTCGTCCTGTTGACGGATCAGCAACGCGCCGACGCGTTCGGCGCCGCCGGTGGCGTCGGTCTCCACACGCCTGCGATGGACCGGCTGGCACGCCAGGGGGTGCTGTTCACTCACGCCTTCGCCGCGTCGCCGCAGTGCTCGCCCTCCCGCGCCGCGCTCATGACCGGGCGCCATCCGCACCGGACCGGTGTGATGGGCAACACGGGCGGCGAGAGTGGTGCTGCCGGGAAGGGCCCGCCGCCGGCAGGGATGTCCGGCCCGCTCGATCGGTCGCTTCCCACGCTCGGCCGCATCTTCTCCGCCGCCGGCTATGAGACGGCGTATTTCGGCAAGTGGCATCTCGGCGCGACGCCCGGCGACTACGGCTTCGAGACCGACGACTGGCGGGTCGACGATCGAACGCTCGCCCGCCGCGTCGTCGCGTTCGTGCAGCAGCGCCGGTCGAACCTCACGCGCCGGCCGCTGCTGCTGATCGTCTCATGGTTGAACCCCCACGATATCTACGGCGTCTTCGATGCGCCGCCGCCGGACACGCGAGCCCTCGGCGCCGCACGCCTGCCGCCGAACCTGACCGACGATCTGCGGCTCAAGCCGTTTCCCCAGCGGCACTACCTCGAAGAAGACCAGGGGAAGCCGTTCGTTGGAGCCGGCCCGGAGGTGTGGCGCCGCTATCGGGCGTTCTATGACGGCCTGATCGAAACCGTCGATCGCGAGATCGGGACCCTCGTCGATGCGGTCGGAAACGACGAATCCCTCCGATCACCGTGTTCAGCACCGACCATGGAGACCTCGGCGGCGCCCACGGGCTTCCGTACAAAGGGCCCGCCATGTACGAAGAACTCGTTCGTGTTCCGCTCGTCATCTCGTGGCCGGACAGAATCCCAGCGGCGCGCTCCAATGCGCTGGTGAGCCTCATCGATCTGCTTCCAACGCTGTGCGACCTCGCGGCCGTTCCGCTCCCCGAAGGCATCGATGGCGTGTCCCTTCGCCCGGTCCTCGATGGACGCGTGGCGCAGGTGCGCGAGATGGTGTTCGCGGAGTACGACGGCAAGCAGGCCTGGCGTGTCCCGATCCGCATGGTGCGGACGACGCGCTGGAAGTACGTGCGATACCTCGGTTACGGCGATGAACTGTACCGATCTGGCGGCGGATCGCGGCGAGCTTCGGAATCTGGCCGGCGAGGCGGCTGCGAGATCGGACCGGACGCGCCTCGCGCGCGAGCTCGACGACTGGATGCGGCGCACGGGCGATCCCTTCCCAGAGCTCACCACGACGGATCGATCGGGAAGAGTCCTGGCGAGGGCGCCGACGAAGTAGCCCCACCGGCTCGTGGGCGCGGACGCACGTTTCACGACGAGTTTCGTGCCCTTCAACTCCCCGGCGAACGCCTTTGTGAAGGCCTGTTCGATGGCAGCTCGCCCCACAATCGTATGAAACGACACGTTCAGACCGAGGGCGGTAGAACAGCGCCGCGGCATCGTCGGCGATCGGGACGAGCATCGCGAAGCTCTCCTGCACGAGCATCTTCTGGGTCAACGTCAACATCAATCGTCCTCAGGAATCGAGCGCCGGGGCATTCCGGCCGCTCGAAAACCAATGCGACGTTTCTGTGGAAACTGGCTAAACAGGTTGCTGAAATACCAGTAGCCTGAAGGAGGAAGTAGAAGGAGGAAGTAGGAGTTGGTTTGCCGCGGGTATTGACCGACCCAAGTGAATCGGGCGTTTAGTCGGTGCGAAGTGTTGTCGTTGCTATGATGTGGGCCGAACGGAGCGTTCCATGACCATCACGTCCGGTCCTGCCTATAGCGCCGACGAGGCGTTGGCCCGCCTGATCGCCGGCAACGAGCGATTCGTCCGTGGTGAGGCGCGCTTTCCGACCGTTCAAAAGGAAATCCTCGCCGACCTGGCCGCGGGCCAAACGCCCTACGCGACGATTCTCGGGTGCAGCGACTCGCGTGTTCCACCCGAGCTGATCTTCGATGCCGGCTTCGGCGAGCTGTTCATCGTGCGCGTGGCCGGCAACGTGATCTCGCCGGAAGTCATGGGAACCTTCCAGTACGCGGCCATGCACCTGCGCACGCCGCTTTTCGTCGTCCTGGGCCACGAGCGCTGCGGCGCGGTTGACGCGGCGCTTGCAGTCAAGAACGACGGCGCCGCGATGCCCGCTCGCATTGGGTTGCTGCTGGACAACATCCTGCCCGGCCTTCGTCACCTGCCGTCCGGTCTGGCCGAGGAGGACGAGCTCCACGCAGCGATCGAAGCCAACGTCCGGTGGTCGATGCATCAGATCCTCGAAACGCCCGAGGCCCAGGCCCGCAAGGCCGAAGGCATGTTGAAGCTGGTCGGCGCCGTCTACGAGCTCGAAAGTGGACGGGTCCGGTTCCTGGCGTAAAAGGCTGCACCATCGGTCGGCTTGCGAGCCAGGTGTTCCGTGAGCTGAGCGAATATCGCCACGTGCGTCAGCAAATACAGCGGCACCAGGACGCCCGGAATCATCACCCACGGCAAAAAGGCGATCGTGCCCGGATTCTCGCTCTCGAAGATGAACCTGATCGGTGAGTTCGGTGCCGAGCCCACGCCCAACGTGACGGCGGTCACCAGATCCACGAACGCCATCAGATTCCAGGCGAGCGTCAGAACCGGCCATCCTCGAACGCCGGAGTGAATCGCCCACGCGACGGGTAGCGCCGCGAGCGCGACCGCAATATCCCCCCAGCCTGCCGTCATCGCGAATGTCGGCGGCAGCCGGCCTGCGTCGAGGAGCAGCAGGAAGAAGACGCCGAGCAGCCTGCCGGCGTGGATGCCGACGAGTACGGCCAGCGGCGTGCGAAGCGCGACTCGGCGCAGCGTCGGTGAATGTCGGGCCGCGAACGACAACAGCACGACCGGTGTCATGACCGCCAGACCGATGGCCAGGGTTCCTCCGCCCTCGTTCGAGAACTCGCCCACCGCGCCCAGGAGGGCGATGACCACGAACCAGACGCCTGCGGCGGCGGCGAACTTCGAACGGACGGATGTCCCGACGGGAAAGACGCTGATCAACGCGACGCAGCACACGGCGAACAGCGCCGTAAGTGAGATGGCACCGATGATGTCGATCATTTTCTCGTCTCCTTGTCCACACGAATCTCGACGGGCTCGCTGCGCGGCTTCCCGATGGACAAGCTCTCAGCGAGCGAGGACAGCGAATCGAACGTGCTGGCCGGGAGATAGCTGGCGGCGGCGCGTTGAGCCCCACGCCAGTACGGAACGGCGGCCGCCGCCTGTCGACGTCCGCTGGGCGTGATGGCGATCGTACGCACCCGGCGATCGCCGCCACTGCTCACGGCAATCAGCCCTTCGGTGAGCAATGGTTTGAGGTTGCGGGTGAGCGTCGTGCGCTCCATGCCGAGCCGATTGGCGACCCGGCTGAGTGGCATGGGACCGCCGAGAGACAGGACGGTGAGGAGCGTGAACTGGGTCGCGCGGAGACCCGTGGGCCGCAGCGCCCGGTCGTAGTGCTGGGTGATGGCTCGAGCCGCGCGGCGGACCGCAAAGCAGGCGCAGCCGGCGCACTCGCTGAGATCGTCGGGCGGTCGCCTCATATAGGTGTATATACACCTATTATGGCCGACTTGTTCCCGCAAGGGCTCAGGTGGCTCCGGAGCATCCGCCTTGCGCCTCGAACACAGGCGGCCAATCGCCAAACGCAACGGATTACCGGTATGCTGCGGTCGCGCTTCGCCGCTCGCCAGCATCACCTATGACGATTGCCACGCGGCTCATCGTCCTCCTGACCGTGCCCCTCCTGGCCCTCGTGGGAGTTGGCGTCTTCACGCGCGTTCAGCTGGGGAAGATCGAGGAGCGCAGCCGTTTCCTCGCCGAGTCGCGCGTCGTCGCGCTCGCCACGCTGGGAAACCTCTCGCGTGGCTTCACCGAACTGCGGGTGAACGTGCGCAGTCACCTGCTGGCGTCGAACGACGAACAGCGCGCCAGGGCGCGCAAGGCGTTCGACGAAGACGAGCGGGACGTGACCCGCCTGCTGCAGCGCTACTCCGACGGCCTGGTCTTCAGCGACAAAGAGCGCCGGCTGCTCGGCGAGTACCAGGCGCTCAGCCGCGGGTGGATCGCCGACGCGAAGCAGGCCATGTCGTTCGTCGACGAGGGACGCGGCAGCGAAGCGGTCGCGCTGCTGAACGGCCGGATCACCGAGCTCGGCCTGCTCCTCAGCTCCGTATCGAGCGAGTGGATCGCGCACGATCAGGAGGCGGCCATGGCCGCCGGCCGGGAGTCGGTCGGTGTCATCGAACGGTTTCAGCGCGACATCGTGTTCGCCGACGCGGTCGCCCTGATCCTGGCCAGCGTGCTCGGCTTCGTCACGTTCCGGCGGATCGTCAATCCCGATTCGGGCGCTGGAAACGTCGGTCAAAGCGATTGCCGCCGGTGACTACGGCAAGGCTGTCCCGTTCGTCGAGGCGAGGGACGAGACCGGCGGCCTGGCGCGCTCCATCGACGTTCTGAAGCAGGGCGCCGCGGCGATGGACCAGCAGCGCTGGGTCAAGTCCAACGTCTCCACGGATCACGGGCGAGCTGCAGGGCGCGGACTCGCTCCAGAATTCGGCCAGCGGTTCGTCTCCGGTGCTCGTGCCGATGCTGGGCGGCGGTGTCGCAGGCTTCTATGTCCTGGACGAGAGCGCGGGACATCTTCGGCGGGTCGCCGCCTACGGGCTCGCCGGCGATGCGAGTGCCGCCGCCCATCCCGCCTCGGGCGAAGGCCTGGTGGGCCAGTGCGCGCAGGAGCGGCGCCGCGTCTCGCTGACGAATCTCCCGCCGGACTACCTGCGAATCGCCTCCGGGCTCGGCGGCGCGGCGCCGATCCAGGCGACGGCGCTGCCGGCGCTGTCGAAGGACGCGGTGCTCGGCGTGCTCGAAGTGGCATCGTTCCGCTCGTTCACCACGCGGGAGCAGGCGTTGCTGGACGAACTGCTGCCGCGTGGTGGCCATGAGCCTGGACGTCCTGCAGCGCAACCTGCGCACGCAGGAACTGCTCGACCAGACACAGGAACAGGCGCGGCGGCTCGAAGCGAGCGAAGGGGAACTGCGTAAGGGAAGCGAGCAGCTTCAGCGCACGAACTTCCTGGCTGATACCGCAATGGAGCTGACGCAGGCCGGCTACTGGCACGTGCCGCTGGACGGCTCGGGCTGGTACAACTCTTCCGAACGGGCCGCGCGCATCTTCGGCGACATTCCCAATCCCGACTTCCGTTACCGGATGGACGAATGGGCCGACCACGTTCGAGAGGGCGACGAGGAGTCGTGGAAGGCCACGATGGAGAATTTCACGGCGGCGGTGGAGGGCAGGATTCCGGACTATGACGCCATGTACGCCTACAAGCGACCGGTGGACGGACGCGTCGTCTGGATCCATGCCCTGGGCAACGTGGTGAAGGACGCCAGCGGCAAGCCGGTGGATATGTTCGGCGTGACACAGGACATCACCGAGTTCAAGCGGCTGGAAAGGGAACTGGTCGATGCCCGACGGAAGGCCGAGGAAGCCACCGAGATGAAGTCGATGTTCCTGGCGAACATGAGCCACGAGATCCGCACGCCGATGAACGCCATCATCGGCCTCTCGCACCTCGCCCTCAAGACCCCGCTCATCCCGAAGCAGCGCGACTACGTCAGCAAGATCCACAACGCCGGCACCTCGCTGCTCGGCGTCATCAACGACATCCTCGACTTCTCCAAGATCGAGGCCGGCAAGCTCGACATCGAGACGACCGAGTTCCGGCTCGACGAGGTCATCAGCTCGGTCACGACGCTCACCGCGCAGAAGGCACACGACAAGGGCCTCGAGTTCCTGGCGCACGTCGCGCCGGGCATCCCCGAGCACCTGCTCGGCGACCCGCTGCGGCTCGGGCAGATCCTGACCAACTTCGTCAACAACGCCGTCAAGTTCACCGAGCGCGGCGAGATCCGGCTCGACATCGAGCTGCTCGAGCGCACCGGCGAGAAGTGCAGCTCAAGTTCTCGGTGCGCGACACCGGCATCGGCATGACGCCAGAGCAGTCGGCGAAGCTCTTCCAGCCGTTCACGCAGGCCGACATGTCGACGACGCGCAAGCACGGCGGCACCGGCCTGGGGCTGACCATCTGCCGGCGGCTGGTCGAGCTGATGGGCGGGCGAATCTGGCTCGAGAGCGAAGCCGGGCGTCGGGACCACGTTCTACTTCACGGTCTGGCTCGGCATCGGCGAGGCGAAGGGCCGCCGGCAGATCGTCCCGGCGAAGCTCGCGCAGCTGCGCGTCCTGGTCGTGGACGACAATGCCGCCGCGCGCGAGATTCTCCACGAGTTGCTCAGCACGCGTCGCCGCGCGCGTGGACGTCGGTCGCGTCCGGCCCGGAGGCCATCGCGGCCGTCAAGCGAGCACGATGCCGCCGAGGATCCCTACGACATCGTCTTCATGGACTGGCGCATGCCCGGCATGGACGGCCTGCAGGCCAGCCGTCACATCAAGAGCGACGAGACGCTCCAGCATCAGCCGGCCATCGTGCTGGTCACCGCGTTCGGACGGGAAGAGGTGCGCGAGGAGGCCGAGCAGCTCCATCTCGACGGCTTCCTCGTCAAGCCGGTGACCAGGTCGATGATCGTGGACACGCTCGTGAACGTGTTCGCCGAGGCCGGGGAAGCAGCCGCGCCACGACGCGAGGCGCGAGAGACAGCCGACCTGGGCGGCGCGCGCATCCTGCTCGTCGAGGACAACGAGATCAACCAGCAGATCGCCGTCGAGCTGCTCGAAGGCGCGGGCGCGACGGTGACGGTCGCCAACAACGGACGGGAGGCGGTCGACAAGCTGTTCGGCGGCCCGCAGCCGCCGCCGTTCGACGTCGTGCTGATGGATCTGCAGATGCCCGAGATGGACGGCTTCCAGGCGACCGCGAAGATCCGTTCGGACCCGCGTTTCGCCGCGCTGCCGATCATCGCCATGACGGCGCACGCCACGCTCGAGGAACGCCAGCGCTGCCTCGCCGCCGGCATGAACGACCACATCGCCAAGCCCATCGATCCGGGCAACTTGTTCGAGACGGTGAAGCGCTTCCACACACCGCGTGCGCGCACGGCGCCGGCCGCAGCGGCGGCTAGCACGTCGCACCCGGCACCCTCCTCTGCACCACAGCGAACCGAGGTCGACGCTGGAGCCCCGGACGGGCTCCCCTCGATTGCCGGGCTCGACACGCGGGATGGACTGGCCCGCGTCGGCGGCAATCACGCGCTTTACGTGAAGCTGCTCCGGCGGTTCGTCGAACAGCAGGGCCCGGTCGTCTCGCAGATCACGGGCGCGCTCGCAGCCGGCGACGTCGAACTGGCCGAGCGCCTGGCTCACACGGTGAAGGGTGTGGCGGGGAGTCTCGGCGCCACGCAGGTGCAAGCTGCAGCCGGCGAGCTCGAGAAGCTGATTCGCGACCGCGCTCCCGGCACGCAGGTGGATCCTGCGGCGGAACGGCTTTCCGCGGCGCTGGATCCGCTGGTGACGGGCTTGCGCGGCGCCCTCGGCTCGCCAGACGCCGCAGCCCCGCCGGCGGACATCACATCGGAGCGGCCAGATCCCGCCAGGTCTCGCGACGCTGCGTCGCAACTGGCCCGGCTGCTTGCGGATTTCGATCCCGGCGCCGCAGACTTCATCGATGCCAATCGCGCGGCACTCGGTCCGCTCTTCGCCGACGGCGCCTGGGCGGCGTTCGAGCGGCTCATCCACGACTACGCGTTCAGCGACGCGCAGGAGCAGCTCGAGGACGCCCTCCATCGTTTTCCGGCCGCGTGAGCCGGGGACCACTTCTTTCCGGGAGCCCCAGTGAAGGATCTCGCCGACAGCCGCATCCTCATCGTCGACGATGTGAAGACCAACGTGGACATCCTGGTCCAGGCGTTGCGCGATGAGTACAAGCTGAGTGTTGCGCTCGACGGCGAGGCTGCCCTGCGCAGCGTCGAGAAGAACCCGCCCGATCTCGTCCTGCTCGACATCATGATGCCGGGCCTCGATGGCTACGAGGTGTGCCGGCAGCTGCGGGAACGCGAGCCGACGCGCGAGGTGCCGGTCATGTTCCTGAGCGCGCTCGAGGACGTCAAGGACAAGACACACGGCTTCGAGGTCGGCGGCAACGACTACCTCACGAAGCCGTTCGAGGTGCTGGAGGTCAAGGCCCGCGTCCGGTCGCTGCTCAAAGCCAAGCTGTATGCCGACGCCGTTCGCGAAGCGATGGCGCGCGACCTCAGGATCGCCCGCGAGATCCAGATGGGCATCCTGCCCGCGGATCCGGCCGCGGTCACGAAAGGCATGGGCCTCGAGGTCCATGCGGTCGTCGAGCCGGCGCGCCAGGTGGGCGGCGATCTGTACGAGGTGCTCCGGGCCTCCGAGAATCGCGTGGTGGTGGCTCTCGGCGACGTGTCGGGCAAGGGGATTCCTGCCGCGCTCTTCATGGCGGTGACGGTCACCGTGCTTCGGACGCTGGCCAGGCAGATCGCGGAGCCCGACGAGATCCTGCGTCGTCTCAACGACGAGCTCGCGGAACAGAATCCACGCGGCATGTTCGTGACGATGCAGTGTCTGGTCTTCGACCTGGACCAGCGGAAGGTCTCGTGCGCGGGCGCCGGACATCACCAGCTCGCGGTCCTCTCGAAGGGCCGACCACCACGGCTGGCCTGTCCCTCGTCGGGGCTCCCGGCGGGTCTCATGCCGCTCAATCCGATCGAGCGCGAAAGCCTGCCGCTCGAGCCTGGCGATACGTTCGTCCTGTTCTCGGACGGCGTGTCCGAGGCGATGAACGGCGACGAGGACTTCTACGGCGAGGAACGCCTGCTCGAGGTACTGGGTGCCGTCTCGGGCGCGGCGCCTGTCGAAATCGTGACGCGAGTGCTCGCCGACGTGAGTGCGTTCGTGGATGGGGCGAAGCAGTCGGACGACATCACGGTGCTGGTCGCGCGCTACGCGCCATAGAACAGGCACGTCCGTCGTGATCACCGGACGATCTGAAGCTTTTTCAGCGCGTGATCCACACGGCCATGATTGCAGCCGCGATCGCCCAGATTGTGACGATCAGCGCCACTCCGGCCCGGCTGGCCGGGCGGTTCTCACGCTTCATGGCCTCGGCGCGAAGCTCCTCCATCAGGGGTGCCGGCACCAATCGAACCGCGAGGAGGATGCCGAGCGGCACAATCACCAGGTCATCGAGGTGCCCGACGACGGGGATGAAATCGGGAATCAAATCGACGGGGCTCAAGGCATAAGCGGCCACGGCCGCAGCCGCCGCCTTCGCATACCAGGGCACTCGAGGATCACGCGCCGCCAGCCACAGCGCGACGACGTCGCGCTTCATGGCCCGTGCCCATTGTGTGACGCGTTCCAGCATCAGACCGGATCGAATGCGACGCGCGTTTCCGCGGCGCGAGTCGCTGGACACCTCGATCAGCGGCGCCCTGCCGACTGTCGCGTGTCCATGATGAAGTGGCTGACGATCCGCCATTCGCCGTTGGTCTTTGTCATCGTCCTGACTGAACGCGTGTCTCGTGGCGGCACTGGTTCGCCGGTCGGCGTCTGTTGTCCGACCGTCTCGTAGTCGTGGTAAACGACAGCCACGTCAGGACGCACGAATCTGATCACGGCAGGTTTCCACGTGGTCTTTCGCTGCTGTACCTGTGGAGACTTCAGTTGTCGGCTCATCGCGCTCACGATGGCCGACGATCCAGTCTGGCGATTGCCGAAGGCGTCCATGAAATCCGCATCACCGGCGTAGTCGTTCGCCAGGAGCTGGCCGTCGAATCGCTCCCACGCCTGTTCCCAGTGACTGACGATCTCGCGGATGGCGCTCTCATCCGACGTTCCTGTTTGAGCGTGGACGAGACACATGGCGGCGAGCGCCGTGACCATGGGGTAGCCAACCAAGCGTCGGCATGCAGCGGACGTGGGCATGACGCTCGACTCCTGAAAAGAGGCGAAATCGCCGTGGTGCGTGCCGCCAAGTATGTCCTACACCCCTCGCGGCGTCTGAATGGTGTCGCCTGTGCTATTCTGATCGGCACCTTGTCTCTCGATCGCCATCCGTCCCTCGGTCATTTCGCCGATCGCCATTATTGGCGCCGGCATTCGTGTCGGCAGAGGACGGGTGATGTAACCGAGAGCGCCAGAAGTACCGGCATTCACCAAGGGCCATCACCCCACGCGGGCGATGGCCCTTTTGCTTTTTGGAGAGCGATGTCGCGTTATTCGACCATTCCGACGCATCTGAATCTGCCGGCGCTCGAGACCGCCGTGCTGGAGCGATGGCAGCGCGAGCGCACGTTCGAGCGATCGGTCGCGCAGCGCGCCGGCGCGCCCTTGTATGCGTTCGACGATGGGCCGCCGTTTGCGACCGGGCTGCCGCATTACGGCCACATCCTGACGTCGTACATGAAGGACGTCGTGCCGCGTTACTTCACGATGCGCGGCCACCGTGTCCCGCGCCGCTGGGGCTGGGATTGCCACGGGTTGCCGGTCGAGTACGAAGTCGAGAAGGAACTCGGCCTCTCGGGCCGCCGCGACATCGTCTCGATGGGACTGGCCGACTTCACCGAAGCCTGCCGCTCGCTGGTCTTGCGCTATGCCGACGAATGGGAGCGGGTCGTCACCCGGCTGGGACGCTGGGTCGATTTTCGCGATGCCTACAAGACGATGGATCGGTCCTACATCGAATCGGTCCTGTGGGCGTTCGGCCGATTGCACGAGCGCGGGTTGTTGTACGAAGGCCACAAAGTCGTTCCCTACTGCACCCGCTGCCAGACGCCGCTGTCGAACTTCGAGGCCAGGCTCGACGACGCGTACCGGCCAAGAACCGATCCGTCGTGCATCGTCAAGTTCCGTGTTGCAGACGATCCCGGTGCGTCGCTCCTGGCGTGGACAACGACGCCATGGACGCTGCCGTCGAACGTGGCACTCGGCGTGAATCCCGGCCTCGAGTACGTGGAGCTCGTCGCTGGCGCCGAGCGAGTGTGGGTCGCGGCTCAGGCTGCGCAGCGATTCCCGGAGCTTGCCGCCTCCGGCCGGCGCGCGAGCGGGCACGAGCTCGTCGGACTGCGTTATCTGCCTCCGTTTCCGTATTTCGCATCGGTTCAGAACGCCTTCGTCGTCCTCTCCGCCGGGTTCGTCTCGGCCGACGAAGGCACCGGCATCGTCCATCTCGCGCCGGCGTTCGGTGAGGACGATGAAGCGGTCTGCCGCGAGGCGGGCATCGCGGGACCTCAGCCCGTCCTGGATGACGGCACGTTCGCGCGCGACGTGAGCGATTTCGCCGGCGTCGACGTCTTCGAGGCCTCGCCGCGCGTCATCTCGTGGTTGACCGGGCACGGCCTGCTGTTCGCCCACGGCGACTATCTTCATGACTATCCGCACTGCTGGCGCTGCGACAAGCCGCTCATCTATCGGGCCGTTCGGTCGTGGTTCGTGCGGGTGACCGCGCTCAAGGAGCGGCTCCTCGCGCACAACCAGCAGATCGCCTGGGTTCCCGGACACATTCGCGACGGCCGGTTCGGCCAGTGGCTCGAGAACGCGCGCGACTGGGCCATCTCGCGCAACCGTTTCTGGGGTGCGCCGATTCCCGTGTGGCGCTGTGAGGGCTGCGGCGACACCGCTGTGGTCGGCAGCGCGGGCGACCTGGAGCGCCGCGCTGGTCGGGCCATCCCGGATCTGCACCGCCCGTACATCGATGAGGTGACATGGCCCTGCGATCGCTGCAGGTCGGCCATGGTGCGCGTGCCCGAAGTGGTCGACTGCTGGTTCGAATCGGGCTCGATGCCGTTTGCGCAGCTCCATTACCCGTTCGAACGGCAAGCGGAGCTCGACGAAGCGTTCCCCGCCGACTTCATCGTCGAATACGTGGCGCAGACGCGTGGGTGGTTCTACACGCTGCACGTCCTGGCGACGGCACTGTTCGATACCCACGCGTTCGACAACGCCGTGTGCCACGGCGTGCTGCTCGGCACCGATGGCCGCAAGATGTCGAAACGCCTGAGGAATTACCCGGACCCGATGGACGTGGTCGCCGCGCACGGATCCGACGCGCTGCGGATCGCGCTGCTCTCGTCGCCCATCGTTCGCGGCGCCGACACGCGCTTCGACGAAGATGCCGTGCGAGACGCGGCGAGACGCTTCGTGATTCCGCTCTGGAATACGTTCCACTACTTCACCTCGTACGCCGCGCTCGATGGGTTCGAGCCGTGCGGCCGTCTGGAGAGGCTGTCGGCACTCGATCGCTACCTGCTCCACGAGACCGAGCAGCTCCGTCTGACGGTCGAAGCGGCGATGGAACGGTACGATTTCGGCGCCGCTTACGATGCCATCGAAGCGTTCATCGACATGCTGAGCGGATGGTACCTGCGTTTGAGCCGGTCGAAAGCGTGGGGGAGCGAGACGTCGGCGGAGAAGGTGTCGTGCTACGAGGTGCTGCACCTGTCACTCGACACGACCGCGCGCATCGTTGCGCCGTTCATGCCGTTCGTCGCGGAGCGCCTGTATCGGGCGCTCGGACACCCCGATTCCGTCCATCTGGCCGACTGGCCCGGCGCGCGCCCGGAATGGCGAGACGAACGGCTCGCCCGCGACATGGGCACGGTTCGAGCCATCGTGCGTCTCGCGAGGAGCGTCCGCGAACGGCTGCGCGTGAAGCACCGCCACCCGCTACGGGCGTTGCAGGTGGGTGGTGTCGATCGGTCGCTGCTGGAGGGGCATGCGGATCTGCTGAAGCAGGAAGTGAACGTCAAGCACCTCGATGTCCTGGCGGAGCCGGAGCGATACGTCACGCGAACCGTGCGGCTGAATACGATGGAGCTCGGCAAGCGCCTCAAGAAACGACTGTCGGTGGTTCAACAGGCCGTCGCGGCGGGCGATTTCGTCATCGATCGGGACAAAGCCCTTCACGCCGCCGGCGTGGTGGTCGACCCCAGCCAGTACCTGGTACCGGCCGGAGCCGGTCGACCCGCTCCAGGGAGCGGCTGCCGAAGGCGATCTGGTCGTGCTGTTGGACCTCACGCGTGATGACAACCTTCGTCTGGAGGGCGACGCACGGGATCTCAATCGCGTGGTCCAGGATCTGCGAAAGCAGGCGCGCCTCGGCTACTCCGACCGGATTGTCCTGTCCGTGTCGGGAAACGGTCTGGAATCGCTCCTGACTGCCTTCGGGCCATGGCTGAAGGAACAGGCGTTGGCCATCGACTTGACCTCGGCCCCCTTAAAAAGTCCTCTCGCCACGGGTTCGGCCAGGGTCGGCTCGGGCCCGGTGGACGTTGCCATCGCTCTCGCGCCCCGGCCTGAATGCGCGAGATCGTGACCGGGTCACGCCCTTGCCGCCGGTACGAGCGCCATGTTAGGTAGTGGGCCCGCCTGAAATGGGTCGGGCCGAATTTCAGTTTCTGCGTACCCTTGAGCGAGAAGACGGCAGAAACTGAAATTCGGCCCGACCCCTGGGACTGTGAGGCACGGTGGCGCGAATCAGAGGGCTTGGCTGGAAGCGTGACGAGCTCGCGCGGGACCTGCACGTCCTCCCCGGACAGACGACGCGCCCGCTGAACACCGATCTCCGGGTTCACGTCGTCAATCTGACGAAGCCGCCCGGCGAGGACGATCTGTTCGATCTTCCGGCGTACCTGGCCGCGCACGCGGACACGACCTTCGAGTTCCGGCCGCTCTTCAGCAGCACGCTCAACGGCGAGCTCTGGGACGGCGACGGTCTCGGCTACACCATCTCGGTTCACCGCAAAACCGGCGTCGTCACGGTCGCTACCGCACTGCCGGCGGCGGGCGCGGCGGCGAAGCGCAACTTCATCGTCGAGGCGGTGCTCAGTGGACCCGACCGCATCGTCCGCGAGGTCATTCGGATTCAGATTCACCACGGCGTGACGCGCGCGTGGCTGACGCCCGGCAGTCTGACCGTGCGCCTCGGAAGCGCGATGCCCCTCGACGCCGGCCCGCGGTTCACCGTTCGCGCCGAGTTCGACGATGGGCTGGTCGGCGACGTCACCGTGAACCATGGCGTGAGCTGGACGGCGGATCGGCCGTCGCGCGTCACCGCCCAGGGGTTTCTGCGTCCCGCCCCGGTCAACGACGCGATCGGCGACGTGATCGAGATCACCGCGACCGCCTGGCCGGCAGCCGCCGATCGGTGCAGTTGCAGAGGGCGCGAATGCCGCAGGATGCGGGCGCTCCGTCGCGCGCGCCGCGCACCGCGATCCTCGCGCCGAAGCCGTACTTCCTGAACGAAGAGGAGGTGCCTCGCGCCGGAGCGCAGGTGACGCGCGGCTACCAGCGTGCTCGATGGCTGAACGGCCAAACCTTCACGTGGCTCGGCCGGCGAGTGACCACCGGCAGGGGTGAGGGGTCCAGCGGTCTGGCCTTCGATCTGGCGGTACCGGTCGAGAAGGCATCGACGTGACCCCTCTCGCCACGGGTTCGGCCAGGGTCGGTTCGGCCTCGGCGCAGGTTGCCATTGGCCGCGTTCTCAGTAGCGGGAATCGGTCCGTCCGGCACTGCCGGCGGGACGCACGAGCAGGACCCAGTCGCGGTTGTGATCGGCCGGCGGCCGGCCTACTTCGACCCAGTCCTTCCCTCCCGCCGTCAACGTAGCCACCGAGCCCACCTGCAGGGCGCCGCCCTTTCTGGGATCGTACCAGCGCACTTCGTACGTCCCTTGGTAAGCGCCCAGATCGATGGTCGGCGTTTCGGACGGTGAGCCGGGCCCGGCGGTTGGTGCCTGTCCGTGGCGATCGCCTCCCGCATTCGGCCCGACTGCACCGGGGCCGCCTTTCGCGCCCGGAAGCTGCTTCTCCTTGGGCGCCTCGAATGGATCGATTGCGGCACCCAGGCCGGCGCGCGAACCCGGGAAGCGCGGCGCGTACGCGGCGCCGGTCGACGCCGCGCGATTGCCGCCGACCGGGCCGTTGGGGAAGTAGGCGACGATGATCCCCTTGCCTTCGAGGGCCCAGCCGGTCGACACGAGCTCGCTGCGATTGCTCATATCGTGGAAGGGCACGGCGTTGGCCGTGAAGAATTCGTGCGCGACGCGCATCTGGTCCCACCACTTGTCGTACGCGCGGAAGTCCTCCAGCATCAGGTCCGGCACGTCGACTTTCCCGCCGGTCGTGCTCTTCTCGCCGACGTCGGTGCCGAAGCCGACGTAGGTGTTCATTCCGGCGCCGCCGGCCATGATGTTCGCCCAGAGCGCGCCCTTGCGCCCGTGGTCGTGCTCGGGGTCGGCGACGTCGCGAGCCACGGCGGCATTCACGAGGCCGAGTGCCATGCCTGCCGGCCCGGGACGCGTTTCGTCGAGGAAGATGACCCAGGGCGTGCCGGCCAGCTCGGTGGCCATCCGCACGAAGCGTGTGACGTCGTACACGTCGTACAGATCGATCTGCAGGGAGGCGCCTCGGTACGCCGACGCTTTGCCCATCAGCGGTCGGTAGAGACGCTCCCAGCTCCCGATGTTGTGGATCACGATGAGGTGCTTGTACGGATCCGTCGCGGCGATGTACTGCCCGAAAGCCTTCCGCTGGGCGGGGGTGTTGTCGTTCTCCTCCCCGACGTTCCAGTAGAAGCCGAGATGGTGGGCGAAGCGCGCAATCAGCTCGCGGTAATAGAGTCTGCGTTGGTGACCCAGCTCGCCCGCGTCCATGTCCCAGGTGTTTTCGATCTCCATGAGCTTGAACTCCATGAAGATCCCGCGGCGCTCCATGTGCTCGAAGACGATTTCCCACTGCGCCATCTTCGCGACCGAGATGCGCGTGCGATCCTCCGAGTCGATGTAGGGCGAGACGTTGCGATCGTCGCCGTGGATGCTGTAGGTCAGGAACGACTGCGAGTTGAGGCCCTTGGACGCGAGATAGTTCACCGCGCCGATGAGCCCCTTCCCCTTACCGTCCTTCCAGGTCGGATCGCCGGGCTTCCAGTCCGCAACGTGCGGCTTCCAGCTCTTGCGGAAGTTGCCGCCCAGCCGGCCCTCCCACTTGTAGTTCGGCGTGTCGTCGAAGTCCTCGTAGGCCAGCAGGTTTTCGGGCGAGTCCGAGCCGATTTTGAGGAAGTACTCACGGGTACCGGCAAACTGCAGGTGGTTCCGGTTGACGTATCGGAGCATCCCCTTCGCGCGGAAGTCCCGGCCCTTCTGGTCGGTCTCGGCGACCGTGAACGACCCGGTGACGCCGTCGAACGGGGCCAGGGCCTTGCCGGCCGTCGGCGTGTCGGCCACTGCGATGGCCGGCCCCTGCCGGAAGGAAATGCGGTAGGTCCAGGCGCCGACCTGGTCGGGCGCGAGATGCGCGCGCCAGGTGGAGCCGGCACTGGCGCCGGTGTTTGCGGCGTTGCCGTCGGCATCGAAGAAGCCCGGTACAAGATAGGTCGTCTTGCTCGCCGCATGCGTGAAGGTCACATCCATGCGGAGGTCGAGGAAGGGGTTCGGCGTCCCGGTCGCCGAGGCGGCCGGACCATCGAGCGTGACGGTTACCTTGTGCCATCGCTTGAGCTCGCCGCTGACGGCGGCCTTCGGCCCCTGCGCCTGGCTCATCGCCGGCCAGAGGATCACCAGCGCGAGCGTCAGCGTCCACGATGCGCGCCACACACTGCGCTTCGATGCTTGCAGTTGTCCGACCGCGGGTCGTTCTTGCGACCGCCGCATGCTCGATCTCCTTTCGAATCCATCGACGTGCGTTGCGCGAGCGAGCGAACCGTAGCGCCGACGGCGTCCCGCCGACAAGCGGTGATCCGGGCGAAAGTTTGGACAATCCTCTCGTTCAGCGAGTTCACCGCTCCAGCGCCGCCGATTGAGTCGCCCGCTGCAGCGCTGCGCGCGATCGGACGAGCCAGTCGGCTTCCTCGGCCATGTCCGCGCGTCGATCGCCCGTCGTCGGCACCCACGTCTCGAGAAAGACGAGAGGCGTCTCGTGACGCGCGTGCATGCGCGCCACGCAGCCCGCGAGATCGAGCGCGCCCTCGCCGAGCGGAGCGCCCGTGACCTCGAACCCCACGTTCGAGCCGCGCACGCGATAGTCCTTCACGTGGTAAAACGCGGCGCGCTCGTCCAGCAGGTCGAACACCTGCTCGGCCGACTCCCAGTTGCGCAGCGAGTTGGCCGAGTCGACGCAGAACGCCATCACCTCCGGCGGATACGCGCTCGCCAGCGCCCGCAGCGTGCGGCACGGCACGTGGAAGTGGTTTTCGAGCGCCAGCATCATCCGCGCCTCGATGGCACGCTCGGCGGCGGCCGCGAGAAAGCGCTCGAGCCGATCGCGCGACGGCGCCGCACCGGACTCGTCCTCGAGCACGATGCGCACGGCGGCAGCGCCGGCAATCGCCGAGGCTCGATCCAGGTAGCGCGCGAGCACGTCGGGATCGAGCGTCATGCAGCCGACGTGAAGCGCCACGCCCTCGTCCTCGGCGGCACGGATCGCGTCGCGCCACTCGCTGTCGGCGGCCTGCAACGGGCGCGCGTTCTCGCAGATCTGCAGCGCATCGAGGCCGGCCGCGCGCGTCTGACGCACCAGCGCCGCGAGTGGCGGCGCCTGGCGCTCGTCCAGCAGCTGATAGCGATACCCGTAGGACGTCGTGCCGATCGTGCAGGTCATGCGATGCGACGGGCCGACCACAGCATGCGCATGCGGCGCGGCGACGCGTTGAAGTGCTGCTTGAACTTGCGATCGAAGTAGGCGTGGTCGTTCAGGCCGACGCGCGCCGCGACGTCGCCCACGGCGAGGTCGGTCTCGCGGAGCAGCGCGCAGGCGTGCGCGAGCCGCACGTGCGTCACGTAGCTCACCAAGGTCGTGCCCGTCGCCTGCTTGAAGAACTTCATGAACCGCGAACCGCTCATGCCGACCATCCGTGCCGCCTGCGCGATGGTCAGCGGCTCGGCGTAGTGTTCCTGCAGGTGCTCGAAGAGCTGGCCGAGGCGCCGCGCGCGCTCCTGCTGGCGAACGTACTCGGAGTGCGCCACCTCGGCGCCGGCGAAGTGCTTCGTCAGGTGGAGCAGCAGTTGGAGGAGATAGGCCTTGCACGCCACGCGGGTGTAGGCATCGGGCGCCGGGTCGAAATAGCACGCGACGAGCTGTGCCAGCGCTTCGTGGATGGCCTTCGCCTGGGGGTCGTCGCGTCGGACGACGGGGCTCACGTCCTGGCTCTGGCAATGGAAGGGGATGAGATAGGTGAAGTCGCAGAGGGGCGACGCGATGTTGTAGACGAACTCCGAGTTGAACGTGATGGTCATCGCGCGTCCGCCGGCGCCGCGGAACTCGCGCAGTCCGTGGAGCTTCAGATTGTCGACGACCAGCACGTCGTCCTCGGCGAAATCGATGATGCGATCGCCCATGCGGAACTGGCCCTCGCCGGAGAGCGGCACGAAGATCTCGAGCCGTTCGTGCCAGTTCATCGGGTAGGTGTTGCCGACCGGTGTGAACTGGTAGAGCTTGATCGCGAACGGGAACTGCGGATCGAGATCGAGGCGGTAGCGGCCGCGCGCGTCGACGAGATGGTCGACGACGAAGGGCTCGAAGCGCAGCGTACGGATCAGGTCGAGCAGCATGGCGTCCTCGCGGGGATGGGCGATGTTCCTCCAGTCTAGAGTCAGTTTGCAGTCCCCGCGCCGCCGGCCGCTGAAGCAACCGGCGGTAGTTTGCAGCCCCCCGCGCTGCCAGCCGGCCCGCCCAGGGCCGGCTGCACAGCGGCGCGGATCGAAGGGCTGCCGCGACGGCCGCTGAGAGCGGCCGTCGCCAGGCTAGAAAGTGAATCGCAGCGCCAGCTGGATCTGCCGGCTGTCAATCCGCGTGCTGGTGATGCGGCCGTAGGCGGCGTTCGTCAGGTTGACGTTGGGCAGTCCCCAGATTGGATGGTTGGCCGCGTTGAAGATCTCGGCGCGGAACTCCAAGTTGCGCGTCGCGCCGACCGCGATGCGCTTGGAGAGCGACAGGTCGACGTTGATGATGCCGGGCCCCTCGACGATGTTGCGGCCGGCGTCGCCGAACGTGAAGGCCGGCGGCTGCGCGAAGGCCTCGGTGCTGAACCAGTGATCGACGGTTCGCTCGTCGCTCGGCAGGTTCGGATCGCCAACGAGGTTCGGCCGGTTGCCGGCGCCCACACCGATGTTGGTCGTGTCGCGGCCGGCGTTCGGCGTGACCGGAGACCCGCTCTCCAGCGTGAGGATGCCGCCGAGCCGCCAGTTGCCGACGATCGCATCGAGGACGACCGGCATCTCGCTGCCGTAGCGGCGGCCGCGGCCGAACGGCAGCTCGACGAGTGCGGAAGTCACCCAGCGGTGGCGCACGTCGTAGCTCGAGCGCGCGTACTCGCACGTCGTGTTGCACCACGGGTCGTTGACGAACAGCGTGTCGCCCCCGCCCGGCCGCACGCCACTCGTGTCGTCGAGCGCCTTGCCGAAGGTGTAGGCGCTCAGCACCGTGAAGCCGTTCTGCAGCCGGCGCTCTGCCTTGAGCTGCAGCGCGTGATAGTTCCCGCGACCGATCGAGTCGGGATACTGAATCCACCCGAACTGCTGGTACGGGCGCCGCGCATCGATCGATCCCGGACCAGGTGGCGGATTGTTGAAGCCGGTGATCTTCTTGAGATGCCGCGAGCTCGATCCGACGTAGCCGACGTCGACCATGAGCTGCGCGCCCAGCGCGCGCTGGATGTTGAGGCTCCACTGGTTGACCGACGAGTTCTCAATCGTCTGGCTGTTGGCGAGGATGAGCGGCTGCGCGAGGTCGATGGTGGTGCCGCTCGAGGTGGTGTTGAACGGGTTGGTCGTGAGCTGCAGGTTGGGGAAGGACGTGTTCGGGAAGTCGCGCCGCAGCCCGGCGAGCGTCCGGGCCATGTCGAAAATCGAATTGCCCAGATCGATCATGTTGTAGAAGACGCCGAAGCCGGCGCGCACCACGGTCGTCTCCGACGCGCTGTACGCGAGGCCGATGCGCGGCGCCCAGTTGTCCTTGTCCGGCTGGACGAGGCCGGGGCCGAGGCGCCCGTCGCGCACGAGCGTCGCGCGCGTGAAGCGGACCACCTGCCCTTCGTACGGATCGAGGTTCTCGCCCTGATTCGAGGCGCGCACCAGGATCGGGTTGGGGCTGCCGAGATCGGTGATGTTCACCGACTGATCGTTGATGTCGCGGAACGGCGGCAGGTACTCGTAGCGGAGGCCGAGGTCGACGGTCAACTTCCGCGACAGCCGCCACGAGTCGCCCGCGTAGAACGCCCAGTAGGTGCTGTGCAGCTTCGCGTCGGCCGGCTGCACCGCCGTGAACGACTGTGACATGTACCCGAGCAGGAAGTCGGCCATCGGATCGCCGGTGCCGGCGGGCGACGCGGGGTTCTGCGTCGCGGTGCCGTCGAAATCGAAGCCGCCGACCGCGAACTGGTTGCCCAGCTGGTTGTAGTGAATGCGCTTCGAGGAGAAGCCGAACTTCATCACGTGCTTGCCCAGCACCCAGCTCAAGTCGTTCGCCACTTCGTAGATGTTGTTGTGCGTGAGGTAGATGTTGGCCCGATCGCCGAAGCCGGTGTAGCCCGTGATCCCGAATGTCGGCAGGCCCCAGAATGCCGGATCGCCCGACAGGTTGAGGCCGGAGATGTGAAGTAACTCGCCGTTGATGTCCTGGACGTAGGAGTGCGTGCCCACCACCGTGTTGTCGAAACGGCTCCAGCCGAAGCGCGCCGTGTTGACGAGCGACGGCCCGACGACCCAGGTGTTGCCCACGAGGACCTGGTCGGGCCGGCTGTTGGTCCATGTGCCGAGCCCAGGGAACGCGGCCGGCTGGTACTCGCGATCCTTCGCCCAGCTGAAGCGGCCGTACCACGAGATGGCGTCGGACTGGACGTAGTCCGCACGTCCCAGCCACTGATCGGTGTTCGCCTCCCGTGCCTCGGTGTTCAGGTAGTTGCTCGCCGTGCCCGGCAGGTTCGGGAGCGGCCAGAACCCCTCCATGGCCGTGAGTGCGGTCGGGTCCATTCGATTCGCCGGGATCTGGTTGTTCGCGAATTGCTGCGCCGTAATCGTCCCGTTCGGCTGCTGGACGCGCGTCGCTGGATCGTAGATGGGGTTGCGGCCGCTGAAATTGCCGGCACGGAGCGAGGCGAGCGGCACGCTGCTCCGCGCGGTGAGGGCTTTGTCCTCGCGCAGGCCCTCGTAATTGGCGAAGAAGAACAGCTTGTTCCTGAAGATCGGACCGCCCACGGTGCCGCCGAACTGGTTGCGCTCGAACGGCGGAATGGGATCGACCTTGGTGTCGAAGAAGTTCTTGGCGTCGAACGCCTCGTTGCGGTGGTACTCGAACAGCGATCCGTGGATCTCGTTGGTGCCGGATTTCGTCGTGACGTTGATCTGCGTGACACCGAAGCCGTACTCGGACGGATAGGTGGCGCTCTGCACCTTGAACTCCTGCAGCGCGTCGATCGACGGCAGCAGGATGTAGGTGTTGAAGTTCGGGTCGGTGTTCTCGATGCCGTCCAGCGTGTAGTGGTTGAACTGGCCGCGCTGGCCGTTGATCGTGATCTGCTGCCGCGAGCGGTGGCCGCCCTGGAAGTCGGTGGCGCCGGCCGAAGGCGTGCTGTTGATGTTCACGCCGGGAGTGAGCGCGGCCAGCTGCAGATAGCTCCTGCCGTTGAGCGGCAGCTCGACGATGCGCTTGTTGTCGATGACCTGGCCGACGGTGCTGTCCTCGGTGGCGAGCAGCGCCGCGCCGCCCGTGACCTCGACGGACTCGTTGACGGCGCCGGCTTCGAGCGCGAAGTCCGACGCGCGCGACCTGCTGCACCTGCAGCACGAGATTGCGCCGCGTCTGCGTCTGGAACCCCTGCAGCTCGACGACGACGGTGTAGGTCGCCGGCGGCAGCGCGGGCACCGAGTAGACGCCGGATTCGTTGCTGGTCGCGTGCCGTGCCGCACCCGTGGCCGTGTTGGTCACGGTGACCGCGGCGCCCGGCACGATGCCTCCCGTCGCGTCGGTGATCGTGCCGGTGATCTCGCCCGTTCCCTGGGCGAGCGCGAGGGACGCGAGCACGAGGAGCATCCCGACGCTGTGCGCGAGAGTCGTCAAGCCTGCCTGCATACGTTCCTCCAGCAAGGCGCACGGGCGCGTCACGCGCGGTGCGGGTGAATCCGCGACCAACAGCCGATCGCGAGAAGGTTGAGCGCTGCCGCCAGGTAGAAATAGGTCCCGGCGCTGCCGGTCGCATCGAGCAGCACCGGGAACGTGATCGAGCTCACGAACGATCCGAGGTTGCCCACCATGTTCATCGCGCCCGACAGCAGGCCCGTGCGAGGGCCGGCCAGGTCCTGACAGCTCGTCCAGCTCGGGCTGAGCGTCATGTCGACGCCCAGCGTCGCGATCGAGAAGCAGGCGATGGCGCCCACGGCCGTCGACATCGACGGCGCCGCGAGCAGTCCCGCGATGCCGAGCGCGAACCCGGCCATCGCCGGCACCAGGCGCGACTGCCGGCGGTAGCCACGGCGATAGATTGCGTCGACGAGCGATCCGCTCAGCCAGTTGCCGAACGCCCCGAAGTACAGCGGGACGCTCGCATAGGCGCCCGCTTCGGCCGGGCTCAACGCATACCGAGACTGCAGGTACGGCAGCAGCCAGGTGAACGCGATGAAGAACGTGAAGTTGGACGCGAAGTACTGCAGCGCCGAGCAGGACGGCGTTGGCGTCCCACAGCGAGCGTCCATCGTCGGCACGAGCCGTCGTCTCCACCGCCTGGCCGGTGCGGATGTACGCCAGCTCCGAGCTCGAGACGCCTGGCTTCTCGCCCGGCGTGTTCCGGAACCACGCGTACCACGCGCCGGCGAGCACGATGCCCGCGACCGCGAGCGCCCAGAACGTGCCGCGCCAGCCGAAGACCGCCATGGCGGCCGAGACGACCGACAGCCCGAAGGCCGCGCCCAGGCGCGATCCGATGAAGAGCAGGCCCTGCGCCCGGCCGCGATCGTGCGGTGGAATCCAGCTGTAGATCGCGCGGCTCGCCGTCGGATAGATGCCCGCTTCGGCGAGGCCGAAGAGGCAGCCGGACGGCAATGAGCATCGGCACCGCGACCGTGAGCGCCGTGAGGCCGGTGAAGAGCGACCACGCGATCACGATGGCCGCGAGAAAGGCGCGCGGGCCGAAGCGGTCGGCGGCCCAGCCCGACGGCACCTGGCCAAGCGCGTAGCCGAGCGCGAAGACGCCGAAGATGAAGCCGAACGCGACGTCGCCGATGCCGAGCTCCGCCGCCATGCTCGACTTCGCCGCAGAGATCGCGACCCGGTCGACGATCGTGAGAAACGAGAACACGAACAGGAACGCCAGCACGCCGTGGCGCACGCGGGTCATGCTGCCCAGCAGGAGCGACGACGAGGTCACGCGCGGGCCGGCAGACATCGCTCGAGCTCGGCAAGCATGGCTCCAGCGCGCTGGTGGTCGCACGCGTCGACGACGCGGCGCGGCGTCGAGGCGTTCCAGCCAGCGGCAGAGGGAGTTGGTGATGGACAGGTTGGCCGCGAACATCTCGCGCGCTTCCTGCCGGACGGGGAAGGTATCGGCGGTCAACCAGCCGTCGTAGCCGTCCTGCTTGAGGTGGAAGAGGAACTCCGCCCACGCCCAGAGATGATGCGAACCGGCGCGCAGATCCCAGTCCCAGCTCGCCGTCGCGTCGCAGAAGTGGATGTAGTACGGGAGCCGCGCGTGCAGTACGTCGGCAAAGGCCGCCGCCGGGAGCCGGCCGCCGACGATGGCGTGGCCGACGTTGAAGGTGATGCCGACCGAACCGAGGCCGACGTCGCGGCAGAGACGAACCACCTTGGCCGGCGTATCGAGCAGTCCACTGGTTCGCGGCTCGGCCGGCTTGTGCTCCAGATGCAGCACGATGTCTGGCTGGTCGGAAGCCGCTGACGCGCAATCGACTCGACCAGGCGGCGCCCACACGCGGCGGTAGTCGGCCTGGAACACCACGTCGTACCCGTCGGCGAGCGGCGCACAGGTGATGCGTGAGGTGCCGAGGTCGCGCGCCACGCACTTCGCCTCGCGCATGAGATCGATGGCCCGGCGTCGCACGCCGGCGTCGGGTGACGACAGCGCCCCATGTTGGAACGCGCGGTCACCCTTCAGATTGACGTTCACCGCCGCCACCTCGAGACCGAGACGATCGAGATCGCCTGCAATCTGAGCGGCCTCGCGGACCTCGTCCGGGAAGATCACCTCGACGCCCTGTCACGCCGGCCACCTCGCTCGCCCGCCGCAGCTTGTCGGCGATCGGGAGCGGCTGCTGGTATTCGCAGAAGCGATCGCGCAGCAGGCCGAAGAAAGGGGTGAGCACGGCGTGACGCATGGGAACGTCGCTCGCGGGTTCACGTTGGAATCGAATGGCGAGCGGCCTGGAACGGCCTTCCTAGGTACGGCTCGCGCCGGCGTGCCGCTCCGATCCGACAAATAGCTCGCTCTCGAGCAGCTTCATGATCGGCATGACCTGGTGTCGCTCGAGGTGCTCGCGGATGAAAGCCCGATCGACGCGATCGAGCCAGGCCCAGATCCGGTCGGTCATCCGCACGTTGAAGGCGAAGGTCTCGATGGCGTCCTGCCGCACCGGCGAGGTGTCCGAGGTGATCCAGCCGTCGTAGCCCAGCTCCTTGAGGTAGTAGAGGAACTCCACGTAGCCCCACAGGTTGCAGGTGCCGGCCATGAGGTCCCAGTCCCACTTGCCGTTGTTGTCGTTGATGTGCACGTAGTACGGGTGGCCGCTCATCGCGACGTGCGCAAGCGCCTCGGCCGGCGTCTCGCCGCCGTAGATCGAGTGGCCCGTGTCGATCGTCACGCCCGACGTTGCCGCCGACCGCGTCGCACAACAGGATGGCCTTGGCCGCCGAGTCGAGCAGGCAGTGGACGCGCGTCTCCGACGGCTTGTACTCCATGAACAGCGTGATCTCCGGCCGGTGCGCCGCGGCTTCCTTGACGCAGTCCACCATCCGCTCCCAGGCGCGGATGTAGTGCGTGTGGAACGCGTAGTCGTAGCCGTCACTGAGCGGGCAACAGGTCACGCGGTCGACGCCGATGGCGTGCGCGTAGTCCTTCGCGCGCTTGATGAAGTCGACCGCTTTCGCGCGGACAGCCGGGTCGGGCGACGAGACCGACCCCTCGACGAAGTCGCGGTCGGCCTTGACGTTCACGTTGACGGCCGAGACCTCGAGCTGGCGCGCGGCGCACAGCGCCAGCAGGGCGTCGGGCTCGGGCACCTCGTAGGGGTGCACGACTTCGGCGCCGGACACGCCGGGGATCCGGCGCATCAGGTCGAGCTTCTGCTCGAGCGTCCGGGGTTCCTGGTACTCGCAGAAGCGGTCGCGGAGCAGACCGAGAAATGCGGTGATGATGGCGTGCTTCATGCCGATGGTCCGTGAATAAAAGGGGATGTGCTCGACGGTGCATCCCTCGGGAATCGACCGGTCACCAGTGCGGTCGGACGCCTTGCTGCGGCGGGCGTCACCACAATCGCTTGGACACTCGGACGCATGCACGAACCGAATCGCGAGCCTCGGGCGGCGCGGATTGGAGGCGTGCGAAATCGACTTGGGCGGAAAAGAAGCTACTCTCGTTCATCACCGCCAACTAGCAGCGATCTGGTCGAAAACTTGGACGATCCTCTCGTTCTGGCTTCGAGGCCGAATCTGAGGAGTAGGGAAGCTCGCGAAAAGAACGGCGTGGGACAGGCGGGATGCGTTCAGAGCCCGCAGACCGGCTGAGCGCCCTGCCGGAGCGTCGGGTGCGGAATGATCGTCGGCCCGTATGCGCGAGCGATACGCGAGAAGCTCAGCGCCGCGCGCCCGGACCGAAATGCTCGGTGAGGTACGCGACGAGCGCGGTCTGATCCGCGTCCTGGATCGGCGTGCCCCACGTCCGCATCTGGGTCACCGTTCGTCCCCAGGCCGCGGCATCCTTCCGCTGCTGAGCGATCAACGCGGCACCGTGGCACAGCAGGCATCGCTCGGTGACGATCGTCTTCGCCGCGCCGTCCGGGAGTGCTGCAATCTCGGACGCTTCCGCCGCGGCGACGACCGACTGCAGGGCTGGCCCGGGGTCGACCTTGGTGGCGGCACCGGCGGTTCGACAGCCCGCACAGAGCGACGCCGTCAACAGGCATGCGCTCACGCCGGGTGCGACGATCGAGAGACGACGTCTCCAGGCCTCAGCGCGCATCGACACGCACCTCGTGAATCGAGTTGTTCCCGTAGCCCGCCGGGTTCGGAGCCGCACGCTCGGGCTGGGTGTTGCCGGCCGTGTCGGTCGCGCGCGCCCGCAGGCGGTGCTGGCCCGCCGACCCGATGGCGACGTCGGCTTCCCACAGGCGCCACTTACCCGGCCGGGCTTCGGTCGTGAAGCGCGCCGGCTGCCAGGTCTGCCCGCCGTCGATTGAGATGTCGAGCTGCGAGACCGTCCCGGTGCCCGTCCACGCGGCGCCGGTCACGCGCGTGCTCCCGACGCCCACGCGCTCGCCGTCGAGCGGCGCGGTGATGAGCGACTTGACGCGCATCACGTTCACAGGGCTACCGTCCGCGTACCGGTAGCCGCGTACCATGAAGTGATTGTCCGACTCGGTGGCGCGGGCGTGGACGTGCGTGAGCCACTTGGTCGACGCCATGCCGTACCAGCGCGGCACGACGAGACGCAGCGGGCCGCCTTGCGGCAACGGCAGTGGCCGGCCGTTCATCTCGTAGGCCACGAAGGCGTCGCCGAGCGCAGTCTCGCGCGGAATGCTGCGCAGGAACGGAGGCGTGGCGGGAACCGGGCTGCGGTCGGCGCCTTCCATCCAGACGTGCAGCGCCGAAGCCTGAACGCCGGCGCGCTCGAGCAGCGCCGCGAGCGGCACGCCGGTCCAGGTGGCGTTGCTCACGGCGCCGAGTCCCCACTGTACGCCGGACGTCGTTGGCAGCTCGAACAGGCCGCGGCCGTTGCCTGCGCATTCGATCGTGGCGGCGCGACGCTCGGCGCCCATGCGGCGGATGTCCTCGAGCTGGAGCGTGACCGGCTGCTTCACGTCGCCATCGATCGTCAGCGTCCACGGCGTGGAGCCGGAGGTGGGCAGCGCATGATGGCAGCGAACGAAGAACAGATCGTTGCGCGTCTCGAACGTGCGCAGCGCCTCGATCGGCGCCTCGGCGTCGAGCGGGCGGGCGTTGCGGATGATCAGACGCGATTCGCCGGCGCCCGTCGCGGCGGCGGGCTGGGCCGGTTCCAATCCGTGCCGGCCGGCGGCACGCTCCGGCCGCGACAACGTTCCGGCCGCCGCGAGGGCGAGCGTAAGCGCCTCGCGACGACTCATGAGTCGACCGCGCATGGCCGTCAGCGTAGCAGAAAGAATGTCAGCTGCGGCTATCGCTTCTCGGGCTGCAGGAATCGCCGCGCCGCCTGCAACTCCGGGCGATCCGGGTCGGCGTTCTTCCACATGTCGGCGAGACGTGTGTACTGCGCTCGCGCGGTTGCCATGTCCCCCATCGCTTCGGCGGCACTGGCGATACCGGCGATGGCCTTGGGGCGCCCCGGCGTGCGCCGCAGCGTCTCCTCGAAATGCTTGCGCGCCTCCGCGTGCCTGCCCATCTCCATCAGCATCGAGCCATAGAGCTCGTGCGCGGGAATGATCGGATACGGCGGCTGAGAGAGGCTGTCGATGCCATCTTCGATGGCCACCGCCGCCTCCATCTCCTTCACCGCACCGGTGCTGTCGCCTGCCGCCTGCGCGGCCAGCGCCGCCGCCTCTCTCGCCTGAATCGTCAGAATCTGCTGGACGAAGGGATGCTGCCCGGGCATCCCCGCCAGCCGCATCATCTCAGCCGCCTTGCGCTTCGCCGCGGCCGCGTCCTTCCGCGCCGCGGCACCCATCACCTCGAGGTGCAGCTTCATCACTGCGAAATCGCTCGACGTCGCGATGAGCGGCAGGTTCGCGACCTCACCCCACGATTCCGATTCGACGATGAAGCGGGCGAGCGTGTCGAAGTAGCCGTAGAGCACGCGATCGGGAAGCGCGAAGATCGTCCGGCCTCGCACGTGGCGGGCCTGCATGTCCTGCGAGTCCGGCGCGGTCTGACGGTTGGTGATCGCCGCGTACTGCTCGGCGAACAGGTCGACCGTCTTCTTCGCATCCTTGTAGCGGCCGAGCTGAAGGTAGTTGTAGGAGAGGTAATTGAGTGAATGGAAGTCGCGCAGCGTGCCCGGCTCGCCGGCCGCCTTCACGTCCTCGTTCGAGATCCGCCACGCGTGCTCGTTGGTCGTCGCCGCATCGTCCCAATGCCCGAGCCGCGTGAAGATGTGCGAGGGCATGTGATAGGCGTGCGGCACCGCGGCAGCGGTCCTGGCATAAGCGCGTGCCGCGGCCAGGCCTCGCTCGGCGTGTACCGGATCGTCGAAGGCGTGAATGAGGTAGTGCAGGACACCGGGGTGCTGTCGGTTGCGTGCGTAGACCGATTCGATCAGGTCGATCGCACGGCCCTGCATCTCGAACCCCTTCGCCCCTTCCCGGATGGTGCCGAGGATCGACAGGCCGTAGAACAACGTCGTCTCGTCGTCGGGATACTTCGCGTGGGCGGCGGCCATCTGATCGCGGTAGGCCTCATCGCGCGCCTGTTTCGGCCCCTTGCCGCCATCCTTGTAGAGTGCGGCAACCGCCAGCAGATACATTCGCTCGCGATCGTTCTGCGATCGCGCCGCGAGCCCCTTCTGCACGTGTGCCCAGGCCGCCGCCGTGTCGTCAGGCGACGGCGCATCCCAGAACGGGTGGTTGTAGGTCATGGCCGCGCCCCAGTAGGCGATGGCGCAGTCGGGATCGGCCTTCTGGATCTCCTCGAACCGGGTGAGGGCGCGCGAGTACCAGAAGTTGTGGAGCAGGGCCAGCGCGCGATCGAACCGCTCCTGGACCGCGGGCACGCAGGACGTCTCCATGTGCGCGCTCCCGATGCCTTCGGATCCATGGGCGTGCTGGGCGGCGGCGCCCGTGGCGCAGAGCGACGCCACGAGCCAGGCAGACGCGCCTCGGCCGACCAGGCGGCCGAACGCAATCGGAGAGAGTCGATCGGGACTTTTCATGACTGTCCCCGTTTGCGCGTTTCGCTTCGGGCGATTCGTGTTTGGCGGTTCACGCAGCGCTTGTCGCGCGCCCGCCCGGCTGCTGCACGAAGCGGAGGTACGGCCGCGGCGCCCGCCAGCCCTCAGGATACATTTTCTTCGCGTCCTCGTCGGAAACGGAGGTGACGATGATCACGTCCTCTCCGGGCTCCCAGTTCACCGGCGTCGCCACCTTGTGGTTCGCGGTGAGCTGCAGCGAATCGATCACGCGCAGCACCTCGTCGAAGTTCCGTCCGGTGGTCATCGGGTAGCTGATCATCAGCTTGATCTTCTTGTCGGGACCGACGACGAACACCGTGCGCACGGTCTGGTTGGTCATCGCCGTGCGGCCTTCGCAGGTGCCCTCGGTCGACGCCGGCAGCATCCCATAGAGCTTGGAGACCTTCAGGTCGACGTCGCCGATCATCGGATAGTTGGGCGCGTGTCCCTGCGTCTCCTGGATGTCGCTCGCCCAGCGCGCGTGGCTCTCGACCGGGTCGACGCTCAAGCCGATGATCTTCGTGTTGCGCTTGTCGAACTCGGGCTTGAGCCGCGCCATGTAACCCAGCTCGGTGGTGCACACGGGGGTGAAGTCCTTCGGGTGCGAGAACAGCACGCCCCAGGAGTCGCCGAGCCACTCGTGAAAGCGGATGGGACCCTGGGTGGTCGAGGCTTCGAAATCGGGAGCGTCGGAGCCAATCTGCAGCGACATGGTGATCTCCTTCGTGAGCCGAAAACTTGTGGTGCGGGAAACGCGTGAGCTATTGTGCTTGCCGCCGCGAAGGCTTCCATAGAGGCGGGATGAGTTCTCCATGAGTTTTCGATGAGTGGTCCCGCGGTCCTGCGATTCGCCGCCTTCGAGCTCAATCCGGCGACCGGCGAGCTGCGCCAGCGCGGCGACCCGATCAAACTGGCGCCGCAGCCCTTCAAGGTGCTCGAACTCCTCGCCCGCCGCAGCGGCGAAGTCGTCACCCGCGTCGAGATTCGCGATCACGTCTGGAGCGGGGAGACGTACGTGGACTTCGAGCAGGGGCTGAACTTCTGCATCCGGCAGATTCGCGAGGTGCTCGGAGACGCCGCCGATGCCCCACGGTTCATCGAGACCCTCCCGCGCCGCGGCTATCGGTTCCTGATGCCGGTGACCGGCTCGGCGCCGGCGCAGCCGGCGCGCGTGACCCGCCTGATCGTGCTGCCGTTCCGCATGCTGCGGCCCGATCCGGAGACCGAGTTCCTGGCCTTCGGCCTGCCCGACGCGCTCACCAGCTCGCTCGGCGGCTTGCAGGCGCTCGTCGTGCGTTCGAGCATGGCGGCGGCCCGCTTCGCGGGCGAGCCGGTCGACCCGAAGCAGATCGGGGTGGACGCCGACGTCGACGCCATCGTCAGCGGTACGCTGCTGCGCGCAGGCAGTGAGGTCCGCGTCGCCATGCAGCTCACCGATGCCGCGAGCGGTACCTTGCTGTGGTCGCACGTCGATCAGATCCCGCTCGGCGACCTGTTCCGCGTCCAGGACGAGCTCACCCGACGTATCGTGGCGTCGCTGTCGCTGCCGTTGACCAACCGCGAGCAGCAGACGCTCCAGGGCGAAGTGCCGTCGAGCGCCAAAGCCTACGAATACTTCCTTCGCGGCAATCAGCTCAGTTACGACTCGAAGCACTGGAGCATCGCGCGCGACCTGTACTTGCAGTGCGTCGAAGAGGATCCGCGCTACGCGCCCGCGTGGGCACGGCTCGGCCGCATCCATCACGTGATGGGCAAGTACCTGCCGACCGGCACCCAGGAGAGCCTGGTGGATGCCGAAGCGGCGTTCCGCCGCGCGCTCGAGCTCAATGCCGATTTGACGATGTCGCACAAGCTCTTCGCGCAGCTCGAGGTCGATCTCGGCAGGGCGCACGATGCGATGGTGCGGCTCATCGAGCGCGCGCACACTGCCGATCCGGAGCTGCTGGCGGGCCTGGTCAGCGCCTGCCGTTATTGCGGCCTGCTCGACGCCTCGGTCGCGGCGCACCAGCGTGCGCTCGATCTCGATCCGAAGATTCGCACCAGCGTGGCGCATACGTGGTTCCTGCAGTCGGACCACGCGCGCGTCGTCACCGTCAAGATCGCGCAGTTTCCCTACATCGTCGCGATGTCGCTTGCCGAGCTCGGACGCGGCGCCGAAGCGCTGCCGCTGCTGCGTGAGCTCGAACAGAAGATTCCCACCCGGCTCGGCGACTTCATCGTCGCGGCGCGTACCCTGCTCGAGGGCAACCCGGCCGCGAGCATCGCGGCTGTCGGGCGGGTGGCGCAGTCGGATTTCCGCGATCCCGAGGGATTGTTCTATCTGTCCCGGCACCTCGCGCATGTGAACGAGGTCGCTCCGGCGCTCGACCTGCTCGAACGCGTCGTCGCCGGCGGCTTCTTCTGCTTTCCGGCGATGGCCGGCGATCCGTGGCTGCGGCCGCTCCGCAGGAAACCGGCGTTCACGAAGCTCTTACGCCGCGCCGAGATCCGCCATCAGGAGGCGCTGGCCGCATTCGAGCGGCTCGGCGGCGACAAGGTGCTGGGTGTGCAGCCGGCCGCCTGAGCTCCGACCGTCCCGCGATCGTCATTCCGCGTACGATTCGAGATAGCCGCACGCCGGGCAGCGATAGGTCTTGATCGGCACGTTCTTCTTGCCGTGCGTCTTGGTGCCGGTCCAGAAGCTCTTTTCAGGCGGGCCTTCCACCCACCTGCTGGCGTGGACGGCACCGTACGTGTCGTCCCTGATAAAGCCTTCCTCCATCGCCGCGCGGCACTTGGGGCATTCTCGCCTGGTGATCATCCGGTCCTCGGCGGACCCAGTCTCCCGAGATCCTCGCCGCGCGTCAATCGAGCGCTATGCGGGGGCCAGTAGCGCAGCCGCCGTCCGTGCGTAGATCGCCGCGCACTCCACGAGGCGATCGATGTGCACGAACTCTTTGGGACCGTGCGCGACCGCGAGTGGCCCGGGGCCGTACGCGTACGCCGGAATGCCCTGCCTGGCGTAGAAGCGAATCTCCAACAAGCCTGGGCATAGCTCGAACTGCGGCGTGCGGCCGGTGACGGCACGCACCTGGTCGCGCAGCGCTCGGCCGAGTGGTGTGGCCTCGGATGCTCCGGATGGCGATCCTTCCTGCAGCACCTCGACGTCGAGCTCGACGCCGTCCCGGCGCAGGCGATCGAAGACGTCGAAGAGCGCGTCGCGCTCGGCCGACAAGTCCTCTTCCGGGTTGATCCGGCGATCGACCGTGAACGAGCAGACGTCGGGCACGACGTTGAAGCCGGTGCCGGCCTCGACCCGTCCACCAATCAGCATCAGCGAGCGCCGTGCGTCTTCGGGCTTGACCCGAAATCGCGTGCGTCGCCGGCCCACGCGCCGCGCCAGCGCCTGCAGGCGCGAGACGACATGGATCGCCTGCTCGAATGCGTTGCGGCCCTGGTGCATGAGGCCGACATGGGCCTGCCGGCCGTGGACCGTCACTCGCAACGTGATCGCGCCCCGGTTGGCGTTCCACACCACGCCGCCGGTCGGCTCCGGCGTCAGCATGCCAATTCCTCCGGCACCCAGTCGTCCGAGGCTCGTGAGGAACGCGGAGCCTCGTCTTCCGCCGGTTTCCTCGTCGGGCACGAACACCAGCGCCACGCGGCCGTCGAGCGGCGCGCCCACCTCGCGCAGCGCCGTCACCGCATACAGCATGGCCGCGAGCCCGCCCTTCATGTCGGCCGTGCCGCGTCCGTACACCGCATTGCCGCGACGCACCGCGCGGCACTGTCCGGCCACGGAGACCGGCACGACGTCGTAATGGCCGGAGAAGTAGAGGGTGCGCGGGCCGGTGCCGATGCCGCTCAGGATGACCGACGCGCCGGACTGATCCGGCACACCTGTCTTCGGCCGGTACGGCAGGTGCTCCACATCGAGGCCGAGCGTGCGAAGGCGCCCGTCGATGAGCCGGACGCATTCGTGATACGACGCGCCCGGCGGGTTCTCGGTCGCAATGTTCACGAGCGCCTCCGTGAACGCGACGATCTCGGGACGCAGACGGCGGACGCACGCGTCGAGTCTCTGCTGGAGGCTGGCGCCGTTGCCGCGGCGGCTGTAACTCGCAGCGCGCTCGCGACGGCCTTCTGTGGTAGATAGGGACATCGACGTCATGTCCCGCAGAGTGCCAGGGGCGGACGAGGCGCGTCTTGGAGGAAATTGACATGCCCGAAGGGCTCGAGGCACTGCCTGTCGAGAGTCGCTACTGGCGGACGTCCGCGCTCGGCGGCCTCGACTGCTTCCGGGCGCGCTTCACGACGCATCGTTACGCCCGCCATTGGCACGACGGGTATGCGTTGGGTGCGGTCGTCCTCGGCGCGGAACAATACGTCTGCAACCGGCGGTCGTGGCACGTCGCGCCGATGCGCACGGTGATTGCAATCAATCCCGGGGAAGTGCACGACGGCGCGAGCGCCGCGCGCGACGGCTGGACGTATCGGATGGTGTATCCGTCCGCGGCGGCACTCGACGCGGTGGGTACGGAAGTGGCGGGCCGAGCCGTCCGTCCCGCATTGCGTCAGTCGGCCATCGACGATCCAGACCTTGCCTGGCGATTCGTGGAGTGTCATCGGCGGCTGGAATCGTCGACCGACATGCTCGAGCAGGAGGGCGTGCTGCTCACGTGGCTCGCCCTGCTGCTGCGCCGGCACGCCGATCTGCCGGCGGTCGAACCGGCGACCCTGCCGGCCGGCGATCCGCGGCTCGAGCGGGTCCGTGAGTTGATCGACACACATCCGGCAACGGACTTGACGCTGGAACGACTCGCGATGGTCGCAGGCATCGGCCCGTTTCACCTGGTGCGCAGCTTCAAACGCGCCTATGGCATGACGCCACACGCGTGGCAGATTCAATGCCGTCTGGTGCGTGCGAGAGATCTGATCGATCGCGGCGAGCCACTCGCCGTCGCAGCGGCTTCGGCCGGATTCTGCGATCAGAGTCACCTCACGAGCCGTTTCAGGCGTGCCTATGGCATCACGCCCGGCGAGTACCGTCGCGCGTTCTCTGGTGCCCCTCTCCAGTAGGCCGGTCCAGGCACGCGTGAAATCCGCTGGTACCCATCGTGTCGGAGCCCATCCAGTTCGCCACCGTTGCCACCGCCGATGAAGTCCGCCAGATTCTCGAGCTGCAGGCCGCGAACCTGGCCTCGGCGCTGGCGCCAGAGACAATCGCCAGTCAGGGATTCGTGACGGTCCGCCACGACCCCGGCGTGCTGCGGCGGATGAACGACGTCGCGCCCGCGATCATTGCGAAGGCCGGGGACCGTGTCGTCGGGTACACGCTCGTGATGCCGCGCGAGTTCTCGGCGGACGTGCCCGTCCTCGGTCCGATGTTCGCGATGTTCGACTCCCTCTCGTGGAACGGTTCGCCTCTCCGGGACAACCCGCGATGGTTCGTGATGGGGCAGATCTGCATTGCCGACGGCTATCGTGGCAGGGGCATCTTCGACAGGCTGTACCGATCGATGGCGGAGTGCTATCGCGATCGCTTCGACTTCGTCGTCACGGAAGTCGCGGCCCGGAACACGCGCTCGCTCCGGGCGCACGCGCGCGTGGGCTTTCGAACGCTGCACGTCTACCCGGACGCGACGACCCATGAGGAATGGCACGTCATCGCCCTCGACCTCAGGGCGAGCAACGACATGGGCACCCGCGACCGACGCCCTCCCACGACTTCGCACTCGATAGAATGACTCCGTCATGACCCCGCAGGAGCTTCAAACGCTCGTCGACTATCACTACTGGGCGAGGGATCGCGTGCTCGCCGCGGTCGAGCCGCTCAGTGCCGACCAGTTCACGCGCGATCTCGGCAACAGCTTTCGCTCGGTGCGCGACACGCTGTCGCACCTGCACGGCGCCGAGTGGATCTGGCTGTCCGACTCCACGGCACGTCGCCCGCGAGCGGTCTGCCGCACGAGCGGTTCTCCGACCTTGCCGCGGTGCGTGCAGCGTGGGGCGAAACCGAGGCCGGCGTGCGCGCGTTCGTGGGCGGCCTGGACGAGGCCGGTGCCGAACGCGTCATCGAGTACCGGCTGCTGAGCGGCCAGCCAGGCGCGAGCCGCACGTGGCACATCGTGCAGCACCTGGTGAACCACGGGACGTATCACCGCGGACAGGTGACGACGATGCTGCGGCAACTCGGCGCGTCGCCACCGAAATCGCTCGACCTCATCACCTTCTATCGCGAGCTGGGAAGCCCCGATGCCTGAGGAAGTCCGGGTGAGGCAGGGCCGTCCGCTTTCGCGGCGCGAGTTCGCGGCGCTCGCCGCCGCCGCGCCGCTCGCGATTCCGCCGCGTTTTGCCGGCACCGCTGGGATGTCGGTGTCGGACGTGATCGATCGCATCAAGCGGAGCCTTGGCGTCGACTGGAAGCCAGACAGCGTCGACGGCATCAAGGCTGGCGATCCGGCGGTCGCCGCCACCGGCATCGTGACGACGTCGCTGCCGAGCATGGCGGTCCTGCAGCAGGGCGCGAAAGCCGGGGCGAATCTCGTGATTGCGAGCCAGCCGGTCTTCTACTCGAGGATGGAGACCCCCGATGACGCGGCGGATCCCGTCCTCGCCGCGAAGCTGGCGTTCATCGCGAAGCACCATCTCGTCGTCTTCCGGCTGCGCGATCACTGGCGGCTGCGACGGCCGGACCCTGTGGCCCAGGGACTCGGAGACGCGCTCGGTTGGGCGAAATACCAGCTCGCCGAAGATGCCTCACGCTACGACATTCCACCGGTGACGCTCGCGACGCTTGTGACTCAGGCGAAGCAGCGGCTCGGCGCGCGCGGCGGCATCCGGGTCATCGGCGATCCGCAAGGCAAAGTTCAGAAAGCTGCGCTGCTGCCTGGCTCCACACCTCTCGCCTCTGCGCTCCAGACACTGCCTCACGTGGACGTCGTCGTCGCGGGCGAGGTCCGCGAATGGGAATCCGTCGAGTACGCGCGCGACGCGGTCGATTCCGGCCAGAAGAAGGCGCTGATCCTGGTCGGCCGGATCGTGTCCGAGGAACCGGGCATGCGTGTGTGCGCGGACTGGCTGAGGACGCTGGTCCCGGAAGCGCCGGTGCGGCACGTCACGGCCGGCGATCCGTACTGGAGGCCGAGATGACCGCGGGCGAGGTCATCGGGCGCATCAGGAAGAACCTCGGCGCCCCGTGGCGCGAGGCGACCTATCGGGACACGTTCAAACACGGCGGACCGGAGACGACGGTCACGGGAATCGCGACGACCGGCTTCGTGTCGGTGTCGGTGCTCCGAAAGGCTGGCGCCGCCGGGCTCAACATGATCATCCCGCACGAGGTCACCTTCTGGAACGATCGCGACGATGTGTCGGTCGTGAGCGGCGATCCGCTCTACCAGACCAAGGTGGATCTGCTGCGCAAGCACGACATCGTCGTCTTTCGCATGCACGACCACATGCACGTCCAGCGGCCCGACTTCACTTACGTCGGGTCGGCACGGCGCGATCGGCCTCGAGGCCCGGTATGAAACCGCGCCGGGCTCGCATCGCTTCGTCATCCCCGAGACGACGCTCGGGCGCGCTGGCCGCGGACATCGAGCGGCGCACCGGCGCACGCGGGCTGAGAGTCGTGGGCGATCCCAACGCCAGGGTCAGCCGCATCCAGCTCGGTGTCGGATACGCCAGCCCGCCGGTCAATGCGGCTGGCGTCGACGTGGTCATCAGCGGTGAGCAGCAGGAAGCGGACGGCCCCTTCGACAACCCCGCGTACGCGCTCGACGCGATCGCGATCGGGGTTGCCAAGGGCTGGATCGTGCTGGGCCACGTCATCTCGGAAGAAGCGGGGATGCTCGAGATGGCGCAATGGATCAAAGGGTTCGTGACCGAGGTCCCGGTTCAGCTCGTGCGAGCCGAGGAACCGTTCTGGGTCCCCAAATGAGCGCCAACGCGTTTGGATTCTTGGGATGGGAGAGGTGGGGGATTTCGAGGATTGCGAGGATTGCGCAGAATCGGGCCCGAGTCGCGAGACTCTGGGCCATGACAAGGGACGTTCACCGTTGAGGTAATCTTGGGCGTCGACCAACACCTCCGGTGACACCCTGCGACTGACCTCCGGGCATCGCCTCGGGCCGTACGAGATCGTCGCGCCGCTGGGCGCCGGCGGGATGGGCGAGGTCTATCGTGCCCTGGATCTGCGGCTCCGGTCGCGAACGAAGGCTGACGGCGGTCGCCGCCAGGGTCATCCGTCGTGGCGGAACGCGACGACCGGGTTGATGCGGCTGGCACGCCAGGCCGGCGCGGCGGCGGCGGCAATCGCGGTGAGCAGGATCACGACCGGCACGCTGACGAACGTCAACGGGTCGAGCGGATCGACGCCAACGAGGAACGCCGCGACCAGTCGTCCCGAGAAGCTCGCCAGCACCAGGCCGACGATGGCGCCGGCCGCGATCATCCGGCCGGCATCGCGGAACACGAGCCACATCACGCGGGCGCTGGTGGCGCCGAGCGCCATGCGCACGCCGATCTCGCGCTGCCGCTGCTGCACGGTGTAGGCGAGCACGCCGAAGACGCCCACCATCGCGAGCACGAGCGCCAGCGCCGCGAACGACCCGACCATCTTCGCTCTGAAGCGATAGCCGGCGGTCGACTCGATGGACAGCACGTCCAGCGTCCGGTCGCGCCGCACCGGCACGTCGGGATCGACACGCGCGACGACGCGACGCACGAGCGGCGTCAGCGCCTCCGCCGCGCCGGCCGATGGCCGCACCACCATGTAGACGTCGCCGGTCGGGAACTGCGTGAGCGGCACGTAGACCTGGAGCAGCTCCTCCGGGGCATCGGGCTCGCCGCTGGTCTGCCGCGCCACGCCGACAATCTCGCGAACTTGTGTCGGCCGGTCGAACGGCGGCTTCAGCGAGAGGCGCGCGCCGATCGGATTGCGGCCGCGGAAGTGCCGGCGCACGAACGCCTCGTTGACCAGGCACACCGGCAGGCTGTGAAGCGTGTCGCGCGCGGTGAAACCGCGTCCGCTGACAATCGGCAGATCGAGGGTCTCGAAGTATCCGGGATCAGCCGTCGTGTATTCCGCGGTCGGTCGATCGCGGGTGGCCACCGGCGGATCGCCGACAATCTCGAACGCCCACCGTCCGAGCTCGCTCGTGCCGTACGGCAGGCTCGACGACCAGCCGACGTGGCGGACCTCGGGCAGCGCGCTGACGTCGCGGGCCACCGCATCGTAGAACTGCGTCACCGCTTCGTCGGTCGGGTAGCGTGAGCTCTTGCCCGTAGGCACGCTGAAGTCGAGCGTGAGGACCGACTCGCTCGTCGAGCGATAGCCGGTGTCGCCGCCGACCAGCGTCAGCAGCGTCTGGAGCAGCAGGCCGGCGCCGCACAGGAGCAGGACCGCCGCGGCTACCTCGCCCGACACCAGCAGGCTGCGAATCCGGCCGCCCGTCGATGTCGCGGACCGACTCTCGGACGCCATCACGCCGGCGAGCGACGTGCCGGTCGCCTGCCATGCGGGGATGAGCGCCGAACACGACGCCCACCGCCAGCGCCGCGGCCAGACCGAAGATCACGACCCGCCCGTCGAATGCAGGCGTCACCGCCGCCGGCAACAGGCCCGGCGGAATCAGCGCCGGCGCGGCCCCGAGGATCGCGGCGCCGACGCCGATGCCCAGCGTCCCGCCAAACACCGCGAGCACGAGGCTCTCGGTGAGCAGCTGTCTGACGATGCGTCCGCGCTCGGCGCCGAGCGCGGACCGCACGGCGATCTCACGGGCGCGCGCCGTCGCCCGCGCGAGCAGCAGGTTGGCGACGTTCGCACAGCACAGGAGCAGCACGAACCCCACCACGCCCAGCAGGAACACCGACGTCGTCTGCAGTTCGCTTCCGACGATGCCGGCGCGGATCGGTTCGACGATGACCCCGCTTCCCTTGTTGGCTTCGGGATACTCGCGTGCGAGCCGGTCGGCAATCACTCCCAACTCGGCCTGGGCGGCTTCCATCGTCACGCCCGGCTTCAGCCGCGCGACGACCTCGAACGCGCGTGCGGCGCGCAACTGGGGGATGTCGGGGAACTGCGGCGAGAGCGTCCAGATTTCGGCCGGGCGCGAGAACTGGACGGCGTCGGCGACGACCCCGACCACCGTGTAGGGCTGGCCGTTCAACCGCACGAGGCGGCCGACGATCGACCGGATCGCTGCTGAATCGGCGGCGCCACACCGCTTCGCCGAGCAGCACCACGCGCGGCGACGGGCCGTCGTCTTCGGGCCGGAACGTGCGGCCGGCGATCGGCATGACCGGAGGACATCGAAGAAGTTGGTGCGTGACGCTCTGGCGCTCCGCCGTCTCGATCGAGCCGTCCGGGCGCGGTCAGCAGCGGGCCGCCGCCCATCCCGCGCTGCACGGCGGCGATCCCCTCGAACGACCGGCTCTGCAGGCTCCAGTCGCGCATGTTGAGCGGCGACACGCCGGTCTTTGGCGAGGTGGGCAGTGCGCTCCCACAGCATCACCAGGCGATCGGCCTGGCCGAACGGCAGCGGCCGCATCAGCGCGGCGTCGGCCAGCGCGAAGATGGCGCTGTTGACGCCGATGCCGAGCGCCAGGGTGAGCGCCGCCACGAGCGGTGAACCCCGGCGCCGCGATCAACTGCCGGACCGCCAGCCGAACATCGCTGCGCATCTCTTCGACCCGCTGGGTGAGCCGCATTCCCGGTTTCTCCTCCTGGCAGCCTGCACGCGGCAGGAACCGCGCCGGTCCGTGCATCAAGAATCGAACCAGGGTCCGGACGGCGCGAACGAGCCGAAACTGCGGGAAATGCAGGAATCTGGGACGAGCCGCGTCCGCGATCGGGACGCGGTGTCCGCCAGCGAACACAAAGGGAAGCAGAAGAGAAGAGGAAGGAGAAAGTAGACAGGAGGAAGTGGATCCGCCCCCGATTACTCCCACTTTCTCCTTCGTCCTCTCTTTGGTCCCTTTACCAGAGCAGCTTCACGCCGAACTGCAGCTGCCGCGGCGCGTTCGCCTGCCCGGTGATCACGCCGAACGACGAGGACGTGACGCTCGTGTTCGGCGCGGAGAACTGCACCCGGTTGAACGCGTTGAGCGCTTCGACGCGGAACTGCGCGGTCATGCGCGCCGTTGATCTGGAAGCTCTTGAAGAGCGAGAGATCGACGTTGCGCACGCCGTGCGCGCGGAGCATCGGCGAGAAGATCGGCTCGTTGCCGAACTGGAACGCGGCCGGCTGGCTGTAGACGCTCGTGTCGAAGTAGCGGTTGAGGCGATCCTCGACCGGTCCGTCCAGGCGCGGATCGGCGCCGGTGGTGTTGGGCTGCGTGCGCGCGCCGAAGATGCCCGCGGTGTTGTTCGCGGTGATCGACAGCGGCGTTCCCGCCTGGAACGTCGTGATCCCGTTGAACTGCCAGCCGCCGATGATGCGCGTTGACCACCGTCGGCGCGTCGGCGAAGAAGCGCCGGTCGCGGCCGACGGGGATCTCGTAGAGATAGCTCAGCACGAAGCGGTGGTTGATGTCGTAGGACGCCAGCGCCCAGCTCGCCTCGATGTCGTAGCTGTTCTGGTGGTTCATGCCGATCTCCTCGGCCTTCGCGAAGGTGTAGGAGCCCTCGAACATGAGCCCGTGCGACAGGCGCTTGCGCCCGGTGAGCTGCAGCGCGTTGTAGCGCGACTTCGCGCCCGACGCGTAGAGCGGCACGATGTCGGTGAACTGCGGATACGGCCGCAGCAGCTGCCCGCGGCTCACCGTCGGCTGACGTCAGCACGCCGTTGTTGACGATGCCGTAGAAGGGGTTGGCGACCTGCTGATTGAGCTGCGAGCCGAGCGCCATGTACTGCGGATCGAGCTGGTTCAGGCTCAAGCCGCCTTCGCCGGCAATCGACAGGTCGTAGCCGCGCGTGCCGACGTAGGCGGCCTCGACGAAGAGCCCCCACGGCAGCTCGCGCTGCACGTTGACGTTGTACTGAATCGTCCACGGCGACGGCGTGTCCTGCAGCGGCGCCTGGAGGTTCGCGCCCGCCTGCGTGAGCAGCCCCTGCGACGATCCCGGCGACGGCAGGAAGCCGTTCGGATACGGGTTCTGCAGCAGGTTGAACGGCGTGATGCCGTCGATCGTCGTCACCCACAGGTTCTCGGTGCGGAAGCCGAACGGGCCGACCGTGCCCTGCGCGCCCTGGTTCGACGGGCCGAACATGTGGCTGTAGCCGGCGCGCATCACCGTCTTGTCGTTCAGCTGATACGACGCGCCGAGGCGCGGCGCGATGTTGTTGGTGTCCCAGTTGTACTGGTAGCGGCTGCGGCCGTCGACGCCGACGAACACGACGCCGCCGCGCAGATCGGGGAAGGCGGGCACCTGCTGCGCCAGCGGCGACGGCGCATCCGGATCGAAGTAGTTCATCCGGTTGAAGCGCTCCGTGCGCGGCACGTCGATGTCGTAGCGCAGCCCGAGGTTGAGCGTCAGCCGCGAGTTGACCCGCCAGTCGTCCTGCGCGTAGAAGGCCCAGTAGAAGCTGTTCGACGGCGACGTTCTTCCAGTTCTGGATCAGCACGTCGTTCGGCTGCCCGAAGCCGAGGAGGAACGACGCGAACCCGTAGCCCGCCGTGCTGCTGGCGGTGTTGGGATTGGGCCCCTGCGTCTCGTTCGCGCGGAAGTTGAACGTGCCGGCGCTGCGCGCCTCCCACACGTTCACGCGCAGCATGCGTCCCTCGAAGCCGCCCTTCAGCGTGTGCGCGCCGCGCACCTTCGTGAGGCTCGCCGCCGCGGTGTAGCTCATGAACGCGTTGTAGCGATGGTCGTTGCCGCCGAGCGTCACCATGCCGCTGACGCCGAAGCGCGGGAACATCATCGCGGTCGACGTTCTCGTCGATCGACACCGGCAGGCCGAGGCTCGACGGCTTGAAGCCCGAGCCCCTGGTTGTCGAAGAGGAACAGCGTGCGCGCGAAGCCGAGCCGGGCGTTCATCAGCGTCGTGTTCGACATCGTCCGGCTGTAGTCGATGACCGCGTTGTGCGCGAGGTTCTGCTCGTTGACGCGGCCTTCGGCGATGGCGATGTCTTCGGGGAAGAACGTCGCCGGCGAGCTGAACGTCTTCCGGTACGAGTAGCGAATGAACGACCGCGTCTTCTCGGAGAAGCTGGTGATCGACGCGCGCGTCGATGTTGTCGACGTTCAGCTGCGCGGTGCCGGTGGCGAAGTAGTTCTGCGCGCCGGTCACGGCATTGCCCGGCTGGTTCGGCAGCGGGAAGTAGTTGAGCACCTGCCGCGCCACCGGATCCATCGCGATCGGCCGGGATCACGTTGTTCGGGAACGGATCGCGGATGAAGCCGCTGCCCGACGGGTTCGGCCGCGTCGTGAACGGATCGAAGATGCGAATCAGCTGACCGTTCTGCGCGAAGGTCTGCGAGAAGTCGCCGTTGCGCTGCGCGAGCGTCGGCACGGTCGTGGTCGTCTCGGACGCGCGGTCTTCGCGCAGCCCTTCGTACGAGGTCATGAAGAACGTCCGGCCGCGGCGAATCGGGCCGCCGGCCACGCCGCCGAACTGGCTGCGCTGGAAGTCGCCGAGCGGCGTGCCCGCCCGCTTCGAGAAGTAGTTGTTCTCGTCGAACGCCGAGTCGCGGAAGAACTCGTAGGCGCTGCCGTGGAACTCGTTCGTCCCCGACTTGTAGACGACGTTCAGCACGCTGCCCAGGCTGCGCCCGTACTCGGCCGGGTAGTTGGCGCCCATCACCTTGAATTCCTGGATGGCGTCGACCGACGGGAACACCGAGATGCCGGTGAAGCCGTTGACCGTCGGGAACGACGCCGTCACGCCGTCGATGACCGTATCCATCATCGTCGGGCGGGCGCCGTTCACCGTGTAGCTCATCGAGTTGTAGTTGTTGCCAATCGTGCCGGCGACGCCCGGGGTCAGGAAGATGAGCGAGTAGACGTTGCGGGTGTTGAGCGGCAGCTCCAGGATGCGGCGGTTGTCGACCACCTTGCCGACGGTGCTGCTGGTGGTCTCGAGCAGCGTCGGCGTCTGGCCCTGACCTCGACGGCCTCGGTCAGCTCGCCGACTTCCAGCGCGAAGTCGATGACGACGGTCGAGGCGATCTGGACGACGACGTTCGAGCGCGCGGCGGACCGGAAGCCCTGAAGGCTGGCCTCGACGCGGTATTCGCCGGGCGGCAGCGGCAGCGAGGTGTAGCGCCCTTCGACATCGGCCGTGACCGAATCCTGCCGTCCGGTCTGCTGGCTGGTGATGGTGACGTTGGCGTGCGGGATGGCGGCGCCGCTGGAGTCCTTGACGGTGCCGACGATCGTCCCGGTGAACGATTGAGCGAACGTGACGGACGGAGCCAGGACCAGCGCGGCCGCCGCCAGGATGCGGGTGAGACGCATGGACGTGTCCTCCGGTAGGAGGACTATACGCCTCTGTGTGTGTCTGTTCCGTGTCGTCTCGGCAGCGCGAACCTGGCGCTCCGGCTAGCGTCGAGCGGCTCTCATCTCCTGGTCGAGCCGTGCCCGCACCAGAGCGAGGCGCATGGCGCTGGCCTCGCCATGGCTGAAGGCGAGCGTGCCTTGTCTCAGCGCGAGAATCTCGCCGGCCTCCAGCTTGGCCCGCATGAGGCCGGCCGGCGCATGGGGCAGTCCGAGCAGATGCCCGATCTCGTGCGCGGCGACGGCGCCGACGATGTCGTCGTAGCGGGCGACGGCGAGGAGCGGATGGGACCGCGTGGCCAGCTGCAGCTGAAGGCGAGTGACGACATTTTCGACGCACGGAACCGAAACGGTCACCGTCCCGGTGGGATTCGTTCGTGCCCAGAGCCGCCATCCCGCAGCGGCCCCGACGTTCGGGTCCGTCCGTGCCGAGAGAATGACGACGATTTCGGGAACCCGGCTCTCCACGAGCGGGCACGACGCGGGTGTGTCACACAGGCGCCAGGTGCCCGCGATGCCGGCCCTGGACAGGAGCTCGTCGGCGGCTTCGATGGCCCGCTGGAGTGTCTCGGCCCCGACCCGCCGCTCGGCGTAGGCGCGGACACGGAACGCGATCTCGGGTCGGTCGGGAGGCGGGACGTCCGCCAGGAGCCCCTGTCCGGCGAGCGCCAGTAACAGGATAGTGATGCCGCCCTGTGTGGGATGGTGTTGCGCGAGCATGGCAACCGGCCCTCCTCGGGTGCGTGGGGCGAGGCGCGCCGCGTTGGGGAAGAGCGGGGCGCGCCGCCGCACCGAGACCGTAGGCGGCCGGTCGTCGAGGCGTATCGAGAGACTGGTTGGAAATCGATTGGATGCGGGACAAATAACGATTTGATTCACCTCGGCGTGGCGCGTCGGTGATACTTTCAGGCCGCTGAACGAACGTGCATGTGTTTCCATGTGCCATGACTCCTCCCTCCGCGCACGAACGCGCGGAGGGAGAGTCAGTTCGCCGGGGAGAGGATGTCCTGACGAGGTCCCGAGGTTTCGCTGGAATTGGGCGGAGGTTGTGCCGAGGGACGAAATTCCAGCCGATTCGCCGACCGAAACGCTGGAGCGCAGCGTGGAGAGCCAAGGCCAGGTACCAATTCGGGCCGTTTCTGATCGACGTCCGGGAGCGGCTGCTGCAGCGAGACGGTCAGCCCGTGGCGCTGACCCCGAAGGCGTTCGACCTCCTGGCGGCATTGGTCGAGCAGCCGGGGCGCCTCATCTCCAAAGACGAATTGCTGCACAAGGTCTGGCCGGATACCTTCGTCGAGGAATCGAATCTCGCCTACAACGTGTTCGGCCTTCGCAAGGCGCTGGGCGATGCGGCGGAGAGCGGGCTGTACATCGAAACCGTGCCGAAGCGGGGCTACCGGTTCACCGCGGCGGTGACGCTGGTCGGCTCCGAACCTGGCACCCGGCCCGTGCCGGCCACTCCCGCCGAACTGCATGGCGGGCTGTTGGGCGGCGACGCGGAGGCGCCGAGCGCGACGAAGGTCGACGACGCAGTCGCCGGCGGTGCCTCACCGCGTCGAGCTCCGCCGCGCGTGTTGAGGCGAGTCTGGCCTCTGGCGGCTGCGGCGGCGCTGGTTCTCGCACTCACGTTGTATCTCGCCGCGTGGTCGTGGCGCGCCCCGCGCAACGCCGAGCCGCGGGGCGGTGCCGCTCACGTCGCTCTCGGGGTGGGTGAGCTCGCCATCCCTGTCACCCGACGGCCGATATGTCGTCTTCGCCTGGACGGGGCCGAAACAGGACAACCGGGACCTCTACGTGCAGCAGGTCGGTACCGGCGCTCCGCTGCGCCTGACGACCGACCCGGGCGTGGACCGCTGCGCCGGCTGGTCGCCGGACGGGAGCACCATCGCGTTTCTGCGTGCGGCGTCGGATGAGTCGGAGGCGGCCGAGGTGCGGCTGATTGCCCCGCTGGGAGGAGTGGAGCGCAAAATCGCAGACATCCACCCGCGCCTGTCATACACCGCCGTCAACTCGGTGGGGTGGTGTCCGGATTCGACCTGCGTGATCGTCACCGATTCCCCGGGACCGGGGAAATCGGATGCGCTGTTTGCGATCGCGATCGACAGCGGTGAGAAGCGGCAGTTGACGTTCCCGCCGGATCTGGCCCGCGATGTCGGTCCGGCGGTATCGCCGGACGGCCGGTCCTTGATCTTCCGTCGCAACACCACGCGGTTCTCGGGCGCGTTCTACCGTGTGGCGTTGAACGGGCGGGCCGTTCCACAGGGAGAACCGTTACGCCTGACCGAGCCGCTGAACGTCGACACGTCTACGTGGACGCGGGACGGCCGCGGATCGTGTTCTCGGCGCGCCGCGTGCTGTGGCGGTTCGATGCGCGGAGGGGCGGCCCGCCAACGCGTCTGGCCTCCGTCGGCCAGGACGGTCAGAGCCCGGTCATCGCGCGGACGGCTGACGGACGGCAACGCCTCGTCTACCTGCGGAGTGTGGCCGACGTGAACGTGTGGAAGGTGACGACCTCCGCTTCGGGCGCGCCCGCGTCTGACCCGCCCGTCGGCGCCATTACATCGACGCGAATGGACGTCATGCCCGACCTGTCGCCGGATGGGCGCCGCATGACCTTCGTGTCGGACCGTTCGGGCGAACCCCAGGTCTGGGTTGCGGATGTCGACGGTTCCAGCGCCTTCCAGCTGACCGCGATGCGGTTCATCGCGTGGCCCGGGTTCCCTCGCTGGTCTCCCGACGGCACGATGATTTCGTTCCACGCCGATCCTCAGGGGCGGCCAGACGTGATCGTCGCCCCGGCCGGCGCCGGCAAACCCCGCATCCTGACCGCGAAGCTGTCCAACGGCGCATTCCCCTCCTTTTCGCGAGATGGACGGTGGGTCTACTTCGGCCGGGTCGATGGGACGGAGTCGCGCATCTGGAAGATGCCGGTCGACGGAGGGGACCCGGTCAAGGTCACGAACAGTGCTGCCACGATGGCGATCGAATCGACCGACGGTCGCGACCTCTACTACCTCGAGGCGTGGGGCCGGTCGAGCGCGCTCTGGCGACTGCCGTTGGCGGGCGGTGCGCCGGTCAAGGTGCTGGACGGCGTGATGCGCGGCAACTTTGCCGTGGTCAATCGCGGTATCTACTACCTCGAACTCGGGGCCGAGACGTCCGCCACGAAACGGCTGGTGCTGCCTGCAGCGCCGGGCGGCGAAACACGGCTCCGGTATTTCGATTTCGACACGCGCCAGTCGACGACCGTGGCGGACAATCTCGGCATGGTCGGCTCGGGGCTGACCGCGTCGCGAGACGGCCACCACGTGTTCTTCGCGCGAGCCGACTCGGTGGTCGACGAGCTGATGGTGGTCGACGACTTTCGCTGAGCGGGCCACCCGCGACCACGTTCGGCTCGCCCGCCGGGAGCGTTCACTCGAACGGCTGGCCGAAGGTTATGAGGCGAACACAGATGTCATGGGCGCTGTGGCGCTATCGCGGAACACGTCGCCACTACGTCTGACGCAGCGCGACCAGAGGATCCACGCGAGTGGCCCAGCGTGCCGGCACGTAACAGGCCAATAGCGCGACGCCGCCCAGGACAGCGGTGGCGGCGAGAAGGCTGACTGGGTCGGCCGCTCCCACGCCGTACAGCATCCCGCTCAGGATGCGGCCGACCAGGAGTGCGGCGACGAGCCCGATCGCCACGCCGATCGATACGAGCAACATGCCTTGCTTCACGATCAACTGCATGACCGTCGACCGACTCGCGCCCAACGCCATCCGCACGCCGATTTCCCGCCGACGCTCGTGGACGGCATACGCCAGAATTCCGTACAAGCCGATACTGGCGAGTCCGAGCGCGAGCAACCCGAACACGCCGAGAAGGATCACACCCATTCGAGCCTGGAAGAGGCTGCCGTCCGCGATCTGCTGTCCGGTTCTGATGGCGCTCACCAGCACCTGTGAGTCGACGCCGCCGATCTCGCGCCTGACCGGCTCGATAATCTGTGCCGGATCCCCGTAGCTCCGGACATACAACGTCATCGACGGCAGATGGTTCTGCTTCAATGGGATGAAGACGCACACCTGCGGCGGCTCTCCCCAGGATGTGTAGTTGGCGGTGCGCGCGACACCGACAATGTCCCGCGTCTGCTCCTCGCCTGGCACTCGGATACGCTTGCCCACTGCCTTCTGACCAGGCCAGTAGTCCTGTGCGAACTTCTGGTTGATCACTGCAACCGGCTGCGAAGTCGCGCGGTCGAGTTCCGTAATCCCGCGGCCCTCGAGTATGGATACACCGGCCGTCTGGAAATACTTGTCGTCAACGGTGTTGATAATCGTTGCGACGCGGTCGATCGGCGATCGTTCTGGCCGGCCCTCGATTCGTAGTCCGGCGACGGGTCGCGCAAAGAGCGGCAGGTTCGAGGCCCAGGATACGGACTCGACGCCTGGTAAACCTGCCACGCGGTCGCGGACGGCGTCGTAGAAGGCCTGCGCCTGCGGTTCTCCATGGCCGGCCTGTCCGGGGCTCGTGATGAACACCGCAAGGCGAGCGGCATTGAAACCCGGGTCGATCTCGTACGCTCGCTGAATGCTCCTGAGGAAGAGCGCCGCCGTCACGAGCAGGAGAAATGACAAGGCGACCTGGCCCACGAGCAGCGTGTTGGCGACAGTTACGCGTCGTGCGCTTCGCCCGGCGGTACGAAGTCCGCTGAAGACTCCCGGGGTATCCGCACGTGACGTCGTCAAAGCCGGGATTGCGCCAAAGAGAATGCCAGTCGCGAGGGAGGTGAACAGCGCGAAGACCAGGACGATGGTATCGATCCTCGACGCCACGAATACGCCCGACACAGGGAGAGTCTTCGCCAGCAACTGGACGCTCCACAACGCGAGCAGCACGCCGACCCCGCCGCCGACGAGGCCGTAGCACACGCTCTCGGTGAGAAGCTGCCGCACGAGCCGGGCGCGACTCGCGCCGAGCGCCATCCGTACAGCCATCTCGGCTTGGCGAGTCCCCGAGCGTGCCAGCATCAGGTTGGCGACATTCGAGCAGGCAATCAGCAAGACGATGCCTGCCACGGTTGCGAGCACGAGGCCGGCGAACCTGACCATCTTCGAACCACCGCCAAACAGAACCTCACCAATCGGCCGTACGGTGACCGTTTGTCCTTCGTTCGCCGCTCGGGTACTCACGGGCGAGGGCCGAAGCGACCATTTCGACGTTGGCCTGCGCCTGAGCGACGGTGACGCCCGGTTTCAGCCGTCCGACACCGTGCAGCATCGGCTTGCCGCGATCGCTGAAGGCCGTTCGCATCTCGCCCGGCAGGAGCCGTTCGGCGAGAGTGAACGGCAGCCACAGGTCTGGACCGACGAGACCGTTGATTCCGATGAACCCCGCCCGCGTGACACCGATCACGGTGACGAGTTGGCCGTTCAGCCGCAATTGCCGTCCGACGATGTCCGGCGTCCCGCCAAAGCGGTTCTGCCACGTGCCGTAGTTCATGACGGCGACGGCGTTCGCGCCATCACGCGCGTCTGCTTCAGGCCCGAAGGTTCTTCCGGCGGCGAGACCCACCCCAAGGGTGGAGAAGTACTTGCCGGTCACGAAGTCGCCCAGGAACCCCTGCGTCGCTCCGTCCGACTGCCAGGTGAGGCCGCGCATCCTCACATAGCCGGCCAGCGAGTCGAAGACGCTCGTCTGCGCAGCGTAGTCCTCGAAGTTCGGATGCGACAGCGGCATGAGTGTGTTCGCCTGCGCACGACCCGCGGAGGGCACCGACGCAACGGCCACCAACTCGGACGGTGCAGTGACCGGCAGCGGATTCAACAGCAGTGTGTTGATCACCGTGAACACCGCAGTGTTTGCGCCGATGCCCAATCCGAGCGTCACCACCACGAAAAGGACGAACACAGGGTTGCTGCGCATCGCCCGGGCGGTATACCGAAGGTCCCGCTGGAGATCGTTCATCCAGGTGCTCGAGATGGCGTCCCCGGCCGGCACCGGTTCGTGACGTGGCATCCGTTGACTCCTCGCGATTCCATGGCGGAGTTCGCCGATGTCGTCCAACTCGGAAATGGCTCTCGCGTACGCCGCTTCGGGAGTGGCGCCGCCACTTTGAAGTTCGCGATACAGATCTTCCAAGTGCTGTGCGACTTCCTCGGTGAGCTCCGCCTCGGCGGCCGGCGTCAGGCGCAATTCCGCCAGACGCCTCCGCACCACCGGTCTCCAATCAGCCATGTTCGAGTCCCGTGACACGGTTAATCAGCACGACGAAGTCTTTCCAACGTTGCCGCTTTGCACGCAGCGCCCGTCGCCCTTCCGGGGTCAGGCTGTAGTAACGCCTTCGGCGCTGCTCCGCCCTTTCCACCCACCGTCCAACAATCCATCCGCTCTTCTCGAGCCGGTGGAGCAACGGGTAGAGAGAGGTCACGTGAAATCGCAACGCGCCCCCTGAACGGAGCTCAATCAGCTTTGAGATGTCATATCCGTGACGAGGCTGATCCTCGAGCAGCGACAGGACAAGAAACTCCGCGCTGCCTTTTTTCCACTCGACATCGCCAGTGTTCGGCAGTGAGTTCTCAGTCACAGATCGCCGACCGTCGGCGGCGCAGGTTGGTTGTCGTGGCGAGCGCTCCGCCCACCATGGCGCCAAGCACCGCCACCATTTGCATCCAGAGACCAAAGGAATCCGCGACGGACGTCGGATGTACCAGTCGACCCGCTTCGCCGGCCGCGAACAATCCGATTGTCAGGAACGCCCCCGCGAGTACAGCAGGGATTGGCGCCCACCACCAGCGCCCCGTGGCGATCAATCCTGCCGGAATCAACAGAATGAAAAACACGGGCGGCACGGTCGGATAGGGCGCGCCCGCAGCAATTTGGATCGCGACGCCTACCGCAGCCGTGATCAGCGCGACGACCGTCGCGTTGCCGGCCGGAGACACGGCTCTCAGGTCGCTCATCGTCAGCCCTCCCCGTCGTTTCACATATACATCAGTCCATTATATTGGACTGCACAAGATCAGACGTTCGAGTGAGGCGTCAGGTTCCGGGGGAACCGCTTTCATTGCTCAGCCGTGGACCGCGAGTGTTTCCTGGCGAGGGCGTATCAGATGGGGTGGAACGTCGAGGAGCGGCGACAGAAGACGATCGCTCCTCACGGGGATGGCCGGACGGAGCTGTGAGTTGGATCTCGCGCAACTATGGCAGCCGCCTGCGACAAGCAGGGGGCTGCTACGCACTGAGGACAGTCGATCGTCAGGCTCCACGCTGCTATGGCAATCGCGTTGCGAGGGCGTTTGTACCCGCAGCCCACGTGACACCGCCTGGACTCGTGTACATGGCCCGCTCGACGACGATCTGCGCTGGTGTCACTCCCAGACTCTCGATCAAGGCACCGAATCGTCTGCCAGCTGCTTCGGGGAAGTCGCTCGACACTGCAACGTTCGTCCGGCTCCGGCCCAGGAGCGCGACCGTCCGAACTGCTGACGTGCCATCTTCAAAGTAGAGTGTCACCCGTGCCTGTCCAGCAGACGTGGACGTGTTCGCGACCAGGATGTACGTTTCGGCGCTCAGCGAACCACCAACCTCGCCTTCGGCCAGCCCCCACCGCGTTCCGGTGACTGTCGCGCCTGGCGAGTTGTGCGCCTCGGTCCAGAAGTTCGTCGTGAGAGCTGGGCTGGGCCACCACATCGCGCGCTCCACGATGATCGGGACGCCGTTCGTCGACGTGATGGTCGTGGAGACGGCGACGTTGTCGAGTGGCTTCGTGCCGGAGCCTGCCGGGATCTGCTCGTCATCCACCCAGATTGTGAATCGACTGTTCGCCGGCACAACGTAGTCCTTGGTCAGAGTCGTGCCGTTGAGTAGCAGATAGTTCGCGGTAACCTGTGCTGGTTGCGGGTTGGGGTTGGCGATCAAGATAAAGAGGTCGAAGAAGGGGCCGGTCGCACCTTCGGCCAAGAACCAACTGAGCGCAGGCGAAGTGACTCCAGCCGATCCGTGTCCCGCCGCGAACACCTGGCCAGGGCGACTGATATACATTGCGCGCTCGACAATGATCGGCAGCGGTGCCGTTACGACGGCTGACACGTCGGTACTGGCGAGCGCAGGACCCTGGTCGTCTACCGGGATTGTGGTACGGGAGTTGGGAGCCAAGGGGTAAGTAAGCTCGATTGGCGGTTGCCCTCCTGGGAGCAGGTAGCGAACGGTCGCTGTCGTGGCCGTGGGGTTGGGGTTCTGCAGCAGGTAGAACAAGGCAAAGTCGGTCGACGTGGAACCTTCGGCCAGGTACCAGGTCGTCGCTGGGCTCGGGACCCCAGTTTCCGCGTGCGACCCGTACCCGGTGCTGCCCCAACTCATCGTGCGATCGAGGAGGATGGCCTGGTCCGACTCCACCACCGTGGAGAAGTCGGGCGAGGACAGCCCCGAGAGGTCGGCACGGGTCAGTGTCCGGCGCCGGCCGACAGGCAGCTGCTCGTTCCGCGACAGCGTGGCGCTGCCTGGCTGCTGGAAGCGAAGGAGCACGTTGGCGGTCTCTATGCCGACGTTGAGCAGGGCCAGTCGCACGTCGAAGAAGTTGTTGAGCGCCCCTTCGGCGAGGTATCGCCTGAAGAAGCCACGGGGGTGCGTGCCTGACTGAAACTCCTGCAGATTGGTCTGGCCGTCGCCATCCGGGTCACCTGAGGCACCATCGGCACCGGCTGCAGACGATGGGTCCAACCCGTACAACGTCTCCCACTCATTGGGTAGCGCGTCGGTGTCAGTGTCGGTGCTTCCACCTGTGACCGTGACCGACGCGGATCCGCTACCCGCCGACACCCAGCCGAACGAGGTCGTGTCACCATTCACGACCAGCGACACGGGAGCGCTCGTGGGGGTATTAGGCGCTCTCAGCGTCCATGATCCGGTGGCGGCTCCAGAAGGCTGAATCGAGCCGAGCAGCTGAGGATTGGCACCGGCCACGAGTATGAAACCAGCTGGAACAACGAGATTCGCGCGAAACTGATGGCCCGCGAGGTCGCCGGGGTTGGCAAGCTGCACGTTGACCGTAAACGTGGTGCCAACGCCGACGCTGGCAGGGGCGGTTACGCCCGTCGTGATGCGTGGTCCGGACCGCTGAACGAAGCCACCGGAGTGCGCGAGCGCGAAGGTCTCCGAGGTGCCGGTGAACGCCCCAATGGACTCGACCACCAGGACCGCTGGTTCGGCAAGGCCGAGACTGACTTGCTCGACGTTGTCGATGGTTGACCGCGATTGCAGGCGCAGCGCGCCCGAGTCTCGTCCGTAGAGCACGAGGTCCAGGTTATTGAGAAACCATGCCGACGGTGCCGCGGCCCCGATGTACGTCACGTGCCGGTTCCACACCAGCGACGCCTTCGTAGCGGCACTGGACGGGCGTTCGTAGAAGCGGACCTGAGTCAAGGACCCTGGTGGTCCGAGTGTCTGTATAGAGAACTGGGATCGCTGAGCAAATGCGCTAGCGCCGTTGTAGTAGCCCCATCCGTACGCGACGTCCCAGCCGGGCGCGCCGTAGTCGTCGGCCGAGTTGATCACCACGGCTTTCACCGCCCTGGCATCGGTGACACCAGCGTGCACGAGTAGCGCAGCCGCTCCAGCGATGGCCGGCGATGAGTAACTGGTTCCAGTTACCGACTCGAAGCCTCCCAGGGTTGAAGTGGAGAAGATACCGGTGCCCGGAGCCGCGATATCCGGCTTCCGACGGCCACCCGGTGTCGGCCCACGCGAACTCGTGGAATGGACGACGTCGTTGCTGCGCTCGGTTGTCCCTTGATCGTTGACGTTGGCGACAGCGATGGCGTTATAGGCGGTCGTGCTGTCATCGATGGACACAAGACCTTGGTTTCCAGCCGAGACGGTGATCGTGGTTCCGAAAGTGCCAACCACGGCGTCGTAGAAGCGCGCTATGGGGTAGTCGTCGAACGCTGCGGCGAGACCAGCGCTGATGTTGATCACCTCGGGGGGGTCGCTTTGCGCCAGACCACTATCGACGGCGATGTACACGTCGCTCTGGTTGACCGCTCCCGAACCAGACGTGGTCCGAAACGCAGCCTTCAGGTTGTAAAGACGGTCGATCCCGTAGGCCACGCCGCGCCGTGTTGGGAAGGCGGCCGTGCCTTGGCTAAACACCATGCCAATGACGCCCGTGCCATGGCCTTGGAGATCATCGCAGGTCAGCGGATTATCGGCATAGTTCGGCGCGAGAACTGCGTTGGCGTGGTAGACGGCGCAAGATATCGATGCTGGTCTCGCTGTGAATGCAGCGTTTCCAATGTACAGGCCCGAATCGACAACAGCGACGTCTGTGGAGCCGCCGGTATATCCGGCCCCCCAAAAGGCGGGAACTCCCATGCTGGCGGTGGCCACATCCAGGCGGGCCGCCATCGTGACGTCCTCATCGATCGCCACGACCTGCGGTAACTCGAGCAGCGCGGATATCGCGCCCCGCGGCACGCGGGCAATGACCACGCCAATTGACCGAAGCGGACGCACGACGTTCCCCCCGAGTCGGGAGACTTCATCTCGGACCAAGTCAGCGTCGTGCCGAGTTGTGGCTTCGATGGCCGATAGTGCCCGCGACACCGCCACAGATCGACCGCGGTCAGCAGCCACGGGGTCAGCCGAACTGCCGCGGGCCGTATCGAAGGCTGCAGAAATCGCTTCCCGTGCGGTCGAGTCGACCTGAGACCTGAGGGTGATGATGACGGTGACCAAGTCGAGCAGCTGCGCTCGAACCTCCTCCGAGGAACTCAGCACGCAAGCGCCGACAATGAGAGCGACCGCGGTGGACCGGATCAGCCACCTGTCGATCAACTTGGGACCTCAGCCGATGACTGCAGGCCTCCGAACGCTACTGATCGCGTTACTTCTGCTGCGACGCCATGTGCGCTTCCGGCCCCAACTCCACGGCCTTCGGGTCCATCCACAGCACCTCCCAGTGATGGTCGTCGAGGTCGTAAAAGCTCCTGCCGTACATGAAGCCATGATCCTGCGCAGGCATCGCGTCGCGACCGCCGGCGTCGATCGCCTTCTTCACGAGCTCGTCCACCTCATTCCGGCTTTCGCAGGACAAGGCAATGAGCGCTTCGGTTTGCCGCGACGTGTCACACACCTCGCGCTTGGTGAATGTCTTGAAGAACGGCTCGGCGAGCAGCATGACGTAGCCTTCGTCGCTGACGACCATGCAGGCACCCTTGTCGTCCGTGAACTTCGGGTCGTAGTCGAAGCCGAGCGCTGAGAAGAAGCCTTTCGCCCGCGTCAGGTCGCGAACGGCGAGGTTGATGAAAATCTTGCGGCCAGTGTTCTTGGACATGTTGCGCTTCATCGATCCGAATACATGTGATTGGGTCGTCGTCGTTGACGCTGCGCTTGCACTGGGGCCGGCGGGCTCAACCAGTTGTCGACCTGCCGAACGCGCGTAGCTCATGGCCTGCTCCTCGAGCAGGGATGGGCACGACGCGGTACCGCATATACGCCACGAACGTCGCAATGCCGAACAGAACGAGCGTGGTTGCCGCCGAACTCATCTCGCCACGTGCGAGGTGGAACCCCGTCGCCGACACCGTCACGATCATGATCCCGGCGGCTGCACAGACGACCAGCCACGGCAGAATACGAGTGAGTCCCGGAAGCGTTAAGCCGACGGCCGCGAGGACCTCCGCGACACCGACAAAGAGCTGGAACCATCTCGGCAGCGACGCGTTCAGCTGGTCGAGTACCCTCGGCGGGAGGTGACAAGAGGAGCCATCCATGGGCGAGGAACGCGATGGCAAGCAGCGCTTGTAGGACCCAAAGCAGAGTGTTCATGACTCTCCTTCCGCTCTCTAGCCACTCGTCGAACGGGGATGCCTCGAATCGACACGCGTCCGTTTCGATACCTCTTCCTCTTGGCTGGCCGGATCAGCGTTAGGGTTTGGGCATCGTCGCTCGGGTGCGAGTCCGTAAGCGACAAGGGCGCGATGACGATCAGGACTCAAGTAACGGCGATCTCCAGCGCTCGCGGCACATCGATGGCGGCGTTCGCGGACAGGACCTTCTGAGCCGAGGACCAGCACGGCGAGCACATCGATCGACACAGTAATGATTTACTGCCGTCGCCCGGCACGCGCTGTGAAACTTCCGTGAGCCTTTCGTTCAATTTCCGTTCTGGTCGTCCGACAGTCCAGAGGGGCAGCCGTCGTGCGCTCGCCAGCGCAATTCCCCGTCGGGTGCTCGCAGAGATGCCTAAACACCGTAGACCGCAGCTCCTGGCGGCCGGCGTCAGGCCGGGCAGAGCTTGTCGATCGTTTGGTCGACGGTCAGTACCTGGGCGAAGGCCGTGTCCAGCACGGCGCAAGGTCGCCACGGCTTCAGTACTTCGATTTCTCGACGGGGCGCTCGACCACCGTGGCCCGCGATCTGGGCCTGGGTTCGGCGGCATGACCGCGTCTCTTGACGGCCGCGTGCATGCCCTCGACATCATCGGTCACGAAGAACACGATTGCGGAGCCGGGTGGCTTCGCCTCGCCGGAAACGTCCGGCGCCCATTTGTTGGCACCCAAGCGAATGCGCGCCGCGCCGGAGACGAGCTCAACGGGCCCATCGCCGTCGCCGGTGTCACGCACCTCGAACCCGAGCACGTCCCGCCAGAAGCTCACCGTGCGGCCGATTTCGGCCGCGCCCAGATAGCGGCTGACCGGAGCCGTAATCCGAGGAGGCGGTTGAAGCCAATCAAACGGGGTCGGGCCGAATTTGCAACAACTGCAAATTCGACCCGACCCCAATTGGCAGAAAGTGAAATTCGGCCCGACCCCCTATACCGTGACGACCGCCGCGGGCGCGATGTTGGCGTTCAGCCGGAAGAAGTTGGCCGGATCGTAGTGCGCCTTGATCGAGCGCAGACGCGTCATGTTCGCGCCGTACGCGGTGGATGCAAGGGCGTCGAAGCTTTCGTCGGCCTGACCCGTGAAGTTGGTGTAGGTCGTGCCGGTGGAGTACGGCGAGATTTGACGGAAGCTCTCGCGAACCCAGGCGATGTTCGTCGGGTTGTCGGCTGCATTCTCCCAGTTCCCGTCGATCGAGGACATCCAGGGCGCGGAGCGCTCGGTGTAGGCCGTGTCGGTCGCTCCGACGCGGTTGATCGCGCCGCCCATCTGGAACGTGACCACGAGCGTGAGCGGCGATGGCCGCTGATTCGCCCTGGCCGCGATGACCTCGATGGCCTGATCCGGGAGCGACGCCAGGTTCTGCGCCTTCCAGTACCCCTGCAGCTTGCCCATCGGGAAGAGCGGATCGAAAGCGGTCTGCACGTGGTGGAACGGCATCGGCTGCGAGATGTCGGCCACGGGCGTTCCCAACTCGCGCAGCGGTTGCATCACGCGCATCCCCTGGTCGGCTGGTCCGGCGTAGACGCCGCCGATGACGAGGCAGGCCTGGTCGTGAATCGCCGGCGGCAGGGTCGGGGCCGCGGGCATGGTGATGGCGACGGCGACCGACGTGACCTCGTCGGGCGCGTCCTGGCAGTAGTCGCGCCAGCGCGGCAGTACCGCGGCGGCGTCCGCTGCGCGATAGAAGACGCCCGCAAACGCCACAATGGGACCGAGCGGATGCGCGCGGAACTCGAACGACGTCACCACGCCGAAGTTGCCGCCGCCGCCGCGCAGCGCCCAGAACAGATCGGGCTCCGATTTCGCGGACGCGGTGTGGACGGACCCGTCCGCGCACACCACCCGCGCCGAGACGAGGCTGTCGATCGTCAGGCCGTACTTGCGGCGCACCCAGCCCTCGCCGCCACCCAGGGTCAGACCGGCGACGCCGGTCTCGGACACGACCCCGCCGGGGACGACGAGGCCGAAGGCCTGGGTTTCGCGGTCGACGTCGGCCCAGAGCGCGCCGCCCTGCACTCGGGCGATCCGTGCGTCGGGATCGACCTCGACGCCGCGCATCCGCGTCAGATCGATGACCATCCCGTCGTCGCAGCTGGAATGGCCGGCGATCGAATGACCGCCGCCACGGATCGCGACCAGCAGGTCGTGCTGGCGCGCGAAGTTGACGGCATCGACGACATCCGCCGTGCCGGTGCACCGGACGATCAGTGCCGGACGCCGCCGATGCATGGCGTTGTAGACGGGTCTCTCGGAATATGCCGGATCCGCCGGCTTCAGCACCTCTCCACGGATTGACGCGGCGAACTGGTCCAGCGCCGGGTCGTCGATGCTCGTTCGTCCACCGTTCACGTCAGCAATTGAGATGGCCACGACTGTGCTCCTCGCCCGACCTCGCGCTCCAGGGGGTACGGATGCGATTCCTGGGGGCTCTCGGTTAGATGCCGGTCGTTCGGCGGGCTTTCGCGGATCTTGAAAGAGTCGGCCGACCTGCCGCATCTCATGGGGACGGGGAGGTGAGGCGCGTGCACCGCACTGACGAGCGGCGCCATGGTAGCCTCGGGGCGTGAGTCTGGCGGGTTCGACGACCGGGCCACCGGTGGACGACACCGACGATCCGGGGCTGGTGGCTGCGCTGCGCGCCGGCGATCTCACGGCGTTCGAGCGGATCATCCGCGACCACGGCCGTCCACTGCTGGCGGTGGCCCGGCGCCTGCTGCGCGACGAGGAGGAGGCGCGCGAGGCCGTTCAGGACGCCCTGGTCTCGGCCTTCCGCGCGTGCCATCGATTCGAGGGCGGCAGCCGCGTCTCCACCTGGCTGCACCGGATCGTGGTCAACGCGTGCCTGATGCGCCTGCGGACGCTGCGGCGGCGTGGGGAAGTCTCGATCGACGGCTGGCTGCCGCGGTTCCTGCCCGACGGGCATCACGAGGCCAGGTTCGTCGACTGGTCGAACGCCGCGCACGCCCTGGTCGAACAGCAGGAGACGTGCGCCCTCGTGCGACGCGACAGCCTGCCCGATTCGTACCGCACGGTGCTGCTGATGCGCGACATCGAAGGCGTGCCCGTCGAGGAGGTGGCGGCCGCGCTCGAGATCTCGTCCAATGCGGTGCACATTCGGCTGCATCGGGCACGCCAGGCGCTGCGGACCCTGCTCGATCCGGTCATTCGCGGACAGGGGACGTCATGACCTGTCGGGACGCGACCGACTTCCTCGCGGATTATCTGGCCGGCGCCCTCGCCGCTGGCGTTCGCGCGCAATTCGATCGGCATCTCAGCCTCTGCCCCAACTGCCGGGCGTATCTCGCGACTTACCGCGCGACCATCGAGGTGGGTCGAACGGCATTCACGGCCCCGGACGCCGACGCCCGGGCTGAGTTCCCCGAAGAGCTCATGACCGCGATTCTGGCGGCCGTGAGGAGCCGCTAGCGGAGAAGTCACTGTGACGAACCAGTACGATGCCATCGTCGTGGGCGCGCGTTGTGCCGGGTCGCCGACCGCCATGCTGCTGGCGCGCAAGGGTTACAAGGTTCTCCTCGTCGATCGGGCGACGTTCCCCAGCGATACGATTTCGACGCATCTCATCCACCCACCCGGCGTAACAGCCCTGCAGACATGGGGCCTCCTCGATCGCCTGCGGTCCACGGGGTGTCCAGCCATCGACACGTATGCGTTCGACATGGGGCCATTTGTGCTCTCGGGGTCTCCCGGCACCGCGGACAGCCCCGTTTCGTACGCGCCGCGGCGAACGGTGCTCGACAAACTGCTCGTCGATGCGGCATGGGAGGCTGGTGTCGAGGTCAGGACCGCGTTCACGGTCGACAACGTGCTCTTCGACGACGGGTCGGTCAACGCAATTCGGGGTCACGCCAAGGGAGGGATGCCGGTCACCGAGCGTGCGCGGGTCGTCATCGGCGCCGATGGCCTCAATTCGCTGGTCGCGCGCGCCGTCGCGCCCGAGCAGTACAACGACAGGCCGCGGCTCCAGGCGGGCTACTACTGGTACTGGAGCGGGCTGCCGATGAACGGCCGCTTCGAGGCCTACGATCGCGGCGACAGAATCTGGGCGGCGTGGCCGACGAACGACGACCTGACGCTCGTCGTCGTCTGCTGGCCCTACGCGGAGTTCGAGGCCAACAGGTCCGACGTCGAAGGCCAGTGTCTTCGAGCTTTCAAACGGGCCCCGGCGTTCGAAGAGCGCGTCCGTGCCGCCCGACGTGAAGACCGGTTCCTCGGAGCGGCCGTCCCGAACTTCTTCCGCAAACCGTTCGGCGCAGGGTGGGCCCTGGTCGGCGACGCCGGTTACAACAAGGACTTCATCACGGCCATGGGAATCACCGACGCGTTTCACGACGCGGAGCTCTGCGCCGCCGCCGTGGGCGAAGCACTCTCGGGAGCCCGGACCTTCGATGCCGCCTTGAGCCGGTACCAATCCATTCGAGACGAGCGCGTGCTTCCGATTTACGACTTCACCTGCCAGTTCGCCTCGTTCACGCCGCCGACTCCCGAGTTGCAGCAGCTCTACGGCGCCATGTATGGCAATCAACAGGCGATGGACGGCTTCGCTCGAGTCATCGCCGGGGTGACCTCGCCTGTAGAGTTCTTCTCCGCAGAAAACGTCGGCCGTATCTTGGCGGCGGCATGAGGAGCCTCGATCGCGCCCGAGCCAGGACGTTGGAGCAGCAGATTTCGATCCCTGCGCGGGCCGCGGCAGGCGGCGGCCCTGGCGAGTGCTCTCGTCGCGACACGCCCCGAAGGCTCGGGACGTGGATGCTCGCCCTGTGCCTGTCGGCGGCGGCCGGCACTGCGGCGTGCAGGGCGACGGCCTCGCCACCCGCCGCATCGCGTCCGCCCAACATCGTCTTCGTCCTCGTGGACGACATGCGGTGGGACGAATTCGGCGGGGCTGGCCATCCATTCGTCGAGACGCCGCACATGGATCGGCTCGCCCGCGAGGGCGCGCGCTTCCTGAACGCGTTTGCCACGACGCCGCTCTGCTCGCCAAGCCGCGCGAGCTTCCTCACAGGCCAATACGCGCACACCCACGGCATTCTGGACAACACCGCTCGACCCAGTGGCGACTTGCCCATCTTTCCGCGAGAGCTGCAGCGAGCCGGCTATCGCACCGGCTTCTTCGGCAAGTGGCACATGGGCAACGACGACAGCCCGCGGCCTGGATTCACGCAGTGGGTGGCGCTGCCGGGCCAGGGTGAAGCCCTCAACCCGCTGCTCAACGTGGACGGCACGAGAGCCCGTGTCCAGGGCTACGTGACGGACGTGCTCACCGACTACGTCGAGCGGTTCATCGACGCATCCGCGGGCCAGCCGTTCCTCGTCTATCTCGCCCACAAGGCCATCCATCCAAACGTCGTGCAGCGCGACGACGGGCGGATGGTACCGGTGCCCGGGCAGCCCGGCGGCTTCGTCGCCGCAGCGCGGCACCGCGGTCGCTATGCAGGTCGGGTCATGCCGCGGCGGCCGAGCGCTTTCAAGCCGCCGCTCGGCAAGCCCGCGCTTCTCCGGCACATCGACGGCCTGCCGCCGCTCGGGCCAAAGACCGCGACGACCGACGATGAGATGCGGGGGCGGCTGGAGATGCTGCTGGCCGTCGACGACAGCCTCGGTCGCGTGCTGGCGTCTTTGGAGAAGCATCGAGCCCTGGACGACACCGTGGTCGTGTTCACGAGCGATCACGGCTACTTCTACGGCGAGCACGGACTGAACGAGGAGCGCCGTCTCGCCTATGAAGAGGCCATCCGGATTCCCTTGATCGTGCGCTATCCCCGGCGGGTGCCCGCCGGCGCGACGCGCGGTCAGCTCGTGTTGAGCATCGACGTCGCCCCTACGCTGCTCACCCTCGCCGGACTCGTGCCGCCGGCGACGATCGAGGGGCGATCGATCCTGCCCATCGTCGAAGGCGGCGATCGTGAGTGGCGGTCGTCGTTCCTGATCGAGTACTTCAGCGACACGGTGTTCCCGAGGATTCGCAACATGGGCTACGGTGCCGTGCGTACCGATCGGCACAAGTACATCGAGTACCCGGGAGCTCGAGGACATGAACGAGTTGTACGATCTCGCGCCGGATCCGTTCGAGGAGCGCAACCTGATCGGCCTCGCGGGTTCGGCTCCCGTGCTCGCGCAGCTCCAGTCGGAACTCCGGCGTCTCCGCCCTGACCCGAGATCGGTCAGATCGGGTCCCCAGCCCTGAGCGTCGCTCAACGGCCGAGTTTTGCTCTGCAGGCAGACGCACGCTTCGGATAGGCTGGTTCCCTGGAGCGTGCCGCATGCGACTTCGTGCGAGTGCGACGCCATGGGCAGGCCGCATGTGCCTGCTGCTGGCGATCGCCAGTGCTTCGTCTCTCCTCGTCGCGCAAACCGTCCGCTTGCGCCTGGTCTCGACGGCGTGGCCGCCGTTCACCAATCAGACCGGCCAGCCCCGCTTCGCGCTCGACCTGGTCGAAGCTGCGCTCGGCCGTATCGGCGTGTCGTCAGCCACGACCATCGTCGATGCCGCTCAGTTCACGACGTCGCTTCTGACCGGCGACTTCGACGGGAGCGCGGCGGCGTGGAAGGACGCCGAGCGCGAACGGGTGCTGCTGTTCTCTGAGCCCTATCTCGAGAACCGGCTGATCCTCGTCGGAAAAAAGGGCGCCGATGTGTCGGCGACCGCGCTGTCGGCGCTGGCGGGCAAGCGGATTGCCATCGTGGAGGGGTATTCCTACGGCGAGGCCGTCGACCGCGCCGGCCCGGCGTTCGTTCGATCCCGCAGTGAAGAAGACAGCCTGGCCCGCCTGCTCGCGGGCAGCGTCGACTACGTGCTCATGGACGATCTGGTCGTCCAATACATCGTCGAGCACCACGCGAAGGAAGCGCAGACGAAGCTCCAGGTCGGGTCGTCGCCGCTCGCCACGCGGCAGCTGTATCTCGCCGTCAGGCGCTCGCTCCCCGATGCCCAGACGATCATCAGCCGGTTCAATTCCCAGCTGCGCGGGATGATCGCCGACCGTACCTACCATCGTCTGCTCCACCTCGAGTGGATTCAGGCCGACGTCGACGGCGACGGGCTGTTCGAATACGTGCCGCAGAGCGATCGCGCGGGTCCGACCGAGCCTCGACGCGCGTACTCGCTGTTCTCGACGACCGAGCTCTCGACGCCGCCGGCAAGAGCCTCGGAGCCCGCGCAGCCGCGCTTCTACATCGGCGGCAACATCTACCGCGACTGGGCGACGGTGCCCGACGCCTACAAGTTGACGGGAAGCAGCATTCCGAACCCTGCGCAATCCACCGGGACCATCTTCCGATTCGTGTGGTGAATCGGGGGCCGCTCCGGGCTTCCCGGTGTCGTCCAAAACGTGCTATATCATGTTATGATACAGATGTGCCAGCGCGCTCTCCCCGGAATGGCGAGGATCCCGAGTCGTTCCTGCCGCTGCACCGCGACACGTTCCACATCCTCGTCTCGCTCGCGGATCGAGAGCGGCATGGCTACGCCGTCATGCAGGACGTTCTCGAGCGAACCGGCGGCGCGCTGCGTCTGAGCCCCAGCAGCCTTTACGTGTCGATCCGCCGGCTGCTCGAGCAGGGCCTCATCGAAGAGCTCGCCGAGCGGCCAGATCCGGCGCACGACGATGAACGGCGCCGCTACTACCGGTTGACCAGGCTCGGGCGCCGCGTCGCGGTGGCCGAAGCGCGGCGGCTGGAACGCCTGCTCGGCGATGCCCGGGCCAGCGGTCTGCTGCCGCGTAGCAACTGAGGCCCATGCGCGCGCGATTTCGCCAGCCGGCGGGTCTCGGAACGCGCGCGTTTCGCGCGCTCCTCTTGCTCTATCCGACCGCCTTCCGGGACGAGTACGGGCGAGAGATGTCGCTCGTCTTCGAGGATCGGTACCGCGATGCCGACGGCGTTCTGGACCGCGCCCTGCTCTGGCTCGACGCGCTCACGGGAATCCTCATCGAAGCTCCGAAGGAGCACCTCCGCATGGCAGTCCACGATTTGCGCTATGCATTCCGATGCCTGGGCAGGAGCCCCGGCTTTGCGGTGACCTCGGTCGCGACGCTGGCGCTGGCGATTGGCGCGAGCACGGCGATGTTCAGCGTGTTGAACGCCGTGCTGCTGCGGCCGCTTCCGTACGAGTCGCCCGATCGCTTGGTGATGGTGTGGACCGAGATTCCGAGCCAGGGCGTGCGCGAAGGGCGATCGGCGTATTGGAATGTCGAGCAGTGGCGAAGCCAGAGCAGGAGCTTCACCGACCTCGCCGTTTCGGATCCTGTTTCGTTGATACTGACGCAGGCCGGACAGCGCGAGCAGATCAGCGGGCTCCGGGCCTCGGCGAATCTCCTCCCGCTGCTCGGCGTCAGACCGTTCAGAGGGCGATTGTTCACGTCAGCGGAGGCCGACGATCGGCGGCGGCTCGCCGTCATCAGCCATCGCTTCTGGCAGACGCGCTTTGGCGGCTCCGACGATGCGATCGGCCGGACTCTGCAGCTCGACGGATTGTCGTCGGAGATCATCGGGATTCTGCCGGAAGCGATTGATCATGTGCGCGGCGCGGACGTGTGGGAGCCGCAGACGCTGTTCCCCGACTGGGATACCCGCCGTGCCGTGTCGGGCGCCGGAGGGTGGTTCGTCGTCGGCCGGCTCCGCCCAGGCGTGAGCCTCGACCAGGCGCGAACGGAGATGAATGCGATCGCCAGCCGCCTCGACGCGGAGCTCCCAGCCATCGCGCGGGGCCGCCGTCTCAATCTCGTTCCCTTGAGCGACTCCGTCACCGGCGCCACACCGCGCCTCGTGCTCTGGACGCTCACCGGTGCCGCACTGCTTCTGCTGCTCGTCGCCGCTGCCAACGTCGCGGGCCTCTCGCTGGCGCGCAGCGTCGGCCGCGTGCCGGAGATGGCCATTCGGTCGGCGCTCGGAGCGAGCCGCGCGCGGATCGTGCGCCTCCTGCTCGCGGAGAGCATGACGGTTGCGGCACTGTCCGCTGTGCTGGGACTGCTGTTGGCGGCGGCCGCCACGCGAGCCATCAAGGTGTTCGGGCCGGCGAACCTGGCGCGCCTCCAGGAGGCAGATCTCGGATTTGCGGGTGTTCGGCTGGGCGTTGGCGATCTCGGTGGCGACCGGCGTCCTCGTCGGACTCGCCCCCGCAGCCACGATGTGGCGACGCGATTTGCGGGCTGCCGGGGTCGAAGGCGGTAGAGGGATTGCGGGCGGCGCGGCCACGCGCTTGCGGCGTCTCTTCGTGGTCGCCGAATGCGCGGCCGCGATGATGCTGCTCGCGGGCGCCGGGTTGCTCGTCCGCAGCTGGTGGAACGTGATGCGCGTCGACCCCGGATTCCACTCCGACCGGGTGCTGTCGATGGCCATCGCGTCGCCGGCTTCCATCGAGGACACACGTCGGGGTGGGTTTTACGATGCACTGGTCGAGCAGGTGACGTCGCTCCCGGGCGTCGAGCGCGCGGGCGTCAGCAGCGAGTTGTTCGTCGGCAACGTGGCCGAGGAGATCGTCACGGCCGAAGGCACGAGCCGCCCGCCCGGCCCGCTGCAGCTTCGCAGAGACGAAATCGCGGGCGCCTTCTTCGACACGCTGGGCACGCCGCTCATCCGCGGGCGCTTCTTCTCGACTGCCGACGGGCGCGGCACGGGGCGGGTCGCGATCGTCAACGACGCGATGGCCACCCGCGTCTGGCCCGGCGTCGATCCGGTGGGCAGACGCTTCGTCCTCGGTGCGGGTCCGAACGCCCCCTCGTTCACCGTCGTCGGCGTCGTCGGCAACATGCGGCGTCAGAACCTCGAGATCGAACCGATCCCGCAGGTCTTCGAGCCCCTGGCGCAGAGCCCTTCCCGCCGCGTCATCATGTTCGTCCGCACGTCTACGGCCGACCCGCTGCAGCTGGCAGGCCCGCTTCGCGCCGCCGTCGCTCGGGTGGACGCGAACGCCTTCGTCTACGGCGTGTCGACGGTGAACGAGCGCCTCGATCTCCTCGTGTCGCAGCGCCGCCTGCAGACGATGCTGCTGGCCGGGTTCTCGGTGGTGGCGCTCCTGCTCGCCACGATCGGCCTCTACGGCCTGATTCAGTACTCCGTGGCGGCGCGCACTCAAGAGATTGGCGTTCGGATGGCGCTCGGGGCACGCGCCGGAGACATCTTCCGCATGGTCGTTCGCGAAGGACTGGTTCTCTGCCTGGGCGGGCTCGCGCTGGGCATCGTCGGCGCCACATGGCTGGGCAGCGCCGCGTCCACACTCCTGTTCGGAGTGAGCGCCACCGACGCCATCACGTTCGTCACCGTGTCGCTGTTGCTGATGGCGGTCGCCGCCGCCGCCTGCTGCCTGCCGGCCCGCCGTGCGATGCGAGTCACGCCCACGGCCGCGCTGCGGTACGAGTGATGTCTCGTACCGGTCAGTGTCCGTTTGCAGAACACTCGTAGCTCTTGCAGCAACGAGTCGTCGGGTCTGCGGTCTCTCATCCGATCCTGCAGTCTCTGCGTGCTCCGCGGTACTCTTGTATCCGCGTCTAGGCCCAAGGTCCAACTGTTGTCACGCTCTGTCGGCACGTACGCTCGACATGCGCCGTGATGATGAGCGATCTCGGTTGCATCGGATTTCGCAGGTGCCGGCGCGATTCGACATACAAGGAGTTCCCGCATGCGGATTCGTCGGAGCTTTCGGCTCGGCTTCATCATGACCTTGGTAGCCCTCGGCGCCTGGGATGCTCACGCGCAGCAGACGGGTGAATACCGCTGGGTACTGGACGTTGGCGTGGGGATCGACGCGCCCATCAATGGCAACGTGAACTCGGGAGCGATCGGCGTTCTTCAGGGCCAGGCGGCCGCAATCCTTCCGAATACGTACGGTGAAGTGTACGGATCGGGAATTCAGCTCCGATTCGGCGGCGGCTACGTGCTCGACGACTTCTCCGAGCTGCGGGGAGTGTTCACCTATCAGTCGGCGGACGCGGATCTCGTCAGGCTCGGCGACATCGGGGCCTCGAGCCTGTACGGCCAGTACACCGACTACAAGAGTCTGGGACTCGACTTCGGCTACCGTCGATATTTCCCGATTGCAAGGCCCGACCTGCGGGTCTACGGGGAAGCGACAATCGGCATCGCCTTCATCGACGAAATCGACGTGCTCTTCGCCGCGCCGCAATCGAACGTCATCTTCGACCAGACCGACTTCTTCGACGCGACCGAGGCGTTCACCTGGAGCATCAGTGGAGGCGTGCTGTTCCCCGTCTCCGACATGATCGACGTGAACGCGCAGATCGGGCTGCGGCGCGTGAGCGGGCTGGCGGAGGTGGATCAGTTGATTGGCACGGGGCTCGAAGAGATCAACAACGATACCTCCCGGTTGACGTTCCCCTTCGTCATCGGCGTCCGCTTCCGCTTCAAATGATCGATCTCAGACCGTGACGGTAGCGCCACCCTCCTGGTGGATCTATCGCCGGCTGTTGCCGCCGCCTGCCGCGATCAGCTTGATCCGGAACTTCACGCGCCGGCCCTGATCGGGGTTCTGATAGCGCGCGATGACGCTCCCGGTGCGATCCAGGAGCTCGATCTTGGCGATCTGGAAGCGCTGCTTGCGCCCGTCGTGCAGGAAGCCCTGGTGGACCCAGACATCGCCCCGCCTGACCAGCTGCTGCCCCCGCTTCACCGATATTCGCAGCGCCTCGTCCGTTGTCGACATCACGACCGCGTCGGCCACCGTGGTCGTTCCGCCGAGCCTCAAGTCGATGCGAACGCCTCGCACACCGCCGTACTTGAGCGGCTCTCCCAGCTCGAGCTCGTTCTCGTCATCGGTGGAGCGATACACGCCAATCTCCACGTCGGTCGGCTGATAGTTCCACACCAGGTCGAAGCCCTCCGACTGCAGCTGCCCGACCCACGGCTCGATTTCGAGCGAGCCGTCGCGGATGACGAGCACGGCCTCGCCAGCGAGCCGTTCGAAGAACCACCAGAACGCGCCACCGCCGAGGATCAGCAGGATCAGCGAGCCGAGCAGCAGACGGATAGGACCGATGGCGTGTGTGGACAAGGGGAGCTCCAGTGTCGTTCCACTCGATGGGGCAGAGCCAGTGACCGGATGGGCACGACCGCCCCGAGGCGAGCCCGACGTGTCAGCAAACGTACACCCTGTCGCGTCCTGCGCAACGCCGGCCCGCCCGCCTCACGGCGCCTCATCCCCGGAAATAGATATAGGCGCCGACGATGCAGAGCAGTACGATCGCCGATCCGGAGACATCGACCCAGCTCCAGCTCTCGCGCGTGCGCCGTCGATCCTCGGGGCTTGCGGTCTCGAACGTCAGGCTACGGATTCGCGCGTAATCGGGCGCGGGCGTGAGATAGCTGACGACCACCATCACCGCTGCCGACACGAGCGTGATCAGCACGCTGAAGTACTGGAAGTAGATGTTGTTGACGATCCACAGGAACGAGCCTTCGGGGTAGCCCCGCTCGAAGCCCGCGAGGGCGAGCGTCACCGGCGTATCCACCGCCATGCGGAAGATGCCGACCGCAAAGCCCACGATCAACGCCCACAGACAGCCCTGCGCGTTGAATCGCTTGAAGAACACGCCGAAGAAGAACACGACGAAGATAGGCGGCGCGAGATACCCCTGCACGGTCTGGAGGTAGTTGTAGAGTCCCTGCGCTCCCTGAATGACCGGGAGCCAGAGCAGGCTGATGAGGACCATGACCGCCGTGGCCATGCGGCCGGTTCGAACGATCTGGGCCTGGGACGCGCCGGGACGCCACTTTTCGTAGAGATCGACGGTGAAGAGCGTCGAACTCGCGTTGAAGACACCCGCCAGAGAGCTCATCAGCGCCGAGAGCAGGCCAGCCACGACGATGCCGCGCAAGCCCGCAGGCAGCAGGTACTTGACCATCAGCGGAAAAGCGGCCTGCGCCTCCTGCGGAAGCGGCCGGCCATCCGATCCGACCATGTGCGCCAGCTCCGGGATGGTACCGCTCTTGGCCAGTGCGAAACAGATCAGGCCGGGAATGATGAAGAGATAAACGGGGAAGAGCTTGAGGAACGCCCCGAAGATGCTGCCCCGGCGTGCCTCCGTCTCGTTCGGTGCGCCGAGCACCCGCTGGACGATGTACTGGTCGGTGCACCAGTACCAGAGCCCGATGATCGGTGCGCAGAACAGCATCCCGAGCCATGGGAAGTTGCCGTTGAAGTACCACGCCTGGCGCACGATCGCGCCGCCGGCGTCCCGTTCGAGCACGGGCGCCCAGGTACCTTCGACTCCCCGGGGAATCAGCGGCTTCCAGAGATTGAACATCTCGGAGCCAGCGATCTCTCGGAGCCGATCCCATCCCCCGAGTTGCAGCAGGCCGTAGACGGTGAGGATCGCCGACCCCGCAAGCAGCACGATCACCTGGACGGCGTCGTTGTAGGCGACTGCACGCATGCCCCCGAGCACCGTGTAAAGACCCGTGAGCACCACCACGATCACCGATCCGATCCAGAAGCTGCTGAAGTGGAGAGTGCCGATCGTGAAGTTGACCTCCGGAAGGAGCGTGGCGAACACGACACCGCCCGCGAAGATGCCGACCGCGAGCTTCGAGACCACGAACATGAGGAGCGTGACGATCGTCAGCACGTAGCGCGACGAGCTCGAGAACCGCCGTTCGAGGAACTCCGGCATCGTGAAGACCCGAGCGACCGCATGTAGAACGGCACGAACACCCACCCGAGCACCAGCAGGCACCACGCGTGCAGCTCGTAGTGCGCGAGCGCCACGCCATCGGCGGCCCCCGACCCGGCAAGGCCGACGATGTGCTCCGAGCCGATGTTCGACGCGAAGATCGAGGCGCCGACGATCCACCAGCCCAGATTGCGTCCCGCGAGGAAGTAGTCGTCGGCAGTCTCCTTCCCCTTGCGAACCACCCACCATGCCACCGCCAGCAGGATCCCGAAGTAGGCCCCGATCATCGTCCAATCGAGGAGCGTGAGCGTCGATTGCGCGTCAGCTGTTGCAAGCTGTGTGGCAGACAGAAATGTCATGGGTTGCACGGCCGGGGATTCTACCTCAGGGGTTGGGCGGGCCGCCGGTGGCACGTCGAGTGGCCCGGCCTTCTTCAGCGGCCGCACCTCGCGGATCCTCAGGAGTCCAACTCAATCCCGGCGCAGTGCTGCGACGGGCTCGAGTCTCGACGCCCGCCGCGCCGGCAGGAAGATGGCGATAGCCGCAACCGCGAGCAGCAGGCCGATCGCCGCGGTGAAGGTGAGCGGGTCACGCGGCGCGACGCCGTAGATGCGGCTGTCGACCAGGCGCGAAGCCGCATAGGCCAGCCCGCCGCCGAGGGCCAGCCCCGCGCCGACGACCCAGGCGGTCTCGCCGAAGATCATGGAGACGACGCGCCCCGGTTCGGCGCCCAGCGCCATGCGGATCGCGATCTCGCCGGTACGGCGCGCGATCCCGTAGGACAGCACGCCGTAGAGGCCGATCGCGGCGAGCGCCAGTGCGACACCTCCGAACCCGACGGCGAGCCGAGCCGTCACCCGGTCCTGCGCCGTCAAGGGCGCCATCTGCTCCTCGAAGGTGCGGACAAAGAGCATGGCCAGCGAGCGGTCCACGTCCACGATCGCGTGGCGCACGGCGGCCGCGAGCGCGCTCGTCGACGCGCTCGAACGAATCAGGAAGGTCGGTGAGGGCGACGGCTCCTGGCCGGCTGCGACGAAGAAGCGCGGCTCGATCTCGCCGCGCAGCTCGCGCGTCCGTATGTTCTTCGCCACCCCGACAACCCGATACATCGTCCGCTTCTCGCCATCGCCCGTCGCGATGCGCAGGCCGATGGGATTCCGCCGGTCGAAGAACCGCTGTGCGAAGGCTTCGTTGATGACCGAGACCGGGGCGGTGTCGCGGCTGTCGCTCTCGAGGATCTCGCGCCCGAGCACGATGCGGGCTCCCAGCGTCGAAAAATAGCCGGGGCCGACCACGTCGATCGCCGATTCCCGGTCCCGGTCGCCCTTCGGAGCGTAGCCCTCGACGTCGATCGATCGCGACGAGTGCCCTCCCGAGAACACGCCGAGCTGCGAGTAACTCACCGCACGGACGCCCGGCACGCGCCGGAAGCGTTCGAGGAGCTCGCGACGCAAGGTATCGTGCCGCGCGGCTTGCTGAGTGGCTTCGCGCAGATCGACCCGCGCGAGCAGGAGTTGATCGCTGGGAAAGCCGAGATCCATGCGCTGCAGGTGATAGGCGGTCTGCGCGAGCAGGCCGGCTCCCACCAGCAGCGGCAAGGACAACGCGAGCTGCAGGCTCACGAGAAAACGGCCCGAGCGTAACTGAGCCTGCGAACCAACGGTTCCGCGGCCGTGTTCTCCGAGACTGGAACGGGCGTTGGTGCGCGTCACCTGCCAGGCGGGCAGCAGGCCGAACAGCAGCGCCGCGATTGCCGTGGCGGCGACGAGGAACGCCGAGACCAACGGGTCGAGGCTGAAGGCCATCTCGAAATTGGGGTCCGCTTCGGCCAGCATCCGGACGAGCGCGCGGTGGAGCGCGTACGCGACCGCAATGGCGGCCAGGCCTCCCGCAACGGCGAGCACGAGACTCTCGGTGATCAATTGGCGGACCAGCCGGCCGCGGCTTGCGCCCAGCGACAGCCGCACCGCCATTTCGGGCCTGCGCGCTGCGCCGCGGGCGAGCAGCAGGTTGGCCAGGTTCGCGCACGCAATCAGCAGCAGCACGCCGACCGCCGCCAGCAGCGCCGCGAGCGAATCGGAGAATTCGGGGCGCCGCGCCGACGCGCCGCGCCCGGCCGGCCGGAGCTCGAGACGTTGATCGAGGACGTCGCCCCCGGGAGCTCCGGATGAGACGCCGTAGAACGATTCCAGGCCGGCCCGGAAGATGGCGTTGGCACTGGCCTCGGCCTGAGACGGAGTGACGCCCGGCTTGAGCCGTCCGAAGACGTGGAGCCACATCGCTTTTTCCGGAGGCGTGTCGCGCAGTCCAGAGAACCGTGGCAATACCTGCGGCTGAAGCCGCAGCGGCATCCAGACGTCGGGCTGCTGTCCCGCCGTTTCGCCGACGAAGCCTCTTGGGCCGACACCGATGATGGTCAAGGCCGTGTCGCGCAGTGCGAGGGTTTTTCCCAGCACGTCGGCTCGGCCTCCGAAGCGCCGCTGCCAGTAGTGATGGCTGATGACGATATCGTGTGTGTCGCCGCAATCCGCCGCCGAGGTGAAGAATCGACCGACCGCTGGGCTCACACCCAGAAGCTCGAAGAACCCACCCGAGACCAGGCGTCCGCGGATCTCTTCCAATGACTGACCTTCGACGCGGACCTGCCAGGTGGCGAGGCTGCTCTGCGAGGCCATCATCGCGGAGAAGCCTCCGGCGTGGTCCCGCAGCTGCTCGAACTCGCCGTAGGTGAGCCACGCACGTGGACCGTCCGTGCGGCTGTTCCAGCCGCCTCTCCACATCCCCGAATCGTCGGGATTCGAGAGCATCACCAACTGCTCCGGGGCTCGCACGCCCGGCAGCGGGGCTCGCAGCACCCCGTTCCACAGGCCGAAGATCGCGGTGTTGGCGCCGATGCCGAGCGCCAGCGACAGGATCGCGACGGCGGTGAAGCCGGGCCTCGCGGCCATGGTCCTGAGGGCGTAGCGCAGATCCTGGTGCATCACGTGCCAGTGCTCCCTGGGCGCGACCGTCAACGCATCGGCAGCAGCCTGCGCCCACACCACCCATCGTTGGCGCGGTTGGCGCGCCCGCCGCGCCTCGTCCAGTTGTTCGGTGAACACCAGCACCATCTGCGCGGCGTACTCGTCCCGGAACGCCGCCGGATAGCAGCGGAGCAGGGCTCGGTAGACGGCCTCGGCACGCATCACGCCCCAGGCACCAGCCCGGTCGTTCGCGCCTGCCGCAGCAGGGCGTTGAGGCGCGCGACTTCGGCGGCCGCCACCCGCCTGCCGAAGCGGGTCAGGCGGTAGTAGCGGCGGCGCTCGTCGGTGCTCGTCGGATCGGGGCTCTTCGACAGCTCGTCGATCAGGCCCTGCTCGAGCATGCGGCGGATCGAGCTGTAGAGCGTGCCCGCGCTCAACTGGGCCTTGCCGCCGGTCCTGGCCGACACGTCCTGCATGATCGAATAGCCATGCCGATCGCGGTCGGCGAGCGCGATCAGGATGTGGAAGACGGCCGCGGGCAGCGGCAGCAGGGAGTCGGGATCCTCGTCCTTCGCCGGCATGTATCGGCGCCAACTATACCACAATCAAGTATAGTTGGTGCCGATAGACTTCGAGCCGAGCGGACTACACCTCACCACCGTCCGCGCCAGCTGCCGAGGCGTCCGCGGCTCGGCGTATCCCGCCCTGCAGGGCGGGGACGTGGCCGGCCTCCTCGTGCTCGTCGAGCGCGTTCACGACGTCCCGCACGCCGCCCACGCGTTGGACGGACGAGAGCAGGCGCGGCACCTCCGCCGACAGGATTGGTCCGCGAAGCGTGACCCTGCCGTCCTCGACCTCGACGTCGATGGCGCGCGGGTGAGAGACCAGGCGTCCGAGTTGTGCCCGCACCCGCTCCAGCAACACCTCATCGTCCGGCGCCTCGCCATGTCGCAGGTTCCGCACGCGAGCGGCCATACCCGCAGCGCGGTGCTTGACGTCGCGCCCGGTCGCTCCCACCACGGCGCCGCTGGCATGCGCCGAGCTCACGATTCGATCGCGGACCAGCGCACGGCGCCGTCGGCCGCGTTCAGGATCGAGGAAGTACATCAGACCGACACCCACGCCCAAGCCCGTCAGCAGAGCACCACGTTGCATGATGACCACATCCTTCCTGCTCGAAGCCTCGAGCCGCTGGGCCCCGGCACAGAGTCAAAACTCACAGCTCAGAACTCAAAAACTCCAGCGGCGGCACGAAACGCAATGGAGGTGCCATCGAAGGTACCTGCCTTGCACGCTGACCGGCAGCAACCATGCGGAGTCGAACGTGGCCATAGACGACAGGCAAGCGCAGCCCTACCAGGATCGCCGCCATGCGGGAAGGGAGCTGGCCGCGCGACTGACTCATCTGATGGGCCAGGGCGACGTGGTCGTCCTCGCTCTGCCACGGGGCGGCGTTCCCGTCGGCTACGAAGTGGCCCGGGCCCTCGACGCCCCGCTCGATGTGTTTCTAGTCCGTAAGCTCGGCCTCCCTGGTTATCGCGAGCTCGCCATGGGCGCCATTGCATCGGGGGGTGTTCGCGTTCTGAACGGCGATGTCGTGTCTTGGTACGGGGTTCCGGAGGCGGTGATCGACGAGGTCGCGGCCGAGGAACAGGACGAGCTCGAACGCCGCGAATTGACCTACCGGGAGGGGCGCAAGCCCATCGATCTCCGCGGACGCGTGGCCGTCCTGGTCGACGATGGTCTGGCCACCGGCTCGACCATGAAGGCGGCGGTCCAGGCGGTGCGTGCGCACCGTCCGGCGCGCGTCGTCGTCGCGGTGCCTGTCGGCGCGCCGGAAACCTGTCGTGCGCTCGCCGAGGTCGCCGACGACGTCATTTGCGCGCGCACCCCATCGCCCTTCGCTGCGGTCGGCCACTGGTACCGCGATTTCTCACAAACGACCGACCACGAGGTCCGCGCCCTGCTGCGCGAGGCCGCACCGGTGGCTCCGGGAACCGAATGACGAACGACACTGCAGCCGGCGTCGTACAGCACGATGCGCTCTGGTTCGAGCCGACCATCGACGGCATCGGTCGCGTGAGCCACTACTTTCAGGCCCGCCTGTCCGATCAGTTCGATGCCGTCCTCCACATCGACCAGACCACGGCCCTCGAACCGCTCGAGCCCTGGGCATCGGATGCGGTCGATCTTCCCGAAACCTATCCGACGGGAGTGTGAGGTGCGATGAGGAAGGCGATCGCCATCGAATCGGTCAGCATCGACCTCGGGCCGGTGACGCTGGACGGAGAGCTGCACGTTCCGGAGAATGCGGCCGGCCTCGTGATCTTCGCGCACGGCAGCGGCAGCAGCCGGTTCAGCCGCCGGAACCGCGCGGTTGCGAAGGTGCTCGAGCATGCGGGATTCGGCACCCTGCTCCTCGATCTCCTGACGCCCGAGGAGGAGGCTGAGGACGAGGTCACGGCGTTGTATCGCTTCGACATTCCACGCCTGGCCGAGCGCGTCGTGGGAGCGGCGGACTGGGCCGCGGCGCGCCCCGATCTGCGTCACCTGCCGCTCGCCTTCTTCGGCGCCAGCACCGGTGCGGCGGCGGCGCTCATCGCCGCCGCGGAACGTCCCGAATTGACGCGTGCGGTGATCTCACGCGGCGGACGCCCCGATCTGGCGGGTGGTGCGCTGTCCAGGGTCCAGGCACCGACCCTGCTCATCGTCGGCAGCCGCGATCTGGCGGTCGTCGAGATCAACCGCGAGGCGATGCGCCGGATGATCGCGCCGGTCGAGATCGTGCTCGTCCCGGGCGCAACCCACCTGTTCGAGGAGCCGGGCGCCCTCGAACAAGTCGCGACTCTCGCGGCGGAGTTGTGCCGCCGTCATCTTGCACGTGCTGCGTGAAATGCAGTCACGCATCCTCAGCGCTCAACGGCTAGCGGGTCTCAGGTCATGCTCGGACGGCGTCTCCGGCGGCGGCGCGCTCGAGCTCGCGGATGTCGATCTTCCTCATGCGAAGCAGGGCTTCCATCGTGCGCTGCGCGGTCGGCGATTCGTGGTCCTTCAGCAGCTCCGGCAGCACCGTCGGAATGACCTGCCACGATACGCCGTACTTGTCTTTCAACCAGCCGCACTGCTGTGCGGTGGCGTCGCCGCCCTGCGACAGCTTGTCCCAGTAGTAGTCGATCTCTTCCTGGTCCTTGCAATACACCTGGAGCGAGATGGCCTCGTTGAAGGTGAACACCGGCCCGCCGTTGAGTGCCGTGAACCCTTGTCCCTCGACCTGGAACTCCACCGTCATCACCGAACCCACGGGCCGTTTATGGATCTCCTGCCCAGCCTCGGTGTATCGCGACACGCGTCCGATCTTCGAGTTCTTGAAAATCGACACGTAGAACTGGGCCGCTTCTTCCGCCTGGTGATCGAACCACAGGCATGGGGCGATACTCTGCGTCACCTGCATGAGATCCTCCTGACTGAAACTCATCAAGCGCACCGAAACCAGGGACTTTCCCATGTCGCCGGAGCCGGCGGGATCTGTCAAGCACGTCAGACCTGGATGTGACGAAACGTCCAAATGGCCGCGTGGCCATACTGCGTGCGAGGTGCGATGGTTCCAGACGGCAGCCCGTCCATAACGCTTACGTATGTCAAAACCGCCAGGAGACAGGGCAATTCGCCACTTCGCAGCCATCGTCGAGTCGTCGGACGATGCCATCGTCGGTCGTGATCTGAGTGGCACCATCACGGCCTGGAACCCCGCGGCCGAGCGCATGTTCGGCTACGCCCCACCCGAGGTTCTCGGTCGATCCATTCGGCTGATCGTCCCGGCCAATCGGCAGCACGAGGAGGACGCGCTGATGGCGCGGATCCGCGCGGGTGAGGCCGTGCGGGCGTTCGAGACGGTTCAGCAGCGAAAGGACGGCACGCTGGTGCCCGTGTCGCTGACGGTCTCGCCGGTCTGCGACGATCGCGGCACCGTCATCGGCGCGTCGAACATCACGCGTGCTATCAGCCAGGCCGTGCAGGGAAGCTCCGCAGCCCGTCTGCTCGCGAAAGTCGTCGAGTCTTCCGACGACGCCATCGTCACCAAGAACCTGGACAGCACGATTACGTCCTGGAATCGAGGCGCGGAGCGAATCTTCGGTTACACCGCCGCGGAGGCCATCGGCCGATCGATTCGGATGATCATCCCGCCCGACCTGCAGGACGAAGAGGACATCGTGCTGGCGCGGATTCGCGCCGGCGACACCGTCGATCACTACGAAACGAGGCGCCGCCGGAAGGACGGCGGCGACATGGCCATCTCGTTGACCGTGTCGCCAGTGCGCGACGATCGAGGCGTGATCGTGGGCGCCTCGAAGATCGCGCGCGACATTACCGAGCACGTGCGCCTTCGCGCCGTGGCCGCGGAACAGGCTGCGATCACCGAGACGTTGAGCGAGGTCGGCGCCGTCATCGCTGCGTCGCTCGATCAGACCGCGATCATCCAGCGCGTGACCGATACGGCGACCACGCTCACGCACGCGGAGTTCGGCGCCTTCTTCTACAACGTCGTCGATCGGCAGTCGGGCGAAGTCTACAGTCTGAACACGCTGTCCGGCGCTCACAAGGACGCGTTCGCGAACTTTCCGAATCCGCGCGCCACGCCGCTGTTCGGCCCCACGTTCCACGGCGAAGGGGTCATCCGTCTGGCCGACGCGACCGCCGATCCGCGCTACGGGCAGAATCCGCCCTTCCGCGGCATGCCGCCGGGTCACCTAACCGTCCGCAGCTATCTGGCGGTGCCGGTCAAGACCGCGTCGGGCGAGGTGCTGGGCGGCCTCTTTTTCGGGCACGCGCGAACGGGCGTGTTCACCGAGCAGCACGAGCGCCTGGCGACGGGCATCGCAGCGTGGGCGTCGGTCGCGCTCGAGAACTCACGCCTGTATGTGCAGGCGCGCGAAGCCGATCGCTTGAAGGACGAGTTCCTGGCGGTGCTCTCTCACGAGCTGCGGACGCCGCTCAACGCCATCCTGGGATATGCGCGGCTCCTGCGAGGACGCGTCCTCGACAGCGAGAAGGCCGATCGCGCTCTCGAGACGCTCGAGCGCAACGCCATGTGGCTGACCCGGATGGTCGAAGACGTCCTGGACGTCTCACGAATCGTGGCCGGCAGGATTCGCCTGGACGTCCAGACGGTGGAGCTGCCGCTGCTCGTACACAATGCCGTGGCCACCGTGCAGCCGGCGGCCGACGCGAAGGGGATCAAGGTCCACACGATCGTCGATCCACGCGTCGATCCGGTCGCCGGCGATCCCGACCGCCTGCAGCAGGTCGTCTGGAACCTGCTGTCGAACGCGGTGAAGTTCACGCCCAAACACGGGCGGATTCAGGTGAGGCTCGAGCGCGTGAACTCGCACGTCGAGATCGTCGTCAGCGACACGGGTATCGGCATCCGGCGCGCCTTCCTCCCGCACGTGTTCGAGCGGTTCCGGCAGGGCGAGGCGGGGACCACGCGTACAGTCGGCGGCCTCGGTCTGGGGCTGTCCATCGTGCGGCACATCGTCGAGATGCACGGCGGTTCGGTCGTGGCTGCGAGCGAGGGCGAGGGACGCGGCGCGACGTTCTCCATCAGCCTGCCGGTGATGATCGTGCATCCGACCGTCGTGCCCGGGCCGCGCGAGCACCCGCGCGCGGAGCGCCTGACGCCCCTCGCCGCCCTGGGCGACCTCCGGGGGGTGCGGGTGATGGCCGTCGACGACGACCAGGACGCGCTGAGCCTGCTGCGGGTGGTCCTCGAAACGGCGGGCGCGGATGTCATTCCGGTGTCCTCCGGCATCGAGGCGCTGCAGCGGATCGAGGCGCTCAAACCGCAAGCCCTCGTGGTCGATCTCGGGATGCCGTTGATGGATGGCTTCGAGCTCATTTCGAGAATCCGTTCGTCCTCGAATGCCGACGTGCGCGACGTGCCGTCAGCGGCCCTGACCGCCTTCGCCCGATCGGAGGATCGCACCAGGGCATTGCGCAGTGGCTTCGAGATGCATCTCGCGAAGCCCGTTGATCCCGGCGAGCTCGTGGCGGCGGTCGCGACGCTGGTGAGACGCTCGAGGCGACCGGCCGATCACGAATGAGGCGCCTGGCCTCGACCCCACCACGCGGCCGGCAACTACGACGCGTCGTGACGTGACTCTGCCCACTCGAGCAGGCGATCGAGCGGCCAGCAGTTGACGATGCGATCGGCTGGAATGCCTGCCAGGAAGGCATGGGCCATCGCAAGCTCGACATACCCGAGCTCGGGCACCGAGTGCGCGTCGCTGTCGAGTGCGAACAGGCAGCCGCTCTCGAGTGCCTGCCTGGCGAGTGTGAAGTCGAGATCCTGGCGCGAGGGGTCGCCGTCGATTTCGATGGCGACGCTGGTGCGAGCCGCCTCGCCGAACACGCGGTTCCAATCGGCGGCCACGCCGGGCCGCGTGCCATACATGCGCCCGCGCGGGTGGCCGAGGACGTGGACGCCAGGCGTTCGCACGACCGCGATCATCCGGTCGGTCTGGAGCGCGGCCGATCGCAGACCCGAATGCGGCGCAGCCACGACGATGTCGAGTCGTCGCCGCTCGGCGCGATCGACGTCCAGTTCGCCAGTGCCGCGAACGTTGGCTTCCACGCCGCGTAGCAGCCTGAACCCGCCAGCCTGCTCTCGATTCACTCGCTCGATCGCCACGGCCTGAGCCTCGAGGCGCTCCATCGACAGCCCGCCTGCGATGGGCAGTCCCACGGCGTGGTCGGTCACCGCTGCGAACGCATATCCGCGAGCGAGACAGCCGGTGACGAGGTCTTCGAGCGTCATCGTGCCGTCGCTCCAGGTGGAGTGCATCTGCAGATCGCCTTGATAGCCCGTATACGGACGTCCGGCCCCCTGGAGGATCCGGCGGGCAGCGGCACGGCTCAGGAAGTCCGCGCGCCATGCGCGCCGGCGTTCGACCTCGGCGCGCCGGCCGCTGTGATCGACCGCCCGCTCCACCGTGGCCGACTGCCCCGAGTCGAGCACTTCGAGGATGATCCGCGTCGAAGAGGGACCGATGTGAGGAATGCGCGGGAGAGTCCCGTCCGCTCGAATCAGCGTGTCGAGCGGCGTGTCGAGCCAGCGAATCGCCTTCGCGGCCTGTTTGTAGCCCCATTGCCGCTGACGGGACTCCTGCGCCGTGGCCATGTCGCGAAGCAGCCCGGCCACGATACTGTTGACGTCTGCGCGTCCGGCGGCGTCGATGGTTCCTGCCACGCCGGCGGATGATGCAAAAGCGAATCCAGTGCTGCGACACGATCTTCGACTCGCGCTGCGCGGACTTCTCCGATCGCCGGGCTTCAGCGCCGCTGCTGTCGCGACGCTCGCGCTGGGCATCGGTGGCGCGACGCTGATGTTCACGCTCGTTCAGGGCGTTCTCCTCAGGCCGCTGCCGGTCCGCGAGCAACATCGACTGGTCGTCGCCTGGAAAACGCTGCCGTCTTCGGGCTTCGCCCACCACCCCTTCGGCGATGTCGCGATCGAAAGGGTCGCCCAGGCCAGTCGGTTGTTCGACCGGGTCGCCGGCGTCGACGCCAACGATGTGGGCCGTGACCTCGTCATCGAGGACGGTCAGGCGAGCGACGTGAACGTCGCGTTGGTGACCGGGGGCTTCTTCGACGTGCTGGGAGTCGAGCCCGTGCTGGGGCGAGGGCTCGCCCGAGCCGACGATGTCGAGGGTACGGAGCATGTGGCGGTCATCAGCCATGGGCTGTGGCGCCGCCGGTATGGCGCGGCGCGCGACGTCATCGGACGCCGCGTCACGATCGATGGGCAACGGTTTGCGATTGTCGGCGTCATGCCACCGGACGTGGACTACCCGGCGGGGGTCGAGCTGTGGCGGACGACGCGATCCGTGCCGACCGACGGCCCGTTCCGCGATGCGGCCCGGCGCGAGATCGACCTCGTCGGCAGGCTTCGGTCGGGTGTTCGCGTCGAACAGGCGGCGGCGGAGCTGACGTCCCTCACCCGGCGGTTCGAGGCCGAGCAGGCGGCGGACGCGACGCGCGGTCTCGTGCCGGTGGTGCGTTCGTTCGAAGACGTCGTCGTCGGCGACGTGCGCGCCGCGATCGTGGCGCTCATGGCCGCGGTGGCGCTCGTACTCCTCATTGCGAGCGCGAACGTCGCGAACCTGTTGCTGATGCGCGGCGAGAGCCGGCGGGCCGAGCTCGCGATCCACGAGGCGCTCGGTGCGGGGCGCGCCGTCATCGTCCGGCGGTTGCTGGCCGAAAGCGCCGTGCTGACGCTCGCCGGAGCGGCGGCGGGGCTGGTGGCCGCGTGGTGGAGCCTGCACGGAGTGCTGGCGCTGCTGCCGGAAGGGCTGCCGCGCACCGAATCCATCCGCATCGATGCCGTCGTGTTCGTATTCGCCGCGCTCCTCGGTCTCGTCACGTCGGCACTCGCGGGGCTCGCACCGGCCTGGTCGCTCGGGCGCGCCGATCTGCTCACGCCGCTGCGGTCCGGTGGACGCGGTTCATCAGGCCGCTCGTCCCGGCGGGTCCGGCGCGCGCTGGTCGTCGCGCAAGTCGCGCTCGCCGTCTCGGTGGTGGCGGCCGCGGGGCTGCTGACGCGCAGCATGCTGCGCCTGCAGTCGGTGGACACCGGGCTCGCTGCGGACCGGCTGGTGTTCGTCGAGCTCTCGATGCCACCCGCCGGTTACGTCGACCGCACTCGTCACCGACAGTTCCTCGACCAGGTCGTGACGCGCCTCGAATCGCTGCCCGCGATTGCCGGCGCAACGCCGGTGAACGCCCCGCCTTTTTCTGGCGAGGGCGGTTGGGATGTCCCGCTCTTCACGGCGGAAGACCAGAGCGCGGCGCGTGCGGCCGTGAACCCGTCGCTGAACCTCGAGTCGATCCATCCCAATTACTTCCGGACGTTGAACGTCGCGATCGTGCGTGGCCGCCCGTTCACGGCCGCGGACCGGCACGGGATGCGGGACGTGGCGATTGTGAGCGAGGACGTCGCGGCCCGGACGTGGCCCGGCGAAGACCCCATTGGCAAGCGTCTGAAGTTCGGCCCGCCGGCGTCGAGCGATCCCTGGCGAACGGTGGTTGGCGTCGCGGCACTCACCAGGTACCGCACGCTGGCGACACCGCGGGCGACGATCTACCTCCCGGCCGCGCAGTTTCTCGAAACGGCGCAGAGGCTCGCGGTGCGATCGTCGGCATCTCTCGACCTGGTCACGGCGCTCGTTCGGGAGCACGTGCGCGCCGTCGATCCCGACGTCCGCGTGACGCGCGTGGCGCCATTCAGCCGGATGCGGGACCGCCCGCTCGCGCGACCGATGTTCAATGCGTTCCTGTCCAATCTCTTCGCGGCGGCGGCGCTGCTCCTCGCGACCGTCGGCCTGTATGCGGTGATGGCGGCGTCGGTCCGGCAGCGCGATCGCGAGATCGCGGTTCGCATCGCTCTGGGCGCGACGCCGGCGCGCGTTGGAGCGTTCGTGGCCGGCGAAGCGCTCTGGCTCGCGGGGTTGGGCGCCGCCGTGGGCTTCGCCGCTGCCGCCGCGGCCATGCGGGCGATTCGCGGTCTGCTGTTCGAGGTTCACCCATTGGATCCCGCGACGATCGCAGGCGCGGCGCTGCTCCTCACCCTGGCCTCGGTGGCTGCGTCCTTTTGGCCCATTCGCCGGGCGACCCGCATCGACGCGGTCGCCACGCTGCGCAACTGACACCCTCGCAGAAACCCGGGACATCGCTCGCGCGAGACGTCCGCTACCCTTAGAATGACGCGCCATGCCGTTCGAAGCCGGCGCCCGTCTGGGCCCGTACGAGATCGTTGCGCCGATTGGGGCGGGTGGAATGGGCGAGATTTATCGCGCTCGCGACACGCGCCTCGATCGCACGGTCGCGATCAAGGTGCTGGCCGGCGGGCTGGCCGCCGATGCCGAGTCGCGACAGCGCTTCGAGCACGAGGCGCGCGCGATTGCCGCGCTGAACGACCCGCACATCTGCACCCTTCATGACGTCGGCCGCCATGGCGAGCTCGACTATCTGGTGCTCGAATATCTCGAAGGGGAGACACTCGCGGACCGGTTGCGTCGGGCGCCCGCGCTTCGAGTCGAGGAAGCGCTGGCGATCGCGATCCAGATCGGCGAGGCGCTCGATCGCGCGCACCGCGCGGGCATCGTCCACCGCGATCTGAAGCCGGGCAACGTGATGCTCGTGCGGCGTGCCGGACCCGCGGGTCCCCCCGACGTCAAGCTGCTCGACTTCGGATTGGCGGCACGAACGACGGCCGCCCGCCCCCGCGCGCTCGATGCGTCGCTCGGCGCGACAACGGCGGCCTCGCTGGTCGACACGCGCACGGGCCCGGCCCCGGTCACCAGCGGCTTCAGCGGCACGGTGCAGTACATGGCGCCCGAGCAAGTCGAGGGCGATGCGGGCGATCACCGCACCGACATCTTCGCCTTCGGATGCGTGCTCTACGAGATGGTCGCAGGGCGGAAGGCGTTCGAAGGAACGAGCCCGATCACGGTCATTGCGGCCATCGCGAGCAGCGAGCCGCCGCCAATCCCTGCGATCCAGGCGGCGCATCCCCTGCTCGATCACGTGTTGAGACGCTGCCTCGAGAAGGATCGCGAACGGCGGTGGCAGAACATGGCCGACGTCACCGGCGAGCTGCGGTGGATTGGCGACCATCCGATGCCGGCCGCGGCCGCCACACCACCACCGCGTGCGCGCCGCTTCGGGCGCGTCGGCGCCGTGTCGGCGCTGGTCCTCGGCTTGGCTGCCCTCGCTGCCGGGCTGCTTGCGTTTCGCGGACGGGGAGTGGCGACCGAGCTTCCCGTGCTCCGCTTCGAGCTCCCTACGGAACCCACCGACGACCCGTCGGTGGCGCTGTCCACCGACGGGACCCAGCTCGCCTTCGTCGCGAACCGGAACGGCGTCCCCGTGCTCTGGGTGCGCCTGCTCGAAGGTGCCGAGAATCGTCCCCTGCCCGGCACCGAGGGCGCGGGGTTTCCATTCTGGTCGCCGGATGGCCGCACCCTCGGGTTCTTCGCGAAGGACAAGCTGCAGCGAATCGACGTCGGCGGTGGGACGCCGCATCGCGCTGACCGATGTCCCCAACGCCCGCGGCGGCGCGTGGAACCGTGACGGCGTCATCCTGTTCGTGCCCGGCGTCAATGCTCCGATCATGCGCGTGTCGACCCGCGGCGGCTCGGCGGAGCGCGTGACCGAGGTCGATGCCGGCGAGCGGTCCCGGCCATCGGTTGCCCCAGTTCCTCCCCGACGGCCAACGGTTCCTGTTCTCGTCGGCGCTCGGCAAGCCCGACACGAACGGCATCTACTTGGGCTCGCTCGACAGGACCGCGCCGGTGCGCGTCCTGCCGAACGATGGAGCAGGTGCCGGCCGCTTCGCCGCACCAGACCGGCTGCTCGCGATCAGACAAGGCGCCCTGCAGGCCTACCCGTTCGACGCCGCATCGGGCGCCGTGCAAGGTGAGCCGGTCGTCATCGCTCAGGGACTCGGCGGCGCGACCTCGTTCTCCGTCTCGGCCACCGGCGTGCTGGCGTATCGCGCCGGGACCGCACAACGGCGCCAGTTGATGTGGGTGAGCCGGCAGGGCGCAGTGCTCGGCGCGGTCGGCGAGCCCGAAACCGACTTCCTGGCGTCGCCGGAATTGAGCGCCGACGAGCAGAGCGTCGTCGTGTTCCGTCAGCCCACGGGGGACAACGACATCTGGGTGATCGAGCTCGCGCGCAACCTGGCGCGTCGCATCACGGACGGCGAGCCGGCCGACGCGCATCCGCTCTGGGATCCCGACGGCCAGCACGTCGTGTTCCAATCGCGTCGATTCGGCAGCGGCGGCCCGGCGAGGCAGGCGCTGAACGGTGGGAAGGCGGAGCCGCTGTTTGCCAGCGGCGAGACCGGGCAGGTGCTCTCATGGACGCGCGATCGCGAGTACATCCTGATCCGGCGCGCGAATCCGCAGAGTCGCTCGGATCTGGTGGCGGTGCCGACTCGCGGGGAACGTCGCGAGGTGACGGTTGCCCAGTCGCCGGCCGACGAAACCGAAGGACAGTTCTCGCCGGACGGGAGATGGGTGGCCTTCGTGTCCAACCAAGGCGATCGCCGCGACGTCTTCGTCCAGTCGTTTCCCGAGGGACGAGCGCGCACGCAGATCTCGACCGCCGGCGGCACGCAAGTCCGCTGGTCGGGGGACGGCAAGGAGATCTTCTACGTCGCGCCGGACGGCGCCATGATGGCCGTGTCGATCGCGCTCGCCGGTGCATCGCCGGTCGTGAAGCCGCCGACGCGTTTGTTCCAGACCCACCTCGCCACCGGCACGAACGTCCTGGGCAACAAGCCGCAGTATGCGGTGGCTCGCGACGGCCGGTTCCTGCTCAACGCCGCCGTCGAAAGTGGCAGGACCCCGATCGTCGTCCTGGCGAACTGGATGAAGAAGCTGCCGGCGTGACCGGCCGCTGAGCCGGTGCCGCGCGGCGTTTCATCTTCAGGGTCGAACATCTACCATCACCAACCCGATCGGTAGTAGAGTAACTACCCTCGCACTGCGGAGTCGTGCGGCCCGCCCAGGAGACGTCAGATGTGGTGGCGACAGCGGCGCAGACCCGGCCGGAACCAGCGCGATCGCGACATCGAGCGTGAAATCCGCGCGCACCTCGAGCTCGAGGCAGAAGAGCAGCGAGCAGCCGGGATGACGGCGGACGAGGCGCGCGACGCCGCTCACCGGGCGTTCGGCAATCGGACGCTCGTCGCCGAGGACGTCCGATCGGTCTGGCGCACGGCGTGGCTCGATGCGCTCGCGCAGGACCTCCGATACGCGCTGCGAACGCTGCGGCGCGCGCCCGGGTTCGCGGCCATCGCCGTCTCGTCCTCCGCGCTCGGCATCGGCGCCTGCTCGGTGATCTTCGCCATCCTCAACTTCGCGCTCTTCAAGACCCTTCCGGTCGACGATCCCGGCCGGTTGATGCAGCTGTCCGAGGTCGACCTGCGCACGCGCGAGGCCGGCAGCGAGCTGTCGTATCTGGATTTCCTCGATCTCCGGCGACGCGCACGCCTTCGCGGGGCTGGCGGCCGCCGATCCACTGCTCCCGGCGTCGCTGGGCCTCGGCGGCGAGCCCCAGCGGCATTGGGGCGCGCTCGTGACGGCGAACTACTTCGACGTCGTGAAGCCCGCTTTCGCGGTGGGACGCGGCTTCGACCCGCAGCGAGACGACTCGCGCGGAGAGGCGCCGATGATCGTGCTCAGCCACGACTTGTGGCAGCGCCATTTCGCCGGCGACCCGGGCATCGTGGGCCGGCCGGTCACGATCAACCGGCGACCGGCCACGGTCGTCGGCGTCACGGCCGCCAGCTTCCGCGGGACGGACGTGGGCGTCGTGCCGGCCTTCTGGATCCCGTTCTCGATGATCGACGAGGTCGAGGCGCGCTCCGGACCGGTCACCCAGAACCGGAGGCGGTTCTGGCTGTCGGCGGTCGGACGGCTTGATCCCGGCGCCGACCTCGCGGCCGCGCGTGCGGAGCTCGACGTGCTCGCCAAGACGCTGAACGCCGCGCATGGCCGCGGCGCCGAGCGGGGCTTCCATCTCGAACGGGCGGGACAGATCGATTCACGGCTGCGGACGCTGGCACTCGGGGCCTTCTCGGTGGCGATGGCGTCGACGATCCTCGTCCTGCTGATGGCCTGCAGCAACGTTGCGAACCTGCTCCTCGGCCGGGCGTCGGTCCGCCGCGGCGAGATTGCCGCCCGCATGGCGCTCGGCGCCAGCCGTGCGCGGCTCGTGCGGCAGCTGCTCACCGAGAGCTTGCTCCTGGCGCTCCTCGGTGGCGCGGGCGGATGGCTGATCGCGAGCTACGTCTCGTCGCTCGCCGGCCTGATCCGCACGCCGCTCGGATGGCCGCTCGACCTGACGATTGCCCCCGATGCCCGCGTGCTGCTGTTCTCGGTGGCGCTCTCGATGGCGACCGGGGTCGTGTTCGGTCTGGTGCCGGCGCTCCGTGCGACGTCGCCGGATCTCGTGACCGATCTCAAGGCCGGCGCGCGGGGGCCCGAGACCGCGGGCCGCTTCGGTCTGCGCAGCGGCCTCGTGGTCGTCCAGGTCGCGGTCTGCACGGTGCTGCTCCTGTGCACGGGACTCTTCCTGCGCAGCCTGCAGGCGAGCCGCACCGTCGATGTCGGGGTCGAAGACGCGGAATCTCCTCCTCCTGGCGTTCGATCCCGGCCTGGATGGACGAACCGACGATCGGTCCCGTCAGCTGCTGCGGGAGGTCCTCGACCGCGCCCGCAGCGTTCCGGGGGTCGAGTCGGTCACGTTGACGAGCAGCGTGCCGCTCACCCTGATCGTGAGCAACTCGACGTTCGTCCCTGCCGAGCACGCCAAGGATCCGGCGTCGCCGCGGATACGCACGGACATCTATACGGTCGGTCCCGACTTCTTCGCCACGATGGGCATTCAGGTCGTGGCGGGACGGGACGTGGGCCGCGAGCACGCCTTCGCCGGACGTCCAGTGATCGTCAACGACGCGTTCGCGCGCGCGGCGTTTCCCGATCGCTCCCCCGTCGGCCACCGAATCCTCGGCGACGGGAAGGCGCTCGACATCGTCGGCGTGGTGGCCACGGCGAAGTCGCGCTCGATCGCCGAGGACCCGCGGCCGTCGATCTATCTGCCGATTCTGAGCGAGTCACCGCCGGAGAAACCCCGCGGGGCGTGACGCTCGTGGTCAAGACCGCCGGCTCGCCGACCTCGCTCGTGGCGTCCGTGCGCGAAGCGATTCGAGCCGTCGATCGATCGCTCGCGGTCTTCGACGTCCGGACGATGGAACGCCACGTGAGCGACGCGTTGATCGTGCCGAGGTTGATGTGGATGCTGTCGGCCACCGCCGGCACGATCGGGCTGGCGATCGCGACGCTCGGCGTCTACGGCGTGGTCAGCTTCGCGGTCGCGCGACGCAGGCGCGAGCTCGGCATTCGATTGGCCGTCGGGGCGCGGCCGCGCGAGGTCGTGTTCATGGTCCTCAAACAGGGCGCGACGCTGGCGCTCGTCGGCATCGCTCTCGGCTGCCTCGTGGCGCTCGGCATCACGCGATTCACGGCCGGCGTCCTCTATGCCGTGAGCCCGACCGACCCGCTCACGTTCGCCGCCGTTCCGCTGTTGCTCGTCCTCGTCGCGCTCGCGGCATGTCTCGTCCCGGCGAGGGCCGCGGCTCGGCTGGATCCCGCCGAGGTTCTGCGTCGCGAGTAGCGCCTCGGGCCTTCCGGGAACGAAGCGGGGTTGACAGCGTCGGGCTGCGCGAATATATTCGCGATAGGCGAAATTATTCGCCGCCAACGCTCCCGCCATCTCAGGCCGCTTCATGCCGAACGTGACCCACGTCGATCTCACGCGCCGCGAAAGCCAGATCATGGAGATCCTGTACCGCCGTCGCCGCGCCACGGTCGAAGAGATCCGCGCCGAGCTGCCAGATGCGTCGAGCCCGTCCAGCGTGCGCAAGCTGCTGGAGATCATGATCGACCGCGGGCTGCTCGCGCGGGAGTACGAGGGGCCTCGTTACGTCTACTTCCCCGCATTGAAGCCCGAGGACGCGAGCCGGTCGGCGCTGAAGCAGCTGCTGCACACGTTCTTCGACAATTCGACCGGTTCGGCCATGGCGGCGCTGCTCGACGTGACGTCGGCGCCGCTCTCGGCCGAGGAGTACCGGCATCTGAGCCAGCTGCTGAAGCGGGCGCGAGAGCAAGGGGACGAGCGATGAGCACCTTCGCAGTCGATTTCACCGTATCCGCCGCGCTCTGGATCGTCTTCAAGGCGTCCGTGTTCGTCGGCGTCGTCTCGCTCGTCCAGCTCGCACTGTCGCGGCGGGCGTCTGCGGCGACGCGCCATCTCGTGTGGACGCTCGCAATCGCGGGTCTGCTCGCGCTGCCGTTGGGATCGGTCGTGCTGCCCGAGTGGGCCGTGCCGATTCCCGCGGCCACCATCCAGCACGGCACCGGTGCCGAGCGTGCCATCGGTCCTCGCGCCATCCGAATCCCAGGCTGCGTCGGGTCCGCTCGCTCCAGCCGACCCAGCAGGCGACTCACCGCTGTCCGCGTTTCGCACCAGCGGCATCTCCTGGCTCACGGCGATCGCCGCCGGGGTACGTGGTGGGCGTGGTGTCGTCACGCTGCTGTTGCTCGTGCAGCGCTGGAGGCTGCGGCAGTTCGCTCGTCAGGCTTCGCCAGTCGACGATGCGGCATGGCTGCAACTCGTCGAGGAGTGTGCGCGGCGCATGGGCGTTCGCCGCCCCGTGCGGCTGCTGCGCAGCCGCGAGCGCAACGTCCCGGTCGCCTTCGGGACGCGGCGGCCGGCGATCGTCATTCCGGCGGTCGCCGATACGTGGACCGGCGATCGCCGCCGAGCCGTCGTGCTCCACGAGCTCGCGCACGTCGCGCGCCACGACTGTCTGACGCAGACGCTGGCCGCGGCCGCGTGCGCCATCTACTGGTTTCATCCAGCCGCCTGGTGGGTGGCGCGGCGGCTCCGCATCGAGCGCGAGCTCGCCTGCGACGATCGGGTGATTGCCGCGGGGACCGAAGCGCGCGAATACGCCGGGCACCTGCTCGAGATCGCGTACTGGTTCGGGAACCACCGCGCGCCGGCGCTCGCGGTCGGCATGGCCCGGCGGCATCAGATCGAGGGCCGGCTGCTCGCCGCGCTCGATGCCGCGCGAAACCGGAGTGTTCCCGCACCTCGGGCGCGCCTGGCGACTGCGCTCCTCGCGGCGATGCTGCTGTATCCGCTGGCCACGTTCACGCCGGCGACGGCCGCCGCGCAACGCGACGCGGATTCGGTCGCCGCGCCGGCCGGCACGTTCGCGCACGACCAGGACGGCCTGGTGAGGCCTACCTGAAGTCGGTGAAAACCACGGTGAAGGATGCGCGCAGCCTGGTCCGCGGTGCCTCAGCGGCCATGGGTCTGACCCAAGACGCAGCGCCGGGCACGTGGGAGATCCGTCCGACCAGCACAGAGGGGACGGTCCATCTCAGGCTCGTCGAGCGCAATTCATCCTCCGGCTCCAACGTCCGGATCGATCGGCTGGAAGGGCTCACGGCGGCACAGCTGTCGGGCGCGGGAGGACCGGTGCAGTTCCGGCTGCGCCGCGACGCCGGCACGTTCACCTTCGAGGGCGTGATCAAACAGGGGGTTGGCGCCGGCACGTTCTCGTTCACGCCCAATCCGGCCTTCGGCGGCGAACTCGCCAAGCGCGGCTTCTCCCAGCCGACGCCGTCCGAGCAGTACCAGCTGGCGCGTCACGACGTCGGGTACGAATTCATCGACGAGCTGAACAAGCAGGGCTACTCGAAGACGACGACGGCCGAGCTCGTGCGCGCCGGGCAGCACGGCGTCCACCTAACGTATCTGCGCGAGATGGGCGCGCTCGGATACAAGCTCGGCAAGCTGCCGCCGCTCATCGAGCTGCGCGACCACGGCGTCACACCAGATTACGTGCGAGCTCTCGCCGAGGAGGGCTACAAAGGCCTGTCCGCCGACGAGCTTCGTAACGCGCGCGACCACGGCGTCAGCGCCGAGTTCGTGCGGGCGATGCGCGAGGCCGGCTATGGCTCGCTGCCGATGGCCGCGCTCGTCAACGCCAGGGATCACGGCGTGAGCCCCGAGTTCGTGCGGGCGCTGGGTGAAGCCGGATATCGCAAGTCTGCCGCTCGAGCAGCTCGTGCGCGCCAAGGATCACGGCGTGTCACCCGAGTACGTGCGCGACCTGCAACAGCTTGGGTACACGCTCTCGATCGACGAGCTCGTCCAGGCGCGAGACCATGGTGTCTCCGTCGAGTTCGTGCGCGAGATGGCGTCGCTCGGGTATGCCAAGCTTCCCATCGACGCGCTGATTCGGGCGCGGGACCATGGCGTCAGCGTCGAGTTCGTGCGCGAGATGGCGTCGCTCGGCTATGCCAAGCTCCCCCTGGACGCGCTGATTCGGTTGCGGGATCACGGCGTCTCGGCGGAGTACATGAAGGAATTGAAGGCCCTCGGGTACGACACCCTTCCGTATGAGGATTTGATCATGTTGCGCGATCACGGGCTGACGCCAGATCGCATCCGGAGCGCGAATGCGCGCGCCGGGACGCGCCTGCCGATCGACGTGTTGAAGTCGCTCGCGAGATAACGTTTCGGCGCGTCGCCCGGGCCTCCTTCCGATGCATCTGGCCAGCGATCTCCGGCAGGCGCTGCGGACGCTCCGCCGGGTGCCCTCGCCGGCTGGCTGCCAGCCCGCCGCGCCTCGCGCGTCGACCCGCTGGTGGCGCTCCGCCACGATTGATCCCCTGTGTCGAAATGGGGTCGGGTGCCTTTTCCCCTTCCTGACGATCACGAGAAAGCACCCGACCGCGGTCAGCGCGGTCTTCGTGCGGCGCGCGACGTGCGTGGATCTCGTCGAGGTGCTGCGGGACGCTCGAGCCGCTCGAAGGCCGAGGCCACCTCGCGGGCGACGAGCGCCCTCAGGCTGGCCGGACCGAGCGCTTCCGCCCGCGCTCCGAGTCCGAGGACGAGAAAGCACGCGTCGGCCTCGCTGTCGAATCGCGCGATGAGCGTGATCCAGCCGTCGCCGTCCGGCCGCTCGTGTGCCTGGCCTGACACGACGTCGCACCACGTCCTCACCACGTCGGCGGCGGCGGGCGCGAGACGCAGCGTCGCCGTGTAGCGCTGTTCGCGATACTGCGCGGTCGTCGCCTTCCAGTGAGCGGCGAGATCGAAGCGGGCCGGGCGCTCGCACGCGGCGTCGAGGACGATGGCCTCCTCGATTCTCGAGACGCGGTACGTCCGGAAGCCGGCCGAATGGGGGTCACCCGACCCCACTCCGCGCGCTACGAGGTACCAGGTCGTCCGGGTGGCGACGAGGCCGAGCGGATGGACGGTACGTTCGACACCATCGCCGCCCGCCCGGCGGTATCGAATCCGCAGCTGACGGTCGCGTGACACCGCATCCTGCACGACTGGCAGTGCCGACAGCTTCTCGGTCGCGCCACGCCATCCCGTCGGATCGACATAAAGCCGCTGCCGAATCGACGCCGCTTGATCGCGGAGCGGCTGGGGCATTGCCGCCAGGAGCTTGCCGAGCGCGCGCTCGGCGGCGGCGGCGAGACGTGGATCGCCGATGGCCCGGGGCTGCGCCATCAAGAGCGACCGCAGCTCGGCCTCGTCCAGGCCCGGAACGCGCGTGCGCCACGTCTCGTCGAGCTGCCACCCGCCCTGCGCGCCGCGCGTCGCGAACACCGGCACACCGGCCGCCCCGAGCGCTTCCATGTCGCGATGCACCGTCCGCGCGGAGACCTCGAGCCGCTCGGCCAGCACCCGGCCCTGAAGCCGCCCGTGGGCCTGGAGCAGCAGGAGGACGGAGAGCAGCCGTTCGGCTTTCATGACGACGATGCGGTGAACGATGATCGCCCGCGAATTATGACACTCACTGTCATATATCACGCGCTACTGTCATGTCGCGTCACGGATGATCGTGCCGCTTTTTCGAACGGAGGCCATCGTGCCAGCCGAGAATCGCTCGTCCGCGTTCGCGCTTCCCACCGCCGCGCTCCTGGATCACTGGCAGGGACATCGACGCGTCACGCGCCGCGTCATCGAAGCGTTCCCCGAAGACCAGCTCTTCACCTTCTCGGTCGGCGGCATGCGCCCGTTCGCCTCGATGGCCCTGGAGATGATCTCGATGGCACGGGCCGGCATCGACGGCATCGCCACGCGCGAGTGGAACAGGGAAGGCCAGCTCCTCCACCATTCCGGCGCCAAAGGGCCAGAGACGCGCGACGCGCTGCTCCAGTTGTGGGACGACACCACGCGCCGCATCGACACCTTGTGGCCGCAGATTCCACCCGGGCGCTTCGAAGAAGTGGATACGGCGTTCGGGATGTACGAAGGCGTCATCCACGGCCTGCTGTTCTACTGGATCGACAACGAGATTCATCACCGCGGCCAGGGCTACGTGTACCTCCGCGCGCTCGGCATCGAGCCGCCTGCCTTCTACGACCGAAGCTAACCGGGCCGCCGCTTTGCGGCCGGCCCGCCGGTTCGCGGTCCACCTAGACCCACATGCATGGGTTCCATCGATGTGGGCACCAGTGGCGCTAGCCAATCCGCCAAATTCCGCGAAATCCGCGGACGCGATTCTTCACGGCTGAGAGCCCAACTGAGCGCGTCGCTCGTGCACCGGGAGCGATTCTCGGCCAGGCCGACTCTGCCGCCTTCGACTGAATTCGAGAGCAAGAGGCGGAGTGCCGGCGGCCTCGGGATGCGCGATCCTTGGTGAGGCACGAGGGTCGCCCAGGAGACACACGATGAACGCCTCGAGAACGATGCGCCAGCCGAGCGATGGGGCCACCGAGCGCGATCCCAGGTGGCGCGCCATCGTCACACACGATCGCCGGGCCGACGGGTCGTTCTACTACTCCGTCGTGACGACCGGCGTCTACTGCCGTCCGTCCTGCGGCTCGCGGCGGCCGAACGCGAAGAACGTGCGCTTTCATCGCACGGCGGCCGAGGCCGAGCGCGCCGGGTTCCGTCCGTGCCGCCGCTGCAAGCCGGACCAGCCGCTCGAGCGCCAGCGAGCGGAGAAGATCGCCGAAATCTGCCGCGCGATCGAAGGCGCAGCGGAGATGCCCAGCCTCGGGGCGCTCGCGCGGCGCGCGGGGATGAGCAGCTCCCACTTTCACCGCGTCTTCAAGGCCGTGACCGGCGTGACGCCCAGGGACTACGCAAACGCGCACCGCAGCGCGCGCGTCCGCGACGAGCTGCGAGAGAAGGGGAAGACCGTGACCGAAGCCATCTACGATGCGGGGTTCAATTCCGGCGGACGCTTCTACGAAACCGCCGGGGAAGTGTTGGGCATGACGCCGACCGACTATCGATCGGGCGGCGCCCGGACCGAAATCCGGTTCGCCGTCGGGCAGTGCTCGCTCGGCTCGATTCTCGTGGCCCGCAGCGCGAAAGGCATCTGCGCCATCCTGCTCGGCGACGATCCGGATGCGCTGGTGCGCGATCTCCAGGATCGTTTCCCGCGCGCGTCGCTCGTCGGCGGAGATGCCGGCTTCGAGCGGACGGTCGCGACGGTGATCGGCTTCGTCGAAGCGCCGGCCGTCGGACTCGACATGCCGCTCGACATTCGCGGCACGGCGTTCCAGCAGCGCGTGTGGCGGGCGCTGCGGCAAATTCCGGCGGGCTCGACGGCCACCTACGCCGAAGTGGCGGCGCGCATCGGCGCGACGCATGGCGCGCGGGCGGTGTCCCAGGCATGCGCCGCGAACCCCGTCGCGGTCGCGATTCCCTGCCACCGCGTCGTGAAGACGGACGGCTCGCTCTCGGGCTATCGCTGGGGCGTGGACCGGAAGCGGAGTCTGCTCGAGCGCGAGGGCGCGGCATGAGCCGGGCGGTCACGATGCTGCAGGCTGCTGAAGCCGGCGTCGGCGGCCACGTCGAGAGCTACGACTGGACGGCGGTTGCGACGCACCTCGATGCTCACGGCTGGGCGATGCTCGGCGGCTTGTTGACCCGCCACGAATGCGAGGACATTGCCGCGATCTATCCGGACGATCGCCAGTTCCGCAGCCACATCGTCATGGCGCGCCATGGCTTCGGGCGTGGTGAATACAAATACTTCGCGTACCCGCTGCCGCAACTGGTGAGCGGTCTCCGTGAAGCGCTCTATCCGAGGCTTGCGCCGATTGCGAACCGGTGGAACGAGTCGTTGGGGATCGACGTCCGCTATCCGCCGGCGCTCGCCGGGTTCATCGAACGGTGCCACGCGGCCGGCCAGAAGCGGCCAACCCCGCTGCTGCTGCAATATGGCGAGGGTGACTTCAACGCACTCCACCAGGATCTGTATGGCGTTCTCGCGTTTCCGCTGCAGGTGGCCGTGCTGCTCTCCGAGCCCGGCGAGGATTTCACCGGCGGCGAGTTCGTGCTGGTCGAGCAGCGGCCGCGCATGCAGTCACGTGCGGAGGTCGTGCCGCTGCGACGCGGCGATGGCGTGATCTTCGCGGTGCACAATCGCCCGGTGCAGGGGACGCGCGGCGCCTACCGCGTCAACATGCGCCACGGCGTGAGCCGGCTGCGATCGGGGCACCGCCACACGCTCGGTGTCATCTTCCACGACGCGAAGTGAAACGCGCTCGCCTCACGCCTCGTCGCGAGTGGCGCCTATGGCCGCGAGATACCGATCGCGCGAGCGGGCGATGGCGCCCTTGGCGTCGTGCAACAGGTGGCGGCCGAAGGCGCCGTAGAGCCGGTCGAACGGAAGCGGGCCGAGCGTGCGCGTGATGCGGCGCACGGCGCGGGCATCGAGCGGAATCCAGTTCGGATAGCTGTACATGAAGCTGACCCATCGCCGGTCCATGCACACTTGCGGCTGGTCGCCCGCGAAGAGCACGCCCTTGCCCGAGCACCCGTCCGGCCAGTGAAGCACCTGGTAGCCGGGAAAGTGGCCGCCGCAGTGTACGAGCGTGAGGCCGGCGAACAGCGCGTGCCGCTCGCCCGTCCAGTGCGTGACTGGCTCGCCGGGTCGCGCGACCCACGCACGGTCGTCATCGTGGATCCAGATGGGACACGTGCCGAACGCCCGGCTCCACCCCACCATCGTCGAGTAGTAGTGCGGGTGTGAGACGGCGATTGCGCGGACACCACCCAGCTGCTGCACCTGATCGATGGTGTCTCCATCGATCAAGGACACGCAGTCCCAAAGCAGGTTGCCCTCCGGGGTCTTGACGAGATACGCGCGCTGGCCGATGGCAAACGGCGGCGTCGTGTGAATGCTCCAGACGCCCGGTTCCTCGAGCTCGATCGTGTTCCGGCGCGACGCCTGGAGTTGCTCGAGCGTGGTCCACTCCTGTCCTCCGGCGCCGACGTACTGCCGATCGTCCTCGCAAATCGGACACCGGGCCGGCGGTGTGGGCGCCGGCGGATATTCGATCCCGCACGTCACGCAAATCCAGCCGGCAGCACTGATCGACATCTGGTCAGTCGCTGCGCAGCGTGGTGCCGGGATCGACGGCCCGCCGCGAGCGTGCGAAGTGCGAATCGCAAATCCTGGCGAGACAATCCATGAGCGTCGCGCTATTCGGCCCTCAGCGCTGAAACGACGTCGATCCGCAGGGCCTGGCGTGCGGGCACGATGCAGGCGATGACCGCGGTGGCGAGGAGCAGGGCGGCGACGAGAACGTAGGTGAGCGGATCGCGGGGCGTGACGCCGAACAGCAGCGTGGCGATGAAGCGCGAGAGCAGAAACGCGCCGGCGAGGCCGACGGCGATGCCGATCGCGACCGGCCGCAGTCCCTGGACGAGCACGAGACGCATGACGCTCGCGCGATCGGCGCCGAGCGCCATCCGGACCCCGATCTCCGCAGTCTGGCGCGACACCGAGTACGACATGACGCCGTAGATGCCGACGAGCGCGAGCATCAACGCGAGCCCGGCAAACGCGCCCAGGAGCAGCAGCGTGAACCGGCGTGTCGCGGTCGACTCGTGCACGATCTCCTCGAGTGTCTGGACGTTGGCGAGCGGAAGCTGCGGGTCGATCGCGGACAGGGCGGCGCGAAGCATCGGCACGAGCGCCTCTTTGGGTGCGGTCGTGTGAATCGCGAAGAACATGTGGCCCATGCCGGCGCCGTAGGCCGGCAGATAGACCGCGAGCGTGGGGGGCTCCGACAGCCCGCGCTCGCGCATGTTGCCGACGACGCCGATCACTTCGGCAGGGCGGTTGCCCTGGCCCTTCCACAGCAGCGCCTGCCGTCCCACCGGGTTCTCGCCCGGCCACAGCTGCTCGGCCAGCCGCTGGCTGACGATGACCCGCCACGGCTTCTCGATGATGTCGGTCTCGTCGAACGTGCGTCCCCTGAGGAGCGGCACGCCCATCGTCTTGAAGTAGTCCTTGGTGATCAGCCGCCAGCTCGCCCACGGAATCTCACGCGTCGCGTCGGGTCGCTCGGCCGCGACGATGCCCATGCCGGTGCTGCCGGGGCTCATGGGACGGCCGCTGACCACCGCGGCCGACACGATGTGCGGCAGGGTTCGCAGACGCTCCTCGAAGTCGCGCGCGAACTGCATGGCCGGCTTGCCCTCGTGCTCGCCGTACGACACCGGCAGATTGAGCTCGACCAGGACGCGGCGCTCGGTCTGGAACCCGCGATCGGCGCGCAGGAGCGCCGAGAAGCTCCTGAGAAGCAGGCCGGCGCCCACCAGGAGCGCGAGCGTCAACGCGACTTCGGCGCCGACCAGCACCGATCGCAGCCGCTGCTGACGCGGCGTGCCCGCCACGCCTCGCTCGCCTTCGCGCAGGGCTGAGGACAGCTCGCCACGCGCCGCCTGCATCGCCGGCGCCAGGCCGGTCAGCAGGCCCGTCGTGGCTGCGACGACGGTCGTGAACGCCAGGATCCAGCCGTTGATCTCGACTTCGTCGAGCCGGGCAATGCCCCAGGCGCTGCTCGCGCGCAACAGGTCGAGGCACCAGATGGCGAGCAGCACGCCGAGGCTCGCACCGACGACCGACAGGACCAGCGACTCGGCGACCAGCAGGCGCACGATGCGCCGCCGGCTGGCGCCGAGCGCCGCCCGGAGCGCCATCTCGCGCGCGCGGCCCGCTCCTTTCGCGAGCAGCAGGTTGGTCAGGTTCACGCAGGCAATGAGGAGGAGGAACGCGACCGCGCCCAGAAGCACCCAGAGCGCACGCCGGGTGTTGTCGCCGGCCACGAGCTGACTGAGCGGAGCCACGTTGCCGCTCATGCCCTTGTTCGTCTCGGGATAGCGCTCCGCGAGCAGGCGGTTGACACGCTGCAGGTCGCTGCGGGCGGCCTCGATGCTGACGCCGGGCTTCAAGCGGCCCACCCCGAACAGTTCCCAGCTCCCCCGCTGGGCGTCGGGCGTGCGCACGAGCGGCCGGAAGACGTCGGTCCAATCGAGAAACGGCGTCCCGGCCGGCATGACGCCGATGACCTCGTGCGCGACGCCGTTGAGGATGACCGTGCGTCCCACGATGTTCGGGTCCTGGTTGAAGCGGCGGGTCCAGGCACGATGCGAGAGGATGGCGAGGTTGGCGTCCTCGCCGGGCTGGTCTTCGCCCTCTCGCAGCACGCGGCCGGCGACGGGCGCGACGCCGAGGACACGGAAGAACCCCGCGTTCACGCGCACCGCGTCCAACTGATCGGGATCGCCGCGCCCCGTCAGGTTCACGGTCTCGAAGTCGACCGCGCCGAGCGCGTCGAACGCGGTGACCATGTCGCGCGCGTCCCAGAAGTTGCCGTGGGACCACGAGGTCCGTTCGATGCCGCGGTCCGGGAACGCCATCCACACCTGCAGCATCCGATCGGGCTGCGGGAAGACGAGCGGCTTCAGCAGGACCGAATAGATGACGCTGAAGATGGCGGTGTTGGCGCCGATGCCCAGCGCCAGCGTGACGAGCGCAACCACGACCAGGCCGGGCACGCGTCCGAGCGTCCGCAGCCCATGGCGGATGTCCTGGAAGAACGACATGGTGCCCCCGGCCGCGCACCTGCAGGCGAGATGCCATTACGGGTGGCGGGAGTCGAGCGGTTCAGGAGGGGTGTTCGCACGTTCCCGGACACTCCGTCCCGGACACGCACACTTCTACTTCCGACTTCGTGCGCTTCACTTCCACCCCGTCGGCCGGCGCGTGAACCGCGCGGGCAGCGTGGGCTTATTTTCTTGCGTGGCGTCCGTCTCCCCGGCCGCGGCCGCAATCTCGCGTTCCAGTTCTTCGTCGTTGGGCAGTCCCGTGAGCTGCTCGACGAACATCAGCGAGTGCTGCGACGGGATTTCGAAGCGTTTCCCGCACGCCTTGCACGTCACCTCGTCGTCGAGACGGAGCACGTAGTCGCGCAGCTTGGCGAAGCGGGCCCGGTCCTCGTCGTCCGCGCCTGGCGGCAGCCGGTCCTTCTTGGCGCGGCGGACCCACCGGACGGCGTAGTCGCCGGTGCGTTTGCACCGTGGGCACTGATGGCGGCCCTGACGGGTTTCCGGCTTCTCGGTGAAGAACGCGCGCTCGTTCATAGCCACGTCCCCAATGGTAGCAACGAACGCCGATGTCCCGGGCACGCGAGTGCGAGCGCGACCGGTCGTGGTAGATTGACGCCACTCATCAATCAAAGGAGCGCCGGCCGTGAAGCACGTCACGCTCGTGGGAGTCCTGTGTGCGGCGGGCCTTCTGACCTGCACGCTCGCTGCACGCCAGGCGCCGGAGGTTCCGTCGGACGCGGAGTTGCGGGCGAAGGCGGGGAAGGCCGTGGTTCTTCTGCAGTCGACCGCCGCCACGTGGGAACGCAAGCAGTCGTGCTTCTCCTGCCACCACCAGGGCCTGATTCTTTCGACGCTCCGCCTGGCCAAGGAACGAGGCGTGCCGTTCGACGAGGCGGCCGCGAGAGCGAGCACGGCATCGACCTTCAAGACGCTCGACAACCTGGACCTCGCGGTCACCGCCGCGCTCCAGATCGATCCCGCGATGTCCACGGGTTCCTGGCTGGTGGCCGCGCGCGAGTCGGGCGTCGCGCCGAGTCTGGCCACCGAGGTGTACGCCCGTACCCTCGCCAACCGGCAGGAGCGCGACGGCTCCTGGATCACCATCGATCAGCGGCCGCCGCAGTCCTTCAGTCCCGTCACCGCGACTGCGATTGCCGTGCGCGCCCTCCAGGAGCACGCCTCGGCTTCGCACGCCGATGACACGCGAGCAGCGGTCGGACGGGCTCGAACGCGGTTGCAGCAGGCACGCGTGCGAGACACGGAAGATCGCAACTTCCAGTTGTTCGGCCTGGCGTGGACGGGACAGGACGCCGCCGCGCTCCGGCCCTTCGTCGATCGGACACTCGCCGAACAGCGTCCCGACGGCGGCTGGTCGCAGCTGCCGACCCTGGCGAGCGAGGCCTATGCCACGGGTGAAACGCTCGTGGCGCTCAATCGCGCCGGCCGGCTGCCGACCGCGGACCCGGCGTGGCAGAAGGGGCTGCGCTTCCTGTTGAACGCGCAGAAGCCGGACGGGTCGTGGCTGGTTCGAACCCGTGTGCACGAACAGGATCTCGTGAGCCCGCCGTACTTCGAGACCGGGTTCCCGCACGGGCGCGATCAGATCACGTCGTGCATGGCGACGGCATGGGCGGCCATGGCGATCATGCAGGCACTTCCGATTGTCGTGCCGAACGCGACGCTCGCCTCGCCGGCCGCGGGACCGGCCATGCGGGCCGCGGCGCCACCGGCGAACGGCGATGCCGCCTGGATGCGCGTTGCGCTGTTTGGCACCCGCGATGAGCTGGCGGCGCTCGTCGCTGCAGGGCTCGATCCCAACAGCCGCACGACGCGCGGCACCACGCTGCTGATGATGGCCGCTCACGATCCGGCCAAGGTACGCCTGCTCCTCGCGAACGGCGCGAATGCGAAGGCCGTCTCCGACTCGAAACACACGGCGGTGATGATTGCGGCAAATCATCGCGGCGCCATCGAGTCGATGCGGCTCCTGCTCGATGCGGGCGCGTCGCCGGAGATGCCGCCGGCCGCGCCCGGCCGCGCCTCGGCCGGCGCCAAGGGCCGGCCGTCGCCGATGTTGTACGCCATCTGGTCGGGCGAGACCGAGAAAGTCGCCCTGCTGCTCGATCGCGGCGCGAAGCTGCCGCGCAAGTTGTCGATCGCCGGCATCATCTTCGCGACGCCGCTCGAGCTCGCGACCGTTCAGCACGATCTCGCGATGGTCAAGTATCTCGCCTCGAGCGGCGCGGATGTCAACGAACTCGGCGAGCTCGGGACGCCTCCGCTCTTCATGGCCGTGGCCGGCAACGATGTCGCGATGCTTCGTCTCCTGCTCTCGCTCGGTGCTTCAGTCAATCAGGTCGACCAGCAGGGCGAAACCGCGTTGATGCACGCCGCCCTGATAGACTTCGGTGACACGGCCGCCATCGACACGCTCCTCGCGGCGGGCGCCGATCGCGACGTGCGATCGCCCGACAAGATGACCGCCCGCGACTTGGCGCTCAAGCACGGACACGGCGGCCACAGCAAGCGCCTCGAAACGCAATAGCCTGCCGCCAGGAGGCTGGGGCTTCGGCCCCCCGGCGTCGGCACGGTTCGAGGCTCGCAGGATGCACCTCCGGTTCTGGCTTCCCTGGCTCGTCGCCGCTCTCGCGGCACCTTTCGAAGGCCGACAACCACAGCTGGCCGCTCGAGAGAGCGACGTGGAACGCAAGTCTTCGCGGTCCAGGGGGCCCCGCCGAGCGGCTCGTGGCGGATGGTGTCGACCCGGCGCTGAGCGCCGCCGGACGCACGATCGATCTGGCCTGGACGGGCACGGACGGAATCGTGCTCCAGAGACCCATGGCAAGCCCGCCTCACGTCGTCGGTCCAGGCCGGTTTGCGAGCCTGCTCGCGCGTCCCGATCGCACCGTGATCGCGTGGGAACACGAGGGACGGATCCACGTTCAATCGATCGGCGCTGACGCTCAGTCGGCGGGGGCCGGCGGCGCCTTGGCGACCTGGATCGTCTTCGCCTTCAGCACCGACTTGTCCATCACCGCCGCGACGACAACCCTCGTGCCGATTGGAATCTCTTCGGGTTTGATCGGCTGCTTGTCTCTCAGCACCCTGGTTGCCGGTGTCACCAGCACGGTCACCTCCTTGGCGTCCCGGGTCTTGATCGTCACCCGATCGGCGGCCGCCATCGTCACCGTGCCGAGGACCTTGTGATCGTGTCCCTCGTGCGCGCGCGCGCTCGAGACCGACAAGGTGCCCAGCAGCCCGCACGCCATCACCCACACCGCACGACGTCGTGTCACTTCGTCATCTCCTCGCGCGGTCTGGCAACCGCACGTTCCTTCCGATTCTCGCATGTAGCCAGTGGGCGACCATAGACCGACTTGTCCGCCGTAGCGCTTCGCGCGGAGGCGGAAGACTGAAGACCGAAGACCGAAGACCGAAGCCGATCTCAATGCTTGTGCGGCTTGCTCTCCGGAGACGGCTTCGAGGCCGGAGCCTGACTCTCGCCGCCTTCGAGAAAGCGCCGTTCCTCCTCTTCCTCTTTCCACTGCGCCGCGGTCTTCGGATTGAGCGACTCCATGTGCGCCATCTCTTCCTTCGACAGGCGTGGGAGATGCCTGATGAAATGCACCAGCTGCCATCCGAGCTCCTCGCCGGCGTGACCGCCGTTGCCCCACGCCGGCATGCCGGTGAGGCGAATGCCATGCTCGATGATCGCGAAGAGCTCGCCGTCCGAGAGTGACTGTGTCGGCTCGGCGCGCATGTCGGGCGCACGCGGATACAGATTCTTCCCGATTGTCGTGTCGCCGCTGCCATCGTTCGCGTGGCAGATGGCGCAGTGATCGGCGAAGTGCTCGAGCCCGGCCTGGACGGCTTCCTTCGTCGCCGGTATCGGGTTCTTCTTGTCGCGCATCTCTGCAGGCGTGGCCAGGTAGCGCATTGCGCGCGCCAGTTGCACCTCGACGTAACTCGGCTCTACACGAGTGCTCAGGCCTCGACGGGAGATCGAGTACACGGTGGCGGCGCCAATCAACGCCAGCAGGACGGTGAGCAGAACCAGTGCTCGCAGCATGGCTTCACGCCTCCTCGCCAGAACCAGGTAAGCCCGGGCGTACCGACCCTGGAGTTGCGGACGCCTGGCGTCGAGCCGATCAGCCATGAGACTCACCGGATGGCTGAACGTTGCGCCGATGACAAACGAAGGCGCAAAACCGACAAGCTCTGGCGTCCTTGTTGGACCTCCGCGCTCCAGTTCTGCACGACTTGCAAGCGGCGGTCCACTCGCACGTCCCGCTTGACCTGGCTTGGTTGGCCCGCGGCCTCCAACCGCAGCCTGCAGCCGATCAGACCGGAAACGAGTCTGACTGGTAACTCGTCGCTCGTCACTGGTCACTCATCTTTGAATCAGTGGGTCTGGACAGGAGCCCCCAGGCCGCGCCGCCCACACGCTGATCTCCGCGATCCACCATGGCGTGGTGGGTTCGTCTTCGCGAAGCTGCAGGAGGAGACGGTTGGTGCTCACCGACGGCAGCCGCAGCACAATTGGCGCCGTGCGCTCACAGCGGGTCGCACCGGTGAGTGCGAGGAAGCCAGTCGGGCCGCTCCAGACCGAGCGCGCAGGGTCGGCTTGGGTCAGCCCGCCAGCGATGACTTCGAGCCGCCTGGGATAGTGGAGTGGCCGGGCGCCGAGCTCGAGCTGCACCGCACAAATCGGCGCTGCTTCCTCGACCAGCACTTCGAGCGACGCCCCTGCTGTCTGACGATCGCCGCTCTGCCAACCCGAAACGAGCACGCCATCCTCCAGCGCCTGCGTGACATCGGCGCTGGCGCCTGGATCGCGTACGTGAACGCGCAACCGCCTGAGAGTGGCGGCCGCAGGGCTGGACCCATCTGCGCAGGGTACCGTGGCTTCATCGATGCCGTTCCGTACGGGAGCGGCCGGCACGATTGACGCGGGGCGGCCGTCCCTAACGCTCAGGATTGGCCGCTCGAGTCGCAGGTGAGCCAGCGTGTCGCGATCGCCCTGCTTTTCGAAGTGCTCGATGAGACGGTAGTGCGGAGGCGAATGCCCGCTGTATCCGTTCACGATCGGACGGCGATGCTGAATCATGCGGTAGAGCGCGGCGGCATCGACCGTGTAGTCGCCCATCGGGCGCTCGGCCACGACCGCGCCCGGCGCCTCACCGGAGAGATCGAGTGGCGGTGGCGGATCGACGAGCGGCATCGGCCGGATGGCGATGTCCATCAGGACGAGTGACGCGGCCACGCCGTAGATCGAGCGACGGGATGCCGGCCAGCGCGACGCCAGACGCGAAACCGCCACGGCCAGCAGGACGCCGAGACAGAGTGACGTCAGCATCCAGAAGCGCGTCGGCACGCGAAGGCCATTCCAGCCAGGAAGCGCCATGAGCCACGCGTATGGCGCCCGATACCAGAAACGGAATCCGCCGGCCTGCGCTTCGGGACCCAGGCTGAGACACGCCGTGACCGCAGCGCCTGCGAAGTAGAAGGCAGGCACGGACGCGGTCTTGAACGCACGGCGAACTGGAGGCGCGAGGCATGCGCTCGCGAGCAGGAGGACGCAGGTGACGGCGAGTGGCTTGTGCGGCCGTGTCAGCGAGACATCAGCGAATCCCAAGTTCAGGGTCATGGGCCGCACGGCCGCGATTGCCGCGAAGCCGCTCGCAACGGTCGCCGCGGCGGCGAGCCGGAGACTCCAGCGCCACGACGCGCCGGTGGCTGCGTGCCGTCGCGTCCGGAGACCGGCGACCAACAGCGCGGCGACGAGGACCGACACGCCCGGGAAGAGCGCGCGCTCCAGTTCGGCCGCCGGCAGAACCGAGCTCCAGAGCGAGAGGCCAGGCGCCGCGAGCACGTCGGCCACGTCGGCGCTGTAGGACTCGATCTGCTCCCTGTCCCGCGTGAACCCGTATCCGCTCTGAATGGTGTAATAGCCCCAGAGCACCGGCACGAGCGGGACGGTCGAGAGCAGCAAGACGGCGCTGAGACGAAGCGCCGCGGGACGAGCCACGGCCGAAAGGCCGAACCACACCAGCCAGAGCGCGATCAGGACCGCAGCATAAAAGAGGTAATAGCCGCAGGTCGACGCCAGGAGCAGCCAGGAAATGCCGAGTAGCACCAGCCACCGGCGTTGCCTCGTCGCCAGATACGCGTGGAGGGCGAGCAGCACCAGCGGCAGCGCGTAGACGCACAACATCTGCAGGTGCGCGAGCTGACTCGCCTTGTAGGGCGCGAACCCGAAGTACAGGCCCGCGAGAAAGGAAGCCGGCTTGTGTTCGGTCAGCCGCAGAGACAGCAGATAGGCGGTGAACGCCGAGGCCGGGAACGACAGCAGGAACGCGACGTTGTAGGCGGTCAGTGCCGAGGCGCCCGCCCATTGGAGCGGTGTCGTCAGCGGCGTGAGGCCGAGCAGATGCTCGGAGAACGCCAGCGTACCGGTGGCCGGAAAGAAGACGGGCGGACTCCACCAGGCGGCCGAAAGCGGAACGGCCTGGGTGTTCCACCAGAGAATCCACGTGTTGAGCAGGGGATCGATCGGATCGTGCGGGATCTTCGACGTGAGCGTGATGGCAAGCGGCCAGGTATAGACCACGCCGGCCAGCAGATACGCCAGCAAGAAACCGATCGGCGCGCCGCCGACGGCCGACAACGCGCGCGTCCACGACGTGCGGATGGCCTTCGAACTGCCCGGGTCGTCCACGCGTCCATCATGTCCGACTCCAGGGCCCTGCTTGAGGCTTTCGCGGCGGACCCCTCAACGCTGAGCCGCGCTTATATTCAGCAATAGGGCTGTCGGCTGACAGGGCTGAAGCCCTCTCCCACCTGAACGGCCCACATCAACTCAGGTGAACCCCGTGGCTAGAGGGACTGCAGGAAGCTCAGAAGGAGCGCGCGATCGCGGTCGCCGAGGCGTTCGAAGCCGCGCCGCGCGAGCTCGGCCTCGCCGCCGTGGCGTCCGATAGCGTCCTCGATCGTGCCGGCCGAGCCGTCGTGCAGCAACGGACGGCGCAAGCGCAGGCCCCACAGAGCAGGCGTCCGGATTTCACCGGCCTCGGCCGCGCCCTGCACGATGCCATCCCCCGTCGCGACGTCGTGCAGGAGCAGATCGGCGAAGAGGGGTACGGGCTTTCGATCGAAGAGGGGATTCGCGCTCGGTCCGGTGACGAGCGTCGGCGCGTGGCAGGCCGCGCACCCGATTGCGGCGAACACCTGCTCACCCGCGGCCGTTTCGTCGTTCACGGCCGCGCGCCCGGCCGGGGCCAGGAAGCGCATGAAGCTGGCGAAGTTGTCGATGCCGCGCCGGCGTGTTCGTGGATCCCGTACATCTTCGGGATCGGGAATCGGATCGCACTCCCGCATGCGCTGAGCGGTCACGCCAAAGGCGACTTCATGTGGAAACACATCGTTCGTGATGCCCATCTCGTTGCGATAGGCGTCGGCGCCGAACGCCAGGAGGGTGGCGTGCTGCGCCTTCCACCCGAAGCGGCCGATCCGGCGCTCACCGCTCGCCGCGTCCACGATCACCGCCGCACGCCCGCTCACGCCATCACCGTTTCGATCGTGCGGATCCTCGAGCCCGAGCAGCACATCGTCAGGGATCGCCTCGACCAGTCCCGCGCCGAAGAGTGGAATCGGCGCCCGCCGGGCGAATACGTTGGCCTCGGCCGGGACGATCGGCTGGCACGCGTGTCCCGGAATCGAGAAGAGGTGAAAGAGCGTCTCGCCCGACGCGTCCAGCGATTCGAACTCGCCGCGCGCGTTGCGACGCCCCGCGCGGAGTTCGGCGATCGTGCCGCTACCGCCGATAGCGGGAACGTTGTGGCAGACGGCGCAGCTCGCACCGTTGAACGCCGGGCCGAGCCCTTCTTCCGCGGTCTCCACTTCGAGGAAGTCGTCGAGCCCGAGCCTGAACTCCTCGAACTCCACGGGCGAGAGGCCGGCAAACGGGTCGCCCGGTTGCGGCGCGCGCGACTGCGCCGTCGCGAGCGCCGCGAGAAAAGCAGCGATCGCCACGGTCATCGCGATCCGGGTACCGCCCCGAGGAAGCCAACGCCAAACAGACATGCCGTCTCCATCCGCCCTGATCGCCGCGCCCCAGCCTTCAGCCGCCCGGCCCCCAGCCGTGGCTACTCGACGATGATCGTGCCGCGCATGAACGAATGCCCGGCGCCACACAGTTTCGAACATTCGAAGACGTACCGGCCCGGTTGCGGCGGCTGGAACATCACGGTCATGAGACCCTTGCCCCGCTTCGGGATGCGCACGTTCACGCCGGTGTCGAGAATGCGGAAGCCGTGATTGGTGTCGTCGCTGCGCAGGCGAATCTCGACGGGCGTGCCCGCCTTCACGCGGAACTCGGACGGCGTGAAGCGCAAATCGCTCGGCCGTGATGTCCACCACCTGCGCCTGTTCCTGTGCCGCGATAGGTGCCGACCCACGCGTGCCGATCGCGAACATCAGCGCCAGCAGGAGCAAGCTCGAAAACGATACGAAGCGCATTGATTCCGCCGTCCCTATCCTGATTCCTGTGATTCCCTTGATTCCTTGACTAGAACCACCATCCGAGACCGACGTTGAAGGAGTTCGGCGCCTTGATCGCCGCGCTCTGGTTCCGCACGACCGCGTAGTCGACCTTGACCGCGATGTCGGGGTCGGGCCAGTAGGTGAGTCCGAAGACCACCGCGTCTCGGTCGAATTCTTCGAGCGGGACGTAGCCGGCCGGCATCCGGAACTGCGTGTCGAAGTCCTCGTAGCGCACGAACGCGCCAATGTCGCCAAAGCGGGCTCCCGACACCACGCGATAGCCGGCCTCGCCGTAGAAGCCGCGCATCGCGCTCGCGATGTTCGGGTTCACGCCAACGCCACGCGCCAGCGCCTCGTTCAGCTCGCCGGCGTTGCTGACATCGACGTGCGCGAATTGCGCCCGCAGCTCGAGCCGATCCCGCGAATAGCGGACGTCGGCTTCGCCCACCGCGACGGGGACGTCGAAGCGCGGCCGGAATTCGAAGCCGGATCGGCCGGTCCAGAAGCTGCCGCCAATCGTCAGGCCCGGGAGGCCGACATACTCCAACCGGCCAGTCGTCGCCGGACGACCGATGTTGGTCTCGGCGCCCTTCTGTCGTCCTCCCCTCAAGCCTTCATCGGCGCTGAACTCGGACGCGTCGAGCGGAGACACGACGAAGAGCCGGTACCGCCATCCTCGCCCGAGCTCTCCGTGAATACCGGCACCGACCTCGAACCAGGTGGACGGGACGATGACCGTATCGACGAAGGGGCGTTCGACGCCGTAGTACACCGGCGGCTCGTGGCGTTCGTTGATGATGCCCACCGGCATCAGCAGCATGCCGGCGCGGACGTTGAAGCGGCGTGACAGCAGAAAGTCGAGATATGCCTGTTCGAGCTCGAGCTCGCCGGCTTCTTCGAGCCCCTCGACGAAGGCATGCTCGAGCTCCAGCTCGGAGACGAACCGGATGCGGTCGCTGAAGCTGTATGTGACGAGCAGGACGAACCTGTGGAAGTCGAGCCGGCCATCGGCGAGCTCGGGCTTGTTGTAATGAAAGTCCATGTAGCCCGAGAGGTCGTGCGCCGTTCCTCCTCGCCGTCTTGCGACTCCCCAGGCGCTGCCGGTTGGGCCATGGCGCTCAGGGGCAGAGTGAGCGCCAGACACACAGCAGCGATGGAATTTCGACTAATCAAAACATGGATATTGAACCATCCAATCGCTACCCCGTCAAGAGTCAAAGAATAGGGTCGGCGTGCTTTTTTCGATTTTCGAAAAAAAGCACCCGACCCCAATTGACTTACTTGATCGCCACGATGATGAAGTCGACGGGCGTGCCCGCGTTCTTCGACTCGTGCTTGACGTTCCGGCCGATGAACGTCACGTCTCCCCGCTTCCACTTGGTCGTCGACTTGCCGTCGACGTTCAGGTTCAGCTGGGCATCACCGAGTGCGATGATCACCTGGTCGTAGTCGTGCGTGGTGCCGGCCGGCTCGCTGAACGTGGTGTCCGCGGTCGCGCGAATCACATCCGCCCGTGCGTGCTCGAGGAGACGCGTCGACTTGATGCCGGGCCGGCTCGCCGGGATTTTGGCGGTTGGCGCCGCGCTGCCTTTGAGCTCGACGACAATCGCTTCCACCCCGGTCTTTCCGAGGTTCTCGCCCGCGTGTTTCGAGGCCGGATCGAAGACGGCCGTCTCCGATTTCAGGTCCGACGGGACCGTTTTGCCGTCAGCAAGTGTGAAGCGCACGTTGCTGTTGGCCAACGGGATGATGATGGAATCCGGGTGCTCGTGCGCCGCCGTCTTCTCGCCGGGCCCCAGCGCCACGTGCAACACGCGCACCCGCGCGTTGTCGACCAGCACGTGATAATGCTTCGCATCGACTTTGACGGGATCTTGCGCCCTGGCGACGGATGCCGTGGCTAGGACGAGTGCGCAGGCGGCTGACAGTCCTCTCATGGAACCTCCTCCGATGACCGACGAAAAGGCCGGATGTTGCCGTGGATGTGGTGGCATACTGTCGCGCGCCATCCAGCTCGTCAATAGTAAACTGCAGAGCTGCAACCCCCAGGAGGGCTGTCATGCCTGTCCGACTCCGGCGCTTCGTTCTCGCCGGTCTGTTGATCGCGTCTGCGAGCAGCCTCCGCGCTCGGAGTACCGACAGTGAGCCGGTCGTGCGACAACCGGCGCCGGACGTCCCCAAATCCGCGAACCGGTTCGCGCCAATCGAGGTGTTCGACCTCGAGTGGGCATCTGACCCGCGCATCTCCCCAGACGGCCGCCGGATCGTCTACGTACGCAACTTCATGGACATCAGACGCGATCGACGGCGGTCGACGCTCTGGATGGTGGCGGCCGACGGCAGCGATCACCGCGCCCTGACGTCCGGCCAGCGCAACGACGGGAGCCCGCGCTGGTCGCCCGACGGCAAGCGGCTGCTGTATGCGTCGCGCGACGAGGACGGCGGCGTCCAGCTCTTTCTCCGCTGGATGGACACGGGCGAGACCGCGCGGCTCACGAACCTGCTGAACTCGCCCTCCGGTCTCGCCTGGTCTCCCGACGGCCGCTCGATTGCGTTCTCGATGTTCGTTCCCGACAAGCCGCAGCCCTTCGCGCCGATGCCCGACAAGCCCGAAGGCGCGACCTGGGCCGAGCCGCCGCGCGTGATCCGGAAGCTGGTGTACCGCGCCGACGGCGAGGGATACCTGCGCGACGGCCACACGCACGTCTTCATCGTCTCCGCCGAGGGCGGCACGCCTCGTCAGCTCACGACCGGCAACTTCGATCACCAGGGCCCGCCGGCCTGGGCGCCGGACGGCCGGCACGTCCTCGTGTCGGCCAACCGGCGCGACGACTGGGAATACGAGCCGCTCGATTCCGAGATCCACGAAGTGTCGGTTGCGGAGGGCACGATCAGGGCGCTGACGAACCGTCGCGGTCCCGATGCGAGCCCGGCCGTGTCGCCCGACGGAAAGCTGGTCGCCTACGTCGGGTTCGACGATCGCTATCAGGGCTATCAGTTGACCAAGCTCTCAGTGATGAACCGCGACGGCAGCCAGCCTCGCGTGGTGGCGGCGCAGCTCGATCGCGACGTCGAGCAGCCCGTATGGAGCGCCGACGGCAAGGGCATCTTTTTCGCGACTGCGGATCAGGGCAACGGGAAGGTGGGCTACGTGTCGCTCGACGGGACGGTCGGCTACGTCGCCTCGGATCTCGGTGGCGGCGATCTGGGGCGGCCGTACTCGGGCGGATCGTTCACCGTCGCGGGCGACGGGCGTGTCGCCTACACGCACACGCGGCCCGAGCAGCCGCCCGACGTGGCGGTGGCTCGCCGCGGCGGCGCACCCGCGAGCCGGCTGACACGGCTCAACGACGATCTGTTCGAGCGCAAGACGCTCGCGAGCGTCGAGGAGATCCGGTTCAAGTCGTCGCACGACGGCCGTTCGATCCAGGGCTGGATTGCCCGGCCGCCCGGCTTCGATCGCGCGAAGAAGTATCCGCTGATCCTCGAGATCCACGGCGGTCCGTTTGCCGATTACGGCGATCGGTTCGCCGCCGAGATCCAGTTGTTTGCCGCGGCCGGCTACGTGGTGCTGTACATCAATCCCCGCGGCAGCACGAGCTACGGCGAGGAGTTCGGTAACCTGATTCACCACGCGTACCCGGGATTCGACTACGACGATCTGATGTCGGGCGTCGATGCGGTCATCGCGCAGGGTTACGTCGATCCCGGCAACCTGTTCGTCACCGGCGGCAGCGGCGGCGGTGTGCTCACCGCGTGGATCGTGGGCAAGACCGATCGCTTCCGCGCCGCGGTGTCCGCGAAGCCCGTGATCAACTGGTACAGCTTCGTGTTGACCGCCGACCAGTCGCCTTTCTTCTACCGCTACTGGTTTGCCGCGCCCCCGTGGGAGAAGCCCGATGAGTATCTGCGCCGCTCGCCGCTGTCGCTCGTGGGCAACGTCAAGACGCCGACGATGCTGCTGACCGGGGAGCAGGACTACCGGACGCCGATGTCGGAATCGGAGCAGTTCTATCAGGCCTTGAAGCTCCGGCACGTCGACACGGCGCTCGTCCGCGTGCCCGATGCCCCGCACGAGCTCATCGTCCGGCCGAGTCAATTGATCGCGAAGGTCACCCACATCCTCGCGTGGTTCGAGAAGTACCGGAAGCGCGACGGTGGCGTCGCGCCGACGGGCGGGGACTCGAAGGCGGCGGGTGACCGGAGCGATGCATCGAAGTGAGCGAGGCCCAGCGCGAAGTGCGCGCCGTGATTCGCGGCGGCCTGGTGGGCCAGTGCGTGTCGGCGACACTCTGGCTCGCCTCGGCGCTCCTCGCTACGGTTTCCACTCCACGCCGCGCCATTCTGGTGTTGGAGAGTCAACGGAGGAGACGGCTCTCCGTTGACTCCATTAGGCCTCTTGCCCAACGGATTTTTCTGGAGGGCCGGAGTAATCCTTGACACCGCTGACGAGCCGCGCTATCACCTTGTCGAAGAAACGTCACACCGACGTGGAGGTTCGCATGGAGGAGCCACCGGGCTGATGCAGCGCATCGTTCGAGGCAGGCCTGACAAGGCCGTTCTTGAGGCGATGCGCATTCGACCAACCTCATCCAAAACATGAATCCTGGCGCTTGCCAGGGATGCGTGGACACCACGCATTGAGAACGCCCGGCAATTGGGCGCATTGCGCCCGATATCAGCCGGGCGTTCGTTCGTACCGGCCCCCTGTGAACGGCGCCATCCTCGTTTTGTCGATCCGGGCGCCCCTCGTTCGACGTGTGATCAAGAGGCGAACGCGCCCCATCCGGGGCTGCGCCAGGCCGAGAGGAGAACACACGTGCGATTCATGATCATGGTCAGGGCGAACAAGGACACCGAGGCGGGCGTCATGCCCGAGGAGTCGCTCATCGCGGCGATGGCCGACTACCACGAAGCGCTCGTGAAGGCGGGGGTGCTGCTCGATGCGTCGGGTCTGCAGCCGAGCTCGAAGGGCGCGCGGATCAAGTACTCGAAGGGCAGGCGCACCGTCATCGACGGACCCTTCACCGAGTCGAAGGAGCTCATCGCCGGCTACACGCTGATCCAGGTGAAGTCGCGTGAAGAAGCGATGGAGTGGGCCAAGCGATTCCCGGCGCCGTTCGGTGAAAACGACGGCCAGATCGAAATCCGCCCATTGTACGAGTTCGACGACTTCGGTCCGAGCCAGGCGATGGATCGCTTCCGGGAGATGCCCGGCACCGCGAACCAGCGTTAGGAGGTCGCCGCCCTCCTGTGCTGACATAAAGCGATAAGCTGGCGTCATGCTTCGGCGCACGTGGCTCCTCGCTACTCTTCTTACTCTTCTTGCTGTTCCGTTCATCTTGCCAACTCGTTCCGGGGTCGAAGCTCAGGCGCCCGCGGCCCGTCCTGACCCGCCCGCGGCGCAAGTGCGGCTGGCGCCTGCCGACGCCGCCAGCTTCGCGAAGGACGCGCGGTCGCGTGTCAACGTCGAGCTGCCCGCTGGCCTCGAGCTGACACTGTGGGCCTCCGAGAAGCTGGTCATCGATCCCGTCGCCGTCGACGTCGCGCCGGACGGCACCGTCTACGTCACCAGCACCACCCGCAACAATCTCCCACTCGACATCCGCGGCCACCAGGACTGGATGGCGGTCGCGCACACGCTCAAGAGCGTCGACGACCTCCGGCGGTTCTACAAGACCGAGATGGCGACCGAGCGCAGCGCGAAGAACACGTGGATCCCGGATCTCAACAACGACGGGTCGCGCGACATCCGCGACCTCGCCGAGATGAAAGAGCGCGTGTATCGCCTGCGCGATACGGATGGCGATGGCGTCGCCGACACGTCGCAGATTGTGCTCGAAGGCTTCAACGAGGATCCCGTGTGGGACATCGCCGGCGGCGTGCTCTACGACGAAGGCGATCTCATCGTCGCCGTGCCGCCGGGCGTCTATCGGCTGCGCGACAAGAACGGTGACGGCGTGGTCGACGAGCGCACCACGATCAGCGAGGGCTACAACACGCATCCGACCTTCGGCGGTCATGGGAACTCGGGCGTGACGATGGGCCCGGACGGCCGGCTTTACTGGGAAGTCGGCGACATGGGGCTGCACGTCGTCGATCGAGGGGGCAAGACGTGGTCGTATCCGAATCAGGGTGCCGTGATGCGGTCCGAGCCGGACGGCTCGAACTTCGAGGTGTTCGCCACCGGCCTGCGTAACCTGCAGGAGTTCTCGTTCGACGAGCGCGGCAACCTGATCAGCGTCGACAACGACGGCGACTACCCGGGCGAGAACGAGCGCGTCGTCTACCTGCCTTTCGGATCCGACAGCGGGTGGCGATCGAACTGGCAGTACGGCAAGTACACCGATCCGAAGAACAACCGCTACAACGTCTGGATCGAAGAAGGCATGTTCAAGACCCGCCATCCCGGCCAGACGTCGCACATCCTGCCGCCGGTCGCGCCGTGGCACGCGGGTCCGTCGGGCATGGCCTACAACCCGGGCACGGCGCTCTCGAGCGAGTGGCGCAATCACTTCTTCGTGTCGAGCTTCCCGGGCTCGGCCAACAACGCCCGCATCTACGCGTTCACGCTGAAGGAGCAGGGGGCGGGCTTCGCCATGGACCGCGAGACCGTGCTGCTGCGCGGCATTCTGACGGTCGGGATGAAGATCGGTCCCGACGGCGCGCTCTACCTGACCGACTGGATCACGGGCTGGGACTCGAAGAACAACGGGCGGCTGTGGAAGATCGACGCGCCAGGAGCCGCCGGGAGTCCCGAGCGCAAGGAAGTGCAGGCGCTGCTCATCGAACGGTTCGCGGACCGGACCACCGCCAGCGTCGCGTCGCTGCTGCGCCACGCCGACATGCGCGTGCGCCAGAAGGCGCAGTTCGATCTGGTCCGCCGCGGCGACGTCGAGCCGCTCGTCGCGGCAGCGCGGGACGGCTCGCATCCGCTGGCCCGCCTGCACGGGCTGTGGGGCGTGGCCCAGCTCGCGCGCAAGCAGGCGCAGCACGCCTCGCAGCTCGCGCCGTTTCTCGAGGACGCGCAGGGAGAGATGCGCGCACAGGCCGCGAAGATGATCGGTGACATTCGTTACGACGGGGCGAGCGACCGTCTGGTGGCGCTGCTGAAGGACCCCGAGCCGCGCGTGCGCTTTTTCGCGGCGGAAGCGCTCGGCCGGCTGAAGCACCAGGCTGCGGCGCCGGCGCTCGTCGAGATGCTCGCCGCAAGCGACGGCCAGGACGCATATCTGCATCATGCCGGCAGCCTGGCGCTCGCCTCGATCGGCGATGGCGCCGCGCTCGAAGCCCTGTCATCGCATCCCTCCCGCGGCGTGCGCTTCGCCGCCCTCGTCGCGCTGCGGCGTATGCGGCATGCCGGCGTGGCGCGGTTCCTCGCCGACGCCGACGAAGCAGTCGTGACCGACGCCGCGCGCGCGATCAACGACGATGGGTCGATTCGGGGGGCGGTGCCGGCGCTCGCGGCCCTCGTCGGGACGACGAAGTTCTCCGGCGAGCCGCTGCTGCGTCGCGCCATCAACGCCAATCTGCGCGAAGGGACGAACGAGGCGGTCGCCAGGCTGTCGGCATTCGCCGCCGATCCCGCGCGCCCCGAAGAGCTGCGCGTCGAAGCGGTCGCGGCGCTGGGCGTGTGGGTGGATCCCTCGCCGATGGATCGGGTAGATGGCATCTATCACACGCCGTTCGAGGTCTCCACTTCGTCACAGCCGGCCGCGCGCCGCAAGGGGCGCGACGGCACCGCCGCACGCGCCGCCGTGCAGCGGCTGGTGGACGCGGCGGCCAAGGGTGACGGTCCGACGGCAACGGCCGACCTGAAGGTGGCGCTCGCCGACGCAGCCGGCAGGCTCGACGTGAAAGAGGCCGCGCCGGTTCTCCTCGGGCAGTTGCGGACCGACCCGTCGCAGCCGGTGCGGCTCGCGTCGTTGCGCGCGCTCCAGACGCTGAAGGTCGGCAGCATGGACGAGCTGATGCAGATCGCGCTCGCGGACAAGGACCCGGCGATGCGACGCGCGGCGCTGGCCATCCTGCCGGGGCTGCCCATGCCGGACGCGGCGAAGGTCCAGCACCTCGCGGCGGTGATGAAGGACGGGTCGACCGTCGAGAAGCAGGGCGCGATCGAGGTGCTCGGCGGGCTCAAGAGCGGCGGCTCGCGCCGCCTGCTGGGGAGCTACCTGGACGATCTGGTGGCCGGCCGCATCGTCCCGGACCTGCAGGTCGATCTGCTGGACGCCCTTCGCGCCGATGGCTCGCCGGCGTTCGAGCAGAAGCTCGAGGCCTATCAGAAGTCGAAGAGCGCCGACACGCTGGTGCAGGCGTTTCGCGAGGGGTTCCTCCGTGGCGGCGACGCCGGCCGCGGGCAGATGGTCATGCTCCGGAACCCCGCCGCGGAGTGCGCGCGCTGCCACACCATTCGCGGCTTCGGATCGGACGTCGGACCCGACCTCTCGAAGATTGGAGCCACGCTGACCCGCGAACAGCTCCTCGAATCGCTCGTCGAGCCCAATGCGCGCGTCGCCCCCGGCTTCGGGATGGTCGGCATCACGCTCCGCAACGGCCAGCGTATCGACGCCACGCTGCGCGAAGAAACCGACACCGACGTCATCGTCCTCGCGGGCACACCGCCCAAAGAGCAGCGAATTCCGAAGGCAGACATCGCCGAGCGCACCAATCCCATCTCCGCCATGCCGCCGCTCGGCCTCATCCTCCAGCCGCGCGAGGTCCGCGACGTCGTCGAGTTCCTCACGACGCTGAAGTGAGTTCTCATTGGGCTTCAGGCTACAGGCTGCAGCCTACAGGGCTTGCAGAGCTCTTGACTGGCCCGTCGTCCGAAGCCCGTAGCCCGTAGCCCGATAGCCCGGACCGTACCGAAGACCGAAGACCGAAGACCGAAGACCAACACGGTATTGACCATCGAATCGATTGTCGATAGTCTAGGCATCGATTGTCGACGATTTAGGTGTCGGCGCGCAACGTCATGGGCAAACCCTCCGATCTGATTCAAGGCACGCTCGATCTCTTGATTCTCAAGACCGTTTCGCTCGAGCCGAAGCACGGGTGGGCGATTGCGAAGCGGATTCAGCAGGTGAGCCAGGACGTGCTGCTCGTCACGCAGGGGTCGCTCTATCCGGCCCTGCACCGGCTCGAGCAGCAGGGATGGCTGCGCGCGCAAACGGGACTCACCGAAACCGGGCGCGAGGCGAAGTTCTACGCGCTCACCGCGGCGGGCCGCAAGCAGCTCGCGCGCGAGCTCGAGAGCTGGGACCGGCTCTCGAACGCCATCGGTCTCGTCGTGCGCGAAGCCGAGTGAGGCGGTCATGATGCGATGGATCCATCGGTTCCGGCTGCGGGCGCGATCGCTCGTGCGCCGCGAGCGCGCCGATGCCGAACTGGCCGGCGAGATCGCGCTGCACATCGAGGAGCAGACCCGCGAGAACGTCGCGCGTGGGATGAGTCCGGTGGAGGCACGCACCGCCGCGCGCCGCGCGTTCGGGTCGGTCACGTTCGTCGAGGAGCAGTGCCGCGACACGCGCCGGGTCTCGAGCCTTCACAGCCTGTCGCAGGATCTGCGTTACGGTCTGCGGGCCATCCTCAAGCAGCCGCTCCTGGTGCTCGCCGCGACGGCGTCGATCGGCGTCAGTGTCGCCGCCAACACCTTGATCTTCGGTCTGGCTTCCGAGCTGCTGCTCGCGCCGCCGTCGGCGCGCGCGGTTCATGAGCTCGTCAACATCAGGCTGGGCGGCAGCAGCCACGTGTCGTATCGCGACTGGCGCGAGCTCGAGGAGAGCCACGTGCTCGCCGGGCTCGCGGGCTACCACGTCGAGCATTCCGTCAACGTGCGCGACGGCTCGCGGACGATCGCGATGGTGCCGCTGCTCACGACGTCGAACTTCTTCGACGTGCTCGGCGTGCCGGTGGCGCTCGGACGCGGCTATTCCAGCCAGGAAGCGGCAGCCGAGCGCGATCCGCGGGTCGCCGTCGTCAGCGACCGGTTCTGGCGCCAGCGCCTCGGCGGCGATCCGGAGGCGGTGGGCCGGCCGATCGTCGTGAACGGCAGCCCCTACACGCTGATCGGCGTGCTTCCGAGCGGACTGCGCGCCATGCCCGGCTTCGGGCTCGCGCCGGAGATCTACCTGCCGTTGAGCCGTTCGCCTCATGGCCGATCTCGATCACCCCCATGCCGCGGCGGTGCAGCTGGTCGGCCGTCTTCGCAGCTCTCAAAGCCTCGACGAGGGGCGAGCGGCCTTCAATACGATCCTGCAGCGACGGCCTGCCGACGACCAGCGGCGACCCACCTCCACCGGTCAGTTCTCGCTCGTGACCGACGGCGTGACGGGGCTCGGCAGCATCAGCGTGTTCTTCGGGCTCCTCCTGGCAGTCGTTGGCCTCGTGCTCGGCATTGCGTGCGCGAACGTCGCCGGGCTGCTGCTCGCGCGCAGCACCGTGAGACAGCGGGAGATTGCGATCCGCGTGGCGCTCGGCGCTTCGCGGTGGCGCCTGGTCCAGCAACTCCTCGCCGAGAGCCTCTGGCTGGCGCTCATCGGAACCGCCGTCGGCGTCGTGCTCATGTTCGCGGCGATGTCGCTCGTCTCGCGGGTGCCGTTGCCGCTGCCGCTGCCGCTCGAGCTCCGCGCCCCGCTCGACCTCAGGCTCTTCGGCTATGCGCTGGCGCTCGTCGTGCTCGCGACGATCCTCAGCGGCCTCGTGCCGGCGCTCCAGGCCACCCGGCCCTCGCTCGCGCCTGCGTTGAAGCAGGACGTCCGACGCTACGTGCACCGTCGCTGGACGCTTCGTGGGCTCCTCGTGACCGGCCAGGTCGCCGTTTCGATCGTCCTCGTCGTCACGTCGTTCCTGTTCCTCCACAACCTTCTGCGCGCACACGGATCGAATCCGGGATTCGATACCACCCGGACCCTCGTCGCCGAGATCGGTTTCGTCGAGGGCCGCTACTCGGCCGAGGGCCGTGTCGGAATGCTGCAGGGCGCAGTCGATCGTGTCGAGGCGCTCCCCGGCGTCGAGCGGGCCGCATTCTCGTTTGGTGTGCCGTTGGCCATTCGCGGCGGGCGAACCTCGAGCGCGCCCATCTGGATCGAGAGCGAGGGCGAGAAGTCGGCGTTTCAGGCGGCCTGGGCCGAGAACATGGTGAGCCAGGGCTACTTCCAGACGCTCGCCATCCCGCTCCTCCAGGGCCGCGACTTCACGGCCGACGACGTGCCCGGATCGCCACGCGTCGTCGTGGTCAACGACGCGTTCGTGCGCCGTTATCTCACCGGCCGACAGCCGCTCGGCCTGCGACTGCTCCTGCCGGGCGCCGAAGCGGCCGACCCGTACCGAGATCGTCGGCGTCGTCGGCAACAGCAAGCACCGCACGCTCGGTGAGAGTCAGATGGCGGCCGTGTACTTCGCGTATCGACAGCGGCCGGGCGGCGGACGCGTCGCACATCTCCTCGCGCGCACGCATCGCGGCCCTGAAGCCGCCGTCGCACCCATTGCCGCCGGCATCGGCAGCCTCGATGCCACCGCCGCGGTCGACGTCCGGACGATGCGCCAGTCGCTGGCGTTCGCGTTCCTGCCCAGCCGCGTGGGCGCCGCCCTCCTCGGTGGCCTTGGCGCGATCGGACTGGTGCTCGCCATGGCGGGCCTGTTCGCGATGTTGTCGTACTCCGTCACCCGGCGCACGAAGGAGATCGGCGTTCGGATCGCGCTCGGCGCCAGTCGCCAGTCCGTGGCCCGGCTGGTGATTGCCGACGCGGCCGTCCTCGTAACCATCGGCATGGTCATCGGCCTCGCGCTGGCTGCGCTCGTCACTCAGCCGGTCGCGATGTTCCTCGTCGGCGGGCTGAGCCCGGCCAATCCGGTGAGCTTCGTCGGCACCGCGCTGCTGTTCGCTCTCGTGAGCGCGGCCGCGACGCTGCATCCGATGCGCCGCGCCACCGGCGTCGACCCGGTCGTCGCCTTGCGCGACGAGTAGCCTCAACACGGCACCGCACCGACCGTCGCGTACAGCCGAAGGTCGGCGCTCGAGTACAACGATTCGCCACGCCCTTCGGCCGAATTCGAGAGCCTTGCGGATCCGCTCGACGCCTCGTCGATGTTCCTCGTCGTCAGAACGGCGAGCTGCGACGTCGCGCCTCCCTGAATAGTCGTTCTGGACGTACCGCCGATCGTACGTGGCCGCGATCGCGTCGTACTGCACTCGAAAGGCCATGACCTGACCCTGCCGCCATCAGGAGGACGCGCCGAATCGGTCGCCACGACCGCTATACTCTGTGCTTAAGGAACTCGAACACCGCGAGGTGAACATGTCGGCAACGGCAGCGCCGCCATCCCTGTTGCGCTGGAGTTTCTTCATCCTGCTGCTCGGCGGGACGCTCGCCGCGGCAACCAGCGGCCCCGTGGTCATCGACACGCCCATGCCCGCGCCGGGCTGGGCCGTGCTCGAGCGCCGGATCCTCGCCGAGAACCTGCCCGCCTGCCGCGAGTTCTTTCAGAAGTACTACGACGATCGCGGCTATCTGCAGTGCTTTCTGCGCTGGGGCGCGAACGATGGTCCCGACGATGCGTTCGAGAACTTCAATCACTGGCCGGAACTGCACGCGCTCGGGGCCGACGATGTGATCCTCGACCTCTATCTCAAGGGCCACGAGGGCATGATCCGCCAGTACTCCGAGGCCAAGACCACCGACGTACCCGCGGGCCGTGGCGGCATGTATGTCAAGGAGTACTCCGCGCAGTCAGATTGGATGCACCACGGCGAGGGCCTGCAGCTCTTCAACCGCATGGCGCTCTCCGCGCCGAACCAGCCGGCCTATCGCGAACGGGCCCGCCGGTTCGCCGGCTTCTACATGGGCGAGGATCCCGACGCGCCCAACTACGACCCGCAGCGCAAGCTGATTCGCTCGATGATGAACGGCAGCATCGGTCCGATGCTGCGTCCGGCGACGGCGCTCGATTGGGCCGGTGATCCGTTCGATACGAGCGGCTTCGTCGCCCTGCACGGCGAGAGCACATACAAACAGTTCCTCGAGCACTACCAGGAATACACCGACGTCGTCGGCGACCACTTCCTCAATCTCGTGGCGACGACGCTCCCGACCAACGCGTATCTCGCGACGGGCGACGAGAGGTACCGCCACTGGATCGTCGAGTACATGGACGCGTGGCTGGAGCGGATGAAGCAGAACGATGGCGTCATCCCGAGCCACGTGGCGCTCGACGGAACGATTGGCGGCGCGGAGAAGCGCTGGTGGGGCGGTGCGTACGGGTGGGGGTTCAGCCCCGTCAACCCGGTGACTGGCCGCCGCGAAGATCGCAACCGCATTCCGCGGGCGCTCGTGGGCTTCAGCAACGCGCTGCTCGTCAGCGGCGACCAGAAGTACGTCGACGCCTGGCGCCGGATGATCGAGGCAGTCAACTCGCACGCGCGCACGAAAGACAATCGCAGCGCGGGTCAAAGGGCTGCCGCGATGGCCGCTGAGGGCCGGCCATCGCCCGAACAGCGCGAGTATCCGTCGATGTTCGGGGCCGACGGATGGTACGGCTGGCGGCCGGAACCGTGGAACGTGGGTGCGCTCGAGGTGTGGTACTGGTCGATGCGCCCGGACGATCGGGCCCGCGTCGGCGAGAACGCCTGGATCGATTTCCTCGAGGGGAAGAACGCCGCGTATCCGGAGGAGGCGCTGAAGCGGGATCTCGCGACGATTGCCAAGCGGCTCGCCACGATTCGCGCTGACAAGACGCCGCCCGACAAGCGGCTCGCCGACAACATGCTCGACTCGAACCCGGCGACGACCGACGCCCTCGTCCGGCTGATGTTCGGGGCGCTCAACCCGGGCCGGGAAGGCGGTCTGCTCAACGCGCGGCTGCGCTATTTCGATCCGGCGCGGCGGCGCGCGGGCGTTCCGCTCGACGTAGCGGCGCTCGTGTCGGAGCTGGCCGACCGGCGGACGGTCGTGACACTCGTCAATTTGAGCAAGACCGAGTCGCGCACCATCGTCGTCCAGGGCGGCGCGTATGGCGAGCACCAGATCGAATCGGTCGAGTGGAACGGCCGATCGCAGAAGGCTGGTGCCGGTTACGTGAGCGTCCAGATCGCGCCCGGCGCCGGTGCAACGCTCACGCTGGGCATGCGGCGCTATGCCAACAAGCCCACGGTCGCGTTTCCGTGGGACCGATCCTAGACAGTCCGCTCCCGTCGAGTGCGCGCGTGACTGGCTGGGCCGTGGAGGCAGGTTGCCGCGCGATAAACAAAGACGAGGTTCGTCCGCGCCCGAAACCAAGATGGCACGGTCACTGCACTACGTCTGGGAATGGCGTGGCGGGTATCGGATACGCGGCTGGAATCGCTCGAGGCCGCGGCCATCATCGCGGTGGTGTGCGAGGTACTGTGAGCAGCGGTCGATTGCGCGCCTGCCCCCAATTGGCGCCCGCGATCTCGCCATCAGCGAAGCGGGTGACGTTCTGCTGTATCACCCTCGGCGAAGCGAGCTCGAGCCTGCGCTCGACGTAGTGTTGCGGCTCTCGGACGAGCTGATCACCCTAGTGGACAGCCCGGCCGATGCGCTGGTCGGGATCCGCGCGTGGGCAGGCGACTTTGCGATCGTTACGGACGTGGCGGGCCTCGGGGACTGGCTGTGCTTCGTCTTCGAGTTGACGCACTCGCGCGCGGTGTTGCGGCCAGTCGCGGATCGGATGAAGGTGTACGCCGATTGGGCACCGCTCTCTGATCAGGGAGATGCAGCACCCGAAATGGCTGCGCCCCCGTGGTCCGAGACCACTGGACCGCCGGCGCGAAGGGACTTCGGCATCGCGGATGGCATGAACCCGTACGCGGATTGGACGCCTCTATACCCTTCGGAACATGCCGCGCCTGAGATGGGTGCGCGCCCCCGACGCGAGACAACTCGCCAGCCCGCAAGAAGAGGCGGCCTCATCGCTGCCGGTGTTGCGGTCCTCGGCCTCGGTCTGGTGACGCTCACCTTGGTCGAGCGCGGCAACCGGGGATCGAGCGACCGCCAGACGGTTCCCGATTCGCCGAGCCGGCTGGCGACCCGAGAGTTGCGGTCGGGCCCAGTATCGCCCACGATTGAATCGCCCGCGCCGCTGGCACCTGTGGACCCGGTCGAGCCACCGCCCGCGTCGGCTTCGACGGATTCCCCGCAGCAGCAGGCCGCGGACTCGCTTACGGCGGCCGACGTCAGCCGTCCTCCGACATATCAGACCGTTCCCCTGGAGACCCCCGGCATTGGCTCACCGGTCTTCTCGCCGTCGTTCGATTCGAACGGCTCGGCCATGTTCTTTCACGTCGGTCGTGCGCCGCAGGCCCAGCTCGTCGAAGCGCGGCTCGATCAGGCCGACCAGCTCGTGCAAATCACGGCACTGACTCATGACGGCAGCAAGAACTACCACGCGCGACTCTCTCCGGACGGGACCCGTGTGGCCTTCGACTCCGATCGAGAGGGCGAACGCGCCGTGTTCATCGCGCAGCGTGACGGCTCGAGACTCCGCCGCGTGAGCGGCCCGGGCTTCGCCGCCATCCCGACGTGGTCGCCCGATGGGTCGAAGCTGGCGTTCGTACGTGGAGAGACGGCACGGCCGCAGGTCTGGAACCTCTGGGTCCTCGACATCGCGTCCAATCAGCTCCAGCGGTTCACGTCGTATCGTTACGGCCAGCTGTGGGGCGCGTCATGGTTCCCCGACGGGAACCGGGTGTGCTACAGCCACGAAGGCTCGCTCTACGTGCTCGACCTCCGGACTGGTCGTCGGGAACGATTCGAGTCGCCGGTTGCCGGACGGATCCCGCGCACGCCGGCGGTCTCACCGGAGGGCGGCCGCATCGTGTTCCAGGTGCAGGGCGACGGCGTATGGTTGCTGGAGCTCGACGATCGCACCATGCGACGTATCCTCGACGACACGTCGGCCGAGGAGTTCACGTGGGACCCGCGGGGAGGGCGGGTCGCATACCATAGCCGCCGTGACGGGCAGTGGCGGATCTGGATCACGGCTGCGCCGTCATCAGCGCTGCAGTGAGGCCGTCAGTCGCGCGGCACGAGCGAATGAATTGGCCCGTAGTCGTAGCCTGTAGGCCCCCTCGCGCTCTCACCCATGCCCCTGCCCGACTGGCTCGAACCGATGGCCGCGACGCTCACCGAGGAGCGGTTCACCGGGCCCGAGTGGATCTTCGAGCGCAAGTTCGACGGCATTCGCCTGATTGCGTTCAAAGAGGGCAACGGCGTTCGACTGTTCTCGCGCAACCGACTTCCGCAGAACGGTTCGTATCCCGCCGTCGTCGAGGCGATTCGCAAGCTGCCCGCCGACAAGCTGATTCTCGATGGGGAGGCCACGGGCGTGTGGGGCCGGCACGGCGAGGTGGCGTATCACGTCTTCGACCTGCTGTGGCTCGACGGTCGCGACGTGACCGCGCTCCCGCTCGAGGCGCGCCGCGACCTGTTGGCCAGACTGCCGCTTCGCGCGCCACTGCGGCGCGTGACCCTCCTCGAGGGCGACAAGCCGTGGGAGCGGGCGTGCAAGGAAGGCTGGGAAGGCGTCATCGCGAAGCGCCGTGATTCGAAGTACGAGCATCGCCGCTCGAAGCACTGGCTGAAGATGAAGTGCGAGGCGACCCAGGAGCTCGTCGTCGGCGGCTTCACCGATCCGCAGGGCGGGCGCGTAGGCCTCGGGGCGCTGCTCGTCGGCTATTACGAGAAAAGCGACTTCGTGTTCGCGGGCAAGGTGGGCACCGGCTTCGACACGAAGCTCTTGCTGGAGCTGCGCGCGCGGCTCGATCGGATCGAGATCGCGAAGCCGCCGTTCACGAAAGCCATCGGTCTGCCGCGCCTGCGCGCGCACTGGGTCGAGCCCCGAATCGTGGTCCAGGTCGCGTTCATCGAATGGACCGTGAACGGCAAGCTGCGGCACCCGCGGCTGCTCGGCGTCCGGACCGACAAGGCCGCTCGCGACGTCGTGAAGGAAACGTGAGTCTGCGTGCCTCGACGGTCTCGCGCTCGATCACTGGCGATCCCAGACCGTGCGCTGCGTGAACTGGCGAAACTGCGAGTCGAACCCCGAGTTGAGCGCCATGAGCGATCGCCCATCCGCCGACACGGTGAACGTCGCGCGGCCGGCGATCGATCCGTCTTCGCGCTTCACGTCGGTGTGCAGCGTGCGCGGGTCGGTCCGCGCGCTGATGGTGGTGAGGCCGGGGAAGTCGGACACGGGGCGCGGCTGCCCGTCGGGCACGACGACCTGCGGCCGTTCGGTGACGGGCGTCCAGGCTTCGCTGGTGCCTTCCGACGTGATCCTGTAACTGCCCTCTTCGCCTCGGCCGATGACCATCGTCGCGGCGCGTGGCCGGTGATTCACGTCGAACTCCGATTGCGACGGGTTCAGCACCCATGTCCCGATGAACGGATCGTGTGTGGTGGGCATCGTTCATCTCCCTCCGGTATTTGGTCACCTGGTAACTGGTCACTGGTCACGTGGTCACTGGTCACTCCAGATCTATCCGGCGGCCAACGCGGACGTCCCGAAGGTTTTGCTAAGATCCGCCTAAAGCTCCATGGCCAGCCCGCAGGTCTACGCGTTCGGCGGCTTCACGCTCGAGATCGACGAGCGTCGGCTGTCGAAGGATGGCCGGACGATCCCGCTCGCGCCGAAGGCGTTCGATCTGCTCGTCGCCCTGGTCAGCCGCGCCGGCCGGCTGATCCGCAAGCAGGAGCTGCTCGAGCGACTCTGGTCCGATGCCTTCGTGGAGGAGGGCATCCTCGCCGTGCACGTCTCGGCGCTGCGCAAGGGACTCGGGGACACCCGCCGGCCTGCGAGGTTCATCGAAACGGTCTCGCGCGCGGGCTATCGCTTCGTGGCGCCGGTCGCCATCGCGGACGGGACTGCCGACCGCTCATCGACAGCCGCGGCGAAGTCGAGCCCCGAGGTCTACGAGCTGTGCGGCCGCGGGCGCGCGCATCTCAATACCGCGTCGATGTTCGAGCTGCCCAAGGCGCTCGCTGCATTTCGCGCGGCGATCGACCTCGATCCCCTCCTATGCGCCCGCGCACGCCGGCCTCGCCCTCGCCCATTGCGCGCAGGCGGCGATGCGCGTGGCGTCTCCGGAGGAGGCGTATCGGGGCGCGAGGGCGGCAGCGTTGCGTGCGTTGGCGATGGATGCGCAGTCGGCCGACGCGCACGTCGCGCTCGGAACCGTGCTGTTCTTCAGCGAATGGGACTGGCACGGGGCCGAATGCAGCCTGGTGCGCGCGCTCGCCACGAACCCGAGCCACGTCCAGGGGTACGTCATGTACGGCCGGCTGCTCGACGCGCTCGGGCGACACCAGGAAGCGCTCGAGATGAAATCGAAAGCGCTCGAGTGCGACCCGGCGTCGCCGCTCGTGCTCGTGCAGATGGCGCTGTCGTACTGGAACCAGCGGCGATACGACGAGGCGATCGCGTGGGCGAGCAAAGCGCTGGACGTCGATCCGCGCCACCTGATGGCGCGCGAGTTTCTCGTCGCCGCCTGCTTGAACAAGGGCGATTTCGAGCGTTACCTGGCGGAAACCATGGCGCACGTCGAGTCGAGCGGGAGGTCGTGCGACCTCGTCCGTCCGATCGAGCGCGCGTATCGCGCGGGCGGCTGGGCCGCGGTCGGCCGCTGCTGCCTGGAGCTCTCGAGCAAGGACGCCCCCGCGTTCCAGCTGGCCGTGCTCTCCGCGCTGGCCGGTGACACCGACGCCGCGTTTCTCCATCTCGATCGAGCCCTGCTCGACCGCGATCCCTCGCTCGTCGACCTCGCCGTGGGGCCACAGTGGGATGGCCTGCGCGGCGATCCTCGGTTCGAGCACTGCGTGGCGAAAATGGGTCTGCCCTGTCTGCTGCGAGCTACGAGCTACGAGCGACGAACTTCCAGCGACGAGCCACGATCTGCGAATGACGAGCGACCAACGACCAGCGCCCTGCAACCAACTGGACCGAAGACCGAAGACGGAAGACCGAAGATCCGTGCAAGGCCCGCAGCCCGTAGCCTGTAGCCCGTAGCCCAAACGACCCCACACCCCACCGTGATCACGCACCCTGAGAAGGTGCTCTTTCCCGACGATGGCATCACCAAGGGCGAGCTGGCGGCCTATTACGAGGCCGTTGCGTCGTTCATGCTGCCGCACGTCAGCGGACGGCCGATCACGATGGAGCGATACCCCTCGGGCATCGGCAAGAAGGGGTTCATGCACAAGAACGTGGCGAAGGGTTTTCCGGCGTGGCTGGAGCGCGTCGAGGTGCCCAAGAAGGACGGAACGGTCCATCACCCCGTGGTCTCGGACGTGCGCTCGCTGCTCTGGATCGCCAACCAGAACTGCATCACCCCGCACGTGTGGACGTCGCGCATGCCGAAGCCTCATCAGCCCGACGTCTGCGTGTTCGACCTCGATCCCTCGCGCGACGAACCGGACGTTTTGCGCGCCGCGGCCCTGGCGCTCCGCGCCTTTCTGAGCGAGCTCGGGCTGGCGAGCTGGGTGAAGACCTCCGGCGCGAAGGGCTTTCACATCGTCGTGCCGCTCGATGCCGAGGCCGGGTTCGGCACGGTGGCGCGCTTCGCGCATGCCGCGGCGAGCGTCCTCGTCGCGCGCGATCCCGAGCATCTGACGCTCGAGTTCAGCAAGGCCGATCGCAACGGCCGGATTTACGTCGACACCGGTCGCAACGGCTACAGCGCGACCGTCGCCGCGGCCTACGCCGTGCGTGCAAAGCCGGGCGCCCCGGTCTCAGCGCCGTGCACGTGGGAGGAGATCGAGCGCGGCACCGTCGGCCCGCAGTCGTTCACCCTGCGGACGATGCAGCGACGAGTCGACGAGGTGGGCGACCTCTGGTCGGAGATGCGCGGTCACTCGCTCACCGGCGCGAGCGAACTCGTCAAAAAACTGAGGTAGGCGCCCCTGGCGGGGCACATCCTCCAACATCGCGGCGCGAAATGGCCGGGATCGAACTGGTCGAATCGCGAGGCGCAGGCGCCTCTCGCACGAAGGCGGACATAGAATCCAACTGTCGATGCGCGCGGCGATTGACACGACACGCAACCTGTCGGGCGATCTCCGTCTCGCGGTGTCCCCGTCCCGTGCCTACCGGCGCCTGCTGGCCGCGGACCACCGAACGACCTGGCCGCGGGCGCTGGAACGGCCAGCGCTGGTGGCGCTGCTCGTCGGCGGGACCGTCGCCATCGCCTCGACCGGTCGCGTCTCGCCGGTGCTGCTCCTGTCGACGACGCTGTCGTGGAGCTGGGTGGTGCTGGTGCAGGTGGCGATCGCCCTGGTGATGACGCGCCCGCTGCCGGCAGGCCGGGCGGTGTCTGCAGCGCGCGCCATCGAGCTGTGGTTCGCGGGACACGTGCCGTGGACACTGTGGCTGCTCGCCGTGGGGCCGCTACTGCGACTCGTGCCCGATCTCGACGTCGAGCTGCTCATCGTGAGCATGCTGTTGCCGATGGCGTGGACAGCGCCGATTGCCGTCGCATTTTCGAGGACCGTCCTCGAGCGGTCAGGGATCGAGTCGTGGGCGCGTGCCCTCGTCCATCAGGCGGCGCTCGTGCTCGTCATCCTGTCGTACGTCGCGTGGGCCGCCGGGGGCTGGTTCAGGATCGTGGGATGATCGCGCGCGCGTCTGTGCTGTTGTTGCTCGCCGGCCTCGCGCTCGGCGCCGCTGCGCCGCGAGCCACGCGAACGTCGCCGACCATCGTCGACGGGTTTGCCATTCTCGAGGGCGACTTCCACGTTCACGCCTTTCCCGGCGACGGCGCGCTGACGCCGCGGCGGCTCCGCGATCTGGCAGCCGACGAAGGGCTCGACGTTCTCACCATCACCAATCACAACCAGATCCTGGCGTCGCACCTGTTCCCGCGCGAAGAGGGTCCGATGGTGCTCCTCGGCGAGGAGGTCACCAATCCCGACTTCCATCTCATCGCGGTCGGCATTACACACGCGGTCGACTGGAACCAGCCGGCTGTCAGCGCCATCGCTGCTGTCCACGCGCAGGGAGGAGTTGCGATCGCCGCACATCCAGATCGCGAGTTCTGGGAGGGATGGGACCGGGCAGCGATGGCCGCGGTCGACGGCGTCGAAGTGGCCCACCCGATGCTGCGCGCGGAACCCGAAACCCGCGGCGAGTTCGAGGCGTTCTTCGACCGCGCGCTGGCGATCAATCCGGATGTCGCGCGGATTGGATCGTCCGACTATCACGTCACCGAGAGGCCTGGAGAGTGCCGCACCTATCTCTTCGCGCGCGAGCGAAGCCGTGCGGGCGTGATCGACGCCATTCGCTCGGGACGCACTGTCGCGCGGCGCGTGGACGGTAACCTCATCGGCGATCCGGCGCTCGTCGCGCTCGTCCGTGCCCACCGGCGAGAGCCGCAGCCATACACCTCCTTCATCGCGACGCTGTCGGCCGTGCTCGCGTGGGCCGGGATCGCGGGCATCGCGCTCCTGTCCTCAATCTGGCGCCGGTAGCGCGATCGACGAGGACTTGACCCACGCAGGCGGCACACCGATCTGTACAGCCCGCGCCGCGTCAGCGTTATCCAAGATATGGCTTCGCGGCGCTTGGCCGGCCGCGAGCGCGCCGGTGCTTGCGGCTGGCGCAGAAGACGCGAGCGGAGGACGATGTGACATCAAGGGAAGCGATTGTTCGTGTGGCCGCGACCACACTGTTCTCTGTCTGGTCGATGGGCTGGCTTGGCGCCTCGTGCGGCGATCGCCCCGGTACACCAGACATGGTCCATGCCGAGGCACGCGACGCGACCGATGCAGAGGGGCGACGTATACGTGAGATCGTACTCAGTTGGCGGAACACCGCTCGTCATGGGGAGCAGGTGTGGTGGGATATCGAGATGAAGGATGGCGCGGGACGAGTGATCCCGCAACGCGCGGGCAGCGGCCGGCCGTCGTCGATGTACCACGAAAGGTTGTTCAACGCCTTCCTCGTAGGACCGCGCACGACGCGTTGCTTCCGGATCAAGGCGCGCACTGGCGCGGGGACGCAAGGGTGTGTGTCGCAGTCCTGGTCGGCGGAAGTCTGTGCGACGAGTCGCGCGCCGTGGATGGTGTTCGCCTCCACCCGTTCGTCAGGTGAGATCCGACGGACGACGGCGACTTGTGTCGTAGGTGGCCTTGCTCGCCGACTGCTGCAGCCGGCAAGGGCTGGTGAAGGCCCACGAGCTGGCGCGATCGGATCCACCGACGAATCGCTGTACGTCGAGCACGAACACGCAATCGCTCACGGGTGCGATCGAGCAGGTGCATCGGCCGCGGAGCGGATAGCTGGCCAGCCTTGAACTGCCCTCGCAGTGGGCAGGCGACCCTACTCCTGCCTGAGCGCTTCCATCGGATCGGCGCCAGTCGCCCGGCGGGCCGGCAGAAAGCAGGCCAGCGCTGCCGCGGTCATGAGGATCGCGACCGTGAGGACGAAGGTGACGGGATCGGTCGGCGTCACTCCGAACAGCAGGCTTTCCAGCAGGCGTGTGAGCCCGAGCGAAGCGACGATGCCGATTGCCGCGCCGAGGGCGGTCGTCCTCAGCCCCTGGCCCAGAACGATCGCGAACACGTCGCGGCGGTTCGCGCCGAGCGCGATGCGCACGCCCATCTCGCGGCGGCGCCGGGTCACGCTGTAGGTCATGACGCCATAGATCCCGGCGAGGGCCAGGACCAGCGCCGTCCCTGCGAAAACGGCCACGAGGGCGAGGTTGAAGCGCCGCCCGCCGAGCGAGGCCGCGTAGATTTGCTGGAAGGTGCGGAAACGCGGCGGGACATCAGGCGCCACCGCCCTGAGGACGCCGCGAGCGGCCGTCACGATCGTCTGCGGGTCGGCGCTCGACCGCAGCACGACGGTCGTCGAGAATCTCGGCCGCTGCAGCAGGTTGACGTACAGCGTCGGCCGGGCCGGCCGCTCGAGCCCGTACTGGCGGGTGTCGCCGACGATGCCGACGACGGTAATGGGGCGGAGATCCCCGTCCATGTTGCCGAACTCGATCCGGGCGCCGATCGGATCGGCGCCAGGCCACCGCGCCCGGGCCAGCGACTCGCTGATGACGCCGACGTGCGCGGCGTCGGGCCCCTCGCGCTCGTCGAACAGGCGTCCCCTCACCAGCGGAATCCCGAGGGCACGGAAGTACGCCGGTGACACCGCGCCATAGTCGGCCGTTCCCAGCCGCTCCTTCTGCTGATAGAGGCTGCGCAGGTCGGCCATCGACGCCGGCGTCTCCGTCGGTCCCAGCACGGCGAACAGGCCGTCCGGCAGGCCGCCGTCCAGGGGAACGGCGTTGGTCGCCGCCACCTCGTCGACGCCGGGGATGGCGCCGAGCCGCGCGAAAACGTCGGCGTAGAACGGCGAGAGCCGCGCGCGGGCGCCGGGATCGTCGGAGTACGGCAGGGCGAGATCGATCGCGACGATCCCCTCGGTCCGGAATCCAGGGTCGACCGACAGCACGCGCAGCAGACTCCGGCCGAGCAGGGTCGCGCCAACCAGCAGTACGACGGTCATTGCCATCTGCGCGGCCACGACGATGCGCCCGACGCGCTGGGTCGAGGCGCCAGTCGTCTGGCCGCGCGCTCCGTCGACGAGGCCGTCGCGCGGGTCACGGCGGACGGCTCGAAGCGCGCTGAAGAGGCCGAGCCCCACGGCGACCAGCGCCGAGAGTCCCATCGCAAACGTCAGGACCGGCCAGTTCAGCGCCACCTCGTCCAACCTGGGCAGGTCGGCGGGCGCGAGGGAGAGCAGCGCGCCCGTGCCGAGCCACGCGATGAGCAGGCCGCCTCCGCAGCCGAGGGTCAGGAGCACCACGGCCTCGGCCACGAACTGGCGGACCAGCCGTGCGCGGCCGGCGCCGAGCGCATGGCGGATGGCCAGCTCGCGCTGCCGCGCCGCGGCCTGCGCCAGAAGCAGATTGGCCACGTTGGCGCAGGCGACGAGCAGGAGGAAGCCCACCGCGCCGAGCAGCACGTAGAGCGTCGAGCCGACGCGACGCGTCAACGACGCCTGCAGCGGCAGGGCCGTCGCGTCCCGCAGCAGGTAGTTCCCCTGTTCGGGCGTTTGCCGGACGATGTCCCGGGCGATGCCGCTGAGAATCGGCCGCGGCCTGCGCCGCCGTCACGCCATTCCGCAGACGGCCGAGGGCGTTGAAGTTGTGCGATGTCCGGCTGGTGTTCTCGGCGTCGAGCTCCGCCGGGATCCACAGGTCGGTCTTCTCCGGGAACTGGAACCCCGCGGGCATCACGCCGACCACGGCGTACACGCGATCTTCGATGCGCAGGTGGAACGAGCCGAGGTCGGCGGCCGACCCGAGTGCCTGCTCCCAGTAGCGACGGCTGACGATGGCCACCGGCGCCGCCCCAATCCGGGCATCGCCCGCCGTCAGGCCGCGCCCGCGCGCCGGCAGGACGCCGAGGACGGTGAAGAAGTCCTTCGTCACCACCGCGACGTCCGCGCGCGTCGGCTCGGCCGTGCCCGCTACCGACGCCACGCCACTCGTGTACTTCGCCATGGCGCGGAACGTCCGGTTGCGGTCCCGGAAATCCGCAAAGTTCGGGTCGGCGAGCCGCGCGTAGGCGCCGCGGGTGTTGACTTCCCAGATGGCCATCAAACGGTCCGGCTCGGGGTAGGGTAGCGGCCGCAGCACCACGCCGTAGACGACGCTGAAGATCGCGGTCGCGGCCCCGATCGCGAGGGCGAGCGTGAATACCGCGACGGCGGTCGCCACCAGGCTCCTCACGAGCACGCGAGCGGCTAGACGAAAGTCGAGAATCAGAGAAGCCATGGGCAATTGCTCCAATCGGGAATAGACGCTCGGGCTGGACGAAGCGTTGCCCCGTACAATCTCCTCCACGAGGTCCGCAACCGCGGCGACATTCTTGCGGAGTCGGCTCGAGCACGCAGAAAGCGGACCACCTAGAGACGACGGAAGGAGCAATGAGCCGGCGCGAACCCGCCACCGATGCCCGGGGAGCGTTCATCGAGGCCGCGGTCTGGCACGGACCGCTCGACGAAGCGCAGGCCATCCTCGCCGCGCACCCGGAGATTGCGTCGAGCGACATCCACATGGCTGCGCTCCTCGGCGACGAGGCGGCGGTCCGGCAGTTTCTGGCCCGCGATCCCGCAAATGCCACGGCGAAGAGCGCACCGCTCGATTGGGATGCGCTCACGCATCTCTGTTTCTCGAAGTATCTGCGGCTCGATCCGGCGCGATCGGACGGGTTCGTCGGCGCCGCCAGGGCGTTGCTCGAAGCGGGCGCCAGCGCGAACACCGGGTTCTACGAATCGAATCACCAGCCGCAGCCTGCATGGGAGAGCGTGCTCTACGGCGCCGCCGGGGTGGCCCATCACGCGCCGCTGACCCGTCTGCTCATCGAGCACGGGGCCGATCCCAACGATGAGGAGGTCCCGTATCACGCACCCGAGTCCGACGACAACGCGGCACTGCGCGTCCTCGTCGAGAGTGGCCGTCTCACCGCGGACAGTCTCGCGACGATGCTCCTGCGCAAGGCGGACTGGCACGATCGCGACGGCGTGGCCTACCTCCTCGAGCACGGCGCCGATCCCAATCGCCTGCTGCGCTGGCCCGTGACGGCGCTCCATCAGGCGGTCCGGCGGAACAACTCGCTCGCAATCGTCGAGCTGATGCTGGACCACGGCGCCGACCCGACGCTGCCGAACGGTCTGGACGGGAGTTCGGCCGTGTCGATGGCGGCGCGGCGAGGCCGCGGGGATCTGCTCGCGCTGTTCGAGCGGCGCGGCGTGCCGATCGCGCTCGACGGCGTGGAGCGGCTCCTCGCCGCCTGCGCGCGCGACGACAAGGCCACCGTCCCCGCGATGGCTCGCGACGAGCCCGACGTGGTGCGGATGGTCGTGGCGAACGGCGGCCAGGTGCTCGCCGAGTTCGCGAGCACGGCGAGCACGGAGGGCATCGAACATCTGCTCGACCTCGGTGTCGACGTCGGTGCGTGTTACGAGGGCGACGGCTACTTCGGCATTGCGCGCGACAGCACGGCGCTCCACGTCGCCGCCTGGCTGGCGTGGCCGAAGACGGTGGCCCTGCTCATTGCGCGCGGCGCGCCAATCGATGCGCGCGACGGTCGGGGCCGCACGGCCCTGATGCTCGCGGTGCGTGCGTGCGTCGACTCCTACTGGACCGAGCGTCGTTCGCCCGATTCGGTTGCCGCGTTATTGCAAGCGGGTGCGTCGGTCGAGGGCGTGATGTTCCCCTCGGGCTACGAGGAGGTCGACGCGCTGCTGAAGAAGCGGATCGAGGCGTCAGGGAAGGGGTAACTGGTTGCGTCGGGGCGGCCGCCGCGGCTGGAGCGGCTGGAGCGGCTGGAACGGTTCGAGCGGCTGCACTGCGTGGCTTCAAGCCACGACAGCTCCAACCACGACTTCCAGCTGCTCCCAGCCGCCCCAGCCCTCTCCAGCCGCCCCAAGCCCTCTCCAGCCCTCCCATGCGCTCCAGCCCTCCCATCCGCTCCAAGGCCACTCCATCCGCTCCATCCGCTCTAGCCGCTCTTGACAGCCTCGATTGGTCCAGGTATAGTGAATAAACGTTTACTCACTATGCCGACGACACAAGTTCACCGACACCCGCGACCGCATCGAAGCCGCTGCCATCCGGCTGTTCGTCGAGAAGGGCGTCGCCGAAACCACCGTTCGCGACATCGCCCGCGCGGTCGAGATCTCCGAAGGCGCGCTCTACCGCCATTTCGTCAGCAAGGAGCGAACTGGTGTGGCTGGTCTTCGAGCGCCACTATGTCGCGTTCGCGGACCGGCTCGGGCGCTCGCCGCACGGCGAGACGACGACGCGCGGAAAGCTGGCGGCCATGATTCGCGGCTTCTGCCAGCGCGCACGACGAGAACCCGAGCTCTGTTCCGCTTCCTGCTGTTCGTGCAGCACGGCCAGCTCGGCGAAGCTCGCGTCCGACACGCCGACGCCGGTGACGCCGTGATCGCGACGGTCTGATCGAGGCCGGCATCGCCTCGGGCGAGCTGCCGCGCAGCATCCGGACGCTCGCCACCGCGCTCGTCTTCGGCGTCGTGCTGCAGCCGGTGCAGTTCGCGGCCTATGGCCGGCTGCCCGTCCGAGGATGGAGCCCCGTGAGCGAACGGCTCGTCGCCGCCGCCTGGGCCGCGATCACCACGCGTTTGACGAGGAGACCATGTCAATGCGACTCGCCGACTCGCGTCGAGCTCACTGCTGCGTCGCGCCGGTTCGCGCCGCTGTTCGTGACGCAGTTCCTCGGCGCCTTCAACGACAACCTGCTGAAGAGCGCGCTGGCGATCGTCGTCACCTACCGTCTGGCCGATGCCGACCGGCATCGACGCCGTCTTCGCTGGTGATGATCGCCGGCGGCCTGTTCATCGCGCCGTTCTTTCTCTTCTCCGGCGCGTCGGGCACGCTGGCCGACCGCGTGGACAAGGCGGCCATCGCGCGCTGGGTCAAGCTCGCCGAGATCGGCATCATGGCGCTCGGCGCCTGGGGGCTCTGGCAGCGAGAGCGTGCCGCTGCTGCTGGTCGGCGCTCTTCTGTCTCGGCACGCACTCGACGGTGTTCGGGCCGATCAAGTACGCGCTGCTGCCGCAGCATCTCCGCGACGATGAGCTCGTCGCGGGCAATGCGCTGATCGAGGCGGGCACGTTCCTGGCCATCCTGCTCGGCACGATTCTCGGCGGCAGCATCGTCCTGATCGCGCAACGGTGCGCTGGTCGTCGGCGTCCTGCGGCGTCGGCGCGGCGTCGCCGGCATGGCCGCGTCACGGCTGATTCCGCGCGGCGCCGCCGATCGGCGGCAGGCCGAGCTCGCGCGTCCGCGCCTGCTGCACGACTCGGTGGCCGTCGTGCGGCATGTCCGGCAGCCGTCCGGCGCTGCTGCTGCCGATTCTGGCGATCTCCTGGTTCTGGCTGTTCGGCGCGACCGTGGTGTCGGGGCTGCCGGTGCTGGCCAAGGACGTGCTGTTCGCCAACGAGCAGGTGGTCACGCTGATGCTGGCGCTCTTCGCCGTCGGCATCGGCGTCGGATCGGTCCTGGCGGAGCGGCTGCTGCACGGCGAGGTCAGCGCGCGCTTCGTGCCGATCGCGGCGCTCGCGATGGCGCGTCGTTCGCCGTCGATCTGCATTTCGCGAGCAGCCGGCCGCACGGCGACGGCGACGCTGATCGGTGTCGGCGACGTTCGTGCGCGAGCGCCGGCAGCTGGCGCGTCCTCGGCGGATCTGCTCGGCCTTGCGGCCGCCGGCGGCCTGTTCCGCGTGCCGCTCTACGCGCTGCTGCAGCACGAGAGCGAGCCGGCGCACCGCGCGCGCGTCATCGCGGCGAACAACATCGTCAACGCGCTCGTCATGACGGCCGGCGCCGTGGTGGCGGCAGCGCTCCTCGCGCCGCGGCTGACGATGGCGTCAGATCTTCGCGCTGTGCGGGCTCGGCACGCTCGCCGGTCGGCGCTTGCGGCCGCGTGGGTCTTGCGCCGGCACGTTGCCGAAGACGCGGTGCGGCTGGTGCTGCGCGCTCCTGTATCGCGTCGAGGTCGAGGGACTCGAGCACGCGCGCGCGGCGTTGCCGCACGCGGTCATTGCCGCCAACCACGCGTCGTTTCTCGACGGCCTGCTGCTCGGCGCGTTCCTGCCCGGCGAGCCGATCTTCGCGGTCGACACGCTACATCGCGCGGCAGTGGTGGGCCCGGCCGTTCCTGGCGTTGGTCAACGCGCTGCCGGTCGACCCGACCAATCCGCTGTCGATCCGCGCGATGATCCGCGCCGTCGAAGGCGGGTCTCGCCGTGCGTCATCTTCCCCGAAGGGCGCATCACGACCACCGGGTCGCTGATGAAGGTCTACGAGGGGCCGGCGGTCATCGCCGAACGGACGCAGGCCGCGCTGCGTGCTGGTCCGCATCGAGGGCGTCGAGCTCACGCCGTTCTCCCGGCTGGCCGGCAAGGTGCGCCGGCGGCTGGTTCCCGCGCATCTCGCATCCGCATTCTGCCGCCGCGCCGGCTGACGTCGCCGGAAGGGGTCACCGGACGAGCCCGCCGTGCGGCGCTCCGTCGGGCGCTGGGCGACGAGATGGTGCAGCCGCGTTTCGCGACGGCGCGACATGGACATCGACGCTGTTCGACGCGCTGCTCGACGCGCGCGAGCATGCACGGCGGCGGTCATCGTCATTGCCGACGATCTCGAGCAGAAGCCGATGACGCTACAGCCGGCTGATCACCGCCAGCTTCGCGCTCGGGCGGCGTGCTCGCGGGGCGGACGCGGCCAGGCGAGCGCGTCGGCGTGCTGCTGCCGACGTCGCGCGCCTCGCTGGTCACGTTCTTCGCGCTGCAGGCCGAACGGCGCGTGCCGGCCATGCTCAACTTCTCGACCGGCGCGGCGGCGGTCCAGGCCGCCTGCCGTGGCGCGGAGATCTCGCTCATCGTCACGGCGCGCCGCTTCGTCGAGAAGGCCAAGCTCGAGCGCGCTGGTCGCGGCGCTGGCGCCGCAGGTCACCATCCTGTATCTGGAGGACGTGCGCGGCGAGATCGGCGCGCGGCGCGCGGCTGCGTCGCGCTCGTGAGATCGCGCTCGCCGGCCGCGTCACGAACCGGCGCGCGCCAACGATCCGGCGGTGGTGCTCTTCACGTCGGGCTCCGAAGGCGCGCCCAAGGGCGTGGTGCTCAGCCATCGGAACCTGCTGGCCAACCGCCATCAGCTGGCGGCCGTCGTCGACATCAGTCCGCGCGACGTCGTGCTTCAACGCGCTGCCGGTGTTTCACAGCTTCGGGCTGACGGGCGGGTTGCTGCTGCCGCTGCTTCGGGCGTGCGTACGTTCCTCTATCCGTCGCCGCTGCACTACCGCACGGTGCCGGAGCTGGCCTATGGCATCAACGCCACCATCCTGTTCGGCACCGACACGTTCCTGGCCGGCTACGCACGGGTCGCCGACAACTACGACTTCTACTCGGTGCGCTACGTGTTCGCCGGTGCCGAGCGGGTGAAGCCCGAGACGCGGCGCGTCTGGTTCGAGAAGTTCGGCATCCGCATTCTCGAGGGCTACGGCGCGACCGAAACGTCGCCTGCGCTCGCGGTCAACACGCCGATGCACTTCAAGGCGGGCACGGTCGGGCGTCTGCTGCCCGGCGATCGAGCATCGGCTCGAGCCGGTCACGGGCATCGACGACGGCGGCCGGCTCTTCGTGCGCGGCCCGAACGTGATGCTGGGCTATCTCCGGGCCGAGCGGCCCGGCGTGCTCGAGCCGCCGGCCGACGGCTGGTACGACACCGGCGACATCGTCGACATCGATGGCGAAGGCTTCGTCACCATCAAGGGCCGCGCGAAGCGGTTCGCGAAGGTGGCGGGCGAGATGGTGCCGCTCGGCGCGGTCGAGGAGTTCGTGTCGGCGGTCTGGCCCTCGTCGATGCACGCCGTCGTGGCGGTGCCGGACGAGCGGCGCGGCGAACAGCTCGTGCTGGTTACGGATCGCCCGGATGCGGCGCGTGCCGCCCTCACGGCGGCCGCGCGGGAAAAGGGCTTGCCGGAGATCTTCGTGCCTCGCTCCATCGTCCGCGTACCCGCCGTGCCGGTGCTGGGGACGGGCAAGATCGACTACGTCAGCGCGGGACGGATGGCGCTGGAGATGGCCAAAGCGTCTTGAGCCAAAGTCGGGCTACAGGCTACGGGCTACCGGCCAGCGGGCAAGATCTACACAGGCCCCGCAGCCTGTCGTCCGCAGCCCGTAGCCCAATCACCTACGGCTTTACCTGATAGAACTCGTACGTGGTTCGCCACGTCGACATCTTGCCTGGCTCGACGCTCGCGTCGATATAGGGCTCGGGACAGATCGTCTTCGGCGCCGACCAGAAGAACAGCTTGAGCAGCGGCCGGTCTCCGGTGACGCGCACGCCGCCGCCGGTCTTGCGGTTCTCGAGCTCGAACCCGTAGTGAGCCGCGGTCGATCCGAAGCCCTCGACTTCAGTGAAAACAGTTTGCTTCGGCTCGAAGGCGCGGAGGAACGCGACCTCGCGGCCGCGCGTCTCGGCCAGCCCGTTCAGGGGTCGAGCCGCGCGCGGCTCGAACGGGAAGCGCACGACGAAGTCGGGACCGGTCGTCTCGCGATCGAGCGTGAAGAAGTTGTGGTTGTAGACGCTGGTCTCGATCGCGCTTGCTGCCGGTGTTCTGCAAGCTGTGGTCGAGGACCAGCGTATCGCCGGCCAGCCGCAGCGTCTTGCGGTAGACGTAGGCGTAACCGGTCGAATCGCGAAGGTTCGTGCGTCAACGCGATCTGATCCGTGCCTTCGTCGATCGTCCAGCTGCCGGCATCGACGATCTCGTAGGTCGCAAACCGGCGATATTCCTTTTCATCGGGCTTGCGCACGTGCGCCGACGCCGATTCTGCACGAACGTCTCTCGCCGACTTCGCTTCCGTGTAGCCGAGCGACGATGCGTCGCCGGTCAGGAACTCCTCGACCGGACCGGTGATCGCGTCGTGGATCAGCGGGTCGTAGCGCTCGAACCACTGGCCGAAGTACTCGTGGCCGTTCCAGCTGCAGGCTCGCGACCGCGCCCGACCAGTCGAAGCGCGTGCCGCGGTAGTAGCCGTCCTTTGCGTCGGGCAGGTAGACGGTCGAGGCGAATGCGGCCGATTCGAGATGTCGGCCTGCGGGAACGGGCGTGTCGTTGCCGCCTGGCCGAGGCAGGAGGAGCAGGAGCAGCCACGTTTTCATGTTGTCGTTCTCTGAAAGGGGTCGACTCAATCGCGGATGGCGAAAGCGATGATGTTGGGCCCCGCAGCCACCGCGATGTACTGCCGTCCGTCGAACATGTAGGTCATCGGCGAAGCCCTCCACGTCTGGTTGGTCTGGAACGTCCACAAGCGGCTTGCCGGTCACCGCGTCGACGGCCATCAGCGCGCCGCTATCCTCCCCGAAGATGACCAGCCCGGTCGCGGTGCTCAGCGTGCCGCCCCACGAGTCCCGCGGGCCCGGCCTGCGGCAGCTCCCAGCGAATCTCACCCGTGCGGATGTCGATGGCGCGCAGAATGCGCTGCGGCATCGGGATCGTCCGCGGTGCGCTGCGACCCGCCGAGATACGTCTTGCCGGGCACCCACGGTCCTTGTGCGCGCTTCGTGTAGATGCTGCACTTCTCGAACGTCTGCACGTAGTAGAGGCCGGTCGCTGGATTGAACGACGGCGAGAACCAGTTGGTCGCGCCGTCCTGCGACGGGCAGACCTTCGTGCCCGGCAGGCGAGGGCTCCTGATTCGGGCAGCCTGATCGGCCGGCCGTCGGCTGCCGATGCCGCTGGCCCACGTCAGGTTCTTGACGAACGGCTTCGTCAGCAGCCGATTGCCGTCGCTGCGATCGAACACGTAGAAGAATCCGTTGCGGTTCGCGTGGAGCATCAGCGCACGGCGGCGGCCTTCCCACGTCGCGTCGACGAGCACCGAGGTCTGCGTGGCATCCCAGTCCCACAGGTCGTGCGGCGTGAACTGGTAGTGCCAGCGCAGCTTGCCGGTCTTGCGATCGAGCGCCAGGATGCAGGACGCGTACAGGTTGTCGCCCTGCCGATCGTCGCCGTCGTACTCCTTCGACGGATTGCCGGTCGGCCAGTAGACGAGGTCGAGCGCGGGATCGTAGCTGCCGGTGAACCAGGTCGGCGCGCCGCCGTGCTCGATGTCCTTGCCCTGCCATGTCTCGGACCCCGGTTCGCCCGGGCGCGGGACGGTGCGGAAGCGCCACACCTCCTTGCCCGTCGCCTGATCGACCGCGGCCACGAATCCGTTGGCGCCGTGCTCGCCGCCGCCACGCCCGTGATCACCAGGTTGCCGGCCGGCAGCGGCGCCGACGAGGCCGATAGTTCTCGCGCCAGTCGGCGAGCACCGTGTCCCACAGGAGCTCGCCGGTGAACCGATCGCAGCGCGATCAGGTGCGCATGGTCGGTCATCATGAACACGCGATCGCCGGCGACGCGCACGCCGCGGTTGGCATGGCCGCCCTGAGATGCCCTGGGTGCGCGGCCGTTTGTAGTGCCACAGGCGCCGGCCGCTGCCCGGCGTCGAGCGCGACGCACTCGTTCGGCGCGGTGACGTACATGATTCCGCCGACGACCACCGGCGTGACCTGGAGCTGACCGCCGTCGGGCATCGTCGCCATCCACTGCGGCGCCAGCCGCGCGACGTTGGTCTTGTCGATCTGCGCAGCGTCGTGTGGCGGTTGCCGCCCGGGTCGCCGTTGTAGGTCGGCCAGTCGACCTCGGAGGTCACGGCCGGACGCGGTCGCCCTCGCGCCGAACAGGTGCACGCGCTTGTCGTCGGTGCGCAGCTGCAGATCGTCGAAGCCTTCGCCGAGCACCTGGCCTTCGAGCGTCCGGCCGTCGGTGGTGCGAACGGTCCGGCGGACGATGGGCTCGCGCCTCACGCTGAATGGTGCGGAGGTACTGCACGAGCACCCCGAGCTGGCGAGCCGTCAGGCCGCTCGGGGGCATGCCTTTGGCGGGCCGCCCCTGCCGGATCAGGGTCGTCAGCGCCCGATCTTCGAGGGCGGACAGCCGCGTCGCGATGGGCGGTCCCATCTCGCCACCGTTGCCGTCGGCGCCGTGGCAGCGCGCACAAAAGCTCTCGAAGGTCACGCGTCCAGGCGCGGTCTGCGCGAGCGCGCCCGACGCCGTGAGCAGCAGTGACAAACCAGCGGCGATGCCTGCGAAGACGCATGTCGATTCCGTCAGAGGAGCCTCCAGTGAACGGTCCTGGCCGAGCCGCATTATCGCTGAAGCTTCTGGCGTACCATGCGTTCCGGAAAAAGCTAACCTCTACGGGGAGGACGAGGCATGAGCGAGAGCTGGGGAGACGGGGTTCGCACGGCGCCGGCACGGGTGATCTTCAATCTCGAGCAGGCGGCGCCCGACGTCTTCGGCGCGCTCGTCGAGTCGTCCGGGCACGCACGGCCCGCAATCGACAGGCTCCGCGCCGGCATCCCCGTCATGAGCTCCGCGAGCCCGGGGGCCGAGGGCACGCTCTATCGCCTGCGGGGACACAACCAATCGATCTGTGCCGCGCTGGGGCCCGATCGCAGCACGTCGGATGTGATCGTCCTGAAGGGATCCGAGCCGCTCCTTCCCGACTTCACGTCGTATCTCGACTGGATGCAGGTGCGGCAGTTCGGCATGTGGCCGCGTCCGAATCCTCGAGCACTTCCCGCTTGCCGAGGGCAAGGCTCCGGCCACGGTGTTCTTCGACGAGGCGCGAAAGGAAGCGGAAACGGCCCTCGACGTGCAGTCGCGCCACTTGCAGCATTACGGCGGGCTCATGCGGTTGCCCGTGCCGCTGTTCGTCTTCAGGCTTCCCGAGGAACAGGAGGCGGAGGTCGTCTCAAAGCTGCGCGCGCGCATGTCGGACATGGCGTTCGAGCGGATCGGCCCGCATCTCGGCCGCGGGATTGGCATCTTCGCCTACTACTATCCCGGGCCACCGATCCGGGTCCATGCCGTCGGACGCCCGCGATTCCTCTGGCCCGGCCCCGACGATCTCGCCTCGCAGCAGAACATCATGGAGAAGATGGTGCCCGGCTGGATCACGATTGCGGCGCGCCTGCTGTGGCTGGGGCTGTTTCCTTCGACCCCGCTGAGCTATCGGCTCGGCACGATTTTCGAAGCCAACAACGCCTGCCTCGACGGGGGCGTGTGCGACGTTGGTTCCATCTACCCGATGGACAAGGCCATCAACGACGGGTTCTTCGTCCGATCGGTGGTCATGGGCGTCGGCAGCCTGCGGACCGTCATTGCCAGGGCTTTCGGCATTCCGATGGCCGAGATCCCTCAGACCAACGAACAGGAAGTGGCCGCGTTCTATCTCGGCGAGTACGTGAAGCGGTCGATGGAACGCGCGCTGGCCGCCGAAGGCCGATCCTCGCTGACGCTCGATCCGCGCGTGCTCGAGGTGTTCGGCGGGGAAAGGCCGCTGCCCGAGCTGTTGCGGATTTTCCAGGTGTTCAACTGGTACCTGGGCACCGCAGAGTACGTTTGACGCTGGTCAAGGCACGAGGCACAAGCCACGAGGCACAATGGACAGGAAGGTCGAAGGTTCAGAGTGCCAGAGCGGGGGATGTCGGTGAGACGAAGAGGGGTTCTGTTCGCGGCGATCGTGGCGGTCGCTGCGGCAACGGACGGGCTCGTGGCGCAGTCCACGAAGCCGGTCAATGACGAGGAGGCGCGTTGGTGGGCGCACGTGCAGGTGCTCGCCGACGACAAGCTCGAAGGCCGTCGGACGGGTTCGGAGGGCTTTCGGCAGGCGGCGGCCTACGTGGCGGCCGAGTTTGCCAGGGCCGGCCTCGAGCCGGCGGGATCGTCGGGCTTTGCGCAGACGATTGCGTTTCGCCAGCGCCGAATCGTCGAAGAGAAGTCGTCGCTCGCGTTCGTGCGTGACGGCAGGGAGGAGCCGCTGCGGCTCGGCCAGGACGCGGCCTTCAGCGTGCGTAGCGAGCTCGCGCCAGCCGTGGACGCGCCGCTGGTCTTCGCCGGGTACGGTCTGTCGGCGGCCGAAGCGGGGCACGACGACCTGGCGGGTCTCGACCTGAAGGGCAAGGTGGTGGTCGTGATGAGCGGAAGCCCGGCGTCGCTTTCCGGCGCGCTCGGTGCGCACTATCAGAACGCCGCCGTGCGCTGGACCGCGCTGCGCGCGGCGGGCGCGCTCGGGACGATCACGATCCAGAACCCGCGTACGAGCGACGTGGGCTGGGAGCGACTATCGGCCTCCCGCCTCAATCCGGCAGTGAGCCTCGCCGACGCTCGCTTCGACGATCTGGCCGGGCAGCAGCTGGCGGCCACCATCCACCCGACTGTCGCGGAGCGGTTGTTCGCGGGATCCGGTCACACCTTCACGGATCTGGTCGCGCTGGCCGACGCGCGCAAGCCGCTGCCGCGCTTCCCGCTACCGGCCGCGATTCGCGCCCGCACCACGCTCGATACCCGCGCCATCGAGTGCCAGAACGTCGTCGCCCGACTGAGGGGCAGCGACCCGGCGGTCGCGTCCGAGCACCTGGTGCTCAGCGCGCATCTCGATCACATCGGCGTCGGCGCCGCGGTCAACGGCGACCGCATCTACAACGGCGCGATGGACAACGCATCGGGCGTGGCCACGCTCATCGAGACGGCGCGGGCGCTGGGCGGTTCCAATCCTCGCCCCAGGCGGTCGGTCCTGTTCGTGGCTTTGACCGCCGAGGAAAACGGATTGCTCGGCTCACGTTACTTCGCCGGCAATCCGACCGTCCCCAGGAGCAGCATCGTCGCGAACATCAATATGGACATGTTCCTGCCGCTCTTTCCGATGTCGTCGGTGATGGCGCTGGGGCTCGAGGAGTCGACCCTGGGCGATCGCGTCCTCGACGCTGCGGGGCGATTGGGGATTGCGGTGATGCCCGATCCGCAGCCGCAGCGGAGGCGGTTCACCCGGAGCGATCAGTTCAGCTTCATCCGGCAGGGCATTCCGGCACTGGCGATGAAGGTCGGCTTCAAGCCCGGCTCGCCCGAAGAGGCGGTGGACGCGCGGTGGACGAAAGAGCGTTATCACGCGCCATCGGACGACCTGCAGCAGCCGATCGATCTCGGCGCGGCGGCCACGTTCACGCGGCTCGTCGGCGCGCTGACGCTCGACGTCGCGAACCGCGCCGATCGTCCCGAGTGGAAGCGCGACAGCTTCTTCCGCCGCTTCGCGACGAACGATTGAGCCGTGTGCGGCGGGCTGAAGCCCCGCCTCAGACCCTGAGCGAAGTCGAGGGGCCGTTGGGGTCGGGCCGAATTTCAGTTTCTGCAAGGGGGTCGGGCCGATTTTGCAGAAACTGAAATTCGGCCCGACCCCATTCGATCCCCTCCGCGCGGCTTCGCTCGTCGAGGCGCGCGGGGCACGGTTCCAGTCGGGTGGCGTCTGGCCCATGAGGTGCTGGACGAAGAAGTCGAACCGCCGCCGCTCGCCGTAGGCGGCCTGCTTCCCGGAACGGCCCGCCGAATGCCCCCCGCCGGGCACGACCAGCAGCTCGAAACCCTTGCCCGCTCGTACGAGCGCGCTCACGACCTGCATCGTCGACGCCGGATCCACGTTGGTGTCGAGCTCCCCGACGACGAGCAGCAGCCGGCCCTGGAGCTTGTGCGCGTTCACCACGTTCGAGGACGCGTCGTAGTGCGGGCCGAGCGGCCATCCCATCCAGAGCTCGTTCCACCAGATCTTGTCCATGCGATTGTCGTGGCAGCCGGCGTACGAGACCGCGGCCTTGTAGAAGTCGGGATGAAACAGGAGCGCGCCGAGCGCGTTTTGCCCGCCCGCCGAGCCGCCATAGATGCCCACACGGCTGACGTCGTACCACGGATACTTCGCGGCCACGGCCCGATGCCAGAGGATGCGATCGGGAAAGCCGCCGTCACCGAGGTTCTTCCACGCGACGTCCTGAAACGCCTTCGAGCGGTTCGAGGTGCCCATCCCATCGATCTGCACGACGATGAAGCCGAGCTCGGCCTGTGCCTGGAGCGGCGTGAACGCGCTGAACGACTTCGGGACGTGCGAGCCGTGCGGTCCCGCGTAAATGCTCTCGACGACGGGATAGCGCCGCGCCGGATCGAACCGCGCCGGCCGGTAGATGAGGCCCCAGATGTCCGTTCGGCGGTCGCGCCCCTTGGCCACGAACGGCTCCGGCGGCTTCCACCCGGACTTGACCAGCGCCGAGATGTCGCCGCGTTCGATCGTGCTCACCAGAGTGCCGTCCGTGACGCGACGAAGCTCGGAGACCGGCGCGAGATCGACGCGCGAATAGGTGTCGACGAAGAGTGACTTGTCGGGTGAGAACACGATGTCGTGATCGGCGTCCGCGTCCGTGAGTGGCGTCAGCCCGGTCCCGTCCAGATTGATTCGATAGAGATGGCGGAAGTACGGATCCTTCTCCGGCGACCTGCCGCTCGCCGTGAACCAGACCTGTCGTGACTGTTCGTCGACTTTCTCGACGCCGCGGACCGCCCACGGCCCGCTGGTGACCTGGCGAATCACCTGGCCTGACGCGCCGTCGTAGAGATACAGATGGTTCCAGCCGTCACGCTCGGACATCCACACGATCTCCCGGCCGTCGGCGAGATCGTGACGGAACTTCTTGCCGGCGCTGTGGGAGCTGTTGGCCTGGGTGTAGTAGAAGAACGTCTCGGGCGTCTCGGTAATGACAGCGCGTGCGCGGCCGGTCGCGGCGTCGATGTCGATGACGCGATAGACGCGATGTCCGCGCTCGTTGTACTCGAAGGTCAGCGCGCGGCTGTCCTTGCGCCACACCAGGCTCGAGAGATCGAAGGGGTTCGGGAAGAGGTCGTTTGCAATCTCGACGCGGGTGCGCTGCGCGACGTCGAAGACGACCGGCTGCTCGAGGTCGAGCGCGTCGCCGGGCTTGGCGTAGAGCAGAGACCAGTGTTTCGGCTGGAGCTGATCCTCGGGCGAGGACTCCACGTAGTGCAGGTAGCGGCGGTGTCCAGGCCTGATGCGGTAGGCGGCGAGCTTCGTCGAGTCCGGGGACCAGACGATCGACGAGCGCTCGTAGCAATTGCCGGCGGATCCGTCCGTGCTGAGCGCGATCAGCGGAGTCGTGCCCACGGCTCTGACCGCGATGTTGTGGTCGCGGACGAGGGCCTCGAGCTTTCCATCCGGCGAGCGCATTGGCGGACCAGCCGCTGATTCATCGGGTTCGCGGACCGGTCCGCTGACCCCGCGCAGGCGCCCCGGCACCACGGCTGTCTCGACGCTCTGGCAGGCGTAGTCCGCGAGCGTGCATCGCCAACGCGTTTGTGCAAGCGTGAAGGCCATCGCCTTGCCGTCGTCGACGAGCCGCACCGTGGAGAAGGGGAGCCGGCGCTCCGTGTGCGTGTCGCCCGTCGCCTTCGAGAGCGACGCCGCGAGGCGGGCGTGATCGAAAGCGGGCTGCTTCCGGCCGGACGAGGCATCGAGCGTGACGAACACGTGGCCGCCATCGACGGACACACGGTAGTGATAGAGCGATGTCCGCTCGCTCCAGACGCCGGGCTCCGGCACGTTCACCGTGAGGTACTGGGTGCGATCGCGCAGGCTTTGCGCCCGTTCGTAGTCGGCTGGAGCAACTTGAGCGGCGGCCGGGCACACACCGAAACCTCCGGCGAGCATCGTCATGCCGAGAGTGCCGAACATCGCGTGTTTCATGCGCGCTCTCCGGAAATGGGGTCGGGCCGATTTTTCAGTTTCTGAAAAATCGGCCCGACCCCTTATTGCAGAATCTGAAAATCGGCCCGACCCCATTTCAGCGAAGGTTCTCCGGGATCAAGCGCTCGACGATCACTACGTCCATCCAGCGTCCATCGAGGTGTCCGTGCTTCTCGTAGGTGCCGACCTCGCGAAACCCGCAGGCCCGGCACAGCGCGCGGCTAGCGGCGTTCGCCGGGAAGATGCGTGACAGCAACTTCCAGTAGCCGCAGATTCGAGCCTCGTCGACGAGCGCGGTGAGCAGCGATGTGCCGACGCCGCGTCCTCGCGCGCCGGTATCGAGGTAAATGGAGAACTCGCCAATCCCGGAGTAGCACGCACGCGGACGATAGCTGGACACGCCGGCCCAACCGACGACCCGGCTCTCGGCGTCGACGGCGACGATGACAGGGTAGCGCTCCGCGTCGCGGAGGCGCGCCTCGATATCCGCTGCGTCGCGGGGAGTGGTCTCGAAGGTCGCCGAGCGCTCGGCAATCCCCTGGTTGTAGATCGCCGCGATCGCGGCGGCGTCATCGAGCCGGGCGCGGCGAATCCCGGTCATGTCCGCGCCACATACCAGTTGTTGAGCGGGTCGTTGGGCAACTGGTGCGTCTCGATCGAGCCGAACCCCGCCCGCGCCAGATACTCCCGCGTCTGCTGTTCCCCCCACATCGCACCCAGCCCGTCGCCGCCCTGCGCCAGCGACACGGTCATGCAGTGCATGGTCGAGACCGCGTAGAGGAACGTCCCGAACGGATGCCCGACGTTGCCGCGGATGTCGGTCGTGGCCTTGATGTCCTGCATCAGATAGACGCCGTTCGTCCGGAGCGTTCGACGGATGCCGCGCAGCAGCGCGAGCGGCCGGGCCTGATCGTGCACGGCGTCGAAGGTCGTGACGAGATCGAACGCCTGAGGATCGGCGGTGGTGTCGAAGTCGCTCAAATCACGCGCGGCGAACCGCGCGTTCGACAGCCGCTGCGCCGCTGCCTGGCGGGTACCGGCGGACACGGCCTCGTGCGACAGATCGAAGCCGACGAACCGGCTCCTGGGAAACAGCTCGGCGAGACGAAGCAGCGCTCGACCCGACCCGCAGCCGGCATCGAGCACGTCGATGCCACCGGCGAGGCGCTCCGCGAGCCCGTCGACGAGCGGCAGCACGTGCGATGCGAGCAGCGAGGGGACGGTCTGGTCTTCCGCCATGAGCGCGTGGAACCGGGGGAACTTCGCGTACGGAACGCCGCCGCCGCGTTTGAAGCACTCCACGATGTCGTCTTCGACCCCGCCGAGCACCGCCATGTACTGACCGTACACCGCCATGTTGTTGGTGCCGGCGGCACGTGTCAGGAACGCCGCGTGCTCGTCGGGGAGGGTGAAGCGCGCGCTCTCCTCGTCGACCTCCACGACGCCGGCGGTCACCATCGCCCCGAGCCACTCGCGGACGTAGCGCTCGTTGAGGCCGGCGCGCGCGGCAATCTCCGCGACGGTCGACGCCGGATGGCCCTGCATGCTGTCGAAGAGACCGGTCCGATGGCCGAGCGACGCCATCAGACAGAGCCCGCCGTCGTTCAAGGCCTGCACGAATCGTCCCGCAAAGGCCTCGGCCCTGCCCTCGTCGAAGGTCTTCCCGCCCTTGCTGCCCGACATGCTTCGCCCCTCCGCTGAAGGTCGACGAACCGAAATGCAGGCTACAGGATATGACTGTGTTCGACGTATTGCAGGCCTCTAAACCCCTGGAGTTCGCTTGTGTCGAGCATGTGGGACAGGCCTTCAGGCCTGTCGGAGCCGCGCGAAGACAGGGCTGCCCTTCGACTTCGCTCACGGCAACCCTGAGCCTGCCGAAGGGTGAAGCCGTCTGCCACGTGAGTCGGCATGTTTCGAGCTAGTCGACGAACGCCGACAGAAACGCCTTGGCGAAGGGGGAGCGCCGCACGTTCTGGTCCTTCCCGAGATCGAACTTGCGGCTCAGGCCGTCGGAGTTCGCGAGGACGACGAACGTCAGCGCACGATCGGGAATCTTGACGACGAGCGCCGAGGCGCCGACCCACCAGCCGTAGTGCCAGACGATCTTCTTCGATCCGTCTCCGTCGACGAACCATCCGAGCCCGTAAGGAAGCGTCCGGCCGGCCGGTGACTGCCACGGCGTGAAGGCACGCGCTCGCGCAGCGGACGGCAGCAGCACGTCGGTATCCCACGCCATGGAGAAGCGGGCCATGTCGCTCGCGGTCGAGACCAGCCCGGCCGCGGTTGCAAACAGCGGCCGGTACTGTACCGGGTCCTTGCCGTCGGGGGTGTAACCCTGCGCCATGCGCTGCGCGAACGCGGCGGGATCGCGATGAGCTTCGACACAGCGCTCGGGAAGTAGCGGGTTGGGAGCCGTGTCCGCCAGGGTCAACGGCCGAAGCACGCGATCGTGCACCGCTTGCGCAAACGACATCCCGGTCAACTTCTCCACGACCTTGTCGAGCTGGCTGAACCGATCGCCGTTGTAGCGATACTCGAGCCCTGGCGTCGCGCCCTCGGACGTGTGCGTCAGCAGGTGCACGACCCGGATCGACGAAGGCAGATCGATGCCGAAGTCGGTGACCGGCGCGTCCAGCGTGAGCCGGCCTTCTTCGACGAGCTGAAGCACCACCGCCGCCGCGAACGGCTTGGTGAGCGACCCGAGGTGAAAGAGGGTGTCGGGCGTCGCGGACCGCCCGGTCGCCCGATCGGCGAGGCCGAATCCCCTGGTCCAGATCACCTCGCTGCCCGACGCGATGGCCGCGCTCATGCCGGGCACACGCCAGCGGTTTCTGAGCGCGTCGAGCCGCTGCTCGAGCGCGCGCAGCCGGGCGTCACGCGCGACCTCGTCGGGCGTGTCAATCCTGCGAGGCGCCGTCGCTTCGCCGACCGCCAGCGTCACGCCGAGCGCCAGGCAGGGCGCCAGGAGCATCGAGGCCGGCCCTGTCGGTATCGACAGGCGCAACCGATTTCGCGAGAGGAATGTCCGACGCGACCACGGCACGATGACCTCCTACCCCGGCGCGCACTGATACCGACGGTCACGCCAGGGGCGCCGCAGCGAAAGCCGCCCTCCTGCCGCGTGGACAACGATCGAATCGCGGCTCACGCCTTCGACGTCACCGCATCGTCCTGGCTCCTGGCCAGGCGGATGACGTCGCGCACGATGTCGATCGTCGCGACGATGCCCATGACGATCAGCGAGAGCCTGACGGACATGTTGACGACGCGCACGATCTTCGCGAGCTCGCGAGAAGTGGGGTCGGCCGCCATCACGAGATCGCCCGAGTTGAGCAGGATCGCCACCGTCACCAGAGCGACCAGCCCCGACACCACCTTGGCCACGTTGCGGTGGCCGAGCCAGTCCCGACGAACCAGGTTGATCCACTGGACGATCAGTCCCGCCAGACTGACGAACAGGATCGGAAGATGGATCCGGTCGAAGACCGGCGACAGTTCGAACATCTTCCAGGCGGGCCCGAAGGCGAGCCACGTGTTGTTCGGGAGCGCCGCCCACCACAGGAAGAACAAGGTGGACATGAAGATCGCGCAGACGAGCGCCAGCCGGGAGCGTCCGGCGGGCTCCTTGCGCAGCGGCGGGAGCGACTCTGGCTTCCAGTCCACGATGAACGGCAGCCGGGTGACGTGCCGATCGGCGATGGCGAAGGCGAGCGTGACCCATCCAAACACCATGACGGCCGGGCCCACCGGCAGGGTGACCAGATGGGCGATCACCTCGCCGGCGGGCTTGCCGATCGCGAGCAGGACGACCGACGCAACGACCTGAACCACGAGCATGCCGAGGAGCGAGATCTTCAGCACGAACCAGTAGAAAGGGAAGATCGCAGCGCCGATCAGCTGCTGCTTGGGACGGTAGCGCGACGCCAGCAGCATCGGATGGCCGAACTGCCGCAAGATGGCCGCTTCGTCGTTGGCGGTGAGCGGACGGCCGAGCGCTTCTTCGCGGTCTTCGACCTGCGAGCGGAGATCGTCGGACAGCTCTCGGATGATGTCCTCGCGCTGCGCCTTGGGCAGGTAGCCCCTGACCGCCTGGAGGTAACGATCGATGAGTTCCATGGCTTTCAAACCTCTCAACTGACGCGACGCGCATCGGCGCTCGACACGATGCGGTCGAGCGCCGCGTTGATCGCGGTCCATTCTTGCAGCCGAAGCTCGAGCGTGCGGGTGCCGTCGGGGGAGAGGCGGTAGAAGCGCTTCTTGCGCTTGTCGTGCTCCCGCCATTCGCTCAGCAGCAGGCCCTGCGATTCGAGCCGCCTGAGCAGTGGGTAGAGCGTGCCCTCATCGATGGGCAGCCCTTGCTCCTCGAGCGCCTTCCGCAGGGTGTAGCCGTACTGTTCCTCGCGCAGGTGGACGAGGACGGCAACGGTCAGACAACCCCGGCGAAGCTCGAGGCGAAAGTTTTCGACAACGTCCGCGCTCAACACAGCATCTACCATGTGCCACACCCTATACGTCATATACTGTATGGCGCACACTGTGTGACGTCAAGTTATTTTTGATGGTAGGACCTGGCTGCTGCGCGATGTCTTCAGTATTCAGTCTTCGGTCTTCGGTATTCAGTCTGCGGTCAATGCATTCGACCGCGCTCCCCCAACTGGACCAAGACCGACGACCGAAGACCGAAAACGAGGCCGATTTCAAGCCTGGCGGCTTGGGAAGCCGGGCGCCTCGAGGACGCGGCGGGCCTGCCAGACGTGGCGGCGATTGTGCGCGGCGAGAATGAGGAAACCGGCCCCGACCTGATAGCGCAGGATCGGCAGGTAGGGGTTCTTGAACCGGATGCTGTTGAGATCGAGATCGTCCCAGTCCGCGAGCTGCCTGCGCACCGTGCGCTGGCTCTCGACGAAGCGGTGGACGATCTCGTCTTTCGTGCCGTTGGCTGTCGGCAGGATCTTCTTGGGAGCTTTCAAACGTCGCTTCGGCGGCGGCTCCATCTGCCGGATGAACCAGCGCGCGAGCCAGCCGGGCGCGAGCGGATGGTGGCGCGGCGGCGCGCCCCTGGCGAGCGCACTGTCGACGCCGGCGGACATGGCTTCGATGTAGGTCTGGCCCGCCACCGCGAGATGGTCGAGGCAGTGGGCCACGCTCCATGCGCGTCCGCCATCGGGCTGCCAGTGGAACTGCTCTTTGGAGAGCGGCGCGGCGAGGGTCAGTGCGTCGCGGACGGTCGACTCGAGCGCGGTGTCCACGAGCGCGAGGTCGGCGTGCACGGGGCCAAGGATACTCCGAGCGACGAACGACGAACTACGAGCTACGCATGAAGACGGCGAGCGCGCCAGTCGGGACCTCCGTAGCTCTAGCTCGGTAGCTCGTAGTTCGTAACTCGTAGCTCTCGGAGTAGGATGACGACGTGATCACTCCCTCGGCCGCGGTCACCGTCTACGGCGCGGACTGGTGCGAAGACACGCGGCGGGCGCGGCGCCTGCTGCGGCGCCTGGCCATACCGCACCGCTATCTCAATGTGGACGACGACCTCGAGGCGCTTGCGACCGCGACGGGCCTTGCGAGCGGCGTCCGCCGCACTCCCATCGTCGAAGTCCGCGGTCAGGCGCTCGTCGAGCCCTCGAACGCCGTCCTCACGACGGCGCTCGTCGGCGCCGGCATTCTCCAGGCCGACGAGGTGGACCAGCGGCTGGACGCGCAGAACGTCGGTGATGCCGAGCGGCTGGCTCGCGTGGGGGCCGGTGCGGCGCTCTACGTCGCCGTGCGCGACGCGCCGGCCGCGGTGCGGCTCCCGGCTCGCGCCGCGGCGCTGGTGCTCATGCTCACCGGGATCAGCGGCGTCTGTCCGATCTTCCAGGCGCGGCGCGTCTCGTCGATCGACGGTTTCGCCGATCGGCCCGGAGAGGCCGAACGGGGAACCTGGCTCCGGTCCGTTCAGCCGAACGAATCATCGCACGCGTGATGCTGCACACTTCAGACGCCGTCGAGCACGCTCTCGCTTCGCTGGTTGCCGGCACGCACGGCGATCCGTTTGCCGTGCTCGGCCCGCACCTGATGCCGGTCCGACGGCCGGAGCACGCTCGTCATCCGCACCGTTCAGCCCGCGGCCGCGCGCGTCGACGTGGTCCGGGTCGGCAAGCACGGCGAAGAGACCGTGCACCCGATGACCCGCCTGCCCCAAGGCGTGGTCTTCGCGGCGACGTTCCCTGACGAAGAGCGCGTATTCGACTATCGCCTGCGCATCACCGAGCACGAGGGCTTCGTCCGCGACATCGACGACCCGTACCGCTATGGACAGGTGATGGGCGAGCTCGACCTGCACCTGTTCGGCGAGGGCACGCACTACCGCGCCTTCGAGAAGCTCGGCTCGCGGCCGCTCACGATCGGCCAGTCGACCGGCACGTTCTTCGCCGTCTGGGCGCCGAACGCCGATCGGGTGAGCGTGGTCGGCGACTTCAATCGCTGGCATGGCCTGGCCCATCCGATGCGGCGGCTGGTGCCGAACGGCATCTGGGAGCTGTTCATCCCCGGGCTCGGCCCCGGCGAGCGATACAAGTACGAGCTGCGCCCGCGGTTTTCGAGCGCGCCGATGCTCAAGAGCGATCCCTACGCGTTCGAGTTCGAAACACCGCCGGCGACCGCCGTCGCTCACGAGCGGGCCGAATCGTTACGTCTGGCGCGATGCCGAATGGGTCGCGGCCCGGGAACGCTCGAATGCGCTGCTCGACAAGCCGGTGTCGATCTACGAGGTCCACGTCGCGTCGTGGGATCGCGTCCGCGACGAGGGACACCGCTCGCTCACGTACCGCGAGATGGCGGAGCGGCTCGTGCCGTACGTGAAGGACATGGGGTTCACGCACATCGAGCTGCTGCCGATTCTCGAGCATCCCTTCGGCGGGCTCGTGGGGCTATCAGGTCACCGGCTTCTTCGCGCCGACGAGCCGTCACGGCACGCCCGACGACTTCAAGTGGTTCGTCGACGAGTGCCATCGCCACGGCATCGGCGTCATCCTCGACTGGGTGCCCGGCCACTTCCCCAAGGATGCGCACGGCCTCGCGCCGCTTCGACGGCACGGCGCTCTACGAGCACGAGGACCCGCGGCTGGGCGAGCACCAGGACTGGGGCACGCTCATCTTCAACTACGGCCGCACACGAGGTCCGCAACTTCCTCGTGAGCAGCGCGCTCTTCTGGATCGAGGAGTTTCACCTCGACGGCCTGCGCGTCGACGCGGTGGCGTCGATGCTGTATCTCGACTACTCACGCTCCGAAGGGCAGTGGATCCCCAACCGTCACGGCGGACGCGAGAACCTCGAGGCGGTCGCCGTTCATCCGGCACCTCAACGAGGTCGTCCACGCCGAGCATCCGGGCGTGATGATGATCGCGGAGGAGTCGACGGCCTGGCCGGCGGTGAGCCGTCCGGTGTATGTCGGCGGGCTCGGCTTCACCTACAAGTGGAACATGGGCTGGATGCACGACATCCTGACCTACATGCGCAAGGATCCGGTGCACCGGCGCTGGGAGCACACACGCACCTGACGTTCTCGATGCTGTACGCGTACAACGAGAACTTCATCCTGCCGTTCTCCCACGACGAGGTCGTGCACGGCAAGGGGTCGATGATCGGCAAGATGGCGGGAGACTCGTGGCAGAAGGCCGCGAACCTGCGCGCGCTCTACGCCTACATGTTCGTGCACCCGGGCAAGAAGCTGCTCTTCATGGGCAGCGAGCTCGCGATGTGGCGGGAGTGGAATGACGCCGACGGGCTGCCCTGGGCGTGGGCCGAGGAGCCGCCGCATGCCGGCGACGCGACAGCTCGTGCGCGACCTGAACGCGCTCTACCGCCGCGAGCGCGGCGCTGCACGAAATCGACTACGAGCCTGCCGGCTTCCAGTGGATCGACTGCAACGATCACGAGAACAGCGTCGATTTCGCTGATGCGCCGCGGCCGCGGCGAAGGGCCCGCCGGTGCTCGCGGTCTTCAACTTCACGCCCGTCGTCCGCCAGGGCTACCGCATGGGCGTCCCCGAGCGCGGACGCTATCGGGAGCTGGTGAACACCGATTCTGATAGCTACGACGGCAGCAACGTCGGAAACGAGGGCTGGCTCGAGAGCGAAGACGTGCCCGCCCACGGGCTCGCGCAGTCAATCGTGCTGACGCTCCCGCCGCTCGCCGGCCTCATTCTCAAACGTCAAGCCTGACGTGTGTGAAGGCGGGGCTGAAGCCCCGCCCTCCTACGGAGGATTCGGGTGGCAGATTGGCGAGTCCAACGACGACCGCAGGAGGGCGGGGCTTTAGCCCCGCCGGCCCTCACCCGAGAAACTCGCTATGCATCTGCCCAGCGTCGCAGCAGGTTGTGGTACACGCCGGTCAGCTGCACCGACGATGGATGCTCCGGCACGTCGCGGCTGATCTGCTGGATCGCGCTGTCCAGATCGAACAGCAGCGTCCGCTGCGCCATCGTCGCGCACCATGCTCTGGATCCAGAAGAACGACGCAAGACGCGCGCCCGCGCGTCACCGGGCTGCACCGAGTGCAGGCTGGTCGACGGATAGAGCACCATGTCGCCGGCGGGCAGCTTGACGCGCGTGCACGCCGTAGGTGTCCTCCACCAGCAGTTCGCCGCCGTCGTACTCCGATCGGATCGGCGAGGAACAGCGTCGCCGACAGATCGGTCCTGATGCGGTGCGGGCGTGCCCGTCACGTGGCGGATGGCGTTGTCCACGTGGTTGCCGAACGACTGGCCGCCCGCGTAGCGGTTGAAGAGCGGCGGGAACACGCGCAGCGGCAGCGCCGCGGAGATGAACAGCGGGTTGCGCTGCAGCGCGCCGAGAATCCGGTCGCCGAGCTGGCGGGCGACCGGATGATCCTCGGGCAGTTGCTGGTTGTCCTTGGTGCGCACGGATTGATGGCCCGCGGTGACGCGGCCGTCGACCCAGGCGGCGGCGTCGAGCAGCCGCCGGCGCTCGGCGACCTCGTCGGCCGTGAGAACGGACGGAATGTGGAGGAGCATGATCTCGGCGGGGCTGAAGCCCGCCTCCTAGAATCGGAAGCCCGCGCTCAACTGGACCGAACGTCCGGGTCCCGGAATGTAGTGGCCGCCGCCGACGCGATCGACGTACTGCTCGTCGGCGAGGTTGTTGGCGTTGAGCCGCAGCGACAGGTGGCGGTTGACGTCGTAGGACACGAGCGCGTTGAGCAGCCAGTAGCTCGGGACCTGCGCTGTGTTCGTGGCGTTGCGGAACACGCTGTCCATGAACTGCACGCCGCCGCCGACGCGTCAGCCGCCACGGAAACGCGTAGGTCGTCCACACGTTCAACGTGTGCTCGCGGCGTCAGCGCCAGCGCGTTGTCGACTTCGGCCGCCGTGTTCGATCGGGCGATGTCGCTCGACATGAAGGCGTAGTTGGCAAACGCCGTCCAGCTCCCGACGCCGGCCCGACGCGCCGAGCTCGACGCCGTCGACGCGCTGCTCACCGGCGAGCACCGTCGGCGGATCGCCGGGATTGACGCCCGGCGTCCGCGCGTTGGTCTTCTCGGTGCGAAAGACCGCGCCGGTGAGCGAGAGCCCGCCGCCCGCGACGTCCCACTTCGTTCCGACCTCGTAGTTGCGCGTCTTCTCCGGCTCGAGGTCGACGGTCGCAGGCGCTGAGCGAGAGCCCTTCGGCCGACGGATTGAACGAGGTGCCGGCCGCGCCATAGACGCTGCCATTGGGACTAGGCTTGTAGACGGCGCCGCCGCGCCAGCTGACCATGTCGTCGACGCGCGAGAACGGCGTGCGTACTCCGGTCGCGGCCACCGAGTCGTAACCGACGTCGAAGCGATCCCAGCGCAGCGCCGCCCGACAATTCCCAGCGCGCGCCGAGATTGACCGTGTCGAACGCGTACGCGGACGTCGAATCGGCGGCGCCGCTCGTTGAGGCGCCCGTACGCAGCGATCGGGCCGGGGTAGGGCTGATTCGCATCGGGATGATACAGGTCGGCCGGCGGCGCCGTCGGGCCCCGTACGCGCGAAGTTCTCGGACGTTTCGCGCGAGAGCTCGAGACCCGTGGCAATCGCGTGCGCAATCGCACCGGTCGAGAGCCGAGCCGTCAGATTGGTCTGGTTCGCGACGATCTCGTCGGTCATGTCGCGCGACTGGAGCTGGCGATTGATGAGCGTGCTCGTGTTGACGCTGGCGAAGCGCGGCGAGGTGATCACCGAGTCGCGCGTCGTCCGCCCGTAGCGCGTCAGGTTGCGCAGCGTGAAGCGCGGGGAGAAGTCGTGATCGACCTGCGCGGTCGACGACGTCGGTGACCGTGTCCTCGTAGTCGCGCTCGCGCAGCCCGTAGAAGTTCGTCTGATCGACCGGCGGCGCGCCGTTGGCGTACGCCTGCAACTCGGGATTCGTGTTCGCCGGCACCCACGGGATCCCGTAGTCCGGCAGGTTGTCCTGACTCAGGTGGAGGTGGCTCAGCGGTGACGCGCGTCGACGTGCCGAGTCCGAGCCCGAGCGACGGCGCCACGCCCCAGCGCTCGCCCTCGACGAAGTCGCGGCCCGGGGACGCCGCTGTCCGTCCACATGGCGTTCAGGCGCAGCGCACCGGTCTCGAGCCCGATGTCGTCGAGCGGCTGGTTGACGTCGATCGTCGTGCGGCGTGAAGTCGGCGTTGCCGCCGCCGGCCGATCCCGCGTACTGCTGCTGCAGCGTCGGCGCCTTGCTGACCTGATTGATCGACGCCGCCGGTCGAACCGCGTCCGGCAAGTCGCCGACGACGGGCCCCTTCGCCACCTCGACCTGTTCGAGGTTGAACGAGTCGCGCGAGTAGCCGCCGAAATCGCGGACGCCGTCGATGAAGATGTCGGTGCGCGCGCTGAAGCCGCGAATGGTCAGCTGATCGCCGGCGGGCACTCCGCCTTCCCCCGCCTGGAACGTGATGCCGGCGACGTTCCGCAGCACGTCGCGCAGCGTCGTCGCGTTCTGCTGCTCGATGACGGCGCCTGCGGGATGACCGTGATCGTCTGCGGCACGTCGCGGAGCGGCTCGGTGAACTTCGGCGACGATGGCGACGGCGCCTCGCCGGTCACTTCGACGGCCTCGGCGAGTCCCTGGACGTCGAGCACGACGGCGCCAGGTGCGACGAACCGGTAGGTGAGGCCGGTTCCGGCGAGCAACTGCTCGAGTGCCTGAGCCGCCGAGAACAGTCCCGACACGCCAGGTGACGCGAGGCTGCGCATGCGTTCGTCGGAGAGGCGCACGCTGACCGCTGTCGCCTTCTCGAACACCGAGATCACGGTCTCGAGCGGGCCGGGCGCGATGTCGAATCGCTGAACGGGCGGGTCGTCTTTGCGCGCTGGCGTCTGGGGCGCCGTCCACGCGGCCGCCGCGGGACGACCGTAGCGCTCGAGCCATGCGGCGCCACGAAACTCCGGGAGCAGCGCATCGACGTCGACCCGCCGTACCTTTGCTGGAGGGAAGGCCGCATCGCTGGCGCCGGTTGCGGCCGCCACTTTCGACGGCGACGTCATTGCTGCCGATGCGGCCAGCGCGCCCATCAAAACCCAGGACGGCGCGGCCGGTCCGTTCAATCGACGGGGCGGCCTTTGGCCGTGGGAATGCCTCTTTTTGCTCATGACCGCTGACCTTCTCGGCTTAGAAACTGCGAATAGTCGCAGTTTGGCGACGCCGAGTTATATCCGACCGATTTGGTCGGGGTCAAGCAGTTTGGTGTGAACGCTTCTATCTGGCCATCTCTTCTATGGCCGGCCAGGGAAATGCGAGGGGGTGGGGAGGGTCGGATGCTATTTCCAGTCAGCGCTCAATAACTCGATGCAAGCCGCTCGGAACGTCACCTGGAAACAGGACCCGCCCCCATATCCTCGATGACTTTCCAGAACGCGTCGGGGACTGGCATGACCGACAGCCGCGGCATCCGCACGAGCTGCCAGTTCTCGAAGCGGGGATCGGCCTTGATCGCGGCGAGGGTGACAGGCTTGTTCAGCGGGCCCACTGGACCGACGTCGATCGCCCACAGCTTGCCGGATGGATCGGCGGGATCGGGCCGCGGATCGCCGAGCGCCTTCGCGACGCCGACGATCTGCTTCTCGTCGCCCGTGTGGTAGTAGAAGATCCGGTCGCCCTTCTTCATCGATTGCAGGTGCTTCTGCGCGAGCGGATTGCGCACGCCGGTCCACGACGTGCGGCCGTCCTTGACCAGCGCACTGAACGGATAGTGCGAGGGCTCTTCCTTCACCAGCCAGTTCATCATTCCTCCCGCAGCGCCGTGAGCGGATCGACCCTCGTCGCCCGGCGCGCCGGAATGTAGCATGCGAGCGCCGCGACGGCGAGCATGAGCGCGGCCGTTCCGGCGACCCTCATCGGATCGCTGCCGCTCGTTTCGAACAGCAGCGTCGAGCACAACATCGCCGTGTTGGCGCCGATGCCGAGGGCGAGCATCAGGAGTGCGAGGACGGAGAACTGCGGCGATTGTCCCAGAATGCCCGCGCCGTCGCGGACGTCCTGGAGGAACGTTTCCATCGAGGGCTCCCGGGTATTGCGGGTCGGGAGTCCGGATTGTAATCCTACCGACTCCCGCCCCATCCCCCTACCGGCGGCCCGGCCGCTCCCGCCCGGCCGCTATAATTCGCGGGATGCACCCGGTGTGGGTCTTCGCCCTGTTGGGCATCGTCCTCGCGACGCCCCGCCTTCACGCGGACCCGCTGCCCGAACGCTCGGCGCACGTCGCCGACTACGACATCCGTGTCGCGCTCGACACGGCCGCCAAGCAGCTCAACGGGCACCAGCGCCTGACGTGGCGCAATCCCTCGACGGACACGGTCGCCGACCTCTGGTTTCACCTCTATCTCAATGCGTTCAAGAACACCCGGAGCACGTTCTATCGTGAATCGGGCGGACAGCTGCGCGACGACCGCATGCCGGCCGACGGCTGGGGCTGGATCGACGTCACGTCGCTGAAGCTCGCGGACGGCACCGATCTCATGCAAGCGCTTCGCTTCGAAGCGCCCGATGATGGCAATACCGACGACCGCACCGTCGCGCGTGTGGTCCTGCCGCGGCCGGTGGGGCCTGGCGAGTCGATCGCGATCGACATCACGTTCAAAGCGCAGCTGCCGAAAGTCTTCGCGCGCACCGGTTACCGCGGCGACTACTTCCTCGTGGGGCAGTGGTTTCCCAAGCTCGCGGTCTACGAGCCTGCTGGCATGCGCGGGCGCGCGAAGGGCGGATGGAACTGCCATCAGTTCCACGCGTGGTCCGAGTTCTACGCGAACTTCGGGCAGTACCGCGTCGAGATGACGGTCCCGTCGCACTTCGTGGTCGGCGCGACCGGCCGGCGCGTCCAGACCACGAACCATTCGACCGGCACCACGACCTACGTGCACGAACAGTCCGACGTGCACGACTTCGCGTGGACTGCGTCTCCGAAGTTCGTCGAGCTCCGCCGCCGCTTCGACGCGCGCCGCGACGTCAGCGAGCAGGAGTACCAGCGGGCCGCGGCGCTGCTCGATCGCTCGATTGACGAGATGCGGCTGTCGGATGTGGAGGTGATTCTCCTCCTGCAGCCCGCGCACCGCGCCCAAGCCGAGCGCCATTTCCACGCGGCCATGCTCGCGCTCAAGTGGTTCGGGCTCTGGTACGGACGCTATCCGCACAAGACGCTGACGATCGTCGATCCGGCGTTCGGCGCGGAGGGCTCGGCCGGCATGGAGTACCCCACGCTGGTGACAGCGGGCACCTCGGTTCTCTACAACAGGTGGCCGTTCGATCGAATCCGCGAGCCCGAGATCGTGACGATTCACGAGATCGCTCATCAGTTCTGGCAGGGGCTCGTGGCCAACAACGAGTTCGAAGAGGCCTGGCTCGACGAGGGCATCGCGAGCTATGCGGGTGGCAAACTCTTCGAGCGCAACTATCCGTTCCTGGCCGAGCTCGCCGGGCTGAAGATCAGCGAGCTCGACTTCCTGCGCCTGCAGAACCATCCGGCCCGGATCTTCGATGCCATCAGGAGACCCGCATGGCAGTACAGCTCGCCGAGCCAGTACGCCTTCCATTCGTACTTCAAGCCCGAGCTCGTGCTGCGCTCTCTCGAAGGCCATCTCGGCAGCCAGACGATGGCGCGCGTCATGCGGACGTACCACGAGCGCTGGCGCTTCAGGCACCCGTCGACCGACGACTTCTATTTGGTGGTCGACGACGTCTCGCGGCGCGACATGCGTTCGCTGCTCACGCAGCTCTTCGAAACCGGTGCGCTCGTCGACTACGAGATAAGCGAGGTGCGCAGCGGGCCGGTGAAGCCCCCCGAGGGCTACATCGACGGACCGAAAGGCCGGACGCTGGTCCGCGAGCCCGAATCGCCTGAGGCCGCCAAGCCGCTCTATGAAACGACGGTTCTGGTTCGTCGACGCGGCGACGCCGTGATGCCCGTGCAACTCGTCGTGGCCTTCGAGGGCACGCACACCGAGCGCATCGTCTGGGATGGCGCCGACCGCTGGAAGCGCTTCACCTTCACGCGCGGCAGCCGGCTCGATTTCGCGCAGCTCGATCCGGCGCGCCGGCTCGAGCTCGACGTCGACTGGCTCCAGAACTCGAGGCGCCTCGAGCCCGACCGCCGCGGCGCGGCCGCCCTCACGGGGCGCTGGCTCGTCCTGGTGCAGCAGGTCGTCTCATGGCTGGGACTCTGAGCCGCGATCGCTCGCTCGTGGTCGCCGGTCTCGAGGATGCCCGCGGCGTATTCCGCCTCGTGCTGTTCGTGTGGGCCGTGCTGCTGGGCGTCTCGCTCATAGCGGTCTGGCCAGCGTGGCAGTGGTGGTCCGCTGCGCTCGGGCGGTCGGTCGAGGCTGATCGCCTCTTGTACGGGCTCGATCTGCCGCTCATCAAGGACATCGTTCAGGACGATCGGACGAGCGCGCTCCGCATGACGGCTCAAGGCGCGCTGGCCGCCGCCGTGTTCGCGGCGCTGCTCAATCCACTCTTCACCGGCGGCCTGCTCGCGGCGATCGCGCAGAAGCAGCCGCGAGCGACCGTACAAACGTTCGTGGCCAATGGCGTTCGCTGGTACGGTCCGTGTCTCCGCGCGTTCATCATGACGGTCATCGTCGCCGGGATCGTCCTGTCTGCGGTCGTTGCGGTGACGACCCCGGGTCTCTCGGCTGTCGCCGAGACCGATGCGGAGACGACGAGCATCGGACTTGCCGTTGCCGAGGCGGCGCTGATGGCGCTTCTGGTGGCCTTTTTTGTGGCGGTCCTGGACGTGGCGCGCGCGCGATTGATCCTCGACGACTCGCGGCGGGCGGTGGCGGCAGTGCGTCACGCGCTCCTGTTCGTTCCGCGGCATCTGGTGCGCTTCGCCGGGCTCGGCCTGGCGTATCTGTCGTTGACGGTCGCGCTGGCCACTGCGATCTTCGGCCTCCAGTCACTGTTGCCGGACCGTCCCGTCAGCGGGTGCTGGCTCTGTGCCGGCTCGTGGACGACGCTCGTGCTCGGCGCGGTGGTGTGGCAGGTGTTCGCGCTCGGGCGGCTCTGGCTGCGCACGGCGCTGATTGCGAGCACGTTCGCGCTCGTCGAGGCTCGTTCGGTCGTGCCGGCACCGGCGGCGGTCGCAATCGTCGATCCAGCGCCGGAAGCCGACCCGTTGCACGACAGCGTCGTGCCGGATTGACGCGAGCGCGTCTGCGGTCTGCGGTCATCGTGGGCGGGGCTAAGGCCCGCGGCCCACGGACCCCGGCCCGCGGACCGGAGACCACGACCACGGCCGCGGACCGCCGGCCGCGGACCGAAGACCGATCACGACCCAAAGAGCCGCGGCACCTGCACGGTCACGGTTCGCGTCGACGAGCCGCCCGCGGAATCGGTCGCGGTGATCGTGATGGTGTAGACGCGCCCGTTTCCGCCCAGCGACCGCTCGGCTCGCAGCCTGACGCGGCTGGCATCGAGCACCTGCCAGTCGGGCGCCGTCAGGCCGCTCAGCCCCTGTCCGGGACCGGTGACCGGCTCGTTGCTGGTCACGCTCAACCGGCTCGTGACGATGCCGCACGTGTCGCTCGCCACGTAGGTCACCCGCACCGTCACGAGCTGGTGAAGCTGCAGCCACAGCACGGGATTGTCGACGCTCGCGGCCGAGATGACGGGCGGTGGATTCGAGACGAGCGCAGAAAACGAGGACGAGTTGTTGCCGGCCGACAAGTCGGTCGTCGACGACAGGACAGTGGCGGCGAAGGCGAGGCTCGTGCCTTGCGCCGTGCCGCACGGCACCGTGGTGACGATCTGAATCGCGGCCGACGCCCCGGCGCCGAGTGTTGCCGCGCGGCACGTGACGGTGTTCGCGGCGGTCTCGCACGACCATCCGTCGGGTCCAGTCAGGGACGTCCCGGTCGTTCCGGCGGGAAGCGTTGCGGTCGCGACCACGTCCTGCGCGAGGTCGGGGCCGGCATTGTTCACGGTCAAGACGGCACTCGCCTGACCGCCGGCCGGAACGCTCGCCGAAGTCGCAATGGCAACGCCAAGATCCGCGAGCGGTGCGAAGAAGGCGACCGGTGCATCGTGGTCCGAGAGGCGCTCGGGCCTGGCCGGATCGCTTCCCAGCGCGACCGGCTGATCCGCGTTGATCCGGGCGTAGCCGAAACGCGTCAACCTGCTCAGCATCCCCTGGTTGACGAGCACGTGATCGAGCACCTGCGCGTTGCCGTCGAAGACGTACGAGTACCGATCGCCCGGCGGCAGCGTATCCGCGAGGTTGACGAGCTCGTGCGTCCACACATCGGCACTCGGAGCGGTGACCTGATCGGCCGGCGCCGGCGAGCCGCGCAGCGTCCCGACGACGTCCACGAAGCCGTCGTTGAACTCGAACGCGTTCATGTCGCCGAGGACGACGAGGTTCTTGTGCTGCAGCGATTGGACCAGATCGGCGACATGCTCGGCGCCGAGCCGGCGCTTCAGCCGGTTGCGCTGCCCGAGCGTCACGCCGCCGGTCGAGCCCGGATTCGGTTCGAAGCTGTTCACCTCGATGAGCGACTTGAGGTGATTGAGGATCACCGTGACGTCGACGCCGTTCACGCGCGCCTCGAGCACGAGCGGCGGACGATCGAAAAGCGTATCGACCGCGCCGCCGATCTCGAAGGTCAGGCCCTGGTAGACCTGATAGGGCTCCTGGAGCACCGCGACGCGCGAGAGGTTGACGAGGTAGCCGAGGTCCTGGTCGTTCGGCGTGTTCGTGGGATCGGCCTCGAGCAGGTAGGCCTCGTAGGAGGTCCCGGCCGCGACATTGACGCGGTCGCGCAGCTGCCGCAGGGCGTTGATGTCGCCCATCTCGATCAGGCCGAGAATGTCCGGCGTCCGCAGCACGTCCACGATGCCGCTGGTGGCTTTCGTAAGCCGGTCGTCGAATGCCGCAATCTGCGCCGGCGTCGCGTTCGGTCCAGGCGCGAAGAAGTTCTGCACGTTCAGGGCGGCGACCGTGAACTCTCCGCCGCCGGCAGCCGGGACGGCGCCAGCCGTGCGGCCCTGGGCCGTGATGGTTCCCGCGCCAGCGTCGAGCGCCACGCGGTAGTTGTCGAACGCGTAGTCGAGGGCTCCGACGATACCCGTGATGGCCGCGCCGGTCGACACCACGAGGACGCTGCGCCGGACGCCCGCGGCGTCGACCGTCGCCCCGGTGTCGACCATGATGCGTTCGTGATTCCCGTCGAACCGTGGAACCGTTGGCGGCGCCTCCGGCGGGACGATGTCGCTCACGTCGATGCCGGGCTCTCGAAACGGTCGGGCCACGCCACTCGGCACGCCATAGAGCTCGCCGAATCCGTTGGTCGGGCCGACCACCGAGATCGACGCGGCGGCCGCCCGCATGCCCTCGAACCGCTCGAGCTGCGCGTTGCGGGAGGGAGTGGCGGTGGCGAGGGTCGCCAGATCGATGGCCATTGGCAGCGTGTTCCCGCTCGACAGACACCGTGACGGCCGGTGACGTGATCTCGGTGAGCGTATCGGGCGTGGAATCGCTCGAACGGCGGAACTCGTCGACCACACCGGACACCTGCACCGCATCACCGACGGCTACGCCTGGCAGCGTGTTCGTGAACACGAAGATGCCTTCCGAGGTCGCTGACAGCGAATCGATCTCGTGGTCCGGCGTCTGCAGGAAGAAGCCGTTCGACTTGCGCGTTGTCACGATGCCGGTCGTCGCGACGACCTGTCCGTCGAACGCAGACGCGGCCCCCCCTCCCTGAATGACATTGATGGCCGTGCGCTCGAAGTCGTCGTTGACGACGGTGCCGGTTCCCGACAGATTGCCAGGGCCGGCGCCGACGACGTTCGAGAGTGTGACCGTGAAGGTCTCGTTCGGCTCGACCTGGGTGTCGCCGAAGATCATGACGGTATGCGTTTTCGAGGAGCCCGCTTCGGCGATGGTCTCACCCTGGAGCGAGACCGCTTCGTAGTCCTCGCCGGCGAACGCGGAGCCGTTGGCGGTCGCCAGTGAGTACTGCACGCCGCCCACAGGGGCGGGGCCGCTCAGCGTGACGGTGAAGGTCGCGGTCTGATTGCCGGCATCGCCTTCGGTCACGCTCATGTCGTTCACGCTGATCGTGGGTGGTCCGACGACACCGCCGCTGTTGCGCGGCGTGGGTGGGCGGATTTCGAGGAAGTCCGCGGAGTTGTTGTCAGTGTCGGCGTTGCCGTCCTTCCTGATCGCGGAGCTTCCGGCATCGAGCTCGGGGGCCGCCGTACCTTCGAAGAAGTTCGCGCCGCCGTACCCGACGAGATCGACGATGCGCGCGAGCGCGTCGGCGGAGCAGAGCGTGCTCCCTCCGTTGCAGCTCAGCGACGTGATCCCGGTGACGAGCGCGACCTTGCCGGCGCCGGCGGCCATGTTGATCGGCGTCGGATCGACGAAGTCGGGCGCAGGCAGCGGCGCGCCCACGGTCGGGTTGTTCGTCGCCAGCTGGACGAGGAAGTACTGGCCCGGCTGGAGCGTGATGCTCGGCAGCTCGACGAGCTGTCCGCTGTTGGCGCCGAAGTTGCCCGTCCCCGTGGCGCTCGTGTACTGGATGGAGAGACCGCCGAGCGGCGCGGGCGCCGGCCCGCCGTTGTAGAGCTCGACGAAGTCGTGCGTAAACGCCGCGCCAGCGTTGCCGCCGCCGCCGTAGACCTGGCTGATGACGATGTTCGGGGACACACCGAGCACCACCGGTGTCCAGGACGCACTGTGCGCGAGCGCCGCGACGACGATGGCGGTTCCGGCCGCGATGCGAAGGCGTGAGCAGGGCACGAGGACCTCTTTCAAAGGAGGGAATGGGCGAGTCGGGCCAGTGCTCTTGTAGCTCAGACGCTTTTGCGGCGTCCATCACGGTTCTGCGACGGCCGCACGACGCGACGCCCCCCGGCGACCCCTTCCCGGTAGAATCCGAGGGCTCGCACCATGACTGTGCCACGTCCTCTGCTGAAGGTCGGCGCCGCGTCCTTCCTGCTCGTGATGTCGGCGTACAGCGCGGCGTCGATCTACTACAACGGGCACCGGCTTCCGACTGCCACTCTGGGTCTGACCAGCACGTTCGCTGATGCCGAACGCGCAATACGCGTCCAAGCCGTGGAGCCGGGCGGGCCGGCGGACCGCGCAGGTCTCCGGGCCGACGACCGCATCCTCGCCATCAACGGCGAGGCGCTAACGACCATCGTTCGGTTCTGGGATGCGGTGGATCGCGGGCGGCCTGGAGCGACGGTTCGGCTCGCCGTGCGGCGGCCGGGGGAAGCGGGCGTCCGCGAAGAGCCGGTCCGTCTCGACGAGTATCAGGTCCCGAGCGCCCTCGAGCTGCCGCCCTTCACTCCGACGCAAGTCGCGGCGCTGGCCGTCCTGACTCTCTACCCCCTTCCATTCCTCGTCGTGGCGGGCGTCGTGCTCCTGCAGCGCCTCCACGATCGCCATGCGTGGCTGCTCGCCTTGCTGTTTGGCAGTTACATCGTGACGAGTCTCGAAGTGCCGCAACTGTTGAACGTCATGCATCCGGCGCTCCGCAAGGTGCTGCTCGTCGTATGGACGCTCTTCGTGTTGCTCCCGGCGGGCGCGTTCTACTGTTTCTTCGCGAGCTTTCCCGAGCCCACGCCGCTCGATCGCCGGGTGCCCTGGTTGAAAGGCATCTTCCTCGGGGTTCCTCTCGTCGCCGGAACACTGCTCGCCGGTGTGACGGTGCTGAGCCCGGGGACCCCCAATCTCTCGCCGGATGCGTTGGAGCCCGCTGACCAGGCCGCCGTCGGGCTCACACTCGGGTTCTACAGCCTCGCGGGATACGCCCTCGGCCTGGGGTCGCTCACCTGGAACGCGTTCTTCGCGCGGCCCGAGACAACGCGACAGACGCGCGTGATTCTGTGGGGCACGGCCGCCGGTAGCCTGCCGCTGATGCTCCTGTTTTGGTACATGGAACGACGTGGTATCCGCGGCATCCAGATCGTGACGCTTCCGTTCTGGATGTGGGTCGGCCCGATCCTGGCTTTCCTCCTCATACCGCTGTCGTTCGCGTACGCGGTCGTCAGGCATCGGGTGATGGAGCTCCCGGTGCTCCTGCGGCGCAGCGCTCGATACGTCGTGGTGCGGCACGCGATCGTCTTGGTGGGGATCGTCATCGTGGTGGTGTTGACCTTCGTGTTCGCCTGGGGGCTGTCGCGATTCCTGCCCGCTGGTCCTGCCGCGGCCGTGTCGGCCGGTCCGGTGAGCGGGCTCGCCGGCGCGGCCTTCGGCATCATGGTGGCGCTCGCGACCCGCAACGCCGTGCGGAAGGCCACCGACCGGGTCGATCGGGCTTTCTTTCGCGAGGCATACGACGCACGCGTCCTCCTTCAGGATCTCGCGCGACGGACGCGAGGGGCGACCGACCGGCGCCAGCTCGCGGCGTTGCTCGAGGGCTCGCTGAGGGACGCCCTGCATCCAAGCGCGATGCTCGTCCTGCTGAGAACGCCGGTCGACCGTCTCGAGCCCGTCGAGCCGCCGGCGGGGAGTCAGCTGGCGGCGATCGACGCTGCCGCCGTCGAGCGCGAGGCGTTCACGAAAGCGGGAGCGACCCTGGTCAGGCCCGGCGCGCTCCCGTCGTCGCTCGCCTCGATCTCGGTCCTCCAGCCGGATCTGCTCGTGCCGATGCAGGGGCGCGACGAGCGGCTCGAGGGACTGCTGGTGCTCGGTCCGCGCCTGTCAGACGAGCCATACGGACGAGAGGACAGGGAACTGGTCGCGTCGGTCGCCAGCCAGGCCGGCACCGCCTTGGAGAACCTCCGGCTCGCCACGGCCGTGGCGGAGCGCATGGAGGCCGAGCGTCTTGCCGGACGCGAGCTCGAGATTGCGAGGGAGGTGCAGTCGAAGCTCCTGCCACAGCGGGCGCCGGTCCTCGAGTCCCTCGACTATTCGGGGGTCTGCATCCAGGCCCGCCTGGTTGGCGGCGACTACTACGATTTCCTCTATCTCGGTCCGGGCCGCCTCGGCCTCGTCCTGGCCGACATTTCGGGCAAGGGTATCTCCGCCGCATTGCTCATGGCCAATCTTCAGGCGAGCCTGAGAAGCCACTACGCGCAGGCGCCCGACGATCTCCCGCGCATGCTGCGCGCGCTCAATCAGACCTTCTACGACAGCACCACGAGCAGCCGCTACGCCACGCTCTTCTTCGCCACCTACGACGAGGCCACGTCGCGGCTCCGCTATGCCAACTGCGGCCACCCGCCGCCCGTGCTCCTCGCCCGCGACGGGTCGATCGCGCGGCTGCGCACGACCGCCCCCGTGATTGGGCTGTTCGAGGAGTGGGAGTGTTCGACCGACGAGATCAGTCTGAACGGCCGCGACACACTGGTGATGTTCACCGACGGCGTCGTCGAAGCCTTCAACGCGGACGGTGAGGAGTTCGGCGAAGACCGGCTCGTGAACGTGATCCGCGCGCAGGCGAGCGGCTCGGTCGCCGCGATGATCGAGGCCATCGTCGACGCGGTACGGCAGCACAGCGGTCCCGCGCAGTCCGACGACTTGACGCTGGTCGTGGCGCGCGGTCGCAGCCTGATGCCTTCGCCGACCGCGTAACCTCCGCACCCGGCACGACACCGGCGCTGCTGCATGGCCATCGCCACCATCGCGGTCCTCTACGGGGCGTTTCTGGTCATCGGATGGCATGCCTCGCGCAAAACGAGACACGGCAGCACCGCCGATTTGATTCTCGCCGGCCGCTCGATGCCGCTGTGGCTCGCGACCCTCACGATGACGGCCACGTGGGTCGACGGCGGCTACCTGCTGGGCACGGCCGAAGGCACCTTCAAATCGAGCCTCGCCTCGGGTCTGCAAGGGGGCGTGTGCTTCGGCATCAGTCTGATCCTCGGCGGGCTGTTCTTCGCGCGCGTCATGCGCCGTCACGCGTTCACCACGCTCATCGATCCGTTCGAGGCGCGCTTCGGTCCGGGGTGGGCGGCGGTCCTCTTCGTGCCGGCGATGCTCGCCGAGACCTTCTGGAGCGCGGAGCTGCTCGTCGCCATCGGCTCGACCTTCGGCGTCATCCTCGACATGGAGCTGACGTCGGCGATCCTGATCTCGGCGGCGGTGGTGACGGCTTACACGATGGCCGGCGGCATGTGGTCGGTGGCCTACACCGACGCGGTGCAGCTCGGGCTCGTTGCGGTGGGCCTCGCCGTGGCCCTGCCGTTCGCGCTCGACGCGTCGGGCGAATTTGATCGCGTCTGGTCGTCGTATGCTGCCGCGCGCGCGGACCGCGGCGGGATTCTGCCGTACGGCGACTTCTGGACCCCGGCGGCGCTCGCCGGGTGGTGGGACTCGAGCATCATGCTGATCCTCGGCGGCATCCCGTGGAACTGCTACTTCCAGCGCGTGCTCGCGTGCGAGTCGCCGGCCACGGCGCAGTGGCACTCGCTGCTCGCGGGGCTGCTGACCATCCTGTTCACGATTCCGCCGGTGCTGCTCGGCCTGGCGGCTTTCAGCTACCCGTGGCCCGCCGCGCTCCAATCCGAGCTCGCGTCGGAGCCTGCGAGAACGCTGCCGCTCCTGCTGCGGCACGCGACCCCGCCGATTGTGGCCCTGTGCGGCCTTGCCGCCATCGTCGGCGCGGTCACCTCCAGCTTCAGCGCGTCGATTCTGTCGGCCGGCGCGATGTTCGGCTGGAACGCGTGCAAGCGGCTGCTGCGGCCCGACCTCACGCCGCGTCAGATCCGCGCCCTGATCCGGACGACCATCGTGGTGCTCGGCGCAGCGGCGGTGCTCCTCGCCCTGAAAGTGCGGAGTGTGCAGGCGCTCTGGTACTTCACGAGCGACCTCGTCTTCGTCCTGCTCTTTCCACAGCTCGTCTACGCGCTGTTCGATCCCAAGGCGAATGCGGCGGGGTCGAAGATCGCCTTCGTCACCTCGCTGGTCCTGCGCCTCGGCGGCGGCGAGCCGCTCCTCGGCCTGCCCGCGACAATTCCGTATCCGGAGCTCTTTGCCTGGCTGCTGCCAGGCGACGCGACGGAATGGTACGACCCGCAGACGGGCGGCATCCTCTTTCCGTTCAGGACGCTCGCAGCGCTCGTCGGAGTCGTGCTGCTCCCGATCGCTTCACGCCTGACCGCGCGCTGGAGCCCGCCGCGACCGCTGCGCAACGTGGCCACGGGATTCGAGGAGTTGGACGGATTGCGGGAATAACGGCGATCGGGGATTTCGAGGATTCATGAGTACCTCCCTCCGCGCTCGTCAGGAAACACGCGGACGCGTCACTTGCCGCGAAACGAACAGGAAGCCGTGCGCGACCTGAAACAGGCGCTCGAGATCGATCCCAACAATCTCGACACGCTCCTCCTGCTCATCAACTGCTGCTTGATCTCGGGGAAGGTGTCGGCGGCGCGGCCACTCCTGGAACGCCTTCTGGTGATCGATCCGCTCACGCCATTGAGCCGGTGCATGCGGGCCTTTGCCGACGCGATGGAGGGCGATTTCGCGGGCGCCGTCGAGCCGTACCGGCAGATGTGCGAAATGGACCCGGGCAACCCCATGGCGCGGCTGTTCTACGTCTGGGTGCTCGTCCTCAATCGCCGCGAGGAACCGATCTGGGACATCCTGCGCACGTTCCCGCCCGATGTTCGCGAAACCGTTCCCGCGCGGCTCGCGTTCTTCCTCGCCCACGCGTTTCTGGGGCACACCGAGGACGCGCAGGCAGCGTTGACGGAAGAGATCGAGCAGGTCGCGACGGGCGCCGATGTGTTTCCGCGCATGATGGCGCAGGGTTACGCGCTGGCCGGCATGTCCGAGCGGGCGCGGCACTGGCTCGCGATTGCGGTCGATCGCGGGTTCATCAACTATCCCTTCCTGGCCCGGCACGATCCCTGTCTGGCAGGGCTGCGGACCCACCCAGGATTCCAGCAGTTGATGGAGCGCGTGCGGGAGCGGTGGGAGCGATTCGAGGACTGATCCGGTGTTTTGGTCTCCGCTGCTCCGTTCCTCCCTGTAAACCGTTTTCTCCGTTCCCTCCGTCCTCTCCGTTCCCTTCGCTCCGTCCCCTCCGTTCCCTCCCGTCATGCGTGTCGCGCCCGCGAAGCGTCCTCCGGCGCAGCCTGACGGGCCGCGCGGCGCTCGATGATCATCGGCATCCCATAGCGCGGCCGGAGCGTGATGAGCGGCCACGGCTCGACCCGGTGCCCGGGCACGAGGTGAAGCCGATACCGCTGCGCGAAGCAGGCGACACTGAGTTGCGCTTCGAGCAGCGCGAACTGATTGCCGATGCACTGCCGCGGACCGGCGCCGAAGGGCAGGTAGACGAACTTCGGGCGTTCGGCGACGCGTTCCGGCAGGAACCGGTCGGGATCGAAGACCTCCGGATCGGGCCAGAAGGCGGGCAGCCGATGCAGCACGTAGGGGATCACGAAGGCCAGCCAACCGCGCGGGAGATGGAATCCACCCAGCTCGTCGTCGGCCAGCGCCTGGCGCGAGAAGCCCCACGCAGGCGGATAGATCCGCATGGCTTCGTCGATGACCATGCGGGTATACGGCAGATTCACGAGATCGGAGAACGCGGGCTCGCGTCCTTCGAGGACCGCGTCGAGCTCGTGCTCGAGACGTTGCCGGACGTTCGGGTTCTGCGAGAGCAGATACCAGATCCACGTCAGCGCGAGTGACGTCGTCTCCTGACCCGCCAGGAGAAACGTCGTGACTTCCACCCGCAACTGCTCGTCGGTCATCGCTTCGCCGGTCTCCTCGTCGCGGGCCGCGAGCAGCATGGACAGCAGGTCGACGCCCTCGCCAGGGTGGCGCCGCCGTTCGCTGATGGCGTATTCGACGGCTCCCTTGAGCACCGCCCTCGCATTCTGGAAGCGGCGGTTCTTCGCGGTCGGCCACCCGTCGGTCAGCCCCAGCGACCAGAAGCTCTGGCCGATGTGCTCGTTCATGAGGCACCACGCGGCGTCCACCTGGGTCGTGAACGGGCCGAGGTCGGTGCCGAGCAGCGCCCGCAGCACGACCGTGCGGGTGAACCTCATCATCTCCTGATCGACATCCACCGGACGTCCTGCCGACGCGATCGTCTCCCAGTGGTGCGTGACCTCGACTGCCGCATCAACCATGACGCCGGCCAACGCCGCGATGCGCTGGCGATGGAAGGCAGGTTGCGCGATCCGGCGCTGGCGCAGCCAGAACTCACCCTCGCTCGTCAGCAGTCCATTGCCCAGCGAGAGCCGGAGCTTTTCGTAGAGCGGGCTCTTGCGGTAGTTGCGGGCGTTGTCCTGCAGCACGTGCCGCACGTCTGCCGGGTTGGTGATGAGGTATCCACGGCGTGGGCCGATCTTCAGGTAAGCGACGTCGCCGAAGCGCTGAGCCGCCTTCATGAAGACGCCAATCGGGTCGCGTCTCACCGCCGGCAGCATGCCGAGAACCGGCAGCCCCCGCAGACCAGGCGGACGCACGCGTGCAGGCGTCGACGCTTCCGGCATCAAGCCGACTATAGCCCCGTCGCGGTCGTTTTCAACCGACCGCAGCGGTCGTGACGGGCCTCGCACGATAGACTGTCGCGCATGGCGCGGGTTGCTTCCGCCGGCCTCGTGATTGCCGTGGCATGGTTCCTCGACCCGGGACTCTCCGGCGCGCGCATCGATCCGTTGGCCGGGTTACCGCCATTCGTGCTTGCCGCCGGGAACGCTGCGGCCGGTAGGAACTGGCCACAGTGGCGCGGGCCCTCCAGTCAGGGCGTCTCCACCGAGTCGGGCCTGCCGGTCGCATGGAGTGCCAGCGAGAATCTCGCCTGGCGCGCGGCCCTCGCCGGGCTCGGCACGTCGTCGCCCATCGTCTGGGGAGATCGCGTCATCGTCACGTCGCAGATGGGCAGCACGGCCGCGGGCGGCGGCTCCCATCCCCAGCTCGCGCGCGACGATCGCGCGCTCGCCGGGCGCGAAACCCCGATCGGCGGCCGCCGCATCGCCGCGGATCGCGACGGCCGCGAGGTCCGGCTCGTCGTCGAGGCGTTCCGGCGCTCGGACGGGCGGCGCTTGTGGGCGCACACGACGCCTGCCATCGGACCCTTCTCCGATCTCCATGAGAAGCACAACCTGGCCACGCCGACACCGGCGACCGACGGTGAACGGGTGTATGCCTGGTTCGGCAACGGTCAGGTCGTGGCGCTCGACCTGGAAGGGCGCCCCGTCTGGACGCGTCATCTCGGCGCCGACTATTCGCCGTTCCAGACCCAGTGGGGGCACGGCAGCTCGCCCGCGCTCTACGGCGATCTCGTCATCTTCCTGTGCGATCACCTGCGCGCGTCGTACCTGCTCGCGCTCGACGCCCGCACGGGAAAGGAACGATGGAAGGTCGACCGCGGCGAGGGACGCGTCTCGCACAGCACACCGCTCGTCGTGCCCGGACCGCGCGGCGACGAGCTGCTGGTCAATTCGTCCGAGCGCATCGACGCCTACGATCCGAAAACCGGCGAGCTCCTGTGGTACACGGGCAGTCAGCGGCAGACGCCGATCCCGTCTGCGGTCTTCCACGGCGGCCGCATCTTTCTGAGCCGCGGCTACCGCAACAGCGATTACCTGGCGATCAGGCCGGGCGGCCGTGGTGACGTGACCGCGACGCACGTCGATTGGCGAGCGGCGTCCGGAGCTTCCTACGTCCCGTCGATCGTCCACTACGACGGCCTCCTCTACATGACCAACGAAGTGGGCGTCGTGACCTGCGCCGATGCGCGGACCGGGGATGCCGTCTGGCGGCATCGGCTCGGCGGCATCTTCTTCGCGTCGCCGGTGGCGGGCGACGGCAAGATCTACCTGGTTGGTGAAACGGGAGAGACCTTCGTGCTACGCGCCGGCCGCAGCCCCGAGTTGCTGGCGCGCAACGAGCTTTCGGGCCGCTTTCTGGCGTCGCCGGCGATCGCACAAGGGCGGCTGTTCCTGCGCAGCGACGGCGACCTGTTCGCGGTGGGGCGCTGACCGACCGCACACACTCGACGTTCGGGCGCGCCAGGCCGCGCGTACCGGGCGCCGCTACGCGAGGAGCCCCAGGTAGATGTGATACGTTTCCTGCCACTTTTGAAGGCTGTTCGGCGTGTGTCGTTTGTGTCTCAGAACAGGTCTTACGTCATGGTTTCCGCCGGAAAGGAAACCGGAACGAAACTGATCGATGTTCAGCGTTGAACAGTTGCTGAATCGCGAACCCGCGGCTTGGATGGGCGCCCGACCAGACGGACGCTCCGCCGGGGTATCGCTCCGCACGGTGTCCTGCGTCCTGGCGAGCACCGTCAGCTATTACGTCGCCACGCAGATCGCCTGGGCGCTTACTTTCCCCGATAGCAAAGTCTCACTCTTCTTTCCCCCGCAGGCGGTTCTGCTTTGCATCCTCCTGCTCGTCCCGATTCGGCACTGGTGGGCTTACGTACTCGCCGCCGTCAGCGCTCATTTTCTGGCGACCCAGCAGGCGCACTGGCCGCCGTTGTACGCATTGACCTGCGAGGCCTTCGACGCCGTGAAATGCGTCTCGGCAGCGGCGGGGATTCGCCTTCTGCTTAAGTCTCCCCTCAAGGCGATCACTCTTCGTGACGCGATTCTCTTCGTACTCATCGCGGTGGTGCTCGTTCCTTTTGGGACCGCCTTCTGGGGGGCTTCCTTTACGGTCTCCTACGGTTTCGGCACTCAGTATTGGATCGAATGGCTCAACCTGGGAATCTCGAATGCGGTAACGACCGTCGTCCTGGTGCCGGCATTTCTGCTGGGTGCGCATTATCTGTTCGTCAGACGCCCCAGAGCCCTATCCCCCCGACGCGTGCTGGAAGCGGCTCTCGTCGGTGCGGGTACGGTGGCGCTAGGGATCTTCGTATTCGATAACACGCCCGCAGGTCCCCACACTTCGCCCGCTCTCTTATTTGCGCCGATTCCTCTGCTCATCTGGGCGGCGCTCCGCTTCGGCCTTGGCGGAGTCAGCGTCTCGATGTTGATCGTGACGTTCCAGGCGATCTGGGGAACCATGCGCGGGCACGGCCCGTTCCTGGCTCAAACCCCCGCCGAGAATGCGCTCCAACTACAGCTATTCCTCCTGGTGACAGCCACTCCGCTGATGCTGCTCGCGGTTGTGATCGAAGAGGAAAGACGCTCGAAAGAAGCGTTGCGTGAGAGCGCGAACCTGATGGGTCTCGCCGCCGAAGCCGGAAACCTGGCCATGTGGGTGTGGGATGTTTCCGGCAACGATGTGTGGATGAGCGAGCGGGCGCGCTCGCTGTTTGGCCTCGAGCCAGACGCGCGCCTCGATTTTGCGGCAACTTTCGATCGCGTGCACCCCGAGGATCGCACCGCGCGTGAAGGCGCGATCAAACAGGCGCTCCAGACGCGAGGCGAATACGAAGTGGAGTATCGCGTGCAGCAAGCGGATGGCATGACCCGCTGGATTCATGGGCGGGGTCGTTGCGTGGGGCCTGACGGCGGCACCGGCCCAAAGCTTTTCGGCGTTTCGATGGATGTCACGGCTCGCAAACAGGCAGAAGCGTCAGCCGCGCAAAAGCGGGCAGAACTGGAGCACGTCGCACGCGTTGCCACACTCGGCGAGCTCACCGCAACCCTGACGCACGAATTACAGCAGCCACTCGCCGCGATCCTCACCAACTCCTATGTCGGCGTGCGTTTGCTGGACGCACCCGAGCCCGATCTCCAGGAGGTGCGCAGCACGCTGGACGACATCTGCGAGATCACCGAGCGCGCCGGCGAAGTCATTGGCGGGCTGCGCGCCATGCTCAAGCGCGACAGCTCGGCGGCGCCGTTGACCAACGTCGATGTGAACAATGTGATCCGCATCGTCGAGCGCATCGTGCACGGCGACGCGAATCTGCACAAGGTCACGGTCCACCTCGACCTGTCGTCCGACGTCCGCCAGGTCAAGGGTGACAGCGTCCAGCTTCAGCAGGTCATCTTGAACCTGATGCTCAATGCCTTCAGCGCCATGAGCGGCGCCGGACTCGACGGCGCGCGCCGTCTGGTCGTGCGCACGAATTCGAGTGATGAATCGAACGCGCTGGTCGAAGTTCAGGACAACGGCCCTGGAATCGCCGCGGAAAAGCTCGAGTCGGTCTTCGACCCCTTCATCACCAGCAAGCCGGAAGGACTGGGAATGGGCCTTTCGATCTGTCGCTCCATCATCGAGCGCCACGGCGGCAAGATATCGGCTGCGAACAATCCCGACCGCGGCGTGAAGTTCTCGATCATGCTTCCGGTCACCCGCGAGTGAATCTGACCGTGTCCGCGAAGCGGTCGAGACCACGTTTCCGTCCGCCGCATAGAGGGAGGTCCGAACAACGAGGGCCCTGTGCCTTTGTGCCCTGGTCGAGTTGTGCGCTTGACCAGGTTCAGCCGTCAGCCCCACCACGATTCGCCCGGCGCCAGATGGGCGCGGACGACGTCCGGATTGAGCTCGATGCCGAGCCCGGGCTTGTCAGTGACCCGGATGAAGCCATCCTGGATGTACGGCCCGTCGAGCAGCAACACCTGATCCATCCATCCGCCCTGACCGGTGACGGTCTCGAGCGCCATGTAGTCGCGAATCGACGCGGCCCACTGTGCCGAGGCGTACGTGCAGACCTGGCTGCCCGTGTTGTGACTGGCCATCGGCAGCCCGAAGATGTGCGCCAGATCGGCGATGCGCCTGGTCTCGAGGAAACCGCCGGAGTTGCGCAGGTCGGGATGCAGGATGTCGCACGCCTGATTCAGGATGAAGTCCTTGAAGCCCTCGCGCCGCGCCAGGTTCTCGCCCATGCAGATCGGTACCTTCGACGCGGCGCACAACCGCTTCCACGAATCGGAGTAGTCGACCGGCAGCGGATCCTCGAGCCAGACCGGCCGGCTCGATTCCACCGCCTCGGCGATCTGGATCGCCGTCCGCAGGTCGTACTGCCAATGGCAGTGGACCATCAGGTCGTGGTCCCACCCGATGGCCTCGCGGCAGTGTTCGATACCCCTGCCGGATCCCAATCAGCTCTTTCGTGGTCAGCAGGCGGTTCGCCGGGTCGCGGGCCTTGTCGGTCGCGGGGTCGGTGCGGCCGAACCCGAACTTGTGGCAGGTGAACCCGCTCGGATGTGATTTCGCCTTCGCGGCCCATTCGGCCACGGACCCCTTGTCGAGCATGTCCTTCGGTGCGGCATGGTCGTACACGCGGACGCGGTCGCGGAACCTGCCGCCGAGCAGCGTCGTCGTGGGCACGTCCAGGATCTTTCCGGCGAGATCCCAGAGAGCCATTTCGATGCCGCTCACGGCTCGAATCAGGTTGTGCGCCGAACCATCCGTCCGCGTGCCGCTCAAGCTCGGAGTGCCGGCGCCCATCTGCGTGTAGAGCCTGTCGATTTCGAGCGGATCCTTGCCGACGAGCCATGGCTTCAGCGCGAGCACCTGCTCCTTCACGCCGACGCCGGGCGAGCCGTACGCCTCGGCGATGCCATGCACGCCGGCATCCGACGTCACCTTCACGAGCGTGTAGGTGCGTCCGGGCCCCTGCAGCAGCATCGCCTGCAGGTCCCGAACGGTCGCCTGCTTCGTCTCGCGAGCGGCGAGCTCGCGAAACGACCAGGGGAGCGTCGATGCGACACCGGCGCCGGCGAGAAACGCGCGGCGGGACAGGCCTCGTGGTTCGCTCATCGGACCCTCGGCCGACTGATGGGACGCGGGGTGACCGGACTCGATTGTATTGCCAACGAGCGGAGGAAGGAGGGCGTGGCTATACTCGAATCCGTGAGCTCCGCCGCCGAGAACCCTCCCGGGACGCTCCTCACGACCCACGAGCTCGGGCGCGATCCGCGCGTCGGACCGTACCGCCTCATCGGCGAGGTCGGCCGTGGCGGCATGGGCACGGTCTATCTGGCCGTCCGCGCCGATGACGCGTTCGAGAAGCTGGTGGCCATCAAGATCCTCAAACGCGGCATGGACACCGACGCCATCGCCGCGCGGTTCCGCCACGAGCGGCAGATCCTCGCCACTCTCAACCATCCCAACATCGCCGGGCTGCTCGATGGCGGCACGACGAGCGACGGCCTTCCGTACTTCGCCATGGAGTACGTCGAAGGCCAGCAGATCGTCGACTACTGCGAGTCGGGCGGCCTCGACACGTCGGCGCGCCTCGAGATCTTCAGACAGGTGTGCGCGGCCGTTCAGTACGCGCATCAGAACCTGATCATCCACCGCGACATCAAGCCGGCCAACGTGCTGGTCGCGAAGGGCGGCACGCCCAAGCTCCTCGACTTCGGGATCGCGAAGCTCCTCGACTCGGAGCTGGCCGGACCCACCCACGCGCCGACCGCCGTCGGCATGCAGCTGATGACGCCGGAGTACGCGAGTCCCGAGCAGGTGCGTGGCGATCCGGTGACCACGGCGACCGACGTCTACTCGCTTGGCGTGTTGCTGTACGAGCTGCTCACCGGCCGCCGGCCGTATCGCATCACCAGCCGCTCGCCGGTCGACGTGATGCGCGTGGTCTGCGAGGTGGTGCCGGCGCGGCCGAGTCCAGGCCGTCACCGACGCGTCCGAAGTTCCCGAAGACCCGGAGCCGGTCACCGGCTCGCACGCGACGCCGACGAGCGACCTCGGCTCCGGCCAGCCCCGCACCGTCGACGTCCAGCGTTTGAGTCGCCGGCTCGCGGGCGACCTCGACACCATCGTCCTCAAGGCGCTGAGCAAGGAGCCGGCGCGCCGCTACGCCTCGGTCAATCAGTTCTCCGAGGACGTGCGGCGTCACCTCGACGGGCTGCCCGTGCTCGCGCGGCGCGACACCTGGAGCTATCGCGCGACCAAGTTCGTCAGGCGTCACCGCGCCGCGGTCGCTGCCGCGGCGCTGACCTTCCTCGCGCTCGTCGCCGGCGTGATTGGAACGGCGTGGCAGGCGCGCGAAGCGCGCATCGCGCGGGCGCGTGCCGAGGCGCGATTCGACGACGTGCGGCGGTTGGCGAACGCGGTCGTCTTCGACGTCCACGACGCGATCCGCGATTTGCCCGGGTCGACCCCGGCGCGGCAGCTGCTCGTATCGAAGGCGCTCGAGTACCTCGACCGGCTCGCGAGCGAGGCCGGCGGGCGCGTTGACCTGCAGAGCGAGCTGGCGTCGGCGTACGTGCGGATCGGCGACGTCCAGGGACGTCCCAACCTGCCGAATCTCGGCGACACGAAGGGCGCACTGGCGAGCTATCGCAAGGCGATTGCGATTTACGGAGCGATCGGCGCGGCAACGTCGCCCAATCGATCGCTGCGCCGCGATCTCGGCACCGCCTGTCTCAGGCTCAGCGACGTGCTGTCGTCCGCCGGCGAGACCGCCGATGCCCTGGCCATGGCGCGCCAGGGCCTCGCGCTCCACGAGGCGACGACCGACGAGTCGTCGCCCGCCGAGGCGCGCCGCGCGCTGGTTGCGAGCAACAGCCGCATGGGCGATCTGCTCTCGCAGACGGGCGACACGGCGGCCGCCCTGGTTCAGCGGCGCAAGGTGCTCGTGATGATGGAAGCGGTGGCGGCGAAGGAGCCGCATCATCCCGACAACCTGCGGCAGCTCATCGCGGCCAACCAGCGGATGGCCAACTCGCTGGGCAACCCGAACTATCCGAATGTCGGCGACTTCGCCGGTGCGCTGCCCTACATCGAGAAGTCGATCGCGATCTCCCGCCAGGCCATCGTGCGCTATCCGGACAACGCCCTGTTCGAGCGCCTGCTGTCGGTCGCCCTCAGCAACTCGGCCGACGTGCTGCAGGCGCTGAAGCGGGTTCCCGAGGCGGCCGGCCGGCGGCGCGAGGCCCTGTCGATTGCCGAAGCACTCGCGACAGCCGACCCCGCCAACGCCGCCGCGCAGAACGATCTCGCCATCGGCCACTCGAAGCTGGCCGAAATCCTGGAGCTCGAAGGCCAGCTGGCCGACGCGGGCGATGCCCATGCCCGCGCGCTCGACATCCATCGGCGGCTCGCGGCGTCCGACCCGGCGAGCGAGTTCCTGAAGTTCGAGGTGGCCTCCGACCACAATCGCCTGGCGACGGTGCAGGCGAAGCTGGGCGAGCGCGCCGCCGCAGTCGGGAACCACGACGCCGCGGTCACGATGACCCGCGCGATCAGCGCCGCGAACCCGGCCAACGTCGAGCAGCGCATCGCGGTCGTGCTCGCGCTCACGGGACGCGCCGACGCCTACGCCCTGCTGGCGCGGCGCCGCGTCGCGGGATCGACGCCCGCCGCCGACCTCGCGTTGGCCGAACGCGATTACGCCGAGGCGATGTCGATCATGGAGGGACTCCACGCCAAGAGGCTCCTCCACGGGACCGATCTCGAGACGCTCGAGAACGGCCGCAAAGAGCTCGAGCGTATCCGCCGGGATCGCGCCGCGGCGTCGAATTAGGCGCCTCGGTCGTGTTCCAGCCCGAAACGCCTGGCCTCCCTCGACCTGGCGTAGGATAGACGCGTGAAGATGACCGGAAACGACCCGCTGACGGTGGCAGTCGTCGACGACGATGACGACGTGCGCACGGCCATGGCGAGGCTTCTGCGCACGTTTGGGCACCAGGTGAACGTGTTTGCTTCTGCCGAGGAATTCGAGGATGCGGCAGAGGTCCTCACGGTCGATTGCGCCGTCGTGGACGTCCGGCTGCCTGGCTTGAGCGGTCTCGAGCTGTGTGAGCGACTGAGCAGCTGGCCACGTCCGATTCCCGTCGTCCTCATCACCGGCGATAGCGATCGCCTCTCCGGTGAAGCTGGCAAAATCCTCGGTATCCCATCGGTGACGAAGCCGTTCGATGCCGTCGAACTGATGGCCGCGATCGCCAACGCGATCGGGTCGACGTCTGCTCCACGGGAGAGCCGTGCTCACTGACGATCGCTACCGCCGCGCGGCAGCCGCGGGCGGCGTCGCCGTCTGGCACTGGACGCTCGCGAGCGGTGAGATCTACGTGGATCCCATCCTCAAGGAGATGCTGGGTACCAGGATCACGAGATCCGCAATCACGTCGACGACTGGACCCGTCTCGTGCACCCCGACGACGTGCCCGCGATGTTCGAGCGGGCCCAGGCTCACTTCAGGGGCGAAACGACGCTGTTCGAGGCCGAGCACCGGATGCTGCACCGCGACGGCACCGTCCGGTGGTTGCTGGCGCGCGGATCCGTCGTCCGTGACGAGCACGGGAATCCCGTCAGCCTTTCCGGGACCGACAGCGACATCACCGCGCGCAAGCGTGGCGAGGAAGCGCTGCGCCAGGCCGAGGAGATCAACAGGCGGATCGCCGAGAGCACCGGCGACTGCGTGAAGATTCTCGACCTCGACGGGCGCATCCTCTACGTCAATCCCGAAGGCGTGCAGGTGCTCGAGCTCCCGGATGCCAGCGGCTTGCTGAACCGGCCTCTCGCGGGGTTCTTCGAGGGCGGCGTTCGGCGCCAGGCCGAGGGGGCCGTCTCGGCGGCACGTCGCGGCGAGCGCGGCCGTTTCCAGGGCATGCTGAAGACGGCATCCGGCCTGGTGAAGTGGTGGGACGTCGTCGTGACGCCGATCGCCGACGCGAACGGCGCAGTCGTGCAGCTGCTCGCGGTCTCGCGCGAAATCACCGAACGGAAGCGGGAGGAACAGTTCCGCGCCGGCCAGCACCAGGTGTTCGAGATGATCGCCACGGGCGCGCCGCTGCCCGATGTGCTCGACAGCCTGATCCGCCTCGTCGAGCGGCACTCGAACGGCATGCTGTGCAGCGTGCTGCTGCTCGATCAGGACGGTACGACCATTCGCCATGGCGCCGCGCCCACCCTCCCCAGCGGCTATGTCGCCGCGATCAATGGCTTGCAAATCGGTCCTCGCGCCGGTTCCTGCGGCACGGCGATGTACCGGGGCGCGCTCGTCATCGTGAGCGACATCCTCAAGGATCCGCTGTGGGAGGACTACCGTGAGGTGGCGCGGAAGTTCGGGCTGCGCGCGTGCTGGTCGACACCGATCTTCTCGCCGCAGCGGAACGTGCTCGGCTCGTTCGCGATGTACTACGCCCAGCCGCGCTCGCCCACGGAGGAAGAGCTCCGGCTGATTGAAACGGCGGCCGATATCGCCCGCATCGCGGTCGAGCAGCAGCGCGCGCTCCAGGCGCTGCGGCAGAGCGAGGCGCGCAATCAAGCGATGCTGCGGGCGATTCCCGACTGGATGTTTCTGACGACCGTCGACGGCGTCTATCTGGACTTTCACGTACAGACTGAATCCGGGCTGTACTCGTCGCCCTCACAGTTCCTCGGCCGCAACATCAGGGATGTGCTGCCCCAGCCAGTCGCCGGCGTCCTCGCCGACGCGACGGCTCGCGTGGGCAGGTCGGACGAGACCGAGAAGATCGAATATGTGTTGGGCGTCGAAGAAGCCGAGCGTTTTTACGAGGCCTGCATCGTGCGCTGTGACGGCGACAAGGTGCTCAGCATCGTCAGGGACATCACCGACCGGAAGCGGGCGGAGCTCGAGATCGACGCGCACAAGCGGGAGCTGGCGCACTTGAGCCGGGTGGCGATGCTCGGCGAGCTGTCGGGCACGCTCGCGCACGAGCTGAGCCAGCCGTTGACCGCGGTCCTGATCAACGCGCAGGCCGCGCGGCAGATGCTGGAATGCCAGCCGCTCGACGTCGAGCAGCTCCGGCCGGCGCTCGACGACATCATCAAGAACGACAAGCGGGCGGGCGCGGTCATCGATCGGTTGCGCACGCTGCTGCGCAAGGGCGAAACCACCCTGGTGCCGGTGGACGTCAACGAGGTGGCGCGCGAGGTGCTCGATCTCGCGTACAACGAGTTCATGTCGCGGCGCATCGCGGTGACGAGCGCACTCCAGCCGGCGATGCCGCTCGTCCTCGGCGATCGCGTGCAGCTGGAGCAGGTGCTGCTCAATCTCGTGCTCAATGCGTGTGATGCCATGGACGGCTTACACGCCGGCCGGCGACAGCTCGCGCTCTCGACGGCGAGGGATGCCGGCTTCGTGCAACTCGTCGTGTCGGATCGCGGATCGGGCGTGCCGAATGGTCAGCTCGAGCGGGTGTTCGAGCCGTTCGTCACCTTCCGCGAACACGGCCTCGGACTGGGACTGGCCATCAGCCGATCGATCGTGACCGCCCACGGCGGATCGATCCGGGCCGAGAACAACGCCGACGGCGGCGCCACGTTCCGGTGCCTGCTGCCCATTGCCGCCGCGCAATCATCGAGCAGGCGGTCTGAGCGGCCGGCGTGGCATGTCGAACCAGATCGCTTCGGAGATCAGGCGGAGCAAGACTACCGTCAAAGTCCATCGCGCGAGCGTGATGCGGAAGATGGCGGCCGAGTCCGTGCCCGAACTCGTGCGGATGGCTGACCAATTGAGTAGGAAGTCCTCGTTCCTACTTCCTGCTTTCCGCTTTGTTCAGGAGCTCGTCGACCAGTCGGCTCGCGTGCGCCCGGATCTTCGCGGCAGCGCCCGCAAGATCCTCGCTCGGTCCGGGCACGTCGTCCCACCTCACGAGTGTTCCCCGGGGCGGCGGCAAGCCTTTCAAATCGCAGCCAATCGAGACGACGACGTCCGCGGCGGCGAGATCTGCATCCGTCACCCGCCGCGGCTTCGCCACCGGCAGCTCGTAGCCGGCCTGGTTCAGATGGTTTGCCACGACCGGTGCGACTTCGGGATCTCGGATCAGTACCGGCTGATTCGACCCGGACATTCAACCCGCGCTCTTTGGCGAGGCGCTGGAAGTACGCCGACGCCAGGACGCTCTTTCCGGCGCCATGCGGACACAGGAAGAGCACCGTCGGGCGCGTGCCAGCCGGCGCGGCCGTTTGCGGCCGTGCACTTGCCGGCAGGCCAGCGACCAAGGTGCCGAGAAGCGCGACCGACCATGCCAGGGCGCGCCTCGTCCGGGCCCGCGCGTCGAGTCCTATTTCCATGTGACCTCCATGCCGAAGAAGTGCAGGAACACTTCGCGATTCGGCTTGTTCTTCGGGTTCTGCTGCGGGCTGCGGATGTAGAAGTCGATCTGCTGCGTGGCCGGATTCACTTCGCCCGCCGGCTGCTTCTTGTCCGCCATCGGGTAGTTCACGCGGAGGGTTTTCCGGTCGCGGATTCCTTGCGTGACCATGAAGTGCATTTCGTAGTTGTCGTAGAGCGGTTTGCCGTTCAGCGTCGCATGGCCGAAGCCCCAGCCGGCGAGGTACACGAACGTCTTTGGCCAGTTGTTGTCGCCGCAGCCCGAATCCGTTCCGTGCTCGTGCAGGAATCCGACAATCCCGCCGTTCTGACAGGGGTTGAACTCGTTGAACCTGTCGATGGCGAGCACGAGATCGCCGTCGGGAATCTTCAGCCTGGCCTCGAATGTGCCCGTGTTGGTGAGGTCGTTGACGTCGATCGCCGCCGTGCCGGTGACCGGCTTCACGGTCCTGGCGTCGTTGTCCATGTGGTCCCAGCCCACCGGGTCGTTCAGCCCGCCCACCATGTAGATGCGGCTGGCCGAGAGGATGTAGTGGCCGTCGTAGAGGTCGTGCTGTTCGGGCGCGAAGATCGTGACGGTCGCGCCGGGCTGCTGCCGCGGATTCGGCGGCTGCCCGGTCGCCCCGGCGGTTGCGACGATCAGTGCCAGCATCACCAGGCCGTTCCGCATCGTCCCTCCAATTCGCCAGATCGTTGACTACTGTAACATCGATCGTATAGTGTGAAACAAACGTTACACCGTTGTGAGCAGGGCCCAGACATGACGGAGCGCGGTCAAGCTGATCGGTTGCCAGCGTCGGCGCCCGTGCCGGGCCGCCAGCGGTGGTTGCTGTTCATCCACCAGCTCCCGTCCCAGCCATCGAATCTGAGAGTCACCACCTGGCGGCGGCTTCAGCAGATTGGCGCCATGCCGCTGAAGCAGGCCGTGTACGTGCTTCCCGATACGCCGGATACCCGCGAGGATTTCGAGTGGCTCAAGACCGAGGTGAGGGCGGCCGGCGGTGACGCGAGCGTGTTTGCGGCCGACCACGTGGACGCCTGGTCCGACGATGGCCTCGTCGAGGAGTTCAAGCGTGCACGGCAGCAGGCGTATGGCGAGCTGGCGCGAGACGTCGAAGGGGCGTTGAAGCGCGCGGCCAGCGCCCGCCGGCCGGAAGGCACGCGAGCGCCAGCGCTGCGCCGCCTGCTCGACATCTTTCGGGAACGCCTGGTCGCGGCCGAGAAAATCGACTTCTTCGGCAGTGCGGGGCGCGATCGGGTCTTGACCAGCCTTCGTCAGCTCGAGGATCGCGTCGCGGGTCCAGGCCGCCGGCCCGCGGCTGCGGGCGCAGACCCCGCTGGAAAGATGGCGTCGTTCCAGGGGCGCCTGTGGATGACCCGGCCCCGCCCGGGCGTCGATCGGATGGCGTCTGCCTGGCTGATTCGGCGCTTCATCGACCGGCAGGCGCAATTCGGCTTCGCGGCCGATCGCGAGTCGGTCCCCGATCGCGCCGTGCCGTTCGACATGTTCGGGGTCGAGTTCAGCCACCAGGGCGACGGCTGCACGTTCGAAACCTTGTGTTCGGTCTTCGCGCTCGAGAGCCCGGCGCTCTCGCGGATCGCCGCGATCGTCCACGACCTCGATCTCAAGGACGGCCGGTTCAGCGCACCGGAGTGCAGCACCGTCGGCGCGATGATCGAAGGCCTCCAGCTCGCGTATCAGGATGACGAGGCACTGCTGGCGCAGGGCATGACGTTGTTCGAGTCGCTGTTCCGCGCATTCGAGCAAGCCGGCCGTTCGACCGGGCCACGATTGACGGCCCGACCGAACCAGAAGGGCTCCGCGGCGCCGAAGCCGAAGCGGGGCCCCAAACCGCGGTGAGAGCCTGCCGTGAGCACACCGAGCGCTGCCGCCCGCTCCGCTGCCCTCACCAATCGCGCAGACCAGCCCCTGCCCTCGACAGCCGCGCGCGCCGCGCTGGCCCGGTTGTGCATGGCGGCGTTCCTCGCGTACTGCAGCTATGCGATCTGCCGTGTGCCGCTCCTCCCGCTCTTCGCCAGCGAGCTCGGCGCGGGTCCAACCCTCATCGGCTTCGTCATGGGCGCGTCGACGCTCACCGGGGTGTTCCTGAAGCTGCCGGCCGGTGCGCTCTCCAATCTGTTCGGACGGCGGCGTCTGCTCGTCGCCGGCGCACTGGTCTTCGCGACCGTGCCGTTCACGTACCTGGCCGTGTCGACGCTCGCGTGGCTCGTGGTCCTCAGGTTCCTGCATGGCAGCGCGACCGCGATCTTCGGTCCGGTCGCGTCGGCCAGCCTGTCCGACATTGCACCGGCCGCGCGGCGCGGCACCTGGCTGAGTACCTACTCCACGGCCCAAGGTGCCGGTCAGGCGATTGGGCCGATCCTCGCGGGATATCTGATTGCTGCGGGCCGCTTCGATCTCGCCTTCGTCATCTCCGGACTCATCGGCCTCAGCGTGCCGCTCATTGTCGGCACCTGGCGCAAGGCGCCTGCGGCGTCGTCGCCGACGCGTCCGTCGTGGCAGGCCTTCACGCGCGGCGTCGGGGAAGTCGTGAGTGATCGGCTCGTGCTCGTCACCAGCGCGGCGCACGCCGCACAGTTGGTATTCAACGGCACGCTCAACGCCTTCCTGCCGCTCTTCGGACGCGAGGTTCTGGGCCTTTCGGGATCGGAGCTCGGCTGGCTGTTCGGCATGCAGACGGTCACCACGCTGGCGGTGCGGCCCGGTATCGGTGTGCTGTCGGATCGCATCGGACGACGAGCGGTGATCCCGACCGGCCTGACGATCTGCAGTCTCGCGGTGCTGTCGCTCTCTCTGGCCACCAGTCTGACGGCCGTGATCGCGGTCATCGTGACCTACGCGGCAGGTGTCGCGATCACGACCGCCGCGACGAGCGCCTACATCACCGACATCACCCGGCGCGCCCGATACGGCGCCGCCCATGGCGTGTTCGGCACGATCTACGACGTCGGTGATGCGCTCGGTCCGATCTGCGCGGGCGTGCTGGTCGCCGCGTCGGGCTACGCGCGCATGTTCCAGGTGATGGCGGCGGTCAGCCTGACGATGGCCATCGTCTTTGCCGCGACCATTGCGAGGCATCCATCGCGGATCTGACCCGGCGCCTCGAGCCGCTTCGCGACTCGCAAGGCGCGACCCATGGCTGCACGGACACGAACGGATGCCGAACGGAGTCGAGAAGGGGGATGTATGCGAAGCCCTGGTTTCGCGGTGTTGATCGCCGCAGGGATGGTCGTCATGGGACGGGCCGAGACACGAAAGGTCGATTTCACTCAGGACGTCGTCGGCGAACCGCCGAAAGGGTTCGAATTCGGCCACACCGCCGGAGTGGGCAAACCGGGCACGTGGATCGTCCAGGCTGATGGGACCAACAAGGTCCTGGCCCAGACGATCCGGACTCGACCCGTTCGCGGTTTGCGATCGCCGTGTTGTCCGACGTGACTGCGGCGGACGTGGATCTCTCCGTCCGGTTCAAGCCGATCTCCGGACGAATCGATCAGGCGGCAGGGTTGGTCTGGCGCTACCAGAACCAGGACAACTACTACATCGTTCGCGCGAACGCGCTCGAAGACAATGTCGTGCTGTACAAGGTCGAGGGCGGCAAGCGCACTGATCTGCCGCTCAAGGGCGAGGGCCGGACATACGGAAAGAAGAGCGACGTGCCAGCCGGCCAATGGAGCACACTGCGACTCGTCGCGAATGGCCGCGTGTTCGAGGTGCACGTCAACGGGACGAGGTTGTATGAGGTGGAGGACCACACGTTCACCAAACCCGGGAAAGTCGGCGTCTGGACCAAGGCCGATTCTGTGACACAGTTCGACGATCTTTCCGTCGTTGCGAAGTGAGCATGGCCTTCCTCACACAGACGCGAACCGGCCGAGTGGCCCTGGTCGTGACCGTTGCGGGGCTCGTCGCGTGTCGCTCGCCGGAGCAATCGCAACCGGCCGGACGCGCGGTGACCATCTACGTGTCGACCGACCGCGTCTTCTCCGAGCCGGTGCTCCGCCTCTACGAAAAGCGGAGTCGGCGTCCGGGTCGACGCCGTCTACGATACGGAGGAAACGAAGTCGACCGGCCTCGCGAATCGTCTCCTTGCCGAGAAGGAGCGGCCGCGAGCCGACGTGTTCTGGTCGAACGAGCCGGTGCGCACGCTGGTCCTCGAGTCACGCGGGATCCTTGCGCCATATCGTTCGCCGAGCTCCGACGGCATTCCGGGGCCCCTCAAAGACCCGGATGGTCATTGGACCGGATTCTCTGCGCGGATCCGGGTCATCGGCTACAACACGAGGCTGGTGAAGCCCGAGGAGGCGCCGCGCTCGGTCTTCGACCTCGCCGATCCAAAATGGCGCGGACAAGTCGCGATGGCCGACCCGCGGTTCGGGTCCACCTCGTTTCACGTCGCCGCGCTGTACACCATGGCCGGGGACGCGAAGATGGACGACTTCTTCCGCCGGCTCAAAGCGAACGGCGTCCGCGTCGTCGACGGCAACTCCGTCGTCAGGGACCTCGTCGCTCGCGGTGAGGTCAAAGTCGGATTGACGGATACCGACGATGTGAACGTGGCCATCGAGGCCGGCCAACCGATCGCGATGGTGCTGCCCGACGCAACCGGATTGGGTGTGCCGGTCATGCCGAACATGGTGTCGTTGATTGCCAACGCCCCGCATCCCGACGAGGGGCGACGGCTGATCGACTACCTGCTGTCCGCTGAGGTCGAGCGTCAGCTCGCGCTCTCCGAGGCCGTGCAGATTCCCTTGCACGCCGGCGTTGCCGGGCCGAAGAACATTCCTGCAATCGAGACCTTCAAGCCCATGACCCTGGACTACAGCAAAGCGGCCGCTCGCGTGGAGGACGTTACGAGCCGGCTCGCCGCGATCCTGGGTCTTTGAGCGGCCGGACGCAGACACACCCATGCGGTGGGGGCCATCGACTCGCACCATCGTTGTCGGCCTTGCCGTCGTCGTTTTCGCGGCATGCTGCCTGCTTCCAATCGCCTCTCTCGTGACAATCCCGCTGCGCAGCGCCTCCGCCGTAGGTAGCGTCGTGTCACTCGACGCCCGCCAGCAGGGGCTTCTCTGGAATACCACCCTGCTCGGTGTCGGCACGGCGGTCGTCGCCACCGCAATCGGCGCGCCTCTGGGTCTCGTGCTCGCTCGGGTTGCGGTTCCGGGAAAGCCGCTCCTGCGCGTGGCCCTCGCCGTGCCCGTGTTTCTGCCTCCCTACATCGTGGGGCTTGCGTGGACGTACCTCGGCGGGAGCCGCGGCCTCGTGGCGTCTGCCCTCGGCCGCGACTTCCTGTCCGAGTGGACGTACAGTCTGCCCGCCGCAATCGCCGTGTTGAGCCTGGTGTTCTACCCGGTATCGATGCTGGCCACCGAAGTGGCGCTGCGCCAAATCGACGGACGCCTCGAAGAGGCGGGCGTGCTCGTGGCCCCTGAATTCGTCGTCCTTCGACGCATTACCATGCCGCTGGCGGCACCGGGCATCCTCGGCGCCGCGCTCGTCGTCTTCGTCCTCTCGGTCTCCGAGTTCGGCGTTCCGGGACTTCTGCGAGTTCGCGTCTACACGACCGAGGTCTTCACGGCGTTTGCGGCGCTGTACAACTTTACCCGTGCCCGCGTGCTCGCGCTTCCGCTGCTCGTGCTGTGCTCGATCGTCGCGGTCGTGGCGGTTGCGTCGATCGGAGATCGCCTGGTCGGCGCACGGCGCGTCTCCGGGAGCTCCGCCGCTCGTGTTCGAGGGTTGGCGGCGACCGGCGTTCGCCAGCGCCATCACCGCGATGGCGATCGCCGTTGGTCTGCCGCTGCTGGTCCTGGTGCGTGAAGCCTCTGGCGCCGACTCGATTCGGTCGGTCCTCGAGGGTTCGGGTCCGGCCATCGCGAACAGCATTCTGCTGGCGACGATCGGCGCGACCGTCGTCGTCAGTCTTGCGGTCTGGCTCGGTTACGCGCGTGCCCGCGCTCGCGCCGGCACGGGACGAATCGCCGACGCTCTGTTCATCGTTGTCTTCGCCGTCCCGAGCACCATCGTCGGCATTGGCCTGATCGGACTCTGGAATCGCCCCGGCCTGGTGGGCGCCGTCTACGGGACCGACGTCATGTTCATCGTCGGATACCTGGCGCGGTTCGTTCCGGTGGCGGCGCTGGCGATTGCCGCAGCGACACGCTATGTCCCGACCTCGCACGAGGAAGCCGCCGCCGTGTGCGGAGCTGGATGGCTGCGGACGATGATGCGGATCGTCATCCCCCAAATCGGACTCGGCCTGCTGACGGCCTGGGTGGTGGCGTTCGTCCTGGCGTTCGGCGAGCTTGGCGTCAGTATTCTCATCGCCCCTCCGGGTGAGGCGACACTTCCGATCCGGATCTACACGATCGTCGCGAATGCGCCGCCGTCGCACGTCGCGGTGCTGGCGCTGCTGCAAGCGGCAGTCATCCTCATTCCGGTCAGCCTGCTGGCCGTGGGAGTTGCCCTCCGGGAGGGCCGGTGACTGCGCCCGCAGTGGACGTCCGCAACGTCAGCAAACGCTTCGCGACGCATCAAGCGCTCGACGGCGTGACGCTCGACGTCGCTCGCCGGGAATCGGTGGTCATCCTGGGACCGAGCGGATGCGGCAAGACGACATTGCTGCGCCTCATTGCTGGCCTCGACGTGCCGGAGACCGGTGAGATCTGGTTGAACGGCGTCCAGGTCGCCGGTTCGCACCGCAACCTGCTCACTCCCCACCGGCGGCAAATCGGATTCGTCTTCCAGGACCTGGCGCTGTGGCCGCATCTGACGGTGCAGCAACAACTGCGCTTCGTTCTCGAAGCTCGAGGCGTTTCCCGATCCGAGCGCGACGGTCGAATCGGGGATGCGCTGAAGCTCGTTCGTATCGATGGACTCGCCGGCCGGTATCCGCACCAGCTTTCAGGTGGCGAGCAGCAGCGCGTGGCGCTAGCCCGGGCGCTGGTCGGCCATCCCCGGTTGCTTCTGTTCGACGAACCGCTCTCCAGTCTCGACGCGGACCTCCGGTCGGCGATGCGCAGCGAGCTTTCTCGCCTCCAGCAGGAACTGGCACTGACCACCGTCTACGTCACTCACGATCGCGAAGACGCCGTCGTTCTCGCCGATCGGGTCATCGAGATGAAAGCCGGCTGCGTCGTCGCCGTCAGCAAGACGGGACGCAGGGAGAAACGTGCTTGAGGTCTCTGGCGACGGCGGCCCTTGTGGCACTGATACTCGGTGCGGCCCCGAGTTGGGCTCAGGGTCCTGCCCCCTGCCGCGTATTGTGCACGCCGGAGCTCAAGGTCGAACCGACCATCACGTTCACGAACCTGTTCGGCTCGCCGCGAATCGTCGGCGACGACGGGACCGTCAGCCGGGAACCGCGGGAAACCGAGTTCGAGCTGATTCTGTCGTTGGGTGTGCCCACGCGGGTGTCCTGGCTCGAGTTCACGGTCGAAGCGATCTTTCTGCCGTTCGACCGCGACAGCACGCCTGAGCTCGAGTTCGAGGCCAACTTTCTCTGGTTGCCAGCTGAGCGCACCGGCGGCTGGCTCACCTCCCACTTCGACATCGTCGACAAATTCAGCCCTGGCGAGCGGCCGACGGATCGTCGAGCGTATACGCACAAGCTGGATTTCGAGCTCGACACGAGCTTCTCTCCGTTCAATTGGCTGTCAGAGAGACGATGGCTGCGCGGCGTCGAGCTGGAGGGGTCGCTCGATTACGTTGCCACTGGTCTCGCCAGGGCCGGAGACCACGTCGACGGATTCCGCTTCGTCGACCCTGCGAGTCCCTGGTCGTTTTCGCTGGTCCTGGTCATCCCCGTCGCGCCGTTCTAGGCGGGCCCGATCGGACGCCCGGACCACCCCGGCGGGACGGGACGACACGCGCTGCGTCAGCGCTCGCGTTCGCGATTGCGGAGGGAGGCGGCTCACCAGCACGCGATCCACCCTGGGGCGCGAACGCAGCCACCCGGCAGCGGGGCGTCTAAAATTGTCGTCCCCACGCTCTTTGGAGCTCGAGACCCGCGCATCGGCATTCCTGAGCTGGACGAGCGTCATCACAAATGACGCTGAGACAAAGCGATCTCGTGTAGCGTGAGGGCGGAGACGCGCGTGAAGCAGAAATTCGGTCGGCCACTTCGAGATCTACGCCAACGATCCGGACAAACCGCAGCAGTTCTATACGAGCTTGTTCGATTGGAACGTCGCAGCCGCACCGGGGATGGACTACCGGTTCATCACGACGGTGGACGTCGACGAAAAAGGAAGGCCGACGTCGCCGGGCGGCATCAATGGCGGCATGCTCGAGCGTCCGGCCGGTTACGACGCACGCGCCTGGGTCAACTACGTGAACGTCCCATCGCTGGACGAGGCGGTCCAGAAGGCGACGGGACTCGGGGCGACGCTCATGAAGGGACGAACCGCCATCGCCCGCATGGGCTGGTTTGCGATGACGGTCGATCCGGAAGGCAACCCATTCGCGCTGTGGCAGATGGACCACGATGCAAAATGACGCGCGGCTTTCCGCTCTTCCGACGATGACTTCGCCGCATGTCGCCGACGCGAAACCTGCCTGGCCGCCGTTGCCCTACGACGCGTGGAAGGAGACCTACGCCACGCTGCACATGTGGACGCAGACGATCGGCAAGGTCGCCCTGGCCCGGGCCGTCCCGCTGAATCACGGCTGGGCGGTGGCATTCCAGCTCACGTCGCGCGGCCTGCGCACGCGGCTCCTCTCGCACGAAGCCCGGACGTTCACAATCGCGTTCGACTTCCTCGATCACGAGCTCGCCATCGAGACGTCCGACGGCGTGCGCCGTACGCTGCCGCTCGCTGCGCGCGCCGTCGCCGACTTCTATCGCGAGGTCATGAGCACGCTCGACGAGATGCGGTTGCCGGTGCGCATCTGGCCGATGCCGGTCGAGATAGCGTCGCCAATCCGGTTCGAGCAGGACACCGTCCACCACAGCTACGATCCGGAGTCCGTAAGCCGCTGGTGGGAGGTGATGGTACGGGTGCACCAGGTGTTCACGGCATGCCGGGCCACGTTCATCGGCAAAAGCAGCCCCGTTCATTTCTTCTGGGGCGGGTTCGATTTGGCCGTCACCCGCTTCTCCGGGCGGCCGGCCCCGCCGCGCGGAAGGTCCGGCCTTCCAGCGCGACGCGTACTCACATGAAGTGATCAGCCATGGCTTCTGGCCTGGCAGCGCGCCGCTGCTCGAACCAGCGTTCTATGCCTACGCGGTGCCCGAGCCGCCGGGCTTCAAGACGGCTGCCGTGCAGCCGGACGGCGCCTACTACCACACCGGGCTCAACGAGTTCATCCTTCCGTACGAAGTCGTGCGCAGGGCCGCGTCTCCCGAAGCCGCCCTTGCTGCGTTTGTCGACAGCACCTACGGCCAGGCGGCAACGTTGGCCGGGTGGGATCGCACGGCGCTCGAAGCATCCGTGCCGGGTACTTCGCAGCCGTCCAGTTGACGGCCGCGGCCCCTCCTATGGCGCGCAGGGTTCGGCCGACTACAATCGTCGGCTACTCTGATGCGTCCGAAAATACCGGCCGGAAACGATTCGTTTATTGGTTGAGGAGCGCTTCGTGGAGGAGGCCCCTTCAGCGAGCTTGAACGTCGAGCCTGTTCCCGTGCGTCGCGCCGCGGCCGTTCCCGCCGATCGGGACGTCTCGAGGAAGGTGCAGGCGCCGGCTGCCGGCACGTTCGTTGGTTGGCTCGGGTTGAGCGCGGCCGTCGTCGTGGCCTATGTCGCCGCGGCCGCCATGGGATTTCGGCTCGCCTACTCGGCGGAGCAGATCACGACGGTCTGGCCTCCGACCGGCATCGCCGTGTCGGCGTTGCTCCTGGGCGGCTTCCGCCTCGCGCCAGCCGTCTGGATCGGCGCCCTGCTCGCGAACGCCGGTACGAGCGCTCCCCTGTGGACGGCGTTCGTGATCGCCACCGGCAATGCCCTCGAAGCGGTCGCGGCCGCATGGTGGTTGCGGAAGCTGCCTCGCGTCGACTGCAGGTTGGGACGCGTCGGCGACGTCCTGGCTTTCGTCCTCGTCGCCGCCATCGCATGCACCGCGATCAGCGCCACGGTGGGCGTCGCGACGTTGGGCCTGGCCGGAGTCCAGTCCTGGGAACGCTTTGCCGCGCTGTGGTTCGACTGGTGGCTGGGCGATGCGCTGGGCGCCGTGGTGGTCGCGCCGGCGATTCTGACCGCGTCTGGCCGGGTCTGGTTGCGCCGCGACTACCTTCGCGCCTCGATGTGGATCGGTGGGTCGATCCTCCTCACGCAGGCGACATTCGGGCGGCTGCTCGGTGCGAGTCCGCACCCCGTCGAATACGTGGTGTTCCCGTTCGTGATCGGCGCCGCCGTCACGGGCGGACCACACCTGACCTCCCTCGTGGTGCTCAGTGCATCGGCGGCGACGATCTGGCACACCGTCCACGGGTCAGGGCCGTTCGCCAGCCCGCAGGAGGTGCACCACAGCCTGATCCTGCTCCAGGTGTTCATGGGGGTGCTGGCCGGTACGTCACTGTTGCTGGCTGCCGCAATCGCGGAGCGGCGCGCCACCGAGTGCCGCGAGCGGGACGCCGCGGCGGCCCTCCGGCATCAGGAGGAGACGCTTCGAGAAAGTCGCGACGTGCTCTCGCTGGCGATGCGTTCCGGCTCCATGGGGGCGTGGGCCCGCAACCTCGTTACCAACGAAGTCTGGTGGAGCCGCGAGCTCGAGGAGATCTTCGGGCTGCAGACTGGCGAGTTCAGCCGCACCGAGGCGGGCTTCTTCGAGTGCGTTCACGAGGACGACCGACAGGCGGTTCGCGAGGCGGTGGACGAAGCGCTCAGAAGCGCGTCCGACTATGTAGTGGAGTTCCGCTTCCGGCACGCAAGCGGCGCGTGGCGCTGGATGGAAGGACGCGGACGTGCGGTCTGCGCGGACGATGGGACGCCGCGGAACCTGTACGGCGTCGGCATCGACGTGACCGAGCGGAAACGGGCCGAGATCGCCCTGCGCGAGGCCAAGAGTGCCGCCGAGTCCGCCAACCAGCTGAAGGACGAGTTCCTCGCCACCCTGTCTCATGAGCTGAGGACGCCGCTCAACGCGATCCTCGGCTACGCCCGCATGCTGCAGACCAATACCATCGCACCCGAGAAGCGGCAGCGGGCCATCGACGTCATCGAGCGAAACGCGATCGCGCAGGCTCGGCTCGTCGAAGATCTGCTCGACATGTCGCGCGTCACCGCGGGGAAGGTTCGGCTCGATGCCCAGCCAGTGCCGGTGGTCACCGTGCTGCGTGAAGCCGTCGACGGCGTGAAGCCTGCGGTGGACGCCAAGGGCATCACCCTCGAGATCGACTTCGACCCTGTGGCCGGCACGGTCCGGGCCGACACGTCGCGGCTGCAACAGATGTTCTGGAACGTGCTGGCGAATGCCGTCAAGTTCACCAGTGCCGGTGGCCGGATCGCCGCGTCGCTGCGCCGCAGCGGCACCGACGTCGAGGTCGTCGTCACCGACACCGGCGTCGGCATCCCGTCCGAGTTCCTCCCGTTCGTGTTCGAGCCATTCCGGCAGGCGGCGGGCCGCCTCGACCGCGTGCACGGCGGCCTGGGGCTCGGCCTTGCCATCACGAAGCAGCTCGTGGAACTGCATGGCGGGACGATCGACGTCTCGAGCCCGGGCCCGGGCCAGGGCGCCACGGTCACCATCCGGCTGCCGCGCGTGAACCAATCGGAGGCCGGCGGCGAACCAGCGGCGGGTGAAGGGTCTCACCCCGACACGGTCGTGCGGCATCCAGACAGCCCTCCATCTTTGGCCGGCGTCGAGATCCTGCTCGTCGACGACGAGGAGGACACGCTGGCGCTGTTCCGCGACACGCTCGAGGAGGCCGGCGCTCGCGTTCGCGCGGTGTCGACCGGCGCCGACGCGCTCTGTCAGACCGATACCTGGAAGCCGGACCTCCTGGTCACGGATCTGGGCCTGCCAGGCATGGACGGGTACGAGCTGCTCCGAGCCATTCGATCGAAGAGATCGCTGCGGGCGTGCCCCGCCGTCGCCGTCAGCGCCTACGCCCGCCTCGACGACCGGTCACGAGCGCTTGCCGCCGGGTTTCAATCTCACGTGGCGAAGCCGGTCGACCCTGCCACCCTCGTGCTTGCCTTGCGCAAGGCGTTGTCCTCCGCCGCGTGAGCGTGAACGGTTCGCGCACTCTGCGGCCAGGGGCAGACGGCGGGGCGTATCGCAGCCGAACAGCGTGCTCACCACCGGATGAGGTAGGATTGCGCGGTCGCGAGGCGGTCGCATCCCGCTCTTGGCGCTCGTGCCGAACTTGGTTAGCATCGTTTTGATCAGGTCAACGTGAACCATACGGAAGCCGCACGATCGTGGCGCGGTTCGATCGTGGCGCGGAGCGCTGCGGCCAGCGGCGCCGACGCCTACGCGCGTACCATCGGCATCATCGCCGTCTGCGTCGCGGTGCGGTATCTGCTCGATCCGTGGATGGGCGAGACCCTGCCGCTCGTGACGCTGTTCGGCGGGGTTGCGGCGACGGTGTGGATCGGGGGTTACCGGCCCGCGATCGTGGCGACCGTGCTCGGATATGTCACGTGCGCGTACCTGTTCATCCAACCACGCGGCAGCCTGGGCCTCACCGACATCACGAACGTGCTCGGACTGGTCGCGTACCTCTGCACGTGTGCTCTGATCATCGCTTCCGGCGAAATGGCACGCCGGGCGCACGCGCAAGCCCACCGGGAGCGCGAGGTGTCGCGCGTGACCTTGCACAGCATTGGCGATGCCGTCATGACGACCGATGTCAAGGGACTGGTGACGTCGATGAACGCCGTGGCCGAGTCGTTGACCGGTTGGACCCACGACGAGGCCATGGGCCGGCCATTCGATACCGTGTTCCGTATCGTGAGCGAGCAGTCCCGAATGCCCATCGAGAATCCCGTCAACCAGGCGCTTCGCCAGGGAGTCGTCGTCAGTCTAGCGGACCATACCGTGCTGATTCGGCAGGACGGCACCGAATGTCCGATCGATGACAGTGCCGCGCCGATCAGGGACGAGGCTGGCACGGTCTCGGGAGGTGTGGTGATTTTTCGCGACGTCACGTGGCAGCGCCGCATGGAACGGGCGAAGGCGAGTCAGTTGCTGACCGCCCGGACCCTCGCCTCGATCGTCGAATCATCGGATGACGCCATCATCAGCAAGTCGCTCGACGGCATCATTCAGACCTGGAACGCCGGCGCTCAGCGTCTATTCGGCTATTCGCCGTCGCAGGCGATCGGGCGCCATATCTCGATGCTGATCCCACCCGAGCGTCTGGCCGAGGAAGACGAAATCATCGCGAAGCTGACTGCGGGAGAGCGCCTCGAGCACTTCGAAACCGAGCGTGTCGGATCCGGCGGGCGGCGCCTGTTCGTCTCGCTGACCGTCTCGCCGATCAAGGACGCCGACGACCAGGTCGTCGGGGCCTCGAAGATCGTGCGCGACGTGACCCGTCAGCGCGAAGCCGAGCAGCGCGAGCGGCACCTGCTGGCCGACGCGGTCGCGGCCAATGCGAAGTTCCGCGCGTTCTTCGAGCAGGGCGCGTTGTTCGCCGGGCTCATGGACGTGAATGGCGTGGTGCTCGAGGCGAACCGGCTGGCGTCGGAGGCGTGCGGCTACACGAAGGAGCAAATCCAGGGGAAAGCCTTCTGGGAAGGGCCCTGGTGGGCTTCATCGGCGGCATTGGTCGAACGGATCAGAGTCGCGACCCTCGACGCGGCCGGCGGTCGCGGCTTTCGCGAAGAGGTGCCGTACGTCGTGGCCAGTGGCGACGAACGCATCGCCGATGTCGCCATTCAGCCGATCAGCGACGACGATGGCCGCGTGCTGCTGCTGGCCGCCACGGCGGTCGACGTCACCGACCGCAAGCGCGCCGAAGCCGATCGGGAGAAATTTGCCACGCTGGTGGAAAACAGCGCCGACTTCGTCGCCATGTGCGATCTGGCGGGCATGCCGTTCTTCGTGAATCGCGCCGGCCTTGCCATGGTCGGGCTTCGCGACATCGAGATCGCGCGCCGGACGCCGCTTGCGTCGTTTTTCTTCGCCGAAGACCAGCCACGCGTCATCGACGAATTCCTGCCGTCGGTTCTGGAGCAAGGCCACGGCGAGATCGAGGTTCGCTTTCGCCATTTCGAGACCGGACAGCCACTCTGGATGGCATACAAGGTCTTGACCCTGCCGGACGCCACCGGCCGGCCGGTCGCGTTTGCCACCATCAGCCAGGACGTGACCGAACGAAGACGCCTGGAAGACGGCTTGCGAAGGCTTGCCGCGGATCTGGCCGAGGCCGATCGGCGCAAGACCGAGTTCCTGGCCATGCTCGCGCACGAGTTGCGCAACCCGCTGGCGCCGATCAGCAACGCCGCGAAAGCGCTGCGACTCGGCGGCGAGGACCGCGCGGCGTCTCGCGCCGCATCCGAAATGCTCGAGCGCCAGGTCGGCCACATGGCGCGCCTCGTCGACGATCTGCTCGACATGAGCCGTATCACGCGAGGCCAGATCGAGTTGCGCCGCGAGCGGGTCGAGCTCGCGGCAATCGTTCAACACGCCGTGGAAGCGGCGCGGGCGCAGTATCGGGCCCTCAATCACGACGTGACCGTGTCGCTGCCGTCCGAGCCCATCTATCTCGACGCCGATCCTGCGCGTCTGGCGCAGGTCGTCACCAACCTGCTGAACAACGCCTGCAAGTTCACCGATGCGGGAGGGCACATCGGTCTGACGGTCGATCGCGACGGCGAGCACGCCACGATTCGCGTGCACGACAATGGCATCGGCATCGCGTCCGAGCATCTCCCGCACGTATTCGAGATGTTCACGCAGGTGGATACATCCCTCGAACGGTCGCGCGGGGGATTGGGGATCGGCCTGACCCTGGTGAGAAGCCTCGTGCAGCTGCACGGCGGGACGGTGAGCGTGGCGAGTCGCGGCCTCGGCCACGGGACTGACTTCGAGGTTCGTCTCCCGATGCTGTCCGGGGCGCGGCGCTCACCGGTCGCACCGGCGCCGGTCGCACCGGTCGCGGCCCTCCAGCGCCGCATTCTCATCGTCGACGACAGCGAGGACGCCGCAGAGTCACTGGCGCTGTTGCTGGCGTTCGCCGGGCACGAGACGAAGACGGCACATACGGGCGCCGAGGCCGTCGCGACGGCCGAACGGTGGCATCCAGACGTGGTGTTGCTCGATATCGGCCTTCCCGGCATGAGCGGTTACGAAGCGTGCCGCCGCATGCGGCAACAACCGCGTGGGAAGCACATGTTGCTCGTCGCCCTGACGGGATGGAGTCAGGAGGAAGATCGCCGCAAGTCGGAGGAGGCGGGGTTCGACGTGCACATGGTCAAGCCCCCCGACTACGACGCGCTGATGGAGCTGCTCGCGGCACTGCCGTCGGAGGAATCCGGCCGGCCCGAAACGGTAGGTTGAGGCTCGAGATCGCTGCTGATCGCCCTTGGCTTCTGACCTGGCACCCGCGAGAAATCGGACGTGGCCGTCACCTCACCGTCGCGGCAAGCGGTACTGCTCCAGCAGGCTCAGGTAGGCCCGATCCTGCACGCGCTGCGACGCACCCACGGTAATCGACCGGAGGACCCGGCGCGCCTGGCTGCGATCTGGCGTGTCGGCCTCGCCGGCCGCCTTGCGCGACAGTGACGAGAGTCGATCGCGAAGGGTTATCAGCGCCACATTGCGGCGGGCTGGGTCGGCCAGAGCAGCTTCGAGATCGAAAATCTCCCCCAGCATGTGCGCTTCGTCATCGTCGCTATCGCGCTCACGTTTGAGCGCCTTCTTGACGTCCGGCTGGCCGGACAGCGCTTCGAGACGGCTCGCCTCGGCCGACACGTCGGCGAGACCTTGAAGTCGGAGACCAGCGTTTGAAGGAGATAGACGGTGTCGGCCGGAGATGTCGACGCCGCCAGCCTGGCCCGGCGCTGCTCGAGGAGGCTGCCGGCCAGGGCGATTCCCAGCGCCACGCGCGCTCCGCCCGGCATCCCGGTCAGATACACCCGCCGGGGATCGATCGAGAACCGGCGGCTCACGTCTGCGCTCATCGCCTGGGCCGCTGCAGCGGACACGGCATGGGGCCCGTTCCGCGAGTTGTTGGATGCCGCGACGATGTAGCCGTACTGCTCGGCGGCGGCCTGGTACTTCTCGACCATGAGCCGCCCGCGCACCGGTTCGCCGGCTGGCTGGTGAGCCGGACACAATCAGCTACACTGCGCGCGTGGCGTCCGAGCTGACACTCACGCTGAAGCGCGAACGGTATCTGCCGATGCGTGGCGCCAGCGCCGTCGCGGCGGTCGGCGGCGCGTTGTTCGTGGTCGAGGACGATCGAGGCATCCATCGGGTCAAAGGATCGCGCGCTCCGCTCTGGGCCGGGCGCGACCTGCACCGCGCCCTCGGCGATCTCGAGGGGGTGGCCGTCGACGACGAAGAGACGATGCTGTGGGCGTTGGCGGAGAACGACGGCGCGGTCATCGCCATCGCCCTCCACACGAGGCCCCCACAGCCGACGGTCATCGGCTACCTGCCGCGTCCGGGGACGAGGAAGAACAAGGGATACGAGGGCCTGGCATTCCTGCCCGCCCGTCTATCGCCGTCGGGGCGTCGTTCTCTCGTGGCGGTTCACGAAGGCAAGCCACGGCGCGTGGGCGTGTTCGCCCTTCCCGATCTGGAGATGACGCACGACCTCAAGCTCCCCGGCGAGGCCAAACGCCTCTTGCAGGACCTCGCCGATGTGACGGTCGATCCCGTGACGGGCCACCTGCTGCTGCTCTCCGACGAGAGCCGGCGCATCGTGCTCGTGCGGATTGCCGGCCACGAGTTGATTGTCGGCGGAAGCTGCGATCTGCCACTCCGGCGGAAGGAGAAACCCGAAGGTCTCGACTTCGCCTCGCCCTCGCGGCTGCTCGTCGTCACCGACGATTCAGCCAGGCTTCTGGAAATGGCGGTGAAGCGATGACCGGTTGCCGACAACTCGGCAACCTGAAGGAGGAAAAAGGAAGCTCACTCACGGATCTCGCGAATCACGCGGCACGGATTCCCCGCCGCGAACACACCCTCTGGAACGTCGCGCGTGACGACGCTGCCGGCGCCGATGACGGCGCGCGATCCGATGCGAACGCCGGGGAGAATGATCGCGCCGCCGCCGACCCACACGTCGGCGCCGATGTCGATCGGCTTGCCGAACTCTTCCCGCCGGCGCTCGTCGGCGTTGAGCGGGTGCATCGGCGTATAGATCTGGACCGCCGGCCCGAACAGCGTGTAGTCGCCGATGCGCACGAGGCACACGTCCAGCACGATGCAGTTGAAATTGAAGAAGACCCGCTCGCCCAGCTCGATGTTGGTTCCGTAGTCGCAGAAGAAGGGCGGTTGCATCCAGACGGAATCGCCGCCCTTGCCGAACAGGTCGCGGAGGATCCGGCGCCGCTCCGCGTGCTCCGATTCGCGTGTGGCGTTGAGCGCCTGGCACAGATCGCGCGCACGCTCCCGGGCGGCGGCGAGCTCGGGGTCGAACGGATCGTACAGTCCTCCCGCGAGCATCTTCTGCCGTTCGGTGATCGGCTGCTGGTCGGACACGGCGCTTCCCAACTCCCGGTGCGCGGGACACGCGCGAGAAACCAGCCTAGCCCAGAAGGCCGGCCTCGGACGCCCCCACGGCCGCGAACAGCACGAGCGTGAACACCAGCACCGCGTTGGTCAGCCTCGAGTTGGGTGGCACGCTGCCATCCGTCGGGATGCGCCAGTTGTTCAGGTACAGGAGCGCGGCGGCCAGGAACGGAATGAACAGGCTGCCGACGATGGTGAACGTCCGGATGATGAAGAGCGGCTGATCGATGAAGGCCATGGGAATGGGCACCACCGTGATGAAGAGCAGGGCGAGCCGGTACGGCGTGCTCGTCACCTGCGTGAGCCGATCGCGCTCGGCGGGCGACCGGGCGCGGAGCAGACCGTAGCAGTCTGCGCAGAGGTACGGAATGCTCTGCCAGATCCCCAGAAGCGACGCGAAGACCGCCGCCCAGAAGCCGATCGAGTACGCGTAGAAGCCCGCCGGACCGATGCTCGCGCCGAGGGTCTCGGCCATTCGGGTCACGGCCTGCGCGTTCGTGATCGTGACGCCGGGCGCGTGGAAGGCCTGGTTCGCGACCACCATCACCGACATCCCGAACAGCGCCGTGAACACGTAGGCGATGGCGATGTCGGCCCGGACGTAGCGCAGCCAGCGGGGCCCGGCCATCTGCTCCTCGCGAAGCCAGTAGTTGTACGCGAGCATCGCGATCGAACCGCCGATGCCGCCGAGGACCGACAGAAACGAGGAACCGCCGCCCGCGGGAATGCGCGGCACCAGCAGCCCGCGGGCGCCGGCCGCCGGATCGCGGAACGTGAACAGGCCGCACGCGACGATGGCAAAGAACATGGTGGCGATGAGCACCTTCATGATGCGCTCGAAGCCCTTGAAGCCGCCCAGCCACACGATCGCACCGCCCGCGATGGCGTGCACGACCGCGCCCCACGCGCGCGGCACCACGCCGCCTGTGAGGTTCGCCACCCCGAGGCCGCACGCGCTCGTGAGCGCCGCGCTGACCGACACCGTCCAGACGAGGAGATAACCGGCGAAGTAGACGCGCACCCAGCGCGGGAGGTGCCGCGACCAGCCTTCGATGGCGGTCGTGCCGGTCGCGAGCTGCCACCGCGCGATGCCTTCGGTCAGAAAGGCCTTCAGCACCGCGGCGAGGGCGACCACCCACAGCAGCGTGAGCCCGTGCGCCGATCCCGCCATCGTCGCGGACACGATGTCGCCGGCGCCGATGCCGGCCGCGGCGACGAGCAGCCCCGGTCCGATCAGGCGGATCGCCGGCGTCGTCGACGCGTCGCGTACGGCTGTCATGTGGGTTCGGCATAATATGCCACCCGCCGCATGCCCACGACCGCCGCCGTCATCGCGCGCCTCCTCTCCGGCGCCGGCATCGATCGCGTGTTCGGGCTGCCGGGCGGCGAAGTGCTCGTGCTGATCGACGAGCTGCGCCGTGCCGGCGTCGAGTTCGTCCTGATGCGCCACGAGGCCAACGCCGGGATCGCCGCCGCGGTGTACGGCAAGCTTCGCGGCCAGCCCGGCGTCGTGTTGACCACGCTGGGGCCCGGCGCGGCGAACCTGATGTTGCCGCTGAGCAACGCGTACCTTGATCAGGAGCCGCTCCTCGCGATCTCGGCGCAGATCCCCGAGGAGCTCCCGGCGAGCCACACGCATCAGCGGCTGCCGCTTCACGACGTGTACCGTCCCGTCACGAAGTACGTGGCGGCGGTGACGGCGGAGAATGCCGCCAGCGTCGTGACGCGCGCACTGGCGGCGTGCATGGAGCGGCCGTACGGCGCGGCGTACGTGACCGTGTCGGCACGCGAGGCGGTAAGGCCCGCGGCTGGTGAGGCAGCGGCCGCGCCCGCTCGAGCGCGGGCAGCAGATCGTTCGGCTGTTTCAGCGGAAGCCGCTCGCGCGCTGGCGGGGAAGCTGAGTCGCGCGGACCGGCCGCTCGTCGTCGTCGGACTCGGGGTCGATGAGGCGAACGCGGCGCGGCTGCGCGCGTGGCTCGACGCGTGGAACCTGCCGGTCGCGGTGACGCCGAAGGTCAAGGGGATCGTGGACGAGACCGCGGCGAACTTCGTCGGCGTCGCCGGTGGCATGGCGGCCGACGATGTGGTGTGCGGCGCGCTGCGGACGGCGGACGTGGTGGTCGGCGTCGGCCTCGATCCGGTGGAAGTCGACAAGACGTGGCACGCCGAGCTGGCGATCGACTGGGTGCTCGAGGCGCCCAACGTCGGCGGCGCCGCGGGCCTCGTGCCGGCCGGGGCTGCGCTCGTGGATCACACCGCGTTTCTCGAGACGATCGCCTCGTTGCCGGCGCCCGCGGCCTGGAACGCGCCGTTCGCGGCGTTTCAACAGGAGCGCCGCCGCCTGCTGCTCGATCGATCCGGCGCTCGCGGTGTGATGTGGCCGGGTGACATCGTCGAGTCGCTCGCAGCGGCGCTGCCGCCCGACACCATCGTGACGACCGACGTCGGGTCGCACAAATACCTCTTCGGCCAGTACTGGCCGAGCCGGCATCCGGCCACGTTCTGGATGTCGAACGGGCTGTCGGGCATGGCGTACGGGCTGAGCGCGGCGATTGGCGCGAGGCTCGCCCGTCCGCACGCCACCGTGCTCGCGGCGGTGGGGGACGGCGGATTCTCGATGAACGCGCAGGAGCTCGAATCGGCCGACCGCGTCGGCGCGCCCTTCATCACCGTGGTGCTCGAGGACGGCAGCTACTCGCTGATCAAGCTGTCGCAGGAGGGGAAGTCGCTGCCCGCCTACGGCGTGGACTTCGGCCCGATCGACACCGTGGCCATGGCGGCGTCGTGCGGCGTCGAGGCGCTGCGGACGACCAGCCCCGACGAGCTCGCGTCGGCGGCCGCGCGCGCGGCCCGGGCGCGCCGGAGCCTGGTGGTCGCGGTTCCGGTGAACTACGCCGATTACCGCAGGATGTTCTGATGCGATTGCCGCCCAGCCTGCGCGACGCGGCTCTCATGGATGCGACGGACCATTCCGCGGGTTCGTCGTTTCCGGCACGATCATCATCTCGCTGCTGGAGTCGGTGTCAGGGCGCGGCCGCGCCAGGTCTGAAAGGTGCTCGCGCCACCAGGCTTCGGCGCGCTCGGTGGTCCACGGCGCCGTGAGCGACACCTCGCCGAGCGCGCTCCACAGCTCGAGGGCCGACGACGGCCGTTTCCCCGGCGCCTTCTCGAGGCAGGCCAGGACGATTTGTTCGAGACGGTCAGGAATGGGACGACCGCTGGCTTTCGACGGGGGCTGAGGTGGGGTCCGGGCATGATGAATCATGACCGCCATTGGTTCGCCCGCGAAAACCGTGCGGCCGGTCAGCATCCAATAAGCCACGCAACCAAGCGAGTAAATGTCTGAACGCTCGTCAGCGGCTTCGCCCATGACACGCTCGGGAGGCATGTAGGCCGGTGTCCCGGTCAGAGCGCCTTCGGTCGTGAGCTGGGCAGCGCCTTCATTGAGGGACTTGACGAGTCCGAAGTCGAGGACTTTCAAGACGTCGAAATCGAGACCCAACCGGCAGAGAAAGAGGTTGTGGGGCTTGATGTCGCGGTGGAGCACTCCCGCGGCATGGGCCTCAGCCAGCGAGCGACAGGTCTGGCGAAGGACAGCGACCGCACGCTCCGGTGGAAGCGCTCCGAAACGCTCGACGAGCGAGGCCACGTCCATGCCGGTGAGCAGTTCCATGACGAAGTAGAAGTTCCCCGTCTCACTGACCCCGTAATCGTAGAGGCGCACCGTGTTCGGCGAGCTCAGGCGCGCAATGGTCCGAGCCTCCAGACGGAAACGCTCGGTCGCTGCCTCCCGCCTGCCCTCGCCGAGCAACTCGGGCCTGATCAACTTGATCGCACAAGGACGGGCGAGCAGCTGGTGCCGGGCGCGCCATACCTCGCCCATGCCCCCCTCGCCCAGCTTCCCGATCAGGCGGTAATGCCCGAGCGGCAGGCCCTCGTCGAGAAGCGCCGGATCGATCTCCAGCACCGGCTCCCGTGCGGAGGTCACGGAGCGCTCGATCAGGCTCTGTAACTCGCTGACGTCCCCGGGCCACCGGTACTTGCGCAGCCGTTTCATCGATTGCTCGGAGATCAGCTCCACGACGGCGCCAATCCGCCGAGCGTGCTGGCGGAGGAAGAAGAGCGCAATCTCGGAGACGTCCTCGGGGCGCTCAGCGAGCGACGGCACGCGCAGTTGTCTGCGTTCGAGGAACGCCAGCAGCTTCGGATGGAATCCGCTCGCCGTGGTCAGCGGCGCCGAGGTGTAAGCCATGAAGCGAACGTCGGGTATCGGTGGCTGGTCGCGTTCGCGTGAGGCCTCGACGTTCTCGAGAACCTCGGCCAACCGTCCCTGCACGTCCACGGCCAGCCGCTGGATTTCTTCGAGGTAGAGCGTGCCTCGAGTCGCCAATTCGAGCAGGCTGAGGCGCGAACCGGCGGCTGTCTCTGACGCGGCTGCCGGTGGGCTGAAGATCCCCGGGTCCTGGCCCCGCGGCAGCATCGCGCAGTTGACCAGAATGAAAGCCTGCCTCGTGCGCGGAGAGGCGTGGTGAATGGCGCGGGCGGTCGCCTCGTGCCCCGCCCCGTGGGCGCCGGTCAGCAGCACGGGTTGCGTGTCCACGGCGTACCGCGCGATCGATTCCCGCAGGGCACGAATGGCCGGGCTGTCGCCCAGCAGCGGGCCTTCGACGCGGCGTCGCGCGTCGGTCAGAAACTCCTGCGCGACCGCCAGCTCGCGCGCGAGCTCGGCGTTCCTGGCCTCCAGTTGGCGCCGCAGCCGCTGCAGGGTCAGGTGCGTGTTGACCCGCGCGACGACTTCGTCACGTTGAAAAGGTTTGGACACGAAGTCGACGGCGCCCACCTCGAGCCCGCGCACCTTGTCCTTCGTTTCGTCCAGGGATGAAAGAAGATCACCGCAGCTTCGCGGGTGTCGGGGTCCTCTTTGAGCCGCCGGCACGTTTCGTATCCGTCGATGCCCGGCATCACGACGTCGAGCAGGATGAGCAGCGGGCGGACGCGGCGCGCCACTTCGAGGGCACTCTCGCCGCTGCGGGTCACGAACAGCCGATAGCCCCGGCCGTCGAGCGTGTGGCGCAAGACGTCGAGGTTCGTGGCGTCATCATCGACCAACAGGATGCGGTCGGCATCGTCGGGCGGTGCGGCTGGCGTTTGGTTCATGCGGCCCCTACACCCTGAGCTCACGTGTGTTGAGCATGCCACTCACGTTGGCCAGCGGTAGTCGGCCAGACGCGAGTATGGATGCTTAACACAAGTGAGTCGACGGGTGGATCACATTTCGTCAGCGCCGGTCGCCTCCAGGTGGCGGCGCAACTCCTCGAGACTCACGGTCATCGTCGCGCCGGCTCGAATCAGCTCTTCCCGCACTTCCGTGGCGGGACGCCGGCGAGCGGGCGCCTGGGCTGTTCCGGCCAGTAGCGGCTCGAAAGCGGCGAACACGGACGGTGGGAGCACAGTCTCGAGGTACTCGAGCGCGGTACCGCGCACGTAGGCGTCTTCGGTGGTGAAGGCGCGGGCTGCAATCCGCACCGGCTCGCGGTCGAGGGTCAGCGCGAGAAGGTTGAAGACGTGCTCCCTGACGAGGTGCCGCTCACCGCCGCGACTGAGCTCTCGCTCGACGAGTGCCAGCGCAGCTGGGAAGGGCTCCAGCAGCTCCGTGTGTTCGTCCGTGAGTGCCAGCAGCGCGCGCCCGCAGCGCAGCCGGATCTCGAAGTCGAACCCCTCGAGCGCCGCCAAGAGGCCGTCGCGCGCGATCGCCGAGGGGCAGGACTTGAGGACCAGCGGCAACCGGCGCCGTATCACCTCCGGAGTGGCAGGATCGAGCAGCACGGACGCCATTTCGCCTGCCGCCCGCGCGCCGAACTTCGCGAGTGCCGAGACGGCCAGGCGCACCACGTCATCTCTCGCCAGGAGCGGCACCAGAGCGCCAATGACGAGCGGATCGTCGGGCGGGTCGCGCAGCGCCGCGCGAATCCGCAGGAGGTCTCCCGAGCGGAACTCGACGATCGCCGCGACGACCGGGTCCGAAGGCGGGACGATCGTCGGCGCCGTTCCGACCGATCCGAGGGCTCGCAGGACGGCTGCCTGGTCGAGACCAGCCATGCTTCCGACGACCGTGAAATCGGCCATCGAGGTACTCGACCGCCCGCGCGAGGTCCTCGCCGCCCTGTCGCCGCAGGCCGCCTTCCAGGGCGTTCACGTATCCCGCGCGGAGTCGGCGAGCGACGAGGAACTCGCCACAGGCCACGGCTGCGACGGCGAGATTCACCGCCGCAAAAGGATGCGCCGGGGCGAGGCCGACGAGCAGCAGGATCAGCAGCGCGCCAGCGCCCTTTCCCGCGCAATCACAGGCCACGTCGATGAGCGACTTGACCGAGCGCTTGGTTGCCTCCGCGAGCGGTGTGTAAAGCAGCTCGTAACCGGCGCGGAACGTCGAGCTGCGTATGGAGACGTCGAGCCCACGGGGAACAATGCCGCCCCACGGAGAAGGCAGGACGAATCCGAGCAGGCTGGCTGTTCCAACCAGGGCCGGGTGGCTTGCCACGGAGCCCCCGAGACCCAGACGCCCGAGCGCGAGACGCCCAAGGGAGGCCTGTATCAGGACCGCCGCCACGCCGGTGCCGGCGTAGAACAGTCCGAAGAACCGCACCAGCTGCTGACCCTTTCCAAAATAGGCGACCGCCTCGGCCTTGAGCAGATAGTCTACGAGCGCTGCAAGCATCGCCGCCAGGGCGACGACGAGGGCCAGGTCTCGCAACAGGGGCTGCTGTCGCAACTGCATCCATCCCCCGGCGGGTTTGGGTTCAACAGCGACGCGGGCCCGGCTGGCAGGCGCTCCCCGTCCGACGACACGGGCGCCAGCGACAGAGAGTCCAGCGATCAGGGCCAGTATGGGAAGAAGGGCGCCCTGAGGGAGAAGCGCCGCAACGCGCTCGGCACTCACTCCGCCGACCAGGCCACCGAAGGTCGCTGCCCCTGCCACGCGCGCCATCAGTGGCTTCGCCGAATGAGGGTCGAAGCGTTCGTTGAGCAGCGACCAGTAGGCGGAGATCGTAATGGCTCCGAGCACCGTCGTGTGCAGGTAGAGGAGCACCACCGCGGTCCTCGGCTGCCAGCCGAGAACCCACCACTCCACCACGAACAATGTCGCGTTCGACGCCAGGAGGGCGGGAGCAACCCGCACAGGGCCGAGCCGGGTGAGCAGCCGTCCCGAAAGCTGTGCTGCGGCGATTGCGAGGACAGCCGCGCCGGCGATGAAATAGGGAAGGCTCTGAACCGGGAAGAGGGTCAGGAAGAGCCCGTCGCGAATGGCGTTGCCGCCAACCTGCTGGGCAATGAGCGCCGCTGCGGTCAGCGGCGGCGCGACGACGTGGAGCTTCGACTCGGTCAAGAAACCTCACTGCCGATCTGCTCGAGCAGCCGGGTCGCGAGCGCTCTGGCCTCATCGTACTCGTAGCCGTCGATGTGATTCCGGAGCTGCGCCAGGTCGCTGACGGCGCCCGGCATCGCGATGCCCTCGAGGTCGGCGAGGGCGCTCGCCGCCGCCGAGACGTCGAAGTCGCCGAGCGCGGTTTGCAGGCGCTGCAAGGCGGTCCGAGCCGCGGCTGGAACCACCGGGTGTTCCAGCTCGCCTGCAACAGGCTGGCTCGCCACACGCAAGCTGTCAATGGAACGGAAGACCACGGCGGCCCTGGCTTCCAGGTCGCCCAGTCGCGGGGCGAGATCCTCCTTCGTGACCCTCCCGGCCGGCGCGCTCGAGCGCCTTGGCCGCATCGCGAAGGCCATCGGCGCCGAGATTGCCGGACGCCCCGGCAATGGCGTGCGCGTGCCTTGCCGCCGCGTCGCAGTCGCTCGAGGCCACCGCGGCACGCAACGCCTCGAGCGTGGCACCCTGACCGTCCGCAAACCTGATGAGCATTCGCTGCAACGTCTCGAACTCCAGACCGAGCCGCGCCAGCGAGCCTGCCACGTCAATGCCCTGAAGCACCGGAATGCTGGCCGGCTCCGGTAGAGCCGATTCGCGCGACGCAGCCGACCCCGGCTCGGAAACGCCGATGGCGGAGTCCGCCCGAGTGGTCAGCCCGCCGGGAAGCCACCGTCGCAGCGTCGGCACGAGCGCTCTTCGGTCGATGGGCTTGGTGATGTAGTCGTTCATCCCGGCATCGAGGCAGGCATCGAGATCTGACTTCATCGCGTTCGCGGTCATCGCAATGATTGGCCGGCTGTATCCGTCCTGGCGGAGGGCCCGGGTCGCCGCCAGGCCATCCATCTCCGGCATCTGCATGTCCATCAGGACCGCGGCGTACCTTTCAGGGGCGGCCTGCACCATCTCCAGCGCCTGGCGGCCGTTGCCAGCGATCTCGAGCTCGATGCCAAGCCGCGACAGAATCTCACGTGCCACCATCTGGTTCGCCTCGTTGTCCTCGGCCAGGAGCACGCGAGCATCGAATTGCCGTTCGAGCGGTCCGTCGAGCGCCCGGCGCGCCGCATGCTGCGGCGCGCCTTGCGACTCCACGACCGCGTCGAAGAGCGACGAGGCCGTAATCGGCTTGGGAAGGAACACGTTCACACCAAGCGCGGCGCAGCGCGCCTCTTCCTCCTTACCTGCATAAGCGCTGATGAGCACAATCGGGAGCGTCCTCGTCTCTTCCCGCGCCCGGATGCGCGCGGCGGCATCGAGCCCGTTCATGCCAGGCAGCATCCAGTCGAGGACGACGAGGCCGAATGGATCGTCTCCACCTGGCCGATTGCGTCGTTCGAGCAACGCGAGCCCCTCTTCCGCGGTAGCGACCGACACGGGTGGAATCGACCAGCCCCGGAGAAGGGTCTCGAGCAGCTCGCGGCTCGTCTCGGTATCTTCCACGATGAGTACCGGCCGCTCGGCGACGCCAGCGGGCGCGACACGGGCCGGCGTCTCCGGCTGGGTGTCGACGCCGAGCAACGCCGTGAAAAAGAACGTCGTGCCCTTGCCCGGAGTGCTCTCCACGGTCAGGTCGCCGCCCATGAGGCGCGCCAGGCGGCGGCTGATCACGAGGCCGAGCCCCGTACCTCCGTACTTCCGTGTGGTGGAGCTGTCCGCTTGCGTGAAGGATTGGAAGAGCCTGGCCAGCTGCTCCGCCGGGATGCCGATGCCCGAATCCTGCACGGTGACGCGCAGCAGCGCCTCGCGACGCGGTGTCAAGTCGTCGGGTTCAGGGGCGGTCTCGACTTTGACCAGCACCTCGCCCTTTTCGGTGAACTTGAACGCGTTGCTGATCAGGTTGGTCAGCACCTGGCGGAAACGCAGCGCATCTCCCCGGAGCCTGTCGGGAACCGTGGCCAACGCATGCGTGATGAGCTCGACGTGCTTCTGGATCACGACCGAACGGAACGTTTCGGTGACTTCCTCGAGGACTTCCCGCAGGCTGAACGGCGCGTTCTCGAGGTAGAGCTTGTCGGCTTCGATCTTCGAGAAGTCGAGGATGTCGTTGAGGATTCCCAGGAGGTTCTTCGCCGACGAATGGGCGACGCTGACGTATTGGTGAGGCTTGGGGGGAAGGTCTGCCTCCAGCGCGAGGCCGGTCATGTTGAGAATCGCATTCATCGGCGTGCGAATCTCGTGGCTCATGTTGGCGAGGAACATGGATTTGGTCTGCGTGGCCTCCTCGGCTTTGGCCTTGGCCAGCTTCAGGGCTCTCTCCTGATCTTTGCGCTGGGTGACGTCGCGGATCGAGACCGCCACTTGCCTGCCTTCGGAGCCGCGGGCCGGCAAAGGACTCAGACCGATCTCCACCGGAAACTCCGACCCGCCCTTGCGAACGCCACGCAGCTCACGGTCTGGGCCCATTTCCCGGGCCGTCGGAGCACGATGAAAACTCTCCCGTAGCGCGGGGTGTCGGCCACGCACGTCCACCGGAACGAGCATGTCCACCGACTGGCCAATGAATTCGTCGCGCGTGTAGCCGAATAGCTGCTCGCAACGTGCGTTGGCCAATGCAATGACTCCTTTCGCGTCGACGACCATCAACCCGTCCGGAGCGAGCTCGAGCACGCTGCGGAAGAATCGCTCGGTGTCCTCGAGCTCGCGTGCCTGTTCCTGGGTCCGGCCGAGCAACTGCCGGGTGCGCAGGTTCCGGTCGAGGATCTCCAGGCTCATGGCCACCACCGGCATCAGTTCGGCAAGCAGTGCGTGGTGGCGGGAGCCGAAGGAGTGAAATGTCGCGGTTTCGACCACACCCAACAAGGAGGTCTTGGACACGAGCGGTGACGCGAGAACTTGCACTGGCGCCGCGGCCCCGAGGCCCGACTCGATCCGGAGATAGTCCGGGGGCAGACCGTCGAGGGCGACCGGTTTGCGGTCCTGGGCACTCTGCCCAACCAGTCCCTCGCCCAAACCGAACGTGACGGCTGCCTGCGCGCCTGCACCCAGCCCATAACTGGCAGCTCTCTCGAGCCGCCCCGTTTCCTCCTCGAACACGTAGAACCCGGCAACACCGCCACCGAGCAAGGGCATGAGCCCGGAGAGCAGACGCTCGCCGAAATCCGCCAGCGAGCTCACTCGTTGGAGTTCGCCGACGAGGGTGGAGGCACTCGATTTGACCCAACGCTGCTCATCGATCTCCGCGGACCCCTGCTTGAGCACCTCGATGGATCGGGCCAGGCTGCCAGTCTCGTCCGTGGCCTTGGTGAAAGGGACGGACTCCGTGAAATTCCCGGCCGCGATGGTCTTCACCGACCGGTCGAGGGCGTGAATCGGCTTCAGGATGCGGCGAACAGTCAGCACGCCAAGCAGGCCAGTCAGGAGGAGAGCCGCCGCGTTCGCGGCGAGCATCTGCGATCGGGTTTCATCGATGGTCGCTTGCGCGGTTTGGGCCGCACGGTCCCCCAGTTCCTTGTTGTATTGGATCCACTCGCTGAACACGTTGGCGAGGGTGTCACCCGCCGGGGCAACCGTGCTTTTGAAGCGGGCGCGGGCTTCATCCATTCGTCCATCCTCGGCCAGGCCCATGACCTGCGTTGTGGCAACGATGAATCGGCGGTTCGACTCCCGGAAGGTATCGAGCAGCTGGCGGTCGTGCTCATCGCTGATGAAAGAATCGGCGTAGTGCTGAAGCAACCGGGTCAGTACCCGGTTGTTCTCATCGAAAGCCTTACGAACCGCGGCTCGCTCATTCTGGTCGGCCGCGAGCACGTGGTTGCGGGCGTTCAACCGGAGTTCTGAAAAGCCTCCGGAGATGTTTCCGAGCGCCGCGAGACTTCCGAGCTGGGTTTCCGCAACAAATCGGCTACGCTCCTCGATTCTGGACAGCTGAATGCGGGCCAGGATGCCGAACGCCAGGAGCGCCACGAGCGGGACCGCCACCAGAATCAGCAGTCGTTTGCCGATCGTCATGTGAGTTTCTCCTCATCCGTCCTGGCTGCGGCTGAGCGGTGCCACTCGCGGCCCTCCGACGCCGATGTCCCCGTCAGCTCTCCGGACAGGGGCCGCCTCTCAGGGTATTCTGTCCGATCCACGACCAACACGCGCCCTGCGCGAGCATTCGTTCGGATCCCATCGAGCAGCGTCGGCGGGAGCTGCTCGATAGTCTGGTCCAACTTTCGAGCGGCGCTGCCTCACACGACGCCCGTGATCGCACTGCGGAAGCCCCTGAAATTACTGTCACATCCCGTCGTCGTTGCCCTCGTCCTGTTCCTCGATCAGGCTGGTAACGCGCAGGCTGCTCCGACGTTGATCGTGCGAGTGACGAGCGTGCTGGGCCCCGTCGCGCAGCCCGAGGTGCCCGCCGGGGCAGACGACCGCCGTGACCGATGCGAGTGTGGGCACTGGCAGGAACGTACCGATGTCGATCGCGATGGCTGGATGGACCTCGCGGGTTACCCGACACGCAGGGGTCCGAGCCGATCGCCCGGTTTCACCGCGGTGATATGGATTTTGATTGCGACCCACATGTATGTCTGGTCCACGGAAGCCGACGTGACGACCGGCGAACGGCGCGAGACCGACCTCACGCCGCGCCACACAGCGGGAATTGATTGGCTGTGGGACCTCGGGGGACGGGGTCGCCTGGGCGTCGAGCTGTTCTACACTGGCCGCCAGCAGCTGCACGATTCCCCCTATCGCCAGCGCACCGAGGCGTATCTGGCGTGGGGCGTCATCGGAGAGTGGCGTGTCGGGCGCGCGCGCCTGTTCTTCAATGCGGAGAACCTCGGCGACGTCCGCCAGACTCGATTCGATCCGCTCGTGCTGCCATCGCGTCGGCCGGACGGCCGCTGGACCGATGACGTGTGGGCGCCACTCGACGGCCGAACCCTCAATGCGGGGGTTCGAGTCGGGTTCTGAGTTGCCGCATGTCGGCCCGCAGCGCGATTCGGCCTCGGGCGATGAGAATCGAAGTCGTCATGGAACGAGTGATCTTTGCATGCGTCCACAACGCGGGGCGGTCGCAGATGGCCGCGGCGTTCTTCTCCGCACTTGCGGACCCATCCGAGGCAGTGGCTGTTTCGGCGGGGACGCAGCCGGGCGAGCGCGTTCACCCGGAGGTCGTCGAAGTCATGCGCGAGGTGGGCGTCGATCTGAGTGCGCAGCGGCCCCGGAAGTTGACCGATCCACTTGTGCGAGACGCCTCGCTGCTGGTGACGATGGGGTGTGGGGACGAGTGTCCGTACGTCCCGGGCCTTCAACGTGACGACTGGCCACTCGAAGATCCGAAGGGCAAGCCGCTCGATCGCGTGCGCCGGATCCGCGACGAGATTCGCGTTCGAGTCTCCCAGCTCGTCGACGCTCATGGCTGGCGCCGGGTACCGTCGGCATCCTGAGCGCCCGTGCCGTTCGTTCCAGGTGCCGGCTATGCGGCCGTGAGGTCAACGAACACGCCACACATCGAACTCCGACACCGTCTGCCGGCCGTGCGTGTAAGAGATCCACCGCCCGTCGTGGGACCAGGCGGGGAAGTGATTGTGTTCGCCGGTCTCGCGGGACCACGGCATGCCGTGGGCGAGCCGCCAGAGACGCCACCGACATTCAGAAATCGCTGATGAAAACCGTACCGCTGAAATCGAGACGCTCGGCGTCGCCGGTCCAGTTGCGCATGCCGAGGAGATGCAGAAGGTCGCCGGGACGTTGGTGGAGCAGCTGACTCGCGGCGCGATGCGCCAGGGTCGGTCCGAGCGTTGGCGTCGTGATGAAGGAATGGCGAAGACCACGAGAACCACCACGTCGAAGGACGACATTTACGCCGTCGTCTTCGGGCAGAAGGGCCTCATGTCCGGCCTCGTGATCCAGGCGGCAAGATCCCGATCACGCCCACGACGGCACGCTGCTGAGCTGGTCGGCGCCGCGGTCTGCGCCAGAGGCACTGACCATGTGCGAAAAGTCGTGGGTCCCACGACATACCGAACCGCGTTGTAACAGCGCATCCCCATCTGTTTCCGCCGACTTCTCCGGCCACTTCTGCTCGAAACGCAGCCGGGGACGCCCCGCCGTCGGCTCGCGATGTGGCTCAGAACGAGATAGGTGCCGGGCTGTTCTTTACGTGGATCGTTTGTTGCTACTGCGCCGTTCGGGGAGGTCGACTATGACCGCTTGGAATTTGTGTGGCGCAGTGGCGGGGGTGGCGTTCACGTGCGGGGTGATCTCGGTCGGAGAGGTATATGCGCAGCGGCGCGATGGGAACCTGTTGCCGCAGAACCAGAGCGGGAAGGTTACCGCCGTGGGTTGTCTGATGCGTGGCAGCCAGGTGAAGGGCGGCGACAAGGACAATTACGCACTGTCGAACCCGCGAAAGGGTCCCGTCGGCAGCGTGCCCGTGGGGACGTGCTCGGCGGACGCCGGCGCCCCTGCGCTCGATCTGAAGGACGGGAAAGAAGGCGGTATCACCGACGCGATGCTCGGTCATGTGGTCGAGGTCACCGGCGAGCTGGAGAGTGAAACCAGCTCGGACCCGGACAACCTTCGTGAACTGGACGTGAGTGCCGCCAAGCTGGTGCCGGTGATCCCTCCGAAGACGGAAGCCGCGCCTGCGCCCGCACCCGCGCCGCGAGCGACCCCGGCGCCGGAGCGCGCAGCTCCACCACCGCCCGCACCGGCGGCGGCCGAGCCCGCACCCGCTCCGAAGGCGTTGCCCAGGACGGCGAGCAACCTTCCGGCAGTCGGACTATTCGGGGTTCTATCGCTCGCAGCAGCCGTTGTGCTTCGTTCGTTCCGTCTGCGGCAGCGACGTTGATTCCCCGCGGCCACCAGCCGAGGGTGCGACAGCTGCCGCTGCGTGCCCTCCGGCTTGGTCCGCCGATCGAAGGATTCACCGCTGCGGTCTCACGCCACCTGTTCGCGAACCCCAGCGTGCAACGGGTGGCTCACCCGCCTTGATACCTGCGCTGGTCAGCATGCCGCGGAGGGCTCACCAGGACGGCTTCGCGGCTCTTCGGGGAGCTTCAGGCCCGATGTCCAGCGCGGATCGTCTCTTCGTGTCGGATCGCTGGGCCTCTAGTACCAGCGAACCGACACCCGCATCCGATCGAAGTCCGCCACATCGACGCGACGGTCATTCCAATCCACACCTCGTCGTGGCCTCCTCGAAAACCGTCCATGGTGAGGACGGTTTCAACGTCGTGTGGTCGCCACGCGGGCACCGAACGCCTCGTGTGGCACTGCGATGCACGTCGAAGGAGCGCGGACCATGGTCGGTCGGAGCCTCAGCCAACGTCGTCCGTTGATCCGCGTGTTGGCGGGGGCAGTATTCCTGGGCGTCTCTGCCACTGCCACGGCCGTGCGAGCCCAACCCCCAACGGGCGCGACCCAGGCGCGAGTGCGATCCACGGCCGCATCGACTTCTCGAGGCGTTCCAGGAGAAGGTCCGACAGATCGAGTCACGCCGGTGTGATGCGTCGACGGCGGGCGTGTGAGTTGCGTAAGCGTCCGCCGGTGAAATCGCTTCCGGCGTCTGTGTGGCGCCACGAAACCCGGACCGAGCGGGTGTTGAACAGTCCGGGGGAAGCTCGAAGATCGATATTGGAGGACTCACGCAGATCACCGCGATAGGGCGCGACATTGCACGCGAGACGCTGCGGCTGGTGAGGGATTCCGGCTGCACGGGCAAGAAAGGAGCACGCGATGTTCAGGAAGTGTGCGGCGGAGTCCATCGGGACGTTCTGGCTGGTCCTTGGCGGATGCGGAAGCGCTGTGCTCGCGGCGGCATTTCCTGACGTGGGCATCGGCCTGCTGGGTGTGTCGCTGGCCTTCGGGCTCACGGTGTTGACGATGGCGTATGCGATCGGGCACGTCTCGGGCTGTCACTTGAATCCCGCCGTGTCCGTTGGCTTGTGTGCGGGCGGTCGCTTTCCTGCGAGTGAGCTGCTGCCTTACATCGCAGCGCAGGTGGTGGGCGGTGTGGTGGCCGGCGGCGTGCTCTTTCTCATCGCGTCGGGGAAGGCAGGATTCGACGTAACCGCCGGCTTCGCGTCCAACGGGTACGGCGCCCACTCGCCGGGTGGCTATTCCATGCTCGCGGCGCTCGTCACCGAAATCGTCATGACGATGATGTTCCTCTTCGTCATCCTCGGCGCGACCGACAAGCGCGCGCCGCAGGGGTTTGCGCCGATCGCGATTGGGCTCGGGCTCACGCTCATCCATCTGATCAGCATCCCGGTCACCAACACGTCTGTGAACCCGGCGCGCAGTACTGCGGTCGCCCTGTTCGCGGGTGGCTGGGCGATGTCCGAGCTGTGGCTCTTCTGGTTCGCGCCGATTGTCGGCGGCGCGGTGGGCGGAGTTCTATACCGCTCACTTTTCGAGCCTGAGGCCGTGCGCGAGTTCGTGACGAAACCGGCGACCAGAGCGGTTCAATGACGAGCAGGGACTGGACGCGTTCTACGACGCGGCGATGACGTCGTGGTTGCGGGTCGGCGCCGCCGTGACAGCACGTGAACCCTGCGATTGGAGATACCGACACTTGCGTTCACCGCCGGGCTGAGACGGGCACCACGAACAACTGAACTCTGGTTCGGACGGTCGGACACCGACCGGGAGCGGGGGCATCCGTGAGTCTCGTTCCGAAGGATTTGACGCCGGTTTACAAGGAGACGATCGGCAAAGGCGCCGGCGCGCGGCGATGGCAGCGCCCCATCTACGTCGACCATCTTCCGCCCTGCAACCACGCCTGTCCGGCTGGGGAGAACATCCAGGCATGGCTTGCCTTGGCACAGGAGGGCAACTACGAGGGCGCCTGGCGGAAGTACATGGAGGAGAACCCGCTGCCCGGCACGCACGGCCGCGCGTGTTATCACCCCTGCGAAAGCGCCTGCAACCGGCAATTCCTCGATTCGGCCGTCTCGATCCACTCGCTCGACCGGTTTCTCGGCGATCTCGCCAACGAGAAGGGGTGGACGATCGCCCCCGGGCCGCCCACCGGCAAGCGGGTGCTCGTCGTCGGCGCCGGCCCGGCGGGCCTCTCGTGCGCGTACCACTTGCGACGGTTCGGACACGACGTCGAGATCCGCGACGCCAACCCCGAGCCGGGCGGCATGATGCACTACGGGATTCCCGCGTACCGGCTACCGCGTGAGGGGCTCGACAAGGAAGTCGCGCGCATCGAGGCGATAGGCGTGACCATCGTTCGCAACTCGCGCGTGACCGACGTGCTGGCCGAGAAAGCCGCGGGCGGGTTCGACGCGGTGTTCCTCGGGATCGGCGCCCAGGTCGCCAACCATCTCGACATTCCGGCCATGGACGGCGGCAAGATCATCGACGCGGTGACGCTGATGGAGCGTGTGGAGAAGGGCCGCGCCCCATCGCTTGGACGCGTCGTCGGCATCGTCGGCGGCGGCAACACGGCGATGGATGCGGCGCGCATGGCGAAGCGGCTCGGCGCAGAGGAGGCCGTGATCATCTTCCGCTTCGACAAGGCGCAGATGGAGGCACATCCCTACGAAGCGATGGAGGCCTTCGCCGAAGGCGTGAAAATCAAGTGGCTGTCCACGGTCAAGCAGTTCGGCGAGGACGAAATCGTTGTCGAGCAGATGGAGATGCTGCCCGACGGCTCGGGCTGTGCGGGCACCGGGCAGTTCCAGACACTCAAGACCGATTCGCTGGTCCTGGCCGTCGGACAGCATGCCGACGTCGAGTTCCTGAACAAGGTGCCAGACCTGCGTATCGGCCGGGGCAACGTCGTCGAAGTGGACGCGCACATGCGCGCGAGCGACGGCATCTTCGCGGGCGGGGACATGATCGGCGGCGCGCGGACGATGACCGCGGCGGTCGGCCACGGCAAGAAGGCGGCGCGCCACATCGACGCGTGGCTGCGGGGCGGCGTCTACGAGAAACCGCCGCAGCATCCACCGGTCCCCTACGAGCTGCTCAACCTGACCATGTTCCTCGATGCCGATCGGCGCGCGCATGCCGAGCTGCCGGTGTCGAAACGCACGGGATTCGACGAAATCGTCTCCGGTCTCTCGGAGCGCGAGGCGCGCTACGAGGCGACGCGGTGCCTCTCCTGCGGCAACTGCTTCGAGTGCGACAACTGCTACGCGGCGTGTCCCGAGCAGGCGATCGTCAAGCTGGGGAAGGGCCGCTTCTATCGGGTCGAGCTCGACCTCTGTACCGGGTGCGCCACCTGCTTCGAACAGTGCCCGTGTCATGCCATCGCCATGGCACCCGAGCCTGGAGCGGAGGGATCGGCCGAGCGCAGCGCAGCCGAGAGAGTGCCCGCCCGCTTCACGGTCCGGCCGTAGCGCTCGACGTCCTGAAGGAGCTGTCGCATGTCTGTGAAGTCGGTCGTGATGGACGGCAACACGGCCGCCGCCCACATCGCCTATCGCGTCAACGAGGTCTGCGCGATCTTCCCGATCACACCCTCGTCCACGATGGCGGAGCTGGCCGACGCCTGGGCCGCCCAGGGCGTCAAGAACATCTGGGGCCAGGTACCGGTGATCCAGCAGATGCAGTCGGAGGGGGGCGCGGCCGGGGCGGTGCACGGCGCGCTTCAGAGCGGCGCGCTCACCACGACGTTCACGGCGTCCCAGGGCTTCCTGCTGATGCTGCCCAACATGTACAAGATCGCGGGCGAGCTGACGCCCTGCGTCTTTCATGTGACAGCGCGGGCGATCGCCACGCAGGCGCTGTCCATCTTCGGCGACCACTCGGACGTGATGAGCGCGCGCATGGTCGGGTTCGCGATGCTGGCCGCGGCCTCCGTGCAGGAAGCGCACGATCTGGCGCTGGTGGCGCAGGCGGCGACGCTCGAAGCGCGCGTGCCGGTGATGTTCTTCTTCGACGGGTTCCGCACGTCGCACGAGGAGAACAAGATTTCCGTGATTCCCGACGATCAGATCAGGGCCGCGATCGACGATGACCTGGTGCGCGCGCACCGGGCACGCGCCCTGACGCCGGAGCGGCCGGTGATCCGCGGCACCGCCCACAACCCGGACACGTTCTTCCAGGCCCGCGAGTCGGCGAATCCCTTCTACGCCCGTGTTCCCGACATCGTCCAAGGCGCGATGGATCGCGTGGGGGCCTTGATCGGACGTTCGTACCACCTGTTCCGCTACGCCGGCCATCCAGAAGCGGACCGGGTCGTCATCGTCATCGGCTCGGCCTTCGAAGTGCTCGACGAGACCGCGGCATGGCTGAACGCCCACGGCGAGAAGGTCGGCGTCCTGCACGTGACGCTCTACCGGCCCTGGGACGCCGAGCGCTTTCGCGCAGCGCTGCCGCCGACCGTCACGCGCATCGCGGTGCTCGATCGAACGAAGGAACCCGGCGGGCCTGGTGAACCGCTGTATCTCGACGTCCTGACCTCCTTCGCAGAGGCGCTCGCCGCGGGCCGCATCTCGTCGATGCCCATCATCGTCGGGGGCCGCTACGGCCTGTCCTCGAAGGATTTCGATCCCGCGATGGCCAGGACGGTCTTCGACGAACTGAAGAAACCGGAGCCGAAGCGCGGGTTCACGATCGGGATCACCGATGACGTGTCGCACACCAGCCTGCCCGTCGACGCGAGCTTCGACATCGAGCCGCCGGACCTCGTACGTGCGCTGTTCTTCGGCCTCGGCGCCGACGGCACTGTCGGCGCGAACAAGAACTCGACGAAGATCCTGGCCGCGGACCCGGATCGTCATGCCCAGGGCTACTTCGTCTACGACTCGAAGAAATCCGGCTCCTACACGATCTCGCACCTGCGGTTCGGCCCGCGGCCCATCCGCGCGCCGTATCTGCTGAAGTCGGCGAACTTCATCGGCATCCACAAGTTCGACTTCCTCTACAAGCTCGACACACTGGCGGCCGCCGCGCCGGGCGCCACGGTGCTCATCAACAGCCCTTACACGCCCGACGCCGTCTGGAACGAGATCCCGAGGGAGGCGCAGCAGCAGATCGTCGAGAAAAAGCTCAAGCTCCACGTCATCGATGCATCCGGCGTGGCGTCCGGCCTCGGCCTCGGCTCCCGTGTGAACACCATCCTCCAGACGTGTTTCTTTGCCCTGTCGGGCGTGATGCCGCGCGACAAAGCCATCGAAGCGATCAAGCGCGCGACGGAAAAGACGTATGCGAAGAAGGGGAAAGAGATCGTCCGGAAGAACTTTGCCGCGATCGACAACGCCTTGGCGAATCTGCACGAGGTTCACGTCCCGGCCAAAGCGACGGGCCAGCGCATCCGCCTCGCACTCGTCCCGGACACGGCGCCGGAGTTCGTGCGCAACGTGACGGCGCCGATCCTCGGACTGCGGGGCGACACGCTCCCCGTCAGCGCGCTACCCGTGGACGGCACCTACCCCACCGGCACGGCCCGGTACGAGAAACGGAACATCGCCGACGAGGTGCCGGTCTGGGAGTCCGACCTCTGCATCCAGTGCGGCCAGTGCGCCATCGTCTGCCCTCACAGCGTGATTCGGGCCAAGTATTACGACGAGAGCCGGCTCGCGGGCGCGCCGCTGGTCTTCAAGGCCGCGCCCATCAACGCGCGCGGCTATCCCGACTCGCGCTTCACGCTGCAGGTCTACGTCGAAGACTGTACCGGGTGCGGCGTATGCGTGGAGAACTGCCCGGCGCACAGCCCGACCGACTTCGCCGTCAAGGCGATCAACATGAAGGACCGGCTCCAGCACCTCGACTCCGAACGCGAGAGCATCCGCTTCTTCGAGACGCTGCCCTGGGCCGACCGCACGCGCGTGAACTTCGCCAACGTGCGCGGCGTGCAGTTCCTCGAGCCGCTGTTCGAGTTTTCAGGCGCGTGCGCCGGGTGCGGCGAGACGCCGTATCTCAAGCTGATGTCGCAGCTCTTCGGCGATCGGTTGCAGATCGCCAACGCGACCGGCTGCTCGTCCATCTACGGCGCGAACCTGCCGACCACCCCGTGGGCCGCCAACGCCGCCGGCCGCGGCCCGGCGTGGGCAAGCTCGCTCTTCGAGGACAACGCCGAGTTCGGCCTCGGGTATCGCCTCGCCATCGACAGCCAGACCGCGCAGGCGCGAGCCCTTGCAAAGAAGCTCGCCGCGCACATCGGCGAGGACCTGGTGACGGCGATCCTGCAGGCGCCGCAGGTGACCGAGTCGGACTTCCGCGTGCAGCGCCAGCGCGTGGATGCGCTGAAAGTCAAGCTTGCCGGCGCGACGGATCCTGATGCGGCAAATCTGCTCGCGCTCGCCGACTTCCTGGTGCGGCGATCGGTCTGGATCGTCGGCGGCGACGGATGGGCGTACGACATCGACTCCGGCGGGCTCGACCACGTCCTCGCAACGGGCAAGGACGTCAACATCCTGGTGCTCGACACCGAGGTCTATTCGAACACAGGCGGCCAGGCGTCCAAGGCGACGCCTCTCGGCGCGTCGGCGAAATTCGCCGCCGCGGGCAAGACGACCCCGCGCAAGGACCTGGCGTTGATGGCCGTCGCGTACGGCAGCGTCTACGTCGCCCAGATCGCCATGGGGGCGAACAACGAGCAGGCACTCGTCGCCATGCGCGAGGCAGAGGCGTACTCCGGAACGTCCCTGATCCTGGCGTACTCGCAGTGTATCGCCCACGGCATCGACATGCGCCACGGCATGAAGCAGGCAGCGCGCGCCGTGGCTTCCGGCTACTGGCCGTTGTTCCGCTTCGATCCGACGATGCGGGGACGGGGCATGAACCCGTTCCGGCTGGACTCACCGCGGCCGCGCATTCCGCTCGCGGAATACCGCTACAACGAGGTGAGGTTCAAGTCGCTGACGCAGACGCACCCGGACGCCGCGAAACGAATGCTCGAACAGGCGCAGCGGGGCCTCGAGGAACGCTACCGGGTCTACGAGGACCTGGCGACGCGCGACGGCAGCCGGTTCGAGCTGGCCTCGCAGGACATCCCGTCATGAGCCTCGCCACACGCTATCTCGGCCTGCAGCTCGCGCACCCGATCGTGGCGGCTGCGTCCCCGCTGACCGCGACGCTCGACGGCATGCGCCAGCTCGAGGATGCCGGCGCGGCCGCGGTGGTCATGGCGTCGCTCTACGAGGAGCAGATTCGCGCGGAGGACACGGCCTACGCGCTCTACACCGAGCAGGGCTCGAACAGTCAGCCCGAGGCAGGCAGCTATTTCCCCGAGCTGGCCGACTACGACAGCGGAGTGTCAGGCCATCTCGAGACGCTCCAGCGTGCAAGCGAGGCGCTGGACATTCCGGTGATCGCCAGCCTCAACGGCACGACCTCCGAGGGATGGATCGGGCACGCACGCGCCCTCGAACAGGCAGGTGCGGCGGCGATCGAGCTCAATGTCTACTCGGTTCCGGTCGATCCGTCGGTCAGCGGAGCCGAAGTGGAGCGGCGCACGCTGGAAGTCGTCCGGGAGGTTGCGGCGAGCGTGCGCGTTCCGGTCGCGATCAAGCTGATGCCCTACTTCAGCTCGATGCCGCACATGGCGGCCGAACTGGTGCGGGCCGGCGCGAACGGCCTGGTCCTCTTCAACCGCTTCTACGCGCCGGACATCGACCTCGCCACGCTTCAGGTGACGCGATCGCTGCCGCTGTCCACGGCCGCCGAGCTGCCGCTCTCGCTCGTGTGGATCGCCATCCTGTCGCGGCGCGTCGCGTGCTCGCTCGCGGCCAGCCGTGGCGTCGAGACGGAGATCGAAGTCGTCAAGTACCTGCTCGCGGGCGCGGACGTCGTCATGACGGCCTCGGCCCTGCTGCGGCATGGACCGGAGCGCGTCGCGAGCATGCGAGAGGGGCTCGAACGCTGGCTCGGCGCGAACGGCTTCGACTCGGTGGACGCGATTCGCGGCCTGAAGGACGCGACGCACGTCGAGCAGGTCGATGCGCTCCTCCGCGCGCAATATGTCGCAGCGCTGACCGAGTACCTGCCGGGGAAACTCGTCCAGTAGACCCAGATAGTCCTCGAGCTCGGTCGGCTCGAGGAGCACGCCTGGAAAGCGAAGCCGTCGAGCGACACCGAGCCACTCCGCCTTCACGAACCAGGGCTACGCTTCCGCGAACAGTTCGCGTAACTTGTCCTCCTGCTCTTTCGAGAGATTCGTCGCGATGATCTCGAATTTGAGGTCCTTCATCCGCTCGGAGACACGGTCCATTACCGCGTCGCTGGTCATGAGAAAGAGGGCGGACGTCCCTTCCGTGACGGAGCTTCGAACCCGTTTGATGAAATCGTCGTCGATGCCATAGTCCCGAAAGGCGCCGCCCAACGCTCCAAACGCTGCGCCGATGGCCATGCCGAACAATGGCGTGAGGAAGATGACCCCGAGGAGCAATCCCCAGAACATGCCACCCATGGCGCCGAACGTCACGAGATCGACGAGTTGCCTCGTTTTCGGACTCTTCTTCCCGCGAGGCCAGGACACAATCGCGGCGTCATGCACTTTAATCAGGTGCTCTTTCTGCAAAGTCTGAATCTGGCTCAAGGCGCTCAGGGCGCCATCCGGTTCAGAAAACTTGAGGACGGTTACAGCTGCCACAACGCATACTCCTTTCGGTTCATTCGAGGTCGGGTCGCCGACTGCAGAGAGTCTGCCGGGACGGCAGGTCACGGCCAGCCGTCTGAGATACGGTATTTCGTGGATCGCAGGCACCAGTCCTCAGGCAATCACCGGGATTGCCGGAGGAAACTCAGCGCATCCAGAATACCGTTGTCAGAGACAGCAGAAAACGTGCCCAGCCATTGCGACTGCGCAGCCGCAGCCCTCACGATCGGCATCCGCCGTCGGAAGCAAACGCTGTTGGACGGCGTCAGGATGAAGCTCGTTCAGCGAAATAGCGTGTCGACTCGATCTGACGAAAGGACCTGCATCATTTGATGTTGACGGTATCGCCATCGACGTCCAGCCGGGTCTCGGCGGACACCTCCATCACCTCAAGCTCACTATGCAGCAATACTTTCGCACACGCGCGGGTGCACGCGACGAGCGTCGAATCGAAGTCGATTTCCGTCGCCACGAACCACAGGCGGTCCTCCGGCCACCACATATTCGGCGTCTGAAGGTGACCGGGCAGATGCTCGAATCGCGGAACGACGTCGATCGGGCCACGGTACAAGAAATACTCCCGAGCCGGGAGAGACACGGTCGGCGCGTGGGTGAGATCGCTCGGCGGTTCAAGGGGCTCGCTGCGCAGTGCGCGGCGCCGCTGAAGCCAGGCTCGGAGCCCGCGCTCTCGCGTGGCTTGCACCGTGACCGAGCCCGTGAGCTGGCTGAATCCGTGCCAGATTGCAAACCAGCAATGGTGCGGCGTTGCAGTGTGGACGCGGAGCATCGACACCAGCGCGGTCGCCTCCTGTCGGTCGAGGCTTCCCGTGTGCGGTGGATGCGGCCAGGCAAAGCGATCGAACTGCACGGCCGGATGCATCTGCCGATGCGACCGTTGGGCCAGCTCGTACCATCGTCGACGGATCCACTCGTTTCCGACGCGCTCCTCGGCGTGATGGAAGATCCGGACGTAGGCCTCGTAGCCAGTCGGAACGATGGCGCACACGCGCGTGCCGCCCTCAACGCCCCATGGCAAAACTCGCTCAGCGATCCAGTGTGCGGGCGCCGTGTCCAGTTGCAGCCTGGCGCCGTGGGGATGACCGAGCTTTCTCTCACCGACTCGCAATGGACCGGTCCTTCCTGCGGCCGCTCAGCATCGTGCCGCCGCGCCTCGCGCGGCTCGCTGGATTGGTAACGCTCTACGGCACGCCGAGCTTCCGGCGAACAGCCGCGAAGCGCGGATCACCGCGCAGCCCGTCGAACGCCGGCTCGACGCGGAGAAAAACCAGCCGCGGGCTTCGTTCCTCGCCGGCCCGCTCCAGCCATTCGAATGCGCGACCGTTTTCCCCAAGCCCGGCGTGGACGAGCGCCAATGCATATGGAGACACGTATTCGCGGGAAGACCGATTCGTCAGTTCCCTGATGACCCTGTGCGCATCCGTTGCGCGCCCAGCGCGTGCGTACACGTAGCCGAGATCCGCTCGTGCAGACGGCGTTTGCCCAGAACCGGACCCGTCGCGTTCGAGCTCGCGTACGGCTTGCTCGTGGGCGCCTCGCTGCGCGTAGGCGAGTGCAAGACACCTTCGTGCCCCGCCGTAGGCAGGATCGAGCTCAAGGGTCTTGCGACATTGGACGATCGCTTCGTCGAAACGTCGCGCCCAGTACAGCCGGCTGCCGAACCCGGTATTGATCACCAGCGACAGCGGATCGAGCTCGATGGCGCGGCGGCTCTCCGCCAAGGCCTCATCGCGGCGGCCCGTCGCGATGAGGTACTGCGCGTACCAATTGTGGGCCGTTGCGTCACCGGGATCGAGAGCGAGTGCCCGGCGAAATGCGGGTTCTGCATCGGCCAGTCGCCATTCGTGGAAGGCAAGAAGGAGCGCGCGGGCCGCGTGCGCGTCCGCGAGGTCATCGTCGATCGCGAGGGCGCGCGTCACCGCCGCGCGCATGCCGGCAAGCGCCTCCTTCGGAGGCACATATCCCGAGTAACCGAGCGGACCGTAGGCCCCTGCGATACCTGCGTACGCGTCGGCATATCCTGGATCGAGTCGGACGGCCGTCTGAAAGTGCTCGATGGCCTTCCTGAGACCCTCCGCCGACCGCTGGTTTGCGAAGTAGCGCCCCCGCAGATAGGCCTCGTACGCTTCGAAGTTACTGTCGTAGCGCCGTTGGCTCCGGCTCAGTGTCAGTCGTAGCTTGCTGACGATCGCGCGCGAGATTTCATCCTGTATGGCGAAGACGTCCTTGAGGTCCCGATCGAACAGCTCGGTCCACAGGATGACGTCGCCGGCGACCTGCACCAGCTGGGTGTTGATCCGCAGCCTCGAGCCCGATCGCATGATCGACCCCTCGACGACGAAGTTCACGCCGAGCTGCGCGCCAACATGTTGAAGGTTGCGGGGCTTGTCCTTGAAGGCGAACGAGGATGTTCGCGACCGCACTTCCATCCCTTTGATCACAGCCAGGTTGCGGATGATTTCATCCGTCAGCCCGTCGGTGAAGTAGTCGCTCCCCGGCTCGGCACTGAGGTTCTGCAAGGGCAGCACGGCAATGATGGGTCGCTCGGCGGGACTGACGTTCGCAGCGCCAACAGGGCTCAATCCGGAACGCGTAAGCAGTGCGCTGGGCGTCCTGGAGGATCCCGCTTGGCGGCCAGCCACCTCCCAACCCACTCCTACAACGAGAGTGGAGGCGACTGCCAGGCCTGCCGCGTACGCCAGCGTTACCAATCTCGGGCGTGGCTGCAACGCCGCCAGGTCCGCCGCGAGAGCATCAGCGCTTTGGTAGCGGCGCTCGGGGCGGTGATCGACCGCGCGCTCGATGACGCGGGCGAGCTTCGGTGGCACATCGGGCCGTGCGGACTGAACAGCGGTCCGCTCGCCGTGCTCGTGCGCACGGCGAACCTCGCGCACGGTCCGTGCCTGCACTGGATACGAGCCTGTGACGAGGTGATAGAGCAGGACGCCGAGGCTGTAGATATCGCTCCGAACGGTGGCCCTTTCCCCCTGCAGACCTCGGGAGCGAGATAGAGTGGCGTTCCGGCGAGATCGGACGATGCGTCGTCCTCGACCTCCCGGCCAGTGCCGAAGTCCATCAGCACGATGCGGCCGTCTTCGGCTCGCATCACGTTGTGCGCCTTGATATCCCGATGCAGCAGGCCGGCGTCATGCACCGCCGACATCGCGCGACAGAGCTCGAGACCGATGCCGACAGCATCGGCAGCGGTAACCACCTTTCGTTGCTCGAGGATTTGCCCGAGGGTGTGGCCGCGAACGAACTCCATCCACAGCCCGACCTGATCAGCAACCTGTTCGGCACCATGGATGGTGACGACGTTCGGATGCCGCACCCGAGCGAGCAATCGGCCCTCGTGGATGATTGCGGACGCTGGACGCTCGCCGGAGTCGCGATCGGCCGGTAAGAGTTTCAGCGCGACCTCGCGATCGAGCCGCGTATCCCAGGCCCGGTAGACCTCTCCGAACGCGCCCCGGCCGATCCGCTCGACGAGCCGAAGATGACTCCACATCACCGGCGCGTCCGCGACTTTCGGCTCCGCGCGGGACGACCGGATCTGAGAGAGCGTTGATGGACTCGGCGGGGTACTGCGATGGAGATCGGCGACTGCTGCCAGCACCTTCAGTTGTCCAACGAGCAACTGCGCTGTCCCATCAGAGCTCGATTCGGCAACCGCCCAGTCGATCGGGGAGCCGTCGAGAATCGCGTCCGCGAGCTCGTCAATCAGCCGCTGACTCGGCGGCACGTTTCATCTCCTCGGCCAGCCGGACAAGGGCCCGGTGCGCCGCCTTGCGGGCCGCATCTGGAGTCGGTTTGCCGAGTGCGTCGGCCAGCTCCTCGAAGCTGTAGCCCATTTCCACCCGGTCGATGATCGCTTCCCGCTCCTCCGGCTTCAGCCGCTGAAGCGCACTCTCGTAGCGCTCAACAGCCTCCTGACCGATCGCCCGTTCGAGCGGTGATTCGACACTCTCGACTTCGAGGCCATCGAGATCCGTGGCCTGCGGCTGCCGTCCTTTCCGCCGCAACTCGTTTCGGATGCGATTGACCACCGCCTGCCGCAGGTACGCCTGCAGCGCACCGACTCGGCGAGGCTCGAAGTCTTCGATCCTCTTGAACGTCTGAACCAGGGTGTCCTGGACGAGATCATCCGTGTCGGCGAGATCGCGCGCCCACTTCGGCAACCGGCCGCGGGCCCATCGTTGGAGCGGTTTGAGATGTCGCGCGAAGAGGCGTTCCAGCGCTCCCTGATCACCGGCGCGCGCCCGCTCGATCAGTTGAAAGGTTGATTCGGGGTCACCTGAACCGGAGGTTTCCGACGGGGAACGATCGCCGGCACCTTGGTTCAGGGGCATAGGTTCGCTCGTGTGGCACGTCGAAACCACTACATCCTACGCCGAAACCGAGAACCAACGGCCGCGCAACTCGCGCCCGTCAGTTGTCCGGATCGCCGGGCGTCGGTGTTTACACAAGTACGAGTCAGAGTCGCAGCTGCCGAGTGGCGGATCCCGGCAGGCTGATCACCGACCCGCTCAGCGAGGCTCCAATCGCCGCTTCCATTAGTGAAGGGATGGGGCCACGAAATGAACGATGGAGCCAGGAGGTTCCCGTGAAGCGCAGCATCGTCGGTATCGTCGCCGCATCACTGGTCACCGCTGCATTCGGCGGGACGACGTCCGCCACGGCCCCGGCTGAATCCGCCGCACGCGGCGCGCTCGCTGCGAGCCGCACTCAGAACGCCGCAACGTCCAGTGAGGGACGCGCCGTTGCCGACTGGAGCCTGATCGCCCAGAACGCCATCGCCGCGAGCAGGTTCCCTGGCGAGGCGGCCGTCTACATGGGTATCGTCCACGCGACGATCTACGACGTCGTCGTCGCCATCGAGGGCGGTTATCGACCGTATGCGATAACACCAACCGTACCGCCGAACGCGTCGGTGGAGGCCGCCGTCGCCGCCGCGGTGCACCTCGTGCTCGTGGAACGGTTTCGCGGCCTGCAGGTCGCTCTGGATGATCTCTACAACGAGTATCTGAAGGGGATACCGGACGGGGAGGCGAAAGCCAATGGCGTCCTGGTTGGTGAAGAAGTCGGGCACGGAATGCTCCAGCTCCGTACCGACGACGGGCTCGACGACGACGTGCCCTACCTCCAACCACCACCCGGTCCGGGAGTCTATGAACCGACCGCGCCCGCGACGCCGGTTGGAGCCAGGCTGCCGCGAGTGCTGCCGCTGGCGCTGGAAAGCGCCGCTCAATTCCGACCAGGCGGACCCCCTGCGCTCAGCAGCGGGGAATACGCCAAGGCCTTCAACGAGGTGAAGGACCTGGGACGGTTTGACAGCAGCGTGCGGAGCGCGGAGCAGACTGCGCTGGCACGGTTCTGGACCGACAGTGACATTCCTCAATGGAACCGCAACCTGTTGCGGCTCGCCGACGCCCGCGGCCTGAGCGCGATCGAGATGGCGCGGATGTTGGCCATGGCTCACGTGGCCGGCGGCGACGCCATGATTGGGTGCTTTGACGCCAAGTATCACTATCTGTCCTGGCGCCCGCTTCATGCAATCCAGCGCGCAGACACCGATGGCAACCTTCTCACGGTGCCGGATCCGACCTGGCGGCCCTTGTTGTCGACGCCGAATCATCCGGAGTACCCGTCGGCCCATGCCTGTCACACCACGGCCGTCGCCGAGGCGCTCGAGAGCTTCTTCGGCCCAGGTCGCACCAGCTTCTCGCTCGACAACCTCATGACCGGTGAAACGCGCTACTACGACCGATTCAAGGATGTGGTCGACGAGGTCAACAATGCTCGGGTGTGGGCGGGCTTCCACTTTCGTTATTCAGATGAGGATGGATCAAAGTTGGGGCGGAAGATCGCCCGCTTCGTGGTCACGAGCTTCTTCCAGCCGCTCGACTGATCGTGAAGCCGTGTCTCTCACTTTCGACAGACGCATCCTCCGTCCTCTCCGCGGGACCGACGAGGAGGCCCACGTTTCGCGCGACCTCGGCGAGACCAGGAGCAACATCGATCGGCGCCTCGGCGGCGCCGACGCCTTCGGTTACGCAGTCGTCGTCGACCTTGGAGGACATGGGCCGGGGAACGCGCGAGCGTGATCGATCGGTTTGATCAACCTCGGTCGTCACACAGGCGTTTGACGGTAGATAGCAGGTCCCCGTCGCCAGCCATCTTGGACACAAAGGCAGATGCTCCGGCCTCGAAGCATCGTTGCCTGACGTCCGGATCGTTCATCGCCGTGAACACGATGACTTTCACTTCTGGGCTCACTTGCGTGATCTGACGACATACCTCGAGTCCGTTGACGCAGGGCAGGTTGAGATCGACCACAATCACGTCGGGGTGGAGTCGTTGCGCTGCTTCCAGCACTGCTCTGCCGTCGGCGACGCTTTCCACGACGTCGCAGTCCAGTGCCAGCACCCGGCAGACGGCTTTCGCCACTCCAGGGTGGTCTTCGGCGATCAGCACGCGGGGTCGCTTGGGCAATTACTGACCTCGAACGACGTGCACGGGAACCACCCTCGAGCATAGACGAGAATCGATCCGGCCAGTCGGCCAGGCTGGCCGATGTTCGTCCAGTGTAGTGCGTGGAAACGCGGAAGCGTCCAGCACTACCGCCGCATTATTGGAGGCGCGCCGGATTTGCTCGTGGCGGGCCCAGTGTGTCTTGCGAGGGATGTCATGCGGCACTCAGCGGGCCTGCAGGATCTCGGGTGTTTCGCTGCGGCGCAGGGTGACAGTGAATGTCGCGCCCCCTTCGGGATTGTTGTGGGCATCGATGGTGCCTCCATGCGCGTCGACGATCGTTCGCGTGATCGTGAGTCCGATCCCGACGCCGTGCGCTTTCGTCGTGACGAATGGTGCGAACAGAGTGCCCTTGACCTGCGCCGGCAAACCCGTTCCAGTGTCGCGCACCGAGACTTCGACATCGGCCGCCCTGACTTCGGTGCTGATGGTGACGCGACGACGCGTCGGAGGTGTTTCGGCCATCGCGTCCATGGCGTTCATCACCAGGTTCACCAGCACCTGCTGCAAGAGCACCTGATCGCCGGTGATGATGCAGGGATTCGACGACAGATTGACGGTGGCCTCGATCTGCCGCGCTCTCATGTCGTGAGCGACGAGCGCAAGACTTTCATGTATGACGGCGTGAAGGTCGATCGGTTTCTTGTCCAGTTGATGACTTCGGAGCATTGCCCGATGCCGATCGATGATCTGTGTGGCTTGGACGCCCTCGCTCTCGATGTCGGAAAGGATCTCGCTCACCGTGTCGGGCGTCGCACGACTGGCGGTGATCATCATCCGACCCGCCTGGGCGTTGTGGATCATCGAGCTGAGGGGTTGACCGAGCTCATGGGCAATCGAGCTCGTCAGCGCCGACATCGTCTGGCGACGACTGGCGTCGGCGGCGAGCGCCAGGTTCCTCCGGCTCTCGATCTCGGCCCTTCGACGTGCGCGACGCTCATACAGGAGCCCGACGATCAGGAGCGATTGGACGGCCAGCACACCGACGGCGCTGAGCACCGTGCCCCTGTATTGGTGCCACAGGCTCGGAGCGCGATAGCGCACGACGCTGCCCGCCGGTAGCTGGCTCTCCGCGATCCCCCATCGCTGTAGCTCGCGCCAGTCGAATATCGGTTGACCGGGCCGTTGTGGCGGTACGTTGATGCTTCCAGGCGGCGCACCGTTCAAGAGTCGAAGGGCCACGTCAGCCGTGTTGCGAGCAAGGTTGTCAATGGACATCATCGTTCCGCCGACCACTCCAGAGCCCATGTAGACGCTCTGCACCCCAAACAGGGGAGCATTTGCCGTGGCGTGAAGGTCGGCGAGCACTCGCTCGTCCGCATACGCCCCGCCCTGCGCGTCGGTGCCGAAGGTGAGATAGAAGATCGCCGAGTGGCGCGGCAGGCTGGCACAGCGGCGCAAGATCTCCGGAAGGGACAGTTCCTCCGACCAGACGAACGTCAGCCGGTCGTGAAATCGCCTGAACTCTTCGTCGAGCTCTCGACGCCAGAATTTGCTGAGCAGTCCGGATCCCGTCACTACGAACACCTGCTCGGTCTGCGGCAGCAGCTGCAGGATTTCGTCGATCAGCCGAGGATAGTCGTTGATGACCACGACGGCCGTTTCGTTTTCGCCAAGTGGCGCGTCCCGCAGAAATCGCTGATCGACAGCGGCAAACAGGAGCGGCGCTTCGGGAAAGAGTTGCTGTCGATACTTGCGCGCGAATACTGTCGCAGGGCCGGCGACCGTCATGATGAGGTCCGGCTTGGGCCGATCGGCGAAAATGGATCGGATGTAGTCGACAACCTCTCGCTCTGGCGCGGCGACAAACCCAGTCGGGCCGACGACGACCTGGACGACGTTCACGGGTGTCCCGGCGCGCTCGTCCAGTTCTACACGGAAGTGGCCGGTGAAGGAGTCGACAATCAGATTGCCGCGGTCGAACGATTGCAGCACCAGCACCTGGCGGACCGCCGGCTGGCCGTCGCTCGGTGCCGCGCAGAAGAGCAGCACGAACGCGAGCGCCGCACATGAGAATCTGCTGCCCACGATGCAGGAGCGCAGTATTGACGCGATCGGGGCGCGACAAGTCATAGCCTTGTTCGACAGACCTGGTAGACATCATAGCGTTCGAAGCATGGGTCTGTTGATCGCCGGGCTCCTGGCGCTGATCTGCGTGCCAGCGTCGGCACGTGCACAGCCTGCCGGAGAGATTGCGGGATGGGTCTACGACCAGACTGGTGCTCCTCTGGCGGGCGTGCGCCTGACGCTGCGCGGTGTCACAGAACGCGAAGGGCAATCCACCGCCGCCGGGGACTTCGCGTTTCGAGACCTTCCAGCGGGCGACTTCGATGTCTCGGCAGAATCGACCGGATTCGAGACCGCGCATCGTACCGTGCGGCTGCGGGCGGGCGAACGGGTCACCCTGTCCTTCACCTTGCCCGTCGCCACCGTGGAAGAAACGATCGTCACGGCCGCGAAGGTTGGCGAGCGCGACGTTCAATCGATTCCCATGGCGATCAGTGCCGTCTCGAACGCCGAGCTCGGGCGCCTGGGAACCCGGACCTTGGGTGACGGGGCAGCGCTCACACCGTCAGTCACGTTTTCTCAGAACACCGGATTCGGTCAGCTGACGATCCGCGGGATTGGCGCGAACGTGCTGTACGCCGGGGCGGATCCGAGTTCGGCGATCTACCTCGACGGCGTCTACCTCGCCCGACCGGCGATGGCGTTCGTGCAGTTTCTCGATCTGGACCGCATCGAAGTGCTTCGTGGACCGCAGGGCACCTTGTATGGACGCAACGCGGTCGGTGGGGCGATGAGCCTGATATCCAAGCCTCCCACGAACGACTTCCAGGCGTCCGCGAGCCTCACCGCGGGGAACTTCGGCGCGCTTCGCGGCGACGCTCGGGTCAGCGGCCCGCTCAAACGCGACAGGGTGATGGGAGCGCTCGCATTCGCCCGGGGCGTCCGGGACGGCTACGTCCGCGACCTCGAGCATCTGGACCATCCGCTTGGTGGCGACGATGTCACCGCGGCACGGGGCCAGCTGCGCGTGGTCTTCGATCGCCGCACGAATGTGCTGCTGTCGACCGATGTCGACCACCAGGGCGGGATTCCACTGACCTTTAACAAAGTGCTGGCCGTGAAGCCGGGGTTTCAGATCGACAACCCGCCCGATCTTCGCGACGTTCGAGCATCCGCGCGCGCCTGGAATCGCACGATGAACTACGGCGCGAGCGCGCGTGTGACGACGGCACTCACGCCATCCACCACCCTGGTCAGCCTGACAGCGTTTCGAAAGCTTGACTTCGAATTCTTCGTGGATGCCGACATCACCGAACTCGACTTGTTGACGACGCATCAGCACGAGCTGCAGCATCAGCTGTCTGAGGAGATCACGATCTCGCACCAGCAGCCCAGGCTGACGTGGGTTGGTGGTGTCTTTCTCTTCGACGAATTCGATCACCAGTCTTTCTGGGTCGATCAGCCGCAAGCGCGATTCCAGATTCGGCTCGACCCGCGCGTGGAGGCGACCAGCCGGGGGGTCTTTGGACAGGCGACCGTCGGATTGACGTCCCGGCTCTCGGCGACCGCCGGCATTCGTTACACCCACGAGGGGAAGGACATCGACAACGGCGGCGGACGGTACAGCCTCGATGCTCCGAATCTGGCGGTTCCCGGTTCGGTCTACGGCTATTCCGACTCCATTGCCCACAGCGCCTGGACGCCCAAGTTCGGCCTCGAGATGAAGCTGCCGCACGATGCGCTCGCCTACGTGTCGGCGACACGCGGGTTCAAGAGCGGGGGCTTCAACCCGTCGTCAACGGCGGCCGGCCGAGGCTACGGGCCGGAGTGGGCGTGGAGCTACGAAGGCGGATGGAAGGGTGCGATCATGGGCGGCCGTTCCAGGCTCGACGTGTCTGCCTTCGTCATGGATTACACGAACCTGCAGGTGCAGACGCCCATCGGGATCGGGGTCTTCGACTTTCGCAATGCCGCAGCCGCGACGATTCGCGGCGTCGAAGTCGAGAACACGTCACGGATGGGGCGCGGCATCGAAGCCGGGGGGCATGTGACCTGGCTTGACGCCACTTACGATCAATACATCGCGGTTGCCAATAACGGCGTCACCGGAGACGTGGCAGGCAACCGGTTGAACAACGCGCCGGAATGGGCGGGGCGCCTGTGGATCGAGTGGAGCGGCGACATCGGCCGATCGCGACGACTGTCGATCGCAGCCGACGCCACGGCGCAGTCGACGGTGTTCTACACACCGTTCAACGACAGCATCCAGCGACAGAGTCCATATGGGCTTCTGGGCGCCCGCGTCGAATACGGACCCAGCCATCGTAGGTGGGCTGTCGCCGCGTACGCTCGAAACCTTACGAACACGGACTACATCACGGCGACCTTCGGCACGTCGCCCACGGCCTTTGGCGGACGTCCTGGACCCCCGCGTCAGGTCGCTGTTGATTTCTCCGTACGCCGATAGGACTGGTCGCGCACCACGAGATTGCGCTTGCGTCCGTAAACCTCGGTGTTCTACTTCTTGTAAACCCGCTTCTGTGTGCCGCGCGCGTTGGTGGTTTCCACCGTCAGCGTGCTGCCCTCGACGGTCCAGACCTGGGTGGACTCCGTTATCTGGCCGTCCATCTCCTGCTTGGTGACGATGGTGAGCTTGGGGCCGTCCCACCTGGCGGTCGATACCGAATCGGCCGGCTGGCCGCCGCGGCCCATCATCATGTTCCTGCTTTCAGTGCCGTCGAGCTTGTAGGTCAGGGTGACCTTGGCGTCGCCCATCGTGCGCTCGATCGTGAGCGCATCGGCCGTCTGCTTGACCGTCGCCGGGCCGCTCCCCAGAGCACCGCCTCCACCTCCGCGGCCACCGCCGCCACCGGCTGCCGGCGCGGTGGCTGGATCAAGTGTCCACGTGCCCGAGAAGTCCGGTTTCTGGGCCCACGCCACCGTTGCCACCGCGAGAATCGCCGCGGCAATCACTCCCACACGAGCGAGCTTCATTGTCTGCTCCTTTGACAAGACTGCATTCTGCACCTTGGACTCCTGACACCTTGCTCGTGCCGCAGCACGTCGATTGGGTCAGGCGATAGTCACCTTGATCCCTCGCAAGTGACCAAGAGTGAGCAACGCCGGTGCCACGAGGAATCGCCAGCGTTCCGCCGATCCCTCTACTGAACCGAGCTCGTACCTGTCCGATTCCGGGACCTGTGTGTCCGCCTCGGGCCAACCAATTTTTCCCTTTCAGTTCCGGAAGCTACTGGAGGGACTGCGCCTCGGGAAATTTCCATGTGCCCTCCAGGATCTCCAGCCGCGGTCGATACAGCCGCACCATAAAGTTCCAACCCTCCATGATCGGCAGACAGTTCGGTGTCCTGCCGTCGCAGGCCCCGAAGTTGATGGTGACTGACCCGTCCGGATCCTTCTTGGCCGTGATGTTGTTGAGCGTGCAGGCGTCGAACGTTCGCCCAGCGCCTTCAGCAGGTCGCGCACTTTCTTCTGGCTGACCGGATCCCAGTCCGGTACGTCGAAGCGTCCAGGACCGCCCGGCTGCTCACGGCGATCGCATCCTGCAGCGCGTGGACCTGCTCGAGATCGTCTGGATTGCCAGGATCGACCAGCGTGCGGACTGACGTGCGGACGTAGCGCGTGCCGACCTCTTTCTTCGTCAGGTCGTATTCGCCGTTGCCGTAAACCATTCGCGGAACATGTCAGGTGGTACCTCGCCGCCGGTGTTCCCGTGAGAGACGAGAATTCGGAGAATCTGGACGGCGCTCGGCAGCTCAATCAGGAACTCCGAATCTCGGTCCAGATGATGGATGCGTGTCGGATCGCCACCGGTGAAACGCGACATCGCTTCAATGCTCTCCCAGTAGGAGATCGTGATGAACTCGGTCTCCTCTGCCCGGTCTTCACGCAACGTCTGCACACCCATCGCCTTTTCGATCAGCGGCCTGATCCCGACTTCGTAGTTGTAGGCTTCGTATTCATCAGCAACGTCGCGGCGCGTACAGTCCGCGCCAGATACGCGCGATGGTGGGATGACTGGCTTGATCACGCACGGTCGTGTCCTCCTTCACGCCTTCCAAGCGGATGGGCTAACCATTCGGCGGGAATCCGGCTTGCAGCATCGTAAACACTTTTGAGAGGGAACCCCGATCAAGGGCAGGCCTTCGCCGCATATGGAGGCAGAGTTGGAACAAAGGTTATCGACATGACGCGCACCGACAAGCCACTTTCGGACTTTCTCGATCACCGCGGTGTTGGGTTGAGAGCTCGGCTTGACCTGGCGATCGAGCGCGCGCTGGAGGACCGGCGCATCGTGGGAACCGTCGTCTTGGTCGCCAAAGGTGGCGACATCGTCTACGGTCGAGCAGCTGGATTCGCCGACAGGGAGGCCGGCCGTTCGATGCAGGAGAACTGCATCTTCTTGCTCTCGTCTGTGGCCAAGCCGATCGTCACGGCGGCGGCGCTCCGGCTGGTCGAGGACGGCCGCATGAGCCTCGGAGATTCAGTGCGCCGCTGGCTGCCCGAGTTCAAGCCGCGGCTCCCCGACGGCCGCGTTCCAGAAATCACAATCCATCATCTTGTTACTCACTCTGCCGGTCTCACCTATGTATTCATGGAACCACAAGACGGCCCGTACCATCGGTTGCGGATTTCGAGCGGATTTGATCGTACCGACGCGGACCTCGATGAGATCGTCCGGAGAATCGCCGCCGCGCCGCTCAGCTACGAGCCGGGCGCCGGATGGGGTTATTCAATGGCGATAGATGTGCTGGGTGCTGTGATTGAGAAGGCGACTCTGCGACCACTCCCGCAAGCAGTAGCCGAACTGGTCCTGAACCCGCTCGACATGAAGGACACGGGCTTTGCAGTCGTCGATACCCGTCGGCTCGTGGTGCACTATGCCGATGGCCAGCCTGAGCCTCGACGCATGGCTGACGACGATCACGTGAATTTCTCTGGAACACCCGTGGCCTTCTGCCCCGTTCGGCTTCTGGATCCGAGGGCATTTCCATCCGGCGGGGCTGGGATGGCCGGAACGGCGAGCGACGTCCTGAAATTCTTGGAAACCCTGCGGGCGGGCGGACTGCTGCAACCGCAGACACTGAGCGCCATGTTCAACGTCCAGGCCCTTACCCACGAACGAGCAGAGGGACCGGGCTGGGAGTTCGGCTTCGGCGGTGCCGTTCTTGTCGACCCCAAAGCGACGGGCACGCCGCAGGCACCGGGGACGCTGCAATGGAACGGGGCCTACGGCCACAAATGGTTCATCGACCCGGCGAATGAACTCACCGTCGTGGCGCTGACCAATACGGCGTTCGAGGGCATGATCGGTCGTTTCACGGTCGATGTCCGCAACGCCGTCTACGGAGGTTGACGCATCCGCACGGACTCGCGCCGCTCAACGGCTCGTTGGTCTGCTAGTCAGCGCATCCTTCGGCGATCCAGCGCTCAAACAGCGAGATCCTCTCTGCGGGCCATGCCCCGTCGCACGGCATCGTCCCTGCTTTGAGGCGAGCCTGGATCGCGCGGGCATGGGTCCGCACATCGGCTACTGACCAGAGGTCGAAGGCGAAGCGCATCGCTCCGTGATCCCGCGCACGGAACAAGCCTTTGATGTGTCGCTCGAAGCTCAGCGCTTCCCCGGGAGCGGGCGGCTCGGGTGGGGCGAGATCCGCGATGGGGCCGCGTGCGGTGGGTCGCGACGGAGGGCGCGCGGAGGGCGTGGCATCGCACACCCACCACCAGCGTGGGACCGGCATCCCTTCCGGCGGGCGCGAGTCGACCTGCGAGTTTTCCACCGCGATCCGCGTACCCCACTCCAGATAGGCGACGAACGCCGCCCGAAATTCCGGATCCGCGGCGAGCAGCGCCTCGTCCGCGCTTCGGCACAGCAGCGACACCCATCGGGCGCGTTGCGCTTCCGTCAGGTGCTTGTTCAGGTGTTGAGAGATCATCCGGGTGTAGCCACCGTAGCGCTGCGAATAGAACTTGGGGCCGCCGAACACCTCCGAGAGCCACGCGGCGACGCGCTCCGGGTGATCGGGCTCCATCCGCGAAAACAGCGGCGCCAGCAGATCATCTTGAGGGACGTGGCGCTCGTAAAAGAGGCGCGTCACACGCAGGAAGGCAGGATAGCCTCCCGCCCACTCGAAGAGGGTCGGCTCGTGGTCCGGATCGATCACCGGATCGTGGAAATCGGCGTACCAGTGCGCGCCACTGCAGAAGGGCTTGTTCTTCGACTGCCCGCAGCGACAGAGGGCGAAATGCTCGCTCGAGGCACCGGCCGATCGCACCGGCTCGTTGCCGACGTCGTCCCGGAGATCCACGCCCCCGGTGACGTAATACGGCCCGTCCTTCGAGACCTCGATCGCGGGCGGGCGAATCCGATCGACCACATCGGCGGCGCGGCGCTCGGCGATCGCCGCGCCGAGCGCCCCCGAAGGGCACGCCTGGATCGCGCGCAGAATATCGTCGGCTCTGCCGCCTGCCGGCGCCACAAACGGCTCCGTACCGACGCGAAACACCGTAGGCAACGCGTCAGTGCACCGTCCGGAGTGCGCGCAGATACCTCGGTTGTCGAGGATTGTGAATTGCCGTGCTGCGTAGGTGTCGAGCCGGTCGGCGACGCGGTCGGGATGCTTCCTGTCGTTGAAGCCGATCGTCGCGTGAGTGCCATCGCACCATGGCTTCGACTCCGACCGGCCGCACCGGCACAGGGCTGCAACCGGCGGCGCCGTCGTGGGCTCACCGAGGAAGTTCGACATGAGTGCGCCGCCCGTCAGCAGGTAGGGACCGTTTTCGCGCACGCGAATGCCGCCCTTCGGGTTGCCCGGAACGTCTCGAGCGATTTCGGCGAGCCTGGTGATCCGCTCCTGAGCGTCGTCCCGACCGATGGTCACGAGGTAGTGGGCGCCCGCGCACGCCTCGAGCAGCGCGGCGCGCTGGTCGGTCGCACACGCGCGCGTGAGGTCGATCGCCAACTCGAACAGGAGCTCTTGCACGCCTGCGGGTTGCGACTCCAGCTCTGTCGTCCGATCGAGCGTGTCGCCCAGGTCGGCTAGCGGTCGCAAGACGGTCGAGCGCAATCGGGTGGCGAGCCCCCGCGAACGTTCCGACGCGCCGCCCTGGTCGAGGGCTTCTGCGCGTCGAACCAACTCTTCAACTCGAGCGACGATGGTGGAGGTTGTCATGGCTTCTCCAGCAGATTTAGGAACTGCTTCGCCATCGCTTCCGACGAGAATGGATTCTGTCCGGTCACCAGGTTGCGGTCGACGACGACGTGCGAGGCCCAAGGGTAGGGGCCCTTGGAGTACTCCAGGCCGAGTCGCTTCAGCTCGATCTCGAGCACGAGCGGGAGCCGTCCATTGACTCTCGTGTGGAACTCCTCGACGTGAGAGAAACAGGTGACTCGGTACCCTGCGAACGGGGACTGGCCTGCCATGTCGCGCGGCGACAGGAACGCGGTGGGTCCATGACAGACCGAGGCGAGAGGCTTATTCAGTGCCAGCACCGCGAGCAGGAACCTGGTCATCGGAGGAGACGCCGGCATGTCCTCCATGCAGCCGTGGCCGCCGACGATGTAGATCCCATCGTAGGATGCGATGTCATCCTTGGTCAGCCGGGCGACATCCTTCGGGGAGCGCAGGCCTCCTGCATGCTCGATCGTTTTCCGGTACGTCGCTGCCGCCGCGGCGTCGTCAATCTGCGTGAAGGAGGGCCGCACCCATTTCATGAAATCCGGGTCGATACTCGACTTGTCAACGGTCGGCGCAATGCCGCCGAGCGTCGCGACGTCCACGGCGTATCCGGCCTCCTTGAACATCTGATAGGGGACGGCAAACTCCTCGGCCCAGAAGCCCGACGGATATTCTTCTCCGTCGGTGAGCGTGAGATGTGAGGCGTTCGTCAGGATCGTGAGCAGTGTCTTCATGACGACATACCTGTGTTAGAGGGGCCGGCTGTCCGGTTTGAAGTCCTGTCCGCGGTTCAGGGGCCCGACGATCAGCGGCCGCGCAGTGACGCCCACCGGCACGCAACAACGCATTGTCTGACAATCAGCGTGAGTTCGTGCTCGCGCTATCCAGCCGATCGATCGTGCTGCGCTCCTGAACCTTGTCACTGGTGCGTTCTTCCCAGTCTTCCTTACGATAAACCCCCTGCCCTCGACGACCGTCCACGAAGACGCACGCGCGGTGGATATCGGCCAAGGGAACCTCGATGAGCTTGCGGTCGAGCACGATGAAGTCGGCCCGCTTACCGAGTTCGAGCGACCCGTCGCGCCATCGAGGACGGATCAGGTCGGGCCTCGCTCACGAGACCGGAGAGCTCGGTGAGCCGCGGCGCGAAACTGTTCCGGCGACATGCCGCAAAATGTCGATTGTGGTCACGACCGTCATGGTGTTCTCTCCTGGTTGACGGTGCACGGCGTCTCGCAAACAGCACAGCGGCTGCCGGTGGTCAAGCCGGGCCACGGCCCGCCGCCAATGATGGCAGCCGTAAGATGGCCGTCAACGTCAGAACGGTGTCCCGGGTGGTTTCAGGGCTCCAACGTGAAGGAGTGATGCTCGTGGGCAATGAGCCACCGGCCTTTCTCCTTGCGTAGACCCATGGTGAGACGCAGGCGTCTCTCAGGGCGTTTGTTGATTTCCTCCTGCGTGCCGCAGCGGAGCAATGCGAACGCGAACGCCACATCCACGCCGTCCGTGACTTCGAGCGAGACGATCTCGAATACGCCGTCCTTCTCCTGCGCCTTGAAAAAGGGTGGCCATGTCTGACGATAGGCTTCGATTCCACGCGCACCAGCCTCGGGCGGTGGCACGTCGAACATCACGATATCGGCGCTATGGTCGACGAGAACGCCTTCAAGGTCGCCAGCCTGGGCCGCTCTGGCCCATCGCTCAATCAGGGTTCGAATCTGCGATTCATCATCCAACATTGCTTTCTCCTCAAAACGCGGTCGGAGGCTTCGCGCGCGAGAACGGCTGTGCCTTTGCCGCGGACAGCGCTTCTGCGGCCGTAAGCAATGCCGCACCCAGCAAGCACCACGTCCTTCCACAGGAATTGATTGAATGGATTCGTTCGGCATCAGCGCGCCGGGTGTGGTCACGAGGAACGACATAGTGACGAGAGCTCGTCGTCTTCTCGCGCTGATTCCTCGAGCGCAGTGCCGGTTCGCACCTTCCGCAGCACGACTCCCGCGAGAACGGCCAGCGCGGCCGCGATGACTGCGCTCACCGCTGCCGTCAACTCAAATCCGTGCACGAACGCGTCGCGAGCCGCATTGATCAGCTCAATGCCGACTTGTTCAGGGAGTTGCTCGGCGGCGCCTACGGCACCGGCGAGCGTGTCGCGCACAACCCGCCCAGCCTCCGGTGTCAACCCCGGTATTTCCGTGCCGGCCATGACGCGACGGTAGAGGGCCGTGCCGATGCTGCCCAGGATCGCGATACCGAGTGCGCCACCGAATTCCGAACTGGTCTCCGAAATTGCCGCCGCGGCCCCCGCACGTTCCGGCGGAGCTGTGCCTACCATCATGTCGGTGGCCAGCGTGAAGACTGGAGCGAGACCCAGCGAGAACAAAACCGACCCGGTGACAAGCGCCGCAAGTCCGCCGCCATGAATCTGGCTCAGAACGAGGAAGCCCACAGCGGTGAGGGCGAGGCCGCCGGACATCACAAACGCGGGCCGGACGTGTCGCACGATCACCGGAACGAGCAGTGACCCAACGACGAACCCGCCGGATGATGGCAACGTCCAGAGTCCGGCCTGCCATGGCGAGAACCCAAGCACGAGTTGCAAGTATTGGGCGATCAGCAAGAGCGCGCCGAAGTTGACGAAGAAGCCGAGCCCGTTCGTTGCCATGGCTGCGCTGAAGGCGCGTACGCGGAACAGTTGAAGATCTATCAACGGATCGGACAAGGTCCGCTGTCTGCGAACGAACGCAACACCGATGGCCGCGCCCGCCATCATCGGTAATGCCCAATTCAGGATCGAGGCTTCCACGGCGATCTGTTTGATCGCGTAGATGACAGCGAGGACGGTGGCGATCGACAGACCGGCACTCGGCCAATCCAGCCGGCCAGGTCGTGGATCGCGGAACTCCGGCAGTAGTCTCGGCCCGACGGCAAGCAGGAGTACCATCACCGGCACGCCGACCAAGAATGCGGATCCCCACCAGAAGCGCTCCAGGAGCGCGCCGCCGACGAGCGGACCGATCGCGGCGCCCACAGAGAAGCTCATGATCCAGACGCCGATGGCACGCGTGCGCTGTCTCGGGTCGAGGAACATCTGACGGATCAACGAGAGGGTCGACGGCGCGAGTGTCGCTCCTGCGATGCCGAGCACGGCACGGGCGCCGATCAGCATGGTGGCGCTGCTCGAGAACGCGGCGAATACCGAGGTTGTGCCGAATATGGCGGCGCCGATCAAGAGGAGCCTGCGGCGCCCGATGCGATCGCCCAACGTGCCCATCGGGATCAGCAGGCCCGCGAGCAGGAAACCGTAAATGTCCACGATCCACAGCAATTGGGTGCTGCTGGGCGCGAGATCGCGGCTGAGCGCAGGCACCGCCAGGTTCAACACGGTCAGGTCCATGGAATAGAGCAGACACGGAAGCGCCAGCACACCCAGGCCGATCCACTCCCGTCGTCCTGCCGTCGACGCCTGCTCGATCTGCGGGCTATTCTCGGTACCGTCGGGTGTCATGGCTCCTCCTCCAGGATTCACGCGTGTTGCCCGAAGGACGAATCACGGAGGCTCGTCCCGACATCCTCGCGGCGCGTTTCCGGCCGGGCTGGACGCTGCTGGGCAGGCTTGTCGGGATAAGGGGGTACTCGACCGTCTTTAGAGATGAGCGAACCGGGGAGATTCGAATGAAGTACGCATTTCTCTGTTACGACTCTGACGAGGTCGCCGGCGCAGGGACGACGAAAGAAGATGAGGTCTTCGCCAGGCACGCCGTCGTGGAACGAGAGCTCGCCGACCAGGGCAAGCTCGGGCCGAACCTCAGCCTGATGCCGACCAGCGCAGCCATCACCGTCCGCTCGGGGGGTGAGCCCATTGTCACGGACGGGCCGTTCGCCGAAACCAAAGAGCAATTGCTGGGGTTCTGGATCATCGACTGTCCGTCGCTCGAGGGGGCCATCGAGATCGCGCGCCGGTTTGCCAGTCACAAGCAGACCGGGGCGATTGAAGTGCGACCGGTGGCATTCCGTGACCAGGGGACGGCGTGACGTGAACGACATCGACGATCAGCAATGGATCGCGCGCGCGCTGAAAACGGCGCGTCCCCAAGCGCTGGGGGCGCTTCTCCGGTATTTCCGCGACTTGGACATTGCCGAGGAGGCGTTTCAAGAGGCCTGTCTGCGAGCCTTGACCAACTGGCCGCGCAAGGGACGACCGCGGGATCCGGTCGCGTGGGTCATCTGGGTCGGTCGAAATGCGGCGCTCGACGACCTGCGCCGGAGGAAGACGATGGAAGCACTACCGGATAACTTCGCAGCGACCACGGTCGGCACCGAAGCGGCACTTGCAGAACAGATCGACGAATCGGCCTATCGCGACGACATCCTTCGCCTGCTGTTTACGTGCTGCCATCCCGATCTGCCCGCAGAGCAACAGATCGCGCTGGCGCTGCGCATCATCTCTGGCCTCTCGGTGGTCGAAATCGCGCGGGCGTTTCTCATCAGCGAGAGTGCGGCCGAGCAGCGCATCACACGCGCCAAGCGCCGCATCGCGGACGCCGGCCTGCCGTTCGAGACGCCGGGTCCTGCCGCGCGCGCCGAGAGGGTGACAGCGGTCGCTGCCATGATTTACCTGCTCTTCAACGAAGGCTATTCCGCGAGCGGCGGCACACTCCATATGCGTGTGCCGCTCTGTGAAGAAGCGATCCGGCTGGCGCGGCTGCTGCTGCGGCTGTTTCCTGGAGACTGCGAGGTGATGGGCTTGACGGCGCTCCTGCTGCTGCAGCACGCGCGAGCGGCGGCGAGGTTGGACGCCGATCACAACATCGTACTCCTGGAGGATCAGGATCGTCGGCTCTGGAATCGCACATTTATCGCTGAGGGGCTCATCCTCCTTGAAAAAGCGGTGCGTCACCAGAATGCGGGTCCCTATCAGGTGCAGGCAGCAATTGCCGCGGAGCACGCCAAGGCCCCGCAAGCGCAGCACACGGACTGGAAGCAGATCGATCACCTCTACACGCTGCTGGAGACAGTCCAGCCGTCGCCCATCGTCACGCTCAATCGGGCGGTCGCCGTGGCGAAGGTTCGGGGACCGTTAGAAGCGCTCTCCCTGGTCGAGCCGCTGGCCGACGGACTCTCGAACTACTTCAATTTCCACGGAGTAAAGGGGGCCCTGCTGGCGCAACTAGGCCGCACGGAGGAGGCCCGCGTGGCGTTCAATCGGGCGATCGCGCTGGCTCGCACTGCCGCAGAGGCCGCACACATCCGATCGCAGTTGGACCACCTGCTCAAGGAGAGTCATTCCTGACAGAGGGAGACCTGCACTTGGAGGAGACACCCATGCTGAGCACTGCGCCTATTCGAGCCTACATCCCAGCGTCCGACGTTGCCCGGGCGCGGAAATTCTATGAGAACACTGTAGGACTCACGCCCCAGGCGGAATACGCGGGGGGCGTGATCTACGAATGCGGAGGCACCGAAGTGTTCATGTACCCCACCAGCAACGCGGGGACCTCCAAGGCCAGCCAGGCGTACTGGCAGGTCGACGACGTCGAAGCGGAGGTGGCCGAACTCAAGGCGCGGGGCGTCGTGTTCGAGGAGTACGAAGGCATGGCGATGAGGAACAGCATCGCGACCGGCGGTGGTGCCAAGACGGCGTGGTTCAGGGATACCGAGGGAAACATCCTGGCCATCAGCGAGAGCCTCTGAAGGGCGCGAGGCCTCGATCGTCATGGCGCTGGTCCTTGCCCTGCTGACGAGTCTCGGCTACGGCGTATCGGACTATCTTGCCGGCCGTGTCGCCAGGCGCCTCGAGCCGGCGCTGCTGGTGCTCTGCAGTCAAACAGCGCAAGTCAGCGTAGTGGCGGTGTTGATAGCGGGTCGGCCGTTCGCTGCGGTCGATCTGTCTTGGGGTCTCGCTGCCGGTGTGGTCAATGCGATTGGCTTCCTTCTGTACTATCAGGCGCTGGCACAGGGTCCCGCGGTGCTCGTTGCGCCGATCGTGGCCGCATCGCCAGCCGTCCCCGTAGCGGTCGCCGCTGCGCTTGGCGATTCGCTGGGGCCCATGAGGTACATCGGTTTGCTGGTGGCAGTGATCGGTGTCGTCGTGACGGTGAGTGCGAGCGGCGATGAGTCGGATACCGCGCCATCGCCGTGTCGCGGTGCGGTCCGTCTACGTGCGAAAGGCCGGCAACGCTTCTGGCGACCCTACCCGTGTGTGGTGTTGGCTCTCACGGCGACCGCTCTTTTCGGTCTCGCGCTCGTCATTCTCGATGCCGCGAGCAACCGGCCAACGGCGGATCTGCTCTGGGTCACGGCTGGCCTGCAGATCGGGGCGTTACCGCCGCCCATCACGCGACTCTGGGCCATCAGGCATCAGGTGCACGCGCCGGCCCGGCCCGACGTCCTACCGATCGCGGCGATTGGAGGTAGCAATCTCGCGGCGGACATGGCCGTCGCGTACGCGTTCTCGGGCGGCCACCTCGGCGTGGTCAGCGTGCTGGCGTCGCTGGGGCCGGTGCTCACCGTTGCTCTGTCACGTCTCCATGATGGCGAGCGCACGACAGCGCGCCAAGGTATCGGTGCGCTGCTCACGCTCTCGGGAGTGTTCCTCACGGCCTACATGAACGCGGACGGTGGTGCAACGCGATGAGGAGGCTCTGAATGTCACCATTTGCGGTGATCGAAGCGCCGTCGATCCTGGGTCTCAGACCAACTGGCGTCGAAACGTTGCCGGAGGCCCTCATCGGGGCGGGCTTGATCGCTCGCTTGGGCGCGCGTCATGCTGGACGCGTCGCGCCCCAGACTCCGTACGATTCCAAGCGCGACCCGGCCACGCTGACCCTGAACGCGACGGGCATTGCGTCATATTCACGGGCGCTGGCGGACGTTGTCGGAGCCGTGATGGACCGCGGGGAGTTTCCCGTCGTGCTCGGCGGAGACTGTTCGATACTGCTCGGCGACCTGCTCGCACTCAAGCGACGGGGTCGCTACGGGCTGCTGTTCATGGATGGTCACGCCGATTTCTACAATCCAGAGGCGAATCCGAACGGCGAAGCGGCATCCATGGACCTGGCGTTCGCCACGGGCCGTGGTCCCGCCCTCCTGACGAACATCGAAGGTCTGGGCCCTTTGGTGAACGATGAGGACGTCGTCGCGTTCGGGTACCGTGATGCCGAGGAGCAAGCCGCGTACGGAAGTCAGCCGCTCCCCTCGCAGCTGTGCGCGCTCGATCTGCGTCGGATTCGCACCAGCGGCGTCGAAGTGGCCATCCGTGCTGCCGTCGCGCACCTCACGCGCGATCGTGGTCCCGACCGTGGCTTCTGGATGCACGTCGACGCCGACGTGCTCGATGACGCGATCATGCCGGCCGTTGACTATCGCCTTCCTGACGGCCTGTCGTGGGACGAGTTGACCACCGCGATGCGCATCGCCATCGAGTCGCATCGCGTAATCGGGCTGGAGCTGACGATCTACAACCCAAAACTCGATCCGGACGGTGGCGGTGCGCGCGGCCTGGTCAGCGCCATCGGTGACGCACTCGCGTGATGGGTCTCGCCGTCGATGCCTTCCTCGACCGCGCGCTGTGATGCCACACATGGGCGCCATGTCCAGATCGCCAGTGATTGAGGTGCGCGCTGCTCCGTGCTCGCACTGCGGCAATACGCGCGCGAGACCCGGCTCCCCGAGAAAAAGCACAAGCGTTGCGACGCGCAAATTCGGCGGATGTGATGGGGGGAAATCCCCAATCCGGCATGCGTCGCCGGATGCCTGATCGCCTCACCCCCTTTCAGGGGCTCGCCCTCGTGAGCTCACGCCGGCTTGAACGAGGTCAGGATCTCCAGGTAATGCGGGTTGTGCATGATGCCCAGGATGTTGCCAAAAGGGTCCACCGCCGTGGCGGTGATAAAGCCATCGCCACGGTCTTGGGGCGGCTCCAGCTGTGTAGCGCCCATGGCAACGGCCTTCTCGAGCTCGGCGTTGACGTCATCGACGTGCCAATAGACGACGACCCCGGCCCGGCCATTGTTACTTTGCACCCCTGGAACGTACTTACTGTCGACAAGGCCTAGCTCGTGCTGGTAGTCGCCGAGCCGGAACTCAACATAGCCCGGCCGTTCAAAATACGGCTGCACACCCAGAAACTCCGTATACCATTTCCTCGCCGCCACGTGATCGGCCGCAAAGAAGCTGACTGTGCTCAGTCCGCGTAATGCTGCTGCTGTCGCCACGTTCGTCCTCCTGATTGATAACGACCAATAGGATTCTTGGATCTTTGAGATCCGTACGAAACAGTCTGACCGCCTCACTCGATTCCAACACAGACGACTCCCCGAGAAAAGCACGAGCGTTGCGACGCGCAAATTCGGTGAATGCACTGACGACTCCCATCGTGCTCGAACAGCGCGCTCGAGAGGCTGTCGAAATGACAGGCGGATCGGAAGTGGTAGTACAACTCCTACGCCTGCGCTGCCGGCATTTCGAGGAAGTCGCCATGCGCCTGCACCGCGGCTTCGAGAGCCTGGTGCTCGGCTTTCGTCAGTCGATCGAATAGCTCGATCGTGATGACCGCGGTGCCTTTCTCGACTCTGCGCTTCCACGTGCCCGTGATCTGACCATTGACGACAACTATGGATGTCAATGCGTTCCCCATGGCCATGAGCCGGGCTCCGTTCCGCGCACTGACGATGGCGCTACGATCTCTGTAGCCGGAGACGTACTCGTCGTAGATCGACAGCAGATGCGCGGTCGGTGCTCGTTGCGTTGCCGTTCGTTTGGTCGAGGGTGCGAACCAGTAGGTCTTGCCATCGGCAGTCTCGGAGTCGAGCCGCTCTTTGACGGCTTCGAGACCCTTCTTCGCATCGGTCGCGGTCATCCCGGACCACTTCGCGAAATCCTGAACGGTGGCCGGGCCGCGGCTCGAGAAGAAGCGATGCGCGAGCGAGGCCAGCGCCTCCTCGCGGTCGAGCGCGGCGTTAGGTGGAACCCGCTCGTCGAGCAGTGCATAGGTGAACTGGTTCCCGCGTCGGGGCCCGCTGCACACGATGCCGTCGAGCTCCGCACGCATCATGAGGTATCCCATGCGAAACTCGCCGTCCGCGGTGACACCGGCCGCGTGAAGGACGTCACGCAGCTCTTCGCGAGTCAGGTGTTGGCCACCCTGCAATGCGCGCAGGAGCGTGTCGTTGCTTCGCCGGAAAGCGGCGTCGTCGAGCCCCAGCTTGCGATACATGTACGTGTTCGCGGCCTGGACGCGCGGCGCCGTTAGGCTCAAGACCCAGCGAATGTCGGCCGGCGTGATGAAATGCCACGTGGGTCGCAACAGGTGCGTGCGCAGGATAGCCCCTGACGCGAAAGCCTGTTCAACATCCGCGTCCGTCGTGCCTGGCGCGCGCATCGCGAGCGCCCACTTGGCGCCGGCGTAGTCCTGAGCCTGGACAGCGCCCAGCCAACTCACTACGTCGTTCGGCGTCTCGAGCTTGGCCCCGAGCAACCGTTGGCTGAACAGACGACGGTGCGCGATGTCGAGAGTCGTCATTCAGCGAGTGATGCCTCCGGCTCGGCGCATCGCGCAGAATCGTCAGGGAGTCGATCGGTGCCGAGGAGGAGCATCGGTTCGATGAAGCCCGCTGTGGTGCGCGCCGGCATCAAGCGAGTCCAATCGGATCGGCTCAACCCCGCGGCATCGCTTCAACTGCCGCAATCGCGGTCTCGAGCTGGTTGTCCCTGTCTTGTCGAAAGTCCTTCAGCCGACAGAGGCACTTCGACGTCAGGTTCTACGCCCTTGCCTTCGATGATGGCGCCCCGCCAGGTGTACCAGCCGGGCCGCGGCCGTGGCGATCTGGGTGCCATCCCGTCGCGCTCTTCGGCTGAACCCGATGACCGTGCTGCGCGACGGGTAGTGATTATGGTGCGCTGACTCTTTACGATGACTCTTGCACGACCGGATTCGCCGTGACAGCAGCGGGGAACTGCCGATTCATCCACGCCTGCCACAGAGGCTCCTCGCGCGCGGCGGTCGCAGGTGCTTGACTCCCGAACAGGTACAGGCGAGCGGGCATACAGACACTGCCTCCCATCTCCATCGCAAAGAAGTGGGCGATGCCGGGCGCCGGCTTCTCGAGTCGAAGCAGCAACTCGGGATGTTCCGGCAGGCCGACGCGTTCGACCTGCCCGGCAAGGCGCGGTGCAGCACCAGGAGTCTCCACATGCTGCCCTTCGGCCGCGCCAGAGAGTCCGAGCGGAGTCGTCAGCGCTTCCCACGCTCGTGGCACCGGCGGGCTCGTAAAGCCCATGAACTGCAACGACGATCCGACTTGTCCGGGGAAATGCGTGAGATACAGCCGCAAAATCCGGAAGAAGGCGACCCAGCCGTGCTCAGTACCTTCGTATTGGTTGTCCCACTTATCGCTGCTCGTGAACCAGCTGTGCACCACCCGCACGAGGCATGTGCCGCCGGAGCGTGCTTCGACGACCCACTCAGTAGCAATAGTTGGATCGCCCGGGGCCATGTCATCGCGGCTGTCAGCCGTGAAGCGCTGGGGCGGATCCCAGGACGTCACTTGCGCGACCGAGTCCATGCTCGTACCGGGACCAAAGTGACAGATCAATTTTTCAGGGATGCCTTCCTTGTTCGCCTGGATTTCGGTCGGCACGAACCACGATGAGATGCCTGGCCCTGTCGCGATGGCCTGCCAGACTTCCTCGGGCGTTCCCGGCACTTCCGCTTCTGCCTGAACGGATCGTCGTCCAGACGCATCTACTTTTACTGGCATCATGCCTCCTTGTCTTGCAATCCACTTGGTTGACCTGGAATGCCTGTGGTCATCAGCTAACAGTCTTCGGTCTACGGTTCTTGACCGCGACCGTGGACCGTGGACCGTAGACTGTGGACGGTAGCGGATGTGCCACGACGATCAGGCGGTGCGGCCGCCCGCCGGGTGTCGTCGCGTCGTGATACCTCGCGACGAGTGTCGTGATCGCCGCTGTGAGCTCCTGGGCGAATGCCGCTCGGTCGGCGGCGGACTTGAAACGGACTTCCGTGTCGATCGACAGCGTGGCCAGTTCCTTGCCCGCTTCCTGAGCGCGTCGCATCAGGCCGCTGACTTCGCGGACGATGCGCGCCGCCAGGGCAATCAGATAGCTGGCCGACAGCGGGCTCGTGCGGCGACTCGGATCCGCCGCGATTGGACCAAGAGCGACTGGCGACACGACGTACGAGGCGCCGCTGGCGACCATGACGCGCTCGGTGAGTCCGCCCCAAAGCCGTTCCTCGGACACCTGCACCAGGCCATGCGCTTCGAGCGATCGCAGGTGGTAGTTGATTTTCTGGCGGGGAATTCCCAGGCGTGTGGCGAGAGTCGCGGCCGAGGCGGGTTCGACCAACGCCGCCAGGAGCTGGCTCTTCATCGGTTCGACCGCAAGCGCCGCCGCGGCCGAATCGTCGATGACGTGCACGTCGAGCATGCCCACAATCCCACCATTGACAGATTTTCTTGTCAAGGCTTGACAAATTATCTTGTCAATGATAGGTGCGCCGCACGCTTTCCCTGGGCCACGGGCGGGAGACGGTGGCACTGGGGCAAGAAGAAGGACATCCCGACCTATCGGAACTGGACGATCCCGCCCGTTTTCTGAACTGGGCCGGCCACACCTGGTTACGAGCCGATATCGAACAGGTGCATGAGGAAGTGAACTCAGTCAGTCGAGCCTCGCTGGCGCTGAACGCCTCGAGAATCAGATCCCGAACTGCCTCGTGCGCGCTGACGTCGCCATTCATGGGCGCAGCAGCGCGGGACTCCGACGTTCTCCGTTGACGGAGCACGGTCGGGCCGGGAACGTGACGTTGCGGCCACTTCCGCTACGACGTTTCCAGATTGCGAAGCCACTGAGCTTCATGCCGCTCAGCGGACCAGCCTCGGCTTCGAAGATCACCTCCGCGTCCGCGAGCTTCCCTGGGGCTTGCCCTCGGTGTTCGGAATGATCCGGTACAGACACGACCTCTGCGTTCTGGTTGGACATAAAGTCCTCCTGGGGGCACCGTTTGTCTGAGACCAGCGGTACGGGTGAAGTCCGGCGGTTCCTGAGGACACCGTGGACGAGGGAGGACGCACGACCCTTGAAGGCTTGTAAGTGGTGACGGATAGATCCGTCGACGTACTCCTATGAACGCAGGAAATCGGCAAAACCTGACAGGGTTCGGCCGCTGACCTGTCGAGTATCAGTGGGGGATGACGCCTCTTCAGGTGGGCTGCGACCCCAACCACGGATCGCACTCATGGTCCCCGCATAGGCGTCCGGCTGCCCCGGCGCTGCGTTAGGCTAGGTTGATGAGGGACGGCGGCCCGTCAACTGCGACGTACGTCCTAATCCATGGCGCCGGCGACGTGGGATGGTACTGGCACCTCGTCGACGCCGAGCTCCGCGCTCGAAGGCACCGCGTGGTCGTTATGGACCTGCCCGTCGAAGACGATTCCGCCGGGCTCTCGGCGTACGCCGAGATCGTGGTTCACGCCATCGGTAAGCGGAAAAATCTCATCGTCGTCGCCCAGTCGTTCGGCGGCTACATCGCGCCAATCGTATGCGCGCGGGTACCGGCGAGGCTCCTGGTTCTCGTCGCCGCGATGGTTCCCGCTCCGGGCGAGTCAGCGGAGGCCATGCTCGGCAACACCGGATACGTAGCAGCGGTGCAGGACGATCACAGTGACTTGGCGGTTTTCTACCATGACGTCGACCCGGCGCTCGCCGGGGAGGCGCTGGCGAAGGGCCGTCGACAGTCAGAAACACCGGGTAAGGAGCCTTGGCCGCTGGACGCCTGGCCTGACGTTCCAACGCGGTACCTGCTATGTCGCCGCGACCGGCTCTTCCCGGCGGCGTGGCTGCGTCGCGTCGTGCGGGAGCGGCTCGGCATCGTCCCCGACGAGATCGAGAGCGGGCACACGCCTGCACTGAGTCACCCAGGGCAGCTCGTCCAGCGCCTCGAGGGCTATCGGGCCGAGGTGTGGCATGGTCACCGTAGATGAGCGGTATCGAGCTCCCGGTTCTCCAACACCAATCCCACCCGGACGTCTCTTCTCCTGACCCTCTCGATGGCCTCGTTCACGCGAGCGAACGGCATGACATCGACAATGGCCCCGATGCCATGCTGCGCCGAAAACTCGAGCATATGCATGGTATTGGCACGACTACCTATGTAGTTGCCATAGACCGATCGCCCAGAATTGTTCAACAGTCCACCGCTCAACGACAGCGGTTCCAGCGGCGACGCCACCAGGCAGAGCTGGCCTTGTGGTTTCAGCATTCTCACATATGAGTCTAGGTTGAAAGCGACATTCAACGTCGACAGGACGAAGATCAAACGCTCCGTGCTGGCCCGTCATGGACTTCGTGTCTGAGCTGTCTGCGAATGCTCCTCCCAACCGCTCAATCAAATCCCGCTTGTCGCGCGAATGAGAGAATGCCGTAACGCGGTGCCCCATAGCGTGCAGGAACTGTATGGCCAGGTGACCGAGCCCACCGACGCCCAGCACTGCCACCCGAGAGCCGTCGAGCAGGCGTGCCCGAAGGATCCCCGCGTATACCGTCAAGCCGGACGAGAGCAAGGGGGCCGATTTAGTCGAGTCGAGCTGCGGTGGGAGCCGGAACGCGAACCGACCATCGACGACGATGTGTTCGGCCAACCCGCCGTAGCGGTCGACGGCGATGACCTTCTGTCTCGGGCAGAATTGCTCTGATGCCCTGCTTGCAGAAGGAACAACGGAAACAAGCCTCCTGCTGGTAACCGATACCCACACGATCGCCCCTCTGCAGGTCGGCGACCTCGGAACCAAGCTCTTCGACGATTCCAACGATCTCATGGCCAGGGACCAGGGGAAACCGCGCGTCGCCCCATTCATTATCCATGAACTGGATGTCGCCCCTGGCGACGCTGCAATGCGTGATCCTCACCAGGACGTCATGGGCTGCCGATCGCCCTCTCATACGAGAAGGGCTCCGCACTTCCGCTTTTCTCCTTGATCGCATGGGCTCTGATTTGCATGATCACTCGGCTTCCATTCCTGGGATGAAAGAGTATTCCTCGGTCAGCGACGGCGCGCGGTGACGATCCAGGCACTGCGAGTCGAACCACACTCCGTCCCCCCGGGCGTGCGCCGCGAGCGTCTGGATCAGTTGCTCGCGGGCGCGCGCCGTCGAGGGACGATCCAGCCGAGGCAGCACGTCTTTCACACACGAGAAGCCACGTACCCAATCCAGCGCGGCAGCGACATCCGGACCGTAGTAGACGGGCTCGTGCACGGCGGTGAACCCCGCCTCGGCGAAGCCGGCGGTCTCGAGGACCCGCCCTGTGGTGGCCGGATCGGCGAGCGAGAACGGATCCGCCGTCCCCAGAGGGGGGATCGACACGTCCGCGCCGGCCGCGAGGGCCAGCTGGATCGAGACCGACCACTCGTTCAGATGGTGGTCCTGCCACACCATCATGACCAGGCGTCCGTTGGAGCGCATGGCTCGTGCGATGTTGGTGAACCCGGCGACTGGGTCACTGAAGAACATCGTTCCGAACCTGCTGACTGCGACGTCGAACCATTCCGCTGAGAAGTGATGACTCTCGGCGTCGCCCTGCTCGAACTCGACGTTGCGCAACCCTGCGGCTTTGGTGAGCCGTCGTGCGCGATCGATCATCGGCGCGGAGACGTCCACCCCCACCACACTCCCGGCCACGGCCAACCGGGCCGCGTCACGCGTCGTCTGCCCGGCCCCGCACCCGATGTCCAGGACATGATCGCGGGGACGAATCCCGTAGCTTCGCCGCAGTATCTCGTTGTGCATCCGCAGTTCGGCATCGTAGTCGACGCGGCTGATCTGGGCTGCCTCTCCCGGCCCGGCCCGTTCGGCATCGGTGACCGCCTCCGTGTCGTTCCGATAATCTGAATCCATAACACCCGACTCCTGCGTAACGACGTCCCCGACTCGCAGGTGTAGGGTACAAGACCTTTTCATGCCACGGGGTGAGCTCTGCTCATGAGAGACTCCGTGTCAATTGCCACCTACACAGACGCCGCCCCGGCTTCAGCTACTGTCCTCGTCGCGCTGCCTCGATGGTGGCGATGTCGATCTTCTTCATCGGCATCATCGCCTCGAACGCACGCTTTGCGTCACCGCCCCCAGCTGCAAGCGCCTCGGTTAGCGCGCGCGGGGTGATCTGCCAGGAGACGCCCCAGCGGTCCCTGCACCAACCTGTACGTCAACGTCATCTTCCTTCGTTACCCTGATCTCTGGTTTCTTCTGCCTTGGGACTACCGCTGAAGATCTCGATAAGCACTCCGAGATCCCGGTCGGTGAGGTCGTGACGTCACGTGCGGGCAGGAGGGCGCGGGAGGCGCTGTGGTCGATCCGCACTCTCCGCGCCGGATCGGGCGTACGTTGCCACGATTGCGCCGGTCGGAGTCGTCTTGCCGTCACGAGAGCGAGTCGCCGACACACCCCGTCGTCGCGAAAGAAGCGCTTGCCGCCGCCGAGCATGACGGGATCATTCGGGAGCGCATGCCGCCAGGAACCGCGGAGGTAAATCACTTTCATGTGAAGGCGCGCCAGTTCTTCTACGTCTTGTCCGGAGTGGCTGTCATGAGCATGAATGACGCGGAAGTGGAACTACGCACGGGCGAAGGTCTGGAGATAGACCCGGGCGTGCCCCACCAGGTGCACAATCGCGGCGAAGCAGATGTCGAGTTCTTGGTGGTGTCGCAACCGCACAGCCACGGAGATCGGCATGTGTAGAGAGAATTCGAGCAGATCTCCCTGCTCGGTGCCCAGAACACGCATTCCAAGTGGGCGTATTCCGTTAGACATCAGTCTCAGTACATGACAGCTGGAGTCTTGCGCACGTGTGTGTCTTCGGTAAGCTGGCGAAGCATGAACTCGGCGAGGTCGGCCCGGGAGATCCGCGGCACGATCGACGTCGCCCGAACGTCCACCCCGCTCCTGTAGGTTCCCCGGCGCACGCCGTTCGTCAGCCGCGGTGGCCGCGCGATGACCCAGTCCAAGCCGCTCTGTCGGATGATTTGTTCCTTAGCTTCGTGATCGGCGACAACATGGCGCAGCAGTAGTGGCGCGATCAGATACCTGCCGAGCGTACTTAGCTGAGGTCGGCCCTCTCGGACCCCGAGAAACGACAGGTACACGAGACGCCGCACGCCGCTCTGTTCCATGGCGGAAACGATATGGCTCACCCCCTCCACCAGTGTCCGGTCTCGACGTAGCGGGGTCGCAGCGCCAAGGGCACAAAGCACGCCATCGTGACCGACAACCGCGGACGCCACGACCGTCACCTCGGCAACGTCTCCGACAACAACCGTCAGTCGTTCTGATTTGATCTCGAGGCGTGACGCGTTTCTCACGAAGGCGGTGACCTGATGTCCGTCCGCCAAGGCCAGCCCGACGAGCTGGCGACCAGTCGCTCCACTCGCACCGAAGACGATGACTCTCAGCGCTTTGGCGCTATGTGGCCGGCGATGATCTGTTGCGGTAGCAGGCATCGGAGCTAAGGAGGTTCGTGAGGGGACATCTCCTTGTCACATCGGCCGGGTTTCATTCGTCAATGCTATGACGGACCGCGACGAAGGGATGTGACCGTGAGCGAGGGTGACTGGCTGGCGCTGCGGTTTGAGGAGAAGCGGACTCATCTGCGGGCGGTGGCGTACCAAATGCTCGGGTCGCTGAGCGACGCGGACGACGCCGTTCAGGAAACCTGGCTGCGGCTCAGCCGCTCCGAGCCGAGTGGCATCGAGAATCTCGGCGGCTGGTTAACGACAGTCACCGCGCACGTGTGCCTGGACGTGCTGCGCTCACGCAGGTTACGGCGCGAAGAGCCGCTTGGCGTCCACGTGCCCGACCCGATCGTGAGCAGCACGGACGCGATCGACCCCGAGCAGGAAGTGCTTCTCGCCGACTCGGTCGGTCTCGCGCTGCTGGTCGTCCTCGAAACCCTCGCTCCCGACGAGCGTCTTGCATTCGTACTGCACGACATCTTCGATGTGCCCTTCGACGAGATCGCTCCCATCGTCAGCTGCTCGCCGGCCGCAGCGAGGCAGCTCGCGAGCCGCTCACGGCGCCGGGTCCAGGGAGCCGCCCCCGTTCCCGACGCCAATCTCACGCGCCAGCGAGAAGTGGTCGATGTTTTCCTCGCCGCGGCGCACGACGGCGACTTCGACGCCCTGCTCGCGGTACTCGACCCAGACGTCGTGCTCCGGGCCGACAGGGGCGCTGCGCCTCCGGGCGCGTCGAGGGTGGTCCGTGGTGCGCGGACTGTTGCCGAGCATGCGCTCACGTTCTGGCGACGTGCCGGGTCGGTCCGACCGGCGCTCGTCAACGGCGCCGCGGGATCCGTCGCGTTTGCCCCGGATGGAGGGCTGTTTTCCGTCGTGGGCTTCACGATCAGGCAAGCGAAGATCGTCGAAATCGACGTCCTCGCTGACCCCGCGCGCCTTCACCGGCTGGACTTGGCAGTCCTTCACGACGGAAAGCACCAGTGAGCGGAGGCGTTCGGCATGAGGGCTGTCGTTCACCGAGGAATACAAGGCGTCCGGTGGATGGGTCCGGCGTTCTGGCTCCTGGGCGCGGCCAATCTCTCCAGCGGACTCTGGATGCTCTTCGCCCCGGAGCATTGGTTCCAGAACCTGCCCGCTGGAGTTCCGGACACGGGGCCATTCAATCAGCACTTCGTGCGGGACGTCGGCGCGGCCTTCGTCACGATCGGCGTCGCCTTTCTCGCCGCCGCGCCGAAGGCACTCGCGCGGCGCGGTGTGCTCCTCGGCGCCACCCTCTTCTACGTGCTTCATTCCCTCGTGCACGTAGCCGATCTTTTGACGGGGCGACTGCACGCAAACCACTGGGGCATGGACTTCCCGCTCGTCTTCCTCCCGACGATGCTGCTGATCATCCTCGCTCTTCCCGCTCTGGTGGCCCCAGCGTCAGGCAGAGTGACTACGGGGCTTGAACAACAAAAGGAGAACAGACGTGAGACAGGAACCGATCGAGAACCCAAGGGGTTCATGATGCGCATGGCGTTCTGGGTGACGCGGCTGCAGTGGTCGGTCTTCAGGCGAGGGACACCATGATCATCCGTTCGGTCGTTCTGTTCACGCATGTCGTTGGCGTGCTTGCCCTGTTCATTGGCATGGCCGTCGAGTGGCTGAGTCTCGAATCGCTTCGACGTTCCACGACATCGGAGCACGCATTGTCATGGGTGAGGCTGTACGGAGTACTGCCCCGTGTGTATGGCGCCGCATTTGCGCTACTCCTCGTGTCAGGCATCTACCTGGCGAGAGGAGTCGGCCTCTTCGACTTTGCCTGGGTGCGGTTGTCGCTCGGCCTGATGGTACTGATGGGCATCCTTGGAGGGCCAGCTGTCCGATCGCAGGCGCGTGCGATCGGAGAGGCCGCCGGAAAGGGTCGAGAGATCGCGTTCGCGGCGTTGAACAGCCACGCATCGCATCCGTGGCTTCGCGCGTCGCTGTTCATGCGAGCGGCCATGGGCCTGGCCGCCGTCTACCTGATGATCGGCAAGCCGTTGCTGAGCGCGTCGCTGATCGTGACAGGCGGGGCCGTGGCGGTCGCTCTGGCTGTGAGTCTGTTCAACACAGCAGCGAGTCGCCGCTCATCGGAAAGCACGCGTCGCGGGATACGAACGATGAACTAGAGGGATCGCGTGATCGAGCGAGGCGTCAACATGAGCGATAGACTCACATGGCGGCGACGGCTGCTCACCGGCCTGTGCTGGTTCATTGCCCTGCAGCTCTTTCTCTTCGCTCCGTTCAAATTCTCCCCGGTCGGGTTCTTTGGTTATCCGTCGTATCCCGAAAAGTTCGTCGCCTGGGGCTATCCAGCCTGGTTCTCTTTCGTCGTCGGAGGGTGGGAGATTTTCGCCGCAGTCATGCTGGTCCTGCGCGCAGACGTTTCTGGGCGCGGCGGCCCTCTGTTCATCCTGACAGGCGCAATTGCCACGCACATCATCAATCATGATTCGCTGACCGACAGCATCGCCGCGCCGGTGGTTCTGGTGTTGGCGGCGATCGTGGCCCTGACACATTGGCCGGCGGATTGGAGGGAGCCCTTGGCGTTCCGCCGGCGAGAACCGGAACGTGTGCTCGCGCGCTCGCAACACGAAGGTCGGTTAAGTGAGCGTGAACGCCACGCCCAATGCTTCACGCACCCGCACCATCACCTACTGGATTCTCACCGTCGGTCTTGCCTGGGAATTGGGCTTGGAGGCGTCTCGGACCTCATGCGACTGCAGTACGTGCGGGTCATCGTTGCGCACTTGGGCTACCCGCCATATCTATTAGGCATTATCGGGTTCTGGAAGGTACTCGCTGCGATAGTCCTGCTCGTCCCCCGGTTTCCAGTAGTGAAGGAGTGGGCCTACGCAGGGTCCTTCTTCGTGTTCACCGGGGCAGCCGCCTCCCATATGGCTGGAGGTGATGGTTTTGAAAAATGGATCGGCCCGGCAGTCGGTGCTGCGGTTACGGCTGCGTCCTGGGCACTGCGTCCACCTTCTCGTCGCGTTGCCCCCCGGTTGGGGAGCCGATCATTCGCTTGAGCTCGCTTGCCGGGCCAGACTCAGTGCGTCGATTCGAAGGCCCCAAAGGACGAGCCCAAGCCACGCGAGACCCGTTGGGGCCGACGAGTACGCAAGGACTTTGATGAAGGTCTCCTGAAAGACGGTTCCGTGAGACAGCCCGCGAGGGAGTTCTCCCATCAGCTGCATGGTCTCGTTGCCAACGCCCCAGACCGCAGCGACGCTGTAGGCGGCCAGGATCGCGATCGCACTATGGAGCAAACACCAAAACGCGACCCATGAGGCGGTCACGCCAAGCTTCAGCCTCGTCCACAAGAAACCCTGCGTGAGCAACAGAACTCCCTGATAAGCACTGAGCGCATGCACCGAGAGTCCGATCCGCGGTGAGCCGAGGTATGGAATGGCAAAGCCGTCGAGTGAGGAATACACAAGGAGACCCATTCCAATCTGCAACAGCCGTTGGCGGTGACGCTCGAGCACGCGAGAGATCTCCATACCACCTCCAATTCATACACATGGTCGCATCCGGGCGTTTGCGTAGCCCTATCGCCTCTTTGTCACATCGGAGGCGTTTCGTTCGTCATTGCTATGACGAACGACGAGGAAAGGATGTGACCGTCCGAGCGACGCATCGGATCGGTACGGATATGACCGTGACGGAGACCCAGTGGTTGGCGGAGCGATTCGAGGCGCATCGGACAGAACTGCGGGCGGTTTGCCGCCACGCCTGATCGCAAAGAGGATCTGGCGGCGTTGCGCATCGAGCGCGAACCTGACCGGCCGACTCGCCGGTGGGTCGGTTGGCTCCTGCTCCTCATCGTGGCCGCCGGGGGCGGTCTCGCGGCGTGGCGATGGACGACACGCCAGCGGCCCGTTGAGGTAGAAACGGCCGTCGTCTCGGAACGTGCGGCCGGCACGCAGGCCGCGATCCTCAACGCTACGGGATACGTGACGGCGCGGCGCCGAGCTACCGTGTCTTCCAAGATCACCGGAAAGCTGATCGAGGTGAACCTTGAAGAAGGGATGGTCGTTCGTCAGGGGCAGGTGCTTGCGCGGCTAGATGACGGCACGTTGAGGGCGACACTGGCGCTGGCCCAGGCGCAGGTGGACGCGGCGCGGCGCGGCGTTCGTGAAAACGAGGTGCGCCAGCACGAGGCGAATCTGACGCTGGCACGGGTGAAGCTGCTCACGGCGGAAGGGGTATCGACTCAGGCCGAACTCGAGGCGGCGCAGGCGCAGGTCGACTCGTTCGATGCCCGCGTCGAGGCGGCACGCGAGCAGGTGCGGGTCGCCGAGCAGCAGGCCGCGCTCGCGAAGACGAGTCTCGACGACACCGTCATTCGCGCACCGTTTGGCGGCGTGGCTATTTCCAAGGACGCACAGCCGGGCGAAACCGTGTCTCCTGTCTCGGCAGGCGGCGGCTTCACCCGGACCGGCATCTGCACCATCGTCGACATGCAGTCGCTCGAGATCGAAGTCGACGTGAACGAGGCCTACATCAACCGGGTGCGATCGGGTCAGGACGTGAGCGCGGTGCTGGACGCCTATCCCGATTCGCCGATCCCCGCGCGCGTCATCACGATGGTGCCGACGGCGGACCGCCAGAAGGCGACCGTGCTGGTTCGCATTGCGTTCAAAGAGCTCGACTCGCGCATTCTGCCGGACATGGGCGTGAAAGTGACCTTCCTCCGCGATGAGGAAACCGCCGACGTGCGCACCTCGCGACCGATTGCGCTCGTGCCCAAAGTGGCAATCCGAGCAGAGCACGGCCAGTCCTACGCGTTTGTCGTGAATAGCGCCGGAGTCGTGGATCGGCGTGCCGTGAAGGTGGGCGGTGCGGATGGGGACCGCGTCGAGGTGCTCGACGGCCTGACTGCCGGCGAACGAGTTGTCGTGTCGCCTCCGTCGGCGCTGACAAATGGCACGAAGGTAACGGTGCAGTAATTGGTTGCGAATGGACTGAGCTGTGAACGAAGAAGAGACCATCGTCAGGGTAAAGGACGTTCATAAGCACTTCACCCGCGGAAGCGAGCGCGTGGACGTGCTCAAGGGTGTCAATCTCGAGATTGCGAAAGGCGATTTTCTGGCGTTGATGGGCCCATCGGGGTCCGGCAAGACGACGCTGCTGAACCTGATGGGCGGGCTCGATGCGCCAACCGGAGGCGACGTCGAAGTCGGCCGCGTCCGAATCAGCTCTCTGAGCGGCGGCCAGCTCTCGCGATGGCGGTCGCGGCACATCGGCTTTGTTTTCCAGCTGTACAACCTCCTGCCCGTGCTCACTGCCGAACGGAACGTGGAGCTGCCGTTACTCCTGACGACACTCTCGAAGGCTGAGCGACGGAAACGCGCCGACGTGGCGCTCCGGCTTGTCGGGGTGGCCGATCGGGCGAAGCATTACCCGCGTCAGCTGTCCGGCGGCCAGGAGCAGCGGGTCGGCATCGCACGCGCGATCGTGACCGACCCGACGCTGCTGCTCTGCGATGAGCCGACCGGCGACCTCGATCGCAAGGCCGGCGACGAAGTGCTCGATCTCCTTCAAGCCCTCAATCGCGAGCATGGCAAGACCATCGTCATGGTGACCCACGATCCACATGCCGCCGAACGGGCGCGGCGGACGCTCCATCTCGACAAGGGCGTTCTGACTGGAGATGGCGTGTCATGAAGTTCTTTCCCCTCATCTGGAAGAACATCTGGCGGAAGAAGTTCCGCACGTCGTTCACACTGCTGTCGATCTTCATCGCGTTCCTGCTCTTTGGAATCCTGATGACGGTGCGCCTGGCGTTCAGCTTCGGTGTTGATGTGGCCGGCCTCGATCGGCTCGTGTTGATTAACAAGGTCACGCTGATCTTGCCGCTGCCGTATTCCTACCTGGCGCGGCTGCAGAATACGTCCGGCGTCCAGCTCGCGACCCATCAGACGTGGTTCAACGGCATCTATCAGGACCCGGCGAATTTCTTTGCGAACATCGCGGTCGAGCCGGAACCGTTCCTGAAGGTCTATCCCGAGTTCCGGATCCCGGCCGATCAGAGGCAGGCCTGGCTGGCCGATCGGCAGGGCGCCATCGCCGGGCGTGATCTCGCGGAGCGCTTCGGCTGGAAGCTGGGCGATCGGATCCCGCTCACCGGCACGTATTACCAGCCCAAGCAAGGGCAAGCCTGGGAATTCAACCTGCGCGGCATCTACGACGCCCCCGACGGCACCGACAAGACACAGTTCTTCTTCAGATACGACTATCTCGACGAGAACCGGGCCACCGGCGAAGGGCTCGTCGGGTGGTACGTGGTGAGGATTGCCGATGCCTCGCAGGCTGTGGCGATGAGCCGGACGTTCGACGACATGTTCGCCAATTCGTCTGCCGAGACGAAGACGACAACCGAGAAAGGATTCCTCGAGGGCTTCGCGAAGCAGGTGGGCGACATCGGCACCATCATGATCGTGATTTCGTCGGTCGTCCTGTTCATGTTCGGGCTCGTGGTTGCCAGCACGATGGCTCAATCGGTGCGCGAGCGCACCAACGAGCTTGCCGTGCTCAAGACGCTTGGTTTCACGGATGGGGCGATCCTGACGCTCGTGCTCGCGGAATCCGTTTTTATCGTGTTCGTTGGCGGCGGCCTCGGGCTCGCGCTCGCGTGGCTGTTCGTCCAGCAAGGCGATCCGACGGGAGGCCTTCTAGCGATCTTTGTATTGCCGCCACGCGATCTGACGATCGGCGTCGCGCTGATGGTGGCGATCGGCCTGCTAGCGGGCGCTGCGCCGGCGATGGCGGCCATGCGGCTGCGGATTGCCGATGCGTTAAGGAGAACCTGACATGAGATGGATCCGGCAGACGACCGCGGTGATGGCGCTCAATCTGCGCACGATTCCGGCGCGGTTGAGCTCGTCGGCGGTGGCGATCGTCGGCATTGCAGGCGTCGTCGTCGTGTTCGTGTCGGTGTTGTCGATCGGCGCGGGCTTTGCGGCGGCCATGCACGGAGCCGGCGCGCCGGGCCGCGCGCTCGTACTGCGGAGTGGAGCCGATACCGAGATGACCAGCGGGCTCGACGGCGCCGACGTGGACGTGATCAAGCAGGCGCCGGGCGTCCGCCGTGACCGCGACGGCCTGCTGGCATCGGCGGAGCTCTACGTGATCCTCGAGATCCCGAAGAAGTCAGTGCCAGACATCGGCGCGAACGTGCCGCTGCGCGGGATCGAACCCGCGGGAGTGTTGGCGCGCCAGGAAGTCTCGATTATCCAGGGACGGCTGTTCCGGTTCGGCACGAACGAGGTGATCGTCGGCCGCGCCGCCAACAGCCAATTCATGGACATGAACGTTGGCGACACGATCGTATCGGGCCAGAATCGGTGGCCGGTCGTTGGAATCTTCGAAGCGGACGGCGGCGTGGCGGAAACAGAAGTCTGGGTCGACGCCCGCACGCTCCAGGGCGCCTATCGGCGCGGCAACACCTACCAGGCGGTCATCGCGCAGCTCGATTCGATGGAAATGTTTGACGCCTTCCGCGACTGGCTGACGTCAAATCCGCAGCTCCGCGTCTCGGTCCGCCGAGAGAGCGAATACTACGCGGCGCAGTCGCGCTCTATGACACAGCTCATTCAGTCGATTGGCTTCGGCATCGCTGGATTGATGGGAATCGGCGCTATCTTCGGCGCCATTTTGACGATGTACACCGCGGTGGCGACGCGGGTGCGGGAGATTGCGACGCTGCGCGCGCTGGGGTTCAACACGGCATCGGTACTGGTGTCGGTCTTGGCTGAATCACTGGCGCTCGGCGCCATCGGGGGCACGATCGGCGGTGTGGCGGCCTATCTCGCCTTCAACGGGTACCAGACCTCGACGATGAACTTGCAGACCTTCAGCCAGGTGGCGTTCGCGTTCCGCGTCACGCCAGAACTGCTCGGGATGGGCCTGTTCTACGCGCTCGCCATGGGGCTCGTCGGAGGACTTCTTCCGGCAATCCGCGCGGCGCGGCTGCCAATCGCCACCGCTTTGCGCGAGCTGTAACCGGGACCTTCTGTACGTGGCTTGCTCCTCTCCGTCGCGATACCCGAACGCGACGACGGCTTCATTTCACCAAAGGGCCACGACCCTCGATGTTCGTCAGCACGTCGGGACCACGGCCCGCGGCGAACGCCAGCTCCATGGTGCCGCTTCGCCGTTCTGGTTTGCCTTTGGATTGGAGCTTGACACTGACATATGCACTGCTATACATATGTTCTGGCATGCATCTCGACGTCTTTGAGACTCTCGCCGACCCCACCCGCCGCCACATTGTTGAGGTGCTTCGGGGCGGTGGGCACGCGGTAAACGACATCGTCGATAGGGTCGACATCGACCAGTCCGGCGTCTCGCGGCATCTTCGCATCCTGCACGAAGCTGGCTTCGTACATATGCGGCCGGATGGGCCCAGACGTGTGTATTCACTTCGTCCGGAGCCTTTCCGCGAGCTCGATGCGTGGATTAGTGGCTATCGCGACCTCTGGGAGGCTCGCCTTGACAGATTCGGTGAGGCACTCCGTCAACGACAGCAACGAGCGGCGGGCCGGCGAAAGGAGAGAACGAGGTGACCACGACCACCAGCGTTGGACGCTCGAGCGCGCAGAAGGGAAGAATCACGATTGAGCGGACCTACCCGGCCCGCATCGAGGACGTGTGGGCTCTGTGGACGACCAAGGACGGAATCGAGTCCTGGTGGGGACCGGATGGCTTCGCGGTGAAGGTTCGCAGCATCGACCTTCGCCTAGGTGGTGAGCTGAGATACACCATGACCGCGACGGCCAAACCGCAGGTCGAATTCATGAAGAGAGCGGGAATGCCGCTCACCGCCGAACACCAGGTCGTCTACACGGAGGTCGTACCTCTTTCGCGTCTCGGATTCAGCCATCTCGTCGACTTCATCCCAGACGTCGAGTCATACGACGTTGCGGTGCTCGTGGAGCTTCACGAGACGACCAAGGGCGTGCGCGTGGTGCTGTCCATTGACCGCATGCATGACGAAGTCTGGACGCAGCGGGCGGTCGCCGGCTGGGAGAGTGAGTTCGGCAAGCTCGCGAAGGTGCTCGAGGCGAAGGCATGACCATCGCACACAAGCCGTGCCGGTGAAATCTTCCCGACGGTGGGTACGCAGTACCGGCGGCTGTAGTCGCGGGGTTCAGTTCCGTCGCCGCGTTGTCGCTCGCCACCGATCAGGTCATGCATGCGCTCGAGGTGTATCCGCCTTGGGGCGAGCCCATGCACGCTCCTGGCTTGAACGTGTTGGCTCTCTCCTATCGGCTCCTCTACACGATCCTCGGCGGCTATATCACCGCGAGCCTGGCGCCTCACGCGCCAATGCGTCACGTTGGCGCGGTAGGAATCCTCGGGTTCATCACAGGCTCGGGAGGCGCGGTCGCCGCAATCACCATGGCCGATCTGGGTCCCGACTGGTACCCGATAACGCTCGCGCTCACGGCGTTCCCGTGCGTATGGCTCGGCGGTGTCCTCCACAGCGCTCACTCGGCAGCGGCACACGGCTCTTCGGGGCCGGCGCTATAGGGTTCGAATCCCTCCCTCACCGTTCGGCCTTCGGCCTCACTCGGCGGTGGCCAGTTCGAACGCGTGATGCCCTACCGCGACAGCGTGTACTCGAACACGTACGAGTGCTTGCGGCCTTCGATGAGAATCGTCATCGTGCCGTCGATGCCGGTCAGCTCGCCGGTCCCGGAGTCCGGGACGACCGTTACCTGCAAGGTTGGAACGTTCTTCCGCATGCTCCCCATGTGCTGCAGGATGAAGCCGCCCTGCTTTCCCTGGAGCGTCCCGCTGACCAGCTCCAGCGCCACGTAGCCGGCCGAACCCTCGACCGCCGTTCCCGCCGCCAGCATCTGGCCGCGGCTCGCGCCCTCGAGGCCGCCATGGAACTGCTTGTCGAGAAAGAGCCGGCCAAACGGCGGGCCCGCGCTGTCGTCCTGCGGTTGTGGCGTCACCTTGACGTCGAACGTTCCCGTGGCGGTCATGGGTCTCTCATTCTGGAGAACAATCGCGCGCGAAGCAGCACAGCGCTAGTCCGGCAAGGATCATCCCCTGGTTCATGGTAGTCCTCCCTTGCCGTAGGATGATCGCAGGCCCATCTCCGGCTACTCTTGAAGAAACGCGACAACGCCATGGTGCGCCGCAAGGTCGATCCACCCAGAGGAGTCTTGAAGACGGTCGTAGCGGATCCGACGCGCTTCCGCCACGAGCGCTACCACCCGTCAGAGGATCTCGAGGCTTATGTAGAGCACTACCGGGTGGTCGAGTGGGATTTGCGCGGACGGCCGGAGCGCGCCGAGACGCTGCCCCACCCCAGCGTGCACATGATCTTCGAACCGGGCGGCCGCAGCCGGATTGGCGGCGCCGCGCGGACCCGGTTCTCGCGGTGGCTCGAGGGCCGCGGCGGGGTGTTCGCCGTCAAGTTCACACCGGCCGGCTTCCATCCGTTCGCGAACGGCCCCGTGTCGAGATTCACGGATACGACGATCAGCCTTCGGCGCGTCTTCGGTGCGGACGGCGAAGCGCTGGAGCGTGCCGTCCTTGCCGCGCGCACGGATCGTTCCCGAATTGCGATCGTCGAACGGTTCCTCCGCGCCCGCCACTCGGCGCCGGATCAGAACGTCCGGCGGGTCACGGCGACTTCGGTTCGGAACGGCGAGCTTTGGCTTAAGCTCGGCCAACGGCCGCGTCACTTCAGACAATCCCTGGACCTCGGTACGGAAGTGGCCCGGCGGGCGTCCGCGGCGCAATGGGCTTCACCTTCCAGCGCATGTACGCCACGAACGTGGCGAGCGCAAGAAGGACGGTCTTGGTGGCGGCCGAGCTCACCTCCCCGCGCACGGTGTGAAGGATGGTCGCGCTGACCATCACCATCATCAGCCCTGCGGCCGCGCCCGATACCAGCCACGGCTGGATCCGTGTGATGCCGGGAAGGGTAAGGCCGATCGCGGCCGATACCTCGGCGACGCCAATGAAGAGGCGGAGCGCCGGAGGAATCGAGGCGTTCATCTGCTCGACCATCTCGGCTGGCGGATTAAGAAAGAGCACGCCGTGCGCGAAGAACGCCACGGCTAGCAACGTTTGCAGCACCCACAACAAGATGCTCATGGTTCTCCTCCTCTGGGCGCGACGCGCGTGGTACATCCGAGTTCCACGCGGCGTACCACACCAGCCCCTTTCCGTCGAGACGAAAGGCTGGAATGTCGTAGCTAAAACTCTCGACCGCGGCCGGCGCGGCCGCCCGAATGGTGGCACGCAGCTTCTCCAGGTGTTGTCGGGCGTCGGGGGAAAGGGCCGTCAGGTACGTCCGCACCTGCTCGCTCGGTTGTGCGGCGCTCGATCGTGTTCGTTGTGCAGCTGTCATACAACGCCTCCTCTCCCTTGTCGCTGGACACCGAGGCGTGAGGCGTCGATGTCCTTCATCGCAGATCCGACGTTCATGCACGCTGGAGCGTCGCCACGAGCTCCTCGAGACGGTCGTAGCTGACGCCCGCACCGGTGGCCATGCCGCTGCCGAGGACCATGTCGCGCACCTCAAGCGACGGGTAGCGCCCGGTCGCCGTCATCCGCGTCTTGCTGCCCTCGGTCGTGAACTCGGTAGTCAACCATCGACACGCAGAATCGTTCCGCAGGTGGAGGAACGAATCTCCTATGGAACGACGGTGATGTTCTCGCTGGGCCGCCGCCTCGTGGGATTCGTGTCGCAGCCACATCATCTGTCGTTCTTCACGGCGAGCCCGAAGCTGGCCCAGGCCATGAAAGGCGAGATCACGAAGATGCACGGGGTCAGCGGCGCCGCGATTCACTTCTCGCCTGACAATGGCGCACTATTGCGCCTTTCTCGCATGAAGCGCGAACGCAGCGCCCTGGGGATCCATCGCGTTCACCACCCAGTCGCCGCCAGGCACCTCGATCGGCCCGTTGAGAATCTGCCCGCCGTCCGCCTTGATGCGCTCGATCGCTGCGGTGATGTCGGGCACGCGAAAATAGATCTGCCAGTTGGGCGGGACGTGCGCCATCTCGGGCGGCTTGTTCATCATGCCGCCGATCATCCCGTGGGGGCGGTTGAACATCTGGTACGTGCCCGCCGGGCCCATGTCGAGCGCCTCGCTGGGCTGCCAACCGAAGATCTCCAGATAAAACTTCATTGCCCCCGGTGCGTCCGTCGTCATCAGCTCGAGCCATGACGCCTCGCCGACTTCGGCTGCTGCCTCCGGCGGCTGGTCGCCGGTTGCTGGCTCGTAGATGTAGAAGGCGGCACGCTGCGGATCCTTCATCATCTGCATGCGCCCGACAGTCGGCACCTCGATCACTGGAGTACATTCGCTGCCGCCAAGTCGCTTGATCCGGGCCGCAGCGTCTTCTAGGTTCGGCACACCCACATACATGGCCCAAAACGGCGGCGCATTCACCCCTTGCTTGATGCCCGCAACAGCGGATCCGCCGCGTCGAGTGAACATGGTGTAGGGCTGAGGCGAGTCCTTGAACGGCGCCGCGGTCCAGCCGACCACACTCTTGTAAAAGGATTCCGCAGCTTTCATGTCGGTTGTCATCAACTCGTACCACAGCGGACGTCCGAGCAGTGTTGAGGTGGCAACAGTCATCGAAACCTCCCAGGCTGGAAGAGACGGCGACAGACGCGTCAACGATACAGACCCCCCAAAGGGTCGAAAGTCATCGCTCTACAGATTGCGACTGGTCGACTACTGTTGAGTTTGACGCTTTCGGCGTTAGATCGGCATAGGGCGGCGGTCACCCGCCGACCACACCACCGTGCGTACGGGTCCGTCCACGGCGGTTCGATTGGGTGGCGCTACGTGCCCAGTGGGAGTTCGATGCGGCCATCGGCCGCGCAGCGCGCGCGCCTGGCAGCGGCGAAGAACTGTGACGACGCTGGCGGGGAGCGCCGTCAGTGTGCCAATGACGGCGACAGACCGAACAATGGGAACAACTTCTCAGTATCGAGAAAGGAATTCCATGCCGCAATCCGGTCTTCCGTGAGCTCGAGCACGATAATCGCCCACGGCTCGAGTGTCCCGTCGGGTCCGGGGTGATACTGGCCAAACGCGGGGGAACCGCACGCGGCTGTCCTGACAAGACGCGATCCGCGGCACCCGATTCCGCGGCCCAGGAGCCAGCCACGAATCGCATCCCGACCACGGAGCCACAGCGTGTACGGCGGCATGGACAGCGTCGCGTCTTCCCGCAATAGCGCAACCAGATCGTCGACGTCGTAGCGGTGGAACGCGTCAACGTAGCGCTCGAGGAGCATTAATTGCGCGTCGGTAAGGGCCTCTTCGGCGCTGCCGGAGTCGCGGTTGCCGAGCGTCGCCCGGGCGCGCTGGACGGCGCTGTTTACGGCCGTGATGGAGGTCTCCAGAGACTCAGCGACTTCAGCGGCGGACCACCCGAGAACCTCGGTCAGCAGCAATGCGGCTCGCTGACGCGGCGGGAGGCGCTGAAGGGCTGCCACGAACGCCAGGCGCGTAGTCTGGCGAAGCGCGGTGAGCTCGAAGGGATCCGCATCCGAGGGAAGCGCACGCGCGTCGGGAATCGGCTCGAGCCAATGCGTGCGTGGCCGCGTCTCGAGCGGATCATCGATGGAGCCGGCCGCCCGTTCTTCCATCGGACGGACACGACGCGCGCGGTCCCCAAGCGCATCGAGGCAGACGTTCGTTGCGATTCGATACAACCACGTCCGCAGTGACGACCGGCCATCGAACCGGTCCAGACTGCGCCAGGCACGGACCATCGTGTCTTGGACGGCGTCCTCAGCGTCGAAAGCCGAGCCCAACATCCGATAGCAGTGGCCGATCAGCGCCGGACGATATGTGTCGAGCTGGGTAACGTCGACCTGCATGCGCTACCTCATGGGGACTGGTGGCTCAGCTGCGTGCGTTTCAAATCGTCCATTCATTCTTATATCGAATGGGGCTCTTCCGAATCGACATGGACCGCGCTCACAACCCACGGTCACACGCCCCTGCCAATTCCGGCAGTTGGGCACCGATTCCATTGACGTCAGGGCGTCGTGGTCTCGTGAACCGCGCATGCGCAGCCGGTGGCATGGTAGCGCCCGTTGGCTTCGACAACGCCCGCCTTCCCGTACAGATTGTGCGGCCGCACCCAATCGGCGAGGGTGTGATAGGGCCCGTTCTCGCTGCGCCCCTTGGGGGTCATGTCGAAATACCGGTAGGCGCCCAGGAACTCCTCGCCTCCGCGACCAAACGTTGAATAGGTATGGAAGATTTGGCCGGCGTTGTCTTTGACGAACACGCTGTCGCCGGAGCGATCCTCTAACCAGGGATTGACGTACTCGTAATTGTAAAAGGCACGTCCTGCCGCGACCTGCTCGGGCGTAAACGAGACGTTTAAATCGTAGTTGAAGTCCGAGTGGAAGGAGGAGACCCAGCGAAAACGCCAACCCATCCGCTTGCGGACCATTTCGATCTCATCGATCGGTGCGCGCGCGACCACTGCATACGTCAGGTCATGGTCGTGCAGATGTACCTGGACGCCTTCGATGTGGTCAACCTCGAAGGAGCATCCCACGCATTGCGTGTCCTGGCTCGGACCCATCATGAAGTGCTTGATGAAGAGCTGGCTACGGCCGTCGAAAAGGTCACCGAGCGTGATCGTTCCCTCCGGCCCGTCGAAGACATATTCTTTCTCGACCCTGACCCAAGGGAGCTCACGCCGCTGCCGGCTGATCTCGTCGCGCTCGCGCGTGTAGGCCTTCTCCCGTTTTAAGAGAGCGATGCGCTCTTTCAGCCATTCTTCACGAGAGACGACTCTGTGTGGCGGCATCAGCTCCTCACTTTCCACCGGACCCTGAAGCCAGTCCACGGGCATCTGTGAGAGGCCCGTAGGTTTTTCCGCTCCGACTCTGAGGGATAGACTCCGCAGCGCCGCAGAAATCATCGGTGCGTCACCTCGCGATGTGCAGCAGCCAAGCTGAACAACACAGCCGACCAACCGGGAATTCCGGGACCGATGATTCTCGTGTGCGGCAGCAGTCTTTACGGTTGAACGCATTTCGCTCGCACACAGGGGTCGTGGATGCTCGCCAACGTCCCACGGAGAATGTTCGTCAACCTGCCGGTCCGCGACCTGAACAGGTCGATCCAGTTCTTCTCTGCACTCGGCTTCACATTCAATCCGAGGTTCACCGATGACAAGGCTGCTTGCATGGTCGTCAGCGACGAGGCGTTCGTCATGCTCCTGACCGAACCGTTCTTCAAGACGTTCACGCATCGGCGCGTCTGCAACACAGCGAAGGACACGGAGGGGCTGTTCGCGTTGTCATGCGGCAGCAGGGCCGAAGTGGATGAGATGGTCAAGACGGCCATCGCCGCCGGTGGCAAGCACGCCATGGCCAAGCAGGAGCACAATTTCATGTACGGCTGGAGCTTCTTCGACCTCGACGGTCATCACTGGGAGGTCATCTGGATGGATTCATCGACGGTCCAGTAAGCGATCGAGGCTGCGCCAAGGCGCGCACCATCGTGTCCTGGACGAGCTGGCCGATCGTCGCGACGGCCTAGGACCTGCCAATCGATGATTGTCGCTGCCGCGAACAGTCTGTTTCTAAAGAGCGCGCGATCAGCATAAGGAGTCGGCTTCACCTTCAATCCGAGGTTTGCGGACGACAAGGCGGCGTGCATGGTCGTCAGCGATGAGGCATTCGTCATGTTGTTGACCGAGCCGTCCTGCAAGAGTCGGGGATGTTGAGTTCGCCGGCGCGTATCCCCGCGGCCAACGGCTGCGTATAGATATTAGGGACTGTCGAAGCAGTCTCGTAGATTCCTTCAGGGGGATGTCGGTCCTCGGCCGGCGCAGCTGTGATGAAACAATCAGTCGAGGGATTCGGGCGGTTATGGTCGCAACAGCTCCGACGTGTCAGGGAGGACGCCGAAGGAAGCGGTCGTGGTCCCGCCCCACGAGCCGCTGGGTCCAAGCAGATAGACGTAGATAACGTGCAGGCTGACGTCTCTGGTCCTTTCGAGGCGCGGTATCTCGCGTTCCTCGAGACGATTGCGCACCTGCGTCCGAAGTTGCACCGCTACTGTTCACGGATGGTCGGCTCCGTTCTCGATGGCGAGGACGTCGTTCAGGACGCCCTGTTTCACGCCTACCGGAAGCTTGAGACCTTCGATGACACGAAGCCGCTGGCTCCGTGGCTGTTTCGCCTCGCGCACAACCAGTGCATTGATTCTCTCCGGCGACGCCACGTCCGTCGCGCAGCTGAAGCCGAAGCCGCCGTGCCGGACTCTGTCGTCCCGACCGATCCTCAAGGGCAGGGAATAGAGCGCGCACTCGAGCATCTCGTCCTGACGCTTCCAGCAAAAGAGCGCGCGTGCGTGTTGTTGAAAGACGTGTTCGATTGCTCGCTGAACGAGATCGCCGAGCTCGTTGGCAGCACGGTGGGTGGTGTGAAAGCCGCGCTGAATCGAGGCCGCTCGAAGCTCGCGGCAGGCTCCGTACCGGCCGGAGCGCCACGTCGGGCACCGACTCCCGAGTCGATGCGGCTTCGCGATCTCTACATCGACCGATTCAATCGCAAGGACTGGAATGGTCTCCGGGAGTTAATCGCGGTCGACGCGCGACTGGTGGTCGCCGACCGCTTTGCCGGGCCGCTCGAAGGTGCACCGTCCTTTGACCGTTACGACCGGTTGACCCGTCCCTGGCGGATTGCGTCAGGCCAGGTGGACGGCGAGCCGGTTCTCATTGTTCTGCAGCCAGGGGAGGACGTCTGGGCCCCGCAGGCGATCATCCGCATCGGCCCCTCCGATCGAAACATCGTCAGCATCGTCGATTACACACACTGCCCATGGGTGCTGACGGCGGCCGCAGCGGTGCAGCTGGACGACCTTCCGCCGCGCACGCGTATCTCCGACGAGCCCGCGCGCGTAATGGCAGTTGAGAGCGCGGTCCCGACAACTGATACACCCGTGATCACTCGTCTGCCGGGATACTGACAGGAGGGCAGCGTGAAGAAGGTGATGGTGCGCTACAAGGTCAAACCCGAGTACGTGGCGGAGAACGAACGCGACATCAAACGAGTATTCGAACAGCTCGCCGCAAACCGGCCGTCCGGGTTGCGGTACGCCTCGTTCAAGCTCGCGGACGGCGTCAGCTTCGTGCACATCGTGTCGCACGAGCGAAATGGGCACAATCCGCTGTCCGAACTGCCTGCGTTCAAGACATTTGCGGCGGCTGTCGAAAGGCGCTGCAGCGAACTACCAGTGGTCATGACGCTCGCGGAAGTCGGGTCGTATCAGGTATTCGGGGACTGATGGCCGACGTGGCGACAATCGGCAGTCATTCCAGACGAGAGAATCGGTGCTACTGACCAATAAAGTTGCCGTCGTGTATGGGGCAGGCGGGGCTGTGGGGAGCATCGTCGCTCGTACGTTCGCCAAGGAGGGGGCACGCGTCTTCGCGACAGGCCGACGGCCCGAAGCTGTGGAACACGTGGTCAAGGAGATTGTTGCCGATGGAGGGGTGGCTCAGGCTGCGCAGGTCGACGCACTCGACGAGACCGCTGTCGAGCGACATTTGGACGACGTGATCAAGTCCGCGGGTCACGTCGACATTTCCTTCAACGCGATCGGCATACCGCAGCAGGGAATCCAAGGCATTCCGCTGATCGAGCTCGCGGTCGATAGCTTTGCCTTGCCCGTGATCACGTATGCACGGTCGCAATTCATCACCGCGCGCGCCGCCGCCCGCAGGATGGCGGCGCAACGTTCGGGTGTGATCTTGATGCATACGCCCGAGCCCGCTCGACTTGGTCTCACGCTCGTTAGTGGCATGGGGCCGGCGTGGGCAGCGATGGAGCACCTGTCGCGCGGCCTCTCCGCAGAACTCGCGTCTGAAGGTGTGCGATCGGTCGTCTTGCGAACAACTGGCCTGCCGGAGACCGCGACGATCGACGTCGTGTTCGAGTTGCACGCCAAGCCAATGGGCATGACGCGTGAGCAATTTCAATCGTTGGCTGAAGGTTTCACCCACCGACGGCAGTCCACGAGGTTGGCTGAACTGGCGAACGTCGCGGCCTTCGTGGCCTCGGATCGCGCCAGTGCGATGACTGGTACCGCCGCGAATCTCACCGGCGGGATTGTCGACTGAGCGCAGAACAAGGAGGACTTGTGGCCACGAGTCGAGCAGACGCATCGAGCGAACCCGAGCACACGACGCGGACTGTCGTCCAGCGTTTCATCGAGGCGTTCACGCGCAGAGACCCGAGCGCCATCCCTGACCTCGTCGCAGACGATTGCGTCATGGAGGCCATGCAGCCGGCGCCGGACGGTGAACGTGTCGAGGGGTATGACGCAAACGTGCGCTTCTGGCAGGCAATGGTTGCCGACGCTGGGGGGTCGTTCGAAGTCGAAGATCTGACGGTCTGCGGTGAGTGGGCCATCAACCGCTGGCGCTATCGCTTCGGCGACGGGCATCAGGACTCTGTGCGTGGCGTAACCTTGATTCGAGTGCGTGGCGGCAAGATCGCAGAAGCATTGGGGTACGCGAAGACTCCGCCGCGCTCAGCGCTGGGACAAGTCCGCTAACGTACGAATCGATCTCACGGTCGTACGACTGACTGTCGCGGCGTCGGAGGCGTGTGACACAGCACATCAGCGCTCAATGAGGCGAATACGCGATGGTGACTAGCGAAATCAGGAATCTCGCGAGACTGTCGACGTTCTTGCGCGCGTACGGCGTCGTGTCTCTCGTTCTGTTTCCGATGCTTCTCATAGGTTTCGTGCTTCAAACGCCGCTCCTGGCCGATCCGACGCCGGCCGCAGCCGCTGGACGCCTGAACTGGGTGATTTGGAACGGTGTCGTCTGCGGCGGCGAACCCTGCCACGTTCCGCCGATGCTCTTTACGATCTACATCGTCTGGGGCGTATTTTTCTTGATTGCCGCGAACAATCCGGTGGCGTACACGTCATTTCTGACCTTCACGATGTGGGCCAACTTGGCACATGCGCTCATCATGGCCGTGCAGGCGACGATGATGCCGGAGCGTTATTGGAGCAAATGGTTTACTGACATCCCGTTTACTGGCTTGATTGCGCTCGGCATCTATCTCTGGCGGCCACAGGTGCGTAAAGACGCGAACATCGCCCAACCGCGATGAGGATGACGCGAACGGCCCTCGCGCCAAGTGCATGGAGGACGAGCGGGACGTGGGTCAGATGAACGGGACGAAAGTGCAGCCGAGCTTTAAGGAAGGCAGAAGATTCGACAGGCGTCTTTAGCTTTTCGAGTTGACCCGGCGATCGGCGTCGCGGCCAAGCTCGAAGGCGCTTCGGCTTTTCGCACGATAGCGGCGGCTCCACATCAGCTCCGAGCCATCGTGTAGAAGGATGCGGTAGTCGCCGTGGAACCACGGCTGAAATTCCTTGATAGCGTCGAGCCGGACGATCGTCGAGCGGTTTACGCGCAGGAACACTGCCGGATCGAGGCGCTCGGCCAGCTCGCCGAGCGTCCCATGAACAATCTGTGTGCCACCGCGTGTATGGACACGCACGTCGTTGCGATCGGCCTCGAGCCGATCGATCTGCTGCACGGGGACGAGAACCGCGCGCCCCTCGCGTTGCACCAGAATGCGCTGCAAGTAACGATGCGGGGTCGTCGCGTCAAGCAACGCTGCAAGCTGTGCTGCGATGTCGGCCGGAGCTCCGCGCGCCAGTTCGCGCCGCACGCGCGCCATCACCGCTCGGAACCGCTCTGGAGCGAATGGCTTTAGGAGATAGTCGAGTGCCTGCACCTCGAACGCATGCAACGCATGTTCGTCGTAGGCGGTGACGAACACGACTCGTGGCATCGCATCGATGCCGACCGTTTCGATCACGCCGAAGCCGTCGAGGAGCGGCATCTGAATGTCGAGGAACACCACGTCGGGACGCGTGCGTGCGAGTAGATCGACCGCTTCGCGGCCGTTCGATGCCTCGCCGACGATCTCGACATCAGACTCGGCAGCGACCAATCGTCGAAGCTTTGCCCGAGCCGGAGCTTCATCATCCGCAATCAGCGCGCGCATGGACGGCCTCCTCGGTACTCAACCCGTCGTCACGCCTCACGGCAGCGGCGTCCACGAGACGCAGCGGTATCTCGAACGCGACCTGGAACCCGATATCGAGAGAGTGCGTCTCGAAGCGCTGCGCATCGCCGTACAGCAGCCGCAGCCGCTCGATCGTTCCCTTGATTCCAATGCCCTTTGAGGTCACCGAGACGCCGGCTGCTGGTCCAGGCCCATCGTCTTCGACCTCGATCCGGATCCGAGTTCCGACGCGCCGTGCGATGACATCGATTTTTCCGATGCCGAGCCGTGTCAGGTTGCCATGCCGCACGGCATTCTCGATCAGCGGCTGCAGGATGAGCGACGGCACAAGCGCGCGCTGCAGCCCCTCCTCCACCTCGGTCCGCAACGAGAGCTGGTCACCGAAGCGGCCCCGCAGCAACGCCACATAAGGCTCGAGCGCCTCGAGCTCAGCTGCCAAGGTCACCTCCTGTGTTCGCGTTGTTTTGAGCGATACCCGAAGGAGCTCCGCGAGCCGCGACAGCATCGTATCCGCCGCCGGCGGGTCGTCGTACATCGTGGCCGATATCGTGTTGAGCGCATTGAACAGGAAGTGGGGCTGAAGCTGCAGTCGCAAGCCCTGGAGCTGGGCGTGGCGGAGCTGGCTCTCCAGCTGCGCGGCACGCAGCGCCGCTTCGCGCTGCGCCGCCGATTCGCGGAAGAGCCACACGCCGCCTACGAACAGCGTGTAGAGGATCACGTCGATCGGGAACTCCATCAGATAGCGGATCGACATCAGGCCGTAGTCGTAATCGCCGAGGCCCACGAGCCGGAACAGCATCTCACGCGACGTCCAGTTCAGCGTCGTGTGCATCGCCGAGAACAGCAAAAGGGCACACGCATGCCAGGTGAGACTTGTGACCCACGTGTTTCGGCGTCCTCGGAGTTGTCGCGCGAGCCACTGCACGACGGCAAAGACGATGATGGCTCCGTATGCGCCCGTGAACTCTTCAATTAACGGAATGTAGAACGGCGTCGTATCCTGGCGCGCGACGTTGTCCAGATGTTTGTAGGTGAACAACAAAAGCCCGCACAGGGTACTGCCCACGAGCCATGCTCCAACGAGGCGCACACGGGGCTGCGAAATGGTCATATTGCTAAGGCGCAGGCAACGCAAAGGCGACAACGAAATCGCCGACTCCAGAGCTGTACTTGCCGTGACCACCTGCGGCGGTGACGATCATCTGACGCCCGTCGGCCGCCATGTAGGTCATCGGTGTCGCCATGCCCGCGAACGGCAGCTTGGTCCGCCACAATTCGCGACCCGTTTCGATGTCGAATGCATGAAACCGCGCGTCCATCGATGCGCCTATGAACACCAGCCCCGATGCCGTTGCCAGCGGACCGCCGACGTTTGGCAGACCGATCGGCTGATCGCCGACAACGGGTAGAGCCGGGTGTCCATCAGGTAGCCGCCCGAATGGGATCTCCCAACGTACTTCACCGCTCGCAAGATCGACAGCCGCCAGCGTGCCCCAAGGCGGCGGCGTGCACGGCATGCCCCTCGACGTAAGAAGCGTGCGGCGTCGCATACCATACGGCGCACCACGCTGTTCCCCGTACTCCCAGTCCTCGCCCTTTTTGCGTGACTCAGCGCGCTCGCGCTCGAAGTCGTGGCGGGGCACGAGTTGGACGAGCGTCGTCAGGCGGCTGGTATTGGCGATCAGCAGTTGCCGCTCCGAGTCAAACGCAACGCTGCCCCAGTTCGTCCCAGACGCATTACCCGGATACATGATAGTCCCCTCGAGGCTTGGCGGCGTGTAGATGCCCTCCGATCGGTACGGAGCAACGATGGCACGACACTCGGCGCGATCGGCATCAGTCAGCCCCCACACTGTCTCCGGCGTCACCGCGCCGATCGGCATGAGCAGTCGTGGCATCGTGGGGAAGGGTTGCGTCGCTGCGCTCGTCTCGCCGTCGACGGTGGTCCCGGGAACTGGACGCTCTTCGACAGGGAACAGCGGCCGGCCCGTCGAACGATCGAGAAGGAAGATCGCGCCCATCTTGGTCGCTTGCGCGACGGCCTTGACAGGCCGACCGTCGTGCGTGACGGTGACGAGAGCCGGCTGCGCGGCGATGTCGTAATCCCACAAGTCGTGATGCACGGTCTGAAAAGCCCAGACGCGCTCTCCTGTGGATCCACGCAGCGCCACTACGGAATTTGCATCGGCATTATCCCCAGGGCGAAGGCCACCATAGAAGTCAGGACTCGGACTTGTCGTCGGCACGAACACCAGATCCCGGTGCGCGTCCACCGAGATCACCGACCACGCGTTGGCCGCACCCGTGCGGCCTGCGTGCCATTGCCCGCGCGGGATCGGTTCCCAACTCCACTGCAGCGCTCCCGTGCGGGTATCGAACGCTTGAACAGCGCCGCTACCAGTATCGACGTTCCAGTTGTCACCAATGGAGGATCCGACGATGACGAGATCGCGGAGGATGGCCGGCGGCGAGGTGGCCTGGTAGTCTCCGCGGCTCCGCGCGCGACCGGTCCCCGGCGTACAGCGCGAGGTCGACTTGCCCACTCATCCCGAAGTCGGCGCAGGGCTGGCCTGATCGTGCGTCCAGAGAAATCAGGCGCGCATCGATCGTCGCGACAAAGATGCGCGCCGCGCAAGCCATGCCCGCCCGCGCCCGAGTATCGCGCCACGACGACACACCACGCGACGTGACCTCGGAGTAATCCGTGCTGCGATCGATCTCGGCGTCAAACGCCCACAGCTCGGCGCCCGTGGTTGGATCGAGGGCGATCACTTTGCCGTACGACGTGCTCAAATACAGGCGCCCGTCGAAGTGGATGGGAGTAGCCTCGAACGTCAATGATGAGGCCGACGCCGCACCCTGTCCTAACTCACCCGTACGGTACGTCCAGGCGACCTGTAGGTCGCCGACGTTTTGGTGAGCGATCTGCGTGAGGGCTGAATAACGTTGGCCGCCAGGGTCGCCGCCGTACGCCGGCCACTGATCAGGATGCGGTCCTTGAGCCGCGCGAACCTTGACGGTCGGAGTGATACCGACGTTCAATGGCGGGATCTGTGAGCCCAGGCCTCCGGACACCAGGACAATCAATATCGATGCCGCCGCGAGTCGCCAGCGACGCACGCGATCCACACGCTCTCCCGTTGTTCGTATACGGTCTTCTTGTATCTTCATGCTCAAGAGAATGGCGTGAGCCGGCCGCCGCGCCAACGAATGGAGGACGAGTGGGACGTGTAGCGGATGAGCGGGACTGACAGGCGGTGGACCGCCCAGAGACGCCTCGCCACAAAACTCACCACGATGATCTGAACCGATTCCTTCAAGGCCATCGACCAGCTATCGCTTGAAAAGCCGTTCTGGGAACAGCACGAACTGGATGAAATCGAACTCGAGGCCGCCAAGATCGAGTCCAACACCGGCGCCCGGGAAGTCGATCCGCGCGCGCGGAACCCAGCGTAGATTGGTGCGCACGAGCCAGGCGCTCGCCGGATTCGGCCGGATGTCCCATCCAAACGGAATCGAGAGCATCCACACGGAGTCCCGGGCTGTGACGCTGTTGCCCGACGCGTGATCCATGGCGCGCAACCGACCGTAGCCGACCCCCGCTCCCACGAACGGCACGAATCCGTAGAGGTCCAGGTCGAAAAACTTCAGGGCTTCGAGGAACAGACCGCTCTGTTGCGTTTCAAGCCGTGCGCCAAAGGCGCTGGCGTCCGCGGTGATTCGGCGGTAGGCCAGCCTGACCTCGGCGTCCGGCACGAATGCGTAATACCCAACGCTGGCGTGAGGGAAGAGGCCGGCGTCGAACTGTTCGCGCAGGTAAGGGCGGCGATCGTTGAAGTACGCGGAGGTGTTGTTGACGAGACGCGTCGAGGGACCGACGGCAACGTTGACACCACTGATGCTTCCGTTGTCGATTCGAGCTTGCAGTGTGCGCGCTTTCGCCTCGCGATATCCGGGCGCAGCCGTGGCGCCGAGGTGGCGGCTCCATTTGAGGCCCGCGACGAATCGAACTCCACTCAAGTCGATGCGTTCACTGACGTAGGGCTCGCTCAGCTCAGCGAGCGGCCTGGGCACGACTCCGCTGCCGATCGTCGCCGAGCCCGGCACGTATTGCACTTGCGCGTCGGCGACGAGGCCGAAGGGGGTTCGCCACGCCACACCCGCCCCGACCGGCACCACCGCACGAGACAGTTGACCGACATTCGCACTGGAACTCGCGCCATCGCTGATCTCGAACGTGCGGGTCATGAAGCTGGTCGACACGTACGGACGCAGTGTTCCCGGTCGAAGGGCCCATGGATAGACCTTGGCGCCGGCAGCCACCGAGTGGTTGAGACTGATCGACCGGCCATCAATCGCGCTGGCGCTGAGCGACCCGAGCGGGAACGAGACGAAGATGTCCGCGTGACCAAAGAAGTGCAGCGCGCCGATGTAGACGTCCTGTTGCCTCAGCCGCGGGGCCCCCACGCGCTGGAAGCGTCCGTCTGATGACGGGAACGGCCACCCGGACGCCACCGGCGTAAAGGCGCTGACCTCAATGCCAATCGTCGTGAGGGCGAACGGATCCTGTTCCACCTGCTTTGGCACACGCGCCCATGTTGAGGGGTCGATGCCTGGAGGGGGCGAGTCGGCCTCGCGTCCAGGTGCCGCGACAGGGCCCGCCGAAGAAGCCTGGGTCTGGTCGGCTTGTGCCCATACCGGAACCGGAAGCATGGTCGACGCGATGAACACGAACGACAGCACGCGCGGGCGTAGAGTCATGACAACCTCCCGATCGCAGACGCAGCCCTATCGTCAGTGCTACACCGAAGGTCGGCTAGTTCCGGAAGTCATTAGATCCCGCATGACTTTCGGCACGTGCTGCTCGGCGCGTGGTCGCTATACTGGCTGAGGCGCAAGGTCACTCATGCCACGACGCGAACGGACGCAGGTCCGGCTGATGCTCATCGGCCTGCTGACGTGGGCGCTCTCCGGGATTGCCGGTCTGGCTACGCTGCACTCGCGAGCGGAGTTGCACCTCGGCTGGGCGGCCGCACAGGCAGTCTTCGGTCTCGCGTTCTGGGTGAACACGCGGCTACCGTGGGAGCTGAAACGGGGCACGCTCGAGATTGCCGCGCTCGCTGTTGAGGTCGGCTGCGCTCTCGTGATTACGGCGTGGAGCAGCTACGGTTTCGAGCCCGCACTCTTTGTGATCATCGCCGGACAGGCGCCCTTCTGCCTGTCGCTTCCACACACCTGGCTGCTCGTCGTGGGCCAGACCGCGGCCGCGGGACTCATCTCGGCCACACTCGAGCGGCCGCTGAGCTCGCTGGGTGGTCTGGCGATGTACCTCAGCTTGCAGGTGTTCGCCCTGGGCGCCGCCACGCTGGCAATCAGCGAGTTTCGATCTCGACGCGCGCTGCTGCGCGTGCACGCGGAACTCATGGCCACACAAACCTTGCTGGCGGAAAACAGCCGCCATCGAGAGCGACTGCGCATCGCTCGAGGCCTTCATGATGACCTTGGGCACCAGTTGACCGCGTTGAGCCTGCAGCTCGAAGTGGCCAGTCATCGCGCTCAGGGCTCGGTTGTCGATCCGATTGTCGCTGCGCAACGCCTGACGCGGGAGCTTCTGTCAACGACCCGCACCGTCGTCGGATCGCTGAGAGCGGAGGCACCGATCGCGCTCGAGATCGCGCTTCGATCGCTCGCCTCGGGCATGCCTCATCCTCGCGTGCACCTCACGATTCCCGAGGACCTCACGGTCGACGACCCGGCGCACGCAGAGACCGTGTTTCACTGCGTTCAGGAGGCCCTGACCAACGCCGCACGACATTCGGACGCTCGCAACGTGTGGGTGTCCCTGGTTGGCGGACTCGGAGAGATCGAGGTGCAAGCGCATGATGACGGCCGCGGTACCGAGACCATCACCCTGGGTCATGGATTGACGGGTATGCGCGAGCGCCTCGAGCAGATCGGCGGTCGCCTGGACCTGCACAGCGCACCAGGGGCCGGATTCACGATCCATGCGTGGGTGCCACGCGCGGCGAGAAGCGCATGATTCGCGTAGGAGTCGTTGACGATCAGACACTGGTGCGCCAGGGCTTGTGCAGCCTCCTGGCCCTGACACCGGACCTGCGGATGGCGTTCGAAGCTGCTGACGGCGAACAGGCACTGCAGGTGCTGCGTGACAGCACGGTAGACGTGCTTCTCCTTGATGTGCGCATGCCCCACATGACCGGTCCACAGCTGCTGCGCGCGCTGGCGGAGAGCGGCCGACAGCCACCAACGATTGTCCTGACGACGTTCGACGATGACGAGGCGCTCCTCGAGTGTCTGCGGGCCGGCGCGAAGGGGTTCTTGCTGAAGGATGTGACCATGGAACGGTTGGCCGCGGCCGTACGCCTTGTGGCGGACGGAGGCACCGTGATTCAGCCGGCCTTGACCGAGCGCGCCCTACGGAGCGTGCGCGCGGAGCCTTCGAACGCGGCCGAGCCTGTGGAGGCCCTGTCGTATCGAGAAGTGCAAATTCTCCGGCTCCTGGTGGGAGGCTACAGCAACCGCGAGATTGCCGACGCGTTGCGCCTGGCCGAAGGGACGGTCAAGAACTACACGTCCAACATTCTTGCGAAGCTCGGCGTCCGCGACCGCACGCGTGCCGTCCTCAAGGCGCTCGAGCTCGGTCTGGTGGATTGAACGGGAATCCAAGGAAGTTGTGACCATGATTGATGACGATGGCTGAGTCTGACGGCGCATCGGCGATTCGTGCCGTCCGTGGCGGTGACAGTCAAGGCCCTGAGAGGCATAGCGACGCGACTCGGCCTCAGGGTCTCAGCCTAACACTCGACGGCGGTCGTTGCGCGAGGCAGTGAGCGGCGTCAACAAGCCGGCACCTGACGGCACCGGGCCGTGCTCGCGCGCCCCTCGCGCTCGGTGGTATCGTGACTCGCGCGTGCCGCAGGTCAGCGGCATGGGTTGGGATAAACGCCGCAGCGTTTACAACGTCGCGCCCTCCTCGCGCACTCCCTCGACCTCTTTTTTGAAGATAATCAGCTCAATGTTTATGCGGGTGAACGCGCGCGCCCTCCACTGAGGCGATACAGGGAGGGCTCGGCCACCAGACACGTCGCGCTGGCGCACGCGTCCTCCACGGCGATCCGCCCGCCAGGCTGTGTGTTCAGGTGCTTCGCTAACTACTCGAAAATTGCTAGCTGATCCCCGCGTCGGGCGCGCCCCTGTCTCAGGGTTTGGCACGTGTGATCACATTAGCGCACCCTTTATCAAAAGAGCGCTGCGGACGGACTGATCCTTGAGGTGTAGCCAACGTTGCCGCTCCTCGTCGTTGGAGTAGCGAGCGAGACCTTCCTCGGTTTCGAAGCGGACGATATGCACTTCATACGGCAACTCGACGGATCCACCGATTTTGGACGCCTGGTCGGGGCGAAGACGCAGCAGAAGCTCACCGGATAACCGGCTCAACCGAGGAAGAACGATCTCTTCGAACTGCTGGAAGTCGGCCTCGCGGCCTTCGCGGACATGGATCAGCTGCGTCAGGTAAATCATCTGATTAGTCTCCCAGTCGACCTCATCGCCCCTAAGACCGAGCGAGGAGTCCCTCTGAAGCAGCAACAGCGCGCTGCACGTACTCTTCAGTGAAAGTTGGTGTCGGCAGGATCGCCTCGCCCTTGCGATTGAAGACCGCGCTACTGTGATCGTCAAGATCCGGGGACACGAAAAGGGTGTGATCCGTTCCGCGTATGTCGCCGCGCCAATGCTCAAGGGGCCGATCAGCCACCAGCAGCGCGGTATCGAATGGCACCTTGACTTGACAAGTGACAACCATATCAACGTTCGACATGAGCTGGCCGCTCGATGGAGGGGTTAGAGAGCGCTGGCACCTACCCTTGGAACACTAGCTGGACGCATTCCCGCGGCTCAGGTCATGTTGTGGACCTCCGCCCCCGGTCTCGCCACCTTTGGGCCCCCAGAACACTGCCCAAGTAAGGAGCCCGTCCGCAAAGTCGTCGAAGTGGTGGACGGTGCCGGCTGGGACGAACAAGACATCCCCTTCGGAGAAGAGATTCGGTTTGCTCCGACGACAAGCACACCGCTCCCTTTGAAAACAACGTATAGCTCGTCTTGTTCGTGTGAGGTCTGGTAATCGATTCCGCGCGGAGCAAAGAGAACGACTGACATGGATCCGTGTGAGAACGCTTCCACGTCCCACACTCCTTCCGGCCAGCGTGAGTTGGCTGGAAGCGGCAGCTTTGAAAGCACCTCGCCTAGTGGGATGTGCATGGCTGACCTCTAATCAGAAATGCACGAAACCTGGCAGTTGGTTCGCGTGGTGGTTTGCAGGGGCATGACGCAGTTCAAAGCTCCTCCAGATCCTCGCAGCGCATTCTCCAGGCTCGAGGCGCGTGACTGGGTCCGCACGACTTCGCCCCTTATACCTCGGAATCGTCTGTGCCGATAATTCAACTCTCGGCCAACAGGCACGCGGCCAGCAGTGGCGTCGCCCGGAACCGACGGCACGACCAACGCCAGCATTGTTCCCATCCAGAATCTGTTCGCTCGTTGACAGTGGCAAGGGTGTTCGCAGCACTACGCTGCAGAATCTTGATGAACTGCGCCTGCATGACGCCATCCATGGAAACCATGGCGCCGACGACAATCTTCCGCATGGGTCACTCTCCTTGTTTGAGCCTAGGACGAACGGCTGCCGGTTCCACCAGCGCCGTTTCGCATTCAGCTGGTCTGGCACGAGCGCACGCATACGGATGCCGGTGGACCGGTTCTTTCGCTCGGTTAGTCTCGCCTCTGTGCAATCTCGACGCGCGTCAGCGGTTCAGGTTCAGACCCGCGTGGTTGAAGAGGGCCTAACCGCATTCCGGTTCAGTTGAAACCGCTGATCCTCAAGCGGCCGACCGCGAGATCGACGACTTCATGACCGTCCCACGCTCGCGCCCAGGGTGCCGAGAAGCTCGTCCAGTTGCTCGAACGTCTCGCCCATCGCATCCGCCGCCCCGGTGCCGGCAGCGTCGAGAGCTTCCTTCGAGGGATAGAGCTCGTGCATGACCAGCAGCGTCTTGCCACCTTTTTCCTCGAAGGTCACCGTGGTGACGGGCCCACCGTCACCACCCTCGTCATTGGTCCAGACGAGGCGCGAGTGCGGTGTCACTTCGATATACCTACCGAAGAACTCGTCAGGGTTTGAGGCATCGTGGCCGAACACCAAACGGTACCTGCCTCCAACACGAACATCCATCTCGCAGGAACGCAGGAACATGCCCATCGACTTCGGCGTCCACCACTGCTTGAACAGCTCGGGCTTGGTCCACGCCTCGAACACGATGCGCGCCGGACCGTTGACAGTTCGCGTGACGACGAGCTCACGCTCGGACTTCCGTTCCACCGTCGTGCGGTTCTTCATGGGGGTGGGCTCACTTCCTCTTGTTGCGTCCATCGACCCTCTCCTTCCGTTTCAATTCCTCGACAACCTTGTCCAACCCGTCGAAGCGTGCGTCCCATAGCTGGCGGTACCTTCGATCCATGCCGCCTCTTCCTCCAGCCGGCGTAGGCCGAGCTTGCAGGTCCGCACGCGCCCGACCTTCGCCGTGGTGACGAGCCCCGCCTGCTCCAAGACGCCGACATGCTTCTTCATGCCCGTGAGGGTCATGTGGAACTTCTCGGCAAGGTCGGTAATCGAAGCGTCTGCACGCCCGAGCTGCTCCAGAACGCCGCGTCGGGTGGCGTCCGAGAGCGCGGCAAACGAGGCATCGAAGTCGGTCCGGGTATACTGAACCATGTGGTTCAATATATAACACACGGATTAGCGGCATGCAAGGGGAGGCTGAGCGCGCGCTGCGTTGCCGCCCGCCTTCACTCCCTATCGACCTTATTTCGATGCAGATTCGATCGACTCGGCGATCCCCAGGCCCTTAGCGGGGTCGCGACCGCTACACGTCGTGCACTGGCGTGGCGGCGCCAGCGCGCAAACGCAAGACGCGCACCGTGCACCTGGCCAACCATGACGTGATGCTCTGGGCGGTGTCGCGCGCGCCGCTCGAAAAGCTGCAGGCGTATAAGCGGCGGATGGGGTGGACGTTTCCCTGGGCGTCCTCGCGCGGCGGCGACTTCAACTTCGATTTCAACGTTGCGTTCACCGAGGAGCATCAACGGCAGGGGGCATCGAATACAACTACCGGCGCGAACCGGTGTTCGCGTGGCGCGCAGATCAGGAGGGTGGTGGCGAGGGGGCCGAAGCCAATATCGCGGCCATGACCGGAACCGACACCGCGACGTTCCAGCGCGATAGGTCGGGCCTGAGCGCATTTTCGCTCGAGGACGGCGTCATCTACCATACCTATTCCGCCTATTCGCGGGGAGTGGACGGTCTCTGGGGCATGTACCAGTGGCTCGACCGCGCGCCCAACGGGCGCAACGAAACGAGCGGCTTCTGGTTGCGCCGCCATGACGAATACGACAAGCGCTGAAAATTCGAGCCGAATGAAGGGAGCGATACTTGACCTGAATTAGTGGCCGATGGAGGCGGAAAAACGCCATGAGAAACGAAATTGGAGTACCTGCGGTGGTCGATCGGAGCACCTTCCAGGCGGAGCTGGACGCATTGCGGGTTCGGGAGAAAGCTCACACGCGAGAAGGCGACGCGATTGCAGCCGCCCGCCGGCGGCTCCCGATGGTCGAGGTGGATGGCGCGACGCCGCTGATCGGCGAATGCGGGGCCGTGACGCTGCTGGACGCCTTCGAGGGTCGTGGACAGCTCATTGCCTACTACTTCATGTGGCATACCGCCCACTCGGCGGCGGAGCAATGCGAGGGTTGCACCTTGTATACGTCGCAGGTTCGCGAGCTGTCCTTCCTGCATTCCCGTGACGTCACTTACGCCACGTTCTGCCAGGGCCCCTACGAAGAGAGTGCCCGCTACCGCGACTTCATGGAATGGAAGATGCCTTGGTATTCGGCCCAGGACTCGCTCGACACTCTCCTGGTCGGTCGCCGGGTGGGCATGATGCACATCGTTTGCTACCTGCGACAAGGCGACAGAGTCTTCGAGACCTACTGGACCACGCGGCGCGGTGTCGAGGCGATGGGCAACAGCTACGCATTGCTCGACATGACTGTCTACGGGCGGCAGGAGACGTGGGAGGACTCGCCGACCGGTTGGCCGCGGTGGAAGGGCGACCATCCTTACCGAACCGATGGACGTCCCATCGTCCAGTGGCCTCGCGTGAAAGAGGGGCGTTCGGACGACCTGGGAACCGGCGGGCGCTGAACCGCGCTGGACGACCAAGAGGTTCCCCTCGGAGGCAGACCATGGCAGAACAGATAATCAAGACCGCTACAGCACCCGATGAAGCATCGATTATCGCCGTGGTGGTATTGGCGTTCAGCGCGGATCCCGCGGCGCGTTGGACGTGGCCCGATCCACAGCAGTACCTCCGGCATTTCCCCAACTTCGTCAAGGCACTCGGAGGCAAAGCGTTTGCCCACGGGAGCGCCTACTACGTTCACGGCTACGCAGGCGCGGCAATGTGGCTTCCGCCCTAGGTTAGCCCCGACGAAGATACGCTGGTCGATCTGCTGCAACGCACCGGGCACGCACCAGTCCAAAAGGATGTCTTTGCAGTATTCGAACAGATGGCGCGCTACCATCCGCAGGAGCCGCATTGGTTCTTGCCGTTCATTGGGGTCGATCCGCTTCAACAGGGCAAAGGGTGCGGCGCGGCCTTAATGCAACACGCCCTTATCCCTTGCGATCGTGACCGTACGATGGGTTATCTCGAATCCAGCAACCCCAAGAATATCCCGCTCTATGAACGGTACGGGTTTGAGTTACTGGGCACTATTCAGGTGGGAACGTCGCCGCCCATCTTTCCAATGCTCCGCAAACCACGCTGACGGGACGGTTACGACCGGAATCAATTTCCAAGCGTGCTCCCTTAATTAAGGTAGCGGTTCAGGAGACCGTTGTACACACTGCTTAGTCGAGCCTTACGATGCGAGACGAGCAGAGGCCGCAATGTCTTGAGACATAGCGACTGATGCTTGAGATCGGCGTCTTCTGGCGGGCGTCTCAAGGCATGCCGCTAAATGAAAATTCGATTGTGATAGGACTGTGATACGTGGGCTTGACAACCCCTAGGAATATGGAGGTTTACAGGGGCACACCCAGCGATATTTTCAAGCGGCTAATTCGTTGAGGGCGTGCGCGTTGAGGTCTCTGCGCTTCCCTCGATGTTCCTCGCAGGCTTCGCTTTCCAAGCGTGCTCCTTAAACCACTCGGACATCTCTCCGCATTTAGAATCAACAACTTGCGAGCTGTCGCGAACTGATTATCGCACACGCCGGCGTGCTCCGAAATCGCTCCTCGATCTTGTTTGCAGTCAGCGGTTTGAGAACGTGCGATGACGAAAGCCCACAGAACTGTGTAAGACCCTTAATGTCTCGAGACGACTTACGGAGATTTTCTTGAGGTGGGCGCATGGGACGGACGGGTACGTCGAGATTCTGCGCGAGAGCGCGCCGCGTCGTTCGCAGCGGTGCAAGCATTACGAGCCCGAGGACTCAGCGACGTGAACCGCTGAATCGAGGCAGCCCTGCCCCGAAGCTCGCCCTGTCACTGTCTTTTCACATCTCCGCCCCATCACCGCCATCAACGAGCCGTCTAATAGCTCAGTGCTCCGACGTCTCCTGTTCTTCTTCGAGCTGCGGCTGCGCGAACAGTCGCATGAACCGTGGACCTTCCCGACGGCCGAAGCCTTCATGCAGGATGTGCGTCACGCGCTGCGATTGATGTGGCGGAATCCGGCGTTCACCTTCACGGCTCTCGCCACGCTTGCGCTCGGCATCGGCCTCAACACCGCGATCTTCTCCGTCGCCTACGGCGTGCTCTGGCGTCCGCTGCCGTATCCCAATCCCGATCGCCTCATCATCGTCTCGTCAGCGCAGCAGACCGAGACCGGCGTCAGGACGTTCTCGACCTGGCCGCCTGTGACGTACGAGGGGCTGCGCCCGCGCGTCACCACGCTCGATCATCTCGCGGCCTATACCTCCATCGACGTGCAGCTCACCGGACGCGGCGAGCCGCTGCAGTTGCCCGCGCTCGGCGTGAGTCCGAATTTCTTCGCCACGCTCGGCGTCAATCCGGCGCGCGGCCGCGCGTTCCTCACTGGCGCCGCAGCGCCAGACGACGATCGCGCCGCGATCGTCAGCGATCGGCTGTGGCGCACGTCGCTCGAGGCCGATCCGGCGATCGTCGGACAGTCCATCACCGTCGAGGGCGTTCCCCGCACCGTCGTCGGCGTGCTGCCGCCGGACTTCACCTTCAGACCGGTCATCGCGCGGCTCGGCGCGCTTCCGGACGCGGACATCTTTCTGCCCAATCGCTGGTCCGGCAACACCGGCGGAAACGCGTCCCTCTTCCTCCTGGGCCGCATGAAGTCAGGCGTGACGCGGGAACGCGCCGAAGCGGAATTGACGGCGCTGGTGAACGATCCGTCGATCGCGCCCGCCGGCGCACTCACGATGGCCGGCGCATTCGCGGCGAACGCCCGCACGCTCGCGCGCACGGTCAGCCTGCAGGAGCAAGGCACGGAGGCGGTGCGTCCGCTGCTGCTGATCCTGCTCGGGGCCGTCTCGTTCGTGCTGCTGATCGCCTGCGTCAACGTCGCGAACCTGCAGATGGCGCGCCTCAGCGCGCGCCGCGGCGAACTGTCCGTCCGCATGGCGCTCGGCGCCGGACGCCGGCGGATCGTGCGCCAGCTGCTGACGGAAGCGGTCGTGTTGTCGCTGCTGGGCGCGGCGCTTGGCGTGACGCTCGCGTGGCTCGCGATCGGCGTCACCCTGCCGCTCGTGCCGCAAGCCCTGCTCCCCCGCCTGGGCGGCATCGTGATCGACGCCCGCGTGATGGTGTTCTGCCTCGGCTTGTCGCTCGTCTCGACGTTGCTGATCGGGCTCGTGCCGGCGCTGCGCGTCAGCGGGGTCGCGTTTGGCGAGGGCCTCGCGCTGCACGCCGGCGAAACGCGCACCACCGCCGACCGTCAGGGCGAGCGGCTGCGGACGCTGCTGGTCGCCGGGCAGATCGCGATAACGCTCGTCCTGCTGATCGGCGCGGGCCTGCTGATTCACAGCTTCGTGCGTCTCACGTCGGTGTCGACCGGCTTCGAATCGAGCGGGCGCGACGGCGTCGTGCAGACCGTGAGAGTGACGCTGCCCCAACGCTACGCCGACGAGCCCGAACGCATGCGTGCGTTCGCGCGCGGCGTGCTCGATCGCATCCAGTACCTGCCGGGCGTGACGTCCGCGAGCCTGATCAACTCGATGCCGTTCGGGAGGATGTTCATTCAGGACAACTTCGAGATCGAGGGTCAGCCGACGTCGACGCTCAATGCCGGCACGCCGAAGATCGAGTCGGGCTATTTCAAGACCATGAGGATTCCGCTGCTGGCGGGACGCGAGTTCACCTCACAGGACACGGCGGCAGCGCTGAAAGTGGCGATCATCAGCGAGCGCATCGTGCGCGAATACTTTCCCGGTGGTCCGGACGAGGCGCTCGGCCGACGGGTACGCCTGGGCGATCACGGCGAGTGGCTGACGGTGGTGGGCGTGGTCGCGGACATCCGTCAGAGGGGACTCGATCAGCCAGTGACGCCGATGATCTACGTGCCCTTCCAGCAGGAACGCGACGATCCGTTCCTGCTGCGGTTCGTGGCGTTCGTCGCGCGCACGCCCACACCCGGCAGCGTGCTCGAAGGCATCCGGGCGGAAATTCGCCGCGCCGCGCCCGATTTGCCGATCCAAAGCACGGTGACGATGGACGAAGCGGTGGCGGCGTCGGTGGCGCAGCCGCGTTTCCGGACGCTGCTGGTGGGGCTGTTCGCGATGACCGCGATGCTGATCGCGACGTGCGGCCTCTATGGATTGATGGCGTACGCCGTGACGCAGCGCCGCCGCGAGATCGGCGTGCGCATGGCGCTGGGCGCGGACCGCGGCGACGTGCTCCGCCTCGTGCTCACGCGCGCGCTCCGTGTCGTCGTCGCCGGCCTAATCGTCGGCCTCGCCGGTGCGGCCGGCGTGACTCGCGTGCTGCAGCGGTTCCTGTTCGGGGTGACGTCGACCGATCCGATCGTATTCACGATCGTCACGCTGCTGCTGTTGGCAGTGGGACTGATGGCGGCATGGCTGCCCGCGCGCCGCGCCGACACGGATCGACCCGTGGGCCGCACTGCGCGCGGAGTAGCCGTCAACGGAATGCCCCATCAGTGATGGGCGTGTGCTTCGTCTTGCGGCACGTCGGGTCGGCGACCCACCCCGATGCGTTCGCGCGTCCAGTGATGCTACAAGCGGATCGCGAGAACGTGGTGCGCGCGATGTAGGACCTTGGGGTCTGTCCGGAGTCCTCGATCGGAATGGAATCAGTGTTCCATCGCGTCGACGAACATCGGTTCGTACACGAGCAAGTGAAGCTGAGAACTGTGTAGGAATTGTGTAAGGGTGAGAGTCGCCCGAATAGCGTGCTCAACCGACCACTCTGACATCTCTCCTTTTAGAATCAATCACTTACGGGATTCCGGATCGAGCCGAAGGTGATTGCGCCCCAAGTGGCAACTGTAATTTAGGGCTATCGCTCCCTACGGCGACCTCGCCGCCTTCCGTTCATAATCCGGTCACCCCCGCGCGACTGTCCGGTTCTTGCGCGTCGTCAGTCGCATCAGCCGTCCTCATTCGGCGATGGCGCCACCGCTCAGATTGACGACCGTGCCCGTCATCGCGCTCGCCTGGTCGGACACTATGAACGCCGCCGCATTGGCGAGCTCCGCAAGCGTGGTCAGGCGTCGGAGGTGCGCCATGCTCTCGAGACGCGCGAGGTACTGGTCATAGGTAACGCCCGCGGCCTTTGCGTAACGCCCAAAGTTTTCGTGGATCGTTGCCGTCTCCGGCATCGCGTTCGGCATCACGCACACGACCCGGACTCCGTGCGGTGCGAGCTCGGCCGAGAGTGAGCGGGTCAGCGCCACGACCGCTGCATACGCCGGCGCAGTGCCACCGACGTTCGGGAACGCCATGCGAGACGTCGTGGCGGTGATCGTCAAGATGACACCGGATCGCCTCGCGACCATCCGGCGCGCCGCGCTCCGCGCTGTGAGGAAATTCGCCTGCGTATAAGTCGTGATTGGAAGCGCAAACTGCTCTGCTGGGAGATCCAGGAGCGGAGCCTTGTTCGTCAACGCGCTGGCGATCGAGATTGCGCAAAAGGAGACGTCGATGGTCCCGGCTTTCTCGACGACAGCGCCCACGTACTTGTCCACGGCCCGCTCATCAAGGGCATCGACCTGCGCTGCCTCGGCGCACCCACCACGGCCGTTGATGTCGGCCGCAACCGCTTCCACCTTGCGAAGGTTGCGTCCACTCAGGAAGAGCGTCGCGCCCTCACGAGCGAATGCGCGCGCGACAGCGCTGCCCACGTCCCCTCCGGCTCCGTAGATCACCGCAACCTTGTCCTTCAGCATCATCTCTGGCTCCTTTGATGCTCGGATCGTCCGAGCCCGTTACTGATACAGACACCACCATGTCGAGAAACGGGGCGCGCCCAGTTCGCGACTCGGCCGGTGTCTATACTTGGAGAGCGAGAGACGTGACGCTGGGCGGAGTCGTGACAACCGACCTGATCAGCAGGGCGCGGACCGGAGACAGCGAAGCATTCCGTGAGCTGACGGAACCGCACCGCCGGGAGCTGCAGGCGCACTGCTACCGGATGCTCGGATCCTTGCAGGACGCCGAGGACGCCCTGCAGGAGACGCTACTGGCCGCCTGGCAAGGCCTCGGAGAATTCGAGGGTCGCGCCTCGATCCGCACCTGGCTCTACCGGATCGCCACCAACCGATGTCTCAACGCGCTTCGCTCGGCCACCCGACGTCCGGCCAGGGAGTGGGACCTGCCCGAAGTTGAACCGCCCGAGCCGTCTCGCCTCGGCGAAGTCGTGTGGCTCGAGCCGTATCCCGACACGCTCCTCGAAGGTGTGATCCAGATCCCGCTCGGCCCTGAGGCACGCTACCAGCAGACCGAGGCCATTTCGCTCGCCTTCGTGACCGCGCTGCAGGTCCTGCCCGCTCGACAGCGAGCCGTGTTGATCTTGCGCGAGGTACTCGGATACCACGCCGACGAAGTTGCCGACATGCTCGACTCGACGGTCGAATCGGTCAACGGTGCCTTGAAACGGGCGCGCGCCGGTCTGCGCCGCCGCCTGCCGCCGATGGGCGATCGCGAACCGCCTCCTGCTCCGGACTCACCCGCCGAGCGTTCGCTCCTCGCAACGTTCGTTCGCACATGGGAATCGGGTGATGTCGACGCGCTGGTCGCCTTGCTCACCGCCGATGTCAGCGTCTCCATGCCGCCCATTCCCCTCGATACCAGGGCCGCGACGTCGTGGCCCGCTTCTGCGCCCGTCTCATGCGCCGCCGATCGCACGACCTCGTGCCGACGCGAGCGAATGGGCAGCCGGCGTTCGGAGCCTACCTTCGCGCCCCCCTCGGCGGCATCCGCCACGGAACCGGCCTCTTCGGCCCCACCCTCACCGGGGATCGGATCTGCTCAATGACCCACTTTGACAGCAGCGTGCTCCGTGGTTCGGGCTGCCGCGATAGCTCCAATCTTCATAAATCAGAGGATCGCGGTGATGCGTCGAACGCTCAATGTTCTTGCACTGACAGTGTCTGTTCTGGCGTGTGACCACGCATCGACCTCACCCTCATCGGAAGCCGTCGTCACGTTTCGCGTTGTGAGTGAGACCTTCCGTGTATGTTGAACTCGAGGGATCAATTGGCCGCAGCGCGAGCCGCGCAGGCCGGAGGTCGCGCACGCATCCCCGTCGGGCGCGTTATCTAGGGTACGCAGGTCAATACCGGTTGGAGCTGGCATCTCGAAAACGTGACGTTCGCCGAATTTGCCATCGAGGTCTGCGATGGGCTTCCGTCGCACGTTGAGCGCGAGGACACACAATTCGGGGCAGGCTCGTACTGCCCCTGGAGTGCGGTCGTGACGCAAATCGAAGAA
>CAWJAP010000013.1:0-313390 GCA_963840865.1 Vicinamibacterales bacterium
CACCGCATCGGTGACCCCTCGGCGGCCTCTCTGTCTGACCTGAACACTCCTAGGACCTGCTGGCGCGCAGAGCCAAGAAAACCGGCGTCCACGTGGCACTCAGCACCCATCCGCAGACACCGCGGCTTGCTATTTTCTGCCCGAGCGTCACCCGGTCTGGAGCACGCCAAGAGAAAAGGAACCAGATGTCGAAAGCAACGAAGACGCGACGGGCTGTGTTCGGTGTCCTGCCGATTATCGCACTGGTGTTCGGCTATCAGGAGGTGTCTATGTCACAGGCAAAGAGCGGTATCAAGAATGTGGTGCTCGTCCACGGCGGGTTCGTCGACGGCTCTGGATGGCAGGGCGTGTACGACACGCTCAAGAAAGACGGCTACACCGTCTCCATCGTCCAGAATCCGACGATCTCGTTGGCCGATGATGTGGCGGTGACGAAGCGGATCCTGGCCGCCCAGGACGGTCCGGCGATTCTCGTCGGCCATTCGTACGGCGGCGTCGTCATCACCGAGGCCGGGAACGATCCGAAGGTCGCGGGACTGGTCTACATCGCGGCCTTTGCTCCGGACAAGGGCGAGTCGGTGTCGGCCCTGATCAAGAACCCGCCGCCGGGTGCGCCCGTACCTCCCATCCTGCCGCCGCAGGACGGCTTCCTCCTTCTCGATCGGACGAAGTTCCGAGCGTCGTTCGCTGCGGATGTGAGCGCTGACGCGGCGGCCTTCATGGCGGACTCGCAGGTCCCGTGGGGTCTCGACGCGCTCAATGGCGCCGTCACGGAGCCGGCGTGGAAGACGAAGCCAAGCTGGTACTTCGTCTCGACCGAAGACAAGATGATTCCGCCCGACGCGCAGCGTGCCATGTCCAAGCGCGCTGGTTCGACTGTCGTCGAAGCCAAGGGGAGTCATGCCGTCTACGTGTCGCAGCCGCGGGCCGTTGCGGACCTCATCGCGAAGGCGGCGAACGGCGTGGCGCTCGCGACGCGGTAATCGACGCGATGACTCGAGCGATTGAGGCAGGCCACATCAGGGTCGCGTTTCGCGGCCCGATGTGGCGCCCAATGCTGTTCAGCCGACTATCTCGAATCGGATTCTTCATCGTGTGCAGGAGGACTTCGTCATGAACACAGCGAACAACGCTGCCAATTTCAACGGGCAGAAACCGGTCATCGATCCCGACGATGCCGTGCTGCTTCTGATCGATCATCAGAGCGGCCTGTTCCAAACCGTCAAGGACATGGAGATGACGGTCCTGCGGGCCAACGCCACGACCCTCGCCAAGGTCGCGACCCTGGCCAAGATCCCCGTCATCACGAGCGCATCCGTGCCACAGGGTCCAAACGGCCCGCTGATTCCCGAGATTCACAAGTACGCCCCGCATGCGAAGTACGTTGCACGCAGAGGACAGATCAATGCGTGGGACAACCCTGACTTCGTCGCGGCCGTCAAGGCGACGGGGCGCAATACATTGATCATCGCCGGCACCATCACCAGCGTGTGTATGGCGTTCCCGTGCATCCACGCGGTGCACGACGGCTACAAGGTGTTTGCGGTGGTGGACGCCTCAGGCACGTACTCGAAGATGGCGCAGGAGATCACCCTCGCACGCATCGTTCAAGCCGGTGTGGTACCGATCGACACCGCCGCCGTGTGTTCAGAGCTCCAACAGACGTGGAGTCGTCCGGACGCTGCGCAGTGGGCCGAAGCCTACAGCGCGTTGTTCCCGCCCTATCAGCTGCTGATCGAGAGCTACTCGAAGGCACAAGAAGTGGTGACACAGCAGGAACCGCTGGACTCTGTCCTCGCTTAGGAAAGAGTCTCAAACACTGAAGGCCATCAAAGCGCGGAACGGCGCAGCGAGAAAGGCAGCCGTGTCATGAGTCCGAGAGTCCTCACTGTGAGGGAAACAGTCGGCGTGAGAACAAGTCTTCGCGTGAACGACACGACCCACGAACTCTCGGTGGACTCGCGCCTGACACTGCTGGACGCTCTCCGCGATGTGCTCGGTCTGACAGGCACAAAGAAGGGGTGCGATCAGGGCGCATGCGGCGCGTGTACCGTCATCATCGACGGCCAGCGTGTCTTGTCCTGTCTGACGCTGGCGGCGGCGTGCGAAGGCCAGCACGTCGTCACGATTGAAGGCCTCGCTGGAGGCGACGAGCTTCACCCGATGCAGGCCGCCTTCCTGCATTGCGACGGCTTTCAATGCGGCTACTGCACGCCTGGGCAGATCCTCTCAGCCGTCTGCGCGGTTCAGGAGGTGCACGCGGGCGTGCCCAGCCACGTCACACCAGACGTTCGACAGACGGTCAACAGCGCGACATTGACCGACGAGGAAATCCGCGAGCGGATGAGCGGGAATTTATGCCGCTGCGCCGCGTATCCGAACATCGTGGCCGCCGTGAGGCAGGTGCTTTCGTTACCGAGCGCAGAGCGCGAGGTGCGAACGAGGTGCGCTCATGAACGCCTTCACCTTTGAACGGTTGTCTCGCCCGACGGATGCGGCCAGCGCCGTGGCCGCGCGCCCGGGCGCGATGTTTCTGGCTGGTGGCACGACGCTCGTCGATCTGATGAAGGTCGACGTGCTGGCACCAGACACCGTTGTGGATGTTCGGCATCTCGGCCTATCGAGCATCGACGTGTCGGATCGTGCGATCACCGTCGGCGCGGCCGTCACCAACAGTCAGCTGGCGTGGCACCCGGCCGTACGTGACCGATTCCCCGTGCTGTCGCAGGCGATACTCTCTGGCGCCACCACACAGATCCGTAACATGGCGACGGTCGCCGGCAACATCTTGCAGCGGACGCGCTGCTCCTATTTCCGAGACGTACACGCGTCGTGCAACCGCCGACAACCGGGATCCGGCTGCGATGCGCTGGATGGCTTCAACCGCGGCCACGCGGTGCTGGGCGTCAGCGACCACTGCCTCGCCACGCATCCATCCGACATGTGCGTGGCCATGGCTGTTCTCGATGCCGAGGTTCACACGGTACGGGCCGATAGCACCACGCGTTCGATCCCGTTCGGTGAGTTCCACAAGGCTCCTGGCGACACGCCGCACGTCGAGGTGGCGCTGGCGCACGGCGAACTGATCACCCACGTCGTCATTCCACACCTGGCGGCGGCCCGGCGCTCGCACTATCTCAAGGTGAGAGACCGGGCGAGCTACGAGTTCGCGCTCGCATCGGCGGCCGTGGTCCTCGACCTCGACGGCGACACGATTCGAGGTGCGAGGCTGGGGTTAGGCGGCGTCGCCACGAAGCCATGGCGCGCGGTCGAAGCCGAGCAGATCCTGACGGGCCGCAAGGCGACTGACGACGCGTTTCGCGACGCAGCCGAGATCGCGCTAGCGGGAGCGGTCGCACGAGAACACAACCACTTCAAGATCGAGCTGGCGAAGCGCACCATCGTGCGCGCGTTTGCCACCGCGAGAGATGCGAACCTATGAGCACGGCAACCATCGTTGATGTCGTCGGCACTCCTCTGGATCGTGTTGACGGGCGGCTGAAGGTGACGGGTGCCGCCACCTATCCGATCGATGTGACCCTTCCCGGCTCGCCTATGCCGTTCTGGTGGGGAGCACGGTGACGAGCGGGCGAATCCTCCACATCGCGGTCGATGCCGCCGAGCGAGCACCTGGCGTGCTGGCGGTCATCACGCACCTCAATACGCCCCGCGTTAGCGCATGCGCCAGCCACTGGGAGAATGGGAGACCCGATCGGTCCGCAGCCCTTGCCGCCGTTCCAAAGCGACGCCGTGCTGCACTACGGCCAGCACGTCGCGATGGTCGTCGCCGAGACGAGGGAAGAAGCGAACGCGGCGGCGGCGCTGGTCGAGGTCACGTATGAGCGCCACGCGCCGGTCCTTTCGTTCGACGACTCCCGAGCATCTCGGGTCTCCCATCCATGGACGCCCGATTACACGCGTGGGGACGTCCCCAGCGCACTGGCGGCAGCCGACGTGCAGGTCAGGCAGACCTACACCACCACCGACGAACACCAATAACCCGATCGGCCTGTTCGCCACCGTCGCGGTGTGGGACGGCGACGCGCTCACCGTCCACGACACGACGCAACATCCACATGGCGTGCGCGACATGCTGGCGACCGCGTTCGGCGTCGATCCGGCCAGCGTGCGCGTGCTGGTGCCGTTCGTGGGTGGTGCGTTCGGCGCGGGGCTGCGCGCGTGGCCGCATGTGACGCTCGCGGCCCTTGCCGCGCGGATCACGAGGCGGCCGGTGAAGCTGGTGCTGACACGCGCCCAGATGTTCACCACGGTCGGCCATCGGCCCAATACGAGTCAGCAGGTGTCCATCGGGGCGAGCGGAGACGGACAGCTCACCGCCATTGAACATGTCTCGACCTCGCCGATCGGCATGGCAGACGAGTTGATCAATCTGATCACGTACGGAACCCCCCATGCGTACGCGTGTCCCAATGTGTCGACTCACGCAAGCCAGGTTCGCCAAAGCATCCCTATACCTGGCTGGATGCGTGCACCAGGAGAAGCCGAAGGCTCGTTCGCCCTGGAGTCGGCCATCGACGAGCTCTCGTACGCGCTGGGCATCGATCCCATCGAGCTGCGGGTCAAGAATCACGCCCACGTGCACCCGGACTCGGGCTTGCCGTGGTCGAGCAACGCGCTGCTCGAGTGCTATCGACAGGGCGCCGAACGCTTCGGCTGGTCGGCCCGCAATCCGGAGCCCCGATCGACGCGGCAGGGCCGGGCAACTCGTGGGATACGGCATGGCACGAGGGGCGTTGGTCGCGTATCAGCCCCCATGCAAAGCCATCGCAACGATCCGGCGAGATGGAACGGCCTTCGTTCGCAGCGGCGCGACCGATATCGGACCGGGCCCCTACACCGTGATGACGATGATCGCGGCCGATTGTCTTGGTGTGCCGATCGAACGCGTGCGGTTCGGTCTCGGTGACAGCGCCATGCCGAGGGCGCCGCAAGAGGGTGGATCCGGGTTGACCGGCGCACTCGGCAACGCCGTCCACGCCACCTGCGTGAGTCTCGTCCGCGCCTTCGTGAATCTTGTCCATAACGACGAGGGATCGCGGCTCAAGGGGTGTGGTTTGGAAGGCATTACGGTTCGCGACGGAGGCATGCAGATCACCGACGATCCGGTGCGCTTTGAAACGTACGCCGACATCCTCACGCGGCATGGGTTGGACGAGCTGACGATTGAGGGCGAGAGTGCGCCGCCGGGCGAGACGTCCTCGGCCACCATGATCGTCCAGGCCGGTCGCTTCATCCCGTACACAGCGCCATCAACCGGCACCCGTGCACATGCGGGTGGATACGCCGCTCACTTCGTCGAGGTCCACGTCGACCCGGATCTCGGCACGGTGCGCGTCGCTCGCGTCGTGTCGGCCGTCGATGGCGGCAGGATTCTCAACCCGAAGACGGCACGCAGTCAGATCATCGGAGGTATCGCCATGGGAATCGGCATGGCGCTGCTGGAGGAAACCATGTCGGACCGTACCGGCCGTCTGGCGACCACGTCGCTGGCCGAGTACGTCGTCGCGGTCAACGCAGACGTGCGCGATGTCGACGTGCTGTTCGTCGGAGACCCTGACCCGATGACCCCCCTTGGAACAAAGGGCATCGGGGAGCTCGCCATTGCGGGAATGGCGGCGGCGATCGCCAATGCGGTCTATCACGCAACGGGCACGCGGATCCGGTCGTTGCCGATCTCGATCGAGAAAATGCTCAGACTGCCGGCGCCGCTTAGGCGCTGACGCGATATGAACACGGTGCTGCGGGTCGGTGTCCCGCTGCTATTTGCGCTCGCGGTCTTCGGTTCCGCCTGGTACATCGCCTTCCGCTTGCGGACGACGTTCGGGTTGCAGCGGCGGTGGCTGTTGCGTGCTCTCGTTGTGGCGGCAGTCGTTGGCTGGTTCATGTTGCTGGTGCCCGCGACGAAGTCCGCTGATGTCGTCGCCGGCCTGTCGTACGTCCTTGGCGGATATCTTTTTGCTGGCTACGTCTTCCTGACGCTCGCGTTTGTACTCCTGCACGTCATCGAGAGGGCGTGGCACATACCGAAAGCCCGCGTGGGTGCGTCGGCGCTGCTTCTGGCGGCCGGCGCGACGCTCGTCGGCGGCATGTGGGCCAATACAGTTCTCGGTTGTGGAGACCGAGATTGCACTCCCCGGCCTGGACAGCGACGTCGTGGCGATGCAGCTCTCGGACATCCACGTCGGCCACCACCGGGGAAGGAAGTATCTCGAGAAGATCGTTGAAGAAACCAATCAGCGCAAGCCTGACATCGTTCTGATTACAGGTGACCTCATCGACTCCGAGGCAGCATTCGTGCCTGGAGAGCTCGAGCCGCTGGCTCGATTCTCGGCGCCCGTCTACTACGTGGGAGGGAATCACGAGAAGTATGTCGATGCGGAACGCGCGTTCGCATTGGTGAAGAAGCACGGCGTGAACGTCCTCCGCAACCAGGTGGTCGAAACCCACGGACTCCAGCTCGTGGGCCTCGACTACATGAACGCCGATGAAGACACGTTCGACCTGCATCCGTCTGACGACTCACGCACGATCAAGTCCGTGCTGGCGTCGCTCCACTTGAAGGACGGCATGCCGTCGGTGCTCCTGCAGCACAGTCCGGCAGGCGCTCAGTATGCAGCCGCGAACGGCATCGATTTGATGATTGCGGGCCACACACACGGCGGGCAGTTCTTCCCAGGCACGCTCGTCGCCACGGCGGTGTTTCCCTTCACTCACGGCCTGTATCGCCGAGGCCCTCTGCAGGTCTTCGTGTCGCAAGGGGCCGGGACGTTCATGTCTCGCGTTCGACTCGGCACCTCAAACGAGCTGAACATCCTGCGATTGAGGCCGAAACGGTCGCTATGATGATCTGAGGACGAGGCGCATCATAGCGGATCCGACTGTCGCGGCGGAGACCTGCGTCGCGCTGGGGGCGACCGAACATCAGTTCGAGCCGTTCCCCGGCCGCGACATCGCGCTCGGTGCGTTGACCGTCACGCGTGTGCTCCCGGTGAAAGGGAAGCGCCTCGTCGGCCCCTGGTGCTTCCTCGACCGTTTCGGTCCGCTGACGTTCGAGAATCCGTCACCCATGGACGTCGGCTCGCATCCTCACATGGGGCTGCAGACGGTGACGTGGCTGCTCGACGGCGAGCTCGTTCATTACGACAGCCTCGGTTACGAATCGCTGCTTCGGCCAGGCGGCGTCAACGTGATGACCTCGGGTGCCGCCATTGCCCATGCGGAGCGGACCCCGGCCAAGAACAGCGGCCGCTTGAGCGGCGTGCAGCTCTGGACCGCCCTGCCGGATCGCGACCGCCAGATGTCTGCGCTGTTTCAGCACGTCGAGCGTGTGCCCGCTCGACGAGCAGCGGGGCGGAATCGTTCAGGTGTTTGCGGGAAGCCTCAACGCCTTGTCGTCACCGGCCACGCATCATTCCGGGATCTTCGGCGGCGATGTCCAGGTGCACCCGGGTGCCGCCCTCGATGTGCCGTTGGAAGTCGCGTACGAATACGCCGCGCTTGTCTTGAATGGGGACTGCACCCTCGAAGGGCAGCCGCTGCAGGAGCGAGTGCTGTACTACCTTGGGACCAACCGTTCCGAGGTGTGTTTCACCAGCCGGTCGGGTAGCCGACTCTTGCTGATCGGCGGTCCACCGTTCCCGGAGAAGATTCTGATGTGGTGGAACTTCGTGGCGCGCACGCCTCAGGAGATTGCCGACGCACGTACTGACTGGGAGGAGCGGCGGCGGTTCGGCGATGTGACCGGGTATTCGGGGCCGCGCCTCGCGGCGCCGAGCCTCCTCAAGTTTGCAAATCCGAACCCGGCCAGTTGATCATCGCAGCCGAGTTGAACTGAGCGCGAGATGGCGGATGTCACGGTTCTCGAGAACCAGAGTTCGGCCTTCTCCAGTGCCTCCCGTGGCGACATCCACCATCGTTCGGGCCAGGTCGTCGGCACGAATCACTTGGTTGGGGAACAACACCCGAGATGCGGGATAGATCGCGCGCAGCAGGCGATAGCCAAAATTGGGTTCTCTGCGAGGCTGCACAGGGTAGATGTACGCGGGGCGGAGGATGTACAAGCGGGGAAATCCTGCCGCGGACAATGCGTTCTCGGCCTCGCCCTTGTAGCGTGCGAAGGCGATCCGGCTGCGCCCGGTCGGATCCGCGCCACCGCCGCTCAAGAAAGCGAGTGTCGCATTGGGACTGCTGGCGCGGAGCACTCGTGCGAACTCGACGGCGTAATCCACGGTGACCCTGCGGAGTTCCGCGTCTGGGACCGCGCCGGTATAGGCGCCCAGACAAAAGACCGCCGCGTCCTGGTCCGTGAGCGCGCCGGCGAGTGCGGAACAGTCCGCGAAGTCTTGATGGAGCACCTCTTTCAGTTTTGGGTGCGCGAGGCCCGTGGGCTTACGGCCGATCGCGGTCGCAGCTCCCACGGCGGGGTGATCGAGCGCGCCACGTGCTCGGCGGCGGCCGCACCACCGTTCGCAAGTTGCTCGTGGTCGCTCAGGTCGCCCTGTCGCTGCTCCTGCTGATTGCCGCCGGCCTGTTCCTGCGGACGCTGGAGCGGCTCCTCTCGGTCGACCCGGGCTTCACGGTCGATCGGGTAATCACGTTCCGGCTCGACCTCGACGCCAGCACCTACCGGGGCCTCCGCCGATCGCAGTTCGCCAAGGAGCTGATGGCCAGAGTAGCCACCACTCCCGGCGTGACCCAGGCGGGCTTCTCGTTCTTCGGCCTGCTGCAGGGCGGTGGCTGGGGCATGAGCGTGACCGTCGAAGGTTACGAGCCCGGGCCCGACGATTCGCCAGGCGCGCGCATCAACGGTGTCAGCCCGGGCTTTTTCGAGGCGCTGAGGATCCCGATCGTCGCCGGACGGGCTTTCACGGACCAAGACGAGCGCACCGCGCCGTTCGATGGCGGGTGGCCCTATCGGGTGGCAATCGTGAACGAAACGTTCGTCAAGCGGTTCCTCCCGGGCAGGAACCCGCTCGGCGCGCGGGTCGGCCTCGGCAGCGATCCGGGAACGCCCACGCCCATCGAGATCGTCGGTGTGGCGAGAGACACGAAGGAATGGGAGGTTCGCGAAGAGGACACACCGCAGATCTACGTGCCGGCGTTCGAGAACACGGGCTTCGGCGGCATGAGCGTCTACGCGCGCGTCTCCGAGGATCCCGACCGCATGATGGCGGCCATGCGGCGGACCGTGCAGGAGATGGATCCGGCAATTCCCGTGTTCAACGTCCGCCGCTTCGGCGAGCAGCTGGATCGGTCGATTGCCAACGAGCGTCTGTTCGCCTCGCTCTCGGCCGCGTTCGGCCTGTTGGCCACGCTGCTCGCGGCGCTCGGCCTCTACGGGGTGATGGCGTATGCGGTGGCCCGGCGCACGAGGGAGATTGGGATCCGTATCGCGCTGGGCGCGAGGAGCACAGACGTCGAGACTCGCGTCCTGCGCGAGGGCGCTGCGCTCGTGGGCATCGGCCTGGCCGCCGGGCTGGTCGCCGCCTGGTGGCTGACGCGCTACGTCGAGACCCTGTTGTTCGGCGTGAGGCCGACCGACGGTTCCACGATCGTCGCATGCGTGCTGCTCCTGATGGTCATCTCGACGCTGGCCGTGCTGATTCCAGCGCGCCGCGCCGCGCGCATCGAATCCCATGATCGCACTGCGCATCGGATAGGAGCCGACCGATCGTGTCAACCGCGGGTCAGGCCGCAAGACCACGCTGAAAAACGGGCTGGAAGCCGGCGCGCGGTCGCGGCAATACTCGGGCATGCGCTCTGCCTGCCCTGCTGACGGCTCTCCTGGTGCTGGTCGGCCCGGCTCCGCTCTCGTCCCTGCCGGCAGCAGCGCAGGATCGGGCGCCTTTGAGCCTGCACCCGGACAATCCCCGCTATCTGCTCTTCCGCGGCAGGCCGACGCTCGTCATCACGTCGGGCGAGCATTACGGCGCCGTTCTGAACCTGGACTTCGACTACCGGCGCTATCTCGACACGCTCGCCCGCGACGGGATGAACGGCACCCGCACGTGGGTGGGAACGTACGTCGAGACTGGCGGCAACTTCAACATCGCCGGCAACACGCTCGACCCGGCGTCCGGCCGGTTCGCCTCGCCGTGGACCCGCAGCACGGCGCCTGGATACGCCGACGGCGGTAACAAGTTCGATCTCACGGCGTGGGACCAGGCCTACTTCGATCGCCTGCGCGCCTTTCTCCAGTACGCCAGCGACAAAGCCATCATCGTCGAGCTCGTCATCTTCTGTCCGCTGTACGAGGAATCGATGTGGGACGTGAGCCCGATGAACGCCCGCAACAACGTGAACGGCCTGGGCGCCATCAAGCGGCAGGACGTGCTCACGCTCGATCGCAGCGGTGGACTGCTGGCGGTTCAGGAGGCGGTGGCCCGGAAGATCGTCGAGGCGGTCGCCGGCTTCGACAACGTCTACATCGAAGTGTGCAACGAACCGTATGCGACCGAGCGTGCCCGACGACTGGCAGCGCCACATGGCGACGGTCGTGCAGCAGGCGGTGGCGCGGCTGCCCCGCGCCGTTCTCATCTCCCAGAACATCGCCAACTACGCGCTGAAGGTCGCGAACCCGCATCCCGGCGATCTCGATCTTCAACTTTCATTACGCCACGCCGCCCGATGCGGTGGCGTGGAATGCCCACCTCAAAGGCGTCATCGGCGACAACGAGACCGGCTTCAGCGGGCACGGCCGACGCGCCCTATCGCATGGAGGCGTGGGAATTCCTGCTCGCGGGCGGCGGCCTCTACAACAACCTCGATTACTCGTTCACCGTCGGCAATGAAGACGGCACCTTCGTGTTCCCCGCGACTCAGCCTGGCGGCGGAGGGCCGGCGCTGCGCCGTCAACTCCGCACGCTCCGCGACTTCATGAACGGCTTCGACGTCGTTCGGATGCGGCCCGACAACTCGATCGTGACGGGCGGCGTTCCGTCCGGCGGCGCCGCCCGCGTGCTGACCGAACCAGGCCGAGCCTACGCCATCTATCTTCGACGCCTTGCCGGCGCCGGATCGTTCTCGGCACGCTGGACCGGCCGGCTCGTCGCGCCCGTCTCGGGCGAGTACGTGCTCCACACGGTCTCGAACGACGGCGTCCGCCTGCGCATCGACGATCGCATCCTCATCGAGGACTGGACGGATCACGGCGAGAAGGAAGACACGGCGCGCGTGCGTCTGGAGGCCGGCCGCGGGCACACCGTGTCGCTCGAGGACTTCTACAACGGCGGTCAGGGCGTGATGAAGCTCGCGTGGACTCCGCCCGGCGGGACGCGCACGCCGATACCGTCGAGCGCGCTGCGCACGTCCGATGGCACCACAAGCGGCCTCCGCGGCGACTATTTCAGCGGCAATGACCTGACCCGCGCGTGGTTCACGCGGACGGATGCGCCGATTGATTTCGCGTTCGGCACGAAGGGTCCGCGCGAGGCGGCCATCGATCCCGTCGTCACGCCTCTGACGCTCGACCTGCCAGCCGGCACGTGGACCGTGACGTGGCTCGACCCGGTCACCGGCAAGACGCTGCGCTCGGATCGTCTCGACGGCCACGGGGGCGGCGCGCGCCAACTCGACGCGCCGGCATGGCAGGACGATGTCGCGATTGCGGTGCGGAGGAACTGAGCGGCCGGCGGATTGAACGAGGACTTCGCGTGCAAGGTCAGCGGCCGGCCAGACCGTGACCGCCCACCGGCGCCGTCACGAACCGCTCACCGAAACCGGCGATGAGCGGCCTCCCCTTCGCGATCGCGCTCTTGACCGACTCGAGGGAAAGCGACGCTTTGTGGCTGGCTTCGCTGTCCCAGACTTCCGTGATCCAGATTGCGTTCGGGTCGTTGGGATCCCTGGCGATGACATAGCTCAGGCAGCCGGGCATGCCTCCCGTACCCTCCAGCAGAATCGCAATCACCGCGTCGCGCTGCCCCTCGACCGTCGTCATCTTGCCGATCAGGCCGTACATTCTCGATGCTCCCTGTGTCGCACTGCGACCGTTTCCGACCAGTCACCTCGCTTCAGACCACATCCACCCGGGCCATCATGCTGTGGTCCTCGTGCTCGAGATTGTGACAATGAAGCAGGTAGCGCCCCTTATACCCGCTCCACCGGACGATGACTTCGACTTGCTCGCCATCGTCGATGGCGACGGTGTCCTTCCATCCCCGCTCCTGCCGAAGAGGCGCGCGGCCATTCCGGGTCAGCACCTGGAACGGTGCAAGATGCGTGTGCACCGGATGCACCATCGCCCGTCCGGCGAACGCGCGGTTCACGAATCGCCACACCTCGATGTCGCCGAGCCGGGGCGCCGCATCGACGCGAGACGGGTCGAACGCCCTCACCATTGATCAGCCAACGAACACCGGGAGGCAGGTCCAGCGTGGGCTTCCCTCCGAACACGAACGTTCGCGACCCCACGGCTTGTGAGCGTGGCAGCGGCTCGATCTCGCTGAGGCGATTGGGAACCGTGCTGTCATCGCGCGCCGCCCGAACCACCTCGAACCGCATGATGGAACGGAGACGCCCTTCCCCTCGACGGTTCTCCAGCACCACGTGCGTGCCGGCGGGATAGATCGAAAAATCGACGACGATTTCGACCCGTTCCGCCATCGCGAGGCCGATGGTCGGCAGAAGGACCGGGGCCGCGAGCAGCCCCTGATCGCTGCCAATCTGGATGACCGGCTGATGGCTGCTCAGCGCCAGGCGCATCGCCGTGGCATTGGAGGCGTTCAGGATCCGGAAGCGGTACTTTCGCGCCGCGACCTCGAGGGTCGGCCATGGCGCACCGTTCACGAGCGTCACGCGGCCCCCTGCGCCGCGGTGTCCTTCATGGTCGTAATCGAGCTCGCCGTCAGAGGTGAACGTCCGATCCTGAAGAACCAGAGGAATGTCTGTACGGACCGTTCGGCAGCCGCGCGTCGATCTCGGATTCGTCCTTGAGCAGGTAGAGGCCGGTGAGGCCCATGTAGAGATTGCGGCCGGCCCCGGGCCAACTGTGATCGTGATACCACAACGTTGCCGGCCGGCCGACGTTGTCATAGTCGTAGGTGCGCGTCGCTCCGGGAGCCACGGTGTCGGTCGGAAAGCCATCCGACTGCGGGCGGGTCACTCCTCCATGCAGATGCGCGACGGTCGGTACGCCGAGCCGGTTGGTGTGCGTCACGACCACCCTTCTCCCCCGCCGCGCCTCGATCGTCGGGCCGGGAATGATTCCCTCATAGCCCCAGATTCGCGTGCGCCTGCCAGCAACGATCTCGACCGACGCTTCCCGCTGGACGATTTCGTAATAATCGGCCGTCGAGTCGCGCCGTACGGGCCGCAGCACGGGAGGGATTGGAAGCTGGCAGCCGAAGAGCGGAATCGCATCGTCAGCCCTGGCCGGGCGTGAGATCGCCAGATGAAACAGGCCGGCGGAGCCGTGCATCAGGAGCTCACGGCGGTCGAGTCCGTTTCGCATGGCGGGTTCAGGCGACGCACACGCGAGACATCGACAGGAATGGGGACAACTCCGTCAACGGCTCCATTTCCGCGCCTCTTCGTCCTGGAACTCGATCGCCGTGCCGGCCCGTTCTTCAATCGCCGTCAGCACGAGGCCGACGACGTGCTTCCCCAGCTCGATGACCACGACATCGGCGCCGTCCCGGTCGTTGGCGTATGTCACCGTGAGGTAGTGCGCGCGGCTTCTCGCGGCAAGGGCGATGAGACCGACGGGGCCGAGCGCCACCGTCGCGGCTACGACGAGCGGTTTGCGACGCGACACTTTCTGTCCGAACTCGAGATGGCGAACCGATGCATAGTCGATGCGGAGCGGCTCGCCGGCATGCGGACCGGGGTCGGCCACGAAGGTGAGCTCGCGGGGACCGACCTCGACGCAGCCTTCGACAGGCGTGCCGGATACGGTTGAATCGCGCGATGGTGCCGCCAGCGTACGCCGCCTTGTGACCGGCGAGGGCCGACGCCCCACCCGGGTTGATCAGGAGCATGGCGAGCGTGCCCACTGCAATCGTGCGGTTCATGTGCCTCTCCGGGAGTCGCCTTGTGCCCGTTGCCCGCATTCCTCCGCGACGGCCTCCAGTTCGCCAACCAGCGCGGTGTCGTCGGCGTCGCGGCGCACCGCGTCCCCGAGCCGCTGCGCTGCGATTCGATACGAGGGATTCTCGAGGACGAGGCGAACCGCCGCGGCGATCGCGCGGGGGTGCGCTGTCCGCTTCAAGGTGACGCCGGCGCCGCGCGCGGTCACACGCGCCGCGGTGTCGGGCTGGTCCCGGCCGTGAGGCAGCAGCACCATCGGCACGCCGGTAGCGAGCGCCTTCACGACGGTGCCATGGCCGCCATGCGTCACGACGGCGGAGGCGTGCTGGAGCACCTCGCGGTGTGGCGCACGCGCGAGAACGGTGACATTGGGCGCGGCATCCAGCGCCGCGGCGTCGATCGCGGGACCGGTCGTGACCACTCCGCGAACCGGCAACGTGCTCAAGGCTGCAATGACGCGCTGCAACGGACCGCGCTGGTCCTGGAACGTCGTGGACATCGCGACGAGCACCAGTGGATCGCTGCCGGCGGGCGGCGCCCAGGGCGACTGGGACCAGACGGGATCGTCGAGAACCGGACCGACGTAGCGGGCGCCAGCCGGCAGTGCCGCTGGAAAGTCGAGCGCAGACGATGTCAGGAGGAGCTGGCGGCGTGCGCGGCGTACCTGATCGAAGACGTGATCGAGCGGAGCCAGGCCATACGACCGGCGCAGCGCGTTCAGGTCCGTGATGCCGCGGCGGTCCCAGTAACGCTCGATGATGCCATTGAGCACGCGATCGCGAAATCGGCCGACGGGTCCGCGCATCGGACGAAGGCCGAGGCCGAAGGGCACCACGCCTGGCGCCGGCAGCGGGTAGACGTTCGGAAACAGCACGACATAGGGAACGCCAGCGGTTTCGGCGGCCAGCATGCCGCCGACGCAGAACATCGAACAGACCACGAGTGCCGGCCTCGATCGGCCAATCGCCTCCCGCACGTCGTCGGCGTATCGCGCCGCGGGACCGACGAGCAGCGTGTCGATCAAACGGTCGACGAGCTGCCAGGGATACCTGCACTCCCAGTCGCGCGATGGATCGTGCTCGGGCCGGCGATTCGCGCGATTGGGCGCGCGAACCCAGCGCCGGAACGTCGCACCCGCCGAGCCGACCTCGGACGCCACCGAATCGTCGGCGAGCATCGTCACGGCGTGTCCCCGCTCGATCAGCCGTCGCGCCGCATTGAGCTCGGGTGGCACATTGCCGCCGCCGTCGACGAGCGCGAACAGATACTGGTGGCGCGTCATCGACTGTCTAGTCTCGAGATCGGCGACGACCGCCGCGAACATGGCCGGCGGCGAGGATGCCGTTGACCAGGTGGAGCATGATGCGCTCGGTGTCGGTGCGTGACAGCTGCAGGTCGCGGCGGAGCAGCTTCCAGACGTAGACGTCGGTCGCCGCGTGCAGCGCGTGAATGGCCTCCCGGCGCGCGGCCGGCGCCCTCGGCAGGACGCTCGAATGGATGCGCTCGAGCCACGCCTGGTGACCGGCGCGGGCACGATCGAGAAGCGATGACAGCGCGCCCAGCCGCTCTGACGTCATCGCCCACCGGGCGTTGGCGTCGCCGACCCGTTCGTATTCGCCCACCAGAATCGCGATGGCGCCGGCCGGGTCGCCCGGCGCGGCCTGGTCGCGCGCCGCCTGAGTCTGGCGGGCCAGGAGCTCCGCCGCCGCAGCGGCAACGTTCTCCTTCGACGCGAAGTGGTTGAGCACCGTCTGATGCGAGACACCCGCCGCTTCGGCAATGGCCGCGAGCGTGACGTCCTCGTACGCCTGCTCGAGCGCGAGCGTCAGGGCGGCCTGGACGATCCGATCGCGCGTCGCCGTCATGCCCTCGGCTCGCGCCACCATGGTGTAGGCGCTCCGCGTCGTCCGTTTCATTTGACTAGCATCATAATGAAAATTGATCGCCAGTCAAGTGAAATCAGACATCGACCGCTACATGCTCCTCTCGGCACTTCAGGAGCGGAACGAGCGGCTGTTCTACCCAGACGGCGATCGATCATATCGATCGGATCCTGCCGCTCATCTACACGCCGACGGTGGGCGAGGCCTGCAAGGCGTTCTCGCACATCGCGAGGCAGCCCAAAGGCTTCTTCATCACCCCGGACGAGCGCGGAAAGAACCGCCGCATCCTGGCGAACTGGCCGGCCAGAGACATCCGCGTGATCGTCGTGACCGACGGACAGCGGATTCTCGGTCTGGGGATCTGGGCGCCAACGGCATGGGCATCCCGGTGGGGAAGCTGGCCCTCACCGATCTGCTGGCACACAATCTTCCCTACCCGCACGACGTCGACCGCATGCGGTTCGTCGAGGCCATCGACAGCATCCAGCCGCACGTGTTGATTGGTGCGACCGGCGCGCCGGGGACGTTCACTGAGACGGTGATCGAGCGGATGAGCCGTATCAACCAGCAGCCGACGATCTTCGCGCTCTCGAACCCAACGTCACGGGCCGGGTGCACGGCGGACCAGGCCTATGAGTATCAACGCCTCTTGAATGGGACGATGTTCTCCCACTCGCTGGCATCCGATCGCGCCACGACGGCCACGACCGGCTCCGTGTCGCTGAGATTGAACACCTCGTGGGGAACGCCGGGTTCGATGAAGATGAAATCGCCCGCCTGGTTCTCCACCGAGTGCTCGAGCGAGGGCCCGAACTCGTGTCGGACGCGGCCTTCCAGGATGAAGAGCATCACTTCGAAGCCGACATGGACGTGCGCCGCGGCCACGCCGCCCGGCGGAATCGTCGCGACGTTCATCGACAGATTGCGGGCCGGCACGTTGCGCGCCGAGAGTCCGGCCCGATACTGGATGCCGTTCCAGGTGCGTGTGTTGCCGCCGCCACGAATGACGAAGACGCCGTGACGCCCTTCTACCGATCCAAACACGTCGCTGTCTCGTCGCTGCTCCATGACCGGTGGCTCCAACTCGCGCGCTGACTCACCTGCACTCAGCGTCCGTCCGCGCCAGACGCTCTGTCGTACGCGGCAATGGCATCGAGAAAGATGCTGCCGAAGCTCTGTGCCTTGGCCGATCCGACGCCCGGAACGTCGAGCAGTTGCGCCAGCGACACCGGACGCCGCCGCGCCAGCTCGCGGAGCGTGCTGTCGTGGAAGACGACGTAGGGCGGGACGCCGCGCTCCCGCGCCAGATCGAGGCGGACGCGGCGCAGCTCGTCGAAGAGCTCGCGATCGACGCCCTCCCACGACTCGCGCTCGATGCGCGACCGGGCCACGCCCGCGCCGCCTTTCTTCGTGATCCGGGGCGGCCGGCACAGCACGATCTCGCCGGCGTGAATCTGCCCGCGCAGAAGCTGCAAACCGCGAGCCGTGAGCTGCAATACCGGGTAGTCGCCCATCGTTCGCGTCAGGAAGTCCTGCGAGATCAACTGTTCGATGTAGGCACGGATCTCGCCCGTCGAGCTGGCCGACAAGAGACCAAATGTACTGAGCGCGTCGTGTCCCTGCGACGTCACCTGGGCCGTACGCTTGCCTTCCAGTACGGCCGTGACGTGCGCGATGCCCCAGCGGCTCTTGAGCCGCGCGACACACGATCCAATCTTCTGTCCGAGCACGACCGCGTCCTCCACCTGCTCGATCTCGCGGAGACACCAGTCGCACGCGCCGCAATTGGCGCGGGCAAACGGCTGACCGAAATGCTCGACGAGCGCGCGGTGCCGGCAGGACGTGACAATCGCGTAGCGCTCCATCTCGCGCAGGTGCGCGATGGCCGCCTCGGTGAGCTCGCCATTCATCTCCATGATGCGCCGCCACTTGAGAAAGTCGGCGGCCGAGTAGAGCAGCACGCAGTCGGCTTCGAGCCCATCCCGGCCCGCGCGGCCGGCTTCCTGTTGATAGTGCTCGAGCGACTTGGGCGCGCCCGCGTGGACGACGAAGCGGACGTCCGAGCGGTCGACGCCCATGCCGAAGGCGACGGTGGCGACGATGACGTCGACGCGCTCGTTGATGAAGTCGTCCTGGTTCCGGGCGCGCTCCTCGTCGGAGAGGCCGGCATGATACGGCCGCGCGCGCCAGCCGGCACTCTGGAGCGCCGCCGCAACGCGGTCGACGTCCTTGCGCGCGATGCAGTAGACGATGCCCGCCTGGCCGCGGTGCGCCTCGAGCAGCGCGGCCAGCTGCTCGGCGAGCGAGAGCCGCGGGCGGACGCGGTAGACGAGGTTGGGCCGATCGAAATCGCCGACGAACACCTGCGGCTCGCGCAGGCCCAGTTCGCGGACGATGTCGTCGCGAACGCGGCGCGTGGCGGTCGCCGTGAAGGCGTGCATCGAGGCGGCCGGAAAAACGTCGCGGAGCGATCCGAGCCGCCGGTACTCAGGGCGGAAATCGTGCCCCCAGTGGCTGATGCAATGGGCCTCGTCCACGGCGATGTAGCGCACGCCCCATCGGGCCAGCCGCGATTGGAAGCCGGTGCCGCCCTCGCCGACGAGCCGTTCGGGCGACACGTAGAGAAGCGAACAGCGCCGCGCATCGAGGGCCGCGAGTGTCGCGTCGCGCTCGGATGCGGTCATCGCGCTGTCGAGCCGCGCCGCCGAGACGCCGCTCGCGACGAGCCCATCCACCTGATCCTTCATGAGCGCGATGAGCGGCGAAACGACGAGCGCTACGCCCTCGCGGCCGTCGCCGACGAGCGCCGGCGCTTGAAAGCAAAGTGACTTGCCGCCACCGGTCGGTAACACCAGCAGGCTGTCGCGCCGAGCGAGCACCGCGTCCATCGCTTCGCGTTGCAGCGGACGGACGCAGTCGAAGCCCCAGTGGAGCCGCAGAATCTCGGCTACGGCGGGCGGCGGAATCATCGAGGGTTCGAGGCTCACGGGCGGTCGCGTCGGACTACGGGCTACGGGCTACAGGCTACAGGGCTTGCCAACCGCAGGCCCGTAGCCTGCAGCCCGTAGCCAGTAGCCTGTCAGATACTCATCACTCACAACTCAAGACTCACGAGTCTCCGTCACCCCTTGCGGTACTGCGCCCAATCGATGCCGAGCTTCCGCATGCGCGCACGGAGCGTGTGCGGATTGATGCTGAGGCGCCGGGCCGCGCCGAAGCGCCCTTCGATGCGGCCGTAACATTCTCGCAGTGCGTCTTCGATTGTGCGCCGCATGGCGGCATCGAGTGTCCCTCCATTGCGCTCGACCACTGGAGCATCGGGCGGAGCCGCTGGCGACTCAGAAGCAGGCGGTGAGACCGGCGCTTTCGAGAGACCCAGCGCGGGCGCCAGGCGCAGCTCGCGGCCGTTGCCGAGGATCGCGGCGCGTTCGATCACGGCTGAGAACTCGCGGATGTTGCCCGGCCAGTCGTAGCCGAGCAGCAACTCGATGTCCTCGGGCGTCGGCACCAGCCGCACCCCGCCGAGCCTGATGCCCGCCCGAGCCGCGAAGTGTGCCGCAAGCGGCGGTATGTCCTCGGGACGATCGCGCAGCGCCGGCAGATGGATGGGAAACACCGCGAGCCGATACCAGAGATCTTCACGGAAGCCGCCACGCGCCACCATCCCCCGCAGGTCGCGGTTGGTCGCCGCGACAATGCGGACGTCGGCCGTGAGCGGTTTCTGCGATCCGACACGTTCGAACGTGCCGTCCTGCACGATGCGCAGGAGCCGCACCTGCGCGTCGAGCGGCAGCTCGCCGACTTCGTCGAGGAAGAGCGTGCCGCCGTGTGCACGCTCGAACCACCCCTTGCGCGTCCCGATCGCGCCGGTGAAGCTCCCCCGCTCGTGCCCGAAGAGCTCCGAATCGATGAGACCCGGAGGCAGCGCGCCGCAGTTCACGCGCATGATGGGCCCGGTGGCGCGGTGCGACCGGACATGAATCGCGCGGGCAATCGCCTCTTTTCCGGTGCCGGTTTCGCCGAGCAGCAGCACGGGCGCGTCGGTGGTCGCGACCTGTTCCACACGCAGCATCACCTCGCGCAGGCCGGCATCGGCGCCCACGATCGTGTCGCCGATATCGCGTCGGCCGAGCCGTGTGAGCAGCGCACGCTTGTCGGCCTCGAGCGCCTCGCGCAGACGCGCCAGCTCGTGGAGCCGCAGATCGTTGGCGAGCGCGACGCCCAGCGGCTCGAGGAGCCGCTCGACCACGCGCTCGTGTCGCGGATCGAACGTGCCCGGGTTCGCGCGCCACAGCACCAGCACGCCGTACTGCGCCTCGCCAGCCACGAGCGGTCCCGCCAGACAGGCGCCCGTCAGTCCGTCGGGGACGAGCGTCGCGAGCAGCGGATCGTCGGTCGTGCCTCGGCGGCACACCCCCGCGTGACACCACGACACGACCTGCCGCAGCGTCTCGGCATTGCAGCTCGTCCACGCATGCACCGGACGCGACACCCTGGCGCGGCACGCGCCGGCTGCGACGGTCTCGAGCTGGCCGCGGGCGAGATCGACGCGGCGAACTGCCAGGAGATCGCTCGGGATTTCGGTCGCGATGAGCTGCGCGAGCGGCTCGACCGATTCGGCGAGCTCGACGTGCCGACCAGCCTCACGCCAGAACTTGAGCAGGAGCTCGTTGAGCACATCGAGATTCTAGCTAAAATCCCGGAAATACGGATATTCCGTTATATTTCACCGGGACTCAAGGCGGCACACACCGGGAGTCTGCCGACAAACGGCGCCATTTCAGGCAGTTACGAAGACCGGCTGCCATCGGCATGGGTCCTGCTCTGTCCAAGGGCATGCCTGGCTCGGGCATCGCCCCCGACCGCGCGCTCGCCGTCGCCACGAGCGCTCTCGCTGCCGTCACTCAGCAGACGGCTCCAGCGATGCCTGCCTTCGCCGGCCCAACAGCCGCGCGCTGTTGAAGCTGCCCCCACGCACCAACTGGATTCGACCGCCGCGCGCGGTGCTCTGCGCGCGGCCTGGTCGGCCGCTCTGTCGGGCGGCCGGGGGAGGTTCGATGTCGCGCGGAATCAGGGTGATGGATGTAGTGCTACTGGCCGCCGTGCTGCCGGGAACGGCGATCGCACAGGACGGCACGGGCACGATACGCGGGCTGGTTCGTGATTCGTCGGGCGCGCCGATACCTGGCGCCACGCTGCGACTCGTGAACGAGGGCACCGGCGCGACCGCCGCCCTGGTGAGCAGCGATGAAGGCGAGTATCACACCGCCCCGCTGGCGGCCGGCCGCTACCGCATCGAAGCGGAGCTCGACGGGTTTCGCCCCGCCGTGAGGCGAGTCGTCGTGGAAGCGGATCGCGGCGTCGCGGTCGACATCACGCTGGCACCCTCGGACGTCTCGGAGGCCGTCGTCGTCACCGCGCGGCGCGTCCAGGAAGTCGCGCAGGAGGTGCCGATTCCGGTCTCGGTCGTGAGCGGCCACCTGGTGGCGGACGCCGGCGATTACAACGTCAACCGGCTGAAGGAGCTGCTCCCCACGGTCCAGTTCTACTCGACCAATCCCCGCAACGCCGCGATCAATATCCGCGGGCTCGGCGCGCCCTACGGGCTCACCAACGACGGCATCGAGCCCGGCGTCGGCCTCTACGTCGACGGCATCTTCCACGCGCGTCCCGCGGCGGCGACGCTCGACTTCCTCGACGTCGAGCGAATCGAGGTGCTGCGCGGCCCGCAGGGCGCGCTCTTCGGCAAGAACACCACTGCAGGCGCCATCAACGTCACGACCCGCCGCCCGAGCTTCACGACTGCGAGCGACTTCGAGGTCAATTACGGGAGCTTCGACTTCGTGCAGGCGAAGGCCTCGATCACCGGTCCGCTGCTAGAGAAAGTCGCGGGACGCCTGTCGTTCTCGAGCACGCAGCGAAGCGGCGTCATCCGCCACACGACCAGGAACGAGGACGTCAACGATGCGAGCAACCTGGGCGTGCGCGGCCAGCTGCTGTTTGCGCCCACCGACAAGGTGGCTGTCACGCTCGCCGTGGATCACACGCGGCAGCGCCCCGAGGGCTACACGCAGGTCGTGGCAGGTGTTGCGCCCACGCTGCGCAATCCCGACCGCCAGTACGCGCAGATCGCGGCCGACCTCGGCTACGTCGCCCCGAGCTTCAACGCCTTCGATCGGCTGACCGACGTCGATTCACCGCTGCGATCCCACCAGGACCTCGGCGGCACGTCGCTCACCGTCGAATGGAGGCTCGGGTCGGGCCAGCTGACATCGACCACCGCGTGGCGCTACTGGGATTGGAATCCATCGAACGATCGCGACTTCATCGGCTTGCCGATCACCACGATCTCGGCGGCGCCTTCGAAGCAGCGGCAATGGACGCAGGAGGTCCGTTACGCGGGCGATCTGTCTCCGCGGGTCAGCATGGTCGCGGGCGCGTTCGGGTTCCACCAGACGCTCGACTCCGACCCGTCGTTCATGCAGGAACAGGGCGCGGCCGCGGCGCGCTTTCTTCTCGCGCCGAACGCGCTCTCGGCGACGCCGGGCCTCCTCGACGGCTACGGCTTCGACCAATACGTCGAGTTCGGCAACGTCAGCGCCGCGCTGTTCGGTCAGCTGGCGTGGTCGGTGACCGATCGGCTTCGCCTGCTGCCCGGCCTTCGCTTCAACTACGACCAGAAGGACGTCGACTTCAACCAGGTGGTCTACGGCGGACTGCAGACGAGCGATCCGGCGCTCATCGCGCTGCAGCGCTCGATTTTCGCGCCGCAGGCCTACAAGACGGACGTCGACGACACCAACCTCTCGGGCCAGATGACCGTCGCCTACAAGGTGGCCGAGCGCGTCAACGCCTACGCGACGTATGCCACGAGCTTCAAGTCGGTCGGCCTCAACCTGAATGGCTTGCCGACCGACGCCCTGGACCGGCCGGTCCTCTCCGCGGCGACCGTGAAGCCAGAAGACGTGCGGCACGTCGAAGTCGGCGTCAAGACGGCGCCGTTTCGAGGCGTGACCGCAAACCTCACCGCGTTCCACACCGGCATCAAGGACTTCCAGGCGCAGGTGGTCAACGCCGGCGTCGGCGTACTGCGCGGCTATCTCGCCAACGCCGAGAAGGTGCGCGTCCGCGGCGTCGAGCTCGATGCCAGCGCCCGTCTCAGCGATCGCCTCGCGCTCTATGGTGCGGCCGCCTACACCGACGGCATCTACGTGTCGTTTCCCGATGCGCCACCGCCGCTCGAAGACACCGGCGGACCTCCTGTGAAGGACATCTCGGGCTCGCCGCTCCCCGGCATCTCGAACTGGGCCGTCTCGTTCGGCGGCGAGTACGTCAATCCCGCGACCGTGCTGGGACGGACGGGCGAGATCTTCGCCGGGTTCGACACCAGCTACCGATCGGAGTTCTCGTCGAGCGCAAGCGCATCGCGTTATCTCGTCGTCGACGGGTACAGCCTGGTCAACGCGCGCGTCGGCTTCCGCTGGAGCGATGGCTGGGCCCTGTTCGTCTGGTCGCGCAACCTGCTGGACAAGGACTACTTCGAGCTGCTCACCGCCGCGCCCGGGAACACCGGCCTCTATGTCGGGCAACCAGGCGACCGGCGGACCGTGGGCCTGACCTTGCGCGTCTCACTCCGTCGTCAGTGAGCCGGCTTTCCGCTTTGGAGGTCTTGCGATGCTTCGCCGGGTATTGATGGTCGGTGGCACGGCGCTCGTGCTCGCCGCTGGATTCGCTCTCTCGTCCGTCACCCAGGCACAGGGCGGAAAGGCCGTCACCCTCCTGAACGTGTCGTACGACCCGACGCGCGAGCTGTACCAGGAAGTGAATGCGGCTTTTGCCAAGACGTGGCAGGCGCAGCACGGCCAGACCGTGACGATCAACCAGTCTCACGGCGGCTCGGGCAAGCAGGCCCGTGGCGTCATCGATGGCCTCGCGGCCGATGTCGTGACGCTCGCGCTCGCCTACGACGTGGACGCGCTGCACCTGAACGGACAGCTCGTTCCGGCGAACTGGCAGTCGCGGCTGGGGCACAACAGCGCGCCTTACACCTCGACGATCGTCTTCCTCGTGCGCAAGGGCAACCCCAAGAACATCCGCGACTGGGCGGATCTCGTGAAGCCCGGCGTCGCGGTCATCACACCCAATCCGAAGACCTCCGGCGGTGCGCGATGGAACTACCTCGCGGCCTGGGCGTTTGCACTCGAGAAGTGGAACGGTGACGAGAGCAAGGCCAAGGCGTTCGTCGCGAGCCTGTACAAGAACGTGCCCGTGCTCGACTCCGGCGCCCGCGGGTCGACGACGACCTTCGCGCAGCGCGGGATTGGCGACGTGCTCATCTCGTGGGAGAACGAGGCGCTGCTCGCCAAGGAGAAGCTCGGCGCCGACAGGTTCGCGATCGTGTTGCCCTCGCTCAGCATCCTCGCCGAGCCATCGGTGTCGATCGTCGACAAGGTCGTGGACCGCCGAGGCACACGCGCCGTCGCGCAAGCATATCTCGACTTCCTCTACACGCCCCAGGGTCAGGAGATTGCCGCCCGCCGTCACTTCCGCCCGCGGCTCGACGCGGTCGCGGCGAAGTACGCGAGCAAGTTCCCCTCGCTGAATCTCGTCACCATCGATGCCGCGTTCGGCGGCTGGGCCAAGGCCCAGAAGAAGCACTTCGATGATGGCGGCGTATTCGACCAGATCTATCAGCCGGGAGGTGGCACCCGGTGAGCTCGCGGCCGGCGCGGCGGACGCTCCCGGGTTTCGGTCCGGCGCTGGGCCTGACACTCGTCTATCTGAGCCTCGTCGTGCTCATCCCCCTCTCGGGCGTGTTCCTGCGGGCGAGTCAGATGACGGTGAGCGGCTTTGTCGAGGCCGTCACGAACCCCCGCGCGCTGGCGTCCTACCGTCTGAGCTTTGGGGCGTCGTTCGTGGCCGCCCTCGTCAACGCGTTCTTCGGCGTCATCGTCGCCTGGGTGCTCGTCCGCTATCGCTTCCCCGGCAGGCGCATCGTCGATGCCCTCGTCGATCTCCCGTTCGCTCTGCCTACGGCGGTCGCGGGTATCGCCCTGACGGCGGTCTACGCGCCGACGGGATGGATTGGACGCTATCTGGCGCCGCTCGGGATCGAGGTGGCCTTCACGTCGATCGGCGTCGCTGTGGCGCTCACCTTCATCGGGCTGCCCTTCGTCGTCCGCACGGTGCAGCCGGTGCTGGAGGACCTTTCGAGTGAGGTCGAAGAGGCGGCGGCGAGCCTCGGTGCCGGGCGGATGGCGATTTTCCGGCGAGTGATCCTGCCGGTCGTGCTGCCGGCCATTCTCACCGGCTTCACCCTGGCGTTTGCGCGCGCGCTCGGCGAGTACGGATCGGTGGTGTTCATCTCGGGCAATCTGCCGCTCAAGACCGAGATCACGACGCTGCTCGTGATGACGAAGCTCGAGCAGTACGACTACGCGGGCGCGACGGCGATTGCGAGCGTGCTGCTCGTCGCGTCGTTCGTGCTGCTGCTGGCCGTGAATCTGTTGCAGGCGTGGACCGCGCGCGTCACCGGCGCGGACGCCACGAGTTGATCGTGTCCGCGCCATTGCCCTCCCTGAGCCCGTCGAGCAAGATGGCCCGCGCCACGAGCGATCCGCCGCTCGCGCGCTGGCTGCTCACCGGCCTGGCGCTCGCATTCCTCGGCCTGTTTCTCTTCGTCCCGCTCCTGGCTGTCTTCGTGCAGGCGTTCGAGCAGGGCACGGCAGTCTATGTCGCAGCCATCACGCACCCCGAAGCGCGCTCGGCGCTCCTGCTCACGCTGACGGTCACCGCTATCGTCGTGCCGCTGAACACGCTGTTCGGGCTGGCCGCGGCCTGGGCGATTGCGCGTTTCGATTTCCGCGGCAAACAGACGCTCATCACCCTCGTCGATCTGCCTTTCGCCGTGTCGCCGGTGGTCTCGGGCCTCATCTTCGTGCTGCTCTTCGGCGCTCAGGGCATGTTCGGCGCGTGGCTGGCGGAGCGGAACATCCGGATCATCTTCGCGCTCCCGGGCATCGTGCTCGCGACGCTGTTCGTGACGCTGCCCTTCGTCGCGCGCGAGCTGATTCCGTTGATGCAGGAACAGGGCGCCGAGGAGGAGGAGGCGGCGCTCTCGCTCGGCGCGTCGCCGTGGCAGATGTTCCGGCGCATCACGCTCCCCAAGATTCGCTGGGGCCTGCTCTACGGGATGATTCTGCTCAACGCGCGCGCGATCGGCGAGTTCGGCGCTGTCTCGGTGGTGTCGGGCCACGTCCGCGGCCAGACCAACACCGCGCCGCTGCACATCGAGATTCTCTACAACGAGTACGAGTTCGCGGCGGCCTTCGCGGTGGCGTCGGTGCTCGCGGCGCTGGCGCTGGTCACCATCGTGGCCAAGACCGTGGTCGAGTGGAAGGTGCACGCCTCGTAAATTGGGGTCGGGCCGATTTTGCAGAATCTGCAAAATCGGCCCGACCCCACCTGGCAGGAACTGAAATTCGGCCCGACCCCCAATGAGCATCGGTATCAGGCGCGTCGGCAAGCGGTTCGGATCGTTCGTCGCGCTCGACGAGGTCGACCTCGAGGTCGACACGGGCGAGCTCGTCGCGCTGCTCGGACCGTCGGGCTCCGGCAAGACGACGCTGCTGCGGGTCATCGCAGGGCTGGAGTCGCCCGATTCAGGCTCGATCCACTTCCACGGACAGGACGCGACGTTCGACAGCATCCGCGAGCGCCGCGTGGGCTTCGTCTTCCAGCACTACGCGCTGTTCAGGCACATGACGGTTTTCGAGAACGTCGCCTTCGGCCTGCGCGTGCGGCCGCGGCGCGTGCGCTTGCGCGAGGACGCGCTCCGCAAGAAGGTCGACGACCTCCTGGCGCTCGTTCAGCTCGACAGCATGGCCGACCGCTTTCCCTCGCAGCTGTCGGGCGGTCAGCGCCAACGCGTCGCCCTGGCGCGTGCCCTCGCCGTCGAACCCGCCGTACTGCTCCTCGACGAGCCCTTCGGCGCGCTCGACGCCAAGGTGCGGAAGGAGTTGCGGCGGTGGCTGCGGCGCCTGCACGACGATCTCCACGTGACCAGCGTCTTCGTCACGCACGACCAGGAGGAAGCCCTGGAGGTGGCGGATCGCGTGGTGATCATGAATCACGGCCGGGTCGAACAGATTGGCAGTCCCGAGGAGGTTTACGCACGTCCGGCTTCGCCGTTCGTGATCGACTTCCTCGGCGACGTCAACCTCTTTCACTGCCGGATCGACGATGGCCGGGTGTTCGTGGGCTCGACACCGCTCGACGTCGAGCTCGCCGACGCACCGGCGAACGGCGTGGGCACCGTATACATCCGGCCGCACATCCTCACCATCGAGCTCGAGCGATCGAGCCCGCATTCCTTCCCCGCCACCATCGTCCACGTGACGCGTGACGGGACCCATCGCAAAAGTGGAGTGCGAGACGGCGTGGGGCGAGACGGCACGCGTCGACGTCCCGGTGGACCGCTTCGATGCTGCCGTCTTCACGCGCGGGACGGAGATCTTCCTGCGGCCCGAATCGTCAGGGCTTCTCGTCGTCCCGGAAGCGACGAGGAAATAGGCTCATCTCCTCCTGCCTCCTACTTTCTCAGAGGCTGCAATTCCTCCGGCCTGATGAACTCGATCAGGTGATCGGACTCGCCGCTCACGAAGAAACGTGCGACGCGCCCGGCCAGTTTGTCGGTGCCGGCGCCCGGCTCGAGCCCGATCACCTGCGGATACCAGCGTCCGCCTTCGAGGATCCGCGTCGGCGTCGACCAGTCGCGAGGGCTGTCGAGCGCCGAGGTGAAGGCCACGTAGATGCCTTCGTTCGTCCACTCGACGTCGCTCGCCCGGTTGAGGAGCATCACGTAGCGTTCGAGATACGTGTTCCAGTGGACCGATGGTCCCCAGAACGCGTCCACGACGTCATCGTCGTCGTGCCAGGATTCATCGGCGCGATAGACGGGCGTGCCGATCGGGTAGGACCAGCGAACCGGATCGTCTTCCTCGCCCGATCCAACACTTCTGGCGGGACTCCAGACATCATCGCGCCACACCAGGACGCGGCCCGTGGGCGCATCGCGATCGGCCCAGGCGAGACGCGCGACCCCGATGCCCTGCGCGCGCAGCTTGCGCACGGTACTGCGAGTAGAACAGATACAGGTACTGGCTTTGGGGATCGAGGATCGCGCTGAAGTCGCCGACGCCGCCCGTGAAGTAGCGGTTCCGCGTCCCGCAGTCGACCGCCTGTGGCGGCGTTGCGAGCACGATGCCGAGGTTCTGCCACGACGCGCCTTCGTTCTCCGAACGGGCCGCGCCGATGTGCGGCGTCATCTTCGTGGTGTCGCGGCAGATCTCGGAGGCCAGCTCGTTGTGGTAGAAGCCGTACCACGTGCCGTCCGGATCCACGACGACCGCTTCCATCCAGACGCCGCCGATCGAGCCTTCGATGGGCGTGAAGGTGGGCGCGCCCAGTTGCGTCAACGTGGCGCCGGTGGAGATGCTCGGCGCGCCGGCCACTGACGTCATCACCGCGAATCGCGGCATGCCCTCCACGATCGACCAGGCCGCGGGGCTGTTGCTGTCGGCCGGCCCCGGGAGGCGGAAACGAGGCGCCCGGAGCAGCGTGACGGCTGGCTGAATCGTCGGGGACGCTTCACCCGGGGCGAAAGCGGGGCCGATGTCTGCCGACCAGCGCGCGCTCGTCGTGGCCACGGCCAAGACTGTCGCAATCGCGGCAAGCGCGGACTGGATTCGCCGCATCCTCCACACCTCCATACGAAATCGAAGCACCGTCTCCGATTGAATCGAGGCCGCGGTTCAGCGGCGTCGGGTTCCTGTGAATGACTTACGACGCGCGCATGCGTAAAGCGACAAGCGCACGCGCCACGGGATTAGACCGTGCGAGGACGGGAAGGGTTGGCTCGATGTGGAGACGGGGATTTGGATCGGAGGACGGCAAGGAGGGCTCGGGCCAGTTGGCCGCGCGCGGAGACGTCGATCCGGTCGAACTCGAGCCACACGCTGAGAGCCTCCAGCTCAGCCGCCAGGCCAGGCGCCAGGGCGTGGGCATCGGCGTGCTTTTCCAGGTGTGCGGCCAGCACACGCAGTGTGCGCGTCTCGCGATCGGATCTCAGATCGACGCGCGCGACGAGCCGGTCGCCCTGCAGGAAGGGAAGCACGTAGCAGCCCCATCGCCGCTTCTCGGCCGGCACGAAGATCTCGAACCGATGATCGAAGTCAAACACCCGTCGCGCGCGGGCCCGATGCCACACGAGGGGGTCGAACGGTGAGAGCAACGCGGACGCGTCGATTCGCGCCGCGCTCACCGCGCCGGCCGACGTGTAGGCCGCGGATGTCCACCCTTCGACGTGCACCTGCTGGAGCGATCCATCCGCCACGAGCTCGGCGAGGCGCGGCTTGACGATGGTTGCGGACATGCGGAAGTAGTCGGCCAGATCGTCGGCGGTGGCAACCGCGAGCGCGCGCGCGGCCATCCGCAGGAGGTCACGCACCGCGTCGGCACGATCGACAGACGTGCCGAGGATTTCCGGCGGGAGGATCCGCTCGGTCAAATCGTAGACGCGCACGAATCCAGGGCGGCGGTCGGCGATGGCGAGCGTCCCGCGCCCGAACAGCGCTTCGAGAACGGCGCGGGGCACGCTGACCCACGACTTCTCGATCCGCCGCGACGCCCCCTCCGGATCGGGAAGATCGGCAGACACGATCGGGCCTCGAATACGGACGAGATCTTTCGCGTCCGCTACATACCTCGGATTCCGCTCGAGGAACGCCTCGAAGCCGTACGGGCGCACGCGATGGGTCTCGCGACGGTAGGCGAGGAGCGGCCAGAGCTCGACCGGCACGATCGAGGCTTCGTGGGCCCAGTGCTCGATGAACTCGCGGCGGCGGTAGACGAGATCGTCGAAGCGCGCCAGCGGATAGGGGCCAACGCGCGAAAAGAGCACCAGGTAGTGGGATGGGGCCAGGACGTTGACGAAATCGATCTGCACCAGGCCCATCTGCCGGATGGCGCGAGCCAGATGGAATGGCGACACGCGCGCGGGCCGCGGACGATCGAAGCCCTGCGCAGCCAGCGCGAACCGCCTGACGTCGGCAATGGGCAGTGTCGATGTCGATGGACCCCGGCGCACGCCAGGCAGTGTCCCACATGCGTCGCGAGTCCGCGCTCACGACCACGAACCGTGCACAGTCGGCGACGAACTCGGCGACGGTGCCCACCATGTCGAACGCGCCCTCATTCGAGACCGACGTGCCGCCGTTCCGCTTCAAAGGGTCGCCACGAACGGAGCGCCGCAGTGGCCGGTCACGTGGACGACGAAGGACGAGCGCTCCACGGCCGCCACGCCACCGATCAAGGCGACCACGACGTTCGGCTGACCCGTTGCGAGTGGCTGGCCTCCCGCGATGGCGGTGGAGGCGTGCTCAGGCCCCGCCCCGAAGACGCTCAGATAGGGTGAGAAAGCGCCGCTGGAATGCTCCTTGAAGACGTGGACGGAAACGACCCACTTCGGCAGGCCGACGACCTCCGCCGCATCTGCCGGACCAGTCACCAGCGGAGCGGCTTGAACTGCGGTCGCCTGGAACCGCGTTCCGGCGGGGCAGGCTGGCAGCGCCATGGCTCCCGTCTGCGCGGCCGGAAGAAGGTCATGGCCTCTCTCCTGGCTGAGGGTTCGCACGATGGGTGTGACCAGCCGCGAGTCCTCTTTCGAGTCGCCGAACCCGGTTTCGAAGTCCGAACCGAAGCCGACCACACGGTAGGGCCGCGCCAGGCCGTCGCATGGCGCATGACCATGCTGTTTTTTCGCATCGCACTGGAGCGTCTGCGTCTCCGCCCGGGCCAGCAACGCTCCGGCGCGGATGCAGCGAACCGTCACACCAGCTCAGCCGACGTTCGCGGGGGCATACTCATGCGCGGCCGGCCCGAGGCCGCAGATCGATTTGGCGTCCTGAAGCGGATGCGCGGGATAACGGCGATCCGCGGATTTCGAGCCCACGCGGCTCAATCCCCACGATCCTCTCGACCCACGGTCGATCCCAGGCCGGGAACTCCAGATTAGTACGATTCGTATTAATATGACACGCACGATGAGACGAGGACGGCTGCCGCGGGCGGCGGTGTCAGCGCTCGAGGGCGCCATCCTCGGCCTGATCGCGGATGAGCCCCAGTCGGGCTACGCGTTGCGCAAGGCGTTCCAGGAGACGCCGCTCGGGCACTTCAGCGATTCGCCGGGCAGCATCTATCCCGCCTTGCGGAGATTGAAGGCGCGCGGCTGGATCGCGGGAACGATCGATCGCGCGCGAAGACTGCGGCCGCGTGAGATCTTCGCCCTCTCGACGGCGGGCGAGACCGCGTTCCGCGCGTGGCTGTCCGAGCCGGTGACGCGCGACACGGTGGCGCATGGCACCGACCAGGCGCTGCTCCGCTTCGCGTTCATGGAGGCCACGCTCGGACGCGCGGCGACGACGGAGGACCTGCGCGCCCTCGCCCGCGAGCTCGAGGCAATGCTCGAGGAAACGCGCGGCTACGCGCGCACGAGCGGACGCGCGCTGCCGCTCTCGGGACGTCTGGCGATCGAGTTCGGCCTCGGCTCGATCGAGGCGCAGCTGCAGTGGGCGCGGCGCGCAGCTCGCCAGTTCCGTGCCGCGGCCGGTGCCCGGCGCACGAGAAAGGACCGACGATGATGAGCTCGTCATTGGTACGTTGGCTGCTGACGACGATCGCGGCAATGGCCCTTCAGGCCATCACCGGCACCACGTTCGTGGGCGATCGCGTGCCGCCGCCGCCCGCCACGCCAGGCATGCTCCTGGCCTGGAGCCTGCTGTCGAATGGACTCATCGCAGGCGTGCTCGTGGGGCTCACGGGGCGCTCGCGGTGGTCCGGTCCGCGGTTGATGCTGCTGCTCTTCGGCCTCACCTTCGGCATCGGCGCCGCCAACATCGTCGAGGCGGTCGTCTTCGGCTTGCTCGCGTTCGACACCGGCGCGCGCATCGCCAGCGCCAGCGCCGTGAGCGCGGCCGGCCTGAGCGCGCTGATGGCCTGGATGCCGCGCCCCGGTCTACGGACCGGCGACGACGGGTCCGGGACACCGGCGCCCGCCGCGTGGCGTTTCGCCGCGGTGCCCGTGCTCTACCTGGTGACTGTACTTCTGCGCCGGTCTGCTGGTCAGGCCGTTCGTCATGCACTTCTACCGGACCGTGCCACCCGTCGAGACGATCGTCCTGCTGCAGCTGCTCGTTCGCGGACCGCTCTTCACGGGACTGATCTACCTGATGGTGCGTGCGCTGGCCGGCGAGCACCGTGAGAAGGCGCTGTGGGCCGGCGCAACCATGTCGATCGTGGGCGGGATTGCGCCGCTCCTCATCCCCAACGGCTTGTTCGCAGACGAGGTCCGCTGGGCGCATCTCGTCGAGGTCGCCGTGTCGAACACGCTCTTCGGCATGGCGGCGGCGTGGATTCTGCGTGCCCCGCGCACGGCCAACGCACCGCACCTCACGGGCGCCGGGCACACGCCCCGACGCGCCTGAAGCCACGAACGAAATCTGGCCAGGGCGGAGCAGCAGGAACGAGCCGTCAGCGCGACGACGACATCCGGCGCGCGGGCGCCAGGTCGCGCCCCAGCACCTCGATCGATTGATAGACGAGCGTGCGGATCTTGCCCTGCAGATCGAGCCCGCCGCTCGGCAGGAGCTGCGACATGAACACGACGACGAGCTGCTCCTGCGGGTCGACCCAGTAGCTCGTATAGTACGCGCCGCCCCACCCGAACTCCCCGACCGAGCCCGGTCGGCCCGACCGCCCGACGTGCTCGGTGATCTCGAAGCCCAGGCCGAAGCCGAAGTTGCCGTTCGAGAAGAGCGTGCCGGTGTGGTTGCTGGTCATCAGCTCCACGGTCTTCGGGCCGAGAATCCGCGCCCCGTCGAGCTCGCCGCCATTCAGCAGCATCTGCAAGAACCGCGCGTAGTCGGACGCGGTCGAGAGCAGCCCGGCGCCCCCGGAGAAACTCACCCGCGGCCCATCGATGTACGCCCCTTGATTGCGGCCCGAGTCGGGCGCGCGCGCGATCGTTCCGATCGCGCCCGCGGCATAGACGGTCGACAGGCGGCCACGCTTGTCCTGCGGCAGGAAGAAGCAGGTATCGACCAATTTCAGCGGCTCGAAAATGCGGGTGCGGAAGAAGACGTCGAGCGGCTGGCCCGACACCTTCTCGATCACGTAGCCGAGGATATCGGTGGAATAGCCGTAAACGTACGACTCGCCGGGCTGTGCGTCCAACGGCAGCGCGGCGAGCTTCTCAATCCAGGTCCCGATCGGCTCGGCCTTGTCCGCGAAGTACCACTGATCGAAGCCGGCGGCATTGTACTGCGCGCGCGCGGCGTTGCCGCCGTAGCCGATGCCGGCCGTGTGCGTCAGCAGGTCGCGGATCGTGATCGGACGCTTGGCAGCGACCACCGCCACGGGGCTGCCCGGAGCCGCGTCGATGGCCGGTGGAACGACGACCGACGTCGACTTGAATGCCGGGATGAACTTGTGCACCGGATCGTTCAGCAGGATCCGGCCCTCCTCGACGAGCATCATGACGGCGACGCTCGTCACGGCCTTCGTCTGGGACGCGATGCGGAAGATCGTGTCTTTCTGCATCGGAACGTTCTTTTCGATATCGGCCCGTCCGGCGGCCTCGAAGTACGCCACGCGGCCCTGACGGAGGATGAGCGTGACCGTCCCCGCAATGCGTCCCTCGTCGACATACTGCTTGATCGCCGAAGTGAGCCGCGCGAGACGCGCTGGCGCGAGTCCCACGGCCTCCGGGGGCGCCGGCGGAAGCGGTTGGGCGAAGGCCAGCCCCGGCGTGAGGCACACCACGACGAGGACGATCCGAGCGATCGATGGCTTCAGCATAGGCAGTTGGTGCGTTCGGGTTGACGGCCCCACAGTATACGAGTCGAACGAAGGCCATACGCGGAACGAGGCGCGCCCGACATACGCGAGCGCGCCCCGTTCTTGCTGACGACGGCGGCCCTCAGCCGCCGTCGCGGCGCCGCCCTTGAGGCTCGCCGCTCTTCAGCCGGCCCTGGGCGGGCCGGCCGGCAGCTCGCCGGCTGCGCGGTTCGTCGATCGATCAGCCGCAGCGCGAAGCCCTCAAAGCAACCCTCCGCACGGCCAGCCGGCCCGCCCAGGGCCGGCTGAATTGCTGCGCGAATACAAGGGCTGCCGCGACCCCCGCTGAGGGCGGGCGTCGCCAGATCACAGATTCAGCTGCATCACCGTGTTGATCGCGCCCCCGCCGTGGACAGTGCACTCGGCCTCGATGTCCTGCTTGCCGCCCGCGACCCTTTCGAGGTCCGCATCCGACAGCTCGCCGTCGGCGGCCGCATAGGGCACCACCACGTGCACGGTCTCGGCCGTGTCGACGACGGCCTTGATCGTGATGCCGTCGAAGGTGACGTTCAGCTGCTTCTCGATGATCGCCTTCGGGTTGGTAAGAAGGGCAGCACGGGTACTTCGGGTTCTCCACCGCGAAGGTCCCAACGAGGTCCTGCACCTGGCCGCGGGTCAGCTTGCTCATGTTCGTCGTCTCCTGTTTCGTCGAAAAGAAAGAATCGATGTTGGCTCGTGTCTGGGTCACGCATCAGCGCGTGACGGCCCATTGAAGAGCAACCGGGGTGCCAGCCTGCGCCGCGGGCAGAACACCCTGAGTTCACGCAGGTTTTCTGCGAAACCGGCCGCTCGGTCCGGCGTCCGTTCGGGCCCGGGCTCCAAGGTCTGGAGCCACGGCTCTGCTTTGCTGGCGACGGCGGCCCTCAGCCGCCGTCGCGACGCAGCCCCTGAGGCTCGCTCTGCGCTGCCGACCCTGAGCGGGTCGGCGGCCCGCTCGCCGGCTGCGTGGGTCGGGCGACGGCGGCTCTCAGTCGACATCGCGACGCCGTCTTTGAGGCTGCTGTGCGCTGCCGACCCTGAGCGGGTCGGCGGCCCGCTCGCCGGCTGCGTGGGTCGGGCGACGGCGGCTCTCAGTCGACATCGCGACGCCGTCTTTGAGGCTCGCTATGCGCTGCCGACCCTGAGCGGGTCGGCGGCCCGCTCGCCGGCTGCGTGGGTCGGGCGACGGCGGCTCTCAGTCGACATCGCGACGCCGTCTTTGAGGCTCGCTGCTGCGCTGCCGACCCTGAGCGGGTCGGCGGCCCGCTCGCCGGCTGCGTGGGTCGGGCGACGGCGGCTCTCAGTCGACATCGCGACGCCGTCTTTGAGGCTCGCTGTGCGCTGCCGACCCTGAGCGGGTCGGCGGCCCGCTCGCCGGCTGCGTGGGTCGGGCGGACGGCGGCTGCTCGAGTCGACATCGCGACGCCGTCTTTGAGGCTGCTGGGCGCTGCCGACCCTGAGCGGTCGGCGGCCCGCTCGCCGGCTGCGTGGGTCGGGCGACGGCGGCTCTCAGTCGACATCGCGACGCCGTCTTTGAGGCTCGTGGGCGCTGCCGACCCTGAGCGGTCGGCGGCCCGCTCGCCGGCTGCGTTGGTTCGTCGATGGATTGCCGCAGCGCGAGCCCTCAACGCAGGCGCTGGATTACGCTGAGGGTCCAGCGCCAATCAACGCAGCCCTTCGCGCTGCCAGCCGGCCCGCCCAGGGCCGGCTGAATAGCAGCGCGAATACAGGGGCTGCCGCGCCGGCCGCTGAGGGCGGCCGGCGCTAGATAAAGGCTGAGGGCGGCCGCCAGATCACAGATTCAGCTGCATCACCGTGTTGATCGCGCCGCCGCCGTGGACGGTGCACTCGGCCTCGATGTCCTGCTTGCCGCCGGCGACGACCTCGAGGTCCGCGTCGGTGAGCTCGCCCTCACCCGGCACGAAGGGCACGATCACGTGCACGGTGTAGGCCGTGTCGATGACCGCCTTGATCGTGACGCTGCCGAGAGACGTGTTCAGCTGCCGCTCGAGAATCGCCTTCGGGTTGGCGATGAGCGCCGCACGATACTTCGGGTTCTCGAGGGCAAAACGGGCGATGAGATCCTGTAACTGGCCGCGGGTCAACTTGCTCATGGGTGCGCTCCTTGCGTTCCGGTCAACGGCCGCGCGTCGCTGGCTGGGCCCGCGCGGCCTCACCCTCTGGATGAGCAATGACGATGCCACGGCGGCCTCACTCGTGGCGCACGAAACCGTGCTGCGTTCCCAAGTCCTCCAACCGGAACGGTAGCGGCGGTTTCGGACCCTGGCTCCATGCGAGTGGAGGCCGGCCTCGGATTCTCGAACCCGGCAGTTCGCAGCCCGGCATCTCTCTCCCGGTGTTCATCGGCTGCGCCGGAGCTGCAAGTCGGCGGGGCCCTCCGGGAATTTCTGCACGATTCCCTGCTCCCGTACCAGCCCTTCGATGGCGTCGAGCTCCATCGGCAGGAAGTGGGTGAAGTTCTCGTATCCCGTGTCGGTGACGACGATGGTGTCTTCGTAGCGGAGGTAGAGGTTCTCCTCCGGCACACGCAGCTGGGGATCGATCGAGAACACGTGCCCCGGGACGAGCCCGGTGCGATAGCTGCCGACGTCGTGAACGGCCATGCCGACCATGTGCGAGAGCGCGCCGCCGCCCGTCTCGACGAGCCGCTCGCCGCGGCCTCGTAGATGGGCTTGGAGAACGTCGTGCGCGCGAAGACCGGCTGCATGGCTTCCTTCGCCGAGGCGAGGATCTGCTGCGGGGTGACGCCCGGACGAACCTTCGAGAGAACGACCTTGTGGTACTCGAGCACGAACTGCAGCAGCTCGCGCTGCCCTGGAAGGTAATTCCCGCTGACCGGCCACACGCGGCCGACATCGCTCACGTAGTAGCGGTAGTCGGGCGCATAGTCCATCAGCACGAGGTCGCCGTCGCGCAGCTGGCGCGAACTCCGGTAGTAGTGCATGTTGTTGATGTTCTCGGTGCCGGACGCGGTGATGGGGCGATAGGCATCGAGGCGCGCGCCGTTGACGATGAAGACGTAGCGCGCCGCGGCATCGAGCTGGTACTCCCAGACGCCGGCCTCGGTGCTGCGCATCGCTTCCATCAAGGCGAGCCCGGCGAGTTGCGAGGCACGGCGGACGAGAGCGATCTCACGTTCGCTCTTGATGGCGCGGAGCTCGTCGAGGATCGGGGTCAGATTCTTCAGCTCGGCACGCGGATTCCGGGTCAGGAGCAGCTCGCGGAAACGGCTCTCGCGCGAGGTGCGTCCGTCCCACGGATCGGCGGCGATGGCGGCCTGCGCCTGGAGCAGCTCGCCGCGGCTTTCCGCGTAGCCTTCGGCGGGCGCGAACTCGGCGTAGATGGCCACCGCGCGTCCCTCATCGAGCGGCCAGCGCTCGCTCATCGACGCGGTGGAGGCGACCGCATCGACACCGACCAGCCGCATCACCGCCTCGCTGTCTTCGGCCGAGTACACGCGGCCCTCCGCGCGCTCGAGGCGCTCGTTGCGCGGCGGCAGGTACAACGTCACCTTCTTCGTGCGGCCATCGAGGCACAGATAGGCGTGAGGGGTCTCGATGCCCGTCAGGTAATAGAAGGTGTTCGACTGGCGCGGCAGGTTGTAGCCGGTCGCCAGCCCGGCGCCGTGCACGACGGCAACCGCATCGTTGCCGATGCGATCGAAGAGACGCGCCCAGCGAGCCTTGAACTCCTCCGGCGGAAAGTCGGTTTGATGGTGCTGCGCCTGCACCGGCGCGACCAGCCCGATGACGAGTGCGACGAGGCCACCTGGGACGAAACGCATGATCGGAACTCCACTGAAGGGGACGGGAGTCTTCTCGGATGGCCGGAAGACTCGTCCCCTTCGTCATCGCTGGAACATCGACCGTGCGACGAACCACACGTTCGCCGGACGCTCGGCGAGGCGCCGCATGTACCACGGGAACCAGTAGTCACCATAAGCAACGAGCACGCGAACGGGGTCGCCCTCGCGCGCCAGTCGCTGCTGCTCGCCGCGCTGGATGCCGTAGAGGAGCGCGAACTCGTAACGCTTCTTCGATACCCCCGCCGCCGCCGCGCGCGCCGCGAGGTCGCGAATGAGCGCGGTGTCGTGCGTGCCGAACACGGCCCGGAAGTCCTCGTGCCGCTCCGGCGCGGTGAGCATGCGCGTGCGCCAGCTCCCGGTAGGCGGCGTCGACATCGCCTTTCCTCGGATGCGCGACGGTGGCCGGCTCGAGATACGCGCCCTTCACCAGGCGCACGGCGCCGCCGAGGGGCATCAGCGCTGTGAGATCGTCGGGCGTCCGATAGAGATACGCCTGCAGGCACACGCCCGTGCAGGGGAACTCGGCAAGTGCGCGGCGATAGATCGCGAGCGTGCGATCGACGTACGCGAACTGCTCCATGTCGATCCAGACGAAGCCGCCGCTGCCCTGCGCGCGTTCGAGGAGCCGGCGCAGGTTCGCGTAGCAGCGCTCGACGTCGATGTCGAGGCCGAGCTGCGTCAGCTTCACCGAGATCTCCACGTCGAGCCCGCTCGACGCGATGCGCTGCAGGACGTCCAGGTAGTGCTCGGTGACCGCGTCGGCTTCGCGCCGATCGGCGACGTTCTCACCCAGCCGGGTGAGCACGGCGGTCGTGTTCTGCCGCGCGAGATCGGCTGCCGCCGCCATCGCGTCCTCGACCCGCTCACCCGGCATGAACCGGCGCACGGCCGCTTTGACGAACCCGAGGCGCGGCGCCTTCTGCCGCAGCCAGCGGCTCTCGGAGGCTGCCAGCAGCAGGCTGCGCATGACTCCCATTCACGTCCTCCCGCATGAGCGCGGCCGCGACGGCTCGACCTGCCGGCCGCGGACGCGGAACGCGCAGAACCTTAACAGGGAAACGGGGACAGGAGACTCGTTCCTCTCGTCAAAATGGGGACGGGAGTCTTCCGGGTGGCCAAGAGACTCCCGTCCCCCAGTCTTCGTGCGTCCCCTTCTTGCGTTCACTGTTCGGCATGTGGAGACTTGGGCGGTCAGACCAGGAGGTGGATGTGGCGACAGCAACCGCACGACGGACGTTTCTCCGCGAGGTGTTCGGGACGATGGGGGCGGCAACGCTGGCGGCGGCGCCGGCTCACGCCGAGACGCGCCAGGCCCCGGCGCAAGCCGCCGCGGCCGCGAAAGAGCCGCTTCGCGGCAGCATCCGGATCACCAAGCTCGAAACCATTCTCGTCAAGCCTCGATGGCTGTTCCTCAAGATCCATACCGACGAGGGGATCGTCGGGCTCGGCGAGCCCATCACCGAAGGACGCGCGCTCACCTGCGCGGCCGCGGTCAAGGAAATCGAGCCGTATCTCGTCGGCAAGGACCCGCGGCGCGTCGTGCACCACTGGCAGGCCATCTATCGGCATGCGTTCTACCGCGGCGGCCCGATTCTCACGAGCGCGCTGTCGGGCATCGACATGGCGCTCTGGGACATCAAGGGCAAGGCGCTGGGCGTGTCGGTCTGCGAGCTGCTCGGCGGCCCGACGCGCGATCGCGTGCGCGTCTACGCGCATGCGCGCACCATCGAGGCGGTGAAAGAGCAGAAGGCGCAGGGCTTCACCGCGTTCAAGACGGGGCCGTATCTCAGCCGGCGGGTCGGCAGCGGCCGCGGCTGGGCCCGCTTCGTCGAAACGCCCGACTTCGTGAAGAAGTCCGCTGACGCGTTCGCTGAGCTTCGCGCCGCCGTCGGCGGCGACTGCGACATCGGCATCGACTTCCACGGCGCCATCAGCCCCGCCACCGCCAAGCTCCTGATCAAGGCCATCGAGCCCTACAGCCCGATGTTCGTCGAGGAGCCGGTGAACTGTCAGAACGTCGAGGCCATGGCCGACATCGCGCGCGGCACGCACCTGCCGATCGCGACCGGCGAGCGCATCTTCACGAAGTGGGGTTTCCGCGAGATCCTCGAGAAGCAGGCGGCCATCATTCTGCAGCCCGATCTCTGCCACGCGGGCGGCATCACCGAGTGCCGGCTGATTGCGGGGATGGCCGAGGCCTACTACGCGTCAATCGCGCCGCACAATCCACTGGGCCCCATTTCGCTCGCGGCGGGTGTACAGCTCGCAGCCGCCATTCCCAACTTCACGTGCCAGGAGCAGGTGAGTCTGGGCGAGGGATATCTGAAGACACCATTCGTCGTGAAGAACGGATACGTCGATCTTCCCAAGGGCCCCGGCCTCGGCATCGAGCTCGACGAGGCCCAGATGAAGGACAAGATCGGCCACGACTGGCGCAATCCCGAAACCTACGACGAGGAAGACGGATCCGTCGTCGACTGGTGAGTGCGGAGTGACCAGCCCCGCCAACAAGCGTCCCTACGGATTGAGCGCGGAGCAGGGCGTGTCGGTCAGGATCGCCATGAGGACGAGGACCCCACGGCCGCGGCGCTGAATCGCGTGGTTCGCCCCGCGCGGGACGAGCGCGAGCATGCCGGCCTGGAGTGGCACGTCCTGCGTCGGTAAGCCCAGCGTGCCCTCGCCGCCGACGACGTAGAGGTACTCGTCGGCGTCGGGGTGCACGCGGTCCTTGATCGGTTCGCGCACCTGCACGAGGCTCGCGGTGGCGGTCGCACCGCACGCGAGCACGGACGACTTCGAGGGCTCACGCGACCCGATGAGGTTGCGCTCGACGTAGTCGGGAATCGAGATCGAACGAGGTTCGGGCGGCCGGACGTTCATGCGGACCGGGGCGGCGGGCTCCGGCTTCGCCGCGGGCGGCGGAGGCGGGGGCGGTGGCGCCGGCGTCAACGACACCTCGATGTCCAACGGCTGACCGGTGCGGACCGTCACCTCGCGTTCCAGGGTGATGAACTTGTCCCCTTCGAATCGAAGGCGGTAGGTGCCGGGACGAAGCGCCAGGAAGCGGGCGGTGCCCTGCGCGTCGGACACACCCGATCGCACGACGGGCCCGTTTGCGTGCACTTTGATACCCGTCAAGGCGAATCCTGCGGCGTCGGTGACCCGGACGGAAATGGAGAGGGCCGTCGCCGCAGGTCGCGGACGCTGCGGCGCCGGGGTCGCGGGCCGTGGCTTCTCGACGGCTGGCGGTGTAGCCGGCGGCGGTGTCTGTGGGGGCGTCTGAGCCGAGATCGAAACTACCGACCAGCTGGCGAGAAGAGCCGCGGCGGCACGGATGCGCATGGGCCGTATCTAAATCGCCCCGGCTGCCGCTCGTCAAGCCACGCCGCCCGCGGCGGCTTCGTCAGAGCGGGTGCACGGCATCGACGCGCGCCAGATCGTCGAGATCGAGGCGGTCGCCCACCGAGGCGTGCCTGAATGCTTTGACGAGCTTTCCCTCGACGAGGAGGAAGGCTCCTGGCATCTGGCGCAGCCGGCCGCCAACGATCGCCGGCATGTGCCCGCCACCCACGATGGCCTCCCCGTATCGCTTCAGTGTGTGCCACCGCAGGAACGCCGTGGGAGTCGCCTGCGTCAGGCCGAAGTCGTGGTAAACCTGCGCGCCAGGATCGGACACGCGAGGAAGATCGCCGACGCCATAGCGCGCGAAGTACTCGGCCGCCTGCTCCTCGGGGTGCATGTGAACGAAGGCCACCTGCGTGCCGCTCGCCTCGATGGTGGACCGACGTGCGGCGACGTCGGCGACCGCCTCGCGACAGAATGGACAGCCGAAGTGCCGCAGGAACACGAGGAGCAGCGCCCGCTCCTGCGCGAGGCTCTCCAGCGTCTGCCCGTGCTGGGTGCGTGCGTCGGCAAGGGCCCGGTTCATGCCCTTCGTCATTGGCGTTGTTCCACACCCAACGATAACCCTCTCACCAGGTGAGGTCTCAGCCTTCGCGGTAAGGGCGGGGCTTCAGCCCCCGCCGACAGGCATCCCGCCAGATCCAGGACGATGCTCGAACGGCGGGCCGGCCCAGGCAGCCCGGCCGTACGGAGGACCCCAAGATGCCCAGCCGCATCCTCGCCGCCGCGATCAGCGCCTTCATCGTCTTCGCGGGAACGGCTTCCGGACAGACGATCGACGAGCTGGTGGCGAAGCACATCAAGTCGAAGGGCGGTCTCGAGCGGCTGAAGATGATCAAGGCGGTGCGGGTGACCGGCAGGATCTCGCCGGCACCCAATGTCGAGATCCCGATTCTGATCGTGAGCGAGCGGCCCAACAAGGTCCGCCAGGAATCGACCTTCGAGGGGCAAACGATGATCACGGCCTTCGACGGGCAGAAGGCCTGGACCGTCAACCCGGTGATGGGGATCAACACGCCGACCGCTCTGCAGGGCGCGGAGCTCGATGCCATCCGCGATCAAGCCGATGTGGACGGTCCGTTCGTCGATTCGAAAGCCAAAGGCATCACGCTGGAGCTGGCCGGCACCGAGGCCATCGACGGCCAGCAAACGCACAAGGTCAAGGTGACGCACAAGAGCGGCCGCTCGCAATGGCTCTTTCTGAGTGCCGACACCGGGCTCGAGGTCAAGAGCGTGAGTGAGGTCGAGCAGTCAGGCATGAAGCTCACCATCGAGAGCTTCTTCCTCGACTACAAGCCGATCGACGGCGTGGCCTTCGCCCACAAGATCATGCAGAAGATCACGGGGCCGCAGAACGCGCAGCTGAACATCACCGTGGACAAGGTGGAAATGGTCCCCGACGTCGACGATCAGTTGTTCGCGATGCCGGTCAAACCGTAAACGTCGAGCGTCAGCCCGCCAGATCGGGCCTCGAACGCCTCGTCGGAACGACCATCGACTCCCCGACATCGATGACGCGGAACGCCTCCGCGGCCACGGCGTGGTCGGCGCGCGCCCGCACGAGATCGGAAACGGGATCGTCGAACGCTTCATCGGTCAGCCTGAAGAAGCCGTGGTGGATGCCGACCGACGTGCGCGCCGCCAGGTCCTTGTGCGCGCGGACCGCTTCGTCGGGGTTCATGTGGTGGTCCTGCATGAACCAGCGCGGCTCGTAGGCGCCAATCGGCAGGAGGGCGACGGCCGGCGCGCCCAGGCGATCGCGAATCTCCGCGAAGAACGGCGCGTACGCGGTGTCGCCGGCAAAGTAGACGCCGCCGCCGCTCGGGTGCCGCAAGTAGCAGCCGCCCCAGAGCGAGCGGCGCAGGTCGAACATGGTCCGGTTCGACCAGTGCTGCGCGGGTGTGACCGTCAGCAGTGTCTCGCCCACCGTGAGCGACTCCCACCAGTCGAGCTCCACGACGCGTCGCAGACCGCGCCGCGCCAGCGGACGTTTCAGCCCGAGACACGTGACGAAGAGCGGCGACCGGTGCCGATCCAGCCATCGAAGCGAGGCGACGTCGAGATGGTCGTAGTGGCTGTGGCTGACGAACACCACGTCGACGGCGGGCAGCCGCGTGCGCGCCAACCCGGGCTCAGCGTACTCGGCGCGGGCCCAGCCGTCCGAACGCGCCCGCGTGGGTCGAGAAATGAGGATCGGTCAGGAGCGTGAGGCCGGCGAGACGCACCAGCATGGTCGCATGGCCGATCGACGTGAGCGCGCACGCGCCCTCGTCGATGCGCAGGGGCGGCGGGGCGTACGGCCGGTTGGCGATCGCGCGCGGCCAGGGCCGCCGCCGGCTCGTCATCCACCACAAGAGGAGATCGGCGAAGCGCTTGTCCGTGTTCTTCCAGGGATTGAAGAACTGCTGCCGCACCGTATCGAAGTGATCGGACGTGTGCCCGCGCCAGGGCTCGAACGAGTCCACGTACCTGTAGACGAAGACACGGCAAGGTCAGGTTCCCGGCGGCCACGGATTCCGCCGTGAACGCTCACCGGGCTTGCCCGCCGTACCGGGGCCGAGCGACAATCCGGAACGATTCCCTGGCCATCATCGTCGAGTGTCCTCGAGGAGGCATCTATGACGTCTAAGCGTACGGGACTCCTGACACTGGGCCTCTTGCTCGTGGCGCTCGCGGCCCCGGCCGCCGGCCAGGGCCCTCCCATGCCGACGCCCGGCCCGGAGCATCAGGTTCTGAAGGAAGAGGCGGGCACCTGGGACGCCGTCGTCGAAGTCTTCGGCGTGCCGGGAGAGCCCAAGTCGAAAGGCGTCGAGACCAGCACCATCGGATGCGGCGGTCTCTGCCTCATCAACGACTTCAAGGGCGAGACGCTCCCCGGACAAGTGTTTCATGGGCACGGGACGGTCACCTACGATGCGCTGAAGAAGAAGTACGTCGGCAGCTGGACCGATTCGATGTCGTCGGGGCTGGGCATCTCGAGAGTCTACGTGGGATCCCGCGACGCGCACCATGACGGGCACGATGGAGAGTCCGAACAGCATGACCGGCACGGTGGTCAAGATGCGGACGTCGACGGTCTTCAAGGACGGCACGCGCGTCTTGACGATGTATGCGCCCGGACCGGATGGCAAAGAGGTGATGTCGGTGCGGATCACCTACACCCGCCGTCCGTAGCCCTTGCGGATACGCACCCGTGAAGTGCCGCCTCCACTACTCTGCGGACGCCCTGGGCGTCTGCTCCTTCTGCCAAGCGGCCATCTGCTTCGATTGCGCGGCGCGGGACGGGTCCGCATCTGATTTGCGCGGCGTGCGCCCGCGAGGGCTACGCGATCGGGTTCGAGTACCGATCCGCCGCGGCCATCGGTGACTGGCCGCTCCGCACATCTGCTCGGCGGTCGATGCGGCAACGATGCGTCCCAAAGCCCGCGCGCGGGGTGATTGCGATTGGGCCGCTCGCCATCGGCGGCGTCGCGCCCGTGTTACCGCGAGCTCGAGGTGGCGGCTGGGCGGCGCATGACCGTGACGGTGACGTGCGACGGGTACTGCTTCGAGTGGTGCACGACGTTGTGCGCCACGACGCCCGCCTTCTCGTCGTAGTTGTTGCCGCCGGTGTTCAGATTGCGATCGAAGCGCGGGAAGTTGCTGCTCGACACCTCGATGCGCAGGCGATGCCCGGGCGCGAAGTAGTTGCTCGTCGTCAGCGGCTGCAGCGCGACCTTGTACACCTTGCCTTTCTCCATCCACACCGGCGGCTCGTCATAGCCGTCGCGATAGCGCATGCGCTGAATCGATTCGTCGAGGTTGTAGGCACGGCCGTCGGGATAGACGTCGAGCACCTTCACCGTGAAATCGGTGTCCTTGACGTCCGACGAGACGTGGAGCGTCGGCGTAATCGGTCCCGTGAGCTCCAGTCCCTCCGCGAACGGCTCGGACGTGTAGACGAGCACGTCCGCGCGCGCTTCCATCTTCCGCTGTTCGAAGGCGCCGGCGGTGACGGCGTTGCCCGTGCAACACACGTTGCCGCCGTACGACGTCACCGGGTTCATCGGATCGTAGGTGAAGCGGTCGGGCCGGTCGGCGTCGGGAGGCGCGGCGGTCAGCACGCCGTCGCCGGTCAGCGAGTTGGCGTGGCCGCCGCTCGACAGATACAACGTCATGGGCTCGGCGCCCGGCGGCGGCCACGACTCGGCCGTCTGCCAGCGGTTCGACCCCATGGTGAAGTAGGTCACTTTCGGAAGCCTGTCGAGCCGCGGACTCGACTCGCCCTTCACGAACCGGTCGAAGAAGCCGTAGACGATCTCCTGGTAGTCGAGACGCGCGTCGCCCATGCTGCGCTCGCCGACGATGGTGTCCTCGGTGGCGCGGGTGAAGCCACAATGCACGACCGGCGCGATGACGGCCCATTGGTTGTTCGCGACCGCGGGCGAGGCCGTCTTGCGCACATGGTTGTAGAGCGCGAGGTTGGGGCCGACCGACACGTCGTACCACGACATGAACCACAAGCCGGGTACCTCGAGCGGCATCGAATCGTGGTGCAGGCCGCCTTGTACCAGGCAGGATCGTTCGGCGTCCGCTGGATCATCCGGCCGCCGGTCTCGACCGGCATGGCGTCGGCGAAGATCCCGCGTGGCCCGTCGACGTTCGCGAGGATGTCCTGAACGGGCAGATGCCACAGAGCCTTCGACCAGTCCACCGGTGGAAGCTGCGGCGCGAGATCGAAGGACTTCGAGGCCCGCACGAGATCCTCGCGCGGCGTGTTCGGCGGGAACATCGGCCTCACCTGGTTCTGCTGGCCGTAGATCCAGCTGATGAAGAGCATCTGCACTGCGCCCCCGCGATACCAGTTGCCCTGCTCGTAATACGGACCGACGCGGCCGACGCCGGCGCCGAAGCCCTGCACGTTCATCGCGGCGAACGCGGGATGGCCCTGTGAGGCCACCGCCATCTGATACTCGGCCGTCGACGAGCACCCGGTGGTCCCCACTTTCCCGTTCGACCACGGCTGCGCCGAGATCCAGGCGAGCGCGTCGCTGCCGTCGGTGAGCGGCGCACCGAGGATGTCGTAGCTTCCCTCCGAAAAGAAGTGGCCACGCTCGTTCTGGACGACGTAGGCGTAGCCGCGTTTCACGGCGGTGAGCGCCGCCGTCATGTCCGCGGGCACGCCGTTGCGCACGTCCCAGAAATTGAAGTTGTACGGCGTCCGCACCCACACCGTCGGCACCCTGCCGGTGACGTCCTTCGGACGGTAGATATCGGTCGCGAGACGCACGCCGTCGCGCATCGGCACCATCACCTTGCGCTCGACGATCGCCAGCGTCTGCAGCTCTTTTTCGAGCTTCCAGCGGGACTCGATCTGTTCCGGCGTGAGCGGCTGGCGCTGCTGCGCGGGAAGGATGCCCGCACCGGCGGTCAGCGACAGCGCAACCAGGAGAGCCAGGCGACAGAAATGCGTGGACATGCGGAGCCGTCCTCTGCGGCACGGCGATTGTAGCGGCAGGGGGTCTGGTAGGTTATCCGTCTCGATGTCGTGTCGTCGGTCACTTCCAGGGAGGACTTCGGACGGATAAAAGCACCCGACCCTATCAGCGCACCGGGTGGGCGGGGCTTAGAGCCCCGCCATCAAGCCTGACGCAGCGGCAGGGTCGTCACGGGCTTCCCGGTCAGCGCGAAGAGCGCGTTCGCCACCGCAGGCGCAATCGGCGGCACGCCCGGCTCGCCTACGCCCGTGGGCTTCTCGGCCGACGGCACGATGTGCACCTCGACGCGCGGCATCTCGTTGATCCGCAACGTGCGGTAGTCGTGGAAGTTGCTCTGGACCACCGCGCCCTTTTCGAACGTGATGCGCCCGTGGAGGGCCGCGGACAGCCCGAAGCCGATGCCGCCCTCCATCTGGGCGCGCACGACGTCGGGGTTCACGGCCAGGCCGCAATCGACGGCGCATACCACGCGATCGACCGTGAAGCTACCGTCCTTCTTCAGGGAGACCTCCGCGACCTCCGCCACGAACGAATTGAACGACTCGTGCACGGCTATGCCGCGCGCCCGGCGGACGCCGCCGGGGCCGGCCGCAAGCGGCGTGCCCCAGCCGGCCTTCTCGGCCGCCAGGTTCAGCACACCCAGGTGCCGCGGATGCTTGGCGAGCAGCTTGCGCCGATACGCGACCGGATCCTGCTTGGCGGCCGCCGCCAGCTGATCGAGCATGGTCTCGGCCGCGAAGGCCGTGTGCGTCGAACCGACGGATCGCCACCAGAGCACGGGAATCGCGAGCTTCGGCGAGTGCAGCTCGACACGGAGATTGGGAATCGCATACGGCAGGTTGGCGGCGCCTTCGACCGACGTGGCGTCGATGCCGTCCTTGACCATCGCCGGTTCCATCGAGGTGCCGGCGATGATCGACTGGCCGACGATGCGCTGCTGCCACGCGACGGGCAGCCCGTCGGAACCCACGGCCGCTCGGATCGCGTGCACGTAGGCCGGCCGATAGTACCCGCCCTTGGTGTCGTCCTCGCGAGTCCACACGAGCTTCACCGGCGCCTTGCCGTCGATCGCCTTCACGATCTGGGCACACTCGACGATGAAGTCCGAGTGCGACGAGGCGCGGCGCCCGAAGCTGCCGCCCGCATACAGTGTGTGAATCTCGACCGCCGTGGGGGGAACGCCGAAGACGCCGCCAACCGCCATCTGGTCCACGGTGTGGAACTGCTCGCCGCCCCAGCACTCGACGCCCTTCTCGGTGCGCCGCACGACGTAGTTGAGCGGCTCCATGGAGGCGTGCGCGAGGTAGGGGAACTCGATGACCGCAGTGACGGTCTTGGCGCCCGCGAGCGCCGCGCCGGCATCGCCGTCGTTGCGCGCCACGAGGCCGGGCGTCTCGGCCAGCGTCCGGAACTCGGCCAGAATCTCGGCCGACGAGCGGTTGAATGCCTGGCTCTCGTCCCACGTGACGTTCACCAGATCGCGACCCTTCTTCGCGGACCAGAAGTCGTCGGCCACCACCGCCACGCCACTCGGGATCGGCACGACGAACCGCACGCCGGGCGACTTCGACGCCGCCGACGCATCGAACGCCTTGACGGTGGCGCCGAACTTCGGCGGATGCGCGACGACTGCCGTGAGGAGTCCAGGCAGGCGCACGTCCTGCGTGAAGACGGCGCGGCCGGTCACCTTCTCGCGGCTGTCGAAGCGCTTCACGCGCTCCTTGCCGATGTAGAGGTAGTCTTTCGGGTCTTTGAGCGAGACCTTCGCCGGCACCGCCTGCGTCGCCGCGAGATCGGCGAGCTCACCGAAGGTCGCGCGCTTGCCCGACGCATGGGTCAGCGTGCCTGCCTTCACGGCAATCTCACTCGCGGGTACTTTCCACGAGTCGGCAGCCGCCGCGACGAGCATCGCGCGCGCCGCGGCGCCCGCCTCGCGCAACTGGACGAACGAGTTGGCGAGCGACGTCGATCCGCCCGTGCCCTGCATCGGTCCGAACAGCAGGTTGTTGTATTGCTTCGCGTCGGCGGGAGCGCCCTCGACACGTATCTGGCTCCAGTCGGCGTCGAGCTCCTCGGCAACGAGCGTAGCCAGGCCCGTGTAGACGCCCTGACCCATCTCGAGATGCTTGGACAGCACCGTCACGGTGTTGTCTCGACCGATGCGGAGGAACGCGTTCGGTGCGAACGGCGATCCGCCTGCAACCGGTGCGGATCCCTGCGCCGCTTCGACGAAGCCGGCGACGCGCGGCAGGAACAGGCCGATCACGAGCCCCGCGCCAGTCTGCAGCACGAGCCGTCGGCTCGGGCCGGACGGCGCAGGTCCGGAAGTCATTGCAGCAAGACGTTTCATGATGGCGACACCTCGATGGTGACCCGGAGTCAGGACAAGGCGGCGGCCGCTTCCTTGATGGCCGCCCGGATACGCACGTAGGTGGCGCACCGGCAGATGTTGCCGGTCATCGCCCCATCGATGGCCGCATCGGTCGGCTTGCGCGTCGTCTTGAGGAGCGCGGTCGCCGACATCACCTGGCCCGACTGGCAGTAGCCGCACTGCACGACGTCGAGCTTCGTCCACGCCTCCTGGACGGCTCGGCCGACCGGGTCGTTCTCGAGCGCCTCGATGGTGGTGATGCGCTTGCCGGCAAGGGCCGCGACGGGCGTGGTGCAGGAGCGGATGGGCGCGCCATCGACGAGCACCGTGCACGCGCCGCACAACGCCATGCCGCACCCGTACTTGGTGCCGGTGAGCTGCAGGTGATCGCGCAGCGCCCAGAGCAGCGGCATGTCCTCGGCCACGTCGAGCTCGACGGGCTTGCCGTTGACGGTCAGGCGGGTCATGAGAGTTCTCCAGGAAAGGTCACCGGATCCTGCCCAGGGGGCTCTCGCATCATAGGCCCATGAAGTGCAGGTCGCAATCACCCGTCTGCGGAGGGTCGTGGCGACAAGGTGGTCGCTGGATCGGTGGGGTCGGTCGTGGCACTCCCCACTTCACGCCACGCTATTCCGCGCGCATCGTCGTCAGCGGGTCGACTCGGGCGGCGCGGCGGGCCGGCAGGTAGCTGGCAATCGTGGATACGACCAGGATCGCCGCCGCCACGATCCAGAACGTCAGCGGATCGTGGGGCTCGACTTCGAACAGGAGCGTGGCAAGGGCGCGGGTCGCGAAGAGCGCCATGACGAAGCCGGCGGCCACGCCCACCATCGACACACGAGCCGCGCGGCCGACGACCATGCGGACGATGTCGCGCGGTTCGGCGCCGAGCGCCATGCGGACCCCGATCTCGCGCGTGCGCTGCGCGACCGCCTGCGCCATCACGCCGAACACACCGAGGGCGGCCAGCAGCATCGCCAGCCCGCCGAACAGCGTGAGCAGCCACGCGAGCGCCCGCGAGCGCCACGTCGCCTCGAGCGCGCGTTGATCCATCGTCTTGACGTCGACGAGCGGCAGGTCGGGATCGAGCGCGCGAACGGCGCCGGTCAGGACGGGCACGAGCGTGGTGATCGGCACGCGGCTCTTGATGAATACCTGGCCCCATCTGCGGGGCGACTGCAGCAGCGGCAGGTAGGCATCGGGCATCGGCGGAACGTCGACGCCGCCGTAACGAACGTCGCGGACGACGCCGACGACGTCCGCGCCATCGTGAAACCCGCCCTGCCCGAGCGCGATCTTGCGGCCGATCGGATCGGCACCGCCCCAGAACCGTTTCGCGGCGGTCTCGTTGACCACCACGACCTTGGGCTGTCCCACGCGATCGTGCTCGGTGAAGAGACGCCCTCGAACGAGCCCGATGCGCATCGTCGAGAAATACGTCGGCGACGTCCAGAAGACCGCCACGGTGGCCTCGTTGTCCGGCCCATCCGGCGCAGGCCGATCGGGGAACTCGGCCTTGGTTCGATTGCAGTAGCCGGTCACCGGCGCGCACGTGCCGAACGCGACGTCCTCGACCTCGCCCCGCGCCCGGAGACGATCGAGCAATTCGCTCACGGTCCGCGTCGCCCGCGCATTGTCGTACTGCGCTGGCGGGAACTCGAACCGCGCACTGATCAGGCGGTCGGGATCGAAACCGAGCGGCGTCCGATCGAGCCCGGCCACCGTCCGCAGCATCAGCCCCGACGCGACGACGAGCATCAACGCGAGCGCGATCTCCGCGGCGACGAGCAGGTTGCGAAAGCCAAACCCGCGCGTGCCATGTGAAACGGAAGCGGCTCCGCCCGTCTTGATGGACGATGTGAGGTCGTGGCGCGCAGCCTGCCATGCCGGCGCAAGCCCCACGAGGATGGCCGCGAGAGCGGCGAGGCCCGCCGTGGCGAGCAGAATCGTCCAGTCGACGCCGATGCGCTCGATCCCGGTTCGCGTGAGGCCGGCGCGCTCGTAGCCGATGTTGCCGCTGAAGCGCAGCACCGTGTTGAGGTCGGGCATCGAGGCGCGAGCCGCGGCGAGCAGCCCCCACCCGATGGCGAGCCCGCCGGCGGCGCCAGCCAGCGACAGCAGCAGCGACTCGGTCAGGAACTGGCGGACGATCCGGAGCCGGCTCGCCCCGAGCGCGAGCCGCACGGCGACTTCTCGCTGGCGGGCGAGCGTGCGCGCAATCATCAGGCTCGCGAGATTCGCACAGCCGATGAGCAGGACCACGCCCACGGCACCGAGCAGGACATACAACGCTCGACGGACGATCGGATCAGTCCGCTCGCGTTCGAGCGGCGTCGCCGATGCGCCCCAGGCCAGGCCCGGTCGGCGGTCTGGATACTGCTCGTGCACGGCAAGGCCGACGGCCTTCACCTCTTCGGCGGCGCGCTCGACCGAGACATCCTGCTTCCGGCGTCCCACCAGCCAATACGAGTGGTTCCACGCCTCGTCGAGCTCGTTCGCCGCGAGGGTCATCAGCGGCACCCACAACTCGGACTGACCCGACATGCCGCGGAATCCTGCCGGCATGACGCCCACGATCGTGTGGGGCCGCTTGTTCAAGCCGATCGTCCTGCCGAGAATCGACGGATCGGCGCCGAACCGTCGCGTCCAGAGACCGTGGCCGATGAGGACGATTGGATCCGCCGCCGGCCGGAGATCCTCCGCCGGCACGAACGCGCGGCCGATCAGCGGGCCGCGGCCGAGGATCTCGAAGAAGCGTGCGCCGACCAATTCGCCCCGGAGTCGCTCGGGGTTGTCGCTGTCGGTCAGGCTCCATTCCTGCGGTGCGAACAACGCGGTGGCCTCGAAGGCGCGCTGGTGATCGCGGAACGCCTTGTACTTCGGATAGGACCAGATCATCTCCTCGTGCGTACGGCCGGTGCGAGCGGCATCCGGCGGTCCGTCGTCCCGGGACGGCGCGGTGAGGTGAACCAGCATGAGCCGATCGGCGTCGCGGAACGGCAGCGGCTTGAAGAGCAGCGCATGCAGCACGGCGAAAATGGCCACGTTGGCCCCGATGCCGAGCGCGAGCGTCGTCACCGCCGTAAGGGCGAATCCGGGGTGCTTGCGGAGCGCGCGGGCCGCGTAGGAGACGTCCTGTTTGAAAGCCGCCATCGTCGTTCCTTTGGGAAGGGGCGTTCGCGATCGGCGGCCCGAGCCGCCACGCCAGCGCGACGCGAAGAGGCTGGCGACCTGCCGCCAGTACCAGCCACGCGCGCGTCGTACACCGAGCCGCGGGACGACGTCGGTGACGAAGAGTTCGTGGAGATCGCCGGCGATGACCTCGTAGTCCTCGCCGCGCAGCCGCAGACGCAGCAGGCTGGCGGCAACGAATGGCGGGCGCGGGTCGCCGCTCATGACGTTTTCCGGCTGCGAAGACGGACGCCGAGGCCGCTCGCCATCTGGCGCAACGAATCGTACGCGCGCGCGAGGGCCTCCTGGCCGGCGGGCCGCAGGCTGTAATGGCGCTTGCGCTTGCCGCCGCGCTGCGGGGTGGGCTCGCCGAGGCGGGAGCTCACGAAGCCGCGAGCCTCGAGGCGGCTGAGCGCCGTATAGAGCGCGCCGGCGGAGATGGTGCGCGACGTACAAGCCTCGATCTCCTGTCGGATCGAGACGCCGTACGCGTCGGGTCCGAGCCGCACCAATGCGAAAAGAATCAGCTGTTCGAACTCACCGATGACCGGCATGGGTGCCGGGTATTTTAACACACAGTGTAGTTAAAATAAAGCGGCCGTCACCGGGCGGGAGGCGGACGGAGCATCTTGAGAGGAGATGATCGCCCGCGCGTTCACGGCGCGGGCGGCCGATGACCCGGTTTACCCGCGGCTGATCTTCTCGGCCCGCGGTCCCTTGGGTCCCTGTCCCTTCTCGAACGTCACCGAGTCGCCTTCCCGCAACGTGTCGAAGGCCACGCCCTGACATGCGGACTGGTGGAAGAAGGTACTCGGTGCCGTCCTGCGCCGCGACGAATCCGAAGCCCTTGTCGCGAACCAGGCGCTTGATGGTGCCTGCCGTAGATGCCATGCCGTGAAACTCCTGAGAAGAGAGGTGTGGAGGAAGCGATGCGCCGGTCGTTGGCTTTTGGGGAGAAGCTGGAGCGGTCAGCCGGTGAGCACCGGTTGTGGGAAAGGGCTCAAAAAGCGCGGCGAGTATAGCACGCCCTCGATCGAAGGCGCGTCTTCGCGATTCGCAACGCTATTCTCGAAGCCTCTCCAAAGCAGAGTTCCAGCGCAGCAGTTCGTCCAGCATCACACGCGCCGCCTTCTCCTGCGTCTCGTTGGCGGTGAAGACACCCGCGCTACTGTCGAGCTGCTTCGCAAAGAACGGAATCGCCACGGCTTCATAAAGCGGCACCATCTTGAGCGTCGTCAGCAGCAGCTTGGTCATCTGCACCGAGCGCAGGCCGCCCGAGATCCCGCCGTAGCTCACGAAGCCCGCGGCCTTGTAGTTCCATTCGACATAGAGGTGATCGAGCGCATTGATGAGCGCGGGCGGCGAGCTGAAGTTGTACTCCGGCGTCACGAACACGAACGCGTCCAGCGCGGCAATCCGGGCGCTCCACGCCCTGGTCTTCTCACTGGTGTATTTCTGCTCCCGCGGATGGTGAGGCTCCTCGAGCAGTGGCAGGTCGATCTCCTTGAGATCGGCCACGCTCACGTCGAACGCGCCGTGCTGGCGCGCGACGCCGACGAACCAGTTGGCGATCGGCAGGCACGCGCGGCCGTCGCGCGTGCTCGCCAGAATGACCCCCAGCTTCGGCATGGTCGGTCCTTTCCCCACCGCAGTTGCGACCCGCCGATTATCAGGCTGGGGACCCATCTCCCTGCAGCCATCGGCCGTGTGCTTGACAGGCCCGCACGGGGGCCCTATCGTTTGCGCCACGAACAAACCATGGCATCCGGCTTCCCGATCCAGCCGTGATTCTCCGTGGATCGCCAGTCAATCATGCCGGATGGCCGGCCTCTCATGCGCAAGATCGACCTGACCAACTTCCGAGTCGCGACCAGCGAAACGGCACGACAGATCAACCGCCGCATCACGCTCAATTTCATCCGTGGCCATCAGCCGCTCTCACGTGCCGATCTGGCGCGCCGCTCGGGCCTGCAGCGCAGCACGGTGTCCGCCATCATCGATCAACTGATCGGCGAGGGGTGGGTCACCGAGGGGGCGGCCGGACACGTCACGCGCGGCCGGCGCCCGCGGTTCCTTCACCTCAACACCGAGCGCATGTGCATCATCGGCGTCGACCTGCGCCCCGAGACGACGACCGTCGGCCTGGCCGGGCTCGACGCACGATTCGTCGCGCAAAGCTCGTTTGCGACGCCGGGCGATCCCGAATCGTTCGCGCGTGATCTGTCACGGGTCACGACCGAGATGCGGCGCGCGCACCCGCGCATGCGCTGTGAGGGTGTGGGTGTCTCGCTCCCCGGGCGAATCGACCGCGATGGGCGGCTGGTGTTCGCGCCCAACCTCGGATGGAGTGACGTCGGTTTGCGCCAACTCGTCGAGGACGCCGTGGGGTTGCCGGTGGTGCTCGAAAACGCCGCCAACGCGTGTGCGCTCGCGGAGCTGTGGTTCGGCCGGCACCCGGAGCACGTGCGGCACCTCGTGGCGGTCACGGTTTCGGAGGGCATCGGCGTGGGTCTGCTGTTGAACGGCCAGCTCGTTCACGGTGCGAGCGCCATGGCCGGGGAGTTCGGACACGTGACCGTGGACGAAACCGGTCCCCCGTGCCGATGCGGCAAGCGGGGCTGCTGGGAGCGCTTCGCGTCGAGCTCGGCCGCGGTTCAGCACTACCATCGCGAGACCGGCGGCGACCCGGCCTCGCCCCCGATCCGCTTCGACGAGCTGATGCAGCGGGCGGAGCGCGGCGAACCGCATGCGGTCCGCGCGATCGAGCGCATGGCCGAGTATCTCGGCATGGGCATCGCCAGCCTCGCGACCGGCCTCGCGCCCGAAGTCATCGCCATCATCGGCGACGTCACGGGCATCTGGCACCGCGTGGGTCCGATTGTCGAAGCCGTGGTGGCCCGCCGCTCGCTGGCGCTCACCACCACGCGCATTGTCGCGACCGATCGCGCCACGCAGCCGCGCCTGCGCGGCGCGATCACGCTCGTCGTGCAGCTGCACTTCGGGGCGTTGAACGTCGCCTGACCCTTCGACCGACTGGTGTCGAGCGGCAGCGTGCTCGACACCGGTTCGCTCAGGATGCAGGAGATCACCATGACCGAGCTGCCAACCGACCGCCGTGAATTCATCCGGACGTCGGCGACGACAGCCGCGGGGCTGACGGTGCTCGCGGCCATGCCACGAACGGTTCTCGGCGCCAACGATCGCCTGCGGCTCGGCCTCATCGGCTGCGGCAGCCGCGGCAACTATCTGCTGGGAGAAATCTGGCGCAGCAGCGACCTGAACGTAGAGGTCGCCGCGCTGTGCGACGTCTGGAAGGTCAACCTGGAAAAGACGCGCGCCCGCGTCGCCGAGCGCCAGGGCCGTTCACCAAAGACCTGCGCCCGCTACACCGACCTCCTCCAGATGCGCGATGTCGACGCGGTGCTCATCGCGACGCCCGACTTCGCGCACACGACGATTCTGATCGAAGCGACCAGGCTCAAGAAGGACGCCTTCGTCGAGAAACCGCTGGCCACCGTCCTGGAGCACGCCAACGAAGCGGTCGCCACGGTGCGCACGAACAAGACGATCGTCCAGGTCGGCACGCAGCGCCGCAGCGATGCGCGTCACCAGGCGGGCGCGCGGCTCATTCAGTCGGGCGTGCTCGGCACGATCACCGAGATCGAAGCCGCGTGGCACGATTCGGTTCCACGCTGGGCGCGGCCGTACGACGATGTGCGGGCCGAGGACGTGGATTGGGAGCAGTACCTGATGTTCCTGCCGAAGGAGCCGTTCAACCCGGCCCGCTTCCGCCGGTGGCATCTGTACAAGGACTTCACGACCGGGACGCCGGCGCTTCTCGGCAGCCATCTCATGGACGTCGCGATCTGGTTCATGGACGATCCCAGGCCCTCGTCGGTCGTCGCGCACGGCGGAGTGTACGTGTGGAAGGACGGGCGCGAGCACGCGGACACGATGGACTGCATCCTGGAATACCCCAAGGGCTGGATCCTCAACTACTCGACGCGGCTCGGCAACAAGTACCCGGTGCCCGAAGTCATTTTCTATGGCACCAAGGGCACGTTCGACACCGAGAGCTGGACGGCCCGCGGCGAGGGCGGCGGCGAAGGTGCCATCAAGGAGCCGATCACCATTCCGAAGCCGGAGCGCACCGGGCCGGCGCCCGCCACGGCCGCCACGTCGAGCCTCGCCGGCGGGCTGGCGCAGAACGATGCCCGCGTCGAGGGCGAAGGACACGTGCGCAACTGGCTCGAGTGCGTGCGTTCGCGCAACCCGCCGAACGCGCCCATCGAAATCGGCCACGGGCAGTCGGTCGCCGCCATCATGTGCCTCAAGTCGTGGGAGACCGGGCGGCGGCAGCACTACGATCCACGCACGCTGCAGATCACGACCGAGTAGGGTTCACGATCTGACGGCCGTGGCACAGCTATTCAGGGCGGCCACGAACAGGGCTGAAGCCCTGGGCCACTCATTGGGAGCACCATGGATCAAACGCGGCGACCGTTCAGCGTTGACGAGGCCGTCCCGCTGCTCGCGCGCACACCCCACACGCTCGATGCGTGGCTCCGAGACCTGCCCGACTGCTGGACGAAGGCCAACGAAGGGCCCGACACCTGGACCCTCTTCGACATCGTCGGTCATCTCATCCACGGCGAACGGACCGACTGGATGCCGCGTGCGCGGCTGATCCTCGCAGAGGGCGATTCGCGGCCGTTCGAGCCGTTCGATCGGTTCGCACAGTTCACCGCTTCGGCAGGGAAGACGCTGCCGGAAATGCTCGACGAGTTCACCGAGCTTCGCGCCTCGAACGTCGATGAACTCGTGTCGCTCCGGCTGACCGGCGCTCAGCTCGACCGGCCCGGCCGCCACCCCGCGCTCGGGGCCGTCACGCTTCGCCAACTGCTCGCCACGTGGGTGGCTCACGATCTCGATCACGTGATGCAGATCGCGCGCGTGCTGGCCAACCAGTACGCCGACGAGGTCGGACCGTGGCGCGCGTACCTTCGCGTGATCAGCGGAGAGCCGGGCTGACGAATTGGACGATCCCGAAGCCGCAACTCGCGGCAACCAATCTGCCAAATCCCGAATCCTCGAAATCTCCGATCGCCGTTGTCCCCTGAATCCGCCCCAATGCAGAATCCCCTTCACGGCTCGTATTGTCGAAACGTCAGATTGAATCGCCCGGCGAGCCGGAGCGCCGGAGGTGCGGTGCCGGGAAAGATGCGCGAGACACCGTGATAGCGCAGCCGGGCCGGCCCGCCGAAGACGAACGCGTCGCCTGACTCGAGCAGGATCGGCTCGACCGGGTCCTTTCGCCGCACCCCACCGAAGAGGAACCGCGCCGTGTCCCCGAGCGACACCGAGACGACCGGCACACCCTGCGCGAGCGACGCCTCGGTCTCATCCTTGTCCTGATGCAGCCCCAGGTGGCCATCGGCCTCGTAGACGTTCAGGATGCAGATGTCCGGCACGATCGTCATGCCGACCGAGGCCGCGAGATCGCTGGCGAGCGTGCGGAGCCCGGCCGGGAGCGGCGGCGCCGGAAGCCCGTCGAAATCGCTGCGCGTCGATTCGTAACGGTAGGTCTTCCCGTTCCAGTGCCGGCCCAGGCAGAGCATCCGGACGTGCATCTTGCCGCCGCCGCGAACGGTCGGCACGTAGGCCGGAATGGGTCCATCGATGAGTTCACGGCAGCGCTCGACCAGCGTGCACTGCACCTCAATCGGAAGCGCGTGACGGAGGTGGAACGCACCCGGGCCGAGCTCCATATGTCGGTACGGTAACACCGCTGGCGCGCTCGCATGAATGGTACGATCGCGCCTCCACAGCGCAGTCCTCGCTCTCCCTTGCGGGAGAGGGTCGGGGTGGGGAGGCAGGAGGTCCACGTGAAGACACGCACGAGACTGAATCCGGCATGGTTGCTGGCGATTGCCATAGTCGGAAGCGAGGCCCTGGCTCAATCGCCCCCACCGCCCGCGGGCCATTGGGTAGGCACGCTTCAAGTGCCTGGCCAGCCGATCGAGATCGAGATCGATCTCGCGCCCGGCGCCGATGGCAAGTGGCAGGGCGCGATTACCATCCCCGTCCAGAACGTCAAGGGCATGCCGCTCGCCAACATCACCGTGGCCGGCACGGGTGTGGACTTCGACCTCAAGGGCCCGCCCGGCGACCCTCACTTCAAGGGCACGTATTCGAAGGAGAACGACACGCTCGCCGGCGACTACACACAGGGCGGCTCGACGATTCCCTTCTCGCTGACGCGAAAGGGAGACGCGCAGTTCGAGGCCGCCGCCAAGAGCACGCCGATCACCAAGGAGCTCGAGGGCTCGTGGGAGGGCACGCTCGATGCCGGCGGGAAGCAGTTGCGTCTCGTCCTCAAGCTCGCCAATCAGCCGAGCGGCGCGACGGGAACGCTCGTCAGCGTGGATCAGGGCGGCCAGGAGTTGCCCGTGGAGGCGATCACGCAGAGCGGCTCGTCGCTGAAGTTCGCGGTCCGGTCCGTCGGAGGATCGTACGAAGGGGAGCTGAAGGACGGCCAAATCACCGGCACGTGGATGCAAGGTCCCGGCAAACTGCCCCTGGTGTTCAAGCCCGCGGCGAAATGAACCGATCTCCCCATGGCTTCCGATTCATCCCTGGTTTCGGCGCGTCTCCGCAACCAGAAGCTCACGCGCACGGCGCTGCGTACGCCCGAAGATGTCGTCGCGTGGCTCGGCGCCGTGCAGGCACAGGAGTATCCCGGCGCGCGGTGGGCGCTGGGACAGCGCGCGAAGGGCCTGACCGATGCCGCGGTCGAGGAGGCCTTCGACGCGGGCCGGATTCTGCGCACGCACGTGATGCGTCCGACGTGGCACTTCGTCACACCGGCCGACATCCGTTGGTTGCTGACGCTCACCGCCCCACGCGTGCACGCGGTCAGCGCGTACTACTACCGCCGGCTGGAGCTCGATGCGACCGTGCTCCGGCGCAGCCGGGCGATCTTCGAACGCGCGCTCGGCGACGGCACGTTCCTCACCCGGACGGAGCTCGCGGCGGCTCTGGCCGGCGGCGGCATCGAGGCCAAGGGTCAGCGGCTCGCGGCAGTGGTCATGCATGCGGAGCTCGAACGCGTGATCTGCAGCGGTCCGAAGCGCGGAAAACAGTTCACCTATGCCTTGCTCGATGAGCGCGCACCCCGTGCGCGGACGCTCGATCGCGAGGAATCGCTCGCCGAGCTCGCCGGCCGCTACTTTACGAGCCACGGCCCCGCCACGCTCCGTGACTTCGTCTGGTGGTCCGGCCTGACCGTGCGCGAGGCGAAGGCGGGGGTCGAATCGGCGGTGCCGGCGCTCGTGCGTGTCGCCAACGGCGAGCGCACGTACTACGCCGCCGCCTCGAGGAGCGCCCCGCCGCCGGCCGCGCCGACCGCGCACCTCGTACCGACGTACGATGAATATCTGATCGCTTACAAAGACCGCGAGCTCGCGCGCGCCACGGCGGCCACGTCAGCCGGCGGCGATCCGATCGACATCTACGCGCAGTTCCTGATCGTCGACGGTTTATTTGGCGGGACGTGGAGACCATACGCCGACACCGACACCAGCGTCGTGCGAATCGTCGCGGCACGCCCGCTGACCGGGCTCAATCGACGATCGATTGCCGCGGCTGCCGAACGCTATGCGCAGTTCCTGGGGATGCCGGTCGAGCTCGAGTGGGCGGATGGCGGCACCACGAAGCCCAGCCGCACGACGCGTCCTTCATCGGTGCGCTCGAGCTACTCCCGCTCACGCGAAGTCGAACGGTGAGTTGCCGCCGCCTCATGGGATGATGCGTCAGGAGGTAGTCGGATGTCGGGCCCGGCAGATCGTCGGATCCCCCTCGACCAGGAGAGCGACCCGGAGCAGACGGCCGGCGATCGCGGCCTCACCCGGCGTGCGGCGCTGCAGGGCATTGCCGGGGGCTTCGGCGTGGCGCTGACCGCGGGCAGCGCTGCCGACGCCGAGACGCATCCGGTCGTCGCGCACGTCGTGCAGCGCACCGCGCGCCGCGTTGCAGGACCCGCGACGCCACCGGCGCGCATCTTCCTCGATCCACATCAGCTCGCCACCCTCACGCTGGTCGCAGACATCATCGTCCCCGGCGCGGCGGCGAGCGGAAGCCCGCGGTTCATCGACGAGATGCTCGCCGTGGAACGTCCCGACGTCCGGCAGCGTTTCATCGGTGCTCTCGGCGCCATTGACGCGGCTGCGCGCGAGCGCCACGGCAAGCCGTTTCGCGACGTGCCACGCAAGAGCCAGATCGCGCTGCTCGAAGCGGCCGCCGCGGAGCCGTCGGGTCGTCCGGACACGGCGCCGAAGGAGCCGGAGGAGACGCCCGATCGGCCCGATGCGTCACTACGCGTGCAGGGGCTGCGGGATCCGTTCGATCAGCTCAAGACGTGGATCGCCGGCGCGCACTACTCGTCGGAAGCCGGAATGAAGGAACTGGGCTGGACCGGCGGCAGGTTCTTCCCGTCGTTCCCCGGTTGCACGCATCAGGGCAGCCATGAGTAGGCAGGATCCTGCGGGCAAGTCGTTCGACGTCGTCATCGTCGGGTCGGGCGCGTCCGGCGGGTGGGTGGCCAAGCGGCTGAGCGAGGCGGGGTTGCGCGTCGCCGTGCTCGAAGCGGGACGTCAGCTCACCGACGCGGACTACAAGGAGCACGTCCCCGCATTCCAGTTGAAATATCGCGGCCGCACCAAGCGGCCGCTCGAGCCCGATCGGCCGCGGCAGTCGGCGTCGTACGCGGTCCGCGAATGGAACGCCGGACTGGTACGTCAACGACATCGAAGAGCCGTACGTCGACGAATCCGATCCCGCGTTCCTCTGGGTGCGGACGCGGCTCGTCGGCGGCCGCACCAACATCTGGGGACGTGCGTGCCTGCGGCTCAGCGACATCGATTTCAAGGCCGCGTCGCACGACGGCGCCGGCGTCGACTGGCCGATCGGCTACAAGGACATCGAGCCTTACTACGACCTCGTCGAGGACTACGTCGGCGTCTCGGCGATGGCGGAGTCGCTCGCCGAACTGCCGGACGGGAAGTTCCAGCCGGCGATGGGGCTGACGTGCTCCGAGATGGCGGTTCGCGCGCGACTGAAGAAGACATTCGGGCGGACGCTCACGCAGGGCCGCACCGCCAACCTGACGCGTCCGCTGAACAACCGGCAGCCGTGCCACTACTGCGGTCCCTGCGAGCATGGCTGCGTGACGCATTCCTATTTCAACGCGGCGTTCACGACGATGGCGGATGCCGCGGCGACGGGGCGGTGCACGCTCGTGACCGGAGCGATGGCTTACCAGGTCCTCGTCGATCCCGAGACGCGCCGTGCGAAGGGCATCCTCTACGTCGATCGCGCCACCCGCCAGCCCCGCGAGATCTTCGGCCGCGTCGTCGCGCTGTGCGCGCAGACGCATGGAGTCGGTGCGCATCCTGTTCAACTCGGCGGGCCGCCAGGACGCGGCGGGGCTGGCGAACTCGAGCGGCCTGCTCGGCAAATACCTGATGACGCATTTCGCGGAGGCCGGCGCGACGGGCGAGCTGCCGGACCTCGTCGAGAAGCCGTCGATCGACGGACCCAATCGTCCATGCAGCCCGCTCCTGGTGCGCTTCCGCAATCTGCCTGGCGGCGCGAAAACGAGCGGCTTCCTGCGCGGCTACGGGTGCAGCAACGTCGGTCGGCATCGGATTCGATTTCGGCGCACCCGGGCTCGGCGAGGCCTACAAGCGGGCCATCGCGCGCGAGCGGCCGGTGCACGGTGAGCTTCTCGGGCTTTGGCGAGTGCCTGCCGTACGAAGACCAACTACTGCTACCTGGATTCCGGGACGCTCGACGCCTACGGCATTCCGGTGATTCGACTGAAGCTGTCCCCGCGCGAGAACGAGCGCGCCATGCGTCAAGGACATGGCGGTCGCGTCAGCCGAGATGCTCGAGGCGATCGGCGCCAGACAACATCAGGGAGCGGCGTGGCCTGCGCGGGCAGGCACACGAAGTGGGTGCGGCGCGCATGGGCACCGACCCGAAGACGTCGGTGCTCAACGCCGTTCCTGCAGACGCACGACATCAGGAACCTGTTCGTCATGGACGGATCCAGCTTCCCCTCGAGCGCGTGGCAGAACCCGACGCTCACGATCATGGCGCTCGCGGTTCGCTCGAGCGACTACCTGTTGCAGGAGCTCAAGACAGGAAACTTGTAGGGCTACGGGCTGCAGGCTACGGGCCTGCGGACTGCGCGGCGCAGGGCTACGGGCTCGTCACGAGCACGTCAGCCTGTCCGAATCTCGCGCCCAGGTCGGTCAGGTAGGTCTCCATCGTGGACGTGTAGCCGAAGACGAACCGTGCCAGCGCGCGGAAGACGGGGTTGTAGATTTCGCCACGCTCGGTGATGGTGAGGCGCGTGCCCTCGCCCTCGGGCGAGAGCTCGAACGTCCATATCCCGCCGAAAGGCTGGTCGGGATCGGCGATGCGCGTCACCATCCGCGTGACCGGCTGCCGGACCTCGATCTCCATCGTGATGCGGTCGCCACCGCTCACTTCGCGAAAGCGCGTTCGCCCGTCGACCGGCGGCAGCATCTCCACCGCCGTGAGGCTCTTCCGCCACTCGGCGCCACGGGCGACGTCGCTGATGACCGCGAACACGGCGTCGGGCCGCTGGCGATACACGGCCGATCTCGACGCCACGTGCTCGCGCGGGAGCGCCGCACCAACGGCCGCGAGCACCGCGACGAGTCCGATCAATCCCACCGCGACGAAGAGCAGCCACCTCAGCCCGGGACTGAATCTGACTGAACCTGGCACGCGCCCTCCTCGCTTGGTTCGGATCGGGTGAAGACGGCATCCGCGGATGCCCGTGACGAAGGGCGAGACGCGTGCTTTCAGAGATCTCGAGCGGCCGTCCAGCCGGTCACGGTGGTTGCCGATCTGACCCCGCGCACGATCGCGTCGGCCAGGACCTCTGCCGCAATCGCTCCGAGTGCGGTCAGCGACGGCGAGGCCTTCGCGGTCCCGGTGGACAGCGCGAGCACCTGATCCCCGTCGCCCTGCGTGTGGTACGGAATGATCGCGCGCGCCGCGCCCGTGTTCGCCATCATCGCGAGCTTCGTCAGGTGGGTCTTCGACAGCGCCACATTCGTCGCCACGACGGCCAGCGTCGTCGCGCGCAACGGCTCGTCGGCGAGCAGGGCGGCCGCCGGGCGCGCTTCGAGATCGCGGAGCAGCACCTCCGAGCTCCGAGCGAAGCCCTTGCCGTCGGCCGTTCTCGCGCCGGCGATGATGGTGCCCTGGCGCCAGTCGAGCACGTCGCCGGCCGCGTTCACGACCGCCAGCGCCGCGACGACCACTTCGCCCGAATCGGACCGATGCGGTGCCGAGCCCACCCTTCATGCCGCGCATGCCGCGGCGGACGAACATCTTGCCGACCGTCGCGCCCGCGCCCGCACCGACGCTGCCCTCGGCCGGCGGTGTGCTCGACGCGGCCTCGCACGCCTTGAATGCCTCGTCGGGACCCACCCGGATGCGGCCGTCGCCAATCGCGAGATCGTCGATGACGGCGCCCACGACAATCGGCACGCGGACGTTCGGAACGCCCCAGTCGTAGCCGACGCTTCGCGACTCGAGGAAGCGGACGACGCCGGAGGTCGCGCCAAGGGCCATCGGCCCGCCGCCGGTGAGGAGAATCCCGTGAATCTTGTCGAGCGGGCTGACGGGCTGCAGCATCACCCCCAGCGACTCACCCGGCGCCGAGCCGTCGTAGTCGGCTCCCGCCGTGACCGGCTCGTCGAAGAGGATCGCCGTGCAGCCGGTGGGACGCCGCGTGTCGGTGTAGTGCCCGACGCGGAGGCCGCCCACGTCGGTCAGGCTGCCGGCCGCTGCCAGCGCCGGGCCTTGCATCTGCGCGAACACTGGACGGGCGCTGGCGACAAGGGCCGCGCCGCTCAGCCCGCGAACAAGATCTCGGCGGGAAACGGCGAATCGGTGCATATCATCCCCTACGGCGACGCTGGCAAGCTCACGTTGTGCATGACGGTGATGAGCCATGTGCCGCCTTCCTTCGTCATGACGAAATTCAGCATGCCCTTCCTCAACGGGATGTCCTGACCTTCCGCCGTCCTTGCACCTGTCATCTCCCATCGAGCATCGACGGCCGCCACGTCCGGCTTGATGAAGCGTATCTTCGTCTCCGTGATCCGCTGGTGTGAATCCTTGAACGTCGTTGCGAAACGCGGCGCGTGGAACCGTTCGACTTCCGCACGTCCGTGAGCGCTCAATCCGTTCACGTTCGTGAAGTCAGCGTCTTCGGCGAAGACCAGGGAGAAGGCTTTGGCGTCGTGCTTGTTCCAGGCTTCGACGAACGCCGCCAATGTCGTTCTGATCTGCTCCTCTTCCTTGCTCGCAGGGCTCGATTGGCCACTCGGGGCCTGACCAACCGTGAGCCTCGCCAATATCAGGATCAGTGGGATGACTGCGAGGCCGCGTCTCATCGGCAGGTCTCCTCCGGCAGCGCCGCTCAGTAATGAATCGAAGGCAGATAGGCGCCGGCGGGCTCGTTGTAGAGTCCCATCGTCATGAGCGTCAACGGCTGAACCACGCGTAAGCCGTTGTCGAGACACCAGCGAAACGTCTGGGCCCGCCGTGTCGGAAGCAAGAAGCCCGGTCCTGGGAAGGCGGACGCGGCTGAAATCAGCGCCTGGAGATCGCCGTCCGACTCAGCCACGCTATGCCCGAAGAATCCGAGACCCGACGTGTATCCCGTGATTCGGCCGTGGTGCTCCACAAGGGCGGCCGTGCCTGCCGCGACAGCATCGCGCAGCTCGCCGGCGCGATGGTGACCGTGCACCCGCTCGCACAGACGGCTGGCGGCCTCGACGTCATGCGCCGTTGCGGGCCGCACGACATATCCCTCGGGAACGCGTTCGAGCGGCGGGCCCTGCATGACCGACAGCGGTTCGCGGGCGTCGAACCCGAGCTTCGCGTAGAGGGACAGCGATCGTCCATGAAACGCGGATTGCACGAGGCGGACGCCCGGATAGCCGCGCTCGCGCACGCGCTCGAGCACGGCGAGCATCAACTGGCGTCCGATGCGGCCGTCCTGCGCCGCCGGATCGACGGTAATCGGCCCGATGCCCGCGATGGGCGAGCGCTCGTCCAGACAATTGCTGCCCACGAGCCGGCCGTCGACCTCCGCGACGACGCAATAGAAACCGGGATGCCCGAACATCATCGTCAGGACCGCGATGCCGGCTTCGACGACCGGAATCTCGGATGCGAAGCCGTGCTTGCGATTGATGTCGCCGAACGCGTCGAAGCAGATGCGGCCGCATGTCTGCGCATCCTCGAGCGCCGCCCGGCGAATGTGGACGGTGGAGGCGGTTGATGGAGCAGGAATCATCGAGCTCCTTTCGTCGGAGGCGCCGGATCCTATCACCACCGAGTCTGGAGTACTTGGTTGTGAGTCGTGAGTCTGGCTACAGGCGACGGACTCAGGGCTTCAGGCTACGGGCTGCGGGGGAGTGCAGGCGAACGAATCGGTTCCCGTAGCGAGCAACTCGTGAGAACTCGTCGATCGCAGTGCGGCGTTACTGGCTCAGTGCAGCGCGGCAAACTCCGCCCTGGCTCGTTTCGCCGCGACGGCTCGGCGCCTGGACTTCTCGTGACTCGTCTCGGTCGTTTCGGTAGCGGATTCCCGAGCGCGGCGCCCGACTGGCAAGGCACGACAATCGAGACTATTGGTGAATATCTTGAGAGGAGCAACGGCCCGCGTCGTGGTGCCGGGAATCGGCCTCGTCTCGCCGCACGGTGTCGGCACCGAAGCCGGCGGGCAGGCGCGGCTCGAGTTGCCGCATGCTACAGTCCCGACGCGATTGACCACACACGTGCGCGCCAGGATTGGAGCAGATGGATGGCTGTGGGCCGCGGTGGCCGTGTCGCTGGTCGTCAGTCTCACACCTTGGGGACCGTTGCTCCTGTATCCGTTCAAGCTGGTCACGACCTGGGTCCACGAGTCCGGCCATGCGCTGGCCGCGGTCCTGGTCGGCGGCCATGTCACGTCAATCACCATCGCGCCGGATACGAGCGGCCTGACGCAAACTCTGGTGCCGCCGAGCCGTGTGTCACGCGGCATCGTGGCCTCGGCCGGTTATCTCGGCGCGGCGATCATGGGGTGCCTGCTGATGGCGGCGACGCGGAACGCACGAGGGACGCGCACGATCCTTCTGACTCTCGGCGCCCTCATGCTCGTCACGGCGGCGCTCTGGATTCGCAATCTCTTTGGCTTCGCGGTCGTGCTGGCGTGGGGCGTGGCGCTGGTCGCGCTGGCCCGTCAGGGTATGGGACGGACGCTGCGATTTCTTTTGAGCCTGCTGGCCGTGCAAGTCGCGCTGAACTCGGTCTTCGACATCCGCGTGCTCTTTTCCGTGGACGGCGGTCCGTCCGACGCCGCCACCATGGCTCGACTCTTTCTCGCGCCTTCGTGGGTCTGGGCCTCGATGTGGATGCTGATGGCGGTCGCGATGCTCGGCGGAACGCTGTGGATGACGCGCGGGCGTTGAACCCGCGCGGTTGCCAGGTTGAAAGCCCGTGCCATCCCTATTCGTCATCGCCCGGGCGCCGGCAGACCAGGGGACGAAGGACATGGGCGAATGCGAAGCGCCCGATGCGACGTCCGAGACGATCGCCTGCCACGCTCGCCGTGCCGAAGTGGAGGCCGGCATACACGCGCGATCGGCTGTTCTCGTCCTGCGCCCTGGAGAAACTTTCGAAGCAGCGGGTCGATCCCGACGGCACGGCGGTGAGCGTCGTCATGCAGAACCGGTGGCGATCGGATCCCGCGAACCGGCGTAGCACTTCGGACGCAGCGCCTCCAGCGACGCTGTGGGTCGACGGATGATCCGGATGCGCAGGCGTGATGCGCAGCGGCTGCCACGCAGGATCTTCGCCCGTCTCCGGATTGCCGTCGAGTGCCGCTTCCTGGATCGCCGTGATCGGCCGCCAGAAGGCGTGCTGCCTCTTCCAGTACCAGCCCGCAACGAGTCCATCGGCCACAGCCATGTTCACGAGCGCGTACAGGCGGGCGGTCTCGTGCAGGTCGTATCCCTTATCGGCTGCGAGGGTACCTGCAATCCGGCTCCACGAGTCGTAGGGAGCTTCGAACCAGAAATGCGCGATGTGCGTCTGATCGGCCGTCCGCGTCGTGCTCGTATCCCTGCCAATCGACTTGACCTCGTCGAACACGCGTTGGTACTCCACTGATGCGAGCGCCGCGGGCGCAAGCAGCGGGAACTGCGCACGGCTCTCGATGGCGAACGGCGTCACGTTCTGGAACTGCGGTTCGGGCATCGGGGCGAACGCCGGCGGCGTCGGTCTCCAGATTCCCGGGGCGGCCGTCGGATTGAACGGGTCCAGGCCGTTCCATCCATCGTCGGCACGCACGTCGAGCATCATCTGACCGACGGCCGCGCCGAGCTTCACGCCGACTTGCTCGGGTCGGCCATCGGGGACGGCTGACAGCGACTCCGCGAGCGCCGCGTCCCAGGACGGCTGGAGCCCGGGAAGCAGACCCGAGAGAACCCGATGCGCCGCCGCGGCCGCCGCGGCTTCCGGATGAGCTCGCGAGTCGAACAAATCCGAGGCGTAGGTCTCGTAGCGGGGCACGGCTCCGTTCACCGCGTCGTGCATGGCCCCGTGCACCATGGCCAGGACGCGTGACAGCTGGACGGGCGCGACCGGCGCGGTCCGAGCCGTTGCGTACCGCGCCGGGATGATCTGGGACGATGCATTGGCGCCGCCCGACGGGGCGAGACCCTGCGCGGACTCGCCGCGCGCCCCAAGCAGCGCTGCCAGACAGATGGCCGCGGCCGGAAACCGATTCTTCATGACCTGCCTCCAGCCCCATGGCACCGCAGGTCGAGTCATGCCGTCAAAGACTTAAATGGTCTATAGTTCATACCGGCTATGCATCGATCGGCAGAGCGATGGAGCTGAGACATCTCCGCTACTTCGTGAGCGTCGCTGAAGCATCGAGCGTCTCCCGGGCCGCGCTCCACGTGAACATCTGCCAGCCGGCGCTCTCGCGGCAGATTCGGGATCTCGAGACGGAGCTCGGCGTGCGGCTCTTCGATCGGATCGGCCGCAGAATCCAGCTCACCGCCGCAGGAGAGGATCTCGCCGAACGCAGCCGTGCCGTGCTCGCTCAGGCGGTCTCGCTCGTCGAGCATGCGCGGAGCCTGGGCAGCGGAGACACCGGCGTGCTGCGTGTGGGCGCGACGCCCCAGACGATGCAGAGCGTCCTGGCCGACTTCCTGCCGAAGTTCCAACGCACGCGGCCCGGTGTGGAGGTCCGCTTGAAGGAGGACGGCGGTATCCGCCTGTACGAGCTCGTGCACCGCGGGGAACTGCACGTGGCGCTCAGCGGGATCCCGGCCGGAGGCCGGCTGGAGAGCCGGCCACTGTTTCCGATACGCGTGCTCGCGGTGATGGCGCGCCGGCCGCGCGGGAGACGCCGGACCACGATCGAGGTCACGGAACTGGCCAACGAGCCGCTCCTGGTCTTGAGTCGAGAATTCGGCACGCGTCAACTCTTCGACGCGGCGTGCCGAATCGCGCAGCTTCGACCGCGGATCGTCCTCGAGAGTCGCGCGCCGCACACCTTGATCGCACTCGCCGAGACCGGTCACGGCGTGGCCGTGGTGCCGTCGACGGTACGATTCGCGTCGACGAGCGTGCAGATCATGCCGGTGCTTCAGGACGGGAAGTCACTCGGGGTCTGGGGCGGCCTGGCGTGGGATCCACGCCGCTCGTTGCCAGTCCACGCGACGAGCTTCATCGAGGAGCTGACCGCCTACATCGCTCGCAGCGTGCCGGGAAGGCGGTTCGACCGGGTCGCCCCGCCACTCCCTTCGCCGCGATCCAGCAATGACGCGTGACTCCGGAGCGCCCTCGTCAGAAGGCTGCCACTCCATTCGTCATTCGTCATTCGTCATTCGTCATTTGCCATTCGTCTGCACCGTGGGCCGCGCGGGCGCCTTGGGCTCGGTGTCCCACCAGAAGGGCTTCGGCAGCGGCTTCTGCTCGGGCCACACCTTGTTCAGCGTGTCGCCCTCGTAGAGCTCGCCGTTCTTCATCACGTAGCGCACCGAGTTCGTGTTCCTGATGTTCTCGAGCGGATTGCGATCGAGCACGACGAGATCCGCCAGCTTGCCCGCCTCGATCGAGCCCACGTCCTGCTGGAGGCCGATGGCCTCGGCCCCGTATAGCGTGACCACCCGCAGCGTCTCGTGCGGAGTGAGCCCGCCCGAGCCGAGGTTCCACGTCTCCCAGTGCGCGCCGAGTCCCTGGAGCTGACCGTGGCTGCCGAGCGCCGCGCGGCCGCCGGCGTGAACGATCGCCGCCACTTGCTGGGCGAACCGCACGTGCCCGTACTCCTCGGGCAGGAACCACTGCGTGCGGCGCCGTAGCATCCCTTCGAGCAGCTCCCAGGGCACCCAGCGGCGAAGCTTCGCGTCGCCCGCGATACCATCCTGCTCGAACCAGTAGTTCTCGCTCCAGGGCGCGCCGTAAGCGACGAGAATCGTCGGCGTGTAGAACGTTTTGGTCCGTGCCACGAACTCGACGACGTCCTTGTAGAGCGGGGTGATCGGGAAGCTGTGCTCCTGGCCGGAGTAGCCGTCGGCCATCTGCGTCAGGTTCAGCTTCAGGTCGAGCGAACCCTCGATCGTCGCCGTGATCCCGTAATCCTTGCAGGCCTCGATGATCCACTGCCGGACGATGCGGTCGCCGGCAACGTACTGCTTGATCGTGTTCGTGCGGTACGCATCCTTGTAGCGCTTGATGAACTTGAACGCGGCGTCGCGATCCTCGATGCCCGACCCCGAGAAGACGCCCGGGCCGGTCGCAAAGATGCGCGGCCCCGGCATCACGCCGGCATCGACCATGTCGGCATATGCGAACACGTCCGGGGTGGAGGTCTGCGGGTCTCGTGTGGTCGTGACGCCGTAGGCGAGGTTCGCGAAGTACTGCCAGACCTGCGTCTGGTGCAGGCCGCGCGGCGCCCACATGTGCGAGTGCGCATCGACAAGCCCTGGCATGATCGTCTTGCCCGCGGCATCGATCGTGCGCGTGCCCGCGGGCGCCTTCAGAGAGCCCTTCCTGCCCACGGCAGCGATGCGGTTGTCGGTGACCAGGACGTCGCCGTTCTGAACGACCTCGTCGCCCTTCATCGTCACGATGCGTGCGCCGGTCAGCAGCACCGAGCCTTTCGGCCGCGCACGTGCCGTCTCGACCACGACGTCGGTCTTCTGCGGCTCTTTCTCGGCCAGCGGCTGACGATAGAACTGCGAGCCCCAGGCCCACGTGACGGCGCGGCCCTCGTCGGTCCAGTTCAGATAGTCGCCGCCCTCGAGCGACATGCGCTTGACGGGAATCGGCGTGTTCTCGGCCCGTCCCGTGATGCGCACTTCAATCGTCTCGCGCCCCACGCGCGGAACGGTGAGGAGGAAATGCTTGTTCTGCAGGTTGACGAACGCCCGCGAGCCATCGGGCGACAGGCGAATCTCGCTGGCGCCCGGCGGGTTGTTGCCCGGGCCGACGCCCTGCACGCGCAGGATCGTCCGCCGATCGAGCCCGTCCATCGAGATCGACTGCAGGCCGCGCTGCGTGGTCAGGTGCACGCGCGAGGAATCCTTGCGCACGAAGTGGAGCCCGCGGCCGCCCTGGGCCGAAGCCACGAGCGTGGACGCGCCCCCGGCCGAGGGCATCCAGCGGATCTCGAGCGTGTTCGGCGGGTTGATGCCGCCGATCTCGGCGGCACCGTCGTCGTCTTCGTCCGGCGGCGGCGTGTCGCGCAGGATCGAGTAGAGCTGATCGGAGGCGGCGCCGGCGAGGAACACGAGCTTCGCGCCGTCGGGCGTGTAGGTCGGGTCGAGGTAGTAGCCTTCGTGCGCCGTCATCGTGTCGGGCGCACCGCCCGTGGCGGCAACACGCTTGACGTACCCACCCGTGGTCGTCCACGTCACGTAGACGATCGAGCGGCCGTCGGGCGACCAGGCGGGCATGAACTCGCCCTCACCCGACGACACCCCCGAGGTCAGCAGACGCGGCGCGCCGCCGGCGACGTCCATCACGTAGAGCCGGTTCATCGCGCTGAACACGACGTGTGAGCCATCCGGCGAGACGCTGGGCCAGCGAATGAGACGCGCGCGGACCATCGGACCATCGTCCACACGCACGGGCGTGTAAACGCGCGGCGCAATCTCGGCCTGTACACGCGCCGTGAAAGGAATCGGCGTGCCCACGCCCGTCTCGATGTCGATGCGCTGCAGCTTGCCCGCGACCGGGACCACGAGCGACTTCCCGTCGGGCATGAAGTCGTAGCGGGGCATCGTGTCGCGCGACGCGCGCGATTCCTGGTCGTCGTGGGTCACTTGCTGCACGAGCCAACGCTCGGCACCGGTCTCGACGTTCCGAATCCTGAGGGCGGTCTCGAGCTTGTAGCGGGTCGCGTACACCAGCCATTTGCCGTCGGGAGAGAGCACTGGACGCATGGCGCTGCCCTGGGCGTTGGTCACCTGCATCACGTCGCCCGTCTCGCGATCGTGGCGGTAGATCTGCCACAGCGGAAAGCGGGTGTTGTAGGTGAAGCCTCCGGTGCGCTGCGCGTAGTAGATGAAGCGGCCGTCCGTCGAGACGACCGCCCCCATGCGGTTGGGGGGAGGCGGTGGTGGCGGCCCCTGCGCGTCGGGCGCGGGCTGGGGCGGCGGCGCGACGCCGACCCGCACGCCGGACCCGCCGTCGCGGTGATACATGAAGAGCCAGAAGGTCCCCGGATCCGGAGGACGGCTCCTCGACACGACGATGTACTCGCCGTCCGGCGTCCAGGCGGGCGAGACCATGATCTGCGGGCGATCGTTGGTCTTCTGGTCCTTGCTGACGGCGCGCGGGTTCGAGCCGTCCGCGTTCGCGATCCAGAGGTTCTCGACGCCGCTCCGATCGCTCAGGAACGCGAGGGTCTTGCCGTCGGGCGACCAGGTGGGCTGCGACTCGAACGACAGGCCGCCGACGATGCGCGTGGCCTCGCCGCCGGCTGCCGGCATCGTGTAGAGATCGCCGAGGAGGTCGAAGACAATCGACTTCCCGTCCGGCGAGACGTCAATCGACATCCACGTCACTTCGTCGGTCGTGAACTCGAGGGTCTCTGCCGTCTTCAGGGTGAACCCCTCGTTCTTCTTCGCTGCCTCTTCCTTCTCGTCCTGTTGTGCCGGCCCCGGCACGGCGCCCGAGGGCTGCCGGGACGTCATCAGGACGACAACCGATACCATGGGCACGAGCCATGCTAGTCGCTGACGCAACATCGTTCCTCCTCGCGGTTCAGTGACAAGGCTGAAGCCTCGGTCCTACCTGTGAGCCCTGTGCCAGTGGTGGGCGCTCTTGCCCGCAATTCCTATGGACAGCCCCATCAGGGCTCTCGATCTATCGGGGAGAGAGTTCCCGGACGGAACGAGAACCCGTTCTTCCGCTCGGTGCCGGCGCTCGCGCACAATCGGACTCTCCTCCCCTTCCAGCACGCGCAGGTCGATCGCCTGCTCGCCATCTCGCTCGCGTACGGCAACGTTCTCTACTGCATGGACAACGAGACCAATGGCGACCCTGCATGGGGGGCGTACTGGGCGCGGTACATCCGTCACGCGGCACGCACCCGCGGCGTCGAGGTGCACACCACCGAAATGTGGGATCCGTGGGATCTGGGCGACCCGATGCACGGCCACACGTTCGACCATCCCGACCTCTACACGTTCGTCGACGTATCACAGAACAACCACCAGAAGGGGCAGACGCACTGGGACAACATGCAGCGGCAGCGGAGCCGGCTCGCGCAGAAGCCGCGTCCCATGAACAACGTGAAGATCTACGGCGCCGATACCGGGCCGTACGGCACGGATCAGGACGGGACGGAGCGCTTCTGGCGCAACGTCATCGGCGGGATGGCGTCGGCGCGCTTCCACCGCCCGGCGTCCGGCCTCGGACTGACGCCACGCGCGCAGTCGCACATTCGGAGCGCGCGCGTGCTCGCCGACCGGTTCCCGTTCGTTCGTGCCACGCCCGACGCCGCGAGCCGCCGGCTGCTCGACCGGGAGCCGAACGAGGCGTACCTGACGACGGCCGGACGCCAGCACGCGATTTACTTTCCGAACGGCGGAGCCGTGCGGCTCGAATCCGGGGGGACGACAGGCGCGCTTCTCGATTCGCTGGCTCGACGTCGTGCAAAGCCGCTGGAGCGATGCCATGACGCCGAGCGGCGACGGCGCGGTGGCGCTCGCGCCACCGGCGGCCGGGCCGTGGGTGGCGCTCGTCGAGCCGGTGGAGTAGTCCCCGCGGCGCCTACCTTCCGGTCGAGCCGAAGCCGCCGCTCCCGCGTGCGGTCTCCGAGAGGTCCGCGGTCTCGATCACCGTCACCGTGAGCCTTTGCTGTACCACGAGCTGCGCAATCCGCGCACCGATCGTGACGTGAAACGGCGACGACCCGTGATTGACGAGCAGCACTGCCACTTCGCCGCGGTAGCCCTCGTCGATCGTCCCGGGCGCGTTGAGCACCGTCACGCCGTGGCTGCGCGCCAGGCCGCTGCGGGGGCGGACCTGCCCCTCGGTGCCCGCGGGCAGCTCGATGGCGATGCCGGTCGGCACGGATCGCCACTCGCCAGGCGCGATCACGGCGTCCTCGGCCGAATGGAGATCGAGGCCTGCATCACCGGGATGCGCGTAGCTCGGGAGAACGGCTGCCGGTTTCAATCGTTTGATGCGGAGTTCCATCTGTTGGCTGTGACCCCGTTCACCGCTTCCGCTTGCGCGCCGGCGGCTTCTCGCTCGCGGCCTGCCAGGCGAGGAGCATCGCGCCACGCACCTTCGCCGGCGTGGCCGATGCCAGCCTGACGTTCGTGCAGCCCTGGCGGCCCCACGCGCCGGCCGACGGCTCGAAGACCTCCGGATCGGCACGCATCACTTCACGCTGCTCCTCGGGCGAGAGCTTCACCATGCCGAATCGATCCTGCGTGTGGATCGACGCGAAGATCCGGCCGTTCACGCGGAAGTCGGGATGGCCCATGTGGGCGCGCTCCTCGACACCCTCGAGGTCGAGCACGAGACGGCGGAAGTCGTCGGCAGTCATGGCTCTCACCGGCGCCAGCGTTACTTGGATCCCGCGTGCTGGCTCTTCAACACGCCGGCGAGGGCACGAAGGCTCGAACTCGTCTGGCCGTTCGCCGCGCCGGCATCAGTCTCGAGCTCGGTGGCGAGCGCGCGCGCCTGTTCCTCCGCGCTTTGACGATGCCGGTCCAGGTGATCGAGGACCGACGTGACCGCGGCGGCACGCGCCGGCGCAATGCCCTGGCTGCGCGTGAGCTGATCGAGGTAGGCGCGCGCGACCACGGTCGATGCCGGCCAGCTGACGCGCGGCTGCTGCTGCGCGTTGAAGGCCGGAACCCGGACGAGCTCCGCGGCCGCGAGCTCGTGCCTCGAGAGCAGCGGGCTGGGCGTCAGCTTGAACACGTCGATGCCGCGGGCGATCTCCGCGCCGTAGATGCGGCCGTTATACCAATACGCCGACCAGTGCCCGCCCGTGATGAGCTGCCTGGGGTCGAGCGGCCCGCGATCGAAGAACGCGATCTCGACCGGCTTCGACGAATCGGTGAAGTCGAACACCGAGACGCCGCCCTGGTACCAGGCCTGCACCATGATGTCGCGGCCGGGCACCGGGACAATCGATCCGTTGTGTGCGACGCAGTTCTCCACCTCGGTCTGCGGCGCCGGCAGCTTGTAGTAGCCGGCGAATTTCAGCTTGCGATCGACGATGTCGAAGATGGCGTCGGCGCCCCAGGTGGGCGGGTCCGTCGGGCGACAGCGGGGCCGCGTGCCGCCACCCCACTCGTCGGTGAAGATCACTTTCGTCCCGTCGTTGTTGAACGTCGCCGAGTGCCAGTAGGCGAAGTTCTTGTCGACCACGTGATCGAGCCGCTTCGGGTTCGCGGGATCGGAGATGTCGAGCAGGATGCCGTTGCCCGAGCACGCGCCGGCGGCCAGCCCCGCGGCCGGAAACGCGGTGATGTCGTGGCACTGGTTCGTCACCTCGGTCTTCTGCGTGCCAGGCCCGTGGTTGCCGCCCGGCCACAGACCCGCGATCGCACCGCTCGCCGGATCCGCGAAGATGCGCGGGCGATTGACGATGGCGGCCGTGTCGGGCGCGGCAATCGGTACCTTGATCACGTCGATGCTGAAGAGCGCGGTCTTGGGGTCCTCCTTCTTGCCGACGCAATCGGTCAGCTCCTCGGCTGACCGCACGGTGCCCGTGCCAGAGCCATAGACGTACAGGTTCTCGGCGTCGTTCGGCGAGCTGATCAGCGTGTGCGTGTGCGATCCGCGGCAGGTCTGGACCGCGGCGACCTGTCGCGGCTTTTTCAGGTCGCTGATGTCGAAGATGCGCACGCCGCGGAACCGTTCGGTGCTGACCTTCGCCTGGATGCCTTGCGTGCCGCAGTCGACGCGTCCGCGCGTCTGTTCGACCGACATCACCAGCAGATGGCCGTGCACGGAGAGGTCGCCCTGCCCGCCGGGACACACGACCGATGCGACGAGGGCCGGCTTGTCCGACTTCGACAGGTCGTAGATGTTGAAGCCGTTGTAGCTGCCCACGAACAGGTGATGCCCGGAGAACGCCAGGTCGGTGTTGGCGAAGTTCAGGGCGTCGGCGCCGGGAACCGGTTTGTCTTCGGCGGCCTTCTCCTCCGCTGCTTTCTCCTCCTCGGTCTTCTCCTTCTCCCCCTCCGGCTTGGGCGGAGGTTCGGGCGGCGTCGGCTCGCCGGCCGGCGCCTTTGCGTCGAAGAAACCCTGCGGCCTGGGCAGCGTCGCCACGCGCTTCATGTTCAGCGCGGCTTCGGCCGCGTCGTGAAGCCCGCCCTTGAGGCCGACTCGCGGGTCGGGGGTGCCCGCGGGTTTCTCCTGGGCACTGCCAGGGAACACGAATACGAGCAGCGCGACGGCAGTACTGAGTGTGTATCTCATGATCGATTCTGGTGAACGGCTGTGTCCCAGACCGCGGGAGGGGCGTGGCTTCGGCCCCGGCACATCGAGCGCTCGATGCGGGGCTCAGGCCCCGGCCTCCTGGTGAGAGCGCTCAGCATGCCACGCATCCGGTCGATTTCCATCCGCTGATCGGCGTCCACGTCGGAGGCAAACGCATCGATCTCCGATTCCTGACCCGCGCCCGGCGTCGCGAAGAGCTCCCGCACCATCGTCAGCGCGCCCTCGTGGTGCTTAATCATGCCTTCGAGAAAGAGCTGTTCGAAAGCGGCGCCGGTAGCTCCGGCCAGCGTGCGCATCTCGTCGGCGGTCAGCATGCCCGGCATGAGCGGCGCGCCGGCTCCATGGTGCGCGTGCGCGTCCGGCCGCCGTTCCCCCCGGACGTCGAGCCATCGCTGCATCATGGCGATCTCGTCGGCTTGGGACAGCTCGATGCGCAGCGCGAGCCGCTGAAAGTCTTCGCTGGCCGTGCGCGACTTCACGAGCGCGGTCATCTCCAGCGCCTGTGCGTGGTGGCCGATCATGCCTTGCATGAACCGGACGTCGGCCGGCGTGTGGCGGATCTTCGAGACATCGGAGGCCTCTGCAGCCGTGACGCGCCGGCTCGGTTTGCCCGGAGCGCCCGGCTGCACGATCGGCGGCTCCGAGCGAGTCGTGTGGGCCTGGCACGATGCGGCGAAGACGGCCAGGAAGAAGACCACGCCGAGGCGTCCGAGGGCCATTGCCCGCACCGCGCCATGGTAGCGCGGGTTCTCAGCCCTCCGCTGAGCCTGCCGGGCCGAAGCGCCCTCCTTCATTGGAAGAACGTTTGCGCGTCGACGTACCTGAAACCCGAGGCGGCGCGCAAAGCCGGGGTCCTGCGGGCCGTTGCCGACGTAGAGACAGCGAGCCGGATCGAGGCGATGCCGCTCGATGAGCATCACTCCCAGTCCGGGCAGCGGCTTGCGGCACCAGCAGACAGGCGGTCCACCGCCGTGCGGACAGGTACTCGACCTCGATGTCCACACCCAGGAGCTCGCGCATGCGCGCGAATCCTGCTTCGACCGTTTCGCGATCCAGCGTGCCGTCGGCAATCCCGGGCTGCCACGACAGCCCCAGCACCCGCCAGCCCTCTTTCATGAACCGCCGTAGCGTGGCACCCCGCTCGACGAGCACCTCGAAATCCCCAGGCGCCGACGGTGAAGAATGTCCCGACCGGCTGCGGCGCAGGATGCCTTCGCACCACACGACCACCGCCCGGCCGGTCGCGGCAGGGTCGATGCGGCGTTCGAAGGCGACCGTTTCGATCGCGGCGAACCCCTCGGACTCGTGCGGCGGCTCGAGCTCGCGCTGGTAGCGGAACTGCACGGCGGGCCCGAACGCCGAGACGTCGCGCTTGACGGCCTGCTTCATCTCCTCGGGCGTCAGCAGCCGGCCGTACTTCGACAGCATCCGCGAGACGGCATTGACCTGCGCGTCCTCGACGCTGGCCGCAAGCCACAGGCAGCGAACCGCGCGGCCGCGCGCCCGGGCCGCCGCAATCACCGCCGCCCGCGACTTCCTCGAGACGTAGGTATTGTCGATGACGATGCGCGAGAGCCCGGAGTCGATGAGGCGATCGAGCGCCGGCAGAAGGCTCGCGAGAGAGCCGCCGGCGTCGTCGCGGTTCAGGCGGGCGTATCCCTCTGCGACGAGTGCCGCGGCCACCGTGCTCTTGCCCGCGGCCGGCAGCCCCATGACGAGGACCACGTCGCCGGCCTCGGAAGCCGGCGCGGGGAGCGGTGGCGGGGTGTCGTGCAATCGCCGGATGCGTCCGACTGCAAACCGTTCGTCGAGTCGGCCTCGATCCTCGTCGCTCAGCGCGATCTCGCGAACGCGGCGGAGCGATCGGGCCGTTTCAACGCGTGTGGGACCGGGAATCGGCACGATGAGGTTCGAGAGTCCCGACAGCCAGGCCAGCGCAACCTCGATTGGCGTAGCGCCGTGGCGCGCCGCGATCTCCACGAGCAGCGGGTCGGCCGACGTCCGGCGCACCCGCTGCGGCCCGCCCAACGGACGATAGCCAATCACCTGGATGCCGTGAGCCAGGCAGTAGCCGACCACGCCGCTGAGCACGCTCGCGTCGTTCCACACGCCGAGCTCGACCTGCACGGCGGCGATCTCGGCGATCCGCCGCGCGTCTTCGATGTGACCCACGTTCACGTTGCACAGGCCGATCGACTCGATCTGTCCGGCGCGCTGGAGCGCGGCGAGCGCGCGCACGCTCGTCACCAGCGGAGTCCGCGGGTCAGTGGTGTGGAGCTGATAGAGCGGAATACGGTCGACGCCCAGCGCCCGGCAACTCGCGTCGCACGCGGCCGCGAGATGCCGGGCGCGCCCGTCGGGAATCCATCGGCCTTCGGGGCGGGTCAGTCCGCCCTTCGTGGCGAGACGCACGCGCGAGCGGTCGCCGGCCCACGTCGCCAGCGCGCGGGCGATGAGCCGCTCGTTGTGCCCGCTCTCGCTCGCATCGAGCGCATAGGCGTCGGCGGTATCGAGCAGCGTGACGCCGGCGTCGAGGGCGGCATGCAGGACTTCGATGGCACGAGACTCGCCACGGCCGGGATCGGTCGACAGCCGCATGCAGCCCATTCCACAGTGCGACATCACCGTCCCGGTCAAGAGGCTCGAAGTGCCAGCAGCAACGCCACGAATGCCACGGGGCCGACGACGACCATCGACATGCCCCACCGCATCGTCAGCGCGCGCACGCGCGCCCGCTCGTCTTCGGGCGACGAGGCCACGAGCGTCGCTCCGGTCGTGGAATACGGTGAGACGTCGACGATCGCCGCACACACGCTGAGAGCGCTGATGAGGGCCCAATCGCTCACCGCACCCGACGTCCCGAGCGGCACCGCCAACGGCACGAGCGCGGCGAGGATTCCCGTGGTGGACGCGAACGCGGAGACGAGACCCGCCGTCATGCAGATGACGAGCGCCGCCAGCAGCGGGGTCCCGACGCTCATGGCGGCGCGTCCCAGCAGATCGACCGACCCGAGCTTCTGCAGAACGCCGACAAAGGTCACGATCCCGCCGACGACGAAGACGGTCGACCAATCGATGCGCGCGAAGGCCGCCGTCCCGAACGCCGGGCCGGCGAGCGTCAGGAGCGCGCCGAATCCAAACGCGAGCACCCCGATGTCGGGCTCGACCCCGCTCAGCGCGAAGCCGATGACGCTCGCCACCAGACACGCCATGCACGCCAGCGTGACGATGTGGTGGCGCTCGAATCGATGCTGGCGCACCGCGGCGACCGCCTCGGGCGGGGTCGAGACGGGAGCGCGACCGGCGCCGCCGAACAGCACGCTGGCCACGACCAGCAGCACGACATTCGCGGCCACCGCGACGGCCAGGAGCGTAAACGGGCTGAGCTCGATGCCGGCCTCTCGCGCCACGCGGTAGCTCACGATGCCGAAGAGGCTGGTCGGGGCGTAGCCGCCGGCGGCGATTCCGGAGTTGATGGCAATGGCCATCAGCACCGGATCCACGCCCGACCGGCGCGCGATGGGCATGGCCACAGGCGCCAGCACCAGTCCCGCCTGCGGCGATCCCATGGCAGCGACGGCGCCAGTCAGGGCAGCGAAGAAGGAACGGCAGCGCCACCGGCCGCCTGCCCGCACGGGTGACGGACGCGTCAATCAGGCGGTCGACGGTGCCATTCACCTGCGCAAGGCCGAAGAAGTACGTCACTCCGGCCAGCAGGATCATGATGCTCACGGGGAAACCGCCCACGACTTCCCGGAGCGACATGCCGGCCAGCATCACGCCCGCGGCGCAGGCCGCCGGGAACATCAGGATGCCGAGGTGGACATTGCGGAGGGTTGCGATGGCGAACACGGCGGCGAAGATCGCGATCGCGAGGACGGGTGGCGGCATGTGAGGCTGCGCCCGTCAGTCTACCCTCTCGCAATGAGACACTGTTGCCAGCGCTCACCCGTGCTGCCCGATGACTCCAGGCTCCCCCCTATGCGAAAGCTGATTTACTACATCGCGTGTACGATCGACGGGTTCATCGCCGCCGAGGATGGATCGTTCGACGCGTTCCTCACCGAAGGCGATCATCTCGCCGATATCGTGCGGTTCTTTCCCGACACCATTCCGGGTCATTGGCGCGGTCGGCTCGGGATGACGGCACCCAACCAGCTGTTCGACGTGGTGCTCATGGGCCGCAAGACGTACGAAGTCGGCCTCAAGGAGGGCGTCACCAGCCCTTATCCGCATCTCGAGCAGTATCTCTTCTCGCGAAGCCTGTCCTCGTCGCCAGACCCGGGCGTCACGCTGGTGCGCGAGGACCCGCTGGATCGCGTCAAGCAGTTGAAGGCGCTGCCGGGCAAAGACGTCTGGCTCTGTGGAGGCGCGGAGCTCGCGTCGGCGCTCTTCACGGAGATCGACGAGCTCATCCTGAAGGTGAACCCGGTGGTGCTGGGCTCGGGCATCCCGCTCTTCGCGCGAGGCGTGCCGCCAACCGCTCTCGAATTCGCCGACAGTCACAGCTACCGGAACGGATTCATGCGGGTGCGATACCGCGTGCAGCGTCCGACCGGGAACTGAAGGGGCTCGACGTTTCGCGGAGGGGGCCATGTTGTCGAACCGTTCCATGCCACGGGCAAGGGTCATCCCGGAGCTCGCCTATCCGGATGTCGGCGAGGCAGCCGACTGGCTGTGCGCCGCGTTTGGTTTCAACCTGCGGCTGCGCATCGCGAACCACCGCGCACAGCTCAACGTCGACGACGATGGAGCCATCGTCGTGACCGAGCGCTCGAGTGAGCCGGGCGACGTGGAAACGGCTCACTCCGTGATGGTGCGGGTGGAGGACGTCGACACACACTACGTGCGCGCCACGGAGCACGGCGCGATCGTCATCCGTCCGCCCGTGGAGTATCCCTACGGCGAGAAGCAATACACCGTCCGCGACTTCGGCGGCCACTACTGGACCTTTTCCGAGTCGGTAGCCGATGTCGATCCGCGAACGTGGGGTGGAGTACCGGGCGAGCCGTAACACCCGGCGACGTCACGAGCTTTGGCGAAGGGAGAGGCCCCGCCCTCCTGAGCGTCAGGCTAACGGCCGCCCTGCCGAGGGCCCGTCGCGGTGTAGCGCGCGAGGACGAGGTTGTCGAGCCGAATGCTCCGCGTCCAGATGAACTCGGCGTCGCCGAAGACCTTGCTGTACTTGGTGTAGGCGGGAACGCTGGTCACCTCGACCGGCCGCCAGACGATGGCCCGCGGCCATGCGCCCGGATCGAACGCGGCAGACATCCAGTCTGCGGGGATGGCGAAGTGCAGGGCGCGGCAGGTGGCCGGATCGTTCTGCGCGCAGGTGGGACGTACGGCCTGCGAGCAGAAGCTCGAGTCGCGTCCGCCAGCGGTGCGCACACAGAGCGGATCGTCGAGCGGCGCGATGTAGAAGGTCTCGGCTCGCCAGTTCGCGTCGGTGCGAGTGCCGTCGCTGAAATACGCAATGAAACCACCGTCGCCGATGTTGAAGCGCTGGCATACTCCATGCCCAGGCCGTGCCGCGTTTCCCAGTCGATGGCTTTGATCGCGTAGGTCATCGGGTAGTTCGCGCGGAAGCGCACCACCGTCGAATTGAACGGGGTCATCGCCACGCGATCGCGGGCGACGAACCGGCCGTTCACGTACAGCTCGTAGTAGTTGTCGGCAAAGATGTAGCCGGTGATCTCGACGCCGTCCTCGTCGATGACGACGGTTTCGAGCTGGCGCTGCCAGTCGGCGTTCTCACCGGCGCCGGTGCAATCGTTGTAAAGATCGACGGCGAACGAGCCGTCATGAATGGCCCCCGGCACGATCCATTCCTTGCCGTCGGCCGACCTCACCGCCCCCACGCGCGTGGGAAAGACGTCGGGCTGCACCGTCGTCTTGGGATTGGTGCAGCGGTCGGTGAGTGAGACGGGCGTGAAGGCGGTGGCAAAGCCGGTGGTGAGCGAGGCTCCCGGCGGAATCGCGGGCGACTGCGCCACCAGCGCCAGCGTGCAGGTGGACACCAGAGCGAGCCAGAGAGCCCGCCGGGCGGCGCCGCGGCAGCACGTCGACCTCATCGCATCACGAGCCTTGTCTCCATGCCGTGCGTCGTGTCACGGGTGGCGCCGGCGTTGTAGCGCCTTTTGCGCCTCGCGCGCAAGCCTCAGGTACCAATCGCTCGGCAGCGGCTCGCCATCGATGTCCAGGGTGACCGTCGGCACGTGTGCGGGCGCCTCGCGTGAGGACGAGACGACCTTGAACATGGCGGTCCCCTCGTCGACCTCGTCGAACATCGCGCCGTACAACATCGTAGTGCCGGCGCGCAGCGCACGCTCGACCTGACGCCAGTAGAAGCGGCCGCCACGGCGTGGAATGGGGTTGAGCGGCGCCTTGGGCATCAGGTTGTGCCACGAGAAGCCCGGGAACACGACGGGCATGTACTCGATTGCGAGCCGGCGGGTTTCGGCCAGGTCTTTCGCCACCTCGTCGGCGTAAAACCCGTCGACTTCGATGGCGTTCCGAAAGCGGCCCACGGTCCAGGGGCTGATGATGTCGAAGGAGCGATAGACGCCTGCCCATCCGCGATCGCTGCGCGAGTCGCGGCTCAGCGTCCGCCATCGCGCCGGCACGCCTCCGAGCAGGGTGACGCGATACCTCGGATCCGGATGGTTCTTGAAGAACTCGATGAGCGCGGCGGCCTGATCGGGTGTTGGCGATCGATCGCGGAACCCGAACCCCCAGATGCCGAGAACCGGCCGCCCGCGATGGTGGAGATAGCGCGGACTCTCAATCACGCGCACCACGTCGACCAGGTAGATCCAATCGCGCTTGACGGCTTCGGTGAGTGTCTCGCCCGGATGGCCGGAGATGTCATACATGACCGCGAACACGCGGCCGTTCGATTCGGCCGCGGCTCGCACGTTGCGCGCGACCGTATCGCGGAATCCCAGGACCGCGGGGTCATCCAGGCGAACGGTGAACCGCTGCAGGAACACGCCCGCGAGGTTGTACTCCCGCATCCAGCGGAAGTGCCGCTCCACGGTTCTCGGGTTGTAGGCCGAATAGAGATGCGCGGTCCGGCCATCGGGGAGGGTGAAGGGCGTTTCGCATCGCTCGTCGGCCGCCAGCTCCGAAACGTCGGGCCACATGTCGACCTGCAGCGTGTCGGCGTTGGCCGGCCCGCCGCGCGCGAACCAGTATTCCCACGCGCCGAGCGGCGATCCGTCGTGCGGGCAACCGAACCAACCCTGGTAGCCGAACATGTACTTTCGATGGAGCGTGGTCGGATCGACCGGCGCCGCCTGCCGGGCGGCTTCGAGGGCGGCACCTCGGCTCGTCGCATTCGCGGACGGAAGCTGCCTGATGCCGCCGCAGCCAGTGAGGAGCGACGAGACCAGTCCGACGATGGCGGTCGCGCGCGCTCCGCGGAAGCGCATGAGAATGGCTTCGCGATACTCGACAACCCTTATACCGACCCGGCCGCCGTTCGCCGCGGCGCGAACGGATTCTCGTCGGCGCTGGGGCCGTAGATGGACGGCACGAGCGCGCCCACCTGACGCAGATACACCGCGAGCTGGCCGCGATGGTGATACCAGTGGTTCAGCATGATCGATCGCAGCAGCGCACCGACCGGCATCGCCATCACCTCCTTGTCAGCATCCATGGCGCGCCAGATCTTCGAGAGGTCCGCGTCGGTCATCCCGTCCAGGACCCTGCGGACCTTGGCGATGCTCTCGTCGAGGGCGGGCACGAGCTCCGCGGCGCTCGACGCGCTCGATTGGACGAAGTCGGGAACCGGTGCGGGTAACTGCTGCGAGATTTCCGCGACGGCGCCCGGAACCGTCGCCACGTGCAGCGCGAGCTGGCCGAGCGTCCACGACCTGGGATGCGGCTTCCAGCCCAGACGATCCGCCGGCACGCGTTCGAGGACCCGCCGCGTGGTCTGTGCCTCCTGCTCGAACTCCTGGAGCATGGCTTCGATCATCGACATGATCTCCTCCTCCTACCTCAATGAGCGGTTCGCTTGCTTCGGCCTGCCGCCGGATGCGCGCGTGCAGCGCCTCCAGCCACGTCCGGGCCCATCCCTGAACTCGTCGGGCACGAAGCCGAACGCGGCGTGCCGGAAGGCCATGAGCGTTCCGCCGTCGATTTCGGTTCTCCCATGAGGGAATGTGTCGAGCACTGCCGATCCGGGATGTTCCGGCGCTCGATCACATCCCCGTCCGGGTCGAGGCGACGCTACTTCCTGCGCCGGTAGTCGACCGTCATGAACTGCTGCCAGGTGCCGTCGGCGTTCTGCACGTTCCCCGTCAGCGTGCGATGGTCGTCGCTCTTGAGCTCGATCACATCCCGATAACGCGCCGTCTTGCCATCGTCGGTCATGCTGGGGCCCTCGGAGCTCAGCGTGAGGACCTTTCCCGAGGCATCGAGCTCACCCAGTCGTACACCCAGAGGTGCGTCATCATCGACCCAATCCAAGTGCCCGCGAATCTCTTCTTCTGGTCGTCGTAGCCGAGCGTCATCAACGACAAGGCAGGCCCGCTGCCCGGCATCTCGCCACGTCCTTCGGCAAGGATCCAGATGTCGCCGAGCGTTCGGACGGTTTCGGTGCCGGTGGCCTTCTCGGGCGGCTGGCCTGGCTGCGGTGCGTGCGCGTCCGTCTCGTACGTCCATTCGCCCACGAGCTTCCGGAGCCACTCGTGCTCTTTCTGTAGCTTCGCATTCATGAGTGCTGGCGGCTCCGGACGTGATTCGGCCTTCGGGGTCGGTTGGCTCATCAGGTACCTCCTTCGTTCAAAATCGTTAGACGCCCACCCTACCTCGAACGATCCATTCGAGTGACGAAAGATCAAACCTGATCCGCAATTCGAATGTGGACGTTGCCGTTCGCGTCCCGACTCGTGCGCGCGCTCAGCCGCGCCGGCACGCTGCCGCAGACTCGAGCGCCTGTGCGTAGGCCGTGGGGACGTCCTCGAGGCTTGCGGTCGTGCAGCGCAGGTCGCGCAGCAGGCCGTCAGCGACGTCATATATCCATCCGTGCACGGCCACCGACTGGTCCCGCTTCCATGCGTCGTGCAGGATCGTCGTCTGACACACGTGCCGCACCTGTTCGATGACGTTCAGTTCGCACAGGCGATCGATGCGGCCCTGGTCGGCCTGGACCTCGCGAATCAGCCGGTCGTGCTGGTCCCGGATGTCCTGCACGTGCCGCAGCCAGTTGTCGATCAGTCCGAGCGACACCCTGGAGTACGCCGCGCGGACGCCTCCGCACCCGTAGTGGCCGCACACGATCACATGCTCGATCCTCAACACGTCGATCCCGAACTGCAGCACCGACAGGCAGTTCAGATCCGTATGGACGACGACGTTGGCGACGTTGCGGTGGACAAAGAGCTCACCCGGCACCAGGCCGACGATCTGGTTGGCCGGCACGCGGCTGTCCGAGCAGCCAATCCACAGGTACTTCGGCGACTGTTGCGCGGCCAGCGCCTGAAAGAATGCGGGATCGCGCTCGGTCATGCCTCGCGCCCACTGGCGATTGTTCTCGAAGAGAGCGGGAAGGGTCATCAGGGTTGCCATGATACGTGCGGCGGGGCGGGCTCGGCCCGCCTCTGGATTTCCTGGAGCCGGTCTAAGCTGGCCCGGCATCGCGATTCCACGCCTGCGCCATCGACGACGCAATCCGACGCATGCCCGGCTCGAGGTTGGGCTCGAACGCGGCACGGACATCGTCGGCGCAAGCCACGGCGCGGTCTCCGGCGAGCTCGATCCGCTGCGTGAGCCTGGTTTTCCGGTCCGGCAGCGATTCGAAGCGCCAGTGGACGAGGATTCGCACGCCGTCGGCAAGCTCTCCTTCGATCGAATAGCCCCTGCCCGAATCGACGCCGCGAATCGTCCACGGCCGGGTGGGCTGATCGGGCATGCGCGTCGTGCCTGGCGCGCCGTCGGCGAACGGTCCCTCGAGGCTGAACTCGGCCGGCGGGTCGCTCCAGTTGGAGACGTTGGTCATGTACTGCCATGCGAACGAAGCCGGAACGTCGGCATCGACCGACTGCTGACACAGCGCAATCGTCGGGCTGCTCATGGAGAGCAGAATAGGGGACGGGAGTCTTTTCTCAAATGTGTCGCGATCTCGAAGAGAGTCCCGTCCGCTCACGCATGGCTTTGGTTACTGTCCGCGTGTACGGTGCGCTCGGCGACTTCCTGCCGCGTCCACGGCGGCAGGCCACGCTCGTCTGCTCGTTCGAAGGCGACCGATCGGTGAAGGATCTCGTCGAGCAGCTCGGCGTACCGCACCCGGAGATCGATCTGCTGGTCGTGAACGGCGAGCCGGTCGACTTCGCGTATCACCTGCGCGATGGCGATCGCGTGGCAGTCTATCCGCGCTTCGACACGATCGACGTCGGCGCGGGCGCGAGGCTCGCGCCCCCGACGCGGGCCGGCGAGCGCTTCGTGGCGGACGTCCACCTCGGACGGCTGGCCGCGTATCTTCGACTCGCGGGATTCGACACCGCATACCGCACCGACTATTCGGATCACGAGATTGCGGCGATCTCGGCCGGCGAGGATCGCACCGTGCTCACGCGAGACATCGGGCTCCTCAAACACCGCCAGATTGCCCGGGGCTGCTTTCTGCGGAGCACGCAGCCCGCACGTCAGCTCGTCGAGGTGCTGCGCCGGTTCGATCTCGCACGAGCGGCCGCGCCATTCACACGCTGCCTGCGGTGCAACGCCTCGCTGGCCGTCGTCCCGAAGGCGCTCGTCGAGCATCTCCTGCCGCCTCGGACGCGCGAGTCCTATCGCGAGTTCGCCCGGTGTCCGGGCTGCGAGCGTGTCTACTGGCAGGGGTCGCATTACACACGCATGCGACGGCTGATCGACGCGGCGCTGGCCGCGGCGAGCCGCTGACCTGGCCGAGGCAGAGTCCGCTCGGGTCTGAGGATGTGGTGCAGGTCTTCAGGCCGCCCTTCGACGTGGGACAGGGCTTCAGCCCTGTCGGCCCGACAGCCCTGAAGGCCTCTCCCACCCGTTGGCGTGCGGAGTTCCCCGGACCCTGGCCGTTCTCAGCGCGGCGCTCCGGCTGGAGCGAGGACGACGACGGGACGCGAAAAGGGCGGCGCCAGGGCGGGCCCGGCGCCCTCGAGCGCGACGAACTTCGTATCGGAGGGGTTGACGTCGAATCGCGCGCCGGCCACGGTGATCGCGAGGCGCGACGGCTCCGACGCCCACAGCGGCGCCACCGATTCGACGGCCAGCACGCCTCGATCGATCTTCGTGCGCACGACGTGGACCCTGTCCTCGCCGGTGTGCCGGTAGTACAAGTGCCCGCCTCGTCCCCACACCGGCAGGCGCGCGCCTCCGGTCGAGACGCGAATCTTGTGAGCGCCATCGGGGAACGACCGGACGTAGATCTGCACGATGGCGTCGACCTCGTCCGACTCGTACGCCACCCAGCGGCCGTCGTGCGAGAGCGCGGCGTTCGCCTCGTGGAACGGCGTGGCCACGAGCGTGCGCGGCGTCCCCGACGGGCTTCCCCGACGAATCGACGTCGAGCACGCGCAGGTCCCATCCCGAATGCGGCCGGCTCTCCTGAAAGACCAGCGATTTCCCGTCGGGCGTCCACGCGCTGGGGTACACGCGATTGGGACCCTCGAACAGCGTCGCCGCGCTGCCGCTGCCGTCGGCCGCAATCGACAGCAGTCGCCACGTACCCGAGCTCTGCGGCGCCGACGGTGATGCGCGTACCGTTCGGGGTCCACACGGGCCGGTGCGGCGAGAGGTTGAACGTGAGCCGCGAGAACGTCGCGTTGCCGTCGACGACCCAGAGATCGGATTCTCTCGACGTGCCGACGACGGTTGCGATGCGGGTGCCGTCGGGTGCGATGCGAGGATCGCGGAACGGCCTCGCGGTGTCGACCGCGCGCTGCAGTTGGCCCGCGCGATCGATCCACGAGAGGTAGTGACTCGGACGGCATCGGCAAGCCAGGTCCGTAGACGAAGACGCCGGCTGCGGAGACGGCCAGATGACAACCGCCATTGCGCGGGTCGTAGCGGATGCCGTCAATCAGCACGTCGGGCACACCGCTGACGGCGAGCCGCGCGGGATCGAAGGCCACCACGTGAAGCCGGCCGCCGCGTGCGAACAGCAGGCGTCCGGACGCCAGGTAGCGGGCAAAGCCGGCGTTCGCCAGGATCACGCGGCGCTCGCCCGACTCGAGTGACACCGCTTCGATGCGGGCCTCGTCGAAGCTCGCATCCTCGAACCCGACGGTGAAGAGCACCCACTCGCCGCCCGGCAGCGCATCGGGCCAGCGATGCGAGTACTCGCCGTGCGCGCGATCGAGCGTGGTCAACGCAACCGGCGATCCTCCGCGATCGGGGATGCGGGCGAGACCCGACGTCTGCGAGGCCGCGATGACGATCGTGCCGGCCGCCCACGTGGCGCCGCGCGGATTGCCGCCCACGTCGGCGAGCTGCAGGATCGGGCCCGCCGCCGACCGGTATCGTCGGCGAGCTTGCGATCGGCGAAGAATGCCACCCATTTGCCGTCGGCCGAGAAGAACGGCTGCCGCGCGCCCTCGGTCCCTGGCAACGGGCGAAGCGCCACATCGTCGAGGCCACGAACGTAGAGGCGCCTGGTGCCTCCCTCCGTGGCTTCGACAATGAGGGGCGAGCCCGACGGGGACACCGCGAATGGCGACGTGTAGTCGGAGGTGAGCACCACGTTCGCCGGCAGCTCGAGACTCAGGCGAGCCGCCGCCGGCGTGCCCGCGGGCCGCGGCCTGAAGTCGACGCGCGCGGCGACCAGGGCGGTCAGGACGACCAGCGAGATGGCGCCGAGTACCCACCACAGACGCGGCGACGTCCATCGCGAGACTGATGCCGTCGACGGCTCGGCGTTCGCATCGACGATCTCGAGACGCGCATCGCCGATGTGCTGCAGGCGTTCGCGCGAATCGCGGCGCAGGCAGCGGCGCAGGAGGCGCTGAATGGACGGCGGGACGTCTTTCGGAAGCGCGCCCCAGTCCGGGTCGTCGCGCAGCACGGCCGCGAGCACCTCGGGCACCGCCGCACCCGGAAACGCCGCCTGGCCCGCGAGCATCTCGTAGAGCACGCAGCCGAACGCCCACACGTCGGTGCGCGCGTCCACCTCCTTGCCGCGCACCTGCTCGGGACTCATGTAGCGCGCCGTGCCCACGACCGCGCCCACTTCGGTGATCGACTCGGTGAGATTCGCCTGATCGTCCCGGGTCGATGCCGTCTTCGCCAGGCCGAAGTCCACGAGCTTCGCGCGCAGTCCCGGCGCGAGCATGACATTGGATGGCTTGAGATCGCGGTGGATGACGCCCTTGGCGTGCGCTTCCTCGAGCCCGTCGACGATCTGGCTGGCCACGGCGAGCGCTTCGGCGATCGGGAGGGGGCCGGCCTTCAGCCGCGCGGCGAGCGTCTCGCCCTCGACGCGCTCGAGCACGAGATACGGCGAACCGTCCAGATGCTCGAAGCCGTAAATGGCGGCAATGTTCGGATGACTCAGGGCGGCGAGCACGCGCGCCTCGCGCTCGAAGCGGCGCAGGCTGCCCGAATCGCCGTGGAAGGCGTACGCCAGCGCCTTGATGGCGACCTCGCGCCGGAGGCTGGAATCGAGCGCTCGATAGACGGTCCCCATCCCGCCCGTGCCGAGCAGCTCCAGGATCTCGTAGCGGCCGAGCTGCTGGCCCGGCGCCAACAGCGTCTTGATCGCCTGGTGGTCGCGCACGTCGGAAGTGGTGTTGTCGAGGCCGCGCCCGCTCCGCCGTCCGGGCGTCGGATCCGATCCGCCACCGGACTCGCTCTCGACGAGGCGGAGGAGCGCCTCGAGGCGATCGCGCAAGGCAACATTGCCGCCGCACGTCTCGTCGATCCAGAGGCGGCGAGACTCGGGCGGGCGGGAGAGGGCCTCCGCCAGCAGCGTATGAAGGCGCGTGGACTCGCGCTCAATCACGTCTGGGCTCCCGCGTCTCGACGGAGATCATGAAGTGCGCTTACAAAGTATCACTGACCCCGATTCGGTCAGATCCGTCCGTGGCTGCAGCAACGAAGAGTGTTCCGGTAGGATCCCCAGGCACCCATGTCTCACACGGATCCCATCCGGCCCCAGGGTTTACCGGGCGCACGCCTTCACACGCGGATGGCAGCGCGCTCGCGGCACGAGGCCCATCGCACGGCGACCCCGCTCGAGCTGCTCTTCGATCTGGTCTTCGTCGTCGCAATTGCGCAGGCGGCGAGCGGACTGCATCACGCCGTCGCCGAAGCGCACGTGCTCGAAGGTCTCCTGGGCTACCTGTTGGTGTTCTTCGCCATCTGGTGGGCCTGGATGAATTTCACCTGGTTCGCGTCGGCGTACGACAGCGACGATGTGCCGTATCGGCTCGCCGTCTTCGTGCAGATCGCCGGCGCGTTGATCCTGGCCGCCGGCATCGCGGCCATGCTCGAATCGCGCGAGCCCAATCTTGCCACCGTGGGCGGCTACGTCGTCATGCGGCTCGCGGTCGTGGGGCAGTGGCTGCGCGCAGCGGCTGCCGATCCGGACCATCGAACGACCGCACAGCGATATGCACTGGGCATCGCGCTGCTGCAACTGGCGTGGGTCGGCCTACTCTTCGCGCCCCACGTGTGGCTGCTGGCCATCCCGCTCGTGATCGCCCTCGAGCTCGCCCTGCCGGTGTGGGCCGAGCAGTCGTCAAAAACCACCTGGCATCCGCACCACATCGCGGAACGATACGGGCTGCTGACGCTGATCGTCCTCGGCGAATCGATCATGGCCGCGACGCTGGCGATACAGTCGGCCTTCAAGTCCGGCGAGGCGGTGCCGGCGCTGACGCCGATCATCGTCGGCGGGCTTCTCATCGTGTACTCGATGTGGTGGCTCTACTTCGATCGGCCCGTCCACGATCTGCTCACGAGCTTCCGGAAAGCGATGGTGTGGGGGTATGGACACTACCTGGTGTTTGCGTCGGCGGCGGCAGTCGGCGCGGGACTGGCCGTCGCGGTCGATCACGTGACGCACCACGCGACGATTGGCGCAACGACAGCGGGAGCAGCGGTCGCCATCCCGGTGGCGGTGTACGTGATCTGCCTCTGGTTCCTGCACGATCGGCCAGATGTACGGGAAGGCACGCGCGTTCGGCCCGATCGCTGCGGTCTTGATCGTGTTGACAGCCGCGACCGGCCACGCCGTGTTGCTGACGGGACTGATCCTGGTGTCGATGATCGCCATCAGGCTGCTGTGGCTTCGACCGTCTTCAGCTCGCGCGATTGACCGGGTGGACGCGGATTCACACGCATGAGGCTCAGCTTCGTCTCACTCAGGTCGCAGAGCCTGAATCACGTCCACGCGCGCGGCGCGCGCGGCTGGCATGACCGACGCCAGAATCGCGGCGACAATCAGAATCGCGGCCGCGGCCGCCAGCGGAACCGCGCCCGGCAGACGCAGCTCCTGGAGCAGTCCGCTGATCACGCGCGCGAGCACGAATCCGCCGACGACACCGGCGACGATCCCGACGCCAGCGATGAGGGCGCCCTCGCCGAGCACGCGGGTGAGCAGCTGACGCGGCTCGGAGCCCATCGCGAGCCGGATCCCGAACTCCCGCGTGCGCGCGCTGACGGAGAACGCGAGCACACCCGCGACGCCGACGACGGCAATCGTCAGCGCGACCGCCGCAAAGCCACCGAAGACGAGCGCGTTCAGCCGCTCGGGCGCCAGCACCTCGGCGCGCACGTCCTCGAGCGTCGCCGCTCGCTCGACCGGCTGCTCGGCCGAGAGCTCGCGGACGATCCGCGTAATCGGCTGGACGAGCGAGTACGGATCGGTGCGCGTGTGCACGAACAGACGGCCGCCGCCGATCTCCTGCTCGAACGGGTGATAGATGGTCAGGGCCGGCCCGGGCACGACGTTCTCATCGTCGACGTCGGCGGCAATGCCGACGATGCGCCGCGGCTCGGTGCTCACGTCGATGAACTTCGTGACGGGATCGGTCCACATCACCCGCCGGTTGACCGCCTCCTGGCTGGGAAACATCCGCTGCGCCAGGCTCTGGCTCACGATGACAACGCGCTCGCCGTCGCGGCGATCGGCATCGGTGAAGTCGCGGCCGGCAATCAAGGGAACGCCAAGAGCTTGGAAAAAGCCGGGAGACACGGTGCGGAACCTGGCGCGCTGGTCCTCTTCGCCCGGCGCCCTGGCGTAGCCCTCGGCGCTGAACTGAAAGCCCGGACCGAAACCACCCGCGTCGCGCCAGGGCACGATCGTACCGACGGCCGCGCGCTCGACACCGGGCAGCTCCGAGACGCGCCGCAGGATCTTCTTGTAGAAGGCGGCCACCTGTTCGGGCGGCCGCGAGAACGACACGATCGGCACGTGGATCGCGAGCACCTGTCGCAACTCGAAGCCGGTGCGCACGCTCTGCAGCGAGACCAGCGTGGCGAGCAGCATGCCAGCGCCGGCGAGGAGCACGAACGACGCGGCAATCTGCGTGACCGCGAACAGCTGCAGACGGCGGCTCGTGCCCTGCGTGATGCGCACGCTGCCATTCGACACGCCCAGTCCCTGCGTCGCTTCGGCCGACGGCAGCCGCGGCACGAAGGCCAGCAGCACGGCCGCCGCCAGCGCCAGTCCCACGCCGACCCACAAGAGGCTCGCATCCACGGTCAGATCGAGCGCGCGAACCGAGAACCGCGCGGCGTACCTGGAGAGAATCGCCACGGACGGCCACGCCAGAATGACGCCGAGGACGGCGCCGCCGCCGCAAAGCAGCAGACTTTCCGCCAGGAGCGTGCGGCGCAGCGCACCGGCGCTCGCACCGAGCGCCGCGCGAATCGCCAGCTCGCCCTGCCGCCGCATCGACCGCGCGAGAATCAGGTTGGCCACGTTCGAGCACGCGATGAGGAACACGAGCGCCGAGGCAGCGAGGAGCACGAGCAGGACGGTCCGAGCCGGCGCGCTGATCTGATCGCGCAGCCGCATCGCGTCGATGCGGAACTCCGCCGACTTCGGATAGGCCTCGGGGTGTTGCTTGACGATCGCGCCGTGAATGGCGCGCAGCTCGGCGCGCGCCGCCTCGAGATCCGTATTGGGCGCCAGCCGGCCGAAGAGCTCCGTCATCCGATGCACGCGCCCCGTCACCATCGTCGCGGACAGATGGTGCGGGCTCGTCACCACGTTGGCGATAATCTCGGTCTCCGCGGGATAGGGGACCGATGGCTCGAGGACGCCGACGATCGTCGCCGAACGATCCCCGAGCCGTACCTTCTTGCCGAGCACCGACTGATCGCTCTTGAGCGCCGTCGTGAAGAAGCGATGCGTGAGCACCGCGGCACCCGCCGCCTGCGGCCCGTCGTCGGCAGGTCCCAGCAGCCGGCCGATCGCCGAACGCAGGCCCATCACCTCGAAATACGAACCGCTGACGACGCCTGCGCGCACGACCCGCGGCTCGCCGAGACCGACCATCGTGAAGCCGATCGTCGAAAAGTCTCCAATCGTCGTGAGCGTCGTCAGGCGTTGACGAAGGTCCTGAATCTCGGGGACCGAGAACGTCGCGTTCTCGGCGCCCATGCCGCGCGCGCTCTGACGGATGTAGATGAGGCGATCCTCGTCGCGGTTCACCAGCGGCCTCAGCAGCACCCCGCGGACGACGCTGAATATCGCGGCGTTGGCCCCGATGCCGAGCGCGAGCGTCAGAACGACGGTGACGGTCAGGCCCTTGGCTCGAAGCAGGGACCGCAACGCGAACCGGAGATCGGCAAGAAAGCTCATGGGAATCCTGTTATACGTCCGCCGCACGGTCTATCCGCACGGCGTGTCGACGCTCGAGCTGCCCGTCCACGACACACTTCCACCGGGTCAGGCTCCTATCACAACGTCGATCCTGTGGACGCGGAATCGACATCGCCACGACAGCCGGGTCGCGGTGATTGCCGACTGCGAGTCCATTCGCAGGTCCGGAAATGCCACTCATGCCCGAGAATCGGGCGCATTCAGCCGCATTTCAGGCGAGTGGCGGGCATCTCGCCGGGAACGGCCCCGCGGACGCGCCCATCAGCCCGAGCCGGCTCCCGTTCGTGACAGGTTCGATCGACATTCCTCAAGCCGTTAATCGAGTGAACGCCGATCGCCTGACGAACACGCCGACTCATGCACGAATCTACCTCACGCACCACCGACGGAACGACAACACCGGACGCTCGTCACGCGGCAGGCCCCGTCACCGAGTGGCTCACCCGGTGGCGGGCGGGCGATCGCGCGGCCCTCGAGCACCTCGTTCCGCTCGTCTACGACGAGCTGCGGCAGGTCGCGCGCCGGCAGTTGCGCCGCGAATCGCCGCGCCACACGCTCTCACCGACCGCGCTCGTCCATGAAACCTACCTGCGGCTGCTGGCCCAGCAACAGCTCGCCGCGACCGACCGCCGGAGCCTGCTGGCGGTGGCCGGGCACACGATGCGGCGCATTCTCGTGGATCACGCCAGGTCGCGCATGCGGCTGAAGCGGGGCGGCAACGTGCGGCCGGCCAGCCTCGAGACCGGCGACAACCCTCCGCTGCTCAGCTACCCGGAGGCCGAGGAGGTGCTCGCGATCGACGTGGCGCTCGAACGCCTCGCGCAGCTCGACGATCGCGCGCGGCGTGTCGTCGAATGTCGTGTATTCGCGGGGCTCACATTGAGCGAAACGGCCGAGGCCCTCGCGATCTCGTCGAAGTCGGTCCAGCGCACGTGGACGGCGGCCCGTGCCTGGCTCCTGAAGGAAATGCGGCCCCTGGCCGTAGGGTGACCACTCGCGCGTCCACAATCGCGCGCGTTCGTCGCGATCGTCGTTGTACCCGATGGACCGGACGCCCTGGCAACGCATCGAGGAGCTGTTCGAGCTGGCCCAGAGTCAACCGCCGACGCTTCGGCGCCGGTCGTTGACTGATTCTGGCGAAGACGCGGCCGTGCGCCTCGAGGTCGAGGCCATGCTCGCGGCCTCGCAAGAGCGCCAGGCCCTCGCTGTCGACCGATTCATCGTCGACGATGGGGATGCGACGAGCGACGCCGACCAACGGCTCGGCACACAGGTAGGCGCCTGGATGCTCACCCGCGTGCTCGGCCGTGGCGGCATGGGGACCGTGTATGCCGCCGATCGCGTCGACGGCCAGTACCGGCAGGAGGTCGCGGTCAAGCTGTTGACCGGGCCCTACGACGCGCATGCCATCGAGCGCGTCCGCATCGAACGGCAGGTGCTCGCCGGGCTCGTCCATCCAAACATCGCCCGTCTGCTCGACGGCGGTGTGTCGCGGGATGGCACGCCTTATCTGGTGATGGAGCTCGTCGACGGCGTGAGCATCACGGAGTGGTGCGAGACCCACGCGCTCGCGCTCGAAGCGCGTCTCCGGCTGTTCCGCGTCGTCTGCGATGCCGTGCAGCACGCGCATCGCGCGCTCGTCGTCCATCGCGATCTGAAGCCGTCGAACATCTTCGTCACGCATGCAGGCGTCGTGAAGCTGCTCGATTTCGGCATCGCCAAGCTGCTCGATCCGGATGCCTGGGAGGTCGAACCGCCCTCCACCCGCGCCGGGTTGCGGCTGCTGACACCCGAGTACGCGGCGCCCGAACAACGCGAGGACGGACGGGTCACGACGGCCACCGATGTCTACACGTTGGGGGTCGTGCTCTACGAGATGCTGACCGGCGGCCGGCCAGTCCGCGACGGCGCACTCGACGCGGCCAGCGGTCGTTCGCACCCGTGTAGCGGAGCGGTGATTCCGCCGAGTGAGGCCGTGCGCCGCGAGCCATCGCATGCGGGTCCCGATGCGGCGGCGGTACGGCGGCTGGGGAGGCGGCTTCGCGGCGATCTCGATCGCATCGTGCTGACCGCGCTTCGCGACGAGCCCGAACGCCGCTACGCATCAGCGGGACATCTCGGCGAAGACATCGGCCGGTTCCTCGAGGGACGGGCCGTGATCGCGCAGCCCGACACAGTGAGATACCGCGTCCGCAAGTTCGTCGGACGGCACCGGATCGCGGTGGCTGGCGCGTTGGCGCTCACGTGCGCCCTGGCGGCGTTCGGCTTGTCAGCTGGGCTCCAGGCGCGCGCCCTGGCGGAACAGAGCCATGTCGCGCGACTCGAGCGCGACAAGGCCGAACGTGTCGTCAGCGTCCTCGTGGAGCTCTTCGAGACCACGAATCCGTCGGTGCGCCCGGATGGCGATCGCATGCCGATCGGCGCGTTTCTGGCGACCGCTCGGACGCAAGCGCTCGAGCAGTTGCGCGGCGCGCCCGAAGTGCGGGCCCGGCTCCAGCAGGTGTTCGGCCAGATCGAGTTCACACGGGGCCGGCTCGGGCCGGCCCGCGAAGCGCTCGAGGACGCGCTCGCCGCGCAGCGCCGGCTGCTCGGTCCCGATCATCCCGACGCGCTCGAGTCGCTTCAGGCGCTCGGCGCCGCCGTGCGCGATGCCGGGGAGGCGACGCGCGCGCGGCAACTGCTCGAGGAGTCGCTCGAGCGGCACCGTCGGATTTACGGCGAGGTCCACGAGAAGACCGCGCAGGCGCTGCATGCGCTGTCGTCGCTCGTGGGAGACACGGACGTCGAGAAGGCGGGGGCGCTCCTGAAGCAGGCGCTCGAGGTGCGCCGGAAGGCCCTGCGGCCCGACCATCCGGACATCGCGCGCAATCTGGGCGCCCTGGCCGAGTATCACAAGCGGCGGGACGAGCTCGAGCAGGCGCGCGCGCTGTACGAACAGGCGCTCGCGATCTTCGAGACCCCCGGCGATCGAAAGCACCCCAAGGCCATTGGCGTGATGAACGATTACGCGTCGCTGCTGGGCCAGATGAACGCGCCCGACAAGGCCGAACGTGTGCTGCGCGAAGCGCTGGCGCTGGCCAAGCAGACCGTGGGGCCGGAGACGCTGACGGTCGCCAATCTGAACAACAACCTGGGCGTGACACTCACAACGCTCGGACGGCACGCCGAATCGGAACGCGTATTCCGCGACGGATTCGACCTGCACATGGCGTTGCTCGGCGACACGCACTGGCGGACGCGGAACATCGCGCGCAACATCGGCATGGTCCTGCAGCTGCAGGATCGAGACGAAGACGCGCTCCCGTGGATGGACCGGGCGATTGCCATGAAGATGCCGGACAATCCCGCCGAAGATTCCGGCCTCATGGGCATCCGGGCGCAGCGCGCGATGATTCTGTTTCGACTGGGGCGGCGCGACCAGGCCATCGGCGAGCTCGCCGGCATCGTCTCGCAGCTCGAACGCGTCAAAACCGGGGATCCGGCGTATAACCTCGCTTCGGCTCGCCTCCTGCTCGGGCGCGCGCTGAGCGAAGACGGACACCCAGCTCGAGCCGAGCCCGTTCTCGTGTCGGCGCTCGGCTACTTCGAGCGCCTCGAGCCCGATTACCCGAAGCGCGCGGAAGCCGAATGCGAGCTCGCGCGGGCGCGCCTTTTGCTGCGTCGAGACGCCAGCGCCGTCACAACGCTCGACCGGTGCCTTCCCATCTATCGCCGCTCGGGTCAGGCCGATCGTCAGGTGGTCGAGGTGTTCGAGCGAATGCTGCGCTGACTTGGTCTTCAGTCTTCGGTCTTCGGTCTTCAGTGACCATGTCCTGCGGACACCCCGCAGGATGAAATGAGTATCGTAGTCATTGCGCGGCCCGGTGACGTCGCCGAAAGACGTGGTACGGCAAGTCCGGCCTTCAGTGTGACGTGGGAGCTGTGAGCACCCCGCATTGTCGCTGCGAGCACGACGAGCAGATTTCTGGTTTGAAGCTTCCCCGAGCCGCGTGAGGGGAGGACGGTGATGACAACGATCCTGGAGCGCTGCGCGGGGCTGGATGTGCACAAGGCCACCGTGGTCGCGACCGTGCGGACGCCGAGCGCGACGGGGGAGCGCCAGGCCACGACGCACACGTTTGACACCACCACGCCCGGCCTGCTGACGTTGCGGGACTGGCTGGCGAGTTGGGGCGTGACGCACGTGGCGATGGAGAGCACCGGCGATTACTGGAAGCCCGTGTATTACCTGTTGGAAGACGGGTTCACGGTGCTGCTGGTCAACGCCCAGCACCTGAAACAGGTCCCGGGCAAGAAGTCGGACGTGCGCGACAGCGCGTGGATCGCACAGCTGCTGGAATGCGGCCTGCTGCGGAGCAGCTTCGTGCCGCCGCCCCCGATTCGCGAGCTGCGGGATCTGACCCGCTATCGCAAGCAGACCATCCGGGATCGCAGCCGCGAAGTGAACCGATTGCAACGCGTGCTCGAAGACGCCAACATCAAGTTGTCCAGCGTCGCCAGTGATGTCATGGGGGTGTCGGGCCGATCGATGCTGGCGGCGTTGATGCAGGGCACCACCGACCCGGCGGTCCTGGCCGACCTCGCGCAAGGGAAGCTCCGCAAGAAGCTCCCCGCCCTGCGCGCCGCCTTGCAGGGCCGCTTTCGCGCACATCATGCGTTTCTGCTCACCCAGATTCTGAGCAAGCTGGACACGTTGGACGCGATCATCGCCGACTGCTCGATGCAGCTCGAGGCGCAGTTGGCCCCTTTTCGGACCGCGCTCACGCAGCTGATGACCATCCCGGGCGTGAAGCGCCGGACCGCGGAGGTCCTGATCGCCGAGACCGGCGCTGACATGAGCCGCTTCCCCTCGGCTGCCCACCTCTGTAGTTGGGCGGCCCTCTGCCCGGGCCAGCACGAAAGTGCCGGCAAGCGCCAGAGCGGCCGCACCCGTCACGGGAATCCCTACTTGCGGACGGCGCTCATCGAGGCCGCCTCGGCGGCGGCCCGGACGAAGGGCTCGGCCCTCCAGGCTCGGTATCGGCGCATCCGGGCGCGCCGCGGCCATAAACGTGCGGTGGTCGCCGTGGCTCACCAGCTCTTGACCATCACCTACCACGTCCTCGCCGCCGTGGTCCCGTACACCGAGTTCGGCGCTGACTACTTCGATCAGCGCTTCCGGGAACGGGCGGTTCGTCGCCATGTCCGTCATCTCGAGCAACTGGGGTACCACGTCCGCTTGGAGGCCGCAGCCTAGCGACTCACATTTCTGAGCAGTCTCCGGTCAGACCTGGTCTGATTCCGTGGCGTCTTCAATCCGATCAGATCAGACTGGTCCGTGGCGTCGATGGCGGGGCTCAAGCCCCGCCCTCCTACCGGACAGCTGTCCAACTGTGCTCGTCCCCGTCGCGATCCTTCATAGGGGCCACAAACAGATGCCCCATGGAGGAGAGAGACATGAATCGCATTCGCCGCACTATCGGACTCGCAGGGTTGACCGGGGCTTCCATCGTCGCAATGAGCGTGGGCTTCGCCGAACCACGCGCCATGGCCGCATCCGCGCGGTCGGCTGCGGCGGTGGCGTGCTTCGACTTCAGCACGTTGCCGCTCAATTTCCAGTATCGAATCGGCGACGTCGTTCCGACGCAGATCGGTCCCGTCGAGCTGAAGCACTACGTGCTGAACGGCAACAAGATTGAAAACGCCGCCGCCCAGGCGTACGCCGTGAACTCGCAGATTGCCGGGGGCCCCTCACCCGAGCTCAGGACGTATCTGATCAACTCCCACTTCACGCCGAACGTCCCGGCGAGCGCCATCGACATCAACTTCGGTCATCGGGCCGGTGAACTCCAAGCACGCCAACCTCGGGGTCAATGGCGAGTTGGTGGAGGTGACGACGACGCTCGCTGATCTGAACGGGCGCATTCTCGGGGACCCGGCGCTCGGGCAGGTGCTCGTGACAGTGAACATCACGGGCGGAGCCGGCACGACTCATGAGACGGGAACGATCCATCTCGAAGCGCTCAACGGCTCGATCGTGAAGACGTCCGAGGGTGGAGTACAGCTGTTCCTCGACAACTTCTGCACCACGTTCTGAGCCCCTGGAGTAATAGCCGGGGACGGGGTCGGGTGCTTTTTCTCACGTGGAACGGTCGTGAGAAAAAGCACCCGACCCTCAATCGTTACGCAGGACGGCGATGGGATCGAAACGTCCCGCGCGCCAGGCCGGAATCGCGGAGGCCAGCACCGCCACGGTCACGACGGTCGCGGCCGTGCCGCCCAACACGATCGGATCGCTGTTCGTCACCTGATACAGCTCGCTCGCGAGCAGCCTGGCCGCACCGATGGCCCCGGCGAAGCCGACGAGCAGGCCGGCCGCCGTCACCCGGAGGCCGTCGCCTGATCACGCCGCGCATGATGTCGGATTGCACGGCGCCGAGCGCGAACCGGATCCCGAGCTCGCGGCGCCGCGTCGCCACGGCGTAGGCCAGCACGCCATAGAGGCCGACGCTCGCGAGCACCAGCGCGGTCGCCGCGAACACGCCGACGAGCGCGAGGACCACCTTGCGCTGGGTCATCGAGCCCGCCATCGCCCGGTCGAGCGCTCGCGGATTGGCCAGCGCGACGCCCGCGTCGAGCCGCGCGATCTCCCGCCGCAGCACCGGCAGCAGGCTTTCGGGATCGAGAGGCGTGCGCACGACGACGGAGAGCTGGCTCGTGTTGAAGACCTGCGGCACGTAGGCAAAAGCGCCACGAACCGCATCGAGCCGTCGATCGACCACGTCCGCGATCACGCCGACGATCTGCCACGTATCGCCCGAGACGACGAGCGTGTGGCCGATGACGTTGCCGTCCGGGAAGAACCGCCGCGCGGTCGCATCGCTGATCGACTGCGACGCGCGCACCGGCGCCACGGTTGTCGGCCTCGGTCAGCGTGCGGCCGCTGAGCACGCCGCACGCCGAGCGCCTCGAGGTAGCCCGGCGAGACGAAGTCCACACGTCCGATCACCTCGTCGCGCTTCGCCGTCCGATCCGGGCGGCGGAAGTACTCGCCGATACCCGCCCCCGCTGAAGGGAACGGCCATGCCGGTACCGGCCGCAGCCACGCCTGGCAACGCGCGCACGCGCTCGAGCAGCTGCGTCGAGAAAGCCAGGCGTTTTCCAGACTCCGTGTAGGTCGCGTCGGGCAACGAGAGATCGAACGCGAGCGCGCGCGACGGGTCGAAGCCCGGATCGGTCGAAGCGGCCTTGCCCAGACTGCGCAACAGCAGTCCCGCCGACGTCAGCAGCACCACGGTCAGCGCGACCTCGGCCGCGATGAGCAGCGACTGCGTCCGACGTCCGCCGCCGGCTGTGGCGCTCCTGCCACCTTCGTTCAACGCACCGGCGAGATCCGGCGCTGCGCGCGCGAAGCGCCGGGAGCAGGCCAAAGACGAGGCCCGTCGCCATCGTCACCGCCAGCGAGAAGGTCAGAACCCGCAGGTCGAGACTCGGCACGAACGTGAACGGGCAGCGCATCGGCGGTGAAGCGGCGAAGAAGACCGACGGACATGTAGGCCACGCCGATGCCGGCGACTCCGCCCGACGAGCGCCAGCACGAGATTCTCGGTGAGCACCTGCCGCACGAGACGGCGGTTCCCGGCGCCGAGCGCCGTCCGCACCGCGAGCTCCTGCTGCCGGTGACACCCGCGCGCGAGCAGCAGGTTCGCGACATTGGCACAGGCGATGAGGAGCACCAGCGAGACCGCCCCGAGCAGGATGAGCAGCGGCGCACGCGTGAGGCCGCCAATCACCTCGGTGACGGGCCGCACCACGACGCCCCACGGCCGCTTGAACGCCGGATACTCGGAATCGAGCCGGCGCTTGACGGTCTTGAGCTCGGCGTCGGCCCGCTCGACAGGAGCATCCGGCGCAAGCCGTCCGAATACCGCGGCCCAGTGCGGCGCGCGAGCGGCACGCGGTGTTCCCGGTGTCAGAACGGCCGGCACGAAGAACGCGTCTTCCTTGAGGACCCACGCGCCATCCGGGAGGACGCCGATGACGGTCCGCGGCACCTCGTCGAGCGTGATGGTCTGACCGACGATGGAGGGATCGCCGCCGAAGCGGGCGCGCCAGAGCGCCTCGGTGATCAGCACGACGTCGTTGCGCCCGCCAGGCCGATCGTCTTCCGGCTGGAAACCGCGCCCGACGAGCGGCGCGACCCCGAGCACGCGGAGGAACTCGTGGGAGACCTCGAGGCCCGTGAGCCGCTCGGGCGATCCGCCGCGCCGCAGGTTGTAGCTGACGCGGCCGGTGAGCGCCAGCGCCTCGAACGTCGTCTGGTGCGTCCGCCAGTCGAGAAACGCCCCGCCCGAGACGTTGTTCGGGTTCCCGTTCTCCAACGTCTCGGAGACCTGCACGATGCGGTGAGGCTCGGGATAATGCAGCGGCCGCAGGAGCAGCGCGTCGAGCACGCTGTAGATCGCCGTGTTGGCGCCGATCCCGAGCGCGAGCGTGACAATCGCGACCGCCGCGAAGCCGGGATTCCGCGCGAGTAGACGGAAGCCGATGATCGTGTCCTGGCGCAGCTCGCCGGCGAAACGCCCGATCCGGCGCCGGCGCTCCAGACGATCGCCGACCTGCGCGCAGGCGCGAGCACCCGCGGCGCGATCGCCGAACTCGCGTGCGGCCTGCGCGCGGGCCTGGTCCTCCACGAGGCCACCGCGCATCAGCTCGTCCACGCGCATGTCCAGGTGGAACGCGAACTCGTCGGCGATGTCGGTGCGAACGTCCTCGCGCGTGCGGAACGGAAACCGGAACAGCCGCGTGACGCCCCAGGGCCGCATCGTCACCTCACGTGGTCTCTTCGATGACCTTGAACATGGCCTCCGCATAGCGCCGCCACGAAGACACCTCGCTCCGCAGCTGGCGGCGGCCCGTGGTCGAGAGTGCGTAATACTTCGCGCGCCGGTTGTTCTCCGAGAGCCCCCATTCGGCCTCGATCCACCCCTTGGCCTCCAACCGGTGCAGCGCCTGATAGAGAGCGGCGTCTTCCATGGCGAGCACGCCTTCGGTGCGGTCGCGGATCCAGCGCGACACGGCATAGCCGTGGGATGGCCCCTGCTGGAGCGCTCGCAGAATCAGGAGATCGACGGTTCCTTGCAGAAGGGAGAGGGCGCTGTGGCTCACATGGCCTTGGACGGAGGGGGCTCGAACAATGTTCCACTCATCATCTTAGGGGAAACGGCCGGGTGGACCCGGAGTTCGCTGTGTTGAGCAAGCTGCGGGGGAATCCGCGGATGGAACGGGACTCCGAGCTCCCACGGACGCCGGCTGCGACCCGTTGCTTCGCTAAAGGCCGACCTTGCGCTTGACGAGGGCGCTGGTGAGTCCCCGGACCGCGTCGCGTCCGATCCACCGGGCCGTGGGCTCATCCGATGCTGCCAGGCGGCGGGCCCCGTCGAGGGCGGCGGCGTTGAGGACGGCGTTGCGGCGGCCGATGACGCGCAAGGCGGTAGCGCGTTAGCCGTCGCTGCGTCACAGCATCTCGGGTGGCGGTCCGCTCATGACCTGCCGCACTTCGATCGGCATGTTGAGCGGCGCGCCGCCCGGTCCCGGCGCAGCGGATGCCTCCGCGGCGATCTCGATAGGCGCGCTCGGGAGTGTCGACCTCGACAATCCAGTAACCGGCGAGGAACTCCTTGGCTTCGGGGAACACGCCGTCCGTGATCGGCCGGCCGTCCTTCCCGGCTCGCACCAGCTTCGCTTCCTCCGGACCGGCGAGGCCCTCGGCCGACACCAGCTCTCCCGACTCCCTCAGCTTTCTGCCGAAGCCAATCATGAAGCCGATGTGCGCCTTGACGTCCTGCTCGGGCCAGTTGCTGATGGTGTACGGGCTGCCGCCGCGCGCGTTCATCATCAGGATGTACTTCATGCCGTTCAACTCCTTTGTCGTTCGGCCCGGCGACGCGGGCCGCCTTCATGAGCAAGTCGGAGCACCCGGCTTTCTTCGACATCGGGCGACCGGTTACGCTTGCGCGCCGAGAGGTCTACCACGAGTTGCCGTTGCCCAGGCCACGTTCGTGGATTCGTTGAAATTGCAAGCAGGCGGGCTCGTGTGGGATGGACAACGCGCCGCGGTCACCGCGCTCGGGTAGCCGAAGACCAAGCACTTCGGCGGCCTGCTCGGCGCGCCGATTCTGATGCGCTATGCCGTGCAGTTCGACTTCGACACGCACACGCTGCGTCTGTTCGACCTGGTCTCGGCCAGCCGGTGTGCGTCGACGAACGGCCGGTTCAAATCGATGAACGTGCCCGCTCTGCTCCACCATTTTCGTCGTCACCGTCGACTACCGCCGGAGCGCGCTGGTGCTCGAACGTCACGCCGCTCGCCGGTAGCGCCGGCAGACGAACTCGCTGCCGATACCCGTCGCGAAGAACCGCTCTTTCCGGTCCTGAAGCAGGCGAGCCGTCCAGTCCGAGCAGCCGCCGTCGACGATGGGATGGCGATCGCCGCCGGGCGCGATCGGCGAGACGCGCAGGCACAAACCGTCGTAGTAGCCAAGGCCTTCGAGGCGCGCGAGATTGAACCGGAATTGCGCCTCGGGGTAGCGCGGCGAGAGCTCGTCGACCACTCGCGCCTTCACGGCGGCGAGGCGGAACCGTTCGCGCTCGACACCGTGCGCGACTGCGAGCCGATCGAGCTCGGCCGTCGGGTCGACGATCGCGGACGGCAGCGTCAAGCCGTACGACTCGACGACCCGCGCAGAGGCGCCCGGCCGGTGTGCCCGGACGGACTCGCGCACCGCCTCGCGGGCGCCGGGTGACGCCGCCAGCAGCGCCTCCGTGATCCGCGTGTCGGAGATCTCGACCAGTGGCTGCGTCAGATCGAAGCCTTCGGCGTTCAACAATCGAAACAGCCGCAGATAGCCGTCGACGTGCTCGCGCAGGCTGGCGATCTCGAACCCGTCCGATCCCGTGTCGCGGCCGGCAGTCGCGAGGCAGAACAGACGGAAGTGCGGCGTGTAGCCCGGCACGTCGAACGGTTGCAGGCGGACGACACGGTGGCTGCTGCAGAACCGGACCGGCTGGTCGCCGCGGCCCGCAGGCATCCGCCGTCGCAGGGCACATGCGAGCGCGAGCGCCGGCGTGGAATCCCCAAGCACCTCCGCGGCGCGAATGGTCGTCAGTACGCTGTTTTGATCGATCGATCCGAGGACCGCGCTGGTCGCGAACGGACCGACGGGCGCGAGCTCCACCGCCTCGAACGCGCGAGCCGACTCGAAGGCCACGCGATCGAACGTGTTGAGCACCCGCGCATCGACGTCGGACGGGCTCACGAGCGGCCGGTTCGCCGCGTCGCGCATCAGATCGGCCACGCCGGTGCGGCCCGCGCGGCTTTGGTAGACGGCGAGCAACAATGACTGCAGCTCGCTCGGCGAGAGCGTCTCCGCGAGAACGGTGTCCAGCGCGGGGACGCCCGCCCGTTCGATGATGCGCCGGACGATGGAGGGGTTCATCGATCAGCGACCCAGCTGGTTACTGGTCGCTCGTCACTCGTCACTTGATCGCCGTCTGCTCGTCCGAGTCCGACCAGGCGTAGCTCGCGACCACCGCCGTGATGTTGTCCTTGCCTCCCGCCGCGAGCGCGCGCTCCAGCAAACGCTCGCACGCGGGCGCCGAGGCCGCGTTGTCGAGCAGCACGCCACGAATGGCGTCGTCGTCGACCATGTCGGTCAGACCGTCGCTGCAGAGCAGCACGCGATCGCCGTTGGCGAGATCGAGCCGATCGACGTCGACGGTGACCTCGTCGCTGAAGCCGCCCACGGCATTGGTCAGGACGTGGCGCGCCGACGAGCGGGCGGCGTCTTCTTTCGATAGTTGCCCGAGATCCACGAGCATCTGGACGTAGGTGTGATCGCGCGTCAGGCGATTGAGCACGCCGTTCCGGAGCAGATACGCGCGCGAGTCGCCGACATGGGCGATCTGGAGGACGCGCCCGAGGTTGCGTGCGGCGGTCAGCGTGCTGCCCATGCCGCGCAGCGACGGGTCCTGGCGGCTGTGCTCGAGCAGCACCGTGTTGACCTTCTGGATGCGCCGCTTCGATCGGCGGCGGGCCTCGTCGCTCGTGGCTTCGTCGATCCGCACGATCCAGTCGGGCATCGCGAGCGCGATGCGCACCAGCTCGCGGATGGCCATGCGGCTCGCGAGCTCGCCGCCGGCGTGGCCGCCCATGCCGTCGGCGACGACAATGGCGTAGCCGGCTTCCTCCACATGGGCCGGGATTTCACCGGGCGGCAGGCTGGTGAGGACGGTCTCGAGAAACCGCCCGAGCCGCATGATCAGGAAATGGTCCTCGTTGCGAGGACGCACCTTGCCCTTGTGCGAGACGCCGCTGACGTCGACGCGAACGGGCGAGGCGCCCAGCCGGGGCCTGCTGGGTAGGGAGGGCGTCCGCGCTTCTGCCGGTTGCTGCCGTGGACTGGGGACCATATCCACCTCTCCATGAGGCCGGAGGCGCCGATGGTATCAGAGCGGTTGCGAAATGACACCCGCGACGGCACACCCGTCCACCATCCGGCCAGCCGCGTCCGCTGGGCGTGCAGGCGCCGACATCGCCGCCTCCCCGCGACCGCGCGGAATTCGTCGCCGCCCTCGGTCGAGCTCAACCCTGACGGCTGAAACTACAATCCTGGCCATGCCCGGTCACGAGTGCTATCACTGCAAACAGTGGGTCGAGGAAGGCGAAGCGCACGACTGCTGGACGACGACCGAAGCGGCGCTGACGCGGGATCTCTCCGACGATCTGCGGGACGCCTGGGAGCGGCTGCGCGAGACCGCCGCCTCGTTCGGCGATCAGCGGATCTACGCCTCCCACAACTCGATCATGTTCTCGCGCAAGTCGTGCTACTTCTTCGTGCGCCCGAAGCGGAACTTCCTCGAAGTCTGCGTGTTCCTCGGCCGCGCGGTGAAGGCACCCCTGGTGAAGCGCGCCAATCCCTCGTCGAAGACCAAGGTCGTGAACACGTTTCACATCAAACATCGCGACGAGGTCGAGGCGCCCGTCACCGACTGGCTTCGCGAGGCCTTCGACCTGTTCGACGCATCGCCGGCCCCGGCGCCCAAGAAGCGCGCAGGCGCGACGCCGCGAACCCGCACTGCGGAGGCATCCAGGAAAAGCACGAAGAAACCGGCAAGGAAAGCGGCGGAAAAGAGCGCACGGCGCCGGCGCTAGATCCGCGCCTGGCGCCGGTTCGACCGCGATTCAGCCTTCGTACGCCTGCTGGAGCTTCTGCACGTCGAGCTTTTGCATCTCGAGCATGGCGTGCATCGCCCGCGACGCCCTGGCCTGGTCCGGGTCGCTCAGCATCCGGCCCAGTTGGTTCGGGACGATCTGCCACGACAGCCCGTACTTGTCCTTCAGCCAGCCGCATCGGCTGGGCTCGCCGCCGTCCGCGGTGAGCTTTTCCCAGAGCTCGTCGATCTCCTGCTGTGTGTCGCATCCGACGAAGAACGAGACGGCTTCGTTGAACTTGAACTGCGGCCCGGCATTCAGGGCCATGAACCGCTGGCCTTCGAGCTCGAACTGCACGGACATCACCCGCCCCTGAGCGCGATTGACCGAAATGACTTTCGATCCTTTGAAAACAGACGCATAGAAGTTCATCGCCTCTTCGGCTTGCGAGTCGAACCAGAGAAACGGCGTAATGGTCGGCATCTGTCGGTCCTCCACGGGCTTCGCCGCCGGAGCCTCGGCGCCGGCGGGGCGGCGAGCGAATCGCCGCGTTTACAGGTCAGTCGGAGCCCGGGGCCGGTTCTCGACATCCGACCCGAAAATAATGTCCGGCGGCCGCCGGCTGGAACGTCGAGGAGGTAGCAGACCGGGACGTCATCGCGCCAGCATGCTGTGAGGTCACCGGAACGGAAGGAGACGACCAATGAGCGATTTTGTGTTCCTCTTTCGAGCGTCCGAGGCAGATCGGAACGTGGCCATGGGAACGCCCGAAATGGCCCAGAAGAGCATGCAGGCATGGCTGGCCTGGATCCGCAAGTTGGAAGAAGGCGGCCACATGAAGAACCCCGGGCAGCCGCTCGACCCCGCAGGGAAGGTCGTTCGCGGCAGACAGCGGACGGTCACCGACGGCCCGTATGTCGAAGCCAAGGACATCGTCCTCGGCTTCATCGTCGTCGAGGCGCGCGACGCCGGCCAGGCGCTGGAGCTCGCGCGCGGGTGCCCGATGCTCGAGGGCGACGGATCGGTGGAGATCCGTCCCGTCGGCATGCTTCCCTCGTGACCTGGAATCGCGTGGAACTCGAAGAGCATCTCTTTCGTCGTGAGTCGGGCCGCCTGGTCGCCGCGCTGACGCGGATCTTCGGCGTGCACAACCTGCCGCTCGCTGAAGACGTCGCCCAGGACGCCTTCTGCCGTGCGCTCGAGACGTGGAAGATGTGCGGCGTTCCGGAGAACCCCGCCGCGTGGCTGATGGCGACAGCGAAGAACCGGGCGCTCGACATCATTCGCCGCGAACGGACGGCGCTCACCTTCGCGCCCGAGATGGGCCGGCTGCTCGAGACCGAATGGACGAGGGCACCGGTGGTCGATGAGGCGTTCGCCGCCGAGACGATCCGGGACGAGCAGCTGCGGATGATGTTCTCCTGCTGTCACCCGCGGCTGCCAGAGGAAGCGCAGGTGGCGCTGATTCTCAACATCCTGTGCGGGTTCGGTGCGCAGGAGATCGCGAGCGCCTTTCTGGCGGGCCGGGCCGCGATCGAGAAGCGAATCTCGCGCGGGAAGACGGTCCTCGCCAACGCCAGGCGGCTGTTCGATCTCACCGCTGACGAGTTCACGTCGCGCCTCTCTGCCGTGAGGCGTGCGCTGTACCTGCTGTTCAACGAAGGCTATCACGGCGCGTCCGGCGAATCGGCCATTCGCGGAGAGCTGTGCGGCGAAGCGATGCGTCTTGCAGCGCTCCTTCGCGAGCATCCCCAGGCTGCCACGCCCGAAACGCACGCCCTCGCGTCGCTGATGTGTCTGCACGCCGCACGGCTCCCGGCGCGCCTCGATCCGGCCGGCGACCTCAATCCGCTGTTCGAGCAGGACCGATCGCGCTGGGACGCACGGCTCATCGCGGAAGGCCTCGCGCTGCTCGAGCGATCGGCGGCCGGGCACGAGGTGACCGCCTATCACATCGAAGCCGCCATTGCCGCGATGCACGCCGGCGCGGCGACCGTGAGTGACACGGACTGGACGTCGATCGTCGGACTGTACGACCGGTTGATGACAATCGCGCCGTCGCCCGTCGTCGCCCTCAACCGCGCGATCGCGATCGGGCAGCGGGACGGGGTTGGACACGGCATCGAGGCGCTACACGCGATCGAGGATCGCGGCCGGCTCGAACGCTACCCGTTCTATCCCGCCGCGCTGGGTGAGCTCGAGCTCGCGCGTGGAGATCGTGACGCGGCGCGCGAGCATTTCACGGCCGCGCTCGGGTTCGCCAGAAACCCGATGGAGCGGCGGTTCCTCGAGAAGCGATTGGGCACCTGCGGGTGAGGTGGTGATGGCCTTGGAGCCCGCAACCCAACGCGTGCGAGAAGGGAGATTGACGTGGAATGCAGGCGACGGATCGTGGCGTTCGACCGGGTGACCGCGGACGGCTACTTCGCGGCGAGCGACGGCAATCTGAGCTGGGTGGTACAGGACGCAGAGGTGGACCGGCTCGGTGGTGACGCCGTTCCAGGCTCGGACAACGTCGTTCTCTTCGGACGCCGGACCTATGACATGTTCGAAGGATTCTGGCCGCGCGCGCTCGACGACGACTCGCCAACTGCACCAAACCCGCATGGGCCACCCTCGACGGCAACGCGGGCGATGGCGATCTGGCTCAACGATGCCACCAAGGTCGTCTTCTCCAGGACGCGAAAAGAGGTGTCGTGGAACAACTCGCGGCTGCTGGACGAAATCGACCCGGCCGCGATCGAAGCGATGAAGCAGAAGGCGGGCAGCGACATGCTCATCTTCGGGAGCGGCTCGGTAGTCTCCCAACTGACCGAGCGCGGCCTCGTCGACGAGTTTCAGTTCATCGTCAGCCCGATCTTCCTCGGACGCGGCCGCTCGCTGCTCGGCGGTGTGTCGGGATCGGTGAAGCTCGACCTGCTCGAAGCCAGGCCATATCCTTCGGGGAATGTCATGCTTCGTTACGCGCCTCACCACTGAACAGGCGCGCTGCACGCGCGAATGCCTTGGCACCGTTCTTTCATTGGCGATGCCCCATGGCCAACAAGAAAGACGCTGCCGTTTCGTTTCTGCGGCTTGCGGCCAGTGGCCGCGTTCGCGAAGCCTACGCCCAATACGTGGGCGACGGCTTTCGTCATCACAACTCATTCTTCCGGGGCGACGCCCGGTCGTTGATGGCGGCCATGGAAGAGAACGCCCGCCAGCATCCCGACAAACGATTCGACGTGCTCCACGCGCTCGAAGAGGGCGATCTGGTCGCCGTGCATTCGCACGTGCGGCTGATGCCGGACGATCGCGGCGCGGCCGTGGTCCACCTGCTCCGGTTCGAACGCGATCGCATCGTCGAGCTCTGGGACGTCGCTCAACCGGTGCCAGCCGAATCGGTGAACGAAAACGGAATGTTCTAGTCCGGAGTGCGCTTGTGGTGAGGATGGGTGCCGGCCTTCAGGCCTGCTTCTATTCGGTTGCCTCGGCCCTGTCGTTATCTCACAAGGTAGGCACCCCGTCAGTTCGAAGTCCAGGAGCGGTGGCACCGTCGCGGCTCGGGCTGACGCCGAGCGGGTGCTGGGGCCGTTCCCGATGGAGCCGGACGTTCGCTTCAGAGGCTACCGATTCGAGGTCGAAACCGGCCGGTTGTGGTCCGGGCAGGGCGGGCGCCGCACTACGACCTGGATCGCTGGGCGCGGGGGTCTACGAGCGGCCGCTCAACGAAGGGCTCGGCGACTCGCTGTCGGTCTCCATTCCCAACTATCGCGATTGGAAGCAGGAGAACCGGTCGTTCGCGGCGATGGTGCTCTGGATGCCCATGAGCTTGAATCTGTCGGGGAACGACAGCGAGCCGGAACGCGTGTCGCTCATGATCGTCACCGCGGACGTTTTCCAGAAGCTCGGGGTGAAGCCGGCGGCCGGCCCGTCACGCTGCGGTCCGAGTAGCTCTTTTGGCAGGCCGGGCTTCTGCGTTTGCTGAAGCTGCGCCGGGACTAAATTCCCGCCTCCTGGTGAGGGTCGTCGGTGCGTCGTGTTCTTCCGCGCGGCGGTTGGACAGGAACCGGCGGATCGCGGGATCTTCGGTCAACTCAATCGCGCGATCGAACGCCTCGAGGGCTTCCTCGACACGGCCAGAGCGGCGAAGAAGGTGTGCCCGCAACGCCCAGAACGGTTGGTACCCTCTGACGCTGTCGGCATCGATCGCCCCGAGCGCGGCGAGCCCCGCCGAAGCATCGCGCGCTGCGGCAAGAGCCGCGGCGCGCCCGACGAGCGCGCCCACCGTAGGCGCCACGCGCACCAGTCCCTCGTACAACACGGCAATGGCCTGCCAATCGGTCCGGCCGGTCCACGCGCCTTCGATGTGCGCCGATTGCAGGGCCGCCTCGAGCTGGAAGCGGCCTGCGTGATGGTGAGACGCGGCCGCCGACAACACCTGCTCGGCTTCGCGAATCATCGGGACCGACCAGCGTGACGTGTCCTGCCTGGACATCGGGATGTAGTCGCCGTTACTGGCGCGCCGGGCGGGCAGGCGCGCCTCGCAGAACAGCATCAACGCCAGCAGACCCCGGGCTTCCGGCTCGGCCGGCATGAGCTCGAGCAGCACGCGCGCGAGCCACACGGCTTCGTGCGTCAGGCCGCGCACGCGGGGATCCGCTCCCGCCGTGTCGTCCCAGCCGCTTCCGTATGCGGCGTAGATGGCGCTGAGCACCGCGTCGAGACGCGACGGCAACTGAGCGCGATCCGGAATGTCGAACGCAATCCCCGCGTCGCGAATCTTCGCCTTCGCGCGGCTGAGACGCTGCCCCATCGTCGCGGGCTGGGTGAGGAAGGCGGCCGCAATGGCGGCGGCGTCCAGACCGAGGACGACCTGCAGCATGAGCGGCGTGTGCACGCCGTGATCGATGGCCGGGTGCGCGCACACGAAGAGCAGCTTCAGCCGCTCGTCGGGGAACAGGTTCGACGCGGATATCGCTTCGGCGCCGCTCATCAGGAGCCGAAGCGTATGGGCAGCCTCGATGCGGACGCGTTCGTGCCGTGCACGATCGATGATCCGCCGCCGCGCCGCGGTGAGAAGCCACCCTTCGGGATTTGCCGGCACGCCGTCGCGCGGCCAGCTCCGCAGCGCGGCGAGAAAGGCGTCGGCCAGCGCGTCCTCCGCGCCCGCGACATCGTGCGTGCGCGACGCCAGGTACGCCACGAGGCGGCCGTACGAAGCTCGCGCGACGAGCTCCACCGCCTCTCGCGCATCATCCATGTCCGCCCACCACCATCGTGAGCACGTGCTCCGAGACGGGCCGGACTTCGACCGCGCCGGTGGCGGCCGCCGGGCAGCACGCCGCCCAGTCGAGCGCGGCATCGAGCGACGGCAACTCCAGGATCATGAACCCACCAAGCTGCTCTTTGGTGTCGGCGTACGGTCCGTCCTGGACGTGCCGCTGCCCGCCCTTGACGCGGACGGTCGTGCCGCTGGCATCGGGCTGGAGCGGTGCACCGGTCACGTAGACGCCCGCGTCGACGAGATCCTTGTGGTACTTGCGCCACGCTCCGAACAATGCGTCCTGCCGCGGGCTCGAGCGGGCGCTGAAGTCTTCCGGGGTCTCGTAGATCAGCATCACGAATCGCACGACGCACTCCAGTCTCCGCGTGTCCGCGGTCACGGTACCTGTTCAGCGCCACCATCCGTCGGCCAGCCGGTCACGGGTGGGCGACGTCGGGCCGGCGAGCCTCCGCGCTGCTCTTCGTTCCGCCCTTGATCGCGAGCTTGTCGTCCATCGGAATGACGATCACTGCGAACGGCGTTCCGCCATCGTCCACGACCGCCGGCAGCGGCTTGCCGAAATCGTTGTCGCCCCAGCATCGAATTCTTGTAGTACGGAGCGTAGACCATCATGTGCGGGTGCCAGCGGCCGCCAGCGCGGCCACGACGAGCAAAAGCGTTCTCATGATACGGGCCATCTCCCTTCCCGGCCGCTTCGAGCCCAGGCAACACGACGACTGCCGCAGTGAAAGCGGCCTCGGCGTCTGTATGGATGACGACTCAACGGACCGCGTTTCGACAGGCCACCTGACAGCGCTGAGCGCGGCGTTCGTCCTCGCGCTCCGCTTCGCAAACGATCACGGGTCAGGTGGTGGGAGTGACGACAGGCCTGGCTCTCAAAGACTTCTCGTACCGCCACACCTCCAGTGGGATCTCTCCGATCGACGTCTCCAGTCGGCTGAGCATTGTCCCCACCCGACGCCAGCCGCGTTTCTCGTAGAACCGTGCCGCTCGCTCGTTCCCGATCGCGCAAGCCAGCCAGGCGGTGCCGACACCGCTGGCGGCGAGCCGCGCTTCGGCGTCGTCCATCAACGCAGCGGCCACAGCGGAACCACGTGCGGGCGCCGAGACATAGAGCTGATAGAGCTCGGCGCCCTTCAGGATGCAGAATCCCAGGGGTGCGCCAACCGGTCCGACGACGCGCGTATCTGGAAGCGCCGCCCGAAGCCTCTCCCGGAAGCTTTCCCAGGTGCGAGCTCGCTTGAGCTCCGCCGGAACGATCGCAGCGTGCGCATCCTGCCAGCCGTCGAACCAGACGTTGGCGAGCTGATCGATCTCTCGTTCCTCGGCGTCTCTCACGTCCATCCTGTCCTCCGAACCCTGCTCGCGGTGGCTGACGCCATAGACCCTGGCGAGCTGTCCACCCAACACGGAATGGTAGTCGTCACATGAAGACCATACGACGCTCGTGACGACCATCGATGCCGGCCACCGCGTTGCCTCGCGCGGCACGCGGTCGAGCTGGACGCGCGCAGATCAGTGCATCACGACCGGGCCGTCGGCTTTACACTGCACTGGCATCGGGACGGCTGACTGGATCGGACGCTCGAGTGGATCGTTCAAGCGTGGAAGGAGAGCTCAGATGGCGAAGCGCACGACTCATCGAAGCAGCAGCGGCAAGAAGCTCTATGCGGTCCGTGATGCATCGGGACAGTTCAAGGACATCCAGACGTACGAGCGCGCCCACCGCGCCGACCTGAAGAGAGCCAGCCAGGCCGAGAAGAAGACCGCCAAGAAACGATAGACCGCGGTTCCGCGGCTTTCGCACCTCAACGGCTGGCCAGCGACAACCGGAACGCAGCCATCTCCTGATCGTTGCGAACGAGCAATCGATCGCCGACGACTACGGGGTGGTTCCACGTCTTGCCGTCGATTGCGGGGATCTTGGCAAGCTCCCGGAACTGGTCGGGGGTCGCCCCGACGAGCGCCAGCTCGCCATCCTCCGAAACCACCAATAGCACGTCCTGGTCCTCCAGCAGCACGAGCTGACCGTTGCCGTACCGCCCGCCCTTCCACTTGCGCGAGCCGTCGGCGAGGTCGATGCACGACAGGATGGTGCCGTCGAACCCGAAGGCATGGCCCTTGTGAACGACGAAATCGTTGAAGTACGGCTTCAGACCGATCGACGTCCAGCGCTCCTTGATCTCCCATCGACCGGATCCGTGACTGACGCCCAGGCGGCGGGTACCGAGTCCGCCCGTCGCGGCGATGGCATTGATCAGGATGTCGCCGTCGGCCGTCAGCGCTGGTTGCACGATGGCGCCGGGTGACCAGGCGTGCTCCCAGAGCACAGCGCCGTCGGACGGGGCGACGCTGATCGCGCCTGGTCCGCCGAGCAGCAGGACCTGGAGGACGCCGTCGATGGTTGCTCGATGCGGCGAGCTGTAGCTGCCGCCATACGACGGGCCTCGCCAGCGCAGGTTGCCGGTGCCCACGTCATAGCCGGCGAGCGTGCCCGTGGCGGCGACGATGACCACGTCGTCGACCACCAGCGGCGAGCTGGAGAAGCCCCAGATCGGAACCTGCCGCCGCGTGTCGGACGCCACGTTGCGCGACCAGATGCGGGCGCCGCTGCGGGCGTCGAGCGCGTTCAGGAGTCCGGTTGCGCCGAAGCTGTAGACGCGGCCGTTGCTGAGCGTCGGCGTCGCGCGAGGACCGGCGCCGGCATTCGACTCCCAGAACCGGACCGGGTCGCGATGCCGCCACACCGGCTCGCCGGTGGACACTCTGTAGCAGGCAACGATCTCTTCTTCGCCGCGCTGCTCCTGTGTGTAGAACAGGTCGCCGTCGACCGCGAAGGACGACCAGCCCGGTCCGATCGGCCGGCGCCACATCTGGACCGGCGGTGACGCCGACCAGTCCGTCGCGATGCGAACGCCGCGAACGATGCTGTCGCGATTGGGACCACGGAAGCCGGGCCAGTCCGCATTCTTCGCAGGTGCGGGTGGAGCGCCCGGTTCACTCGATTCGGTCGCCTTGACGTTTGCTTTCGGCGATGGGGCCGGTTCCGGACTCGGGGTTTCGGTCGACTTGGCAACCACAGGTTCCTTCGGGTCGGCGACGGCCTTCGGAACGTCGACCGGGCGGGCGGCAGCGGCTTCGCCTCCTCCGCGGCTTGGGCCAGGAGCCGTTGCTCGGGAGTCTCAGTCCAGCGCCAATGGAACTCGTAACCGCCGCTGCCCACTCCAGCCGTCCGCAGGAGCGTCCACGGCGCAGACGCGAGCACCACGGTCCCGACCAGTGCCGCGCGCCGGGCTCCGTCCGAGAGGCGACGGGTGACGAGGGCCCAGGCGACGAGCCCCAGGCACAAGAAGGGGACCGAGAAGAGGTAGAGCATCAGCCCCATGGAGGCTCCCGCGATCGACTCGTGGACGACGAGCTTGGTCACGATCACGGCGGCCACCATCAGGACGATGGCACCGATACGCTCGAGCCAGGGCGCGCGGCTGAAGAACACCCACCAGACGACGATCGCCAACCCGCACACGACACCCGCGATGAACCCCAGAGCGCCCAGCGGCATGCCGAAGACTTCGGCATCTGGCGCGAGCCGGGGGAGGACGAACGCGAGCAGCCACTGCAGGGCGAGGAGGACTACGCCGGGCAGCAACCGGAGTGGTTTGCGGGAGGAAGTCGGTTCGCGCATACGCAAAGACTCCTTACGCTCGATGGCGTGCACCATCGGGCACGGCATTCGCGGTTGCCTGTGATTCGGTGTCGCCGACGAGGCGTTGCCGCGCTGCTCTGGTGCGGATGCGCCACAGCCAATACACCATGACAACGATCGGCGCCAGCACCGGAATCGGGAAGAGAGCAGGGAAGCGTATCACCTCGGGCACTCTGTCCTGAGGACCCCAGAAGAACGACGCAGCGGCGACCCACATGGCGAAACACATGCGCCACAGGTGTCTCGCGATGCGAGACGATCCTTGAATGCCCCCAGCGCGAAGCACGCGCAAATCGCCGGCGGCCGCAAGCAGGCCAACCACGCCGAACATGAACAAGGGCTCGGCCTCGGGGCTGCCACGCTTCGCCGTCTCGAACCCGACCGTGAACGCTGCAGCACTGAGCACCAGGGCAACCAGCATGGCCACGGAATCAATCCAGTGGCGCTCCCGGGTTCGGCGCCACACCGTGAGCAGCGCGGTCGTCACGAAGTAGCCGGTCAGCAAGCCCGCAACGATCGAGAGCCTCGAACCGTTCAGGGCGGCGATCGAAGCACCACTCAGCGACATCGTGACCATCGCAAGGACGAAGAGCCTCCCGCTCTTGCGATGCAGCCTGGCTCCCTTCGTGGCGTAGAGCGCAGCGTAGCCGAACACGAGTGCCAGCGCGCCCGCGAGAATGTGCACCGGCAGGAGGTACGGGACGATTCCCTGCGTCTGCATCGACGTCTACTCGGAGCGGAGCGCCTGCAACACGTCTACGCGCGAAGCGCGCGCGGCGGGCATGAGCGACGCCGCGACCGCGGCGCCAACGAGGACGGCCGCCGCGCCGGCGATGGGGAGCGCTCCCGGGAAACGCAAGTTCCCGATGACACTCGTCGCAACCGTGGCGAACGCATAGCCGCCGGCGGCACCCGCGGTGATGCCGATGGCGACGATGACCAGACCTTCCAACAGGATGCGCATCAGCAGGCGGCGTGGCGACGAGCCAATCGCCAGCCGCACGCCGAACTCGCGCGTGCGCGCGCTCACCGAGAACGCCAGCACCCCGGACACGCCCACCACGGCAATCAGCAGGGCGATACCGGCGAAGCCGGCGACCACGAAGGCGTTCAGGCGCTCGGGCGCCAGCACCTCGGCGCGCACGTCTTCGAGCGTCGCGGCACGCTCGACGGGCTGATTCGGCGACATCTCGCGGACGATGCGCGTGACGGTTGGCACGAGGGGGTAGGGATCGCCCGACGCGTGCACGAACAGCCGGCCCGCGACCAGCATCTGGCGGACCGGGTGGTAGACCGTGAGCGCCGGGCCGCGCACCACGTTCTCATCGTCCACGTCGGCGACGATGCCGACGATGCGGCGGGGCAGCGGCTCGCCGAAATTCGGCTCCGTCCACCACAGCTTGCGGTTCAACGCCTCGCCGTTCGGGAACAACCGCTGCGCGACGCTCTGACTGACGATGACCACCGGCTCGTTGCCGCGCCGGTCGTCCGCGGTGAAGTCGCGGCCGTCGAGCATCGGCACGCCGAGGACGGCGAAGAAGCCGGGGGCGACAATCCGCAGCCGGCCGTGCGGATTCTCCTCGCCGTCGGCCGGCGTGAAGCCCTCGGCGGCAAACCGGAACCCGGGACCGAGGATGCCCTTGTCGCGCCACGGCACGAAGCTGCCGAGCGCGACGCCCTCGCACGCCGGGCAGCTTGCCGATTCGCCGCGTCATCTCTTCGTAGACGTCAATCTCCTTGGCATCCTGGAACCCGAGCGAGAAGGTCGGCAGGTCGATCGCCAGGACCTGCCGCATGTTGTAGCCGGTGCTGGCCGTCTGGATGGCGACGAGCGCGATGAGCAGCGTGCCAGCTCCGGCCAGCAGCACGAACGAGAACGCAATCTGCGTCATCGCGAAGATCCGCAGGCGCCGGTTGGTCCCGGGGGTCATGCGGATGCTGCCGCTCGCCAGCCCGAGGCCGGTCGGAGCGTGCGGCGAAGGCAACCGGGGAACGTAGGCGAGCAGGATCGCCGCGGCAATCGCCAGGCCGGCCCCGACCCACAGCAGGCTCGCGTCGATTGTCACCTCGAGCGCACGCACGGAGAACCGCGCGGCAAAGCGCGACAACGCCGCCACGAGCGGGCGCGCGAGCAGCACGCCGAGCACCGCGCCGACGCCACACAACACGAGGCTTTCGGCCAGCAGCGTGCGCCGGAGCGCGCCGTGGCTGGCGCCGAGCGCGGCGCGCACCGCCAACTCGCCTTCACGCCGCACCGAACGCGCCAGAATCAGGTTGGCGACGTTCGAGCAGGCAATCACGAAGACGATGGCCGCGGCGGCGAGCAGGACGAGCAGGATCGTCCGTGCGGGTGACGCGATCTGATCCCGCAACGGAGTGACGCTCACCTGGACTTGGGCTCGCGCCGAATACGCGGGTGGATGCTCGCGCATCATCGCCGCGTGCACCGCGGTCAACTCGGCGCCTGCGTCTTCCACGGTGGCGTCCGGCGCCAGCCGTCCGAACAGCTCCGTCATCCGGTGCGTGCGATCGGTGGTCATCGTCGCCCCGAGGTGATGCGGGCTCGTCACCACGTTCGCGATGATCTCCGTGTCGGCCGGATAAGGCACCGACGGCTCGAGGACGCCGACGATGGTGGCGGTGCGCGGCCCGAGATGGATCGTCTTGCCGACGACGCCGGGATCGCTCTGGAGCGCCGTGTTCCAGAAGCGGTGCGTGAGCACCGCGGCGCCGGCGGCGTCCGGTCCATCGTCGGACGCGTTCAGCAGGCGGCCGAGCACCGGACGCAGGCCCATCACCTCGAAGTACGAGCCGCCGACCACACCCGCCCGCACCACGCGGGGCTCGCCGAAGCCGAGCATCGTGAAGGAGATGGTGGAGAAGTCGCCAAACGCGCCAATGGTGGTGCTGCGCGACTTGAAGTCGTCGATCTCGGGCACCGAGAACGTCATGTTCGCCGCGCCCAGCCCCGTCGCGCTCTGCCGGATGTAGACGAGGCGATCTTCGCCGCGATTCACCAGCGGGCGCAGCAGCACGCCGCGAACGACGCTGAAGATGGCGGCATTGGCGCCGATGCCGAGCGCCAGTGTCAGGACCACGGTGGCCGACAGGCCCTTGGCGCGCAGCAGCGAACGCGCACCGATGCGCGTTTCCCGCGCGAGCGCGGTCGCCGCGTCGAACCAGCGCCCGTACCAGACCTGCCGCATCGCTTCGCGGGTGTGCCCGATGTAGCCGAACTCGCGCAAGGCCGCCAGACGCGCAGCCTCGGGATCCTCGCCGCGCTCGATCCGTTCCTTCACGCTGAGGGCCAGATGCCCGCGGATTTCGTCGTCGATCTCACGCTCGTCGGGCCGCATGGCCTACTCCTTGGCCGGCGCCGGATTCATGATTCGGCCGATCGCGTGCACGAGCTGCGACCAGCGATTCTGCTCGCGCGAGAGTTGAGCCTTGCCCGCGGCCGTCAGCCGGTAATACTTCGCGCGCTGATTGGCCTCGCTGACGCCCCACTCCGACTTGAGCCAGCCGCGCTTCTCCAGCCGATGCAGCGCCGGGTAGAGCGACCCGGTCTCGACCTTGAGCAAGTCGTCGGATTGCGCCCGGATGGTTTGCCCGATGCCGTGGCCGTGCCGGCGCCCCCACTGCAGGGTGCGAAGGATGAGCATGTCGAGAGTGCCCTGGAGCAGTTCCAGGCGCTGGTCGTCGGCTGGCTTGGCCATAGTTGTAGAGAGTCTACGGCTTTAGACGTAGAGCGTCTACGGCTCGTTCCGAACGCATTCGGCTGCGGCGTCCCACATGCTCGACACAAGCGAACTCCGGGTTTAAGGGTGTCGAGAGACAGGCGAGAAGCCCTGTTCTGCAGGGCGGGTTGGTGGGAAGCAGTCGACGCGCGTAAACGGCTGAGCCCGGGTGGGAACCACCATCGCCCGAGGTCGCCGTGCGACTACAATCGTCACGCGCCGAACGCGCTGAGAAGTCTCTGCCTGACCGAACGCCCACGCATCAAAGAGAGGTCACCGCGATGAGACGCTCCCTGATTCCCCTTCTCGTCCTCATCGGCATCGGATGTGACGACAACGGCCCGACCGAGCCGTCGGCTGCGGCCGTCGGGTTTTTCGTCACGAGCGCGACCAGCGCGACGGGCAACCTGGGAGGGCTGGCCGGCGCCGACGCCACGTGCCAGCGGCTGGCCACCGCGGCCGGGCGGGGTCGCCGCACGTGGCGGGCGTACCTCAGCGCCGAGCGCGACCCGGCGAATGCGAGCCAGCCGGTGCACGCGCGCGACCGCATCGGCACCGGGCCGTGGGTCAACGCCAACGGCGTGCTCGTTGCCAGCAACCTGACCGAGCTCCATGCGCGCACGGGTGACAGCACGGTGTTCGTGGACGAGCGCGGCCAGCGGATCAACGGGCAGTGGACCGGTTCTCCGTCGCCGGTCGAGCACGACATCCTCACCGGCTCGAATCCGGACGGCACCGTCGCCCGCGGCCTGACCTGCGGCGACTGGACATCGGGCTCCGCCGATGCCGTGGGCCAGGTGGGGCATTCCGATGGTCTGGGTCCCAATCAGAGCACCTCCGGGACGCTGTCCTCATGGAACTCGTCGCACCCGAATCTCAATTGCTCGAACACCATGCCGCGCGGCGGCGCCGGCCGCTTCTACTGCTTCGCCGCCCGATGAGCGCCGCGCGCAACCCGGACCGACCATCGCTCGCCGGAGGCGGGGATGTCGGTCCGGAACCCGTGGTCCCACTACGGAACCGCGGGGACACGAAGATTCGTGACCGCGGCACAGCCGCGGTCCGACAATCACTTCTTGGTTGGCTGCCTGGTCGGCTTGATGATCCGCCCCACACGACGACGACACTTCTCCTGAGCGTTCTCATCTCCTAACCTCCTCGCGCGCCACCACAGGTGATGGCGATGCTGATCCCCAACGGCGCACAGTGAGGTCGGGACCTATCATCGAATCGCGACGACGGGTCTTCGCGGGTGTCGAGCGTTGACAGGGGCGCCGGCGGTGTCCGAGACTACGGCCAGCGCGCGCTGGGGCGCCTCCTGTCCGCGGCAAGGGAATTTCCCACCCAACCACGGTTCGCACCGCGACGTGAACCTTCTTCCGGCCTGTACTCAGCGGACGCCAGGCAGCTTGCGGAAGGAAGGTTTTCATGAGCAACGAGCTCGCCCCGACGAGTCATCTCGAGAGCCTGAAGAAAGAAGCCAAGCGCTGGCTGAAGAGCGTCCGCGCCGGCGATGCGGCCGCGATCGCGCGGCTCCGGCACGCGTTTCCGGATGCGCCCGGGTCCCCAGGACTGCGTGACGTTCAGCACGCGCTCGCTCGCGAACGCGGGTTCGACGGCTGGCAGAGGCTGAAGGCCAGCGTGGAGAGCGCGCCGGCGACCGACCCGCCGCAGTCGCGTGAACAGGCGATTGGCACGCTGCTACGGGCCGCCGACAGCGGAAACGCGACCGATGTCGCCGCCGTGCTCGGGCGGCATCCCGATGTCATCAACGAGCGCGGTCTGCTGCCCGGTCATACCGGGATGCGGACGGCCCTGCACTTCGCCACCAACGGCCCGCATGACGAGGTCATGCGGCTGCTGCTCGAGCGCGGCGCGGACCCGAACGTTCGCTGTGAGGGCGATTGGGCGTTCCCGCTGCATTTCATCGCCGAAAAGGGCCGCCTCGATCTCGTGCGCCTCTTGATTGAGCACGGCGCCGACCCGATCGGCGCCGGCGACTACCACGAACTGGAAATCATCGGGTGGGCCACGGCCTTCGAATACGTCCAGCCCGCCCCCGAGCTCGTCGACTATCTGCTGGCGCACGGCGCGCGGCACACGATTTTCTCCGCCGTGGCGACGGGCGACGTCGCGGCCATCCGCCGCATCCTCGCCGTTTCTCCCGAAGACGTCGAACGGCGTATGGACCGGACCAACCATCGCCGCCGGCCGCTGCATCTCGCCGTCGTGAAACAGCAGGAAGACGCCCTCAGAACGCTGCTCGACGCCGGTGCGGATCCCAACACCCTGGACGAGGGCAACCTCACGCCACTCGATCAAGCCGTCCTCTCGGGCCGGCTGAAGCTGGCTGACCTGCTCGTCGAGCGTGGCGCGGAGTTGACGCTGGCGGCCGCGGTCGCGCTCGACCGCACCGACGACATCCAGCGGTTGCTCGCCAAGGATCGCGACGGCCTCAAGCCAGGGCATCGCTGGGGCACGTTGATCGTTCGCGCGGCCGAGCGCGCGAGCGGCCGCGTGGTCGAACGGTTGATCGAGCTGGGGTCGTCGGTCGACGCCATGGACGACACCAAGACATCGGTCGACGAGACGTTTCGCTACACGCCGCTCCACGGAGCGGCCTGGAACGGGAACGACGAAGCGATCGCGGTGCTCCTGCGGCACGGCGCCAACCCCCGCATCCGCGACGAGAAGTACTGCGCCACGCCGGCCGGCTGGGCCGACTACGCCGGCCGCGCGAAGACGCGCGACCTGATTCTGAGAGGCGACATCGACATCTTCGATGCGATCGCACACGACGCCATCGATCGCATCGACGACATCGTCGGTCGAGACCCTGCAGCGCTCGAGCGGCCGTTCGGAGCGTACGCGTCGTGTGAACCGGAAGGCTCGTGGTGCACGCCGCTCGCAGCCGCGGTCCTCCAGAACAAAGTCGAGAGTGTCCGGCGGCTCCTCGCGCGCGGTGCGGATACGTTTGTCGCGGCGCCGGACGGGCGCACGCTCGACGACTTTGTCCGCGAGGAAGGCCGCGAGGAGGTGGCGCGCGTGCTGCGGGAGTATCGTGGCGGGAAGAGGTAACGGAGGGGACGGAGGGAACGGAGAAGACATATTTCAGAGCAACGAGCAACGGAGGAACGGAGAAGAACTTCCAAAAGAAGAACATCAAGATTGGTTTCTCCGTTCCTCCGTTTCTCCGTTCCTCTGAAATATGTCTTCTCCGTTCCCTCCGTTCCCTCCGTTCCCTCCGTTGACTCACTGGAGTCCATGATGCGTCTGGCGAACAAGGTCTCGATCATCACGGGCGCCGGGGCGGGCATGGGTTACGCGGCTGCGCGACTCTTCGCGCGCGAGGGATCGAAGGTGGCCATCGTCGATATCGACGAAGCGGCCGGCCGAACCGCTGCCGAGTCGGTCCGCGCGGACGCAGGCGACGCCGAGTACTTCCACTGCGACGTTGCCGACGCCGCCAGCGTCGAGGCCATGACCGCCGCGGTCGTCGCGCGCTTCGGCAGGCTCGACGTGCTCTACAACAACGCCGGAAGCAGCCACGGCGTGTTCGGCCCGATCCACACCCTCGACATCGACGGTTTCGACCGGGTGATGCGCACCAACGTCAGGGGGACGTTCCTCTGCACCAGGTTCGGCATCCCCCACCTCCTCGCGAGCGGCGGAGGCTCGGTGATCAACGTCGCCTCCGCGGTCGGCCTCGTCGGCTGGGAAGGAGGTGCCGCACTGTGCACCGCGAAGGGCGGCATCGTCCTGATGACGAAAGCCGCCGCGCTCGACTACGCGCAGCAGAACGTCAGGGTGAACTGCCTCTGCCCCGGCTCGACCCGGACGGCGCAGACGGCGCTGCGACTCGAGGGTGCTCGCGATCCCGACGCGGTCATCGCGTCACTCGTGGTGAACCAGGCGATGAAGCGCCTGGCTCGGCCCGAGGAGATTGCGGCCGTCGCCCTCTTCCTCGCGTCGGACGAGTCGTCGTTCGTCACCGGTGCGGCGTTCCCGGTGGACGGCGGCTGGACCGCGATGTAGCGAACGCGCCCGGCTCCTGCGGCCGGCACGGTCACTGTAGCGTCTCGATGCGACAGGCGAGGGCCATTGGGGAGCCCCGCTGCGGCGGCTCCCGTCATAGCCGCACGTGCTGTTTGAACCACGCCACGATGCTCGCGTCCCGGTCCCGGCGGTTGTTCGCCGCTTCGTGGATGTCGTCCGCGTACACGATCAACTGGTAGCGCTTGCCCAGTTGCGCCAGCTTCGATGCGAAGGTCAGCGCCTCGAGGGCGGGCACTTCCTTGTCGTTCCCACCATGGATGATGAGCAGCGGCGCCGTGACTCGATCCGGCCAATTCATCACCGACCGCTCCCGCATGATGGCTGCCACCTGGCTCAGGTTCTCGGGGCTCACCGCCAGAGCGGAGGCGGCAACCTTGGGCGCGCGCTGGGAGAATGCTTCGACGTCGAACACGGATCCGACGACTGCGACTGCCCTGGCGGGGAACCCCTGTTTGAGCGCGAGGAAAGACATCATTCCACCGCGCGAGAGTCCGTACAGAAACAGGTTCGTCGGATCGACGTAGTCCAGTCCCTCAGCGACACGGGTGAGCGCCATCACGTCGGCAACGTCGGCACCCCCGACTTCGTCGCGTCCTTCCCCTCCGTCATTGCCCCTGTACCTGTGAGGCGAGCACCACGAATCCGCGGGATGCGAACCCGTGGAAATCCAGCAGATTCCAGGCGTCTATCTTTCCGATCTCACGAAAGCCTCCGCGGTTGTACACGATGGCTGGATATCGTGCGCCGCGCGTGCCGCGCGGCTTGACGATGAAACCCGCAACTCTGAAGCCGTCGCTGACGTATTGGATCCGGCGACACTCCGTGGTCACGCTTTCGCTGGCTGCGGCGTGTTCCTCGCGTGAGTAGTAGCGTCTCGTGAACGGAGACGTTTGCTCATATGTGGTGAACTGACACGGAGTCTCGCTCACGATGGTGCCGGTTGCCGGCTGTGAGACCGGTTCGTGCGGCTTCGCCGGCGCGATCGCCGCGAGCGTGGCGATGAGCAATGACAGTACGCGCATCTGTAATGCACGACGCTGGAGGCCGGCAAGTGGTTAACAGCGCTTCATGACAGCGACCCGGCGGCTGACCAAGTCGCACTGAAAGTCAGCGGCCACCTTCCTGATAGAACTTGCGCGAGCGCAGCCGGGTGAAGAACGAGTCGGGCAGCGTGCCGCCCTTGTTGACGATCCCGAAACGCCGCTGAAGCTCCTTGACGTACTCGGGATCGTTGACGAAGAGCTCGGGCGAGGGAACCGATGCGGTAAGCGACGCCATGTCGCTGTGACGAACTGGTGGCTCGACGTGACCACTCGGGAAAGAGGGCTACCATCCGTCAATCGCAGCCGCTACCATCGTTGCGCCAACCGCGCCGCCTGCCGGGGAGGGCCACATGCGGAAGCAGATGTACCGTCACGTTGTCATGGCCTGGAGCGCGCTCGCGCTCGGCGCGCTGGGGGTCGTTCCGGCGGCCGCGCAGGCGCCACGAACACCTCAGCCCGCACAGCCGACCGCCCCCGCAACCGACTCCCGTATCAGCATCACTCCGTTCATGGCGGTGGGCGACGACCTCGCGCCCGGCGGTGGGCTGTCGGTCACGTTCCCGCTGACACGCCGGTTGTCGCTCGAAACCGAGGGGAGCCTCGGAACCGATGCCATGCGGATGGGCGCCAGCCTGCTCGTGGACGTCATGCGCATCGGCCAGTTCTCCACTTACGCGGCGGCGGGCGCGGGCGTCCAGCGCGACGAAATCAACGACTATCCCGTGGACGTTTTCCTAGGCGACGTCCTCGGCGGACACCCCGACTTGCGCGACTACCCTGATTTCGATCGCGAGAAGACCGAGTTCGCGATCGGTATCGGTGGCGGCGCCACCGTGCCGGTCGGTCCTCGCTGGAGCTACCGCGTCGACTTTCGCTGGTACAACCCGAAGGCCGAATGGCCCGAGAGCTGGCGTATCTACAACGGCCTCAGCCTGAGGCTGGGCGAATCCCACTGAGCCGGAAACGGCTGACGGCGAGGCTCTGCGATGGAGCCTCGCCGTGTCGATCGTCAAAGCCCTATCTGAAGCCCTCCAACATCATCAAGTCGGACTCGCCCACGTCCACGCGAGTGTAGAGAATCCATTGCCCGTCGGGCGACACGAAAAGTCCGGGGGCGCCCACTAGCGAGCGATCGCCACGTGATGCTGCCCACCTCCTTCATCTTCGACCTCGACGGCACACTCGTCGACAGCGTCTACCAGCACGTGCTCGCCTGGAGCGAAGCCCTCGAAACCGAGGGCATCGAGCTCTCCGTCTGGCGGATTCACCGCAAGATCGGGATGAGCGGCGGGCTGTTCGCGAACATGCTCCTGCGGGAAACGGGCGTGGACTTCAGCCCCGATCGCATCGCGCGGCTGCAGCACCTGCATGCCGCCGCCTACAACCGGGTGTCCGCCCAGATCCGTCCGCTTCCGGGTGCGCGCGCGCTGCTGGCGGCGTTGACCGATGCCGGGATCCCGTGGGCGATCGCGACGAGCGGACGGATGGAAACAGCGGGCCCCGTGCTCGAGAACCTCGGTATCGATTTCAGTCGCACTCCGGTCGTGACCCGCGATCAGGTGCGACACGCGAAGCCCGATCCGGATCTCTTTCTGGCTGCCGCGGAACGGCTGAACGTCGACGTGGAGACCGCGTCGGTCGTCGGCGACAGCGTGTGGGACATGCTGGCATCGCGGCGCGCGCGAACGCTCGGCATCGGCCTGCTGTCCGGTGGCTACGGCATGGAAGAGTTGGAACGGGCGGGAGCGTATCGCGTTTACGAAGATCCGGCCGATCTGCTCGAGCATCTCGACGAAGTCGGCGGCCGCCGCTGAGCCTTCGGTGCCGCGGCGGGCGAGACACGTACAGCTGAACTTCATTGTTCATGTTGCGAACTTTCGAGCACGCACGCAACCGCGTTTTCAGCTAGAATCTCCAGCCGTCAATCATTCGGTCCCACAACAAAACGCTGAGCTCGGCCCCTTGTCGCGAAGGAGAGTTCCGATGAGCGCACCTCGCGTCGCCAGTCGTCTCTCGGCCACGGTGCTCGGGACGTGCCTGGTCTGCTCGCTACATGTCTGCGGCGCTCCTCCGGCTGCGGCCCAGACCGTCGTGCAACACGGGTGGGAGGACGGCACCACCCAGGGCTGGGCGCCGTTCGGCGGCGGCGTGGTCTTGACGAACTCGACTGCGGCGGCACTCACGGGGACTCACAGTCTGCTGACGACCGGCCGCACGCAGACCTTCAACGGCCCGAGTCTCGAAGTGTCACCGCTGCTTTCACCAGGAACGATTTATCAAGTGACCGTCTCGGTGCGTCTGGTCGGAGGCGAACCCGCCACGCCGGTGCGGATGACGATGCGGCGCAGACCAACCAGCGGCGGCGATCAGTTCGAACAGGTCGTCGGGTCGACCAACGTGAACGATACGCAGTGGACGACCCTGCAGGGCACCTACAGCTTCGCCGGCGGCGTGTCCGGGCTCTTGCTTTACATCGAGAGCACCAGCGCCACCGCGTCGTACTACATCGACGACTTCAGCATTGCCGTGGTGCCGGCGCTCGGCTGCAGCGACCCGCCGGACACGTCGGGCCGGCACAGCGACTTCGAAGACGGTACGACGCAGGGCTGGCAGCCTCGCATCGGCCGTGAAACGGTCGCCGTGAGCAACGCTGACGCGCACGGCGGGAGCTTCAGCCTGCTCACCACAAGCCGGCAGGCCGCGTTCGACGGGCCGGCCACCAACGTCGCGGGCAAGTTGTGCAACGGCTCACGCTACATCGTGAGTATCTGGGTCAAGCTGGCCCCCGGTGAACCCAACACGCAGATTCGCGTCAGCCTCCAGCGCACGCTCGGGACGACCACCACGTTCCACACGGTGATCGGCAACACGACCGTCACGGCCGACCAATGGGTGCGCCTGCGAACGACATACGATTTCGTCTTCAACTACCAGGCACTGACGCTCTACGTCGAATCGAACAGCGGGACGCCCTCCTTCTACATCGACGACTTCGACCTCACCTTCGTGCCGCCGCCGGTCGCCGAACGCGACATCGCGCCGGTGCACCCGGCATTCGCGGGCATGTTCGACATCGGTGCGGCGGTCTGGCAGGGCGACCTCGCCGGCGAACACGCGTTCCTCCTCTCGAGGCACTTCAACAGCATCACGTCCGAGAACGACATGAAGTGGGGCACGCTCCAGCCAACCGAAGGCACCTTCAACTTCGCGAGCGCCGACGCGCAGGTGGCGTTCGCCAAGTCGCACGGTCAGCGCGTCCGGGGACACACCCTCGTCTGGCACCAGCAGAATCCGGCGTGGTTGTTCACCGATCCGAGCGGCGCGCCGATGACGCCCACGCCGGAGAACCGGGCGCTGCTACTACAGCGCCTCGAGAATCACATTCGCGCCGTCGTCGCCCACTTCGGGAGTGACGTGTACGCCTGGGATGTCGTGAACGAGGTGATCGATCCAGAGGAGTCCCATGGGTTCCGCGAGAGCCCGTGGTACAACATCACCGGCACGGAGTACATCGACCGGGCCTTCCGCGTCGCACGAGAGGTGGCGCCCGGCGCTCTGCTGTACATGAACGACTTCAACTCGACCCAGGAGCCGAAGCGGACATTCCTGCTCAATCTCGTTCGCGATCTGCAGCGCCGCGGCGTGCCGATCGACGGCGTCGGCCACCAGATGCACAGCAACATCGAGTTCCCCTCGGCGGCGGCCGTCCTCGAGACCCTGAACCAGGTCTCGGCGCTCGGGCTGGACAATCAGATCACCGAGCTCGATGTCAGCATCTACAGAAGCCCGTTGGAGGACCCCTTCACGGCCTACGAAGACATCCCGCCGGATCGATTCGTGAAGCAGGCGTTCAAGTACCGCGACTTCTTCCAGGTGTTCCGGTACCTCAGCGCGAACATCAGCTCGGTGACGCTCTGGGGGCAGGCCGACGATCACACCTGGCTGACCTCGTCTGCGCGCGTGGATGCGCCGCTGCTGTTCGACACCGGGTTGATTCACAAGCTCGCCTACACGGCGCTGCTCCATCCGTCGGAGCTTCCCGGTGCAGGCTCGACCGCCAGTTTCTCCGGAGCCTACGTGGTCAGAGCCGACGCCGTACCGGGCCGTCGTACCGCCGCGGTCACGTTCGAGTTGAGCAACGACGGACCAGCAGGCACGTTCCGTATCAACTTCAACGATCCCTCGAAAAGCGTGCGCTTCACCAGCACGGACGTCATCTCCTACGACCTGTCGGTGTCCGCGGCCGGCCGGCGGGTCGATTTCACGGCCGTCGGTCAGAACGCCGGCGCGCCCGGTTTCATCCTTACCGGTCACGCCATCGACGGCGGTCAGGCCGGGTCGGGACTGGATGTCCTGTCGATTACGGTACGGAAAGGCACAGGAGACGTGGTTTTCTCGGTCGAAGGTCCCGTCTCGGAAGGTGACGTCGTGATCAATCCCTGACCATCCGTCCTCAACCCATCATCGGCCGCCGGACGCCGAGCCACGCGATGAATCCACGCGGACGCTACCTCGAGGGACGAGACACTTTGATCAGCAGCGATTCGTAATAGGTCACGTCCACGGTGTCCCCGACCTCGATGTTCGAAAGCTGGGTCGCATCGCGCACCATGAACTGGACGACACGTCCCTGCGGGCCCTTGACGGTGACAGACGGCGCTTTCGGATCGACAGCCTCGACCGTCACCGTGAACGTCTGTTCCCTTCTGGTCTCGGATCCCGGCGTACAATCCTTCCGTTGCGTCGACGTTGTCGGACCTGCAGCAGGCGTGGGTGTACCGGGCTTCCGGACGCTCAGCGCGATGGCCTCGAAATACGTCGCCGTAACCGCGTCGCCCACCCTCAGGCTGTTGAAGCCTTCCATCTGCTCAGGTGCCTTGACCTGCACACTCCCACGCTTGGGTCCTTTCAGCGTGACCGTACGGTTTTCCTTGTCGACGGCTTCAATCGTCGCCGTGACGGTCACGGGCGTCGATTCGTACACTGGCGCTTGTCGGGCGCGGGTCAGGGTCAGATGGGACGTCAGCAGGAAGCCACAACAGACGAAAAAAACAGTGCGCCTCATGGTCCAACCTCCGGAGGCGGCAGTATATGCATTTTGCGCGAAAGTACGGCCGACGTCAGACCCCGCCGCGTCCCGGAACGGCCCGGGGCGTGAGGTCATACGTGAGAGCTCCTCATCGGGCCTGCCGGCGTCGATGCCGTCTGGCCGCGCGTCGTGACGAGGAGGCCGGCAACGAGTAGTGTGACGAACCCGATGTGCAGGACGACGTCGAACGATGACTGAGGGCCGACACCAATGGCAATCATCGTGAGGCCGACGAAGGTTCCGAGGAGCGCGAACACCTGCGCAGCGAGGCCGGCGGCTCGAGCGCGGCGGGGGCTCACCGCGGCAGCGATCAGGCCGAGCGCCAGCACCCCGGCAATGACAGCTTCCGCGATGGCCGCCTGGCGATGCTGGTAGCCGTCGAGCAGGGCGCCCCTGTGAACGAGCGACGCCGCCGCGAACGCGACGGCTTCGAGACCGAGAAACGTGCGTACGGGATTCATGAGCTCACCTCGATTCCGCATCCAGATACTTGAGACGTATCAACTATCCAGTGGGTTCGTCAATGTGGGCCGTTGAACCACCGCCGGGCTCTTCGTAGACTGACGGCATGCCGCGCGCTCCCGCCTCGACAGCTTCCCAGGCCGGACAGGTGTGGACGCTGATGTTCGACTACCTGATCCGGTCGAGCCCGCAGCGGACCCGCAGCCTGTCGAGGCGGGGGTTGACGCCCAACGACTCGCGAGCGCTCTTCAGCCTGTCTCCGGACGAAGGCCGGACCATGAGGGCGCTGGCGGAGAGATGGGAGTGCGACCCCTCGAATGCGACGTGGATTGTCGACCGGCTCGAGAAGCTCGGGCTGGCGCAGCGCCGGTCGGTGCCCGAAGACCGTCGCGTCAAGCTCGTCGTCCTGACGTCGAAGGGACAGAAGACGAGGACCGCGCTCCTGAACGATTTTCACACGCCGCCGCCCGAGTTCTCGGCGCTGGACCGGACCGATCTCGAGAGCTTGCATCGCGTGCTCACGAAGCTGATGGCGACCACCGCATCCTGACGAGCACGTAGATGAGCCATCCCATCGGGCCGAACATGAACGTCAGGAACAGGCACGGGACGAGCACCCAACGCGGAACGCCACGATCGAGGCTGTCACGCGCTTCCCACGTGCCGATCAACAGGTCGAACGCGAGGTAGTGCAGCCAGCCCGCGAACAGCAGCCAGGGGTTCGCAAAGAGCTGGGCCACCCCGGCGAGTGAGCCAAAGCTCCCCTCCGCTCGCGGAAACACCATGATCACAACCGCGATGTAGACGGCCGCAAAGAGCGCCGGTATCGCTTTTCCAGTGACGACCTCCGTGACCCAGCGGCGGTTTGGCAGCAGCGCGAGGAGAATCCAGCCAAGCAGGGCACAGCCGTTCGCGATCGAGAAGATCTGGTCGACGGTCATCAGGCGCCTCCATTGACGGCAGTAAGCCGCGCGGCTCGAACGCCGCGCAGCGACATGGCTGCTGACAGTGACGTGGCGATCGCCCACACGCCCAGCTGTGTGATGGTCTGCGAATCGGGCGCGGCAAGCGGCACGCCGCGGAGCGCCTGCACCAGCAGAATCACGTAGAGTGCCGCGTAACTCGCGGCTGCGATCAGCACCAGACGCACGCGCGTCGCCGGGCCGAGCCGCCGGCGAGCGAGCAGCAGGGCGACGATCGGCAACGCCTGCATGGCGTGCAATCCGAAGAAATGCGGCACGCGCACGTCGCCGTGTTCCGTGCTCCATCCGGTGCCGGCCAGGCCAGGACCGCCATCCGGCCCGCCGACCGTGTGAGCTCCGGAGACGGGCATGGGACCGCCGGCGCGCGCAGCCTCGAGCTGCGCCGTGGTCGGCCGCGTCATCAATCCACCGGTCAACGCGCCGACGATGGTGAGAGACACACCGAGGCGGAGCGCCCAGCCTCGTGACTCGTCGGCGAAGCGCTGCCGCCACAACGCCACGGCGACCGCGATGCTCGAGAGCGTCTGGACGACAATGGCCAGTCCCATGACGCTGAACAGCGCGGCGTCGAGGGTCGTTCCGACGTTGAAATGGCTCGTTGTCCCACGCCAGGCCTGGCCGCCGATGATGGCGATCTCGAGGACCATCGTCAGCGCCGTGATCCAGCCGATGGTCCGCCTGGTACGGGTCCACTCGGGGATGAAGGTGAAGATCCAGGCCAGCGTGACGGAGTAAATGGTGATGGAGACGGCGAACTTGGCCGGCTTGAGCCAGGCCGGGGCGCCGATGATGGTGGTCGGATCCGCCGCCAGCCCGACGAGGGCGCCGGCGAGGACGATGAGCATCACCGCGGCCGTCGCGATGAGCTCGGGGCTGGCGTGCCACAACCGTTGCACCCGTTGCCACATGGCGGTCCTCCCTCGCTGCGATGTTACCGATGTCAACATCAGACTAGGTCGAAGTGTTGACGATGTCAACATCAACGGTTACGCTGGGCTCGTATGGCGAGTTCCAGGATGAGGCGGCCGCAGAAGAAGCGCGCCGGGCAATACCATCACGGCGACCTGCGGCGGGCACTCATCGATCAGGCCCTGAGGACCATTGACGAGCTGGGCGGGGAAGGGCTCACGCTGCGCGGCGTCGGCGAGGCGCTGGGCGTGTCGCGCACCGCCCTCTATCGCCACTTCTCCGACAGGCAGGCGCTGGTCGCCGCGGTCGCACGCGAAGGCTTCCGCACGCTGCGGCTGGCGCTCGTCGAGGCCTGGGAGCGCCACGGCCGTGGCGCGGCTGGATTCGACGCGATGGCCGGCGCCTACCTGCAGTTCGCGGTCGAGCATCCGTCGCACTACCGGGCGATGTTTGGACGCTTCGTGGAGTCGGGCGCGCGCGATCCCGAGCTCATCGAAGAGGCACAGGCCGCATTTCAGGCCCTGGTGGATCGACTGGTGGAGCTCCAGCGCGAGGGACAGGCGCGCGAAGACGACCCGATCATGCAGGCCCGGTTCGTCTGGTCGGTCACGCACGGCATCGCGATGCTGGTCATCGACGGGCAGCTGCGCGACCGCGATGCCGCGACGGCGCTCAATCGGTATGCGGCGGAGCGGATCCGCGCGGCCATCGCGCCCGCATCATGAGCCTGAGCACGCGCAACCCGGGCCGGACGCCTGTTCACCGGCGCAGGTGAGTTCCCGGCAGGATCTCGCAACTGCGGATCACCTTCGCAGGGGTCGGGTGTGATATCCGTCTAAATGTTCACCGCATCGAAAACATTTAGACGGATATCACACCCGACCCCTGTCGTCGTGAGACGCGCTTCACGTCGGTCGCCACGCGTCACCTCACTCACGATGCGAACGATTCGCTCACGCAGTCTGCGGCTTCAACGCCATGATCAGCCAGAGCGTCCCGAACTTGTCCCTGAGCTCCCCGAACCGGGTCGCGAAGAATGTTTCCTCGAGGGGCATGGTGATCTGCCCGCCGTCGGACAGCGCCGCCCAGATGCGCTCGGCCTCGGCGGCACTCTCGACTGTGAGCGACAGATACACGCTCCGCATCGGCTGAAAGCGTTCGGGCGAAACGTCCGACGCCATGAGCACGGTGTCGGCAATCTTCATTTCCGCGTACTGGATGGAGCTCTCCCAGCCGGGCCACTTCATGGGCTGATCGGGCTGCTCCGCGCGGCGCATCAGCATCGTGATCTCTCCGCCGAGATGCTGCTCGTAGTATCGAAGGGCCCGCTCGCAGTTTCCGCCGTAATTCAGAAACGGATTGAGCTTCATGCCGCCGTCCTCCACGTCTTCCCGCTGCCGCGCGAACGTCTGCGGTGATACGCGCCACCGACCCCGACGCCACGACGCACTGCCCGTTCTCCCACTTGTTGTGGGCAAGCCGGATCGTGCGCCTGGTCCGACGTGGTGAGCGTACAACTCACCGTACCGGGGGGACCGAACACCACGGACTGCACGAGCGGCTCCTCGTCGTTGACAAGCCGAGTCAGCGCTGGCCACCTCAGCCGTGACCGTGCTAGCGTCCTGACCCGTGGGAAGACGCCACGCCGCGGTGGGCGCCGGCGCCGAGCCGACAACCGCCATGCCGAACATGCGTCCAGCCGCCGTGAACGCCGACCGGCGGATGACCAGACGTGACGCGCTGGCAATCCTCGGCGCAGGAGCCGCGCTCCCGATCGTCTCCTCCGGACAGGTCTCGCCGCTTCGAACCGCCGCTCGGTCCGGTGCGCTGGAGAACGTTCACTATCTGACGCTCGAAGAGGTCGGCCGGCGCATCGCCTCGCGCGAGCTGTCGCCGATCGAGCTGACGCATCGCATTCTGGACCGGATCGCGCACGTCGACCGCGACCTCAAGAGCTACGCCACCGTCACTGCGGAGCAGGCGAATGGCGACTGCACGCACGGCGGATCAGCAAATCCGGGCCGGCAAGTATCGCGGGCCGCTGCATGGTGTCCCGGTGGCCGTGAAGGATCTCTGCTACACGAAGGGTGTCCGAACGATGGGCGGGACGGCAGTCCGCCGGGATTTCATCCCGGGGATCGACGCGACCGTCGTGTCGAAGCTGCGTGCGGCGGGCGCCGTGCTGCTGGGCAAGCTGAATCTCTCTGAAGGCGCCGCAGCTGGCTACAACCCCGCGCTCGGCGTGCCCCTCAATCCGTGGAACCGCGATCGATGGCCGGGGTTGTCATCGAGCGGATCCGGTGTCGCCGCCGCGGCCGGCTTGTGTTATGCCGCGATCGGAACCGACACCGGAGGCCCGATCCGGTTTCCTGCGGCGGCCAATGGCGTGGTCGGACTGAAGCCCACCTACGGCCGCGTCAGCCGCTTCGGAGTCCTGGCGATGGCCGAGTCGCTCGACCACGTCGGTCCGATGGCGCGCAGCGTCGCCGACGTGGCGATCGTGTTCGATGCGATTGCCGGCCGCGATCCGAGCGATCCGTCGTCGCTCGTCGCGCCGGCCCCGAACGCGATCAAGGATCTCCGCCAGGGCCTGCGAGGCGTGCGCATCGGCATCGACCGCGACTACGCGCTGAACGGCACCGACGCCGGTCAGGCCGCGGCGCTCGAGGCCGCCCTGAAGGTGCTGATCGGTCTGGGTGCGCAGATCGTCGACCTCCGCATGCCGGATCTCGGCCGGCTCCTCGACACGTGGATGCCGATCTGCAGCTCGGAAATGGTCATGGCGCACGCCCCGACCTATCCGTCGCGCGCGAACGAGTACGGTCCCTATCTGCGCGAGTTCCTTGCGACGGGTGCGCGCCTGACACCGCAGCAGGTGGCCGCGGCCCGGGCGAATCGGTCGGCCCTGACCCCGCAGTTCACCGCCGTGCTCGAGTCGGTCGATGCGATGGCGAGTCCATCCGGCGGTGATCCGGCATGGCCGATCACCCACGCGATCCAGGTCGGCCCACTGCCCGAGTATCACAAGGCGTGGGCCGCGGCCATGCCCCGGAGCTTCGAGTTCACGATGCCGATGGATCTGGCGGGAGTGCCGGCAATCTGCCTGCCGTCCGGCTTCTCACCGGACGGCCTGCCGTACAGCATCCAGTTCACCGCCCCCCGTCTCAGAGAGTCGATGCTGTGCCGGATTGCCTACTCGTACGAACAGGCGACCGAGTGGCATCGGCGTCATCCAGAGATGAAAGCGGCGTGAAGGGCCGGCGCAGGAGAACCGTTACGTCATCCGCTCCTCATCGCCACGACCGGATCGACGCGCGTGGCGCGCCGGGCCGGAAAATACGCCGCTGCTGCCGCGCACAGCGCGAGCAGGATCATCGTCAGGCCGAAGCTCACGGGATCGGTCGGTGACACCTCGAAGAGCAGCGTGCGCACGCCGCGAGCCGCCAGGACGGCGCCCAGCACGCCGAGCGAGACACCCACGAGCGCGAGCCGCGCCGCCTGACCCACGATGAGCGAGACCACGTCGGTGGCGCGCGCGCCGAGCGCCATGCGGACCCCGATCTCCGCCGTCCGCTGGGCGACCGAATAAGCCAGCACGCCATAGATGCCGGCCGCGGCGAGCACGAGCGCGAGCGTGCCGAACAGCGCCGTCAGCCCGGCGACGAATCGCGGCTGCGCGACTTCGAGCGCCGCTTTCTCCTCGAGCGTGCCGATGTTGGCGACGGGGAGGTCCGCATCGACCGATCGAACGGCTCCACCGAGCGCGGGCGCGAGCGACGCGGCGGAGGCTGTCGCGCCTGACGATCCCGTCTCCGATTTCTGCAGGAGAATCCACATGCCCCGTTCCGACTGGAAGCGATAGGGCACGTACATCTCGACGATCGGAGACTCGGCCGGTCCACGGCTGCGCATGTCTCGGGCAATGCCCACGATCGTCAGCCAGGGAGCCTCCGGCCCCGTGCGCACCCGCCGGCCAATCGGATCCTGGCCAGGCCAGTACCGTGCCGCCATCGTTTGGTTGACGATGGTGACTGGAGCCGGCTCGGTGGGCTCGAACGCGCGGCCGCGCGCGAGCGGGATGCCCATGAGGCGCAGATGGCCGCTGCTCACCAGGCGGTACCAGGCCACCGGATCGTCCCGATCGGTGTTGCCGGGCGGTCTCCCCTCGATCTCCAGCGACTGATCGCTGTCGCCGCCGAAAGGCAGAATCGAGGTCAACGCGGCATCGCTGACGCCTGGAATCGTCGAGGCTCGTGCCAGCAGCGCGTCGTAGAGCGTGGCCAGCTGCTCGGGCGTGCGGTACTTCGCAGGCGCCGGCACGACACGGCCCGCGAGCGTGCGCGGCGACGGGTCGAAGCCGAGATCGAAGGTGCGCAACCGCTCGAAGCTGCGGGCCAGCAGACCCGCGTTCACGACGAGGACGCAGGCGAGCGCGATTTCAGCGACGACCAGCGCCTGGCGCACGCGGTTCGAGGCAGGTGTGGCCGTGCGCTGATGATCGCGCAGGGCCGATGCCTCGGCGCCTCGTGACACGCGCAGCGCCGGGATCAATCCCACGAGCATGGTCGTCGCCATCGTCAACCCTGCGGCGAAGAGCAGGACGGGCCAGGTGCTTTCCGCGTCGGCCACGGGCAGGATGCGCGTCAATGCGGGTGGCACCGGCGCATATGTCGTGAACGCGCGGAGCGCCCACAGGGCGACGATGACGCCGGCCGCTCCGCCTGCGATCGAGAGCAGCAGGCTCTCGGTGAGGAGATCGAGCGCGACGCGGCCGCGCGAGGCGCCGAGCGCGAGCCGCACGGCGACTTCACGCGTCCGTGACAGACCTCGCGCGAGCGACAGATTGGCGATGTTCGCGCAGGCGATGAGCAGCACCAGCACCGACGCGCCCAGGAGCGCGACGAGCGGCGTCTCGACCGGCCCGACGAGGCGTTCCTGGAGCGGGATCAGATTGATCCGGACGCCTGTGTTCGTTCGGGGCCAGGCGGTTTCGAGCCGCCGCGCGAGGACGTCGGCGCGCGCCCGGGCTTCGTCGAGTGTGACGCCCGGCCGCAGACGGCCGATGGTGCGGAGGAAGATGGCGCCGCGCGAGGGGTTGGCCAGGTTCAGCCGAAGCGGCCTGAAGATTTCGGCGTCGGGCTGGATGGCCGGCACGAACCCCGGCGGCAGCACGCCCACGATCGTGTGCGGATCGCCCCCGAGCGCCACCGCGCGCTCGAGGATCAATCGATCGCCGCCGAACCGGCGCTGCCAGAGCTCGTGGCTGATGATGGCGACGCGCGGCGCATTGGGAATGTCTTCGTCGGGCCTGAACGTGCGCCCGAGCGCCGGACGGACGCCGAGGGTGTCGAAGTAGGCGCCCGTGACCTGCGCTCCGGTCAACTGCTCGGGCGCGCCGCTGCCGGTGAGACTCGGCGACCATCCGCTCGCCGCGGTGAACGCCGAGAAGATGTCGGTCGCGCTCCCCCAGTCGGCGACGTTGCCAGGCGAGGCCCATTCATCGGGCGGACCGCCGACCGCGCGCTGGTCCTGGAACGCCATGACCAGACGCCCTGAATCGGCGTAGGGCAGTGGCCGGACCAGCACGCCGTAGGCGAGCGTGAAGAGGGCGGTCGTGGCCCCGATGCCAAGGGCGAGGATCAGGATGGTGGCGAGCGTGAAGCCCGGCGCGCGGCCGAGCGTCCGCACGCCGAGGCGGAATTGTCCCAGCATGGTGGAGTCTCCCGGCGCGTGGCGTTAGCGAGCGGCGTGCCAGCGCTGGTCCGATGGTAGCCGCAATAAACTGCGCGGATCCGGGCCGGCGGGCGCGGAACGCTGTGCGATAGCGGACGGCCGGCGGGCAAGACCGGACAGCGCTCACCGTCTCCGTGGTTTCCGGCCGCTCGCGGCGGCCCAGGTATTGCGGCCTGTCGCGGAAGCCGATACACTCGGAGGTTCACGCCGTTCGGCCCACCTATGCTGGGAGGTCGTTCAACGGTAGGACACCGCGCTCTGGACGCGGTTATCGGGGTTCGAATCCCTGCCTCCCAGCCAATCCTTCAAGTTCAAGTCTTCCAGTTCGTTAGCCTCGAATCGGCGGTGTCTCGCGGACCATGCGCGACCCCGCTCGTGCAGAGGTCGATCTTGAAAGAATCTTGAAACTTTGCGCCGCGGCTGCGCGAGGTTTCCGTGCGAGTCCGCGGCTGCGCGGCGGTCCGCCGTAGCCGTCGGCGGAGGTCGGCTGCCCGGCTGTCCCGCGCGCTCACGCTCGACGCTTCGGCCTCGGCCGCAGCGCGTGAACACCTTCCCGCGCTCCAGCTTCGCCGCCGCAATCCGCAGGTTCGCCACCGTCTGGTTGTCGTACCGCTCCGTCGTCGTGATCGACGCATGGCCGAGCAGGTCGCGGACCTGCGCCAGCGGGACGCCCTGCTCGACCAGGCGTGACGCGTACTCGTGCCGCAGGTCGTGCCACCGCAGGTTGATGCGCCGGAAGGCGTCCTGCGACTCGTCGGACAGCCCCTGGTAGTTCAGCCGCGGGCCCCACGTCGGCGTGATGCCCGTGCGCCGCAGCACGATCGTCTGCCACGTCCGGTGGAACAGCCGACAGCGGCTCGCCGATCTCGTTGCTGAAGACGAGCGTGTCGTCCGGCTTCTGTTCCCCGTCCGCATCCAGCCGCAGCCACGCGAGCACAGCGCGCAGGCGCTCGGTCGAGATCGGGACCACGCGCGTCTTCCGGCTCTTCGTCGTCTCACCGCGCAGCGTGATCAGTCCGCGGTCGAGATCGACGTCGGCGAACCGCAGCGCCAGCATCTCGCCCTGGCGCATGCCCGTGTCGATGGCGGCGATGATCATCGCCTGGACGTGCGGCGGCGCCGCCTCGATCAGCGCGGCCTCTTCGGCCTCGTCGATGCGACGGCGGCGCTTGTTGTCTTCGCGCAGCTTCTTGATCAGCGTCTCGGAGCCACGCCGGAACGGCGTCCGCTCGATGTACTCGCGGCCGACGGCCCAGTTCAGCATGTGCCGAAGCAGGTCGATGATGCGGTTCACCGCGCGCGGCGCTCAGCACGCGCGCGCCCGGCCGGCGGCCGATGACGCGCGGCTTCTGCAGGTCGGCGATCAGGTCCTGGACGTCGGCGGTCCTGATGTCGGCAAGGGCGCGGTCCGCCACCGCTCGAGGAACGGCTTCACCGACCAGGCGTAGTCCTCGGCCAGCGCGAGGCGCTTGGAGATGACGTGTCGGTCGCGGTAGAGGTCCGCCAGCTCGCCGAACGTCATGGGCTTGGCCTTCGACCGGCTTCAGCCCGCGCGGGTCGAAGGTGCCTGCGCGAATCGCCACGCGCAGCTCGTCGAGCGCCGCGCTCGCTTCGGCCTTCGAGCGAATCTCCCGGTTCGCCCACTTCGACAGGCTCACGCGCACGCCGCGGAAGCTGCCCCACCACGGGTGGTCGCAGCGATCGCGGTTCCGGCCCTTGTGCTCGCAGAGCTTGTAGAGACCCATTTGACCCCTTCAGCCTCAGATCAGGGTTCTTTCAGACGCTTGGCCTCTGACCAACCGGGGCTACTCGGCCGGTTATTCACGCGGAACGGCCCTCCAACGGCAGCGAGATCCTCTGGTGTCGCTCGAGCCACTCGTCGATCCAGGCCGCCTTCGTCCGGATCGATCGCCGTCCGCCGATTCGAATGTGACGCAGCTCGCCACGCTCGACTGCCGTGTAGATCGTATCCCGACAGACGCTCGCGTACTCCGCCGCTTCCCCGACGTTCATCCACAGCTTCATCACCGTTCTCCTCCGGAATCTGTCACGCCCCAGACCGCGGCGGCGCTCGACGAGCGTGCCGCCTGGCGCGTCTAAATGCGCTCGCGCGGCGAGGCCTCGGCCCACGCGACGGGCACGGTGTCGGTTCGGCGGAAGGCCCGCTGTGCAGGACGTCCGGGTCGCGACGATTGGCGGTCCTGGTGGGAGTGGGATGCGTGCGCCAGCGCCCTGAGGGCCGCTTGGCGGGACGCGCTCCACGTCTCCTGAGGGACGTGGAGGGAGGACCTGAAAACGGGCGCGCTCGCTTATCGGACGAGCCTGGAGGCTGTCGGGTCGGCGGCCACCTGGGTGGCTGCGTCCGACGCCTCCGCGCGCCGGCGGCATGCGTCCGTCCTTACTTGTAGGAACGCAGTTTCGAGGCAGAACCTTACAGAGCTTCTGGGGCATCTCGGACCTTGCAGCGCCGACCCAGAAGGTTTCAATCAGCCGGCATCAACCTTTCAATCAGCCGACACATAAACTTACGATCAGCCGATGCCGGAGCATGCGCTCTACCCGCGTTTCGCCGAGGCTGGCCTCATCGAGGCCCTGGCCGACTCGCCGGTCGTCCTCCTGCACGGTCCCCGGCAGTCGGGGAAGACAACGCTGGCACGGCTGGTCGGCGAGCGGCGCGGCTACACCTACCTCACGTTCGACGATGACGTGACCCGGCAGTCGGCGGACGCGGATCCCGCCGGATTCGTGTACGGCCTGCCGACCCGCGTCATCCTGGACGAGGTGCAGCGCGTGCCCGCGCTGTTCACGGCTCTCAAGGCCGCGATCGATCGCCGCCGCGAGCCGGGGCGGTTCCTGCTGACCGGCTCGGCCAACGTGCTGCTCGTCCCGACACTCGCGGACTCGCTGGCGGGCCGCATGGAGATCCTGCGGTTGTTCCCACTGGCACAGACCGAGCTCGCGCGACGAGAATCGGGCTTTCTCACGGCTCTGTTGCGCGGCTCCTTCAAGACGCGGCGTGTCGACCGGCTGGCTGGCGAACTCGCCGACCGCATCGTGGCAGGCGGCTATCCGGCCGCGCTCGCACGCCCAGCGGGGCGCCGGCGAGCCGCCTGGTATCGGGACTATCTCGAGGCCATCGTGCAGCGCGACGTGCGAGACCTGGCGCGGATCAGCGCGCTCGACGCCCTTCCGCGGCTGCTCGCCCTGGCGGCTGGCCAGACGGCGCGCCTGCTGAACGTCAGCGAGCTGGCTGGCCCGTTCAGCGTCAGCCGGCCCACCATTCGCGATTACGTCACGCTGCTCCAACGCGTGTTCCTGCTGGAGGAGCTACCGCCGTGGCACAGCAACCGCTTGAGCCGCCTGGTGAAGTCGCCCAAACTCCACCTCGGCGACACAGGGCTGGCCTGCGCACTGCTCGGTGTCGATGCTCGAGCGCTGACGGCGGATCGCGAGCTACTGGGCCAACTGCTCGAGACCTTTGTGTTCCAGGAGCTGCGGCGCCAGGCGTCGTGGCATGAGGATCCGCTGTCGTTCTTCCACTTCCGGGACCGCGACGACTTCGAAGTGGACATCGTGATCGAGCGAGGCGCGCGCGAACTCGCCGGGATCGAGGTGAAGGCGGCGGCCACTGTTCGGGCCGGCGACTTCCGCGGACTGCGCAAGCTGAAAGAGTCGGCCGGACGACGCTTCGTGTGCGGTGTCGTGCTCTACGACGGCGAGACCAGCGCGAGCTTCGGTGACGGCCTGTTCGCCGTGCCAATCCGGACGCTGTGGGAAGCCACGAATTGAACGGACGCCTGTGGCTGGTTCTCGCAGTTCACCGTGGATCCTCAATAAGCCGGCCATCACGTACCTGCCAGGACCGGCGCGCGGCCACGGCGTCGTCAAGGCCTCGCGCTCAGCTGCGGCCCGGTCGTTGACACGCGCGAGCCTCGCGGACACGCGAGGTCGGAGCGAAGCGGAGAGCTTCTATGAGGCCTCTTCGAGTCAAGCTCTGATCGGCGGCCAGGTGATCGCGCACACGTTCCCCGTGAGGAGCGATCGGTGTCTTGGCTCGCTCCGATAAATGCCCTCCGATGGGCGCGCGGAAACCGGGTCAAGGTCGCGTCAGCGGCGAGCGCAGCGAGCGCAACCTTGACCCGGTTGAGCACGCCCGTACGCTCTCGTGGCGGAGCGAGCCGTTGGTCGTCTCGACGTGTCGGACATCCGAGCTGGTGGCTGCCGCGCGATCGCGAGCTGTGCCCGCTGACCCGCCTTCTATTCGTGCCGACGACAATGCGTCGATCACCACACCACGGAGTGCGCCCAGGGGCGCCGGGTGCAGCCGTCTGACGCGGGCGACCCCTCCTTGACGACGGTTTCATGGAAACCCGCCTCTCATAACTCGCCGGGCCGCCCGCCCCAGCTCTGTGCCGATCGGACGACGACCTCGTCCGCCAGCGATGCCTATGTCGCGGTCACCGCCGTACGCTGTGCGCGAAGCGGCGATCCGCCACGACGATCGCTCCAGCCCGGAATGACGCCGTGTTTCAGATACCGCCACAGCTCGATGAGCAGTCGGCGCGCCACGGCGACGATGCCGATTTTCGTCCGCGCGGCCCGCCACCCGCGAAGCGCGCCTCCCACCACTGCGTCAGCGCACTCTGCGGCTGATACCGCACCCACATCCACGCGATCTGCACGGCCAGGCTGCGCACCCGACGACTGCCCGCCTTGCTGATGCCGCGGTCGAAGTCGAGCGTGCCGCTCTTGTGTGGCAACGGGACCAGACCGGCGAGCGCGCCGACTTGCCGCCGGTTCCGCAGCTGGCGCCAGGCGAAGTGCTCGGCGACAAAGACCCAGGCCGAGTGCTCGCCGATGCCGCGCAAGGCGACGAGTTGCCGGACTTGCGCCGCCATCGGATCGGCAGCGGTCTGGATCGCCTGGTGGCGTTCCGTCTCGAGCCCCTTGAGGTGCGTCGTGAGGAGCTCCACCTTCGCCCACTCGCGCTCGAGGCGCTGCGTGATCGCCGCCGGCAGCGGCTGATCATCCCAGCGGCGCAGCCCTGGTAACCGTGTCGCGAAATCTGACTGCACGCGGACGTGCAGTCCCTGCGTCGCGAGCAAGCCTTTCATGCGATTCCGGACGCGCACGCGGTCCTGCGTGGTGGTGATGAATTCGCGATGGAGCTGCCGACGGTGCTCAGCCTCTTCACTCGGGACCCGGACCACCCGCAGGGCGGTGGTCTCACCATTCACGTACCGGAGCAGCAGCGCGAGGAGTCGTTCGACATCGAGCCGGTCGGTCTTTGCCTGGCGACCGCGGCGATTCACTTCAATGCTGGCCGGATCGATCACCAGGCTCTCCACGCCAAGGGTCGTGAGATAGCGGTGGATCCAGAATCCATCGGGGCCCGCTTCGTAGCAGCTCACCACGCGAGCGTCGGATGGGAGGTGGAACTTTGCTTTGGCCGCCGCGATCTCATCGCCAAGCCGGCGCCACTCGTCGCCGCGGATCGTCCGGCTTCGCGGCCGTTGCCCGGCACCGATCGCGAAGCCCAATCGCCACTGGCCCCGTCCGAGATCCATCGCCATCACGAGCGTCGGGCGCGCGGGTCCGTTCACCGTCTCCGTTGCATGTGTCATGGCCATCGCTCCTGGAATCTGGTTGCTGCGGCCGAGCGTAAACCGCCGCAGCAACCAACCCAGGCCTACATATGGTCTTGCACGAGGCCGTGGCCGCGCGCGCAGAATGATCTGCGTGATGGCCAGATCGATGACACCGAATCGGCCTGTGCACTGGCCACGCTGATGGCTCTGATGTTCCGGCGAACTCTACCGACACGCGCGCCGAAATTGATACGGACACGCAGGGCGTGAACGACCCCATGACCCGAAGGTCGGGCGACCAACGGGAGCGGGCACCGGGGTCGTTCACGCCCTGTTCTCCTGTGCTCTGGTCATCGGCGCGTCCGCCCGGACGGCAAAATGCGCCGTCCTACTACGTTGCTTCGCGCCGGTTCGCACAGCGTGGGGGACAACCCTCCATCTGCGAGGTTGTCCCCCTCGCTGTCTTCAGGCTGCGCCAACCAGGGGCGAGAGGTGAAGGTAATGACGTGGGAGTACGACGAACTCGACGTTCCCTGTGCCCCGCTCCAGCTGGTCGGCCAGAATGCGCGACTTCGCGTCCCACAACACGCCGTTCCCGTACCGCTGCCACAGGCGATGGAGGACTCTGAATCGCGGACCGTTGAAGCGCCTGGCCGCTTCCCTGAATCGGGCGTCGGGGACCCAGGCGGCCGTGCCCGCGGCCCGCTGCCGCTCGCCAAAGTACCAACCCAATTCGTCGACCAGCGACGGATGAAGCGGGCGCGCCAGTTCCTCGAAGGCGGCGCGCTTGTAGAGAGGCAGCGCCTTGGCGAACGGCTTGGGAATCAGCACGCGGATCGTCCACCGTTGCAGCATCTTCAGCAGCACCGCGTGTCGCAGGATGAACGCGCGGAAGTCGACCGGCGCTCGGCGTCGCGCCAGGTAGACGAACACGTGCCGATCACCGGCGGGGACGACGCCGATCGGCAGCTTGTCCGGGAACAATCGGAGGGTTTCGCGATCGCCCTCGCCGAACGCGAGGTGCGGCAGTTCCTTCTTGTCGAGCCGAGCGTCCCGGCAGCGGAGGACGATGTAGCGCCACTTGTCTTCCTCCGTGCCCAGCCATAGGTGCTCGCGGTCGTCCAGCACCGCGTCGAGGAGCATGAGGCGCTCGACGAAGCGGCCCAGCGGCGCGGGCTTCCGGTTGCGGTTGTCGGTCTCGCCGATCGCGGCGTAGAGGCGCTTGGCGTGCACGTGATAGAGGCGGCCGCGATGGAGCGCACCCGGCCGGATCTCGCGCACGAACTCGTGCAGGAGGAGCTTCTCGATGAAGTCGTGCGTCTTCTGTCCGTGCGTGATGCCAGCGAAGGCGCAGTACTGCCGCTCGACGAAGACGCCCGCGTGCTCCATCACCGTCACCAGGAAGCGTGCCTGGCGCTCGGTGAACCCGAGCGCGGCCACCGCCGTCGTCTTGGCAGCAACTCGGCGGCCGATGTCCCACGGGTCGGTGCCAGCGGTCATCACAACAGGCTCTCGGCAAGGCGCGGATCGAGCGGCCGGCGACGCCCGCTTCGCCAGCCGGCACCCGGCATGCCACCGCGGTAGCACGTGAATCCTGTGCGCGCGGTGCTGGCGGCGTGGGCGCCCCGATAGTGCCCGGTGACGACCTCGATGTCCTCGTGGCGTTCGCGGCCATCGCGGTCCTCGTACTCGATACGCGCGTCGGGGAAGTGCACGCTGTCGTCGAAATACGGCAAGTCGTGTTCGCGCGCCCAGGCGCGAATCTCGTGCTCCTCGCGGTCGGGTCGGCCGTCGCTGTCCTCCCGGCCGCGGTTGCGCTCCTGCAGGAACCGCTGATACTCGCGCTTGAGTTCGTAGTCGAGGACGACGCGGCGGACACGCCCGCCGTCCTCGCGGAGGCGCGCCTCGGCGCGGCCGTAGGCCCGGTAAACCTGCGCATCGTGGGTCAGCTCGCGAGGCTTCCTGAGGCCCGCGTAGAAGGTTTGCCGAGGCTCCGGGTCGGGCTCGATGCGGTTCGCCTCGAGCAGGTCGCGACCGGCTTTGGTCAGCACCACCGCTTCACGTTCCCGGCCGTCGAGCGGCGCGGTCTCGACCAATCCCGATTCGCGAAGCCGGCCGACAACCTCCCGCGCGGCGCCCAGGTCTTCGGCGTCGACGACGCGGAACGCGCCGACGGACGCCAGAGCCCGGCTCTCGCGCCCGGACAGTGCGTAGACGCGCTCCCGCTCGACGACCAACTCGCGCTCCTGGCCGTAGGGAAGATCGACATGACGAGTGAACGCATCGATATCGCGGTCCCGGACGTCGTCGGACTGGCGAGCGGCACGACCGCCCCAGTTGCGATTGGGTGACTCGCCTCGGTCGCGCCCGTCACCCCATCGCGGGTCGTAGCCTTCGATCATCGAAGCTTCCGGAGCCGAGTATGTGGAGATGCACGAGGCCGCGCAATCGGTCCGCGGTTGGCGGCTGAGGGTTCCGGGTGTAGTCGGTTCGTTTGTCGGTCCTAAGGTTAAGCTTAAGGACTCGAGCCCTTAACCTCGCACCGTTCAACTGTGCCCAGCTGACTCAGTCCGCTCCTAGACTTCGCACATGATGGCAAACAGGGGCGGCGCATCGGGACCCGCTGCGTGACGAGGCATTCAAGCAATGCGGAACAAGTGTTTGATTCGATCTCGAGCGCTGCTAGCCACTTGTTCTCTGTCGGCTATGCCCATCGCACTCGCACATCAAGTATTCAGCGCGAGTGAAATCCGTCGCGTAATCTCTGGGCAGGTCCTGGACCCCCATCGCCTCCGGCCGGATGGTGCCGTTCTATTGGTTCGCGGACGGGACAAGGGTTCCATCAGCTCGATTCCGGTTTCGATTGGAAAGGACGGGTCGTTTGTCACGCCGCAACTGAGTTCTGGCACGTACGTCCTGGAAGTAGTTCGCGCGCTATTTGCCTCGGCGGAGCCTGGCGGCGTATTGGTTTCAAGATCGTGCGTGTTGGTGAGACGGATCTGTCGGGTGTCACAATCGAGGTGCGTCGCGATACCGCGATCACCGGTCGTTTCCGGATGGAGAGCGACAATCCGCAGGCACAGTGGCCGACAAAAACCGTGGTGAACGCCTTTCACTAGGAGAGCATCTGCTCCTATGCCATCATGTCGCCCGACGCCTGGGAAAAAGATTCACCGGCGCCAAGGCGAGCCCAAGCCGTCGCTCCCCCCTTCATTACCCGGCCGGGCCTGGTCTGATACGGGCCATGCGTTCGGGATCTGGATGGCCAATAGGCGTTGATGACACGCGCGACCTTTTGCTCGCCCTCTCCGTGTTGTCGAGCGCGACGCCACTGTTTGCCGGCGACATCACGCTGTTGCCAGACGATCCGCGGCTCTCAAATCCCGACCTCATCGACCGGGACTGGGGGGCGCGCCTGCGCAACTTCGGGACGACGGGTGAGGGCAGCGAAATCTACGTCGGCGCGGGCGATCTGAGCTTCGCCGGCAACCGGAAAGTCGCCGACATGCTCTGGGCCAACACCCCGGTGGGCACGAACACGTTCACGTTCGCGTTCAGTCCTTCGCCGGCCCGTTTCACCGTCACCGCCGCGGGAAGGACGACCGCCAGCCAGTTCTATGACTTTCAAACGCCTATCGCCAACCCGAACCAGCCCTTCAACGCCCTGTTGATCCACCTGGAAAACGAAAGGCCAAGACGAAGTCGTCATCACGAACCTCGTGCTCACCATCACGGGGGGAGCCACGACGAATCTGGGGACGATTCGGGTCACCGAGGGGCAGAACATGTACGGGCTGATCAGCGATCTCGCAGGCGCCCACACCTCGGGATTCACCCTGACCGGCAACATCGTGTATCCCGCCGGCTTCGAAGGCTCCCAGGAGGAAAGCCCGGCATCGAATTCTTCGCGCTGTTCGATCGTAGCGAGGCCGTCCAAGCGGACTTGACGCTGGCGAAGAGCCATACCGGCGATTTCATTCAGGGCCAGATCGGGGCGACTGTACACGCTGACGGCGATCAATATCGGCCTGGCGAGCCACAACCGGCCAGGTCCAGGTCGTGGACAACATCCCTCCGGCGCTGATTCCGACCGCGGTCGCGGGGTTTGGCTGGATGTGTACCCTTTCAGGGAACACGTCCAGCTGCGCGCGCAGCGACCCGCTGAACGCCGGCGCCAGCTATCCGCCGATCACGCTCATGGTGAACGTCGCCTCGACGGCTCCTCCGGAGGTGATCAACGGGGCCGCGATTACCGGCGGCAACGACGCCAATTCAGCGAACAACGTCGTCACGGATCGCACCGTCATCATTCGGGGTCCCGATCTCACCATCAACAAAACCGCCACGGGAGGGTTCACGCAAGGACAGATCGGCGCCGGCTACACGCTGGCCGTGGGCAACGCCGGCGGCCTTGGCACGAGTGGTGGCGTCACCGTCACCGACAGCCTGCCCACGGGGCTTGCGCCGGTGGGCGCCAGCGGTCCCGGGTGGGCCTGCGGCGTGTCGGGCAACACCATGACCTGCACGCGCAGCGACCCCTTGCCGCCCGGCGGAACCTATTCCCGCGATCAACCTGACCGTCAGCGTGGCCAGTAACGCGCCGCCCTCGGTCACGAACCAGGCGACGGTCGGCGGCGGTGGCGATCTCAACGCCTCCAACAACACCGCGAGCGCCGCCACGCCCATCGCCAGCGCGCCCGACTTGACGATCACCAAGAGCCACACCGGCAATTTCACGCAGGGACAGGACGCTTCCTACGCGGTCACGGTGGCGAACGTCGGCGCGGCCCCGACCAACGGCGCGGTCGTCGTCGGCGACCCGATGGGGCTTCCGCTGATTCCGAGATCGGCCAGTGGTGCAGGGCTGGACCTGCGAGACGCTCTCGACGCTCATCGAATGTCTCCGGAGCGATGCGCTGGCGCCGGGGGCGAGCTATCCACCGCTCACACTGGCCGTGAGCATCGCCGCCGATGCGCCTCCGACGGTCACCAACGTGGTGAGCGTGAGCGGCGGCGGGGACGGCAACCCGTCGAACAACAGTGCCATTGACGTGGCGACGGTGTTGCCCGCCGCGGACCTGTCGATCACGAAGAGCCACGCGGGCAGCTTCACCCAGGGGCAGCCCGGCACCTACACGTTGACGATCACGAACAGTGGCGTCGCGGCCACCAGCGGCTCTGTGAGCGTCGTCGATCAGCTGCCCGGCAGCCTGGTTCCCACCACGGCGAGCGGCACCGGGTGGACCTGTAACATCGTCGGCCAGGCCGTGAACTGCACCCGGAACGACGTGCTGGCGTCTGGGCAAAGCTACCCGGTCATTACGCTGATCGTGACTGTGCAGCGCAACGCCCCTGCCTTGGTGACGAACAGCGCGGCCGTGTTCGGCGGCGGCGAGACCAATACGTCGAACAACACCGCGGCCGATCCGACGACCATCAATGCTGGCGCCAACCTGACCATCAGCAAGAGCCACATGGGCACCTTCACGCAAGGCCAGACCGGCAGCTACACCTTGACGGTGAGCAACGTCGGCGGCGCGCCGACGCTCAACCCCGTCGGGGTGACCGACACCCTCCCGGCGGGACTGACGGCCAGGGACGCAGCTGGCGCGGGCTGGTCGTGCGTCGCGGCAGTTCGCGGCCAGAGTTTCACGTGTGATCGCAGCGATGTGTTGAATGCCGGCGCCGGGTACCCCCCGATCACGCTCACGGTGGACGTCGCATCGAACGCTCCGGCGTCCGTGATCAACACCGCTCTAGTGGCAGGGGGGAGCGACGTCGATTCGAGCAACAACACGGCGAGCGATCCGACGACCGTCGTGCTCGTGCCCGACCTGACCATGATCAAGACGCACAGCGGCAGCTTCCTGCAGGGTCAGGTCGGAGCGACTTACAGCCTGACCGTCGCCAACGTCGGGAGCGGGCCGAGCAGCAGCCCGGTGACGATCACCGACTCGCTGCCGGCCGGCCTGACGCCGACGGCGGCGGCCGGGCCCGGCTGGGTGTGCAACATCGCCGGCCAGGCCGTCACCTGCTCGCGCGGCGACGCACTGAACGCCGGCGCGAGCTTTCCCGCGATCGCCCTGACGGTGAACGTGGCACCGGCCGCGCCTCCCTCGCTGACGAACACGGCGGTGGTCTCCGGAGGGGGGGAGATCAATACCAGCAATAACACCGCCGACGACATCACCACGATCGGACCTGGCCCCGACCTGACCGTCACGAAGAGCCATACGGGCGACTTCAGGCAGGGACAGATCGGCGCGGCCTTCACGATCACGGTGAGCAACCCGGGGCCTTCACCGTCCGTCGGGACCGTGACGGTGACTGACACCGTGCCGGCGGGACTGCTCCCCACGTCGGCATCGGGCGCAGGCTGGATCTGTACGATAGCCGGGCAGGACGTGACCTGCACCCGCGGCGATCCAGTCGCAACGGGGCAGAGCTACCCGGCGATCACCTTGACCGTCAACGTGCAATCGTCGGCAACCGGCTCAGTGATCAATGCGGTAGCCGTTTCTGGCGGCGGGGACGTCAATCCCGACGAACAACTCGGCCCGAGACATCGTCCTGATCGTTCCCGGGGCCGACCTGACCATCACCAAGACGCATACCGGCCAGTTCATTCAGGGGCAGACCGGGACCTACAGCGTCACCGTGACCAACGTGGGTGTCGGGACCGACCACGAGCACGGTCACGGTGCTCGATGCCGTTCCCCTCGGCCTGACCCCGACAGCCGCGGTCGGCGCGGGCTGGACGTGCACCGTCGGCGCTCAGGGCGTCAGCTGCCAGAGAAGCGACGCGCTGGCGGCGGGAGCGAGCTATCCGCCGATCGCCATCACGGTGAACGTGGCCACCGATGCGCCGCCGACGGTCACGAACACCGCCAGCGTCTCAGGTGGAGGCGACGGCGTTGCCGGCAACAACACCGCCAACGACGCGACGACGATTCTGCCCGGCGCGGACACGACGATCTCGAAGAGCCACTCCGGGAGCTTCATCCAGGGAGCAGCAGGGCGCCACCTACACGATCACCGTCGGGAACAGCGGAGGCTCCCCGACCAACGGCGAGATCACCGTCGTCGATGTCCTCCCGACAGGTGTGGATGGATCGGTCGCCACCGGTTCGGGGTGGACGTGCAATGTCGAGAGACGAGTCGTCACCTGCTTCAGGAGTGATCCGCTGGGCCCGGGCACCAACTACCCGCCGATCACCGTGACCGTGGACGTGGCGTCCAACGCGCCAGCCTCGCTCACGAATACGGCGACGGTGTCCGGAGGGCGAGACGTCAATCCAACCAATAACACCGCCACCGATGTCACCGGCATCACCGCCGGTCCGGACCTGACGGTGACGAAGAATCACACGGGCACCTTCTTCCAGGGACAAACAGGGGCCATCTACAGCATCACGGTGACCAACCAGGGCGGCGCGCCGAGCAGCGGCACGGTGCTGGTCACCGACGACATGAGCGGGCGCTTCCATCCCACGGCGGCCAGCGGCATGGGCTGGACCTGCGCCGTTCCCGGTGACAGTCGTCCAGTGCGTGAGGGCGGATGCGCTGTCGGCCGGCGCGAGCTATCCGACCATCACCATCACCGTCAACGTCCCCGCCACCGCCCTGCCGTCGGTCACGAATACCGCGGATGTGTCAGGAGGGGGCGACGTCAATACCGCCAACAACACCGCCGCCGACGTGACGACCATCTCGCCGGGACCGGACCTGGCGGTCTCGAAGAGTCATTCGGCCATATTCACCCGGGGACAGAGAGGAGCCGTCGCGGGTCTCGACTACCAGCTGGGGGTGAGCAATGTCGGCGGCGTGCCAACCACCGATGTCGTGACCCTGATTGACAGCGTTCCTGCGGGTCTCATTCCCGTGGCAGTCGCCGGGCCCGGCTGGTCGTGCAGCATCGCGCTCCAATCCGTGACCTGCACGCGGGCGGACGCGCTGGGCGCGGGCGCGAGCTATCCCGTCGTCACGCTGACGGTGGACGTCGAACCCGCCGCGCCGGTTTCCGTCGTCAACACCGCGTCCATTGCCGGGGGCGGAGACATCAACAGCGCGAACAACACGGTCACGGATGCCACGCAGATCAACCGCGGCCAGAACCTGACGATCGCCAAGAGCCATGAGGTGGGCTTCACCCAGGGGCAGCGGGGTGCCTACACGATCGTCGTCTCCAACGTGGGCGAGGCGCGACCCTCGGCACGGTCAGCCGTGATTGACACGGTCCCGGACGGACTGTTTCCCACGGGAGCGGGCGGGGAAGGGTGGACCTGCACCGTCTCCGGCCAGACAGTCGACTGCTCCCGAGGTGACGCCCTCGAGGCTGGCGCGAGCTACGCACCGGTGACGATCATGGTCGACGTGGCCAGGGATGCGCCCGCATCGGTCATCAACCGCGCCTTCGTCGCAGGTGGTGGCGATGTGCTGTCATCCGACAACACCGCGGAGGACCCGACGGTGGTCGGGGCGGGCCCGGACCTCACGCTCGTGAAGAGTCATGAGGGCACTGTCGGACCTGGCCAGTCCGTGATGTTCCTGCTCACGGCGACCAACAGGGGGAGCGCGTCGACGCAGGGGCTCGTCAACGTGGTCGACGAGTTGCCTGTCGGACTGAGCGTGACGGCGGCAAGCGGAGACGGCTGGACGTGTGAAGCCTTGCACCTCGTCGTCGCATGCTCCCGGAGCGACGCGCTGGCACCGGGAGCGAGCTACCCGTCGATCATGATCACCACCGACGTCGCCCCGGACCTCCCCATCGGCTCCACGATCACCAACACGGCCAGCGTGTCGCGCGGCGGAGACGTCAACCTTGCCAACAACACGGCAGAAGACTCTGCCGTCCTGTCGCTCTACACGCAATATTTCGCGGAAGGCGCAACGGGCTTCTTCCAGACGGAGATCGGTATCTTCAACACGAGCGCCACGAACCCGGCGAACGTGTCCCTTCGGCTGTTCCCGGAAGTCGGACCGCCCGTCGAGCTGCAGTTCGCGCTGGCCCCGCTGGCGCGGCGGACGATCGACCTCAACGCCGCCCTGCCCGGCACGGGACAGGGCGTCTCGACGATGGTCGAGTCGGACCAGCCGGTCGCGGCCACGCGGCAGATGACCTGGGGGGATCCCGTCTACGGCAGCACGCTCGAGAGCGGCATCGCAGGCACGTCACGGACGTGGTATTTCGCCGAGGGTGCGACCAGCGTCTTCAGCGTGTTCTATCTGATCGAGAACCCCGGCGACACGCCGGCAACCGTGACGCTGACACACCTGCTCGAAGACGGCGCGGCGCCGATTGCGCACACGGTAGTCGTGCCACCCTTTGCGCGCCGCACGATCCTCATCAACGACGTGCCGGGACTTCGGCTGCCGCGCTTCGCGACCAGCGTCACATCGGACGTGCCGATCGTCGCCGAGCGGGCGATGTATCTGAACACGACGAACCGCATGTGGGAGGGAGGCGCGGCGGGCCATGGGGCGACCGCGCTCAGCACGTCGTGGTCGTTCGCGGAAGGGGCGACGGGGTTCTTCGACACTTATCTGCTGCTCGGGAATCCCGGCACCAGCGAAGCACCGTGACGGTGCACTATCACCTGCCGTCCGGGACGACGATCACCAGGTCGTACGCGGTCCCGGCGCAGTCGCGACGCACGATTGCACGTCAACGGGGAGGACCCGGAACTGGCGTCGACGGAGCTGGCGATGTCGATCACGTCGACGCTGCCGATCGTGGCGGAGCGGGCGATGTGGTGGGGCGCCGTTCCCATGGACCGAGGGCAGCGTCGGGATGGGAGCGACGGCGACCGGCACGAGTGGGCGATCGGTGAGAGCGCCGAAGGCGGCGCGTCGCAGGAGGCCACGTTCGTGCTCGTGGCGAACGCCTCGTCCACCGCGGGCACGGTCCGCGTCACGGTCGTGTACGACGATGGGACGAGCGAGCAGAAGGACTACACGCTGCTCGGACACGCGCGTCTGACGGTCCGCATCGGCGCACGACTTCCTCCAGGCTGGCGGACAAGCGGTTCAGCGTGCTCGTCGAGAGCCTGACCCCCGGCGTGCCGATCACCGTGGAATACGCGCGCTATCAGTCGCCCGGCGCGTTCGGCGACGCCGGCGGCGCCGCCCTGGCGACCCGGATCCACTAGCGCTGGATGGGATGCCTTTGTGGAACGGCGTCGTGGCCGACGAAGCGCCAGGGGGAAGTTTGTCTTGCGAAACGCGTTTGGTCCGCGGGTCGTGCGGTGTGAATATTTCCTGGCACGAGGCAGCGCGTGGTGGCCGTCGAAGGTCACCCTGGATGGCGTGGATATCACGAACGTGCCTACCGACTTCAGCAAGCATGAAGACGGACAGCTCGAAGTAGTTGTTACCCAGACTCCTGCTCGTATCGTCGGAACCGTCACAGACGCCGAGGGACGGCCTGTGAACGCGCCGTGGATTGTCGTAAACGCGGCCGAACGTGCGCTTTGGCAGCATTGGGCGGCGACGTCCAACGTGACTCAAGGCGATACAAAGGGCAGGTTTTCACTTGCGGTGCTTCCCGGGGCATACCGAGTTAACGCCGTTCCGCAACGGCATTCGACTCCTGGAGCGCCGCCCGCAAAGCTGTCTTACAGTCGCGTTCGATGGAGTCACGGTCGCATTGCAGGAGCGGGAAGTGAAAATGGTCACCCCTCACGGCTCGGGACCCCTAACAGCCCACGGCGGCCGGGGGATGAGGGAACGACCTGAACTTCCTCACGTCGGAGATGGTTAATGCGGTTGTCGGCCGCTCCTGCTTGAACTGCGCGACACGTCGCAGAGCGCCGGCCTTTCGTATGTCGTGTCGCCGTGTGACTTCGGGACAAATCGCGCGCCGACCGCTGGCGAAATGCACACACTTGTTGAGGCCCTGCGATGTAATGTTGTCCGTATCGGCCAACCGCCGATCGAACGCGAACCAAAAGAGCGTTCATTAGTGCATCAGTCTTGACGCACACAGGCACGCGGGTTGGTGAGCTTACTCTCCTCGAACCAGCAGACGTTCGGTTGCAGGAGCGAGCGGTGCTCATGCCCACGGAGCGTTACAACCTGTCGCCGATCTTGAAAGAATCTTGAAACTTTCGCCACGAAAACACCCGGTTTCAACCGATCTCACCCGATGGTCGTCCTCGTAACCGACTGAAAACACTACGTCTTCCGAAAGCGTCGACGTCGTCCTGCCCGACTCTGGACGCGGTTATCGGGGTTCGAATCCCTGCCTCCCAGCCAATCGCAAACCAGACTCTTCCCAAGCGCTTCCGTTGCAGCGAGTTGGCGCGTTCGCTTCTGGTAACCCCTTCCCGAATCGAGTCGAAGCAGGAGCCGCGAGCCATCGCTAACGTCCCCCCTTTCAGCACGTTGGCCCGGAACTGCGGAGTTCGAATCCCAGACAGATGTTCGGCGATTTTGGGTCGAGATTGACGGCGATCATGATCGCTTCCTCTCCCTTGGTCTTCGCTTCTCTGCAGGCTCGAGCAACTACAACCGTCGTTGTCCCGTCTGACCTGTTGTTTTCCCAAATGAACGCCACACTCATTTTGGAAGGCAACAGGAGTGTCAGCTTGGCGAAACGCGATGTGCAGCAGGGCACGCTGGCCCTAATGGTGCTGAAGACGCTTGATGTGCTGGGACCGCTGCACGGCTACGGGATCGCCCGGCGCATCGAGCAGATCAGTGGCGACCTGCTCGCCGTCAATCAGGGCACGCTCTACCCGGTGCTGCTGAAGCTCGAACAGGAAGAGGCGATCGACTCGGAGTGGGGCACGTCGGACAACAATCGGCGCGCCCGCTTCTACCGCCTCACCGCTGCTGGTCGGCGCCGCCTTGGCGTGGAGGCGCACGAGTGGGCGCAGACGACGGCCCTCATGGATCGGTTCATCGGGGTCAAGGCGGAGGATCTGACATGAAGGCGCTGCGGCGCTTCGCGAGACGGCTGACCGCATCCGTGCTCGGACGAGGAGATGAGGATCGCGTGCGGGAGGAGCTGGCGGAACATCTGACGAGCCTGACCGAGGAGTACGTCCGCGGCGGGCTTCAGCTCGACGAGGCGCGCCGCCGGGCGAGGCTCAAGATGGGAGCCGAGGATGCGACCACCGAGGCCTATCGTGACGAGCAGCGGCTGCGCCCTCTCGAAGACAGCTGGCAGGATATCCGGTACGCCTTCAGAATCCTGCGGAGAATTCCTGGGGTCGCAGCTGTTGCGATCCTGTCGATTGGGCTGGGGATTGGCGCCAATGCCGCGATCTTCAGCATCGTGAACGCAGTCATGCTCCGTGCCTTGCCGTATGCCGAACCAGAGAGGCTGGTCGGGATCTGGGGAACGCACGTTCGCACCGGCGGCCTGAACTTTCTATCGCCGGCGGCCTTTCTGGACATCAAGAGCCAGACCAGCTACTCTCGAGCAGGTCGAGGCCGTCGAGTACGTCACGTTCAATCTCGTGACGAGAACCGGCACCACTGCGAGTCGCCGGCGCGCGAGCGTCGGCAGGGATCTTCTCGCTGCCTGGGCATCGGCGCCGTGACAGGGTCGCACCCTTCTTCAGAGTGAGGACGGATTCGGCAGTCCTCCGGTTGCTGTCTCTGAGCTACGGGCTCTGGCGGCGCCAATTCGGCTCGGATCCTCGAGCGATTGGACAGTCCGTGGCCCTGAACGGCGTCGCCCACACAATCATCGGGGTCGTCCCGGCCACGCTTCAGTTCCCCTTGAATGGTCCCGAGCGTGTGGGTGCCGTTCGCCATGAGCCCGGAGGAACGCACGGTCCGCCACACGAGCAACGTCCAAGTATTCGGGCGGCTCAAGCGAAGTGGTCCTCGGCGAACCAGGCGGAAGCCGAGTTGACGAGCATGGCGAGCGGCCAGGAGGGCCAGATTCCTCAGTACAAGGACTGGAAGTCCATCATCATTCCTCTGGAAGAACAGATGGTTTCGGACGTTCGCCCGGCGCTGCTGCTGTTGCTCGTCGCCGCTGGTCTCGTTCTGTTGATCGCCTGTGCCAACGTCGGCAACCTGCTCTTCGCACGATCCGCCGCGAGGCACCAGGAGATCTCCATGCGGATCGCTCTCGGGGCCAGACGCTCCCGCCTGGTTCGGCAGTTCCTGACCGAGAGCCTCGTGCTGGCCACTGGCGGCAGCATCCTCGGACTCGCGCTTGCCTATTCCGTTGTCAAGGCTCTACGGGGCATCGTTCCGCCCACCGTGCTTGAACGCAGCCGCGGCGATTTCGCGATCGATGGGTCGGTGTTGATGTTCAGCCTGGCGATCACAGTGCTCGCCACGGTTGTCTTCGGCGTGGGACCGGCCATGCGGCTTTCTGGCGCCGAGTCGAACCCGTCACTCGGAGGCGCCACTCGGCGTCTGACCGGAACGCAGCGTGACCGGCGTCTGCGGGCCACGCTTGTCGTCCTGGAGACAGCGCTTTCTCTCGTCTTGCTGATCGGCGCGGGACTGCTCATCAACAGCTTCTGGCGCCTGCAACGGGTCGATCCGGGTTTCCGAGCCGAATCGGCTCCTGACATTCCGCATTGCCCTGCCCGAGTCCGAGTACCGGGACAAGCTCGTGCCCGTTGGGGACACGTTCGTGTGGGAAGGCCGCCAGGTGCCACTGTTCTTCGACGAGCTCCTGCAGCGGCTCGGGGCGCTGCCTGGCGTCACCGGTGTGGCCGCATCGGGATACGCACCGCTCACCGGCGAGAACAACAGCGCGACGTTTGAAAAGGAACGCGCGCGGTCGCCCGAGGGAGTAGTGCCCACGGCATTCTTCCGCCCAGTCAGCGCGAACTACTTTCGCACGTTGGGTATCCCGCTGCTCCGGGGGCGCGAGCTCAATGAGCGCGATATTCAAGGCGCATCGCCCGTCGCCGTCATCAATGAGACCATGGCGAGGCAGTACTGGCCGGGCGAAGACCCGCTCGGTCAGCGGTTTCGCACGTCACTCCAGATGCCCTGGCGCACGATCGTCGGTGTCGTCGGTGACGTGAGGTATCAAGGTCTCAGCGAGCCGACCATACCCGAGATGTACTTCGCCTACGGCCAGGCGCTCTGGCCGCAGCACACCATGACGGTACTGGTTCGAACGGGCATGAGTCCGACGGACGTGATCGCGCCGATCCGGCGAGAGGTGGCAGTTCTCGACCCGAATCTGCCGATCTACGACGTCCGAACCATGGATCAGTGGGTCGCGAACTCACTCGCGACGCCACGGTTCAACGTCATCTTGCTCGGCACGTTTGCCGGTCTCGCCCTGATTCTTGCGTCGGTCGGGATCTATGGCGTCGTCTCCTATTCCGTGACGCAGCGTACGCGGGAGCTTGGACTGCGGATGGCGATCGGGGCGCAGCAGCGCGACGTCGTGGCGATGGTTCTTCGCGAATCGCTGATCGTGGTTGCCGTAGGAATGGCGGTGGGCGTTGCGGCGGCACTGCTCGGAACGCGCGCGTTGTCTGGACTGTTATTCGGCGTCGGTCCGATGGATCCCGCTACGTGGATCGCGGTCACGAGCTTGCTCTTCGCGGTGGCATTCCTGGCCAGCTACGTGCCGGCCAGACGCGCGACCCGAGTCGACCCGATGATTGCCTTGCGAGCAGAGTAGGTGAGGAGCGCGCTGGGTTCAGATTCGCCCGCGCCCGCGCCGACCGACGGGTGGCACTCGCAACCTTCGCAATGAAGCATGTGTCCGAAATCTGTATCCAGATTTCGGACAACGGCCTTGGGTGTTGAGACTCACCGTTCACCAGAGGCGCCGCTCGTGCAACGACTTGCGAGCACTTGACGGCTACGCCGCCGTGACCATCCAGGGTCGAAAATCGCTTACGTCGTCGGTATCATCGCCTTTCGCGGCCACCGATTTTCCTCGTCTTTCACGGGCCGCAGGCCCACGTCAACAGTTGCGAATTCCGTCCCTAACACCCAGCCAACTTGCCTGCTTTCGGGTCCCTTCGGTCGGCAGATCTGAACGGGTTAAGTCACGCCTCGACTCGCCTTCGGCTCGTCGCTAGCGGGTTCGAATCCCTGCCTCCCAGCCAACCCATCCGTAAGGTGCACAGGTCCTTCCTTCAAAGAACGCACGTTCGAGACGAAACCTTCGACGGCAGCCGCTCGACCTCTGCAAAGCGCCGCTATCGATCCAGCGTCGAATCGCGAACGGTCGACTGGGCCCGGGTCGCGGCGATTGCCGTCAGATGCGAAACCGTCTAGCGCAGACCGCCCGATACGGCGAGACATTCGCCGGTGACCCAACGGGCCTCATCAGAGGCGAGAAACACAGCGACTGAAGCGATGTCGGCCGGTGTACCGACGCGTCCAAGAGGCGTACGGGCGATGTGCGCTGCCCGCGCTTCGTCACTCATTGCACCGATGGCCCGTGCCCCTTCGGTGTCCACGGCACCGGGGTTGATTTGATTTACCCGGATGCCGCGTGAGGCAAGCTCCACGGCCAGCACGCCAGTCACTCCGGTCATGCCGGTCTTGCTCGCGGTGTACGCCACAGCGCCCGCGGAGAAGCGTTCGCTCGACATCGATCCGATGTTGATGATGCTGCCGCCGTCCTTGCCGAAATGCTTCAATCCTTCGCGGCACGTGACAATCGTGCCCCACAGATTGGTGTCAAGCATCTTATGGAGTTGCTCGTCGGTCGTCTGCTCGAGCAAGGCGAACGCGAACACGCTCGCATTGTTGACGAGGATGTCGAGCCCTCCGAACGTCGCGACTGCTTCGGCAAACAGATGCTCCACCTCGGCGACAACGCAGACATTCGCTTGAATCGCGAACGCCTTGCCGCCTGCGGCCTTGATATCGGCGACGACGCGCTCCGCGCCTGGTCGGTCACTGGCGAAGTTCACGACGACCGAGCCACCAGCGGACGACATCGCCTTCGCTATGCCGGCCCCAATGCCCTTGGCAGCGCCGGTGACGAGCGCAACCTTACCAGTCAGGGCATGGGCCATCAGCGTGCCCTCTCGAACCCGATTCGCAGCTCGGCGATCTTCCCCTCTACCAGCTTGAATTCATGGTTCATCACGAGAGGATCGGGTAATCCCGTGCGATCGAACGTTCCGTCGACCTTGAGTGTGACAATGGTTCGTCCCTGGCGCTCTGTGACGTTCAGGACGTCGAAGTGCACGTGAGCCCCGAAAATGTCGGCGCCGGCCCAATCCGTGATCGCGTCGAGACCGGACAGTTCGCGGTTCACATCGACGACAACCGCATCGTCGGCGAAACTCGCCCGAAATTCGTCCGTGGCGCCGGCGTTGACCGCCCTCAAGTAGTTGGCGACCGGCCCGGGCAGGCTCAGTTTCGTCGTGAATTGATCGGTCTGAGGCATCGCTCACCAGCCTTTCTGACTCCACTGTGCCAAAGGTCGACAGATGCGTCCAAGATATTGTTCATATCGGATCAATCGCGATAAGGTATCGGTATGGAACTGCGCCATCTTCGATATTTCGTGGCGGTTGGAGAAGAAGAACATTTCGGCCGCGCTGCACTACGCCTGCGAGTGGCTCAACCAGCACTATCGCGACAGATTCAGGATCTCGAACGTGAAATCGGTTTCAAGTTGTTCGATCGCCTCAGTCGCGGCGTGAAGATCAGTTCGGCGGGCAGGGTGTTTCTCGAGGAGGCTCGTCGAATTCTTCAACAGCTGAACGAGGCAACGGAACGCGCGCAACGTGTGGCGCGCGGCCAATCAGGAACGCTGCGGGTCGGATTCACCGAGAATGCCTCATGGCGGGGCGTGGTACCCGACTCGCTCCACCTCTTCCGAGAGCGCTATCCCGACGCAGAACTGCAGCTGAACCCGCTACCGAGTCTGCAACAGCTCGAGGCCGTTCGATCTGGCCGACTGGATGCCGGGTTCATGTTCAACCCGCCGAAACCAGATCGGGAGCTGGATCAATTGCCGGTCGCCTTGAACCGCCTCGCATTGGCGGCTCCTGCCGCGCACCCGCTCAGTAAGTTCAAGAACCTCCGGCTGCGCGACATGACGGACGCGCGTTTCATCTGGTTTCCGAGGCGCGAGAGCGCGGCGTTCTACGACCGCTTGATGTACGAATGTTTCCGTGGCGGCCTGAAGTCGCCTCGGATCGTTCAGGAAGCGTCGAACGAAGCGACGATATTGACCCTCGTCGCTCGAGGCATGGGCGTAGGTTTCGTCGTGGAAACCGCCCGCTGGCGATGTCCGGACGGCGTGGCGATCTTGAAAGTCGCCGACCTCAAGCTGTCGTTGCCATTGGCTCTCGTCTGGAGAAAGGACAACCTGTCCCCGCTGCTCTCCAGATTTGTGACCGACGTGGGGAGTTTGGTGAAGCGGAGGCTGACTACGCGGCACGCGACCTCATAGGGCAGCCATTCGCTCACCGCTGGCGGCCCCACTGGACAGGGTCCGTCGGTCGCCGCGCTCGTCCGGCCCCCTCGATGACGTATCTATCTCACGTGCTTCAGGTCGGCCGTGGACGTTCCGACCTGCAGACGCCCGGTGGGCCGGTAGGCCTGGATCGTCACACCGCGAGGAGTGGCCCGCGATTCGAGCAACTCGAGCGCGCGGTCCTGGCCGTTGTCGGGGAACAGCCGCGTCCCCTGGCCGACGATCACGGGAAAGATGAGGAGGTTGAGCTCGTCGACGAGGTCGTTGTCGAGCAGCCACCGGATCAGGGCGCCGCTGCCGTGCACCTGCAGCTCACCGCCGGACTTGGCTCTGAGCTCGCCGACAGCCGCCGCGACCTCACTGGAGAGGACGATCGTGTTCGCCCACCGCGGGTCGGTGAGTGTGGTCGACGCCACGTACTTGGGCCGCGAGTTCAACGCCGCTGCGATGGGGTTGATGCCCGGATCTGCCACTGTTCCCCAGGAGCCGGCAAAGATCTCGTAGGTCCGCCGGCCGAAGAGGAACGCATCGGCGCGCCCGTAGACTTCGTTGAGAAAGGTCCCGGCCTCGTTGTCCCAGAGCGGCGTGGTCCATCCGCCGCGCTCGAATCCGCCGCTGCGGTCCTCGTCGGGACTGCCGATCCCCTGCATCACTCCGTCGACGGAGACGAACGTGGTGGTCGTCAGCTTCATGGTCGCAATTCCCTTCTCGTTGGTTTGGTCGTCGTTCGGTCGGACCGGGCCGCACGGCGGCGATGGTGTACTCGGCTACCGACGTCGAGAGCATTGCCGCGCCCTGCTCGTTGCTGGGGTCGCTGCTGCGAAGGTTTCGTCGGCCGCTTGCGACTCCCAGCGCTCAAAGATCACAACGCGGCCGGAGTCGATCAGGTCGGTGAGGTGTCCTGCTGCGCTCTTCTTCCGCCGCTGAACGCTGTCCGAAAATTGTAAGCATTTTTCGGACGGCCTTCGACGAAGCGGCGAGCCGCGCGCTCGGAGGGGCTGTGGTAAACGGGTTGCGGGGTCGGGCCTTCAGGCCGCTGTGAGCAGGTCGTTGCGGATTCCGTTCCCAACTCCCAGCCAGCCCATCCGCGTTGGACAACGCGCTTAGTTCCAGTGGCTAATCGCCGCTCGAGCGGTTCGCATCCCAACCAGCGTCAGCCCGGAACGCGCGAGCGTTCCGGGACTGACTCACCTCGACTCGTGCCAAGGCGATCCGGTCTGCACCGATGTCGCTGCGGACATCGCGGCCGACGCATGAACTGAACCCGGATTGATGAGAGACGCCCACGTGAGAAGCCGTGCGCGACCATCGCGCAGAGCCGGTCAGCGCGACAGAATGTGGGGGAGCTTCCTCATGAAGTTGCGGATGTCGCCGATCTGTGCGGCCGTGGAAATGAAGTCGAACGCCGTCGGGCTGACGGTCGTCGTGCGACCTTCGAGAATGGCTGTCAGCGCCGCGGGCAAGACGGGACATTCGTCCAGCAGGCCGAGCACGCTGGTCCAAGCCGTCATATCGAGCATCGCGAGCACGTCCGCCGCGTCGCGTGCGAGCCACGGTGTGCCGGCGTCGCGTTGCTTTGCGAGACTGCGCCGCAGCGCGACGAACCCGCGCTGGATGTCGCGATCGACGGAGTGAAGATCGTCGAGCGTCGAGATCAGCTGTTGCGCCACGAACAAGCTGACGTCCTGATGCAGCACAGACCAGCCCACTTCGAACGCTGTCACGAGGGCGTGATCAAACAGGAATGGGTCGGGGGGGAACGTCTCGGGCGGCGTGGTTGCGGCCGTGGCTTGAGCGCGCGGCGATGAGGCATCTGGCGAGGTCATGCTCGGCCAGCGCGCGGGCCAGTATTCGAGACCCAGATTGCAGATGCTCGCGGCGGCATCGGACGCTTCCTCAGGCGTGAACGGCCGCGACTGGACGGAGCATCCAGCGAGCAGCGTATTCGCGAGGAACGCGAGCTCCCGACTGCGCCTGAAGTACGCGTTTTCGTTCCGGTCGCGCACGTACTCCATCAGCAGCCGCAGGCGCGTGAGTCTAGCTGTCTGCGCGTCTGTCCCCGCGGCTGCGAGCAGCGCGCGCGGACGCACCGGCATCATGCCTGCTTCTGTGAGCAAGTCGATGACTGCTGCGATTGATTCGGGGACGTCGGTTGCGTCTCCGTGCACGTCGGTCGAGCGTGATGCCGGCGACGTCGATGCCGACGATTCCAGCAGGCGTTCCGGTGATCGCGTCCTCTCGTTCGGTGCTTCGTCGGCCGCTCGAAAATATGCCCTGACTATCGGATTGACCTTGATCGATCCTGTCACCGACGCTCCTGATCGCGCGTGTTCCGGCTGTCGCGCCATCTGGAGGAAGGCGCGCGCGTCGGCGGGCGTCGCGTAGCCTTGCTGCGATCGCCGGCGCTCCCGTTCGATCGCGACGTCGTGGAGGTGCTGCTCCGGTGCCAGCAGCAGATCGTCCAGGCCGTCGATCTCCGGACTGGAGTTGGACAGGCGCCGGCAGCCCTGCATCACGGCGTGGAAACAGTTGCCGTGCTCGGCGGCGAGCGCGATCAGCAGCGTGACGATCGCGTCCCACACGTCGGCTCTCCGCGCACGGACGATGTAGCCGCCCACTTCACACTCGAGCCAGGCGCCGCTCGAATCGTGCTTCGGCGCGTCGCCGGCATGCCCCGACTCGGCGTGCATCGCCTCGTCGACATCCATCACATCTCCTTCACGCATCGCCTCCTGACGATCCATCGGCTCGTCATCACTCTGGGCGGTTGGTTCGAAGATGCCCGGGTCGAACACACGCACGTAGCGCGAAAGTCCGGTGACTACGACGTTCGTGTCGAGGGCGGCGACCGTTCGTGCGGCCACCGAGTTTCCGGTGTCCACCAGCACTTCGAGCCATTCGCCGAAGCGATCGACGTCGAACTGCCCGTCGCGTCCCGGCCGCGCGGGACGCCACAGATCGAGGTCGAGCAGGGAGGTGAGCTGCGCCGGAGTCGCCGACGTGACGAGCTCGCCGCACGCATCGAGTCCACGGTAGCGAATGAGCTGATGCAGGGCCTCCGTCGGGAGGTGCGGAACGACGCGCGCGAGGAATGGCGCATCCAACAATCGCGCGAGTCGATTCTCGACCGAGCCCCCGTCGCGGGGCGCCGTATCGCGGTTCGTGATTTTGGCCATGGGCCGGCGATGATACCGGTCCTGGCGCCCAACAAACAGTCTTGAAGAATGGGGCGATGTCCGGGATACTGATAATGGGATTGACGTCCGTTGTCGTCAGCCTCGCCCGCCGACTCTTACCTTCCGGTTCGCTAACATCACACCTCCGCCCTCTCTCGTTGTCTGTGGCGCTCGCGGGCTCGTGTCCTTCACCGTCCGTTCGCACGCTCGATCGAGTCGAGCTGACCTCGCCGGACACCAAGAACGTTCGCGAAGGCCTCGCGTACGCCGCCTGGCGCAGCCAAGAGTACGAAGTGACCCTCGCCGGAGCATGACCGAACACGGCGAGTGCTGATCGCGACCCGGGATCGCTCCGCCGCGCGTGTCAGGCGCTCGCTTTCTCAGGATATCCTGCGCACCTGAGATTGCATGTGCGAGGGGACGGCCGTCCTCAACCCGACGGATCACTGGACGAAGACCAACATGCCGGTGGGATGGGCGTCACAGCCAGGAATGGCCGTTTCCCTTCAGACGCCGGCCGTGAGAAAGAAGAGGCAACGCCTGCCATAAGGGTCACCCGCGGCATCTCTCCGATCGAGCGGCCGATCATTCCGCGAGAGAGATACTCGGACGTTGACGGATATAACGCTATGCGTTATAGATGTTGCGTGACTTCGCTTCCACCGTCCAATCCCGACCACTTGCTGCCGCTGCCCGTCGCGATGTTTCACATGCTGGTCGCCGTCGCCGATCAGGATCGCCACGGCTACGCCATCATGCAGGACGTCGCCGCGCGAACCAACGGCGCGCTCAAGCTGAGCCCGGGCACGCTGTATGGCTCGATCAGGCGCATGCTCGACCAGGGTCTCATCGTCGAACTCAGCGACCGGGAGCGCCCGGACGAGGACGATGAGCGGCGCCGCTACTACAGAATCACGCCATTCGGGCGGTCTGTCGCGCAGGCGGAAGCGACGCGGCTTGCGACGCTGCTCCGCCAGGCGAGAGCAGTGGGGCTGGCGCCGAGCCGTGCGTGATTGGGAGAGGGTGCCCGGTGACCAAACGCACCATCGGTGAGCGCGTCTATCGACAGCTGCTGCGGCTCTACCCCCGAGAGTTCTCCGATGACTACGCCGAAGAAATGGTACGCCTGTATCGCGACCGCTCGCGCGGTGAAGGCGCGATGAGTGTCTGGCTCGCGCTCGTCGCGGACCTGGCGCGCACCGCGCCCGGGGAGCAGGTCTCGACGCTCGTCCAGGACCTGCGACATGCCTGGCGTACGTGGCGGGGCACACCGGTCCTCGCGCTGGCGGCAATTCTGACGCTGGCGCTCGGCGTCGGCGCGAACACGGCCGTCTTCAGCGTGGTGCACGGCGTGCTCTTGAGGCCCTTGCCGTACCCGAATGCGGATCGTCTGGTCGAAGTCTTCGAGGACAACACCAGGGCCGGCGGCGGGCCCTTCTTCCGCGTGTCGCTGCTGAACTACGTGTCGTGGGTCGAGCGTTCTCGTAGCTTCGACGCCTTAGCTGCCTTCAACGGTCGGACCTTCACCGTCACGGAGCATGGCGACCCGGAGCGCGTTCCCGGAAGCGCCGTGACCGCGTCGCTGTTCAAGGTGCTCGGCCTCCCGCCGATTCTCGGGCGCCCGCTGAGTGGAGACGATGAGCGGCCCGGCGCGCCCCCCGTGGCCTTGCTCGCGGAGTCGCTCTGGCTGCGCGGGTTTGGTGGCGATCCCTCGGTCGTGGGACGTTCGATCGTTCTGAACGGCATACCTCACCACATCGTCGGCATCGTCCCGACCACGTTTCGTGAAGTCGGGCGGACACAGATCGGCTCGACGGGCGCGGCCCAAATCTTCGTCCCGCTGACGATGGATCCGGCGCAAAGGCGCGGCAACCGCACCCTCCGCGTGGTCGGGCGGCTAGGCCCGCAGATCTCACTGAATCAGGGCAGAGACGAAATGCATCGCCTCGGCTCGGCGATGGAGCAGGAGTTCGGGGACTCGAATCGAAACTGGGGTGTGCGGATCGAGCGACTGGACGACTCGATGTTCGATCCTCGCACTCGCATGTCACTTCTCGTCTTGCTTGGCGCGGTTGGCGTCGTCCTCCTGATCGCCTGTGCCAACGTCGCCAATCTCGTCCTCGCGCGCGCCACGAGCCGACAGCGGGAGCTCGCGCTTCGCGCGACACTTGGCGCGAGCCCGGCTCGTCTCGCACGACAACTGCTCACCGAGAGCGTCTCGCTCGCGATGGTGAGCGGCGCCTGTGGGTTGACGCTCGGCATATTCTCGATGCAAGCGCTGCGCGCGCTCATCCCGCCGACGATTCCACGCGTCGATGAAATTGGTCTCGACACGACTGTTCTCGGGTTCGGGCTGTTCATCACGGTCGCGTGTGGTCTGTTCTTCGGCATGGTGCCCGCGGCGCGGGGCGCACGCGCGAACTTGTTGCCGGCGCTGACGCAAAGCGGCAGAGGCGTCCTCGGTTCATCGCGCGAGCGGTGGCGGCACGGCCTCGTCGTCGCGCAGACGGGTCTCGCCACGATGCTAGTGGTCATGGCAGCGCTGCTGCTGCAAAGCCTGGTGCGGCTGCAGGAAGTGCCGCTCGGGTTCGAGCCCAGCGGCGTGATGACTGCACGCCTGAGTGTCCCCCCGGTGAAGTATCCGAACGCGGCGGCGACACTCGCGTTTCACCGACGATTGCTCCAATTGCTTGAAGGACTGCCATCGGTCCGGGCCGTCGGTCTCATGACGAGCGCCCCGTTCGCTCCCGGAGCCCGCCGTGGCGTACCGCTGCGCGACCCTGCAGCGTCCGGGATGTCATCGGATGCGCCGACGCCTGCGGGTGAACAGGTCGTGAGCTCGGGACTCTTTCGAGCGCTCGGCGTAAAGCTGCTGGCGGGACGCGACTTCGAAGCGCAAGATCAACCGGGCTCGCCCGTGGTGGCGATAGTCAGCCAGGGACTTGCGCGCCGGCTCTGGGCTGCATCGGACCCGATCGGGCAGGTTGTAGAGTTCGACGGTCGCAGGCATGAAGTCGTGGGCGTAGTCGAGGACATCCGTGGGAACGAGGGCATCGGCACACGCGGCGGAGGTCTCGATCGCGAACCGGGTGCGATGGTGTACCTATCCTCGGCCCAGTTCCCACAGGACACCGTCTCGCTCGTGATTCACACCGACGTCCCCCTTCAGGCGATCCTACCGACCATCCGTGCAGCGATTCGCGAACTCGAGCCCGCCCAGCCGGTTCCAGACCTGCGCAGTTTGGACGACTGGATCGCCGAAGGCACGGCGGAGCCACGCCTCACGACGACCGTGGCAGGGGCGTTTGCCGTGGCGGCGTTGTTCCTCACGGCGGTGGGGATTTACGGCGTCGTCTCCTATGCCGTCACCCAGCGGACGCAGGAAATCGGTGTGAGGATGGCCATCGGCGCCGCCCGAACGTCGGTCGTTGGGCTGGTGCTTCGGGGCGGCATGACGTGGGCAGGCGCCGGCATCGTGCTCGGCCTGCTCGGCGCGTGGGCAGCCAGCCGCGCCGTCGCCAGCTTGCTCTTCGATGTTTCTGCCGCCGATCCGCTCACCTTTGCGTCGACGGCGTTGGCATTGGCCGGAGTGGCGGCATTCGCCTGTACGATGCCGGCGATTCGCGCGACACGCATCGACCCCGTGATGGCCTTACGAGGTGACTGACCCCTGACCGCTGGCGTCCTGAAGATCGATCCGAAGGTGGCCGCGCTGGTCCTGACTGTTTCGACGGCTTCTCCCTTGATCGGCTCGTGCGATTACTCGTCCTGCTCATCAGCGACCTACAGATCGAGGCGATGCCACGTCGCGCGGTTGACCACCTGAACGATCCCAAGCGTCGGCGGGCGGCAGCGCCGCCTAGGCGCTCGAGACCTCGGCGATGAAACCGGCGACGTACCGCTCGATCTGGGCTGGCGGCAGGTCGTAGCGGGCGCGGGCGTCCGGCTGGCCGAGATTGCCGCTGATGACGAAGGCGCGCAGCCCCGCCCGGGCAAGGCTCTTCGCCTGCGCGATGCTGAGGCCGCCGACCACCTGAACCGGGGCGGCCTTGCCGACCCGCTCGAAGACGGCGCGGGCCACGTCACCGAGATAGTCGCTCTCGATGAGTCTGGGGTCGGCGCGGCGCGCGTCGGCCTGCAGGTGAACACCGACGCCGTCCACACCGGCCTCGAGCAAGCGGAGGGCGATCTCGACGGCCTGCGCGGCCGGGCCCTGGTGCGGCACCATGATATCGGCGAAGGCGAGCCGCGGCAGTTCGGCACCAGCGCGCCTGAACTCGTCGCGCACGGCGCAGATCGCCTTCGCGGTATCCGCACCGGCGAGCGCGAGGAAATCAATGATGTTGCCGCCGCCCGCATAGACGGCGCGCGCTTCGAAGGCACCGCCATCCATGGTTTTCATGTCGGCCAGCAGGAGCGTCTCCGGAAACTGCTGCCGGAAGGCTGGCACTACGTTCGAGACACCTTGGTTCTTGAGCAGCGGCGTCCCCATTTCGACGATGCTGACCCCGCCCGCCAGCGCCGCACCGGCAACCGCGCGACCGAGCTCCAGGGTGGCCACGTCGACCGAAATCTGGAACGTGAAGCGGGTTCTGAGCCGATCGAGAACTTGGGCGGAGGCCGGGTGGGTCTCCTTCGCCACCTGCTGGGCCCAGGCATAGCTGGGCCGCATCATCTCGAAGATGGCGCCGGCCGTCAGCCCGCCCACGGCGAACCTCCCCACTCCGTCGAGGAACGATCGCCTGTCGATGTGCCCGTGCTGATGTTCGCGAAAGTGATCGAGCAGTTCCTGCGGAAAGTCGGACGCCTTCTCACGCTTCATGATCCCAGCTCCTCGTGGGACGTAGCGCCATGTTGACGCATCCGAGCTCGTTGAGCGACCACGGCCATCGCAGGCCGCTACTCATTGCGTAGCGCGATGACCGGATCGACGCGTGCCGCCCGCCACGCGGGAACGGCGGCCGCCACGAACGCGGCCAGCAGCAGCGTGCCAAGCGGCAGCGCAAGACTCCAGACATCGCGCGCCGCGACCTCGAATAGCATCGTCTCCACAAAGCGCGACGCGTACAGCCCACCCGCGACGCCGCAGGCGGCGCCGATCAGCGTCGTGCTGGCGGTGTCCGCCAATACCGAGCGCACCGCGCCGACCGCGCGCGCCCCGAGCGCGACGCGGATGCCTATCTCGCGGGTGCGCTGCACGACCACATAGCTCAACGTGCCGTACAAACCGACGGCCATCAGCACGAGCCCGACCAGTGCAAAGAACCCTGCGAGCAGCGCGAGCAGCCGCTCGCGCACGACCGTACGATTGACCATCGCGGCCTGCGACGTGACCGACGTCACGCGCAAGAGCGGCGTGGCGGCACGCACGCCTTCGCGGAGCCTGGCGGCGATCGTCGTCGCATCGCCGGCCACGCGGGCGTGCAGGGTTTGGAAGCTGTCCAGCGGGAGCAGGATGTAGATCGCCGGCGCCGGCGGCTTGCGGAGGTCGAAGCGAACATCCGCCACGACGCCGACAACCTCCTTCGGCGCGCGCGTCCTGCCGAAGTGCACATCCAACAGGCGGCCGACCGCCGGTTCGCCACCGAAATAGCGCTTCGCAAAGGATTGATTGACGATGACGATGGTCGGAACCTCGGTGTCCAGATCGCCGCGGACGAAGGTCCGTCCGGCGAGGAGCGGGATCTTCATCGTCTCGAAGTATCCTGGCGTCACTGGCGCGATGGTCGCTTCGATCGTCTCGCGCGCGGTGCCCGGCACGGGGAGGTCGTACCGCCACGGCCGGCCGAGTACGTTGAACTCGGCCGCGCTGACGGCGGCGACACCAGGGAGATCGCGAAGCCGATCCAGCACCTGCAGCAGCGCCGCGCGCTGCTGATCCGGCTCCAGGCGGTGTACCGCTTCCCAGGACACGAGCAGCACGTCCGACACGGCGAATCCAGGATTCACGCTGGATAGTTTGACGAAGGACCGTACCAGCAGGCCGCCCACGATGAGGACGATCAGGCTGAACGCCACCTGCATGACGACGAACGGACGCATGGCCCGCGCGCGGGCGGACGTACGCGCGCCGGTCGCCTTCAGGGCGGTCATCGGCTCGACGCTCGACGCGCGCAACGCCGGCGCGAGCCCGAGTAAAACGCTGCTCAGCAGGGTCATCCCGCTGATCAACGCGACGAAGCGCCAGTCGACGCGTAAATCGAGCAACACGGGATCGTCTGCCGACCTGAGCATGCTCACGACTGCCGGTGCGGCGGCCATCGCGAACATCACGCCGATGAGGCACGCGGCAACGGCGACGATCGCGCTTTCGATGAGCATCTGCTGGATCAAGCGGCCGCGTCCGGCCCCCAATGAGAGGCGCAGCGACATCTCGTCCTCACGCGCCGCAATCCGCGCGAGGAACAGGTTCGCGACGTTCGAGCCGGCGATGAGCAGCATCAGCGCGGCGATCCCGGTGAGAACCCACAGCGGTCGCTGAAACCTGGCGCGGAGCGGCGACGGTCCGGTCGCCGCGGATCGGACATGGAGCGGCGTGTTGATAAAGTGCGCGACGCGATCGGGCGGAGTGTTCGGGCCGAAACTGTTAGCCACGTCTTCACGGCGGAAGTTCGTGAACGCGGCCTGCAGGACGCCGTGCACCTGCTCCCCCGCGACGTCCTCCTTCAGGCGTCCAATCACGCGCAGCGTTCGATACCCGCTGTTACCAAACGTAGACGGGTCTTGCATCGCGTACGGGATCCACACGTCCGTGGAATAGCCCGGCTCCATGCCGCTGAAGCGTGGTTCGGTGACGCCGATGATCTGGAACTGACGATCTTCTTTGGGACGATGCACCACGAACCAGCGCCCGACGATCCCGGGATCGCCGCCGAACCGGTGCATCCAGAATGCATGGCTCAGGACGGCCACGGGATGCGCCCCGGAGCGCTGATCATCCTGCATCGTCAGCATCCGGCCAGCAGCCGGGCCGACGCCGAGCCGTTCGAACGCGTCACCGGAGACGAACTGCGCCCGCAGCGTCTCCCGCTCTCCACCCGCCACGTCGAATGTCACGCGGGGCTTGTTGGGGTACGCCATGGCGAACAGATCGACCCGCCCCCGGCCGGCGTCGCGCAGGCGCGCGAACGCCGGATCGCTGAACACGTCGTTTTCGGGCATGTCGGGGTTGGTGCTGGGATATGTCAGGTAAATCAGGCGCTCGGGTTGGTGCACCGGGAGCGGCCTGAGGATCAGCGCATCGACCAACGAGAACGCCGCCATGCACGCGCCCAGCACCAGCGACAACGACACAATCGCCGCAGCCGTCACCAGCCGGTTCTTGAGCAACATCCGTGCGCCCAGGCGCACGTCGCGCACGAGTGAATCGAGCCAGGGCAGCAGCTTGACGTCGCGGCTCTGCTCGCGAAGTCGCAGACGATTCCCGAACTGACGACGCGCCATTGCCTCCGCTGCGTCGCGCGTCATCCCACCGGCGACGAGATCGGCGATCCGGGATTCGATGTGAAATGTCATTTCCGCGTCGAGGCCGCGATCGACGCCGGACGAACGAAGCGCGTTCGCTATCCGAGAAAGCCAGGACATGAGTGCACCTAGGCGTGCTTGAGCACGTGGTTCACCGCGTCGGTGACCGACCGCCAGCGCGCTTCTTCGGTACCGAGCTGGCGTCGTCCAGCGGCCGTGATTTCATAGCGCGCGCGCGGCGGTTGTGTTCGGTCGTGATTGTTCGTGCCTTGATCCAACCGGCCTCCTCCATCCGATGGAGACTCGGATACAGCGAGCCTTCCTCTACCCGCAAGGCGTCAGAGAGGTTCTGAATGAGTGACGTGATGGCGTAACCGTGCAGCGGACCTCGTCGGTGCAGGACGGTGAGGACCAAGAGGGGCAACGATCCTTGCAGCGTGTCTGGGCGCGTCGGCATACCTAGCGAGCTTAATAAGCACGCTCAGTATACGTCGGCTCGAGCCGCGAGTGTCAAGGGCGCCGTCAAATCCAGGCACTTGCCTCGGCTCTCATGCCGCCGTCATGAACCAGTTGCGAATTGCCGTCCCCGACACCCAGCCACAAGTTTTCCAACCCTATAATCGAGCCCTGGCCGACGCGAGACAAGGTGATGATCGACCTGCCCAAATCTCTTGGCATCGAGAAAGGGAAAGCCATTCAATCCGGATGCGACGTTCTTCGACAAGGCCTGGGAGCTTCCCGATAGCGAGGAGGCGTCATGAGGGGCGGTCTCACGTTGTTCGCGCTGCCGGGTGGACTGGCCTCGGCACAGACTGCCGTGGCGCAACACCCTCGTGAGGAACGAGATTGGTACCCGCCATGCGCTGGCGCGAATCCGCATCTTGGTCGATCCCAACGATCCGAAGGATCTCGCGCAGGTGCATGCCGCGCAGGACGCCGTCAAGGTCGCGCAGCCAAGAAGGCGGGAATGTCGATAGCCGGGGCCGCATCAGGCCCTCGGTGGAGCGCGAGCCGTTGACCTCGTCGATCATGGAATGGCTTTACCGCGATGTCCGCTATGCCTTGGTCACGCTGCGACGCACGCCGGGACTCACGTTCACCGTTCTCGTGACGCTCGCGCTCGGCGTCGGCGCGACGACGGCGGTGTTCACAGTGGTGCACGCTGTGTTGCTCGCACCGTTGCCATACCCCGACTCGGCGCAGCTCGTTCGGCTGTGGGAAGAACATCCCGGCGGGCAATCGCCCGCGGGCAATCGCTGGCTCAGTCTGAGGACGCGGCTGGCGTGGCGCGAAACGTCGCTCACGATCGAGGATGCCGGCGCCTACGGTTCCTACGACTACCTCGTTCGACAACCCGGCTTCGAACCTTCGCGCCTGCACGGCGCGACGGTCTCTCCGTCCGTGTTCCGCCTGCTGCGCGTCACCCCGGCGATCGGACGCTTCTTCGTCGAGGGTGAGGACGCCGCGGGGGTCCCGCCTGCCGTGGTGCTGAGCGATCGAGTGTGGCGCGATCGATTCGCCGCCGATCCGGCCACGGTTGGACGCACCCTCGAGATCGACGGCGTGCGGCGGACAATCGTCGGGATCGCGCGACCCGATTTGGTGTTTCCGAACCCGCGCGTGCTGTTCTGGATTCCGGCCGCCATCCCCGCCGATGCAGGCCAGGCGAACCGCACGGTCGTCTTCACCACGCTGGGACGACTGCGGCCGGGCGCGACGCCTGAACAGGCGGAAGCCGAAGGTACGGCCGCTGCCCGCAGCATGCCACGGCCGCCGTCGACGGAGTTCTTCTTCGGCCGCGGCAGCGCCGTCGTCGTCCGCGCGCGGCCGCTCGTCGACGACCTGACGCTCACGGTTCGCCCGGCGATTCTCGTACTCGCGAGCGCTGTCGCCCTCGTGCTGCTCATCGCCTGCGCGAACATCGCGAATCTGCTGCTCTCGCGCGGGGCCGCACGCCAGCGCGAGCTGACGATTCGCGTGGCGCTCGGCAGCAGCCGCACACGACTCGTGCGACAACTCCTGACAGAGAGCTTCGTACTGTCGGCCGCCGGCGGCGCTGCCGGTCTGGCGCTCGCGTGGACGCTCGTTCGACTCCTGCCACTCGCCGCACCGCCACGGTTTCCGCGTCTCGAAGCCATCGCCCTCGATGGTACGACGCTGCTGTTCGGAGTGACGGCGTCAGTGGCCGCCGCGGTCATCTCGGGACTCGTTCCGGCGCTGCGGAGCACGCGCGTCGATCTCTTTCACGCATTTCGCGGCGGCGAGGGATCGGTCAGCGCCAGTGCGAGCGCTCGACACAGCCGCCGCCTGCGGCTTGGCCTGCTCATCGTCGAAGCCGCCTTCGCCGTCGTGCTCGCCGTCGGCGCCTCGCTGCTCGCACACAGCTTTCTGCGGCTGACGCGCGTCGACGCCGGCTACGACCCCGATCACGTGGAGGTCATGCGCGTGCAGTTGCCGGAGGGAGACGATCTCGAGGTGCGCAGCCATGCATTGATCACCCGTCTGCTCGAGCGCGTGCGCGCGACGGCGGGTGTGACGTCGGCTGGCGCGGCGAACATGCTGCCGCTGCTGCCGATGACCGCGGTCACGGGGGTGACGCTGCCAGCCGCGGTCGGCGGCGGCAAGCCGACGTCCGGACGCGTGTTGAGTTATGTCGTGACGCCCGGCTACGCCGAGGCGATGCAGCTGCGGTTGAAGGAGGGGCGCTTCTTCGACGAGCGCGACACGACCAGCGGCGAGCGCGCGGCGATCGTCAACCAGGAGTTCGTGCGTCAGTTCCTCGTCGGACCGCGCGCGATCGGCGTGCGCCTTGGTCCGCTCTACGAAGGCGAGTACGCCGCCGAGACCGAGATTATCGGCGTCGTCGGCGACGTGTTGAAGGACGGGCACGACGCCACGCGCCAGCCGGAAATGTATTTCGTGCACGGCTCGCGCACGCACCGCATCAGCGGCTTCCCGACGTTTGTCGTGCGAGGCTCGGTGAGCCACACGGAGCTGACCTCGACGTTACGGCGGCTCGTGCGCGAGATCGACAGCGGAACAGCGATCGACAGCATGACGCCACTGCGCACGCTGGTGTCGGCGTCGTGGGCGCAACCGCGTTTCGCCGCGTCGGTTGTCTCTGGCTTCGCGCTGCTGGCAATGGGCCTCGCGGGAATCGGCCTCTACGGCGCACTGTCCTACAGCGTGTCGCAGCGGCGGCGCGAGATCGGCGTACGCGCGGCGCTGGGCGCGACGCGTGGCGCGCTCGTCAGGCTTGTACTTTGTGAGGGTGTTTCGGTGACACTCGCCGGCGTCGGTCTCGGCATCGTTGCCGCGAGTCTGCTGACCAGGCTGATGACAAGACTGCTCTTCGGCACGTCGCCGCTCGACGCACTCTCGTTCTCGCTCGGCCCGGCACTCCTTGTCATCGTCGGCATTGCGGCCTCCATCGTTCCCGCGTTGCGCGCCGCATCGATCGATCCGGCGAGGGTCTTGCGGGGAGAATGAACTGAGGGTTCAGGCCTTACTCAGGGACGGGCCCAGACAGCTCATCCACCACGCACAGCCCGTCCGTACTGGTGTCCACTCAGCCCCGCCGCGCTGCCTCGATGGTCGCGATGTCGATCTTCTTCATCGGCATCATCGCCTCGAACGCACGCTTTGCCTCACCGCCACCCGCCGCAAGCGCCTCGGTCAGCGCGCGCGGGGTGATCTGCCAGGAGAGGCCCCAGCGGTCCTTGCACCAACCGCACTGACTTTCCTGGCCGCCATTGCCGACGATCGCGTTCCAGTAGCGGTCCGTCTCTTCCTGGGTGTCGGTCGCGATCTGGAACGAAAAGGCCTCGCTGTGCCTGAACTCCGGACCGCCGTTGAGACCGAGACAGGGAATGCCGAGAACGGTGAACTCCACCGTGAGTACATCGCCCTCCTTGCCGCCCGGGTAGTCACCGGGCGCCTCGTGAACAGCGGTCACTTCACTATCCGGAAAGGTGGCGGCGTAAAAGCGCGCCGCCTCGTGCGCATCTTTGTCGAACCACAGGCAGATCGTGTTCTTTGGCTTCATGTTCGTGTGCTCCTTGTGCTCGATCAGGCATTCTCCGCGTCGAACGCATTGGGCGAATTCGCCTCCGGCATCGCAGCGGTGACCTCGGCGAGTGTATGCAAGTTCTTGGACAGCTCACTGATGTTTGGTCCAATCGGGCGCGTGTGGCACTGCGACGCGGAGAGGCAGCATCACCGCGAGTGATGACGCTGACGGCGCGGAGTATCGGCTGTGGTCACGTGGATCGCTCCCGCGGGTTAACCGAACCAATCATCCTGCGTAGTACCTGTCTACGGGAGCCTGTGCGTCTGGCCTCCGGACTTTGCTGACTATCGGCGTTCTCGCGCACCTCGGCCGACGCGCGGCCCACGTCGAGGAACGTCGCTGAGCGAGAGGCCGCCAACCAAACGACGGTCACCTCGGCCGGCCTGAGGCGAGATGGCAAAGCCCTGGAGAATCGAGGTTCGATTGTGGAGGGTGGCAGGCCCGCTGTCTACGGAGCGACCGAACCGTTCGTATCGATCTTGAGCCGGGAGTAGCGCCTTGACTCAGGACATCCGATTCACGTTGCGTCTTCTTCGCAGAAATCCGGCCTTCTCCGCCATCGCGATCGCGACATTGGCGTTGGGAATGGGCATCAACACCGTCGCGTTTACTTTCTTCAACGCCTTCGTGCTGCGTCCGTTGCCGGTTCGTGAGCCGGAAACACTGGTGAGGCTCAATGCGCTGGATCGCAACGGACGGACTCAGAACTTCTCCATCGCCGACTATCGCGACATCCGCGACCGCAACGATGTATTCGCAGGCGTGGTCGCGCTCGCTCCGCTCCCCGTTTCGCTCGGTGACGCCGTCGCCGGGCGGGCGGCCACAGACTACGACATCATTCCTCCCGGCTATGAGTTTGCCTTCGGGTTGACGGTTTCCGGCAATTATTTCACGGTGCTTGGCGGTCAGCCTGCGCTCGGACGGCTCCTGACACCGGAGGATGATCTCACGCCGCGGGCACACGCGGTCGTTGTCCTGAGCGAGAGCTTCTGGCGCAGGCGATTCGGCGGCGATTCGACGCTCGTCGGTCGGAACATTCGCTTCAACGGCCATCTCTACGAGGTCGTCGGGATCGCCGCCAAGGAGTTCGTCGGCACTCAGCCGAACGTGCCCGACTTTTGGGTTCCCCTGGCGATGCGGGGGCAATTGCACGGCGATCCAGGGGATGAGCTGTACAACGAGCGTGCGTATAGGTCCGTTGGACTCTACGGACGCCTGAAGCCCCATGTGTTTTCGGCGCAGGCTGCCGCTGCGATCAATCTGCCGGCAGCGAGCATCGGCGAAGGAGAACCTCGGACCGCGCGAATCAGCATCACCGACGCGTCGACGTTCGTCAATCTGAAGGAGTTCATGCCGCTCGTCGTGCCGATGAGCCTCGCGGTTGGCCTGGTGCTGGTGATCGCGTGTGCGAACGTCGCGAATCTTCTTCTCGCGCGCGCGGTGGGAAGACGGCGGGAGATCGTGATCCGTCTGGCCGTCGGATCGTCGTATCGCCGCCTGGTCCGGCAGTTGATCACCGAGAGCGCGGTGCTCGGTGGGCTAGGCGGGATTGCAGGGCTGGCCGCGTCTCACGTAGCGATTCGGTTGGGCTATCCCGCCGTTCTATCGCGAGTCCCGCTGCCGTCGGGCTACAAGGATGCATTCACGATCCACCTGAACCCGGATTGGCGCGTCTTTGCCTTCGTTTTCGCGATCTCCATCGCCGCCGCGGTTCTGTTCGGGCTCGCACCAGCACTCAACTCGGCAAGGGCCACTGTGACGGACATGCGATCGCGCTTCCGGGACGCCCTGGTGGTGGCGCAGGTCGGGATTTGTCTTGCGCTGCTGGTGGGATCGAGCCTTCTGCTCCGCAGTATGTGGTTCGTCGAGGCAATGGACCCCGGCTTCAAGACCGCGCATCTCTACTCCACCTCGCCCGGTCTGAGTGGCGAATCCGATCCATTGCTGGACCGCAGTGCTGCAGCACAACTCCTGGCGCGGTTGGCCGACCTTCCGGAGATCGAATCGCTGAGCACCTGCGACAAGCTGCCTCTGAGCGGAATGTCTCCTCAGGTGGACCTCAAGAGTGCCGCGCTGCGCGTGGCGTACAACAACGTCGGTCCGCGGTACTTCCGGACCGTCGGTATTTCGCTGCTCCGAGGCCGGGACTTCACTGAGCCCGAAACCAAGACGAACGCGCCAGTCGCCATCGTCAGCGAAGGAGCCGCGTCTCGCATCTGGCCCGCCGAAGAGGCGCTAGGGAAAACAATCCAGCTCGCTGACGATGAAGTACCCCGCCAGGTCGTTGGTGTGGTCAGCAACGCGAGAGTCGGCCTTCTCTGGCGGCCGGAAGACGCTTACGTGTATCGTCCGATTGGCCCCAAGCCCGCCTACGCGATTTTCCGTGCGCCGTCCTGGTCGGTATCATGGGCCGAGTCGACATTGCGAACTGCAGCGGCTGGCGTTCATCCGGCTTTGAGAGCGCCGGTACGCGCGATTGAAGCGTCGCTGGAGCAAACGTATGCGCCGTTTCGCTTCCTTGCCGCGGCGGCCGGGCTCATCGCCGCGCTTACTCTGGTGCTGGCCTCCGTGGGGCTGTATGGCGTCGTCTCATTGATGGTCAGCCAGCGAACACACGAGATCGCGATCCGGATGGCGCTGGGAGCCATGAGCAGCGACGTGATGCGGACGGTGTTTGGGTCCAGTCTGCGCCTGGTGGCTGTCGGAGTGGCAATCGGCCTCAGCGGGGGGCTTGTGTTTGCGAAGCTGCTGGCGGCCGCGCTGATCGGTGTCAAGCCATTTGACCTGGCGGCCTTCGCGTCGACCTCCGCCCTGATGGCGTTCGTCGCGTCGCTGGCCACGTGGGTGCCTGCGATGCGGGCCGCTCGCGTGGATCCGATGGTCACGTTCAGACGTCATTAGGGAGGTCAATCTTCAAGTCATTGACAGTTCGTGGGTTGCTGCTCAACTGGCGTTGGCCGCGGCCAGTCGAGCCCACTTTGTGCGGATTCGGCTGTCCAGTCCCGTCCGGAAAGATGCGACGTCTTTCCTTCGGTCTTCATGTTCACCTCCGCGGCGCTCGACTCCATGCCATCAGCGGCGCCTTTCGGCCACCCGCCCACATATTTCGTGGGCGCGGTGACGGACAAACGAATCCCTCGAAAAAGAGACGATCTGCGAAGAGCCGCTCCAACGCCCGGGTGAGAGCCGGTCAGCCGATGACGGCGACCCTGAAATCCCGCGGCGTCTGGCCGGTCCAGCGGCGGAACGCCCGATGGAACGCGGCGGGCTCGGAGTACTGCAGGAAGAACGCGATGTCGCCGACGCTCAAGCTGCGATCCTGGAGCAGGGCGCATGCGAACTCCCGGCGGACATCGTTCAGGATGTCGCGGAACGATGTCCGCTCGCCTGCCAGCCGGCGACTCAGCGTCCGGCGGCTGACGGCGAGCGCCCTTGCCACGCTCGCCGGCGTCAGCGCTGTCCCGCCCAGATGTTCCACCATCAGGCGCCGCACGCGTCCGCTGAACGGCCCCACGTCGTGCAGGTCCCGCTCCGCCAGCGCCTTGTCGAGCCGCCGGCGGATGATCGATGACAACGCTTCATCGGCCTCCAGCATCGGCCTCGCCGCATCCAGGTTACTCAGGATCATCGACGTCGAGCCCGCGCCGAAGCGCACCGGCACTCTGAAGAACCGCCGGTACTCCATCTCCTCCGACGGTGCCGCATGGGCGAAGCTCACCTGCAGCGGGATGATGTCCTGCCCCATGCTCTCGCGTGCGAGCTTCAGGACCGCGGCCAACGCAAATTCGGCGCGGCCGGGATGTAGCACCGTGCTTCCGGCATCGCGGAACAGAAGGAGCAGCCCTTCGCCGTTGGCTTCCATCCGTGCGGCGACCCGGTCGCTGAGCACACGGCCATAGCGAGCCAGCCGCTGAAGCGCCGTCGCCAGCGAGCCGCTCGAACGAAACGCGAACTCGACCAGATCCAACGCGCCGCGTGGAAGCCACTCCGCGAGGTGCACGCCGATGGCTTCGTCGTGCGTCAGGGTGGTCGCCAGGCGCCACGCCGCTTCGACGGACGCTTCCGGTACCCGCAGATCCGGGTCCGTCAAGTCCGCCATGCCGGGCAGCTTCCGGATGCAGGCCGTGTCGATGCCCTGGGTTTCGACCCAACGGATGAGGTGCGGCAGGATCCATCCCTGGACGGACGGTCCCGGCGTCGTCGCACGCCGCGGGTGAACGGCCCCGACCTGTGTCACGAGAGGTAGTTACCCGGGGGTGGCGGGAAATGTCAACAGAGTGGCCCGCCCGGTCATGCGCTCGCCGGGGGAGGCCCGCCAGAATAGGTGGAGCACAAGTCTGAATTAACCAGGGGGCGTCGACATGGCGCCCAGACATCAGAAATCCAGATTTTGGAGGTTTCCCCGTGCGCCTGAGGAGAATTCTGTCTACGTCTGCGCTTGCGTTGGTTGTCACGACCTCGCCGGCGCTTTCGACCAGCACGCAAGCGAACACGTCGTCGACAGTCAGTGTCCCGAATATCCGAATCGGCAATTTCGGGCGCATCAGCGCGGGCTACTACCGCGGTGAGCAGCCGTACGGTCGCGATTACGCGGATCTCGCGGCCCTGGGCATCAAGACGGTCATCGATCTCCAGGCGGACGGTGAGAACTACGATGAGCCCCAGCTGGTGGAGGCCGCAGGCATGCGCTTCTACCGGATTCCCATGATGACGCGCGTGCCACCAACGGCTGAGCAGCTCGCGCTGTTCCGAGACATTGTCAACGATCCCGCACAGCAGCCGGTGTTCGTGCACTGCAAGGGCGGCAAACATCGCACCGGCGTGATGACCGCGGTATATCGGATGGAGAACGACGGGTGGACTGCTGACCGGGCGTTCAAGGAAATGAAGGACTACAAGTTCGGATTGGACTTCCTGCACCCGGAGTTCAAGGCGTTCGTGTTTTCCTATGACGCGCCGCAGCACTCGACGCCAGTCGAGACGGTCGCCGCGACTGCGGCAAGGAACTAGGGATCTGTGCGCGTCTGTGGGAGGCGCCCATCGGCCTCCGCGGCGCTTCGCCAAATGGTTCACGCACCCAGGTTGGACGCCACCGATTCAGAACCCGCCTCACCGGAGGACGCGGTGTGCCCCAACTTCTCGATCACTTTGCGGCAAATACCCTGAGGGCCGCTTCAACAAACGGATCCCTACCTGGGGCAGCCGCTGCGACATCCACGAGCACCGGCGGCCGAAACTCTTCTCGTGGCGTCCCGTTCACGTGGTACAGGCGCTCGACCGGAAGACTGATACCGATGCCCGTGCGCGGGAGCACGATTCGCGTCGTCGCACCCACCAGGCCCGCCATCGCCGTCCCGACGACCTTACCCGCCTCGGTCGCCTCGAACCCGATCGCCAGCCCTTCACCCATGCTGCCCGTCCAGCGATTCACGAGCACGGCAACCGGTCGCGCATAGGTGAAGTCACCACGTGGCGAGACGTACGCGAGCCAGCTCCGGCCGAGCGTCGCAGTGCGCGCGTCGGTCGGCAACGTGTGTTTCTGGTAGGCCTGTTCCCGTTCGACGAATCGCCCAAGAATCCCTTCAGCCACTCCGGTGTGGCCGCCGCCCGGTGTGTTGCGCAGAACGCGCGACCTCGGTCGCCAGGTTGAAGCGGCACGACGAACGTTGCAGCTCCATCGAACGAGCCAGCCGAGACCTGCATCCATCGACTTCGCCCGTCGATTGGTGCAGGCAATCGATAGGATTGCTTCGCCGCCACAAGGTTGAGGCGATCGTTCCGACACTTGGCCGCGCGTCAGGGACCGACCACGCGCGTCTCGATACCGTGGGACGCCGCTTACTTCGTTGGGAATTGAGCTTCCAACAGCGACCTTCATACTGAGTCATCGCCGAATCGTGGCGAACGCAAGGAGACTGAGATGATGGTCTTTGGAAGAAGCCTGCAATTGTCACCCAGGGGGCGAGCGGCCGTGCTCGGTGCGCTCCTCTGGGGTGTCGCGTTCAACCCTGCGCACGCGGTGGCGCAAGGTGAGACTTCGAAATCACGCCCGACACTTTATCAGCGCCTTGGCGGGTACGACGGCATCGCGTCTTATGTTGCACTCGTGTTCCCTCGCGTCGCGCAGCACCCCGAACTCGCACACATGTTCCGCGGACACGGCAAGGATAGCCAGCAGCGACAGTTCCAATTCGTCGTTGAACTGATCTGTCAGAAGACCGGTGGTCCCTGCGCATATGTCGGCCGCCCGATGCCGCAGGTGCACGACGGGCTTGGCATCACTGATGGGAACTGGTCGGCGTTCATGAAGATCATCTCGGACGGCATGGACGAGAAGAAATACCCAGCCGACGTGCGGGACGAGTTCCTGGACATTTGGCGTTCGTTCCGCGATGGCGTGGTGCAGAAATGATGGACTTGAGGTACGAGGTTCACACACCAGAATCCGCTCCGGGCTCGGCGGCAGAAGCCCTTCGGCGTTTCCAGGGCGACGGTCGGCGTCATACCTAACCTCGCGGCGACCAGGGCGGAGTCGCCGGCGCTCCTGAAAAGGATTCCTCGCCCTTCGTGGGCTGGCTACGGAGACCGCCTTTCGCCCGGTGAAGTGCAAGCGCTTCTGCTGTCGGCTGCGGACGAGAACGAATCCGGCTGGTGTGTGGCCTTCCACAGGGCCATGGCCTTGAAGAAGGTGTCGACCGTGATGCCGTCGAGTCTCTCCGACACGGGGCGCCGCCTGCTGATGCACGTCTTGCGGCGCCGAACGCGGCGCTTACCTGCGGGGGAATTGTGCGTGCGCGGGGCGACCCCATAATGGTCGCCATGGCCCACGTCCAGGCTCACGGTGAGAGCCGTCCTTCGATCGGACCATTGCTGCAGTTCTGGCGCCGGGCGAGGAACTTGAGCCAGCTGGCTCTCGCGCACGAAGCGAACGTGTCGCCGCGCCACGTCTGTTTCCTCGAGACAGGGCGCGCGAAGCCGAGCCGTGAGATGGTGCTCCTCCTGGCGGATACGTTGGCCGTCCCGTTGCGGGAGCGAAACGCGTTATTGCTGGCCGCAGGCTTTGCGCCGATGTTTTGCGAGTCCACACTTGACGATCCCGAGCTCGCGCCAGTCAGAGCTGCGATCCATGCAATCTTGAAACAGCAGGAGCCCTATCCCGCCGTCGTCATGAACCGGCACTGGGACATCGTCGAGACCAACGGGGCGGCATCACGCTTCTTTGGGATGCTGCTCGGCGGCCGGACGCCGCCCGGCGCCGGCAACGTGCTACGCCTGATGTTCCATCCGGAAGGGTTGCGCCCCTTCGTCGAAAACTGGGAGGCAGTGGCTCAGGCCCTCGTGCGTCGTGTTCATCGCGAAGCCATTGGCGGGGCGCTCGACGAGGCGGGACGGCAGCTGTTGTCGGAGATACTCGCCTATCCTGGCGTTCCAGCGCGCTGGCGGTCACCCGGCCTCGGCCTCGGTACGCCCCTGGTGCCGGTGGTTCCGGTCAGCTTTCGACACAGCGGACGGGCTCTTCACTTCTTCTCTGCGGTCACGGTGTTGGGCACGCCACAGGACGTCACGCTCCAGGAACTGCGCATCGAGTGCTTCTTCCCGCTGGACGAAGCGACCGCAACCATGGCACACCGTCTCGAGTGACATCCGGCAGACCGCCGCATTCTGCCCCGAAGGCAACCTCAGAGAGATCGACGGGTCGTCTCCGGGCAGTCCGAGATCTGTAGACAGATTTCGGACGGGTGGCGCACTTGTTGGGGCCGCCGCAGGAGTGAACGCACAGACACGGCGAGGGTTACTGCCCGCTGAGCTTCATCCTCCAGCAGTTTGCGAACTCCGTCCCTCTTGTCAACTTCGGCGTGGAATGATTGGAGAGGTGAGGTAAGACTTGCTTGTTGGGAACCTGGGCACGGTGCTCAGCGCAGTGCAGCAAGGTGATCGCGTCGAGCGGCGCGCCAAGCACCCGCGAACAGATGACGAGATGTCGGAGCGAACGAACCGATGCTTGTGACAAGGAGCGTTGACATCTCACAGTCAAGGCTGGCCCGCGATGCAGCAGAGGTTACTGACGATTGAAGATCGCGCGTCGGATTCGCCATTCGTCGAGCGCATCTGGACGGCGCGGAGCGAACGTGCTGGCGAGTTTCTGTCGGTTGTGGCCGGTCATTGGGAGATGGTGGTCACCCGGCTTCACCGCCGGGCCTTTCTCACCGTCCGCGGGCCCGAAACCAGGGCCACGCCCGCCGATTGTCCCGATGATGGCGACTGGGTGGGGGTCCGCTTCAAGCTGGGAACCTTCTGGCCGGCGTTTCTTCCCGGAACGCTTCGCGATCGGCGTGATGTCACGCTGCCTGGAGCCTCCACGCGATCGTTCTGGCTGAACGGTTCGGCGTGGGAGTACCCCACGTACGAGAATGCAGACACGTTCGTCGTCCGGCTCGTGCGCAAAGGCTTGATTGCCTGTGATCCCATCGTCGAAAGGGTGATCGACGGTGGACGTCACCGAGTCTCGGAGCGGTCCGCCCAGCGGCGCTTCGCCCGTGCGACCGGCATTTCGCATGCCGCATATCGGACGATCGAACGCGCACGGTACGCGACCAACCTGCTGCGAGAGGGCGTTCCCATCATCGATGTCGTTCATCGGGCCGGCTACTATGACCAGCCGCACCTCACGCGCTCGTTCAAATACCTGATCGGGCAGACGCCGTCGGAGGTGGCCCGGGCGACGCGACAGTTGTCGTTTTTATACAAGACAGCCCGCAGCCCGAATTTCTATGGTGAGTCGGAAGGAGCCCGACTCGATGCGCTTCATGACCCTGATCAAGTCCGCCGAAGACACGAACCTCGGGCCTCCGCCGCCGGTGCTGTTCCAGGCGATCGCTAGACTTGGCGACGAAGCGAAGCAGGCGGGCGTGCTGGTCGAAACAGCCGGCCTCATGCCGACAGCGGCTGGTGCGCTCGTGCGACTCGACGGCGGCCAGATCTCGACGAGCGAAGGGCCGTTTGGGTTCGGTCAGAAGATCGTCGGCGGGTACACGATCTTCAACGTCGGGTCGAAGCAGGAAGCGATCGAGTGGGCGAAGAAATTCATGGAGCTGCACCGGGAGCACTGGAGCGGGTGGCAAGGCGAGACCGAGGTGCGCCCGATGATCGAACAGCGGCCTGGTCCGGATGCGCCCCGTGGCTGACGTCAACGTCTCGACCCCGATGAGCACGAGCCAGGGCCTCGTCCGGACGGGATGGGTGCTGACGGGGTTTGTCGGCCTGTTTCTGCTCGTCGATGGCGGCGGGCGAGTAGCGGGCTTCGCGCCGTACATCGAGGGCATGACGAAGTTCGGGTATCCGGCTTCGCTTGCGACACCCGTCGGACTGGCTCTGCTCGCCTCGACCATCCTGATGCTGATCCCCCAAACCAGCGTACTCGGTTGCATCCTCGTCACCGGCTATCTGGGTGGCGCAACCGCGACGCAAGTGCGCGCGCAGGACCCGTGGTTCCTGTTCCCGGTAGTCCTCGGAGTACTCTCCTGGCTCGGACTCTACCTGCGCGACTCGCGTCTGCGAGATCTCCTGCCCTTTCGCACGTAGTGGCTCGATTCCAACTCACGGAAAGATCAGGCCGAAAAGACACCCGATCGCCGAGGCCACCACGAACTGATTAGCAGCGAACTGCCGAGCTCAGCCGCCTCCAGCGTCTTCGTCAGGAGTGCGTGACCACGGGTGGACGTCCGGCCGAGCGGCTTCAACCGGGGATGGTCCAAGTCGCCCATCGGCACATCCAACCGTGATCGCTTGGTCCACACCGCATTGCGCCAGCTCAGCCGAGGTGCCATACTGCCGAAAGAATTGCCTGCCGACGCTCATTCGGCTGGAATAGTGTTTTGCTCGCCCGGATCGGCTGGGCTCGACTGACAATTGACTGACAATCTGATGCTGCGGCGAGTGCGTCCGGGCGGCTTCGAGTTGAAGTGGCCTCCGGAGCAGTGCGGCAGCAGCGCTGTGCTGCTGCCTCGAGCGGCCTCGCCCCGGATAACGTCTAAGCCCGGGGTCGCAGGTTCGGTCGTGCCGGGCGCGGCCCTAAGCTGAAACGACACAAGAACTGATCCTGGCGCGCGCGTTTCCCCTTCGCGGGCCGACGTCAAGCGCCAGGCGTCTTGTAAGGGGTATCCGTGATGGTTGCACGCCGGTACCTTCTCGAACCGCGGTCTTCTTGTCGCGGCCTTTACGGTCGTTCTCTCGGCGACACTGCCGTCGTGCGGCAGGGGCTCGGACGGCCCTCAGGCCACCAACCGGGCTGCTGACACGCCGCAACCGCTTCCGCGCCGCCTCCTCCGCCGCCGCCTCCTCCGCCGCGCGAGCTCACGTGGAGCGGGAAGGTCGACATGAAGCTCTGGTCGCCGGGCCGGGTGAAAGCCTACAAGGCCGCACTGGAGCAGGAAACGCCGCCGACGCTCGCCATCCTGCGTATCCCGCGGCTCGAGCTCGAGGTGCCGGTTTACGACGGCACGTCCGATGCGGTACTCGACCTCGCGGCCGGCCGCATCGAGGACACGGCCCTACCCGGGACGAGGGGCAACGTCGGCATAGCCGCCCACCGAGACGGCTTCTTCCGGGTTCTGAAGGATCTGAAGGAAGGCGACGCGCTCGTGCTGGACACGCCCGTCGCGACCGAGCAATACCGGGTCGAGTGGATCCGATCACCACGCCCGACGACGTCAGCGTGATCGAACCGACGCCCGATCCCGCGGTGACGCTCGTCGGGTGCTTCCCGTTCTACCACCACGGCCCGGCGCCGCAACGGTTCATCGTTCGTGCCGTGCCCGCCGCGGGATCGCCGCCGGGCGTGAGCCGTCCGAACCGCTGACATCGTTTCCCGAGGCGACGCCGGACAGACGGCAAGGCAACCCCTTATCAGGACTTGCCGGCGCCCGGTCACTGTCTCTCGTCGAGCGTATACGCTAACGCGATCGTGGCCCAGCCTGTGGCGGCCGTCGAGATGAACTGGCTCGCCCCGTGCGGAAATCCGGTTTCGAAGTACCGCTGAACAGGGAAAGCGCGGGTCCTGACGAACCACGTGCCGTCCTCCAGCTGCGCTGGGACCGGACGCGTACGCGACCGGTCAGGCGACGGCAGTTACCACCACCCACCGCTCTCGCGCAGAAGATCCGCGTCGCGCTCAGGTCATCGAGCTGAGGTTCTTCGCGGGGTTGAGCGTGAACGAGACGGCTGAAACCCTGAGCGTATCTCCGCAGACCGTGATGCGCGACTGGAAACTGGCGCGCGCGCGGCTGGGAGTCGAGCTTCGCAAGTAGCGCAACGGCCGTCGATGGCCTACTGATCTCTAAGCGCCACGAGTGGATCGATGCGCATCGCTCGCCGGGACGGCAGCCAACTGGCAGCCAGCGCGATAGTGAGGAACAGCAATGAGGCTGCAGCGAACGAAATCACATCGACCGCACCAACACCGTACAAGACGCCGCGCAGAAGGCGCGCCGCGCCCGAAGCAAGCACGACTCCTGCCGCAAGGCCTACGAGTACCGCTCGAAGGCTTCCCCGCATGACGACGTTGAGAATGTCGCGCTTCTGCGCCCCTATCGCCATGCGGATTCCCACTTCGCGCGTACGCAGGACCACGTCGTAGCTCACCGTGCTGTAGATGCCCATCGACGCGAGCAGCAATCCAAACACGCTGATGCTGGAGGCAATCGCCGCCGAGAAACTTGCGGCAAGGAAGGCGTCGGTACGGCGAAGCATGGCCTGCAACGTGGTGGTCGTGACCGACAAGCCCGGATCCACCTGCGCGATCACGGGCGCGAGATTGCCCACAACGACCGTCGGGTCGACCCTGGTCCGCAGGAGGAGCGGGTAGTCCTGCACGCGGTCCATCGGCAGGGGTACGTACACCTGCTGTGTGTCACTACCGTCCATGGCCCCGCCGCGCGTGTCACGAGCGACGCCGATGACCTGCCAGGTCGGACCATCGGGCAGAAGCTCGTTCTTCGTGTGAAACTGGCCGGCCGTGCTGAACCGTACCGTCCGGCCGATGGGATCCTGCCCGGGCCAGAGACGTCGCGCCGCAGCCTCACTGACGACCGCCACGTGGGCCTGTTCGACCGGCGCGGCAAAGCCGCGTCCCCTGATCAACGCGATGCCGAGCGTGTCGAAGTAGTTGGGCTGGACCCACGTGTAGTAGACCGTCGCGTGAGCGTTGCGCTCCGACGGAGCGTCTCCACTCAACGAGACTGCGGCACGGCGCGCACCATGGTCGCTCGGGGCGCGCGCGCTGGTAATCGCGGTCACCCCAGCCACCGCCGCAATGCGGTCGCGCAGATCGTTCACCACAGCCGCGGTCGCCTGGCTCGTGTCCCTCCGCTCACCCGAGCCCTGCAGCGTGACGGCGACGACACGGTCCGCGTCGTAGCCGGTGTCCATCGTGAGCGCCTGAATCGCGCTGCGCACCAGGAGTCCGCCCGCGATCATCAGCGTCAGCGAGACGGCGACCTGGGCGGCAATCAGTGCATGCCGCAATCGGCCACGACCAAGCGACGCACCGGTGCTTCGGGTAGCGCTGAACAGCGCGGAGCGAGAACCCGCAAGGGCAGGCGCGAGGCCAAACACCAGGCCGGCGAACAGCGAGAGCGCCAGCACGTAGGCAAACACGCTCATGTCGGGCGTGACGTCGAGAACGAGCGTGATCTCAGCGGGCATTTGTTCCGTCCACTTGATGACCGCCAGCCGCATGAACGCCCACGTCACCGGCAGCGCCGCGGCCCCTGCGAGCACGCCGAGCAGCGCGCTCTCCGTCAGCAATTGCCGAATGAGGCGCGATCGACTGGCGCCGAGCGACAATCGCACCCCGAGCTCCTGCTGACGCGCCGTGGCGCGGGCCAGCTGCAGTCCAGCGGCGTTCGCGCAGGCGATCACCAGCACCATCGTCGTCGCCGCGATGATGAGCGCGATCGTCAGCCTGAGGCGGGCATTGATGCCAGGCAACGGCGAACCCGGCGAGATGACCACATGCGTGGGTCGATCGCGGTCTGACGTCGGTTCGTGCAGCGCGTGCACGCTCGAGGACAGGACCGTGGCCTCGGCCTGCGCCTCACGCATCGTGACGCCTGGGGCCAGCCGCCCGAACATCCGGCAGCACCGGTTCTCTCGATCACGCAGTCGACTATCGTCGGGATGGATTGAAGGGTAGAGACTGAGCGGAAACCAGAAGTTCGGCACAGCGACGCTGGTCCCGGTGAAGTTCGCAGGGGTGACGCCCGCGATGGCGAAGGCTGCACCGTTGAGGCGAACGACCATTCCGACGATGTCCGGGTCGCCAGCGAAACGGTCGTTCCAATAGTTCTCGCTGATCAGGACGGCGGGCGTGGCGGCGAGCTCCGCCGGGTTCATGGCGTCGAATGCCCGGCCACGGATGGGCGCCACGCCCAACACCGCGAAGTAGTTCTCCGATACGACGAAGGTCGAAGCAATCTCCGTATTGACCGCCGGAGGCGGCAGGAGCCCGAGCCTCGACAGCAGTGCGCCCGTGTCCGAGCGGCGGTATCGCACGGCGCCATCGGCGGCCGAAAGCGTCAGTTGCTCGATCGAGACTGCGATGACGCCGCTCAACGAGCGCAGGCCATCACGGTAGGCTTCGAAATCCGGATAGCTGAACAGCGCCATCGTCGCGCCGGATTGGAGGCGTTGTGCGATGTTGACCAGCGTGCTGGGATCGCGACCGTCGAGGGGCCTCGCGACGACGGCCTTGTATGCCGTGAACACCACCGTGTTGACGCCAATGCCGAGCGCGAGAGCCAGAATGGAGACGAAGGTGAATCGGGGGTTCCGCCGCAGGGTCCGCGCGGCGTACCGAAGGTCCTGGAAAAGATCCGGCCCCAACCGCGTCATCCAACCGCCTGTTCGGCCGCCGCCTGGCACAGGCAGTACGGCAGACGAAGCTGGCCCGGTCGGACGCAGCATTGCGGTGAGGGCAGCCGAATCGGTCAGCTCCTCGAGCACTTCCGTGTACGCCTGGCCCTCCGGGAGGCCGCGTCGTATCAGCGCTTCGTAGCGTTCTTCGATGTGCTGCGCCATCTCCTCGAGGACGTCCTGGCGCACCGCTGAGGGGTCGGGCAGCCGACTGGTAATCTCTGCCTTCCAGTCACGCATGGCGAACCTGGGCGATCCGATTGATCGCGGCGACGAATCGCTCCCAGCCCTGGCGCTGCTCCGCGAGCACCTGCCGTCCCGGCCTGGTGATCCGGTAATAACGACGCCGACGCTGCCCGGCCTTTTCGACCCACCGCCCCTGAATCCAGCCGCGCTTTTCAAGCCGGTACAGCAGCGGGTAGAGGGACGTCACCGTGAAGCGGACGGCGCCGTCCGACTGCTGTTCGATCATCTGGCTCAGCTCGTACCCGTGACGGGGCCGCGCGTCGACCAGTGCCAGAATCACGAGCTCGGCGCTGCCCTTCTTGAGCTCGCGATCGAGAATTCGGGCATACATATTCTTCACAGCAACATATTGCTGTGCATAAGGCTGCGGTGTCAAAGGAGATCGCGGCTCTCGCCGGCGATCGGCACGGAAGGATCGTTCCGGCCGAACGCGGCGTTTGCCGCCTTGATCGTCTCGAACGCCGACATGATGCCGCGCCTCCACTGATGAATGAGCACGCTCACGCTTGAGTCGGGTCATGCTAGCACGGCAATTTGCACTTCCAGCCGTCTTCGCGCCGATGGCGATCGCCGCGACCCGGTTTGCGGCCATGGATTCAGCCATCAACCGCGAAGGCTGCGGCAATCAATGACGTTGAACGACGCAGCCCCTGCGTACGGCAACGGCTGACTTCCGGTTTCCCGCCCGCCGCCTCCCCAACCAACGCCGCGCCTGCCCCGTCTCACAGGGCAGTATCTGCTTATGACAGACATCGACCTCCAGGCGCTGGACCGCGAACTGAAGAAGGGCGCCGCCGAACTGCTCCTGCTGTCGGTGCTGGAGGCCCGGCCCCGGCACGGCTACGAACTGGGGAAGCTCATCGAAACCCGGTCTGGCGGGAGGCTGGTGTTCCACCTCGATTCCCTCTACCCGCTGCTCTATCGCCTCGAAGAGCGGGGGTGGATCAAGGGCGCATGGGTCGAGAAGCCCGGTGAGCGTCGGCGCCGCTTCTATCGCCTGACGGCAACCGGCCACAAGGTGCTGTCGCGGCAGCGCCAAACCTGGGACTCCTTCGTGGAGGCGGTGCGCCTCGTCACAGGAGCGGAACATGTCTGATGGTTCGACGGACTCACCATCAAACCGAGTGGAGTCGAAGTGTGATCCTTCGACCGGCACAGGGCAAGCGACGTCGAGGCCCGACTGGAGCGCTGACATCCGCGCGCGCCTGTCGGCGCTCTCGATCGCACCGGCGCGTGAGGCCGAGATCGTCGAGGAGCTGTCGCAGCATCTCGACGATCGCTGGCGTGAGCTCGTCGCGAGCGGGCACGTGCCCGACGAGGCGGCGCGCATCGCCCGGACCGAGTTCAGCGGCGCGCGCCTCACGGCACTGCTGGGGTCGCTCCACCAGGCCCACTGGCGCGAGCCGCCACCGGTTGGCCCCGGGCGTGCGTTCTCGCTCGACAGCCTCGCCATCGATCTGCGCCATGCGATTCGGGCCCTCGGGGCGACGCCGAGTTTCACGATCGGCGCGCTGCTCGTGCTCGCGCTCGGCATCGGTGCGACGACCGCCATCTTTTCCCTGGTGGACGCCGTGGCGCTTCGCCCGCTCCCGTTCCCCGATCCCGATCGTATCGTCGCTGTCGGCGAGCGGGCGGTGACGGGCGCCAGCCGTTCCGGCGGCCCGACCCGCGGCGGTGCAGGACCGGTCCGCGCTCCGAAGACCCCGATGGCCGGCATGCCCGGTGCCAAGCCGCCCGATCCCGACGCGCTCGGAAGAATCGAGCCGCAGAACTACCTGGATTGGGCGGCGCAGCAACGCGTCTTCGAGTCGATTGCGGCCGTCGCCGACACCGACGAGTACACCCTCGAACCGGCCGGCGGCGAGCCCGAGGTCGTCGTCGTCCACCGCGTGACCGCGAGCTTCTTCGACGTGCTTCGATTGCGCCCCCTGATGGGCGAACCCTTCACTTCGCGGAACGAGGTGACCGGAAGCGATCACGTCGTCGTCCTGAGCCATGCCTTCTGGCAGCGGCGATTCGGAGGCGATCCGTCGGTGGTGGGACGCACGCTGCCGTTGAGCAGTGAGCCCTACCAGGTCGTCGGCGTGATGCCGGCCGGCTTCAGCTATCCACCGGGTGCGGCGCAGCCCGCCGAGATCTGGATGCCGTGGGTCCCGACGCCGCAGGAGCGCGTGCGGGGCCGCGGGCGCTCAATCTACCTGCAGTGCATCGCCCGGTTGGACCCCGGCGTGGCGATTGCGCAGGCACAGGCCCAGATGTCCCAGATCGCGGAGAGGATGGCCGCCGCCAATCCGGCGACGAACACCGGGCGAGGGGTCGGCGTCCGCCCGCTGCGCGATCACCTCGTCGGCGGCTCCACGCGGTCGTGGATGCTCATGCTCCTTGCCGCGGTGGGCATCGTGCTGCTCATCACGTGCGCGAACGTCGCAAACCTCTGGCTGGCGCGGGCATCCGTGCAGCAGCGCGATGCGGCGGTGCGTGCGGCACTCGGCGCCAGCCGTGGTCGACTCGTACAGCGAGCGCTGATCGAGAGCCTCGTCGTGTCGTTTGCGGGAACCATCGTCGCTCTCGCCCTGGCCTGGCTGTGCGTCCGCGTGCTGGCGGCCGCTTTGCCCGAAAGCCTCGCGCGCGTGGCCACGATCGGTATCGATGCGCGCGCGCTGGCAGTCGCCGGGGCCGCCGCGCTTTTGACAGGACTCGTCTCGGGCATCGTTCCCGCTTTGCAGGGATCCAGTCCGACGCTTTCGACCGTGCTCAGCGACAGCTCCCGTACCGGCGGCACGAGCCGCGGCCGTCGTCGCGCCCGTGCGGCGCTCGTCGTCGCCGAGGTCGCGCTGGCCGTCGTGCTGCTGGTCGGCGCCGCGCTCTTCACCGGCAGCTTCGTCAACGTGATGCGAGTCGATCCGGGCTTCCGGAGCGACCACGTCCTGACGGCGCAGGTCTTTCCTCGCACGAGTCCCGGATCGGCGCCGCCCGATCTGCGATTGGAATTCGCTGAGATCGTCGATCGTGCGCGGCAGTTGCCGGGTGTCATCGACGCCGCGGCCGCGTCCCCGGGGATTCCTCTGCGCGTCAACCTGTGGATCGACGCGCTGCGGGCGCCGGGCCAGCCGATCGACCCCAACATGAGCGTGAGCGTCAAGGTCGTCACCGCTGGCTACCACCGGACGCTGGCCATTCCTCTCAGGAACGGCCGGTACTTCGGCGACGATGATCGTGATGGCGCGGAAGCCGTCGTCATCCTGAGCGACGCGGCTGTACGAATGTTCTTTGCCGGCGACGAGCCGCTCGGACGCACCGTCGTCGTCGCAGGCGCCGATCGGCGGATCGTCGGCGTCGTGGCCAACGCGCGGCAATCCAGCTTCGAGGTCAGCCCGCATCCCGAGGTCTACCTCCCGATGGCGCAGAGGCCCAGTCGTTCCGGCTACCTCCTCTTGCGCACCAGCGGCGACCCGAATGAGGCGCTGCCCGGCCTGCGGGCCGTCGTCGCGCAGGTCGTGCCACGGGAACCGTTGCGGTACGTCGCCCGGATGGACGACCTCGTCGCGGCACAGACCGCCGAACGTCGCTTGAACATGCTGATGTTCGGCCTCTTCGGCGTCCTCGGCCTGGCGATTGCGGCGGTCGGCCTTTTCGGCGTGCTGGCCTATCTCGTGTCGCAGCAGACGAGGGAGATCGGCATCCGCATGGCGCTCGGCGCGACCCGCGGACGGGTGGTCGCGGGCGTCGCCGGCCACGCCGGCGGCCTTGTCGCCGCCGGGCTCGTCGTCGGTGGTCTCGCCGCGTGGTCGTTGTCGAGCCTGGCCGGGCGATTCCTGTTCGGACTCGATCCCGGGGACGCTCGGGCCTACGGCGTCGCGATGGCCACGCTGATCGCCGCGGCGATTGTCGCCACCGTGTCGCCTGCCCGCCGGGCAGCGAGCATCGATCCCACTGAGGCGTTGCGAAGTGAGTAGCGAGATGGCGAAGAAGGTCGGGCCCGCAACCGCCGCGTGGTGATCAAGGGGGGCGCGCATAGCGGCCCGCCGGACGTCTGCCTCACGCACGAACCTCGGCTCACCATGCCGGGCAGCATCACAGGGCCTTCTGACGCGCCGGTCGAGGGGCGTTACTCCGATCGAAGCGCCTGTAGGACATCGACTCGGGACGCGCGAGTGGCCGGCATGAATGACGCGGCGATCGCCGCGCTGATGAGTACGACCGCGGCGCCCATCAATGGCAGCGCGCCGGGCAATTGCACGTTCCCGAAGAATGCCTCCGCCACGCGGACGAGCGCGAAGCCACCGGTCGCACCGGCCGCGATGCCGATCCCGGCAATCCTCACGCCGTCCCGAAGTACGCCGGCCCGCAGATCCCGCGGCGTCGAGCCGACCGCCAATCGCACACCGAACTCACGCGTCCGCGCGCTCACGGAAAATGCCAGCACGCCAGCGACGCCGACGATCGCGATGAGCAGGGCGATGCCGCCCAGTGCCGAGAACACGAACGCGTTCAATCGCTCGGGCGCCAAAACTTCAGCACGAATGTCCTCGAGCGCAGCGGGGCGCTCGACTGCCTGATCGGCGGCGACCTCGCGGATCGTCCGCGTCACGGATGGGATGAGCGCGCGCGGATCTCCTGCGGCACGGACAAAGAGACGGCCGCCGGCGCCGCGAGCCGAGTAGTAGACGATCATCGACGGCTCTTGCACGACGTTGTCCTCGTCCACGTCGGCGACGACGCCGACGATGCGGCTGGGATTTGGACTTCCAAGATTGGTTCCCAGATTGGTGGGCGTGAGACGACGGTTGAGCGCGTCACCGTTCGGGAACAGCCGCTGCGCCACGCTCTGGTTGACGATGGCCACGAGCTCCTTACTGTCACGGTCGTCGTCGGTGAAGTACCGGCCTGCGAGAAGTGGGACGCCGAGTACAGAAGTACCTGAGAAGAAACGTAGCGCAACCGGCCCGTCGGGCTGTCTTCGCCGTTCGCGGGCTGATACCCGTCGGCGACGAACTGCACTCTTGTGGTGCTGCGGTCGCGCCAGGGCACGGCCCCTCCGAGCGCGACACCCTCCACACTTGGCAGCTCGCCGATCCGCCGCGTGGCTTCCCGGAGGACACTCTCCCTCGAAGGGTCGCGTAAGCCTGGTGCGAGTCTGTCTGGAAGGTCGATCGCCAGGACGTGTCGCAGGTCATAGCCGGTGTGCGCGGTTTGCAGCGCCGTCAAGGTGGCGACCAACATGCCGGCGCCGGCCAGTAGCACGAAGGTGCACGCGATCTGCGTCGTCGCAAAGATGCGCAGTCGGCGGTTCGTCCCGGGTGTGATCCGCACGCTGCCGCCGGACAGCCCCAACCCGCCGGAGCGATCGGACGAGGGGAGCCGGGGAATGTAGGCGAGCAGTACGGCCGCCACGAGAGCCAGGCCTACGCCGAGCCAGAGCACGCTGGCGTCCACCGTGGCGTCGAGCGCGCGAACGGAAAAGCGCGAAGCATAGCCGCCCGCCACGCTCACGAGCGGCTGCGCCAGCAGGAGGCCGAAGCCCGCGCCAGCCGCACAGAGGACCAGGCTTTCGGCGAGCAGCGTGCGACGGAGCGCGGCGCGGCCCGCGCCGAGCGCGGCACGCACGGCCAGTTCTCCCTCACGGCGGACCGACCGGGCCAGGATCAGGTTGGCCACGTTCGAACACGCGATCACGAACACCACCGCAGCCGCCGCCATGAGCACGAGGAGGATGGTCCGTGCGGGCGCCGCGATCTGTTCGGCAAGGGTCCTGACCTGCAGGTGGATCCGGGCCTGCGAGGAGTACGCGTCTGGATGCGCGCGCAGCATCGACGCGTGCACGCTGGTGAGCTCGGCGCGGGCCGCTTCCACAGTGGCGCCTGGTGCCAGCCGGCCAAACAGGTCCGTCATGCGATGTTTGCGGTCGGTATTCATGGTGGCCCCGAGATGGTGCGGGCTCGTCACCATGTTGGCGATGATCTGGGTCTCGGTCGGATAGGGCACCGAAGGTTCGAGTACACCCACCACACTCGCGGCTCTCGAACCGAGACTGACCGTCTGGCCCAGCACCGCCGGGTCGCCGTTCAGTACGTCTTTCCAGAAACGGTGCGTCAACACGACCGCGCCCGCCGCCCCGGGGCCGTCATCGGCAGGGGTCAACAGCCGGCCGAGCACCGGGTGAAGTCCCATCACGTCGAAGAACGATCCGTTGACCACACCGGCCTTGACCAGCCGCGGCTCCCTTCCGAACCCGATCAACGTGAATTCGACGGTCGAAAAGTCCCCGAACGCGGAGATGGTCGTGGCTCGCGACTTGAAGTCATCGATTTCGGGGACGGAAAACGTCATGTTCTGGAGGCCGAGACCGTCGGCGGCCTGACGGATGTAGATCAATCGATCCGCCTCCCGATTGACGAGCGGACGGAGGAGCACACTGCGAACCACGGAGAAAATCGCGGCATTCGCGCCGATGCCGAGGGCCAGCGTGACGACCACGGTACTCGTCAGGGTCTTCGCTCGGAGGAGGGAGCGCAAGGCAAGCCGGATATCTCGTGCGAGCGCTTCAGTCTGATCGTACCAGCGGCTGTACCAGACGCGCCGCATCTCGTCGCGTACGGCGGGCACGTAGCCAAACTCCATCAGCGCTGCGCGCCGCGCGTGCACCGGATCCTCGCCACGATCGATCCGCTCCTTGATGTTGATGGCGAGATGGCCGCGGATCTCTTCGTCGAGGTCGCGTTCGTCGGGGCGCATGGCTACTCCTTCACCTGGCCGTATCCGCCGTCGCCGGGTTCATGATGCGACCGATGGCGTGGACCAGCCGCGACCAGCGGTCTTGCTCGCGAAGCAGCTGCGCCTTGCCTGCCGCGGTCAGCCGGTAATACTTCGCGCGCTGGTTGGCCTCGCTCACGCCCCATTCCGCCTTCAACCAGCCGCGCTTGACGAGGCGGTGCAGCGCGGGATAGAGCGAGCCGGTTTCGACCTTGAGCAGATCGTCCGACTGCGCGCGGATCGCCTGGCCGATCCCGTGACCGTGACGCGGACCCCACTGGAGCGTGCGGAGAATGAGCATGTCCAGCGTCCCTTGAAGGAGGTCGAGCCGGTGGTCGGCAGGCGAGTTGGTCATAGCCGTAGACAGTCTACGGCTTTGGACGTAGGCTGTCTACGGCTAGTTCCGTATCGGGCGCCACCGGTCTTCCGCGACCGGAGATGCTGCTCTATGTATAGGTTCGCAACCACGCCTGCTGAACGGCGCGGCCGATAGCCGGGTAGACAACGAATCGGCGGAATGCGTCGATGAGGGCCATGTAGACCGCCGTGAAGCGACTGACGGCTTTCACGTAGATCGCCACGTAGACAACGTAGCCCTGCTCACGGTGCGTGAGGGCCAACGCCAGGAAGCCGTGTACGGTCGCATTGCGGATTTCGCTGACGGCCTCATGACGCAAGACGTAGAGCACTCGAAACCGGCCGTCGCGAGTCCCTGGTGGAACCTGAGACAGCGCACGATCGGCTTCGGTCAATCGATGGACGTACGATGCGCCCGGCGGGTCGTGACGCGCGTCATCCCATCCGAACACGCGGCCGAGCCACCACCGCAGCGCAAACAACGCTCGAACCGCGACGTGCGGCCGCGTCCCGCCGCCAAACATCAGAGCACGGACCTCGCCCATCGTCCGACCGGGCCCGCCGTTCTGGAGTGGAATCGCCCAGACGTCGTGCAGCGGCACATCGCTCAGAAGCGCGTGGCAGCGCAGGTCGAGTGCTTGGAAGTCCGCGGGATCCACACGCTTCGGGCATGTCGCGACCGTCACTCGAGGAGCCCGCAGATAGCTCGCGTCGTAGTTCCATTGCCGCTCGAACGCGCTGACGGTGCGCCGCAATAGCCATTTCAACATCGTCCGCCTCCCGCTTCCGCTCTCGATAGCTAGGACGAACCAGACCAGCGGTTGTGACACCCCCGATCAGCCGAGCCGCTGCTGGCGCGAATGTCCAGGGCCGGCCGGCCCCATCGAAGCGCCTCCATTTTCGTGGCAGCGAGCGAGCCCGGAGTGCTCAACCCAACTGAGCTCAGGGCTTAGCCGGTCCTCGAGAAACCTGCCGCCAGCCCGAACGTCACCGACCTCGGGGCGCGCCCTGTGCGATGCCGGACGCCGTCCGTTCGGTTCCGGGACGACCGGCCTGCCTCGACCCTCGCCGTGGAAGTCATGACGCTGAAGTAGTACGAATCGACTCGTATGGACGGTGCATACGAGCAACGCTGCGCTCCTTTGCAACGTCCAAATGAACGTGGTGCGGCGAAGCTGAAGAGGACGAGGTTCGGGAGGCCCATGGACAGGAAAACATCGGAAGTGCTGCAGGGGACGCTGGACCTCATGATCCTGAAGACGCTGCACGCGCTCGGGCCACTGCACGGCTTCGGCATCGCGCGGCGCCTCGAGCAGGTGAGCCGCGACGTCCTCCAGCTGAACGAGGGCACCGTCTACACGGCGCTGCTGCGCCTGCAGCAGCAGGGCTGGATCACGGCCGAGTGGGGCACGTCAGAGAACAACCGGAAGGCCAAGTTCTACTCGATCACCGCGCGAGGGCGGAAGCAGCTCGAGGCGGAGACGGAGAACTGGGAGCGCATCTCCAGTGTGATTCGCCGCGTGCTGCGGCTGGAACCGGAGTGAGGTCATGAGCACACCACGAGCATCCCGGCTGCGCGCGTTCGCCGCACGGCTTCGCGGGTTCGTTCGCGGGCCGCGACAGGACGATGGGTTCGATGACGAAGTGCAGGAACACTTGCGGCTTCTCGCAGCACGGTTCGTCGCGCAAGGAATGCCGCTGGACGAGGCCGTAGCGGCGGCGCGACGGCAGTTCGGGAACACCACCCTGCTGCAGGAGGACCGTCGAGCGCTCCAGACGCTTCCCTCGATCGAGGTGCTGGGGCGCGACCTGCGGTACGCGCTGCGCACGCTGTCGAGAAGCCCGGGATTCACCGCTACCGCGGTTCTGGCCCTGGCGCTCGGGATTGCGTCGAATACCGCCATTTTCAGCGTCGTCCATGCCACGTTCCTGGCGCCGCTCCCCTATCGCGAACCGGACCAGCTCGTCATGGTCTGGTCGAGCAATCAGGGCGCCCGAAGCGCCACAGCCGCAGCCGACTTCATCGAGTGGCGCCGTCGTTCCAGGGCGTTCTCCGACCTGCATGTCACCGGCATCCAGATGGTCAATCTGGCGGGCGGCGACCGGCCGGAACAGATGATTTCGCAAGTCGCAACCCCCGGCTTGCCGGGGATGATGTGCGCCGGCCACCCGCTCGCGATGGGGCGGCTGTTTCTCGAAGAAGAAGGCACGCCGGGCAGGGACCAGGTGGTCATCCTGAGCCACAACCTCTGGCAGGAGCGCTTCGGCGGTGATCCGAACGTGCTCGGCCAGGCGATCCGGATCGACGGCAAGTCATTCACCGTCGTGGGCGTGCTCGGCAAGGCGCCATGCGATCACTTGCCGTGGCGGCTCTGGATCCCGCGCGCCTTCTCGCCGGACCAGATCAATCGCGAGTTCCGCAATGTGCTGGTGATGGGCCGGCTGAAGCGGGGCGTCTCGCTCGATCAGGCCAACGCGGACATGAAGCACGTCACCGACAATCTCGCCCGGGAGTTCCCCACATCCAATACGGGCTGGGGCGCGAGCGTCGAGCCGTTACGCAACAACTTCCTGAACGCGAACACCAAGACGACGCTTTGGATGATGCTCGGCGCGGTCGGGTTCGTGCTGCTGATCGCTTGTGCCAACGTGGCCAATCTGCTCCTCGCGCGTGGCACCGCACGCCGGCACGAACTGGCGATTCGCCGCGCGCTCGGCGCGTCAGGCCGCACCATCGTCCGGCAGTTGCTGACCGAGAGCGTGCTGCTGGCGCTCGTCGGTGGCGCGCTCGGCGTGGGCCTGGCGGCGGCGGCGATGCGCGTCATCCTCGCGGTGATGCCGCCGTTCCTGCTGCCATCGGAAGTGGATGTGCGACTGAGCCTGCCGGTGTTGCTCTTTACGCTGACGGCCAGCGTTCTCTCGGGCGTGCTCTTCGGCCTCGCCCCTGCGTGGCAGGCCGCGCGCACCGATGCCAACGCGACCCTCAAGGAGACCGCTCGAGCGGTCGGCGACGGGCGGCACCTCCTGCGCCACACGCTGGTCGTGGCCGAGTTCGCGCTTGCGCTGACGCTGCTCACGGGCGGCGGGCTGACGATTCAGAGCCTCATCAACATTGCCCGCACCGATCTCGGCTTCCGGTCCGAGGGCCTGTTCACCTTCTATCTGCCAATCCAGGATGCTCGTCTCGAGAGTGCCGGCGAGATCGACGCGTTCTACCGCGAATTCGCCGAGCGGGTGCGCGCGGTTGGGTCGGTAACGTCGGTGTCTTACTCGAGCGGCATGCCGGCCGCAGGCGCCTTCTCGGGGATCGCGTTCACGATTGCCGGCCGGCCGGTGAGCGATCGCACGCAACGTCCCAGCGCGCGCTTCAACCAGGTGAGCCCGGCCTACTTCGAGACGTTGGGCATCCGCATGACTCGCGGGCGAGCATTCACCGAGGCCGATCGCGCTGGCACGGTGCCGGTCGTCATCGTGAACGAGACGTTCGTCAAGCGCTACCTCTCCGACGTGGACCCGCTGACGCAGCGCGTCGTCATCGAGCAGTTCAACCCCGGCGTCACCAACCTCGGGCCCGGCATCGAGCGGCAGATCGTCGGCGTCTCCGGCGACGTCCGCAACGTCGGGCCGGCCAGCGAGAGTCTTCCGGAGATCCACGTGCCGTTCGCGCAGAGCACGTGGGCGCGGAACTGGATTGCGGTGCGCACGGCGGGCGATCCGCTGGCCGTCCACCAGCCGATCGCGGCCGTCGTCCGCTCGATCGATCCGGATTTGCCGATGGGCGACGTCAAGACGATGGAGCAGGTCATCGCCGCGTCGACGTTGAGCGCCCGCTTCACGACCCTCCTGTTCGGCGCCTTCGCGTTCGTCGCACTGCTGCTGGCGGCGCTCGGCATCTACGGCGTGGTGGCGTTCGCCGTCGCGCAGCGGACACACGAAATCGGCCTGCGTATCGCGCTCGGCGCCGGCCGCGCGCAAGTGGTGGGTCAGGTATTGCGTGACGGCATGAGGATGGCGCTCTTCGGCACGCTCATCGGATCCGTCGGCGCGTATTTCGTCGCCCGCGGCATGCGCGGGATGGTGCCGGGCGTCGGTCCCGGCGACCCAACCGCCTTCATCGTCGTCGTGGCAACCCTGATCGGCGCCGCCCTTGTCGCGTGCCTGGCGCCCGCGTCCCGCGCCGCAGCGGTGGATCCGATGACGGCGCTACGACAGGAGTGAGCTCTGAGCGGTTATCACACAAAGGAATCCAGATATGAAACTGACCGCACTTTTCACTCTCCTTTTCAGTCTCTCTGCAGGCCTCTGTGCAGATGCACAAACCGCCACGGCGGCGAAAAACCGCATCTGTATCGACGTCGCGCACCAGCAGAGATTCTGGGGCGATCCCGCAGACATGGACGAGAAAAGGGTCGCGCGCGTGAAATACATGACGGGAGAAATGCTCAAGACCGCTGCCGCTGTAAACGGAAGCCTCACCTACCTCAAGAACGAGATCACACCTCCACACCTGACGGGATGCAACCTGCTGCTCATCCACATCCCTTCGGCGAAGTACACACCCGGTGAGGTCGACGCCATTTCGAAATACGTCGCCAGCGGCGGTGCGCTGTTCCTGGTGATGGATCAGGACACTTGGTCGACCCTCGAGCAGACCAATGTCAACGACATCATCCGTCCGTTCGGCGTGCAGTTCGGTGGCGAGAGTCCCGATTCGCTGTCGGGCGGCCATACCACGGCAGGCCTGCTGACCGACAAGCGTTTGAAGATCTCGTATCACGGCGCCAGGACGATCACGGGTGGCACTCCGTTCTGCTTCAATGACCGTTCGGACGCCCATCCCTTCGGCGTCTTCAAAGAGGTGGAGAAGGCCGGGCGGATCGTCGTGATGGGCGACGGCATGGTCTCCCTGTACATGACCAGTTGGGAAGGTGTTCAGGATTACCAGTGCCAGGAGTTCATGCAGGATGCGTTTCGGTGGTTGCTGACCCGATAGTGCACGGCACACACGCGATGAACGTCGTCTCGTCTTCACTCGTGCTCCCACTCATCGCGGCGACACTCTGTGCCGGTTGCGGTGCGACGTCGCCCGACCAGGGATCGTCCGATGGGCCGACCGTTGAAGCGACGTCTGAAAAGTGTTTCGCCGCGGCGTTGCAGGAACAGATGCCAGAGCTTCTCGCGAGCAACCGTGTGCCCGGCGCGGTCGTGTCCTACATCAGGAACGGTGAGGTGGCGTGGACGAAAGCGTTTGGCGTTGCCAATCGTCAGACCGGAACGCCGATGCGGCCGGACATGGTGTTCAATCACGGCTCGAATGGCAAGGTCATGACGGCGTGGGCCATGATGCGTCTGGTCGACGCAGGGAAGGTCGAGTTGGACGCACCTGCGAATCGCTATTTGAAGCGATGGCAGATTCGTTCGACGACGTTCGATCCCAATCGCGTCACGCCGCGACGTTTACTCAGCCATACGGCTGGCCTGACGGTTCACGGATTCGCCGATTACGAACCGGGCGCCACGCTGCCCAGCCTGGTCGAAGTACTGGAAGGCAAGAACCAGGACGATGGCGCGGTGTACATCGAACGGGAGCCAGGGTCGACCATGGTGTATTCCGGCGGAGGCTACGTCATCGCGCAAATGATCATCGAGGATGTCAGTGGTGAACCGTTCGCCGCCTTCATGGAACGCGAAGTGGCAAATCCGCTGGGCCTCTCGAGTCTGGGGTGGGTCTGGACACCGGATCTGGAGCGCCGCGCACCGACGCCGTACGATCACGACGAGAAACCCGTGGGCTATCGGCAACTGGCCAGTCAGGCCATCGGCAGCGAGATTTGTACGGTGCCGGACTTTGCCCGATTCCTGGCCGCGGCTGTATCGGGTCCGGGCGGCGAACTTCCTGGCAGGGGCGTACTCGGGCGCGAGACGATTTCAACCATGCTCGAGGTTCAACCGAATGCGCGGAACGCCGGTCTCGGCTATGGCATCGCCACGTCCGGGAACGAAAAGGTCCTCACGCATTCCGGTGCCAATCCTGGCTGGTTTGCCCATTTTCGACTCAGCGTCGATCGACGAGAAGGATTTGTCATCGCCAACAACTCCTCCCGTGGAGGCAGGGTCAACGAAACCATCGCCAAACTGTGGTCTCGAGCATGCCGTGACACGGGGGAGTGAAGACCCCGAGTCGTGACCGAGGAGCGGTTCGGTTGACCGGGGTATCAGGTCCGGGTCACGACCGCCACCCGACTCCCCCACTGCCCGCCAATTCGCGCGATCGCGGGCTTCTCACCGAGATCTCACACGGTGCTCACCGAACGGTGAAGACTCGGGCGGCTGGAACGCCGATCCTGCACCGCGGAGATGCTTCGTGACGCGAAGTAGCTTGGATTCGCGATGGCGCGACCCGCAACAACCGGAACGCGCAGGCCGAGACCGGTTCCATGTCGCGATCAACATGGACGGCAACGGCCGCTGGGCTCTGGCACGCGGTCGACCCCGAGAGGAAGGCCACGTCGCCGGAGCGGCAGCGGTCCGGCGCACGGTGGAGTCTGCGCCGGCGTTCGGGATCACCACTCTGACGCTCTATGCGTTCTCTTCCGACAACTGGCGGCGTCCGCGGGGCGAAGTCGACAACCTGATGTTTCTGTTGCAGAAGTATGTGGACGGCGAGTGCGCCAACCTGACCGCCAGAGGAGTGCGCTTCAACGTCATCGGGCGGCGGGACCGGATCCCCGGTTCCCTCGGACGCAGCATCGCGCACGTCGAGGAGCGCACGAGCGGAGGAACCGTTCTCCACCTCAGGGTGGCGATCGATTATTCGGCCCGCGATGCGCTGTTGGCGGCGGCCGGCCGTGTCGCCAAAGGAAACGCTCCGACCCGCGAGGCCTTCGAGCGATCGCTTTGTGAGGCCATCCACGCACCGAGCGGCACGCGGGACGTGGATTTGCTCATTCGCACGGGCGGAGAGCAGCGATTGAGCGACTTCCTGCTCTGGGAGTCGGCGTATGCCGAGCTCTACTTCACCGACGTCCTGTGGCCGGACTTCGAGGAGGGCAATCTCGCTTCAGCCGTTCAGGCGTTCGCCGCTCGCACTCGGCGATACGGAGGACTCCTGAAGGCCGTTCCATGAGGCGTTTTCTCGGTCTGTATCCACGACGCCACGCCGGCCTCCTGATGTGAACTGGGTCCGAGAAGGAGGCGCGATCGAGAGTGCCTCGAAGCAGAGTTGGCGCTGGAGCACTCGACGGTGGCAGTGCGAAAGAGCTGAGCTGTCGAGCACTTTGAGTCTCTCCGGAGGACGAAGCGATAGGGTGAGATCGAACTTCGATGGTCACACTTCCACCGGCTGTTCTCGAATCATGCAGACGCGTCGCCGCGATGTACACGACGGATGCCGCGAGGCGTCGCCGAGAGATGGCGGCCCAGCGAGTGGTCGGGCTGCCGGTCTTCTTCAGCCGAACCGCCTGACAGTTTTTGCAAGAGAGTTGAAAAGTCGCACCCCACCTACGCTCAATGAAGACGGCCCGCTCGGCTGTTGCCTGGAAGAGGTACGCGGGAGGCAAGACCATGGCTGCGGTCGTCAAGAGCACGCCGCCGGCGCACTCGGCGCATCTTCGGCCCGCAGGATCGCCCCGGACGTAAAGCATGCCCCGAGAATATTGGCTCGGTCGCATCCGCGCGAATCTATGTCGTCCGGAATGCCCCGGCAAGCTCGGACACTCGTTCCACTCTGCTGAACGGACGAGCCCGGAGAGACCCGTCTCGCCGCGTTGACATCGAAACGGCAGCCCCGTGATACTGCCGGGAGCGCGCTGACAGGGCGCCACCAACCCGCGGCAAGGGAACACTCCCACCTGTTTGGTCTGAGTGGTGTTCGGTTGCACCTTCTTTCAGCCTGGTTTCAGCGGGGCACAGGCGATTCTTGAAAGGAGGTCGCGATGACCGCTTCGAAGTCTCTCCCTGTTCGTCCGTCACTCGAGTCCCTCCGTAAACAGGCCAAGAAACTCGCGCGCGACATCGCCGCCGGTGACGCCGGCGCCATCGCACGTGCGCGCGTGCAACTGCCACACGTCGACCTGCCCTTGACGCAGCGCAACGCGCAACTCGTGATCGCGCGCGAGTACGGCTACGCCGGCTGGCAGGACCTTACCGCTGAAGTGAGCAAACGCCTTGGCCATGGTCTGGAGTGGGCGGCGGCACAGGCGCGACGTGTCATTCACGACGACGACGTCGAACGCCTGAAGCAGCTGTTGGCTGAATACCCGGCGTTGCTTTCTTGGCAAGAAGACGACGATCACGGCGGTCTGCTGGGATTCGCCACCGGCGCCTATGGTGATGCAGGCGACCCGCAGCGAGAACAGTGGTTCACGCGCGGGGTGTCCGCAGAGCTGCTGATCGACGCTGGCGCCGTCGTGACGCCAAATGTGCTGAACGGCCTCATCGACTCCCGCGCGAGAGGGCTACTCGAGCTGTTTCAGCGTAAGGGCCTGTTGCCGCACACGTTGAAGTTCCTTGCGGCGCTCGGCGATGTCGACGCCGTTCGCGCCGCCCTCGGCGAGAACGGGAACGATCTCGCGACCGTCAATGACGCGTTCGTGTCCGCCTGCCGCTTCGGCCACGAGGCGGTCGCGTCACTCCTGCTGGAACGATCCATCGCGCTCGATCCCGAGCTCGGCAAGCACATTGACGGACACACGGACCGCCTGTCTTTCATCAGGTGCTTCAATAGATCCGACAGATCTGACGCTGCGCAGGTCGCGGCGCCCGGACTATGGAAGGTGTTTGTCATGGGGCAAGTCCAGCGCGCGCTTCATGAGGGCGACCTGACGGCGTTCGTCGGCCAGCTGCAGCGTGAGCCGTGGCTGCTCGGTGAAGCCTACGTGCTGTTTCAGGCCGACCTCATCGAAACCGCAAGTTTTCAGAAGGACCGCGGGGAATTCATCGGCGTTCTTCTCGACCTCGATCCCGCAATCCTGCGGCGCCAGCCGCCGCCTCCGTCGAACGCCATCGAGTGGGCATTCGTGTACGCGAACACGCACCTGCTTCCATTGCTCACCCGTATCTGGCCGGTGCCGGACGACCTGGCGCATGCGGCAGGCATGGGCAGCCTCGCGCGGGTGAAGCAGTGGTTCGACAGCGCCGGGGTCGTCCGCAATCTCGACGATCAGTATCCCTACAACGACCCGGACGCGCGCAGCCACCTCCAGTGGGAAACGCCCACGGCGCAGCAGGTGCTCGACGTGGCGCTCGCCTTTGCCGTCATCAACCGCCACTTCGAGGTGGCGGACTTCCTGCTCGAGCACGGCGCAGACATCAACACCAACTGGAACTCCCATGAACCGGCGAGCATCCTGCACCAGCTGGTCATTTTGCCAAACCCCTACGAGTCGATGCGATTCCTCATCGACCGTGGCATCGACATGACGATCAAGGACTACCGTTGGGACAGTAACGCCGTTGGTTGGGCGCGCTATGGGTACAGCGACGAGAAGATGGCCCAGTGGCTGGAGGATGCGGAACGACGGCGCGAACAGAGACGATGAGCACGCCCACTGCTGGGCCCCGAGCAGGTGAGTGAGCCGGCGAAGCACAACTGGGCTCGATTCGCAGACGCGATGCCGACCGCGGCAGAATATTGCGAACATGGCCAAGAAGAGTTCCTCCCGAAAGCCGCTCACGGGACGCGTGGCCCTGGTGGCCGGAGCGACGCGCGGCGCAGGCCGCGGCATCGCACGTGCGCTCGGCGAAGCCGGCGCGACGGTCTACTGCACCGGCCGAAGCGTCACCGGCAAGCCGTCGCCGTACGGGCGGCCCGAGACGATCGACGAGACCGCGGCGATGATCAAGGCCGCCGGGGGTACCGCCGTCGCGCTTCGCGTCGATCACTCGATCGAGAACGACGTGAAAGCGCTGTTCCGGCGCATCCTGCGCGCCCACAAGCGCGTCGACATCGTCGTCGACAGCGTGGCCGGCGAAGACCCGCTGATGGGCGTCTATGGCTCGCTCTGGCAGGCGGATGTGAAGACCGCGGACCCGATCTTCCGGCAGGGCTCACGTCACGCATCATCACGGCGAAGTATGCAGCACGTGCCATGATGCCCGCCAGACGCGGCCTCATCGTGGAAGTGACGGAGAACGACATGATCGGTGGCGGCGGGAATCCGATGTCGCAGGCGGTCAAAATGGGGCAGAAGGTGCTCCCGCTCCTCTGGGCTGCCGAGCTCGCGCCGCATGGCATCGCCGTCATGGCCATCACCCCCGGTTTCCTGCGCTCGGAGTCCATGCTGCAGCACTTCGGCGTCACCGAAGCCAACTGGCGCGAGGCAGGCAAGAAAGACTCGAACTTCCTGCAGTCGGAATCGCCGTTGTTCGTGGGACGCGCGGTCGCCGCGCTCGCGGCGGATCCGAAGCTACGGGACCGCACCGGAATGCTCTTCAGCTCATGGGAACTTGGACGCGTCTACGGATTGGCCGACTACGATGGCCGCCGCCCCGATTGGGGCCGTCACAAGATTGATTTCTCCGTCGTCCCGCCGGAATTGATCGACCTGTTCCGCACGGGCACTGACTTGGAGCTCAAATGGCTGACGACGCTCGCGGCGCGGACCAGAAAATTCAGGGCAAAGATCCCCTCTTGACCCGCCTCTGGCGCATCGGCATCGGCGAGATGCTCGAGGGATTCGTCATCTCACCGTGTGGCGGCGCCCGTTCCCATTCCACGTCGCCCAGGCGGGGTCGTCGTTTCAGTGTTTCCGGGAGATCGCCCGGTTGCTGAAAAAGCGCCTCGGCGAGTAGCCCTCCGATCGACGGAAGACTCAATGTCGTGAATCGGCCTCGAAAGCGACCCCTCATCGGAATCTTGGCAGTTGACAGGCTCTGCATCCTTCTTTACATTCCCATCAATCGCTGATGGGACTGACGAACACGCCGTCCGATCTCCTTCCCGGCACGCTCGAACTCCTCATCTTGAAGGCGCTCGTGCCCGGCGCCAAGCACGGGTACAGCATCGTCGAGCACCTGCGTCTGGCGTCCAAGGATGTGCTCTCAATCGGGGAGAGTGCGCTGTATCCCGCGCTCCAGCGGCTGCTGCTCAACGGATGGGTGAAGGCCGAGTGGGGCACGTCGGAAAACAACCGCCGCGCGCGCTACTACACGCTGACCGTCGCAGGCCGGAGGCAACTGGCGGCTGAACACGCCGAGTTCCAGCGCATGGTCGGCGCGATCCAGCGCGTGCTCGCATCGACATGACCCGTGCCGGCCACCGGACATGAAAGGTTCGTCTCATGACCGCGCTCCTGCGCCGGTTGCTCTACTTACCTCCGTCGCTCGCAGCACGACGCCGATCTTCGTGACGAGATCGAGGCGCACCGCGCTCATCGTCAGGACGCGCTCGAGCGTGGCGGCCTCACGCCTGACGCCGCGGCCCGGGCGAGCCGGCGGGCGATTGGCAACGTGACACTCGCCGTCGAGGACGCGCGCGACGTGTGGGCCGCGCGCGCGCTCGACAACGCGCAACAGGACGTCCGAGCCGCAGTTCGAGGGCTGCGCAAGAGCCCGGGCTTCGCGCTCGTAGCCATCGCCACGCTCGCGCTCGGCATCGGCGCCAACACGTCGCTGTTCTCGATCTTCAGCAGCCTAATCCTGCGCCCGCTGCCGGTGCGCGATCCCGGCAGCCTCGCGCTGCTCACCGACGGGTCATGGTCCTATCCGATCTGGGAAGAGATCAGGGCTCGCGAGACCGAGCTCTTCGACGGCGCGTTCGCGTGGTCCCCCCAGACGTTCGATCTGTCGGCCGGCGGTCAGACGGAACCCGTGGATAGCGCCTACGTCAGCGGCCGGTTCTTCGACGTGCTCGGCGTCACGGCCATACGCGGCCGGATGCTCACGCCTGCCGACGACGGCGGCGCCGCGCCGGACGGCCCGGTGGCCGTCATCAGCCATCGCCTCTGGCAGCAGCGTTTCGCGGGCGCCAACGACATCGTCGGGCGCCAGCTCACCGTCCAGCGCATGCCGTTCACCATCGTCGGCGTGATGCCGCCGGGGTTCTTCGGTGCCGACGTCGGCCGGATGACCGACGTGATGTTGCCCTTCGCGGCGGAGCCGCTCATTCGCGGCCACGGGAGAGCCGGTTGGCCGACAAGGGCTCGTGGTGGCTGGAGATCATGGTGCGCCTGAAGTCGGGGCAGGGCCTCGAGCAAGCCACCGCTGCGCTCCGGGTCCTCCAAGCCCAGATTACCGAGGGCGCATCACGTCAAATCGTGCCGTTCACGCTCGTGGCGGCCGCGACCGGCAACTCCTCGCTGCGCAGCCGCTTCGAAGCACCGCTCCTCGCCATGGTCGTCGCCGTGGGGCTCGTGCTGCTCGTCGCGTGCGCCAACATCGCCAGCCTGATGCTCGCGCGGACACTGTCGCGTCGCCGCGAGCTCAGCGTGCGGCTGGCGCTGGGGAGCTCCCGCTGGCGCATCGCGCGGCTGCTCTTCATCGAGAGCCTGATCGTGGCTGTGACCGGTGCCGCGTTCGGGCTGGTGTTCGCGAAATGGAGCAGTGCGCTCCTCGTGCAGCAGTTGAGCACGTGGCAGAGCACCGTGTCGCTGGACCTCGCACTCGACTGGCGCGTGCTGGGGTTCACGGCGGCTGTTGCGTTTCTCTCGGCGATCACCGCTGGCGTGGCCCCCGTGATCGGGCTGAAGAGCGTCACCCCGGGCGGGGCGCTCAAGGACGCGGGCCGCGGGATCCCGGGCGACCGCCGCTTTGCCGTGCGCGGTGCGCTCGTCGTTGCCCAGATCGCGGTGTCACTCGTCCTGGTCGTCGCGGCCGGACTGTTCCTGCGCACGTTTGGGTCGCTCAACCAGTTGCCGCTCGGCTTCGTGCCAGAGCCACTGCTCGTCGTGGAGTTGAACCTCCAGGCGGGCGGCGGGCCGCCCGAGGAGCGCGGTGCGCGCGTCGAGCGTCTGCGCGACGCTGCAGCAGCCGTGCCAGGCGTGCGCTCGGCGTCCGTCTCCAGGAATCGGGTTCCCACCGGCGGCGGCGGTTGGGCAACCGGCCTGGTCGGCGTTGGCGATGGGCCGATGGTACGCCTGAGGTCCCTTGGCCGGCCGTCGCTCTGGCTGAACGCCACGGCACCAGGCTGGTTCGAGACGATGGGCATGCCCCTGCGCAGCGGTCGGGACTTCGGGGCCGGCGACCGCGTGGGCAGCCGTCCGGTTGCCATCGTGAACGAAGCGTTCGTGCGCCAGTATCTGCCGGGCGAGCAGCCGATCGGGCAGAGCGTGCGTCTGGGATTCGACGCCGACACGCGCCACGAGATCGTCGGCGTGGTCGCCGACGCCGTCTACACGACGCCGCGCGAGGGCATGCTGGCGACGATGTACGTACCCATCGCGCAGACCAAGCCGTCCGAGTACAGGCCGACGGTCGTGCTGACCATCAAGGCGGCGCCTGGCATGCGTGCGATCCTGGAGCGGGACGTCGCGGCGGCGTTGACGAAGGTCGATTCCAGCATCGCGTTCACGTTCGGGACGTTCGATCAGTTCATCGAGGCGACTGTCACGCAAGAGCGGCTCGTCGCGCTGCTCTCGGCATTCTTCGGCGGGCTCGCGTTGCTGCTGGCGGCCGTCGGGCTCTACGGCCTCGTGGCGCACGCGGTGCGCGCGCGGCAGGCGGAGATTGGGCTGCGCATGGCGCTGGGTGCAGCCCCGTCCAGCATCGTGCGTCTCGTGTTCCAGCGCGTCGGCGTGTTGATCGCAGCCGGCCTCGCGTTCGGCCTGGCTGGCAGCCTCTGGGCGGTGCGTTTCGTCGAAGCGCTGCTGTTCCAACTGGAGGCACGTGACCCGGTGACGTTCGCCGGCGCGGCTGCGGTGCTCGTTGCCGTGGGCGTCCTGGCCGCATGGATGCCCGCCCGTCGCGCCGCCCGGCTTGATCCGGCGACCGTGCTGCGCGAAGGCTAGGGTAGGAGCGCCAGCTCATCCCTAAGGCCCATTGCGCGCCTCGACACCGGCGGGGCCTGAAGCCGAAGTCCTCACTCCGGGCGACGCGCCAGCGAGCCAGCTCGGGGAAGGCACGACTCTGTTCCCGAGGCCGACTCGTCTGTTCGAAACATGGCTAGCGCAGATCGTCGTAGCGCACCGCGATAATCTCGAGCGGCTCGGGTCCACGCGGCGCGCGAAGCGTCACCGTGTCTCCGACCTTTGCCTTCAACAGCGCCCTGGCCAGCGGAGAGCGCCAGGAGACGCGTGCATCGCCGGAATCGAGCTCGTCCACGCCGACGATGGTGACCTCGCGCTCGTCGCCGGTTTCGTGGAGGATCGTGACGGTCGCGCCGAAATAAACCCGCCCGTGCGTCTTGCCCGAGTTGTCCACCACCACGGCCTGGTCGAGAGTCTTCGACAGATAGCGGATACGCCGGTCGATTTCGCGCAGTTTCCGCTTCCCGTAGATGTAGTCGCCATTCTCCGAGCGATCGCCGTTACCCGCGGCCCACGTCACGGTCGTGACGATCGGCGGCCGCTCCACCTTCCACAGGCGTGCGAGCTCCTCCTGCAATCGCCGGTAGCCGCCGGGCGTGATGTAGTTCTTGACCTCATCAGCCATATAAAACGTTGACCAGCGTGCAGCCCGCGTTCCAGGTCATCCACATTCGGCTAGACTGCGGCGTCGCCAATCCAGAAGGAGCATATGTCGTCTTTGACGCGGCTGTCGCGTGTGTTGGTTTTCGCCTATCTCGCGTCCGTGTCGGGCGGCGGCGCCGCGCAGGGTCCCCGAACCAGCCCGCATCACCTCGTCGTCGCCGCCGACGAGATTCAGTGGAAACCGCTACGACCAGGCGCAGAGATCGCTGTGGTGTCGGGAGATCCCGAGAAGGAAGGGTCGCCCTTCGTGCTGCGATTCCGGTACCGCGGCAAGTCGCGCATCCCGCCTCATTGGCACCCCGTCGACGAGCACCTGACGGTCCTCAGTGGAACGTTCCGTGTTGGCATGGGAGAACGCGGCGACGAGTCCGCCACGACGGCGCTTGCACCGGGTGCGTATGCGTTCGTCCCGGCGAAGATGGCACATTACGCCTGGACCGAGGGTGACACCACACTGCAGGCTCACGGCATCGGTCCCTTTGTGATCAATTACGTCAATCCCGCGGACGATCCCAGGAGAGCGAGCAAGAAATGACGCGATCGCGGCGCGTCAGTTCTGCCACACGGCGAACCCCTGTGCCCGTAACCATGCGGCGAGCTTCGGTTCCACGCAGGCAGCAATCCGGTACGGCAGGCGCGAGAACCCCTCCACCAGGTCGAGCCTCAGCCTGACGCCATGGGCGCGGACGAAGCGTCCGGACTGCGTTCCAGCCCGGTGACGCTCGAACCGCGCTTCGGGCGTGAGCCCGGTCACCCCGATGTACAGGCATTCGCCGGCCGCGCCGCCAGGATTGCGGTCGCGGAAGGCCCGGTTCTTCCACACTGCCCGATCGAGCTCGATGGCGTAGACGCTGTGGTGGCCCCGTGACCACGATCGCGCCGACAGGCCGGCACACAGAGCGAAGAACTCCGCCTCGACTCCGCTCGCCCGGCTCGGTTCGAGCGGCTCGGCCGCGTCAATCCGCCGTTTTCCACCCCACCGGAAGAAGACGTCGTACGAGGTCTTCTTCGCGCGGATCACGTACCCGCGTCCCCACTGCGGATAGTCCGCGTGCCGGACGATGTCGCCGGGCCCCATGGTTCTTCTGGCCGTGGCTGCACGCAGCAATCGGGTTCGGCGCTGGCTCGTCAGCGCGCCGCTGGCGAGTGCGCCGCGATCTCCTCGAACAGCTTCTTCCCCACGATTCGATGCACCGCCGTCGTGGGGTGACCCTCATGGTAGAAAAAATACGTCGCCGGATCGCCAACCGGGGTTGAATCCTGATCGAAGATCGCCCGCCCGGCGCACGCACTCGTCGTGTCGACGATGCCGTGCGCCGCCGGATGCCCCATCACCTCGTCGAACGCGGCGCCCCAGTGGTTCAGCCACAGATCGAGGCCGGCCGCGCCGGCTTCTTCACGGACGAATTGCTCGTAGGCGGGATTCAATCGAAGTCCCGTGGCCGCGAATTGCGGGATCTTCGTGGGCAACAGCGCAATGGTGACGTGCCGCCCACCGAGCTCGCGAAGGATCTGGAGTTGCTGCCTCGATGCGACCTGAAGGCCCATCAACCAGCCGAGATACGCAACCGCCGTCGGACCGTTGCCGTCGATATATCCGGCGCCGATGTCCGAGTAACTGTCGCCGAACACATACAGTCGCGAGTACCGCGTCGTCGGTCCCGTCGGCGCACCAGATTGCGCTGCCAGCGGACTGACGATCGCGAGCGTCAGCAGCAGTGGCGCAACCGCACGTCGCATTGGATCTCCCTTCTGGTCGGGCGCCCCCTCAGGGCGCCCGACGGCAGCCCTTGATCCTCGGCGCGATTCGGCCGGCCCTGGGCCGGGCCGGCCGGCGCCTCGGGGGGCTGCATCCCCTACTTGCGGCCGACGGGCTCGGTGGAGAAGCGCACGCGGGTGAACAGCTCCGGGACGTGTGAATCCCACACGCCGTGCGGGCTCCATGCCCAGCCGCCAGGATCCTTCGCCGGCGGGGCTTCCTTGTACTGGTTGAAGCGCGAGAAATCCATGCGCCACTCGTCGCCGTCCCGCGGCGGCAGCGCGCGACCGTCCGGCATCGCCAGCGGCTCGAGCGAACGCCATGGGATGCGCAGCTCCACGGTCCAGCCGCGGTCGCGGTCCTTGTTGTCGTTGATCGTCCCATCGACGTGGACGGCCGTCTCGAGGCCGGGCATGTCCCAGTTCCAGTAGCCGATGCGCGGGCCGCGCGGATGCTGCTTGAAGCCGACGCCGTTGAAGGGCCTCACGCCCTGGCGCGAGCGATCGAACTCCGGCCGGCGCGCGTAGCCGCTCGACTCGAACTCCTTCTCCCAGATGAAGAAGACCTCGTAGATCGTATTGAAGGCATTGATCTCGAATTCGTAATACGCGTCCCGCCCCGCGATGAACAGCTCGACGTCGTTGTTCTTGTAGATCAGCGAGTCGCGCTCGGTCAGGGTCGCCTCGACGAACGGCTCCTCGACCCAGTACCCGACGTACAGGCTGGTGTCGTCCCACAGCACCGCGGCGCGTGTGTCGTGGACGCCCGGGCGTCCGCCGATGAGATCGGCGAAACGCGGCGACCGTTCCGCGGCCTGCCAGGCAGCCTCCTCGAGCCGGCCATCGATGACGATGGGAGACGAGGCGCGCCGCGCGGTGTAGCTGGCGATGCGGTCCTCGGGCCAGGGGAAGGGCCACGTCTGCGCAAGCAGCGGCATGGCGCCGCATGCTAACAGTGCGGCCGCCAGCGTGTACCGCCACCACCGGCTTGCCCGAAGCGGCCTCTCGCCAGAATAGGTTCCGACACCAGCCAACGACTCGCCACTCATGGGCGGGTAGCTTACCCGTGCGAAGGCTATGGTTTCACCCGGTGCTGACGACGGTTCAGCGCCACCCGAACTCCGCTACCAGCGGCAGGTGCTGCGACAGGCGCGCTGCGGATTCGGGCTCGAGACCCAGCTGGTCGAGCTCCGCCCGCCCAAGATCCGCGCTGTCGAAGACGTAACCCGTGCGCAGCTGGAGGGCGTGCGGGCCGTAGAGCATGAAGTCCATGGGGCGGGAAGGAAACCGCGAGCCGCGGCCGTCAAAGGTCCACGTTTCCGTCCCGTCGAGGTGACGGAGCTCCGCCGCGATCAGGCCGGCATGCGGCGACGGGTAGGGGCCGGAGAGGATGACCATGGGCAGCGGCGTGCTCACCAGGTTGAAGTCTCCGGCCACGATGACGCCATCGACGCGCGTGCGCTTCATCACTTCCTCGACGCGCCGTCGGACCTCCGAGGTCTCGACACGCCGCCTGTCTTCCTCCCAGCTCGCCGGGTCGCTTCCGCAACACTGCAGATCGACGATGACGACCAGCAGGCGACGCGTTGCAGTCGTCACGAGGGCGCCGTTGACGGGAATTCCGCCATCCATGCTGGCTTCAGGCTTGTCTGCATTTGCAGCAACCATGAGGTGGTGGAGCCGGTCGCGTTCGGCCGCCGGATACGGCACGACCTCGGACAACTCCGGCAGGCGCTCGAGTGGCTGACGGCTGACAATCACGCCGCGCTGGCGTCCACCGCTCCGGCCGACGGAGATGTGCCAGTCACTGCTGCCTTCGCGGCGCCGACCGGCAAGGGCCGCACGCAGCTGCGTCTCAGTCGTGACGGGGCTTACTTCGTCGAACAGCAGAATGTCGGCATCCGCCCTGGTCAGCAGAGCCCGGAACGAGGCCGGGGCACGGACGAACGCATCCTTCGAGACGTTCCACGACAACACGCGCACGCCCTCGCCGGCGCTCACGGCAGCGGTGTCGACGCGTGGCTGATTCCCGCATCCTGCGACAAACTCGGCCGCAAGCGCCAGGACGCCGCACGCGACCACGACCAGCCGGAACCTCCCGATGGCCTGAAAACGCCCGGTCACGATCGCCTGCCCTTCAACGGCCTGATCAACATGGCGAGTGCGACCGCCTCCGGCCGCAGCAAGCTCCTCAGCATGCCGGATTCTACTGCGCGGCCGTAGACAGGCGACATCGCGAGCTCGTGGAGCTCCCGCCGCTCATCGAAGCGGGATCGCCGTCGCGGATATCGGTAATTGCCTTCGCAGCGGGGCGTCGCTATCGTCTCGCGCCGGGAACCTGCAGACCACGGCCGGTTTCGAGGTACACGGCAAATGTGCCCAGCCAGTGGCCACCCTCGTAGTGCTTTCCCGTGACGCCGGTCATTCCTGCATCGCTGTGAATCCGCGCTGCCGCGACGAGCGCCGCGCCGCGCGGATCGGACGCCGGCAGGCTTCGCGCGATGGCGTGGAGCATCCACGCCCGCGAGAGGTTCAATCCATAAAGATGCCCAAGCTTGGGATCGGCGGGGTCGGTCACAACGCCGGGCGCAAGCCAGTCGCCTCGCCCGTCGGTCGGTAACGACGGCAAGAAGTCGCGCAGCCAGCGCGTGAACTCCGCCTCCGGCAGCACGCGCCGCATCAGGTCGGCCTCCGCCACGCAAGGCGACAGGAAGTCTTCGCCGGACGGCTCGTAGGCCAGCGGGCACGCGCGATCGTTCAGGTAGAAATCGCGCGAGCGCGATTCCAGCAGCGACGTCAGCTGCTTCTCGCCCGTCGCGCGTGCCCAGTCGAGCATCAATCCGAACGAAAACGCCGTCTGCGAGTGCTCGCCGACCCGAATCGGGGCCGTCAGCTTGGGCAGCCAGTCGGCGATCCGCGAGATCGCCGCACGGGTCAAGGGCTCGAGCGTCTCGGCCCATTTCCGTACGTCCCCGTCAGCCGGCCGCTCCGTCGCCCATTCATGCAGCTCGGTTTGGAGTTGGAGCAGCCACGCCAGCCCGTACGGCCTCTCGAAAGAGACGCGGCCCGGTCCATTCAGGTAGCGCACCTCCACGGCGATATTCGCCGCGGTGATGCTCCTGTCGAGTGCCGCTCGCGCGCGGGCGGCGAACGGCGCGTCTCCGTGGAGCCGCGCGACGCGCGCGAGCAGCCAGTGTCCGTGCACCGACGAATGCCAGTCGTAGCACCCATAGAACGCGGGTGTCAGCTCGTGCGGCGGCCTCACGTCGGTGTCGCCGTTCAGCACGTGGGCGATCTTGTTGGGTATCCTTGTGAACGCACGCGAGCGCCAGTTCCGCGGATCGACCGAGCCAGAGTTCAGTGCCCGCGGAGGGCTGGGGAAGACTGGCGAGGAAAAAGAGCGTGAGCGGCAGGATCATGAGACGGGGCAGGGCCGTGAAGTGTCGGCCTGTTTTCGTCGCAGGTTGGAAGCGACACGGGGTATCGCCGCGTAGCGACTCGGAGGCTGGCCCACATGCCGGTTGAACGCGGTGCTGAACGTGCTCGCCGAGCCGTAGCCGACGCGTTCGGCGACCTCGCCGACCCCGAGGTCGTGCCGGCGGAGGAGATCCTTCGCAACCGCCATGCGCCAGGCGAGCAGGTATTCCATCGGCGGCAGGCCGACGATGCGCGTGAAGCGCTCGAAGAACGCCGAGCGCGACAGGGCGGCCGTCCTCGCGAGCTGGGCCATCGTCCACGAACGTGCGAGCTGGCCGTGCATCTGCCGCATCGCTGGCGCGAGTCGCGCATCGGCCAACCCGCGCAGCAGGCCGGGAGGCGCGTCTTCGCCTGGCGTCAATCGCAGCGCTTCGATGAGCAGCACCTCCATGAGGCGCGCGAGCACGCCGTCGCGACCCGATCGCCGTTCGCTCGACTCCTCGCCGACGAGCCGCACCAGGACCGAGAGCCGCTCGGCGCCGCGCACGTGCACGACCGACGGCAGCAGCGAGACCAGCAACGACCTGTCGGGCGAGTCGAAGACGAAGTAGCCGCCGAGCAACCGCACGTCGGGGCGTCCACCGCGCGTGCCGTGGCGGACTTCACCGGTCGGGGCGGCCGTCACCTTCGGATCGATCCGTTCGGGCGTGACCGGCTCGAAGCCCGACATGGTGAAGCCGGGCGTCGCGGGCAGAAGTACGAAGTCGCCCGCCTCCAGGGTGAGGGCGCGGTGGCCATCAACGGCCAGACGACAGCGGCCCTCGAGGACGACACAGAAGCTCGGCTGGCCGAAGGCGGAGTAGCGCACTCCCCAACGACCCGCACCGCTGATGCGCTTCGAGAACACGGCGCGCGGCTGAAGCAGAGCGATGACGTCCGAGAGCGGGTCGTTCATGGAGCCAGCTTCGCCTTCGATCATGAGCGAAGGCTGGACGCTCGCAAATGAAATTCGGACTCTACACGAGAGAGAGTCCAGCACGATCGCCGTAGCTTACTACCATGAAAACCGTGCTCATTACTGGTTGCTCTTCCGGCTATGGTCTCGAAACCGCCCGCTACTTCCACGCGCAAGGCTGGAACGTCGTCGGCACCATGCGAAACCCGCGCGAGGACGTTCTGCCCCGGTCCGAACGGCTTCGCGTCGTGGCACTCGACGTGACGAAGTCCGACAGCATTGCCGCCGCCCTCGACGCGAGCGGGCCTGTCGACGTGCTCGTGAACAACGCGGGGATCGGGCTCTTCGGCGCGTTCGAGGCCACCCCGATGGCCACCACGCGCGAGGTCTTCGAGACCAACACCTTCGGCGTGATCGCGATGACTCAGGCGGTGCTGCCGCAGTTCCGCGCCCGCAGGTCGGGCGTGGTGGTCAACGTGACCTCGAGCGCGACGCTGGCGCCGATGCCGCTCGTCGCCGTGTACACCGCAAGCAAGATGGCGATCGAAGGTTTCACCGCATCGCTCGCCTTCGAGCTGGAGGCCTTCAACGTGAGGGTGAAGCTGGTCGAGCCCGGCTACGCGCCGACCACGCGTTTTACCAGCAACGGGGCAGAGCGGATGGAAGGGCTGATCCCCGACGCGTACACCCCGCTCGCGCAGCGCATCTTCGCGTCACTCGGACAAGTGACGGCGGTGACGACTGAGTCCGACGTGGCCAAGGCAGTCTGGCGTGCCGCGAACGATTCGGATGGGCAACTGCGATTCCCAGCCGGTGCCGACGCGGTGGCCCTGGCCCACTCGCGATAGGCGACGCCTATTTGCGTGAACGACGTGGCAGGCCGGCGATAGTCCACGCAGGCGCGACGTTCGCGTATGCCTTCCGTGCGGCAGCTGACGGATCGTATCCCGGCTTGCGCCAGATCATCGCGGTGACTTCAGCCGCCACCCACCCGCTGTATCCAAGCTCCTTCAACAGACGGAAGTAGAGGGGGTAATCGGTGCTTCCATCGCCGGGAAGCAGAAACTCGTGACCGCCGTCGGTCCAGCGGGCATCCTTCAGCGTGACGAATCCAATGTGCGGCGCCAGTCGGCGGAGGCTGCTCTCCAGCGACTCCGAGGCGACGAACATGTGGCAGTAGTCGTAGCAGATCCCCAGCCGCGGGCTGTGAACGGCGCGAAGGACCTCGAGTGCACGGCTGGAGTTGTGAACGGTGTGATTCGCGTGCGGCTTGAAGCAGACTGTCAGGCCGCGCTCGTCGGCGAGCTGCACCCAGGCGCGGAGCTCGTCGACGACCCTCTCTTTCCCGGCAGGCCAGTCTGCCGTCTTGCCGCCGAGCATGGTTTCGACGACCCGGGTCCCGTCGGGCACGAGATGGTGCGCGAGGTCGGCTGCGAGCTTCAGACGTTCCAGATTGCCGGTACGGCTCTCGGGGCCGATGATGAGAGCCTCGTTGAAAGCGGCCACCGTCAAACCCGTCTCTCCGAGCAGGGCTTGGAGCCGTTTGCGATCGCCAATCGACATGACCGCCGGGTCGCATTGCCAGCCGGGCATCAGCGAGAGCTCCACGCCGTCGTAGCCGATGCCGGCAATGAGTCTCAGCGCAATGTCGATCGGCAGATCCTTCATGCCGTATGTGCCGATACACAATCCGGTGTGCGGGACGGCCCGCAGCAACGCCATCGGCGCCGCCAGGAGCAGGGATCGTCGGCTCATCCCACCGTCGGTCGCCTGAGAAGACAGGCTCGATTGGTTCGGGCGGACTTTCAGCATTCGGCCTCGCTGTACCGTCCGGTCGATTGTCGAGGACCACGTCGCGAGGGTCAAACCGATTCTCGTTGTGCTACGGTGCGCGCTGAACCAGAGCGATTCCAGCCGAGCGAGGAGTCCGTATGACGATTCGCGCCCTCAGGCCTCAACGCGTCGCCTTCCTGACTGCCGCCATGTGGATGGGGATTGCGGTCACCTCGGCCGCGCAGTCGAACCCCATTCAGATCGAAAACGCGAAACCAGGGACGACCGACTGGTTGCTGACCAGGGTCGTTCGACACGACGACGAGATTTACGAGCTGGGGTGGCATCGACGGAGGGGCATCGAGGGGTACGCATCACACACCAGCATCACCGCCGGCGACACGCTCAACGTGCACGTCAGCACGTATCCCGTGAACAGGTACTCAGCCAGCATCTATCGCCTGGGGTATGACGGCGGCGCGGGCGCGCGTCTGATGCGCACGATCGGCCCGTTGCAGGGCACGGCCGAGCCGACACCGCAGGATGGCAACCGCAACCTGATCGAATGCACGTGGAGAGTGGGGTTCAGCCTCGAGATTCCGAAGGACTGGCTGAGCGGCACATATCTGGTCAAGCTCTTCACGCTTCCGTCATCGGCGGGCCAGTATCTCGATCTGGAGATGACGAGCGAGAGCTACGTGATCTTCCTCGTTCGTGACGATCGCAGGGCCGATCTCCTGTTCCAGGCGTCCGACATGACCTGGTTGTCCTACAACCGCTGGCCACAGTGGCGTTCGCTGTACGACCTCGGAAATGCGCCCTGGGGTGCCTCGAACAGCACGGTCGGCTACGACGTGAGCTTCGACCGGCCCTATGCGCTGTACTGGAACGGATACCCGGCGGGGTTCCACCCGCTGACGAACGGATCCGGCGAGTTCCTGATGACGGAGTTCCCGCTTGCGTTCTGGCTCGAGAAGGAAGGCTACGACGTCACGTACATCTCGAACGTCGATACGCACGCGAACGGAGGCGGGCTGCTCCGGGCGAAGGCGTTCCTTTCGGTCGGCCACGACGAGTACTGGACCGAGCGGATGTTCGAGAACGTCACGAAGGCCCGCGATGCAGGCGTCAGCCTCGCGTTCCTGTCAGGCAACTCCATTTCAGGGGTGGTCGAGCTGTTGCCGGGCGGCGATGGGCGTCCGAACCGCGTGATGCGGCGTGCAGGGCGGGGATTCAAGGGGGAGCAGGAGCTGATGGGGGCAACGTCGTATGGCGTGGGGTTCGCCGACTGGACCGGCGACAACCCCGAACACTGGGCGTTCGAGGGGACCGGCATGAAGAAGGGCGATCGCGTGCCGCAGCTCGTCGGGTGGGAGTATCACGGTTCTCCTCTCGCCACGCATCCTGGGCTGGTCGTGCTGTCGGAAGGTCCGGTCTACGACAACGGAGGGAAGCGCACCGGCACCTACGCAACGACGTTGTACACCGGGCGCAGGGGCAATCTCGTGTTCAATGCCGGAACCTGCTGGTGGAACGTCGTGCTGTCCTCACCGCCGGGCTTCCAGAATCCGCCGCGCAAGGACTTCCGCCGCAACGATCCGCGAATCCAGCGAATCACGAAGAACATCCTCGATCGAATGATCGGCACGAGGCTGACCGACTGATTGACTCCTAACCCACCGATGTAACGGGAACGGCCCTGGTGACACATAGGGGGTAGAAGCGCAGGGTCGATACGAAACAGTCCGCCATCGGAGGGCTCCAGTGATCGCACAGAACCGCCGGCACTATCTGAAGACGCGTCAGGACGTGGATTTCCAGTTCTTCGGCTCGCCAACCGTGCTGCACGCGACCGGCGAGAAGACGGACGGCCGTTTCTGCTTGATGGAACAGGTCGCGATGCCTCCCGGCCTGGCGTCGCCCTACCACCGACATCACAACGAGGACGAAGCCTTCTACGTGCTTGCTGGACAGGTGCGGTTCGTGTGTGACGGCGAGTGGATGGCCGCCGGTCCGGGAACATGGGTGTACGGTCCGCGGGGGATTCCGCACGGCTTCAAGGTGGTTGGCGCGGAGCCTGCGCGGATGCTGCTGCTGTGTGCGCCAGCTGGCTTCGAGAAGTTCGTGCTGGAACTGTGCGCCCCGGTTGACGCACTACCGGCCCCGCCGGACATGGCCAGGCTTGCCGCCGCCGCCCGGATGTTCAACGTCGACATTCTCGGCCCGCTCCCCGACGAGCCGGGCGGACAGCAGCGAACGGATGGATGCCTCGGCGAACGCAAACGGTTCCACATCGTTGAGGGACGCGGTCGTCGAGACCCGGGAGCGGCACATGGCCGCTGTCAACGCCGGCGATGCCGAAGCGGCGACGATGCTCTTCGCACCGGACGGCGTCCTTCTGCCGCCAGGCCAGCCGGCGCTGGAGGGCACGACGGCGATACTCGGATGGTTCACACAGGTGTTCGCCAATTTTCGCGTTCAGGGCTTCGCCCTTCAGCCCTCGACCAGTGAAGAGCGCGGCGACGTGATGATCGAGCACGGCAGCTGGAACGCGACCTTCGAGCCGAAGCGTGCTGGCACACCAGGTCTACCCGCCGGCGGCACCTATCTCACGATCTACACGCGCCTCCCGGACGGCAGCGTCCGCATGATTCGCGACACGTTCAATGGCATGCCCGCATGACGGTCGGTTCACGCCCGGAGGCTCGAGGCAGGCCTCGTCGTCGGCTTTCGCGAATACACCGACACCGCGACGATTCTCGAAGCCTTGTCAGCACCGCGCGGCCAGTCAGGCGGCCGAGTGACAGACGGCGTGCGCGCGGGGCGTCGCGCCGCTAGAATACGCGGCGATGATCGCCGAACTGAGCGACGCGGATCTCGCGTTGCGGATCGGCCAGGGTGACCGGGAGGCCGAGGCGGAAGTCTGTCGACGGATGGCGCCTCGCGTTCAGCTCTATGGTCTTCGCCATCTGCGCTCGGCCCCCGCGGCTGACGATCTCGTCCAGCAGGTGCTGCTGGCGGTACTGGAAGCGCTGCGGGCCGGCCGCTTGCGCGATCCGGACAAGCTCCCCCAGTTCGTGATGGGCACATGCAGAATGACCGTGGTGGGACTGCGCCGCGGCGCGCGCCGGCAGGAACGGCTCCTGGCGGAGTTCGGAGCGGATCTCGTGCCGGACCAGCCCCCCGCGCCCCGGCTCGATGACCATCAGCTGGCACGCTGCGTCCTTGCCCTCAAGGAACGTGAACGCTCCGTGGTGGTCCTGACCTTTTACGACGAGCAGACCTCCGCCCACACTGCTGCGTTTCTGGGCATATCGGAGGCCAATGTCCGGGTCATTCGTCACCGCGCGATTCGGCAGTTACGGGCCTGCATGGAGTCCGCATCATGACCTCAGACCGGCCCCCACGCGGCGCGTGTTCGAATCCCATCGAGCCGGCCGTCCTCATGGACTACTGGCTCGCTGCCCTGACGTCCGCTGAGGAAGAGGGAGTCGAGGAGCACCTGCTGGCCTGCGACGAATGCGGGGATCGATTGCGGGAGGCGATGGCGCTCGCTGAAGGTCTCCGGACGTTGGCGCGATCGGGGTCCCTGCCGGTCGTGATCAGCGATCAGTTCGTGAAGCATGCCGCGGAAGCGGGCCAGCGAGTGCGGGAGTACGCGCCGCCGCCGGGTGGAAGCGTGCAGTGCACGGTAGCGGCTGACGACGACCTGCTGGTCGCCCGTCTCGCCGCCGATTTGAGCGGCGCAACGCGCGTGGATCTCAGCTGGTGCGATGCCCAGGGCATCGAGTTGCTGCGAATGGCGGACATCCCTGTTCGACCTGACGCGGGCACCGTCATCTGCCAGCAGTCCATCACCATGGCCAAGGCGTCACCATCGAATACGTTGATGGCGCGTCTCGTGGCTGTCGATCGGGAACAGGGCGAGCGACTGCTCGCCGAGTTCGCGTTTCACCACACCCGAACGATTCCTGGCCCGGGCCGGTGGCCGCCACCCTGACCGCGAAGTCGAGCGCGCTGGCGCGGAGTGCCCGGCCTGGCGATCACTGGGAGAGGCCACGCGGGGACCACAGCGGCTTCGCCAGTCCACGATTCCACCGCTGCCACTCGTCGGCCAGCTCCTTCGCTTTCGCCGGGCTGGTGGCCGCAAGATTCCTGGTCTCGCCGATGTCGGCAGCGAGGTTGTAGAGCTCCGCCGTCGAGAGATCGTCGAGCGCCGCTGGATCTGGCGGGAGCGGCCCCTCTTGTGTCTTCACGAGCTTCCAGTCGCCCTTGCGGATCGCCATCATGCCGCCGAGCCGCCAGAAAAGGGCTTCGTGTGGTGATCTCTGACTTTGACCGGTGACATACGGCAACAGGTTCACGCCGTCGACGTTCGAGTCGTCTCCAAGGTGGATACCGGCGGCGGCGAGCGCCGTCGGCAGCACGTCGAGCTGAATGATCGGCCGTGCGTCGGTCCTGCCTTCAGGGACGCGCCCCTTCCAGCGGATGATGAACGGGACGCGAATCCCGCCTTCCCAGGTCTGGCGTTTCGATCCCCTGAGCGGGCCGTTGCTGGAACCGTTGATCGTGGTGCCGGCCATCGTCGGTCCGCCGTTGTCGCTGAAGAAGAAGACGAGCGTCTGTTCCTCGAGCTGCTCCTCACGGAGCGCGGTCATCGTCCGGCCAATCGCCTCGTCCATCGCTGACAGCATGGCGGCATACGTTCGGCGTCGCGGGTCCTGAATGCCCGTGAAGCGCGCCATGTACTTGTCTGTCGCGTGCATCGGCGTGTGCACGGCATTGAACGCCAGATACAGCAGGAACGGCCGGGCCTTGTGGCTGCGGATGAAGTCCACCGCACGATCGGCGAGCGCGTCGGTGAGGTACGGGACGGCGCTTGCCGGCTTCCGTCCATCGAGAATCGGGTCGTTGCTCTCTGCAGCCAGGTCCAGGTACGAATGATCGCCGCCGAGGAACCCGAAGAACTCGTCGAAGCCGCGCGACATGGGGTGAAACTTCTCACCGCCGCCGAGATGCCACTTCCCGAAGAGAGCCGTCCGATAGCCGCCCGCCTTCAATCGATCGGCCAACGTCGCTTCGCTGAGCGGCAGTCCGAATTGTCCGGCGACGCCGACATTGAATTCGTGTCCGAACCGCTGTTGATAGCGCCCGGTCAACAACCCGGCACGCGTCGGACTGCAGTACGGACCGGTCACGTAGGCATCCGTAAAGCGGATGCCACCGCTCGCCAGCCGGTCGATGTTCGGAGTGGGAATGTCCTTGCTGCCGTGAACGCCGATATCGCCGTATCCCAGGTCGTCGGCGACCAGCAGCACGATGTTCGGGGGCCGGTTCTGTGCCAGGGCGATGCGTTCGCCGCACCACACGAAGACACCCGCCATGAGGATGGCGTGGATGCGAACAACGGTTCTCATGGCCGGGGTCGTTGTGCTCGACCGGATCACGATACCAGACTCCCTCCAGTGACCGGCACTCGCCCCCCAGCGCGAGGAAGGGCGCTGGACGATCAATCCTGCCTGAGCGAGCCGACCGGATCGATCCGTCCCGCCTTCAGCGCGGGAATCAGTGCCGCACACGCGCACGCCGTAACGATGCAGAGCAGGCTGGCCGCGTAGGCGACCGGATCGAACAGACGCACGGTCGATCCGATCAGTTCTGCCGCAGGCGTCGCCAGAAGCGCGGCGCCGAGCGCGGCCGTGAGGCTGCCACCGAGGAGCACGCCGATGCCGACGGGACGAGCCGACTGTGACAGCACGAGCGCGGCGATGCTTCGGCGGGTCGCGCCGAGCGCCATCCGCACGCCGATTTCCCTGGTGCGCTGCTCGACGAGGTACGAGAGGACGCTGAACAGCCCCGACAGCGTCAGGAGCAGCGCCAGCGTCCCAAGCACCAGCGTCAGCCAGAACGGAATCGCCAGCAGATACGCTTCCATGCGCGCGAGCGTCCCCAGTGTGGAGATCTCTGCCATGTTCGGATCGATGGCCGCCAGTCGATTGACGAGCGCATGGCGCGCGCGCTGGACATCGCCGCGCACACGCATCGTCAGCGACGTCCGAGCCGCCTCGGCGCTGATTGGCACGTAGACGCCCGCGCCCGCCATCCTCATGCCGCCGAGCCGAAAGCCCGCGACATCTCTGATGACACCCACGACGACGAGGGCACGCGAAAGAAGCGGCGGATCGTCCGGCTGCCGCGTGTCGCTTTTCGGATCCGGCTCGAGCCGCAGGACCTGCCCGACCGCGTCGACGCCGGGCCAGAGCTGACGCGCGACGCTTTCCGACACGATTGCCACCGCGGCGCTTGCGCTCCGCTCGGTCTCCGTGAAACCGCGTCCGCGCGAGAGATCGAGCCCCAGAATGCTGAAGTATTCCGGCGAGACGAACTGGTACGTCACGGCCGACTTGCCGGTCGCGCGTCCGGCGAATGCGGCCTTGGGCGCCGCCGCCTCGGCAAAGGCGGCGCGCCCGCCGAGGCCGCCCGGCCACGAGGCGCCAATCGAGGCGACTGACGGCTCACTCCTCACGCTTTCGAGGATGGCCCCGCGCCTTTCCTCGTCGAGGACGGCGAGGATCACGGTATCCGCCGTGCGGATGCCCGGATCGACCGACGCCGCCGCCAGCGTGCTGCGCAGGAAGACGGCGGAGCAGATGAGGAGCAGCACGGATCCGGTCACCTGAAGAGCGACCAGCGCGTCCCGGGCGCGGCCGGGCCGGGCGTCACGCACCACCTCGCCGCGGATCGCCCGCACCAGCTCGAAGCGGGTGGCCTGAAGCGCCGGCGCGAGCGCGAAGAACAGGGTCGAGACGATCGCGCCGCCAACCAGGAACAGCGCGACGCGCCAGTCGGCTGGCGGCACGGCGAGACGAACGTCGCCGAAGTCGGGCGCCCACGTGCTCGTCATCACGAAGACGATCGTGGCGAGCACGAGTCTGGAAATGCCGAAGCCGAGCGCAGCGGAGACCAGTGCGAGGAGCAGGCTCTCGGTGAGCAGCTGACCGATGATGCGGCGGCGCGACGCGCCCATCGCCAGCCGGACGCCAATCTCCCGCTGGCGCGCGACCGCGCGCGCGAGCAGCAGGTTGGCGACGTTCGCGCACCCGATCATCAGGATCAGGCCGAACGCGAAGAAGAGCGGCGTGAACACCAGCATCGCCTCGGCCGGCTGCGGGACCGTGCCCTGTCTCGGTTCGAGCGCGAGACCCGCGGCCGGGCGCTCGCGAGAACGCTCAGCCGCACGCCGCGCGTCCCATGCCTGAAGCTCCGCGAGTGCCTGGCCTCGCGGCACTCCGGGCGCGAGCCGGCCGATGATAGTGACGCCGACGGAGTCTTCCTGCCCTGGGCGCACGCGGCGGAACCCGCCAGCGAGCGAGAGCGGCGCCCAGAAGTCCGGCGGCGCGACGGTGAGCCCCCGAAAGCCGTCCGGCATCACGCCGAGCACGTGGAAGGGCGCTCCGTTCACCTGGACGGTGCGGTTCAGAACGCCGGGATCGCTCGCGAAATGCCGCGCCCAGGCTCGATGGCTGAGGACGATGGCGTGGGCGCCCTGTTCCTCGTCCGATGGCGTGAAGGTGCGCCCGCGCGCGGCGACGACCCCGAGGACCTGGAAGAGGTTTCCGGTGACGAACGCGCCCTCCATCCTTCGGCCCTCGATCCACGCATCGATCTCGGGACCCATCGCGAAGGCACCGGAAAACACCTTGGTCTCGCGGAGCAGCGTCTCGTACTGCGGACGCGTGAAGCTCTCTGGCTCCACGTCGGCCGGCCGCTGACGTTCGACCGCGAACAGCTCGTGCGGGCTGCGCACCTCGTCGACGCGAAAGACGAAGACGTTGAGGATCGTGAACACGGCGGTCACCAGCCCGAGGCCGAGCCCTACCGTCGCCACGATCGTCAGGGCCACGAGGGGGGCGCGCCGGAACGAGCGACACGCGTAGAGGACGTCCCGTACCAGATTGTCGACGAGCGCCATGCCACGCGCGTCGCGGCACTCGTCGGCGGTGACGGCCACCGAGCCGAAGCGAGCCATGGCGCGCGTCCGGGCCTCAACCGGGCTGATGCCGTTGGCGATGTGCTTCTGCGTTTCGCGCTCGATGTGAAACGCAAGCTCCTCATCCAGGTCGCGCTCGACCCGGCGTCGAGCGAACACCGCGCGTGCCTGCAATGTCAGACGGCGGAGACTCATGACGTCAGGCCAGCTTCATCACGCGCCCGATGGCGGCGCACATCCGTTCCCACTCACCGGCCTCGACCGCCAGTTGCCGCCGTCCCGCCGGCGTGAGCCGGTAGGTACTTGGCTCGCCGGCCCAGCTCCGACACGGCCCATTCGGCTTCAATCCAGCCCTGGTGCTCGAGGCGATGGAGTGCCGGATAGAGCGAGCCCTGGTAGACCTGCAGGACATCGTCGGAGATCTGCTGGATCCGCTCCGCAATCGCCCAGCCATGGAGCGGCTGCGTCTGCAGCGTGCGGAGGATGAGCAGGTCGAGGGTCCCTGGCAGGAGGTCGGGAATGGCGCGGCGCATCATGGTGTCGACTGTCGACACTAGCGCCTGCGGTGGCCGCCTGTCAACCGGCGGTGTCGTGAACGCGCGACATATCGGCTACGGCCGCGCGTTTGCGGAGCTCCGCGTGGGTCGGCGGACGGCCCTCACTTTCCCGCTCCGGCCCCCTCCGCAGTAGAAGCGATCGCCGCCGTCCGACTCGAGCCCCGAAACACCCACTCCAGGCGGCATCTCGAGCCGTTCCAGGACATCCCCGGTCCCCGGATCGAGTCGCCGCAACTCGCTCTCGTCACCTTCCCAGGTGGCGTGCCACAGCTCTCCATCGACCCAGGTCACCCCGGTGACGAAGCGATTCGACTCGATCGTGCGAAGAATCGCCCCGGTTTCTGGATCGACTTGATGGATCTTGCGCTCCCGATAGTGCCCGACCCAGAGCGTTCCTTCCGCCCAGGCGAGGCCCGAGTCGCCGCCGCCGCCGGGCGCCGGGATCGTGGCGAGCACGCGACCGGTCTGCGGATCGATCTTCTGGATGCGATCCTCGGCGAGCTGAAACAAGTACCGGCCGTCGAAGGCCGTGCCGGCATGGGCCGCGATCTCGATCGAGCGCAGCGTCTTCCCGCTCCCAGGGTCGAAGGCGTTCAGCGTGTCGCCGGCCGCAAACCAGACGTGCCGGCCGTCATACGTGACGCCATGCACCTGGTCGACACCCGGAAAGGGTCCATATTCACGGACGATTTCGGCACTGGATCGACGCATGCTTCCACTTTAGCCAGTCGGCAGCGGAGTGGAGTAACAATGTCGTCGTGAATCCCGGCGCGGGCGGCGTCGTCCAACGATGAGCTCGCCCGCGACCGAACGACCGCGGCGCAGAGCAAGACGAGTGCGCAGCGCTGATTGCAGCGTCCCACCTTCACGATTCGTCCGATGACATGCAAGGATAGGGCTCGCTTGCGGCCGTCGTCGCGGCCGATCTCGGCGGTCGATCGAATCATGCTTCCATCAGTCCATCGGCAGAGGCGCGGGAAGTAACAAGGTCGTCGTGAATCCCGGCACCGGCGGGGTCATCCACCGCCGAGAACGCCCGCGGCCGAACGACTGCACCTTGCCGCCGGAGGCGAGCGAGTCGAGCGCCCGCTGCACGGTGCGCTGGCTCGTTCCAAGCGCAAGGCCAAGGGCCGAGCTCGACCAGGATTCACCGTCGGCGAGCAGCGCGAGCACCGCCGCATGATCCGCTTCGACCGGCCACGCCAGCACGACGACCTCGCGGGCGCGGCGCGGCGCCAGCGCAAACCCACGCCTGGTCGCACTGACGTCGGCCAACGTCCGCAGCACCCTCCGAAGGCGCCCGACTTCGACCCGCAACCGCGCACGGTGCGAGTCATCCGCGTGCGCCGCTCCGAACGCACGCGCCACCAGCGTATCCCTGGCCACGTCTGCCGGCCACGCTTCGCCGAGCGCGCGTGCGAGCGCGAACAACACCGGACGCGTGGCGAGCGTGATCACGGTGTTGCCGTCCCGCACGACATGACGGCACGCATCCACGACGAGCGCGTGCGATGCCAGCAACGCTTCGACCTCCTCGAGCAGAAGGAGTCGCTGCGCGCCGCTCGCAATCAGGCGCGCCGCGGGCGTGCTCAGGACGAGCGATGCGCTTTCGACCTCCGCGGTGAGCGCCGGGATGCGCGCATGTCGCGCCGAGCGCTCGGCTCGCGCGAGCGCCGCGCGCGCCACCTCGGTGCGGAGGCGCCTCATCGCGATCCCGGCAACCACCAGCTCGTGAGCGGTCCTCGACGCCGGAGGGAGCAGCGAGGGGTCGAGCTCGGCGAGCGCACGCTCGGCCTCGTCGAGGCGCCCGATCAGGAGGAGGCGCCGGATCTCGAGGTGCCGCGCATGCGCGGCGTTGACACGGTCGCCGTGGGCCGCGAGCGTCGTCCGCGCCGCGTCGAGCGTCTTCGCCGGCCAGCCCAGGTCGCGCGAGACCAGCGCAATCTCGGCCTCGGCCACGACGCACCTCGCGCGGGCTACGGCCTCTTTCGCACCGAAGCGACGCGCGGCACGGCGCAGGAGCGCTCTCGCCCGAACGAGATCGCCGAGCTGCGCCATCGCGATGCCGCGCAGCGCGAGCGCCGGCGCATCGTCGCGAAGCGCGACCCGCTTCAGCGCGCCGAGCGGATCACCCGCGGCCAGCGCACGCGCCGCGGCCGTGATCAACGAGTCCATCGGAATCCCGCCACACTTGTCACTCCCACCCTTCGCGACCGGCGCTAAGACTATTCCATGAGGGAAGGAGACGAGACTGATGACGAATCACACGACCGCGACACGTGAACAGTGGCTGGCCGCACGGCTCGATCTGCTCGAGGCGGAGAAGGAGCTCACGCGGCGCAGCGACGAGCTGGCGCGGCGTCGGCAGGAGCTGCCGTGGGTTCGGATCGACAAGGCGTATCGATTCGACACGGACGAGGGAAACGCTTCGCTGGCGGACTTGTTCCGTGGGCGCTCGCAGCTCCTCGTCTACCACTTCATGTTCGGGCCCGACTACAACGCGGGATGTCCGTCCTGCTCGGCCATCGCGGACGGCTTCAACGGGTTCGCCGTTCACCTCGCCAACCACGACGTGATGCTCTGGGCGGTCTCGCGGGCGCCACTCGAGAAGCTGCAGCCCTACAAGCGACGGTTGGGTTGGACGTTCCCCTGGGCGTCCTCGTTCGGCAGCGACTTCAACCCCGACTTCAACGTCCGGTTCACCGAGGAGCAGCAGCGCGAAGGCGGCATCGAATACAACTACCGCCGCGAGGAGGCGTGGGAAGGGAGCGGCGAAGGGGAGGCCACATTCGCGGCATGAGCGGAACCGACGCGGCGACCTACACGCGCGAAAGGCCGGGCATGAGCGCGTTCGCGCTCGAGGACGGCGTCGTCTACCACACCTACTCCACCTATGCGCGCGGACTGGACGGCCTCTGGGGCATGTACCAGTGGCTCGACCGGGCACCGAAGGGACGTAACGAAGGGGCGCCTGGTGGCGCCGCCACGACGAGTACAAGGGTTGAGTCCATGTCCGCCGGCACGGCCTGGCGGCACCGCGTGCGCCTCGGGCTCCGCTGCAGCTACTGCTGCGCCAATCTGATGGCGATTCCGCCGTCAGCATGATGGACCTTCGCGCGATGGCGGTCGTCACGGCAGCCATCACCGTCGAACGTCTTGCGACGGCTGGTGAGCGCGTCGCGCACGCCATCGGAACCCTGGCCATCGCGGCAGGGTTGTTTCGCATCGCGCGAGCAGCCGGGCTCGGATGACGATTCCCGTCGTCATGACGGTGCCTACCGGAAGTTCTCGATGAGCATCAAGTCCGCCGCCTGCGTGTTCCGGTGAACGAGGATGCGCGTGCCGTCCGGTGAGACCGCAAGGCGGCCGGAGTCGAATGGCGGCTTGACGGTCCGCTACCGTTCGCACGCGTCGCGTCGAGGGGTCGAGCACGTCGATGGGAATCTCTGCACCGGGCAGCCAGGTCTGAACGAAGCCGCTGATCGGGTTCCGGTCGTGGCGGCTGCCGCAAGGGCTGAAGTAGATGCCGGTGTCGGTGACGGCGAAGCTGAACGCCTTCACGCAGGGCACGAGCTGACGCGGCGCCCCTCCGCCGCCCCGGCGGTCATCTTCAGCACGAGACGCCCGCCGCTGATCAACCCTCCCGGCATCACGCATCTGGCCGGCATCGCCAGCCCACCGCCCTTCTTCAACGAGCAGATGCCGCTGCGCGACGGGGTTCCGCTCCACGTCCGCCTGACGGACGGGTCGGAGCGGGAGGTCCGGTCTCCCGTGATCAACACGATTCCCGGCGCCATGGACATCCAGCAGTGGTTCGACCGCGCGGCGTGGGCGGCACAAGCCTACAATCCCGTGGCTTATTCCATGCACCTGCGACGCAAGCCATTGCCCGGCGTCCCCGTGCGCCCGGTGTTGCTGCAGCTTGCGTTCGGCGATCAAGCGTCCCACAACCCCGACAACGCAACCATCCTTCGCGCCAGTGGTCTGGCCGATCGCACGACCTTGTTTCGCAACGATCTCGCCATTGCCGAGCATCCGAAGATGCCACGCAATCCCCATGGCTTCATGGCCAACGGCAATCTGATTGATCAGGGCGATCCGTTCGTCCTTGCGATCATGCGCGGCGCCCAGGAGCAGATCGCCGAGTTCTTCGCGTCGGATGGCGCGCGGGTGATTCACCCGGAGCCGCGACGGTTCTTCGAGGTCCCGATCGCCGAGCCGCACCGGCTGGAGGCGCTCAATTACGCGCGGTAGGTGGCCAGGTGCGAAGTCCTGGACTCCCGCTCGTCCTATGCCCCGCCCGTCCTCGTCCGATCGATGCGCACGAGATAGCGGAACAGCCCGGCGTTCAGGGCGAGACACGCGCCACTCGCCGCCGCGGCTGGCCACACGATGGAGTCGTCTCCGCCCAGCCACGCATTCATCGTCGCGGTCAGCAGCCACAACTGCAGGACGATGATGATCAGGACGAAGATCAACATGCCGTGGATGACGGTCGTGCGTTGCTCCCGGCTGAACGGACGTCTGGCCGCGGCGCTCACGTCGTCCGCTCCTCGACGCCAACGGCGTAGATGTCTCGCCCGCGCATCTCGAGTACGACCCGGGTCAGCGGCCGCCGCGGCGGACCGGCGGTGGGTACGCCGGTGCGGAGATCGAACCGGCCTTCATGGCACGGGCAGTAGAAGCTGCCTTCGTCGGCCCTCGGAACGACGGCACAGGAGAGGTGCGTGCACTTCTGGCCGAACGCGACGAACTCGCTCGCCGACAGACGTACGAGCAGGCACGGTTCGTGTTCGTCGGGATAGGTGAATCCGATCGCGGCGCCGACGGCGATGTCGTCCACCGACGCGACGCGCTTGCCGGGGGGCTGACCGCTGCGCTGGCGATACCAGTTCTGCAAGCCGATCCACAGCTGCCCGATGGTGAACGCGGCGCTCGTCAACACCAGGAACTTCATGAAGTCACGGCGTTCGACGTAGAGATCCTGCGGCCAGTCGATCGGGAAGTCCTGCCGCCACGCGGGCTGTGCCTCGAGTGGGGCGAAATCGGGCGCGATGGTGACCTGCTCGCGATCGACGACCGGAGCGTAGAGATTCGCGGGTGCCGTACCGGTCAGGCCCTCGCGTCCCGGCGTGTTGATGGCGGGGTCGATGGGACGGCGTGGATCGGGTGCGAGGTCGGCCACGGCTACACCTCGACCTCGGCAAACGGGTCCGTCTCGAGCTGGGCGCTCCGTTCGGGTCGATCCTGCACCACCTTGAGCGAGACGGCCCGACTGCGCGGTTGTTCGTCCATTGCCGCGGCCACATCCACATACGACGCGCGCGACGCGAGCGCGCGCGGCACCATCACGAACACCTGCGTCGTGATGGCTTGATTGCCGAACTGGAAGGTATTGACCGGGGTGGACAGCGGCCGAAGCTGCTCGATCTGCTCGCGGGTCCCGAAGAAGAGCGCCTGACTCGGACAGACCGTCGCACACATCGGCTTCTTGCCGACGCTCGACCGGTCGTAGCACATGTCGCACTTCATCATGATCTTGCGGTCTTCGTAGAGCTCCGGGACCCCGAACGGGCACGCCACGACGCAGTTGCCGCAGGCGATGCATCGCGGCTTGCGCGCCGACTGCACCACGCCGTCGCCGGTGCGCTTGATCGCGTCGGCCGGGCACACTTCCGCGCACGTCGGCTGCTCGCAGTGCATGCAGACGACCGGCACCGTCTGGACGCTCTCGGGCCGGTGGACGTACTCGAGGTGAATCATCGACTCGCCCCGGTGCGTATCGCATTCCGTGCAGGCCTGCACGCACGCCTGGCAGCCGATGCAACGGTTCGGGTCGATGAAGAACTGCAGATAGTCCGGTTTCGGCATGCGACGCTCCGTCCTATTGCTGCGGCTCGAGAACCGCCGCGTACTCCGGCGCGGCGTCCGCCTTGCGCAGTCGGCAGCCGCACACTTTGTATTGCGGGATCTTGCTGATCGGATCCTGCGCCGCCACGGTCAGCTGGTTGGCACTCTTGCGGCCGGCCCAGTGGTAGGGGATGAAGATGGTGTCCGGCCTGATCGTCGTGACCACCTGCGCTCTCAGCGTCATCGTGCCGCGCCGCGTCTCCGCCGTCGCCCAGTCGCCGTCCGCGATCCCGAGCTTCGCGGCGAGTCTCGGATGCATCTCGATGCGCGGTTCGGGGTACTGGCGGACGAGCGGGCCGATGCGGCGCGTCTGCGTTCCCGACAGGAACTGGCTCACGACCCGGCCGGTGGTCAGGTAAATCGGGTACTCCGTCACTCGCATCGTCGACCGGCGGCCGATAGTCGGCGACGTTGAACCGCGCGCGCCCATCCGGGAAGTAGAACGGGCCGCTCCCCTTCGCGACCGGGTTGTAGCTGCCACGCTCGAAGAGGCGCGGCGTGCCCGGATGATCGGCGATCGGGCGCTCCGGTCCGTGGGATCCTCGCTGTAGCAGGGCCAGAAGACGCCGAGCTGCTCGGTGATCTTCTCGTAGGTGACGCCCGAATAGTCGGCGACGCCGCCCTTGCTGGCGACGCGCAGCTCCTCGAAGATCTCGCGCGGCTGGGTGAACGTGAAGCCCGCCGGCCGGCCGAGCGCCGTGCGCGATGTCCTGGATGATGCGCCAGTCCTGTCGAGCCTCGCCGGGGCACTCCACCGCCTTGTTGATCTTGATGATCCGGCCTTCGACCTGCGTGACCGTTCCTTCGTCCTCCTCGTGCAGGCTTCCGGGCAGCACGATGTCGGCGTGCCACGCCGTGTCGTTCAGGAAGAAATCGATCGCGACATAGAACTCGAGCTTCTCGAGGCAGCGCGCGATGAAGGTGTTGTCCGGCAGCGACACCATGGGGTTGAAGCAGATCGAGAGGAGCCCCTTGATCTCTCCGCGATCGATCTTGCGGAAGAGCTCGTAGGCATCGACGCCCGGACCCGGCAGCTCCTTTTCGTCGATGTTCCACACCCCGGCGATGTAGCGGCGGTGCTCCGGATTGCTGATGTCGCGCCAACCGGGCAGTTGATCGCATTTCTGCCCGTGCTCGCGTCCGCCCTGTCCGTTGGCCTGACCGACGATCGTGCCGTAGCCGCTCTTCGGCTTGCCGATTCGTCCCGAAGCCAGGACCAGGTTGATCGTGCCGAGCGAGTTCTGGACGCCGTTCGAGTGGTGCTCGATGCCGCGCGCGTGGAAGAGGAAGCTGGTTTTCGCCGTGCCCCACCACTCCGCGGCCTGGACGATCGCGCGTTGGGGCACGCCGGTGACCTCGGCGGTGCGCGCGAGCGTCCACTCGCGGCAGTACTCCGCGACCTGCTCGAAGCCGACCGTGTAGTCGCGCGATGAACTCGTGATCGATCCAGTCGCGCTCGATCATGAGCTGCAGCACGCCGGCGAAGAGCGCCGCGTCGCGGCCCGGCTTGACCGGCAGGTAGAGGTCGCAGGTCCGCGCGACCGGGGTGATGCGCGGATCCTGAACGATGATCCTCGCGCCCTGCTCGCGCGCCTGCCAGATGTAGTTCGTCGTGATCGGCGAGCATTCGGCGACGTTCGAACCGGCAACCCAGATCACCTCGGTGCCGACCATGTCCGACCACGGATTCGTCGTGCGATCGATGCCGAACGCCTTCTTGTTCGCGGCGCCGGCGCTGACCATGCAGAGCCGTCCGTTGTAGTCGATGAACGGCGTCTTGAGGCAGACGCGCGCGAATTTTCCGAGCAGATACGTCTTCTCCGTCGTCAGGCTCGCGCCGCCGAGCACGCCGATCGCGCCGGCGCCGTGCGCCTGCTGGATACGCGCGATCTCGCGGGCGACGCGCGCGATCGCCTCGTCGTACGGCAGCGGCGCTGAATCCGGACGGCGACGACGAGTCGCGCCGGAGCGCGGTCGTCAGGCGATCGGGGTGCGAGCCCTGGAGATAACGCTTCACGCCTTTCGGGCACAGCATGCCGCGGTTGAACGGGAACTCCTCCCACGGCTCGAAGCCGATGACCTCGTTGTCGCGGACCTTGAGCTGGATGCCGCACTGCTGGCCGCAGAAGCAGCAGTGCGTCTTGACCAGCCGATCGGGCTCGACGCTCGTCGACAGCCGCGCGCCCGTCATCGACGACAGATGCGGACCGAAGCGCTCGATGATGCGCAGTGGATCGACCGGGAGCTGCGCCACGTCTGTACCCTGCCTCTCGCTGGTCACGCTGCGGCGACGCCGCCAGGCGAAGGCGGCGTTCAGGTACTGCGCCACAACGCGCCCTGCGCCAGGCCGAACAGCGCCCGGCGGCAGCGTCGGACAGATCTGCTGGTAGTGGCCGCCATCGGGCAGCTCGTATCGGAATCCCAGCTCGCGCTCGACCACGGTGAGATCGCGGACCATCGGCAGCGACGCAAACGGCTGCCCGCAGCGGCGGCAGCGCCGCCTGTCGCCGCGCGACGCCGGCGTCCTTGTAGAAGCCGACGCCGAGCTGCGCCGGCCGCTGAAACACGTGAAACAGCTTGCCGAACGGCAGCCACAGCAGCGTGACGATCACCGTGGCGGCGTGCAGGATGGCGAGGAAGTCGTAGGCGTAGCCTCGCATCCAGGTGTAGCTGGCGGTGAGCATCAGGCCGGTGACGCTGATCGCGAACAGCAGGAGCAGCGGCAGGATGTCCTGGCCGAACTGCTGCACGGCCACCGCGCCGTGGTCGATCATCCGGCGCCGGAACGCCAGCATCACGCCGGCGATCACCAGGAACGACGACCACACCAGGCCGTGGAAGATCAGGAACGCGAACGCACGACTCGACAGGAAATTCCTGCGCCGGGATGCCGAAGACGAACGTGCGGTAGGTGTCGAGATCGCCCGGCACCGTCTCGAAGTGAATCCAGCCCCAGACGAGCGGGAAGGTGATCGCCGCCGCGAGCAGGCAGCCCCACATGATCAGCCAGTGCGCGAGCCCGCGCAGCCGCCCGCGGTTGAAGATGTAAGCGTTCGCGGCGAACTCCACGAGCGCGCGGCGGCCGAGACGTGACCGTGTTGCGGCCGGCGCCGCGGCGTGCGAAGAACGCCTGCCAGCCGCGCCGCCAGTACATCCGCGTCGGCGGCCGCTGCAGCCACATCGCATAGCGGTAGCTGATGCCGAACGCCGCAAACAGCGTCGCGAACGTGTAGCCGACGAGCGCCGCGTCGAAGTGCTGCAGATTGCGCGAGCCGACGACGATCGCTGCGGCGAGCGCCGGCCATGACGAGCGTGGCCCATGCGCCGGCTCGCATGCGCTCGAGCGCCTGGCGCGCGGTGACCGGCAGCGAGCGCGTCCATTCGACGTCAGCTGGGACGGAACACGCGCTCGTTCGCGCAGCGCAGCGCCAGCGCCGTCGCCGACAGCAGCACGAAGCCGGGCCAGATCGCGCCGAGCCGATCGTGAAAGACGCCCAGCAGCAGCGGAGGAAAGAATCCGCCGAGTCCGCCGAGCGCGCCGACCAGTCCGGTGACGGTGCCGGTGTCCTTCGGGAAAATGCTCCGGCACGAGCTTGAAGACCGCGCCGTTGCCCAGGCCCAGGAGCAGCGCGCAGCCGAGCGCGCCCACGGTGAACGGCACCATCGACGGCCACATCAGCAGCAGCGAGAACAGCGCGACGCCGCCGAAGACCCACGACAGCACCTGCGCGCCGCCGATGCGATCCGCCAGCCAGCCGCCGACCGGCCGCATCAGCGTCGCGAGCACGACGAAGCCGGCCGCGCGGAAACCCGGCATCGGCGGGCGTCAGTCCGAACTGCGCGCGCAGCAGCGTCGGCAGATAGATCGAGAACGCGACGAAGCCGCCGAAGGTCAGGAAGTAGAACGCGCCGAGCAGCCACGCCTTCGGCGCGCGGCGCAGCACCGCACCATCGCCGCGACCGGCGCGGGACGGCCGCCTGCGGCGGGATTGCGCGCGAACAGCGACGAAGACGACCGCCCAGATCAGCGAGCAGCGCGCCGGTGCCGCGAAACACGGCCTGCCACCCCAGCTGCGCGGCGACGACCGGGCCGCCGAACACCGCCAGCGACTGGCCGAGCGTGCCGAGCCCGTAGATGCCGAGCGCGGTGCCCTGCCGCGCCGGCGGCGTCCACCGGGACACGAACGCGGCGCCGACCGCAAACGACGAGCCCGCCATGCCGATGAAGAACGCGCGCGCGAGCAGCGACGCGTAGCTGCGCGGTCAGCGGCACGAGCAACGCGGCGAGCGCACGAGAACGCGAGCAGCGCGGTGAACATCGAGCGGCCGCCGAAGCGATCGGTGAGCATGCCCATCGGCAGTCGCGCCAGCGATCCCAGCAGCACCGGCACCGCGACGAGCAGCGCCGTCTGCGAGGCCGTCAGCGCGTAGAGAGCCGGCGAAGACGGACGCCAGTCCACCGATCAGTCCCCACGCGGCGAACGACAGCGTGAAAGTAGGTCGCGCACTGAGCGCCACTGTTCCTTCTTCCCCGTTCAGGTTGGTGTCACGGCGGCGAGTCACTGCCCCTGCAGCAGGCTCACCCACGTCGCAGTGCCAGCAACGGGCGGCGCGCCGCGCGCTGATTGTGTCGGGGCCGGGCGAGCTCGTCGGGTCTCGGACGGCCATAGCGCAGACGCCAGCACCGCCACCACTGATCTAGACGTTCGTTCGCAACACGACGCGGTTCGAGGTCTGCGCTACTGGAACCAACGTTTCTCCTTCCCCGTTCAGAAGGGGAGTACCACTAAAGGCGCCGTGGATCCGTGCAGGTTTCAGCTTTGCTCGACTTCTCTACGCTCCAGCGCCGCGGAAGGATGGCGTCTACGGCGTCCGCGATCACGGCGCTCCAGCGTTGCAAGGTCGAGTTGCTCGCCGGACGCGATGCCGTGCCGCACGATCGCGCGCGCCAGACTGCGTGTCACGCCAGCGAGGGAGAACCAGATCGATCACGAGGATTGAATATGTAAGCCTGGACGCAACAACGTGGTCCCGGCCTTCATCCTGCGCCTCGAGGATCTGCCGCGGCCTCGCGCGGATCCGCCACGCGCCGCCGCGCGGAACGCAGGCTGCCGCCCAGGCGAGCACATCACTCACCATGGCGACGACCAGCTCGGCGCGCGATCACACGAGATTCCAGTTGAGCGCGACGAACGTGCCGCCGGCCGGGAGAGACCCAAATCTGATGCACGCCGCGACCGCGACAGGGTCGGCGACGTGAAGAGCAGGAGCCGGCCGACAATCACGTCGAACCGCTCGGGAGCGCGCCACGGTGGAGGCGTCGGCCCTCCTGTTGATTCCGTTCGCCGTCGCTGGCGGGCCGGCCTGGCCGCGGCGGCTGTTGGACGGAGGAATCCATTTGGCTTGCGAGACTCCGATAGCACTCACACGGAGACGAGGAGCTGTGGGCCGGTTGCTTCCTCCATCCGCATCGTGGGAGGTCCCGGCGCCGCCACGGTACGTCGCGCGGATGAGCTTGGCTGTATAATGTCCCGTCCCTTCATCCCGCTGAACCGCCCGTGGCCTGATGACGACTGTTTCGGAACTGCCTCTGACAGCCGCGCCGCGGACCGGAACCGCCCGCGCACTCGACTGGCTCGAGCGCGTCGGCAACCGCTTTCCCGACCCGGTCGTGCTCTTTCTTGTCGCGCTTGCGCTGACATGGTTCGCGTCGAGCCTGCTGTCCGGCAACGAGTTCGGTCTCACCGATCCGCGGACCAGCCAGCCGCTGCGCGTCCACGACCAGCTCTCTCTGGCCGCATTTGCGGCGTTCCTGTCAGGCATGGTCCAGGCGTTCGTCACCTTCGCGCCGCTGGGCATGGTGCTGGTCATGGTGATTGGTGTCGGCGTGGCGGAACGATCGGGGCTCGTTGGCGGGGCCTTGCGCGGAGTGTTGGCGGTCGCGTCTCCGCGCTGCTGACCCCTCTGGTCGGTATCGCCGCGATTCTCGGTCACCTGCTGTCCGACTCGGCGACGGTCATCATTCTTCCCATGGGCGGCGCGTTGTTTTACGTCGCGGGACGGCATCCGCTCGCCGGGATCGTCGCGGGGTTCGCGCCCAACTTCGGCGCCATGGTCGCCAGCTTCATCCCGTACGGCCTCGACGCGATTCTCGCCGGCTTCTCGGAGAGCGGCGCGCGGCTCGTTGACCCGGCCTACACGGTCAACCCGCTGAACAACTACTGGCTTTCTGTCGCCACCGCGGCGGTCGTGGTGCCAGTGACCTGGTGGCTCGTGGAGCGCGTCGTCGAGCCGCGGCTCGCCGATGTTTCGGTCGACGGGGATCCCGTGGCGATGCCGTCCGCCGACGGCCTCACCACCCGGGAGCGGCGGGCGCTCCTGGCGACAGCGGCGGTCGCGTTCATGTTCGATCGGCACACTGGCCTGGGCAGTGCTGCCGGCCGCGTCCCCTTTCCGCGCCCCCGACGGTTCCCTGACCGGTCCCGGATCGCCGCTGATGCAGGCGCTGATCCCGCTGCTGCTGATACTGACGCTGCTGCCCTCGATCGTCTACGGCATGGTTGCCGGCACGCTCCGAAGTCACCGCGAGGTCGTCGAGGGCATGGCCACGACGATGTCGTCGATGGGCTATTACGTGGTGATGGTGTTCTTCGCGGCGCTTTTCACGAAGGCATTCGCCGACTCCAATGTCGGCGCCCTGCTCGCCCTGAAGGGCGCCGACACGCTGCAGTCGCTCGGACTTCCCGCGGCCGTCACCATCCTCGGAATCATCCTGCTCACCGCCGCCGTCGACGTGGTCGTCCCCTCGGCATCGGCGAAGTATGCGCTGCTGGCGCCCATCCTCGTCCCGCTGCTCATGAGCGTCGGCATCTCACCCGATCTGACGCAGGCCGCGTTCCGTGTCGGCGATGGTCCGGTGAACCTGTTGACGCCGCTGATGCCCCACTTCCCTCTGGTGCTGATCTTCTGCCGCCGCTACGTGACGGGCTTCGGCATGGGCTCTCTCATGGCGCTGGTTCTGCCGTTCGGCATCACCTACCTGATCCTGCAGACGGCGATGCTTCTCATCTGGTGGGGGCTCGGCCTGCCGCTCGGCATCGGGTCCACGTATACGTATCCCTAACCACGATCAGCCGTCCGCCTGACCGCTACTTCTTGGCAGGTGCCATTTCATCGCCCCAGTTCGCGCGGGGCGGTCCGGTCCACCGATTCACGTTCGCGCGTTTCGCCCACGCCTCCCATGCCGCCGCGAGCTCTTTGACGACGTCAGGATGCCTTGGCGCCAGGTCGTGCGCTCGGTGCGGTCGGCTCCATGTCGTAGAGCTCCCACGCTGCCGCGGAGCTTCGACACGAGCTTCCACTTGCCGCCGCGGATGGCGCGGTTGCCTTCGTGCTCCCAGAAGATCGGCTGCGTTGCGGTCGAGCGGCTTGCCGGCGAACGCGGGCAGCAGGCTGACGCCTTCCATCGGCTGAATCGTCGTGGCCGTTGAACTCGGCGCGGATACGTTCGCGCCGGTCGACGTCGACGACGGTCGCCATGACGTCGACGAGGTGGCCGGGTTGGTGTTCGAGCTGCCGTTCGACGCTCGCGCGGAATGCCCGCCGGCCAATGGGCGATCAGCGGGGTGGCAGATGCCGCCCTCGTGCGTGAAGTGCTTGTAGCGGCGAAACGGCGTGTTGGCGAGCGTCGCCCAGTTCATGCCGAGGAAGACGGTTCGAATTCGGGCCCGCCGGGCGGCTTGCCGTTCGAGACGCCCGTCGGGGCCGGCTTCGGCGTTGCCGCCGTTGTCGGACAGGAACAGGATCAGCGTGTTGTCGAGCACGCCACGCGTCCTGCAGGCCCTCGACAGCGTGCCGACGCTGCGGTCGATGCGGTCGATCATCGCGGCATAGATCGCCATGATGTGATCGAATCGGTCCTTCGCGCTCGTCCGACAGCTGATCCCAGGCGGGAGATTCCAGCTCGCGCGGACGCTGAGCGGCCACTTGGCGTCGATCAGGCCCATCTCGATCTGCCGGCGGTGGCGCTCTTCGCGCAGCTTGTCCCAGCCGGCCTGGTATTTGCCGCGGTACTTGGCGATCAGCTTCCGGGGGCCATCAGCGGGAAATGCGGGGCGCTGTGGGCAAGGTAGAGGAAGAACGGCTTGTCTGCCTTGACGCGCCTCGTCGATGAACTTCAAGGCCCCAATCGGTCAACAGGTCGGTGCGCGTACCAGTCCTCGCCGAACACGGGTCGGTCCTGCGCGTTCGGCTCGCCGTTGAGGAACGGCTCTGCGCGCGTCGGTCAGTTCTCGCCCCTGGAAACGCTGGTTCGGGAAGTAGATGCCGCCGGCGCGCGAGTTGAGCGCCCGATCGAAGCCGCGTTTCCACGGCGGCGTGCCGTGCTGCTGGCCGAGGTGCCACTTGCCGGTCATGCCGTGAAGTAGCCGGCGTCCCGCAGCACTTCGGCGATCGTGACGCAGTCGTCGCGGAGCCGGCCCGTGGTGCCCTTGGAACCTGGGCGGATCGACGTTGTCGAGATGGCCCATGCCGGCCTGATGCGGGTAAAGGCCGGTCAGCAGCGCTGGCGCGCGTCGGGACTGCAGCGGGCCGTGTTGTAGAACTGCGTGAAGCGCACGCCGTCGGCGGCCAGCGCGTCGATGTTCGGCGTGGGGATCTCGCTGCCGTAGCAGCCGATGTCGGAGCAGCCCATGTCGTCGACGAGGATGACGACGACGTTGGGACGGCCCGTCGTCTGCGCACAGGTTTCATGAGCGGAACGACGCTCAGCGCCACCGCGAAGGACGCCAGCATGAGTGGACGGCGCATGTTCGTGTCACCTCGGGCTCAGACCGAGCTCAGTCTATCGAGCGCCGTCGCGGGCGAGCGGCGCCGGCTCGGGCTGTACCTCTTTCGCCGCGTCGACCCTGGACCAGAGCAGCGCGCCGACGAAGAGCAAGAAGGCCATCGGGACGAACGGCGCGTCGTAGCTCTGAAAGCGCGAGACGAGATAGCCCGTAGGCAATCGACGAGCAGCCCACCCGCCGCGGCGGACGTGTTCATCAGCCCCACGATCGACCCCGCGTGGCGGCGCCCCATGTCGAGGCACGTACCTAACGGGCGCTCTGTGAATTTCAGAAAGCCCTAAGACGGCTTATCGTCCACCGTGACAGCAACTCCACCTTCGGCCGGCACGACGTCTTGGACAGTCGCTTCGACGGCGCTCCACGCCAGAAGTAATTCCCCGACATGGGGCATGGCAATGCGGAGATTCTGATGGAAATGCCGGGCCGCCTCACCGTCTGCCAGGTCGGTGATGCCACGGACTTCGCAGAACGCGATCCCACTCACCCGCGCGGCTCGGGCGCCACCGCTTCCCTCCCAGGCGACACAGAGTGCTCCCGTTGCCGCGCGAACTTCCGCAGCTCGAGTCCCGTCCACGATGTCTTCATCGCCACTCGCGATCGCGCCGAAGTGCACCTGAAAGCTGCGGTCGTTCAGGGCAGCAGCCTGCATGAAGCGCTGCACCTGCATCGCGTCAGCGTCGTGGCGAGGCAATGGTTTCGGACTCATTCGGTTCTTGTAGTCGTGCTCGACGGTCACCTCGGCGACGACGACATCGCCAATGCAAACTTCTCCCGCCAGGCTTCCGGCTGCCCCGACACACACCAACACCCGCGTGTCCGGACATCGGTCAAGCAGGTACTGCGCCCGCACACCAAATTGCGTCTTGCCGTTGCCGCACACGGCGAGCATGGCATTCAGCGAGGGCAGGAGCCTGCAGCTGCAGGCTCCAACGGCGATCTCGTCGGACGAGACACCGAGCCGCGTCGAATTCACTGAGCAGCGCGGCTGCTTCGTCCGGATCGGGGACAGCGATGAGAACGGAAGCCATCGTGCGCCAGTCAACGATAGCACCGAGCGATCGATTGCGTTATTCCACGGTGCCGGCTCGCGATCGAGATCGTCCTGCAGTCGGCTGCGGCGGCACTGCCTCTACGATCGCCGGGACGCGCGTGATTTTGACGACGCGCTCGCCGCTCGCCTGCCAGGTCGCGGATGTCGGCGGGCAGATCGCGCAACGCCGATGCATGCCGGCCCAGTGAGGTTACCGTCGACTGTTCAGCAAAGAAGGCGAGTGACTTCATGGTTGACCTCCCTCCGGTTCGGGAGGTACGAGGGCAAGATGCGCGCCGTCCGGGATCCAGAGCCGTCACGCGCCAGCCGAAAGGATAAGTGACGAGTAACGCAGATCGCGTTACGTGTTCCGGATGTCGAAACGCTTGACCAGCCCTTTTTCGAACCGAAAGACGTGGCCGACCATTTTATCCGCGAGGAGATTGCCGTTCAGGTCGCGCACGATCTGATGGACTTCGACAATGACTTCCCCCTCCGGGCTTTTGGAGAACTCTGCCGGCTCGACGTGCGGATCGATCATCGCCCACTGACGTGTCCAGTAGCTCATTACTTCCTCGCGTCCGTGGACATAACCGCCTTCCATTCCATTTGCCCAGACGACATCCTCGTGCAACGCCGAGAGCACGGTTTCCATATCGCGAGCATTGAACCGATCAGTAAAGACGTCGAAGCACTTCCACCTCATCCCGCATTTGATCTCCGATCGCCAATAAGATCCCATAACGGATCTGAAAGCAGCGCGGCGGACCTCCCCCACAACATTCCGCGAGAGGTCGGGTTTCCCCGGGCACCAGGCAGCACCGAGGCGTGCATAGTTTCTCGTGAACGCGACGAGGTCACGCCCGAGGCAAATACCTCAGAATCTCACGTCCAAATCTGGACGCTGCCGCCAAGGGAACCTTGACCGCCGCACCCACCCACCTCCCCTCACTCCCCCCGCGGCAGTCTTTAAGTAGCACGCTCCGCTTCGTCATCAGCCACGAATACCACATGAAGAAAAGCAGCAGCGCCGTAATGACGACGCTCGTAATCGCCATCTGTCCGCCCATGATCTCGCCGCCGTCCGTCAGGACATAGGTGTAGATCAGGCTGACCAGAAATGCCGTCAATGACACGGCGAAGAACAGAAAGGCCAGCTTGTTGCGCAGCAGAATGAGCACTGAACCCAGCATGGCGCCCCACACACCCATGGTCCAAACCGCTATCATCCAGATCTGATACTGATAGTTTGCGATCTGCGCTGGCGTCATGCCCGCGCTCGCCATGTAACTGCCGCCCTGCGCCATGCTCATCACATAATCGAATGCGCCGATGGCGTTGAACAGCACGGCTATCACACCCACTAACCAGAGATGCCAAGGCGCCTTCATCGTCGTATCGGTCATCGTGCTCACCCCGGTCATCGTCTTCTCCCCAACATCGCTGCTTGTTCGATTTGAACCGTCGCGGGTTTGTCGGAGGCCATTGCTGGGGCGCAGATTGCTGGGCGCCAGGGTTCGAGCTGGCAACGCACGGCCAGTTCTCTGTCCGCATCGGCTGCAAAAGCGTCGTAGGCACGTGCATTCCAGGACTACATCGCCGACATTCCCGCAGAGTCCGCAGATGTGGCGCGGGCGGGCACCATGAGGCGGTCGCCGTGGACGGGCACAAAGTGCCGCACGGCGGCCTCGTCTTGTTCGAACTTGCTCGAGCGGCGGGCGCGCATCTCGGCCGCGAACGTGTCACCGTCAATCTCAACCGCAACGACCTTGCCGGCGAAGGCGGCGTGCTTCTGGAGGGCAGTCGCACCGACGGTCGCGCAAAAGGAACGCCACGATCCCGGCGAGCCCGAGGCGGGCGCAACGGCGTGGGCGTATCATGAGTCTGGCAGTGCAGAGCTTCGCCGATCCGAACCCGCACCTGCAACCCGGCGTGATGTGGCGGCTGCTGAAGGGGTAGCCCACCACGGTCGCGCGCCACGATCATCGCGACGCGGTGTTGACATTCGGGGGAAACGCCCTGACGCTCGTCATCGCCGACCCTAGCGGATTCTTTCGCCGCGGTGCGAAGAGGACGCTCACGGTTCCTTATGCCGACAATCTGTCGGCGAGCTACGACGAAGGTCCCATCAATCGCTTTTGCGGATCCGCTACCGTCGCGGCACTGAGGGCGACGCTGTCGAACTCGACCTCGGGAGTGATGTGGCTAACCGCGTCGTTGAGACAGCTGGAGGCGCGCAGCGGCATCCGCGTCACGCAACGCTGAACTGGGCTCTCGTCGGACCATGGCGCCGTGTAGTCATACTTCGGCCCGGACCGGGCCAATCAGGAGCACCACCCATGCGCATCGACCTTTACTCGAAAGCTGTCCTCACGGGAATCCTCGGCTGCCTCGCTTGGCTGTGTGTCGTCCTGACCCCCATCGGCACGCGCGTCGAAGCGCAAGTTGGGCCGACCCAGGTCGTGATCGCCGGCTATCAAGTTCGCAGCGACCTCCATGGCATGGACCGCGGGCTGCCCGTGCAGGTGCTCGGCCAAGTGCCATCAGCAAGCGCGAGCCCGCCTGCCAGCACCGCTCCGGTGCAGCCAGTCGCACAGCCCCTGCTCACGCCGCCGGCTACAACAGCACCAACACACCCGCCCACAGCAGCACGCCAGCAATGTGCCGCAACGACGCAAAAGGGGAGTCGCTGCTCACGGCTCGCGCAGGCGGGCAGCGCATACTGCTGGCAGCACGCGCGGTGATCCTGCCGCGAGCCGCGTAAAACCGACCGGCTTGGTTGTGCGGCCGAAGGCCACAATCCCATCCTGGTGTACTCGCAACATCTGGCCCGGCACTGCCGATGAGCATCATTACCGCGTCATGTCCGAACTGGTCGCTGCTCAGAACGATCCAGGCCATGTCAAGCCAGCGCCGCCGGAACTCTTCGAGCAACCTGGAGATGCGGTGGGAAGCCATGTATCAGCGGGGCTACCCTCCAGGTGAAGAATCGCACGCGCACGGGGGCACGTCCGTCCCCGTCATGAAGGGATGTGGCCGCCGCGGAATTGAAAGCTGATCAGTCGCCGGCTTCGGCCATCGCCTGGATCCGAGCGCGCTCGGCCTTGGATCCGGCGATCGCAAGCTCCAGCGCGTCGTCCGAGAGGTGGGTGAGGTCTGCCGCGGCACTCTTTGCGTCGGCATGCTCGACGGCGCGCGAGACCACTTCGGCGTTCGTCGCCCCCGCCTTCTTGCCGAGAAAGGGCTTCACGATCAGGTAGATCACGTCGCGCAGCGGCATGAAACGCAGGAACCGCCGCACCAGTCGGAAGGTCTGGATTGGGAAGCGCGTGAACTTGTAGAGGATGAGCTTCCGCATCTCCTCCGATCGGATGCGGTGGACTTCTTCTCCCGCCAGGCAGCTTGGATCGATCGAGGTGCACTTGAAGTACTTGTACCAGTCGAGGGCGTCGTTGACGAGCCCGCGCTTGACGTACTCCTGCCACAGCGGCGTACCGCGATAGACACACAGGCGGTTGAAGCCGAAGCTATCAATGCGGATCTTCGACGCAAAGCGAAACGTGGCCCGCAGGTCCTCCTCGGTCTCGTCGGGAATACCGACGACGAAGAAGCCGTGGACGATTTCAATGCCGGCGGCCTTGGCATTGGTGACCGCCGTTTCGATCTGCGCGAGGGTTTGCTCCTTCTTGAGACGGTCGAGGATCTTCTGGCTGCCGCTCTCGATGCCGAACATGATCGTCCGGCATCCGGATTGCGCGAGCTTGGGGAAGAGGTGCTGCGCAACCGAATCGACGCGGCCCTCGAGCCCGTATTTGATCGGATTCTTTGCGGCGATGAGGCCGTCGCAGATCGCCTCGATGCGCTTGGGCTGGAGCAGGAAGTGGTCATCCACGAAGTAGACCGAGCCATAACCATCCTTCCGCAGTTGCTCGAACTCCGCAATGACGTGGGCGGGGGTCCGCGCCCGCCACTTGCCCTCGTTGAAGATCGGGATGTCGCAGAACACGCAAGGCCAGGGACAGCCGCGCGACGTCTGCATCGTGGTGAAGCGATCCAGCGACAGCACGGCCGGGACGTCGAGCGGCATCGACTCGACGAAGTCGAGCGGCAGGCTCTCGCGGTCGGGGAGGGGCCACTGGTCGAGATCGCGCGGCAGCGCCCGGTTCGGGTTGTTGCGGAGCGTGCCGTCCTTCTCCTGCCAGGTGACGCCAGTCACCGTGTCGGGATCGTTCAGGCGCTCGAGCAGGTCGACGATGAGTTGCTCGCCGTCGCCCCGGCACACGAAGTCGACTTCCTGGCACTGCGCCTTGATCAGTGGCGCGTTCAGCGTCGCGAACACCCCGCCGAACGCCAGCTTGACGTTGGCATCGGCCGCGCGCAGCTGCCGCGCGAGGATCTTGGCGTAGGGATAGCTCGTGGTCGACAGGAAGCTCATGCCGACGAGGTCCGGCTTCTGCCGCCGCAGCTCGTCGACGATGACGGTGTTGGGCGTGTCGGGATTGGCCTGATCGAACATCGTGACCTCGTGGCCGGCGCGCTTGAGCACCGAGGAGAGGGACATGATGCCGATCGGTGGAAATCCCATGACCTGCAGACGGCCGTTCGCGGCCCGCGTGTGCCGTGGGATGGCGTAAAACTGTGGATCGCGAACGTGGACCAGGAAGGCTCGCACGGGCAGTGGCATTCTACAGTGCCTCAGCGGCGAATCCCAAGACCGCTCCTTCCTGCGAATCCAAACGTCCGCAGGAGGGCATCGACGTCCTGGATCGCACTTTGCAACACCTCGCGGATTGAGGAGGGCGCCCAGCCGTTGGGATCCAACGCTCCTTTCTCACGCATCAAAGCCAAAGCCACCGACCTGGTTCACAGGTCGGTGGCACGTCGCGGTCCTCTCGCCGCCGGTCAGCGGCAGTAATTCACACGCTTCTCGCGCGGCCAGATCCCCGACGGCGGGCGCTCACAGGGCGTCATCTCCTGCTGCATCGTCAGGCAAACGGCAGGAGCGCTTCTGAATGACCGTGCTCCGAACGATCTCCTCAAGGTGCTTCTGTCTGGGCCGCGTACTCGCAGTTTCCTGGATGCGAGTCCGTTAAGCTGGGGACTCATCGAGGAGGTTGTGATGGGCAACGTGGCTGCGATGAAGAACAGGACTCTGTTGCATCCGGAAGCACGGGCCGAAATCCTGCGACGGATTGAGGCACTCACGCCGCGGAGCGAACGCAGGTGGGGCAGGATGACTCCGCATCAGATGGTGTGTCATCTGAGCGATGCGTGTCGCGCGGCCTTGGGCGAGCGGCGCGTTCCAGTCATTGGTACGCTCTGGGAGCGCACCGTGATCAGGTGGTTGGCAATACACACGAACGTCAAATGGCCGCAGAGCGTCAGGACCGTGCCGGAGGCCGATCAGGAAATCGGGGGCACTCGTCCAACCGAGTTTGCGCGCGACGTCGATGAATTGCGAGGTCTGATTCAGCGGTTTAGTGGCCCGGAAGCGCAGCTCTCAGGATACCATCCGTTGTTTGGCGCCCTGTCGTCAACGGAATGGGGCAGATTCAGTTACTGTCATGCGGATCATCATCTTCGTCAATTTGGTGCCTAGGAAAAGGGCAATATCGAGATTCGTCGGGCCGTCGGGCGCCTGCTGCTTCGCGGTGAGCCGAAGAATGTGCGAGTGTCGAGTGTAACGCCGAAGGGTTGACCGATTCCGCCCACGACTGTCCCCAGCCCTGAGACACCGCGCCGTCGTGACGGGAGGGGCTTGGAACGGGCGCTATGTGAACTTCCAGAAAGCCCTGATACGCTTATCGCTCTCGATAGAACGGACCCGTCCCAGATCGCGACCATTGGTCGACGGTGAGTCTCCGGAACCGGCGCCCGGCTGACGGCCGCGAGACGATGGGCCGCCGGAGAAGACACATGACTCTCAAGACCTCCGTGCCGGCAGTGACGACGTTTCTGGCCGGGCTCCCACCGGAACGCCTCCGGCAAGTCGAGCGTGTCCGCGACGTCGTGCGGCGCCATCTTCCACCCGGCTACGAGGAAGTCGTCAGCAAGAACATGCTGGTGTACCAGGTGCCGATCGAGCGCTATCCGGACACGTACAACGGACAACCGCTCTGGTACGTCGCCCTGGCGTCCGAGAAGTCGTACCTCTCGTTGCACCTGATGCGCGTGTATGCCGATGCCGAGCAATCACAACAGCTCGAGGACGGCTTTCGGGCTGCGGGGAAAAAACTCGACAGGGGCAAGGCGTGTATCCATTTCAAGACCGCCGACGATCTCGCGCTGGACGTCGTTGGCGATCTCGTCGCGAGCACGCCCATCGAGCAGTGGATACAGATTGCTCGATCGGCGCGGGCACCCCGGGCCCGATCGAAGCGCACGGCGCTCACCGCTCCGAGCGACGAGGCACGGCATAGTGGAGCTGAGCGAACGCATCGCCGTCGGCCTTGACCGACAGCAGCCTTCACCAGCGTGTCACGGCGGTCGGACCTTTGATTCAGCCTGGCAGGCAGCGCGTGACTCCCCGCTAGCATCGGTCCGAGATCGTCTATCCTGGGCGCCGCCCATGCCGGCCTCGCGAGGCTCCCGTCGTGTCCTCGATCCGATCGATCGGGTCTCCGAGATCCTCTTCGGTCTCATCATGGTGCTCACGTTCACCGGCTCGCTCAGCGTCGCGGAGGCCGGCCGGGAGGACACGCGGACGATGCTCATCGGCGCGCTGGGATGCAACCTGGCGTGGGGCATCATCGACGGGGTGCTGTTCCTCATGGGCGGCCTGGCCGACAAGGGACGGATCGTCCTCGCGCTGCGGGCCGCGCGCCGATCGAGCACGAGCGAGGACGCGCAGCGCATCGTCGCGGACGCGCTGCCGCCGCGGCTGGCGGAGATCCTCGCGCCCGAACTGGCGTCCATCGAGCAGCGCCTGCGCCGGTTGCCCGAGCCGCCGATTCCCAGGCTGGATCGCGATGACTGGCTCGGCGGCCTGGCGGTGTTCCTGCTGGTGTTTCTTTCCACCTTTCCCGTCGCGATCCCGTTCCTGGTCTTCAGCAGCGTGGCTGTGGCGATGCGCGTGTCCAACCTCATCGCGATCGTCATGCTGTTCGCGATGGGCTACACCTTCGCGCGTCTGACTGGCCGAGGCGCCTGGTTCTGGGGCGTCTCGATGGTGCTGCTGGGCCTGGCGCTGACGGGCTTGACGAAGGCGCTGGGAGGTTGAGGCCGACGTCAACGCGCTGGCGATTGCCACAGTGCGCTCGTACACAACGTCCAGCAGGGTCTCTGCCCGGCAATGACGTTCAGCGTGCTCGCACAGGCGCGGTGCATCAACACACCATAGGTCATGTCGTTCAGCCCGCTCGGTGGCGGCTTCAACGGCGCGGTGAGGACGCTTCGCCGGCGGCGGCGATGCCGGCGACGATGAGCTCCAGGCCGGCGTCGAAGCGGGCGTCGAAGCCTTCGAACAGCTCCGGGCCGGCGGCGGCGGCGAGTGGGTGGGCGCCGGCGTCGATTCGCGCCGCCCGGGCGTCCCGGCCGTAGCGGTGATCGGCTTCGTCTGGGCGGGGATGCACGGCCTGCTCCTCAATGGCGAAGCCGACGGCGTAGTTGTAGATCGTGCTCAACGCGGTGACGGCGCTGCGCAGCGAGTATCCAGCGTCGACGAATACGCGCAGGGCGGCATCCATGGACGCGTACAGGGAAGCGTCGGTGAGGTAGGTGCCGCTGAAGACCTTGGCCCCGTCGCGGTGGCTGAGCAGCATGGCGCGCAGTGCGTGCCCGTACTGGTTGGCGAGCTCCCGCCATCCGTCGCCGGCGGCGGGTTGCCAGGCTCGGCCGAGGTCAGCGAAAACGGTCGTCGCCATTTCGTCCAGAAGCGATTGCCTGCTGGGAAAGTGCCAGTAGAGCGCCGGCGCCTGGACGTTGAGCTCCGTCGCGATCCGGCGCATCGTCAGCTTGTCCAGGCCCACCTCGTTGAGCACCCGCAGAGCGGTGCGGACTACTTGTTCGCGGTCGAGCGCCATGTAGGGAGGTTAGCTCACCCGCTCGAGGTAGCCCGCTACGTCGTCGAACGTGGCGACGTAGCCGTCCGGGCGAATCAGCACGGTTCCATCGCCGTAGGTTGCGCGGACGTGGCCGTCGGGGTCGAGTAGATCCGCGCCGAGACGCAACACCCGCACCGAGTCCGGCGCGGGGACGGCGTCCTCGCCGAGCGCGAGCACTGTGAACTGGGGCCCGCGAAACAGGTCGAAGAGTGTAGTCGGCGTCCCATCTCGGGTCGCACACGGCGCGTCGGGTGCGCGGTCCCCAGGCTGGAGTCTCCCAACGCCGCCGGTGCCGGCGAGGGGGCCCTCGCGGTAAGAGAGCTGGAGTTGTCGGGCCTCCGTGCCGCGGGTCTTCAGCTCTGCCGACCGGTGGTACCGGCTCGTCAAGCCCAGCACCCAGGCGGCAACAGGCAGCCGTTCAGCTTCGTAGCTGTCGAGCAGTTCGTCCGGTGCGCCGCTCAGGACCGCGCCGAGCTTCCAGCCGAGGTTGTAGGCGTCCTGGACCCCGGTGTTGAGGCCCTGCCCGCCAGCCGGAGAGTGCACGTGAGCGGCATCGCCAGCGAGGAACACTCGGCCTACTCGGAACCGGTCGACCATCCGGATGTTCGGCCGGTACGTGGACCTCCAAAGCACCTCCTGGATCCGCACGCCGGTCTTGCGCTCGTCCAGGATTTTCTGCAGGTGCTCCGGCGTCGGTTCACCGTCGGCGGCTGCGACGAGCTGGAAGACGTCTGAGTGGGGCATCGGGCAAAGGCCGACCATGTCGTCCGGTCCGGTCGCCCAGACATGCCAGGCGTCGCGGTCGATGCCGCCGGCGGTGACGTCGGCGAGGAGGAGCCGCTCCTGCTCATGGGTCTCGCCGGCGAACGGGATGGCCAGTGCCTTTCGAACTGTGCTGCGTCCGCCGTCGGCGCCGACGAGGTACGCCACGGTCAGCCGCTCGGTGCCGTCGAGGACCGCCGTGACTGCGTCGGGACCGCTCTCGAAGGCGGTTAGTTCCACGCCCCACTCGACGGCGCCGCCGAGCGCGGCGAGCCGCTCGCGCAACACCTCCTCGGTGCGGTACTGGGGCACCATCCACAGGTTCGGGTAGGGGATGTCGGGGCTGGGCTGGTGCACCTCGTCGATGCGGGTCTGCTGGACGACGAGGCCGCCGGCGTGAACGTGGATGGCCGGGTAAGGGGAGCCGGCCTCGAGCAGGCGCGGCAACACGCCGAGGTCGTCGAAGACCTCCAAGCTGCGCGGCTGCAGTCCCTTACCGCGGATGCCGCGGTCTGGCCCGGGGGCCCGGTCGACTATTCGGATGGACACGCCACGCCTCAGCAGGTCGATCGCCAGCGTGAGGCCCGTCGGCCCGGCGCCAGTGATGAGGATGTCGGTCATCTGCCCTCCTTAACAGCGTTAAATTCGTGACCTCAGAGGATGTCCTTAACGTTGTTAAGTTGTCAAGCGCGTTTGATCTCGAGGGTCTGTGGCCGATCACGGACAGCAGGCTACGAGGAAGTAGGACGGAAGCGCTCGAGACGAAGCCCTATGCCGAAGACGGCTGGATCAGGCGGTTCGGGCATGCTGGACAACCTGAATTGCCAACGTGAGCTTCTGGTGATGATTCGAGTTCGAGTCCCCCCAAAACGACGACGCTCATCAGTGTTTACCTCCGGGCAAAGCTCATCAGTGCTATCGTGGTCGCACCTTGAGGGTTCCCCGCGCTGCGGAGCGTCCGTCGACGCTTTAGACACGGTGGTCGGGACCACCCCGGGGCAGAGGAGGATGGATGAGATCTCTCGGGGCTAGTCTCGTTGTAATTGTCGGGGTCGCGATCGGAACCGCGTCGGCACAGACCCAATCGACGCCGGCTGGAGGCACGGATGTGTATCACGTGCACTTCACCAAAGCCGCTCCAGGGCAGGCCGTCGCGCTCGGCAAAGCGCTCGTGCTTCCCGACAAGACGTTGCCCATGCCGGAACACTTCGTGGTGCTCCGGCATCAGGAAGGCGACGATTGGGATTTCGTCGTGATCCAGCACTTGGGGCCGAAAGCGGAGGTCACCGCAACCGCGCCGACAGCGCCCGATCCTGCTCGGGACCTCCGCGCCTGGCACACCGATACGTTCGTGAGCGGCCCGTCGTGGGCTGAGTTCACAAAAGAGATGGGCCTCGGCGGATCGGCCAACGCGAGCAGCCTCGTCTACGTCGTCGGCATTCAGCGCGCAGTCACTGGCCATCGTGAACAGCTGGCCAAGGCTCTCGGCGCCAACGGTCCGGCGTCGAGCAAGATTCCCACCGGCAACGTGCTGCTCGCCCATATCGAGGGCGGCGAGTGGACCTATGCCACGATCACCCGCTACAACTCATGGAACGATTTCGGGAGCGAACGCGCCGCAGCGGCGGCGGATTCGGCGGCAACGCCCGGCGGCTGGGCCGACATCCGCGCGCATTCCGCGTTCCATCGCGACACGATTGCGGATCGGATGTATCCCGCCAAGTAGCCGGCTGCGGCCGATGAGGTCGGGATCGAACCTCCCGACCTCACTCCGACTCCCGAGAACCCGCCGGACTGATCGGGTGATTCGAGGCAGACGTCAGCGTCGCGCGCGCGATCTGGATCTCCTCGGCGAGGAGGCGAAGCCAGCTCGTGGGAGCCATGGTCGTTCGTGTTTGCTGCTCTGTTAGCGTCGCAACCAGCAGAACCTTTCGCGCATGCAGCTGGATGCAACACGGCCGTGCCTTTCAGCAACATTGCATCCCACTCAGCCGCAGCGTGACGCACGCGATGTTGCGACATCGTTGCTTCCGCTTTGCAATCCGTACACAGCGACCCGATAGAGTGCGCGACCTTACACGCGTCTGCGGCAGAAGGTGCCGTGCGTCGCAGTGGGAAGGGAGCGCGCGAAATGGAGTATCCGGTCTCAGCAAGCCGACGGACGTTTCTCAGACGCGGCGCCATGGGTGCGGGCGCAGTCTGGATGTTGTCGCTTCAAGAACTGTCCGCGCGTGCCGGCCATCGCGGGTCGGCCATCGTCGACGGCACGAGCCCGTACGGGCCAATCCGTCCGCAGAGGGACGAGACGACCGGCCTCGAGCTGCTGAAGCTGCCGGAGGGTTTCCGCTACTGGTCGGTACAGCTGGACCGGCGACGAGCTATCGGACGGCGTGGCGTGTCCGAATCTCCACGACGGCATGGCGGTGGTCGACTATTGGCGTGCTTCGGACGGCAGTGTGGCATTCGACGAAGCGAGTGCGGGCGAGCGACTCGAAACAGCAGTTCGCTTCGGACAGCGGCACGAGGGCGATGACGACTCGCGAGGGCCACGGTCGAGCAAGATCGTGCTCGTCAGGAACCACGAGGGTGATGTCGGTCCCGCGTATCTCACCGGCCGACCCGATATCACCTACGCGCCGCAAGGCATGCCCGTCGGGAATGGCGGAACCACGAATCTGGTGTTCGACACGAGACGCGGCGAGTGGCTGTCGTCCTGGTCGAGCCTCGCGGGAACCGTTCGCAACTGCGCAGGCGGCGTGACGCCGTGGGGAAGCTGGCTGACTTGCGAGGAGACGGGGGCCGCCGGGCACGGTTGGGTGTTCGACGTCGGATTCCGGAAGGGGAACACCACACCGCTGATCGAGATGGGTCGCTTCTCACACGAGGCGCTGATGGTCGACCCGCGTTCGGGGGTGGTCTACGAGACCGAGGATGCGGGCAACTCGGGGTTCTTTCGCTTCGTGCCCTATCGATTCGGCCAGCTCGATCAAGGCGGCCGCCTGGAGATGCTGGCGGTCAAGAACCAGCCGAACCTCGACCTGGGCGTCTTCTGGCCGATCGGAACGCGCTGGGACGTCCGCTGGGTCAAGATCGACGATCCGAGCGCGGCCACCGACTCGTGCTACGCCCAGGGCGCGGCGAAGGGCGGCGCGCGATTCAGCCGGCTCGAAGGCGCGTGGTGGGGTGATCGGTCGGGATTCTTCCTGTCGACCAACGGGGGCAGCGTCGGAGAGGGACAGGTCTTCGAGTACGACCCGAGAGACGAAGCGTTGACCGTCATCTACGACGCGCCGAACGCCGAGCGGCTCGACAACCCCGACAACATCACCGTCACTCCACGAGGCGGCCTGCTCCTCTGCGAGGACGCCGCCGGCAACGGGTTCACCGAGGGTGAGCGACTGGTGGGGCTCACGCTTCACGGCCAGGCGTTCACCTTCGCGATGAACAACATCAATCTCTCGAGCGACTACAACGAGGTCGTCGTCGCCGGCGACTACACTCAGTCGGAGTGGGCGGGCGCCTGCTACAGCCCGGACGGCCGCTGGCTGTTCGTGAACATCCAGACGCCGGGTGTGACGTTCGCGATCACGGGACCCTGGGGACGCGGCCCGCTCTAATCGCCAGCCTCCTGGAAACACGACCCGCTGCAGCGGCTTCATCGACCGTGGAGTCGCTTCGGCGTGGTCGGCCTCTTCGCGCGACGAACCGGGTCGAGTTACGTGGCGGGGGCGCCGGACGTTCGCTCAGGACGTCCGGCACCTGTGTTGGAGGCGTGAGACCCAAACGGGTCTTGAAGGGGGACGAATCGGCCTGCAAGCCGGGCGGGTAATTCGAAACGGCTCCGTGCACGTGACCGGATTCGCGGGACGCCGGAGCCTCACCAAGATCGACGTTGCTCGGTCGAGAATCGACGTGACCCGCGTCGCAAAGAATCGTGAAGCCACGGACCACATCTGACGAGAGCGGCTGGTCAGATCGTCCCCGTCGATCGAATGAACGACGCCCCGTCGGGGCAGAAGACATATCCGGTGCCTCTCACGGTTTGAATCAGCTGGCGGCGTCCTCCCAGCTTGCGGCGCAAGCGGCTGATGTGAACGTCGAGCGCGCGATCCCACGGCGAGGCGTCTCGCTGAACGACAACCGCCATCAGTTCGTCCCTCGACACGATTCGGCCGGCCGCGCGGACGAGATACTCGAGCACGTCGTACTCCCGCGAGGTCACCTCGATCGCTTCACCGTCGAGGCTGACGCGTCGGCGTGCAGGCTCCACGATCACTCCGTTGACCGCCAGTGGTCCCGCTGGCGTCAGCGGCGGGAGGCCGCTCCGGCGCAACAAGGCATGGACGTTCGCGAGGACTTCCTCTGGATCGAGGGGCTTGACCCAATAGTCGTCGGCACCGGCTTCGAAGCTGGCGATCCGGGCGTCTCGACTGACCTGCGCGGCCAGCAGGACGAGCGGGACACGGCTCTGCTGGCGGATTCGGCGAAGCACCTCGATCGCCATGTCGTCGAGGAGCGCTTCGTCCAGGATCACGAGGCACAGATGGTCTTCGAGCGCGTCGTGCAGGCCTTGCCTCAGGTCGTCTCGACAGACCACGTGCAGCCCGCGCTCGCGGAACACCCGCACCAGGCCCGCCAGCTCGACATCGTCGGTTAGGAAAAGGACCTCTCGCTTGATTGGCAGAATGCTCAACGTCAGCTCCATGAGTCGTTGCGGCTCGGCAGGCGGTGCAGGCCTTGTCTCACACTACGGACCCTGCGCACCGGCTGCCGTTAAAGACCCGTTCAATTCGCATTGAATTTGCGTGGGGAGCGCCGGCAGGGCAATTCGTTGAGCTGGTTCGTATCCGGGCGGCTTCCTCTTCAGCTAATCGATCGACACCTGATCGTTGCCGCATCGTCGCGCTCATCCCCGAATCTTCCCGGCGCTAAGGAGGACGCGATGATCCAGACCAAGACAGCGCCTTCGGCGATCGATAGACGGCGGTTTCTTCAGCACACGTGGCATGGCGTGAGCGCCAGCCTGGCATTGGCCGCGGTCCCGGCCAATCTGTTCGCGCGGCCCCGCTTTGGCGACAACCCGTTCACGCTTGGTGTCGCCTCGGGGGATCCCACACCCCACGGAATCGTGCTCTGGACGCGCCTCGCCCCCGAGCCCGCCGATCCGGTGGCCCTTGGCCGGCGCGGAGTTCCGGTCGGATGGCGCGTTGCCACGGACAGCGGGATGCGACAGGTCGTGGCCCGTGGGGTCGCCCTCGCGCCCGCCGAGCTCGCGCACTCGGTCCATGTCGACGTGGACGGTCTGCAGCCGGGGCGCGACTACTTCTATCAGTTCGATGTGCGCAGCGATGAGAGCGGGGTCGGGCACTTTCGCACCGCGCCGCGAGCCCACGAGCTCGTCTCGGACCTGCGATTCGCGTTCGCGACCTGCCAGGACTGGCCGAGCGGCCACTACACGGCCTACCGGGACATGTTGCAGCACGATCTCGATCTCGTCCTGCACCTCGGCGACTACACCTACGAGTACCGCATCGACGAGACGCGCCGGGGCGTCCCTCCACCCGACGGATTCGTCGAGGAGACCGTCGACCTGCGGACCTACCGGCTCCGCCACACGCTCTACAAGCTCGACCCCGACCTGCAGGCTGCGCACGCGAAGTTCCCGTTCGCAGTCATCTGGGACGACCATGAGGTGCAGAACGACTACTCGGGCCTGTCGCCCGAGGGCGGCGCACCGTCACCAGAGTTCACCGCCCGGCGCCTCGCTGCCTACCAGGCGTATTACGAGCACATGCCGATTCGTTTCGCGGTGGCGACGAGGCCGGGACCGGGGCTGCGCATCTACCGTCGTTTGCGCTACGGTGAGCTCGCCGAGTTCACCTTGCTCGACGATCGGCAGTACCGCTCGGACAATCCGTGCGGCGACGGCGAGTCACTGCGGTGCGAGGCGGCGTTGACCGGCGACTACACCATGCTCGGCCCGACCCAGGAACACTGGGTGACCCGCGGCTTCGAGCAGACGTCTGCGAAATGGAACATCGTGGCGCAGCAACTGCTGCTCGCCGAGCTGGAGCACCTGCCGTACCAGGACGAACGGTACTGGAACGATGCCTGGGATGGTTATCCGCTCGCGCGTCAACGGCTGCTCGCCGACGTCGTCAGGACCAGGCTGAGCAATCCCGTCTTCCTCACCGGCGACTGGCACTCGACTTTCGTGAACGACCTGAAGCTCGACTTCAAGGACACGAGCTCACCGACGGTGGCCACCGAGTTCGTCACGCCCGCAATCACGACCGGCGGCGACTCTCACCCGTACGGGCCGTACTACCAGCCGATGGTGCCCTTCAACCCGCACATCAAGTATTTCGAGGGCGACCGCCGCGGCTACTTCATGGCGAGTGTGACGCCATCAGAACTGCGGTGCGACCTGCGTTTCGTCACCAGTGTCGAGAATCCCAACGCCACCGGGGCGACCGAACGGTCGTGGATCGTAACGGACGGAGAGCCTGGCGCGAAAGACGTCTGACACGACGTGGCCGCGGTCTCGGAGTTGCTCGCGCTCACTCACAGATCGCCAGAACTTCGACCAGTCTGCCGACCGGTGAGTAACAGAGCCGGCGCTCAAGGCCGCCGCCGTGGTCCTTTTCGGTTCCAAGAAAGCAACCCGAGAACGGCCCCGAGAACGGCGCTCGCGGCGACCGGCAGCACGTGCCAGAGCATGATGTGGATCGGGGCGTGTATCGGGCAGGCCAGCTCGGAGGTGAGTGCGCCCGCGGCACCGGCAGCGAGCACGCCCAGAAGCGCCGCCCAGCACGGCTCGAGGGTGCTCGCGCGCTGAATGAGGACGATGGCGAGCACCGCGGGCAGGGCGCCGACGAAGGCGACTTTCTGCACGCATTTCCAGCTGCTGAGCGGCGATCTCATCTCGCCGCGGATGGCGCCAATCACGACTTCCGCGGTGACGATTGCCACCAGGACGCCGAGCAGGGCAAGCGGCCACCATCGCGACCACGCGCGCAAATCGTGTCCCGGCACCGAGAGCCGGAATGCGGTCACGACCGCCAGCCACGTCGTCGCGGTCAGGAGCCCGAGGCGCAGCGCGAGGCCGACGCCGAACCACCCTTCCATGGCGTCGGGCCGCAGGCCGAAGTGCAAGACGCCCAGCACGACGCAGATGCCCGCCGCGACGCTCCAGAGCACCGCGCGCCGCGCCGGGGAGAGCAGCGGCTTGACGGGCTCTGCGTCGGCAACGAGGCGATCAATCAGCTCTTCGGTTCTCAACGAGCACTCCTCCGACGCTCGCGCGCAGCACCTTGTAGCCGCGATGCGCGGTTGCCTTGACGGCGGCTTCCGTCATTCCGAGACGTGTGGCAACCTCGCGCACGGACAAATCCTCGGTACTTCATCAGCGAGACCACTTCGCGCTGCACCCGCGGCAGCGCGGCGACGGCCCTGGCCAGCACCTCGCGCACGTCGCTGCTTCGTGAGTCGGCCGCGGCTGGCGCGGGCTGCGCCGCGAGTATGTCCTCGTCGGGGAACTCGCGCAGGGTCACGCGCTTGCGTGCGCGCAGCGTGTCGATCAGCCGGCTGTTCAGGATGGCGTAGAACCAGGGGGCAAACGGCCGCGCCGCGTCGTAGGTGCGCCGCGCGCGGTGCACTGTCAGCAGCGCATCCTGTACGACATCTTCGGTCCAGTCCGCCCAGCCGACCCGGCGCCCGACGAAGCCGCGCGCTTTCTCGGCCAGCAGTCGGAGCAGATCGTCGTACGCACGCTGGTCTCCCTGCTGCGCACGCAGCATCCATCCACCGGCCTGGCGTTCCTGGTCGGGAGTCACACGGCGTGCTCGAAGTCCTACTACGATGTGCGGGCGAGATCGGTGACACGCACCGCATCCGGTCCCGACAGCGCACGATACGCCATGCGGACCCGCACCGCGGTCTCAGTAGCACAACTGTGAAGGGTCAACTCACGAGTTTGCGATGGGGTTTCATGGGCTGGCGATGTGAACGCGGACGGAGCCACTTCCGCTCCTGATCCGTACGACGGGGCCTCCGCCGCCGACGGTACCGCTCACTTCGCGCTCAGCCACCGACCCCTGCACGTTGCGTCCCTCGACGACGACGGATCCCGAGCGGGTCGCGGCGTCATCTGATTAGTACAGCGGCATGCGAGATAGTCGGGGTACCCTCGGGATGCGAGCCGGGTTTTGCATTTGACTATCGCTTGCGGAGTCCAGCAAGAGGCGTATCTGATGGTGTCAGGGAGGGTCGCCGTGACCACCGTGGAAATCGAACGGGAAAGCCAGGCGCGCACCGTCGTTGCACGGCTCGCCAACCGCATCGACGTCAGAGAGTGGGATGAGTTGCGGACGCTCTTTGCCGACGAGGTGACGACCGACTATACGTCGCTCTTTGGCGGTGAGATTCAGCGCCAGTCGGGTGATGCGCTCGTCGACATGTGGCGGACGGTGCTCTCGCCGCTCGACGCCACGCAGCATCTGGTGGGCGCCATCGAAGTGCGTCCCGAAGGCAAGGGAATGGTTGCCGAGTGCCACGTTCGCGGCTACCACATCGCTGCCGGTACGCCCGGTGGTGACGAGTGGATGATCGCCGGGCAGTGGCTGATCCGCCTCGCCGAGAAGGCCGGCGCGTGGCTGGTTACTCACATGACGCTGCGGACGCTGTACCAGACCGGCAATCGCGAATTGCTCGCGCAAGCCGGGCATCGCCGCCGCGAACGTTGAGCGCGGAGGCCCTGCCGCGGTCGGCAAGCGGGAGCTACGCTCTCCTACTGGCTGCGGCGGTAGACGGATCGGTTGCGGAACGGCTCGCCGAACTGGGTGAAGCCGGTCTGGTCGACCGTGAGGCGACTCCCGTCGGGCGCGAGGGTGCGGACAGTTCGCCGGATGATCCGGCCCGCGCGACGCGAGACCGTCTCGAACGTGCGCCCGACGATTCGCGCCGAAACGATGTCGGCGACGTCGGGGTCGGGATGGGGCCGCTCGATTCCGTCCGGGATGCGGCTCAGCACGTAGGACACGTCCCAGCCGTCGGCCAGGATGGCTTCCACCCGGAACACCACCCGCCCGCCGACGGTCTCGATGCGCTGGAGGGCCGACTTGAGCGGGTTGCCGTCCTCGTTGTGGCTCAACTCGGCGATCAGCGTCCACGTCCCGAGGAAAGGCTCGGCGGCGGGCACCCAGCCGGGCTCGCCACCGGGACCTTGCGCCTGCAGCGATCCGGGCGAGGTTTCGGGATCGCCAGACGGACGGAGCGGGATGTCCTCGTGCGTGTCGGCCAGATTCGGCTTGCTCATGCGGCGTCTGTCATAAATCGGCTGCGGCCGAGTTCATCTCCAGCATAACAGGGCCCGACGGCAGGGGAGGGGAGTCTTTTCTCAGAATTGCGGGCAAGTTGAGAAAAGGCTCCCGTCCGCTATTCACCGGGACGAAGGGGCGCTGGCGGTGCCGCCGGTCACCGGGCGGCCCTCGACGTCGACGAGAACAATCTCGCCAAGCTTGAGCTCCTTGATGCCCGGCTCGATGGCCGCCCGATCGCCGACGAGCACCAGGCTCGCACGCTCGGGTCTCGCGTACTTCTTCGCGGCGGCCAGCGTCGCGCCAAGCATCCGCCTTGACCGTCTCGTCGTACTCGCGCTGCAGCTCGCTCATCGGCAGTCCGAGCGCCCACAGGCCGGCGATCTCGCCCCCGACGCGGGAGTACGCCTCGAACTGCTGCGCGTAGCCGCGCGCCTTGGTGAGCTTCGCCGTCGTGAACTCCTCCGCGGAGATCGGCTTGTCGCCTGCCAGCGCGCTGCAGCTCCTTGTCGAACTCGGCGACCGACTCCTTGGTCTTGTTCGTCTGCACGTCGCCGGCCGCGAACCAGATGCCGCTGTCGCGATAGAGCCCGAGCGAGGAGAAGACGCCGTAGGAGTACCCCTTGTCTTCGCGGAGGTTCATGTTGAGGCGTGTGCCGAACCCGCCGCCGCCCCAGACCGCGTCGGCGAGGAGCAGCGGATAGTAGTCGGCCGTCTCGCGCTTCGGCGCCGGCAGGAACTGCTGGATCGAGGTCTGCGCCGCGTCCTGCCGATCGACGAGATAGATGCGTCCGGCGGGAGCGCCGTTCGCCGCCGGAATCGCGACCGCCGGGGCGGCGCCGCCGCTCCAGGCGCCGAAGTGCTCGCGCGCGAGCTCGGTGGCCCTGGCGAGCGAGAGGCTGCCGACGAAGACCATCGCGGAACTGCCTGGCTTCCAGTAGTTCCGATGGAACGCGGCCACGTCTCGCGCTGAGACATGCCCTCGATCGTGCGCGGCAAGCCCTGGGCCGGATGTCCGTAGGGATGATCCGGACCGAACGCGAGGATGTCCCGGACCCGGCTGGCGATGGCGCCGCCGTTCTTCTCCTGCTGCCGCAGCATGTCGATCTGACGCTTCTTCTCGCGATCGACTTCCGAGTCGGGGAACGTCGCGTTCTGCACGACGTCGGAGAGGATGCTCGAGGGCGGGACCGACGTTGCGCTCCAGGACTTCGAAGAGACGGTCGCATAGTCACGGTTGGCGGCGCCGGCGAGCGAGGCGCCGAGGTCGCCGAGGGCGTCCTCGATCTCGAGCGCCTTGCGGGTCTTCGTCCCCATGTCGATCGTGCGCACCGTCATCGCGGCGAGACCGGCCTTGCCCACCGGATCGGCGGTGGCGCCGGCCCGCGTCGCGAGCGTCATCGGAAACCTTCGGCAGATCCGATCGCTCGACGACGAACAGTTCCAGACCGTTTTCGAGCTTGGCCGTCATCACTTGTCGGCGCTTTGAACGGACGATCGGTCGCCCTCCTCGGGCTGCTTCGATCGATCGAGCGTGACCTCGGCCGGGCGGCCCGACTGCTCCGGATGGAACCGGATCAGCAGGCGGTTGCGGGTGTTCAGCCAGCGATCGACCGCGTGCGCGCACATCGGCCGATCGTGAGCGATCGGTGACGCGCGAGATCGGCCTCGAACTTTCCGGGATCGCCGAGATACACGTTGTACTGATTGAGCAGGTCGGCCTTCCCGCCGAAGCCGCCGATGCGCTCGAGGCCCGAGACGAAGCTCGAACTCCTGCTTCGTCTTCGCGCGCTCGAGCTCGGCTGCGGTCGGTCCCGTCTTGGCCAGCTTGCCAATCTCCTCGCTGACGATCCGCTCGACATCGGCGAGCGCCGACTCCGGGACGCGCCGTGACGACGACGACGAACGCGCCGGCGATCTCGGCGCCGAGCGTGAACGAGCTGACCGCCGTGCACAGCGGCTTGTCGTAGACGAGCGCCTTGTTCAGACGCGACGACAGACCATCGGTCATCACCGTCGAGGCCAGGTTCAACGCGGCATCGTCGGGATGCGAAGTACTCCGGGGCGGGCCAGACCATGTAGGTCCGCTCCTGCGGCACGCGATCGGCGACTTCGACGATCCGCTCGCTGCTCGAGGGCCGGCAGCCAGCGCGCCGGACGATCGAGCGCGGGGCCGGGCGGAAGACCGCCGAAGTACTTCTCGACCAGCTTCTTGGCCTGCGGCGGGATCGAAGTCGCCGGCGATGACCAGCGACAGGTTGTTGGGCGTGTAGTAGCGCCGGAAGAACTCCTTCACATCGTCGAGCGATGCGGCGCTGAGGATCCTCCATGCTGCCGATGACCGGCCACGAGTAGGGATGACCGCTGGGGAAGAGCTGATTGAACAGGATGTCGATCCAGCGGCCGTAGGGCTGATTCTCGAGACCCTGGCGGCGCTCGTTCTTGACGACGTCGCGCTGGTTGTCGAGCTTCTTGATGTCGGTGACGTCGAGCAGCGTCGCCAGGCGATCGGATTCGAGCCAGAGGAGCGTCTCGAGGTTGCCGGACGGGACGGTCGCGAAGTAGTTCGTGCGGTCGTTGTCGGTCGTGCCGTTGACGCCGCCCTCCTGAAGGTTGGCGCCGAGCCTTCTCGGCGACGTTGAAGTACTCGCCGGGGACGTTCTTCGAGCCCTGGAACATCATGTGCTCGAAGAGGTGCGCGAACCCGGTGCGCCCCGGCTTCTCGTTCTTCGACCCGACGTGGAACCACTGATTCACGTGGACGATCGGCAGCTTGCGATCGACGTGGAGAATGAGCTGCAGGCCGTTCGGGAGCGTGTGCTTCTCGAAGGCGACCTTGGGCACGGCGACGGCAGCCGCGGCCTTCTGAGGCGCGGGCTTCGGCGCCGGCTTCGACGCGGGCCCGGGCGCCGGTGGCGGCGCCTGGCGGCCGGGCGACGGCCGTTCGACCGGCGCGGACGGGGGCTGCGCCGAAAGCGACCCGATCGACGCAGTGAGAGCCACGGTTCCAAGGGTGAACAGCAGGCGGCGCAGCATGGAATCCATGGGCGTCAGCTTAGCCGAACGTCTCCGCGACGGGGCAGGATGTGGGACGAGTTGGGATTCTGAGAACTCGAACGGATACGATCGCGCGCAATGATGCTTGCTCTGGTCTGGCTCTGCATTGTCGCCAAACTGCCTGGTCAGGCCGGTGCGGCAGCCGCGGTTGTCGTCAAGCGCTATCCAGCGCCCGAGGCGCGGCAGGCGGTCGCGGTCGACGCGCTGCACTTCTACGCCATCACCAACGCCCGCATCGGCAAGTACGAGAAGACCTCGGGAACGCGCGTCGCGGAGTGGATCGGCCCGCAAGGTGGACCGATCCGGCATCTCAACAGCGGCATCGTTCGTGACGGCCGGCTCTATTGCGCGCACTCGAACTATCCCGAGACGCCGATGGTGAGCTCGATCGAGATCTTCGATGCGTCCACGCTGGCGCACGTCGGCAGCCACAGCTTCGGCTTCGGCCACGGCTCGGCGACCTGGGTGGACGTCCGGGACGGACAGTGGTGGGTCGCCTTCGCGCACTACGCCGGCAAGGGCGGCGAACCGGGCCGCGGTCCCGAGTATTCAGTGCTCGTCCGCTACGACCAGGACTGGCGGGAACAGGAGGCGTGGGCGTTCCCGAAGACGATCGTCGATCGCTGGGACGGCATGAGCAGCTCGGGCGGCGTGTGGGGAAGCGATGGCCTGCTCTACACGTCGGGCCATCACTCGACCGAATTGTACGTGCTGAAGCTTCCCGTGTCGGGCGCCGTACTCGATCTCGTCCGGATCGTCCCGTTCGAGAGCGAAGGACAGGGGATTGCGATGGATCGCGAGACCGGCCTGCTCTGGTCGATTCAACGCAAGACCGGAGAGGTTCTGGTATCGAAGCTTCCCTGAATGGTCGTGTGCGATGGTTGGCGGCGCTGAAACCCCGCCTTCACAGATTGCCGCGCTTGATTTCCTCGCCGAGGTAATCGGTCGCCCGCCATGAGAGGGCGAGGATCGTGAGCGTCGGGTTCTTCTCGCTCGCGGTGGTGAACGACGAGCCGTCGACGACGAAGACGTTCTTCACCTCGTGCATGCGGTTGAACTTGTCGAGCGCCGAGCGTTTGGGATCGTCTCCCATGCGGCACGTGGCGTGCTCGTGGATGGCGGATCCCATCGCGTCGAGCTGGCCACGCTCATACTCGACGAGCTCGATACCCGCGGCTTTGGCGAGCTGTTCGACCGTATCGGCCATGTGCTCGGTCATCTTCCGCTCGTTCTCGCCGATCTGATACTCGATCTGGAGGAGTGGCACGCCGTACTTGTCGGTCCTGGCCTTGTCCACGGTGATGCGATTGTTCGCGTAGGGCAGGACCTCGCCGAACGGGTGCAGCTCGATCCACGCGGGGTAGTGGCGCTTGACCGCCTTCTTCAATTCGGCGCCGAAGCCCGGAATGATCTTGCCGTAGGAGCTGACACCGCCACCGAGGCTGCCCGAATTCCACAGCTGCATGCCGAAGCCGCGCAGGTAGTCGCGCTTGTGCGCCGGATTCAGATTGAAGCGCGGCATGTAGACGTGCTCGCCGTCGATGCCGTAATCGCGCTGAATCTCGTTGCCGAGGAGCCGCGTCATGTATCCGCGGACGTTCAGCCGGATCTGCTCGCACAGGTAGCGGCCGATGACGTCGCTGGAGTTGCCGATCCCGTTCGGGTATCTCGGTGAGGTCGAGTTGAGCAGGATGCGCGTCGAGTCGACGCAGCTCGCCGCGACCACGACGACCTTGCCGAGCACCTCGCGCTCCTGACTGCTCTGGCGATCGAAGTACTGCACGCCGCGCGCGAGCCCCTTGTCGTCGACCAGCACGCGTGCCGCCACGGCGTTCGATCGGATCTCGAGCTTCTTGGTCCCGAGCGCCTCGGGCAGCAGGTGATCCGCCGAGCAGAAGAACGACGCCGTGTCACAGCCGAGGCCGCACTTGCCGCAGTAGTGGCAGGGCGGAAATCCGCGCACCGACTGCGTCATGTTGGCGCGGCGAATCCGCACGAACGGCAGCCCGAGCGTCGGTCCGACCTTCATCAGGATGCGCTCGGCACAGCGCGGCGCCGGCGGCGGCAGGTGAAACTTGCTCCCCGGCAGCACCTCGGAGTCGTCGTCCCCGCCGCAGACACCGATGAGCTGATCGACTTTGTCGTAGTAGGGCGCGAGATCGGCGTAGCGGATCGGCCAGGGGATCTCCCAACCGTCCTTGGCCGGCCCCTGGAAGTCGACGTCGGAGTAGCGCAGGCTCACGCGGCCCCAGACATTGGTCTTGCCGCCGTGGCCCCAGACTCGCGTGAGCTGGAACGGCTTGCCGGAAGGCGTGAGGTAGGGTTGCTCCTTCGTGTCGAGGAAGAACTGCGGCGGGCGCTCGCCGCGTGCCGTGCGCTCGCGCCACTCCCACGGCCGGACGTGGGTCCAGTACTTCGACCGGTCGAACCTGGCGCCCGCGTCGAGCAGGCACACCTCGACGCCCTGGCGGGTCAGATTCCACGCCGCCATGCCGCCGGCAGCGCCGCTGCCGATCACGATGACGGGATAGACGCGTGGCGATTTGATGACCTGCATGGCCAGCCCCTGAGAGCTACGAACTGCGAGCGACGAACTACGAGCTAAGAGCTTACAGACTATCCGAGAAGCTCGTCGCTCGAAGCTCGTCGCTCGTCGCTCCCCTAGCGCTGCCACCAGAAGGGTGGGCGCTTCCGCTCGCGCGTGCCAATCTCGTCGAGCGTCGCCGCATCGTAGAGCCGGCCGTTCATCATCACCATCCGGACGCTGTCGCGTCACGTCCCTTTTCGCCTCTTTCTTGGGGTCGGCGTCCCTGGCCGCCCTCGGTTGCCGGCCGGGCGCCGGCTGCTGCGCGAGCAGCGCAGGACAGATCAGTGACGAGAGCGAGGAGCAGGCACGCGCGCGGACGAATCGGCATGCCGCCCACGCCCGCAGTCGGGCCGTCGCTTCAAGGGGTGCTCGCGCGGTTCGGTCCTGGTGCGGGACCAGCCCGGAACCAGCAAGCAAGGAGGCCGGGGCTTCACCCTTCAGCAGCCTCAGGTGCCCTGAGCGTAGTCGAAGGGCAGCCCCGGCGCTTCCTCGTTCCTACAACGACTTCAGGGTACTGCACGAGGTCGCGCTTCTGGTCGGGGGTGAGCGCGAGGGTGAAGGTGCGATCGTAGTGATCGACCACGGCTTCGAGTGTCGGGAACCGGCCGTCGTGGTAGAGCCCGCCCTTCAAACGCGTGAACAGTCCGCCGAGCGGCGTCGTGCGGTAGCGATCCTCCGGCCCGCGAGACGCCTGGAACGCGTCGATCCCGATCTCTTCGGGCGTATGCAGGTTCCAGCCTGGCTCCGTGAAGAGCGGCGGCACGTGGCAGCGGCTGCACCGGCCCGCCGTGTTGAAGACGTCGCGTCCGCGCCGGGCGGCCTCACGATCGAAGCTCGTCGCCGGCGGTGACGGAACCTTCAAGGCAAGTTGGTACAGCTGCAGCGCCGGCAGCTTGGACGTCACCAGGTCGGGATCGTTGCGCAGGTTACCCAGCCCCAGCCTCGCCGCGATCGGAAACCGCACGGCATCGTTGAGACGCGGATCGTAGAAGATGCCGCGCCCGCCCATCTCGACGTTGGCGACGAGCGCGTTCCAGTGGGAGATGCCACCCCAACCCGTGTAGGTGTGCAGGTTCACGCCGGCGAGGCCGAAAGCCGCGGGAATCAGCACCGACCCCGTCTTCCCATCGTCGGGCCTGAACGCCTTGCCATCGAGGAGCAGCGACGCATCGAAGCGGCCCGGACCCCACGATGAGAGCACCGCGCGGACAGTGGCGGCATCGACACCGAGCGCCGTGCTGAAGAACGTCAAGTCGGGCGCAGCGGCGATGATCGCGCCGACGTTCAGATCCCGATTGGGCCAGCCATCGAGGCGATGGCCAATTCCGGTCGCGAACGAATCGTCCACGGTCGAGTGGCAGAGCGCACACGTGATGCCGACCGTGGCCAGCCGTCCTCGCTGATCGAGCTGGCCACGCACCCCGACCACGGCATCGAGCCCCAGCAGCGCGAGCGTCACCGCTGGGTTGTCGAGGTTGACGGCGCCCCTTCGCAACGCGAGGCGCAGTGGTGCAGGCAGCCGGTCGACATCGACTTTCAGGCCGAGAGCCAGTGCGGTGTTGGGTGAGACCCCCGGACCGACTCCGCCGAGAGCCTGTCCGGCGATGGCATCGTTCAGATGGAGACGACCGGTCCAGAATGCTTCATTACCGAACGTGTCGTCTCGAAAGATTGCACGCCCGGAGCCGACGAGCCGGGCTGCGTTCGTGAAGACGGAGGCGTCGCTTGAGCTGCTGCTTTGGGCGTCGCCATCCTGCCCGCCTGTGCTCGACACGGCGTTCTCAGCGCCGGCTCGGGCCGCGATGGTGGTTGTCCAGGCGACGATCGCGACCAGTGCCAGACAGAGGAACCCGATGGAGAGTTTCGGTCGGAGCTCGAGCATGTCACGCCTCCTCGTGCCGTCGCATCACTTCATAGAGTCGCGAAACCAAGAGAGGTGACAACTCGAACACGGACTTTGCAACGAAAGCAGCGCAACCGCCTCCAATAGAGGTGCAGGTGATGCGGAACGAAACACAACCGATCGAAGACGCGCCGGTGCCGACCGAGGTCGGCGTTGCGGGTATGTCGGACGAAGAGGTAGTGGAGCGCGTCCGCGAGGGCGACGTCGCGCTGTTCGAGGTCATCATGCGTCGCTACAACGAGCGCCTGTATCGCACGGCGCGCGCCGTGCTGGGCAGCGACGACGACACCGACGATGTGGTCCAGCAGTCGTATGTCAGCGCCTTCCAGCATCTGGCCCAGTTCGAGGGCCGCTCCAGGTTCTCGACGTGGCTGACGCGGATCGTTCTGAACGAGGCGTACAGCCAGGGCGCGCAAGCGCGGGCGGCTGGTCCAGGCGCCATGGGACTCGGAGGAGCCCATCGTCGCGGAGCCCTCGTCGCCGGGACCGAGCCCCGAAGCCGCAGCTGCCCGTGGCGAGCTACGTGGCCTGCTCGAGGACGCGATCGAAACGCTTCCGATGCCGTATCGCGTCGTGTTCGTGATGCGGAGCGTCGAGATGTTGAGCACGGCTGAAACGGCCGCCTGCCTGGACCTGTCGGAGGAAGCGGTCAAGACCCGACTCCACCGCGCGCACGGTCTGCTGCGGCGCACGCTCTGCTCGGCCATCGGCGCCGAGACTCCCGACCTCTTCAGGTTCTACCGTCCCCGCTGCGATCGCCTCGTCACCTCCGTGTTGCAATCCATCCGCACCTGATCCGCCCCGCCTGCCGCGCCGAAGCTCGAAGAGCGAAGGCGGGGACTTTTGTCTGATAATGAGGCCCGACACGGGACCTCATGGCCACCACGATCATTGGCATCGACTGCGCGGTCGACGCACGGAATATCGGCTTGGCGAAAGCGCTGTTCACCGAAAAGGGGCTGGCCATCGTCCGCGTCGGCTGCGGCGGAACCGAGGCCGACCTCCTCAGCCTCGTCACGCGCTGGATCTCGGAGAGCGAGCGCGTGCTGCTGGCGCTGGACGCGCCACTCGGATGGCCCGACCGTCTGAGTCTGGCGCTCGCGGACCACATGGCCGGCGTTCCCGTCGGCAGCGACAGCGACGGCCTCTTCCGTCGTCATACCGATGTCGTCGTCACGGATCGCTGCCGCAAGCGACCCCTCGACGTCGGTGGCGATCGCATCGCGCGAACGGCGATGTCGGCCCTGCGGCTGCTCGGGTCGCTCACCCGCACGCACGGCGCCGTCCCGCTCGCGTGGACCTCGTCGTTCCCCGGAAGGGTCGCCGCCATCGAGGTCTATCCGGCCGCGACGCTCAGCGCGCGAGGCATCCGCAGCCAGGGCTACGAGCGGCCCGGCGACGCAGACGTCCGCCGGGCGATCGTCGATCGGCTGTCGGACCACATCGATCTACAGGTCGATCGCTCGGATCTCATCGACGATGCCGACCGCCTCGACGCGGTGGTGTGTGCGGTGGCCGGCGGAGACTTTCTGCGCAACGAAGTGGTGCCCCCGGACGATGAGGCCCTCGCCCGCCGCGAGGGGTGGATCTGGTTCAAGCCGCCCGCGTCCTGAAGGCACTGACCGGGAACCGAAAAGGGCGACCCTCACGCGCTGGAGTCGAGCGATGGACTCCTCGACCCTCATCAGCCTGATATGGCTGGGCGGCTTGGTCGTGCTGCTCCTCGCAGTGGTCCTCAGCCGCCGTGCGAAGAAGCACGGCGGAGCGTACCGCGCCGGGGTTGCCGGCGCGATGTACGAGTTCCAGAACCGTGACAAGCAGCGGGCGCTCGACGTGATCGTCGAGGAGAGAGCGGCGGAGCGCCGGCCCGAGTATCCGGACGGCAACCTGCCAGATCTCGAATCACCCCGCACCAGGAAGTAGGACGCTCGAGAGGGTCCGAAGGTCCGGAGATTCGAAAGCCCGGCGGGTCCACTGGGACAGGTCCGGCGGTCGGGACCTCTGGACCGAGACCGTCGGACCCTTTGGACCTTCGGACCCTTGGACCTTGGACCCTGGACCGTTGGACCTTGGACCTACACGTTTTTCAGTCTTCGCCGCCCGCCCAGAGATACCAGGCTGCGACCAATCGATACGGGCGCCAGAGCTCGCCCATCTTCTCCATCCGCGCCAGCGAAGGCGTCCGCCGCAGATTGTGCAGGCGCTTCAGGCCGCGAACGATCCCGAGATCGCCCGTGGGCCACACGTCGGGCCGATTGAACCGGAACAGCAGAATCATCTGCGCCGACCAGCGGCCGATGCCTTTGACGCGCGAGAGGGCGGCGATGACCTCCTCGTCGGAAAGATGGTCGAGCGCGGCGAGCGCCAGCGAGCCGTCGAGCACCTTGCCGGCGAGGTCGTGCACGTACAGCGGCTTTTGGACGCGAGAGTCCCGCGCCGCGCAGCCGATCGATCGACAGCGCGAGCACGCGCGCCGGCGTCGGACGCGGATCGGGCGCGCACAGCATGCAGATGCGGCCGAAAATCACGTCGGCGACGCGCACCGACAACTGCTGCGACACGATCGTCTCGACGAGCGCGGAGAACAGATCGCCTTCGCGATAGGCCCGCATGCGGCACGCGCCCACGCGCCGGATCACCTGGCCGAGGACGGGATCGCGGCGCATCAGCGATCGCCGGGCGTGCTCGTAGTCCACCTCCGAGAACCGGCGGACGTTCTCGAGCTCAGCGCGCGATGGTCTGGACGAAGATGTCGGCATTCCCGTGGCGGTTGCTGAAATAGGCCAGCCGCCGGCCGTCGGGCGACCAGCTTGGCGTGTCCTCGTCGGCCATCGTGTTCGCCACGGCGGTCTCGACGCCGGTGACGAGATCGAGCATGACGATGTCGTGCCGGGTCGAGACGCTGCGCGTGAACGCGCACCAGCGCCCGTCCGGGGAGATCGCGGGAAAAGCGTCCCAGGGCGGCCCGGTCGTGAGCCTCCGCACCGACCGATCGACCGCGTCCACGGCATACAAGTCGTTGTCGTAGAAGTGCGTGCTCGATCGGTTGCTCGCGAAGACGATCGAGCGTCCGTCGGGCGACCACGCCGGATACGTGTCGCGGGCGGGGTTCGTCGTGATGTTCACAGGGCTCGACCCGTCGGCGTTCATCACGTAGATCTCGAAGTTGCCGTCGCGAAACGAATTGAACGCGATGCGCCGGCCGTCCGGCGACCACGACGGCTCGGCATCGTCGCCGGCAGCCGTGGTGAGGCAGCGCTCGGTCCGCGTCTCGAGGTCGAGCGTCCAGATGTCGGTCGTGCTGCGCTCCTGCCGCATGAACGCGATGGTGCGGCCGTCGGGCGACCACATCGGTTTGAGATCGACGAGAGAGTTGGTCGTGAGGCGCTGCACGCCGGAGCCGTCGGCGTTCATCACATAGATCTCGTGCTTGCCGTCGCGATTGCTCGCGAAGGCGAGCCGCCGGCCGTCGGGCGCCCACGTTGGATCCTGGTCGGTCGCGATCGAGTCGGTGAGCCGCTCGGTGCCGGCCGCGCGATCGACCTCGGTGCGGTAGATCTCCGCGTTGCCGTCACGCACGCTCTGGTGCACCACGAGCCGTCCGTCGGGCGACCACGAGGGATTGCGATCGCCGGACTGCGAGTCGCCGACGGGCATCGGCGGGCCGCCCCGCGCGTCGACGACGTAGAGTCCCGAGCGCCCTGAAAAGGCGATCCGCGAGCCATCTGGCGACCACACCGGATCGAGATCCGCATCAGGGCCCGAGGTCAACGCCGTCGGCTCCGACCCGTCCACGTTCATGACGGTGATATCGAAATCCTCGCGGCCCCGCCAGTGGGACGCGGCAAGCCGGCGCCCATCCGGAGACCAGTGCGGGTTGAGCGCCGACCAACCCTCGGGCGTCACGCGCGTCGGCTCGCCGCCCGCGACGCCGACGGTGTGCACCTCCCATCCTCGTCCGAGCACGCGAGCGAATGCGAGGCGCTTGCCGTCCGGCGACCAGGCCGGGTCGATGTCGTCCTCCGGCGCCGTCACCACCTTGCGCTCGTGACTGCCGTCCGCCTCGACGATGCAGATGTCTCGCCGGCTCGCCTGAATGCACACGAACGCGAGTCGTGTTCCGTCGGGCGACCACGCGGGCGACTCGGCGATCGTCTGCGTGATGCGCCGCGGCTCGGCATCGGAGGCGAGCGACATGACGAAGAGTGTAGGCTGCCCCGCTCGATTGCTGATGTAAGCCACCGCTTGTCCGTCGGGCGCCCAGGCGGGTTCCGTGTCGTCGGCGAGCGCGTTGGTGAGCCGCGGACTCGCGGCGAGACCGCTGGAGGAGGCATTCGATTCGGGCGGCGGCACGACCCACAGAACCAGCCCGACCAGTGCCAGCGCAAGTACAGGAACTGCGATCCGCCACCACCGCTCCCACAACCCCTTGCGCCGCTTTACCCCATCAAGCGGATCGGGGACAGTCCCCAACTGGGTGTCAGCGGGCGCAAGTGATGGAGGGACAGCAGATTGCGGCGAAAAATCAGGCTTTGGAAGTGTGGAAACGGGGAGCGTGTCGTCCGGCGGATAACTGTCCAGGTCGATTTCCCTCGTCTCGTCCAGATCGACGGCCAGCACGCGGACCGGCAGCAGCCATCGATATCCCCGCGTCGGGAATCGTCTCGAGGATCGGCCGCTCTTGGGTTTCGCCAAGCAACCGCCGCAGCCTGGACACCTGGACCGTGATGTTCGCCTCTGACACGTAGGTGCCCGACCAGACCTTGTCGAGAATCTCCTGCTTCTCGACGAGCTTTCCTGGCTGGTCGACCAGGACCTTGAGCAGCGAAATGAGCCTCGGGGTGAGCCGAATCGGCTCGTCGCCACGCATCAACCGCCCTTCGGCGGGGTCGAAGACGAACTCGGCAAACTCGTAGCGTGAAACCATCGAATCCCAGTGGAGTCAACAGATAGCGAAACTGTTCGTACCTTGTTGGAAGCCTTTTCTTAGGCCCGACACCGTCGTTTGGTGCGGATTCGCAACTCATCCGTAGGCCCCTGCGTCACTCGATGCGTCATCAGCGCGCGGCCATCGCCGCCGCGATTCTTACACATCGGAGTTGGGCCTCATGCATACGTCATCGAATATCCGCCACCTGGCCATGTCGCCCTCCCGGCGCTGTCGGCGCGCTCGAGCCACCCCTCGAGCCTGCTCGACCAGTCGTCGAACGGGCGATGTACGTCAGCCGTCCGGCCAGACCTTCACGGCCGGCCACAACAGCGCCGGCGTCACGGCGTCTGCGCTGCGGTGTTTCCTCGCGGAGGGTGCGATGGGCGCCTACTTCGATCTCTGCGTGCTGATCGCGAATCCAAACGACCAGGCCGCCGTGGTCGATGTCGAGTGCCTGCTGACCGACGGGACGATCATTCCCAAGCGGTACGAGATTGGCGCCAACAGCCGGTACACGATCTCGGTGAACTTCGAGGATCAGCGGCTGGAGAGCGCGGCGCTCTCGACCATCGTCACCTCGGTCAACAAGGTGCCGCGCCCTGGCGTGCATAGGGGTCGGGCCGAATTTCAGTTTCTGCATTTTGGGGTCGGGTCGATTTTGCAGGATTCGCCCACAGCAGGACTTGCAAAATCGACCCGACCCCAGATCGCAGCGATTGAAATTCGGCCCGACCCCATCTACTGCGCCGGGACGATGCGGAGGATGCGGTCGTCGTCTGCGGATGCGCCGCCGCGGCCGTTGCTCGTGGCGAAGTACAACGCGCCGTCGGGCCCGGTGACCACGTCCCGAATGCGTCCGAAGCGGGTGTCGAACAGCCGCTCGTCGGCCACGATGCGGCGCGGGTTCGATGGATCGAGCCGGACGCGGTGCACGTGCTGCCCACGCAGCGTCGCGAAGAAGATGTTGTTGCGGAACGCCGGAATCAGCACGCCCGTGTAAAACGTCAGGCCCGACGGCGCGATCGCCGGCGAGAAGAACAACAGTGGCGGTTCCATGCCGGCCCGCGTCTGGTCGGCCTCGATGACCGGCCACCCGTAGTTGCGGCCGGGCTCGATCCGGTTGACCTCGTCGTTGCCGACGTTCCCGTGCTCGCTTTCCCACAGATCGCCCGACACCGGGTGCCAATCGATGCCTTGCGGGTTGCGGTGGCCGGACAGGTACACCGGCGATGGCATCGGATTGTCGGACGGCAGGGTGCCATCGTCGTTGACACGCAGGATCTTGCCGTTCAAGCTCGCGAGGTCCTGGGACAGGGCCGCATTGGCCGCATCGCCCATCGTCACGTACAGCTTCTGGTCGGGACCGAACCGGATGCGGCCGCCATTGTGAATGCTGGCGGCGGCCATGCGATCGACGATCACGCGCGGCTCGCCGAGCGTGTTGCCGACCTCGCGGTAGCGCACCACGCGATTCTCATTGCCGCCACCTGGCAGCCGGGCCGTGTAGAGCAGATAGACGAAGCGGTTGGACGCGAACTGCGGATGCAGCGCCAGCCCCAGCGCCCCGCCTTCGCCCATCGCGTTCACATCGTCCAGCGTCAGCGCCGGCGCGGGCAGCAGACGGCCGTTCTCGATGATTCGCACGCGGCCGGGCCGTTCGCTCACGAACAGCCGGCCGTCCGGCGCAAAGACGAGGCTCCAGGGGACATCGAGATTCGTCGCCACGACCTGGACTGCGACACGCGTGCCATCGGCGGCCGTGAAGACCTCGCCCGGCGGCCCGGGCGAAGGCGATGGGCCCGGTTGAGATGGCGGTGAATCGTCGCACGCCGTGCCCGCGACGACCGCGACGACGAGCGCGGAGATCCAGCGCCGCCAGAGAACACGAGGCATTGCGCGATTCTGTGCCGCGCGCCCGGGGCGCGGCAATCCAGAACAGTTTCGCCGAGCCCTCCTGGCTTGTGCTACAACAGATGAGCTAACCGGCTCCGACGTACTCAGGTGCAGGCAGGAGAGACGAGTGGGAAGGAAGCGCCTCGCGAATGTCTGCCTCGTCGCACTCGTCTTTTTCTTCAGCCTCAATTTCGCTCCGATGATCTTCGAATCGTTCACGTCGGATCGAACGTGGGCTTCCCATCCACCCGATTCGTTCTACATGTTCCAAGGGCCGTATGGACAGAAGACCGCCCACTACTGGCGGATCGTTTCACCGCTGGCGTCGGCGGCGTTCGTCCTCAGCCTCGTCTTGAACTGGCGATCGGCCAGGAAGACGTGGCTGTCCGCCGGCTCGAGGGCGATCCAGTGAGGACCTCGCCCGGACCGAGCGTGAGGCGCGCGACGTCTCGCGGATGGCCCCGATCGGAGACGTCCAGGCTGATGACGGCGTGCTCCGGCCCGCTGGTCTCAATCCAGAAACGTCCGGCGACGACTGGGACCGCACAGAACGGCCGTTCCTTCCACGGTGTGGGGTAGACCCATTCGGCCGTGGCGAAGGCTCCGGTCAGCCCCTGCAGCCGGTACAGCCCGCACCTGAATGTGTTGACCAGGACCGTACATCCGTCTGCGAGCACGCGAGGTTCGGCGGTCATGGCGTTCTCGCCGCCGCGCCGTCCAGGCGGCAGCAGGATCGTCTGGAGGAGTTCGAAATAGGGGAGCCGCCAGATCTGCAGGGCCGTTGCTGCTCGTCTCCCCATGCATGTCGTTCGCCGTCGTCACGATCCGGTCGAGAGCGGGAAGGACGGCGAGGCTGTACGGCCGCACGCCGGGATCGATGCCGGGCACGGCGGCGCGGGCGTGGCGAAGCACGCGTCCGTCGGGGTCGAACTCGACGAGCCCGCCGGCTTCGACGCCCCGCTCGCCCTCCCGTGCTGGAACGTGGCGACGACCTTGCCGCTGGCCAGCCGCGCGTACCTGTCTGGACGAGTGAAGGGGGCCGCGTCACCGAACAATCCGAGGAGCCGGGGCTTCCGTGGATCGCTCAGGTCGAATCGGAAGGTCTGACCGGTGTCGAAGCCGTTCGCCCACAACCGGCCGTCGGCCGGCATCTCGTAGTCGGTCTGATGAGGACGCGTGCCAGTGGCGCCGACCGTCACGGTCGCGACGACGGACGCGTAGCTCGCGCTGCGCGGGGTCGACGTCGACGACCGCCATGAAGTCGCTCTCCCGCTTGTCCGCGTCTCCAGCCCACACGAACAACGACGTGCTGGGCTTGTCTGTCGTCGAAGCGGGCTGGGACAGTGCCACGCTCGCGGCGATCGCAACCGCGGCACTCCAGAAACCGCGATGATCCATGAATCGCACTTTCTTAAGATGGGACGCGTCCAGGCGAAAACCGTCGGTCGCAGGCCGCCCGTTTGGAATGATGGCAGAAACCGAAAAATCGACCCGACCCCAATTTGCAGAATCAGCGATGCGCGAGGGAGTCGGCGGCACGGCGAAGACGCACGACGGAAGTATCACGCCCGAGCAGCGCCAGCATCTCGAACAGTCCGGGGCTCGCCGCCGATCCGCTGACGGCGAGCCGGATCGCCTGCATCAATGCGGGAGCCTTGATGCCGCGCTCGTCGGCGTAGCCACGGACCGCCGGCTCGATCATCTGATGATCGAAAACCGCGAGCGACTCGAACCGCAACGCCAGCTCGCCGAGCCACGCGACCGTCTCCGGGCGCCGCCCACAGCTTGCGCTGCGCCGCCTCGTCGTAGCTCGTCACGTCGGCAAAGAAGGGGCGGCCGCGCTCGACGAACTCCGGCAGCCGCTTCGCGCGCGGCTTGAAGAGGTCGAGCACGCTGCAGAACCACTCGGCGCGGGCGCCGCCGTACTCGTCGCGCCACAAGCCCGCCTCGCGCATCAGCGGTTCGACCCGCCGCGCGATCTCGCGCGTCGGCATCTGCATCAGATGCTGACTGTTCATCCATTCGAGCTTCTCCGGATTGAAGACGGCGTTCGCCGTGCCAATCCCGTCGAGGGAAAAGCTCGTCACGAGGTCGTCCTTCGAGAAGAGCTCCTGGTCGTTGCCGGGCGACCATCCCAGAAGCGCGAGGAAGTTGACCATCGTCTCGGGCAGGTAGCCCTGCCGCGCGTACTCCATCACCGACGTTGCCCCGTGACGCTTGCTCAGCCGCTTCTTGTCGGGCCCGAGAATCAGCGGCACGTGCGCGAATTGCGGAAGCGGTGCACCGAGCCCCTGGAAGAGCAGGACGTGCTTGGGCGTGTTGGAGACGTGATCGTCACCGCGGACCACATGGGTGATCTGCATGTCGATGTCGTCGCACACGACCGACAGATGGTAGGTCGGAAGACCGTCCGACCTGAGGATGACGAAGTCCTCGATGTTCGCGTTGTCGAACTCGACGGCGCCCTTCACCAGGTCGGCGAACCTCGTCCGGCCCTCCGGAACCTTGAAGCGAATCGCGCGCCGCGCGCCGGCCGCTTCGAGCTCGGCCTGCCGTTCGGCCGGCAGCATCCACGCGCTCCGCTCGTAGCGCCATACGTCGCCACGCCCCTCGGCCTCCTTGCGCGCGCGCTCGTACTCCTCGGGTGGCGTGAAGTCGTAGTACGCGTGGCCCCGCGCCACGAGCTCCGCCGCCGCCGCGCGGTGGCGATCGAAGCGCTGCGACTGAAAGTACGGCGCGTGCGGCCCTTCGACGCCCGGCCCCTCGTCCCAATCGAGCCCGAGCCAGCGCATTCCCTGGAGGATGCCCTCGACCATCTCGTCCGACGATCGCTCGGCATCGGTGTCCTCGATGCGCAGCACGAAGACCCCGCCGTGCCGCCGGGCGTAAAGCCAGTTGAAGAGCGCCGTGCGGGCGCCGCCGACGTGGAGGTAACCGGTAGGGGAAGGGGCGAAGCGGAGGCGGATCATTTCGGGCTTTGGGTATTGGGTGTTGGACTTTGGCCGCGATCGGACCAACGCCCGAGGTCCAAAGTCCAAAGCCTATTTCATGATGTGTGCGCGCGCCACTGTCTCGCGCGATGCACCCGTCATTCGTCCCGCAGCACGACCATCGGATCCAGGCGCGTGGCGCGGCGCGCGGGCAGATAGCAGGCGAGCGCGGCCGCGGCGACGAGCGTGATCACGACGGCAGCGAGCGTGATCGGATCGGTCGGCGACACGCCGAAGAGCAGTGAGCCCATGACCTTGTCGAGCAGGAACGCGGCGATCAGACCCACCAGGAGCCCTACGCCCGCCATCACCACGCCCTGCCGCATCACGAGACCGAGCACCTGCGAGCGCTCGGCGCCCAGCGCCATGCGGATGCCGATCTCGCGGCGCCGTTCGGTGACGACGTAGGACAGGACGCCGTAGGTGCCGAGCGCCGCCAGTGCGAGCGCGAGCACACCGAACGCGGTCAGCAGCCGCGCCAGAAGCTGCGGCCGCTCGGTTGCCTCGGCAAAGACGTCTTCCATCGCGCGCAGCCGCACCACCGGGAGGGTCGCGTCGAGCTCCTGGACCGCCTGCCGGATCTGCCCGTCGAGCGCGCCCGGCGCGAGCGACGTCCTGAGGACGACGTTCATCGTCCGCACGCCGAACTGCACGAGCCGCGCCGCCTGCGACGCGTGGAAGTAGATCTCCGTCCCGGTCTTCTTGTCGACACCCCCCTGTTTCACGTCCTTCACGACGCCGACGACGGTGAGCCAGGGGAGGCGATCGTTGAATCCCGGCCGGATGCGCCCGCCGATCGGGCTTCGACCCTCCCAGAACGTCTTCGCCATCGTCTCGTTGATCAGGACGACGCCGCCGCCGGTGGCATCGGACTCGACGAACGAGCGCCCTTCCACAATCGGGATGCCGAGCGTTTCGACGTAGCCGGTGGTGGCGAACTGCCAGTAGTCCACGTTCTCGAAGGGTCCTGTCGGTGGGGCGGTGTAGCCGTCGATGTCCGTGTCGTTCGCCTGCACCTGGCGGAACGGCGGCAGCCCAGACATGGCCGCGACGCTGGAGACGCCTGGCATGGCGCGCAGCCGCGTCATCAACCGATCGTAGAAATCGGCGGTCGGGATCGGATCCGGATACCGCGCCGTCGACAGGGACAACCCGAAAGTCACGAGGCTGCTCCGATCGAATCCGGCATCCACGCGCGCGAGATTCCAGATCGTGCGCAGCATGAGCCCGGCGCCGGCCACGAGCACGACGGCCAGCGCGACTTCCGCGGCGACGAGGAGGCGGCGCACGCGATGGCTCGCCGATCCGCTGGTCGTGCGCGTCATGCCGTCGCGCAACGTCTGGCTGACTTTCGTTTCGCCGAGATGGAGCAGTGGTGCGAGACCGAAGACGAAACCGGTCAGCAGCGACACCCCGAGCGTGAACACGAGGACAGCCGCATCGACCGAGACCTCGGGCGCGCGCGGAAGCGTGTCGCGGTAGGCCGTAAGCAGCGCAGGAACGCCGAGCGCCGCAATGGCGAGGCCGAGCAGACCGCCGGCGCCAGTGAGGACGAGGCCCTCGGTGACGAACTGGCGGAGGAGCCGCGGCCGCGTCGCGCCCAGCGCGAGGCGCGTCGCGAACTCGCGCTGGCGATGCTCGGCGCGTGCGAGAAGCAGGTTGGCCAGGTTCGCGCACGCGATGAGCAGGACGAAGCCGACCGCCGCCTGGAGCACCCACACCGCCCGACGCGCGCCGCCGACGAGCTGCTCCATGTAGTCGTCGAAGCGGAGGCGGTGGGTCTTCGGATCCGGAACGTGGCCTTGCGCCACGACCTGCCGCCACTGCGCGAGCATCGGCTCGAGCTCGGCGCGGGCGCTGGCGAGGGTGGCCGTCGGACGCAGGCGGCCCACGAGATACAGGAAGTGGCCGCCGCGGCGCTGCCGCAGGTTGCCGTCGACCGTCAGCGGCAGCCAGAGCTCGATGCGCTCGTCACCGAGGTCGTAGCCCTCCGGCATGATGCCGACGACCGTGCGCTGGACGCCGTCCACCTCGGTCGTGCGTCCGACGATGGTCGGGTCCGCGCCGAACGATGTCGTCCACAAGCCGTTCGAGATCACGGCGACCGGGGCGGCGCCGGCCACCATGTCGCCGGCCTGCAGCACGCGGCCGCGCGCGGCGCCCACGCCGAGCGTGTGGAACAGGCTCGAGGTGACCGTGGCGCGCTCGACGCGGCGGGGACGATCGGGCGCGGTCAGGTTCGACTGGCCGGTCGTGTAAGCGCCGACGTGCTCGAACGATTTCTGCCGTTCGGCGAACTCGAGGTATTCAGGCCCCGACACCCAGAACTGGTCGAATCCCAGCGCGGGGAACTGGCTCGAGATGAACACGAGCCGATCGGGCTGCGGATAGGCGAGCGGCCGCAGCACGACGCCGTTGACGATCGAGAAGATCGCCGCGTTGGCGCCAATGCCGAGCGCGAGCGTCAGGATGGCGACGAGCGTGAAGCCCGGAGTGCGGGCCAGATTGCGAACGGCGTGGCGCAGGTCGGCGACGAGTGTGGGCATGGGCTTGGGCTGCGGTGAGTCGGTGATTTAGCGCAAGCCCCGTGCCGCGCAGTACGGCCGTGAAGCTTGTGAGAATCGCGATCGTGTTGGTCGACAACGCGTCCGGGCGTGGGCCCGCGCGTCCCATAGGCGGACACTGGCCTCTCCTCTCAATCCCTGCTCGGCAGCGCGCTTGGCTCGGACGCCGCGGGGATCCCTGGCCGTTCATCCCGAGAATCCGAACCGTCGAGATCCCGTCCGCCGTTGGCTGTTGCGCCGAATCGTGATGCCGGCCGACACGAACCAGTCGTCTCCGCGATCGTGGAACGCGTGGCCGGCAGAGATGTCCCACTGCAAATTCGGCCGGGCGACCCAGGCCAATCCGCCGTCGATCGTCCACGCGTCCGGCTGATCGGCGAGCAGCACGCCGGCCATCTCCACGAATGCGCTGACGGAAGGCGTGAACGCTCGGGTCACGCCGAGCATCGCGGCGTTATCCCAGTAGCGTCCGGCCTCATCGGATGTACGCAGGAACAGCACGTTCCCGCTCACGGACCAATCGCGCGGCAGCGATCGCGCCAGGAGCAGTCGGAACGATCCATCGTACGAGCCCGTAGAAAGCGACGGCGAGCCGAGGGGGAATGAGAGCGTCGGCGAGATCGTCAGGGTCAGTCCATGACGATCCTCGTTCAAGACCGCGATCTTGGCCCCGAGTCGAAGATCGCCGACCCCCGATACGATGCGCGACTTACCGGCGGCGCGGACGCGATCGAGCGAGAGGCCGTCCCACCCGGAGAAGATCTCGATGCGGGGGGTCACGCCCAGCCGAAACGTGAGCTGACCCCACGTCTGCGACCAACGTCGATCGTCGCCCGGCGGCTCGCCCCGAGCCAGCACCCCGGCTTCCACCTGGATCGCGCCTGCCGGGACGAGCGCCTCCGAATCGGCTATTCCCGGGCGATTCGAGGTGAGTGCCGCGGCTGCTGGCTGCGCGCCGGCGGTGGTGGCCAGGACGAGCAGACCGCTCGCACAGATCCCCGCAATCCACAGTCGCAAGCCCATCGCTAACTCATGCTTCGGCCCGATTAGGGATTGTGACACCGGATGAGCTGTTCCGTGCAAACGGGCGATCCCGTTCGGTCGCGCGCTCGGAATGAGTTATCCGGATGGGAGGCGCACGTCATCAGACGAGCGACAGCGAATGGACGGACTGGCGGAATCAGAACGCCCCACGGCGAATGAGTGCTCGGCCGCGACCTTCAGGGGAACGGTCAAGAGGGCCTTGCGTGCGCAATCGACACTTTGCGGCAAGGGCGAGCATTGTTCGCTCGATCCGCACCGGCTGGCCTCGATCGGACTCGTGCCTGGCATGCAGGTTCGCGTGACACGAAGCGAAACGCGGTATGCGCTGTACACGGTCTCCGAGACGCGACAGGAGCCGATCGATACGACGGTGCGGATGGCCATCGAGGCGCGGCGGAGGCTCGGCATCACCGACAGGTTCAACATCACGATCAGCACGGAGGTGCCTCATCCAACGCTGTCCGATCGACAGGCGGAGGAACAGTCAGAGTTCGTCGAACGACTCGATGACGATGGGCATCAGCAAGGACTCGTGGCGCTCGCCCCGCATGGAGGGGCGATCGAACGCCATACCGACCGCCAGGCGGAGCTGGTGGCCTCGCTTCTCGGCGCCGACCGCGCGAGCGCGTGGCGCTGCCGCGGGTTCGAGGCCGATGGCGGTGCATTCGAACGGTGGCACATCACCGCGACGGAGATTCACGAGGGGAGCTTCCCTCTCCTGAACACGATCGCCTCACGCGGTTTCACCCATGCGGTGGCCTTCCATGGGTTCTCGACCGACGGCGTGCTCGTCGGCGGTGCGGCACCCCTCGCGCTCAAGCAGGAAATCGCGGCGGCTCTCGAGTGCGTGCTGGCTGGCTCGACGATCCAGGTGCGCATCGCTCGACCGTCGGACGACAACGACGGCGACAGCCCGCGCAACCTCGTCAACCGCCTCACGGCCGGTGGCGTGAACGGCGTGCAGATCGAACAGTCTCTCGAGGCGCGCCGCAGGTTCGGGCAGGCGATTGCGTGTGCGGTCGCGGAGGTGTATCACGCGAAGCTGTCGTCGAGCACATCCTGCTAGGTGTTCTCGACGTGGGTCTTCAGGCGCGCGAGCGTGGCGTCCCAGCCCCGCGAGACGATCTCGAGGTGCCGGCGGGCCTCGGCGAGCCGGACCGGATTGATCGTCCAGACGTGCTCGCGCCCGTCGCGGCGGCCATCGATCACGCCAGCCACCGCGAGCACCTGCAGGTGCTTCGCGATCCCCTGACGTGTCAGGGCGAAACGCTCGGCCAGCGCCGTGATCGACGCCGGCCCGCCGTGCGAGAGGCGGTCGAGCAATGCGAGTCGCGTGGGATCGCCGAGCGCCGCGAACAGCAGCGCGGCGCCCGCGAGCTGGCGTTCAACGCGACGCTTCGACATGGCGCTCGAGCCAGACGAGCACTTCGCTCCAGCCCTGCTCGTTGTCGCCGTAGACCTTGGCGCGCCGCGCCAGCGCGATCTCGTCGAAGCCCGACTCCGACACGCTCAAGCGGGTCCCCGATCCCGAGGGCTCGAGGGTGAACGTCACCGTGGTCATCGGCTCCCGCGTGTAGTCGATCGACGGATCGATCTCGCCCGGGTGCCATTGCCAGACGATGCGGCGCGGCGACGTCATCTCGGCAATCTTGACGCGAAAGCGCTGGCCCGTGTGCGCGGCGTGTGTCGAGGTCATCCACACCTCGTGGCCCGGCGCGAGCGTACCCTCGATCGTCACCTGGAACCACGCGGACAGCTCCGTGGCGTCGGTCAGGGCGCGCCAGACGCGCTCCGGCGGCGCCTGGATCTCGATGGCCTTGTCGATTCGGCTGAGCTCCAGCAACGTCATATTGAGCAACCTCCTGGTTGCATGTTAGCCGGCCGGCAGTTTACACGCAACCAATTAGTTGCACATTCCTGAAGCCGCGATGTGCGAGGAGGTTGTCCGTCCACGGCGGACGAGAAAGGGAAAGGAGATTACCCGCTCCTCGCCACCTTCAAATTATCGCGCGCCGGGGGACTTGCGGCAAGACCCGGGGCGTGCCGCAGGATCACCGGCCTACGCCAGAACCGGCGGAAACAGGAGTCACGAAATGCGTGTGTTGTTGTCAACGTATGGGTCGCGCGGGGACGTCGAACCGATGGTGGGACTCGTCGCGAGCGAGCCGATGCCGACTGGAGGGTGGCGATGACCGAGCATGCGGTGGTGATCGTCGGAGGAGGTCCGACGGGGCTGATGCTGGCAGGCGAGCTGGCGTTGGCGGGGGTCGACGTCGCGATTGTCGAGCGGCGCGCCAGCCAGGACCTCATCGGCTCGCGCGCAGGCGGTCTGCACTCACGCACCATCGAGGTCCTCGATCAGCGCGGAATCGCCGATCGGTTCCTCTCGCAGGGAAAGGTGGCCCAGGTCGCGGGGTTCGCCTGGATCCCTTTGGACATCAGCGACTTTCCCACGCGGCACAACTACGGGCTCGCGCTGTGGCAGAACTACATCGAGCGCATCCTGGCCGGCTGGGTCGGCGAGCTGGCGGTGCCGATCTATCGCGGACGTGAGGTGACCGGTTTCGCGCAGGACGACACCGGGGTCGACGTCGAGCTGTCCGACGGCCAGTCGCTACGGGCGGACTATCTCGTCGGGTGCGACGGAGGAGGCAGTCTGATCCGCAAAGCCGCCGGCATCGAGTTCCCCGGGTGGGATCCGACAACGAGCCACCTGATCGCCGAGGTCGAGATGGCCGAGGAGCCGGAATGGGGCTTACGCCGCGACGCGTTCGGTATCCATTCCTTGAGCAGGTTGGAGGATGGGGGGCCGGTGCGGGTCCTGGTGACCGAACAGCACGTCGGACACACCAGTGAGCCCACCCTGCGCGATCTCAGCGAGGAGCTCATCGCCGTCTACGGGACCGATTTCGGGATCCACAGTCCCACTTCGATTTCGAGATTCACCGATATGGCTCGGCAGGCAGCTTCCTACCGCAAGGGACGGGTGCTGCTGGCCGGCGACGCCGCACACGTGCATTACCCGGCGGGCGGACAGGGCCTCAACATCGGTGTGCAGGATGCGGTGAATCTGGGGTGGAAGCTGGCCCAGGTCGTCAAGCAGACGTCGCCAGAAAGCCTCCTGGATACCTACCACGCCGAGCGGCACCCGGTCGCTGCCCGCGTGCTGCGCAACACGATGGCGCAAGTCGCGCTGCTCCGCACAGATGACCGCACCAACGCCTTGCGCGAGACCATGTCCGAGCTGCTGGGCATGGACGAGCCTCGCAGACGACTCGCCGCGGAGATGTCTGGTCTGGCCATTCATTACGACCTCGGCCAGGGACACCCGCTGCTCGGACGCCGCATGCCCGATCTCGACCTGGTCACCGCCAACGGCCCGCTGCGGGTCTTCACCCTGCTGCACGATGCCCGGCCGGTGCTACTCAACCTCGGTGAGCCCGGCGGCTGCGACATCACTCCATGGGCAGATCGGGTTCAGTTGATCGACGCCAAATACGTTGGTACGTGGGAGCTTCCGGCACTCGGGGCGGTCACTGCCCCCACCGCCGTGCTGATTCGGCCCGACGGATATGTGGCCTGGGTGGGAGAGCTAACCCAGGTGGGGCTCGCTGACGCGCTAACCGCTTGGTTCGGACCGCCTCCTGCGGCGTAGCGAACCGGCTCGCAAGATCATTCTGTTGGGAGTCTCAGGAGACACGTCCTAGCCGCGGTCGGCGTTCGCGCGGTTCAGCAACGCCTTCATGTACGCGAAGCCGTAGGCGGTTTGCGTGTAGTTGCCGCCGACCATCTGCGGGCTGTGGTCGAGGATGACGATGCCGCTGAACTCGACGTCACGAAGCGCTTTCATGATCTTCCACATGTCGTAGTAGCCATCGTCCATGAAGGTCTCGACGAAGTGCGGCAGCGGCGCGCTGACGTTGCGGAAGTGGATCTTCCAGATCTTGTTCGCGCCGAAATGGCGAATCATCTCCTCAGGATCCTTGCCGGTGAGCTTCGTGCCGCCCTCGAGCCAGGTCCCGCAGCAGAGGCAGATGCCCACGTTCGGACTCGCGGCGATCTCCATCGCTCGCGCGTAGCCGTCGAAGTTGCTGAAGATGCAGCGCGGGACGCCGGCGAGGATCGGCACCGGCGGGTCGTCCGGGTGGATGCCGATCCGGACGCCGACCTCCTCGGCGACTGGAGCCACCTGCTTGATGAAATACGTGTAGTTCTCCCAGATCTCGTCCTTCGTGAATTCCCGCCCGTGCGACAGCGGCCCGGTGAAGACCTTGCCGTCCCAGTAGCCCTTGGCCTCCGGGCTGTTCTGATCGAACTCCCGTGCCGAGGCGCCGCGCACCGGCGTCCGGCCGCTCGTCCAGATGCCGTTCCCCATGTGGGCGTAGGTCGTGTAGCCGATGCCGGCCTTCCCGAGGTTCCGCAGGTACTGCTTGTACTCCTCGATCTTCTGGTCCCGCCCGGGCAGATTGAGCGTCACCTCGGGCATGTTGTGCACGCTCGTGTTGCCGATGTTCCAGACCGTGATGCCGGCGTCCGCGTAGCGTTTCCTGATTTGCAGGAAGCCCTCGGCCGTGCGCAGCTCGGGCGGCGCACCGACGCTCACGTAGCTCGCACCGAGCTGCTGGAGGAAGAGCAGTTGTTCGTCCGGCGGGTTGGCCGGCGATTGGACGCACAGCTTGATGCCAGGCGCCACCTTGGGCACCTCTCCGGCCGCCGATCGTGCGAGTGCGGCAGCGCCGAGCGCGCCGGCGACGATGCGGGCGAACTCCCGCCGATTCATCTCGAGGTCGGTCGTACGGCTTCGCATCGGCGGCTCCTCTCGCAGTGCCCTTCAAGCTCTCAGCGTCTCGGTGTTCGGCTGCCCGGATTCTAAGCTAACAGGCTGATGAGAAGCCCTCAGCCAGAAGGAGGAAGGAGGAAAGTCGAAGGGAAGCGTCCTCGACCAGACGGCGCCAGCCTCACGCCAGACCGCGCAGGCAGCGCACGCTGTTTCAATCTGACGTTTCGACATGACGAGGCCGTGAACGGGATTCTGGGGACTGGGCTCTCCTGGCCACATCGGCACCTGACGTCGCCAGGCAAATGAATGAGAGAACCCGGTGAGAACCGGCGCGCCGGTTCTGTGGCCGCAGAGCTGCATCCGCGGAAGCGTGGCCGTCAGCCGGAGGTCACGCGTCGCTGTCCGCTGATCACGCGCAGGTACGCGCGCCACGGCCCGACCTCGTCGGCGTAGTGATTGTCCAGCGCGCGCCATCTGCATCACGTCATCGAGATCGTGAGCCACGCACGTGGCGGCAGCTGGAGAAGGGTCACGGCGCGGAGCGCCGGATGCGCCCGTGGCCGGTCGAGCTGAGCGTCGGACTACTCTTGACGGTCAAGATGAGTGGGTCTATCCTCGCACTCTCGGAGGAGCGCGCGTGGACCCGTCGAACACCGATGTCATTCAGGGCACGCTGGACATGCTGATTCTCAAGACGCTCAGCCTCCAGCCCATGCACGGCTTCGGCATCGCCCGTCGTGTGGAGCAGATCTCGCGCGGCGTGTTCAAGGTGAATCCCGGATCGCTGCTGGTCGCCCTGCAACGGCTCGAGCGGGCGGGATGGCTCGACGCCGAATGGCGCCAGACCGAAAACGCACGCCGGGCCAGGTTCTACACGCTCACGCGCGCGGGCAGGCGGCAGCTCGAGATCGAGACCGCCGACTGGGCGCGTCGCGCGTCCGCCATCGCGCGGCTCCTGAGGGCCGAGGGCTAGCCGTATGTCTCTGTGGCGCCAGCTCACGCGCGGTCTGCGCGCGCTCGTGCATCGAGCTGCCGCGGACCACGACGCCGCCGACGAAGTGCAGGACTATCTCGAACGGGCCACGGCCGCGCATCTGGCGCGTGGGCTCTCGCGCGACGAGGCACGGCGCGCCGCACGGCTGGAGCTCGGCAGTCCGACGGCAGTCGAGCAGCAGATCCGCGAGTACGGCTGGGAGCACCTCTTCGAGACCGCCTTCGCCGATCTGCGGTACGCCGCGCGGCGCCTTAAAGTGGAGCGCAGGCTTCACCGCGACGGTCGTGCTCACGCTGGCGCTCGGGATCGGCGCGACGACCGCGATCTTCAGCGCGGTGAATCCCATCCTGCTCGAGCCGCTGCCCTACCCTGACGCCGGCCGGATCTCGACGATCTGGGATGTTGGCCGCGATGCCGCGCCGCTGGAGGTCACCTTCGGCACCCACCGCGAGCTCGCGGCACGGAGCCGCTCGTTCGAGACGTTCGCGGTGATGAAAGCGTGGCTCCCGACCCTGCTCGGTGCCGCGGAGCCGGAGCGGCTCGAGGGTCAGCGCGTCAGCGCCGCGTTCTTCGACGTGCTGGGCGTCCGGCCGGCGATTGGACGCGGCTTCCAGCCGTCCGACGATCGCCGGAATGGGCCGAACGTCGTGATTCTCAGCGACAGTCTGTGGCGTCGCCGGTTCGATGGCGATGCGGCGATCGTCGGACGCGAGGTGACACTCGACGATGCCCGTCACACTGTGATTGGCGTGATGCCGCGCACGTTCGAGAACGTGCTGGCGAGCTCGGCGGAGATCTGGGCGCCCCTCCAATACGACGCCGCCCTGCCGCCCGACGGGAGGGAGTGGGGGCATCACCTCCGCATGATCGGCCGGCTGCGGCCGGGTGTTGGTGCGCCGGCGGCCAGGCAGGAGCTCGACGCCATCGCGCGCACGCCCGTGCCCGAGTTCTCGAGGCCGCCGTGGGCTGCGCTCCCCAGCGGGCTGAACGTGACGCCCCTGCAATCCGAAGTGACGCAGGGCGTCAAGCCCGCGCTCGTCGCGGTGTTCGGAGCCGTCGTGCTCGTGCTCGGGATGCGTCGGTGAACGTCGCGAACCTGCTGCTCGCCCGCGGCGCGGCGCGGCGCGGCGAGTTCGCCGTGCGCGCGGCGCTCGGCGCCGGCCGGACGCGGCTGGTCCGGCAATCGATCACGGAGAGCCTGCTGCTGGCGCTTCTCGGCGGCGCGCTCGGCATGGTCGTGGCCGACGCCGGGGTCGGTGCCCTGGTGGCGCTCAGCCCGCACGAGCTTCCACGCGTGAGCGCGATCGGCATCGACGGCACGGCGTTCGCGTTTGGCCTCGCGGTGACCACGTCGATCGGTCTCGCGATCGGTCTCGTCCCTGCGCTTCAAGGCGTACGCAACGGGACACCCGGCGACCTGCACCGCAACGACCGGCGCGCGACTCGAGGGCATCGGCGCCTGCGCAGCCTGCTTGTCGTCGCGGAAGTGGCGCTGGCCCTCGTCCTGCTCGTGGCCTCCGGGCTGCTCCTGCGCAGCCTGCAGCGGTTGTTCGCGGTCGATGCGGGCTTCGATGCGACCGGCGTGCTCACGATGCAGATCCACAGCTCGACGGCGCGATTCCCTGATCAAAGGGCCACCTACCGAGTTCTTCGCGCGCGTGCTCGAGGCGGTGCGGCGCGTTCCCGGCGTCTCGTCGGCGGCGCTCACCAGCCAGCTGCCGCTCAGCGGCGATGTCGACCTCTATGGCGTGCACTTCGATCCCCGCCCGTCCGACGATCCCGGCGAAGTCCGCGGCACGTTCCGCTATGCGGTGAGCCCGAACTACCTCGAAACCATGCGGATCCCGCTCCGGCGCGGACGATTGCTCACCGAGCACGATCGCGCCGGCACCCCGCGCGTGGCCTTGATCAGCGAATCGATGGCGCGGCGAAGGCTTCCCCGGCTCGACCCGATCGGCCGACGGTTCCAGATCGGTGACGGGCCGCTGGTCACGGTCGTCGGCATCGTCAGCGACGTGAGGCAGCTGTCGCTCGCGTTGAACCAGCCCGACGCGGTCTACATCCCGGCCGACCAATGGCGGTTCGCCGACAACGCGATGTCGCTCGTCGTCCGGGCGCATGGCGATGCCGCGGGGCTCGCGCCCGCGGTGCGCGCGGCGGTCTGGTCGGTCGACAAGGATCAGCCGATCGTCCGCGTCGCGACGATGACCGACCTGCTGGTGGCATCGGCGGCGCGCGCGGCGTTTCGCGCTGATTCTGTTCGAGGCGTTCGCGCTGACGGCGCTCGTGCTCGCCGCCGCCGGCATCTACGGCGTGCTCTCCGGCAGCGTCGGCCGAGCGCACGCGCGAGATCGGCATCCGCGCCGCGTTGGGCGCGTCGCGTCAGGACATTCTCGCGCTGGTGGTTCGACAGGGGATGACGGTGACGCTCGCCGGCATCGCCGCGGGTCTCGCCGGAGCGTTGGTCGCCAGCCAGGGCATCGCGTCGCTGCTCTTCGGCGTCTCGGCCCTGGACGCCATCACGTATGCCGGCGTCCTTGCGCTGTTGCTCGCGGCCAGCCTCCTGGCCTGCTCGGTGCCTGCGTGGCGGGCCGCCCGGGGGGATCCGGCGCTCACGTTACGAGCCGAGTAGTCGCGCACCCGCGTCAGGCCGCTCGTCCCATGCCGTTCTCCATCGATCTTCGGCGCTCGACGCTCGCGCCGGTGCGGATGTCCGCTAGCGCGGCACGACCTCTCGGACGAACGTCCACAGCGCCTTCGTGCCTGGATCGCCTGGCTCCCCGAGCTGATCGTTCAGCTTGTTGTGGGTGGTCTCGCGAACGCCCACGACGGTGACCGGAATGGCTGCGCCTTCGAGGACGGCGGCAAAGCGTCGCGCCTGCGCCGTCGTGTCCGGGTGTTCGGCGACGTGCAGGATGAGGAACGGGGGAATGTTCTTGCCCCTGGCGACGTGCGTGACGGCCGAGAAGTCGCGATGCTTCGCCGGATCGTTCCCGAACTTCTCGCGATGACCGTATTTCGAAGGGGGCAGTCCGTGCACGCGCCATCGCGTCTCCGCCACCTCGATGATGGCGGGAACGTCGAACGTGTCGGCGTCCACGGGGACGCAGCCCTTGATGATGGAGAGCGAGAGGCCCTCCGCCTTCAGATAGCGGTCGTCGGTGCACGTGAGCGCGGCCAGCTGTCCGCCCGCCGAGTGACCCATGATCAGCAGGCGATTCGGGTCGCCGCCGTGCTGGGCGATGTTGCGATGGACCCATCGGATGGACGCGGCCACATCTCGAACGATGTCGCCCATCTCAACCGCCGGCAGAAGGCGGTAATTGGTCGAGACGAAGATGAAGCCTTCCTCGTTGAACGCCTTCGGCTTCAGGCTCACCATACCCTTGTCGCCGGCCTGCCAGCCGCCGCCGTGAATCCAGAAGACCACCGGGAGATTCTTCGCCCCGGGCGGCGCATACACGTCGAGCACCTGGCGCTCGTGAGCGGATCCGTAACGAACGTCACGCACGATCGTTTGCGCGGAGGCGCCGGTCGCGCATGCGAGCGCAAGGCAGACGCCGCTCACGAGTCTCATCGGACCTCTCGAGGACCGGTCCATCCTAACGGCTCGCGGTGGTCTGAGATGCGGGCGTGGGCTGGTTCATCACGAACGCCCACAGCGTGTCGCCGGCGCCGACGATCACGTACTGCGTGCCGTCCAGCTCGTAGGTGATCGGGCCGTTGCTGACGGTGCTGCCGAGATTCGCGTGCCAGAGCGGGTCGCCGGTCGTGGCGTCGAGCGCCACGAAGTTGCCGCTGGAGCCGTCGCCGGAGAACAGCAGATTGCCCGCCGTGCTCAGCAGGCCCGACAGGCCGCTGCCCTCCCACTTGTGCGTCCATCGAATCTTGCCGTCGCGATAGTCGATGGCCTGCAGCATGTTCTCGGAGTAGCCGCCGCGATCGGTGCCGCCCCAGCCCTGCGGATTGTCGCTCGTGTCGTAGATGTAGTAGACGCTGAAGGCGCGCGCCGCGCTGACGTAGAAGAGGCCGGTGGCCGGGCTGAAGCTCGGGGGCGGCCAGTTGGTGGCGCCGCCCTGGTTCGGCGTGACCAGCGCGCCGTCGACCTGCGGATCCTTGGCGGGATTGGGAATCGGCTGTCCCTTGGCGTCGTAGCCCTTCGACCAGTTCGTCTTCACGTACTCGGACGACACGAGCGCCTTGCCGGTGGCGCGATCGAGCACGAAGAAGTGGCCGTTGCGCGCCGCCTGCGCGATCAGCTTGCGCGGCTGGCCGTTGATCTCGCGCGTCGAAGAGCACCGGCGTCTGCGTCGAGTCCCAGTCGTGCGTGTCGTGCGGCGACGACTGGAAGTACCACGCCATCTTGCCGGTGTCGACGTCGAGCGCGACGATCGACCCGGTGAAGAGGTTGTCGCCGGCGCGATTGGCGTGCGCGATGACCGGCTGCGGGTTGCCGGTCGCGACGTAGATCAGGTTCAGCTCGGGATCGTAGGTGACCGGCTGCCAGGTCATGCCGCCGCCGTGCTTCATCGCGTCTTCGTTCGGCCAGGTCTCCGAGCCGGGCTCGCCCATCTTCTGCGGCACGACGTACCAGCGCCACTGCAGCGCGCCGGTCTTCGGATCGTGCGACTGGATGTAGCCGGGCACGTCGAGATCGTCGCCGCTGACGCCGGCGATCACGTGGTTCTTCACGATGACCGGCGCCGACCGACGCGTAGTAGAACAGGTCGAGATCGCAGATCGGCTGGCGCCAGCGCTCCTTGCCGTCCTTCATGTTCAGCGCCACGAGATGGCAGTCGGGCGTCTCGAAATAGAGCCAGATCGCCGAGGATGCCGACGCCGCGGTTGCCGATGTGGATGCCGCCCGTCGACGTCCCAGGCGTGATGCCAGATCTCGCGCCCGCTCCGCGCGTCGATCGCCCAGACGTGATCGGGGACGGTGACATACAGGATGCCGTTCACCTGGAGCGGCGTGCCCTTGATCGACGCTGCCGCGGCCCTGGCCGGTGTTCACGCGAAACACCCAGGCCAGGCTCAGCGCAGCTGATGTTGGTCGTCGTTGATCTTCGACAGCGGGCTGAAGCGGCGCCCGGAGTAGTCGCCGTTGTAGGTCGGCCACGAGTCGGTCGGCGTTCCGGTCGCGGCCGCAGCCGGCAGCGGATTCGCTGCCGATGCAGGCCGATCCGACGCACCTTGACCGCCCGGGTTCACCGAGAGCGCGACCAGCGTCACGCTGCACGCGACGATCGCACTGCCAGCAAGGAGGAAGGCGCGCGTCATTTCAGCGACTCCAGGTAAGCCACGACGTCGTGCATGTTCTGGTCCGTGTACTTGTCGAGCATCGCGATGTGCGCCGCGTATGGGTCTTGCTTCACGACGGTCACGCCCGCCGCCCGCTTCCACGAGCGATAGTCGCCCGCGCCGTCGCGCAGCGAGACGTTGAAGTCGTCGAGGTGCACGAGAACGCCCGACACGGTCTCGCCCGCCTGGGTGGTGACCGTGACGGTCACCGGCTTGCCCGCGGACGGCGCACCGCCACCTGGACCGCGAGTCACGGGCTTCGGAAAGAGGAACCGGTGCTGCAGCGTCGGCGGGTCGTAGCGCTTGCCGATGCCGGCGAGGTCGCCGGTCGGCGAATGACACTGCTTGCAGCCGCCGTCGCCGTTGAAATACGCCTCACCGGCAGCCCGGTTTCCGGTGAGCACGTCCTGCACCTTGAAGATCGGCGAGCCGCGCAGCGTGTCGTTCACCCGCTCGTGAATGAAGTGCGACAGGTCGCTCACCTGCGCGTTGGTGTAGGCCGCGCTCGCAGCGCCTTTGGCGCCATGGCCCTTGCGGAGGAACGGACCGATGGTGTTGCCGTATCGATCGCGCAGGACGACGAGCGAGCGAACCAGGTTCGAGCCGCGCTCGGTGCCGCGTGCCTGTGCCCCGTGGCACTGCACGCAGCCCGCGGCGTACGTCTTCCGGCCACGAGCGGCCGCCGCCTCGTCGACGATGTGCTTGTCGTCCGCGCCGGCGCTGGCCAACAGCCCACCTGGTCGAGCGGCCCGCGCGGGCGGTGCCGCGCCGCCGGCGCGCTGGGACGCCGCCGCAGTCCTCGGCGCCGCGGGACCGTGCTCCCGGACGAGGTAGCCGAGCACGACCTCGCGCTCGTCGGCCGTCAGCGTCGCGCCGCGCGAGGTGATCATCGCGTCGATCGACTCTTCCCACTGCGCCTTCGTGCGCCGCGTCGCGGTGACGCGCTCGGGCGGGTGGCAGAGGCCGCACTTCTGGAGAAATACCTCGCGCGCCTTCGCGCTGGCGGGCGATGGCCTGGCCTGTGTTGCTGGTGTCCGCTGCGCCTGGGGCGTCGGTTGGGCGCGAGCGGTCAACCCGAGCGCCAGACACCCTATTGCCGCGCCGATCAGGGTTCGCTGCCCCATCGTTTCGACCCTCGCAGAAACCGAAAAATCGGCCCGACCCCGAATTGCAGGAATTGCAAGGCCGGAAGTTCTTTGTTACTTGCTCGTTGTTACTTGGTCCGCCCTCGTCTTGTTTCGCAGCTCTTCAAACCAGTTCAACACCACGTTGAGCTCTGTCGGGGTGGAACCCGCGCTGGTCCCCTTGAGCATCAGAAACCGGCCGTCGGGCGTGGAATCGTAACCGGGCAGTCCGGGCAGCCCGTTCAGGTATCCAGAGAACAGCGCTTTGGGCCGCGTCTCGGAGCAACCGGTTCCCGCGTCGATGCCTGCCGCCATCATGGTGTTGTCGCGTCGCCAGTACAATTCGCGGCCGCTTCTCGCCCACACGACTTCACGGCCACCCTCGGTGGAGATTTGACATCTGCCCTGGCCCGAAGGGAACGCTGTGACATATACCTCGAACCGGCCACTGTCGTTGGAGACATAGGCCATCCAGCGGCCATCCGGCGAAATCCTCCCTCCATATTGGTTAGACCGCATGTGCACGAGGGGGCGTGGCTGCCCATCCCCGTCCATCGGCAGGAGAAGGAGGTCGTACTCCGTCTTCGGGTCGTGCTCCATGATGGTCAGGAAACGTCCGTCAGGTGACAGGGAACCGACGTATTGCGAACGTTCGCGAGGCAGCAGGGGCGTGGCCTTGCCAATGCCGTCGGCCGTCTTCATGAAGACGTTGGGGGTCATGACCGCGGCCGGTTGAAGTGTCCATCCACGACCTGTAGAAGAGATGTTTGCTGTCGGGGTGCCACTCGGGGTACACCATTTCTGCCACCTTGGGTCACTTGCTGGAGCACATCCCCCGCGAGGTCGTACGTCCAGACGTCCTCGGCTTCACCATCGTGGACGTGTACAGCCACTCGACGGCCATCACTCGAGAGACGCGGGTAGTCGTACACCCGACCGGGCGCCTTGATGGGCGTGTCCTTGCCGTCACGGTTCACCCACACGAGTGTCCGCAGGGCAGCGTCCCGACCGCGCGTGTCGAGCTCCCGGCCGCGCCTGTACACCAAGGTTCCATTGCCGGCCACCGCGAACTGGACCTGCCCGCCTTCAGACCCTGGGCCTTCAAGGACCACCGTTTCCGAACCGGTGACATCCAGGCGATCGAGATCGAACGGCCTCGCCAGCAACGACCCCTTCCAGCTGTAGACGACTTGACCGGTGCCCACGTACCTGCCTTGACTTCCCCTGGTCGTCAGGTGCCGGCGCTCGTGCGTCGTCAGCGACTCCGCGACGATGTGAAAATCATTGGGGTCCGGTCCCTGCACGGTATAGATGACGGCCTTCCCGCCGGGCAACATCTGCGGGTCTCGATGGCTGAGCTCCCCCTTTGTCGTGTCGAGTGTGGTCGCAACTCGAGGCGTGCCGCCAGACGCAGCGATCTGCCAGAGGCTGTTGTTCGTAGTTCCAAAGAGAATGACGTCACGGGACCAATCCGTGCCAGCAATCCAGACTTCATCGGGCGCCGAGCCAATCGTCTCAGCAACTCCGCCGGCAACTGACATCTTCATGAGCTTGCGCAAATCGACAAACGCCAGCCACTGGCCATCCGGAGAGAAGGATGGATATCCGCTACGTTCTCTCAGCGGAATCGCCACGGACCGATCGAGTGGGCTTCACGCGACCAGCAGGCCCGTCACATCCCGCGTCTGGGCCACCGTCCTTCCGACGAATGCCTCAGTTTATACCCCAGCCATCCGGCAGTGGGCACCCTAATGGCGGCGCATCGGAGCTACGAACGACGAGCTAGAAAGTCCGGGCCCCGGCTTTCGATTGCTTGTCCCCAGTCGCTCGAGAGGATTCTCACATGCTGCGAGCGGGGTTGCCGGCGCGCGTTCGACCGAAGAACGGATACATCGGGTCGGAGTAGCCGGGGGTCGACGGATGACCCGGCGTGACGAGCGAGTCGACGAGCGCCTCGTCGGTTTCGGTCCACTTGTAGCCAAGCGCACCGAGGTATTCCTCCCAGTGCTCGATGGTGCGCGGCCCGGCGAGCACCGAGGTGACGATCTCGTTCGCGAGCACCCACGCCGTGGCGAACTGGCCGGGCGTCACACCGCGCTCCTGCGCGTGCGCGGCCATCGTCTGCGCGTGCTGCATCGACTCCTTGCGGAACTCGGTCTGCATCATGCGCTTGTCGCGGCGGCCGGCGCGCGTCTCGGCCGGCGGCTCCTCGTCGGGGCGGTACTTGCCGGTGAGCACGCCGCGCGCGAGCGGACTGTATGGGACGACGCCGAGGCCGTAGTACACGCAGGCCGGCAAGACCTCGACCTCGGGCATGCGGTTCATGGCGTTGTAGTACGGCTGCAGCGCGATCGGCCGCGGCATGGCCAGCCGATCGGCGAGGCGCATCACCTCGGCGACCCGCCAGGCACGGAAGTTCGAGAGCGCCCAGTAACGCACCTTGCCCGCGCGAATGAAACCCTCCATCGTCCGCAGCGTCTCGTCGAGCGGCGTCGCGACATCGTCTTTGTGGAGGTAGTAGAGATCGATGTAGTCGGTCTGCAGCCGATCGAGGCTGGCATCGAGCGCGCGCACCATGTGGACGCGGCTCAGCCCGCGGTCATTCGGGCTGTCGCCCATTGGGTTCGCGACTTTGGTCGCGAGCACCCACCACGAGCGCTCGCGGCGAATCAGGCGGGCAGTGATGCGCTCCGACTCGCCTTTTCGCGTACACGTCGGCGGTATCGATGAAATTCACGCCGGCCTCGCGCGCGGAGGCCACGATACGCGTGGCCTCGTCGTCGTTCGTCCGGTCGCCGAACATCATCGTCCCGAGGCAGATCGGGGAGACTTCAAGACCGCTGTTGCCGAGCTTGCGGTAGTCCATGGGATTGGCTCGCTGCAGATTCGAGCCGCCATTCTACCGTCGCGCATGCGCGCCACATTCCGGTTCCGGAACGGCGCCCGGCACGAGTGCTCAGGCGCCGGCCGCACGTGCGGCCGGCTGTGTCAGCGGATCACTTTCACGAAGGTTACGGAAGCTTCGGACTACCCGGGTGCGGCAGTTCCCTGGCGAGTGGCGTCGTGGGCGGCGGAAGCGCGCGGCCCTCGAGACCGCGGATGCCCTCCGTCCTGATCGCGCCCGACATCGCGCTGGGATTGTCGGGTAGCGTCGATTCGACGTGATCGCGCAGCGCCTGGTTGAAATCCGCGGGATTCCGGCGGACCGCCTGATAGGCCTCGGGCGCGAGCTTCACCTGAATCGCAGCCGCGGCGGCCACGAGTCCCGCATACGCGGCGCGCGACCGCTGCTCGGCACCCACGTAGTCGTAATCCTGATAGGCGTCGAGCGCGAGGCCTGCCTGCGCGTCCGCCTGCAGGACCGCAGACGCGACCGAACCGGCTTTCGGGGACCGCGCAATCTCGCCGACGATGAAGTTCGACAGATCGAGGTACTGCCAGGACAGCCACCGCTGCAGGTTGTCGAGCTCGAAGCGGCTGTAGTCGTTGTTGACTTGCACGTACGACATCACGCCGGTCGAGGTACTGACCCGCGAATGAAAAGAACGTCGACGCATTGCCTCCGAACGGCACGAACTCTCCCGTGCCGCAGGTCTCGGTCAAGCAGCGGTAGCCCTGGAACGGGTGACTGAATCCGAGGTGATGGCCGACCTCGTGCTGCAACAGGTGCCCGTGTCCGAAATCGGCGTTGAATAGCGGCGTCGTCGACGTGAAGATGAAGGTCTGTCGGGTGTTCGGCAGCTCAGTAGGGTTGAACTTCGGCAGCATGTAGTTACTGGCCGCCAGACCTGCGAAAAACGGGGAGTTCAGCGGCGGCGATACGTTGAACTGAAAGATCGGCAACTCGTAGTCTGGCGCGCCATCGATGAACTGAAACAGATGGTCGGTGAAGTACGCCTGAAGGTCGGCGAGCGCGAAGCCCCCATATCGATTGCCGTAACACGACTGTCCGAGCTGCTCGGCGCGGCCGCTCGTCAGGCTGCATTTCCAGACGTCGCCGAGACGGCTGTCGAGGCTGTCCGGCTGCTCCGTCACCTCGGCGCGGAAGTTGTACGGCAGCGCGTTCATCTTGGAGATCATGTACGGCACATCGAGCAGGCCGGCGAAGCTCTCGCCGTTCCAGCTCCACCGGTTGATGTCGAGCACGAGATCGTGCGGCTGACGTGGAGGCGTGATGCCGGGCGGGTACACCGGACCCGCATAGGCGATTTGCGACACAAAAACCGCGCCGATCAGCCGGGCCACATCGATATTCAGGGTGTTGAGGGGTCGATACGTCCCTGACGTGGTTCCATAGTCGGCCGTGTGATGAAAGCGATAATTGACGCCGCCCGCGAAGCCGCCGACGACGAAGCGATTCACCGCGGCGACGAGGTCGATGCCGCCGGTTCGTCCCATCGGTCCAGCCGAGAGGTCATGAAACCAGAGCCGATGATGGATGCAGTCGCCCAGACACGTCTCTGGATCGTTCTGGGACGTGGCCCCGTAACCGGCCAGCTCGTTGATAAAAAAGAGACCGCGAGGTGCGCCTGTCTCGGGGTCGGGCTCGCTGGGATCGAGGTAGATGTGATCGACGTAGTCGGGGCGGCCCCACCAGTTCAGGAGGACGACTGTTGGCTTCGCGACGTCGACGGCCAGAGACGAGAGATTCTGTGAGAGAACTTTCTCGACAAACGCTGCGTCGAGCAGGTAGTTCTGCGTGATGAATCGCGCGTTCACCCGCGGTGCTGCGGGATCGACGCTGCATCCCAGCGAGGGGTCGAATGCCGGATGCACGTTGCAGTAGTTGTAGATCGCCTGGAACGGCGAGATCGGCATGTCTGGCAATCCGGGGATGATCGGGATCGGCGCCTGCGGCACCGCCACTGCTCGAAGAAACGGGAACAGCGCATTCTCGAACCAGGCCGGTGCCATCGTCAGGTGATAGCGGAAGTCGAAACGCTGGCGGATGAACGTTTGCCCGCTGCCATTGGCCTGCGGAACGCCATTCCACGCCGGCACAGGCGACTGCGCCAGCAGCGTCGCCGGATCGACGAGGCCGTTAAAGCCGATCAGGACGACGTTCACGTCGACGGTCTGCTGGATTCGCAGATCGCCGCCAGGTGTGAGATTGACGAGCGGCGGCAGCGCCGCGGCTCGCGTAACCCGGGTGCCCGCCCAGAGAGCCACGGCCAGCACTGACACGACGACGATGGGCGCCAAACGTCTCAGCATGATGAGTCCTTCTCCCCGGTGGACCAGGACTGGAACGGCCCGCGGGCCGCTCATATGTATGAGCTTGACCTCGGAATATACATGAGCTTAGTGAATTGTCAAAGGGTAGAGGTGGACTAACGGTCACCCGCGCCGCACGCGCGCAAGCCCTCGTCCAGGCGGTGCAGGGCGGCAGTCAGGTTCGAGCCTGACGCGGCGGCGAGCTCGGCAGGCTTGACGTTCCTGAGGACGAGCGCTGCACGTCGATACGCTGCGCACGCATCGCCGGTACGGCCAGCCTGGCGCTGCGCGCGCCCGAGCAGGTTCAGGGCCTCGCCGAAGTACACCTGGTGGAGTGCATCGACGCTGCGAATCGGCTCGCCCAGTTCGATGGCCCGTTCGGCACTGCGGATCGCTCTCGAACTGTCGTGCAGGTCCGAGTACAGATCCCCCAGCGCGACGAGCGTATTCACGCGCCAGATGCGCATGCGGATGTCGTTCGGATCCGACTCCGAGAGTGCGGAGATCCGTTCCAGGCTTCGTTCGTAGCTTGCTGCCGCTTCGCGGTCCTGACCCAGCTTCCGCCGTAGCTTTGCGAGCTGGTTCAAATCGATCGCGGCGTCGAGCTGTGCCTGACGGTTCGATGGACTCGCGGCGAGTCGCCGTTCATCGAGATCCAACGCGCGGGTGTAGTGCGTGAGCGCGCGGGCGAGATCGTTCCGCGTGGAGTAGACGCCGCCGACGTACTTGTTGACGAGCGCGACATTGCGCTGACGATCCGGGTCGTCGGGACGGGCGCGGAGGAGCGCCTCGAAGACCTGCTCGGCGCGCAACCATTCGGCAAGCGCATCGTCGCCCTCGAGGACGAGGGCCACCTGAAAATGCGCACTGCCAAGCAGCCGCCGCGCATCATCGTCGGCCGGCCGTTGCACCACCAGCGCCTCGGCCAGCGTGGTCGCGGCGCGGGCGGCGTTCACGGCCTCGTCACGACGGCCCAGGATGTTGGCGATCATCGACAACGACAGTTGCGAGCGACCGAGCTGGAGATTGGCTTCGCGTGGACCGGCGCCATCGCGCGCCACCGGACCGAGAACAGCAATCGCGCGTCGAAGGCTCGCCAGCGCCGCGTCGCGATCGCCGAGATTGGGCTCGCTCGGCGACCCCTGGATGGCGCCGATACGATGGAACGCCTTGCCGAGCTCGATCCGCAAGCCATCATCCGCGGCGGCGTCGCGACTCAGGGTCTCCAGGTAGGCCAGGGCTTCACTCACGATCGTCCGGCGGACCGGTGTCGAGCCCGCGAGCGGCTGCACTTCATCGTGAATCTTGAAAATCAACGCATTGGCCAGATGCCGCACGTCGTTGAATCGCCGCGCCGCTCGATCGCGCTCCGCGCGGGCCACCTGCGTCTGCCAGAGCGACACCCCGAACGCCGTTACCAGCGCCACCAGCGACACCGCCGCCGCGACGAATGCCGCGCGGTGCCGTCGCGCCAGCCGGCCCACGAAATAACCAAACGACGGCTCGCGTGCGAGCACGGGCTGTCCGGCCAGATGGCGCGCCAGATCCTCTGAAAGCTCTCCCGCAGAGGCATAGCGCGCGACCGGATCCTTGCTCATCGCCTTGAGGACGATCGCGTCGAGGTCGCCTTTGAGCCGTCCTGGAGCCACCTGACCACGAGCCGCGCTTGGACGGCGTGGCTCACGGTCGACGACGGTCGCGAGCACCTCGTCGAGCGGCTTGCCTGTGGTCTCGTACGGCCGCGCACCGGTCAGCAGCTCGTAGAGCACGACGCCGAGCGCGTAGACGTCGCAGGCGGTCGTGACCGGCAGTCCGCGCAACTGTTCGGGACTCGCGTAGTTGGGCGTCAACGGGTGGCCCACGATCGTCCCGGTGGCGTCGATGGCTCTACCGGCGGGGTCGATCAGTTTCGCGATGCCGAAGTCGAGCAGCTTCGGATTGCCATCTGCTGCGACGAGGATGTTCGCGGGCTTGAGATCGCGATGGACGATGCCGTGCTGGTGCGCATGCTGGACGGCCGCGCAAACCCGCTGGAAGAGTCGCACGCGTGGCTCGATGTCGAGGGTGCGCGCCGCGCAGTAACTGGTAATCGGCACGCCCTCGACGTATTTCATGGCCAGGTACGCCTGACCGGCCTCCGTGAGCCCGCCGTCGAGCAGCGTGACGATGTCCGGATGATTGAGCGTCGCCAGCGCCTGCCGCTCGACGCGGAACCGGCGCAGCGCATCGGCGCTGTGGAACGGCGCCGCGATCAGCTTGACGGCGACCCGCTCGTCGAAATCGCCATCGGCGCGGTCAGCCAGATAGACGACGCCCATGCCGCCCTCGCCGATCTTTTCCAGCAGGCGATAGCGACCGACCGTCCGGCCCGGCTCGGGTGACGGTTGCAAGGGGTCGACAGGCGCGTCGGCGACCGTGACGACGCGGAGAAATCCTCCAGCGACCTCGTGAGACGCCAGCAGCGACTCGACCTCGGCGCGCAACGCCGTCTGCCCGGCGCATCGTGTGTCGAGCAGCACCGCCCGTGGGCCCGGTTCGAGCTCCACGGCGTCGGCGAACACGCGCTCGACATCGTCCCAGGAGTCGGCGCTCACAGAACCGCGTTTGGCATGGACAAGTGCGATTCTACGACAAGCTCGACCGTAGCGGTGAACGATGTCTAGAGAGCGCCCAGTGTCGGGGATTCGAGCTTTGGGCTGGAAGGCTCACGGAATCGGCAAGCGAGGGATGCGACATCGTGCCGGGTGCGGCGGCTAGGCCACGCCCTCCTGCCGTTCCCCTTCAAGCCGCCAGAGGAGCGAGCAGGCGCGAGCGAAGGCGTAGGGGCAGGGATTCGAGCTGTGGGCTGGAAGGCCCACTGATTCAGAATCGCCGCCGAGCCGCCGAGAGCGAGCAGGCGCGAGCGAAGGCGTAGGGGCAGGGATTCGAGCTGTGGGCTGGAAGGCCCACTGATTCAGAATCGCCGCCGAGCCGCCAGAAGAGCGAGCAGGCGCGAGCGAAGGCGTAGGGGCAGGGATTCGAGCTGTGGGCTGGAAGGCCCACTGATTCAGAATCGCCGCCGAGCCGCCAGAGGAGCGAGCGAAGCGAGCGAATTCTGGCGGTGAGGAGGGGATTCGAACCCCTGATACAGGTTTTAGCCCGTATAACGGTTTAGCAAACCGCCGCCTTCAGCCTCTCGGCCACCTCACCGCGCAGGGTAAGTCTAACTGAAATCAGCACTTCGCGGATCGAGATTTTACATTGGCGGAGGCGACGGTTTTTCGAACCGCCGCATGTTTCAAAATCACCCGAAAACATTGCCGATTTCGCAGGCGCAGCCGAATTAGTTGGGCACACTCGTGAAAAGGCGCCGGAATTCCTAGGCGCGCCGATGGCCCGCGTTGTGCGCAGTGACATTTTGCGGAGATGTTCCAATGGGCGAGCACGCTTGGAAAGCGGTTTTGGCCAGGCTCACCGAGCGATACCGAAACACCTCCTAGGGCATCCTGGAGCGCAGGCTCATCGACACCGCACCGCCTGGCGTCGAATATATGGTGACCGCGGCCGATCGCTCGAAAAACCCTTCGCGGCCTTGAATGCGTGGCTCATGGAGCATGCCGAGGCCCTGCGAGCCGCGCAGAAGGCTTTCGACGAGCGGCATGGTTCGATTTCAGAACGACGAGGATGAACCCTTCGGTGTTTATGGGGCACGACTTGCAAAGGGCCAGCCGTCGTACACGCAAGACGAGTCACCGGTCGGCAATACCTGATTCCGGAATGAGCAGAGGCGAGATCGACCGGGTACTGCTTTCAATCCGTGATGGGAAATAGGTGCTGTGGGACAGATCGTTCCACTGCTCATATTCAGCTCGCCGCTCGTCCAGCTTCGCCGTGATGGCACCCCAACTGTCGGCGCCCATGCTGAGCCGCTGGGGCATGTCGCCCGACTTCACCAAGTTGACGAGTATTTCCGCCATGCGATCCGGATCACCCGGCGCGTAAACGCCGTCCTTGTCGTTCAACAGCATTCCCATGACTGCGTGCGCGGTAGGGTCATAGGCGTCGATCTTCGGGCTTCGCAGATTGCGTTCGACGATACCGGTGCGGAAGCCGCCTGGCTGGAGAGACAGCACCTTGATGCCCAGCGGAGCGACCTCTTGAGACAAGGCTTCGGTCAAACCTTCGAGCGCGTGTTTTGACGCGCTGTAATAGCCGAGCGCGGGCATGGAGACGACACCGTTAAGGGACGACACGTTGATGATCGTCCCGCTTGCCCGGGCGCGCATACCAGGCAGAACTGCCCGGATGGTGCTCGCGACGCCGAACACATTCGTGTCGAACAGCGTCCGGATATTCTGCTCCTCTCCTTCTTCAATGGCTGCGAGATAGCCAAGCGCGGCGTTGTTCACGAGCACATCGATACCGCCATGCCATTTCTCGGCGGTGGTGATCGCAGCCTTGATCTCGGATGGTTTGGTCAGATCCATTGACAGGGGAAGCACGGCGTCGGGATGGGCTTCGGTCAGCTTCTCGAGACGAACTTTGTCCCGCGCGGTAACAGCGACACGGTGGCCGGCGCGCAACGCCGCATCCGCGACCGAGGCGCCGAGGCCGCTTGATGCGCCGGTGATGAACCAGGTTGCGGACTCATAGTTTCCTTCTTTTCTCTATGTCGCTGGCGATTCGCCGGTGAGCGCCTGAGCCGTCCCCACTAACAGGTCGGGTCACACGTCATGGCTCACGATTGCGGTAGCTCGTGCGCCTGACCATCAACGGCGACGATGGTGAGCCGTCACGGCTTGCGTGATCAGTGACGTGACCGCCTGCGCTTGGCGATACGTAGACGGCGTGGTGCTCCCTCTTGGTCCTCCACGACGTATCGCGTCCTCAGCATCGGCTCGCCCATCCGCCGCTTGCTTGTCAGGTGGAATCACCCTTGTCGTCAGTTGCGACCAAAGTAGCCAGCTCCGGTCTTCGTCCTCCATCCCGGGCTGCGGTGACGGCCCGACTAGTGCCTCGTGTGCGAACGTGGACCTGGGGAATCGGCTCATGAACGCGGCGAAGGCGCATACGCGATCTTCTCGCGATGAATCAGAACTGGCGGCGAACGATGCCGGAACCACTTCGAACTCGTCGAAGAAAACAGGCACACCGTCCTGATGGGGGGGCAGAATCGCGGGGCGTCAGGAAGCTCCCGGTGGAGGATTCTGAATCAACCTGAGACGATGACCTGTACTCGCTCTGTGTCGGGCGAACGAACGCTCGCTGATGTAAGACGAGCCCCACCACACGACGGATCGTTCCCATGAGCTTCGGTGATGACCCAACCACACCTCCTGCCGCGGAGTGGCCCAGAGCGAGGATCACCGGCAGTATCTGGTCAGACATCCTTGGCGATATCGCGCCCTCTGAGTCACCTCCACCGTCCCGCGTCGGCCGAGCGAAAAGCGAAAGAGTAGGGTTTTGAAAATAACGCAATACGGTCACTTGATAGCCTTATCTTCAAGGCGAATGTAGACCCTGTTGAGGCCATCACAGAACCGTCCAGAATCCATCGTGAACCAGAATAGTTCTGAACGCTCACTTCCCGCTCCATCATTGCCTATCTCCATTGCGGATGCGCGGTCTCGCGCCTAAAAAGACCTAACGCAACGCCGATGTGCAGCAATTCGCGTTCGCCCAGAAATCGCCCTGGGACGGTCCAGAACACAATGTAGGTTTGCGCACAGATCCGCTCGAGTTCGAGCACGTCCCGGTGATCGGCCCGACGAACAGCCATCACCCTCATGTCCGTGTCTCCGTCACAGGACGTTGCGCGATGCCGCTCACCGCCGCGGTCGTAATGAAGTCCAGCGTGTAATGCGCACGAAGGGCATGCGCGAAGTCCGGCGCGGTGGCGCCGGGCGTGCCGGCGCGGCGATCGGCGGCAAAGGCGGCGTAGGGCGCGTGACGTTGGCCGCCGGGCCTTCCGGAGCACCGGGCGCCAGATCGACGCGGCCGGAACCGCGAGTGGCGCGGTCGTGCGATCCTCGCCGCGCCCTCCCTCCAGCCGGGGCGCGAGCACCTGAAGATTGCCGACGGGTGACGTCAGCACCAGATCGCCTTCGGTGCCGTTGATTTCCCAGCGGAAGTTGTCGCCGCGGGACGTGCCGCCACGATAGAAGACCGAGGCGACTGCGCCGCTCTTCAGCGTCGCGGCGATGGCGAGATGGTCCGGGGCCGTCGCGGCGACGGTCTCTCCGCGCCGGCCAGCGTCACGGCCGGCCGCCGCACGGCACTCGTCGCCCGGATGTCGGCCAGATCGCCCAGTACGAACTGCAGCGCGTCGAGCGCATGCATCGTCGGCACGGAGAGCAGCGTCGCGTTGCCGGCCGCCTCGAACATGTAGGCATGGGCGCTGTCGGTGACCGAGGTCCAAGCGATGCCGGATCCCATCACCGTCGTGGCGAGCACCTCGCCGACGTAGCCCTGCGCCACGAGATCGCGGGCATACCGGATGGACGGCGCCATCCGCGCCTGCAGACCGATCAGCGTGCCCAGGCCCGCGCCCGCCGCGCGCGCCGCAAGATCAGCCGTCTCCCCGGCATCGACGCCGAGCGGCCACTCGCACATCACCAGCTTGCCGGCGGCGAGGGCCTCGCCCACGAGGCGGTGATGATGCGGGAGCTTCACCGTCACGACCACCAGATCGACGTCGCGCCGCGCGATGAGCGCGGCGGGGTCGGCGTGGCCCGGCACCCCGTACGCCTCGGCCGCGGCCCGGGCAGACGCTTCAGTCGACGTGGCGACGGCGCGCAGCTCTAGTCGGGCAATGCGGCCAGCGCGGGCAGATGGGCCGTGACGGCCCACCCGGGCCGCAGCGGGCTCGCGCCGATGACGCCCGCGCCCATCCTTGACGGCGTCGTGTGTCCTTCAACAGCCATGTTCTGATGTTAGTATCAGATGGATACTTGGTGTAAAGAGTGCACTTTGAGGCGACTACGTATCGTCAAGGACACCTGAGGGAACGACCATGAAGGCGGACGGGAGCGATTTCGATCGGCTGCTGCTCGATCAGATCGCCGATCGCTGGAGCATCCTCGTGCTCGGCGCGATCTGCGCGTCGGGTGGGATCTGCGGTTCAACGCGCTACGACGCCAGGTCTCCGGCGTGTCGCAGAAGACGCTAACGCAGTGCGTGCGGCGCCTCGAGCGCAACGGGATCGTGGAACGGCGCATCATCGACGGTGCGCCGCCCGGGGTGGCGTACGGTGACGCCGCTCGGGCGCTCGCTCGACAAGCCGTTTGCCGCGCTCAATGCCTGGACGAGCACGCATGCCGACGCCGTGCGCAAGGCCCAGCGTGCGTTCGACGTGCGGTATGCGGTCACTCGCGCGTCCGTCTCGGCGCCGCGCAAGTGACCCACGTACATTGCCGCTGAGGCCACCGGGGGTGGTCAGTCCGGTGACGCGACGTCGGTCGAGAGGGCAAGGTCTTTCCCGGTGTACGCATACCACCCGTCGCGCCCACCTGCCGTCGGCGATGGTGCGCGCGTTTTTTCACTTCGTGGTTTCGCTGTTTCAAAGCTGAGCGGTGGCCGGGATGGTTATGGACAGTTCAGTCCTTAACTGATAACCTTGCGGTGTGGCGCGGCCAAGGGAGTTCGACCGAGACGAGGCGCTGGCGAAGGCCATCAAGGTTTTCGCCAGTCATGGCTTCGAGGGAGCGTCCACCAAGATGCTTCTCAACGGCATGGGCATCAGTCGCCAGAGCATGACGACACGTTCGGCGACAAACGCCGACTGTATCTCGAGGCATTGCAGCGCTATTCCAGCGACAGCACGGCAGAGATCATCGGCACGATGCACTCGCGCGCGTCGGCGCTCGAGGGCATCGAGACCGCGCTGTTGGCCTTTGCGTCACGGCCCTCCAGCGAAACGTGCCTTGGCGTCAGCGCAACGACGGAGTTCGGTCGAACCGATCGAAGTGTCTGTGCGATTACCGACGCGTCAGGCGCGACACTGATGGCCTCGTTCGAACGTGTAATCCGCAAGGGGCAGGCGGCCAGCGAACTGGCGCCGGACCTCGATCCCAAATCTGGAGCCCGGTTCCTCGTTTCTATGCTGCTTGGATTGAAGGTTCGGCCCGCTCCGGCCCACGCTCGATGCGTTGCGGGGTATCGCGCGGATCGCGTTAAGAAGCTTGCGATAGCTTGCGGAGCATTGGTGAAGCGACGTTCGCGGCGCGCTCAATTATAGATTATATAGTCCAAAATAAGGAGGCCGTCCATGGGCAAGACACTCTCCGGAAAAGTCGCTCTCGTTACTGGCGGATCGCGCGGTATTGGAGCGGCAATCGTTCGTCGGCTCGCCACCGATGGCGCGACCGTCGTGTTCACCTATGCAGCCTCGCCGGGATCGGCGAACGACCTCGCCCGCGAGATCGAAGCCACCGGCGCCCAGGTGCTGGCCATCCATGCGGACAGCGCCAGCCGGCCGCCGTCAAAGCCGCCGTTGGGAGACGGTCGAACGCTTCGGTCGGATCGACATTCTCGTCAACAACGCCGGCATTCTGACGATGGGCCTCGTCGACGACTATTCGCTGGAGGATTTCGACCGTATGTTCGCCATCAATGTGCGCGCAGTGTTCGTCGGCGTGCAGTCCGTGCTCCCGCACATGAGAAACGGCGGACGCATTATCACGACAGGAAGCATCGTGTCGGAACGCACCGGCTTCCCCGGCGCGTCTGTCTACGCGATGACCAAGGGCGCGGTCGCGTCCATGACGAGAGGTCTAGCGCGCGACTTGGGACCACGCGGCATCACCGTCAACGCGATTGCGCCAGGCCCAACCGAGACGGATATGACCGCCGACCCGGACGTGCGGGCGATCGTCCGCCCTCTGATGTCGCTCGGGCGCCTCGGCACGGTCCACGAGGTTGCCAGCCTGGCCGCCTATCTGGCGGGACCCGACGCTGGCTTCGTCACCGGAGCCTCGCTGACGATCGACGGCGGTTATCTCGCCTGATTGCCTGTGAATCGCAATGTCCCGCGAGTCTTTAGTCGCGCAATAACCGGAGTGAGGAAGCCATGAACGCAGCAGTAGCACTCGCAGCACAGCAGGAAGATGAGCCGCTGGCCCGCGGCACGATCGAATCCCTCCGATCGCTCGGCGCAAGGGTTGAACCAGATCGCGGCGTCGGCCACGCCCTCGGCGAGTCCGCGGCCTGGCGCCGTGTTCTAAGGCTGGCAACGCAGGTCGCCGCCGTGGACACCACGGTGTTCCTGCAGGGCGAGTCGGGGACGGGGAAGGAAGTGCTCGCGCGCTTCATCCATCAGGCGTCCCCGCGGCGCAACGGTCCCTTCGTGGCGATCAACTGCGCCGCGCTGCCCGATTCGCTCCTCGAGTCGGAGCTGTTCGGCTACGAGCGCGGCGCGTTCACCGGCGCGCAGCAGAGCAAGCCGGGCCAGATCGAGCTCGCGTCACGCGGCGTGCTGCTCCTCGACGAGGTCAGCGAAATGGAGCCGGCCGCCCAGGCCAAGCTGCTGCGGTTCCTGCAGGAGCGGGAGTTCCAGCGCCTCGGAGGTACGCGGCTCGTGAAAGCCAACGTGCGCGTGATCGCCGCGAGCAATCGCAACCTGCGGCAGGCGGTGCAGGAGGGCATGTTCCGTGAGGACCTCTACTATCGGCTGCAGGTCTTCGACATCCAGCTTCCTCCGCTCCGCGAGCGCAGCGGCGACAGTCCGCTGATCGCCGAAACATTCCTGCGGGAGCTGGAGTGATCCGGCCTGCGCCCGAGGCGCCTCGCGCCGGTGGCGATGGATCGGCTGCTGACCCACACGTGGCCGGGCAACGTCAGGGAGCCCCACAACGCGCTCGAGCGCGCCGCGATCCTGAGTGACGATGGTATGATCGAGCCCCAGCACCTGTCGCTACAGGCGCAGCCGGTGCGCGAGAGCCTGGCACAGACCTCGGCGACGCTGAGCGTCAGACGATCAAGCGGGTGTTGCAGGAGACCGACGGCAACAAGGCGAAGGCGGCCAGGCGTCTTGGCATCACTCGCACGCAGCTCTACGTGCGGCTCCGCCGTCATGGCCTCGAATCACCGGATATGCTGAGCGCGTCGACGTTGCGACCGTGGTGATCTGATTGAATTCCCGCGCTTACCACGATAGAGGTATCGTCGGGCTACCATCGACAGGACCTACCCGCTCAGCGAGGTCCCCGAGGCGATGCGCTATTTGGAAGAGCGGCACCCGGAGGAAAAGTCGTCATCACCATGTGAGGCGGCGTCAGCCGAGATGGTTCGACTCGATGAATAGCAACGTTGATGCCCGTGTTGTCGGAAATCGCGCCCAAATCTGTGCGGTTTCACCATCGACGAAAAGCTCGACCCCTGCTACGTCAGAACGTCTGCCAGGGGTTGCCTTCCATTAGCACACGATCGCGCAGATGCTCGGTGCTATCCCGCCGTCAGCGTTCGCTACGACGGCGGCCCTCATTGTCAACGGTGAGAATTTGCGTCGATTCGTGGGCGGGGAGATGCTCAGTTCAGGCTCTGGAGCAGGGTCCGCAGCGGTGCCTGCTGCGCCGCGCTCAGGCGGCCCAGCCGCGCGCCAAAGGCATCCGAGAGCAGCGTCAGGCCGCGGGACATGGCCTTGCGTCCGTCCGGCGTCAGCACGAGACGGTGACGCCGCAGGTCTGCGGAAATGATCTCAGGCGCAGGAGTCCAGCGGCCTCGAGCCGCTTCAGGTTCACGGTCACCGTCGGCTCGGGCATGCACAGCGTGGCCGCCAGTTCCGCTGGATAGGGGTGCTCGTCGATCTCCGCGAGGACGAACAGTTCCTTGGTCTCCAGCCCCAGTGCGGCGATGTCGGGGCGACGCTGGAGATGACCGACATCAGCAGACGGTAGTTCAGCGACCAGAGCTTCGCCGGGTCAGTTTTCGGCATTGGACATCGTCACGGGAATATGGTTTACTATGGAACTTATGTAGATATGAACTACATGTCTTGTAAACATGATAGCCCAGATCTGGAGTGGATATGCCTCTCGACCACTATGTGACGCTCGGGCGCTCCGGCCTCCGCGTCAGCCCGCTCTGCCTTGGCGCGATGACCTTCGGTGAAGATCTCGGCTGGGGCTCCAGCGTCGAGGAGTCGCAGCGATCATCGATCGGTTCGTCGAGCTTGGCGGCAACTTCATCGACACCGCAACTTCTACACAAAAAGCCACTCCGAATAAGATCATCGGCGATCATGTCGGACGCCACGCCGCCCGGCGCGACCGCCTCGTCATCGCGACGAATTCAGCGGCAGCCTCTATCCGGGAGACCCCAACGGCGGCGGATCGAGCCGAAGACGATCATCTCGTCCTGCGAGGATTCGCTGCGGCGCCTCAGACGGACTACATCGATCTCTATGGGCTGCACGACTGGGACGTGCACACGCCGATCGAGGAGACGATGTCGGCGCTCAAGGACCTGGTGCGCGCCGGCAAGGTCCGCTATCTCGGCGTCTCCGACACACCTGCGTGGAAGATGTCGAGGCGAACATGACCGCGCATTTGCGCGGCTGGGCGGCCTTCATCGGGCTGCAGATCGAGTATTCGCTGCTCGAGCGCAGCGTCGAGCAGGAGCTCGTGCCGATGGCCCCTCAGTTCGGGCTCGGGATCACGCCTGGTCGCCGCTCAAGAGCGGTGCGCTGAGCGGCAAGTACACGCGGCGACCGTGGGCAGGTGAAGGCCGACCGCGGCCTGCTCGAATCATTCCTCAACGAGAAGACGTTCGCCGTCGTCGACGCGCTCGAGCATCGCCCGCGCGCACGACAGCACCGTGGCGCGGATCGCGCTGGCCTGGGTCCAGGCACAGCCGGTGTGACCTCGACCATCATCGGCGCGCGGCGGTCTGCGCAGCTCGAAGTAACGTCCAGGCGATCGATGGAGCTAACAGCCGAGGAACTCGAACGCCTCGACGGGCTCACAAAGCCCACGTTCGGGTTCCCGCAGAGCATGCACCAATGTTTCCCGCCATCCACAACGGAGGAACCACGGTGAACGGTGTCTACGCCCCGACGACCGCTACCGGATCGAGAAGGGCGATCAGCCTGTACCGACGGGCGTGCCGCGGCGCGACAATGGATGCCTCACCCTGTCGCGTGCGTCGGCGGAAATCCGAGTGGAATCCGCCTTGTGAAGGATGCGCGCGCTCGATACCGAGCTGTGTTCTCTCCGGCGCTTCGACGGCGAGCCCGTGGTGTACGACGGGACCTATTCGAAAGGAGACTCCGTTGTGCAAACCGCGAAGCCGGCCGTTCAGACCTCTCTGAGGGTGCCCTGGCGGCGTACTTGTGCAGCAGGCTCGCGATCAACGTTCGATACGGCAACCCCTCGGCGAGCGCCCGCTTCTGAATCGCCTCCAGGTCCTTGCTCGACAGCCGGATGTTCAGCCGCTGGTCCTTGCGGAACGTGGCCTTAGCGTAGCGGGAGTAGCGAGTTCGCTCGCCTTGCCGCCGCCGTGGCTATTTCGGATTTGCCGCGCTCGACGGAGCCCAAGCAACTCCTTTTCGTCAGCGTCCATCTTTATCGTCGGACTCCTCACCGATGTACTGCTTCGTCGTCTTCCGGCTCGGGATGATTGTCTTCAGGAACACCGTGTGCTCGTCTTCGACGAACGGGACCAGGTACACGTAGTCCTCGCGCCGGACGACGAAGATGCGTTGGCCGGCGTAACGATCGCGGGTTTGGATGTTCCAGGATGTGGAGCACGTCGCCGCGCTCGATGTGGAAGACGATGTCCTCGAACCCGATGCCGCGCTCCGCCTGAGCTTCGCGTTCTTCGCGTCGTCCCAGTCGATTTCACCGAATTTTAGGGTATCACGATGTGTGCTTGATAGGCACACATTGGCGTCGACTCCAGTGTGCCCGCCAGTGTGCCCAAACTCGGTCCGAGGACCATCA
>CAWJAP010000014.1:0-235929 GCA_963840865.1 Vicinamibacterales bacterium
ATTGGAGGCGCCGCCCGGATTTGAACCGGGGATGGAGGTTTTGCAGACCTCTGCCTTACCACTTGGCTACGGCGCCAGGCTTACCGAGGGGAACCAGGGAGAGCTAGGGGGGAAGTTGGAGCGGGAAACGGGATTCGAACCCGCGACTTCGACCTTGGCAAGGTCGCACTCTACCACTGAGTTATTCCCGCTCGTCCGTTCAACGAACTCGTAAAGTAGCACACGCGCCGGAACCCGATCAAGGAATCAATCGGATCACCCACACCATAACATCAACTGATCGGCCACTGGCAACCTCCTGACCTGCGACGAGTTACGGCATCCGCGCATGGCGCGCCACCGGGGCATCTCCTGCGTCAGGGGCGGCGGCGGGCCTACCGTCCACGCGCGTCGAACGCGCTCTTGAACACCTCGATCCGCGGCCGCAACCCTCCGGCGAACACGATCGAGACCACGTCGAAGCGGCAGTTGGCGTTCGCCACTCCGCGCAGCAGCACGTACTCGGCCGCCATCCGCAGCAGGCGCTGTCGCTTGTGCCACGTCACCGCCTCGGCCGGCGTCCCATAGCGCGTGCTCCGCCGCGCTTTGACCTCGACGAATACCAGCGTCTCGCCGTCGCGCGCGATGATGTCGATTTCGCCCATGCGGGTGCGGAAGCGGCGCGCAACGATTGCGTACCCGCGGCGCTCGAGCTCGCGGCAAGCGTAGGTTTCCCCTGATTTTCCCAGCGAAATCCGATCGGCCTTCTGGAACATGCCGATCGGCGTCGCAAGGACCGGGCCGCGGCCGATCGGGCCGCGTGCCCCTTGCAACGCGACGCGTCTAGGCACATGATCAGGCCTTCGCCTGAGTCAGCGTCTCGAACCGCAGCCCGAGGAGGTCGGCATGCGCCGTCTGTGTCTTGGAATGCTCGTTGTCGGAGCCCTGGGAATCAACGCTGCGCTGATGGCGCAGCAGGCCTCGCCGGCCGCTCATCATACGACCACGGATCCGGCGGCGCTCGAGTGGAAACCGGGATCGCCGCAGCTGCCGGCTGGCGTCATGGTCGCGGCCCTGCACGGCGATCCGGCGAAGGAGGGACTCGTTCGTCATGCGGCTCAAGGTCCCCGCCGGCTCGAAGGTGGCGCCGCACTGGCACCCGACCGACGAGAACCTCACCGTGCTGCAGGGGACGATTCAGATCGGGATGGGCGAGAAGTTCGACGCGGCCCAATGCAAGTCGCTCAAGGCCGGCGCCTACTCGTTCATGCCAGCGAAGGCGCCGCACTACGCGTGGCCAAGGGCGAAACGATCATCCAGGTGCACGGCATGGGCCCGTTCGCGATGACCTACGTGAATCCGGCCGACGATCCGAGCCTGAAGAAGACGAGCGATTGATTGGGGGCGTCAGCGCCCCTTTTCGAGCGTGCCCAGCGCGGCGTCGAGCGCGTCGACGCAGAAATCGGCCTGCTCCGTCGTCAGGACGAGCGGCGGGCAGAGACGGATCGCGTTGCGGCCGGCGCCCAGCACGAGCACGCCCTTCGCGAACATCGCGTCGACGAGGCGGTCGCGCTCTTCGATCGCGCGCACCTTGGTCTCGCGATCCTTGACCAGCTCGATGCCGATCATCAGCCCCTTGCCGCGCACGTCGCCGATGAGCGGATGACGCGCGCGAGCTCTTGCAGCCGCGCCGAGCAGATGCTCGCCTACCGTCGCCGCGTTGTCGATGAGCGCCATTCTCGAGCAGCCGGATGGTGGCCAGCGCCGCGGCGCACGCCACCGGATTGCCGCCGAACGTGCTGGCGTGCGCGCCGGGCGTCCAGTCCATCACGTCCGCACGCGCGGCCGTCACGCCGAGCGGCAGGCCGGACGCGATGCCCTTGGCGATGCGTGACGATGTCGGGCCGCAGGCCGAAGTGCTCGCACGCGAACATCCGCCCGGTGCGGCCCATGCCCGACTGCACCTCGTCGACGACGAGCAGAATGCCGTGCTGCGTCGCGAGCTCCGCCAGCTGCTGATGGAACTCGACGGGCGGCACGATGTAGCCGCCTTCACCCTGAATCGGCTCGACGACAATCGCCGCGACTTCGTCGGGCGGCACGAGATTGACGAACAGCCGATCCTCGATCCACGCAATCGACTCGGCCGCCACCTGCGCCGGCGACGCCGCCCTTCGGCGCGCGATAGACGTCCGGATACGGCGCATGGAACACGCCCGGCGTGGTCACCGGGCCGAAGCCCCTGCGCTGCACCGCGCGGCTCGCCGTCAGCCCGAGCGAGCCGAGCGTGCGGCCGTGGAACGATCCGAGGAACGCGATGAGGTACGGCCGCTTCTGGTGATAGCGCGCCAGCTTGATCGCGGCTTCGTTCGCCTCGGTGCCCGAGTTGGCGAAGAACGACTTCACGCCGCCGTCGATCGGCACGATCGCGGCGATCTCCTCCGCGAGCCGCACCTGCGGCTCGTAGTAGAAGTCGGTGCCCGACATGTGCAGGAACTTCTGCGACTGCTCGACGATCGGCGCGCACGACTTCGGGATGCGAGTGCCCGGTCGAGTTGACGGCGATGCCGGCGGCGCAATCGAGGAACCGGTTGCCGTCGACGTCCTCGACGATGGCGCCTTCGCCGCGGGCCATCACGAGCGGATAGCCGCGCGTGTAGGACGGCGAGACGTACTTGGCGTCGCGCTCGATCAGTTCGCCGACTGGCGCGGTCTCGGCAGGACCGGTTCGAGATCTATGGGCTACGGCATCGTTGCGGATACCGGCAGAGTTTCGCAGCTGGCCGACTGCGCCGACTACGACTGGACGACAAATCAGTGCCTCGTCAGCCCGTTTCCAGCGGGTGCCCGCCGGCGAATCCTCGAGCAGGATGCCGCGCGCGGCGAGCTCCTGGCGGATCTGCGTCGGCGCGCGCGAAGTCGCGGCGCTGCGCGCGCGTCGCTTGCGCTCCTCGATCAGCGCTCGATCTCGTCGACCGGCACCGGCGGCGCCGCTTCCTCGGCGCGCCGCAGCGACGATCGATGCCGAGCACGCGGTCGAAATGATCGAACGCCTCGCGGATCACCGCCACGTCGCTCTTCCCCACCTCGCCGGCGTCGATCGCCGCGTTCAGCGTACGCACCAGCTCGAACAGCACGCCGAGCGCGCCCGGCGCGTTGACGTCGGCCAGCATCATCGCCCGAACTCGGCGCGCGCCGCGGCCACCTGTTCGGCGATCGCCGCGATGCGCGCCGTCGCGCGTCACGCGATCGAGCCGCGCGAGGAAATCCATCAGCCGCTTCAGCGCTTCCTCGCACTGCTCGAGGCTCGTCCACGAGAACGCAGCTGCTTGCGGTAGTGCACCGACAGCAGCAGATACCGCAGCGCCGAGGCGCGATAGCCCTGGGCCAGCACGTCCTTCACGGTGAAGACGTTGCCCAGCGACTTCGACATCTTCTCCCCATCGTCCATGAGCAGATGCTCGACGTGGAACCAGAAGCGCGCGAACTGGCTGCCGGTGGCGCCCTCGGCCTGCGCGATCTCGTTCTCGTGATGCGGGAAGATCAGATCGACGCCGCCGCAGTGGATGTCGATGGGCGCCTCGCCGAGCAGGCGCAGCGCCATCGCCGAGCACTCGATGTGCCAGCCGGGACGGCCCGGCCCGACAGCCGAAGTCCCACGTCGGCTCGCCGGGCTGGTCGCCTTCCACAGCACGAAATCGCGCGCGTTCTCCTTGTCGTACTTGTCGGAGTCGATGCGCGCGCCGGGCTGGATGCCGGCGTGATCGAGCCGCGCCAGCTTGCCGTACTCGGGAAGCGTCGCGATCTTGAAGTAGATCGAGCCGTCGCTGCGATAGGTGTGGCCGTTGCTGCTCGAGCGCGCGCCACCATGTCGCTCATCGCCCGCAGGTTCTCCTCGTCGGTCGCGCGCGGGCGTCTCCTCGACCGGCTCGAGGCCGAGCGTCGCGGCATCCTCGCGGAACGCCTCGATGAAGCGATCGGTGTACTCGCGCAGCGGCACGCCGGCCTTCTGCGCCTCGAGGATGGTGCGGTCGTCCACGTCGGTGAAGTTCATGACGTGCGCGCACCTCGAAGCCGGCCTGATGGCGCAGCGTGCGCCGCAGCAGGTCGACGGCGACGAACGTGCGGAAGTTGCCGATGTGCCCGCGCGCGTAGACCGTCAGGCCGCACGCGTACATGCGCACGATGCCGTCGTGCGACGGGGCGAACTCCTCTTCCTGGCGGGTGAGCGTGTTGTAGAGGCGCATGCGGCAGGCATGATCAGGCGACTGGCGATCGGCGAACTGGACGCTGAGCGCGGCTACGCGCGGCTCGGAGTTGCTCCAGGGCGCCCAGACGGCAGTCGCGCGAGGCGGCCGCCATCGAGGACGCGGTCAGGCGCCCGTCGCGGCGCGCGCGTCAGAACGCAGCCGGCAGGACAGGCATCGGCGACCGGCCGAACTCGAGCGTCCGGACGATCGCGACGCAGGCGGTCCAGCGCGCCGCTGGCCGCGAGCAGGCCGTCGAGCGCCGCCGCCGGAACCGCCGAGCACGCGGCGCGGCACGACGATCTCCACATCCAGCGCGTCGGCGTCCGGCTCGAAGCGGCATGTCGATGGCCGCGGTCCGACGAGGACCGGCTCGGCCTCGACGCAGGGCGCCGACCAGGATCACGGTCACCGCCTCGGCAAGGCGTGCGGCGTCGCGCGTCGCGACAGCCTCCGCCTCGGCGGCCTTCGTGCGTGAGCAGTCGCAACGTCTCGCCGAGCCGCGGCTCGCCCGACACCGTCACGGTGAAGGCGCCCGGCGCGGATATCCGACGGCTGTCTGGAAAGCGGCCGCCGCCAGTACGCGGGCATTGTACTCAGGCGTCGCGGAGTTCCTGGCGGACAGGCTCGAACGGGACCGACGGTCTAGGGCGACAGGCGGTCGAACAGCTCCGCGCCTGGCGGCAATCGGCCTGGATCTGCGCGACCAGGGCGTCGACGCTCTGCGAAGGCGCGCTCGCCGCGCATCCGCTGCACGAACGCGAGCCGCACGGCTGCTGCCGTAGAGGTCGCGATCGAAGCCGAAGATGTGCGTCTCGACGCCGACATGCCCCGCCTGCTCGAACGTCGGCCGCACGCCGATGTTGGTGATCGACCGCGTAGACCGCGCCGTCGATCGTGATCGTCGTGGCATAGACGCCGTGCGGCGGGAGCAGCTCGTTCTCGGTCTCGAGGTTCGCCGTCGGGAACCCGATGCTGCCGCCCGCGCCCGGCGCCGTGCGCGACACGCGCCGTCGATGAAGTGATAGTGGCCGAGCAGCGCGCCGGCCTCGTCGACGCGGCCCTCCGACACGAGCCGGCGGACGCGCGTGCTGCTCACGACGAAGTCGCGGTAGCGGACCGGATCGATCTTCTCGGCGCGAAACCCGTAGCGCGCGCCCAAGCGATCGCAGCAGCGAGAAGTTGCCGGATGCGGTCGCGGCCGAACAGGAAGTTGCCGCCGACCCAGACTTCGGCCACGTGCAGCCACTCGACGAGCACGGCGCGCACGAACTGCTCGGGCTCCCAGCGCGACAGCTCCGGCGTGAAGCGCACGATGGCCACGCCCTCGATGCCCTCGCGGCCGAGCGCCTCGATGCGCTGCGCGGTGGTCATCAGCAGGGGCGGCGCCTTGTCGGGCCGGACCACGCGCGGCGGATGCGGATCGAAGGTGAGGACGAGCGGCGTGGCGGCATGCTCGCGCGCCTGGCGGCAGACGCGCTCGAGGATCTTCTGATGGCCGCGATGCAGGCCGTCGAAGTTGCCGAGCGCGACGACCGGACGCCGCCAGTGCGACGGTCGCGGCGTCGTCCGGATAGTGAATGACGTCGACACTCACGACAGGCGCGCCGGCTCGCCGTCCTCAGTACTGACGCACACGGCAGGCCATCATAGGCCAGCTCCATGCCGGCCGGCAGGCGCGCGCAGGTCGCGGCATGTCCGAGGTCGTGGCACATGTGCGTGAAGAGCGTCTGCCGCGCGCCGATCGCGCGCCGCGGCGTCGATGGCTTCGGCGACGGTGAAATGCGACGGATGCGGCCGATCGCGCAGCGCGCCGACCACGAGCAGGTCGACGCCCTCGAGCAGCGGCCACGAGGTGTCGGGAATGCCGCTGCAATCGGTCAGATACGCGAAGCGGCCGATGCGATAGCCGAGGATCTCGCCGCGGCCCATGCACGACCGGCACCGGCACGATCTCCGTGCGTGCGCCCGAGACAGAACGGTCCGAGGACCGACGAACGGGCTCAGCCGCGGCACGTACTCGTGGCCGTCCTCGGAGCGCTCGAACGCGTAGTCGAAGACGCGCCGCAGGTCGGCGCAGCGTGCGCGCGTCGCCGTAGAGCGGAATCGCCGTCGCGCTGGAGCGTGTTGAAGCGCCGCAGTCTCGTCGAGGCCGAAGATGTGATCGGCGTGGCTGTGCGTGAACAGCACCGCGTCGATGCGCGTGATGTCGAACGCCAGCGCCTGCGCGCGGAAGTCGGCCGACGTGTCGATGAGGATCGACGCGCCCGAGTCGAGCGCGGACGAAGACGGACGGCCGCCAGCGCTTGTCGCGCGGATCGGTCGACAGGCAGACGTCGCAGCGGCAGCCAATCATCGGCACGCCCTGCGACGTGCCGGTGCCGAGGAACGTGATGTTCACGGGAAACGTGCTAGGGGTGAGACGGTCTTTCGGCACGGTCTTCGGGCTTCGGTCTCGGCTTGCATCGTCCGTCTTCGTCGTTAGGGCGTAATGATCCTCGAGCTCGTCCTTGCTGGCGTCGATGAAGCGCAGGCGCAGCTCGTAGAGCACGCTCTCGAGCAGCTGCGATTCCTCGGCGTCGAGGTTGCTCTGCGTCTTCTGCTGCAGCATCGCCAGCAGATCGATCATCTGGCCGGCCGCGGGCATGTTCTTGTGCTTCTCGCCGGTCACCGGGTCGCCGAATCGCCGAAGTGCACGGCGGCCATGGTCGCGAGCATGAGGACAGTCACGAGAGGTGTCGGCGTCGACATGAGGTGATGCATCCGGGTCCTGTCCAGCTTGACATCAGGAATGATAGCAGATCCCGGTCATGTCCGACGACATCGCCGATCCGTCCACTGCGTCTCATTCGCACGCCTCACGCCGCCCGCCTGGAGAGACGCCCGGCGACGCATTCGCGTCGCTGGTCGAGCTGATGCGCATCCTGCGCGCAGCCCGGACGGCTGCCCGTGGGACCGCGAACAGACGCTCGACTCGCTCAAGCCGTTCGTGCTCGAGGAGGCGCACGAAGTCGTCGACGCGATCGAGCGCGCGCGACTTCGACGGATCTCGAGGGCGAAATCGGCGACCTCGTCTTCGAAGGCGTCTTCCTGGCTCAGCTGTCCGCCGAGGCAGGGCACTTCACGTCACCGACGCGCTGAACGCACGTGCGGGCGAAGCTGGTTCGCCGGCATCCGCACGTGTTTGCGCCCGACGAACGCACGGCCGAGCGTGACCACGCCGGAGCGGTCAAGGGTCAGTGGGACGACATCAAGGCCGCCGAGCGCGCCGAGGCGGGCCGGTCGCGCGCGAGCATGCTCGATGGCATGCCGATAGACGCTGCCGGCGCTGCTCGGGGCGGATCGATCTGGCCACGCGGGCCGCGACCGTCGGCTTCGACTGGCCGACGCCGGACGACGTGCTCGACAAGATCGAAGAAGAGATCGGCGAACTGCGCGAGACGCGCGCGTCGGGCGAGACGGCGGCCGTGGCCGAGGAAGCTCGGCGACCTGCTGTTCGCGGTCGCCAACCTGGCGCGCAAGCTCGAGCGTCGATCCCGAAGCGGCGCTGCGCGCCGCGAACCGGAAGTTCAGAGCCCGCTTCGCCGCCATGCAGGCCCGCCTGGCTCACGAGGCGGCAGACGCTCGAGGACAGCGACGCTGGAGGAGATGGAAGCGGCCTGGCAGGCAGTGAAGCGAGACGGATCAACGTCATGAGCACGATCACACGACGGACGTTCTTCGAGCGCTCCACGAGCGGCCTCCTCGTGGCGGCCGCTTCCGCGCGCGTGAACGCGGCGCCCGCAGCTCGCGTCGACTCCGTTCACCTGGGTGTCGCGTCCGGCGATCCGCTCGCGGATCGGCGTCGTCATCTGGACGCGGCTCGCGCCCGCGCCGCTCGAAATCGGCGCCGGCATGCCGCCCGAGGCGATGTCCGTGCGCTGGGAGGTCGGCGGACGACGAAGCCTTCAAGCAGATCGTCCGGTCGGGGCGCGCCGATGCGTCGCCGGAAGCTGGCGCACGCCGTCCACGTCGACGTCGCTGGCCTCGAGCCCGCACGCGCACTACTGGTATCGGTTTCACGCTCGGCTCGTGGGAGAGCCCGATCGGACGCACGCGCACGGCCCCCGCAGCGGCCTCGAGCCGATGAATTGCGTCTCGCCTTCGCGTCGTGCCAGCGGTGGGAGCAGGGCTACTTCACCGCGCTCCGGCATCTCGCCCACGAGGACGTCGATCTCGTCTTCCACCTCGGCGACTACATCTACGAGTACGGCGACGACCGAGAAGGCCGTGCGCCCGTTACCGGACCCGAGATCATCACGCTGGACGACTATCGGCGCGCTACGCGCTCTATCGCACCGACCCCGCCCTGCAAGCCGCGCACGCCGCGGCGCCGTTCGTCGTCACGTGGGACGACCACGAGGTGGACAACGACTACGCCGGCGATCGACCCGAAGACGCAGCAGACGCGCGAGGCGTTCCTCCGGCGCCGGGCGGCCGCCTATCGGGCCTACTTCGAGCACATGGCCGCTGCGGCGGGCGCAGATCCCGCGCGGACCCGACCTGCAGCTCTATCGCGCGCTTCGCTTCGGCCGCCTTGCGGAGTTCCTGGTGCTCGACACGCGGCAGTACCGCACCGAGCAGCCGTGCGGCGAGGCTCGAGCGCCGCTCTGCGATGCCGCGCGCGACCCCGACGCCACGATCCTCGGCGACGAGCAGGAACGGTGGCTGCTCGATGCGCTTGAACCGATCGGCGGCGACGTGGAACGTGCTCGCGCAACAGGTGCTGGTCTCGCCGCATCGACAGCGCTCCCGGACCGCCTGTCGAGGTGTCGATGGACAAATGGGGCGGCTATCAGGCCGATCGCCGCACGCTCCTGGAATTCCTGCGAGCGCCGGAAACCCGCCAATCCGATCGTGCTGACCGGCGACATGCACACGAACTGGGTGTGCGACGTGAAGCCCGATCCATGGAGCGCGGACTCCCCCATCGTCGGCACCGAATTCGTCGGCACGTCGATCTCCTCGGGCGGCGACGGTCAGGACGTGCCGCCGCGCGTGGCCGAGTTCCTCCCCGACAACCCGCACGTCCGTTTCCACAACGCGCAGCGCGGCTACGTCCGCTGCACGATGACGCGCGACCGGTGGCAGACCGACTTCCGCATCGTGCCCTTCGTCACACGGCCCGACGCACCCATCGAAACCCGCGCCAGCTTCATCGTCGAGAGCGGCCGGGCGGGCGCTCAGCGCCTCTAATCGAAGGGGATCAGGGCGCCAAAGGAATCGAAGCCTCCCGATCTGAAGGGTGGCGCGCAATGGGAGGGGCCGACGTGATGCAAAGCTTGAGCTGGGTCGGGTTGTTGTCGGAATCGGAAGCGGTGCAACCCTTGCCGTCGACCCCGCTGCAACTGCTGCCGGTGCAGGTGACCGTCGCACCTTCGCATTTTGCCGTGCACGTCGCGCCCTTCGGATCGGTCTTCAGAGTGATGCCAAACTTCTCGAGCGGTGCCCCCGTACTTTGCACGTAGCGGATGTACGCCTGCATCAACTGCGCCGCGAACAGCTGCTTCTCCTTCTCGGAGAATGCCGTCAGATCGGAACTTCGGTTCTGACGGCAGCCGGGTGCGGTCAGGCAGACCGCAATCAGCGCGGCGGTCGAGATGCGGGTCGGTTTGGATGAAGTCCCCGCGACTCCACGAAGGATCGTCCGTAGCGCATGCACAAGGCGTCTCATTGCCAACCCTGCTTCGGCTCGCGGAATCACCGACAAACGAGATCACCGGACCACCAGAGGCGGACGAGATCGGCGCGGTCCGTATCAGCCCGACGGTGGCGCCGAAGTCACACACAGCTTCGACTGAGTCGTCTTCCCGTCGCTGCCCCAGGCCGCACAGCCAACGCCATCGTTGGCCCCACAACCGGTGCCCTCGCAGGTCGACACTACCGCCGCCAGCGCAGTCTGCGGTGCACGTTGAACCTGCCGGATCGGTCCGGAGCGTGATGCCAAGCTCCTCGAGCGACGCACCCGTGCTCTGAACGTACCTGATGTGCGCCCGCAGTATTTGGGCGCCGAATTCCTCTTTCTGTCTCCTGAGAGATGCGGAATCATCGTCGCTCGGTCGCTGAGCACACCCGAAAGAACACAGCACTATCACCGTCACTGCAAGTCGAGCGTGGCGCCAGAGTGCCATGACAGGGGGGATAATAGCGCGGATGACCAGAGGGCTCGACGCGCAACCGGCGCCCGTCGCAGAGATCCTTCGACGACCCGGGCCGGCCAGCTCGACCGATCTTCCATTCTCCGATTCATGCATCGATCTCTCCATCGATGCGCCGATCGATTCCTCGATCACTCGATGGTCTTGATTGTTCGGATCGTACCGCCCCGCACGGCCCGAGCAGGTCGTGACGATGACCTGCGCGCCATCGGTGTCGACTTCGATCGCGCCGTCGAGATCGGTTCGATAGATCGACGCGCCGTGAGCGCGGACCCGTTCGAGCATGGCACTGGATGGATGCCCGTACGGATTGTCGCGTCCGGCGCTCACGATCACCAGGCGCGGATCGACGGCGCGCAGCCAGCCCGCTGAGGATGATCCGCGGCTCCCGTGATGCGCGGCCAGCAGGATGCGCAGCCGTGCGGGCTCGAGCAGTCGCGCGACGTCCGGTTCCACGCTCGCGCCGATGTCACCGGGCAGGACGATCGAGAATCTGGCCCACCTTCACCTCGAGCACAATCGAGTCGTCGTTGCGGACACGCCGTCGTTCCCACTCCGGAGGCGGCGGATGCCGCACGTGGATCGCGGCCTCCCCGAGCCGGCGCGACACGCCACGGCGAACCCTCACCCAGGCGAGGTCGGCGCGCTCGGCGGCGGCACGGATCTCGTCCATCGGCGGCAGATTCGGAACGGCGATGCCTTCCCAGATCTCCCGTGGCGTGAAGCTGCGGACGATGGCGGCGGCGCCACCGACGTGGTCCCGGTCGGCATGCGTCAGCACGACGATCCCGAGTCCGCGGACGCCGAGCGCCCAGAGTGAGGGCGCCACGATTCGGGCGCCGACGTCGAACCGGCTGGCACGGCCGGCGCCACCGGCGTCGACGAGCATCGGCGGCGCGTGCGGCACACGCAGCAGCACCGCCGTGCCCTGCGCCACGTCGACGACGTTCAACTTCACCATGTCCGAAGGAGTTGCGAGCGCGCGGCAAGGAGGGAATCGCAGCGCCTTGTCTGGAAGGTCGGGCAACACCGGTCCGCGCAGGATGGTCGTCAGCGCCGACACCCAGAGGACCACACCTCCGACACGGACCACGCGCGCGGGCGCGAGCCATGCCACCGCCCACGTCGTCACCGCCAAGGCAACCAGCCACACCGGCGGCGGAGGGACGGTCAGCACCGCCCAGGGCGCCAGGTCGACCAGACGCGCGCTGTCTAGGATGGCGCGGGCGCTCCAGGCCGCAATCGTACCCGGCACGATCGCCACTTCCGGGCTGACGAGCGCGACGCCGAGTGTCGCGAGTCCGGCGCCCTGCACGATGGCCATGAGCGGGATGGCGGCGAAGTTCAGCAGCAGACCCGCCACGGTGACCTGCGAAAACGCATACGCCGCGATCGGCACGAGCGCCGCTTCGGCCGCGAGCGTCGCGGCGAGGAGCGCAAACGCCGCGCGGGCCGGAACAGTCGACCAGAGCGGCCAGACGGCGATCGCCCCACGTCCGATGTGGGCGGCTACCCACGCCGCCTGCTCGACGATGGCCAGTGATGCGATGAAGGTGAGCCAGAACCCTGTGTCCGCGACGAGCAGCGGATCGCAGGCGAGCAGCGCCGCCAGCGTCACCACAATCACGTTGCGCGAAGCGGTGCGCAGGTCGAGCACGCGCGCCGCCAGGTACACGGCCGCCGCGACGGTGGCGCGTGCCACCGATGCCCCACCCATGACCGTGGCAGCGTAGGCTGCCAGGGCCGCGATGGCGATCGCGGCACGCCAGCGCGGCCGGAGTCCCGAGCGTGCGAGGCTCCAGACCACCAGCCCCGCCACGATGGCCACGTTTCCGCCCGAGATGGCGATGATGTGAAAGGTACCGGCGCGCTGCAGGCGGCGCTCGACATCGACCGAGAGCCCTGCCCGGTCGCCGATCAGCACGGCGGTGACGATGGCGGCCGCTTCGGCGTCCTGACGCGCGGCCGCGCGATCGATCGCGCCGCGGCTCCAGAGACGCACCGCACTACTCGCCTCCTGCCACACCGGTGCCGCCGCGACGATTGTCACGAGCGCGGCGCTCTTCACCGACCCGATCAGCCGGATGCCTCCAAGGGCGAGCTTGCGCTCCTGATCCGGCACGCCGAAATTCAGGTACGGCACCGGGCGCCGGAGCGTGGCCGTGACCCGCAGGCGCCTGCCCGCTCGCCAGGCCGGCAGCGCACGCTCGACATGAGCACCGCCGATTGAGAGCCGCACCCCTCCGGCCGCCGGCACGAGCTCGGCGCCGATCTGCACGCCGGCGACGTCAATCGTCGCGATCGCGCCAAACTCCGTGCGTGCGGCGTCCTCACGCAGCACGCCTTCGACAACGATGGGATCGTCCGACAGGTAGCGGAGGATCGTCGGCTCGTACCGCCCGGCCGCAGCACGATCGCCGAGAAGCGCGGCCCCCGACGCAAAGCCGAGCGCGACCGCCGTCGTCACCAGCGTGGGACGCGGCCTGGCACACGCTGCAACGGCGACCACCCACGACAGGGCAAGCAGCCCGCCGCATACTCCGAGCGGCACGCGAGCGAACGTCCCGCAGGCAGCGCCGCCGATGAGCGCGAGCGCCGGCCACGCGACGACGGTCTGCATGCGCCGGAGTCATGCAATGTCCGGTGCCGCTCGATACCGTGGATTTCTGCAGCAAATGGAATCGGCCGGGCGGAATCCGCGCTGCGAACGGCCGGGGACGATGGCAGGAACTGCCATCACCCGGGGGCTGACAAGTCAGCCCCGCCGGCCCAACACGTCGGCCTCGTGCGGAGCGGGGACGCCAGCGTGGTACTCCTGCAGCGAGCGCACGTCGATGCCCTCGTCACGGAGCGCGCGGATGGCGCTCACCGTCGCCGCGCCACCGGTGAGCGTCGTGATGCACGGGACCCCGTGCATCATCGCCGCACGCCGCACCGTACGGTCGTCGAAGAACGACTCGCGGCCGAGCGGCGTGTTGATGACGAGGTCGATGTCGCCGTTGTAGATCCGATCGCCGACGTGCGGACGTCCTTCGTTGATCTTGAAGACGACGTCGACCTCGAGGCCGTGCGCGCGCAGGTATGAAGCCGTGCCGCGCGAGGCGAGCAGCTTGAACCCGAGGCTGACCAGATCGCGCGCGATCGCCAGCACGTTCGGCTTGTCGTCGTTGTTCACGCTGATGTAGGCCGTCCCCGAGAGCGGCACGCGCTGGCCGGCACCGAGCTGCGCCTTGGCGAACGCCGTCCCGAACGACGCCGCCCCGCCCATCACCTCGCCCGTCGACTTCATCTCCGGACCGAGAATCGTGTCGACGCCGGGGAACCTGACGAACGGGAACACGGGCGTCTTCACGAACACCCCGGCAACGTCGAGATCACCGGTGAGTCCCAGCGATGGAAGCGTCTCCCCCGCCATCAGCCGCGCCGCGATCTTGGCCAGCGGCACACCGGTTGCCTTGGAGAGATACGGGACGGTCCGCGAGGCGCGCGGGTTCACCTCGAGGACGTACACCACGTCGTCCTTGATGGCGAACTGGGCGTTCATCAAGCCCACGACCTTGAGCGCGCGGGCGATGCGGCGCGTGTAGTCGCGGATGGTCTGCAGGTGCCGCTCCGCGACGAGGTAGGGCGGCACGACGCACGAGCTGTCGCCGGAATGGATGCCGGCCTCCTCGATGTGCTCCATCACGCCGCCGATGACGACGTGTCCCTGCGCATCGGCGAGGGCGTCCACGTCGAGCTCGAAGGCGTCCTCGAGGAAGCGATCGATGAGAATCGGCCGCTCCGGCGACGCCTCGACGGCGCTCGTCATGTAGCGCTCGAGCGAGGCCGCGTCGTAGACGATGGCCATCGCCCGCCCGCCGAGTACGTACGACGGCCGCACGACCAGCGGGTAGCCGATGCCGGCCGCGACCTCCAGGCCCTGCTGGCGCGACGTCGCCATGCCGTTGGCCGGCTGCGGGATGGTCAGCTCGTGGAGCAGTTTCGAGAAGCGCTCGCGATCTTCAGCCAGATCGATCGAGTCGGGCGAGGTCCCGATGATGTGGACGCCGGCTGCCTGCAGCGGCAGCGCGAGCTTGAGCGGCGTCTGGCCGCCGAACTGCACGACACACGACACGTCTCCGCCGGCCCGGCGCTCACCCTCGACGATCGCGAGCACGTCCTCGAACGTGAGCGGTTCGAAGAACAGCCGATCGACGGTGTCGTAGTCGGTCGAGACGGTCTCGGGGTTGCAATTGACCATCACCGTCTCGCAGCCGATCTCGCGCAGCGCGAACGCGGCATGGCAGCAGCAGTAATCGAACTCGATGCCCTGCCCGATGCGATTGGGACCGCTCCCGAGAATCACGACCTTCTTCTTCGACGTCGGCTGCGCCTCGTCTTCGTCGTCGTAGCTGCTGTAGAGATACGGGGTGAACGACTCGAACTCGGCAGCGCACGTGTCGATGCGCTTGTACGCCGGCCTGATACCGGAAGCGAGCCGCCGCGCGCGAATGCCGCCTTCCGGAACGCCGACGAACATGGCGAGATCCGCGTCCGCGAATCCCTGGCGCTTCAGCGCCCGCAGGCGATCCGGCGTCAGCGCCTCGAGTCCGCCCTGCGCGACCTCGCGCGCGATCGTGACGATCTCCTCGAACTGCGTGAGGAACCACGGATCGATGTGCGTCAGCTCGTGGAGCTGGGCGACGGTCCAGCCGCGCTCGAGCGCGCGGACGATTGCCCACATGCGGCGGTCGTTCGGGATGACCAGCTGCCGCTGAAGCGCGGTGAGCTGCTCGTCGTTCTCCTCGCGCGGCTGTCCGAAGAGCGACGTCCGGCTGCCGAGCTCGAGCGAACGGATACCCTTCAGGAACGCCTGCTTGAACGTCCGCCCGAGCGCCATCGCCTCGCCGACCGACTTCATCTGCGTCGTGAGCGTCTCGTCGGCCTGCGGGAACTTCTCGAACGCCCACCGTGGGATCTTCACGACGACGTAGTCGATCGTCGGCTCGAAGGAGGCCGGTGTGACCCGCGTGATGTCGTTGGGGATCTCCTCGAGGCGATAGCCGAGGGCGAGCTTGGCCGCGATCTTCGCGATGGGAAAGCCCGTCGCCTTCGACGCCAGCGCCGACGATCGCGAGACCCGCGGATTCATCTCGATGACGACCATCCGTCCATCGTCGGGATTGATGGCGAACTGGATGTTCGACCCGCCGGTCTCGACGCCGACCCGCCGGATGATCCGGCGCGCCGCGTCGCGCATGCGGTGGTATTCCTTGTCAGTGAGCGTCAGCGCGGGCGCGACGGTGATGCTGTCGCCCGTGTGGACGCCCATCGGATCGACGTTCTCGATCGAGCAGATGACGACGAAGTTGTCGTACGCGTCGCGCATCACCTCGAGCTCGAACTCCTTCCACCCGATGACCGACTGTTCCACGAGAATCTCGTGAATCGGGCTCAGGCTGAGGCCCCGCCCTGCGATCTCCTTGAACTCCTCGATGTTGTACGCGATGCCGCCGCCGACGCCGCCCATGGTGAAGGACGGGCGGATGATCGCGGGAAAGCCGGTGGACTGGACGGCCTGAAGCGCGTCCTCCAGCGTGCGGGCGGCCGCGCTCTGCGGAACGTCGAGGCCGATCTCCCGCATCGCGTTGCGGAACTTCTCGCGATCCTCGGCCACCTTGATCGCTTCGACCGACGCGCCAATCAGCTTGACCCCGAACCTGTCGAGCACGCCTTGCTCGGCGAGCTCGATCGCCAGGTTGAGGGCGGTCTGGCCGCCGACCGTCGGCAGCAACGCGTCCGGCCGCTCACGCTCGATGATGCGCGCGACCACGTCGGCCGTCAGCGGCTCGACGTAGGTGCGATCGGCGAGCTCGGGGTCGGTCATGATCGTCGCCGGGTTGCTGTTGACGAGGACGACCTCGAGCCCTTCGGAACGCAAGGCCTTGCAGGCTTGCGTGCCCGAATAGTCGAACTCGCAGGCCTGGCCGATGACGATCGGACCGGAGCCGATCACGAGTACGCGCTTGATGTCAGTACGCTTGGGCATTGCTGGGCGGCTAGGGCAGGGCGCTGGGGACCGGGCGGACGCGCGGCTCCGGGCGCTACTTCTCGTCCCTGCCTTCGACCTTGTCCAGGAACTGCTGGAACAGATAGTCGGCGTCGTGCGGCCCTGGAGCCGCCTCCGGATGGTACTGCACGCAGAAGACCGGCAGCTCGCGATGGCGAAGCCCTTCGACGGTGCCGTCATACAGGTTCACGTGCGTCACCTCGAGGTGCTCGGGCAGCGCGCTCGGGTCGACGGCGAACCCATGATTCTGGGAGGTAATCTCGACCTGCTCGGTCTCGAGGTGCTTGACCGGATGATTCGTGCCGCGATGCCCGAATTTGAGCTTGTAGGTCTCGCCACCGAGCCCGAGCGCGAGCACCTGGTGACCGAGGCAGATGCCGAATACGGGCCGCCCCGATTCGGCGACGGTGCGCGCGTTTTTCACGACGTAGTCGAGGGCCGCCGGATCTCCGGGCCCGTTGCTCAGGAAGATGCCGTCAGGCCGATCCGAGAGCAGCGTCTCTGCCGGCGTCGTCGCGGGATAGACCTTCACGCGGAAGCCGTAGTTGGTGAACCGCCGCAGGATGTTCCACTTCATCCCGAGGTCGTAGGCCGCAATCGTCATCGGCCTTGCCGCCCGGCGGCCGACCGGCACGATGAAATCGACAGGCCCCGCGGGCTCGCCGGCACCGCTCGGCGCGCCTTCGGGCGTCCACTCGAACGCGCGCTCGCACGTCACCGCCTTCACCCAGTCCGAGCCTTCCATTTTCGCAGTGTCGCGCGCGCGGTCGACGAGCGCGCGCGGGTCGAGCGACGGGCCGGTGGCGATGACGCCGCGCATCACCCCGGCCGATCGCAGCACGCGCGTCAGCGCCCGGGTGTCGATTTCGGCAATCGCGACGATCCCGTTCCGGCGCAGGTAGTCGGCGAGCGTTCCGTCGGCGCGCCAGTTGCTCGCGATCTGGGAGGCCTCCCGGACGACGAAGCCGGCGACCGACGTGCGGCGCGACTCGACGTCCTCGTCGCTCACGCCGTAGTTGCCGATCTGCGGGGCGGTCATCGTCACGATCTGCCCGGCGTAGGACGGATCGGTGAGGACCTCCTGGTAGCCCGTCAGGCTCGTGTTGAAGACGACTTCGCCGGCGGTCTCGCCGGCGGCGCCGACGCTCAGCCCCTCGAAGGCCATCCCGTTCTCGAGCGCGAGCACTGCTTTCATGGGCGTGGAGGTTCCGATCCTTCCTCGAGCGACGCGGCCACACGCGTGCGTTGTCCTGCCGAAATCTTGACCGTCGTAGACCACGGCCGGTAGCCGGGATGCTCGATGCGCACGTCGTGCGCGCCCGGTTGGAGCTCGCCGATGAGCAGCGGCGTCGTGCCGACCAGACGTCCGCCGAGGAACACCCGGGCGCCCCTCGGCCGCGACTCGAGATACAGCCCGCCCGTCGTGGCGGCGGGCCGCGGGGAGGGCGGCGGCGGGGCCGCGGCTGGACGCGTTGGCGCGAGGCGCTCGAGTTGAAGCGAGACCGTGGCGGACGGCACGCGCGCGTCGAGCGTCACGCGGCGCGTTTCCGGGACATGGCCGTCCTGCACGACGCGCACGGCGTGAGTCCCAAGTGGCAGGTGCGCGACGGTCAGCGGCGTGCGACCCTTCCAGACGCCGTTGACCAACACCCCGGCGCGCGCGGGGGTCGAACGAACCAGGATGTGTCCCTCCACCGGCGCCGGGCGTTCGCGCGCCGGCGTCGCAGCGGCAGACGCCGCAGGCGACGCGCCGCCATCGGCCGCCGCAGGCCGTCGAGGGTCAATCGGATCCGAAGGCACGGAAGCCGGGGGGTCGGCCGGTGCCGGCGCAGGCTCGGACTCCGGTTCCGGTGTCGCCTCGGCCAGGGGACGTTGATCTTCGGAGAGCTCCGGGGCGCCGCCTTGCGCGCGGATCGCCGCGCGCATGCCGCTCCGCTGTCCCAACAGGTATCCGCCGGCGCCACCGATGGCGAGGCCGAGCGCGAGCACCAGCGCGATGACGACACCCGGAGGCGATCCGGCCGCGTCAGGATCCGGCGCGGACGCACGCACGGCCGCCGGGGGAGCGGGCGCCGCAAGGTCGACCTCCATCGCATGTACGCGGGAGGGCGTGGAAGACGGGTCTGGGGCGATCAATCGGACGGGCGGTTCGACCGGCGGCGCCGCCACCGCCCGCCGGGTGCGAGCCACCGCCACCCCACCCTCATCGAGAGCTGCGGCCTCAGGCGCGACGATGGCGGGTTGCGGATCGAGCGCCTCGAACGTTGGCGCCTCGTCGACGGTCGCCGCCGCCGCAGGCCACGCCTCTCGAACCGGGTCGGTCCGCGGTTCCCAGAGCGTGCCCTGCCTGGCGAAGAGCTGCAGCGCCTCGTCGGACACGCCTTCGTCATCGGCATTCGCCGGGGGCGGGTGCGGATCGGCACGGGCCGGCAGCGACTCGGGCGGCTCGAACGCATGACCGAGCGCCTGCGAAAGCGCGCGCGCAAACGTCGCGGCGTGCGAGGGACGGTGTTCGGGACGCTCGGCCAGCATCGCGGCGAGCGCCGTCGCGGCATCCTTGATCGGCGCGCCGTCGGCGCGAGAGAGCCGCTCCGCGAGGTCGGCGCCCGAGGTGAGCAGCCGGTGGCCGGTGAGCAGCTCGAACGCCATCGCGCCCAGCGCGTAGTGGTCGGCCGGAGGCGCGAGGCCTGCCGGTGACGCGTCGGTGACGAGCTCGGGGGCGGAGTAGGGCCGGCGCACCGGAGGCCGCACGCCGACCGACCAGAGCACGCGCGCGATCCCAAAGCCGGTCATCTGGACGCGGCCGTCGGCATCGACGAACACGTCGCGCGGATGCAGGCTGCCGTGCAGGAGATCCTGCGCGTGCGCCGCGTCGATGGCCTCGGCAATCGCACCGACGAGACGCAGCGCGCGATCGATGGGCGGCGCACCTTCGTCTCGCAGGCGCGTGTCCAGCGTGGGCAGCGCGACGTGCGGCAGCGCGAGCCACGGCGTCTCGCCCTCCACGCCGGCGCCCACGGGCGTGACGAGTCCAGGAATGCGCGGCGCGAAGGCGACGAGCGCCTTCAGCGCGTTGCCGATCTCCGTCGCGGCTTCCGGCGGAACGTCCAGCCTGAACGTCTTGATCGCGACGAGGTGCTCGCGGTCCTGGGCCCGAAACACCGGACCGAGAACACCGATCCCAATCTGATGCAGGACCTTGAAAGGGCCAAACGCGCGAGGACCGCTGGGCGAGCCCGAGAGGTCGAGATTCAGCTCATTGCCTCCGTGGCCAGGGGCACGCACGTCGAGGTGCGCACGGCCGTGTGACCGAGCGGTGATTATATCAGTCGCCATCCAGGCCCACGCCTCGCCTTGACACTCTTTCAAGGCCTCTGCAACAGTACCGGGCACCGTGTCCCCGACCTCGCCCGCTCCATCGCAGACGCGTCTGGCCATCGACCCGGCTCGCCTGCCCTGGACGCGCCGGCTCGGCCTCGACTACGTGCGCGACTTCGACCGCGTCGCGCCGTTCTTCGCCGGCAATCCGGCGCTCGCCGACGCGTGGCGAGACACGATCGATCGCGTGCGCGCACATCCGCGCGATCGCGCCGCGCTTGCGGCGATCGTGTCGGCACAGCAGCACGATCGCGACGCGCCCGAAGCCGCGCACGCATCGGCGGCGCGGCTGCGCGACGCGAATACCGTCGCCATCGTCACGGGCCAGCAGGCCGGGCTTTTCGGCGGACCTATCTTCACGCTGCTCAAGGCGATCACCGCCATCGAGCTCGCTCGACGCATCGAAACCGAACACGGCGTGCCGGTGGTTCCCGTGTTCTGGATCGACGCCGAGGATCACGATTGGGACGAGGTGGCGAGCTGCACGGTGCTCGACGGCGAGCTGGCGCCGCGGTCGGTTCGCCTCGCTCATCCCGGCGAAGCCGACGGCCGGCCGGTCGCGAGCGTCAGGCTGCAGGACTCGGTCGGGCAGGCCGTCGACGAGCTCGCGGCGGCGTTGACGCGGACGGAATTCACCCCCGACCTGGTCGAGCAGCTGCGGCGGTACTACGCGCCGGGACGCGGCATGTCACACGCGTTCGGCTCGTGGCTCGAGAGCCTCCTGGGACCGCACGGCCTCATCGTCTTCGACAGCGCCGATCCAGCCGCCAAGCCGCTCGTTGCTCCGCTGTTCGTCAAAGAGCTGCGCGAGCCCGGTGAAACCGCGGCGCGCGCGGCCAGCGCCGGCGCCGCCCTCGAGGCCCGCGGCTATCCGGCGCAGGTCGTACCCACCGCCGACGCGGTCGCGCTGTTCCATCTGAACGGTACGCGCCAGCCCATCAAACAGACTGGCGGCGGGTTTTCGGTCGGCGAGCGCGAAATCGCGAAACCACAGCTCGTCGCCGAGGCCGAAGCGTCACCCGACCGATTCAGCCCCAACGTCCTGCTCCGTCCGATCGTGCAGGACAGCCTGTTCCCGACCATTGCGTACGTCGCGGGGCCGAGCGAGATCGTTTATCTGGGTCAGCTCCGGGAGGTGTACGAGCGTTTCGGCGTGCCGATGCCGCTCTGTTATCCGCGTGCGAGCGCGACGCTGGTCGACGGGGCCGCGCTGCGGTTCCTGTCGCGGCACGACGTCGGGCTCGAAGAGCTCCAGCCGCGCGACGAGGCGGTCCTGAATCGTTTGCTCCAGACGCAACTGCCGCGGGAGGTCGAGGAGGCGCTCCAGCAGGCGCAACGCGAGACCGAAGCGCGGATGCAGGCGGTCGTCGAAGCGATGCCGGCCGTCGATCCGACGCTCGAAGGCGCCGCCCGCTCCACCCTGGGCAAGATGCGCCACGAGCTCGACACGCTCCACGGCAAGGTGATTCAGGCCGCCAAGCGCCGCGACGACACCCTGCGGCGCCAGTTCATCCGCGCCCAGGCACAGGCCTTCCCGGACGGCGAACCGCAGGAACGGGCGGTCGGCTTCGTCTGGCTGCTGAACCGCGTCGGCCCGGCCCTGGTCGAGATCCTGAGACGCGACCTGCCAATCGAGCCTGGGCAGCACTGGGTCCTGACGGTGTAACGGCTGCGCCTTTCGGTTGGTTCGCGCTCGGCAAGGCTGCAGGCCTGCGAAAAGCCTTCACGCCGTCAGTCCGTAGCCTGTAGCCTGTAGTCGAGGACCACGAGCTCTCACGGAAACGATTCAAGTCCCCTGATGGGCAGTGGCGAATCGGCCGAAATTCTGGAGAGCAGCTTCCCCGTGGCCGTCCGATCAGCGTCGCGCTCCCGTATCCCAGCCGCCCCCGCGAAGCCGCGCACGCGGCGCCGACGTCTTTGGTGGTACGTGGCGGCCGCCTTCGCCGGGCCGCTGTTCCTCGTCGGGCTGGTCCTGACCTACTACTACATCACGCTGTCGCGCGTCATCGAAGCGCGACTGCACGGCGAGCAGACCCGTGCCTTCCCGCGCATTTTCGCCCGGCCGCTGGAGCTGCGCGTCGGCCAGTCGCTGACCGACCGGCAACTGATCGACCGGCTCAACGATCTCGGCTACGCGCACCAGCCGCGCGTCGGACAGCCGGGCGAGTTCGCCATCGGACAGAATGCCGTCGCCCTCGTCGTCCGCGGCGGTCCGAACGACGGCGCGATCGTCCGGGTCGTCTTCGGGCCGGCGTCGGCGCGGCCGGGTTCGCCGTCCACGGCGTCCGTCAAGCGGCTGGACCAGAACGGCAAGGCGAAGCCGGTCGTCACGCTCGAACCGCCGCTGCTGACCGCCATCGTCTCGGACAACCGCGAAAAGCGCCGGAAGGTCCCGCTCGCGCAGATTCCGCTCCGCGTGCGGCAGGCGGTCCTGGCCATCGAGGATCGCCGCTTCTACGATCACCCGGGCGTCGATCCCATCCGCGCCGTCGGCGCCATCGTGACCAACGTCCGCGGCGACAAGCCGTATCTCGTCGGCGGCAGCACGCTCACGCAGCAGCTGGTGAAGAACCTGATGCTGTCGCCCGAGAAGTCCATGACGCGCAAGCTCAAAGAGCAGTTCATGGCGGTGATCGCGACGCAGCGACTGAGCAAGGACGAGATCCTCGAGCTCTATCTGAACGAGGTCTATCTCGGCCAGCGCGGGTCGTTCGCCATCCATGGCGTCGCTGAAGCCGCGCGCGCCTACTTCGGCAAGGACGTGATCAACCTGAGGCTCAGCGAGGCCGCGGCGCTGGCTGGCATGATCCAGCTGCCGCAGGTGTACTCGCCGTTCCGATCCATCGAGCGCTGCACCGAGCGCCGCAACATCGTCCTCAACGCGATGCGCGAAGAGGGCTACATCACCGCCGATGTCGCCGAGGAGACGATGGCCGAGCGGCTCGTCGCGCACGCGCGCGCGCTCGAGGCCGAAGCGCCGTACTTCGTGGACTACGTCGCCCAAGACCTGCTTGCGCGATCCGTGGACATGCGCACCACGGTCGTGGACGTGCACACGACGCTCGATCTCCACCTGCAGCGACTCGCTCAGGACGCCGTCCGGACCGGCCTTGGCAAGGTCGACGCGATCCTGTCGCGCCGCCGGCGGAAGACGGGACCCGCGCAAGCGGCCCTGATTGCTATCGATCCGCGCAACGGCGAAATCCTGGCCTGGGTCGGCGGACGCTCCTACAGCCAGTCGCAGTTCAACCGCGTGTTGAGCGCGCGGCGGCAGCCGGGCTCGGTCTTCAAGCCGTTCGTGTATCTCGCCGCGTTCGAGCAGGCGTTCGCCGATGGCCGGACCGATCTGACGCCGGCCACCGTGGTGACCGACGAGCCCACCACGTTCCTGTACGAAGACAAGAACTACGAGCCGGGCAACTTCGACAACGAGTACGACGGGCCGATCACGCTGCGGCGTGCGCTCGCGCGCTCGCGCAACGTCGCCGCGGTGAAAGTCGCGGAAGCCGCCGGCTACGGGCACGTCGCCGATCTGTGGCGCAAGGTCGGCATCGGGACGCCGCCGCAGCCGTATCCCTCGATCGCGCTCGGTGTCTTCGAGGCCACGCCGCTCGAAATTGCGACGGCGTACACGATCTTTCCGAACGGCGGCGAAGTGCGGCCGCTGCGCGGCGTCATGCGCATCGTCGCCGAGGGCCAGTCGCTCGAGCCCGCACCGCTCGGCAAGGCGCACCGCGTCGCCGGCGCGGAAGCGACCTATCTCGTCACCAACATGCTGCGAAGCGTCGTCAACGAAGGCACCGGCGCGAGCGCGAGAGCGGCGGGCTTCCAGCTGGATGCGGCAGGCAAGACGGGCACCACCAACGATCTGCGCGATGCGTGGTTCGTCGGGTTCACGCCGGAGTTGCTGACGGTGGTCTGGGTCGGACTCGACGACAACCGTCCCCTGGGATTGAGCGGCACGCAGGCGGCGCTTCCGATCTGGACCACGTTCATGACGCGGGCGCTGGCCGGCCACGAAAGCCTGCCCTTCGAGCCGCCCGAGGGCGTCGTCTTTGCCGAGATCGATCCGGAAACGGGACAGCTCGCCACCCCGGGCTGTCCCCATTCGCTGAGCGAGTCCTTCCTGCAGGGGTCCGCGCCGGTGGAGTTCTGCGCCCTGCACGGCGTGCCGTGAACGTCCGTCGGCTGCCGGAGACCGTCCTATACTGAGTGTCTGCGGCAACGTCGCCGCTCGCGTCGATTGAGGTGCAAGTGCGTTCAGTTCTTCTCGTGTGCGGGTTCGTCGTGGCGCTGGGCTGTCAGAAGACACCGGCTCAGTCTCAGCAGGCGGGCCAGGCGGCCCGCGCTCCTTCCGGCTCGTCGACTCCGGCGGCGCAGACGCCAGCCCCGCAGGGCTCGACGGCACAGCCAACGGCGCCGGCGACGACGCCTCCCGCGCCCAAGCCCATTCCCGCCGAAATTCCCGAGGTGGTCGCTCGCATCAACGGGATGCCGCTCACCAGGGCCGAGTTCGAGCGGGCCATACGCAACGTGGAAATGCGCGCCGGTCGAGGCGTTCCGCCCGAGCAGCGCGATCAAGTGTTGCGAGGCATCCTCGACGAGCTGATTGCGTTCAAGCTCGTGCTGACGGAAGCGCAGGTGCGAAGCATTGCCGTCACCGACCAGGACGTCGATGCCCGCGTCGGCGAAATCAAGAAGCAGTTCCCGAGCGAGGCCGAGTTCCTGCAGGCGCTCAAGCAACGGCAGCTGACGCTCGATCAGCTCAAGAGCGAAACGCGCACCGAGCTCATCGTCAATCGGACGCTCGAAGCCGAGGTGGCGCCCAAGGTCGTCGTCGGACAACCCGAGCTCGACGCGTATTACAAAGAGAATCCGGACAAGTTCAAGCAGCCCGAACAGGTGCGGGCGAGCCACATCCTCTTCCCCGTCGACTCGAGCGCGACCGACGAAGTGAAGAAGAAGACCCGCGCGGAGGCCGAGAGCGTTCTGAAGCGCGCCCAGTCTGGTGAGGACTTCGCCGCGCTCGCCAAGCAGTACTCCAAGGATTCGTCGGCGTCGAACGGCGGCGACTTGAATTTCTTCCAGCGCGGCGCGATGGTCCCGCAGTTCGACCAGACGGCGTTCTCGCTCGCGCCGGGCACGATCAGCGGCATCGTCGAATCGCAGTTCGGCCTGCACATCATCAAGGTCACCGAGAAGCGCCCGGAGCGCGTCGTTCCGCTGGCCGACGTCAGCGACAAGCTCTCGACCTTCCTGAAGCAGCAGAAACAGCAGCAGCTCGCGCAGGCGTTCCTGCAGTCGCTCCGCTCCAAGTACAAAGTGGAAGTGCTGATCTGATTGTGATGGGGCTACGGACTACCGGCTGCGGGCTACAGGGCTTGCGCAGAACCTGGCCTGAAGTCTGTAGTCCGTAGCCGTAGCCGCAAATTCGCCTTGCGCCTCCTGATCCACAACGCGACGGTGCTGACCTTGAACGATCGGTTCGAGGTCGTGTCTGGCGGCGTGGCGGTCGCCGACGGGCGGATCACGGACGTCGGCGCTCATGTCGGATCCGATCCACGCGGGTTCGACACCGTCATCGATGCGCGCGGCGGCTACCTTCTGCCCGGCTTCGTCCAGACCCACGTCCACCTGTGCCAGACGCTCTTCCGCGGCCTCGCGGACGATCTGCCGCTGCTCGAATGGCTCAAGCAGCGCATCTGGCCGCTCGAGGCGGCGCATCGGCCCGACACGTTGCGGGCGTCGACACGTCTCGCGGTCCACGAGCTGCTTCGGACCGGGACGACGTCGATTCTCACGATGGAGACGGTGCACGACACCGACGTCGTGCTCGAGACGCTGGCTGGGACCGGCATTCGCGCAACCGTCGGCAAGTGCCTCATGGACGCCGCGCCCGACGCTCCGGCGCGCCTGCAGGAGCATCGGGTTCGCGGCCTCGACGAAAGCCTCGCCCTTCACCGCCGCTGGCACGGCCAGGCGGACGGCCGGCTGCGGGTGGCGCTCGCGCCACGGTTTGCCGTGTCGTGCACGCGCGAGCTGCTCGAGTCGGTGGCGGCCGCATCGCGCGAGCATGGCCTCCTCGTCCACACGCACGCGTCCGAGAACCGCGACGAAGTGGCCTTCGTCCGCGAAGCGACCGGCATGAGCAACGTCGCGTATCTCGCAGCAACCGGGCTCGCCTCCCCCCGCCTCTGCACGGCGCACTGCGTCTGGGTGGATGAGGCCGAGCAGGCGCTGATGGCGGAACGGGGTGTGCGCGTGCTGCACTGCCCGGGCTCGAACCTGAAGCTCGGATCGGGCATTGCCCCGGTCGTCGACATGCGCGCCCGCGGCATCAGCGTGTCGCTCGGCGCCGACGGCGCGGCCTGCAACAACCGTCTCGACATGTTCGACGAGATGCGGCTGGCCGCGACGCTGCAAGCGGTCCGGTGCGGCCCCGGCGCCCTCACCGCCCGCGACGTCGTCTGGATGGCGACGCGCGAGGGCGCCCGGGCACTCGGTTTGGAAGATATGGTTGGGTCAATCGAGCCCGGCAAGCGCGCCGACCTCGTGCTCGTGCGCCGCGATGCCGCTCACCTGGCGCCCGGCCGGGATCCGTATTCGACGCTCGTCTATGCGGCACGTGGGACCGACGTCTCGGCCACCGTTGTCGACGGACGGGTGCTGGTGCGCGACGGCCAACCCGTCGGGCTCGATTCCGCCGAGATTGCCGACGAAGCCCATCGCGCTGCCGCCACGCTCGTCGCCAGGGCAGGAATCTGAACTGTTCATCAGGGTGGCGGGGCTTCAGCCCCACCAGACACGGCGTTGCGATTCGCCTTGCCAGTCGCCCAGCCGCCCAGTCCTCCAGCCGCCCAGCCCGCTCCACGCCGCCCCAGGCCGCCCGACCCCCATGTTGCGATATAATGACGCGTTAGCACTCTCAGGCAACGACTGCTAATGCCTACTGGAGCCCGTAAGCCTCTCGTCGCGCCGGACCTGCCCGAGCGAGTCCAGCGGCTGCTCTCGGCGCTGGTGCGGGAGTACATCGAGCACGGTGAGCCGGTTTCGTCACATTGGCTGGCGGGCCATGCCGGGTGCGCCGTGTCCTCGGCCACGGTCCGCAACGTCCTGGCACGGCTCGAGGGCCAGGGCTTCGTCCGCCAGCCGCACACGTCGGCTGGACGCGTGCCGACCGACCGCGGCTACCGCTACTTCGTCGATGCGCTGCTGACCAGCCGCCGGCCGGGACGGCCGCCCGAGGACGTTGAAAAGCGCCTCCGCCAGGCCGGCTCGACGGCCGAGGTGCTGTCGCAGGCCTCTCACGAGCTTTCCCGCGTGTCGCACCACGTCGGCTTCGTCATGGCGGGACCAAGCGAAGGGCGGCTCCAGCGCATCGAGTTCGTGCCGCTCGACAAGGTGCGCGTGCTCGTCATCATGGTGTCGACGAGCGGCCAGGTCGCGCACAAGGTGGTGCCCTTCGAGGCCCCGATCACACGCGACGAGCTGATTCAGGCAGGCAACTATCTGACGGTCGAGTTCGCTGGTCTCACCATTGCCGAGGCGAGAGCCCGAGTCGTCGACGAGATGCAGGCCGAGCGGGTCGTGTACGACGCACTGCTCGCGCGTATTCTGGCGCTCGCCAGCACGATGCTCGAGAAGCTGCCAGCCGACGACTTCGTGGCGGTCACCGGCACGCACACGCTCGTCGAGCAGGGGTTGACCGATGAGGCCCTGCCGACGCTGCGCTCGCTGCTCTCGATGATCGAGGAGAAGGATCGGCTGGTCCGGCTGCTGACGGCGTTCATCGATACGCCCGGGCTGACGGTCGTGATCGGCAGCGAGCATCCAGCGGCGGACTTGCAGCAATTCAGCCTGGTTGGACAGACCTATTGGAATGGCAGCCGCACCGGCGCCCTCGGCATCATCGGGCCGACGCGCATGCGCTACTCGCGTGCGATTGCGGCCGTCGACAGCGTTTCACACGCGGTGAGCCGCGTGCTTGCCAGCGATTAACCAGAAGACCCATGACGCATCCACGAGAGGACGCCGCGGAACAGGCGGCGCCGGAAGAACCACGCTCCAACACTGCAGACGCTGAGACCGGCGCCGGCACCCCGCCGGAGCTCGCGCTTCAGGAGGATCCGGAGACCGTTCGCGGCGAGCGCGACGACTATCGCGATCGGCTGCTGCGGACGACCGCGGACTTCGACAACTATCGGAAGCGCGTCGAGCGCGAGCGCCGCGAGCTCGCCGACTTCGCCTCCACCGAGCTCATCAAGGATTTGCTGCCGCTCGTCGACGACCTCGAGCGCGCCATGGCGGCGGCGCCCGGCGCCGACGTGAGCCTGGGCGCCTACCGCACGGGCGTCGAGCTCATTCACCGGCAACTCCTCGAGCTGCTGCGCAAGCGCGGAGTGACGCCCATCGAATCGCTCGGGCAGGATTTCGATCCGCACGTGCACCAGGCGGTCGCGACCGAGGTCTCCGAGGCGCACCGCGAGGGCGAGGTGACTGCGGAGCTCCGGCGCGGCTACAAGATCGGCGATCGGCTCCTCCGCCCCGCGATGGTGAAGGTGGCCTCGCGTGAGTAAGCGGGACTACTACGAAGTGCTCGGCGTCGATCGTGGCGCCTCCGAGCAGGAGATCAAGAGCGCGTACCGGAAGCTCGCGCTCAAACACCATCCCGATCGCAATCCGGGCAATACGGCCGCCGAGGAGAAATTCAAGGAAGCGGCCGAGGCGTACGCGGTCCTGGCTGACCAGGACAAGCGCGCCGCGTACGACCGCTACGGTCACGCCGGCGTGTCGCAGAGCGGCCCGCAGGGCTTCGATCCGTCGGTCTTCTCCGACTTCGGCGACATCCTCGGAGGCCTCGGCGACATCTTCGGCTTCGGCGACGTCTTCGGCGGCAGCCGTCGAGGTCCGCGCCGCGGCACCGACCTGCGCTACGACCTCGAGATCGCGTTCGAGCAGTCTGCGAAGGGCGCCGAAACCAGCGTCCGGATTCCTCGCGAGGAAACCTGCACCACGTGCCGCGGCTCGGGGGCAGCGCCGGGCAGCGGGCCCGAGACGTGCGATCTGTGCCGCGGGGCCGGGCAGGTCCGCTACCAGCAGGGCTTCTTCACGGTGGCACGGACCTGCGGCAAGTGCCGCGGCGCGGGCCGCATCATCACCAAGCCGTGCCCGACCTGCCGCGGGAACGGGCGCACCACCGAAGAGCGCCAGTTGACGGTCAAAATTCCCGCCGGCATTGCCACCGGCCAGAGGCTGCGCCTCACCGGCGAAGGCGAGCATGGCACGAAGGGCGGTCCGCCCGGCGATCTCTACATCGTGATTCACGTCGCGGAGCACCCGCTCTTCCAGCGGCAGGACGATGACCTGTTCTGCGAGGTCACGGTGGGGTTCACGACGCTCGCACTCGGCGGCACCATTTCCGTGCCCACGCTCGACGGCGACGACAGCCTCTCGATTCCCGAAGGCACGCAGGGCGGCGCCAGCTTCAAGCTGCGAGGCCGGGGCATGCCGAACGTGTCGGGCCGCGGCAAAGGCGATCTGCACGTGTCGGTGAAGGTGGCCGTGCCGAAGAAGCTCACGCGCGAGCAGCGCAAGAGCATCGAGGCGCTCCAGAAAGCCCTGCCCGACGTGCCGACGCCCACGCGGCGCGACGCGGAGGCCGAAGAGAAGCCGTTCTTCGAGCGCGTCAAGGACATCTTCGGCTAGGGCCGCCGGGAACCTGGCCAGGTCGGCTCCCAATCAGCTACGGCCTGCAAACTGACCTCTGGTAGCCATCGGATCTGCGAGATCTATCCTTGCCGATTCATCCGATCCTTCCTGGCGGCATGTTTCCGATCTTGCCCGGCTGAACGACGAATCACCGTGCCGCTCAAGTCCTGGCCGGCGATCGACATCGTCGCGCTTTCCTCGCCCGAGCCCGATCGCGCCGTCGCAGACTTCCTCGCGGCGTTTCTCGACGACTTCTCGCCGACCGCCATCGTCGAACTGCCGGCCCAGCCAGACAGCGCGTTCGGATGGCGGGTTTTCTTCGGATCCGCGGAGGCCCGCACGGCGGCGGCCGACGCGCTCGAAGCGAGCCCTGAATGGCGGACGCGAGTGAGCGTCGCGCCGGTCGACGTCCCCGACGAGCAATGGGCCGAGCGCTCGCAGGCCGATCTCGAGTCGGTGGCGGTGGACCGCGTGATTGTCGCGCCGCCGTGGGACCTACCGCGCGCGCGGACCGCGTCCGCGGCGACCGGGCGCGCCGGCTCGAAGGCGCCCATCATCATCGAGATCGAACCCTCGATGGGCTTTGGAACCGGTCACCACGAATCCACCCGTCTCTGTCTGCGCGCGCTCCAGGCGATCGCGCTCGACGGACGCCGCGCGATCGATCTCGGAACGGGTTCCGGTGTGCTTGCGATTGCAGCCGTGCTCCTCGGCTGCACACGTGCGATCGCGATCGACGACGACCCGGATGCGATCGACGCGGCACGAGACAACGTGCACCGCAATGGCGTGCAGGATCGCGTGGAACTACGGCTCGCGAGCCTCAGTCAGGGTTTGACAGGCCTGCGGTCCCGCCCTCCTGGTGAGGCAGATCGTGCCGACGTGGTCGTCGGCAATCTGACGGGAGGTCTGCTCCGGCGCTACGCCGAACAGGTCGCGTCGTTCGTCACCCCCGGTGGCATCCTCATCCTCGGCGGCTTCACGCTCGACGAGCGTCTCGCCGTGCTTCACGCCTTCGAACGGTTCACCAACGCCGGCGAGCACGATGAGAACGGGTGGGCCGCGCTCACCCTCCGGCGGGGTCGGACCTGAAGCCCCGTGCCACCTGAGTGGGCCAATCAACCCGAGTGAACGCCTAGCCAGAACCAGTCTTCCGGTCCCAGAGCCAGGTCAGGATCGACAGCGCGGCGATCGGCGCGATCTCGGCGCGCAGTGTCATCGGGCTCAGCCGCCACGCCAGGGCGCCGGCGGTACGAGCCAGGTCGAGCTCACCGACCGACCAACCTCCTTCCGGACCGACGAAGAGCGTGATCGCGGGTGGCGCTTCCAAGGTAGGCCCCACTCGCGGATCGACTCCCGCCGACGGCTCGACGAGGATCAGCCGCGGCGCGGGCGCACTCGCCAGCACCTCTTCGACGGCACGCGCCCCGTCAATGGTCGGCACGCGCGCCCGACCGCATTGCTTCGCCGCCGCGATCGCGATCCGCCGCCAGCGATCGACGACGGCGTTCACGGATGCGGCGCGCGCGGGGACGACGGTACGCGCCGTGACGATTGGCGCGATGGCGTCCACACCGAGCATCGTCGCGTCGCGCACGATCGCGTCCATGGTCTCGCCCTTGAGTACCGCCTGCGCCAGCGTGATGCGCACGGGCAGTTCGCGCGCGGGCTCGACGGGTTCGACGACCCGCAGCCGCACGGCGTGCTTCGAAACGGCCACGACCTCGGCGCGCATTTCGTGGCCCGCGCCATCGAAAACGCGCACGAGCGCGCCGGGGCCAAGCCGCAGCACCTTCGAGAGATGACGCGACTCGTCTTCGGCGAGGCTCACCTCATCGCTGGATGGGTCGAGGCGAGGTGCGTAGAAGCGCGGCTCGTTCATGTCGCAATCCGGGAATACTGACGATGACCCGGCTCGACCCGTGCGTTGTGCGTGTCGTTTGCCAACACCGCCTGTATACTGCCCGAGGATGCTGTTCAAGGGACAGGTCCTCGGCAAGTACAAGATCCTCGCGCCGCTCGGCAGCGGAGGATTCGGCACCGTGTACCTCGCCAAGGACACGTGGATCGACAAGCAGTTCGCGATCAAGGTCCCTCACCGCCAGAACCTCGACTTCGGCGAGCTGCTCCGCGAGCCGCGCCTGCTCGCCAGCGTGAGCCATCCGAACATCGTCGCCATCACGACTGCCGAGAAGCAGGACGGCGTGTTCTTCATCGTGATGGAGTACGTCGCTGGCGAAACGCTCGAGACGTTGATTATCAAGGACGGCGCGCTGGAGCTGTCGCGCGCGCTCGATTACGCGTGTCAGATCTGCAATGCCGTCGACCACGCGCATCGCCAGGGCGTGCTGCACCGCGATCTGCGGCCGGCGAACGTGCTCGTGTCGGACTCGGATCTCGTCAAGGTCGCCGACTTCGGCACGTCCCGGTTTCTCGAGATCGCGGCGCACGGCACGACCGTCATCGGCAGCCCGCCCTACATGGCGCCCGAGCAGTTCCACGGCAAAGCCGTCTTCGCCTCGGACGTCTACTCGCTCGGCATCACCATGTATCAGATGCTGACCGGCATCCTGCCCTACGAGGCGCCAGGCCCGGCCGACATCGACCGGCTCTTTCGCACCGATCTGGTCACGCCGCCCCGCCTGCGCAACTCGGCGATCCCGAAGCGGATCAACGACATCGTCCTCAAGGCGATGGCACCCGGAGATTGCCCATCGCTATCAGAAGGCGAGCGATCTCATCGACGACCTGCTCGAGGCAAGGCCGGCGATGGCGCGGGTTCCGACGCCGGAGTCGCGCGAGGCGCCCGCCGCCCACCCTGCCGCCGTCGCACGTGCGGCCGATGCGGAGCTCGCCGGCATTCAGGCGCGCCTGCGCGCGCGTGAGGCGCCCACCCCGCGCTTCTGCTGGAAGTGCCGGAAGGCGCTGCCCGCCCGCACGGCCAGGTGTCCGTTCTGCGGCGAGGGCCAGTAGCCGCGTTCGCGCGCCTGCGCAGCATTCCGTCCCGCGTGCCGACCGTCGACGAGCTCCAGCTGCCGCCCGTGCTCAAGCGTGTCGCAGAAGAAGAGCGCGGGCTCATCCTCGTGACCGGGACGACCGGCTCGGGCAAGAGCACGACGCTCGCCGCCATGTTGAACCACATCAACAACACGCGGCCGACGCACATCATGACGGTCGAGGATCCCATCGAGTACCTCCACCGCGACAACAAATCGATCATCAATCAGCGCGAGCTCCGCAACGACACCACGTCGTTCTCCTCGGCGCTGCGCAGCGCGCTCCGTCAGGACCCCGACGTCATGCTCGTCGGCGAAATGCGCGACCTCGAGACGGTGGAAACGGCGCTGCTGGCCGCGGAAACCGGACATCTCGTTTGAGGGATAGCTGGAGCGGCTGGAGCGGGTGGAGCGGGTGGAGCGGGTGGAGCGGGTAGAGTAACCGAGGCGGCTGGTCGAGCGGCCCTGACCGTGGCCGTCTCCTCCATCGTGGAAGAGGGGACTACGGATTACTCGCGTAATATCCCTGTGTGGCCGACGCCCCTGACGGCTACGTGCTCGCGCTCCGCTGGTTGTCCCGCCGGGAGCTGTCCGAACGGCAGGTGCGTCAGCGGCTCGCGCGCCGCGGTCTCGATGCCTCCGAGATCGACGCCGCCATCGATCGCCTCAAGCGTGAGCGCGCCGTGGACGATCAACGGGTGGCCGGCGCATTCGTGCGAACCGCGGTCCGCCTCAAGCCGAGGGGCGCCGCCCGCCTGCGCGCCGACCTCCACGCGCTGGGAATCGATCCGAGGCTCGCCGACTCGGCCCTGGCCGAGGTCTTCGCGCAAGGTGGCGAAGTCGACCTGCTCCGTCAGGCGCTTCGAAAGCGCTGGCCGCGGAACGAGCCACCCGCGCCAGGCGAGGCCGCGCGCCTGTACCGCGCCCTAGTCCGACAAGGCTTCTCGCCCGACCACATCCGCACCGCACTCAGAGCCATCGGCGCACCGGACGAGGAGAATTGAGCCCGCCCACTGCTCCATCCGCTCCATCCGCCCCAGCCGCTCCATCCGCCCCAGCCGCTCCAGCCGCTCCAGCCGCTCCAGCTATCATGTCCTGATGACCGCCCGCGAGATTCGGCAATCATTCCTCGACTTTTTCGCCGGCAACGGCCATCGCATCGTCCCGAGCTCGTCGCTCGTGCCGGCCGACGACCCGACGCTCCTGTTCACGAACGCGGGCATGAACCAGTTCAAGGACGTGTTCCTCGGGCGCGAGAAGCGCGACTACGTGCGCGCCACGACGGCGCAGAAGTGCATGCGGGTCAGCGGCAAGCACAACGACCTCGACAACGTGGGGCCGTCGCTGCGGCACCACACGTTCTTCGAGATGCTGGGCAACTTCTCGTTCGGCGACTACTTCAAGGAGGAAGCCATCCGCTTTGCCTGGACGGTTCTGACCGAGGTGTGGAAGCTTCCGGGCGATCGGCTGCGCGCGTCGATCTTCAAGGGCGAGGGCGGCATCCCGCGCGACGATCGGGCCTACGAGATCTGGCGCCGCTATCTGCCGGCGGACCGCATCGACGAATTCGGCCTCGAGGACAACTTCTGGCAGATGGGCGACACCGGCCCCTGCGGCCGCTGCTCGGAGATTCACTTCGATCGCCGCGACGACCCGCGCGTCCCTGAGAGCGACCGGCTGGTCGAGGTGTGGAACAACGTGTTCATGGAGTTCAACCGCCGCGAAGGCGGCGTGCTCGAGCCGCTTCCCAAGCCGTCGATCGACACCGGCATGGGTCTCGAACGGATCACGGCCGTCATCCAGGGCCAGTTCTCGAACTACGACACCGACCTGTTCCAGCCGATTCTGGCAGCCATCGGTGAGCTGACGGGGCGCCGCTACGGAAGCGGCGAAACCGCGGACGTCTCCATGCGCGTCGTGGCCGACCACCTCCGGGCCAGCGTGTTCCTCGTGGCCGATGGCGTGGTGCCGTCGAACGAGTGGCGCGGGTACGTGCTGCGGAAGATCATGCGGCGCGCCATGCGGCACGGCAAACGGTTGGGCCTGCGCGATCCGTTCCTGCACGTTCTGGCTCCCGTGGTCGTCCGCGAGATGGGTGACGCCTACCCCGAGCTGCGGGCCAATCAGGCCACGGTCGAGCGGGTCATCCGAGGAGAAGAGGAGCGTTTCGACGCCGTGCTCGACGCCGGCCTCCCGCGGCTCGAAGCGCTGCTCGACCGTGCCAGCCGATCCGAGTCGAAGACCCTTCCCGGAGACGAAGTGTTCCGCCTCTACGACTCGCTCGGTGTTCCTCTCGACTTCATCGAGGACCTGGCCAGCGAGCGGCGGCTGGCCATCGATCGCGAGGGCTACGAGCGATCGATGGAGGCGCAGCGCGAGCGCGCCCGCGCCGGGAGCAGCTTCGAGGCGAAAAAAGCCGCCGCGTTCACGTTCGCGTCGGACGCCGGTCGGGCGGAGGTCGAAGGCACATCGGATCGATTCGACGGCTACGACACGACGAGCACCGGTGCTGCACGGGTCGTCGCGGTGTTCGACGAGACCCGCGCTCAGGTTGCGGAGCTTCGCGAGGGCACGAACGGCTTCGTCGTCACCGACCGCTCGCCGTTCTATCTCGAGGCCGGCGGCCAGGTGTCGGACACGGGCCGCGTGACCGCGGACGGCAGCGAGGCGGCGGTACGCGCTGTCGTGCGGGTCTCACCTGGCGGCCCTCGTGCGCACTCGGTCGCGGTCGAGCGCGGCACGCTCGGTCCGGGCCAGGCGGTCTCGCTGACGGTCGATGCCGCTCGCCGCGATGCCATCCGCCGGAACCACACGGCCACGCACCTGCTGCACGCCGCGCTGCGGCAGGTGCTCGGTCCCCACGTCAAGCAGGCCGGATCGCTCGTGGCGCCCGATCGACTCCGGTTCGACTTCGTGCAGCCGGCGCCGATTGCCGCCGACGATCTGGCTCGCGTCGAACGCCTGGTGAACGAGCACGTGCTCCGGAACACCGCGGTCGAAACGGAGGTACGGCGGACCGAGGCGGCCATTGCCGCCGGCGCCATGGCGCTCTTCGGCGAGAAGTACGGCGACACGGTACGAGTGGTCACGATCCCGGGCTTCAGCGTCGAGCTGTGCGGCGGAACGCACTGCCGCGCGACCGGCGACATCGGGCTGTTCGCGATCACGTCCGAAGGTGGCGTGGCCGCCGGCGTGCGCCGGATCGAAGCCGTCACCGGCACCGTCGCGTACGAGCACTATCGCGTCCTTCATGGCCGCCTCGATCGCGTGTTGCGCGTGCTGAACGTCGGGAGCGAGCAGGCGCCCGAGGCCATCGAACGCCTGCAAGCGGAGGTGAAGCGGCTGACCCGCGACCTTCAGGACGCGAAGGTGAAGGCCGCGATGGGCGGTGACGGATCGGGAGCGGGCGACGACACGTTCACCATCGCCGGCACGACCCTCGTGGCGCGGCGGGTCGCCGGGCTCGACAAGGCCGCGTTGCGCACCCTCGCCGACTCGCTCAAGGACCGCGTGAAGTCCGGCGTCGTCGTGCTCGCCTCCGAGACCGACGGCAAGGTCTCGCTCGTCGTCGCCGTCACGAAAGATCTCACGCCTCGTGTGCAGGCCGGACAAATCGTGCGCCAGATTGCGCCCATCGTGGGCGGGGGCGGTGGCGGCCGGCCCGACTTCGCGGAAGCTGGTGGTAAAGATCCCGCCCGAATTGCCGACCTCCTGAAGGAGAGCCGGACGGTCGTCGCGCACATGCTCGGGACCGCCGGCGGGTAGGCCGCCTCGCGGATGAGGCAGCGGCATCGCCCGAAGGTACCGGGACGATCGGATTGCATGGTTCGGCACGCGGCAGTCGGTGACTGCGCGCGCCGGCCCAGGATCCGATTCCCGGTTCCCCTGTTTCGTTGCGTCCCGGGGAGCCGGCTGCTACTCTGAGAGCTCCCCCGGCACAGAGAAACCAATGATGAAGGGCCACCTGCTCTGGGTGTGTCCCGCGGCGCTGCTGTGTCTGGGAGTCGAAAGCGCCCAGGCGCAAATCTACGCCGTCCGGGACGACAACGGCGTGCTGACGCTCTCCGACAAACCACTCGGTGAGAACGCGCAGACGTATGCCATCCGCGGGTCGTCCAGCATTCGGACGACCTCGGGATCGGCGGCAAGCGTGCGCGCCAGCCAGTGGGACGATGTGATCGACGAGCAGGCGGAGCGGCACGGCGTCCGCGCCGATCTCGTGCGCGCCGTCATCCAGGTCGAATCGGCGTTCAACCCGCGCGCGCGATCGCGCGTCGGCGCGATGGGTCTGATGCAGCTGATGCCCGACACCGCGGCGGAGCTCGGCGTCACCAATCCCTACGACCCGAAGCAGAACATTCGCGGCGGCGTGACCTATCTGCGATCGCTGCTCGACGAGTTCGGCGGCAACGAGGAGCTCGCGCTCGCGGCCTACAACGCCGGCCCCGGCGCCGTGAACAAGTACGGCCGCGTCATTCCGCCCTACCGGGAAACCCGCGACTACGTGAAGAAGGTCTCGGCCCGCACCGGCGGCGTTGGCAGCGCGCCCAAGGCCGTAGTCTATCGCGTCGTCGAGATCGTGGACGGCGAGGAAGTGGTGCGCTATACGAGCCGCAAGCCGGCGAGCGGGACCTACGAGGTCGTGCGGTCGCGCCGGGCCGTGGAAGCCGGCGAAGAGCCGGAAGAGCCGCAGCCCTGAAACGGTCTTCGGTCGACGGTCTTCAGTCGTCGGTCTCGGGCTACAGGCTACAAACCCGCGGGCCGTCGACCTTCGCTAGGCTTGGTCGGATTCGTGCGCTCTTCTACCTCCTATTGAGCGTCTCCACATTCGGCCCACCTTCTTGTTCGGCCGTCGTTGCAGTTATCGACCGCGTGCGAACCAAGCTCAATGTGCGGGTGCGGACAGGAGCGCGTCAATTGCAGCGAGAGCTCTCTTCGCTAGCGAAGCAGGCCATGCCCGTTGGATATGGTCTCTGATCTGGTCCACTTCCGAACGTCGTCCACTGCGAATGAGAGTATCGACAGCGCGTAGCTGGTCCGCTATCCTTTGCTCTTCTCGACGGTCTGCCTCATCGAACGCTCCTTCCGCATCATCGACGCGGCCACCCTTGGCAAACACCTTGGCCATGACGCGGAGCCAGTGATAGGCATCACCATCGTATTGCCTGGCTCGAACGCAGGCATCCATGGCTTCGGTAGCGCGCCCAGCAGCACCGCAAGAGCCGCAGCCAGTAACGTGAATGCTATACCGCGCTCTTTTGAGCTGGCTGCATACTTCTCTGCCTTCTCCGCCTGGGTAATCGCGCCTTTGAGATCTCTCGTCCTGCGCAGGGCCTTGGAATCCTTTATGAGCAGGAAGAAATCCACGGGAAGGCCCTGCTTCCAGAGCGATGTGCAAACGGCGTGAACCGCTCGGAACTCGGACAGCGTTTCGAACTCAGCGATAACGGTCGGAGCCTCCTTTGTCTCGCCTCGTTCCAATGCTTCGAGTTGAGACCGAAGGCTCGGACGAATCGGACCATTGACCTGAAAACGGTCTTCAACCGTCTCTGTTCGAAACTCGGTAGTAGAGGGCGGCATCCGATACCACGTCGGACCTGAGTCCATCCTTACCGTGAACCGGCCGTCCTCCTCGACCGCTATGACCTGGCCAGTTGCCCCATTTGTTCGAATGACCCTCATGCCGATAGCGGCTCTCAACATGATCTCGCCCTCGACGCGTGGAACACATTACGGGTCCGCCACGGCCGCATCCGTTCTCACTCTTCGGCCGTCGACCTCTAGGGCTAAAAGGCTACGACGCTGGGAAGGCCTTCTGAAATTGTCCGAGGACGTCCGAAGCTGGCTGGCCCGTAGTCGGCGGTCTGTAGCCCGGGCGGTCCAGCACCCGTACTGACCGCAGACTGAAGACCGAAGACTGACGACCGAGACTGAAGACCGTTGGTCGGCTCACTCGCCCGTCGGCGCTTCGCTGCGCTTCAGCACCGCGAGACGATCCCGATAGCGACTGCGGATGGCGACGAAGTCGCGGTGCTCGACGCCGATCCCGGTCGCGACGCGCCGGATTTCGTTGTCCTCGATCGTCAGAATCGACGCATCCGACGCGCACACGGCGAACATGGCGTCGACCAGCGCGCGCTTCCGTTCAGGCGTGGCCGAGGCCGCGAACTCGCGCGTGACGAGATAGTCCTCGGTGCCGCGCACGTGAATCAGCTGACTGGTCGCGAGCGCCGCCACGATGCGGGCGCGCTCGGGCTCGAGGCCCACCCGGTCCACGAGCATGCGCTCCATCGACTCGCGCTCGGACTCGTTCACGACATGGTCCGCGTGCGCGACGCGGCTCAGAAGATAGGCGAACGCCGCGGTTTCCCGCGCTTCGGACGGATCCATGTGCTCGAGCGCGTCGGCGATGGCGTCGAGGGCCGAGGATCCGGCGCCGGTTCGGTCGACCTCGACGTCGAGGCCGAGGCTGCGGAGGATGGAGGCCAGCACGCATCGAGCATAATTGAACGGTGCGCGATCGAGACGCCGAATCGTCGCCCGATCGAGTCCGGCTCGACGTCTGGCTCGACGTGGCGTGCCTCTTCAGGACGCGCTCGGATGCCCAGCGCGCGTGCGATGGCGGGAAGATCGAAGTGAACGGGCTGCGCGCCAAACCGCATCGCGAGCTCAAGCCGGGCGACGCGATCGCGATCAGCCGGCCGCCGGGCCGCGTGCAGCGCGTGGTGGTCCGCGGCCTCGCCGAGAAGCACGTCCCGAAGGCCGAAGCGCGACAGCTCTACGAGGACGTCACGCCGCCTCCGACTCCCGAGGAACAGCGGATCATCGACCTCTTGCGGCTGGCCCAGCCGGGGTTGCCGGCGCCCTCGGCGGCGCGTTGGGACCAGGCTCGGCGCGCACGGCGCCTGGCGCACGAGCGGCGCCACAAGGACCGGTCGCGCGACTCCTGACCCCAGATTTCCCGTCGGGGCGCCGCCATGGTATCGTGTGTAGTTTGGATGCGGGCGGCGACCCGGGCTGGGGACAGGCCGACGCAGAATGGTTCGAGGACAATCAGACGTGGCCAATCACGCTTCCGCAATCAAGGCGCACCGCCAGAGTCTCGTCAATCGCGAGCGCAACCGTCAGTACCGCTCCCGCCTGCGCACGGCTTTGAAGCAGGTTCGGGTTGCGATCGACGCCGGCAAGGCCGCCGAGGTCAAGAAATCGCTGAGCGAAACCGTCTCGCTCATCGACAAGGCCGCCAAGAAGGGCGTCATCCACAAGAACGCGGCCGGCCGCTACAAGGCCCGGCTCGCCGCCCGCCTTTCCTAGGCGCTGGCACCTCAGCGGCCAGCGCGCCAGCCCGTGGACGGGCTGGAAGACAGCTGAATCGCAGTAACCTCCGCGTGCTCGTCACGGCCGCCAGCCGCCCTCTCGCCGCGGCTCGTAGCCTCCACGGCCGCCGGGACGCCCGATGGCGGCGCACAACTCCACGACCAGCCGCTCGAGCAGGACCTGCGGCTCGCCTCCCGATGTCTTGATCGCCAGATCGGTCTGAAACACCGCATCGACCAGCAGGCGGGCCCGGTCGAGCGGAGCATTCGGCGCCAGCCGGCTGCGGACGAACCATGCGAGCTGCCCGAGCGTCCGGTACGGGCCGCCATCCTCGATGAGCAGGTGCAGCTGGCGCAACGCCTCGCGCGCGTTCCCGCGCTCGATCGCGTTGACCATGGCCCAGTCGTCGACGAGCGCCGCCGCCCCGACGATGGCTTTGACATCGTCCAGGGTCACTTCCTTCCGCCCGTGGCAATACAACACCAGACGGTCGAGCGCACCGCGCAGCACGCCAATGTCGGTGCCCGCATGCTCGACGAGCGGCTGGACGGCCCGCCGATCGATGGTCAGCCCCGCCTTCTGCAGGATCGAAGCGGCGAGCTTGCCTCCCCTGTCGAGGGCGCTGCCGATGGCCGGCCCTTTGACCTCCTTCTCGTCCTTCAGTCCCCAGCACTCGACAATCGTGGCCTGCCTGAGCAGCGCCTTGACCGTCCGCAGCGTCCGGTTCACGTCCTCGGCGACGAAGACCACGGTTGCGAGCGGGTCGGGTGATTCGAGGTAGGCGTCGAGCGGGGCGAGGTCGCCGGGCGCTTCCGGCTTGTCCTCGACAGGCGCTTCTTCCCCATCGGCCTTGCGGCGGCGGCCGACGAACCATCGCTCGGCCCGCGTGACGATCAGCACGCGCCGATCGCCGATGAGCGGCGGCGTGCGCGCGGACGCGACCACGGCGCCCGCGTCGGCATCAAGGGCTGACACGCGCTCGAGCGCAAAGGCCTGCACGTCTTCGGGAACGGCACTGACGAAGACGTCGACGACCTCCGCCTTCCCGCGCTCGTCGTCTCCGATCACGAGATAGACCGGGTGCAGGGGCTCCCGAGCAAGCTGTGCCCGCAGCGCGTCGAGCGTCAACGTGGGCATGGCAGGTCGAGCGCGGCCTCAGAACGCTTCGAGGATCGAGTTGACGACCGTCTTCGCAAAGTCGTTGGCGAGGCGCTCGAACGCGTTCACGTTCTGCTGCAGGAACGAGGTCACGTCGGCCGACGCGGCGTTGGTCACGTCGTACTCTTCCTTGAAGGTCTGCGCAGGATTCTCGTAAAGGACCTTGTCCGCCTTGTTGTCCTTGAACTCGACCTTGATGACGAGCGTGATTTCGTAGCGGGAGGCCTGCTGCTGATCGTTGAACGCGGTGGGCCGGATCGAGATCGACGTGATGTCGCCCTTGAGTACGGCATCCGTGTTCGTGGCTTCGGGCACCACCTTGTATCGGCCGCGGCCGATGAACTCGAGGCGGACGCGCTGCGTCAGCAGTTGCTCGACGTCGAAGACCGACGTCGCGTTGCCGAAGAGGGGAACGCCGACCGTCCGGATGTACGCGGGCAGCGACGAGCCCCTCCCGGCGAGCGCGTAGCCGCAGCCAGGGAGAGGACCGAGCATTCCAATGACCAGGGCGAGACGAACGACTCGATACGTGCTGGACGGACTCAACCGGCGCTCCTGCTATTTGACGACGATGCTCACGAGACGGCCGCGGGCGATGACGACCTTTACCACGCTCTTGCCCTGAGTGTAGTTCCGGACCTGCTGGTCGGCGAGCGCCGCCGCCTCGAGGTCGGCGTCCGACACATCTGGCGAGACCGTCACCCGCCCGCGAACCTTGCCATTGACCTGGACGGGCACGACGATGGACTCGGCCGCCGCGACCGCGGAGTCCGCGACCGGCCAGCCCGCCGCAATCACACCGGCCTCGTGACCGAGCGCCTCCCAGAGCTCTTCGGTCATGTGCGGCGCGAACGGCGACAGCATCAGCACCAGCGACTCGAACGCTTCGGCGAGCACGGCACGCGTGGCCGCCGGGAGCGCATCGGCGGACGGCGCCTGCTCGGGTAGCCGACCCTGCGGCGCAAGGCCGGTGCGATCCGCGAAGGCATAGATCTCGTTCACCAGCTCGTGCAGCGCGGCGACGGCCGTGTTGAGATGGACGCGCGGATAGAGATCCGCCGTCACGCGCTCGATCGTCTGGTGCGTCTTGCGCCGGAGCGCGCGGTGCGACGCGTCGAGATCGAGCGGGCCGAAATCCGCGATGCGCCGGCCGCGCAAAGCCGGCGCGAGCGGCTCGACCATGCGCCAGACCCGCGCCAGAAACCGGAAGCTCCCCTCGAGCCCCGAGTCGATCCACTCGACTTCCTTCTCCGGCGGTGCGACGAACATCACGTACAGCCGAAGGGCATCGGCTCCGAACCTGCCGATCATGTCGTCCGGATCGACGACGTTGCCCTTCGATTTGGACATGACGTTGCCGTCCTTGAGCACCATCCCCTGCGTGAGGAGGCGCGAGAACGGCTCGTCGTGCTCGACCAGCCCGAGGTCGCGGAACACGCGCGCGAAGAAGCGCGAGTAGATGAGATGAAGGATCGCGTGCTCGACGCCGCCGCTGTAGAAATCGACCGGCGCCCAGTAGCGCACTTTCTCCGGCGCGAACGGCAGCAACGTGTTCTGGGGGTCGCAGAAGCGGTAGAAGTACCACGACGAGTCGACGAACGTGTCCATCGTGTCGGTCTCGCGCTTCGCGGGACGGCCGCATTGCGGACAGGACACGTTCACCCAATCGTCGATCTGCGCGAGCGGCGAATCGCCCAGGCCGCTGAACTGCGCCACCCTCGGCAGCACGACCGGAAGATCCTCGTCCGGCACCGGGACGACACCGCAGGTCGGACAGTGGATGACGGGAATCGGCGTCCCCCAGTAGCGCTGGCGCGAGATGCCCCAGTCCTTCAGGCGATACTGCGTGACGCGCTCCCCGACGCCGTGCGACGCGGCCCAATCGGCCATCGCGTTCCACGCATCGCGCGACGGCCGTCCGCTGAACTCTCCGGAGTTGACGCTCCACCCCCAGCCCTCGTACGCCTCGGTCATCGTCGACGGATCGAAGGCCGGACCGGGCCGTCCGTTGTCGTCGGGCGCCACGACGGCGCGAATGGGCAGGCCGTACTTCCGCGCGAACTCGAAGTCGCGGGCGTCGCCGTAGGGCACCGACATGATGGCGCCGGTGCCGTACTCGGCGAGGACGAAGTTCGCGACCCAGATGGGGATCGGCTCGCCCGTGTAGGGGTTGATGGCCTTCCGTCCCGTGTCGAACCCTTCCTTCTCGACCTCGCCCGTCATGCGGGCGATGCGGTCCTGCGATCGGAACCGTTTCACCTGGGCCGCCAGCTCGGCCGAGTTCCGCGCTTCGCGTACGAACTCCTCGACCAGCGGATGCTCGGGCGCGAGCAAAACGAACGTCGCACCGAAGATCGTGTCGATGCGGGTCGTGAAGATCTCGACGTGCCGCCGCCCTGACGTGCCGTCAGGGTCGACGAGCGGGAACCTCGCCTGCACGCCCTCCGATCGGCCGATCCAGTTCTGCTGCATCGTCAGAACCTTCTCGGGCCACTCGCCGAGCTGCGTGAGCGCGGCGTCGAGCAGCTCGTCGGCGTACTTCGTGATGCGCAGGAACCACTGCTCGAGCTCGCGCGTGGTCACCGGCGTGCCGCACCGCCAGCAGCCGCCATCGACGACCTGCTCGTTGGCGAGCACGGTCTGGCAGCTCGGACACCAGTTGACCGTCGACCGCCGCCGATACGCGAGGCCGCGCTCGAGCATCCGGAGGAACAGCCACTGGTTCCACCGGTAGTACTCGGGCAGGCACGTCGCAATCTCGCGTCCCCAGGCGTAGCTGATGCCCAGCCGCTGGAGCTGCCCCTTCATGTGGGCGATGTTGTTCAGCGTCCACGTCTCGGGATGGACGTTGTTCTTGATCGCCGCATTCTCGGCAGGCAGTCCGAACGCGTCCCAGCCGAACGGATGCAGGACGTTGTACCCCTGCATGCGCTTCAGCCGCGCCACGATGTCGCCAATCATGTAGTTCCGCACGTGGCCCACGTGTGCGTGGCCCGACGGGTAGGCGAACATCTCGAGGCAGTAGAACTTCGGACGGGATGAATCGGCCTCGACCTCGAACTCGGCCGAGTCGGTCCAGCGCTGCTGCCACTTGCGCTCGATGGTTTGGGGCTTGTAATCAGACACGACGATTAGGGCGGCCGGTTTGGCGGAGGGCCGAACCACGAATTATAGCTGACGCCAGAAGGGCTTCTGGACCGCCCGAACGGCGGAGATCGCCCGCCCCCCTCGAACGGCCGGGCCATCGGCCCAGGCGGGCTCTGCCGCCGGGGACGAGAGGACGTTCACCGTCTCGTCGAGACCCTGGCCCAGCGCCTGCAGGTCGTAGCCGCCTTCGGTCACGGCGACGAGGCGCCCGTCACGCGCGGCCGCAGACGCCCAGAGGGACGCCACCATGGCGCGATACCCGGGGGTAGTGACGCGCATCTGGGCGAGTGGATCGCGCTCGTGCGCATCGTAGCCCGCCGAGACCAGCAGCAGATCGGCGGCGAACTCGGCCAGCACCGGCTCCACGACCGCGCGAAAGGCCGCCGCGTAATCGGCGTCGTCAGCGCCCGCTTCGAGCGGGATGTTCACGGTTCGGCCGAGACCGTCGCCTCGCCCGACCTCGGTCGCCGCGCCCGTGCCCGGGTAGAACGGGAACTGATGCAGCGACAGGTAGAGGACGTCGGGATCCTCGTAGAACATCCACTGCGTTCCATTGCCGTGGTGGACGTCGATGTCGACGATGGCGATACGCCCGGCCCCTCGCGCCCGCGCGTGAGCGGCGCCCACCGCCACGTTGTTGAACAGGCAGAACCCCATCGCGCGGTCCGCCTCGGCGTGATGGCCGGGGGGCCGCACGAGCGCGAACGCCGGGCCATCGCCCGACATCGCGTGATCGACCCCGTCCATGACGGCGCCGGCCGCCAGCAGCGCGACGTCCGCACTTTCCGGCGAGGTGTAGGTGTCCGGATCCAATTGAACCGCACGCCCCGAGGTCGCGAGGATGGTATCGACGTAGTCGGCGTCATGAACGCGAACGAGCGCCTCTCGCGTGGCCGGAATCGGCTCGGCCACTTCCCCAGCCCGATCGCGCCACTCGAGCGCAGCCCCCGTCAGCACACGGGCACGCTCGGGCCGTTCCGGATGACCCGGTGGCGTCAGGTGGTGGCCAAACCGTTCGGAGGTCAGAAGCAGCAGAGGCACGGGGCAATTCTAATTGGCCCCAAGCCGCTCGCGTCTCCTGCAACAACCGACAATCGGGGGGCGTAACAAACCGCATGATCGTGTTGCCCACGCGTCAAGCGATAGTGAGTTCGCTGCTCATCCTTTCCGTGTCTGCCGCCATCCGCAGCGCGCCAGCGGACTGGCCGCAGTGGCGCGGCCCTGGCCGCAACGGCGTGTCCACCGAAACCGGCCTCCTGAAGCAGTGGCCCGCGGCTGGACCGCCGCTGGCGTGGCGGGTCTCTGGGGCGGGAGAGGGCTATTCATCGTTTGCGGTCGCGGACGGCCGTCTGTTTACCCTCGGAGCGCGGCAGGACACGGAATACGTGTTCGCCTTCGACACCGGCTCGGGCAAGAAACTGTGGGAAGCGGCCAATGGCCGGCGGTTCACGAATGACCGCGGTGATGGCCCTCGTGCGACGCCAACGGTCGACGGCAACCGTTTGTACGTGTTCGGGTCGAGCGGCGATCTGTCGGTGCTCGATGCCTCCAGCGGCAAGGTTTTCTGGAAGCAGAACCTCCTCGAGAAGTACGGCGGGTCGAACATCCGGTGGGGGCTGAGCGAGTCCCCGCTCGTCGCGGGCGATCGCATCATCGTGACGCCCGGCGGCCGCGGCGCGGCGATCGTCGCACTCCGCAAGACGGACGGCTCGTTGATCTGGAAGTCGCAGAGCGACGAGCCCGGCTATTCGTCGGCCATCCTGCACGAGGTCGGTGGCCTCCGCCAGGTCATCGTATTCACGGGCGCGCGCGCGCTCGGTCTGGACGTCAACGACGGGCGGCTGCTGTGGAGCTACGACCGCGTAGCCAACGATGTTGCGAATGTCGCGACGCCACTCGTGCGCGGCAACCGCGTGTTCCTGTCGTCGGACTACGGAACCGGGGCGGCACTGCTGGCGCTGACGGCCTCAGGTGCTCAGATGAACGCTTCGGAGGTCTACTTCACGAAGGAGATGCGCAATCACCACGCCAGTTCGGTACTGGTCGGGGACTACGTCTATGGGTTCTCCTCGACAATCCTGACCGCGATGCACTTCGACACGGGCAAGGTTGCCTGGCGCGATCGCAGCGTGGGTAAAGGGTCGCTGATCTTCGCTGACGAGCGGCTCTACGTGTTCGGCGAGAACGGCGTGGTCGGTCTCGCGGAAGCCAATCCGGAACGATATGTCGAACACGGTCGCTTCCGACTCGAGACCGGAGGTCTGCCCACCTGGAGCCACCCGGTCGTGTCTGGTGGCAAGCTCTTCATCCGCGATCAGAACACACTCTATGCGTATGATGTCGCCGCCAGGTAGCGCCCGAGCCGCGCCCGAGCCAGCCGGTGTGGAGGCTGCAAGACGCGGCTCGTGCGAATTATGATCAGCACGTCATCAGCAACGTCGTGAATGGCCGTGGTAATGGGGAGGAACTTGTCATGATTCGTCCGAGATATTTTCGACGCGGTCTCGTCGTGACCGCGTTGTCGCTGATCGCGGCGAGCGCGTACGCCCAGGCGCCGCAGCCCGCCCCGAAACCTTTCGAACCCGTCAGCGGTCAGGCCGGGAAGGATGTCGTCTGGGTGCCAACGCCGCAGGCCACCGTGGACAAGATGTTGGAGCTCACCCACGTCACAGCCAGTGATTACGTCATCGACCTGGGATCGGGTAATGGCATCACGGTGATCAGCGCCGCCAAGAAGGGCGCAACGGCCGTCGGCGTCGAGTTCAATCCGGAGATGGTGGCGCTGTCGCAGCGCCTGGCGAAGGAGGCCGGCGTGGCCGACAAGGTGACGTTCGTCCAGGGCGACCTGTTCGAGGCCGACCTCTCGAAAGCGACGGTCATCACGATGTTTCTCCTGCCCGAGATCAATCTGCGTCTGCGTCCGAAGCTGCTCGACCTCAAGCCGGGCACACGGATTTCGTCGAACACGTTCACGATGGGCGACTGGGAGCCCGACGTCCAGGAAACCGCGGAACCGTGCACGTCGTGGTGCACGGCGCTGACGTGGGTCGTCCCCGCGAAGGTCGCCGGCACGTGGCAGCTCGGCAACCAGACACTCACGCTGAAGCAGCAGTACCAGGTGGTTTCGGGCAGCCTCGGCTCGACGCCAATCACGAACGGCAAGCTCAATGGCGAGGAGATCGCGTTCACGGCTGGCAGCCAGACGTACACCGGCCACGTGAATGGCACCACGATGAACGGGTCTGGCTGGTCGGCCAGCAGAAAGTAGGACGGCTCCGCCAGCTTGGTTGGGCCTCGGCAGCGCCCCGACAGCGGCGCGCCTTGCGCAAACGGCCTGCCGGACGCAACCGAGTCTTCGAAGGGCTACGGAGTCCGTCGGTGATCGGGCTCCGTGCGGTCCTGCGCCCACCCGCTCGTTCTCGTCGAGCTCCTCCGCGGTGCGCCCGAGGGACCGGACCCCGCCCTGGGCGTTCGCGTCCGCTGCGGCTGACGCGCCTTCGCCCTCGAGGACGGGGTTGGGGAATGGTTCGGGCCCGCGGCCACCAGCTCCCCTTCTCTCGCGATTCGACCCAATCGTGCGGCGTGGGAGTGCCGTGCTGCCGAGCCAAGCCACGTGATGATCAGGCGATCGATCAGATTCCCTGCTTCCGGGAGGGTCATCCATCGCGACGAGCTCTCGGCGACCTTCCCCTCGCCGTGCGCCTGGCCGATTTCACCGGCGCGCCTCGCCGCGTCGTAGAGTCGTTGAATGGCTTTCTGAGGAATCCTGGAGAATCCCACACCCGGAGGAAGACGCCGCGTCGCCTCTTCGATCAGCCGGCACATCTGAACGAGCCGGCTCCAATCGAGCCTGCTGGTGTCGCGCAGGCTGAGCACCGCCTCCATCGCCGGATTCGACAGCACGAGCCGCAGCGATTGGAACAATGACGACTTCGGCCACGCCTCCGACGCGCCGCTCGTGTCTGGCACCGTGACGGGGCGCAAGGCTTGAAACGCCTGCGAGCCACCGAACGGTGCGCTCGCGGCATCTTCGACCTCCGGCTCGCCCACCTTGGTGACGTCGACGACGCACAGCGAATCGAGACTGCCAAACAACAGGCGCGCAAACGCGGACAGAATGGTGACGATGCGCTCGGCCTCGCGCCGCACGTTCGCGACCTCACCGAAGGCGTCGAGCCTCGTACCGGTCAGCAGCACGCGATCGCCGTGGATGTCGAGGCGTATGTCGTCGTTCGACACGACGATCGCGAGCTGGTGAAGAATCGCGGCCCGACCGGCAATTCCGACGTTCCATCTCATGACTGGTCCTTGTCGGGCTGGATTGGTGCGTGACACGCGCTCGCGCGTGACAGCCGACGCCGATGACTGGGTCATGACTCCCGCTGACGTCACCCCTCAGCGGCGCCTGCCGCCGCCGCCGCGCCCGCCGCCGCCGCGCCCGCCGCCGCCACCGCCGCGATAACTTCCCGTACTGCCGCCGCCGCTTCGGTAGTTCCCGTGATTGGTCGTGCGCTGACTGCCCTCGCGGCGCGCCGCCGCATCGCGATCGAGCTGATCCGTCGTGCCGCGATCGACGGAGCTCGGGCGGTCGTCGGTCGTCGATCGCTCCGTCGGCCGGGGCCGCTCGCCCGGCTGGTTCTCGGTGTTCGACCAGCCGCCGTTGTCGTACTTCTGCCACGTGCCGTCCTGCCGCCGGTAGGCGTTGCCGTCCCTCCCCGCGTACACGTCGCCACTCGACCCCACGCCGACGAAGCCCTGGTCCCCGCGCCGCGTCACGGCCGAGCCATCGTCGGTTCTGATCGTTCGTGTGGTCGTATCGGTGCGCCGGTTCGTGTAGCGGTTCGTCTTCGCCCAGTCGTCGCCGCGCTGCACCGCGGTCGAACCCCAGCTTCCGTACGGGTTCGATCCTTGCCGCGTCGCTCCGTAGGCGCCGGTGCGCGGGTTGTAGGCGGTTGCGACGCCGCGCGCACCGTACGGTCCCCATGCAGCCGCGCCTCGCGAATAGGTTCCGGTCCGCGGGTTGTAGCGAGCGCCGACGCCGGCGCCGCCATAGGGACCGTAGACCCTGGCGCTGCGCCCGTATGCGCCCGTCCACGGGTTGTAAAAGGCGGAGTACCCGTAGGTCGGGAGGTACGGATAGCAGTACGGATAGAAGCCGCCGTACCCGTAGTAGGGCGGATAGTACCAACCGCTTCCCCACACCGCGCAGCCCCACCCGATCATCATCCCGGTGTAGCCGGCCGCCGCCGCATACACGACCCAGTCATCGTCATCGTCATCGTCTTCTTCGACGGTTACGTAGGTCACGTGATGCGCCGGAGAGCTCGTTGGGATCTTGTAGATCTCCTCCGGCACGGACGTGGCGACCTCCCAGGGACCGGTGGGGCTCTTTCCCACGAACCACACGCCCTGGTGGCACATGTAGTAGGAATCGCCGACTTTGAAGACGTCTTTGTCGGTGTTCTGCGCGCGCTGAACGGTGGTCTGCTCGATGGGCGTGAACGACGGCTCACCCTGGAAGTCGATCTCGGGCGCCTTCAGCTCCTTCCTGTTCACGCGCGCGGTCTGCGGCACCTGAGCGATGAGCACGGCCTCGGCGGCCTGATTGGTCCCCGGCACCGACGCCAGCACGCGCGAGCGGGGATGCTCGAGCGAGATCGTCTTGAAATCCGCGGGCAGCGTGGGCGTGGCGAACGTCCACGGCCCGGTGAAGTCGGGTGCCGTGAACCACCGGCCGGCGACGAGGTAATACACGGGTCCGGTCTTTCCCATTCGGAAGACGTCGCTCTCGGTGTTGCTCACCCACAGGAGCCCGGTGCCGGCGACCAACGAATAGCTGGGCTCGCCGGTGAGCAGAATGAGCTCCGCCGGCTGATTGCTCACGAAGACCTTCGGCACGGACTTGATCGGCTTCCCGGGAATGCTCGCTTTCACGTCCTTCCAGTTTTCTTCGGCCGGGAGCTTCTTGAAGCTCTCGGGCAGCGTTCCCCCCGCCGACCAGGGACCTTTGAGATCGGCCGCCTTGAGCCACCCCTCGTCGTGTCGCAGGTAGAGCGTGTTGGTCGGCGCGTACTGGAACAGATCCCAGTTCGTGTTGACCGCATACTTCAGGTCGTTGTCCTTGATCGGGCTCCAGATCGGCTCGCCATCCAGATTGACGATGACGGCGGGTGTCTTGCTGAAGAAAATGGTCGGAGGATCCGCTTTGAGGCCTTCGGCAGCCTTCGGGACGATCCCGCTCTTGTCGAGATTCGCGAGGATGCGATCGAGCGCGATCACCCGATCGTCCTTCGGAATCGTCTTGTCGATCTGCGCCACGAGCTCCTGGACCTGCTCCTTCGGCAGCGTCTGGAAGTTCGCTTCGACGATCTTGAACCCCTCCAGGCTGACCAGCCGCTCCTCGAGCGCCACCTTCGTGTCCGCCTCGAGCTTGATCGTGCCGACGGCGGGCTTCTCGGCCCCTTTGGTCCGGTGGGACACGGCACTGAACGCGACGAGGTGCGCCTGCTTGTCCCAACTGGCGATCTGCGGCTGGTAGATCAATAGCGTGGCGCCGCTTGGCAGGTCGTAGAAACGCGGCCAACCGCCATCGATGGGTGCGGCCGCGGCGGCCGCGGTCGCCGGAGCCGGTTGCGCCTGGGCGGGGGGACTCGCCGGATTGGTCGCAGCCTGTCCGGAGATGCCCGCGATGGCGCCGACGGGTACCGATGGCGGGACACTGAGCGCCAGCACGACTATCGTCGCCACCACGCGGCATGAACGGGTTGCGTGCGTCATCACTGCATCACTTTCTGCCGTCGGCGTTCAGGCCGACAGCCAGGCGCGGGCTCGAACGACATCATCCCTCGAAAAGAACTCGACAGGGGCCTTCCGCAGGTCCGCGCTCGCGAACATGAGCGCCTCGCTCCTCCATCGTTCGTCGCCGACGATGGCGATGCGTTCGATGCGGTCGCCGTGCTCGACGTAGAACGACAGGTCACGCCAGTCCTCGTGCGGCTCCCATCCGTCGAAGTCTTCGAGCACGAAGAGCAGCCTGACCTCGCCGACGCGGCGCATCTGCTGGACCAGTACGCCCTGGCATTGCGCGAACTCGGAGGTCCGCAGGATCCCGCGGATTTCGACCCGGTACACGTTGCCGTGCTCGTGGTGCACCGTCATCGGCATCGGATCGACCACACGCTCCGCCTCATAGCAGGGAGCATGCCGAAGTGGCCGCACGCCTGCGGCAGCCCGCAGAATCGCGGTGTTTCGGGCAATTGGGGCCTTCGCCCGCCGGATTAGGGCGATCGTGCGTGGTGCGCGTGCCTCCGGGCGAGCGGAGTTCCTCCGAAATGCCGGAATTCTGGCCGCGGGGCCTCCGCCAGAATCGCGGTATTTCACAAGGATGACGGCGCCTGCACCGGACGGCCCGGCGCTTGCAATCCACTGGCCCCGGTTCGAACGCCGGCGCCCTTTTAACGGCGAGGCGGCGACCGCTCTGGAGTGATGAACGTGAGTCGAGCAACGTTGGCGACGCTCGTCCTGGTCGTGACGAGCGGCTTGGTGCTTCGCGCGCAATCGGCCCCGATCGCCGAGCCGCAGGCAAAGTCGCTCAATCTCAGCGCGTATGCGGAGCTGCTTCGCAGCGACCTGCGGGCCCAGAAAGTGGCGATTCTCACGCAGATGATGGGATTCACCGAGGCGGAGGATGCCGCCTTCTGGCCGATCTACCGCGAGTACGAAGTCGAGATGGCGAAGCTGGGGGACGAGCGGGCCGCGCTGATTGCGGAATACGCGCGCAACTATTCGCAGCTGACCGATGCGCTCGCGGAAAAGCTCGGCAGTCAGGCCATCGACCTCGAGGCACGCCGGCAGACCGTCAAGGCCAGGTGCTACGAACGCGTCAAAAAGGCGCTGCCCGCGCGGACGGCCCTCCGGTTCCTGCAGGTGGAGCACCAGATGCTGCTGCTGATCGATCTGCAGATCTCGGCCGCCCTTCCCATCGTTCAGTGACGCGGAAAGAGAACCCGGAGATGAGCATCCACCGTGCGCGTTGGACGGCATCGCTGCTGGCGCTGGTGCTGGCCGCGGGAGTGTCGTTGTCGGCCGACAAGGTCAAGCTGAAGTCCGGCAAGGTTGTCGAGGGCGTCTTCATCGGCGCCGACAGCAGGGCCGTGCGCGTGCTCCTCGACAGCGGTCAGGTTTCGGAGATCCCGATCGGCGAAGCCATCGCCGTCGAATTCACACCACGGAAGCCGCCATCGCCGCCGCCATCGGCGCCCAAGCCTGCGGCCAAGCCTGCCGCAACGGCCGGCGCGGCGCCCGCCGCCGCACCCCCGGCGCCAGCGCCCGCACCGAAGGCCGTGACGATTCCGGCCGGGACGATGGTGAACGTGCGCCTGACGCAGGGCATCGACGTGGATGTGTCGCAGGCTGGCCAGACGTTCAAAGCGGTGGTGGACGATCCGGTCATGGTGGGGGGCGCGATTACCATTCCGCGCGGCGCCTCCGCGGTCGTGCAGGCGGTGCACGTGGAGCAGTCGGGGAAGATGAAGGGCAGCGACAAGATCTCGTTGAAGCTCAACACCGTTGCCTTCGGCGGCATGGTTCATCAGGTCACCACCTCGTATGTCGAAACGAAGGGCAAGGGCGAAGGCAAGCGGACCGCCCGCAAGGTCGGCGGGGGCGCAGGCCTCGGCGCCATCGTGGGCGGCATTGCGGGCGGCGGTGGAGGGGCGGCCATCGGCGCGGCCGTCGGAGGCGCAACCGGCGCCGCCGTGGCGTCCCAGGGCGAGGAACATCTGACGCTGCCCGCCGAAACGCGGCTGCAGTTTCAACTGAGCGCGGCAGTCACCATCCGTGTGTGAGACGGTAAACGCCCATCGGTCGCCGAGCGCCTCCGGCATTCCGGAGGCCCCCCGACATCGAAGAGTTCCGGCGCGTGGAGCATGCGTCCTTCGGAGTCTGCTAGGGGACGACCTGTCATCGACTTGCGGGCTCCCTCGTGACGAGGCACGCGCATGGCACGTTGAGTGCTCTTGGTCGAACCCGGAATCCGGTAAGCTATCCAGTCGGCCCGCTGGTTCGGCGCGTCGACACGCAGGTCATCGCCATGGTCACAGCGCACGTGAAGGGAATTTCGGGACGCGCGTCACGTCGGGCGGCGCGAGTGAGCGCGGCGGCTCTCGTCCTCGCCGCGCTGCTGGCAGCGCCAGACGAGGCCCATGCGTCACTGTTCTCGCCCGAGGTCGAAGACAAGCTGGCGACCTTCCTCGCCATTGTCGTCCTGTTCATCGTGCCGATCGTGCTCATCGTCCTGTTCTGGATGGTGCACATCCTGCCGGAGAAGATCGCGCACAAACGGCACCATCCGCAGTTCGAGGCCATCCGCACGCTGTGCCTGCTGTCGCTGGTGTTCGGAGGGCTCCTCTGGCCGCTGGCCTGGATCTGGGCGTACTCGAAACCGGTCTTCTACAAGATGGCCTACGGCACCGACCAGGACCCCAACGCACACGACGAAGGTGAGTACCCGGGTGAGGAGACGGTCGTGGAGGCGAGCCTTCACGAACGGCTCGCGCGGCTGGAAGGGCGCGTGCCCGCCGCCGAGTTGACGGGCTTGCGCGCCGATCTCGAAACGCTCGAAGCGAAGTTCGCAACGGGCGAGGAGCGGTAGATGGAAATCCTGCTGCTGGGAGTCTACGCGTTTTTCGTCTGGCTGATCTTCATCAAGCTGAAGCTGCTGCCCTGGACGACGCCCTGGAAGGTCGCCGTGGCGATCTTCCCCGTGGTCGCCATCGCGATCATGCTGCTGCTGCTCAACATCTTCGCACCGACGACGACCGACGTCCGGGTCGTCAACTACGTCGTGCCCATCGTCTCGCAGGTCCGGGGAAGGGTCATCGAGGTGCCGGTCGAGAACAACCGGCCGGTGAAGAAGGGCGACGTGCTGTTCAAGATCGACCCCACCCCGTACCAGAACGAGGTGCACTCACTCGAAGCGAAGCTGCTGTCGGATGAGGCGAAGGTGGGCGCCGAACAGCAACGGCTGGCCGAGGTCCAGGCGCGCCTGGCCGACGCGCGGTCGGGCGAGCGCCAGCTTGGCGAGCAGCTGAACGAGGCCACGAGCCAGATCGGAAGGCTGACGGCTTCCCTGGAGCTGGCGCAAAAGCGTGTGGCGCAGAATACCGAACTCGTGTCCACGGGCGCCGGGAACCGGTTCGATCTCGAGCAGGCGCAGACGAACGTCAAGGAGCTGACCGGGCAGATCGCCGCGGCCCGTGCCGAGGAGAGCCAGGTGAAGGAGAAGCTCTCCGGGCGGGTCAACGGCGATCTGGCGAGCGTCGCGGAAGTCAAAGCGCAGATCGCGACGGCCCAGGCCCAGGTGCGGGTCGCGCAGGCGCAGGTGGAAACGACGCGCGCTCAGCTCGAGACCGCCCGCTGGGATCTTTCACAGACGACCGTCGTCGCGCCCGGCAACGGCAGGATGGTGAACGTCATGCTCCGTCCGGGCTTCTTCGTCGCCGGCATGCCGTTCAACGAGGTCATGACGTTCATTGACGAGGAATACCAGATCTTCGCCCTCTTCGGGCAGAACGAGCTGCATCAGGTCGCGAACGGGAACGAAGCCGAGATCACGCTCGACACCTACCCGGGGCGCGTCATCAAGGCCCACGTCGATTCGATCATCTGGGCGCAGGGCCAGGGCCAGGTCGAGGCCTCGGGCGATTTGCCGCGTACCACGTTCGTCCCTCCGCCCGGCCGCTTCCCGGTGAAGCTCGTGGTGGGTGACCACGACAAGAAGCTGTTCGTCGCCGCGGGCGCGCGCGGATCGGCCGCCCTCTACACCGAACATCTTTCGCTGATCCACATCATCCGCAAGGTGCTCCTCCGGGTGGCGTCGTATCTCGACTACGTGATCATCAAGCACAGCATCAGTCTCCACTGACGAAGGTCGTCATGCCTGCTTCGGGCTCGCTTTCGCGATCGGTACCACGCGCGGGAAGAGGCGTCGCAGCGCCTCTTCTCGCCTGCCTCCTTCTGGCGATGCCGGCGTGCGTGCTCAAGAAGCCGCCCGACACGGCCGCGCTCAAGGAAGAGGCCCTGCCGACCCTGAAGGTGCCGGACCAGTGGACGGCTGCGGGCGCCGCGACCGGCGCCATTACCGACAGCTGGCTCGCCACGTTCCAGGACGAGCAACTCAGCGCCGCGGTCGTGGAAGCCATTGCGCACAATGCCGACCTGCGCGTCGGCGCGGCCCGTGTCGAAACGGCGATGCTCTATGCCAAGCTCGCCGGCGCGCGGCTCTACCCGTCGGTCGACGTCCTCGCCCGCGGCGGCGGCAAGATGTCGGGAGACAACACCGGCCTGCAGGGCGCGCTCCTCACCGCGACGTGGGAGCTCGATCTGTGGGGGCGCGTCAGATACGGCCGCGCCGCAGCGGCCGCGGACGCCGCCTCGGAGCAGGCCGACTTCGAATACGCCCGCCAGTCGATCGCCGCGGCCGTGGCCAGGAGCTGGTTCCTGGCCACCGAGGCCGGGTTGCAGGCCGACGTGGCGCGCGGAACGATCAAGGACGGCGAGGAACTGGTGCGCCTCGCCGAACAGCGATCCAAGGTCGGCGTCGGCAACGACGAAGACATCTACGTCGCGCGCGCGTCGGTCGGCACCTACCGCGACGCGCTGCGTCAGATCGATCTGTCGCGCGAACAGGCGATTCGCGCCCTCGAGATCCTGCTCGGCCGATACCCGGCGGCCGCGGCGAGCGTCACGCCGAAGCTGCCGGGCCAGCCCGACGGCGGTGCCGGCGGGGCTCCCCTCCGAGCTCCTCGAGCGCCGGCCCGACGTGATCGCCGCCGAGCGGCGCGTGGCCGCGGCCTTCAACCGGGTGCACGAGGCGAAGGCGGCGCGGCTGCCGGTGATCTCGTTGACGGGCGGTCTGAGCGCGATCTCGAGCGAGCTCTTCGTGCTCCAGGAACGCGACAATCCCATTTGGAACTTCGGCGGGAACCTGCTCATGCCCGTCTTCAAGGGCGGTGCGCTAAAGACGCAGGTCGAGATCCGGACCGCCGAGCAGAAACAGGCGGTCGCGAACTATGCCGCCGTCGGGCTGCGCGCGTTTGGCGACGTCGAGAACGCACTCTCCGCCGAGTTCGCCGCCCGCGATCGCGAGCGGATCCTCGCCGAGACGCTCTCGGACTATCAGCGCGCGCTCCAGATCGTGCAGAGCCAGTACAAGGTCGGCAGCACGGACTTGAGGTTCGTCACGCAGCGGCAGCTCTCGCTGAATGCGACCCAATCGGCTCTCATCCGAATGCAGGCCGAGCAGCGCGTCCAGCGCGTGAACGTGCACCTGGCGCTCGGCGGCAGCTTCGACCCGCTGCCGCAGCCAAAACCCTGATCCCACACGCATCTGCAGGGGGTCGCTTCAGGGGCGCCCCCCGCCCTGCCTGGCTATGTGGCTGGTGGTGGCGGGTACCTGGTCTTCTTGCGCTCGCGGCTCGCCGCTCGCCGCAGGCGCCATGTACATCGTCTGCGACGGAAACGCGATCTCCGCGCCCGCGTTGCTGACGATCTCGGTCAAGGTGAACAGGAGCTGTTCCTGGATCTCCATGAAGTCGTTCCAGTCGCGGGCGAAGAAGTACGCCGAGACGTCCACGTCGAGCGAGAACGCGCCGAGCCGGAAGAACCGGACGCGGACCGACTCGGCATCGACCGACGGGTGTTCGTCGAGCATGCGGCGGATGCCGTCGACGACGGTGCGGAGCTGTGCCGACGTCGTCTCGTAGCGGAGGCCCACGACCGGATGGAACCAGAACTTGTCGCGCATGGACATCGTCTCGAGGCTCACGCTCGCGATCTGGCTGTTCGGCACGCTCACGACCGTCCGATCGAGCGTGCGGATGCGCGTCGATCGCAGGCCGATCTGATCGACCGTGCCGACGACCTCGCCCATCTTCAGAAAATCCCCGACCCGAATCGCCTGGTCGAAGACGAGCGACGCTCCGGCAATGACGTTCTCGAGCGTCTTCTGCGCGGCGAGTGCCACGGCGATGCCCCCGACGCCCAGCCCGGCCAGCGCCGGCGTCGCATCGACGGCGAACAGGCGGAGAATCACGAGCAGGCCGGCAAAGAGCACCACGACGTCCGCGGCCCGGCGCACGAGCCGCAGCAGCGACACGCCGGCCGCGAAGTTCGACGTCGGAATCCGCCGTCGAATGTACTGTTCGATCTCGCCGTTCAGCAGGATGAGCAGCCAGACGACGGCCGCGATCATCATCAGGCTGGCCGCGTTCGACCAGAATTGCCGCACGAAGAGCGACAGCGACACGCTCGACAGCAGCCAGCGGATCGCAATCGCCAGGAGCAGCAGCCGAACCGGCGTCGGCAGGACGTCCCGGACGAGGAAGCTGGATTCGCCGAAGAGCCGCTTCCACCAGCGGCCGATGACGCGCGTCAGGATCCGGTTCAGGAGCACCGTCGCGAAATAGAAAATCGGGAGGCCCACCAGAACGGCGACCCATTCCAGCAGTCGAACCCGTCGCAGACCGCTGCGCGTGAGCAGCCGGCCCAGACCGCTATTGCCCCATCCCTGCGTGACTTCCTCGTACAGCGCGGGAATCGAGGCGAGCGTTTCGTCAGCGAACAGCCAGATGTGGCTCCCGTCGGCGCGTGCCACCCGCTGGACCACGATGTCGACGGTGCCATCGGCGTTCTCGATCGCGCCCACGATCTCCTGGTCCGACTTCATCGGATTCGCGCGCGCGCCTTCGGGAGCGTCGCTGATTTGCGCCAGGCGAGCCGGCAGGCGCGCATCGAGTACGACGAACAGCTGATGACTGAGGACGGCCGCGGCGTTTCCGCCGCGGTTGGTGAGCAGGTATTGACTGGCGAGCTCGGTGTCGCCTTTGCGGGCGGCGTACAGGAATCCGAGAACCGTGCCGCGAGGTGTGTTGCGTCCCAGAGGATCGGTCGCCGCCTGGGCCGCGGGTTCTGCTGCCGGCGCCGTCGCAGCCGGAGGAGCCGTCTGCGCTCGGGCAGCCGGGACTGCCGGAACGACGTCGTCAGGATACAGAGCCCGACCAGACGCGTCGTCGCGACGAACGCCGATGTGACGCGAGCCATCGGTTGCTCCTGACCGGCGAACGCAGGAGCACGCCGGCCGGTCTTCGCCGCGCTCTTGCCGCGTCGAGACCGACCGGATGCCCAGTGAGCGGCGCTAACGCGTGCTGGCGGCGCGGCGGGACTCCGAGACGACTGCCACCTTCCCCCGCTGCCTCACCTGTTCGGCGGTCGTCGTGGCGAACAGGTGCATGATCCGCGCGATGATGCCGGTCCATCCGGTCTGGTGACTGGCGCCGAGGCCGGCGCCGTTGTCGCCGTGGAAGTACTCGTAGAACAACAGGTGATCGCGCCAGTAGGGATCTTCCTGGAAGATCCGGGTCCCACCGTAGACGGGCCGCCGGCCCTGGCCGTCCTTGAGGAAGATGGCGGACAGCCGGCGTCCCAGATCCTCGGCAATCTGGAACAACGTCATCTGCCGTCCGGAGCCGGTCGGGCACTCCACCGTGAAGCTGTCGCCGTAGTAGGCGTAGTACTGCAGAAGCGCCCGGATGATCAGCCCGTTGACCGGCATCCAGATCGGCCCGCGCCAGTTGGAGTTGCCGCCGAACATGCCGGAGTCGGACTCGGCCGGCAGGTAGGACACGCGGTATTCCTGATCCCGGAGGTTGAACACGTATGGGTGCTCGTGGTGATGCCGGGAGATGGAACGAATCCCGTAAGGGCTCAGGAACTCCCGCTCGTCGAGCATCCGGGCGAGCACGCGCCGCAGCTTCTCTTCGTTCAACACCGCGGCAAGGAACCGGCCGTTCTCTCCACGCTTGGAAGGGTCCTGGATGAAGGCGGTCAGCTCGGGCCGCGCATCGAGGAACCGCCGGAAGCGCGGGGCGAGCTCCGGATACTGCTTGATGAGCTCTCCCTCCATCACGGTGACCGCGCACAGGGGCAACAGCCCGACCATCGAGCGCACCTTCAGCCGCGTGGCCCGGCCGTCGGGCAATCGGAGCACGTCGTAGAAGAACCCGTCCTCCTCGTCCCACATGCCGACGTCCTCGCCGGCATGAATCATCGACGACGTGATCCAGAGGTTGTGCTCGACGAACTTCAGGCACATGTCGACGTAGGCGGGCTTTTCGAGTGCCAGCTGCGAGCAGATCTCGAGCATGTTCTGCGCGAACAGCGCCATCCACGCGGTTCCGTCCGCCTGCTCCAGATAGCCGCCGGTCGGCAGCGGCGCGCTGCGATCGAAGACGCCGATGTTGTCGAGGCCCAGGAAGCCGCCCTCGAAGACGTTGTTACCCGTCCGATCCTTGCGATTCACCCACCACGTGAAATTGAGCAGCAGCTTGTGAAAGGAGCGCTCGAGCCAGTCGAGATCGCCACGACCGTGGCGGGCCTTGTCCAGACGGTAGGTGAAGATCGTCGACCAGGCGTGCACCGGCGGGTTGACGTCGCCGAAATTCCATTCGTAGGCGGGAATCTGGCCGCTCGGATGGATGTAGCGTTCCTGGAGCATGAGGTCGAGCTGTTGCTTGCCGAAATCTTCGTCGACGAGCGTCAGCGCCAGGACGTGAAAGGCGAGGTCCCAGGCCGCATACCACGGGTACTCCCACTTGTCCGGCATCGAAATGATGTCGGAGTTGTTCATGTGGTGCCACCGATCGTTGCGCGGCGCCGGACCCCGCCGCTTCCGGAACGGGTCGGCACCGCGTTCGGCCAGCCACGTGTCGAGGTCGTAGTTGTAGAACTGCTTCGTCCAGAGCATGCCGGCCAGCGCCTGCCGCATGACGTTGGCTGCGTCCGCATCGAGCGTGGACGGGATGAGCGAGGCGTAGAACTCGTCCGCCTCGCGCTTGCGCGCGCTCAGGACGGTGTCGAAGTCCCCGAACGGAGCGGCGGAGCCCTTGGGGGCGCTTGCGGATGGAGCGGCATCGGACAGCCGCAGCCGAATCACCTCCGAGGCGCCACCGCCCACGGTCACCGCATAGTGCGCCGCCGCCTTCGTGCCCTTCTTCTCGGGGTTCACGGCGTCCTCGTGCCCGTGCACGATGTAGTCGTTGATCCCGTCCTTGACGTACGGCAAGCGATTGGAGGCCCAGCCCAGGCGCTCGGTGTTCGTCTCGTTCTCCGTGAAGAGCAGCGCGGGGGCGCCCTCGGCGTGAAGGTATCGCTCGACCCAGTACCGGGTGTGATGCCTCCAGCGCGCCGGGCCCGACTTGTGTCACCGAGGGCCGGGTCGCGCTCCCGCCCCAGGACCAGTCGTTGCGGAACCAGAGCGTCGGCAGCACGTGCAGGGTGGCGGGCTCGGGTCCACGATTGTGGATGGTGATCTGGATCAGGATGTCGTCGGGCGACGCCTTTGCGTATTCGACGACCACGTCGAAGTAGCGATTCGCATCGAACACCCCCGTGTCGACGAGCTCGTACTCGAGTGCGTGCCGCCCGCGCTCCTTGTTGGTGTCGACGATCTCGGGCGTACGGGTAGGCCGACTGCGGGTATTGTACAGGAACTTCATGTACGAGTGGGTCGGCGTCGAGTCGAGATAGAAGTAGTACTCCTTCACGTCCTCGCCGTGATTCCCCTCGCTGTTGGTCAGGCCGAAGAGGCGTTCCTTGATGATCGAGTCCACGCCGTTCCACAACGCGAGTGCGAAGCAGAGCAGCTGCTTGTCGTCGGAGATGCCGGCGAGGCCGTCCTCCCCCCATCGGTATGCTCGCGAGCGCGCCTGATCGTGGCTGAAGTGATTCCAGGCATCCCCCGAATCGCTGTAGTCCTCGCGCACGGTTCCCCACTGCCGTTCACTCAGATAGGGCCCCCACTTCCGCCAAGGGACCTGCGCGTCGCGTGCCTCGGTGAGCCGATGTTGCTCGGCAGCAGTCGGAGGTTCGGTTCTCGTCATGGCAGCTGCACCATCCTCCACGATCCGTCGGGATTGAACAGGGTCATACCTCTGGCTTCCGCGTCGGTCCCTGGTCCCATGTCCTTCTCACGGATGGTGCCTTCGTGATTGACGACGAAGGTCATGATGCCCGTGACGTCGTACTGAGCCGGCCACGCGACGAGCGCGAAACCGCCTGCCATCTCGCCTTTGGGCAAGTAATCCTTGGCCCCGCCCGGCGCCGCGGCGCCCTGGCCGGTCAGGATTTTGAAGTAGTAGCCGTGAAAGGGTGACGGCTGCGCGCGATCGGTGCCCAGCGGCCGGCCCTCCGATGCCGCCTGCGCCACGAGGTCGCCGAGCGGGCTGCGCTTCTGGCCCCGCGTGGCGGGCCAGTACAAGCCGTTCTGCTTTCCCGGATCGCTGCGGAACGTTGTCGCATAGAGGCCCGCGCGCCTGCCATCGTGCCGGTGCTTCGCGTAGAGCCGCTGTGCGACGACGTAGGTGTTGCAGACGCGGATCGCCGCCAGCTCGTTGCGCCCGATGCGCCGGTTGAGCACTTCCTCCTTGCCCGCCGCGGCGTCGAATCGCCAGCCGCTCGCGTCCTTGACGAGAGGCACCGGGAACGGCCATGCCTCGTTGCCGATGACGAGCGTCTTGCGATCGGCCCCATCGTCGACGAGTTGCCACTTCTCGCGGAAGGCGACGGCGACGACCTGGCGATTTCGGCGGGCGTCCGCCGCATCCGAGTCGACCAGCTCGCGCCCTTCCGGACCGAAGATCGCCCGAACCTCGTCGAGCTTCCCGGCTCTGACCGCCTGGACGAGCGCCTTCACCGCGTCTTCCGGCAGAGCAAACGCTCGTGCGCGAGCCACTTCGGGTGCCGACGTGCACGACACCGCGGCTGTCAGGGCGGCCGCCACCGAAGTCCAGGTGAGCGCTCGCGTCACGCGTTCGCGCCAGGGTCGGATTGGTTCCGAATTCGCTGCTCTCATGACCGGTTCACCCGTTCCGCCCTGGGCCTCAGCGGCGCCGTCCGCCTCCGCCTCCCCTGCCTCCTCCGCCGCTGCGGCTGCTCTGCCCCCGCTGGCTGGCCGCGCGCTCCGATCGGCCGCTCGAATAGCCCGAGAACGCGTCAGAGCGAGTACCGCTCCGTTCGCCCGCCGCCTGCTGGGTGCCGCGGCTGTAGCCGCGAGATTCCGGGCTCGTACCGCTGGCACTCCGGGCCTCCGTCGCCCTGGTCTGCGCCTCGCTGCGCCGCTGTTCGCTTTGCGCCTGCGTTTCGGGACGATTCTCCTGCCGGGTCTGCTGCCGCTCTGTGCGCTGCTCCTGTGTGGACTGCGCCCGCTCGCCGCGCTCGTCGGCGACGTCTTCCCGGCGGTCGCTGCGGTCTTCGTACAAGTCTTCGCGGTGGTCCTGCCAGTCGTCGCGCATGTCCTCGCGTTCGTCGTACCAGTCGTCCCAGCCGTCGTTGTACATGTAGCCGCCGCCGTGCCAGCCGTAGGGACCGTAGTAGTAGCTGTTGTCCATTGCCGCACCGAGCGCGACGCCCGCCGTGAACCCGATCACGCCGGCGGCGACGGCCTCCGCGGCGTCGTCATCGTCCTCCTGGATGACCACCGTCGACGAGGTGGCCGGGACGTAGACGGTCTCCGGGTTGTATTGCGGAACGTAGACGACCTGCGGGTTGGCCGGCTCGATGACGATCACCTGCTCGCCGCCCGAGGTCGTCCGGGTTTCGACGTCCTGCTGCGGCGTGCTTTTCAGCTTCCCGGCGTCCCTGGCCTTGGCCCGAAGCCGCTGGATGCTGGCGAACACCGCCGATCGATCGGCGGCGAATGCCTGCCCGATCTGCGTCGTCCAGTCCATCCGTGACGCCATCGCGTTGACGACGTCCGGGAACAGGACCAGGGCGGCAAAGCTCGTATCGAAGCCCGATTTGACCGCGGCGTCCTGGAGCTCGGTGCCCTTCAGCGATCCCTGGCTCGCCAGCCATTCGCTGAGCGCGCCGACCTTCCCCGGGTTCTGGGCGCACAGCAGGATCTGGGAGAGGAGCTGGTCCGGATAGAGCGCCACGGGCGCGAACAGACGATCGAGCGCGTCGGGTGCCGGCGCCGCCTTGGCCGGTTTCGCCTGACCCTTCGATGCCGACTGCGCCTGAAAGGTCGGAAGGCCGACGTGCGCGAAACCGGATCCGGCTGTCACGAGCATCGCACCGACGGCGATGACGAGCCGCCTCATACCGCAATCTCCTCGATAGGACCGCTCGCGGGATGTCGAGCCGTCCGTCGATCTAATGCAAGATCGGACCCGCGGGCACCTCCGGAATCGACGAACGGCAACCGGCGCTCCTCGAAGAACTTGACTGGCCTCGAGCGAGGTTCCGGGGGCCGGGGCCCGGATAGCCGTCGCTCCGCATGGCCGGAGTCTGGCTCCGGATTGCCGGATGCTTCCACGCGAACGTGTCGAGGCGCGCCTGCCAGGGGACCCGCAACCGATCAATCCGCTCGCCGCGCGCGACGGCCCGTACGGGCAGGCTTGGCGCGCCGTTTCTGCGCCGCGAGCCACGCCGCGTGGTGCTTGCGGATATGGGCGATTGCCTCATCGGCGCCGGCAACGCACACGGGGATCGTCATGTCCGCGGCGCTGGCGAGCGGCGGGTCGGTCGACAACATCGAGTCGCTGGCCCACGCGACCAGGCCCGGCCACATCCGCCCCACCAGGATGAGCGGCGTCTTCTCGAGGTGCCCCACCTGGAGCAACTGCCAGATCATCAGCATCTCGAGCACCGTGCCGATGCCGCCCGGCGTGACGACGAAGGCATCCGAGGCGAGCACGAACTGGTGGAGGCGGGTGAAGAAGGTCCGGTGCTCGAACGCCTGGGAGACGAAGGCGTTGACATCCTGCTCGAAGGGCAGCTGGACGCGGATCCCGTACGACCGGCTGCGTGCCGGGGCGCTCGCTGCGCCCTCGTTGGCGGCCTGCATCAGTCCGGGGCCGCCGCCGGTAATGATGTCGCAGCCCATCTCGGCGAGCGTCCTGGCCACGCGCCTGGTTTCTTCGTAGCCGAAGCTTCCGCGCCGGACCCTGGCCGAGCCGAAGATGCTCACCCGGAACCGCTCGCGACGGGACGCGCGCAGCCGCGTGAGCGTGTTCACCACGTCCCACAGGCCGAGGACCGACGACCAGACCGCGTCCCTGACGGCGTCCTCGTCGGCGAGCGAGATGACGTCCGATTGCGGCTTCCCGGGTGGCTTCGCGCGCGCCATCAGTGCGGCCACGTCCAGTTGGCGAGCTCCGGCCGATCCGTGCCGTGCTCGTGCGCGTAGCGCATGTTGTCGATGATGGCGTTCTTCATCTCCTCCTTGAGATGCGCCGCCTTCGCGCAGAGCCTCGGCACCCGATCGATCACGTCGATGACGAGGTGGAAGCGGGACGTTTCGTTCAACATCGCCAGCTCCAGCGGCGTGTTGATGTTGCCCTTCTCCTTGTAGCCGTGCACGTGGAGGTTGGCGTGTCCCGCGAAGCGGTACGAGAGCCTGTGAATGAGCCACGGGTAGCCGTGGAAGTTGAAGATGATCGGCTTGTCCGTGGTGAACAGGCTGTCGAACTCGCGCTCGGTCGACCCGTGAGGATGCTCCGATACCGGCTGCAGCTTGTAGAGATCCACCACGTTGACGAATCGCAGCTTCAGGTCGGGCACGCGTTCGCGCAGGATGGCGGCCGCGGCGAGCGCCTCCATGGTCGAGACGTCGCCGCAACTGGCGAGGACGACGTCGGGCTCCTCACCGGCGTCGGTGCTCGCCCGGGCCCAGATGCCGAGCCCCTTGGCGCAGTGAATCATCGCCTCGTCGATCGTCGTGAACTGCAGGTGCTTCTGCTTGTCGGCGACGATCACGTTGATGTAGTCGGTGGTGCCCAGGCAGTGCGCCACGACCGACAGCAGCGTGTTCGCGTCCGGCGGCAGATACACGCGGGTCACCGACGGGCTCTTGTTGCTCACGAGATCGATGAAGCCGGGATCCTGATGCGAGAACCCGTTGTGGTCCTGCCGCCACACCGTGGAGGACAGCAGGATGTTCTCGGACGCGATGGCCGCTCGCCACGGCACGTGGTTCTTGCTGATGTCCAGCCACTTGGCGTGCTGGTTGATCATCGAATCGATGACGTGCGCGAACGCCTCGTAGGTGTGGAAGAAGCCGTGCCGCCCCGTGAGCACGTAGCCTTCGAGCCAGCCGATCAACGTGTGCTCCGACAGAATCTCCATCACGCGCCCGTCGCGCGCGAGCTCGCCGCCGTCCTGGTCTTCCGGCAGCATGTCGGCGAGCCACGTCTTCTTGCTCGCGCCGTACACGGCCTGCAGCCGGTTGGACGCCGTTTCGTCGGGGCCGAAGACCCGGAACGTCGTCGGGTTGTCCCGCAGCACGTCGCGAAGGAACTCGCCGAGCGGCTTCGTGTTCTCGTATGCCACCGTGCCGCGCGACGGCACGTCGACGGCGTACTGGCGGATGTCGGGCAGCTTGAGAATCGCGGCGCAGCAGCCCGCCGTTGGCGTGCGGGTTGGCGCTCATACGGCGATTGCCGTGCGGCGCCAGGGCCTTCAGTTCGGGCACGAGCGCGCCGTTCGCGTCGAACAGTTCTTCGGGCGCGTAGCTCTTCAGCCAGCTCTCGAGCAGTTGCAGGCTCGCCGGGTTGCCCCGAACGTCGGAGAAGGGCACCTGGTGCGACCGCCACGAGCCTTCGACCTTGTGCCCCTTGATTTCCTTCGGCCCCGTCCATCCCTTGGGCGAGCGCAGCACGATCATCGGCCAGCGCGGACGGAACGGATCGTTGGACTCGCGGGCGCGCTTCTGGTGCGCACGGATCTCGCCGATGGCGCGCTCCAGTGTCGCCGCCATCTTCTGGTGCATCTCGGACGGGTCGTCGCCTTCGACGAAATACGGCGTGTAGCCGTAGCCGACGAACAGCGATTCGAGCTCCTCGTGGCTGATTCGCGCCAGCACCGTGGGATTCGCGATCTTGTAGCCGTTCAGGTTCAGAATCGGCAGCACGGCGCCGTCGCGGATGGGGTTGATGAACTTGTTCGAATGCCACGAGGCGGCGAGCGGTCCCGTCTCGGCCTCGCCGTCCCCCACGACGCAGGCGACGATCAGATCGGGGTTGTCGAGCGCCATGCCGTAGGCGTGCGAGAGGCTGTAGCCGAGCTCGCCGCCCTCATGGATGGACCCTGGCGTCTCCGGCGTCACGTGGCTGCCGATGTGGCCCGGAAACGAGAACTGCTTGAAGAACCGTTGCAGGCCGTACGCGTCCTGGCTCTTGTCCGGGTAGACCTCCGAGTACGTGCCTTCGAGATAAGCCGGTCCCAGGACGCCCGGCGCGCCATGGCCGGGACCAGCCACGAACACGACGTCGAGATCGTGCTTCACGATCAGCCGGTTGAGATGGATCCAGACGAACGACAGCGCCGGGCTCGCGCCCCAGTGGCCGAGCAGCCGCGGCTTCACGTGCTCGATCTGCACCGGCTCTCTGAGCAGCGGGTTGTCCTTCAGGTAGATCATGCCGACCGACAGGTAGTTGCAGGCACGCCAATAGGCGTGCGTCAGCTGCAGCTCGCGATCCGACAGCGGCTGCTCCGCCGCCTCGTTCACGAGCGGCGCCTTCGCGGGTGAGGGCTTGGCCACGGTGTTTCTCCCATCGAGCCCGTTCGGCCCGGGCTCATTTCGCTGACGAACGGTTTCGCTGAAGCGCCAGCGCCAGCAGGACGACCGAACGCGGCTGCACGGCGTAGACAGGCTGCTCCACGGCAGGCGCGTCTTTCCAGTGTGCGATGTCGTCGGGCGACTCGAACGCCGTGTCGATCAAGCGCCGCCATCGCCGGCGGGCCGGCGCCGCGGGCAGCTCGAACGTCAACGGCTCCCAGTAGGCATTGAGCATCATGTGGAAGAGGAATCGCGCGCGGCTGCTGCGCAGCGTGAAGGCGAGCGAGCGCGAGTCGTGGCTCCAGTCGCGCTGGCCGAGCGCCACGCCGTGCCACTCGATGTGCGCCCGGCTGAGGAGCTGATTGAGGCTGAGCGCCGTCTGGTCGGTGACGATCTCCCGCTGCTGGCGGAGCGCGTTCAGGATCGTCACGAAGCGGTGGATGTCCGGGTGCCGTTCGAGCAGGCCCCAGTCGAACCAGCTGATCTCGTTGTCCTGGCAGTAGGCGTTGTTGTTGCCCTGCTGGGTGCGGCGCACCTCGTCGCCCATCAGCAGCATCGGCGTGCCCGCGGCGATCATCGCCAGGGCCAGGAAGTTCTTGACCTGTCGATTCCGCAGCGCCTCGACCGCCGGATCGTCGGTCGGACCTTCGGCGCCGCAGTTCCAGCTCGCGTTGTCGTTCGCGCCGTCGCGGTTGTCCTCGCCATTCGCCTCGTTGTGCTTGCGGTCGTAGGAGACCAGGTCGTTGAGGGTGAAGCCGTCGTGGCAGGTGACGAAGTTGATGCTCTGCTCGGCCTCCCGCTCCTGGTGACCGTAGATGTCGGGACTTCCCATCAGCCGCGCGGCCATTGCCGGCACCGCGCCGGCATCGCCCTTCAGGAAATGGCGCACGTCGTCGCGGAACCGGCCGTTCCACTCCTGCCAGGTGTCACCGCCGAAGGTGCCCACCTGGTAGAGGCCAGCGGCATCCCACGCTTCCGCGATCAGCTTCGTGCCCGCAAGCTCGGGATGCGACTCGATGTCCGAGAGCACCGGCGGATTGAGCATGGGCCGCCCGGTCTCGTCGCGCGACAGGATCGACGCGAGATCGAAGCGGAAGCCGTCCACGTGCATCTCGGTCACCCAGTAGTGCAGGCTGTCCTCGATCAGCCGTCGCACGATCGCATGATTCGCGTTCAGCGTGTTGCCGCAGCCGGTGTAGTCGGCGTAGCACGCTTTATCGTCCTGCAGAATGTAGTAGAAGTCGTTCGCGAGCCCCCGGTAACACAGCGTGGGACCGTCCGCCCCGCCTTCCGTCGTGTGATTGAACACGACATCGAGGATCACCTCGAGTCCGGCGCGATGCAGCGCCTTGACCATGTCCCGGAATTCGTCGAGCACGCCCAGAGGAGTCCGGCGTGAGCTGTAGGCATGATGCGGCGCGAAGAACGAGACCGGCTGATACCCCCAATAGTTCACGCGGCCGAGCGGGGCGTCCTGCGGATCGAACTGGAACACCGGCAGCAGCTCCACCGCGGTCACGCCCAGATTCTTGAGATAGGGAATCTTCTCGATCAGCCCGGCATACGTGCCGCGCTTCTCCGCTGGAACACCTGCGCTCGGGTGCTGCGTGAAGCCCCGCACGTGCATCTCGTAAATCACCGTCTCGGCGAACGGCCGCCGGAGCGGTCGATCGCCTTCCCAGGCGTAGCTTCCGGGATCGGCGACGACGCTCTTCATCGCCGTGGCGGTGGTGTCGCCGGGGCGCCTGGCCGCCTGCCGGTCGTACCCTGCGGGCACCGCCACCGCACGTCCGTACGGATCGAGAAGGATCTTCTCGGCATCGAAGCGGAGCCCACGTTCGGAAGCGAACGGCCCGTGCGCCCGGTAGGCGTAGATCTGGCCGGGCCGGAGATCGGGCACGAACGTGTGCCAGTAGTGATACGTGCGATGCAGCTTGGGCTCGAGACGCACGACGCGTGCAGGCCGGGCAGCGCTCGCCTCGTCGAACAGCAGCAGCTCGACCAGCGTGGCGTTCTTCGAGAACACGCTGAAGTTGACCCCATGGGGCCAGACCGAGGCGCCGAGCGGAGCGCTCGAACCGCGTTCGACGGATGCCGTGGCGGCGATCATCCCTGGTCGCCGCCGACCACGATGGGTTTCACCTGCCAGATATCGCGGCAGTAATCCCGGATCGAGCGATCCGAGGAGAACCGGCCGACCCGGGCGCTGTTCAGAATCGACATGCGTGTCCAGCGGTCCCGATCGCGATACATCTCGCTCACGCGCTGCTGACAATCGACGTATTCCTGATAGTCGGCGAGAAGCAAGTAGTCGTCGCGAGTCAGGAGGGACTCCACCAACGGGCGGAACATGTCGCGATCGCCGTTCGAAAAGACGCCCGCGTTGATGAGGCCGATGGCCTCGCGCAGTTCGGGGTTCGAATCGTAGACGCGGCGCGGGTCGTACCCGTCGGCCTTGAGCTGCGCCACGCCGTCCGCCGTCAGCCCGAAGAGGAAGAAGTTCTCGTGCCCCACCGCCTCGCGAATCTCGACGTTGGCGCCGTCCAGCGTGCCGATCGTCAAGGCGCCGTTCATCGCGAATTTCATGTTGCCGGTGCCCGACGCCTCCTTGCCCGCCGTGGAGATCTGTTCCGACAAATCCGCGGCCGGATAGACACGGTGGCTGGTCTTGACGTTGAAGTCGGGCAGGAAGACCACCTTCAGCAGCGTCGAGACCTTCGGGTCCTGGTTGACCACCGACGCCACGGAGTTGATCAGCTTGATGATCAGCTTGGCCATCCGGTAGCCGGGCGCCGCCTTGCCGCCGAAGATCACGGTCCGCGGCGTGTGCACCCCCGGGGGGTCGCGTCTGATCTGGTTGTAAAGGGTGATCAGGTACAGCACGTTCAAGTGCTGCCGCTTGTACTCGTGCAGGCGCTTCACCTGAATGTCGAACAGTGACTGCGGATCGACGAGGATGCCGGTGCGCTCCTTCACGAGGTCGGCGAGATCACGCTTGTTCGCGGCCTTGACCTCCTGCCATTCCGTCTGGAACCCGGCGTCTGCCGCGAGCGGCTCGAGCCGTCCGAGCTCGTCCTCCAGATCGGCGATCCATCGGTCGCCGATTCGGCTGGTGATGAGCGCGCTCAACTTCGGATTGCTGAGGACGATCCAGCGGCGCGGCGTCACTCCGTTGGTCACGTTCAGGAACTTCTCGGGCGACACGCGATAGAGATCGCGGAGCACCGTCTTCTTGAGCAGCTCGGTGTGGAGCGCGGCCACGCCGTTGATCGCATGACTGCCGACGCTGGCGAGCTGCGCCATGCGGACGTACTTGTCGCCCGTTTCATCGATGAGCGACACGCGCTGAACCAGCTGATCGTCCCCGGGATGACGGCGTCGGACCTCGTCGAGGAAGCGGCGATTGATCTCGAAAATGATCTCGAGATGCCGCGGCAGCAGATGCCCGAACAGCGGCAGCGGCCACTTCTCGAGCGCTTCGGCGAGCAGCGTGTGATTCGTGTAGCCGCAGGTCCGCCCGGTGATCGCCCAGGCGTCGTCCCAGTGCATCTCGTGCTCGTCCACGAGGAGGCGCATCAGCTCGGCGACGGCGACGGCGGGATGCGTGTCGTTCAGCTGTACGGCCCAGTACGCGTCGAAGTCGCTCAGGCTCTTCCGGCGCACCAGGTGCAGCCGAATCATGTCCCGGAGCGAACAGGACACGAAGAAGTACTGCTGCGTGAGCCGGAGCTGCTTGCCGACTTCGGGCTCGTCGTTGGGATAGAGGACCTTGGAGATCGTCTCGGAAGCGACCTTCTCGTGCACCGCGCCGTAGTAGTCACCCACGTTGAACGCGTCGAAGTCGAACGACTCGGTGGCGCCCGCCCGCCACAACCGCAGCAGGTTCGTCGTCGGCGCGTGATATCCGGGCACGGGGGTGTCGTGGGCGACCCCCTTGACGACCTTCGCGGGCAGCCAGCGCACCCGAACCCGATCCTGTTCGTCGCGATACTGCTCGGTGCGTCCGCCGAAGCCGATATCGAAGGCGACCTCCGACCGGACCACCTCCCACGGATTGCCGAAGCGAAGCCACTTGTCCGTGCGCTCCACCTGCCATCCGTCGCGAATGGCCTGATCGAAGATTCCGAACTCGTAGCGGATGCCGTAGCCGATCGCGGGCACGTTCAGCGTCGCCAGCGAGTCCATGTAGCACGCCGCCAGGCGGCCGAGACCGCCGTTTCCCAGCCCGGGTTCCTCTTCCTGATCGAGCAGGTCCGCCAGGTTCTGTCCAATGGAGGCCACGGCTTTGGCGGTGTCGTCCCAGATGCCGAGGTTGATGAGGCTGTTGCCCAGGTGCGGCCCGGTGAGGAACTCGGCGGAAAGATAGGCGACGACTTTCACGGCCGACTCGGGCGCCGTAATCGTGTCGATCGTCGCGATATAACGGTCGAGCATGCGATCGCGGGCGGTATAGGCGAGGGCCATGTACCAGTCGTTCCGCGTCGCGTGCTGCGGCAGCTTCGCCTGGAGGAAATGCAGGTTGTCGATCAGGGCTGCGGCAATCGCGGCACTATCGAGACCGGTGCGAACGTCCTGTCGATCGGTGCGCGCCCCCGCGCCTGTCTGGGGCTTTCCGGCCGCCTGTGTCATACGTCCCCCTACGAGGCGCTCCGCCGGTCAGGCCAGGCTGCGGACCCGCACATCCGTGGGTCGAGCCCAGGTCGTTCCGTCAGGCCGCGTCTTCACGGCCGGCTTTACGAGCCTTCCGGCTGTCAGGCGCCTCCTCGTCGGTCGCCTTGTAACGCTCCTGCACGAACCGCCGTTTCGCGATGGCGGCGTCGTCGTCATACGCGCCCTTCTTCGATCGGTCCGGCAGCTTCACCTTCTTGCGCGACAGCTTCTTGTACGGAATCAACGAAAGGAGGTGGGCGATCGTGTTCAGTCTGGCTGTCCGCTTGTCGTCCGAGCGGACGATGTACCACGGGGCGTTCGGGGTATCCGTCTTGTTCAACATGATGTCGCGCGCGCGGGAGTAGTCGTACCAGCGCGTTCGCGAGGGGAGATCCATTGGGCTGAGCTTCCACTGCCGCAGCGGATCCTTGATGCGGGCCTCGAAGCGCTTCTCCTGCTCGGCATTGCTCACTTCCATCCAGAGCTTGATGAGGATTACGCCGCCATCGACGATGAATCTCTCGATCTGGGGACACAGCTCGAGGAAGCGCCGGTGCTGCTCGTCAGAGCAGAACCCCATCACGTGCTCGACCCCTGCGCGGTTGTACCAGCTCCGATCGAAGATGACGACTTCGCCCTTGGCTGGGAAATGCTGGAGGTACCGCTGCATGTAGACCTGCGACTTCTCCCGGTCGGACGGCGCCGGCAGGGCCGCGACCCGGAACACGCGCGGGCTCACGCGCTCGGTGAGCGCCCGGATCGTTCCGCCCTTCCCCGCTCCATCACGTCCCTCGAACACGATGACGACGCGCAGGCCCTTCTCCTTGATCCACTCCTGGAGATGACAGAGCTGAACCTGCAGCTTCCCCAACTCTTTTTGGTACTCTGGCTCGTTTCATGGGCCCGCATTCCTCCTGCATGAGCGCTGCGCGCCGGCAGCGCGGCTCCTATCGCGTCGACGCATCGGCGCGGACCTCGGCCACGTAGTCGAGCCCACGCGTTGCGGTCACGAAGTCGAATTGCACCTGGGGCTCGCGCACGGACTCGACCACCGCCAGCAACGACGTGAACGGCTCCGACCGCACGCGGCGGCGCATGTCCGCCTCGGTGGCCCATTCCTCGACGTGCCGGACCGTCGCGTCCGGATCCACCCAGGAGGAGCACACGAGACACCCTTGCTCGAGGCGTGTCCCGAGTCCCAGGAACCGCAGCGCGTCGAGGAGCTCTTGAGCTCCTCGCGTGGATGCAGCATTGAGAGCGACATTGAGCCGAACCATAGTGGCCATAGCGCCGGCCGTCCAGACTACTTGTTCCGTTCGCCGAGGGAACAACCGGTCGATCAGGAGTGACTGGGCCGTTTCACGCCCAGCTTCGCCATGCGGGTCTCGAGCGTCGTCGGCTTCAATCCGAGCCGTTCGGCAGCGCCGCCAGCTCCCCGGATTCGCCAGGCGGTGCTCTCGAGAACCGCGCGGATGTGTTCTTTTTCGACGTCGACGAGTTTCGAGCTCTTCCTGGCCGACCCGGCAGACGCCAGTGGCAGTGAGATGGTCAGCCGTGTGCCCGTCGCCACGATCATCGCGCGCTCTACGACGTTGCGGAGCTCGCGGATGTTGCCAGGCCACGGATAGCGCTGCAGCGCGGCGAGGTTGTCCTTGTCGATCGAATCGACGCGCTTGCCGAATGCCTTCGAGAACTCCTCCACGAAGCGCCAGACGAGCAGCGGAATGTCCTCGATCCGGTCGCGCAGCGGCGGAACCTGGATCGGGAACACGTTCAGACGGTAGTAGAGGTCGGCCCGGAAGGTCCCCTCGCGAATCCGCTGTTCGAGGTCGCGGTGCGTCGCCGCGATGATGCGCGTGTCGACGGGAATGGGTCGCGGGCTTCCAAGCCGCTCGACCTGCCGCTCCTCGAGGACGCGCAACAGCTTCACCTGCACGTCGGCCGGCAGGTCCCCGATCTCGTCGAGAAAGATCGTCGAATGATTGGCGAGCTCGAACCGGCCCACCTGCCTGGCCAGGGCTCCCGTGAACGCGCCTCGCTCCCGACCGAACAACTCGCTCTCGATGAGCGTGGTGGGGATGGCGGCACAGTTCACACGCACCATCGCCCGCCCGTGGCGCGCACCGCGCTCGTGAATCTGGGTCGCGAAGAGCTCCTTGCCCGTGCCGGTCTCGCCCAGCAGGAGAACCGTCGCATCCGTAGCCGCGACCTGCTCGATCTGCTCGAGCACGCGTTGGATGGCCGCGCTCCGCCCGACCACCCGGGTCTCGCCCAGCCGCTCGCGGGCCTCCCTGCGCAGGTAGAGGTTCTCGACTTGCAGCTGATCCTTGAGGCGCTTCGCTTCCAGGGCGGCCGCGTGCACCGCTTGATCGCGCCGCTGCCGATCGAGGACCTCGGCGAATACGCCCGCGACGAAGGCGAGCCGATGCGTCACGACGGCCGGCCAGGTGCGCTCCGCTCGGACGCTATCGAAGCCCAAGGCACCGGAGACGCGGCCCTCCACCGACAGCGGCATCATGACCGCCGACTTCGTTCCGGCCGCGAGGTAGGCCTTGCGATCGGTGTGGCTCGGAATGTCGGTGACACTCGAGAACACCACGGGCTGGCCGGCGCGCAACCGCTCAATCGACCAGGGCAGGCGCGCGGTGTCGACGGCTGCTGGTGTGAGCGATGTCACACCGTCCGCGGTCCAGCTCACGGAATCCACCAGCGCCTCGTCCGGATTGAACCTGTAGAACGCGCTCCGATCGAAACCGATCTGCTCGCAGATTCGCCGGAGTCCGTCGCGAATCGCCTCGGGAATCTCGTCGACCGGGAGACTGATGAAGTGCGATGACAGCTCCGCGAGCAGTCGCTCGAACTGGAGCTGTTCTTGGAGTGCGGAGTCCACGATGTTTGGTGACGGGCGGGGTTCCGAGGCGTTCGCGACCGAGGCCAGCAGGTAGAGGGCCTCCCCCGACCGGAACGGGTTCAGCGTGATCTCGACCGGCACCTGCGAGCCGTCCTTGTGCCGGGCCAGGAGCGCCACCGCGGATCCCATCGGTGCTTCGTCCGGCGCCCGGGGAGGCTCCTCCTGACTCGCGGCGCGCACGGAGCGCAGGGCTTCCGGCATCAATACGTCGAGGCCCCGGCCGACGAGATCCTCTCGCCCGTAGCCGAACTGGCGCTCGACCTCACGATTGACCAGCACGATCGTCCCTTCCGGATCCACCACGAGGACGCCGATCGGCGAAGCTTCGATCGCGAGCTGGAACGCCCCGGTCGCGTCGATGCGGGGCCCACTCACGGACGCCTCGTGCCACTTACTTCACCTTGTTCACCGCCGTGAGCTTCACGAGCTCCGACGCAAAGTCCTCCACGACGAACGCGCCCTGCTTGACGGTGACCTTCGCGGCTGGCGAGAGCGTGCCGGCGCCGCTGCCTTTCGAGTCGACCTCGAGGTCCACCACCGCGAAGTCGTAGCCCTCTTTCGGCTTGGCCGCCGGCACGCCGGCGCCAAGGAAGAGGAGCGGCTGATCGGTCACGATGGTCAGGAGCCGGCCCTTGTCGGTGGCGCGCTCGATCGTGATCCGCGTCGGCGTCGGCTTTCCGGCGCCGAGCTGAACCGACCCGGTCGGCGCGACACCAACCAGCGCCTTGCGGAGCGCGGCCGCGCCGCCGCTCTTGAAGGCCGCGGCCAGCTTGTCGGCTTCGCTCTGCGACATCGTGCGGTCGACGGTGATCGTCACCGGCGCCGTCGCCGACGCACCGCCCGCCGCCGTGACCGTAGCCGTGGCGGTGAACCGCTCGCCCGGCTGTCCCTGCGCGGCCGACGCCGTCGCTACGAGCGCGGTGCAGGCCAGAACTCGGCTCATCGTCTGCTGTCGAAAGCGCATGGGGACGTTCTCCTGGAATAGCGAATGCCGGAGACGGACTGCATCAGACGTACCACGTCTGACCATCGGTCGCGGTACGCAGAGATGCGAGACGTGCGCGGGTAGGAGCCTGGTCGAATGGGCGCAGCGCGCCGCGAGGCCTCCGGCATCGCGGAGCAAATCCGGAATACCGGAGGCAGGGAGCGTATGGAGCGACTGGCTGCGATGGGCGCGCGCTCGCCCGCGCGTCCGATTCTCGACCTTGCAGCGAACATCGCGCGGTCTTCGTTCCCGTGGCATGGCCCATGCTTGGAGAGGCAGCCGGGCTCACGTGACAACCTTCGACGTCCTCGCTCTCAGCGTCTTCGCACCCGAAGCGCACGGCCTGTCGCAAAAGGCCGTCGAGATCGCCCGCCCATTCGGGTTTCCGATCACCAACTCGATGGTGGTCACCTGGATCGTGGCGCTCCTCCTCATCGTCTTCGCTCAAGCGGCGACCAGGAAGATGACCCAGGTGCCTGGCGGCGCCCAGAACTTCCTGGAATGGCTGGTCGAAGGTCTGTATGGGCTGCTCGAGAGCATCATCGGCAAGCACCTGGTCGAGCGGACGTTCTGGTTCTTCGCCACGGTCTTCATCTTCATCCTGGCCGCCAACTGGATCGGCCTGGTGCCGGGGGTCGGCACGATCGGATGGGGGCACCAGACCGACCACGGCTTCCGCATCGAACAGCCGCTGTTTCGCGGCGCCAACGCCGATCTGAACATGACGCTGGCGATGGCGCTGGTGTTCTTCGCGTGCTGGATCTTTTGGGCGCTCCGCGAGACCGGTCCCGCGGGCATCGCGAAGGAACTGTTCGCCCCGAAGGGCGAGACCACGGGCATGATGAAGGTCCTGATGGTGATCGTGTTCTTCGCGGCCGGGTGCCTGGAGATCATCTCGATCCTGTTCCGCCCCATCTCTTTGAGCTTCCGCCTCTACGGCAACATCTTCGCCGGCGAGAACATGCTCGAGGCGATGGCGACGATCGTCCCGGCCCTGTCGTGGCTGCTCCCGATCCCCTTCTACTTCATGGAACTGCTGGTGGGGCTCGTCCAGGCGATGGTCTTCATGCTGCTGACCGCCGTGTTCACGCTCCTGATTTGCCACCACGAAGAAGCCGGACCAGCGCACGCGCACGGCTGAACGCGAGATCCCTCGGCTCGACCGTACGAGCCACTTGGACAGCGGGACCGAGAGAAAGGACAACCGAGATGACCGGAAGCTTGCATGTGGGTCTGGCGGCTCTGGGCGCCGCAATCGGGGTGGGGTTGATCGGCATGGGCGCGTCGACAGCCGTCGGTCGCAACCCGGGTGCGTCGACCAAGATCATGGTCCAGTCCATTCTGGCCATCGCCTTCGCGGAAGCGATCGTGTTCTACGCGTTGTTCCTCGTGCGGTAACGGCAGCTCCCCGCTGTCCGGCGCACGGGCAGGCGGGTGAAACGAGTTCGCGATCATGCATCTACTGGCCCTGCAGGTGGCTGCGGAGGGCGGCGGCCAGATCGAGACCGTCGCCCAGGCGTTCGGCGTCAACTGGCCGCACCTCATCGCGCAGATCATCAGCTTCGGCATCGTGTGCGCGCTCCTGTACAAGCTCGCGTACAAGCCGATTCTCCAGATGCTCGAGGCCCGTCGGCAGCAGATCGCCAGCGGGCTGGCCAATGCCGAGAAGATCAAGGCGGAGCTCGCCCGGATCGAGGTCGAGCGGCGCGACGTGCTCACGAAAGCCGACGCCGAGGGTAAACGCATGATCGAGGAGGCGCGCGCCGCGGCGGCGCGCGTCCAAGCCGAGGAGACGCAGAAGGCGCTCGCTTCGGCCGAACAGGTGCTGGTCCGCGCGCGCGAAGCCACCGAACGCGAGCGCGAGCGGATGCTCGCGGAGCTCAGACGCGAGATTGGCCGCCTGGTCCTGCAGACGACCGCGTCGGTCACGGGCAAGGTTCTGACGACCGAAGATCATCGCCGCCTGTCCGAGGAAACCGCCAGACAGCTGCAGTGACGCCATGAGATCGACCCGAAAGACGAAGCGGGCGGCGCGGCAACTGTTCCGCCTCTGTCTCGTCGATGGCCGGCTCGACGAGAGCCGCGTCCGTCAGGTCGCGGGACAAGTCGCCAGCTCGAAGCGGCGAGGCGCCATCCCGGTGCTCATGGAGTTCCGGCGCATGGTGCGGCTGGACAGCGATCGGCACCGGGCCTCGGTCGAGAGTGCCGCGGCGCTGGCCGACGACCTGCGCGACACCGTCCGTGAGGGCCTCGCGCGCGTCTACGGCCCCGGCCTCGAAACATCGTTCGCGCAGAACCCCGACCTAATCGGGGGCATGCGCATCAGGGTCGGCAGCGACGTGTATGACGGCAGCGTTCGCGCGCGGCTCGCCGCAATCGCCTCGCGGTTGTGAGGCCGATGGAGACGCTGAGGAAAGAACCATGGCTGACCTGGTCCAGGAAATAGAAGCCCAAATCGCGGGAGCCAGAGCCGCGACCGAGAAGCAGACGGTCGGCGTCATCCGCGAGATCGGCGACGGCGTGGCCAAGGTCGAGGGCCTCGGCGACGTCATGCTGAACGAGATGCTCGATTTCGGCGGAGGCATCACGGGCCTGGCCCTGAACCTCGAAGAGACCGAAGTGGGCGTCATCATCCTCGGCGACTACACGCGGCTCGAGGAGGGCGCGGAAGTCCGCGCGACCGGCAAGCTCCTGCAGGTGCCCGTCGGGAAGGGGCTGTTGGGCCGGGTCGTCAACACGCTCGGCGAGCCGCTCGACGGGAAGGGTCCCATTCAAAGCACCGTCGCGTACCCCGTCGAGAAGCTCGCGCCGGGCGTCATCAAGCGCAAGTCGATCGGACAGCCGGTCCAGACCGGCATCATGCCGATCGACGCGATGATCCCCATCGGCCGCGGCCAGCGGGAGCTGATCATCGGCGACCGGTCCACCGGCAAGACGACGATTTGCATCGACACGATCATCAGCCAGGCGCGGCTCAACAAGGCCGCCGAAGCGGCCGGCGACACGAGCTACCGCCCGCTCTACAGCATCTACGTGGCGATCGGCCAGAAACAGTCCACGATCGCCCGCAACATCACCGTGCTCGAAGAAGCCGGTGCGATGCCGTACACCATCATCCTGGCCTCGCCAGCTTCCGACTCCGCGGCCAGCCAGTACCTGGCGCCCTTTGCGGGCGCCGCGATGGGTGAATGGTTCATGGACAACGGCATGGACGCGCTGATCGTCTACGACGATCTGTCCAAGCACGCCGTCGCGTATCGCCAGGTGTCGCTCGTCCTGAGGCGCCCCTCGGGGCGTGAAGCCTACCCCGGCGACGTCTTCTACCTTCACAGCCGGCTGCTCGAGCGTGCGGCGCGGGTCGGCGAACAGTACGGCAACGGATCGCTCACCGCGCTCCCGATCATCGAGACACAGGCGGGAGACGTCTCGGCCTACATCCCGACCAACGTCATCTCGATCACCGACGGACAGATCTTCCTGGAGACCGATCTCTTCTATCAGGGCATCCGGCCGGCGATCTCGGTCGGCATCTCGGTGTCGCGCGTCGGCTCGGCGGCGCAGCTCAAGGCCATGAAGCAGGTCGCCGGGCAGCTCAAGGGCGACCTCGCGCAGTTCCGCGAGCTGGCGGCGTTCGCCCAATTCGGCTCGGAGCTCGACGCGGCCACGCAAGCCAAGATCGATCGCGGCAAGCGCATCGTCGAGCTCTTCAAACAGCCGCAGTACAGCCCGGTTCCAGTCGAAGTGCAAGTCGGCGTGATCTGGGCGGTCCAGAACGGCTATGTGGACGATGTCCCGGTCGAGCGCATCAAGGAGTTCCAGGCGTCCTGGACCGACTTCCTGACCACGCGCAAGAGCAGCGTGCTCGAGAAGATCGGCAAGGAGAAGGCGCTGAGCAACGAGCTGGTCGGCGAGCTGAAATCGGCGGCCGATCAGTTCAAGCAAACGTGGAGATAGCGGGCTCCAGCTGAGGCTGCGGGCTACGGGGTCTGTCATCGGTCTTCGGTCTTCGGTCTTCGGTCACACAGCGTGCGGCTCGGCAGCTTCGTCATTCGTCATTCGTCATTCGTCATTCGTCATTCGTCATTCGTCGTTCGTCGTTCGTAGTTCGTCACTCCCATGAACAGCCCCCGCGATCTCCGTCGGCGCATCAAGTCGATTGGCGGCACGGCCCAGATTACCAGGGCCATGCAGATGGTCGCGGCGTCGAAGATGCGCAAGGCGCAGCAGGCGTCGATCGCCCTCGCGCCGTTCTCGCGACTGCTGTATCGCATGCAGCGCCGCGCGATCACCCGGGCGCTCGATTTCCGGCATCCGCTGCTCGAGGTGCGGCCGGTCCGCACCCGGGGGGTCATCCTGATCGCGGCTGACAAGGGTTTGTGCGGGGCGCTCAATACGAACGTGTTTCGGGTGGCGTCGCAGTTCCCGACCGAGTCGACGGTCTTCATCACCGCCGGCCGCAAGGCCGCGCAGTTCGTGGCGCGGACGCGCCGCCGGCTCGCCGCCGAGTTCGCCTACGGCGATACGCCGAGGTTCCCCGAGGCGCGGGCCATCGCCACGTGCGCGCGGGATCTCTTCCTGAAGGGCGAGGTGGACGAGGTCAAGATCGTCACCACGCGCTTCGTCAACACGTTGACGCAGGAGCCCGTGACCCTCGAAGTCCTGCCGGTGGGCGCAATCACCAGCATCAAGGTCCCGGGCGCGGAATCGGAGGAGGAGCTGGCCGCCGACGTCACGGAGGCGGTGTTCGAGCCCAACGCCGAGGCCGTTCTCGGGTACTTCCTCGAGCGCTATCTCAACATCTTCGTCTATTACGCGCTGCTGAGCGCCAAGGCGAGCGAGCAGAGCGCGCGGATGGTCTCGATGAAGAACGCGACCGACAGCGCGGAGGACCTGATCAAGGAGCTGTCGCTCGAATACAACAAGCTGCGGCAGGGCAACATCACGAAGGAACTGCTCGAGATTGCCGGCGGCCAGGCGGGCTGATCCCGGTTTGGTGAGAACACGTGTCCAACCCTTCGACTCACGGGTGTCGCTCACGCGACGCACGTGAGCTCTCGGTAAACAGGCAGGAGCCATGATCACTGGCAAGGTCGTTCAAGTCGTCGGTCCGGTGGTGGACGTCGAGTTCCCGGGCGCGCTGCCGCCGATCTACAACGCGCTGAAGGTGGGCTACCGGGTCGGAAACGAGTCGGTCAACCTGACCCTCGAAGTCCAGCAGCATCTGGGCGACCGCACCGTGCGCACCATCTCCATGGCGGGCACCGAGGGCATCAAGCGCGGCTTCGAGGTCACCGACAGCGGCGGGCCCATTTCGATGCCGGTGGGCGATGGGGTGATGGGGCGCGTGTTCGACGTGACCGGCAACCCCGTGGACGAGCGCGGCCCGGTCGTCGCGGAAAAGCGGTATCCGATTCATCGGCAGCCACCGCCGCTCGTCGATCAGTCCACCTCTCCGCAGGTGCTCACGACCGGCATCAAGGTCATCGATCTCATCTGCCCGTTCCTGAAGGGCGGCAAGGTCGGCGCCTTCGGCGGCGCCGGCGTGGGCAAGACCGTCGTCATCATGGAGCTCATCAACAACATCGCCAAGCTCCATGGCGGCGTCTCGGTGTTCGCGGGTGTCGGCGAGCGCACGCGAGAGGGCAACGACCTCTATCACGAGATGTCCACCGCGGGCGTCATCAACCAGAAGGATCTCGGGGCGTCCAAGATTGCCCTCGTCTACGGCCAGATGAACGAGCCGCCGGGCGCGCGCCTGCGCGTCGCGCTCAGCGGACTCGCCATCACCGAGTACTTCCGCGACGAACGCGGCCAGGACGTGCTGCTCTTCATCGACAACATCTTCCGGTTCTCTCAGGCCGGCTCGGAAGTCTCGGCGCTGCTCGGCCGCACGGCCAGCGCCGTCGGCTATCAGCCGACCCTCGCGGCCGAGATGGGCGTGCTGCAGGAGCGGATTACGTCCACCAAGAAGGGGTCGATCACTTCCTTCCAGGCCGTATACGTCCCGGCCGACGACTTGACCGACCCGGCGCCCGCGACGACGTTCGCGCACCTCGACGCGACGATCGTTCTCGAGCGCTCGATCGCGGAGCTGGGCATCTATCCCGCCGTCGATCCGCTCGCCTCGACGTCGCGCGCCCTGGCGCCCGAGATCGTGGGCGCAGAGCACTACGACGTCGCGCGGCGCGTGCAGCGGGTCCTGCAGCGCTACAAGGATCTCCAGGACATCATCGCCATCCTGGGGATGGACGAGCTGTCGCCCGATGACAAGATCACCGTCTACCGCGCGCGCAAGATCCAGCGATTCCTCAGTCAACCCTTCAGCTCCGCGCAGGTGTTCACCGGCCGCGAAGGCAAGCAGGTGGCCGTCGCCGACACCGTGCGCGGCTTCAAGGAAATCCTGGACGGCAAGCACGACAGCGTGCCCGAGGGCAACTTCTATATGAAGGGTGGGATCGAGGAGATCCAGAACTGAGCGCGTGTGGACCGTGGACCCAGGACCGGACCTTGGACCAGGGACCTTGGACGACGTACGGCCTTCGGTTTACGGGCCGGCAAGATTTTGGCAGGCCGCTGCAGCCTGGAGCCTGTAGCCAGACTGAGTTCCAGACAAGTGATGCACCATGGCCGAAACCCTGCGACTGGAGATCGTGACGCCGGAAGCGACGGTCTTCTCCGAAGACGTCGAGATGGTCACCCTGCCCGGCGTCGAAGGCCAGTTCGGGGTGTACGCGCAGCACGTCCCGTTGATTACGCGGGTCGTGCCCGGCGAGGTCATCGCGACGAAGAACGGCAACGAGCAATCGCTGGCGGTCGGTGAGGGGCTCGTGGAGGTGACCACCGACCGGGTGGCCATCATCACGGACATGGCGATTCCGGCCGATCGGATCGACGAGGCCAAGGTCGAGGAGGCGCGCCGTCGCGCCGAGGCGCGGCTGCAGGAAAAGATCTCCGACGAAGAAGTCGCGTCCGTGAACGCCTCGCTCGCCCGATCGCTGGCACAGCTCCAAATCAGGCGGCGGCGCCGCGTCTGACGGGGAGCCTCCGAGGAGCCTCGACATGTCGCAACCGGCAACGCGTCTCGAGCACGACCTGCTGGGCGACAAGGCGGTGCCCGCGGAGGCGTACTACGGCGTCCAGACGGCGAGGGCGCTCGACAACGAGATTTTGAGCGGCATCGAGAAGGCCTGCGAGGAGCTCATCGCGGGCAGGCTCGACGACGAATTCCGGCTCGACGTGTTCCAGGGCGGTGCCGGCACGTCGACCAACATGAACGCCAACGAGGTGATTGCGAACCGGGCCCTCGAGCTGATGGGCCACCAGAAGGGCGAGTACCGGTACTGCGACCCGCCCCAGCGCTTCTTCGAGGAGTACCGAAACCACCGCGCCCATCTCAACCGTCCCTGACGGTTCGTTCGCAGACCTCCGACATTCGGGAGGACCTCCGGTCACTCGGAGCCTCGGCTCGGAGCGAGGTTCCGTCGCACAAGTGACAAGCCTGCTGAAGTCTTTTGAATCCAAGTGTCTACCGACCAAAGGGGTCTGCGCGAGGCGTGGCACTTGCTTTGCCACCCGTTCGCCGGTTGGACCTCGGAGGGCGGCTTGGCCGTCTCTCTGGTCCTCTGTTAGAGTGTCGGACGCGTTGTAGAGGGGTTCGATGCACGGGGCGCGCAACGCAACGACCGCGCGCCGCGAATGATTCGCGTGCAGGAGGCCGTCGTGCCGCACCGAGCGTGTCTCGCAGCGATCTGCCTGTTCGTCGCCGCATTCACGGCGCGCACCATTGGGGCGGTTTCCTCCGGGCCGTCTCCCGACAGTCCGCTCCAGTCCACTCCGGCTCAGTCCCCTCCGGCCAGTCCCCCGGCCCAGCCCCCTCCGGCCCAGCCCCCAGCGGCACAGCCACAACCCGCCGCGTTGCCGGCGGGCTATGCCGGCAGCGACACCTGCGAGCTCTGTCACACCGACAAGGTCGAGTCGATCAAGGGCACGCCGCACGCCCAGGCGAAGAACCCGCGCTCGCCGGCGGCGGCGCACGGCTGCGAGAGCTGCCACGGTCCCGGGCCAGGCGCACGTCGACGACGAGAAGAAGGGCAACATCCGGAAGTTCGCGGAGTTGAAGCCCGAGCGAGATGAGCGGGACGTGCCTGACGTGCCACAACCGCGGGGATCACGCCGGGTGGGAAGGCAGCGCCCACGAGCGCCGCAACCTCTCCTGCGGCACGTGCCACAGCGTGCACAGCCCGAAGTCGCTGGAACGCCAGCTCGTCAAGCCGACGCAGACCGCGTTGTGCGCCACGTGCCACCGGACGCAGGTCGCCAAGACCGAACGCGCCGTCGCCCACATGCCGGTGCGCGAGGGCAAGATGTCGTGCACGTCGTGCCACAACCCGCACGGGTCGATCAGCAACGTCAAGGCGCTCAAGGTGGGCAGCTCGGTGGCCGAGAGCTGCACCAGCTGTCACACCGAGATGCGCGGGCCGGTGCTGTGGGAGCACGCGCCGGTGAGGGAGAACTGCGCGACGTGCCACGATCCGCACGGCTCGTCGAACGACCGCATGCTGGCCGTGCGGATGCCGATGCTCTGCCAGCGATGCCACGTCGCGACGCGGCATCCGGCGATCCATCTACGACAACGCCGCCATCACCGTGAACAAGAGCAACCGGATGTTCGGACGCTCGTGCGTGAACTGCCACTCGAACGTCCACGGCTCGAACCACCCGTCCGGCCAGTTCTACATGCGGTAGCGCTCGGAGGTCCACATGCGCATGCTCGTGCTGGTCCCTCTGATCTGCGTGGCTCGGGCTCGCACCGCCCGTCGCGGCACGGGCCCAGACTGGGCGCAGGTGCCGGCCCTGGCCCAGACGCCGCCGCCAGCGCCGGCGCAACAGAAGCCGCCGCCAACGCCGGCACCGGAGAAGCCTCCGGCAACGCCGGCACCAGGCGAAGCCGCCGCAACCGGAGGCGCCGGCACCGGCCGCAGCGGACACGTCCGCAGCCTGTTCGAGCCGACCTGGCGCCAGTTCGAGATTCGGCGGCCGGTTCAGCAGCGTGGACGGCGACCCGGCGCGATTCCAGCGCTACCAGGACATCAGGGACGGCCTGCTCTTCACCGATGCGCGATATCGCGAGCGAGGACCGGCGGGCGCTGGCTCTTCCGCGCGGCGGCGGACAACGTCGGGTGGCGCGATCAGCGGTTCTTCGGCGACTACGAGCGCACGGGCCGGTTCGTCATCTCCGGGCTGTGGGACGAGATCCCGCAGTTCTACAGCGTCGACACCAGGACGCCGTACACGCAGTCGGGCGGCCCGCTGCTGCTCGACGACGCGACGCAGCGAGCGATCCAGAACGGCGCAGGCGAACCTCAACGTCGTACGTGCCGATCGCGCCGCAGTTCGATCTCCGGGAGCGCCGCGACATCGGCAACGTGAGCCTCGTGGCCACGCCGACGCCGCAGCTCGACGTGAAGGCGGCAGTTACACGACCCGCGGCACTCGGGCGAGCTGCCGTGGGGCGCCAGCTTCGGCTTCAGCAACGACGTCGAGGTGCGCGCTGCCGTACGACTCGCGGGCGAACGACTTCACGCTCGGCGCCGAGTGGACGAACAGCCGCAACATGCTGCGCGTCGCGTACAACGGCTCGTGGTTCGACAATCTCGACGACACGCTGGTCTGGGACAGCCCGCTCCGGCTCGACGACTCGACCGAGCGCGCCCGGGCCGCGGGCGCATGGCGCTCTGGCCGTCGAATTCCGCGCAGACCATCAGCGCGGCCGGCTACACCAAGTTCGCGCGGCGCACGCAGCTCACCGGCTTCTTCTCGTTCGGTTTCTGGAACAACGACGAGCCGCTCCAGCCGTTCACCATCAACGCGGCGCTGCCGCGCTGACGCTGCCCCGGGCGACGCGCGCAGGCCGAGGCCCACGTCTTCTCGACCAACCTGAATCTCGTGTCGCGTCCGGCGACCGACTGGCGCTTCAGCGCGCGCCTGCGGCGATACGACTACAACAACCAGACGCCGCGTGGCGAGCATTCCCGAGTTCATCAACTACGACACGTCCGTCAGCACGTCGCACACCGGAGGGCCGGAGCACTACGCGCACAGTCGCGAACGACGTTCGATGCGGACGCGACATGGACCGGGCTGCAGCCGCTGGCCCTGACGGCCGGCTACACGCACAACAACAGCGGCCACGACTTCCGCATCTTCGAGGGCACCGGCGAGCACGTGCTGCGGTTCTCGGCCGACGCCGTCGGCTCTGCAGTTCGTCACGTTCCGCGCCCAGTACGAGATCGCGGACCGGACCGGGTCCGGGCTGGACGAGGCCCTGCTCGTCGAGATCGGCGAGCAGCCCGCCCTGCGCCACTACGACCTCGCGAACCGGGCCCGGAACCGCTTCACAGGGCAGGTCGACGTCGTGCCGAACGAGCTGTGGATGTTCAGCGCGTCGGCGGGCGTTCGGCAAGGACGACTACGACGACAGCTATTTCGGTCTGCAGGAGTCGACGTTCCGCACTGTTCTCGCTCGGCGCCGACTTCCGCCAGCCGAACGGCTTCGGCGCCGGCGCCAGCTACAACTACGAGCGCTACGAGGGGCTGCAGCAATCGCGGTCGGCGAGCCCGGGACAGGAGAAGGATCCGAACCGCGGACTGGACGCACCGACTCGGCGGAGCGCGTGAACTACTTCTCGATTTACGTCACGCCTCCGAGGATCGGGGCCAACACCGAGGCGCGCTGTCGCTACGACTACAGCTACGCGGAGGGAAGCTACCTCTACACCGTCGTCCCGGGCGGGCCGCTGCCTCGCCCCATCGCAGCTGCCGAACGTCTTCAACAAGCTGCAGCAGCTGCGCGCTCGACGTGAGGCACCGGCTGTCGAACCGGCTGGCGGCGAGCTTCTCGTACCTCTACGAGCCGTTCCGGGTCTACGACTTCGCCTTCGACCCGACGGTCGTCAACGGCATCGTCCAGCCCAGCTCGCTGGTCCTCGGGTACGTCTATCGGCCCGTATACCGCGCACTGCGGTCATGGTCGGCGCTGAGATATTTCTGGTAGATCGACGGGCGGCGCGTCCGTCGCTTTTGGAGGGGTCCATGCGATGACGCTCACACCGAGAAGGATTCTGCTCCTGACCGCGTTCGCAATCGTCGGGGGGTTCACGTTCACGATGTCGTTGGCGGCGGCGGGGCAGGATGCGGCGCAGGTCAAGCGCGGCGAGGAGGTCTACACCGCCCAGAAATGCTCGTTGTGCCATGCCGTCGCCGGCAAGGGCAACAAGCAGAACCCGCTCGACGGCGTCGGCAAGAAGCTCTCGGCCGACGAAATCCGGCAGTGGATCACGACCCCCACCGAGATGACGGCGAAGACCAAGTCCACGAAGAAGCCGCCGATGCCGACCAGGTACGGCAGCCTGCCGGCCGCGGACATCGACGCTCTCGTGGCCTACATGCAAAGCCTCAAGTAGCGAGCCGCCCGTGACGAGCGCAGCGTCCTCGCCCGCCATCCGCTCGCGATCGTCGGCGCGCTGATCGCCACGGCGTCGGCCGTGGTGTTCATCGCGCTGGTGATCGCGAGTCCTCGTCGGGCTGTTCAGCACAACCCGTACGCGGGTCTGGTCGTCTTCGTCGCCATCCCCGCGCTCTTCATCATCGGGCTGCTGCTCATCCCGTTGGGGATGTGGCTGCAGCAGCGAAAGCTGAAGCGCGACCCCACCGCCGCTGCCGACTGGCCGGTCGTCGATTTCCGCCGCGCCGACGTCCGCCGGCGTGCGCTCCTCGTTCGCGGCGCTCACAGCCGTCAACGTCGTGATCGTGCTGCTGGCGGGCTACGGCAGCCTGCACTGGATGGAATCGCCGTCGTTCTGCGGACAGGTGTGCCACACGCCGATGCAGCCGCAGTTCACGGCATGGCAGGGCGCGCCGCACGGACGCGTCGCCTGCGTGAACTGCCACATCGGCGAAGGGGCCGCCGGCTTCGTGCAGGCGAAGCTGGCGGGCATCCGGCAGCTCGTGCAGGTAGCGACCGGCTCGTACCCGAGACCGATCCCGCCGGCGCCGAGATGGCCGCCGGCGCCCAGGCGCAGACCTGCGACGGCTGTCACCAGCCCGGGCGCGGCGAGCGGCGATCACGATCCGCGTGGTTCGCGAATACGCCGACGACGAGGCGAACTCCGAAACGATGACCATGCTGCAGATGCACGTAGGCGGCGCATCCTCGTCTGGACGGGCGATCCATTGGCACGCCAATCCCGCGAACCGCGTCGAGTACATCGCGACCGATGCGACCCGCGAGACGATTCCCTACGTGAAAGTGACCGACGCGAAGGGGCAGGTGAAGGAATACCGCGCCGCCGATACCACCGATCAGTTGATTCGCGACGGCCAGCGCCACACCATGGACTGCGTCGACTGCCACAACACGGTCGGGCATCCGATTTCGCCGACGGCCGAAAAGGCCGTCGACCAGGCCATCGCCGCCGGGCGCGTGAGCCGCGACGCTGCCCGTTCGCGAAGCGGGAGAGCGTGCGCGTCGTCAAGGCGTCATACCCGAGCCAGGACGAGGCCGTTGCGCGCGATCGAGCGGGAACTGCGAGCCTTCTATCAGTCTCAGGCCTCGATCGATCAGCAGAAGCTGGCCCAGACCGTCGCAGGGGTGCAGGACGTGTATCGCCGAAACGTGTTCCCCACGATGAAGGTGACGTTCGGGGGCTATCCCACCAACCGGGGCCACATGACCTCGACCGGCTGTTTCCGGTGCCACGACGACGTCGCACACCGCCGCCGACGGCTCGACGATCAGCGGCGACTGCGAGTACTGCCACAAACAGATTGAGCAACCGCAAAAGTAAGGAAGTTGGAAGGAGAAAGGAGAAAGTGAGTCCCACTTTCTCCTTCTACCTCCGGCATTCCGGACCTCCTCCAGCCACTCGGAGCAACCCGGGTGGGCGAACGGATGTCACAACCCTGTTTGGCCCTGGAAATCACCCTATTCGCGGCGATCGGCTGCCGTGGTCCGGGGAGGGGCCGGGGTACGCCCTTTGCTCGTAAACGGCGGGCTTCCGATTCGCATGTCCGAGCGCGGTAACCGGCCTGCCCCGGAGACGACACTGGATGAGTAATGGGGTCAGGGCGGCAACCGTCGCGTGGCTGATCACCGCGGTGTACTGCTTCTACCAGTACACCCTGCGGTCGGCGCCGGCGGTGATGATGCCGCAACTGTCGGACGCGTTCGGCATGAGCACCATGGCCGTCGCGTCGATGGTGGGCGTGTTCTATTACGGCTACTCGCCCTTCAGCCTCGTCGCCGGGGCCGCGATGGACGGGCTCGGGCCGCGCAAGGTCATTCCGATCGGTGCGGCGACGGTCGGGGTCGGCGCCCTGCTCTTCGCGTCCGGCAACAGTGAGATTGCCAGCATCGGGCGTTTCCTGCAGGGCGCGGGAGGCGTGTTCGCGCTGGTGGGCGCTGCCTACATCGCGACCACGAACTTTCCGGCGTCGCGGGCCGCCACGCTCATCGGGGCGACGCAGATGTTCGGCATGGCCGGTGGATCCGCGGGCCAGTTCCTCGTCGGGCCGCTCATCGCGTCGGGCGTCGCATGGAACACGTTCTGGATCGGCATGGGCATCCTCGCACTCGCGATCAGCGTGGCCCTCTTCGTCCTCCTGCCGGAGTCGAAGCCGGCGGAAGGTCGGCGCGAGGATTGGGTGAAGCAGGCCGGCCGTGCGATGGTGGTCGTCTTCCGCAATCCGCAGTCGATCCTGTGCGGGATGATCGCGGGCCTGCTGTTCATTCCGACCACGATCTTCGACATGATCTGGGGCGTCCGCTACCTGCAGGAGGCGCGAGGCTTCGAGTACGCCACCGCCGTGATGCGCTCGGCGACCGTCCCGCTCGGCTGGATCATCGGCTGTCCGCTGCTCGGCTTCCTCTCGGATCGCTTCGGCCGGCGCAAGCCGGTCATCGTCGCAGGTGCCGTCGTCCTGCTCGGGAGTCTGGCGTGGATTCTGTACGGCCCGACCGACACGTTCCCACCCTACGTGCTCGGCCTCGTCGCGGGAATCGCGTCCGGGGCGGCGATGCTGCCCTACACGGTCATCAAAGAAGCCAACCCGCCGGAGGTGAGCGGCACCGCGACCGGCGTCGTCAACTTCCTGAACTTCACCTTCAGCGCCCTGCTCGGACCCGTCTTCGGCTGGATTCTCGTGGCCGTCAGCGGCGGGGCCGAGAAGATGACCCTCGAGCACTATCAGACCGCGTTCGAACCGCTGTTGTACGGCGTCGGACTGGCACTCGTCCTCACGCTGTTCTTGAAGGAAACGGGACCGGCGGGTCGCCGTCAGTCCCTGTAGCCACGCACGAGGAATTATGAATCCAGCACCCGGAACGACTCGAACCACCGGAACCGGAAAGTACGAACAGCTGCTGGAGCGCTGCCGAAGCCTCCAGGCCGTGCCGACCGCGGTCGCGCATCCCTGCGAGGAAACGGCGCTGGCGGGAGCGATCGAGGCGGGGCAGAAAGGACTGATTACGCCGATTCTCGTCGGCCCGGCGGCCAAGCTGGAGGAAATCGCGAAAAAAAGCGGCGTCGACCTCGGGAAGACCCGCATCGTCGATGCGCCGCACAGCCACGGCGCGGCCGCGCAGGCGGTGGCGCTGGTGCGCAAGGGCGAGGCCGAGGTGCTCATGAAAGGCAGCCTGCACACCGACGAGCTCCTGACCGCGGTCGTCGCGAGAGAGACGGGCTTGCGGACCGGACGCCGCATCAGCCACGTGTTCATCATGGACGTGCCGACCTATCACAAGGTCCTGGTGGTGACCGACGCGGCCATCAACATCGCGCCGGTACTCGAGGACAAGGCCGACATCGTCCAGAATGCGATCGACCTGGCGATCTCGCTCGGGGTGAAGCAGCCCAAAGTCGCGATTCTCGCCGCGGTCGAGACCATCAACTCCAAGATGCAGGCCACGCTCGACGCCGCGGCGCTCTGCAAGATGGCCGAGCGCGGACAGATCAAGGGCGGCCTCCTCGATGGCCCGCTGGCGTTCGACAACGCCATCAGCAAGGACGCGGCAAGGATCAAGGGCATCACCTCGGAGGTCGCTGGTGATCCCGACATTCTGCTCGCGCCCGATCTCGAGGCGGGTAACATGCTGGCCAAGCAGCTCAGCTTCCTGGCCAACGCCGACAGCGCCGGCCTCGTGCTCGGCGCGCGCGTCCCGATCATCCTGACCAGCCGCGCCGACAGCGTGCGATCGCGCATCGCGAGCTGCGCCGTCGCGATGCTCGCGGCGCACGCGCGGCGGCAGTCGGTGCAGGCGGCAACCTAAACGAGATCGGAGCGGCTCCATGGACGACTACGCTCTCGTGCTCAATGCCGGCTCGTCGAGCCTCAAGTTCAACGTCTATCGGCGCAAGGCCGAGGCCGAGGCCTGGTTCCAGGAAACACGGGGTCAGATCGACGGCATCGGGACGCAGCCGCGGTTCTCGGCCAAAGGGACCAGGGACGAGCGCCTGGTCGACCGCGCGCTCGATGCGACGGTGAGCGACGGACGCGCCGCCCTCGACGCCCTGGCCGCGTGGCTGCGGGAGCGCTACGGCGGCGCGCGCGTCCTCGGCGTCGGCCACCGCGTCGTGCATGGCGGCGCCAGCTTCGCCAGCCCGACGATCGTCACGCCGGAGGTGCTGGCGGAACTGCGAAAGCTGATCCCACTCGCGCCGCTCCATCAGCCGCACAACCTGGCGGCCATCGACGCGGTGAGCGAGCAGCTCCCCGAGGTGCCGCAGGTGGCCTGCTTCGACACGAGCTTCCATCGCGGCCAGCCGGCCGTCGCGGAAGTGATTCCCCTGCCGCGCGAGGTCTGTGGAGACGGGGTGCAGCGCTACGGCTTCCACGGCCTGTCGTACGAGTACATCGCGTCGGTGCTGCCCCAACGGGCGCCCCAAATCGCCGAGGGACGTGTGATCGTCGCGCACCTCGGGAGCGGCGCCAGCCTGTGCGCGATGAAGAATCGCAAGAGCATGGACAGCACGCTGGGCTTCACGGCCCTCGACGGGCTCTGCATGGGAACCCGGCCGGGCTCGCTCGATCCGGGTGTCGTGCTCTATCTCTTTCAGAATCTCGGGCTCAGCGCCAAAGAGGTCGAGACCATCCTCTACAAGAAGTCGGGACTGCTCGCCATCTCGGGCGTCAGCAACGACATGCGCAAGCTGATCGGCAACACCCTCCCGTCGGCGCGCCTGGCGGTCGACTACTTCGTCTATCGCGTCATCAAGGAGATCGGGGCACTCACCGCGGTTCTCGGCGGCCTCGACGCACTGGTCTTCACGGCCGGCATCGGCGAGAACTCGTCGGCGATCCGTGCCCGCATCTGCGAGGACTCGGCGTGGCTCGGCATCGATTTGGATCCCGATGCCAATGCACAGCACGCCACCCGGATCTCCCGCGCCGACAGCCGCGTGTCGGTTTGGGTGATCCCGACCAACGAGGAACTGATCATCGCCCGGCACACGGGACGATTGCTCGGGCTTTCGGCCACCGCGCACGGCGCGGGCAGGCCATAAGGAGCGGATCATGGCGGGGATTGCAGCAAAGGAAGTGAAGGCCGACGCGTCGGCGTCGGCGTCGGCGTCGGCGTGGCAGGGATTCCAGACCGGCCTCTGGCAGACGCAGATCAACGTTCGCGACTTCATTCAGCAGAACTACGAGCTCTACGACGGCGACGAGTCGTTTCTCGCGCCGGCCACCAAGCGCACGCTGGCGATCTGGGACAGGCTGCAGAAGCTCTTCGTCGAAGAGCGGAAGAAGGGCGTGCTCGACGTCTCGCAGATTCCCAGCTCCATCACCGCGCACGGACCGGGCTACATCGACCGCGAGAACGAGATCATCGTCGGTCTCCAGACCGATGCGCCACTCAAGCGCGCGATCATGCCGAACGGTGGCTTGCGGATGGTCCTCAGCGCGTTGAAGGCCTACGACTTCCAGCCGGATCCGCACGTGGTCGAAGCGTTCACGAAGTATCGCAAGACCCACAACGAGGGCGTGTTCGACGCGTATACCGCGGACGTGCGGAAGTGCCGCAGCTCGCACGTCCTCACCGGACTGCCCGACGCCTACGGCCGCGGCCGGATCATCGGCGACTACCGCCGCGTGACGCTTTACGGCGTGAACAAGCTGATCGAGCACAAGCAGCGTGAACGGCAGGCGCTCGACGCGGCGCATTCCTCGGACGAGATCATCCGCGACCGCGAGGAGCTGTCCGAGCAGATCCGCGCGCTCAAAGAGCTGCAGCAGATGGCGGCGAACTACGGGTTCGACATCTCGAAGCCAGCCGCGAATGCCCGTGAGGCGGTGCAGTGGCTCTACTTCGGCTACCTCGCCGGCGTGAAGGAGCAGAACGGCGCGGCGATGTCGCTCGGCCGCACGTCGACCTTCCTCGACGTCTATTTCGAGCGGGATCTCGCCGCGGGGACGCTCACGGAGGAGCAGGCGCAGGAGATCATCGACGACTTCGTGATCAAGCTGCGCATCGTCCGGTTCCTGCGCACGCCCGAGTACGACGAGCTCTTCGCTGGCGATCCCACCTGGGTCACCGAATCGATCGGCGGCATGGGCGACGATGGCCGGTCGCTCGTGACGAAGACCAGCTTCCGGATTCTCCACACGCTGTACAACCTTGGTCCCGCGCCCGAGCCGAACCTGACCGTCTGGTACTCGCCGCGCCTGCCGGAGGGGTTCCGGCGCTTCTCCGCCAAGGTCTCGATCGATACGAGCTCGCTGCAGTTCGAGAGCGACGAGATCATGCGGAGCGCCTGGGGCGACGATGGGGCCATCGCCTGCTGCGTGTCACCGATGATGGTCGGCAAGCAGATGCAGTTCTTCGGCGCGCGAGCCAACCTCGCGAAGTGTCTGCTCTACGCGATCAACGGCGGACGCGACGAAGTCAGCGGCGAGCAGGTGGCGCCCGCAACCGGGCCGGTCAAGGGCGAATACCTCGACTTCGACGACGTGCTCGGCCGCTTCGAAAAAACGTTGGAGTGGCTGGCCAGGGTGTACGTCAACGCGATGAACATCATCCACTACATGCACGACAAGTACGCCTACGAGCGGGTGGAGATGGCATTGCACGATTATGCCCCGCTGCGCACCATGGCGTTCGGCATTGCCGGCATGTCGGTCGTGGCGGACAGCCTCTCGGCCATCAAGTACGCGAAGGTTCGCGTCGTCCGCGACGACACGGGGCTCGTGACCGACTACCAGACCGAAGGCGAGTTCCCCATGTTCGGGAACAACGACAACCGCGTCGATCAGCTCGCCGTCTGGGTCGTCAGCACGTTCATGAGCAAGCTGCGCAAGCATCCGACGTACCGCAACGCGCTCCACACCCAGTCGGTCCTCACCATTACGTCGAACGTCGTGTACGGCAAGGCGACGGGCAACACACCCGACGGCCGGAGGCGCGGCGAGCCCTTTGCGCCAGGCGCCAACCCGATGCACGGCCGCGACAGTCACGGCATTCATGCCGCTGCGGCGTCGGTCGCCAAGATCCCGTTTCGCGACGCTGCCGACGGCATTTCGCTGACGGCCTCACTCGTACCGACCGGTCTCGGCCGTGTCGCCGAGGACCGCATCACGAACCTCACGGGCATTCTCGACGCCTTCTTCGGCAGCACCGGCTATCACATGAACGTGAACGTGCTGAATCGCGACACGCTCCTCGATGCCATGGATCACCCGGAGAAGTACCCGAACCTGACCATCCGCGTCTCCGGTTATGCGGTCAACTTCGTGAGGCTCACCCGCGAGCAGCAGATGGACGTCATCAACCGGACGTTCCATGGGTGAGATCGCCATGCCCGAGAGCCGACACGCGCGCCAACCGTCCCTGGAGGCGAAGAGCCCATACGAGCTCAGGGTCAACCTCGGCAAGGACGTACCGGAAACGGACGTTCGGACGGCACTGGCCACCGGTGACATGGGATTCCTCCATTCGTTCACGACCGGGTCCACCGTGGATGGGCCCGGCGTCCGCGTCGTTGCCTGGACGGCGGGCTGTATGTGGCGATGTCTCTACTGCCACAACCCCGATACCTGGACGATGAGCAACGGGATTCCCGTGACGGTTGCCCGGGCGACCGAGCAGCTGCGCAAGTACCGGCAGGGGCTGAAGGTGATGGGCGGCGGGCTCACGGTCAGCGGGGGCGACCCCCTGATGCAGCATCGGTTCGTCGTGAAGCTGTTCGCCGCGGCGCGCAAGATGGGCGTTCACACCGCGCTCGATACCAACGGCTACTACGGCGACCGCCTCACCGACGAGGAGCTCGAGCTGGCCAGCCTCGTGCTGCTGGACATCAAGACCTGGGATCCCGCGCGGCACAAGAAACTGACCGGAATGGACAACGCGCCGACGTTCGAATTCGCCCGCCGGCTCGCCGCCCACAAGCGGCCCGTCTGGCTGCGTTACGTGCTCGTGCCGGGACTGACCGACGACCCCGAGGACATCGCGAAGATCGCGCAGTTCACCGCCGGACTTGGCAACGTCGAGCGCGTGGACGTCCTGCCTTTCCACCAGATGGGCCGGTTCAAGTGGAAGCAGCTGGGCCTCGAGTACCCGCTCGAGAACGTCGAGCCGCCGTCGGCGGACGTCGTCCAGCGGACGCTGGAGATCTTCCGGGCTGAGGGACTGAAGGCGTACTAAGCATCGGGTGCAGGAAGATCGATGCTCACGAAAGCGCTCCTCGCGTGGTGCCTGATGGCGACGTGCATCGCCATCCACGCCGGCGGCCTGACTTCCGCCGTTCGCTGGTTCCAACGCCAGCCATCTTCCTTCTGGGGCTGGACCTGGCACTTCACCTGCATCGCAGGCTGGCTGGTGGTCCTTCACCTGTTGGAGATTTCGGCGTGGGCCGTCTTCTACGTGATCGTCGGCGCCTTCGACAATCTTGCATCCGCCCTCTATTTCAGCGTCGTCACCTACACGACCACCGGCTACGGTGACCTGGTGCTGCCGCCGCCATGGCGGCTCGTGGGCGGGGTCGAAGCCCTGACCGGCATCCTCATGTGCGGCTGGTCCACCGGGTTCTTCGTTGCGGTCGTCAGCCGCATGTTCAGCCAGATCCGGACCACGACGGCCTAATCGCACGACGATTTTCAAAGCATCGATCCAGCAGCGGCTTCCATCCCGTTCCTCCGTCGTCGGACCGTGCGAGCGCCTGGAGGCCCGCGTGATGATGGAACGCGTGGCTGGAGAGGGGATCGAGGCGTGACTACCGCTCGCCTGTTCCTGGCGCGGTGGCCCGGATCAGCGAAAAGGCGCGCGCTTCGAGCGAGGCGAGGCGCGATTCGAGCTCGACTCGATGCCGTTCGAGGCCTTCATCGTCGAGATCGGGCGGCACGTAGAACGGTTCGCCGACGACGAGCGCCACGGTCGACCCCGGCTTGGGAACCTGCGTGCGGTCCCAGCTCCTGGCCGTCCAATGGCGTGCGGCTTCGATGTGAAAGGGCACGATCGGGTTGCCGGTGATCCGGGCGAGGAACACGGCGCCGGGGTGCGCGATGCGCGCGGGGCCCCGGGGACCGTCGAGCGTGAAGCCCGCCGGCTTGCCATCGGCCATCAGGCGCTTCAGCTGCACGAGCGCCTTCGCACCGCCGCGCGACGAGGAGCCTCTCGTCGTACCGTAGCCGAACCGCTCGATGATGCGGGCAATCCACTCGCCGTCGAAGTTCGCGCTCGTGATGACGACGATCCCCCGGCGCCGGAAGTACACGGTGGCGGGCAGGATCCGACCGTGCCAGAACGCCATGATCGGCTGGCGTCCGGCGCGCAGCACCGCGTCGTAGTGCTCGGTGCCTTCGACGCGCCATCGGTAGGTGGCGCCGAGCAGGCGGATGATCGGGTAGCCCACCCCCGAAATGGCGGAAACCTGGAACCGCTTGAGCCGCGACTCCTGCCAGGACAGGCCTTCAGCGTCCGCCTGAGGCATCGGGCGAGTCGGCCGGTCCAGGAGCCCCGGCCGAAGGGGACGCGAGGCTGGCAGCCACGTAGGACACGACGTCGGTGAGCTCGACGGCGGCGTTCGAGCTGGCCTGGGCGCCTTTCAGCATGATCGAGCAGAACGGGCACGCCATCACGATCTTCCCCGCGCCCGTCGCCTGCAGCTGCTCGAAGCGCTCCTGGCTGATGCGCTTGCCTTTCTCGTGCTCCTCGAACAGCAGCCCGCCGCCCGCGCCGCAGCAGAACGGGTTCGTCTTCGTGCGCACCGGCTCCACCACTTCGGCGCCGGCTCGCGTCAGCAACGCGCGAGGCGCATCCACCTCGCCGGCGTAGCGGCCAAGGTAACAGGGATCGTGATAGGTGACTTTCTCGCGTGGAGCGCTGGCCATGTCCCTGGTCAGACGTTCGACGAACGTCGCCGAGTGGACGACCTCGGCCTCGAAGCCGAACTCGCGATAGTCGTGGCCCAGCGTCTTCAGGCAGTGGGGGCACGAGGTGATGACCGCCCGCGCGCCGCTGGCGTTCAGATCCGCGACGTTCTGATTGGCCAGCTCCTGGAACATGTACTCGTTCCCCGCCCGCTTCGCGACGTCGCCGGTGCATCGCTCCTTTTCCAGCACGCCGAAACGGACGCCCTTCGCGCGGAGCACGTCGAAGAGCGCGCGCAGCGACTTCTGGTAGTCGGCCTCGAACGCGCCGGCACACCCCAGCCACACGAGATGCGTGTGAACCTTCGGGTCGAAGCGCTCGACGCCGGTCGACGTGAGGAACTTCTGGCGCTGCTCGTAGAGCAGGCCCCAGATGTTGCCGCGCCGCTCGAGATTGGTGAACACCGGATTGAGGAACGCGGGCGCCTCGCCATTCGACACCAGGCCGCGGCGGGCGCCGATGAGGACCGGCAAATGCTCGATGCCGACCGGGCACTGATCCTGGCACGCGCCGCAGGTCGTGCACTGCCACAACACCTCGGGGTCGTAGAGGTCGGCGAGCTTCAGAATCGAGCGAGCCGGCGAGGAGCGCCTCCTCGTTCTGGAGGATGATCGCTTTCGGGTTCAGCGTCTTACCCGTCGCGAACGCCGGACAGTTCTCCTGGCAGCGGCCGCACTCCACGCACGTGAACGCATCGAGAACCTGCTTCCGTTCGAGGTCTTTCACGGACTCGAGCCCGACCTCCTCCTTCTCGAAATCGAGTCTCGGCACCGTTCCGAGGATCGGCGAGCGCAGCAGCACGGTCGCCGGCGAGAGCAGCAGATGGAGGTGTTTCGAGCTCGGAATGAGCGCCGTGAACGCGAGGATGACGAGCATGTGCGCCCACCAGTTCACGCGCTCCGCGGGAATCGGGCCGACCTGCACGCCGGCATGCGCGTTGGCGACGTCCACCAGGAACGTGACCATCAACGCGACGATGAACGCGCTGATCAGGAGCGATTCCGACGAGACGCGGGCGCCGAGCGCGGGCGGACGGAGGATCGCGCGCCGCACGGTGAGCCCGCACATGCCGACGAGGACGGCGATCGCGAACGGCACCAAGGCCCTCTCGTAGGCGTGGAACCAGCCGGTACCGGACAGATCGACGATGCCGAGGCCCTTCAATCCTTCGACGGTGGTGTACACGCCGAAGGCGCAGAAGCCCCAGAAGACGAACAGGTGTGCGAGGCCCACGAGCGGCTTGTCGCGGATGGTCTTCGACTGGAAGACCACCTCCGAGAGGAACCGGACGAGGCGCCCACCGATGTTCGAGACGTCGAGGTTGTCCTTGGCTCGCGCCATGAGCCGGAAGCGGGTCGCCATCTGCCAGGCGAAGAGAGCCGCGACGGCCAGGACGAGCACGCGGAACACCCAGATTTCCATAGGCATCGCGCCGATCGAACATCACCGGCAGGGGCACGGCACCGCCGTACCCTGTCGAACTACGAACGCGGAACTCCTCGTAGGCGATCAGGGCACGGCATGCCGTGCCCCTACCTGAGGGCCTCGATCATGGCCGGCACGATCTCGAACAGGTCGCCGACGATGCCGTAGTCGGCAATCTCGAAAATGGGTGCTTCGGCGTCCTTGTTGACGGCGACGATGGTCCGCGAGCCCTTCATGCCGACCACGTGCTGGATCGCGCCGGAGATGCCGAGCGCGAGGTAGAGCTTCGGTGCGACCGTCTGGCCGGAGCTTCCGACCTGCCGATCCATCGGCAGCCAGCCGGCGTCGCAAATGGGCCGCGACGCCGCGAGCTCGGCGCCGAGAGCGGCGGCCAACTGCTGCGCAATCGCGATGTGCTCGTGGCCCTTGATGCCGCGGCCCACCGAGACGATGCGATCGGCTTGAGTCAGGTCGACCGCCTGCCTGGCCTCCTGGAAGGGCGGCTCGGGCTGCTGGCGGATTGCCGACGCGTCGACGGTGACGCTCGCCGCCCGCACGGGGGCGGGCGACGCGCCGCGCGCGAGCGCATCGGGACGGAACGCGCCGAGCTGGAAGGTGACGAAGTGGGGAGCGGGTCCGGCCAGCGCGACGTCGGCCTGGAGCTTGGCCTGGAACATCGGGCGCGTCACGACGAGCCAATCGCCGTCGACGCGGAGCCCGATGCCGTCGGTGACGAGCGCCCGGTCGAGTCGGGCGGCAACCCGCGGCACGAAGTCGCGGGCCTGGTAGGTGTGCGCGGCGAAGATGCGCGAGGGCGACTCGGCGCCGACGAGCGCCGCGACCGCTTGCACGTAGCCGTCGGCGGTGTACGACGCGAGCTCCGGCGCGTCCACGGTGACGACTTCGTCGACGGCGGCCGCCGCGAGCTCGGTCGCCACGCTGGCCACGCCGTGACCGAGCACGGCGACCTTGACGGGTCCACCCGCCTGCTGGGCCGCCACGATGGCCTCCCAGCTCGCTCGCACGAGCGCTCCGTCACGCTGTTCGGCAAGGACGAGGATCATTGGAGTGGATGGTCGCTTGATGGAGGATCGGGCTACGGGCTACAGGCTACGGGCCTGTGAATCTCCAGTCTTCGGCAGTCGGTCGCTCGTCGTTCGTGGCACGTCGCTCAGAACACCCGCGCGTCCTCGCGCAGCGCGCGGACGAGCTCCTTCGCAGCTTCGGCGGGGCTGCCGCTCAGCAGCCGCGTCTGCTTCGTCTTCTGCGGCACGTGCAGCCCCAGGATCGCCGTCTTGGGCTCCCCGATCGCGACGGCCGGCACGACGCGAATCTCCTTCTTCTTCGCCGCCATGATGCCCTTGAGCGTCGCGTAGCGCAGCTGGTTGATGCCGCTCTGAATCGTGAGCAGCGCCGGGAGCGGCAGGTTCACCCATTGGAACCAGCCGCCTTCGAGCTCGCGCTTCACACGTAGTCGATCGCCCTGAACCTGCACGTCCATGATGATGGTGGCGTGCGCCAGGCCGAGCGCCTCGGCCAGGACGAGGCCGACCTGCGCGAAGCCCTGGTCGTCCGACTGCAGACCCGTGAGCACGAGGTCGGGACGTTCGTCGCGAATCGCCGCGGCCAGCGCCGACGCCACGGCGAACGCGTCGGCGCGGGCGAGCGCGTCGCTCTCGACGTGGACACCGCGATCGGCGCCGCGCGCCAGCGCTTCGCGGAGCGCCTGCGTGACGCGCGACGGTCCGGCGGACACGGCGATCACTTCCCCGCCGTGCTTCTCTTTCAGCCGCAACGACTCCTCGAGCGCGTAGGCGTCGGGCTCGTTCAGCTCGAAGCTGGCGTCCTGATCTCGAATCCAGCGCTGCGCCTCGTCGACGCGCACCTGCCACTCGCGGGTGACGACCTGTTTGAGGCAGACGGCGATCTTCATGCTCTCAGCCTTGGCGCTCGGCTACCTGCTTCCGCCAGTGACGCGTGCGCTGCGCGCCGGTGACACCGCTCCCTGGCCTGGCCTGTCAGCTCTCGAAGCGTTTGAAGAGCAACGCGGCGTTGGTGCCGCCGAAGCCGAAGGAGTTCGACAGCGCGTAGGTCACCGACGCGTCGCGCGCGACGTGCGGCACGTAATCGAGATCGCAGCCCTCGTCGGGGTGATCGAGATTGATGGTGGGCGGCACGCGTTGATGGTGCAGCGTGAGCGCGGTGATGCCGGCCTCGAGCCCGCCGGCGGCGCCGAGCAGATGCCCGTGCATCGACTTGGTCGATGACACCAGCAGCTTCTTGGCGTGATCGCCGAAGTCACTTCTTGATCGCGAGCGTCTCCAGCCGGTCGTTGTGCGGCGTCGAGGTGCCGTGGGCGTTGATGTACTGCACGTCGCCCGGCTCGATGCCGCCGCTCTTGATCGCGTTGCGCATCACGCGGACACCGCCGTCGCCGTCCTCGGAGGGCGCGGTGATGTGGTAGGCGTCGCCCGACATGCCATAGCCCACCATCTCGGCGTAGACCTTGGCCCCACGCGCCATCGCGAAGTCGAGCGCCTCGAGCACGAGCACGCCCGAGCCCTCGCCGATGACGAAGCCGTCTCGGTCGCGATCGAAGGGGCGACTCGCGCGCTGCGGCTCGCCGTTGCGCGTGGAGAGCGCCCGCATCGCGGCGAACCCGCCGATGCCCATGGGCGTGATGGCCGCCTCCGATCCGCCTGCGATCATGGCATCGGCGGCGCCGCGCCGGATGATCTCGTAGGCGTCGCCGAGCGCGTGCGCCGAGGCCGAGCAGGCCGTGCAGGTCGCCGAGTTGGGACCCTTGGCGCCGAATCGGATCGAGACCTGCCCGGCTGCCAGGTTGATGATGGCCGACGGAATGAAGAACGGCGAGATGCGCCGGGGACCACCGTCGAGGTACGCCTTGTGCTCGCGCTCGATGGTGCCGAATCCGCCGATGCCCGAGGCGATGAACACGCCCACGCGCGGCGCGATCGCCGGCGTGATCGTGAGCGCGGCGCTCCGCATCGCGAAGTCGGTCGCGGCAATCGCGTACTGGATGAAGACGTCCATCTTCTTGACGTCTTTCTTCTCGATGAACGCCAGCGGATCGAACCCTTCCACCTGTCCGGCGATCTGACAGGCGAAGGCGGAGATGTCGAAACGGGTCACGCGCCTGATCCCGCTGCGCCCCGCGCAGAGCGCCGCCCAGTTGGCTTCGGTGCCGATCCCGAGCGACGACACCAGCCCGATCCCCGTCACCACGACACGCCTGCTCAAACCGCCTCCCTGGGACTGTTCGATCCGGCGGCGACGCGCGGCCACCGCGAGGCCGCTATCCCGTCGCGCGCCGATCGCCGATCGCCACGCCCGCCGCCCGCGGCGGCCTACTTCTTGGCCTTGGCGTGCTGATCGATGTACTCGACGGCCTCGCGGACGCGCGTGATCTTCTCGGCGTCCTCGTCCGGGATCTCGATCCCGAACTCTTCCTCGAAGGCCATGACGAGCTCCACCACATCGAGCGAGTCGGCGCCGAGATCGTCCACGAACGACGCATCGGGCGTCACTTCTTCTTCATCGACCCCGAGCTGCTCCACGATGATGCTCTTGACCTTGTCTGCTACCGCCATCGATGCCTCCTAGCAGTACATGCCGCCGTTGACCGCCAGCACGTGCCCAGTAATATACGACGCCGCATCGGACGCCAGGAAACACACGGCGTGCGCGATGTCCTCGGGCGCGCCGAGCCGCCCGAGCGGAATCCCCTTGACCCACTCCTCCCGGACGGTCTCGGCGACCGCCCGGGTCATGTCCGTATCGATGAAGCCCGGCGCGACAACGTTCACGGTGATGTGGCGCGACGCGACCTCGCGCGCCATCGCCTTCGAGAAGCCGATCAGGCCGGCTTTCGACGCCGCGTAATTCGTCTGCCCGGGGTTGCCGGTCTGCCCCACTACCGAGCTGATGCTGACGATGCGCCCGTAGCGCTGACGGACCATCAGCTTGATCACGGCCTGCGAGAACAGGAAGGCGCCGGTGAGATTGGTCTGGATGACCGCGTCCCAGTCCTCGCGCTTCATCCGCATCAGCAGCTGGTCGCGCGTGATGCCGGCGTTGTTGACGAGCACGTCCACGCGGCCCCAGGTGTCTTGCGCCTGTCGCACCACGGCGTCGATGGTGGCCGCATCGGTCAGATCGGCAGCGAGCCCGAGCGCCCGTCCGCCGCCGGCGACGATCTCGTCAGCGACGCCGGCCGCATGGTCGCCGCGTGCAACCGCGCACACCGAGGCGCCCGCCCGCGCGAGCGTGAGCGCCACCGACTTGCCGATTCCACGCGAGGCGCCAGTCACGATGGCCACCCGGCCGCTCAGATCGAGGTTCATGGGGAGTGCGCGTTGCGGCGACGCTTTCCTACTCGCCGGAGACGCAGATGGCGCGTGCTCGAGGTCGTTCCGCGATGAGCACCTACGAGGCCCATGCCGAGGCCAGGGCATCCAGCCCGGCTGGGTCTTCCACGTTGAGAGTTCGGGCGTCGCGAGCGATTTTGCGGCCGAGGCCGGTCAGTACGGTCCCGGGACCCACTTCAACATACGTGCGGACGCCCTCGGATGCAAGGCGGCGCACGACGGCCTCCCAGCGCACGGCCGCCGACACCTGACGCACCAGGGCCTCGATGGCGTCGGCGCCCGACCGCTTGGGCTCCGCGTCCACGTTGGCGATGACGGGCCGGCTCGGGTCGGCGATGCGGAGCGCGCGAAGTTCGGGCGCCAGGCGCTCTTCCGCCGGCCGCATGAGCGCGCAATGGAACGGCGCGCTCACCTGCAGCGGAATGACCCGCTTCGCCCCGCGGGCCTTCGCCGCCGCGCCCGCCCGCTCGACCGCCGCCGTCGCACCCGCAATCACGACCTGCCCCGGCGCGTTGAGGTTCGCTGGCGAGACGACCTCGCCCTGGGCGGCCTCGGCGCACGCCGCCGTGACCGCCGCTTCGTCGAGCCCCAGAATCGCCGACATCGCCCCCGTTCCGACGGGAACGGCCTCCTGCATATAGCGCCCGCGGGCGCGCACGATCCGCACCGCGTCGGCAAAGGCCATGGTGCCCGCCGCCACGTGGGCGCTGTACTCCCCAGGCTGTGTCCGGCAAAGAAATCAGGGGTGAAGCCGCGCGACGCCAGCAGCCGATAGATGGCCACGCTCGTCGTGAGGATCGCCGGCTGCGTGTGCTCGGTGAGCATCAGCTGCGATTCCGGTCCCTCGAAGCAGACGCGGCTGAGCGGCTCGCCGAGCGCCGCATCGGCTTGGCCGAACGTCTCTCGCACGATGGCATGCTCGGCCGCGAGCGCGCGGCCCATGCCCACCTTCTGCGAGCCCTGGCCCGGAAACACGCACGCCAGCATGATTCGATCGCCGGTCCTTTCAGGCACGCGCCGCGCCGAGCGCGACGACCCGTTCGGCCAGCCGCGCGACGAGATCGGCCTGGGCCAAGCGTCGGGCCAGCACGATGCCGTTTCTCACGGCCTTCGGCGACGAGTTCCCGTGTCCGACGACGCACAGGCCGCGAACGCCGAGCAGTGGCGCACCGCCGTACTCCGTGTAGTCGAGGCGGCCGCGGAACCGGCGGAACGCGCCGCGCGCGAGCACGGCGCCGAGCCGCGCCGCCGGCGTATCTCGCCAACTCCGCCTCGAGCATCGCCTCGACCGCCGCCACCAGTCCCTCGCTCACCTTCAACGCGACGTTTCCGGTGAACCCGTCGCAGACGATGACGTCGGCCTTGCCGGTGAACACGTCGCGCGCTTCGAGGTTGCCGGTGAATCGCAGCCCGCTCGATTCGAGCAGCCGGAACGCGTCGCGGGTGAGTTCGTTGCCCTTCTGCGCCTCCTCACCGATCGAGAGCAGGCCGACCGCCGGCTCGGGCTGCTGCAGGGCCACGGACGCGTACGCGCAACCCATGGCGGCGAACTGCAACAGGTGCTCGGGCCGGCAATCGATCGTCGCACCGACGTCGAGCATCACCGCGGCGCCGCGCGCCGTCGGCACCGTCACGGCCAGCGCGGGCCAATCCACGCCCTCGACGAGACCCAGGCCCGTGCAGGCGGCCATCACCGTGGCGCCGGTGTGACCGGCGCTGAACAGCGCCGCCGCATGCCCGTCGCGAACGCGCTCGACGGCGACGCGGATCGACGTCGGTCGATTGCGGCGCAACGCGGCGAGCGGCGGGTCGGCCATGCCGACGGCGGCCGGCGCTTCGACGAGCGTCACGTGCGCGCCGTCCACCGGGCCGTGAGCCGCGATTTCGTGCTCGAGCCAATCGCGCGGTCCCACCAGTTCGACATCGATGGCGCAGTCGCGCGCGGCGGACACGGCGCCTGCCACGACGGGGGCGGGTGCGGCATCGCCACCCATCGCGTCGACCGCAATCGGAAGAGTCGATTCAGGACCGGGCATCCACCGTGGGATCGGCGGAGTGAGGTGAGGGCAGCGCCCCGGCGCTATTCCTCCGGCACCGCGCGCGCCTGGCGGCCGCGATAGTACCCGCAGTTCGGGCACACGATGTGCGGAGGCTTCAGCTCCTGACACTGCGGGCACGGCCCGAGCGCCGGCGGCTTCAGCGCGTCGTGCGTCCGGCGCTTCGCCGTTCGCGTCTTGGAATGTCGTCGCTTGGGATTCGGCATGATCTCAGCTCACCACGGTCAGCGTTTCTGGTGTCAGCGGGGCGCTGACGACTGACCGCTACGTGTGTCAGTCGCGCGGCTTCTTTTCGACCAGGGCTTTCAGGCCCGCGAGGCGCGGGTCCTCCCACCGGGGCGCGCAGTCGCACCTGCCGGTGTTGCGATTCGTGCCGCACTCGGGACAGAGCCCGCGGCAATCCTCGCGGCACAACGGCCGCATCGGCAGCGCGAGATAGATCTGCTCGCGCAGCATGTCACCGAGATCGAGCACTTGATCCCGGTAGTAGGCGGTGGAGAGGTCCTCCTCCGCGACTTCGATTTCGTCTCCTTCAGCCGCGGGTCCAGCCGGCTGCGGAACGTACGTCAGATCGACGTCCACCGACACCGGCAGCTCGAACGGCTCGAGACAGCGCCCGCACGGCAGTTCCAGCAGGGCGCGCACCGTGGCTTCCAGCCGGTAGCGGTCGTCGTGCTTCCGGAGCCGACCGGTTACGCTGACCGGCCCTTTGACTCGGAAATCCCCCTCGGCGCCAATTTCTTCGCCCGAGAACTCCCGATCCAGCCGTAGCTCAGGGTCGCCAATGGCACGAAGGTCTAACTGGGTGCGAGGAAGGGAGCGCGCGGCCACGAATCACCCCGAAACACGAACCCCTGAGTCTAGCACGGGAGTTGGAGGGGCTGGGGCGGCTGGAGGGCTGGGGCGGCTGGAGGGCTGGAGCGGCTGGGCGGCCTCTGGAGGGGCTTGGGCGGCTCGAGGGCTGGGGCGGCTCTGGAGGGGCTGGGGCGGCTGGGCAGCTCGCCAGGAGGCCGGGGCTTCAGCCCGGCATCGGGACGCCCGAGCGGCCGGGGGAGGTGGTCAGCCCGCCGCTCAGCTTCCCCGGAACTCCACCCACGGGGTCGGGATGAACAGGTCCTCGTAGAGCCGGACGGCATACCAATCCGTCATCCCCGCGACGAAGTCCCGCGCCGCCGCGTCGACGCCCTCGGCCGCCATGGTCGCGCGGTCGAGGAACTCGTGCGGCCGCTCGTGAACCTTCTCCCACAGGCCGCCCAGGATGCCCGCCGCCTTCCGGAACTCCGCGGTGGCGACGTCGTTCTCGTAAACCGCGGCGAACAGGAACTCGCGCAACGCGAGCGTCGCGCCGAGCACATCGTCGCTCATCCTCACCTCGGAAAGGCCGGCCTCCAGGGTGCGCCCGACGACGTCTGGTACCATCGAGCCGATTCGCTGCGACGACGTCGCGCCCAGCGTCGTCACCGGGTCCGCCGGCAAGTCTTCCGGACGCAGAATCCCCGCCCTCACCGCATCGTCGATGTCATGGTTCACATAGGCGACGATGTCCGCGACGCGGGCCACCTGTCCCTCGAGCGTCGCCGACCGGTCTTCGGGACGCGCGCCGACCGGGAGCCCGTGCTTGCCCTTCGAGTGCTTCGCGATGCCGTTGCGCACCTCCCACGTGAGATTGAGCCCCTGGCCATTGCCTTCGAGCACGTCGACGATGCGCAGGCTCTGTTCGTAGTGGTTGAAGCCGCCGGGCACGAGCTCGTTCAGGACGCGCTCGCCAGCGTGGCCGAAGGGCGTGTGGCCAAGGTCGTGTCCGAGCGCGATGGCCTCGGTGAGCTCTTCCTGCAGCCTGAGGACCTTGGCGACGGTGCGCGCGATCTGCGAGACCTCGAGCGTGTGTGTGAGCCGCGTGCGGTAATGATCGCCGGCCGGCGAGAAGAACACCTGCGTCTTGTGTTTGAGCCGGCGGAACGCCTTGGAGTGGACGATGCGATCGCGGTCGCGCTGGAACGCGGGCCGGATGCCATCCTCGGGCTCGGCGCGCGCGCGGCCCCGGCTATCTGCGCTGTGGGCCGCCTGCGGCGCGAGCTCGCTCCGCTCGCGGGCTTCGAGCTGTTCTCGGATGGTCATGGATCGGTCGGTCTTGCTGGGGCTACGGGCTACGGACTACGGGCTACAGGCCAGTCAAGATCGTGTGCAAGGCCCGTAGCCCGTGCAAGCCCCGTAGCCTGGAGCCTGCAGCCTGTAGCCCAATTCGGAACTCACCACTCAGACCTCACTGTCCAAACAGCGCCCGGCGAAAGCTCGTGCCGCTCTGGAGCTCGCCGACGCCAAAAAGATCCGCGAGCGTTTGCGCGAGGTCGGCAAAGGAGGCGCGCTCGCCGAGGTCCACGGCCGGCCGGGCGCCCGCGCCGAGCGCGAGGATCGGCACGTACTCCCGCGAATGATCGGTGCTCGCGTCGTCGGATCGTTGCCGTGATCCGCCGTGATCACGAGCAGATCCGTGCGCCGCAGCCGCGGAACGAGCTCGGCCAGCCGCGAGTCGAAGCGTTCGAGGTTGCGCGCGTAGCCCTCGATGTCGTTGCGATGACCGTACTGCGTATCGAAGTCGACGAGGTTCGCGAAAATCAGCGACCGCTCCTCGGCCTCCAGTGCCTCCTCGATCGCATCGACGCCCTCGTCGTCGCTCGCGGTGGACGTCGAACGCGTGATGCCGCGGCCGGCGAACAAATCTTTGATCTTTCCGATGGCGACGACAGGCACGCCGCCAGCCGTGAGGCGATCGAGGAGCGTCTCGCCGAACGGCGGGCTCGCGAAGTCGTGGCGATTGGCGGTCCGCACGAAATGTCCCGGCTCGCCGATGAAGGGCCGCGCAATGACGCGCCCGACACCCAGTCCTTCGACCACCAGCTCGTAGCCGATGCGGCACAGGCCGTAGAGCTCTTCGACGGGAACCACACGTTCGTGCGCGAGGATCTGGAACACGCTGTCGGCCGACGTATACACGATCGGCGAGCCCGTGCGGACGTGTTCGGCGCCCAGCCGGTTCATGATCTCGGTGCCCGATCCGACGAGATTGCCGAGCGTCCTGCGGCCGATGCGGCGCTCGAACTCCGCGATCAGCTCCGGCGGAAAGCCCTGTGGAAAGGTCGGGAACGCACGGTTCAGCGCAGCCCCATCAGCTCCCAGTGTCCGGTCACCGAATCCTTGCCCGGAGAGGCCTCGCGCATGCGGCCGAATGCAGCGGTGGGCGCCGCCACCGGCGTGTAGTGCCGCAGCGGGACGATGCGCGTCAACCCGAGCTGGTGGAGCATGGGCACGTGCAGGTGCACGTGAGCCGAAATGTTGCCGAGCGTGTTGCTCCCCTGATCGCCGTAGGCGCGGCGTCGGGCAGCTCGCCGACGCCGACGCTGTCGAGCACGATGACGATGGCCCGCGCGAAGGCCGGTGACAGCTCGAGGGCACGATGCAGAGCGGCGAGGGCGTCAGCCGGCGGTCGCGCGAATCAATGATTCTCGTGCGACGCGTAGTAGCTGGCGACGCTGCGCGGCGATTTGATCGTCGCGATCGCGTGCTTGAACACCATGTGATCGGTGCCGCCGTGATCGATGACGAGCGCGAAGCGATCGAAATTCTTGATCCGGCCCTCGAGCGTCTCGCCGTCGAGGAGCCGGATGGCGACGACCAGCTTTTCGCGTCGCGCGACGTTCAGAAACGACGTCCTGGATGTTCGGGGACGCGCTCGATCGGTCGTCTTTGTGGTGCTCGCGGTCCCTGGCTTGCGGATCGCGCGGTCGGTGATCGCGGGAGGCGGCAATCCCTGGTTTGCGGCATCAGCGGAGTCCACGTGCAGCCGCGACGGCAAGCGCCTCGTCGAGCGCGCGGGCGGATTCGCCGGGGCCGTCGAGCCAGATCAGATTAGGCTCTTTCCGGAACCAGATCAACTGACGGCGGGCGTAGCGGCGGTTCTCCTGGACGATGAGGGCGCGCGTGGCCGGCTCGTCCCGCAGGCCTTCCAGCATCTCCAGGACCTGGCGATAGACGAGACCGCCGAGCGCGGCGCCGAGCGCGGTACCCCGCGCTCGAGCAGGCGCGTCACCTCGCCGACCACGCCGCGGGCGAACTGCGTGTCGACGCGACGGGCCACTCGCGCGGCCATGGCCTCGGCCGGCATCCGGAGCGCCAGGGCGATCACGTCGTAGTCCGCGAGCGGCGAGCGCGTGTCGGCAAAGTGCGCGGTCAGGGGCCGCCCCGTGACGAACGCGACTTCGAGCGCACGAACGAGGCGCTTCTCGTCGCGCGGCTGGATGCGAGCCGCCGAGGCCGCGTCGAGTCGGCGGACCATCTGCCACAGCGCCTCGACACCCCGACGGCGCGCGACCGCACCGAGCGCCTGCCGCAGGCCGTCGTGGCGCGACGGTCCCGGAAACAGGCCACGCACGAGCGCGCGGTAGTAGAGCCCGGTGCCGCCTGCCAGAATCGGCACGCACCGGCGCCCCGTCACGTGGCGGATCACGGCCTCGGCATCGCGAGCGTACTGCGCGGCCGAGTAGACCTCGGTGGGTTCCACGAGGTCGATCAGATGATGCGGCACCCCTCGCTGTTCGCTCTCGGGCACCTTGTCGGTCCCGATGTCGATGCCGCGATAGACCGCGGTCGAATCGCACGCCACCACTTCCCCGCCAAGGCGCCGGGCGAGCGAGATGGCGAGGGCGCTCTTGCCCGCAGCCGTCGGGCCGAGGACGGCGACGAGCGGCGGCCTCACGACAGCCGGATCAGCACCGAGATCGCGAATGCGGTCAGCAGCAGGACCAGACCGATTTGATGCGAACGAGACATGGGGGGAAAACCGACGAAGGAGGAAGTGGAGAGGAGGAAGCCTTCCTCCTTCCTCCTTCCCGACTTCTTCATTGTCCCGGTGATTCGTTGTAGAAGAACGTGACCGTGAAAAACGCCTTGTCCGCCGGATACTCGGGCGGGAGCGGCATGGTCGGATTCGAGGCGGACAACGCATTGAACGCGGCGTTGTTGAACGCCTCGATGTTCGAGGGTCCCACGACCTGCAGATCGGTGATGCGCCCGTCCTTGTGGACGTTGAACGTGATCACGACGTGCCCGCGCAGCGACATCGCGGCGTAAGGCACGAACCAGTTGCGCTTCACTTGCGCGATGAAGCGCCGGATCCACGGTCCGAACTCGACGCCCTTCGTATCGAACTGGATCGTGGGGCCGAACTCTCCGCGCCCCTGCGGGTTCTCGAACTGCTGATCCTGCGAGTAGCGTCCCAGGTTGCGCAGCGCTTCGCCGAGCGAACCGCCGGGCGGGGGCGCCGGCCGGTTGTTCGCCTGCGTGGCGTCCGGTGGGGTCTGGGTCGGCGAGCGCTCCGAGAACGTTCCCGGCGCCGGCGTCGTCGGCGCGGCCGACGCAGAGGGCTGCGGCGGCGCAGGCTCCGGCGAGGGCCCCTGCCCGCGCGGGCGCTCGGCGCGCGGCTGCGACTCCACGTACTCGGACGTGTTCCCGCGCGAGAACGGCTGCGTGTTCCGCGGGTCCGGCGCACGCTCGCGCGACTGCGCCTGCCGGTTCTTGTCCGACATGGCGGCGCGCTCGATGGCTCGAAGCGTTTCGCGATCGATTCGCGGCTCGACGACGATGAATGGCTGCTGGCGTTCGCGGTCCTGGGCCACCACTACCGGCGCCGGTTGCACGGCCTCCGCCTGCGTCAATTTCTTGAACCACGGCTGAGCGGGCAGCCAGAGCATCAGCAGAAGCGCCAGCAAATGAGCCGCCACCGAGAGAATTACGCCCTCCCGGCGCGAGATGGCACTGTCGATGGACTGAAGTTCCGGCCGGGCGTCGTCGAGATCGAAGTACACGGTGTGGGCGCTGGCCTAACGGAGACGAGGGACGGCGGGGCAGGCGGGGTGAACGATGGACGGCCTGCAGGCTCGCTGCTCGTCTCTTCGGCGGCGGCCCTTCCAGACTACAGACCCGGCGGGCGCACCGCAACCTGCCCCTTCGAACGCCAGGAAACGGCGGCTCCACCACCGTTTCTTCGTGGCTCAGGGTTAACCCGGTTTCCCAGCCGTGTATAGATAGACGACGCCAAAGGTCAGCGGGACGGTACGGACATCAGCAAAACCGCTGGCCCGGAGAGTGTCGCAGAACTGGGACGGATGCGCCCACAGCCCGACCGACGTCGGCAGATACGTGTAGGCGTCGCTGTGGTGGGAGATTGCCCGGCCGATGCGAGGCAGAACCTTCGTGAAATACCAGTTGTACACCTCCCGGAAGACCGGAACACGGGGTGTCCCGAACTCGAGGATGGCAACCCGGCCGCCCGGCTTGAGGACGCGGAAACAGTCGCGGCAGGCGACCGCCGGATCATGAACGTTCCGGATCCCGAAGGCGATGGTGAGCCCGTCGGCACTTGCATCGGGCAGCGGAAGCCGCATGGCATCGCCGCGGGCGAGCACGGCCCTCGAGGACACTCCCGCACGCCGGATCTTGTCGCGGCCGAGCCGCAGCATGGCGCCGGCGAAATCGATGCCCACGACGCGAGCCGCCCGGCCAGATTTCGCCAATGCCAACGCCAGGTCGCCGGTGCCGGTGCAAAGGTCCACGACCGTTTCGCGTCCCGACAGCCGCAGCGACCGCACCGCGCGGCGCCGCCAGTACCGATCGATCCCGAGGCTCAAGACGTGGTTGACGAGGTCGTAGCGCGGCGCGATGGCGTCGAACATCCCCGCAATCCGTGCGGGACTCTTGTCGACGTCCACGCTCACTCCTTCCACGCGCGGGTACAGCCGATGCGCGATGCCGAGCAAGGAAAGGATCTTCCCCGCCATGAAGTCGCCGAGGTCGTCGAGCGTCTGCGGCTTCTGGTAGAACGCGGGCATCGCGGGCAGGACGGATGCGCCAGCTTCGGCGCAGAGGACCAGGTTTCGCAACTGCGGCAGGCTGAGCGGTGTCTCTCTCGGAACGATGACGAGCGGACGCTTCTCTTTCAACATGACATCGGCAGCGCGCTCGATCAGGTTGCGTGACAAGCCGTGCGCGATGCCCGCGAGCGTCTTCATCGAGCAGGGCACGACGACCATCGCCTCGCAGCTCTGGCTGCCGCTCGCAATCCTGGCGCCGAGGTCGCGATTGCTGTGCAGGGTGAAACGGCCCTTGCGCGTCTCTTCTCCGTACTGCTCCACGAGATAGGTCGCGAGCCGATCGACGGCCGCGCCGTCGCCGAGCTCGTCACGGAGCAGACGCCGGCCGTAGTCGCTGATGACCAGCTCGACGTCGCACTCGGCCGCCAGCAGCGCCGCTAGCGTCCGCACGGCGTAGAGCGCGCCACTGGCACCGGTGATCGCGACCGCGATGTTTTGCATGGTGTCAACGAGCGCGGGGCTGATGCTCAGGGATCAGACTCCGCCACGGTCGCACAGGCGGGTCGACCCTACCGCCACAGTCGCAGAGTCGGGGTCTGACCCCTACCGCCAGTACACCGCCAGTGCCGTGCTCAGCAAATACAGCATCCCGACGTAGCCGTTGAGATCGAACGCACGCTTCACCTGTGAGAGGTCGTCTGCCGACACCAGCGACTGTTCGTAAACGAGGAGAACTGCGACGCCCGCGACGCCGGCCGAAGTACAGCGGGCCGAGCGGCCGCACCACGCCGACCAACGCCAGGCAGACGACGGCGACGAGATGGAGGAGCCGCGAAAGGACAATCGCGCGCGGCACGCCGAGCTTCACCGGAATCGATCGCAGGCCGTGCGCGCGATCGAAGTCGACGTCCTGGCATGCGTAGAGGATGTCGAACCCACCAACCCACGTGCCAATCGCGAGCCCGAGCAGCACGGGCGGCCAGTCGAGGCCGGCGCCCACCGCAATCCAACCGCCGACCGGCGCCACCGCCATCGCGAGGCCGAGGAAGAACTGCGTGTAGTTGGTGACTCGCTTGGCCAGCGAGTACCAGAACACGATGGCGAGGGCCACCGGCGAGAGCGCGAAGCATATCCACCCCAGCGGCCAGGTGCTCGCGACGAAAGCCGCCGAGGTCACGAGCAGGAACGCAATCGCCTGTCGCCGGGAGAGTCGGCCGGTCGGAAGCTCACGGCCGGCGGTCCTGGGATTGAGCGCGTCGAAACGCGCGTCGACGATGCGGTTGAAGGCCATGGCGGCGCTGCGGGCCATGACCATGGCCGCGAGGATCCAGATCGCCGCGAGCCACGTGAGCGGATGCTCGAGCGCGGCGACGAGCGCGCCGACCAGCGCAAATGGCAGCGCGAAGACCGAGTGGCTGAAGCGGATGAACGATCCGTACGTCCGCACGAGGTCGACGAACGACCTCGCCCCGTCGCTCGAATCCGCGCGAGAGAGCGTCACCAAGTGTGCAGGCGGCGGGCTACCAACGGAACTTGTAGTCCGGCCGGATGTACTGATCGACCAGTTGCCAGATGCCCGGCAGATGGTTCTCGAGGCCCGCCGTTTCTCCACGCTTCGTGTAGAGATCGACGTGATCCCGGAACATGTGCAGGAGCGGCATCCACGCGCGGTCGTGATCGGTCAGGAAGTAGTCGTAGTCGCCGGCCGTGTGGATGACGTACGCCGAATGGTAACGGACCGGGTGCAGCGCCTCGAGCGGCAGCGTCGAGCCGCCCTCCTTCACCCCGTCGAGCAGCACGCGATAGAGATACTCGTCGTGCCCGAACGCCATGACGAGGTTGTCGAGCCCGCAGCCTTCCTCGTACATCCCGAGCTTCGTCCCGTACACGGGATGGTGCGTGTCGGGATTCTCGGGGAAGAAGTTCGAGCACACGATCTGCGCGGACGGGGCGCAGCCGACCGGCCACTGATCCCCCACGACGAAGGGCTGCCGCAGCCCCAGCTTCTCGAGGAGCTTCCCGACGTCGTGGATGAAGCCGATGACGGCCGCCCATTCGGGGAGCCCGGCCGCTTTCGCGCCCAGGGCGCATTGAATCGCGTGGATGATCTGCGGCTCGGAATCCATGTCCGGATCGGACTGGTCGACGATGTCGTTGTAGTACTCCATCGCCTCGCGCATCGTCATTTCCATCGGGCGCGTGTCGAGGAAGCGGCGGCGCAATGCCTGCGTCACCTGGACCGTGGAGCCGACGATGCGCTCGCGATAGAAATTCCACTCGCGCGAGCCCGGACGATAGGTGCGGTACGCGTAGTCCTTCGTGGACGAATTGGCGACGGCTTCCATGTCGTGACCTCGTGGGGGGTCGGGCCGAATTTCAGTTTCTGCGATCAGGGGTCGGGCCGAATTTGCAGAGTCTGCTCTCGAGTTCAGGAGTGAGCCCTCTGCAAATTCGGCCCGACCCCTGATCGCAGAAACTGAAATTCGGCCCGACCCCGACCCCGAGCAGTGTATCCCGGGTGGTGCCGGGGCTCAAGCAACGGGCGCCCAGGCGATCTGCGACGGATCCACGCCTTCGACCAGATACTGTTCGACGTCCTGGATGCCCAGCGGGAGGTCGACCGTAATCAGCCGCGCCAGCTTGCGCGGTTCGATCGCCCCCAGCCCCTCGAGGCCCAGCGCGAGCGCGCCGGCCCGTGTCGCGCTGTGCAGAAGCGTCGATGCGGGCACCTCCGGCGCCAGATGGTGAAGCGCCGACACCTCGGAGAACAGATTGAGGTCGGTCCCGCTGGCGAGGCTGTCGGTACCAAGGGCCACGCGGACCCCTGACGCGAAGAACTTCGACGCGGGCGGCGGCCCCACCCCGACCCACACGTTGCTCCGTGGACACGTGACCAGCGTCGCCTCCCGCGCGGCGAGCCGCCGGAGATCCGCGTCCGTGCACTGCACACCATGGACGGCCAGCGTGCGGGTGCCGAGCGCGCCGAGCCAATCGAGGTATTCGACCGCCCCGCAGTCCGGAGGCTGCCATGCCGGGTTCCAGACGCCGCGCGCGTCGAGAAGCTCGCGCCACGGTCCGCGGCCGGTCCGCAGGAACTCGGTCTCCTCCGGTGACTCAGCGAGGTGAATGGTCATCGGCACGCCCTGCCTTCCGGCGGCAGCCGCAATGGCCGTGATGACGGCCGGCGCCACGGAATACGGTGCGTGCGGCGCGAGGCAGAGGCGGAGGCGCGGGCCCTTCGCAACCGCGTCGAGCGAGCCTTCCGCTTGTGCCACGAGCGAGGCCACGTCGAGCGGGTTGAAGCCAATGAGCTCGCGAAACACGACGGCGTGCAGCCGGCTGGCCGCGAGCGGCGCGACCGAGGCGAGCGTATTCGAGACGTCGCCCACCGCCGCCGTCCCGGCTTCCTCGGCGTCCACAATCGCCTGCCGTATCGCGGCGACATCGTCGGTCGCCGCGGCGGCCCGCTGGGTGAGCAGCGTCCCGACCCAGTCCGGCAGCGTCTGCGCGGGCGGAACCTTGCCCCACAGCCACGACAGCTCGAGATGCGTGTGCGCGTTGACGAGGCCCGGCAATAGCGCCGAGTGGCCGAGATCGCGGGGGTCCGAGGGGCGAACGGATGGCGGTAGTCCGCTGCCGATCTCGACGATTCGGCCCTTTCGGACCAGCACCCACCCGTCGCGGATGGGAGGTGATGTAATCGGGAGCACCCAGCGGGCGCGGAGGAGCACGGACACGAGACGCTTGAGCCTCGCGACCGATTCTGGCATAACCATGACGGCCGCTGCCTTTCCTGGAGTTTCGCGATGTCTCGACGACCGCTGATCGCCACACTGTTCGCCTGCCTCGTGCTCACGACGGCTCGCGCCGACAATTCGGGCTTCCTCGGCAGATGGAATCTCACGGGCACCGGCGATGCCGCCGGGAATGTCTATTGGCTCGAGGTGAAGGAGGAGGGAGGCAAGCTCTCGGGCATGTTCCTCAATCGAGGCGGGAGCCCGGTCGCACTTCCCGAAATCAAAGTCGAGAACAACGAGCTCATCTTCCGGGTGGCCGGCGCACAGGGCAAGCCGGGCCCCGAACACCGGGCGAAGCTCGAAGGCGGTCGGCTGACCGGCACCACGACGACGCCGCAGGGGGCCACCGTCCAATGGGTGGGCGACCGTCCGCCGACGTGGAAAGCGTCGAACGCCAGCGGCAATCAGCCGCTCGGCAAGCCCGTGGACCTCTCGACGCTCGACGCGTGGGACGTGCAGCACAAGGGACGCCCCATGGGCTGGTCGATGGCCGACGGCGCGATGACCAACGAGGACAAGGCCAACAACCTGGTGTCGAAGCAACGCTTCAAGGACTTCCAGATCGAAGCGGAGTACAAGCTCGAGCCCAAGAGCAACAGCGGCATCTACCTGCGCGGCCGCTACGAGCTCCAGGTGCTCGACGATGCGGGTAAGCCGCCCGAGAGCCACGGGCACATGGCGGTGTATGCGTGGACGGCGCCGAAGGTGAACGCGAGCAAGCCGGCTGGCGAGTGGCAGTCGATGAAGGCAACGCTGGTCGGCAACCGCGTGACCGTCGTGCTCAACGGTCAGACGGTCCACGACAACGTCGCCATTCAAGCGATCACGGGCGGCGCGCTGGATGCGAACGAGACCGAGCCTGGCCCGATCATGCTCCAGGGCGACCACGGCAAGGTGTGGTTGCGCAAGGTCGTGGTGACCCCGATCGCAGGAACCTAGAGAGAGCGACGAGCTACGAGCGACGAGCGAGAGTCATGCACAGCTCGTAGTTCGTAGCTCGTGCTCGTAGCTCGTAGCTTCAATCGTCGACCCGCGCGTCGAGCAAGGGCTCTTCGCGCTCGCGCGGCGCCGGCACCACCTGCGGGTTCGAGTCGATCAGCCGCGCGCAGGTGTTCCACCTCAGAATCGCTTCGTCGTTGCCTGGAGGCGCGATCGCCGCGGCTTGCTCGTAGGCGGTCATCGCTTCGCGGGTGAGCTCGTAGGCCACGTGGCCCGAGGCGAACCCGCCGCGTCGCAGGTGCGCCTTCGCCGCGCGCTCCGCGACCAGCCCCGTGTAGTACGACCGGCGTGTACGGGTCCTGCAGCTCTGAGAGAATGCCCCGGGCGCGCGCGAGCGCCGGCCCCAGCCGCTCGCCGAACTGATCCGTCAGCGAGAGGAGCAGCATGACCAGGGCGCCCTGATGTCCGGGCGACACGGCCAGCACGTCCTCGCAGATGCTCTCAGCGTCGAGCGGCTCGTTGAGCAGCCGGTAGCGCTCGGCGCGTTCGAGGGCCGCCGGGACCGCCTCGGGGGACAGGCGTTTGAGCGCGAACATGAGAGCTCCTCACGATGGACTGACGAGCCGCAGCAATCGCGTGATCGGATCGTAGAACCGATCGACCACGCGCTCCTTGAGCGGAATGATCGCGTTGTCGGTGATGGTGATGTGCTCGGGGCACACCTGGGTGCAGCACTTGGTGATGTTGCAGTAGCCGACCCCGTGCTTCGTCTCAGATTTTCGAGCCGGTCCTCGACGTCGAGCGGATGCATCTCGAGCGCGGCCACGTGGACGAGAAACCGCGGCCCGATGAACTCGTCGTGCTTGTGATGGTCGCGCAGCACGTGGCACACATCCTGGCACAGGAAGCACTCGATGCACTTCCGGAACTCCTGGACGCGATCGATGTCGGCCTGGGCGATGCGCCACGTACCGTCGGGCGCATCGGGCGCGCGCGGCGTTGAACGGTTTGATGGTCTTCTTGACGGCGAAGTTCCACGACACGTCGGTGACGAGGTCCTTCAACAGCGGGAACGCCTGCATCGGCTCGATCGTCACCGGCTCGCCGAGATCGAGATTGCTCAGCCGCGTCATGCACATCAGCCGCGGCTGCCCGTTCACCTCCGCCGAGCACGAGCCGCACTTGCCCGCCTTGCAGTTCCAGCGGACCGCCAGGTCGGGCGCCGACTCGGCCTGCACCTGATGCACGGCGTCGAGCACGACCATGCCCTCCGCTCACCTGGGTCGTGTAGTCCCTGGGCGCCCCGCCGCTCGCGTCGCCGCGCCAGATTCGGAAGGTCGCTGTTCACTTGTTGGCCTCTGACGATTCGCCTTCTCGCTCGGGCGTCATCTCGGCACACCGGCTCGCGCGCAATCCGCATCGTGCCGTCGGCGCCCCTTGCGCACGATCATGTTGACGTTGCCGAAGGCCGGGTCCTTCTCCGGATAGTCGTCGCGGAACTGGGCGCCGCGGCTCTCCTCCGCTCGAGGCGGCGCGCGTCACCGCCTCCGACACGGTCAGCAGATGATCGAGGTCGAGCGCGGTGTGCCAGCCAGGGTTGTATTCCCGATTGCCCGGCCGCGGCGACCTGGCGGCGCGCCGGCGCTGCAGCTCGCGAAGGTCGCTCGAGCGCCTCGAGCATCTCGGGCTCTCGCCGCACGATGCCCGACGAGCTTCTGCATCATGTCCTGCAGCTCGTCTTGAATCCGGTACGGGTTTGCGGCCTGCGCCGTCGCCCTGTCGCTCGAGCGGTGCGAGGGCATCGCGAGCCGCGGCCTCGCTCTGCCCGACTTCGTCGATCGCGGCCGCCGCCGCGTGCCGCGCGAACGCTCGCCGCGTGCTCGCCGGCGCGCTTGCCGAAGACGAGCAGATCGGAGAGCGAATTCCCGCCGAGCCGATTCGCGCCGTGCAGGCCCGCGCCGCACTCGCCGGCGGCGAAGAGCCCGGCGACCGATCGACATCTGCGTCTCCGGCATCCACTCGCACGCCGCCCATCATGTAGTGCGTCGTCGGCCCGACCTCCATCGGCTCCTGCGTGATGTCGATGCCGGCGAGCTCCTTGAACTGGTGATACATGCTCGGCAGCTTGCGGCGGATGTGCTCCTCGCCGCCGGGCACGCGCGTCCTTGATCCACGCGATGTCGAGGAACACGCCGCCGTGCGGGCTGCCGCGTCCCTCGCGAATCTCGCGAACGATGCACCGCGCGACGTGGTCGCGGGTGAGGAGCTCCGGGCGGGCGCCGCGCCGACTTGTCGCCCTGGCAGTAGCGCCAGCCCTCCTCCTCGTCGTCGGCGGTCTGGTTCGGTAGTACAGGTCGGGAATGTGGTCGAACATGAACCGGTGGCCGTCGCGGTTCTGCAGGATCGCCGCCCTCGCCGCGCACGCCTTCGGTGACGAGGATGCCGCGCACGCTCGGCGGCCAGACCATCCCGGTCGGATGGAACTGCACGAACTCCATGTCGATGAGGTCGGCGCCGGCGTGGTACGCGAGCGAATGGCCGTCGCCGGTGTACTCCCAGCTGTTGCTGGTCACCGCGTAGGCGCGGCCGATGCCGCCGGTGGCGAGCACGACCGCCTTGGCGCGAAGAGCCGAAACCGGCCCTTCTCGCGGTCGTAGCCAAAGGCGCCGGCGACGCCGATCGCCGGTCCTTAGCAGGCGCGTGACCGTGCACTCCATGTGGAAGGTGATGCCCTGGTGGACGCCGTGATCCTGGAGCGTGCGGATCATCTCGAGGCCGGTGCGATCGCCGACGTGCGCGAGGCGCGGGTAGCGATGGCCGCCGAAGTTGCGCTGCAGGATGCGGCCGTCCGCCGTGCGATCGAACAGCGCGCCCCACGCCTCGAGCTCGCGGACGCGAGTCGGGGGCTTCCTTCGCGTGGATCTCGGCCATCCGCGGGTTGTTGATGTACTGGCCGCCGCGCATCGTGTCGGCGAAGTGCACCTGCCAGCCGTCGCGATCGTCGACGTTCGCGAGCGCCGCGGCGACGCCGCCTTCGGCCATGACCGTGTGCGCCTTGCCGAGCAGCGACTTCGCAAACGACGCCGACCGACACGCCGGCCGCCGACGCTTCGATGGCCGCCCGCAGCCCCGCGCCGCCGGCGCCGATGACGAGCACGTCGTATTCGAGGGTCTGCCAGCCTGCCATCAGAGCAGCCTCCAGTCGGTCCAGACCCCATCGAGCAGAGGCGGATGTAGAGGTCGGAGAAGCCGACGGTCAAGAGGCTGAACCAGGCCCAGCGCTGTGGGCACGATTGAACGCGCTCGCGCCCGGTAGCAGGCGTGCGGCCCGGGCTCGCCGACAGGCAGTCGACGCGGCCGCCGACGAGATGCCGCAGCGAATGGCAGCCGAACGTGTAGCCGGCGAGGCCGACCAGGTTGACGGCGAGCACGATCGTGCCGACGCCGATCCCGAACGACGTCTGCCCCGTCGCCGGATCGGGGAACCACATCGCCACCCAGACGTCGTAGCGCCAAGACGACGAGGAACAGCAGCGCCAGATAGAGAAAGTAGCGGTGGACGTTCTGGAGGATGAGCGGGAACGACGCCTCGCCGCGAGTAGCTTTTTCGCGGCTCGCCCACGGCGCAGGCCGGCGGATCGGCCCAGAACGCTTTGTAGTAGGCGCCACGGTAGTAGTAGCAGGTGAAGCGGAACCCGCCGGGGGCCCAGAGGATCAGCAGCGCCGGCGAGAACGGCAGCCAGCGACGGGCCACCACGCCGGCTTCGGCCCGAACCACGCGTGCGGCGAATCGCCGAAGAGCTCGGGCGAATAGAGCGGCGAGAGATACGGACCGTAGGTGTAGTGCGTGCCTTGCAGCGCGGCCCACGTCGAGTAGACGACGAAGGCGGCGAGCCCGAGAAAGACGGCAACCGGCGTACACCCACCAGGTATCGCGGCGGCGTGGTCTGCCCGAACCCCCGCCGCGCCAACACCTGCGCATCAGCCATGGGATTCCCTTGCTATCGATCGAGTCCGAGCGACTCGAAACGCGTGGAAGTAGAATCCACGGCCGCCGCGTAAAGTCAAACGACGACCGGTTCCAGTCCGAGGTCTTTTCGATCTTCAGTCTTCGGGCTCCAGTCTTCGGTCGTGAGGCTGGGCCTGGCCGCGGCTGCAGGAGGCGGGGCAGCCCGGCACAAGTCCCGTAGACCGAAGACCGAGGACCTGATCAATGAACGCGATCGCGCGGCGTCGTGGATCGCCGCTCGCGGGCCGCGCGGGTGCGCGCTTCGTAGGCGGCGAGCTCGTCGGGCATGAGCGCGTCGCCGCTCGCCCTTCGCCACGTCCAGCGACAAGCGCCGGGGGATGGCGCGCTCGCGGAACACGGGGTCGCCGAGGATCTCGTAGTGCATGTTGCGACGCTTGGGCGTGAAGCCGGCGTTCTCGACGTTGCGGACGATCTCGACCTCGTCCATGCAGTAGCTCGCGCCAGCCGCGCGCACCACGTTCTCCTCGATCATGACGCTGCCCATGTCGTTGGCGCCGAAGGCGAGACTGAGCTGCCCCACCTTGCCGCCCTGCGTCACCCACGAGGCCTGGAGGTTGTCGAAATTGTCGAGGACGATGCGCGCGAGCGCCAGGGTACGGAGGTAGTCGACCGCGGTCGCTTCGTGGAGGCCGAGCTCGGTGTGCTCGGGTTGATAGCTCCACGCGATGAAGGCCGTGAACCCGCCAGTCCGATCCTGCAGCTCGCGCAGCCGGATCAGATGCTCGATCCGCTCCTCGAGCGTCTCGACGCTGCCGTACATCATGGTCGCCGTCGTGCGCAGGCCCGCCTCGTGCGCCTCGCCCATGATGCGCAGCCACTCGTCGGATGTCGACTTGCCGTAGCAGTTCAGGAGCTTGCGAACCCGGTCGACCAGAATCTCGGCGCCACCGCCGGGAACGCTGTCGAGACCGGCGTCGATGAGCCGATCGATCACGTCCGACGTGGAGAGTGCGAGAGCCGCGAGATGTGCAGGACCTCGGAGGGCGACAGCGCATGCAGTTTGAACCCGGGATAGCGCGCCTTCACCGCACGGAACAGGTCCTCGTACCACTCGAGCGGCAGGTCCGGGTTGTGGCCACCCTGAAGCAGCAGCTGCACGCCGCCGACGGCGATGGTCTCGTCGATCTTGCGGAAGATCTCGTCGAACGAGAGCACGTAGCCGTCGGTCGTGACCGACCGGACGATAGAACGCGCAGAAGTTGCAGCGCGCGACGCAGACGTTCGTGTAATTGACGTTGCGATCGATGATGTAGGTGACGACCCGGCTGGGATGCTGGCGTGCGCCGGATGCCATCGGCGAGACGACCGAGAAGGGCCGTCGGCGCGCCGGTGTACAACGCCAGCGCCCCGGCTGCGTCCAGGCGGCCTCCGGATTCGACCTTTTGCGAAAGGGCGTCGATCGTCATCGTCTTTTGACTCTACCATCGGCAGGGCCGAAGCCCCGCCCTCCTACAACAGACGCGGCGGCGGGGCTGAAGCCCACCTCCTGCGTGTCTCTGACGAAATCACCCTCCTGGTGAGAGCACGCAAGGGTCAACCCTCTCGCCGAGCTGGCGTGGAGGCGACGCAGGCCTCGTAGGCCGCAACCTCGGCCTTTCGCCGTGTCGGGCTCCAGCCGGCCTCCTGCGCAAGGACGTCGGCCACGCGCGTGCCGGCCGCCCATCCCTGATCCATCGTGAACCCGAGGCGGGCCCGCGAAGCAGAAAAGTCCGAGAGCCGGGCGCCATGCTCCTCGGCTACGGCGAGGACGGCCTGCGCGACGACGTCCGGGTAGCGCGGCGCGACGGGCGTGGCCAGCGACGGGTCGCTCTTCACGGGCGAGCTCGGAGATCGGCCGTCGCGAAGAACTCGAGCGCGGGCGGCCGGTCAATCAAACGCTGCTCTGCCAGCAAGGCGAAGAATCTGGATACGCCGTCGATGAACGCTCCATCCAGGTCGTAGGCAATCGACACCCGCAGATAGCGGGCAATCAGGTCGCGCATCGCGGCATCCTCCGGCGCTTCGCGCCGCGCGATCTCGTCGATTGCCGCCTCGCCACGCTCGCGCGCCTCTCGAAGCAGCCGACAGACGTCGGGCGAGGCTGCGTCGGGTCTGCCGGCCCAGAACGCCCAGACGAACGGCAATCCCGTCATCTCGGTCCATGCCGTTCCCAGGTCGATCTTCTCCGCGTCGAAGGCCGAGGCGTCGGTGAAGAGCGCCGGATCGCCGATGAGGAGCGCAGCGTCCGACCGTTCCAGCATTGCCGGCAGATCGGGCGCGGCTTCGTCGAAGGCCGGCCGGATATCGAAGCGGCGGGCGCAGAGCAGCCGGACCAGACTCGCCGACGTGCGAGAGCTGGTGTCGAGTGCAATCGACCGGACCTGCTCGATGGGACGCCGGGTGAAGAGGGCCACTGATTCGACGGCGCCCCTCGAGGCGATCGACACGCCGGGAACGACCGCGTAACCACCGTGGCGCGCGAACTCGAAGACCGGAATGAGGCCCAGGTCCACCAGGCCTCCCGCGAGCAGATCCGCGCAGCGCGAGGGCAGGTCGAAGCGCACGAGCAGCTCGGGCCGCGACTCGAGGCCGTAGACGAGCGGACGCGTGTTGAGGTAGCTGACGGCGCCGAGCCTCGTGGGGCCGGTCCGACCGGCAGCGGACCTGCCCATCACGCGCGCCGCACCACGAACCTCCCGTCACGGACCACCGGCTCGAGCGACGCGGCCTCGATGTTGCGGCGCACTTCTTCGAGCGGCGAACGCCGCGGACCGAGCGGCGCCTCGTCGGAGGGCGGTACGCGATCGAGGTCGCTCGCGCCATAGAGGAGGGCGACCTGCGCGAGCTTCGGACCATGCGCGCCCCAATCCACCTGCACGTCGCTCACGTTGTCCAGCATCACCCGCGCGAGCGCCACCAGCTTCACGTCGTCGTACCCGGTCGACGGTGGGCCGTCGGCCACGCCGCGAGGCAGCGGGGCGAAGGCGAGCATCGCTCGGGTCGCCGTCTGCAGGTCGTGGACGCGCCGCAGCGCAGCGACCGGGTCCGCCGGGACGCGCCGCCAGCCGACGACGGGAACGGAGAGGCCCAGGTCGAGCACGCGATGGACGGCGGTCAGGTCGGCCAGCGCATCGAGCGAGACTTCAGCCAGTCCGTAGACGCCTGCTTCGCGGAGCGCCCGCGCGAGCGACGCGAGCCCATCGTCGCTGCCGGCGAGGTCGACCAGATCGGAGAGCGACCAGGCGGTCACGGGCACGCCGCCGGCCCGTTCCGTCACTGCCCAGGCTTTCGCAATCGCGGCCTCGACCGAGACCGGCCGGCCCGTCAGGCGTATCTCGCCAGCGGCGGGCGGAAACGATTCGGGCAACGGTGCGTTGCCGGAGATTTCGGCAACGCGTACGAACGTCGCGCGATCGCCGAGCTTCGAACGTCTCACGTCGGTCGCGACCATGGCGACCGAGACAACGTCGGGCGACGCGAGCAGCGACCGCATCTCCGCGTCGGTCGGGCGATGGCCTTCAGCGATCTTGCGTCCCAGTTCCTCGAGCGATATCGACATCCTTGTGTGGCGGGGCTGAAGCCCCGTCCTCCTGCCGCTGACCGGCCCGCTCTACCTGCTGGGTGCGCCGTCCTGCATCCGTTCGACGATGCGATGCGCCAACGCCAGCGCGCGCCGGCCTTCGTCGCCGGGCACGCGAGGCCGGCCGCCGCTCCGGTACCGGCTCGACGAAGTCGGCGAGCTCGAGGCGCAGCGGCTCGTCGTGCGCCACGTCGAGCTTGCCACCTTCGATGACCGGCGCAGTCCCGTCTGTCTGCAGGCGGAAGGCCTCGACCTCCTGGCTCGCATAGTCGATCGACAGATAGGACTGCTGCTGAAAGAAACGAACCTTGCGCACGCGCTCGCGGCTGATGCGGCTGGCGGTGAGATTGGCGATGCACCCCGAGGCGAAGCGCAGCCTGGCGTTCGCGATGTCCACGCGCCGCGTCAGCACCGGCACTCCCACCGCCTCGATCGACGTCACCTCGCCGCCCACCGTCGCGAGCAGCACGTCGAGATCGTGAATCATCGAGATCGAATACGACGTCGATGTCGAGACTGCGCTCGGGAAACGTCCCGAGGCGATGAATCTCGACGAATCCGGGGCGCGTGATGTAGCGGCAACGCGGCGGTGACCGCCGGGTTGAATCGCTCGGTGTGCCCGACCGCCAGGATGGCGCCGGAGCGCGCGGCAGCCGCGACGAGCGCGTCGGCCTCGTCGAGGGTTCGTGTCAGCGGCTTCTCCACGAGTGCCGAGACGCCCCGCTCGAGAAACGGCAGGGCCTCGGACGCGTGCGCCTCGGTCGGCGCGGCCACCGTCACCGCGTCGACGTCCGGGCAGTTCCGACACGTCGTGCAAAACCGGCCGTTCCGTGCGCGGAGGCGATGTCGACCGCCCGATCGCGATTGCGGTCCACGACGCCGGCGAGCGACACGCCGTCGATGCCCGACAGAATGCGGGCGTGATGGCGTCCGAGGTGCCCGACGCCGATGACGGCGACGCGCAGCGGCGCAAGCGGTCATCGAGACGACGGTCCTTCCGACCACGTCATTCCGGCCTCGTCGGCGGCCGAGATGATGGCATCGCCATCGATCAGGAGGGTGCGACCGCATCGATGGTCAGCGCAACGGCACCGGCCGCGCGCATCGCGGTAATCGTCGACACGCCCACGACCGGCACGTCGAAGCGCATGTCCTGGTTCGGCTTCGCCACTTTGACCACGACCGTCCCGGGGCCCGCGAGCCGCCCCGCCCGCGCAATGGTCTCGTCGGTCCCTTCCATCGCCTCGACCGCCACGACCGCTCGATCCTTCACGACGATCGTCTGCCCGATGTCGAGCCCGGCGATGACGTCGGCCATCCTGATAGCCGAATTCGAAATCGCCACGCTCGCGCTGGTCGGGTGCGCGGCGCGTCAGCACACCAGGCGCGGCCACGAACGGCTGGAGAAAGGCCGTCGAGTCCATCAGATCGATGCCCTTCTCGCGCAGCACGTCGGCGACGGCGGCAATCAGCGCATCGGTGGAACGGTTCTTCAAGCGGCGGATGACCGAGAGGAGCGTCAGGTCGGGCACGAAGTCGGAGAAAATCTTGACGTGCTTGACCTGCCCCGCCATGACCGCTTCGGAGACGCCAGCCTCTTTGAGGACCGAGATGCAGCGCCCGAGCTGACCGAGCGACACCCAGTGAAGGCGGACGTCGCGCTCGGCGGCCACCGTTTCGAGCGCCGGATCGGCCTCGTCGCGGATCGCGACGACCGTCACGTCGCGGCCCAGTCCGCGGGCCGCATCCAGCACGAGAAACGGGAACCGTCCATTCCCGGCGATGAGGCCCAGCGGCGTCGACATCTGAGTTTTGAGTTGTGAGTCTCGAGTTGTGAGTTCTGAGTCGGACTACGGGCTCCGGGCTACAGGGCTGGTCGAAACAACCGGCCGCAGTTCGCTGCGGCGCCCAGCCGGTGGGCTGCAGCCCATGGTCCGTAGCCGTCACACTCGGGACACTCGCAACTCACGACTCACAACTGCGATCAGTCCTCCGCAACCACTTCCTCCACGCGCCGCGCCGAGCGGCGCAGCACCACGCCGCGCGACGAGGTCCGGATGAACTGCACGAGATACCGGACTTCGTCGCAGTCGAGCGCCGGGTCCTGTTCGATCTCCGCGAGCGCCCGCGAGGTGTTCAACTTGGACGTCAGCAGATACCGGTACGCCTGCCGCAGCTTGGAAATGACGTCCGTGGGCAGCCGCCGCCGGACCAGGCCGATCGTGTTGAGGCCGTAGCTGCGCGCCGGACGATTGCCGACGGTCTTTGCAAACGGCGGCGCGTCCTTGGTCACCACCGAAAAACCGCCGATGAACGCGTGCCGGCCGACGCGGCAGAACTGGTGCACCGCGGAGAAGGCGCTGATCGTCGCGTAGTCCTCGACGGTCACGTGCCCGCCAAGCGTGGCGCCGTTGGCGAAGATCGTGTCGTGACCGATGTGGCAGTCGTGCGCGACGTGCGCGTAGGCCATGAACACGTTGCGGTCGCCGATCGTCGTCAGGCCGCCGCCGCCCGCCGTGCCGCGATGGATGGTCACGAACTCGCGGAAGATGTTGCTGCCGGCCGATGACGAGCCGCGTGTCCTCGCCGCGGAACTTCAGATCCTGCGGGATGAGGCCAATCGACGCGAACGGGAAGATCTCGGTAGCCGTCGCCGATTTCGGTCCGCCCCTCGATGACCGACGAGGCGCCGATCCGGCAGTTCCGGCCGATGCGAACCTGAGCGCCGACGGTCGCATTGGGACCGACGACCGTCCCAGCCCCGATCTCGGCGCCTGGCGCGACCGTCGCCGTCGGGTCGATCGTCACCGCGTCGCGGACGACGCCCAGCAGGAGCTGGGCTTCGGCGACGACCTGATCCTCGATGTACGCGACGCCGCGGATGCGCGCGAGCCCGGCCCGCTCGCGCACGAACGTGACCTCCAGCCGCACGCGATCGCCGGGCACTACCTGCCGGCGGAACTTCGCATCGTCGACGCCGCGCAGGAATGCGCGGCTCGCGGGCGGCTCCGCCTCGCGGTCGAAGAGCAGGATCGCGGCCGCCTGGGTGAGCGACTCGATCATGATCACGCCCGGCATGAGGGGCAGGCCGGGGAAATGGCCCTGGAAGAACTCCTCGCTGACCGTCACGGCCTTGATGGCCACGAGGCGGACGCCGCGCTCGTGCTCGACGATGGCATCGACGAGCGGCAACGGATAGCGGTACGAGAGTCGGTCGAGCAGCGAGAGTGGTGAGCTGCGCACGGCGGGCACGCGAGCAACAGGTGACGCGGGTCAGGCGTCCTGCCGGACACGCCTGCCGCGGCGCCGAAGGCGGGGCGCGGACCAGCCGCGCCCGACCGAGCGGAGCCTACTTCTTCGCGGGGCCGGTGTCGAGGCGCTTGACGACTCGCCGGTGATGTCGAGCCCCGTGTCGGCCGCCAGGATACCCGAGTCGAGGCTGCTGAAGACGAGCAGCAGTTGCTTGGCGGCCCGCACCTCTTCGATGAGCGGCAGCAGCCTGCGCTGGAACTCGACCTGCAGCTCACGCTGGAGCTCCTCCACCTCGGCCTGGGCGTCCTGGGTGGCGCGCTGGAGGTCGACCGTCAGGCGCTCGATGTCCTTCTGCTGCTGCTGGCGCGCGGCGTCGGCGATGACCGACTGGCTGGTCTCGAGCTTCTTGCGCGCCGCCTCGAGCTGCGTGTTCTTCTCCTGCAGCTCCTTCTCCTTCTTCTCGCGCAGGGCGTTGATCTTGGCGGTCGCGGCCTTGCCCTCGCTCGATTCCTGGGCAATCCGCTGCACGTTCACGTAGGCGAACTTGGCGCCCTCGGGGAACGGACGCGGCGGCTGCGCGGCCGGAGCGGCTGGCTGAGCGGGAGGAGGCGTGGCCGGAGGCTGCCCGGTGGGAGCCGGCGTCGTCGGCTTGGGCGCGGGCTGTTGCGCGAACACGGTTCCAGCCACCAGCGCAAACCCGGCGGCCAGGATGGAGAGACGAGAGTTCATGGTCGATTCGATCCTTGTCAGTTGACATTCAGCCGGCGGCCTGCATGCTTCTGCACCGGCCCGCCCCGGCCCGGCCGTTCGGGTCGCTACAAATACCTCAGCTTACCCGAAACCTCAACCCACCGGTAGGGGCACGGCACCGGCGTGCCCTGACGGCATCGACGTGTCGGGGCACGGCATGCAGGCCGTGCCCCGGCCGGTGCGTACGCATGCCGTTATCCGACCGGTCCTCTTAGAACGTCGACCCGACGGCGAAGCGGAACCGCCACTTCTTCTCGGGCTCGTAGTTGTTGGTGAGGATGTCCTCGTAGTTGATGTTGCGCGCGAAGATCAGGCGGAACGGCACGTTCAGCACCGGCATGAAGAACCGGATCTCGGCGCCCGTCGACGCGATGAACTGATCCATCGCGAAGGACTGGTTCTCGGCGCGCACCTGGCCAGCGTCGAAGAATCCCACGAGCCGGACCGGACCGGCGATCTGAATGAGGTACTCGCCGTTGAACAGCAAGCTCTTGTTGCCGCCGATGACGAGCCCGGAAAGCGGATCGCGGGGGCCGATCGTCCGGATGTCGTAGCCGCGGATGCTGTACTCGCCGCCGAGCACGAGCCGCTCGAAGATCGGCAGGGCGAGCGTGCGCTGATACGGCGCGACGAACTCGAACTGCCCGCGCATGCCCACCGAGGTGCGCCGCGTGTGCTGGAAGTAGGCGATGGCCTCGAGCCTGGGCTTGTGGAACGCCGTGTTCCCACCGAGGCCCGCCAGGTCGAAGGTCGCCGAGAGGCGCTTGCCGCTCGTCGGGAAGATGGGATTGTCCACGGTGTTGTAGACGACACTCGGCGTGACCTTGCTGATCGTGCGCTTGCCGCCTTGCGCGATGAGCAGCGCGTCCTTCAGGAAGGGGTTGCGATCGATGACCGCCGGATCGTTGTAGAACTCGTTCAGGTCGCTGATGCCGACGCTCTCGAAGCTGTAGGAAGCAAAGGCGCGGGTGAAGTCGGCCAGCGGGAAGCCGAACAGGATGTTGCCGCCCAACGACTCCTGGGTGAAGGCGCCGATGTAACGGATCGTCCGGTTGAAGACGTTGACGCCGCCGGTGATCGGACGGTCGAACAGGTACGGCTCGGTGAACGAGAGCTGGTAGTCCTTGTAGCGCCGGCCGGCGAGCACCGAGAGCGACAGCGTCTCGCCGCGGCCCAGGAAGTTCGACGTCTGAAACGCGAACTGCGCAAAGGCTCCTTCGAACTGCGACACGCCTGCGCCGAACGTGAGCTGATTGCGGTTCTGCTCTTCGAGCTTCAGCTTGACGTCGACCTTGTTCTTCTCGTTCGGCGTCTTGTCGACCGACGATGCCTTCGTTCCCTTCGAGCTGCTTGAAGTACCCGAGCTGATTGAGCCGCTTGACGCTGAACTTCAGCGCCTCGGTGTTGAAGACGCCTCCCTCGACCAGGCGCATCTCGCGCCGAATCACGTTGTCGCGCGTCGTCGTGTTGCCGAGGAACGTGATGCGGTTGACGAAGTACTGCTCGCCCTCCTGCATGTGGAGCGTCACGTCGACAATCGCGGGCCCGGCCTTCTCGTTGTGCCCGTTGGTGGAGTTCGCCTTCGCCGAGGGCAGCTGGCCGGCGCCCGGCTGCTGGTCATCCGGGAGATCGCGGAACTTGAACTCGGGATAGGCCGTGAACTCGAAGTAGCCAATCGAGCCATACAGCTCGCGCGCCTTCTCCATGCCCTTCCGGACTCGCTTCTCCTCGTAGTACGAACCCTTCTTGAGCTGGAAGATCTGGGTGAGCGCTTCCGCCTTGATGACTTTGTTGTCCGCGATGTTGATCTCACCGACCTTGTAGCGCGGGCCTTCGCTGACCGGAATGCGCAGCTCGACGTGGCGCGTCTTCTTGTCGCCGCTGTCTTCGAGCGTGCGAATCTCGGGATTGTCCACGCGTACGCGCAGATATCCTTTGTCGCGATAGTGCCCGACGACCTTCTCCGCGTCCTCCGCGTACTTGTCCTCTTTGTAGGTGCCGCGGCCGGTGATGAACGAGAAGGGCCAGGTCGCCTTGGTCTCCTTCATCTTCCGCTTGAGCGTGCCGTCGCTGATCTGGGTATTGCCGACGAAGTCGATGTTCCGAATCTTGTACTTGGGACCGTCGGTGATGTTGAAGACGAGGTTCACCACCTTGGGTCCACCCGGAATGGGCTTGACCTCGTGGGTGATGGTGCTGTCCAGATATCCCTTCTCCGACAGCATGGCGCGGACGATGCCCTTCACGCGCCGCACCTTGCCATCGTCGACGAAGGAGTCCATCTGGATGGTGACGTTCTCTTCCTTCAGCTTCTCGTCGATCTTGGTCGTTTCGAGCTGTTTCGTGCCGAGATACTCGATGACCTTGATCCGCTGACGCTCCTCCATGTCGTACTTGATCAACTTGCCGACCACGCCATTGGCAAAGACGTAGTCGGTGACGTCGATCGAGAGGTCGTCGAGGAAGTTCGTCGCCCAGAGCTGGCGGAAGTCCTTGACCAACTGCTCCTCCGCCTGAGCGTCGTAGGCAATCCAGACGTTCTGGGAAGGGAGACTCGGCTTGGTGCGGATGTAATAGAGATAGGTCGCCGGTTCGACCGCCGACACGTTGCCCTGCTTCTCGAAGCAGGGGCCCATCAGGAAGACCACCGGTCCCGAGCCGGCCGGAGGCAGCCGCGCGGGCTGCGGAATAGGTTGCCCGCAGAAGGTCGTCGGATTGCGGGCGGCCGAAGGTGCCCCCTGCGTTGCCGGAACGGCGGGCTGCGCGGCGTCAGGCGGCGGCGTTCGGGGCTGTTGGGGCGGCGGCGCCGGAGTCCCGGGCTGTCCTGCCGGCGCCGGGGCCGGCGCTGGGGCGGCGCTGCGGAGCCGGCTGGACGGGTGCGGGCGGCGGCGCGGGCTGGGCCGCGACCGGGCCCGCCATCATCGCCACGAGAATCAACGACAGGAAACGTGAGCTCACCATGCGCGAGATGTCCGGCGCCCGCTTTCGCTCGTGGGATTGCACGGCGCCGGAGCAGATTCCTTGGGGAGAGGCGGCCGAATCGCGGGACGGACCCACGGGCAGGCTGCACGCCCCTCGAAACAACCAGTGTACAGGACGTTAGACGCTCGAAGCCAGACGCCGGCCGGCCGAGGCGGTCTCTCCCTCGCCAACGATCCGGTAGGCCAGGTTCCCGGCGTCCAGATAGACCTCGAGCTCGCCGCCCTTGAGGTCGCCCCTGATCAGCTCCTCAGCCAGGGGATCTTCGATGTAGCGCTGGATCGCCCGCCGCAGCGGACGCGCGCCGTATGAGCGGTCCTTGCAGGTCAGCTCGATGATCCAGTCGACGGCATCGGGGGCGAGCTTGATGCTCAGGTGGCGATCGATGAGGTTGGCGTTCAGCTGGTCCAGGAGCAGCTTCGTAATCCGGCGGAGATCCTCGTCCGACAGCGCCTCGAACACGATGATCTCGTCGATGCGGTTGATGAACTCGGGATTGAAGGTGCGCCGAACCTCGCCGAGCACCATGTCCGACACACTGCGGTTGATCTCGCGCGCGTCGGCCGACTGGAACCCGAGCGATGCCTTCTTCTGGATGTAACGCGCCCCGATGTTCGAGGTCATGATGATGATGGTGTTCTTGAAGTTCACCCGGTTGCCCAGGCCGTCGGTCAGGTGACCGTCCTCGAAGACCTGGAGCAGGATGTTGAACAGATCCGGGTGCGCCTTCTCGATCTCATCGAGCAGCACGACCGAGTAGGGATTGCGCTTGACCTTCTCCGTGAGCTGACCGCCCTCTTCGTGGCCGACATAGCCCGGAGGCGACCCAATCAGCTTCGAGACCGAGTGCTTCTCCATGTACTCGGACATGTCGAAGCGGATGAGCGCCGCGTCGGATCCGAACAGGAAATTCGCGAGCGCCCGCGCGAGCTCGGTCTTGCCGACGCCGGTCGGTCCGAGGAACACGAAGCTGCCGACCGGGCGCGTTGCCGCCTTGAGTCCCGCGCGCGATCGGCGAATGGCGCGCGAGAGCGCGGAGATGGCCTTCTCCTGGCTGATGACCCGGCGGTGCAGCTCCTCTTCCATCCGCAGCAGCTTCGTGCTCTCGTCCTCGTTGATCGAGGTCATGGGCACGCCGGTCCACTTCGCGACGACCTCATCGATCTCCTGCTTCGAGACGATGACCCGCCGGGCGCTCGACTTGACGTCGAAGCGCTCGCGCACCGTATTGAGGTTCTCGCGGGCGGCCTCTTCCTGCTGCCGGTAGTACTGCGCGCGCTCGAAGTCCTTCTGCGAGACCGCCGTCTCCATCTGCTCGACGGCGACGCGGATCGTCTTGTTGATCTCGCCGAACTCTTCGCTGTAGCCCGCCTCGCGCAGCTTCGCGCGGGCCCCCGCTTCGTCGACGAGGTCGATCGCCTTGTCGGGCAGGAAGCGATCGGTGATGTAGCGGCTCGATTGGAACACGGCCGCCTCGATGGCTTCCTGGGTGAACTCGACGTGGTGGAACTGCTCGTAGCGATCCTTCACGCCCAGCAGGATCTCGATGGTCTCGCGCTCGGTGGGCGGATCGACCTTGATCGCCTGGAAGCGCCGCTCGAGTGAGCGATCCTTCTCGATGTACTTGCGGTACTCGGCGGGGGTGGTCGCGCCGATGCACCGGATCTCGCCGCGCGACAGCGCGGGCTTCAGAATGTTGGCCGCGTCGAGCGAGCCTTCGGCCGATCCCGCACCCACCAGCGTGTGCAGCTCGTCGATGAACACGATGATGTTCGGGTTCTCCGACAGCTCCTTCATGATCGCCTTGAGGCGCTCTTCGAACTGGCCGCGATACTTCGTTCCCGCGACGATCAGCGAGATGTCCAGCGCGAGCAGCCGTTTGTCGGCGAGGAAGTGCGGAACGTCGCCGTAGACGATCTTCTGCGACAGGCCTTCCACGATCGCGGTCTTGCCGACACCGGGCTCGCCGATGAGGACGGCGTTGTTCTTGGTCCGTCGGCACAGCACCTGCTGGACGCGCTCGATTTCGTGCTCGCGCCCGACCAGCGGATCGAGCACGTTCTTCATCGCCGCTTCGGTGAGGTCGCGGCTGAATTCGGCGAGGAGCGGCGTCTCCTTGACCCGCGTCAGCGAGGTCTTCTCGTTGAGCAGTTGGACGATATCGTCGCGGACCGTATTGAGGCGCATCCCCTTTTCCATGAGGATGGACGCCGCCACCGAGCGTTCCTCCCGCAGGATGCCGAGGAGGAGATGCTCGGTGCCGATGTAGCTGTGCAGCAGCCGATCGGCTTCTTCCGCCGCGTACTGCAGGACGCGCTTGGTCTCGCCGCTGAAGGGGATCTCGACGGAGGTGGAAACCTTCTCGCGGAAGACCGTCCGGCCTTCCACTTCCTTACGGATGCTTTCAAGCGACAGGTGCGACCGCTGGAAGATCCGGCTGGTCAGGCCCTTGCCTTCGCGGATCAGTCCGAGGAGCAGGTGCTCCGTCTCGATCGACACGCTTCCGAGCTGGCTCGCCTCGTAGCGTGCAAAGAACAGCACCCGTCGGGCGCGTTCCGTGTAGCGTTCGAACATCCGCGTAACCCTGAGTTCTGGCCCTCTCCTACCCCCACCCATCGGGGGCGAGAGATCGAGGCGCCTGGCGTCGACTCGATGGTTTCATTATACGCAAACCCGTGCACAACACGGACTTTTCCCAGCTTATCGACACTTCAAACGACTTCCATCAATTCGACGGATTGGATCGTGCGGCCACTAGCGAACATCTGAGCCGGCGCTCAGAGTTCGCGAATTGTTGATCTTCGCTCCACCTCGCCGGAGCTGACGGTTCCCAGAGTGCGGGGCCTCGAGAGAGGCCGGGGCCTCCACCCACTGACCCTCACATCGGATGCAACCGTCCGTCCTCGAGGCGTAGCACGCGATCGCAGAGACTCGCCAGGCGCGGATTGTGCGTGGCGATGACCGACGTCAATCCCGACTCCCGATGCATCTCCCGCACCAGGTCGTGCAGCGATTCGGCCGTGTGCTCGTCGAGGTTGCCCGTCGGCTCATCCGCCAGCAGCAGGGAGGGCTGCATCGACAGCGCCCGGGCCATCGCGACGCGCTGCTGTTCGCCGCCGGACATCAGTCCGGGGCGATGCGACAGCCGCTCGCCGAGCCCGACGCGGCGAAGCAACTGTTCGGCCCGCGGTCTAACCTCCGCCGCAGGGCGGCGCGCAATCCGAAGCGGCATCTCGACGTTCTCGAGCGCCGAGAATTCCGGGAGGAGGTGGTGGAACTGAAACACGAACCCCACGTGTCGGTTACGGAACACCACCCGCTCGGCATCGCTCATCGCCGAAACCACTTGGCCGTCGATGCGGACCTCGCCGGCATCGACCGTATCGAGCCCGCCGAGGACGTGGAGCAGCGTGCTCTTGCCGACCCCCGACGCGCCCACGATCGCCAGCATCTCGCCGCGCTCGAGCGCCAGATCGAGGTCGCGAAGAACCGTGATGCGTCCCTGCGGCGTCGGGTACGACTTGGTGAGATCGGTGACCGTGAGCAAGGCCATCGGGAGGAACACTCAGGCTCGAGTGGGCAGGGAACTCTCAGGGTCGAGACTCAGACACGCGCCGGAGTTGGGGCTCCCACCCTAACACTTGTGCTTCGTACCTTCTGTCTTCGTCATCCGTACCGGAGAGCTTCCGCCGGGTCGAGTCTGGCGGCCTGGCGCGACGGGTAGATCGTGGCCAGGAAGCAGATGGCCATTGCGCCGGCCACGACGACGAGAAAGTCCGACGTCTGGATGCGGAACGGGACGTAAGAGATTTGGTAGACCTCGGTGGGAATCCGTACCAGGCGATAGTGATCGAGCACCCACGCCACGGCGCGCCCCAGAATCGCGCCGGTGAGCGTGCCGATCGCGCCGATCAGCACACCCTGCAGCATGAAGATCAAGGTCACGCTCCGCGCCGACGCGCCCATCGTCTTCAGGATGGCAATGTCCTTGCTCTTCTCCATGACCATCAGGACGAGCGACGCGATGATGTTGAGCGCGGCGACCATCACGATGAGGCCGATGGCGATGGAAATGCCCATCTTCTCGAGCCAGAGCGCCGAGAAGAGCGACTGGTTCATGTCGGCCCAGTCCTGGACCATGTACGCGGGCCCGAGCCGATTGAGGATTTCGGCGGCGACTCTGGGGGCCTCGTAGACGTCGTTGACCCGGAGCTGCACGAAGTCGGGATACGACTTCCCCATCAGCCGCAGCCCGACGGGCAACGAGACGACCGCGTACGCGGCATCGTACTCGTAGAGCCCGATCGCGAAGATGCCGGTCACGCGCATCGTGCGCGCGCGGGGCATGACGCCCATCGGCGTGAGCGTTCCTTCCGGCGTGAGGACGATGAGCGTGTCGCCGACCGACACGCCGATCGAGCGCGCGAGGTCCTGCCCGATCGCGATGCCGTCCGGCCCGTCTCCGGTCGCGGCCAGCGCGTCGAGCGAGCCCGCCTTCATCCGCCGGCCGATTTCGGTCACCGTGCCTTCGCGTTGAGGGTCGACGCCTTTGAGCGTGACGAAGGCGGTCTTCTCGCCAGCGCGCACGAGCGCCGGCCCGATGACGACCGACGACGCCCCGACGACGCCCGGCAGCGCCCGGAGCTTGGCCATCTCGCCTCCGGGATCGCTGACGCCGCCTTCGGCGAGCTTGGCTACGTAGATGTGCGGCATCGACCCGAGCATGCGGTCGCGCAGCTCGCCCTGAAGCCCCGTCATCAGCGCCATCGCGATGATCAGCGCCGTGACCCCCACCATCACGCCGAGGGCCGACACGAAAGAGATCAGCGAGATGAATGCCTGCCGCCGCCGGGCGACGAGGTAACGAAACGCGACAAGGAGTTCGAAGGGCATCGAATAGGGAACGGTCGTCGGTCTTCAGTCTTCGGTCGTCGGTCGTCGGTCTTCAGTCTTCGGTCGTCGGTCGTCGTCTTCGGTCTTCGGTCTTCGGTCTTCGAACTTGTGCGGGGCTTCAGCCCCGCCAACGCAAGGACCGAAGACGGAAGACCAACAGGCTCTTCCAGTCTATCGCGGCCGCATCAGGGGAAACAGGATCACGTCGCGGATCGAGGGACTTCCCGTGAGGACCATGACGAGACGGTCGATGCCGATGCCCTCGCCGGCCGTGGGCGGGAGGCCGTATTCGAGGGCCCGGACGTAATCCTCGTCCATCGCGTGCGCTTCGGCGTGGCCCGACTGCCGCTGGGCACGCTGCGCCTCGAACCGTCGCCGCTGCTCGACGGGATCGTTGAGCTCGCTGAAGCCGTTCGCCACTTCGAAGCCACCGATGTAGAGTTCGAAGCGCTCGACCGTGTCCGGATCATCCGGCTTCTGCTTGGAGAGCGGCGACACCTCGGTCGGAAAGTCGTAGACCAGGGTGGGCTGGACCAGGGAGTTCTGCCACAGGGTCTCGAAAAGCGTCGTCGCGATCTTGCCGGCGCCATCGGCCGGCGCGACGCCGATGCCCAGGCGCTCGGCCACTCGGGCAGCGGCGGATCGATCCCTGAGCATGGCCTCGGTAATGGGCTCACCGAGCTTTTCGGAGGCCCGTTCGGCCGCGGCATACCGCAGCGACAGCCGGCGCCACGGCGCGTCGAGGACAATCGTCTCGTCCGCGAAGACCACGCGCGTCGCACCCGCAATCTCGCGCGCCACCTGGACGATGAGCGACTCGGTGAGCTGCATGAGCTCCTGATACTCGGCGTAGGCCTGATAGAACTCGAGCATCGTGAACTCGGGATTGTGCTGGGTGGAGATCCCCTCGTTACGGAAGTTGCGGTTGATCTCGAACACGCGCTCCATGCCGCCCACCACGAGGCGCTTCAAATAGAGCTCGGGCGCGATGCGCAGATAGAGGCGCATGTCGAGCGCGTTGTGATGCGTGACGAACGGGCGGGCGAGCGCGCCGCCGGCCACGACCTGCATCATCGGCGTCTCGACTTCGAGGAACCCGCGGGCTTCGAAGAAGCGCCGGATCGCCGAGACCGTGCGGCTGCGCACCTCGAAGACGTGCCGCGACTCTGGGTTCACGGCCAGATCCAGATAGCGCTGGCGGTAGCGAATCTCGACGTCCTGCAGGCCGTGCCACTTCTCGGGCAGTGGCAGGAAGCACTTGGCCAGAAACGTCAGGGCCGACGCCCAGATGGACAGCTCGTTGGTGCGGGTGCGGAAGACACGGCCGGCCACCCCGATGTGGTCGCCGAAGTCGAGGCGCTTGTAGAGCGCGAAGTCGCGCTCGGGCATCGAGTCCTGACGCACGTAGACCTGAATCGTGCGGCGCCCGTCGGAGAGCACGAGGAAGTTGGCCTTGCCGAACGCGCGGATGCCCAGCACCCGCCCGGCCGTGCGCGTCTCGGGCCGCAGCGCGTCCAGCTCGTCGCCGGTCTTGCCGACATGCGCGTCGACGAGGGCGGTAATCGTGTCGGTCCGGTCGTAGGCATGCGGGTACTGCTCGACGCCGAGCTCGGTGAGCGCATCGAAGTTGGTGCGGCGTTGTCCGATCTGATCGTCGAGCGGCATGGGCGGGACTTGAATCGTGCGAACTAGAGGGCTACAGGCTGCGGGCTACGCTCCCATCATTTCTCCAGCAGCGTGCGGCGGACGGCATCCAGCACGCCGTTGACGAAAGCAACCGCCTGCTCGGTGCTGAAGGCGCGCGCGAGCTCGAGGGCTTCGTCGATCACGACCGCGGGCGGCGTATCCGGATGGCTCAGGAGCTCGTGAATGGCGAGGCGGAGGACGACGCGATCGACGACCGCCAGCCGCTCGAGCCGCCAGTTGCTCGCATGGTCCGCGATCAACTGATCGATCCGCGCGATCTCCCCGGCGGTGCCGCGCACCAGCGTCTCGGCGAGCCCATCGCGCTCCGCATCCGCGGGATGCAGCTCCACCTGCCGCCCGGGATCGAAGACCTCGTCGAGGTCGAGCGCGCCGATCTCCCACTGATAGAGCCATTGCAGCGCCAGCTCGCGGGCGCGATGCCGGATCTTCGGGTCGTCAGCGCTCACGAGGCCTCGTCCGCTCCGTTCAGACGCCGCACGAGGTGGGCCATCTCGACGGCGGCCACCGCGGCTTCCCACCCTTTGTTGGTGCGGTCCATCGCCGCCCGCTCGAGCGCCTGCTCGGGCGTGTTCGTGGTGAGGACACCGAAGGTCATCGGCACGCCGCTCTCGCTCGAGGCCGCCATGATGCCGTGCGCGACCGCGTCGGCGATGACGTCGAAGTGGGGCGTGTCTCCCCGGATCAGGCACCCGAGGCACACGATGGCATCGAAGCGGCCGGTCGACGCCGCAGCTCGCGCGGCGAACGGGATCTCGAACGCGCCGGGTACCTCGAACGTCTCGATCGACTCGGCCGGCGCTCCGGCTACCGTGAGCGCTTCGACCGCACCCTCGCGCAGCCGCGTCGTCACCGACGCGTTGAAGCGTGAGACGACGATGGCCAGCCTCAGCGTGCTGGCATCGGGCAGGTCGTGTGAGGATCCATCGCTCGGTCGCATTTGTGTATGGCGGCGCGGCTGAAGCCGCGCCCTCCTGCGGCTCGTTCAGCCACAGCCACCGCAGGACGGCCGGGCTCGCAGTCCCGGCCACACAGGGCTGAACCACCGCTACCGTCCCTTGAAGGTGGCTTTGCGCTTCTCGAGGAACGCGCGCGTGCCTTCCTTCATGTCCTCGGTCGCCGCGACGAGGCCGAAGAGCGTGGCCTCGAAGGCCAGACCCTGATCGAGCGGCATCTCGAGCCCGTCATTGATCGCCTGCAGGCAGTAGCGGCGGGCAACCGGCGCTTTCGAGGCGAGCTCGCGGGCGAACTTCAGGGCTTCGTCGCGGAGGCTCGCGGCCGGTACTACGCGCGTGACCAGGCCCATCGCCAGCGCCTCGTGCGCGCGGATCCGGCGTCCGGTCAGGATGAGGTCCATCGCGCGATCCCTGCCGACGAGACGCGGCAACCGCTGCGATCCGCCGTAGCCCGGAATGATCCCCAGATTGATCTCGGGCTGGCCGAGCTCCGCCGTGTCGGCGGCGAAACGGAACGTGCAGGCCAGGGCGAGCTCGCAGCCGCCGCCGAGACAGAACCCGTTGATGACGGCGATCACGGGCTTGGTCGCGCGCTCGATGCGCGTGAAGATGGCCTGCCCCTTGCGCGCCAGCTCTCGCCCGCTCACCGGCGTCTGCCGCGCGAGCTCGTTGATGTCGGCGCCCGCGACGAACGCCTTCTCTCCGGCGCCGGTCAACAGGATGGCGCCAACACCCTCGTCGCCGTCGAGCACGCTCATCACCTCGTCGAGCTCCGCCAGCATCTGCTGGTTGAGCGCGTTGAGCACGTGCGGGCGGTTGAAGGTGACCGTCGCCACCGCACCATCCCGCTCGAGGACGAGGTGTTCGTAGGTCATGAACGAGGCCGGATTATAGCCCACGCCCGCAGGGTGCCGGCGGCGATCGCCGCGCCCACGCTGTCGGCGAAAAGGTCCGCGGCCGACACCTCGCGGCCGGGCACGAAGTGCTGGTGCACTTCGTCGGAAACGCCGTAGAGCGTCGCCAGGGCAAAGGCGGCGAGCGCCACGCGCGTCGTGACTCCGGACCACTTGGCACCGGCGAGCGCACGAACCAGCAGCGCCGATAACGCCGCATAGACTCCGACGTGCGCGTGCTTGTCCGAGACGCGCGGCGGATGCGGAAGTGAACGGAACGACGACAGCGTGAAGATGAGCGCGGCGCACAGGACGACCGGCGCCCAGAGCCGCAGCGCGCGCGCGGCTACCACAGCGGAAACGCCAGCATCACCCAGCCCGCGACGACCGCGATTCCGACGAAGCCGGCCGTCATCAGCAGGGCGAGCCTGATCCGCTCGCGTGGCGACTCCTTCTGGATGACGGCGAATACGGTCGAGACGAGGACCGCAAAGATGACGAGAAAGAGGAGGTGGCTGACCATGGCTGGGTGGCTAGGCGGCTGGGCTACCAGGCATCTGAGCGACTGGGCGACTCTCGGCTGGTGACCGCTTACTTCCGTCCCAATGCAATGTCGTAGACATCGAGGATCACGAGGCTGTTGAGGAGCCCCGCGACCACCATCAGAACCCACCCGTACTGGTACGTCGCCGAGATGACGTCACCGCGTCCCGCGCCGAAAGCCGCCGCGACGAGCCATGGCGCACCCAGACACCGCTCGGCCACGGCCGCGGCCGTCGTCAGCAACGACTGCGTCAGCGGGGCCAGCGGGAACAGCGCGCCGTCGAGCAGCAGCCCCAGCGCGAACATCGTCGGCAGGACGACGAGGAAGACGAGTCCGCTCGTGAGCCGGCGCTGCAGGAGGTGGCCCGCGCCGGGCACCGCCCACGCGGCCAGACAGAGCAGCGTCAATCGCCCCCGGTCCATCACCGTCGTGTCGTCGGCCGTCGTCGCCCGCATCTTGCGCGCACCATCCTTCCACCACAGTCTGCCCGGTCGAGCATCGGATAAGTCTATCAGACCGATCTCAGGCCTCCGGGCGAGCGGCAAACGCCGCGGTTACGACGACCGCGACGGCCGCGCCGAGCATCGCCGCCGTGAGAGCCCTGGACGGCCCCGAGGTCACACCACTCACGAGCTCGAGGCCGACCGACGCGAACGTCGGCAGCGCCGCCGCGATACCCCTGGCCGTGGCCTGTCCCGTGCCACCCTCCGCAGTCGCGGGCTGAGGAGGCCCGCGGCGAACCCCACGGGCACGCCCGCATAGAGCCCCGTGCACCGCGCGCAGACGGGCATGGCCACGCCGGCCCGATGAAAGCTGCGCTCGGGCCGCTGGTGGCAGACCTGCCGGCCCGCGAGATAGACGGCCATCGCGGTGCCGCGCGCGCCCGCCGAACCGCTCGGCCGCGCCAGCGCCCACGGAGCTATCAGCAGCGCCGCGAACCACGCGGGTACCGGCTGCCACGACGAAGGCTAGCGCAGCACGGCGCGCGAGCGCGGGCAGCTCGATCATGCCTTCACCGCGCGGCCGCCTTCGGCAGCGCGAGCGGACCGAAGTGGCCCTCGTAACGGGCCGCGAACTCGGGCCACGTGTAGGCGTGACTCGAGCCGCCCAGGTGTTCGAGGACGTAGGCGGCCGCCACGCTGCCGAGCCGAGCGCACACTTCCCAGTCGGCCTCAACGGCGAGGCCCTTGAGAAACCCGGCGCGAAACGCATCGCCGACGCCGGTCGGATCCACGATCTGATGCGGCGGCACGGCGGGAACATCGACGCGCCGATCGCGCAGCAGCACCGAACAGCCGTGCTCGCCTTTCGTGACGATCAGGCCCGTGCAGTGATCGAGCAGCGTCTTCTCGTCGAAGCCGGTCTTCTCGCGCACCAGCTCGAGCTCGTAATCGTTGCAGATGAGGACATGGGCCCCTTCGAGGCCGTCCTTCAGCTCCTCGCCCGACATCCGCGCGCACTGCTGGCCCGGGTCGAAGACGAAGCGGATGCCGAGCGCCCGGCACTCCTCGGCGTACTGGGTCATCGCGCCGGGATCGTTCGGCGAGATGATGGTCAGCTCGCAATTGCTCACCGTACGGAACGACAACTCGCCGGCGTTGGCCATCGCGCCCGTGTAGAACGACGCGATCTGGTTGTTGTGCTGATCGGTGCTGCAGAAGAACGATGCGGTGAACTTGCCGGCCACTTCGCGCACGAGCGAGGTGTCGACACCCGCGGCATCGAGCCACTGGCGGTAATCGCCGAAGTCCTGCCCCGCCGTTGCCATCAGATACGGGCGTTCACCGAGCAGGGCCAGCGAGTAGGCGATGTTCGGCGCGCACCCGCCCCGGCGCTTGTCCAACGAATCGACGAGGAAGCTGAAGCTGACCCGCGACAGATGGTCGGGCAGGAAATGCTCCGCGAACGAGCCAGGGAACGACATCAGGTAGTCGTAGGCGATCGAACCGGTGACGACAATCTTCATAAAGGCTACCGGCTACGGGCTACAGGCTACAGGGCTGTGAAGCCCCGAGCCTACCCCATGTACTTGCCGATGATTGGCGCGAGCTTCTTCTTGGTCTCCGCAGGGACGTGCTCCGGGCGGGTGATGATGGCCGTTGCGAGAGCCGATCCGCACGCGCACCGCCGCTTGTCGAGGTCGAGCGCGGCCACGGCACCTGCAATGACCTTCTGCGCCGTGGCGGCATTCTGCATCAGGTTGGCGATGATCATTTCGGTCGTCACCGAATCGTGATCGGGGTGCCAGCAGTCGTAATCGGTGACCAGGGCGATGGTCGTGTAGCAGATCTCGGCTTCGCGTGCGAGCTTGGCCTCCTGGAGGTTGGTCATGCCGATGATGTCCATCCCCCACTGGCGGTAGAGCAGCGACTCGGCGCGGGTCGAGAACTGCGGCCCTTCCATGCACACGTAGGTGCCCCCCTTGTGGACCTTCGCGCCGGCCCGGCCGGCTGCATGGTAGGCCACCTCGCTCAGGTCGTGGCAGATCGGGTGGGCGAACGCCACGTGCGCCGACCAGCCCGCTGCCGAAGAACGTGCTGACGCGACCGCGCGTGCGATCGAAGAACTGATCGGGAATCACCAGGTCGAGCGGCGCGTACTCCTCTTTGAGGCTGCCGACGGCGCTCGCCGAGAGGATGCGCTCGACGCCGAGCGTCTTGAGCGCGTAGATGTTCGCGCGGAAGTTCAGCTCCGACGGAAGCAGGCGGTGTCCCACGCCATGCCGCGCCAGAAACGCCACTTCCTTGCCGCCAAGCGACCCGACGACGAAGGGGCCAGAAGGCGAGCCGAACGGCGTCTCGATCGTGAGCTCGCGGCGGTCGGTCAGCTCCGCCATGTCGTACAGACCGCTGCCACCGATGACGCCGATGCGAATGGACATGGATTTGGCGAGTGATTCTCGGACTTGTGAATGTCGGGCTAGGGCTGCAGGCTGCAGGCTACAGGCTAGGGGCTCCCGCCGGGCGGCGGTTGGCAAAGCTCGACGAGCACGCCATGAGCCGCGGCAGGGTGAATGAACGCGACGAGCGATCCGTGCGCGCCGGGACGCGGGACCTCGTCGATGAGCCGGACGCCCGCGGCTTGAGGCGCGCGAGCGCCGCATGGATGTCGTCGACGCGGAGCGTGATGTGGTGCAGCCCAGGGCCGCGCGTTGCCGATGAACTTCGCGATCGGCGAATCGGGCGACGTCGCCTCCAGCAGCTCGAGCGCCGCTCCCGGCAGCGGCACGAAATGCGCGCGCACGCGCTGCGACGCGACCTCCTCGGCCTGGCCTACCGCGAGACCCAGCGCATCACGGTAGAACGCGACGCGCCGCGGCGAAGTCGGAGACGGCGATTCCCACGTGATCGACGCCGCTCACCTGGCCTTGTGGCGGGACCTCGGCTTGTGGCGGGGTCAGGAGTCGGTCTGGATTCTGTGACGACTCCTGCCTTCGTGACGACTCCCGACCCCGCACAGCTCGCGCCACGATCGCATCCGCCGCGGAGTACGGATCCAGGTCGCGCCCGGCGATGCGGTCCGCGGTTGCCGCCAGTTCGCCATCGGCGAGCGTGTGCTCCTCGACGATGACGCGCAGAAGCGTTCGGCCAGCAGTTCCCGCAGGCGCCAATCGGCTCGCGCGCGCGCGGCGGGTCATCCTGTCCTCGCCCTGCTGCGCCCGGAACGCATCGATCGCCGCCATCACCTCGGGAACGCCACGGCCCGTCGTCGCTTCGGTCCGCAGCACCGGCGGCCGCCACGCGCCCGGGGGCAGGTCATTGAGCGCCAGCACGGCCTCGACGGCGGCGCAGGTGCGGTCCGCGCCCTCGCGATCGGCCTTGTTCACGACGAAGATGTCGGCAATCTCCATGATGCCGGCTTTGAGCGCCTGCACTTCGTCGCCGGTGCCCGGCACCAGCACGACTACCGAGACGTCCGCCGTGCGGACGATGTCGATCTCGTCCTGCCCGACGCCGACCGTCTCGATGATGACGAGATCGCGGCCGGCGGCGTCGAGCACGAAGAGCGACCTCGCTCGTCGCGCGCGCGAGTCCGCCGAGCTGTCCGCGCGTCGCCATGCTGCGGATGAAGACGCCGGCGTCTCCTGCGTGCGCCTGCATCCGCACGCGATCGCCGAGGATGGCGCCGCCGGTGAACGGGCTGGTCGGATCGACGGCGATGACGCCCACCGTGCGCCCGCCGCTGCGTGCATGGCGCGACGAGCTGATCGACGAGCGTGCTCTTGCCCGCGCCAGGCGGACCGGTGATCCCGACGAGATACGCCCGCCCGGTCCGCGCGAACAGCGTCGCGCACCAGGTCGCTCGCCGCGGGCGCGCCGTCTTCGATGAGCGAGATCGCACGCGCGAGCGCGCGCGGATCGCCGGAGAGCACGCGGTCGTCGAAGCGACTCGGTCACGCGAGGAGCTGGCGGGCGATGACGAGGCGCTGGATCTCGCTCGTCCCCTCGCCGATGGTGAGGAGCTTGACGTCGCGGAAGTACTTCTCCGCGGGGTAGTCCTTGACGAACCCGTAGCCGCCGTGGATCTGCACGCACTCGTCCGCGGCCCGCACGGCGACCTCGCTCGAGAACAGCTTGGCCTCGGCCGACTCTCGCGTCGTCCGCTGACCGCGATCCTTCAGGTGCGCGGCGCGATATGTGAGCAGCCGCGCCGCTTCGATTCGCGTGGCCAGGTCGGCGATCTTCCACTGCGTCGCCTGGAAGGCGGCAATCGGCTGGCCGAACTGCCGACGCTCCTTCGCGTACTTCACGGCGGCTTCGTAGGCGCCCTGGGCGAGCCCGACCGACAGCGCGGCAATGCCCGTGCGGCCGGCGTCGAGCACCTGCAGCGCGTTGACGAAGCCCTGTCCTTCCTCGCCGAGCAGTTGCATCGAGCGGCACGCGGCAGTCGGTGAAGATCGACTTCGCTCGTGTCGCTCGCGCGCATGCCGAGCTTGTTCTCCTTCTTGCCCGGCCGCATGCCCGGCGTGCCGTGCGGCACGATGAAGGCGGAGATGCCGCGGTTGCCCTTGCTGCGATCGGTCACGGCCATGACCACCATCACGCCGCCGACGCTGCCGTGGGTGATGAAGGTCTTGGCGCCGTTGATGACCCACCCGTCCGCCGTCGCGCACCGCCATCGTGCGCGTGCCCGCGGCGTCGCTGCCGGCCGTCGGCTCGGTGAGCCCCCACGCCCCGAGCATCTCGCCGCGCGCCAGCGGCGGAAGGAAGCGCTGCCTTCTGCGCGTCGGTGCCGAACATGAAGATGTGGGCGGTGCACAGCCCGTTGTGCGCGGCGACGCTCAGCGCCACCGCCGGGCACGACGCGGGCCAGCTCCTCGATGCAGATGCAGTAGTCGACCGCCGACATCGCCGATCCGCCGAGGGCCTCGGGAAACTGGATGCCCATCAGACCCGAGCTCGGCCATCCTGCCGACGAGCTCGTCGGGGAAGTGCTGCGCCTCGTCCCACGCCATGACGTGCGGACGGATCTCGGCCTCGGCGAACTCGCGCACGCTGCGCCGCAGGATCTGCTGCTCGTCGGAAAGTCGAAAGTCCATGGGTGCGTCAGATTGCCCTGAGCGAAGGACACGGTCCTGAGCGAAGCCGAAAGACCGGGCACGGCGTCGAAGGGCCCATCAACACCGCCGGTTAGTATACGGACATGTCCCGGCTTCGACCCCGCCTGCGCCGCGCTGCTGCTCGTCCTCGCCTTTGCCGCTCCGGCGGCGGCGGATTTCACCGCGTTCCTGGGCCTCAGCCCCACTCCGGAGCGTCATCTCGGCCAAGGGCGCTGGCCGTCGGCGGCGGTCTGCTCGTCGTCGGGTTCGAGTTCGAGTACTCCGACCTCAGCGAGGACACATCCGAGCGCGTGCCCTCGGTTCGAAGCGGGATGGGCAACGTCCTGCTGCAGACGCCCATCCCGATCGGCGGCTGGCAGTTCTACGGCACGTTGGGTGGAGGCGTTTATCGCGAACGGCTCGGCGAGCGGTCGGAGACGAGCTTCGTGGGCAACATCGGCGGCGGCGCCAAGGTGACACTCGCGGGGCCGCTGCGAGCGCGGTTCGACTACCGCATCCTCAACCTGCAGGGCGACCCGCTCACCTCCAGGGTCCACCGCTTCTATGCGGGGCTGAACCTGGCGTTTTGAAGATGTCGGGGCCAGTCGCCTCGGCAGGACGCGCGAGTCCTGACCCGACGTCGTCTCGTGGCCGCCTCGGTGGCGCTACTGCCGAGCGCGGTGACGAGGGTGAGGTTCAGCCGGCCGAGGCCGTTGGGCACGAAGGCGTCCTTGGTCTTGGCGTAGAGATCCTGCACTTCGCTCGGGAACGTCTCGGCAATCAGCTTGTAGGTCTCGAGGTAGTTCTGTCCGGGCGCGACCGGATCCACGATGTGCACGTACAGCGTCGCGCCGGCCGGCGCGTCGCTCGACTTGTAGACCTTCCAGCCCGCCGCCATCGGCCTTGCGCTCCGGCTTCTCGTTCTTCGCCAGCGATTCCTTCAGCTTCTGAGCAGGCCCTCGTAGGCTGCGGTCTGATCCGGCTTGATCTGCACGAGCAGGACGCCAATGTTGCCCGAGAACGTTGCTTCAGCAGGGCCGGCCGCCTGGGCCGGCGGTTGCTGGGCCGGCGGTTGCTGGGCCGGCGGTCTGGGCCGGTGCGGCCGGCGGTTGCTGGCGCGGCTGCTGAGCGTCTGCGCGGCCGACTGCTGCGCACCGGCGACGCGGGCGATACCGACCGCGATGACGACTGCGAGCGCCAGGGGCGCGATCACTCGTCCGAACTCTCTTACCCACGTTCATTGTTTCCTCCAATGCGAGACGCCCAGGCACCGACCGAGTGAGGCGGAACAGGAATCCGACACGAAAATTGCGAACCTACACGAAAACAGCGAACACCTCATTTGCAAGCAACATGCCTTCCCGCGTCAGCCGCAAGACCGGCGGAGTGTACTCCAGGAGCCGCGATTCGACAAAAGGCTGAAGCGACTCACCGTAGCGTCTCCAGACATCGCACACCGTAACGCTCCTCGACGCCCGCGAGGTCGAGCCCGTCGGTGAGGCGGAGTCCCATGAAGAGAGCCTCCTCGGCCTCGGTCGCGCTCTCGAGGCGACGCTCCTCCGCGACGACGCTACGCCCCTCTTCGATGCGGCTGACGTAGTCCGTCGTCGAGCTGACAGTTCCTCCACCGGCGGTCGAGCGCGCGTTCCGTGCGCGCCACACCCGAAGGCCATCCACTCGCCCTCCGTCCAGTACTTCAAGTTGTGACGCGACGGACGGCCGCGACGGGCCACGTTCGAGATTTCGTATTGCGTAAGGCCAGCGGCGTCGAGCCGCTCGAGGCCTCGCAAATACATCTCCGCGGCGTCATCGTCGGGCGCCTGCGACCACCCGCCGCGGAGCCATCTCCTCACGCAGCGGCGCGTTCGGATACACCTCCAGCAGGTAGAGCGACGCGTGCTCGACTCCGGTCTCGATGAGCGCGTCGACCGACTCGAGCCACTGCGCCACCGTCTGCTGCGGCAGCCACATCATCAGGTCGACACTGATGTTGTCGAAGCCGGCCTCGCGCGCCAGGCGGACCGCGGCGCGCGGCTTTCTCGGCGTCGTGGACACGGCCCAGGCGGCGAAGCTCCTCGTCCCTGAACGATTGGACACCGATACTGAGGCGATTGACGCCTGCCTGTAAGAAAGACGCCAGGCGTTCGGCGGTGGCCGTTTCTGGATTCAGCTCGAGCGTCACCTCCGCATCGGGCGCGACGGCAAACGACGATGCGGCAGGCGTCGACGATGCGGCCCATCTCGTCCGGCGCGAGCAGCGACGGCGTGCCGCCGCCGAAGTAGATCGTGTCGGCCGTGGTCCCGTCCGACGCTGCCTGAATCTCTCGCACGAGCGCGCGGACGTAGGCCGTCCTTCAGTGGCTCGTCGAGCAGCCCGCGATTGAAGTTGCAGTAGTTGCAGATCGCCGCGCAGAAGGGGATGTGGACGTAGAGGCCGATCGGCGCGACGTGGAAAGTAGGAGCCAGGAAGGAGGAAGTGGAGCGAACCTGGGCCATCTGAACGTTTCCTACTTCCTACTTTCTACTTCCTCTTCCTCTTCTCAAGTTCCTGCCTTCCCTCCCGACCACTTCAAGTCGGCGGCCCCGTCGGGCGCGCGTGCGCGCAGCTGGCGCGTCGATCGGCTCGGGATGCTGCGGGCGGCTGGTGCGGCGGCGACGGCGGCGCAGCTTCCACAGCGCCTTGAGATCGTCCGACACCGCCATTGACCGGAAGCTCCCGGTAGTCGGCGCCGTCGAGATGGCGGAACTCGCACATCTCGTGGAGGCGCGAATACATCCGCAGGCCGACCCGCACCGGCAGCGAGTCAGGATCGGTCAAGTCGTCGGTGATGTCGTAGTTCGACGTGAAGATGCGTGAGCCGGCGCTCGCTGTAGCGGCTGTTGACGATGTAGTTGAGCGTCTCGTCCACCCACTCCGAGGGCTTTTCGGCGCCGAGGTCGTCGAGCACGAGCAGATCGGCCTCGACGACCGGCCGAAGCACGTCGCTCTCGGTGACCCGCGAGGCCGAGTCGGGCCCATAGGTGCTGCGAATGACGCGCAGCAGCTCGCGCGTGTCGTAGAAGACTGCCGCGGGCGCCCTTCTCCTCGATGAGCAGCCGCAGCACCGCCACCGCGAGGTGCGTCTTGCCGACGCCCGGCGGGCCGAGCAGGAACAGGCCCTTGCTCACGACCGGGAATCGATCGACGAGCGAGCGCGCCTGCTGGAGCGCCTGTTCGAGCGATTCGTTGCCATAGCTCACGAAGCGATCGAGATCGCAGTGGGCGTAGCGCCGCGGGATGCGGCGCCTCGGTGAGCAGCCGCTCGGTGAGCGTGTCTCGAAAGCATTCGCAACGGACGACGCGGGTGCGGCCGGCCTCGTCGAGAAGCTTCCATCCGGATCCCTGGCAGTGTGGGCAGAGACATGATCGGTCGCGGCAGGCGCAAGAAGCGCGGGCCCATCATCTTCGCGCCAGCGCGCCTCGCGGTCAATGGGCAGATGTCACATCGACCGTCGAGTGTGCGGGCTTCGTGGCTTTCAGCCACGCAGCGTGGGGGCACGCCGCACGTCGACGAAGCGCCTATGAGCCTTCCCACGGGCCTCGTTGATGGTCACCCTTCCTCCCGTCTCCATCGTTGGTCTCGGCAAGCTGGGCGCCAGCATGGCTGCGGCCATCGCCTCGCGTGGCGGAACGGTCGTGGGCGTCGATCTCGACCAGTCGTCGTCGATGCCATCAACGCCGGACGGGCGCCGGTGGCAGGAGCACCAACCTCGAGTCGACGCTCGCCTCGAACATGTCGCGGATCCGCGCGACGCTCGATGTCGCGCAGGCGCGTTCATCAGACCGACCATCACCTTCGTGATCGTGCCGACGCCGGGCGACGAGCGAGGCGTCGCCCTCGATGGCCAGGTCGCCCACGGCGTTCCGAGGGCATCGGGCACGCGCTCGCCGCCAAGCCGACGTACCACATCGTCGTGCTCTCGAGCACGGTCCTCCCGGAGCACGACCCGTCGGGGCTCTGCTGCCCATCCTCGAACACGCATCGGGCAAGGCGCGCGGGCGCTGGACTTCGGCCTCTGCTACAGCCCCGAGTTCATCGGGCACGGCACCGCCATCCGCGACTTCCTCAACCCCGACTTCACGCTCGATCGGCGAGCTGGACCTGCGATCCGGCGACTACCTCGAGGCCTACTACGCCGAGATCATGGCGAGCTCGCCGCGCGTGCATGCGAATGAGCCTCGAGAACGCGGAGCTGGCGAAGATCGCCATCAACTCGTTCGTCGACCATGAAGATCGGCGTTCGCCAACATGCTCGGCCGCGCTGTGCGAACGCATCCCGGGCGGTGACGTGGACATGGTGACGAACGCGGTCGGCGCCGATCGCCGGGTCGGCGGACCGCGTATCTTCAAAGGGGGGCTCGGCTACGGCGGGCCGTGCTTCCCACGCGATAACGTGGCGCTCGGCTTCTTCGCGCAGGAGGTCGGGGAGCAGGCCATGCTCCTCCGCGGAGCAGCGCCGCGGCCAACGCGCGCATGCCGGCGCGGCTCGCCGACCGGGTGTCGTCGCTCGCGCCGCGCCGGGATCGACCATCGCCGTCCTCGGTCTGGCCTTCACGCCCAAGTCGCACATCACGACGCCTCGCAGAGCGTCGCGCTGGCGCGGCTGCTGCCCGAGCGCGGCCACGACGCGATCCGACAGGGGAGTGGGTCGACCCTCGCCGATGCCGGCTGACAGTTATCCTGCGTTGCGCCAGGGGGATCGCTGCTGGATGAACGGCATCACCCTAAGCAACTCCGTGATCCCGGCCTCGAGACCGACGGTCGCGCGATAGCCGAGCGCGTGGATCTGTCGGTACGAAACCTCGTAGTTGCGCTTGTCCAGATCCTCGCCGGTGTCGCCCTCGTGCACCTGAACGGCTGCTGCTTCTGGATCGCCCGCGCCACCTCGATCTTCGTGTAGTTCATGTCTGAGGCGCCCACGTTGTAGACACCGCCTCTCATCCGGTCGAGGCGCTCGAGCGCGAACGGATAGACCGCCGCCGCGTCGCTTGCATGCAGCAACGTCCGCCGGTGATGCCCCTCGAAGAGGACGATCTGCTTGTTGTGGTACGCCTGGTAGCAGAAGTCGTTGATGAGCAGATCGAGCCGCAACCGCGGGCTCAGGCCGAACACGGTGGCGAACCGCAGCCGACACCGCCCGCATCGGTGACGATGCGCTCCGCGTCCCGCTTGGTGCGGCCGTAGAGCGTGAGCGGATTGATGGCGGTCTCCTCGGTGGCGATCGTGTCGCACTGCCCGTAGGTGCTGCCGGTGCTCGCGTAGACGATGCCCTGCGACACCGACGCGGCGTCGACGAGGTTTCGCGTGCCGGTCACGTTGGTGGACTCCGCAGTGTCCGGATCCGCCGCGCAGGCCGGATAGCCGACGATTGCCGCGAGGTGGAAGATGACGTCGACACCCGAGACCGCCTTGCGCACGCGTGCCACGTCGCGGACGTCGCCGTGGACGACGTCGAGGTTGGGGTCGGTGATGAAGTGGAGGATCGGCTGAACCCCGAACAGGAAGCGGTCGACCAGCGTCACGCGATGGCCGGCGCGGAGCAGGGCCGGGCAAAGCAGCGACCCGATGTAGCCGGCACCGCCGGTGACGAGGATACGCATGCGGCGTCGCTCGCGGTACCCCGACCAGTCGCCGGTAGCCGCGCGCGGCTCTGTCGCCGGCGAGACGTTCGCTGCCGCCTACCTATCCCGCGTCGTCTTGCGCGCGACCGTCACGCCGCCGCCGGCACCGACGGCCGCGGGAGTTTACCCGGCGCTCGATGGCTGCGGCTCGGCCCGGACCAGACCGCCGGGCGCGGACTTGACGAGCGCCGTGCTCAGCCGCTGCTCCCAGTCGCCGAGCCCCTTCACCATCTCCCGCTTCACGTACTGCATGAACTCGTTGACCTCGCCCTGCATCTGCTCGATGCGCTCGCGCATGTTCAGGATGATCTCGACGCCGGCCAGGTTGACGCCGAGGTCGCGCGTCAGCGACAGGATGGTCTCGAGGCGCTCGAGATCCTCGTCGGAGTAGAGGCGCGTGTTGCCTTCGGTCCGCGACGGCTTGAGCAGGCCCTCGCGCTCGTAGAGGCGCAGCGTCTGCGGGTGGATGTTGTAGCGCTGCGCCACCACGCTGATCATGTAGTAGGCCTTGCTCGTCGCCTTCGCGGCCATGCGTCGCTCACACCCGCAGCGCTCTTGCGCGACATCGTCGGGGTAGGCCGGACGCCAACTCGCGCACGCAGCGCCCGCGAGCGCTCGTCGTCGAGCGGCGGAAGCACGACGCGTACGGTCACGATCAGATCGCCGGGACGGCCCGCGCGCGGCGACGGCACGCCACGCTCGCGCAGCCGGAAGCGCTGGCCCGACTGCGTGCCCGGCGGGACGCGCACGCGGCACGCGCCGGTCGGCGACGGCACGTCGATCTTCGCGCCGAACGCCGCCTCGTGAATCGCCACCGGCACGTCGAGGTGCAGATCGTCGCCCTCCCGCCGGAACAGCGGGTGCGGCTCGACTGCACCGTCACGTGCAGATCGCCGACCGGCGCCGCCGCGGCGGCCGGCGTTGCCCTGTCCCGGCGAGGCGCAGGGTCTCGCCATCGCGCACGCCCGCCGGAACCTTGCACGGCGACGCTTCGCTGCGCATGGCGACGCCCTCCCCGCCGCAGGCACGGCAGTCGGCGATGGCGCAGCGCGCCGGCGCCTTCGCACGCGGCCGCACGTCTTCGTGAACAGCATGTGCCCGCGGGCGGCCGCTCAGCTCCCGGCCCCGGCAATCGGGGCACGGCCGCGCCGAAGCGTCTCGAGCCGCCCGCTGCCGGCGCAGACCCGGCAGCGATCGACGGCGGGTGAGCGGTGACGTGCGCCACCACCCCCCGAATCGCGTCCTCGAGCGGCACGCGCACGTCGGCGTGCAGGTCCGAGCCGCGTCTCGCCGCTCGACAGCCGATTCGGCCGCCGCGCGCACGACGTCGGCGAACAGGTCGCCGAACGTCGACGCCGCCGCGCCCGTCGACCTGCGCCGTGAAGTCGAACCCCTCGAACGCGAACGGTCGTCGCCTCCGGCACCGGCCCCGGCGCTGCGGCGCGGCTCATCGCCGGCGTCGTACCGCCGTCGGCGATCCGGATCGACGAGCGTCTCGTACGCCTCGACGATCCGGCGGAACGCGCTGCGCGGCCTCGTCGTCTCCCGGGTTGAGCTCCGGGTGATGGCGCCGCGCAAGACGCCGGAATGCGCGGCGGATCTCGCCAGCCGTCGCGCCCGGCCGCACGCCGAGGGTGAGGTAGAACGTCATGCGAACTACGAATTACGAGCGACGAATACGAATGACGAATGACGAATGACTCGGAGCGAATGACTGATGGGAGCGGCCCGTTGACACGACAATGCCGATGACCCGAACTCCCATTCGTCATTCGTCATTCGTCATCAACTTCACTTCTTCTCCTCCTCGACGACCTCCGCGTCGATGACGTCGCCTTCGTTCGCCGCGTGCGCCCGGCGTCGGCGCCCGGTGCGGCTTCCGGCACCGGGCGCCGCCGGCGACTGTGCCTGCTTGTAGAGCGCTTCGGCGGCCTTGTGCTGCGCCGACGTCAGCTCGTCGAGCGCCTTGGCGATCGCCGCCTGGTCGTTCTGGGCCGAGCGCCGCCTTCAGCGCCTCGATCGCCGCTTCGACCGGCTGCTTGTCGGACGCCGACAGCTTGTCGCCCGCGTCCTTGAGCGTCTTCTCGGCGTGGTAGACCGCCTGGTCGGCGCGGTTGCGCGTCTCCGCTTCGTCGCGGCGCTTCTTGTCCTCCTCGGCGTGCAGCTCCGCGTCCTTCTTCATCCGCTCGACCTCGTCCTTGCTGAGGCCGCTCGACGCCGTGATCGTGATCTTCTGCTCCTTGCCGGTCGCCTTGTCCTTCGCCGACACGTTGACGATGCCGTTGGCGTCGATGTCGAACGTGACCTCGATCTGCGGCACGCCGCGCGGCGCGGGCGGAATGCCGTCGAGATGGAACCGGCCGAGCGTGCGGTTGTCGCGCGCCATCTGGCCGCTCGCCCTGCAGCACGTGGACCTCGACGCTCGTCTGGCCGTCGGCGGCGGTCGAGAACACCTCGCTCTTGCGCGTCGGAATCGTCGTGTTGCGCGTGATCAGCGTCGTCATCACGCCGCCGAGCGTCTCGATGCCGAGCGACAGCGGCGTGACGTCGAGCAGCAGCAGGTCCTTCACTTCGCCGGCGAGCACGCCGGCCTGAATGGCGGCGCCGATGGCGACGACTTCGTCCGGGTTGACGCCCTTGTGCGGCTCCTTGCCGAAGTACTCCTTCACGAGCTGCTGGACGCGCGGGATGCGCGTCGAGCCGCCGACCAGCACCACCTCGTCGATGTTCTTCGGGTCGACGCCCGCGTCGGCCAGCGCCTGCTTGACCGGCCCCATCGTCCGCTGCAGCAGATCCTCGACCAGCGACTCGAACTTCGCGCGCGTCAGCTTCATCGCCAGATGCTTGGGCCCCGACGCGTCGGCGGTGATGAACGGCAGGCTGATGTCGGTCTCCATCACCGTGGAGAGCTCCATCTTGGCCTTCTCGGCCGCTTCCTTCAGGCGCTGGAGCGCCATGCGGTCCTTGCCGAGATCGATGCCGTCGCTCTTCTTGAACTCGGCGATGATCCACTCGATGACGCGCTGATCGAAGTTGTCGCCACCGAGGTGGGTGTCGCCGTTGGTCGCCTTCACTTCGACGACGCCCTTCGCCGACTTCGAGGATCGAGATGTCGAACGTGCCGCCGCCGAGGTCGTAGACGGCGATGGTCTCGTCCTTCTTCTTGTCGAGGCCGTAGGCGAGCGCCGCCGCGGTCGGCTCGTTGACGATGCGCATCACCTCGAGCCCGGCGATCCGGCCGGCTTCCTTGGTGGCCTGGCGCTGCGGCGTCGTTGAAGTAGGCCGGGCACGGTGATGACCGCCTTCGTCACCGGCTGGCCGAGATAGTCCTCGGCGGCCTGCTTCAGCTTCTGCAGGACCATCGCGGAGATCTCCGGCGGGGCCCAGCCGCCCTCCTTGTCGCCCGCGAGCACGCGGACGTCGCCGTTCGGCGCCTGGCCGACGCGGTAGGGCACCATCCGCATCTCCTCGGACACTTCGTCGTACCGGCGTCCCATGAAGCGCTTGATCGAGAAGACCGTGTTCTCGGGATTGGTGACCGCCTGACGCTTGGCGACCTGGCCGACGAGGCGCTCGCCGGACTTGGCGAAGGCGACGACCGACGGGGTCAGCCGGCTGCCTTCGGGATTGGTGATGACGACGGGCTCGCCGCCTTCCATGACGGCGACGACAGAGTTGGTGGTGCCCAGATCGATTCCGATGATTTTGCTCATGATCGTCTCGAGTCCTCGCGTGAGGTGGCCTGACAGAACGTCGGTCAGTATAAAATATGAGTGCTCGTTCATGTAAAATCATCAGCGCTGCGTGGCGCCAACGATGCGCCTCGCAACCGTCGCAAGCTTGACGCGCAGGACCCAGTCGTTCGCGCTGACTATACTGGCTGAGGCCAGCCTGCCAGATGCGCTCTCGCGGCGCATCGACAGCCTCGGGTCCGGGTCCGGGATCGTCACGATGCCTACGGGATTGGCTCCCAGCTTCGGCTGTCGCTCGGCATGCCGCGCGTCGGGTCCGCGGCCCTGAACGTGGCCGCGGCGCTGGCGGTCGTGCGGACTCTCCGCGCTACCGCGGCGTGCAGGAGTTCCGCCGGCACCGCAGGAGCAGCCCAGCGCCGCCCGAGGATGCGGCCCGGCCGGTGTACTCTCCGCGGTCGATGGCACGGCGCCGTCTCGACCGTGAGCGCACGCAGCGAGGCGGCGAGTCGGGCATGCCGGTCGTCGCCGGCGATCGCCTGCGGACCGAAGGCGGCCGCGCTCGAGTCACGTTTCCCGACGGCACGCGTCGTTCATCTCGATCGCTACAGCGGACGTCGACCTCGCCGTCCGACAACGTACTGCGGCTCTCGCGCGGCCGGTTGCTCGCGACCGTCTTCGAATCTGTCCGCGAGCGCGTCCGCGCGTCTGATCGTCGAAGCGCCGGGCGGCGTCGGTCCGCTTCGACCAGCCCGGCCAGTACCGGCTCGCGGTCGGCGGCGACCGATCTGCGTCGAAGTGGAGCTGGCGGTCATGCGCGGCTCGCGCGCAGTTGTCGAGCGAGGACGGGAACGTCTCGCTGAACGCCGGCGAGCAGTCGGTCGTTCGCGACGGTCAGGCGCCCACTGCGCCCCAGGGTTCAACGCCTCGAGCGAAACACGACGCTGCGAACGCTGGGCGGCCGAGCGCGTCGCGACGTGGCAGGCGCCGTCGACGCTCGCAGAACTATCTTCCGGCCGAGCTCGACAGCTACGGCTCGACGCTTCGATCACTACGGCACCTGGCAGTCGGACGCGACTTACGGCTACGGTCTGGTATCCGACCGTCGCCGTCGGCTGGCGCCCGTACTACAACGGCCGCTGGCATCACATGCCGCGCTACGGATGGACGTGGATCGCGCACGATCCCTGGGGCTGGCCGACGCATCACTACGGCCGCTGGCATGCGAACACGACGGGTCGCTGGTTCTGGATCCCGTCGCAACGCTGGGGCCCGGCGTGGGTGTATGGGCGGTCTGCGCCCAGCTACGTCGGCTGGTGTCCGCTCGGGTGGAACGGCTATCCGGTCGTCAACGTGTTCGCGAGCTACGGGCATCGCTACCCGTATCGCGGTCGCGATCCCTGGCGTGCGTGGACGTTCGTCTCGAACGGCGCTTCGGGCGCGGAAATGTGCCGGCGTCCACGCGGATCGTGTTCGTCTGAGCCAGCGAACGTCCGACGTTCGTGATGCAGCACCGCCCGCCAGGATTCGCCCCGCCACGATCGCCGTATGGCCGGTTCGCCGAGGTCGCGGCGCCGCCACGTCGGCGCTGGGCATGTCGACCATTGCCCCACGCGCGAACCGGACGCACGATGCGTTTCCGGCGCGGATGGACCGCAGCGCAATCCGGGGACCGCGGTGCCGCGGGGCATCCGACCACGGCACGACCCGGGATGAGCAGCCGGCCGCTGGCTGCACCGACCTGCGACGCCCGACGACAACGGCCGAACGTCCGGATTCGCCGTACCGGCGCGCGCGGCCGGTCATGAATCCGCGCAATCGGCGGCCGCTGGCGGTCACGCCAACCGGCCGACATACCGTCGCGACGATGACAGGCGCCACCTTACGTCCGGCCGACCGATCCGGGCCCGCGCTACACGCCGCGCAGCCGCGACGATGACGGCCGCGACTCGCGGCGGTGGGGTTGCCGAGCCTCGACGCGCGCCCGAATCCTCGCCGACTTCGCCCGGCATGTCGCGCCGTCCGATTCGGGTTCGCGGCCCGGGCTGCGCAGCCCGCCGACCGGCTACGCTCGGCCGCGGGGCGGCGACGATGGCGGTGGCAGCCGTGGCGGCGATGGCGGTCGGCAGCCGTAGCGGGGATGGCGGAAGCCGTGGCGGCAGCACACGCAGCAGCGGTGATCGCGGCGGCAGCCGCGGGGCCGTCCGCCGGCACGCGCAGGAGTGCGAGCCGGGCTACGAACGACGAGCTACGGGCTACAAATGACGAATGCACCGCGATGACGAATGACGAATGACGAGTGCAGCGGCGCCCGGCTCAGGCGCTCATCGATCTGTCGTGCTGGATCGAGCGCCCGCCGTGCGATGATTCGTCATTCGTCACTCATGATTCGTCACTCGTAGTCGTCATTCGCATTCGATGGCGCATCGTCTTTCGGGTCGCCCGCCACTTCACGCTCATCCTGCTCTTCGTGCTGGCTGCGCGTGGCGGGCGCGGTGAGCGGCGTGCTGTTCATCTTCGCCAGCGACCTGCCGCAAATCTCCGCGCTCGACGACTACGCGCCGAGCACCATCACGCGCGTCTACGCCGGCGGCGGCGAGGTGCTCGGCGAGTTCGCCACCCAGCGGCGCATCGTCATCACCTACGACCAGATCTCGCCGCCGCTGCGGCAGGCCATCATCGCGGCCGAGGACGACGACTTCAACACGCACATGGGCCTGAGCATCACGCGCATCATCGTGACGCTGCGTCAAGGACATCGTCGAGCGGCAAACGGCGCCGGCGCGAGCACGCTGACGCAGCAACTCACGCGCAAGCTCTTCCTGACCGACGAGAAGACCTGGGAGCGCAAGATCAAGGAAGCGCTGCTCGCGATCCAGATCGAGAAGCGCTACACGAAGAACGAGATCCTCACGCTCTACTGCAACCAGATTCCTGGGGCCACGGCACGTACGGCGTCGAGGCCGCGGCGCGGCTCTACTTCAACAAGCGCGCGAAGGACGTCGACACTCGAAGAGGCGGCGATGCTCGCCGGCATCATCCAGGCGCCCGCCCGGCACAGCCCCTACGTGAACCCGCAGAACGCGCTGCCGCCGGCGCAACTACGCGCTCGACCGCATGGCGGACGAGGGCTTCATCACCGCGGCAGCAGGCGGACGAGGCGCAAAGCAGCCGATCGTGACCGCCGGCCGTCCCGCACCTCGACGCCGAGGCGCCGTTCTTCGTCGAGGACGTCCGCCAGCACCTCGAGGAGAAGTTCGGCGCGCGGCAGCTGTACGAGAACGGCCTCGCCGTCCACACGACGCTCGATCTGCGGCTGCAGCATGCGGCCGAGCGCGCCCTCGACGACGGCCTGCGGCGGCTCGACAAGCGGCGCGGATTCCGCCGGCCGCGGCAACGTCGTGGCGCAAGGCCACTCCGATCGACGGCCTACTCGAACGGGGCGTGGACGTCGGCTGCTGCAGAGCGGCGTCACGGTCCCGGCGCTCGTCACGACGGTCGAGGGAGCGCGGGCGAGGTTCCGCGTCGGCAGCGCTGACAGGCGACGCTCGATCGCGCGCGACTACCAATGGACCGGCAAGACCACCGCCGCGTTTCTGAAGCCGGGCGATCTCGTCTCGGTTCGCGTCACCGAAGTCGACCGCGCGGCCGGACGAATCGCGGCAACGCTCGAACAGAAGCCCGAGGTCGAGGGCGCGCTCATCGCGCATCGCAGAACCGCACCGGCCAGATCCTCGCGATGGTCGGCGGGCTGCAGCTTCGATCGACAGCCGGTTCAACCGCGGCGACACAGGCGATGCGCCAGCTCGGCTCGACCTTCAAGCCGATCGTCTACGCCGCGGCCATCGATCGCGGCTTCACGCCCGCATCGATCCTGCAGGACACGCCCGATTTCGCTACACCGCCGGTCCGGGCCAGCCGCCGTACGCGCCACTGAACTACGACAAGGCGTTCGAAGGCCCAATCACGCTGCGTCACGCGCTCGAACAGTCGCGCAACGTGCCGACGGTCGCGCTTGATGGAACTGCTCGGGCCCTCGCAGGTGATCAGCCTACGCCGAAGCGGCTCGGGTTCTCGTCGACGGTGCAGCCGTATCTCTCGTCGGCGCTCGGCTCGAGGGAGGCGACGCTGCTCGAAGTGACGAGCGCGTTCTCGGTGTTCCCCAACCAGGGCGTGCGCATGACGCCGTACGAGATTCAACGCATCGTCGATCGTCAGGGCAACGTGCTCGAGGAGAACCGTCCGGCGCCGACCGAAGCCCTCCGCGCCGACACCGCGTACGTGATGACCAACCTGCTGCGCGGGGTTGTCGTATCGCGGCACCGCCGCCCGAGCGGCGTCGCTCAACTGGCCGCTCGGCGGCAAGACCGGAACGACCGACGACTTCACCGATGCGTGGTTCATCGGCTTCGATCCCGACATCACCATCGGCGTGTGGGTGGGCCACGACAAGAAGACGGCCGCTCGGTCCCGGCGAGAGCGGCGCGACGGCGGCGCTCCCGATCTGGATGGAGGTGATGAAAGCGTGGATCGGCGACCGCAAGGACGGCCCGAGTTCACGCCGCCCGGCAACATCGTGTTCCTGGCCGTCGACCGCGCGACCGGCGCGCGCGTCGAGCCCGAAACGCCCGGGGCTCTGCGCGAAGCCTTCATCGCCGGCACGCAACCCGGCGGCGAGTTCAAGTAGTTCTGGCGACGGCCGCGCGGAGGGTTGCGTCGACCGATGGTGTCGGGCCTCTTCGTCACGGCGGCCTTTATCGACCACTGGTCATAGAATGGCCGCATGACGATGGTCATCTATCCGCGGTCGGCATGGCTGCTCTGCTCCGTCGTTCTCGTCGGTGGCCTGGCGTTCGCAACATCGACCACGATGGCGTCCTCGTCATCAACCGCCCAGAGCGACACCGCGCCACTCACCGTCTACATCGGGACCTACACGGGCCCGAAGAGCACCAGCAAGGGCATCTACGCGTTTCGCTTCGACCCGGCCAGCGGCGCGCTCACGCCGGCCGGTCTCGCCACCGAGTCGAACAACCCCAGCTTTCTCGCGATCCACCCGAGCGGACGGTTCGTCTACGCGGTGAACGAGGTCGGCGAGTTCGCGCAGCAGAAGAGCGGCGCGGTGGCCGCCTACCGACGCGACCCGGCCAGCGGCGTCCTGACGCTGATCAACCAGCGCGCTTCGAAGGGCGGCGCGCCCTGCCACATCGTCGTGGACAAGTCCGGCAAGTTCGTGCTCGTCGCCAACTACTCGGGCGGCAACGTGGCCGTGCTCCCCGATCGCTGAGGACGGCGCTCTCGGCGAGGCGGTCTCGGTGATGCAGCACGAAGGGTCGGGACCGAACGCGTCGCGACAGAAGGGGCCGCACGCGCACTCGATCAATCTCGACGCGGCCAATCGATTCGCCGTCGCCGCCGACCTCGGCATCGACAAGCTGCTCGTCTACCGGTTCGATGCGGCAAAGGGCACGCTGATCCCCAACTCACCACCATCCGCGTCGACCGAGTCTGGCGCGGGTCCGCGGCACTTTGCGTTCGCGCCCGACCAGCGCTTTGCCTTCGCGATCAACGAGCTCAACTCGACGCTGTCGTCGTACGCCTGGAAGGCCGACGCGGGCGTCCTGTCGCCGGTCGAGTCGGTGACGACGCTGCCCAGCCGGCCGACCGACGCTCCGGCCAGCTACACGGCCGAAGTCCAGGTGCACCCGTCGGGCCGGTTCGTATACGGATCGAACCGCGGGCACGACAGCATCGCGGTGTTCGGGCTCGATGGGTCCACCGGCAGGCTGACGCCGGTCGAGCACGAGCCCACGCGCGGCAAGGGGCCGCGCAACTTCGGCATCGATCCCAGCGGCCGCTGGCTGATCGTGGCGAACCAGCACACTGATTCGCTCGCCGTGTTCCGGATCGATCAGAAGACCGGCGCGCTCGATCCCGTCGGCGACCCCATCACGGTGGGCACACCCGTTTGCGTCAAGTTCGTCAAATAGCACGCGGATTTTTCGCGACCGGACGTGCCGCGGTTCGTGAGCGACATGAAGGAAGCCGTGCGACGAACCGCGCTGGCCTTGCTGTTCGCGTGCCTCGTGACGGCCGCCCCGCAGGCTGACGAGCCGACTCCGCTGCGCGTCGCCTACACCGAGTTCACGATCGCCAACGGGCTGCACGTGATCGCTTCACGCCGATCGCAGCGTCCCCGTCGTCACCGTCAGCGTCTTGGTATCACGTCGGATCGTGGACATGAGGGCGCCGGCCGCACCGGCTTTGCGCACCTTTTCGACGACGTCATGCGGTAGGGCGCACGAACTGGTAGGGGCACGGCATGCCGTGCCGATACCAGCAACAGAATTCGAATCACTCCTCGCTCGCGTCGGTGGCCTGACCGAGCGTTCCCGACGACTTCGCCATCAGGTAGGCCTTGATGAAGCCGTCGAGGTCGCCGCCGAGGACGCGGCTCGACGTCGCCGACCTCGACCTTCGTCCGGTGGTCCTTCACCATCTGATACGGCTGCAGCACGTAGCTGCGGATCTGGCTGCCGAAGGCGATGTCCTTCTTCTCGCCGCCGAGCTGTTCCAGCGCCCCTGCTGCTCCTTCAGCTTGCAGGTCGTAGAGCCGGGCTTTCAGCACCTTCATCGCCGACGTCGCGGTTCTTGTGCTGCGATCGCTCGTTCTGGCACGACACGACGATGCCGGTCGGGATGTGCGTGATGCGGACGCGGAGTCGGTGACGTTGACGTGCTGGCCGCCGGCGCCGCTCGATCGGTAGGTGTCGATGCGCAGGTCCTTGTCGTCGATCGTCGACGTCGACGTCGTCGGGCAGCTCGGGCCAGACGTAGAGCGACGCGAACGACGTGTGCCGCCGCGCCGCCTGATCGAAGGGCGAGATGCGCACGAGCCGATGCACGCCGGCTTCGGCCGATGAGCAGGCCGTAGGCGTACTCGCCGGTGACGGTCACGCGTGGCGCTCTTGATGCCGGCTTCGTCGCCGGGCTGCTGGTCGATCATCTCGCGCTTGAAGCCGCGGCGCTCGGTCCAGCGCAGGTACATCTTCAGGAGCATCTCGGCCCAGTCCTGCGACTCGGTGCCGCCGGCGCCGGGATGGACGGTGATGATGGCGTTGCGGCGATCGTGCTCGCCGCCGAGCATCTTCTTGATCTCGCCGGCCTCGACCTCCTGCGCGAGCTCGTCGAGGCCGCGCGCGAAGTCGTCCTCGACGGCCTCGCCGGCCTCGAGCCACTCGCGCGAGCACGCCGAGGTCGTCGGCGCGCCGGCGCAGCGACTCACGCAGGGTGACGTCTTCCTCGAGACGGCGGCGGCGCTGCAGCAGCTTCTGCGCCTCGGCCTGGTCCTTCCAGAAGTCGGGCTCGGCGACGCGCGCTTCGATGCGCGTCAGCTCCTCGTCGGGACGTGCGGCGTCAAAGATAGCTCCGCAGCGCGGAGGCGCGCTTCACGAGGTCCTGGTAGCGGCGGATCAGGTCTTCACGATGCGACAGTCGCCACGAAGACTCCTCGGAACGTTCATGTCCGGCGGCGGCGCCGCGAGCCGGTAGGGCTGAGCGCGCAGGCTGATGATGAGCGTGAGGCGACCGCAGGGCCAGCACGGCGAACGACGCATCACCGATTCTAGCGTAGACGGTCCAGCGTCCTCCAGGAATCGGACCTCGCCGACCAGCACCGCCCCTCGAAGAGGTCGGTGCGCGCGATCACGCGGCCGTAGGGGTCGACGACGCCGCTGATGCCGGTGTTGGCGGCGCGGACGAGATACCGTCCCTGCTCGATCGCGCGCATCGCGCGCCTGCTCGAAATGCTGAAACGGCGCCGAGCTGGTGCCATACCACGCGTCGTTGGTGATGGTCGTGAGCAGCTCGACTGCCCGCGCAGCACCGCCTCGCGCGCGAGCTCCGGAAACACCGCCTCGTAGCAGATCGCCGTCGGCCTGAGCGTGCCCGCCGGCGGCATGCGCCGATGGTCAGCGTCGTCACCGGCGCTGAAGCCGCCGACCGACTCGACCAGCGGCCCGGCGAAGAACAACATGTGCCTGAAGCGGCACGTACTCGCCGAACGGCACGAGCTGCATCTTCCGGTAGATGCCGGCGACGCCGCCGTCGGGTCGCATGCAGGAACGCGCGAGTTGAAGAGCGTCGGTCGGCTCGCGCGCTCGATCTGATCGCTGCCGACGAGCAGCGGCACCCCCGGTCTCGCGCGCCAGGCGCGCACGATCTCGGCGGCGGCGCGGTCCTCCTCGAACATGAACGGCGTCGACGACTCCGGCCACACGATCAGCCGACGCCCTGCGCGCGCACCGCTTCGCGCGTCATGCGCGAGATAGCGACGCCAGGATGCGGTCGCGAACGCCGGATGCCACTTCTGCTCCTGCGGCGACGTTGCCCTGGACGAGGCCGACCGCGGACGGTCGTGCCCTGCCGAGCAGCGCGCTCGCGCTGCACGCGCCGATGGCCCCACACGACGCCGCCGATCGCAACGAGCGCACGCCGCGATCGACGACCGCGCGCGACGCGCGTCGCGACCGGCGCGTCGACGTCATGCCGTAGAGCCGAGCCGCGGCGACGGCCAGGCGACGAGCGCCGACAGTCCGTAGATGCCGACGAGGCTCGCCAGCTGCAGCGACGGCAGGGTGTCGATCTGGCTGTTGCCGAGCGGCACCCACGGGAAGCCCGTCAACAGCGTGCCGCGCACGAACTCGGTGGCCACCCAGATGAACGGCGCCACGAACAGCGCCGGGCGCGCCGGCCCACGCGACGGCCGTCGCCACGATCGCGGCGAAGAGCGCCGGGAACAGCGCCAGATAGGCGATCAGCAGGCAGCGCGGCGAGCACGGCCAGCGGGTATGCCAGGCCGCCGAACGTGACCATCACGTCCGATAGCCAGTACAGCGTGCCCGCGAAGTAGACGAGGCCAGCGGCGAATCCGCGGAGGAACGCGCGGAGCGTGGTGGGGCCGCTCGTGTCGTGCAGGCGCGACCAGCGAGACACGAGAAGGGGAGCGAGCGCCACCCAGCCGAACGCCGGGTGGCCGAACTTCGGAAAGCTCAGCGCCAGCAGGACGCCGGACAGCAACGCTAGCGAGTAATCCAGGGCTTGAGCTTCTCTTCCTGCGCGAGACGGCGCTTCACGCGCTCGGCCTCGTCGGCGCTGGTGTAGTTCGCCGACCCGCACCTTGTAGATCGCCTTCGCGGCCGCCGCGTCGGTGCGAGCACGTAGGCCGCATAGCCCTTGCTGCTCAAGCGCCGCGCGATGGCTTCGGCGTCCGAGCGATTGCTCAGGGCCGCGACCTGGACGGCGATGGTCCCGCCTCCGGCGGGTGCGGCGGCTGCGGAATCGGCCGCAGGCGAAGGAGCGGGAGCGCTGTCGATCCTGGGATTCGGCTCGATGCGGGCTCGACTGGCTTGGCTTCCGCCACGCGCGGCGCCGGAGCCGGCGGCGGTTCAGCGGCCTTGCCGTCTGCCGGCTTCGTCTGGGTCGAGGCCGCGGTTTGGGCAGGCTTCGGCGTCTTGGCCAGCGCATCGCTCGCCGCGGGCGCAGGCGTCTGGGCAGGCTGCGGCGGCGGTGCGCAGCCGGCGGCCGTCGAGGCGCTCGGAGCAGGGGACGCCGGCGTGGGTTGGCTCGCGCTGGCGTCCTTGTGCGTGCCGGTCCGCTTCCAGCAGGCTGGCACAGCCGGGTCGCGCTGGCTGGCCCGTGGGCCGGCGGCTCTGCGCTGGGCACGGATCGGGCTGCGCAGCAGCCGCCGGTTCGGCGCCGGTGCCGGCGCAGGCTCGGCGGCGCGCGCGATTCGAGGGCCGCTGACGCGCTCGCCGCTTCGGCGACGGGCTCGAGCGGCTGCACGCCCCGGCCGACGAGCACGCCGCAGAGGAAGATCACGATCGAGACGACTCGTCGTCGCCATCCCCAGGAAGACGAACTGCTTGCCGTTCAGCTGGATCTCGTGAAATCCATCGTCTCGCGTCGGACGCCATCGCGGGCGCTCTTTCGTCATACGGCTCTCGAAAGAAAATCGTAGCAGAACTGTGACCGGAGACGGTCCGTTATCGTTTTTCGAGCCGAGCGAGCAGAGCTTTAGCCTCGGCGTTGCCGCGGATCGAGTTCGAGGGCTCGCGATGCCTCTGTCTTCGGGCGCGTCGGCATCGCCGTTGGCGAGCAGGGCCTCGGCCGAGCGCGACGCGCCCCGCCGCACGTCTCCTGGCTCCAGAGTGACACCCGCAGTGCGTCGATGGCTTCGCGCGGCTGGCCCGTCCGCAGATACATCGGCCGATCAGCAGATGGGGTTCGGCGTCGTAGGGCGCCAGGTAGACGGCCTTCCGCAACTCGGCCAGCGCTTCGCGGTTCTGTTCCTCGTCGAACAACCGCCGTCCGCGCTGGAGATGAAACGCCGCCAGCGCGGCCTGTTCGCGCTGCGCCGCTGCCGAGCGCCGCGAGGTCGAGCCGCGGCGCCGTGGAGCCGCTCGAGGTCTACCGCCAGCCGCTCGAGGCCCTTGCGGAACGTCGCTCGCGGCCGAGGGCGCTTCTCCCACTCCGCATACTTCGAGGACAACTGCCGCGCAAGTTCCGTTCCCGGCGCCGCCTCGGATGCGATCCCGTCGCCTGGAGCGCCGCGCCAAGCACGTAATGCGCATCGCCATCGGCGGTATTGCGGCGCACCGCCTCTCGCAGCCAGTAGACGGCCGCCGGGATGTCGCGCTCGAGCCAATAGGCATAGCCGAGATTGAAGAAGTAGTCGGGCTCCTCCGCATCGAGCTTCGAGGCCTTGGTGAAGAAGTAGGTGGCCCGACCCGTCTGCGGCGTCGCCCCCCGGCGAACCTGCACCACGCCGAGGTTGTTCTGGATCGAGCCGGTCGGCTGCTCGTCCGAGAGTGCCTTGAAGGTCGTGAACGCCTCGTCGTACCGGCGTAGCTCGACGAACGACAGCCCGGCGGCGAAGCGCGCGCGACGGAGGAACCGCGATGTCGGCGGCACGCCCTGCGCCGCGGCGAGTGCGCGCTGATGATCGCCCTGCTCGGTATAGGCCTCCCAGAGCGCGAGCTGCGCCCGGTCGTAGCGGGGGTGCGCCGCGAGCGCCTTCTGCAGGAAGTTGATGCGGGTCTCGCTCTGCTCGGCAATCAGCCCCTTGATGAACAGCTCGAAGACCTCGAGCGGCGGTCGTTGTACCGACGAGGGCATCGGCGCGGTGCTGCCCATCAGCCGCCGCGCAACTCGCTCGTGGAGCGAAAACAGATCGCGCAGCGGCGCTCGATCGGTGGTCTGTTCCTGCAGGCGGCCGGTGTCCAGCCGGATACGCCGCGCATCGATCACCAGCTCGCCCCCGCTCACCCGGACGCTGCCGACGATGAGGTCGCTCGCCCCGACGATCTGGCCGACGCGGATCAGGCTCGCGTAGCTGAGCGAGGCGTCTGATGGCAGGTTGACCTCCGAGAACGCGTCGATGCGCTCGGGACGGGTCAATGCTCGCAGTCCCATTCCGCGAAGCGCGTCGCCGATGAGGACGGCTGCGGCCTCACCCAGCCACAAGCCGTGTGGATCGCGGTCCGTCGTCGAGAACGGCACGACGACGATGCGCGTCGCGCCCGCGGGCGCCTGAGCCTGCGCGACACACGGAACGAGTGTCAGCAGGAGCGCCCCGCCGGCGGCAGCTGCGGCTCTCATGACGCGGCCTCCACGATCGGCGCGTCGGCCTCGACCACGTCCACGAGCTCAAAGTCGCAGGTCTGGCCGCCGGACGCCCGGCATCTGACGATGAGCAGCCGCCCTTCGAGCCCGTATTCGGCGAGCAGCCGGAGCAGGAGCCCTTCGTAGAAGCCGCAGAGGGGCGAGTCCACCGCCTCGCGCACCTGGCAGAAGATCGACGACCGGACTTCGATGAGCGCCGCGTTGCGGCGAATCTTGGAATGGACGCGGCTGCCCGGGTAGACGGCGCGCGCCACGCGCGCCGTCATGACGAGCGCCGAGCGCGTGCGCCACCTGATGGGGAACATGCGGTTCCATCGCCGCCGCGGCCAGCCCATGTCGTCGAAGGCCCACTCGGCGGCGAGCACGCCGGCGCGGCGCGTGACCTCGGAATACGTCGAGGGTGGGTCTTCGCGCCGCAAGAAGCTCAACGCGGCCATGAACGAGGCGACACCAATCGTGCGGCCTTCCTTCAGCAGGCCGAGCGGCTTCAGCCAGTTCTCGTAGAAATCGAGCCGCAGCGGCAGGCGCTCGGCGATGGCCTGATGCAGGCTGGCAACGACGAGCCGGCCGATTTTCGGTTCGCTCATTTTCTGGTAACGTTAGCGGCCACTCGGCGCGACGGCCCCGCGCTGTGCGCGCCGCCGGTCGTGCGTTCTGGCGCTCGCGCGTCAACGACGCCGGGGTACACGCGCGAGACAGATGCATGGACCACGTCGGGGCGGCCATCCTCGCCGGCGGCCGCGCGACCCGCATGGCCGGCGCCGACAAGAGCCGGCTCCTCGTGGGCGGGACGCCGATCATCGAACGACAGCTCGCCGTGCTTCGCACGCTCGTGCCGCGGGTACTCGTCATCGGCGGCCGCGTCGAGCTGGCCCGGGACCAGCCGGCGCCCGACGTCGAGATCGTGCAGGATGCCCTGCCGGGACGTGGACCGCTCGGCGGCATCTACACGGCGCTGCTGCACAGCGAGGCTCCCGTCACGCTCGTCCTGGCCGGTGACATGCCGTTTGTGTCGGCGCCGTTCCTGCAGCATCTGGTCGCCGCGATGGGTGAGGGCGAGGTGGCGGTGCCGCGGTCGGCGGACGGCTGGCATCCTCTGTGCGCCGCCTACTCGAGAACCCTGCTCCCGATCGTGGAGGAGCACCTCACGCGGGGCAGGCTCGCCGTCGTCGATTTGTTGCGCGACGTGCGCGTGGCCGAGATCGGACCGGAGGCCTTGGCCAGATTCGACCCCGAGCGCATCATGTTGTCCAACGTGAACACGCCGCAGGACTACGAACGCGCCTGTGCGCGGGCGGGCCGCGCGTGAATGCGGCGCATCGTACCGCAGCGATTCGGTCCAGTCAAACCTCGACGAGGCTGAGCGGCGCGCCCGGCGAGCCCGCACGGCCGCCGTCGACGAAAACCCGAGACACCCGTACACGCTCATGATTCTGGCCATCCACGCGGCCGTTCGCGCGGCCCTCAGCGAAGCGCTCACCGCGCGCATCGGGCTCGATCCCGCCGCCCTGCCCACCATCGTGCTCCAGCAGCCGCCGACGCGCGCGCTCGGCGATCTCGCCACTCCCGTCGCGTTCGAGCTGGCGCGCCAGCTCCGCAAGGCGCCGAAGGCCATCGCACAGGACATCGTCGCCGCGATCGGTCCCATCGACGGGAGTCGCCCGGGTGGAGGCGACACCCAATGGCTACGTGAACATCTTCCTGAATCGCGCGGCGTTCCTGCGTGCGGCGCTCTCGTCGCCAGGCTCGATCGAGGCCGGGGTTTCCGCCGCCGACATCCCGCGAGACAAGACCATCGTCGAGCACACGGCGATCAATCCGAACAAGGCGGCCCACATCGGGCATCTGCGCAATTCGACGCTGGGCGACACGCTGGTGCGCATGCTCCGCGCCTGCGGCGTTCCGGTCGAGGTGCAGAACTACATCGACGACACCGGCGTCCAGGTGGCCGACGTCGTCGTGGGCTTCCAGCAACTCGAGGGCAAGGGCCTCGACGAGATCCGCGCGCTCGCCGACTCGACGCGATTCGACTACTGCTGCTGGGACCTCTACGCGCGCGTCACCGAGTGGTACGAAGGCGACCGGAAGCGGCTGGACGTCCGCCGGCAGACGCTCCATGCGATGGAACAGGGCGGGAACGCGAGCGCCGAGATCGCGGCCTTCATCGCCGACCGGATCGTGCGCGCGCACCTCGCCACGCTGCGCCGGCTCAACGTCGACTACGACCTTCTGAGCTGGGAGGGCGACATCCTTCGACTGAAGTTCTGGAGCGCGGCCTTCGACATCCTACGGGAGAGCGGCGCCATGTTCCTGCAGAAGGAAGGCAAGCTGGCCGGCTGCTGGGTGATGCCGATCGACGAAACCGTCGGCACCGAACCCGCGGATACCCCGTCGGAGCCCGACGAAGCGCCCGACGAGGGCGAGCAGCGCGAAAAGGTCATCGTGCGATCGGATGGCACGGTGACCTACGTGGGCAAGGACATCGCATACCAGTACTGGAAGTTCGGTCTGCTCGGCCGCGACTTCCACTATCGCCGCTACGGGACGCGTCTCGACGGCGGGACGCTGTGGGCGACGACCAGCGCGCCGACGCCAGACGAAACAGCGGCCGACCGCCCGTCGTTCGGGCGGGCTGGCGCGGTCTACAACGTCATCGACACCCGGCAGGCGTATTTGCAGAAGCTGCTGAAGCAGGCGCTCATCACGCTGGGGCACGAGCGCGAATCGGCGCGCTCCACGCACTTCTGGTACGGGATGGTGGCCCTGTCGCACCGCACCGCGCGGGAGCTCGGCTACGAGGTTTCCGACGAGGGGAAGCCGTTCGTCGAAGTGTCGGGACGCAAGGGGCTGGGCGTGAAGGCGGACGATCTGCTCGATCGCGTCATCGAGAAGGCGCTGGCCGAGGTGTCGGCGAGGAACGCCGACATGCCGCCGGAGCTGGCGCGGCGGACCGCGGAAACGATCGGCGTGGCGGCCGTCCGCTACTTCCTCCTGAAGTTCACGCGGACCAAGATCATCGCGTTCGACATCGACGAGGCCTTGAGCTTCGAAGGTGAGAGCGGACCCTACCTGCAGTACTCGGTCGTGCGCGCGCAGAACATCTTCGTGAAGCTCGGTGCTCGCGAAGGCCTCTCCGAGCAGGCGCTGCTCGCCAGGCTGGGCGACGTCTCCGCGGCTCCGCTGGATGCGGGCGAGGAGGGCGACGAGCTCTGGAACCTGACGCTCGAAGCCTCCCGGCTCGAGGAGGTGACGGCGCAGGCCGTCCGGGCGCTCGAGCCCTCGGGACTCGCGAAGTACGCGTTCTCGCTGGCACAGGCGTTCAATGCGCTGTATCACAAGTATCCAATCCTGGCCGAAGAGCGCGCTGAATACCGTATCTGGCGTGCCGCGGTCGTCAGCTACTTCCGGCGCCAGTTGACGCGCGCCCTCGATCTCATGGGGGCGGAAGTCCCGGCTCGGATGTAGGAACAGCGGAATGATCGCAGTTGCACCGGCCACGCACATGGACGACTATCTCGCCTCTCTCAAGGAGGCGGGAGCCGATTGGCTGCGCCTGGACTACGGGCGGCACGATCCGGCGGAAGTCTTGTCGAGCGTGCGCGGCCTCATCCTGCTCGGCGGCGCCGACGTCGATCCCCGGTATTACGGCGAAGCGCGCCACACGACGTTCCAGGCCGCGGTCGAAGGACGCGACGAATACGAGATCGCGCTCGCCCGCGAGGCCGTTCGTCAGGATGTCCCTCTCCTCGCCATCTGCCGGGGCCTTCAGGTGCTGAACGTCGCGCTCGGCGGCACGCTGGTGCAGGACATTCCGAGCCAGATTGACCAGCCGCTCCCCCACGGCCAGCCCTCGAGCGAGCCCAAGGACAAGATCGCGCACGTCGTGTCAGCCGAGCGCGGCTCGCGTCTGGCCGGCATTCTCGCGCCGGTCCTGGACAGCGCCGGGAACTGTCCGGTGAACAGCCGGCACCACCAGGCGGTGAAGGACGCCGGTGAAGGGATCGTGATCAGCGCGAGATCGAGCGACGGCGTCGTGGAAGCTGCGGAACGGCCCGCCTCGCGGTTCTGCGTCGGCGTCCAATGGCATCCCGAGAACTTCCGCTCGGCGCGCGAGTTCCGCACGCTGTTCGAGGGCTTCGTCGCCGCGACGCGAGGCGCGAGTCGGGCAGAATGAGGAAGTCAGCGGACGAGAACCGCCAGCGTCTCGACGTGCGCCGTGTTCGGGAAGAGATCGAACGCTTCGAGGTGCGAGACGCGGTAACCGGCGTCGATCGCGCGGCGCACGTCCCGCGCCAGCGTGGCGACGTCGCACGACACATAGACGACGCGTGAGGCGCGCGCAGCCAGCAGGGCCTCGAGCGCGTCCCGCGACATCCCGGTCCTCGGCGGATCGACGATGACCGTGGTGCCCCGCTCGATCGCGGCGTGAGCCAGCCACTCCTCCACCGCCTGCCGCGATACGGCGACCCGCCCGCCGAACGGCCCGGCGTTCACGGACAGATCGGCGCCACTCACCCGATCGGCTTCCACAGCGGTGACCGCGTCGTGGCCTTCCGACGCGAGCGTCAAGGCGAACAGGCCGACGCCGGCATAGAGATCGACGACCGGGCCTTCGGGCACCTGAGCGGCGACGGCGTCGACGAGACGGCGCAGGAGAAATCGGTTGGCTTGAAAGAACGCGGACGCGTGACGTCGAATCACGGCGCCGGCCGGCGCCGACGCGCCAACGCCCACGAGTGATTCCAGAGCGTCGGCCACGAACGGCGTCCCCGCCACCACCATGGGCAGGCTGGCCTGCCTGCCCCCCACCGAGACGCCATCCAGCCCCTCGGACAATTCGATATTCGCGAGCATCGCGCGAGCGACGCGCGCGCGCTCGTGCCACGCGAGATGCAGCACACGCTGGTCGGCGGCGAGATTCTCGGCAAGGTCGATCGCGTCGAGGGCTTCGATCGCCGGCAGAGGAAGCGCCGACACGAACCGTTCGACCGCCCGCACGCTTTCATCGCCGAGTTGCCCGGTGTCGCCCGCCCGGCAGATGTCGTGTGTGCCTTCGCGAAAGAAGCCGACGCGCCCATTGCGCACGTGCAGGCGTGCTCGCATACGGTAGCCGCGGGCCGGCGACGAATGGATCGTGAACGGCGTCGTCCAGTCGAGACGCGCGCCGTGGCGTAAAGCGTCGACGAGGATGGCCTGCTTGAGCGCAGGCTGATCCCCGGGCTTGATGTGGGCGTAGATCATGCCGCCGCACGCCCGGTCGAGCGCCGGAGAAACCCGGCTCGGAGACGCCTCGACGACGTCGACGACAGTCGCCAGCGCTACGCGGCCGACACGCTCAATCCGCGCGCGGACCGTCTCGCCCGGAATCGCGCCGTCGACGAGCACGATGGCGCCGCCATGACGCGCGAGCATGCGGCCGCCGGCGACCGGCCGCTCGATTGTCAGATCGACGAGGGCGCCCTGGGCTATCGGGCTCATGCGCGAGCGACAATCAGGGAACGCGGGTCCAGGTCGTGCCCGCGTCGCGGGTCTCGAACTGCAATCCGGACACGGTACACACGCGGGCGACATCGGCGCTGCTGGCCGTAATCGACACGATGGTGTCCTCGATTGGCCTCGACACGCGCATCCACGGTCCGGGCGCGACGTACCGGAGCACGAGCCCGCGCGCGCCGGCAGCCCAGGCCACGCCCGTCGAGGGTGCTGTGCCCACGGCGAGGCCGCCTGCAGGCTCGCGATGGCGCTCCGTCCAGTTCGTGCCGTCGGTCGACGTTTCAATGCGATAGCCGCCGGCTATGCGCCAGAGCACGCGGCGCTGGGGATCCGCGAACTCGGCGGCGACGAGGTTGCTCGTCCGGAAGGCGGTCGCACCCCGGTCCCGCTCGGTCGCGCTCGCCTTGTCGGACGCGGCCGCCGCTGCCCGCTGGCTCTCGGCAGTCACGGTGGCAGGTGGCGCGGCGCGGTGCTGGCGCCGGCAGCCGCTGTGCAGCCTCCCGACTACGAGCCGTCTCCTCGGCCGTGGGAGCCCGGGCGACCTCGTTCGCGGCAGTCTGTGGTGGCGATGGCGCCTGGGCCTGACTGGGACTAGAGGCGGCCGTCTGCTGGGCCACGGTCACCGGATTCGGCTCGCTGCGCTTCTCGAGCTTCTCCTGCTGCTGGCGCAACGCAGCGAGGGCGCGATTGTCGCCCTGCTTCGCAGCCGCTTTGGCTTCGTCGCTCGACTTCTCGTCTCGCAGACTCGACGGCGTCGCGGCTTTCGCGCTGACCGCGTCCGCGGGGGCGGGAGGAGGACGGCTCCCAACCGGCGGCGCACCGCCGGCCGCGCCGCCGACGACCCCGGCGGCGGGCTGTGCCGGCGACGCATCGGCTCGAGGTGCGGCTGGCGATGGAGTGGTGGGTGCGGGGGCATCGTTGTCGGCCGGGCGCGACCGGGCTTCCTGAAGGACCGGACTGCGGAGATCCGTTTGCACGACGTACCACAACCCGGCCGCGAGCACGACCATGGCCGCCATCGAGAGCCACTTCCAATCGACTCGAAAAACCGGCCGCAGAATCGCCGCCGGCTCCGCGCGCGGCTCGTCGGCCGGCACCAGCAGCGCAACCGTTCGCCGGCACGAGGCACACGTCGCAAGATGGGCTTCGAGGGTGTCCCGCTCCTCACCGCTGAGCCCATCGTCCGCATAGGCCGCGAGAATGTCGGGGTCGGGACAGACGAGTCGCTCGTCGGCGCGCGCCCCGCGAGCCTGCAGCTCCCGGGCGGCCAGTCCGCCAATGGCGAGGTTAAAGTCGATACGCGGCATCTCTGATCACTGAACGTTCGGCCGGCCCGGACCTTGCGCGTCCACAGTATCAGCCCGCAGGGCGCCCAGATCCAGGCCGCCGGCCGCGATCGCATCCTCGTAGCAGCGCGCGATCTCGTCCGGGCCGAGCTTGCATTCCAGCCGCAGGGCTTCGTCCACCTCGGCCCGCAGCTGATCCCGCGTCCGCTGGAGCTTCCGCGACACGGTGGCTTCGTGCTCGCCGAACTGGCGCCCGATGGCGGCGAGCGTGAGGCCGTCCGCGTGGTAGTAGGCCAGACGCAGACGGTCGCGCGGCGGCAGCGCGGCGAGCGCCCGCCGGAGCGCGTCCCGCAGCGCGGTGACCAGGCGCGGCGAGTCGAGGTCGCCCGGATGGTCGCGACGCGACGGCTCGGGAGGATCGGCTTCTTCGTCGAGGGGTTCCAGCCGTTTCGTGGCCCGCAGGCGATCTACGTGCCGGCGCGAGGCCAGCGCCCGCAGCCACGTCGAGAGCCGGCTGCGGCCGTGGAAGTAGTCGAACAACGGCCGGCGCGCCGCATCGTCGGCCGAGCGCGCGAAGAGATCGGCCATGAGCGCGCTGCAGAATCTCGTCGCCTTCGGCCTCGCCCGCCATCGCGCGGGCCGCGCGCGTCAAGTCGCGCCAATATCGCTCGATGAAGGCTTCCCACGCGGTTTCGGCGCCCTCGGCACAGCCGATGGCGAGACCGAAGTCCTCGGCGTGCAGGCTCTCGAGAAAGCCGTCGAGCGCCTCCGGCGAGCACGGTTGATCGCCGAAGCGCCTGGCGACCGCTCGCTCGACGGCCGCGTGGAACCGATCGATCGTCACGCCCCAGCGCGAAGCGCCCGCCCGCGCGTGCAGCGCACCCGCGACCGCACCGGTCACCCGCGTGCCGACGGCTGAGCCCTGCGTGTCCGATGCGTTTCGCAACATGCGACGACTGCTCAGAGGCCTTCGACGAGATCGGGCAGGTCGAGCTCGCCCTTGACGAGCCTGGCCGTGGCGGCCGCCACCGAGCGCGCGTGCGCCTCGGGCGTCAGGCGCCCCACGAACGGCTGCAGCTCGCGGCGCGCGTCGCGATCGATCTGCGCACGCCGTTCCGGCGAGAGCCCCTTCACGGCGGCCACGGCGAGCGTCTCGTCGATGGCTGCGAGGCTCTCCCGCACATCGGTCCGCGCGGCCCCGCGCGCGCCCTTGGCGCGGGCACGCACGCCATCGAGCGCCGTCAGCGCCGCGTCGATGGCGTCGGCGAGCTCTCCGGGGAGGCTGGCGTCGAGACGGCGCTGGGTCAACTTGCTCATGGCACGGTCAATCTGGCGATGCAGCGGCGAGGGCCGCCGAGGCGACGCCGACCGCTCGACGGTCGAGCCTTCCGCAGATTCGCCGGCGTCGATGGCGACCATCGGCTCCGGGCTGGCAGGACCCGCGACGCCGACCGCACGCCGCCACGCATCGAAGGCGTCCAGCACGTCGGGCTCGCAGAACTCCACGCGAACGGGTCGGCGCCGCGGCGGTCCGGCCGCCGCCACCTCACGCCGCGCAATCGTACCGATCAATCCCCTGCCAGACGACCTTGACCGGTATGCCGCGATCCTCCCACGCCCGCACCATGTCGAATGCCGGCCCGACGATGCGAATCAGATGCCCCTCGTTCTTTCGACAGAGATAGGCCTCGATTTGGCGACAGTAGTCGGACGGGGGCACGGTCGGTTGGTCGGTCTTCGGTCTTCAGTCTTCGGTCCAAGGTCCAAGGTCCAAAGTCCAAGGTCCATGGTCCATGGTCCATGGTCCAAGGTTATTCGGCACCGGCCTTCCCGCTTCGTTCCCAGATGATGCGCAGGCCGTGCAGCGTCAGGTCCTCGTCGGCCTCTTCGATGACCTCGGTCTCGCCCGCCAGCACGCGAGCCATGCCGCCGGTCGCGATGCAGCACACCCGCTCGGGACTGGCCGGATCGAGGTCGCGGCGCATGCGATGGACGATGCCTTCGACCATGGCGACATAGCCGAAGAACAGTCCCGACTGCATGGATGCCACGGTGTTGCGCCCGATGAGGGACGGCGGCTTGCGCACGTCCACACGCGGGAGCCGGGCGGCCTTCTGGAACAGCGCGTCGGCGGAAATCTGGATGCCCGGGCAGATGATGCCGCCTAGATACTCGCCCGCGCCCGACACGGCATCGAAGGTGGTCGCGGTTCCGAAGTCCACGACAATGAGCGGACGGCCCTCGGCCCGGCCGTACTGCTCGTAAGCCGCGACGGCGTTCACGATGCGGTCGGCGCCGACTTCGGCGGGGTTGTCGTACAGGACCTTCATGCCGAGGCGCGTCGTGCTCTCGATGACGAGCGGGCGCCTCCCGCAATACACCTCGGCTGCGGAGACCATCGTGCCCGTGAGCGGTGGAACGACCGACGCGATGATGATGCCCTCGAGCCGCTCGATGGGAATGCCGCTGTGATGAAAGAGCTGAACGAGGAACAGCCCCACTTCGTCGGAGGTCTTCTCACGAAGAGTAGCCATGCGCCAGCTGTGGCGCAGCGTGCCGTGCTCGAAGACGCCGAGCGTCACGTTGGTGTTGCCGACGTCAATCGCCAGCAGCATCGGGTGGCCTACTCCCACGTGAGCTCACCCGCAACGATGCGCTCGACGCCTCCGCCCGTGCGCACGAGCAGCGCGCCATCTTCGTCGATGCCCTCGGTCGTGCCCGACTTGCGTCCGCCCGGATGGTCCCATGACACCTGCTGTCCCGAGCTGCCGCGCGCGAGCTCGCGCCATGCGTCGAGGACCGCAGCGGACCCTTCGTACCGCACCCGCCGCCGCCACGCCATCAGCTCCGAGAGGACTTCGTCGCGAACCAGGTCGCGGTCGACGACGCGGCCGGCGAGCTCCTCGATCGAGATGGCCCTCCCGTCGAGCACGCCGGGGTGGACGGCCGGCCGCAGGTTGATGCCGATCCCGACAATCACGTGCTGCAGCTCGCCTCCGGTCGTCGCGCCTTCGGCAAGGATGCCGGCGAGCTTCCGCGGGACCATTCTGCCGTCCGCCTCCGCACGCTCGACGACGACGTCGTTCGGCCACCTGAGACCAGCCTCGACGCCGCTCACGATCCGGACGCCTTCGACGACGGCGACTCCGGCGAGCAGCGTGAGTATCGACGTGACGGCATCGCCGTGGAGCGAGCCGTCCTGCGGCGGATCCGGACGGATGATGACCGACAGATAGAGACCGGTGCCTGAGGGCGACGACCAGACACGTCCGCGGCGGCCGCGTCCCGCCGACTGGTGGTCGGCCACCACCCACGTGCCTTCCTGGGCACCGGCTTCGGCGAGCCTGGTGGCTTCGTCGTTGGTAGAGGTCGTCTCGTCCAGCACGAGACCAAATGGGCCTTCGTCGCTCAACATGGTGCGTTCGGCTGCGCTTCGATTTCGAAGCTGATGTCCACCGCCAGCGCGGAATGTGTGAGGGCGCCAACCGAGACGAAGTCGACACCCGATCGCGCAATGCTCTCGAGGCGATCGAGCGTGACGCCGCCAGAGACCTCGACCTGCGCCCGCCCGCGCGCGCGGCGCACGATCTCGGCCAGGACGTCCTCCGAGAAGTTGTCCGCCATGATACGCGTGGCGCCCGCCGCGAGCGCCTCATCGAGCTCGGCCAGGCTCTGGACCTCGATCTCGATCGGCATCTCCTGCCCGGCGGCGCGCATCCGCTCGAGCGCCTGCGCCACGCCGCCGGCAAGCCGGACGTGGTTGTCCTTGATCAGAATCCCATCGTCGAGCGCCAGGCGATGGTTCGTGCCGCCGCCAGCCCGGACGGCGTACTTCTCGAGGGCGCGAAGGGTGGGTGTCGTCTTGCGGGTGTCGAGCACGAGGACGCGCCCGGCAGCCGCGTCGACGAACCGGCGCGTGAGCGTGGCGACGCCACTCAGCCGCTGCAGGAAGTTGAGCGCCGTCCGCTCGGCTGTCAGGAGCGAAGCCGCCAGGCTTTCGACCACGGCAATCGTGTCGCCGGGCTGGCACGCGGAGCCGTCGCCGCGGTGCACGGTCGCCGACATGACCGGATCGAGCTGGCGGAACGCCTCGAACGCGACGTCGAGGCCGGCAATCGTGCAGGGCGCTTTCGCGATCAACGTGCCGCGTCCACGTAGGTCGGGCGGAACCGTCGCCGACGTCGTCACGTCGCCCCAGCCGAGGTCCTCGGCCAGGGCGCGGCGCACGACCTCGCGATAGAGCGCCGGCTCCAGCGGGCCGAACGGCTCCGACTTCACGCTCGCGGCTCCTGGGGTCCCGTCGAGGTCGGCGGCGTCTCGGGCTCGAGCTCCACTTCCATCGGGGCCATCGGTCCAATCAGCACGTCGAACTGCTTGACGACGAGCGCGGCTTTCAAATCGTCGGAAACCTCGGCGAGAAGTGCGGCGTCCTCGGCCGGAACCTGCCACGTCAGGCTGGAAACGGCCGCCTTTGGCGAGCGTCGCGCGGCCGACTTCACGCGGCGCACTTCGGCCGACACCGCGACCGCTGCCGCATATGCCTTCCGGGCATCCTCGCTGGCCTCGCCCCCGAGCACGCCGGCGAGCCCGGCCGTCGTGGGCCACGTGGCGCGGTGGATCGAGCCGTCCTGCCACCACGACCAGACCTCTTCGGTCGCGTACGGCAGGTACGGCGCAAACAGCCGTTGGAGCACGCCGAGCGCGGCCTGGAGCGCCGTGTTGGCGGACGCCGCCGCCGCCGGGCCGCCGGCGCCGTATCGACGCGGCTTCACGAGCTCGAGGTAGTTGTCGCAGAAGTCCCAGAAGAAGCTCTCGGTACGCTGCAGGGCCTTCGCGTAGTCGTAGTCCTCGAGCGCTGCGGTGACTTCGTCGACCAGCATCGACAGGTTCGCGAGCATCCCCCAATCGAGCGATTCGGTCACGGGTCCCTGCGGCTCGGGGTTGGCCAGGATGAACTTCGACGCGTTCAGGATCTTGATCGCCAACCTGCGTCCGACCCGCATCTGCCCCGGGTCGAACGCCGTATCGACACCCGGACCGCCGCTCGCCGCCCAATAGCGGACGGCGTCCGACCCGTGCTCCTCGAGCAGGCCCATCGGCGTGACCACGTTCCCCTTCGACTTCGACATCTTCTTGCGGTCGGGGTCGAGGACCCACCCGGAGATGGCCGCGTGCGACCAGGGCAGCAATCCGTGCTCGAGCTCGGCGCGCAACACGGTCGTGAACAGCCAGGTCCGGATGATGTCGTGACCCTGGGGCCGAAGGGACATCGGAAACACCTTGGCGAAGAGCGCCTCGTCGCGCGCCCACCCCGAGACGATCTGCGGCGTGAGCGACGAGGTCGCCCACGTGTCCATGATGTCGGGGTCGCCGACGAAGCCGCCCGGCTGTCCGCGCTGCGATTCGACGTAGCCGTCGGGGACGTCGGTCGACGGATCCGTAGGCAGACGTGAGGCAGGCGGGACGATCCGATGCGAGTAGTCGATCGTGCCGTCGGCCTGGACCGGATACCACACCGGAAACGGCACGCCGAAGAACCGCTGCCGGCTCACGCACCAGTCGCCGTTGAGCCCGTTGACCCAGTTCTCGAACCGCGCGCGCATGTAAGGCGGGTGCCATTCGAGCTCGCGCCCGCGGGCGATCAGCTGATCCCGGAACGCGATCGTCTTGATGAACCACTGACGGCTCGTGACGATCTCGAGTGGGCGGTCGCCTCTTTCGTAGAACTTGACGGCATGCGTGATCGGCTTCGGTTCGCCAATCAGGTCGCCACGCTCCGCGAGCATCTCGACGATGCGGGCCCGTGCTTTTGTCACCGACAACCCCGCGAGCGAGTCGTAGTCGTGGGTGGCCGAGGCGGCATCCTCTGCCTCCCACGGCGGCTGACCCCACGCCACGCTACGCAGCGTGCCATCGGGCTTGACAATGGCGCGGACCGGCAGATTCAGCTCGCGCCACCAGAGCACGTCGGTAAGGTCGCCGAAGGTGCAGATCATCGCAATCCCGGTGCCCTTCTCCGGGTTGGCGAGTGGATGGGCGAGGATCGGCACCGACACCTTGAAGATCGGGGTCTTCACCTGCTCACCGAACAGCGGCCGGTAGCGCTCGTCGTCGGGATGGGCGACGAGCGCCACGCAGGCGGGGATGAGTTCGGGACGCGTCGTGTCGATTTCGACGAAGCCGCCGTCGCCAGCGCCGAATCGAATGCGGTGAAACGCCCCCGGCAGCTCGCGATCCTCGAGCTCGGCCTGGGCGACCGCGGTGCGGAAGTCGATGTCCCACAGCGTCGGCGCTTCGAGCTGGTAGACGAGGTCGCGCTCGAGCAGCCGGAGGAAGGCGAGCTGCGAGACGCGCTGCGTGTCGCGGCTGATCGTCGCGTATGTCATCGACCAGTCGACGGAGAGGCCGACGTAGCGCCACAGCGCCTCGAACGCCTTCTCGTCCTCGACGGTCAGCCGCGCGCAGAGCTCGATGAAGTTCGGCCGCGAGATCGAGACGGCCTGTTTGGCTGGCTTGTCAGGCGGCGTGAACGACGGATCGTACGGCAGCGACGGATCGCACCGGACGCCATAGTAGTTCTGGACGCGGCGCTCGGTGGGCAGACCGTTGTCGTCCCACCCCATCGGGTAGAAGACCACCTTGCCGCGCATCCGCTGAAAACGCGCGATGACGTCGGTGTGGGTGTACGAAAAGCAATGTCCGACGTGGAGGGACCCGCTCACCGTCGGCGGCGGCGTATCGATCGAATAGATGTCTTCGCGGGGCCGGGTGCGGTCGAAGCGGTAGACGCCTTCGGCCTCCCAGCGGGCCATCCATTTGGCTTCGAGCCCCTCCAGCGCCGGCTTGTCGGGAACCCGGATCGAAACGGGGGGCGCGGACGACTCGGACATATCCGCCGATCGTAGTGGCAGCGGCGGGAATTCTCAACGGATGCGGAGGGGCTGGATTGGCTGGAGCGGCTGGAGCGGATGGAGCGGCTAAAGCGGATGGAGCGGCTGGCACGATTCGAGCGGCTGGCGCGGGGGGCCCGGTCGAGCGTTGCTCTCCGACCGTTCTCGTCGACCTACCATCCGCTCCAGCCGCTCCAGCGTCTCCAGCCGCTCCAGCCGCTTCTAGGACGCTTCCGCCTTGATGCGTTCGATTTCCTCGCGGACCAGCCGTTCGGCGATCTCGGTGACCCGCTCCGAGACGATCTCGCGAACACGGGTGTCGGTCATCTTTTCGAGAACACGCTGGGCGACCGCGTCGGCCAGCGCGTCCAGATCGACACCTGTGGCCTGGCGGCCCCCACCGTCCTCGGTCTTGCCGGACAGCTGGACCTCGGGCTCGCGCCCCTCTTCGACCGCCAGCAGCGCCGCGAACGCGTCCACCAGACTGACGCCGGCCGTGGTTGGCGCGGCTGGCTCGCTGGTGGCTCTTGCACGACCGGCGCCGAAGGGTTCGGGACTCATGGTGTGCTCCAGTGTCGACGGCTCCGGCGCCGGGGTCTCATCCGCCGGAGGAACCGTCGCCGGCTGGCGCGGTGGAGCCGGCACGACGAGCGTTTCTGCATCGCCCGACGGCGCCTCGGCGGCCGGGGCCGTCATCGTCGGCACCGCGGGCGAGGCCTCGAGGCCCGCCGACAGCAGCGCCTCGTCCAGCCGGCGGAAGTAGTCGTCGAGCGCCCGGGCCGAGCCCGGCGTGTCGGCTGCGTCCGTCGCTGGAACTCCCGGAAGATCGGTCGCCAACCCCGACTCTCCTGTCATGGCGGCCGTCTGCATGACGGCCGCGGACCCGCCCGCTCCTCGCAGCTCGTGCCCGCTCTCGGCCCCCCACGCGCTCGACGCCGCAGGGGCCAGGGGGGCCTGAGCCAGCAACCGCTTGACCAGCCCAATCGCGACCTGCGGCTCGAACGGCTTGGCGAGCACGCCGTCGATGCCGAGCTGTCGCGACCGCGATTCCTCGACCGGCTCGAACGCGCCGGTCAAGAGCACGACGCGCGTGTTCGCCACGTGCGCCGGCGACCGCTTCACGTACTCCGCTACGCCGTAGCCGTCGCGCCCGGGCATACTCAGATCCGCGAGCACGATGTCGGGGCGCTCCTGGTCGATTCGCGCGACCGCCTCGTCGCCGTCTCCGACGGCCACGACCTCGAGACCCTCGCCGGCAAAGGTGAGGGCGATGACTCGCTGGACGGTGACGCTGTCGTCCGCGAGAAGCAGCTTCGGCGGCATCGTCGCAGCCTACCGGCAGACCGACTGCCGGTCAAGCCGATGCAAGAACACCGCCGCCGTGGCGGGTTCGGTCACGCGTGCTCCTCGCGCGAACGGGCATGGGTCGCAATGAAGTCCACGATGGCCTGCATCGGCGTGCCTGGCAGGAAGATCGCGGCAATCCCGAGATCCTTGAGCGGCTGGACGTCCACGTCCGGGATGATGCCTCCGACGACGACGAGGACATCGTCGAGGCCTTGCTGTTCGAGGAGGTCGAGCACTCGTGGGCAAATGTGGTTATGCGCGCCTGACAGAATCGAAAGCCCGATTACGTCTGCGTCTTCCTGCAGCGCCGCGGCGACGATCTGCTCCGGCGTCTGCCGCAGGCCCGTGTAGATCACTTCCATCCCCGCGTCTCGAAGGGCACGAGCGATGACTTTCGCACCTCGATCGTGGCCGTCGAGGCCCGGCTTCGCAATCACGACTCGAATCTTGGACATGGGCCGGTACGGGCACGGCACCGCCGTGCCCTGACGGGCGTCGGGTGCCCGGATATCCTCGAACAAGGCCGAGCGTCGCACGCATTGTAAGGCCAGGGCGTGCCGGGCCCTACCGGTCAAAAAGAGGGCGTTTCCTCCCATTCGCCCCATACCTCGCGAAGCGCGTCGCACATCTCGCCGACCGTGGCGTACGCCCGCACCGCGTCGAGGAGCGGATACATCAGGTTGTCGGACCCGCGGGCTGCCGCCTTGACGGCGTCGAGCGCGCGCGCCACGGCTGCCGCGTCGCGCCGCTGCTTGAGCGCCTCGAGCTCGGCGAGCTGGGCCGCGGCCGCGGACTCGTCGATGTAGAGGATGGGATGCGGAGGCTCGTCCTCCTGCACGAAGTCGTTCACCCCGACGATGATCTTCTCACCGCGCTCGACCGCCTGGTGGAAGCGGTAGGCGCTCTCCGCGATCTCGCGCTGCGGGAAGCCGGCCTCGATGGCCGCCACCATGCCGCCCATCCGATCGATGGTGGCGAAGTACTGCTCGGCGCCTTCGATCATCTCGCGTGTCAGCGACTCGAGAAAATAGGAACCGCCGAGCGGATCGACGATGTTCGCCACGCCGCTCTCGTGCGCGATGATCTGCTGCGTCCGCAGCGCCAGCGTCGCGGCCTCGGCCGTCGGCAGCGCCAGCGCCTCGTCGAGCGAGTTGGTGTGGAGCGAGTTGGTGCCGCCGAGGACCGCGGCGAGCGCCTGGACCGCCGTGCGGACGACGTTGTTGTAGGGCTGCTGCGCGGTGAGCGAGACGCCGGCCGTCTGCGAGTGGAAGCGCAGCTTCCACGATCGCTCGCTTTTCGCGCCGAAGCGGTCGCGCATCACCCGCGCCCAGAGCGCGCGCGCCGCGCGATATTTGGCAATCTCCTCGAAGAAATCGTTGTGGGCGTTGAAGAAGAACGAGATGCGCGGCGCGAAGTCGTCGACGTCCAGACCCGCGTCGATGCCGTACTGGACGGTACTCGATGCCGTCGCGCAGCGTGAAGGCCAGCTCCTGCAGCGCCGTCGCGCCCGCTTCACGAATGTGATAGCCGCTCACCGAGATCGTGTTCCACTTCGGCACTTCCGCGGCGCAGAACGCGAACACGTCGGTCACCAGCCGCATCGACGGCCGCGGCGGGAAGATGTACTCCTTCTGGGCGATGAACTCCTTGAGGATGTCGTTCTGGATGGTGCCCGACAGCGTCCGCCAGTCGGCGGACTGGCGCTCGGCGACGACGAGATACATCGCGAAGATCATCGCCGCCGGCGAGTTGATGGTCATCGACGTCGTGATGTCGCCGAGATGGATGCCGTCGAAGAGCCGCGCCATGTCGGCCAGCGAGACGATGCTCACGCCGCACTTGCCGACCTCTCCGAGCGAGAGCGGGTGATCCGGATCGCGGCCCATGAGCGTCGGAAGATCGAACGCCACGCTCAATCCGGTGCCGCCGGCGGCCAGCAACTGCTTGTAGCGCGCGTGGGTTTCCGCCGGCGTGCCGAACCCGGCGAACTGACGCATCGTCCAGAGCTTGCCGCGGTAGCCGGAGGCGTGAATGCCGCGCGTGTACGGGTAGCTCCCCGGATCGCCGAGGTCGCGCGCGTAGTCGACATCGGCGACGTCGGCGGGCGTGTGGAGCGGCGCGATCGGACGGCCCGACACCGTCGTGAACGCGCTGGCACGCTCGGGTGACTTGCGGACGGCCGGGTCCCGTGTTTCGCGCTCCCAGCGCGCCTTCTCCGCCTCGGAGGATGGAACGACCGTCTTCATAGACCCGCCTTGCGCGCCTGGGCCTCGAGGCGCGTCTTCGTATTCTTCAGCACCGCTTCCATGCCTTCGCGAGCCTCGCCGCGCACCTTGCCGCGAATGAGTTTACCCACGAACCCGGACAGCCCATCGGAGCGGCTTCGATTGACGTTCACGAACCAGAAACCGTGGCCGCGGGCGGGATCGGGGACCAGCACGCGGAGCTCCAGGGCCGTCCAGAAGTAGTGGCTCGCATAGAGCTGCTTGCAGGCCACTGCAATACCGTCGGGGCTGTCAGTAATCACGACGTGGTTGATGCGGACCGTCGGCTTGAGTCCGAAGACCGCTTCCTGGAAGTAGAAGAACTCGCTCGAGCCGGGTAGCGTGTAGGTCGGATACTCGAGCAGGTGCCGCCTGAGCTCCGGCAGGTGCGTGGAGAGCTCCGGCATGCGCGAAACCATCGACTCGAACTCACGGGCCACGAACCTGGGCCTCTCACTATCGCGATAGACCGCCAGGTTCGCGTTCCCGCCTGCGCGGTAGGCGTTGACGTACTCGAATGCCATGCGGCGGATGGCGCGCTCGGCGTCCTGTTCGGCGGTGGGCTTCGACCAGTCGACTTCCCGCGCGATGCGGTCGAGACCTGCCTGGCTCAACTTGATCTCGCACTCCCCCACCTTGCACCGCCGCAGCGAGACCACGTCATCGTCGGGGAGGTCGAGACTGGCAAAGTCCTCGAGCGTCGGCGGCTCGGAGAGCTTCTTCGTGACACGGAAGTTGGCGCCCTTCTCGAACTGCTCGATGTCATTGATGGCCCGCACGTACACGTCGAGCGGCGCCGCGACCCACACAGATCCGAACACGGCCACCTCTGTCGCTGGATCGGCATCGAGCAGACGGGTGACCGGTGAACCGGAGTGCAACGCCAGCCGTTCCTGCGGCGTCAGCTTGAGGACGGAACTCAGATAACGTTCGAGCCGCGCCGGAAAGGCCGGCGGCGATTGCGAACCAGCGGCGGCTGCGCGAGTGGCGGCCGTGTCCGTCGTGATGTCCGGTCCGTAGCCCGTGACAGCTGCCGCGCCAGTGAGGACGCCGGTTGCGATCGCGCAGCGTGCGAGACGCGAGCCCATAAGTCCCGCGCTAGCTGGTCACGCGGAATGCCACGAACTGCTTCACCTGCTTACCCTCGGCATCGAGAAACAGCTCGACGAGGAACTCGCCGGCGGGGAGACTCGCGAGCGGCAGCTCGGCCTCGAACCCGAACTCGCCGAGCGACGGCGACGGCTTGACCGTGACGTCGGCCATCTTGTTCCCGCCGCGATTGAGCAGCCGCGCCGCGGGCGTCGCCGCCCCTCCACCGGGCGCGTACGCCCTCACCCGGAACAACAGACGCTCGGTCCGGCTGAACTCGCGCGACGTCGTCGGCCTGGCCTCGGGGTTCGCGACGAGCTGCGACATGTCCCGCGCCGTCCGCGCGCGGTACACCGCGGGCACCGACAGGAGCGGCTCGGCCTTCGTGTAGTCGGGGACGACGACATCGCGGAAATCGGTGTCGAGCACCTGACCGCCAGGCCCTTCGACCGACAACCGCATCTGCATCTGCCCGGGCGGCGCCTGGAACGTCACGCCCCCCCCGGTCGCCGGGCCGGTCGCGGTCGTGGGGCTCGGCGCGGCGCTGCCCCCCGACGTCACTTCCGCGGCCGCCGGCTCGGGCACTTTGCCCCGGTAGTAGCTGCCGCCAGCGCCTCCCGCCATCACGGACAGGCGTGCGGGAGGCTCCCGCTGCTCACCGGTCGACGGAGCCGCGGGCTCCCAGACCAGCGTCACCGCCGTGCGCCCGTTCTCGCCGCGAGCCGTCCCGATCCACGTGCGAATGGTCCGCGCGCGCAGCGGCGTCTCGATGGCCGACAGCGCCTCGCCGACGGCGGGATCGACCGTCGGCCTTGCCGCCGCGGTGGTCGCCGCCGTGACGTCGGCGGTCGTCAGGGCCCAGAAGCCTTTCCGTGCGCGCACCTGCACACCCGGACGCTTCACCCGGACCTTGAGCTCGTGGAACTTCCCGTCGGTCGGCGACTGCGTGGTGTAGCCGAGCAGGTAGTACCGAGCTCGAATCCCTGACCATCTGCTTCAGCCCGGCCTGCAGGTCGTTGCTGTTGACGATGGCACGGCCATCGGTCTCGTCCGCCAGCGTCCGCAGCGTGTCGAGGCCCTGCGTCAGGCCGGCGCGATCGCGCTGCAGGCCGACGCCTTGATCGATGTCGTACTCGAACGCTGCCAGGCCGCGCGGATCGAGCGCGTAGATCGCGACGTTCGATCGGTTGGCCGCCTTGAAGACCTCGCGCAGATCGGTGAGGAGATCCGTATTCGAAAAGAACTCGGCGCGCTCCTCGTTGCGCTGCTCTTCCGGCGTGCGCTCGCCCGCCGTGCCGCCGCGCCCGCGCGCGTTGGGATTCCCGTAGCCCGGCATGCTGGCGACCGGATCGCGCAGCTGCGGCGGCAGGTAGTTCGAGTAACCCTCGCTCACGAGAATGACCGACTTGCGCCCCTCGCGGACCGTGCCGAGCCCCTGTACGAGCGTCTTCAGCGCCGACAGGCTCACTTGATTGCGGATGCGCTCGACCACTTCGGCCGGGTACTGCGCGTATCGCTCCTCGAACTCGTTGCGCGGCGTGTAGTCGTGCTTGCGGCCGTCCCAGTTCTCGATCTCGCGGACGAGCGCGTCGTGGTTGCGCGTGTACCCAATTGTGCTGTAGCTCGTGAGCGGATACATGAGGCCGACAATGTCCATCCGGCCCAGGTTGTTCTGGATGAACTTGATGATCGGCTGCTTGGCCGCGAGGGCCGAGCCACGGCGAACATGGTAGTCGTCGTAGAAGATCACGAACAGCCGCGTGTCCTCGCGCGCGAGCTCGGTTTCTTCGTCGTAGGTCGTCCGGATCTGTCTCGGCAGCTCGCCCTCGACCGGATTTCCCGAGACCTCGATGAGGCGGAAGGTCTCGAGCTTCACCGGCTTGCCATCCTCGATAATCTCGAAGTCGGCCTGGGTCAGGTCCTTGACGGCGTTCCCCTTGTTGTCAGTGACGAGGGCATCCACCCGGACGAAATCGATGCCCGTCCGGAAGGCAGGCGGCGGCTGTGGAGGTGTCTGTCCAGGTTGCTCGGACGGCGGCGCCTGCGCGCCCGGCGTACCCGGCTGGGCGGGAGCGCTGGGAGGCGGCGTCTGCGATTGACCCTGAGGTCCATTGGCCGCCGTGAGACGCGGAGCGTCGAACAACGTCAGCGCGAGGAGCAGGCTGGCCGGAACGGCCAGCGAAAAGGCGCGTGGCGTCGACCGGAATTTGCGCAACATGATCGGTCTCCGTCGGAGAACGGGGCGCGGGTGCGATATCCGTCTAAACGTTTGGGCGTTACGTTCCAAACATTTTCGCCGGATTTCACAGCCGACCGCCATTCATCTCGGCTCGTCGAGCAGGGCTTCGGCCATAATAGCTGACTGCCTGGCGATCGGCCATCCGCCTCCGACCGCCCATCCTAGCGCTCCCGGAGCCGCCCGTGTCGCAGTCCCCGCCCCCCGCCCTTGCCGAGGTGCCACCGCCCGTAACCGATCTCACCGAGGACGAGCGGCTCTTCCGCGACAGCGTCCGCGCCTTCGCGCACGAGCGCATCCGGCCGCTGGTCCGCGACATGGACGAGCAGGGGCGAATCGGCCGGCCGCTCATCGATGAGCTCTTCGCGCTCGGCGCGATGGGCATCGAAGTGCCGGAGAACTACGGCGGGTCGGGCGCGCGGTTCTTCCACTCGGTGCTCGCCGTCGAGGAGATCTCGCGCGTCGACCCGGCGGTCGGCGTCCTCGTCGACGTGCAGAACACCCTCGTCGTGAACGCCCTGGTGCGCTGGGCATCGGACGAGCAGAAGCAGCGCTTCCTACCCCGACTCGCCGAATCATGGGTTGGCGCCTACGCGCTGTCGGAAGCCGGCTCGGGTAGCGACGCCTTCGCACTCGCGACGCGCGCCCGGCCCGAGGGCGACGACTTCGTCCTCGAGGGCCGCAAGGTCTGGATCACCAACGGCGCCGAGGCCGAGCTCTTCATCGTCTTCGCGACGGTGGATCCGTCGGCGGGCTACCGCGGCATCACTGCGTTCATCGTGGAGCGCGGCTTTGCCGGGTTCAAGGTCGGGAAGAAGGAGGACAAGCTCGGCATACGCGCCAGCAGCACGTGTGAGCTGCTCTTCGACGGATGCCGGGTGCCCCGCGCCAATCTGTTGGGCGAAGCCGGCAAGGGCTATAAGGTCGCGATCGAGACGCTCAACGAGGGACGCATCGGCATCGGCGCGCAGATGGTCGGCCTGGCCGCCGGCGCCCTCGAGCATGCCGTCGGCTACGTCAAGGAGCGCAAGCAGTTCGGGAAGGCAATTGGCGAGTTCCAGGGCGTGCAGTTCCAGCTGGCCCGCGCGGCCATGGAAGTCGAAGCTGCGCGCGTCCTCGTCTACAACGCCGCCCGGCTCCGCGACGCCGGCCGCCCGTTTCTCAAGGAAGCGGCGATCTGCAAGTTGAATGCGTCGGAAGCGGCCGAGCACGTCACATCACTCGCCGTCCAGCTGTTCGGCGGCAACGGCTACACGCGCGACTATCCGGTCGAGAAGTTGTTTCGGGACGCGAAGATCGGACAGATCTACGAGGGCACGTCCAACATGCAGCTCCAGACGATCGCCAAAATCCTGCTGGGCGCTACAGCCACGGACAAAGCCTGACCACATCTAACCCCGGAGTTCGCTTGGGTTGAGCAAGTGGGACAGGCCTTCAGGCCTGTCGGGCCCGATGGGAAACAGGCCCGAGATTCGGCCGAAGCCATACCGCGGATCCCAGCCCACACCTGGCGGAGGATTGCGCCGGCGCGAGCACGAGCGCGACGATGCCCGTCACCGACGGCGGCCATGCTCGTGCCCGACTTGCTCACGACACCGGTTCGAGTCCGGGTCTCCGCCCGACGAGCTGATGAACGCTCGCTGCCCCATCGAACGCACAGTTTTTGGGGTCGGGCCGAATTTCAGTTTCTGCGCGATGGGGCCGGGCCGATTTTTCAGTGCGTGCCACACCCCTGACAACCGTGCGTGGCACGCACTGAAAAATCGGCCCGGCCCCACGTGGCAACAAGTGAAATTCGGCCCGACCCCATTCAGCCGCAGACCGGTGCGATGCCGCCGCCGGCGATCTGCTGGAACACGCGCTCCTGCGCTTGCTGATGGGTGCACCGCCCGACGCGATAGCGCAAATACTCCTGTGTCCAGACGATGTCGCCTTCGGCGTCGACGAACGTCTCCGTTGTCGATCGGCGGAGTCCGTCGCGATACAGGGCTTCGAGTCGATTGCGGAAGTCGAACGGCTCGTTGCGCGGCGGGAAGTTCGCCGATGTCGCCGGGCCGCAGACCGGCTGGATTCCTCGTCCCTCGATCTGCAGGAACACGCGCGCCATCGCGTCCTCGTGTCCGCACCGGTTGACCCGATAGCGCAGGTACTCCTGTGTCCAGACAACGGTGCCCTCGACGTCGACGAAGCTCGCGGTGCTCGATCGACGCAGGACGTCGCGATACCTCGCTTCGAGCGCGTTCCGGAACTCGAAGCTTTCGTTCCGCGGCGGGAAGTTGATGACGACCGGCGTGCCCGACGTCGAGGGCGGGGGGAGGCGGCGGCGGCGCGCCGCCGTACAGCGCGCGGATCCCGTCGATGTCGTCCGGATACAAGCGCTCCTCGTCGAAGCTCGCGCCGTTCATGATCGCCAGCACCCGCTGACCTTCGTCGTCGGGATGCCCGAGGCCCAGGACGTGGCCGAACTCGTGCAGCGCCACGCGCCTGAAGTCGTAGAGCACGGCGCCGCCGCTCGTGTGCCGCAGCGGTCCACGGAACGCGTTCCATTCGACACCGCTGTTGAAGATGACGTCGCCTTCGATGCGGGTCGACCCGCGCACCCAGGTCGTGGCCACGGCCACGGCATCGTCGAACGCCATGCCGTAGACGCGGCTCGAGAAGAACACGCTGTTGCGCTCGTCGCCGTCGCGCTGCGGAATCGTCGAATCGCGGACGACCTGGAACTGGCGCCCGTTGAGCACCGTGTTCCATTCGGCGAGCGTACTCTCGGCCGATTCGGCCCAGTCGCGCGAGCCGTCCATGAGCGCGCCGCTCGAGCCGAGCTGGAGGTGCATCGCGATGGCCCCGGCGGGCCACCGCGGCGTGTCCTCGAGGAAGACGAAGCCCCACGCCGTGGCGCCTGCCGCCAGGACGAGGCCTGTCACGAGCAACGAAGTGCGGCGCGCGCTCGTCATCGCGCTGCTACCTTCCCACCGCGCGCAGAATCTCCGCCTCGAACGCATCGAGCGCAAGCGTCTGGACGGGAGCCGCCGTCACCATGGCCCTCGGACGACCGAGCGCTCGCACGCTCGAGAACGCCCAGCCATCGTGGGTGGTCACGTAGTCGCGGCCTGACGAGTCGCGCGCGACCCGAAACCGGCCCTGGTTGAAGCCCACGACCGGCGAGACGGACCGGCCGCCTGCACGAACGCAGACGACGTTGCGCTCGCCGACGGTGAAGCGCGGCGCACCGGCGACGTCGAGCCGCACGTCGCCGACCTGACCGCCGAGGAACTCGAGCGAGAGCTCGCCCTCGGCACTGCCCTTGAGCGTCCGTTCGATCCTGAAGGTGACGATCGTGATGATGGCGCGGCCGGAGGGCGTGTCCACGAAGCGCGCGTCGGTCCGGACGACTTCGCCGCGGATGACGATATCGGAGCTCTGAACGATTTCGTCGAACGTGACCGGCGGAACGATGGACGCGCGAGCGGTTCCGGCAAAAAGGACGACGGCAGAGAGAAATGCCGCGATCAATCGACGCGAAAACATATCGTTGGGTTGGACGAGGCAGATGCGCGCGGCGTTCAGGGCTGCTTCACGAGGAGTTGCCGCGCATAGAGAAGCGAGAAGCCCTGACGCTGGACGTTCTCCTGTGACTTCGACGCCGGCTGCACGGTGACGACCGCGATGTCGCAGCCGTTTCGTGCGGCATCGGCGAGCCGGGCCCGGAGCAGCGCGGTCTGTACGCCGCGCCGACGCACTGCGGGCAGCGTCGCCGCACCCGCGAGCTGCGCGATGCCCGCGTCGACGCGAATGGCGGCGGCTCCGGCCACGACGCCGCCGAGATGCGCCTTGTAGGCATAGAACCCGGGAATCCGCGACGTCGACAGCAGATCACGCCGCGCATGCTCGGGATCCGGCAGCGCGTCGCCGCCGACGCCGCCGACATCTGGATGGGTGAACCCCTCCACCATGACGTCCATCCACTCATCGTCCACGTTGCCGATGCATTCGACCCGGACACCGTCGGCAAGCGGCGCGGAGAAGTCGACGATCGCCCGGCCCATCTGGTTCTCGAATCCGCGATGCTCGTATCCGCGGCGGATCAGGATGGCGTGCGTCTCGGGCGCGGCCAGCACCGAGACTTCCGCCTGAAGGGGCGCCCCGAGCGCGGCGAACCGGGCTTCGACGGCGGCCAGCTCGCCCTCGTCGGGCGGGCCGTCGAACCCGATGCCAATCATCTTGTTGACGGGCGAGCCGACCGCGACGAACACGGCGAGGCCGCCGGCCACCGGCATCGTGAACGAACCACCGCCCGGATCGGCGGCGGCGGCGCCCGCGATGAAGCCGGCGCACAACTGTCCCTCGGCGCGATCGATGCGCGCCGCCATGGATGGCGTGGTGAACATGGTGAGCTCGCTACCCTTCGACCCAGTCGTGTCGAGCACCGCCGCGACGAGTCCAAACGGAGTCAGGGTACTCGACACGTGAGCTCAGGGCTCAGCCGCCCAACACGTTGGCGGCGATGATCATGCGCTGGACTTCGGACGTTCCCTGATAGATCTCGGTCGCGCGCACGTCGCGGAACAGGCGCTCGACACGCGATCCCTTGCGATACCCGGCCGACGCCAGAATCTGCATCGCCTTGTCCGCCGCACGGTGTGCGACCTCGGAGGCGAACAGCTTCGCCATCGAGGCCTCGAGCGCAATGCGCTCCTGGGTCGCCTTCGCCGACGCGGCCTTGAGCATCAGCATCCGCGCGGCATCGAGCTCGGTGGCCATGTCCGCGAGCATCCACTGCACGGCCTGGTAGTTCGCGATCGGCTGGCCGAACGTCTTGCGGGCCTTCGCATAACTGAGCGCCTCGTCGAGCGCGGCCTGCCCGACGCCGAGCGCCTGCGCCGCAATCGCGATCCGTCCGCCCTCGAGCGCCCACCGGGCGAGCGTGAAGCCGCGCCCGGACGCGCCGAGCAGTTGGTCGGAGTCGACGCGCACGTCGGCGAACTCCAGGTCCATGCAACCCAGGCCGCGGACGCCGAGCGAATCGTTCCGGGCCCGGCGATGGATGCCGGCCGCCTGCATCGGGACGAGGAATGCGCAGATGCCGCGGCTGGCCACGTCGGGCTGACCGGCGGCGAAGACGAGGACGACGTCCGCCGCGACCGCGTTGGCCACCCAGACCTTCTGACCGCTCAGGCGGTAACCGAACCCGTCGTGGGTCACGCGTGTCTGCTGATTGGCGGCGTCAGTGCCGGCCTGCTCCTCGGAAAGCGCGAACGCTCCCAAGGCCTTGCCCGACGCGAGCGGGCGCAGCCACCGTTCTTTCTGTTCGTCCGAGCCGAACTCGAGCAGCGGCTCGGCGACCAGCGTGTTGTTGACGGCCAGCATGACCGCGAGCGTCGCACTCGCGCGCGCGAGGATTTCGATCGCGAGCGCGAGCGCCACCGTAGTCGAGGCCCGGCCGCCCAATTCGACGGGAATCGTCACGCCCATCAGCCCGAGCTCGCCGCAGCGCCCGACCAGCGCGCGCGGAAACGCGTCGGCTTCGTCGATGGACTGCGCCAGCGGCGCCACCTCGCTCTCGGCGAAGGTTCGCACTTCGTCGAGGAACGCGCGCTGCTCCGAAGAGAGGTCCAGATCCATACAAGAAGGTCCGAAGTCCAGGGTCCGAAGTCCAGGGGTCCGAAGGTCCGAAGTCCAGCGTGCGACGGTCCGAGGTTCAGGTCCGAAGTCCAGGGTCCCAGGTCCATGAGGATCCGGCTTCGCCTCGGGAAGGTCGAGCGCCCAAAGCGCAACATCAAGGTCTCACGCACTCGGCCCCTCCAACGAACCGGACTGGACCTCGGACTTGGGACCCCGGACCTTCAGGCTTCGGACGTGCTCGACTCCCGACCTTCGGACTCGGACCTCGGATTTCGGACTCAGCGAAATGGTCAGGGACCGCAAGCGAAGGACTTGAGTTCGGCGGCGGTGACCTTTTCGAAAAGCGGGCGGAGTCGCGCGCTCGTCTGCTCGAGCGTCTCGGGCAGGACGCGGGCGTCGGCCACGATCGTCATGAAGTTCGTGTCGCCCACCCAGCGCGGGACGACGTGCAGGTGCAGGTGATCGGCGACACCGGCCCCCGCCGCCCGGCCCAGATTGATGCCGACGTTCAAGCCGTGCGGCGCGTAGGCCTCGGTGAGCACGAGCTCCGCGCATCGCGCGAGCGCCCATGATTTCGGCGAGCTCGTCGTGCGTGGCCCCGGCCAGCGTCGCGATGTGGCGGCGCGGCACGACCATCACGTGCCCGTTGCTATACGGAAAGAGATTGAGGATGACGAAGGCCGACTGGCCCTCGTGCACGACGAGCGGATCGCGAACCCCTTCGCCGCCCGCGGCCACACGGCAGAACACGCATCCATCCCTGGCGCTCGCGCCGGTCACGTAGGCCAGTCTCCAAGGGGTCCAGAGATGCTCCACGGCAGCGGGGAATCACGAATGACGAGTCATTCAACCGGTAGGCGGGCCTTCCACGGCAGTGCGGTCGGCGACCGCGTCAACCGCGCCACCCGCCTCACGATTGAGCAGGTCCTTGAGCTCCTTGCCGGGCTTGAAGTACGGGACCTTCTTCGGCGGCACGTCGACCTTGTCGCCGGTCTTCGGGTTGCGGCCCTTGCGCGGCTCGCGCTGCCGGAGCCGGAAGCTGCCGAAGCCCCGCAGCTCGATCTTCTCGCCGCGATGCAGGGCGTCGATGATGCTCTGGAAGACCGTCTCGACGATGATCTCGGAGTGCTTCTTGGTGAGGTCCGAGACCCGCGAGACCTCTTCGACGAGCTCCGCCTTCGTCATGCTGGCGCTGCTGGACATCCTCGATCCTCAGGCTCGAAACAGGTAGGGGCACGGCCTGCCGAGTCGCCCGCGTACCGGTGACGTGCCTTCACGACCTCGCGCCGCTCCACGCGTCAGCTCTGGTGCCGGAAGTGATCGCCCAGCGGTCACGCCGGGGCGCCGACGACTCGGACGAGTACGTGCTCCCAGTCAGCTGTGGTAGTCGCCGCTCGCGCAGCGCGCGGATGCTCAGCCCGATCTTCCGCTCCGACGGGCTCAGCTTGATGACCTTCATCTGATAGGTCTGATCGACCTGCAGGTCGATCTTCTCCTGCCCGTGCTGGTCATCGAACTCCGAGACGTGGATCAGACCCTTCGACGCCGTCGGCGAGCTCGACGAACGCGCCGAAGTTGGTCAGCCGCACCACCTTGCCTTCGACCACCTCACCGACCTGCACGCGGCCGAAGAACTCGTCCCAGACGTCGGTGGCGAGCTGCTTCAGGCCGAGCGAGAGGCGCTGGTTCTCGGCGTCGATGTTGAGCACCTGCGCCTCGACCACGTCGCCCTTCTTGAGCACCTCGGAGGGGTGCTTCAGGCGCTTGCTCCACGACATGTCGGAGATGTGGATGAGGCCGTCGATGCCCTCCTCCACTTCGACGAACGCGCCGAACTCCGTCAGGTTGCGCACGCGCCCCTTGATGCGGGTGCCGACCGGGTACTTGTCGGCCAGCTCTTCCCACGGGTTCGCCGCGACCTGCTTGAGGCCGAGCGAAATGCGCCGCGCCGTCGGATCGACGCCGAGCACCATCGCCTCGATCTCGTCGCCGACGTTGAGGATCTTCGACGGGTGCTTGACGCGCTTGCTCCACGACATCTCGGAGACGTGGATCAGCCCCTCGACGCCGGCTCGAGCTCGACGAACGCGCCGTAATCGGTGAGGCTCACCACCTTGCCGTGCACGCGCGCCGTCACCGGATAGCGCTCGACGACGTCGCTCCACGGATCGGTCGTGAGCTGCTTGTGGCCGAGCGAGACGCGCTCGGTCGCCGCGTCGTACTTGAGGACGATGACGTCGATCTCGTCGTTGACCTTGAACAGCTCCGACGGATGCTGCACGCGGCCCCACGACATGTCGGTGATGTGGAGCAGGCCGTCGATGCCGCCGAGATCGATGAACGCGCCGTAGTCGGTGATGTTCTTGACGACGCCGCGGAGCACCTTGCCCTCGGCGAGCGTGTCGAGCGTGTGCTTCTTCTTCTCGGCGTTCTCTTCCTCGAGCAGCACCTTGCGCGAGAGCACGATGTTGCCGCGCTTCTTGTTGACCTTGATGACCCGCATGCGCAGGTCCTGGCCCTTGCAGGGCATCGAGGTTGCGCACCGGACGGACGTCGATCTGCGGACCCGGCAGGAACGCGCGCACGCCGATGTCCACGGCGAGGCCGCCCTTGATGCGCTCGATGACGCGGCCGACGACGACCTTGTGCTCGGCATAGGCGCGCTCGACCTCGTCCCAGATCTTCATCTTCTCGGCCTTCTCGCGCGAGAGCACGACATGGCCGTCCCGATCTTCGGTCCGCTCGAGCAGCACGTCGACAATGTCGCCGGGCTGCACGGTGACCTCACCGCTTTCGTCGGTGAACTCGTCGACGGGAATCATGCCTTCCGACTTGAAGCCGACATCGACAACGACCTCGTTGTCGGTGACCTTCAGCACGGTCCCCTTGACCACTTCGCCTTCCGCGATGTTGCGGAAGCTGGTATCGTAAAGGTCCAGAAGACGCGCATACTCCTGCGCATCGACGTCGTCATCGTCGGTACGCATCGGAGTCAGGTGGGTGACCTGTCCGGACCGGGATGGCGTCCGACCTCCTTCCTCCGGAACTCCCATCACGTCCGTGTCTTCACTGTGTTGCATTCGAACGGGTCCTCCTCGACGATCGGTTGCCGGTCTCACAGCGCCGGCGGCTGAAGTGTGGCGGCAAGCGGAGGACGGCCCTGACCGACTCGGATGACGTGGGAAACGTCACGCGCGCCATCGACTCGGGCGGACCGGCCGTCGTTGCGCCAAGCGATAGAGACTACGACACTTAAGCGCACTGTGTCAAGGTAGGCAAAGGGGGCGAAGCCGGGCTCGGCCGCCCAGAAACAGGCTGAGCCGCGAGCGGGACCGGGAATGTCCGGCCGTGCCGGAAGGTGCGGTGCAGGCGGCCGGACGAGGGGGCAGCAGCAGAAGTCGAAGCAGGCGGGGGCACAGACCTATGGCGAAGCGGAAGCGCGCGACCGGCACAGCAACTCGCACCAAATCAACCGCCAGGAAGCGGACGCGCCGGCCGGCGGCCAAACGGACCCGCAAGGCGGCGACGCGCAAGGCCGCGAGCCGCAAGTCGGCCGCGCGAAAGGCCGCAAAGAAGACCGCCTCGCGCAAAGCCGCGCGCAAGCGCACGGCACCGCGGGCCGCGAAGCGGACCGTCGCAAAGAAGCGCGCGGTGAAGTCGGCGACTCCGCGCAAGCGGGCGTCAGCTCGCAAGCCGACGGCGCCGACCCTCCCCCGTCCAATCGCCACTTCACCGGCGCCTTCGACGAAGACGGCCCGCGCCAAGAGCAGGCGGGTCAAGGCCGCACCCGTCCGTTCGCCGATTCCCTCGTCACTCGGCCTGATCGGCCAGGGCTCGTCGGCGGCGCGCAGCGGGCGCGAGGAACTGCGGGAGCAGCTCCAGGCTCACACGGAGACGGGTCCCGCGATGACCGCCGGCGATCTCGACGCGAACTGGGCGCTGGCTTACAGCAGCGGCGACGAGGCGCCGGGCGGCGACAATCCCACGCCTGATCAGGATGTCGTCGACGACATCGGCCACGCGCTGGGCATCGAATACGGGCCGACCGAAGAGCTGCGCGGCGCCAACAAGGTCGAAGAGCGCGACAAGCACCGCTGGGAGCTCGATCCGGCCTCGGCCGAGGATTACGGCGATCGCCGCCGAGGGCAATAGCCAGCCAGGAATCCGGCCGTCCGCCGGCGCGGTTTAGAATCGCCGCGTGGACGTCCGGTTGCAGAAACTGCTGTCCGCCGCCGGCGTCGCCTCGCGGCGGGCCGCCGAGCGTCTCATCACCGAAGGCCGGATCTCGGTCAACGGCACGACGGTCCGCGATCTCGGCGTCAAAGCCGATCCCGGGCGAGACGTCATTCGCGTCGACGGCCGCCGCGTCGCGGCCGCGGCGCCCCTCCGCTATTACTTGGTCAACAAGCCGCTCGGCGTCGTGACCACGCGGTCTGATCCGCAGCGCCGGCGGACCGTGTTGGACCTGCTCGCGGGAGTGACCGGGTACCTCTTCCCTGTTGGCCGTCTCGACTACGACTCCGAAGGCCTGCTGCTCGTGACGAACGACGGCGCGTTGGCCGCGCGGCTCACGCACCCGCGGCACGAAGTGGCAAAGGTGTATCGCGCGCGCGTGCGCGGCGTGCCCGATGAGCGCAGTCTCGGGCGCCTGGCCGCCGGAATCCCCCTCGATGGCCACCGCACGGCCCCTGCGCATGTCCGTCTCGTGACGCGGTTCGAGGGCCCGCGCGGGCCCGAAGCGATCGTCGAGCTGACGCTGCGGGAGGGCCGCAACCGGCAGGTGCGCCGGATGTGCGAGGCCGTCGGCCACCCGGTCGTCGCGCTCGCGCGCGTGCAGTTCGGCCCGCTGCGCGACAGCCGTCTGCCGTCGGGCGCCTTTCGCGAGCTCACCGCCGACGAGGTCCGTCGGCTTCGCAAGTCGGCTGGCGTTTCTCAGGACGTCGCCTCGCCGGCCCCTTCTCGGCCAGCCGGCGCGTCAGGCGCACGTCCGCAGGAGGGCGGGGCTTCCGCCCCGCCGCACGATCGCTTCAAAGCGCGCCGGCCTGGCCGATCCCGTACCAGAACCGAATCAGACCCCACACGTCGCCGGCGCTCGATCGCTGATCGACCTCGGCGTGGGTGATGAGCGGCGACGCCAGCAGCGTCACGGGCCGCCCTCCGCGCAACCGCTCCGCGAGCAGCCGCGATTCAATCGCCGGGACCACGTTGTCGTCGGCGCCGTGCAGCAGGAAGACGGGCGCGGTCACGCCCGGCGACAGTTCGGGCGACAGGGCCGGCGTGTCGCCGAACCCGGCGAGTTGGGGCAGCAGCAGCGCGCCCAGCGCTTCGACGTTCCGGTCGTTCACGTAACCGAGATACATCGAGGCGGGCGCGGGCAGCGTCTTCTCGAGCGCCCGCGCGCGATCGAAGACCTTCTTCGCCGCCGCCTTGTCCACCATGTCGAGGTGCGACGCCTGGAGGAACGTGACGATGCCCTCGCGCAGCGGCCGCACCTGGGCGGCCGGCACGACTCGCTCGGCGGCGTTCACGAGGGCGACGACCATGCCGTAATCGTGCGGCTTGCGGTAGGTGCCATCGGGCTGGCGGCCGGTACAGAGGTAACGGACCACGCGTCCGAGATTGCCGTGGCCTCCGAACGACACCACATACGCGACGCGATCGCGCACGCGCGGCCGCCCGGCCGCAACGACTGACAGGCCGCCGGCAAAACTGATCCCGAAGACCCCGACCTTGCCGTCGGGCGCCAACGCCGGCTGGCCGGCCACCCAGGCCGCCGCATCCTCGATCGCGTCGGTGAGCGCGGGCGTGATCCGGTACTGGAGCAGATCGGCGACTTCAGCGGTGACGACGGGCGTTCCGCCCGAGGCGAGATCGCCCGCGAGCTTGACCAGGCGGGGTTCGTCGATGCCATCGGCGTGGACGCCGCCCGTGAGCAGGACGATTCGCGCGCGGCGCGACGCCGGCTCGTAGATGCGCGCGCGCATCGGTCCGCTGCGGGCCGGAATGGACGCGTCGGTCTTCGTGAACGGCCCCGTCTGGAAGTGCGCGAGCGGGTCGGCCCACCATCCGTGCATGCCGGCCGCGCGCACGACGAGCGAGGCGCTGCGAACGTGAGCCGTCACCGCGGGCGCCGCCAGCACGCCGGCGATGATCACGATCAAGAGGACGAGACGGCGCATCAGGCGCATGTGTGGCTGTGGGGGTCGGGTGCTTTTTCTCGACCGTCCCGCGGGAGGAAAAAGCACCCGACCCCACGCTGTAGAATGATCGCGTGATCGTGGCGATCGACGGGCCGTCGGGCGCGGGCAAGGGTACGGTGGCGCGAAGCGTCGCGAACGCGCTGGGGTATCGGCACGTCGACACGGGAGCCATGTACCGCGCGGTGGCGTGGGCGGCGGTCGATCGTCACGTGCCGCTCACCGACGAGGGCGCGGTCGCCGATCTCGCGGCGCGGGCATCGATCGAGGTGGATCCGGCACGCATCGTCATCGACGGCGTCGACGTCACCACGGCCATTCGCACACCGGAGATCGATCGCGCGGCGTCGTTCGTGGCGCGCGTCCCGCGCGTACGCGCCATCCTCGTGGCCCGGCAGCGCGCGCTCGGCGCCACGGGCGACATTGTCATGGAAGGCCGCGACATCGGCACCACGGTGTTTCCGGATGCGGACGTGAAAGTGTATCTGGACGCCGATCCCGCCGAGCGCGCCCGCCGGCGCGCGCACGATCCTGCCCACCAGGGGCTGGGCACGACGCTCGCCGCCGTGGCCACGGCGATCGACGAGCGCGACGCGATCGATCGCGGCCGCCCGACGTCGCCGCTGGCCGTCGCCCCCGACGCCGTGCACCTCGATACGACGCACCTCTCGGTTGCGGAAGCGGTCGATCGCGTACTCGCGCTCGTGCGCGCGCGTAAAGCCCGCCGGTCGCAACAAGGCTGAACGCGTCAGCCGGCCTCGTTGCGGCGGACCCTGCGACCCGCGGCGTCCGACAGCGGCGAATCGGCTGGCAACGGCTCGTCGCGGCCGGCGCCGGATTCGAGCGGCCCGACACTCTCTCCGAAATCGAACGCGAGCGCCTCTTCGGCCGGCACGACGTCGCCGAGCATGGGCGGCTCGAACCCGAGCACGTCGGCCAGGTCCTCCACCTTCGGGAGATCGGAGAGATCGTTCAGCCCGAAGCGCTCCAGGAACTCGCGCGTGGTGCCGTACATGAACGGCCGCCCGACCACCTGCTTGCGGCCGACGATCTTCACGAGCTTTCGCGCGATGAGCGTGCTGAGTACGCCCGCGGTGTTGACGCCGCGAATCTCGCCAATCTCTGGCGCCGTCACCGGCTGACGGTAGGCAATCACCGCCAGCGTCTCGAGCGCCTGGACCGAGAGCTTGTGCGACGTGCGCTCGTGGAAGAGACGCCGGACGTACTCGTGCAGCTCGGGCCGCGTCACGATCTGGTAGCCGCCGGCGACCTCGACGAGCTGCAGCCCGCCAGGACGGTCGTAATCCTGTTTGAGGAGGGCAAGTGCAGCCGCCACTTCGTCGGGCGTCGCCTCGTCGCCGAGCAGCGAGGCGGCCTCCTTCATCGTGAGCGGCTCGGGCGAGGCGAAGATCAACGCCTCGAGGATCGGTTTCAACTGTTCTGACATCGGTCAAGACAAGCGAAAATGGGGTCGGGTGCGATATCCATCGAAATGTCTCGCGGCGGCGCATTGACTCTACGGGACATTTCGATGGATATCGCACCCGACCCCAGTTTTCATCAGTGCTCGTAGTGCGGCGCCGATGCTTCCTGCTTCTGGCGCTTGTAGATCCGGATCTCGCCGAAGGCCCCGGTCTGGTAGACGCGAATCAGCTTGAGGCGAATCATCTCCAGCAGCGCCAGGAACGTCACCACCAGATCGGCCCGCGTCGCCACGTCGTCGAACAGGTCCTCGAATCCGCAGGCCTCCGTCACCGAGAGACGGGCCAGCATCTGCTCGATGCGCGTCTCGATCGAGATCTGCTCGCCCGGCAGCGGCACCTGCGGGCGCTGCTTGGCGCGCTCGAGCACGGCCTTGAAGGCCGCCATCAGGCTGAACAGATCGACTTCGAGCTCCGGTTCGGGCTTCTCGCCGGCAATCTCGGCCACCCGCTCGTCGGGACGCGTCCACTGCGCGCTGCGCACCGTCTCCCGCTCGTGCAGCATCTCGGCCGCCGCCTTGAACTTCTGGTGCTCGACGAGCCGCCGGATGAGCGCATCGCGCGGATCCTCGTCGGTGCCTTCCTGCTCGGGCGCCGGCCGCGGCAGGAGCAGCCGCGACTTGATGTGAATCAAGGTCGCGGCCATCACGAGGAACTCGCCCGCGACGTCGAGATCGAGCTCCTGCATCAGCTCGAGGTAGTCGAGATACTGCTGCGTGACGAGCGCAATCGGGATGTCGTAGATGTTCAGCTCGTGCTTCTTGATCAGATGGAGCAGGAGATCGAGCGGCCCCTCGAAATTCTGGAGGCGGACCGGATACTCCTCGAGGATCGATTCGAACGGCTCCATGACTCACTCGTTGGCGGGGCTGAAGCCCCGCCCTCCTGCCGGCGGCTCTGCGGGCATCATCAGTACTTCAAGCGCACCGCGTCGCGGACCTTCTCCATCGTCTCCACCGCGAACCGGCGCGCCCGGGCCGAGCCGTCATGGAGGATCTCACGAATCCGGCCCGGCTGCGCGGCAAGAGAGGCCCGGCGTTCCCGGAGCGGTTCGAGCGACGCGTCGAGCGCTCTGACCAGCTTTTGCTTCACTTCGACGTCGCCGACCTTGCCCGCGCGATACCGGGTCTCCAGATCCTCGATCTCCGCACCGTCAGGATTGAACGCCTTGTGGTACACGAACACGGGGTTTCCCTCGACCGTGCCCGGCACGTCGGCGCGGACCCGCTTCGGGTCCGTGTACATCTGCATCACCTTCTTCCGCACGTCCTCGGCGGTGTCGGACAGGTTGATGGCGTTCTGATAGCTCTTGCTCATCTTGCGGTTGTCGAGACCGGGCAGCCGCGCGAAGTTCGTCAGGAGCGGCTTCGGCTCGACGAACACCTCGCCGAAGAAGTGGTTGAACCGCCGCACCACTTCGCGCGACAGCTCGAGGTGCGGCACCTGATCCTCGCCGACCGGCACGAAGTTCGCGTCGTAGATGATGACGTCGGCCGTCTGCAGCAGCGGATAGCCCAGGAAGCCGTGCGTGGACAGATCCTTGTCGGTAATCTGCTCGCGCTGCTCCTTGTAGGTCGGAACGCGCTCGAGCCACGGAATCGGGACGATCATCGAGAGCAGCAGATTGAGCTCGGCATGCTCCGGCACGAGCGACTGCACGAACAGGGTGCTCTTGTCCGGGTCGAGCCCGGCCGCAATCCAGTCAGTCGCATTGTCGAGGGCGTTGGCGACGACCTCGCTCGTATCCGCGTACTCGCTCGTGAGCGCGTGCCAGTCGGCCACGAAATAGAAGCACTCGTAGCGATCCTGGAGCTCGACCCAGTTCCGAAGGGCGCCGACGAGGTGGCCCAGATGCAGTTTTCCCGTCGGGCGCATCCCCGACACGACGCGTGGTTTCACAGCAGCAGGAGGTTCGCGAGAATGGCCATGGGCGGCCCGACGATGTATTTCAGGATGCCGGTCAGCATGAGCGCGTAGAGGATGAGGAACCCGTACGGGCGCATGAAGCTGTCGAAGACGTAACCCTGACGCGGCGGCAGCAGGTTCGAGAGCACGTTCCCGCCGTCGAGCGGCGGAATCGGGAGCATGTTGAAGACCGCGAGCCCGATGTTGATGGTGAACGACGACTCGAGGAACATGCCGAGCGGCTCCGCGAACGGCGACGCGCCTCGACCCGCGAAAGCGGCCGCGTAGACCCGGAAGGCGATCGAGGTCAGCAGCGCGAGCAGCACGTTGCTCGCCGGACCGGCGGCCGCGATGAGGATCAAGTCGCGGCGCGGATGCGAGAGTCCGCGGATGCCGACTGGAACCGGCTTCGCCCAGCCGAGCAAGGGGATTGGACGTCCCGACATCGCACTCACGATGCCGATCAGCGGAAAGACGATCGTCCCGATAATGTCGACGTGGACGGCGGGGTTCATCGACACGCGGCCCTGCAGCCGGGCGGTCGAGTCGCCCAGACGGTCGGCCGTCCATGCGTGCGCCATCTCGTGAAAGCAGAGGGAGAAGACCAGGACGACGAGGAGGATGAAGACGAGCGCCGGGTTGATCTCGGACAAAACGCTTCAGCGTACGGCAAACCGCCGCGGTTGAGCAAGGTTGGCACACGATCATCGGGAGGGCGCGGCTTCAGCCCCGCCAACGAGAACGCGCAAGCGCGCTAGCGGTAGGCCGGGGCTTCAGCCCCGGCAACATCGGCACCCGCGGTGCCGTCACCGCTTGCGCCTGCTGTAGGCCACGACAGCCAGCCCCGCCAACACGACGCCGCCGAAGACGAGCCCGGCCAGGAGCCAGGTCCGATTGATCCCGACCGCGAGCCCGCCCGTTGCGGCGGTCTTGCCGGCCGCACGGCCCGCGGGCTGCTTAGCGGTGCCGGACGCGCCCGCCGCGGTCGGTGTCGGCGCGGCTCCGCCCGACTGGCCGATCTCCGCCGAATACTCCGTCTCCAGGTAGGATTGGGACATGTAGACCCGCAAGTAGGCCTCGCCGTCATAGTCGAACGTGAGTCCTTCGACCCGAGCCGCTGCCCCCTCGTTGGGCGCCCTCTGCTTGCCCTTTTCCACGCCGTCGCGGTCGACGACCGTGATCTCGATCCGCATCTGCGGATTTTTCGGTCTCGCGCGGGCCGTGTATGTCGCCTTGGGCACGACCTTGAACTTGAAGTAATCGGTGTCGTCGTTGGGGTTCAGGTTTCCCGAGAACGAGCCAATCTCGACGGGGACGGCCGCGGCGTCCGTGGAGCCGGCATCGGTGCCGCTGTTCGCGTCGAACAGGTCCACGAGCTGCACGTCGAACCGGCTGTCCTTGTGCTGGTCGTTGATGCTGCTCCCCACCAGGACGAAGAATCGGCCGCCCTGGCCGGCGCCGACCGGAACCTGCACGGTCTCTTTGGCCCCGGCTTGAGTCACGTCCGCCCTGCGAATGAGCTGCCGGTCGGGACCGTGGAGAGCCACGCCCGCAACCGAGTGGCTGCGCTCGACCGTGCGCTCGCCCTTGATCTCGATGCCCTCTTCGAAGGCCTGAATCGAGACCGCCACTCTCTGGCCGTCCTTGACGTCCACGGCGAAATAGTCGCTCTGGTCCTCCCGCTGATGGTGATCCAGTCGGTAGGAGATCCCGGTTTGATCGGCACGGCATCGTCGTAGGTGTTGCCGCCGCGGATCACTTCGCCGAAGGTGGAATCGCGTTGAATGAGCAGCGCCTTCTGCGTCACCTGCCGCAGCGACTCCGCGAGCGCGGACGTGTCGCGCGCGTCGTAGAACTCGCCGCCGGTCGCGCGGGAGATCGACTCGAGCTGCGCGCGCGCGGCCGCGTCGACGTCGAACCCGATCGTGTGGACCTTGACCTTGAATCCCTGGGCCGCGAGATCGCGAACGGTCGCGAGCGGGTCGCCGCCGCACGTTTCCTCGCCGTCGCTCACGAGCACGATGCTTCGTTCCTCGTCGCTCGGGGCACCGAAATCGCGAGCCGCCTGCTCCAGGGAATAGGCGATCGGCGTCTGCCCCCGCGGCACGGCCCCGTCGACGACGCGCAGGAAGCTCGAGCGATCGAGCGCCTGAAACTGCACGACCAGCTCGGTGTCCTTGCAGCTTTCCGCCTTGCGCTCCTGCGGCACCCGATGCCCGTAGTACCGAAGGCCGACGACGCCGCCCTCGTCGAGCCCGGTAATGGCCTCCCGGATCGCGCGCTTGGCGGCGTCCATCTTGCTGCCGGATCCCATTGGCGCCTTCATGGACCCGCTGACGTCGAGGATGATCTCGACCCGCCGACCCTGCGCACCGATCGCGGCGCCCAGGGCGGACACGAACACAACGCTGACCAGTAATTGACGGCGCATTGACAGCTCCTGGCACTAGAACGTGGAGCGACGGCCGGAGTGAACAACGTGGTCTGGCTTCTCTTCGGATCTCAGCGGCCGAGCTTCTGGCAGGCGCGCGAGACGCCATCCGCGCACGCCTTCGTGAGCAGTCCACGCGCGCGCACGCGGCGATCGGCGCTCACATTCGAATCGTCGAGGTAGAGGAGGGCGAGGTTGGTGCAGGCCTCGGCATGTGCGGCTCCGCAGGCTTTCTCATAGAGCGCTTCCGCCCGGCCGCGATCGCGAAACCCCAGCGAGCCGAATTGATACAGGGTCGCCAGGTTGTTGCAACCCGCCATGTCTCCGAGCTTGCAGCCGCGCTCGTCCAGCGCGCGCCGCGAGACCGAGGTCGCGCACCCCGCCGACGCCGCTGTTCTGAAGAACACCGAGCTGGGTACATGCCGCGGCCACGGCGCCATCGCACGCCCTGCCGTATAGCGCGACCGCACGGGGAAGATCCTTCGGCACGGACGCTCCGGTCTCGAGCTGTTGAGCCGCCGCGAAACACGCGGTTGCCTCGCCTCGCTCGCAGCGCGCCTCGGGCGTCGCCTCGATCGTCGTCGGTCTGGCCGGCTGCGTTCGAGGGCGTTCCGGAGCGACCGGACCCGGCTGCTCGGCGCGGTTCGGGTTCGGCGCTACGGCCGGGCGCTCGGTTACGGGAGGCCCGGTCGGGACGTCCGCCGACCGGCCGAGGCGCCACGCGACCATCGCGGCCGTCACCATCGCCGCGAGCGCGAGGATGACGACCGCAAGCGAGACGAACGTCCGTCGCGATATCCAGACACGGTGGTGCTTCGCCGGCGACTCGCCCGCAGATGCGGCGACGGGAGGTGCCGAGCCCGGTAACGCCGGTGTGCCGGAGGACGCGACACCGGCCGCCTGCACGCGCACGACGAGCGTCTCTGCGCTAGAGATCGTCGTGCTGGCGCCACGCGACGCCTCGAGCGCTCGCCGGAGCTCGCTCGCCGACGCGAACCGCTCGTCGCGCGACTTGGCGAGCGCCCTTCGCATGACCGCCTGAAGCTCCGCCGGAAGCGCCGCCGCACGCGGGGCGCTCCACGGCGGCTCCTCGTGGAGCTGCTTGTAGATCACCGCCGCGACGTGCTCCGCGGCAAACGGCCGGATCCCCGTGAACAGCTCGAACAGCACGATGCCCAGCGAATAAATGTCGCTGCGCGGATCGAGCGACTCGTCCCGGCGCCTGCTCGGGACTCATGTACTCGGGAGTGCCGGCGGTCTGTCCCTGGAGTGTCAGGCCGTCGGCGGTCTCGGCCTCCCAGAGCTTCGCGATCCCGAAGTCCATCAACCGCACCGTGCCGCGGCGATCGATCATCACGTTCGCGGTCTTGAAGTCGCGGTGGATGATGCCCACGTCGTGAATGGCCTGGAGGCCATCGGCGAGCTGCTGCGCGATCGTCGAACACCTCGTCGTTCGAGAGGTCGCGCTGTCCCGGACGAGCCGCTTGAGATCGACCCCTTCGACGAACTCCATCGAGATGAAGGCAAGGGCGCCGTCCTCTCCGTAGTCGTGGATGCGGCAGACGTTCCGGTGCGTCACGCGGCGCGCCAGCTTGATCTCGGCGCGGAAACGCTGCGTCATGCCCGGGCTGCCCACCAGGTGCGGCCGCAGCGCCTTGATCGCGATCACTTCGTCGAGCGAGCGGTCGCGCGCCCGGTATACGACGCCCATGCCGCCTTCGCCCACGAGCCCGAGGATCTCGTATCTCGACGCGACGACCGATCCCGTCGCGAGCGCGACTGGCGGTGGTGGAGGCGGAGGCTCGCGCGCCTCGGTCATGGGCCTACGTGCGCGGAAACGTCATCTGAAATGGCCGAGGATGGCGTCAGCCGCCTTTGCGCCGACGGCCGCAGTGAGCTCCTCGCGCGTGGCGCGGCGGACGCCGGCCAGGCTGCCGAATCGCGTCAGCAGCGCCTTCCGCCCGGCCCCGATCCCCGGGACGTCGTCGAGTTCCGACCGCAGGTCGCGCATCGAGCGCGCCTTGCGGTGGAAGGTCACCGCGAAGCGGTGCGCCTCGTCGCGGATGCGCTGGAGCAGCCGCAGCGCCGGACTCTCGCGCGGAAAGCGCAATGGCGTCGAGCGAGTCGCGCGTGAAGACAGCTCCTCCTGCTTGGCGAGGCCGATGGCCACGAGCCGCTCGAGCCCGAGCGCGCGGAGCGCCTCGTATGCTGCGGAGAGCTGGCCCTTGCCGCCGTCGATGACGATCAGGTCCGGGAACGGCCCGCCCGACTCCGCGAGCCGCCGGTAGCGGCGCAGGACGACTTCGTGCATCGACGCGAAATCGTCGAGGACGCGGCGAGGGAAGCGGCGTCTTCGGCCCACCCTGGTTGCCGGCTTCGGCCCGATAGCCAGCCGGTCGACCTAGCGCGCCGGTCGCCGCGAATCCGGAATTTGCGGTACTCGCTCCGCCGCATCCGGCCGTCCTCGCAGACCACCATCGAGGCGACGGTCTCGCTGCCCTGGATCGTCGAGATGTCGAAGCACTCGATGCGGCGCGGCAGCGACGGCAGGTGCAGGGCGCCGCGCAGCGTGTCGAGCGCTTCGGACTGCTGACAGCGACCCGTCGTCGCCGCGCGCGTCGTAGGCGAGCGAGGCGTTGCGCATGGCGAGATCGAGCAGCCCGCGCTTGTCGCCGCGGCGCGGCACGACGATCCGGACCTTGCGCCCGGCGCGCGACGACAGCCATTCCTCGAGCATCGCTCCGCATCGGGAAGCGCCACCGGCACGTGCACCTCCGGCGGCGGCGTCTGCATCTCGTAGAACTGCTGCAGCGCCGCGTCGAGCACGTCGGCCTCGCTCGCGCCCGACGCCTCGGTCGCCGGTCCACAGCTCGACGCGATCGACCACGCGGCCGCCGCGCACCTGGAAGACCTGCACGACCGCGCCCGCCGGCCCGATCTTCACGCCGAAGGCGTCGCGATCGCCCAGGCGCGGCGTCGCCATCTTCTGCTGGCGGTCGCGCAGCGTCTCGACGGTCCGCATCGCGTCGCGCAGCTGCGCGGCCTGCTCGAAGCGCTCGCTGGATGCCGCCGTCGTCGCATGCGCGACTCGAGGTCGGCGATCAGCTCGTCGCGCCGGCCCTCGAGGAAGCAGCCGCGCGTCGGCCACCGCACGGCCGGTATTCCTCCGGGCGAGCAGAGTCGTCGCGACGCACGGCGCGAGGCAGCGCTTGATGTCGTACTCGAGGCACGGGCGGCCGCGCTGCCCGGTGATGACCTCGTTGCACGAGCGCAGGCCGAACAGCCGGTGCGACAGGCTGATCGTGCGACGGGCCAGCGACGCCGGCAGGAACGGCCCGGAGTAGGCGTCGCCGTCCGGCTCGACGCGCCGCGCGACGAGCAGGCGCGGGAACGGCCTCGCCGTCGTGAGCTGCAGGTAGGGGTAGTTCTTGTCGTCCCGCAGCAGGATGTTGTAGCTTCGGCGACCGCTGCTTGATGAGGTTGTTCTCGAGCGCCAGCGCCTCGACCACCGAGTCGGTGACGATCGACCTCGAGCCGGTCGGCCTCGTCGAGGAGGGCGTCGGTCTTCGGATCGGTGCCCTGCGCGCCGAGGTAGCTGCGCACCCGGTCGCGCAGCACGCGCGCCTTGCCCACGTAGATCGTCTCGCCTGCCCGGTTGAAGTACAGGTAGACCCCGGGCTGCTCGGGCAGCCGCGCGATCTGGTCCTTGAGGTTGGCGATGGGCATGGCCCGGAATGCGTACCCGGCGGGTCGCGGGACGCGGCCGCTCGGCCGTTCGAGCGCAGGTTGAGCGGCGGACCGCGCCGACCTGTTAGACTCGCGCGTTTGCGGTCGGTCTCGAGCGCGGCCCTTCTCGATTATACGGGCCGGCAGCCACCTTCTGCTGCATCCGTCATGACCTTCACCGGCCTCATCGGCGCGATCTGCATGTTCCCGCTGCGCGCCATCATCCGCGTCTGCGTCGTGCTGCGGATTCACCCCAACGTGCTGACCTTCGATCGGCGTCGTCATCAACGTCGCGGCCGCGTGGGCCCTGGCGCTCGGCCGCTTCGTGCTGGCCGGGCATCATCATGATCGTCGCGAACATCTTCGACTTCATCGACGGCAAGGTGGCGCGCGAGCGGCAGATCGAGTCGGCCTTCGGCGGCTTCTGGGACTCGGTCATGGACCGGTTCTCGGACCTCGCCCTGTTCCTCGGCCTCGTCTATCTCTACTCGTCGCTCGGCCGCACCGACTACGTGCTCGTCACGGCCCTGGCGATGATCTTCACCGTGCTGACCAGCTACACCCGCGCCCGCGCCGAATCGATCGTCGAGAAGTGCAAGGTCGGCTTCATGGAGCGGCCCGAGCGCATCGTGCTCTTCATGATCGGCGCGTTCACGAACCGCATGGCCGCGGTGCTGTGGGTGATCCTCGTGCTGTCGGTGCTCACCGTCGCCGACCGCATCTACTTCACCTGGCGCGAGCTCGAGCGCGCCAAGCCGCGCGCCGGCGGCCACGACGCCTGATGCCTAACGCGCCCGCCGCCGCGACGAGCTCGGCGCGATGCCGCACCAGCCCGGCTGCCGCTGCCGCTGGCCTGATCTGGCGAACGCATGTACTGGACCTACGAGCGCGCCACCTGGCAGTACGACCTGATGGTGGTCGCCATCCTCGCGTTCGTCTGGCTGACGCCGCCCGACTGGCTGGGCGACCCGACGGCGCACGGGTCTCGGCCCGATCGGCTGGCTCGTGGAACCTGCTGGCGCTGAGTTCGGGCTCTAGAGTGCAGGTCCAAGCGTCCGCTCGACTGGCGAGCTGAGTGCCGCGACTCCGCCGAACTCCCGACCGATGCTCGACTGGGTGGTTCCGCGCGTACTGCTCGTGCTGGGTGCGGCTTCCTGGTCGCCAACCTCTGGCTCGCTCGTGCAGTTCCTGCGGTTCCTGCGCCTGCGCTCGCGGCGCGTGCTCACCTGGCCCGGCCCCAAGCACCCGCCCTCCTACGGCCTGTTCCTCGTCCATGGGCGTCATGCTCGGCCTCGTGCTCCTCATCGAAGCATGCTGCCTGCGCACTCGCTCGGCGTCCGCACGCGATCCCGGCACGTCTTCGGCGAGGCGATGATGTTCCTCTACTACGGCTATCTGGTGCCGCTGCAGCGTCGCGCATCGGCCGCGGCTTCTACGAGGATGGCGTCTGGGTGGAAACGGGCTACATGCCGTACGCGACAATCGGCGGCCTCTCGCTGGCGCGAGGAGCCCGAGATCACGCTGCTGCTCATTCCGCGCGATGAAGCGGCTGGCCCGCAGCCTCGTGGTGCCGCGCGCAGTACTACGCCGAGGCCCGCCGCCTGCTGCGCGACAAGATCGCCGGCCACGACATCCACTTCACCGGCAAGCCGCTCGACCTCGGCGCGCACGACGAGCGCGACGACGTTTAGGACGCAGACGACCGTGCTGACTGACCTTACGAGGCTCGAGCGATGTCGATGACGGAGTTCGCGCACTCGACTCCGACAGTCTCGTCACTCGTAGTTCGTCGGCTCGTCAGCTCAGCCTGCGAGCGTCGGATCGAAGCAGGCGCGGCAGCGCGCTTCGTAGGCGCCCTGCGCGCCGACGAGCACGCGCTCGCTGCTGCGACGAGCCGCTGCGTGTGGTTGGCGGGCTCGCCGCAGACGACGCAGATGGCGAGCGTCTTGGTGATGTACTCGGCGATCGCCAGCAGCTGCGGCATCGGCTCGAAGGGCTTGCCCAGATAATCCTGATCGAGGCCCGCGACGATGACGCGCTTGCCGCTGGTCGGCGAGCGTGTTGCACACCGCCGGCAGCTCGGCGTCGAAGAACTGGCCTTCGTCGATGCCCACGACTTCGGTGTCGTCGCTCACGCGCGTCGAGCAGCTCGCGCGAGCTGTCGACGTTCGTCGAGGCGATGCGCATCTCGCTGTGCGAGGTGATGTGCTCGTCGCCGTAGCGGTTGTCGATGCGCGGCTTGAAGATCTGCACGCGCTGGCGCGCGATCTGCGCGCGCCGCAGCCGGCGGATGAGCTCCTCGCTCTTGCCGCTGAACATGCTGCCGGTGATGACTTCGATCCAGCCCGCGTGGGGCTTGCGACGAACATCGTCCATAGGACGCTGCGACGAGCTATCGAGCTACGAATGACGAGTTAAGAGCGACGTGCTGGACGTCGACGAGCTGTCGCGATCGAGCACGGACGAGAGTGCGCAATCGCGCTCGATCAGGTAGCTAGCTCGTAGCTCGCGATTCGTCACTCGTCGCTCGTCGCAGTCGCGGTCTAGGCCCGGCTCTGATACTCGCCCGTCTCGGTGTTCACGCGAATCAGGTCGCCGTTGTTGATGAACGCCGGCACGGTGACGACGAGGCCGGTCTCGAGCGTCGCGGGCTTGACCTGCGCGTTGGCCGTCGCGCCCTTGATGCCGGGCGCCGTGTCGTGCACCTTCAGGTCGACCGTCGCCGGCAGCTCGATGCCGACCGGCGTGCCCTCGTAGAACTCCACCTTGATGGTGGATTCGGGCAGCAGGTAGTTCATCGAGTCGCCGAGCGCCTCCTCCGACATGCTGGATCTGCTCGTAGCTCGCCGTGTCCATGAAGCAGAAGCCCGAGCCGTCCTTGTAGAGGTACTGCATCTCCCGCTCGTCGAGCGACGCGCGCTCCACCATGTCTTCCGAGCGGAACCGGTGCTCGAACAGCGAGCCGTCCTTCACCTTGCGCATCTTCGCGCGAACGAACCCGCGCAGGTTGCCCGGGCGTGACGTGCTGCTGCTCGACGACGCGGCAGAGATCGCCGTTGTGCTTGACGAGATTCCCCTTGCGGAGACGGGTGGCTGGAACTGAGTTCATGACCGCGTGCAAGTCCTGGAAGGTGAGAGGACGCGGCGCCGGCCGCGGCAGCCGGACGCAGGCGCCCGCAGACTCCCTCGGTCTACGGCACACCGGTTGACTGCGCGAGTCGAGCGCTGCAGCGACGGATCTTAGCACGGCAGCCGAGTCTCGATGCGGACGGGCGGCCGGGCGCCTGCCGTTTCGGCAGCGTCGAATGTCAGCAGGCCGTCGCGGAAGTCGGCGCGGATGTCCGCCGACGTCGATCCGCTGCGGGAAGGCTGAAGGTGCGCGAGAACGCGCCGTGCCCGCGCTCGACGTGCAGGAACCGGCCGTCGCCGGCGCCGGCGTCCGCGCGCGTCCGCTGACGGTCAGCGCGTCGTCGGTGGCGTGCACGCCGAAATCGTGCGCGTCGAGACCCGCCAGCTCGATGACGAGCACGTACTCGTCCGCGGTCTCGTAGACGTCCACCGGCGGCGACCAGCCGGACGACCCGCCCGGCGCGCGGCGCAGCCGCTCGTGCCACGAAACGATGTCCTGGACCGGATCGCGCATCGGCGAGACACGCTAACACGCGACGCGGCCCGTCGGCGCTCGGGCCTGCAACGTCGTCGCGGCCACGCGCGAGCCTGCAGTATCCTAGACGAGCACGCCTGAGCCGCTGAGCCTTGGCCGTGACGAGATCTATCGTGGAGGCGTTCTCGATGTTGAGTCGGTGGCTCGCGACGGGAGCAGTACTGGCGGTGGGATTCGTCGCGGGCACGCAGGTGACCGGCCGACTGCAATCGCTCGACGCCAGACAGCGCACGCAACGCGCCGCGGCAGCCGCCGCCGCGCAGGTCGTCGCCGGCGTCGGCGCAGCAGCCGATCGCGACGGTCGCTGCCCGACTTCACACAGATTGCCGCGCGGACCGTCGCCCGCCGTCGTCAACATCTCGTCGGTGCAGGTCGTGCGGCAGCGCTCGCCGTTCGCCCGCGACCCGTTCTTCGGCCGGCTCTTCGGCGACGATGGGTTTCTGCCGCCGACGCGCGGCGAGAGCGCCGGCTCGGGCGTCATCGTCTCGGCCGACGGCTACGTGCTGACCAACAACCACGTCATCGGCGAGCAACTGCGCGGCGCGCAGCAGTCGATCACGGTCATCCTGAACGACAAGCGCGAGCGGCCGGCGAAGCTGGTGGGCCTCGATCCGCTATACCGACCTCGCGCTGCTGCAAGATCACGGAGCGCGGTCTGCCGACCGTCGCCTGGGGCGATTCGAGCAGCCTGAAAGTGGCGGAATGGGTGCTCGCCATCGGCAATCCCTATCAGCTCGGACAGACGGTGACGCTCGGCATCGTCAGCGGCATGAACCGCACCTACGACGACGTGTCGGCGCTCGTCGACTACATTCAGACCGACGCCGCCATCAATCCGGGCAACTCGGGCGGCGCGCTGATCAACCGGCGCGGCGAGCTGGTCGGCATCAACACCTGGATCTATTCGCAGAGCGGCGGCGACCAGGGCATCGGCTTCGCCATCCCGAGCAACATCGCCCGGCGTGTGGCCGACGAGCTGATCAAGACCGGCGAGATCACGCGCGGCTCGATCGGCGTGATGCGGCTCGCCAGCGATGACGCCGGAGCTCGCGCGCGACCTGGGCCTGCGCGATACGAGCGGCGCGCTCGTCTGGGAGATGGCCCGCAGCTCGTCGGCCTATCGCGCCGGCCTGCGCCCCGGCGACGTCGTCGTCTCGGTTCAACGGCAAGCGCACGTCGACGACCCGGCGCAGCTGCAGCGTGCCCTGCTCGAAACCCCCGTCGGCAGCATGGTCACCGCTCGAGCGTCATCCGCGAAGGCGCGACCATCAGGACCTGAAGAGTGCGAAGTCGGTGGGATCAGATGCCGATGCGCCGCCGGGACGGGGCGGAATAGACCGCCGCGCGCGCCCGGACACCGCAGGGGTGGCCCTCGACGTAGCAGCGCCACGGGCACGTCGGCGCCGACCGAGATGCCGATCCGCGGGCCCCACACGACGGGGCCCGGTCGACCGGGCCGCCGTCATCGATGATGTAGAGCGTCGACCGCACAGGTCGAGCCCGTTGTGGTCGCAGCGAGATGCCGAGCGCTTTCGTCAGGTTCCCCGGCCCGCGGCAAATCGCTGCTTCCGACGGACGATGCCGGCGCGCCGTTCCGCGCAGCACGCCGCGCGGCGCATCAGCTCGATGCCCTCGAGCGGCTGCAGCGCGCGAATCAGCACGGCCGCGGGCGAATCCATCGCCTCGGTCACCGCATTCACCAGGTAGTGCATCCCGTAGTTCAGGTACACGTAGGCGATGCCGGGCGGACCGTACAGCGGCGCGTTGCGGCGTGTGCGTCCAGCCGCGGCGTGACACGCGGGATCGGACTCGCCGATGTAGGCCTCGACCTCGACGATGATGCCGCTGGCGCGCCCTGCCGGCGTGTCGTGCACGAGCAGCGTGCCGAATCAGATCGCGGGCGACGACCAGCGTCGGCCGGTCGTAGAACGAGCGATCGAGCGGCATCGGATCGACCGAGGAAGGGGTCGGGTGCTATTTCTCGTTCGTCATCTCGAGAAATAGCACCCGACCCCTTCCTTCCTCTTCACTTTTCACCAACAGCTCGGCGCTCCGAGGCACCCAGCACCTCAGCGAGGTGGCGGCCGGTATGCGATTCCGGAATGGCGGCAATCTCTTCGGGGATGCCCGCGCCGACCAGGCGCCCGCCGGCCTCGCCGCCCTCGGGTCCGAGGTCGATCACCCAGTCGGCGCACTTGATGACGTCGAGGTTGTGCTCGATGACGAGGAGCAGTGGCCCGCGTGCAGCAGCTTGCGTAGCGCGGTCAGGAGCTTCGCGATGTCGTCGAAGTGCAGCCCCGTCGTCGGCTCGTCGAGGATGTAGAGCATCCGCTCGCCGGTCTGCGGTCACGAGGTGCGAGGCGATCTTGATGCGCTGCGCTTCGCCGCCCGAGAGCGTCGTCGCCGGCTGGCCCAGGCGCAGGTAGCCGAGGCCGATCTCGTCGAGCACGTGCAGACGGCGCAGGACCTTCGGTGACGCCGCGAAGAAGCCGAGCGCCTCGCGCACCGTGAGGTCGAGCACCTCGTGGATGTTGCGCCCCTTGTAGCGGACCTCGAGCACCTGCGGGCGGAAGCGCTTGCCCTCGCACTGGTCGCACGGCACGAACACGTCGGCGAGGAACTGCATCTCGACGCGAACCTGGCCTTCGCCCTCGCACGCCTCGCAGCGTCCGCCCGGGACGTTGAACGAGAAGTGGCTGGGCGTGAGCCCGCGCATGCGCGCGTCCTTCGTCGAAGCGAACAGGTCGCGGATCGCGATCGAACGCCTTCAGATAGGTCACCGGATTCGACCGCGGCGTACGGCCGATCGGCGCCTGATCGACGAGCACCACGTCACTCAGGTAGCTCGATGCCTTCGACCCGATCGCACGCGCCGATGCGGCGGTCCCAGTCGCCCTTCGCCCGCTTGATGGCCGCGTAGAGGACGTCGTGGACCAGCGTGGACTTGCCCGAGCCGCTGACGCCGGTCACCACGGTGAGCACCCCGAGCGGGATGTCGACGTCGATGCCCTTCAGGTTGTGCTCGCGCGCGCCGAACGATGCGCATCTGCTGACTTGGCCGGCTTGCGCCGCGATGGCCGGAATCGGGATCGCGAGATCGTCGCGCAGGTACTTGGCCGTCAGCGATCGCGGCTCGCGTAGCAGCCCGTCGAGCCCACCCGAATAGACGATGCGCCCGCCCTGCTCGCCGGCGCCGAGCCCGAGATCGACGACCTCGTCGGCCACGCGAATCATGTCGGCATCGTGCTCGACGACGACGCACCGTGTTGCCCTGATCGCGAAGCTGACGAAGGATGTCGATGAGGCGCAGGTTGTCGCGCGGATGGAGGCCAATCGACGGCTCGTCGAGCACGTAGAGCGTGCCGACCAGCGCCGAGCCCAGGGCCGTCGCCAGGCTGATGCGCTGCGACTCGCCGCCGGACAGCGTCGACGACAGGCGGTCGAGCGTCAGGTAGTCGAGCCCGACGTCCTCGAGAAACGTGAGCCGCCGCCGAATCTCCCGCAGCACCTTCTCGGCGATCGCCGCCTCGCGCTCGGAGAGCTCGAGGCCGGCGAAGAACGCCGCCGATTCGCGCACCGTCCGCGCGCAGACCTGATCGATGGTCTGCCCGGCCGACCTGCACGTCGCGCGCTTCGCGCCGCAGGCGCGTGCCGTTGCATTCGGGACAGGTCTGATAGCCGCGATAGCGGCTCAGGAAGACGCGGATGTGAACCTTGTATTTCTTCCGTTCGAGCCAGCGGAAGAAGCCGTGCACGCCCTCGAAATCCTTGCCGTCGCCCTGCAGGACGAAGTGCCGCTCCTCGTCGGAGAGGTCGCGCCACGGCACCTCGAGACGCACGTGCGCCGCGCGCGCCGCGCGCTTCAGCGCACCGAGATGCGAGCGGTAGTGCGGTTTGCTCCACGGCTCGATCGCATTCTGCTGCAGCGACTTGGTCGGGTCCGGCACGATGAGCCCGAGATCGAGCTCCATCACGTTGCCGAACCCGTGGCACGTCGGACAGGCGCCGAACGGGTTGTTGAACGAGAAGAGCCGCGGCTGCGGCAGCTCGTAGCCGATGCCGCACACGCGGCATTCGAACCGCTCGCTGAACCGGTGCCTCACCGGCCCGGCTTCCTCGGTGACATCGAGCGCGAAGGCCGAACCGCCGCCTTCGAGGTAGGCCATCTCGACTGAGTCGGTGAGCCGGGCGCGCAGGTCGCCATCGAGCTTGATGCGGTCGACGATGACCTCGAGCGAAGAGCGGTCGGCGAGCGACGCCGCATCAATCTCGTCGAGATGCACGGCACGGCCGCCGAGCAGCAACCGGGCGAACCCCTTCCGGCGGAGCGCATCCAGGGTGTCGCGGAGCGGGTCGGTCGAGGCGGCGCTCTCCAGCCGGGCCTTCCCGCTTTTTCCGTTGCCGTTGCCGTTCTCGCCGGCGTCATCCTCGGCGGCGTCGGCACCGCCCCCGACGAGTCCCGCGCCGCGGACGATCGGCATCTCGAAACCGATCAGGAGGCGGGTGCCGGCCGCGAGCGCGCCGAGCTTGTCGGCCACCGCTTCGGCCGTCTCGCGCACCACGTCGCGGCCGCACTGCCGGCAGATCGTCCGGCCGATCCGCGCGAACAACAGCCGCAGATAGTCGTGGATCTCCGTCGTCGTACCCACGGTGGAGCGCGGGTTGCGGACGCTGTTCTTCTGCCTGATGGCAATCGCCGGTGGAATGCCCTCGACCGCATCGACATCGGGCCGCTCCATCCGCTCGAGGAACTGCCGAGCGTAGGCCGAGAGCGACTCCACGTACCGGCGCTGCCCTTCGGCATACAGGGTGTCGAAGGCGAGCGACGACTTCCCCGACCCGCTCACGCCGGTGACGACGGTGAGTCGGCGAGGCGCGATCGTGAGGTCCACGTTCCGCAGGTTGTGCGTGCGGGCTCCGCGGATGACGATCGGGCGCAGTTGGGGGACCGGAGGCTCGGGCATGGGCTGATGGCGAGGCCGCCGCGCGGCGTCTGAACCCTCGATGCTACCAGAGAACTGGAGCGGCTGGTGCGGATGGAGCGACTGGAGCGGATGGGAACGGCTGGAGCGGATGGGAACGGCTGGAGCGGAACCCCCAGGCAGGGCTGGGCCGGGGACATCGTTTCCAGTCGCTCCATCCGCTCCATCCGCTCCAGCCGCTCCAGTCGCCCCATCCGCTCCAGTCGCCCCCTCCGCTCCAGCCGCCCCCTGCGCTCCAGCCGCTCCAGTCGCCTACAATCATCTCGTGGTCCGGCAGTACCTCGTCTACGACGCACTCGACACATGTCCGTATCTGCCGGATCGGCTCGCCCGCTTTCCGCTGCGCGTGTCGGAGCGCCGGCTTCGGCGAGAGGAGCTCGACGGGGCGCTTGCGGAAGGCGACCGCCGCCAGGGCGTGTTCCTCTACCGGCCAAGCTGCCCCGCGTGCAGGGCGTGCGAACCCATTCGCATCGACCTCGAAACCTTCAAGCCGTCGGCCTCGTTGAGACGCGTGCTCGCGAACGGCGATCGTCTCTTGACCGTCCGGATCGGGCCGGCCATCGCCGACGAAGAGCGCGCGCGGCTCTACGCCCGTCACAAGTGGATGCGTCGTCTCGCCATGCCGGGCGAAGCGCCCGACGTCGACGTCGCGGCGTACCGGTCGTTCCTCGTCGACACGTGCTGCGACACCATCGAGCTGGCGTGCCGCTACAAGCAGGAGCTGGTGGCGGTGGCGGTGGCCGATCGCGGACGCGAAGCCCTCTCGGCGGTGTACTGCGCGTTCGAGCCGTCGTTTCCACGCGTGAGCCTGGGCACCTACTGCATCCTCAAAGAGATCGAGGCGTGTCGCGCGTGGGGGTTGCGGTACGTGTATCTCGGTCTGTACGTCAGCGACTGCCGGCATCTCTCCTACAAGGCGCGATTCCTTCCTCACGAGCGCCTGATCGACGGCGTGTGGCGGCGCATCGATCGCGCGGGCTGATCGCGTCGTCGTCGCGCGCACGCGTGGAGAACGTGTGCGACCGCGCGTGTGCGGTCGCCGGGAAACCGTCGATTCTCCGGGGCCCTGTCGGTTTTCCGACGCACCTGTCGTCGGACCGGCGCCTCGAGCCGGCCTAGCGGATTGAAGGTCTCGCGAGAACGGCCGATTTCATTGGGGATTCCTGTTCCAGCTCGGGCTGGCACGACCCGCCAGGGGACGGCAGACCGCTTGCTCATATGAGCAGCGGCGTGCGGTTCATGTCGGACCCCGTCGTTCCGGAGGCCCGAGACCCATGTCCCTCGCTGACGTTTCTTATGTGGAGCGTGACCGACTCGTCATCAACCACCTGTCGCTCGTTCGGAAGGTGGCCGTTGGCCTGATTCGCCGTTTGCCGGCGCAGGTCGAGATGAACGAGCTGATCGGCGAGGGGGTGGTGGGTCTGCTCGACGCTGCGCGGCGTTACAAGCCGGCCTCGGGCGTGCCGTTTGAAGCGTTCGCTGCCCGGCGGGTCCGGGGGTCGATGCTCGACGCGCTGCGGGCTCTGGACACGGCCTCGCGCCGGACGCGTCGGCTGGAGCGGAGCCTCAAGTCGGCGCGCACGGAGCTCCGGCAGGCGCTCGGCCGCGAGCCGCTCGACCACGAGGTGGCGGGCGCGATGGGACTCTCGGGGCAGGCGTACGTGCGGGCCAGCCGTCAGGTCGAGCGCGCGGAGAACAGCGGGTTCGTGGCGTTCGAGGAAGCGTCCGGCGACGACCAGCGCGCGCTGGCGCGTGCCATCGGGTGCATCGAAGAGGGGCCGGACGTCGAGCTCGAGCGGGCCGAGGAGCGTGGCGAACTGCGCCGCGCCGTGAGCCGCCTGCCCGATCGCGAGCGCAAGGTGCTGGCGCTCTACTACGAGGACGACCTGACCATGGCCGAAATCGCGCGCGCCATGGGCCTTTCCGAATCGCGCATCTCGCAGCTCCGCTCTCTGGCGCTGTCGCGCCTGCGCACCTCGATGAAAGCCGAGCGTCGTCCGCCGACCGCGCCGCGCCTGGTGGCGAGCACGCCGCGCCGCCGCACCGTGCGCGTCAACCGGCAGCCCGCGCTGCCAGCCGCGGTCGTCGGGCACGCCGAAGCCGCGTAGCCGCGAATCCGTCGACAGAGTCGACGAAGGGAGCGCGCCATGGCCTTGCGGATCTGGACGATCGGCATCGGGCTCACAGCGGGGGCGGTTGGCGTGGCGGTCGTCCGCTGCGCGTTGTCGGCCTCGCGCACGATCGAGCTCGCGCTCTCGGGGTTCTGAGGGGCGCGGCCTGCGCCGCGCCGGCTACGCCCCTACAGGTTGCGGGCCACGGGCCTGCAGCAGCAACGCTGCCTCTGCGCACGTCCACCGCTGGCCACATACATTCGACCGGCGATTCGCCTTGTCGCGGGGCCCAGCGCGCGCTACACTCGTCAGGTTCAGCGACTTTGCAAAAAGCCGCTGACGCCCACCCGCCAAGCCGGCGTAGCTCAGTTGGCAGAGCAGCTGATTCGTAATCAGCAGGTCCTCGGTTCAAGTCCGAGCGCCGGCTCCAAATTTCCTCGGCAAATATCTACATACCGAAGTCGGTCCCGTCTCGCGGCGCTGTCGGTGGACGGATGGCGGACGGAGAGAGCAGTGAGGTGAGACTCTCGCAGCAATTGCAGGATGTCATCGAACAGCCGAGGAGCGTCATTGACGACTGCGACAACGTTCTCGTTCTCGGCAAGCGGCGCGTCGCCCAGATATCGTTGATCTACGGCCGCGAACAGGATTGGCGTGTCAGAGAAAGAGTTCGTGTCGGTACCTGCGGGCGAAGACCGCCGCCAGGGCGCCCAGAGTCAGAATGAGCTTCGGTTTGTGACGATCGGGGAAGGTAGATCTGACACCCATTGGTTAGCTTTGCTGAGGTGGCCCTGACGGTCGGCGAACTGCCAGCGGGCAATCGCTGGGCAGTCTTGTTGCCGCGTGACTCTCAGCGCACCCGCGCGGCAAAGCCGATGATGATCAGGGCACCCGAGATCGCCAGGGCGGCTCCCACCAGATCGGTGCGCGTGGGCGCTTGTCCCTCGATCAGCCAAAGCCAAACCAGCGACGCCACAATGTAAATCCCGCCGTACGCCGCATATGCCCGGCCGGCAAATGCTGAGTCCACTCGCGTCAGCGCAAACGCGAACGCTATCAGGCTTACCACGCCGAGCACAGCCATCAGCGGCGTGGCGCCGCGGCGAAGCGACATCCAGAATGCGAAGCAACCCGCGATCTCGAAAAACGCCGCGAGCGCGAAGATGACAACGTTGGTGGTCACTCTTCGATCAAGGCGCTGACGAACTCTCGAGTCCCAGCAGGTCCGGTCAGCTCAAGGAACACTGGTCCGCCATTGGGTTCCACTGTCATGCCGAATCGAAGGAAGCGGCAGCAGTGACGTTCGGCCTCGACGGCTCGCGCGATGAGCGCAATCGTTTCTGCCGACGGCGCAAACTCGAGACGCAGTCCGTCGGCGAGATCCTCGCGGCGCTCCGCTCGCCGCACAAGGTCCGATAACAGACCTTCGCGACGGGTTCTCAAGGCTTCAGGCGTCAACGTACAAGCGATTGGTAGTTCGGGCATTGTTGTTTCCCCTCGTCGATTCCGCGCGATGTCACCCTGTGCTCATTGTCCTTCCTTGCTACACAGCCGGCGCACGTCGCCAACGAGCCTTCAAGGTAACAACGAGCGAGTAGAACGTCGGTAAGGCCAGGAGCGTGAACAGCGTCGACGTCGTGAGGCCACCGATCATCACGATCGCGAGTGGTCGTTCGAGTTCGCCACCCTGACCGGGCAGAAGAACCAACGGCAGAAGCCCGAGCATCGCGCAACTCGCCGTCATCAGCTTCGGCCTCACACGACCGATACTCGCTTGACGCAAGCGCATCATCGAACGGCAGACCCTCGTCGACCATCCCGCGCGTTTGCGCGATCAATACGAGCCCGTTCTGGACGGCGATTCCGAACAATCCGATGAAGCCTACCGCCGATGACACGTTCAGCGTTTCACCCATCAGCAGGAGCGCCACGATGCCGCCAACGAACGCATCAGGCAGCGTCAGCAAGATGACCGAGACCTCCGCGAGCGAACCGAGCGCCATCAGGAGCAGCACGAACACGAGTGCGACGGCGAGGGCGATGGCCATGGCCAGTGCCTCGAATGCGCGTTCCTGCTGTTCGAACTGCCCGCCGAAATTGATGTAGTAGTTGCTGGGCAGCTTCACCTGCGCAGCAATACGAGTCTGCAGCTCTCGCACCGTCGAACCCAGGTCGCGGCCCTCGACGCTGGCTTCCACGGCAATCCGCCGAACCACGTTCTCCCGACGAATGATGCTTGGCCCACTGCCTGCTCGATGCGAGCCACCTGCTCCAGTGGGACGAGCTGGCCCGTGGCAGACATCAGCGGCAGCGTCGGCAATCTGCGCGATATCCGTCCGGAATGCCTCCGCCTGGCGGACTTGGATGCCGTAGTTGCGCTGTCCTTCCCAGAACTCCGAAACGACCTCTCCGCCCAGCGCAACGCGGACGCCCTCCGCGACTTCTCCGGCCGTCATGCCCAGGCGCGCGGCGGCGACTCGATCGATCCGAACCTGCAGCTGCGGAACCCCGCTCGCCTGCTCGACGCGCAGGTCAGTGACTCCGTTCACGTGCGTCGCGATGGCCGCGATCTGCTGGGAGATTCGCCCGAGCTCGTTCAAGTCCGGACCGAAGACCCGGATGCTCAACTCCGCTGGCGTGCCTCCCAACCCTTCGTCGATGCGCATCCCGAGCGGTGTCGTGAACAGCGCGGCCACGCCAGGGACCTGTTCAAGTGCCTCGCGGATCTCGTCGGCGACGGCGTCGGTGCTCGCGCGTTCGTTTGCGGGCTTCAGCTGCACGAGCACGTCGCTCAGGACGTGCGGCATCGGATCTTCCGTCTCCTCGGACCGCCCGGTGCGACGCGAGACCGACGCCACTCCAGCCACGCTCGCGATGGCCTCCTGGGCTTGCAGATTGGTCTTATCCACCTGCTCGAGCGACGCCTCGCCCGGCAACACGGTCTGGATCAGCAGCGCGCCTTCGTCGAGTTCCGGCATGAACTCCGTGCCCACGTACATGAGGGCAACGAACGCTGGGATCGTGACGGCGAGCGAGGCTCCACGCACGAGCCACGCGTGGCGAAACGCCCATGCAAGCGAGGGTACATAGACCCGCTTGACGGCGCGGACCACGGCCACGTCAGATTCCACCACCCCCTCGTCCGTTGACTTCAGCCACCACGCGCACAGCATCGGTACGAGCGTGAGCGAGAGGATCAGAGATGCACCCATCGCGCTCACGACCGTCAACGCGAGCGGGCGGTACAGACGGCCCTCGATCCCGTCATGAGAAACAACGGAAGAAAGACGGCCATGATAATGGCCGTTGCAAACGCGATCGGCCGGCCGACTTCAATCGCTCCCTGCAGCACGCGTTCTCGCCGGCTGCCGCTGCCGGTCGTCAGGCGGTGATGGATGTTCTCCGTCATGATGATGGCGGCATCCACCAGGATGCCCACCGCAATGGCAAGGCCACCGAGCGTCATCGTGTTGATGCCGGCGCCGAACCAGCGCATGGCAATACCTGCGAGGATGACCGAGAGTGGCAACGTCACCGTCACAATCAGCGCGGAGCGCGGATCGCCGAGCAGGACGAAGAGCACGATCACGACGAGCGCGGCGCCGACAAGAATCGCATGCTGGACGCTGCTCAATGCGTGTCCGATCAGCTCGGATTGGTCGTACACCGTTCGGACGTGCACACCGGGAGGCAGTGTCTTCTGCGCTTCTTCGAGCGCCTGCCGGACCGCGCGCGTGACGTCAACGGTGTCCGCGCCAACCTGTTTGATGATGCGTGAGCTGACGACTTCACGTCCTCCGGCACGGGCGAGACCTCGGCGCACAGCGCCACCCTGCACTACCGCGGCGACATCAGTGATGGTCACGGGCGTGCCGTGCCGAACGGTGATTACCGATCGCTTGAGGTCCTCGAGCGATTCAATCCGGCCCAGGCTTCGCACCGTGAACTCAGTCTCGCCAGTTGACACCACGCCTCCAGGCGCGTTCTCGTTGCTGGCCCGGACTGCGTCAAGCACCTCGTCCAGACTGATACCCAGTGCCCGCATGCGGTTCGAGTCGAGCTGCACTTGGTACTGCCGGAGGACGCCGCCGAGGCGCTCGACGCTCGCAACGCCAGGAACCGCCAGAATCCGATAGCGCAAATCGAATTCTGCGATGTCACGCAGTTGCATCGGGTCGACGTCGCCTTCCACGAGATACTCGTACACCTCGTTGAGGCGGTTCGTGAGACTCGACAGAAGTGGGGGCCGAGTGCCCTCTGGCAGTTGGGGAAGGACCTGCGCGAGTCGTTCCGTGACCAACTGGCGCGCTCGCCAGTAGTCGATGTCACTCTCGAACTCCACCGTCACCTGAGAAACGCCTTGCTGGGTGACCGATCGGATCCGGCGCACGCCGGGCAATCCATTCAAGGAACTCTCGAGCGGCAGCGTGACGGACAGTTCGAGTTCTTCGGGTGCCATCGCCGCGTTCTGTGTGATGACGTTGAATACCGGCACCGTGAGATCCGGAAACACGTCCGTTGACAGCTGTCGGTAAGCAAAGATGCCGGCACCTATCGCGATCAGCAGGCAGCAGAGCACTAGCGTGCCGCTGTCGAGCGCCGAGCGGATGATTCGGTTGATCACAGCCGTCTCCTAGTGCGGATCCGCGACGGCGCCGCGCAAGGCTTGCGCCTTCAGTGTGAACGCGCCCCGGATGACGATGCGATCGCCGGCCTTGACGCCTGATAGCACTTCGACGTCGTTGCCGAAACTGGCGCCGAGCGTGACTGGCTGGCGTTTGAATCGATTCTCCCCGCTTGGCACGAACACCACAGTCGATTGATTGAGTTCCTGAATGGCCGTGCGTGGCACGAGCACGCGTGCCTCACCGCTTGCCTCTGGTGCATTGGGCAGGTCGAATCGCGCGCTGGCCGACGCGCCGGGACGGAGATCGCGGTTTCTGTTGGGCACCTGCACTCGAACATCCACGGTCCGGGTCTCGGGCGCGACGATCGGCGCGATATATTCGACGCGGCCTTCGACAGGTCGATCGGGCATTCCGCCCACAACCACGCTGACCGCTTGGCCCCGACGAATAGCTGCGACGCTGGTTTCCGGTACGCGCACCGTGAGCCAGAGAGAGCTGAGATCCGCGATGGTGAACAGGACACTGTCAGGGCCGACCGGTGCGTCGGCGGCGGCCGTGCGCTCGATGACGGTGCCGGCGATCGGGCTGGTCACCGTGACGATCGGATCGCCGCCTTGCGTGTTTGCACTTGGGGCACTGAAACCCTTCGCGGCAAGGCGTGCCTCTGCAGAGCGCACTGCGGCCTCGGCGCTCGCGAGAGCCGCCTCGGCTTCGATCACCTCACGCTGCGCAGAAACCTTCTTCTCGAAGAGCTCTCGCTCGCGGGCTAGCGAGCGCCGGGCGAGGCTCTCAGCAGCCCGTGCACTATCGAGCGTGGCGGTGGCTTCTGCCGCCTCTGGGCTCCGGATTGTCGCGAGCGGCTGGCCGGCTCGCACGTTGGCACCGAGCGGCACCATCACTTGTGCGATGCGCCCTGCCACGCGCGGGCCTACTCGAGCGATGCGGTCTGCGTTTGGCTGCAGTTCCGCCGGCGCGACCAGCACCTGGGCCGATGAACGAGTACCGACGGATTCAACACGAATGTCGGCCCGCTTCATTGCTTCAGGCGAGAGCTCCACTACGCCCTCGTCCTCATGGTCTTCGGCCTTCGCGCCTTCAGCCTTGTGCTCGGCAGCAGCCGGTTTACCTTCGGCCTGCTCGGACGAACTGCCGCGTCCGCATCCAGCAAGGAGTACAAACAGAGCAAGGGCGACCCCTCTGAGACACAGGGCGGCGCGTATTCTTGAGATCGTCATCATTCGTTCTCCTGCGCCCCTGCGCTTCAACGGATCACACCGGCGACGCCCCGCACCTCGAGGCCGGCCAACGTCGCGTCCAACTGCGCATCGAGCGCTTCCTGTCGTGCAGCGAATCCCACGCGCCGGACGACGAGCATCTCGAGCAATCCGATCTTTCCGCCCTGATAACTGTCGCGTGTAAGCTGTTCGTTCTCCGCGACCAGTGGAAGCGCCGTCGACGTGAGGGCCTCCGCGGCTTGTGCCGCGATCAAGTATTTGGCGTGTGCGCCACGGAGACGCGCCTCCAGCGCAACGCGCCTGGCAGCCAACGCCGCTTTGAGTTCCGCGATGCGTCCAGACGCGGTCGTGATCGCGCCCGTCTGGCGTTGAAACAGTGGAAGCGTCAAGCCGATTCTCGCGCCAATCACCGGCTCGTTCTCCTCGCGACGGAACGCGACGCCGCCGAATAGGTCGGGCGTGCGGGACGAGCGAACAACTCGCAACTCAGCCTCCGCTTGGTCGAGGCTTGCGGCCAATGCGCGAAGGTCCGGTCGGTCGAGTACGCGTGGCAACAGCGCGTCGATGCCAGGAACCTCTAGCGCCAGCAGCGTCGCCTGAATAACCACCGGTTCCTGCGCGGGCAGCGCCAGCACTTCCCGCAGTTCAGCGACTGCGCCCTCGAAACGTGCGGCGGCCGCCAACTGTGCCCGACGGGCCCGAGCCTGTTCGACGCGCGCGACGTTGACATCGAGGACTGCGGTATCCCCGGCCTCGTATCGGGCCTGGGCCGCCCGCACCGCTTCTTCGGCGAGGGTAGTGGCTTCGTCGGTCAAGCGACGAATTTCTTGGGCGTGTGCGGCCCGATAGAACGCAGCCAACGCGGCTGTTTGGGCCTGGAGGGTTTCCGCGCCTACTTCCAGCGTCCGTTGTGTGACGCCGGCCGTTGCAGCAGCAACACGGTGGTCGCGCTGGCCGCCGATCTCGAAACGCTGTAGGAACGAGAACTCATACTCACCAGTCCGGCCGCCTAGCGCGTTGTCCCGTGAGCCAAAGAACGCGTCAACTTCCGGATTGGCAGGCAACCGGACCTGCGCGGTTGTCAAAACACCCTCCGCTTGCACGGTGCGTGTCCTGGCGACCAGCACGTCCGGATTCTGGCGCTCGGCGAGCTCCAGCACGCGCTCTGCAGTCAGCACTGTCTGCGCATCCGCAGACACCGCGCAGCAAAGCAGCGCAAGCGGCACCGCAAACGCGGTACGTCGAAACATACGCACTCCTTAGAACAGCAAGTCGCGACGACTCAGCCGTTCAGCTATCAGTTGTCGAAAAAGGAAGCGTGGCGGTTACGCGTTGCGCGGAGGGTGATCAGGCGGGAGCGGATTTCGAACGGGCAGCCAGACGATGAGAACAGCGGGCACGATCGACACGCTTGCGGATGGCTCTAGCGACAACTGCACGTCAGGGCTGTCAACGCCGACGCACAGAACGCAGGTGTGAGTCACGCTATGGGGAGCCGACTCGGTCGAGGCCGCAGCGTCACTGGTTTTCCCAGTGCACCCGTCCGGGCAGCACACCTTGTCCACGCTGACGAGCAGCGTGAAGGCAGCGAGCGTAGAGGCAGCGATCAGCCGCAACACCTGGTCAGTATAGCCCTGGCTTGCAGCGGGCAGTTGAACCTGACGCATGCACCGGTTCAGGAGAATGATGCACTGCATCGCAGAGACCCGCCGGTGTGACAACTGAGTTCGAGAGTGAAAATCACCCTGCTCCGTAAGTTGTTGAAAACACAGGCGAAATTTCGGTGGCTGGGTCTCAGGGATTCGAACCCGGTAGACCGACGGGCTGGCGCAGACTGCCGTCTAGTGTTGGGCGCACCTTGAAGGCTTCGGGCACAGAACGTTGCGATAACAAGATGAGCACTTTGGCGATTCTCACGCCTGCGCGCGTTTTGTCGCGCGTCGCCGGACCCAAAGCTCGCGCATCGACCGGACGACTCCAACGTCCGTGATGTTTAGATAGCGCTGAGTGATCTCGAGCTTGGCGTGCCCGAGGAGCACTTGGGCCGACGTCGCGCGCCGCGCATAACCTCACTGAGGCCGGCATCGAATCGAGCACGCTGCAGCAACATCTGGCGCGCGGCGACTCGGAACCATCGGCCGTCGATCGAAAGCACCTGTAGGTGTTGGATCAATCCAGTCTTGCGAGCACGAAGCAGATGCACACGTTCCTGCAGCGCCTGGGACCGGAGACCGGGTGTTGCTCGTCGGTGACGTTCGGCAGCACGTCGCCGTCGACGCGGGTCGGCCGTATCACCAGCTCCCAAGAGGCGGGAATCCGCACCCGCGTATCTGGACGAAATCGTGCGGCAGCGGGATCCGGAGTTGAAGGCCGCCGTCGAACAGCTGTCACGCGGCGAGGTCCACGGCGCGGTCGAGTGTCTGGACCGACAAGGTCGGGTGCACGAAATCGGCCCACGCGACGCGCGCCTGGACGCCATCGCGACCGAATACGTCAAGGATCCGCGTGCAACGCTGGCGCTTCCGCTCGAACCGGTCCCGAGGCGCCGCAACGGCGGTTGTCAGCGGTGGCGACCGCGCTGACGCGCGTGCGCGATTCACGCCCGATTCATCGGTCTCGTAGGGTGGCACGGCCCACGCCTTCGTTCGCCGCGTGGCGCCGCCATCGACCACCTACGCGCCGGGTGTGAAAGAGGGAGCGATTGGCTCAGCGGCCGAAACGCGCGAAGAATCCCGGCTTTGCGGCAAACCCCTCGAGCATCCACAGGTTGCTCGTGAACGTGCCGCTTCCGTAGATGAAGCTCTTCCCGTCGGGCGCGAGGCTGAGCCGGATCGACGGGCTGAGATTGCTGCCGGGCCGGAACTCACGCCCGACATTGCCGATGACCGTTTCGGCGCCGGTGGCGATGTCGATGCGGAACAGATCCTCGCGTCCCTGATCCGAACGCACGCTGTAGACATATTTCCCGTCGGCGGAGAACATGTAGTGCGGTCCACGATGCTCGCCCAGCGGCTTCGTGGTCTGCCCATCCGCTGATACCAGGTTGGCGCCAATCGCGATCCAGTTCCCGTCCGGAGACCACGACGGCACGTTCGCGTCCGGGACGTCCCTCTTCAGGACGATCGGCGTCGCCTGCCCCGTGGTCTTGACTTTCTTCAGATCCACTTTGTCATCACGGATGGCGCAATACACGAACCAGGCGCCATCCGGGGACCAGGAGCCGGTGAACTCCTGCGCGTCCTCGTTGGTCAGCCGGACCGGCGCACCGCCAGCGACGCTCGAGATCCAGATCCTGGCCATCGTCCCTTCTTCGACCCTCGTGTAGACCGCGCGGCTCGCGTCGGGCGACAGCGTCGGCGCCGCGAGCCACTGCGTTGTGCCGTCGCGGAAATCGCGGGCCGTCACGATCGGACGATCCGGATTGTCTGGCCGGTGGAGCCAGATCTCGCTCGGGCCGTTCCGATCGCTGACATACACCATCACCGGCTGCTTCGCCGCCCACGCGGGCATCAGCTCGTCGCGGGCCGTTGCAATCAGCTTCCGAGGAACGGCGGTCGCGAGATCCACGGAGACAATGTCGTAGTGTCCGACGTCGCCGGTCAGGATCAGCCGCTGCCCGTCGGGGGAGACCGCCGGACCGCCGGTGCTGCTCGTGCCGCTCGTGATCGCGTGACGCTCGCCGGACGTGGTATCCGCCATCCACAACTGGAGGGCCGCATCCGGCGCCGGCTGGAGCGCCAGCACGACGCGCCGATTGTCCGGCATCCATGCGAGCTGTGGTGTGCCGCCGAAGGTCCGCAGCGGCGGCAGGACCTGCCGCACTCCGCCCGAACCCGATGGCGGAAAGTCGAGCAGCCACATTTCCTCGTCACCACGGCCGGCGTTGACCATCACCAGAAGGTGTTTGCCATCGGGCGAGAAGTCCAACGTCGGGACGTTGAGGACGGTCTTCGACGCAAACGGGTCTGGGGCGTATCTCTTCGGCTCGCTTCCGGGTGGCGAGGTGAGCCAGACGGTATTGGTGCCACCGGCGAGCGATTGCCAGGCTGCGACCGTTCGGCCGTCCGGCGAGATTGCGATCGCCCGCTTGTTGCCGGTTCCACCCTCCGGCTGGGTCATCACCTGTTCCGGCTCACCACCGACCGTGGCAATGGACCAGATACTGGGCGGCCGGCTCTGCGCGAACAGAAAAATGCGCGTCCCGTCTGCGCTCCATCGCATCGGGTATGCGTTGTCCTTCATGTGCGTGAGCTGCAGCGGCGTCGGCGACTCCAGATAGCGAAGGTAGACCTGATACGGAGCGGTCTGGTCGGCTCGGGCCGCATAGGCGACGGCCTTTCCATCCGGCGACCAGACAGGGGAAGCCTGACCGCCCGGCTCGAACGAGAATGGCATGAAGCGATATGCCGACTGATCCGGCAGCGCGGGACCGGACCGAAACACGAGGACCGCGAGCGTGGCCAGAACCCCGAGAACAAACGCGGCAGGCAATGGCCAGCTGCGCGAACGGCGAGGGGCGCCAGGCACAGGCTCGGCAATCCCGGTCGCCGTGCCGGAAGCCTCCGACAAGTGATCGCGCAGGTTGCGAAGCTCGTGGAACAGGTCGCGCGTCGAGTCGTACCGGCCGGAGGGCTCCTTCGACAGGCAGCGATCGATACTCCAGCGGAGCGGAGGCGGAATCCGCGCCTCGATCGGCGGCGGTTCGTCCGAGATGATCGCCGACATCGTCTGAACGGATTCCGGCTTGTCGAAGGCCTTGCGCCCGGTGGCCATTTCGTAGAGCAGGAGCCCGAACGAGAACTGGTCGGAGCGGTGATCGGTCGGCTTGCCGCGGGCCTGCTCCGGGCTCATGTAGCTCACCGTGCCGACAATCATCCCGGCTTGGGTCGGTTGCACGGTCAGCGCATCGCCCGAGCCCGGCAGCGTGTGTGTGGCCGGTTTGGCCAGGCCGAAGTCGAGAATCTTGGCGCGACCGTCCGTCGCGATCATCACGTTCGCCGGCTTGAGATCCCGGTGGACGATGCCTGCCGCGTGCGCGCAGGCCATGCCGTCGGCGATCTGGACGGCGATGTCGAGCAGCCGGCGAACGGGGACAGGGCCGCCTTCGACAACGGAGGCCAGGCTGTCGCCGTCGATGAGCTCTGCCGCGATGTACAAGTGCTGGCCATCGCTGCCGACGTCATAGATCCCGAGGATGTTGGGGTGGTTGAGCGCGGCGGCCGCGCGCGCCTCCTGCTCGAAGCGCGCGCGGCGATCCGGATCCGACGAGACGTCGGCGGGCAGGATCTTCAGCGCGACGTCGCGTCCGAGCCGCGCATCCCGGGCCCGATACACTTCGCCCATGCCGCCGGCGCCGAGCCCAGAAACAATCTCATAGGGTCCGAGCCGCGTGCCGGGGGCGATCGCCATGTTCTCGAGGTGCCTCGCGGGCTACTGTATCCGAACCCTGTTGCGCAGCGAAGTTTCGGAGTACGTGGCGGCGTGGTAGCCGCACATGGAGTGGGTTCGCGTGGGTCGCAGTTGGCCTGTTCAATTGGGCTCATAACCCAACGCAGTCTTTTGCCTCTTTTGAGGACCGTGTGTCACAATGTGCACATGAAGACGATCTCCATCCGAGAACTGCACCTGAAGACGGGCCGGTGGGTTCGCCATGCTGCCAGTCGGGGGCCGATCGTCGTCACCGATCGCGGTCGCCGCGTGGCAGCGCTTCAGCCGTTCGATGCCTCCGTGACCGGCCGGCCTCTCCCCAACCGAGAAGCAGCGATCCGCAAACGGTCGAAGGTCCCAGTCGATTCCGCCGTGCACCTGTCTGAGCTGCGCGAGGATCGGTGATCTACTTTGACGCCGTGGACACGGCCAAGTGCTACCTCAATCAGCCGGGCGCGGATCGGGTCCGCGAAGTCGCCTATGGCGCGGAGGGACTCGCATCCTGCGAGCTGGCCCGTCTGGAGTTTGCCTCGATCCTCAAGCGGCACGTCCGAGAGCGTCACGTGACTCGCCGAGAGATGACGGCGATCCTGAAAGACTTCCAAGAAGATGAACAGAACGGTGTGTGGCAGTGGTTTGGTGTGACTTCCGACCTTCTGGAAAAGGCCCGCAAAGCCGTCCTCGATCTTCCGAGCACGGTCTTCGTTCGATTCGGTGACGCGCTCCACCTGGCCTGCGCCGAGGAGCACGGCTTCCAGGAGGTCTACACGAACGACCGCCACATGCTGCAGGCCGCGAAGCACTTCCACGCGACGGGGGTGAACGTCCTCAGTGAGAGCAGTTGAGGCATTCTACGGGGCCGAATTCGGGGGGAATTCGGTGGACGGATGATGGACGGACGGGAGAATACGGCCGGATTTGGCGGATTACGCAGGCGCACGAATTCCCAGTAAAAGCGCACGCGAAAGCGCACGCTATTACTGCGGATTTCCGGTCCCGGCTGATTCGTAATCAGCAGGTCCTCGGTTCAAGTCCGAGCGCCGGCTCCACGTAACTTTCTCTTTACAGTCGGCTGACGGCTTTCAGAGAAAACTGATGCCTCGACGGGCCCAACCCCTCGGCAATCAAGTTGGTGGCGTTCACGTCCATGGCGAGTACCCAGGGGTGTTCCTGGAAAATGAAGAACAGAGCGAAGCCGTCACCCACGTTGTTCGTCTCGTGCGGCTCGTTAGTCGCGAAGGAGAACCAGCTTCCCGGGCCTAGTGTCTGCTGGGAGTCCGGATTACCCGGCACCGGATGGGCGACATTCCCTGCCACCATCACACCGGCCAAGGGCTGGTCATAGTGGTGGAGTGGGAGCCGCACGCCTGGGCCGAGCCGGACGAACGTACCGTGCGGACCGCTCTTGTGGTCACCAATCACGCTGGCTATCTCGACCCCCTCGATCACTGGCTCGAAGGGGACCTTCGGGGAGGGGAGGAATTGCGTACTGCCGAGGGCTTCATGGCACCTACACGTTCCCCAGGCGGCCTCGTCGGAGAGCACGAAATCGAGCCGCCCACGATCAGGGCGAGTTCCTTGTCCGTCATATCTTCGACTCCTTTCTACCTATCGATAGCTAGCCACAACAACACAAGCAATGACATAAGCTGATCCCTGACATAGCCGCCTCTTCCTTATCTTTCGTCTCGTTGCCCGGAAGAAGCTACGCCCGCCCCACGCTCATTTTCCCCGCCACCCCGCACAGCACGCGCGTCCGGCGTCTTCGTCGGTTCCCTTCCGATCCTCTTCCCCGAGGGCGTGCTCGTGCCCCGGAAACACGCTGGCAGACGCATCGCGCCCGCGCGACGTCGCCCGCGCGATCCCGCCCCCGATACGGTCGAGCATGCGGCGCTCGACGCCCGCTTGCGGCGACGGAACCCACGGCAGGTCGTTCGTGCGATTACGACGCGTCGGGAAGATCCGCATTCACCAGCTCGCTCGACATGGCCGAATATTCTAAGGAGCGCTCCGAGAGGCGCAGATCCAGTTCGTGGGTCCAGGCCGACCGGTGCTGCCTGGTCAAGGCGAGATAGGCTTGCGCGATTGCATCCGGATCCATGCGCGTGGATGTGGCCGGCCCGAACCTCGCGTCGGTCTGAGGCTCGTCGATCAATCGTCAAGAACGACATGCGCCACATGCACGCCTTGCGGTCCGAATTCCCGGGACAAGGATTGCGCCAGCCCGCGCAGCGCGAACTTGGCCGAGGCGAAGGCCGCGAATTTCGGACCGCCGCGGCGCGCGGCGGTCGCGCCCGTCAGGATGATCTGGCCGGCTTTGCGAGCGGCCATGTGCGGCACGACGATCCGGCTGACAACGAAGGCGCCGTAGCAGGTCACCCGCCAGACCCGCTCGAATTCATCCGCCGTGATTTCGTCGAAGGGCTTGATCAGCAGCGCGGCAGCGTTGTGCACGAGCACCGCGATGCGCTCGGCGTGCGGACGCAGAACGTCGGCGACCTCCGCGGGCTGCGTGAGGTCGCAGATCAGATGCGTATAGGCACCCCCACCTTCGCCGACCAGCCGAGCCAGATGCGCCGCCGACCGATCGCTCCGCGCCAGACCCACGACGTCGTGACCGGCGGCCGCGAAGGTCCTGGCGATGCTCGCGCCGAACCCTTCGGCCACGCCCGTGATAAGCAGGGTCGGCCTTTCGGCACTGCCCATGGCTCTCACCTCCAGCCGAGAATGCCGGCCATCTGCATCGGCGAGGGGTGATAGCGGAAGCCGTCACCCCGCTTCGAGACATGGCCGATGCCCGGCCACGGAAAGTGATAGGCGAGCATCGGAATCCTGGTCGAAGCCAGCATGTCCAGCATCTTGATGCGCGTCGCCACCGCTTGCTTGGCGTCGGTGTCGCGGGTGTACTCGGTGCGCGGCCGCTCGGTAAACAGGATCTGATGGTTCGTGAGATCGCCGATGTTGCAGATCGACGTGCCGCCCGACGTGATCATGAACATCGTGTGCCCGACCGTGTGGCCGGGGGTGGCGATCGCCTGCACGCTCGGCAGGAACTCCTGCCCGTCCTTGAAGAACTGGATGCGGCCGCGGTGAGGGACGAGGTTCTTGCGTGCATGAGCGATGAAGTCCTTCATCGGCGTGCCGAGCTTGCCCTCGTCGGTCCAGAAATCGTAGTCGGCCTGCGAGATCCAGATCTGCGCGTTCGGGAACAGGAGCGTATCCTTCTCGTCCACGATCCCGCCGACATGGTCGGCGTGGCCATGCGTAGCGACGACCGCGTCGATGTCCTTCGGATCGATGCCGGCCTGCTTCAGGCTCGCCAGCAGCCTTCCGGTCCTGGGTCCGAAGATCTTCAGCGGGCCTATGCCGGTATCGAACAGCACCAGGCGGTCGCCGTTGTTGATCACCAGCGCGTTCTGCTCGAGCGCCAGGTTATCCGGCGGGAGGAAGTTGTCGGTGAGCAACTTGGCGACCTCCTCCTTGGGGAGATTGGGGAGAATCGGGGCCGGTTCGCCGAGCGACAGCACGCCGTCGGACACGACGGTCGCCTCGAGGTCGCCGAGCTTGAAACGATAGAAATAGGGAGCCTGGGTGCGGGTCTTGGGCGCCTTCGCGAGCGCAGGGAGCGGACTGGTGAGGCCGGCCGCGGCGAGCGCGGCGCCGCCGGCGAGCAGTTGGCGGCGCGACAGTGAGAATCGATCGAGTCTCATGGGTGTCCTCCTGGATGGTTTGCCGTCATACTTTTCTACCTAGCGATAGCTAGACATAGCACCCAAAAAAAAGCCTGGACCTATCCGACCAGCCTTCCCAGGGTCGATCGGAGGGCGGGGAGTCGCTTGGGCTTCCCTTCCGCCTTGTCGAGGAGCATCGCGCCCTGGAGCGCGGTGAGGATGAGTTGGGACTGCGCGCTGGCCTGTCCGGGGGTCAGGGTGTTCCCTTCGTCAGTGCGCAGGACCCGCGCAATCCAGGCCTCGAGGTCGGTGAAGAAGTCACGCAGCAAGTTCTGGGTGCGCTCGTCGACCTCGTGCGCTTCTGCGGCAAGCATCGTGCACAGACAGAGCTCATGCTTGACCTGGGTTTCGAGGAACATGTCGACCGCTGCCAGCAATCGCTTCTTGGCGCTGGTGTGGCGGCGCTCGATCTCGCTCAGCGCCTGCTGAACTCGCTGCACGTGGTCTTGGGTGATCTCGAAGACGAGCGTGTCCTTGTTCGTGAAGTGATAGAGGACCGAGGGAGACTTAATCCCGACCGCGCGACCCAGGTCACGCAGGGTGACCGAGCGCACCCCACCGCGCTGGGTCTGCTCCGTGGCCAGGCGCTTGAGCTCGTCCTTCACGTTCGTCACAGCCAAAGTCTAGCAAGCGCTAGATAGTCTGTCAATATCTCCAACGGACGTTCTGACGATCACCGCGACCATGAAGGCAAGGGAGCTTGCGCGGTCAATGAGGTCCTTGGGAACCGCCGACCACTGCTTGAGTCCTTTCAGGGGCACTGAAACCACTCAAGGGGCTGAGGGAGCTTCCTCCCCTCAGACCGCTCTACTCTAGTAGCTGGTCAGCGACGCCTTGCCGCTGCAACTTGCAGGGCACCTCGAGCTCCTCGAGGCCACGATAGACCCGCGGGGAGCGCGTCGCTCCTCGGACGGTTGAGTCCGGTGCTCCTGGTCCAGTGGGCGAGTAGATGTGACGACTGACTCACGACGCCCACGACCTTGTGATCCAGTTCGCAGCGACGTCACGCGAGAGGACCATTTTCAACGCTTCTCGGATGACCAACGAATGAGCGTCGATCTGTCACTTGGCATTGCCTCGTTCGTCATTGGCATCGTCGTCGGCCTGACCGGAATGGGCGGCGGGGCCCTGATGACACCCGTGCTCGTGCTCTTCTTCGACGTCCTGCCGCTCACCGCAGTGTCCTCCGACCTGGTGGCGAGCGCAGTGATGAAGCCGGTAGGTTCACTGGTGCATCTCCGCCGTGGCACCGTGCATCGTCGGCCTCGTGAAGTGGCTGTACCATCGGATCCGTCCCTGCGGCTTTCGTGCGGGGTGTTGATTGCCCGATGGCTGGGCGGAGGCGACGATGTTCAGGGCGTCATCCGGACGGCACTCGGCGATCGCGCTGCTCCTGTCCGCAGCGGGCTTGATGGTCCGGGCGTACATCCGGCTTGTGGAGCATGCGCGCCAGAGGGACGGTCGCGCCGGCGCCGCTGCCTCTCGAGCCGGCCCGCGGGTGGACGTGCGACCGCGTTCCGGTGGTGCTGATCGGCGTCCGTTGGCGGCATCGTGGTGGGGATGACGTCCGTCGGCTCAGGCTCGCTCATCATCATCGCCTTGATGATGCTGTATCCGGGGCTGAAGGCGAGCGAGCTCGTCGGTACCGACCTGGTGCAGGCCGTGCCGCTCGTGGCGTCCGCCGCGCATCGGGCACATCATCTTCGGTGACTTTCACCTGGATCTGACGGTGTCACTACTGGTCGGTTGCATTCCGGGGGTATGGCTCGGAGCGCAGTTGTCTGCGCGCGGCTCCAGGCGGGCTCGTGCGCCGGGCGTTGGCGTT
>CAWJAP010000015.1:0-123705 GCA_963840865.1 Vicinamibacterales bacterium
CGGTCGAGAGCCTCCCTACGTCCGAGCACAAAGTGAGCATGACGCTGGATCTGAATCCGGATCCGGAGGTTCTGCTTCAAGGCGTTCACCTCGGCGCACCGTCAGGACATCCGCGGTGGCTACAAGAAGGGCCTGACTGCGAAGATCGGCGGGCGCGAGCTGCTCGGCGACTTCTACGCGGTGCTGTCCGAGAGCTGGCGCGACATGGGCACGCCCATCTACTCGCGGCGCTATCTGGAGAGCGTTGCGGCGACCTTCCCGGAGATCACACGCCTGTGCGTGATCTATGCCGGAACGGAGCCCGCGGCCGCGTCGCTCGACATGCTGGCCGGCGACACCGCGGAGGGCCTCTGGCTCGGCTCCCGCGCCAAGTTTCGCCGCCAGCACGCGGGCTACGTCCTCTACTGGGAACTGATCAAGAACGCGTGCGAGCGCGGGCTGAAGCGATTCCACCTCGGGCGATCGACGACGCAGTCCGGCGGCGAGGTGTTCAAGAAGAAGTGGAACGCCTACCCGATCCAGCTGTACTGGCAGTACGTGCTGAGAACACGGCGCGACATCCCGCAGCTCAACGTCGACGAACCCGAAGTATCAGTTTGCGATCAGGACGTGGCAGAAGCTGCCCGTGCCGGTCACGCAGGTAATCGGTCCGCTGATCGCTCGCAGCATTCCGTAAGCGATCATGGCAGGACGGCTTCGATACGTCGCGCCGGCGGGAGCTCCCATCCGGCTGATGGATCTCGGCACAGGGCGGCAGGCCTGGCGCTCTCGAGCGCGGGACGTCGTCGTGCGCCTTCGTGACGACGTCCGGCGTCGATTCGGCGTCCGGCACGCGTACCTGACGTCCACCGGACGCGCCGGCATGACGATCCTGCTCCGCGCGCTGCGCCGGCAGGCCGACCCGCACCGGAACGAAGTGATCCTGCCTTCGTACACGTGCTATTCGGTCGCGGCCTCGGTCGTCAAGGCGGGCCTTCGGCCGCGCCTCGTGGATATCGATCCGGAGACGCTCGATTATCGACGTCGAGGAGCTCGAGGCGGCGGACTTCACGCAGCGTGCTGGCGATCGTGGCGTGCAACCTCTACGGCTTTCCGAACGACATGCCAGGCGCTTCGGCGTGTCGCGCAGACGCCACGGCGTCTTCCTCGTCGACGATGCGGCGCAGGCGATGGGCGCCGGGTCGCCGGTGAGTGGTCGGGAACGGGAGGGGACTTCGGCTCTTCAGCTTCGACAAGGGCAAGAACGTCTCGGCGATCGACGGCGGCGTGGTCGTCACGAACGACGACGCGCTGGCGGCCTCGTTCGAGCGGGAGTGCGAGGGTGTGAGGGCGCCCGGCGCCGGCGAGGTCTGGCGCGCAGGCGGCGAAGGCCCTGACCTACAGCGTCTTCCTGCGGCCGTCGCTCTACTGGATTCCCAACAGGATTCCGCAGCTCGGCCTGGGACGAACGGTGTTCACGACCGAGTTTCCGCTCGAGTCGCCGACGCGGTTCCTGACGGCCCTGGGCGCCGAGGTGCTGCCGCGGCTCGAGGAACTGACGCGCGCGCGCACCACGAACGCGGCGGCGCTGATCGCTGCGCTGCGCACGATTCCGGGCCTGCAGTTCGTCGCGCCGCGGGACGGACGCGTCCGCCGGTGTTCTCAGGCTGCCCGTTCTTCTCCCGGATCCAGACACGCGCGACCGGGCGCTCGCGGCGCTGACGCTGGCGGGTATCGGCGCCTCCCGGTCGTACCCGGCGTCGTCTCGCCGATGTGCCGGAACTTCAGCGATGCGTCGGTGCTGCGCCGCGGGCGACCGGCGGACGGCACGTGGCACAGCGCATCCTCACGCTGCCGACGCATCCGTTCGTCAGCGCAGACGACATTCTCGAACTCGCCGCGGCTGTTGAGGGTCGAGCTCGAAGGCCGGCGATACCGGCAGGCGAGCCCGGCGGCCTGACTGGCACAGCGGCTCTGGAAGGGCTAGAACGACATGTGTGGAATAGCCGGCATCGTCTACAGCGATCAATCGCGCTGCTGCGAGACGGACACGATCAAGCGGATGACCGACATCATGCCGTATCGCGGTCCCGACGATTCGGGGGCGTGCGATCGCCGGCAACGTCGGCCTCGGCCATCGTCGCCTGAGCATCATCGACCTCGGCGGCGGGCACCAGCCGATGGCCGACGTCAGCGGCGCGCTCTGGATCATCTTCAACGGCGAGATCTACAACTACCGGCAGGTCAGCGCGAGGAGCTGATCGCGAAGGGCTACACGTTCCAGACGCAGAGCGACACGGAAGTCATCCTGCAGCCCTACGCGGCGATGGGCGAGGAGTGCGTCACGCGCTGAACGGCATGTTCGCGTTCGCGATCTGGGACACGCGGCAGCGCACGCTGTTCCTCGCGCGCGATCGGATGGGCGTCAAGCCGCTGTACTACGCGGACCGGCCGGACGCGTTCGTGTTCGGCTCGGAGATCAAGTCGCTCTTCGCGAGCGGGCTCGTCGAGGCCCGGGCGCGCGACGAGGCGTTTGCCGAGTATCTGCTCTTCAGGCAGGTCGCCGGCAGCGAGACGCTGTTTCACGGCGTGAAGAGCCTGCCTCCCGGCTGCACGATGACCGTGCGGGACGGCGCGGTGCGGATCTCGCGCTACTGGTCGCCCCGGCCTCCCGCCGAGCGGCCCGTCGATCACCTACGACGAGGCGAAGGAGCAGTTGACCAGCCTGCTCGAGGACTCGGTGCGCCTGCGGCTGATCAGCGACGTGCCCGTCGGCACGTTCTGCAGCGGCGGCGTCGATTCGAGCCTCGTGACGGCGCTCGCGGCCAAGCTCGAAGGCGAGCCGGTCAACACGTTCTCGGTCGGGTTCGACGAAGCGGACTTCGACGAGAGCGCGTTCGCCAAGATGGTGTCCGAGCACCACGGCACGATCCACCACGAGCTGCGCGTCGGCAACGTCAAGTACGCCGAGCTCTTCCCGCGGATGGTCTGGCACAACGACGAGCCGCTGGACTTCGCGAACTCGGTCCACATCTTCGCGCTTGAGCGAGCTCGCCAAGCGGCAGGTGACCGTCGTGCTGACCGGCGAAGGCTCGGACGAGCTCTTCGCCGGCTACCCGCGCTACCGCATTCCGGACCTGGCGAAGTCGTACCGGCTCGTGCCCGCGCCCGTGCGCCGCGCGCTCGGTCTCGCTGGTTCACGATCACCGGCTGGCGAAGCTGGATCGGTATGCCGGCGGTACGCCGACCGAGGCGATGCTCTACAACTCCAGCTACCTGCGGCCCGAGCGTGGTCCGCGAGGCGTACCCGCGCATGAACGGCTACGCGCTGGCGTTCCGGAACGACTGCCTGAACGGCCAGGAGGGGCTGAATCTCGACTCGGTCGGGCGGGTGTCGCTGCTCGACCAGGAGACGTTCCTCGTCTCGATCCTCCACCGGCAGGACAAGATGAGCATGGCCGCCGCGATCGAGTCTCGCGTGCCGTTCATGGACTATCGCATCGTCGAGTTCGCCAACCGCCTGCCCGACGGCGCACAAGATCCGGAACGGGACGGGCAAGGCGATCGTGAAGGACGTGGCCCGAAGTGTCCTGCCGGCCGCGGTCGTCGACCGCCGGAAGTCGGGGTTCGGCGTGCCGCTTGCCGCGCTGGTTCCGATCGGACGAAGGGACTGGGCGCGCAGATCATGGCGCTTCCCGACAGTCCAGCCGCAGACGTGTTCGATCGTGCCGTGCTTCGACGCGGTCATCGCAGAGCACCGGCAGGGCGCGCACGACCATTCCGAGCTGCTCTGGACGGCGCTCAATCTGGCGACCTGGCGCGACGTCTTCGGCTGCTAGCGCTGAGTCCACGAAAAATGACCAGATCTTCCGCCCGTCCGATGGCGCCGCGGACCGTGCCGAGCGGACCCTCCGAGCGGATCAAGGTAGAATCAGGACAAAGCGGCCTGCGTTCGCATTTTTCTGCCATACAAGTGAGCGATGCTTCAGAAGCAGGACGACGGCGTCCGCCGCGCGTGCTGACGAACATGCGCGGCCTGCTCGCCTGCTCAGGCGGCCGCAGTGGCTCGCCTGGCCGGCGCCGCAAAGAGGGCATGGCGCGCGCGCGGGTACGGTGCTGCGCTCCTTCCGCTGCGACTACATCTTCTGGGACACTCTGGATCGGGACTTGCTGATGCTGGCGCTGCTGAAGCGCCTCGTGCCTTTCTACCCACCGCGCCTGGTGCTGCTCAACCTGCTGGTGATGGCGCCGGGCAGCCGCGCGCAGCGCGCCAAGTTCCGGCTGATGGCCTGGCTGCTCGGCGGCACGTACAAGATCGTTCAGTATCATCGCGACACCCGCGCGCTGCAGGCGCACTTGCGGCTGCCGGCGCAGCGCTTCGACTATATTCCCTTCAAGATCAATCAGCGCGAGCTGGTCGAACGCACCGTGCCGACCGATGCCGGCTACATCTTCTGTGGCGGCAAGACACGCCGCGATTTCGACACGTTCATCACCGCGGTCGCGGCGTTGCCGTATCCGGTGAAGATCGTGACGACATCGAACGACGACATCGCCGAGCATGGTTCATACCTCGCCGACCGTCCGCTGCCGCCGCACATCGAGGTGGTGCGGGTCGACGGCAGCGCCGGACCCTTCATCGAGCTGCTGGCCGGGGCGCGGCTCGTCGTGCAACCGATCAAGCCGGACATCTGCGGCGTGGGCATCGGGGTATACATCCTGGCGATGGCCCTGCGAAAGTGCGTCGTGATCACGGCAGGGCCGACCACCAACGAGGATCTCTCCGAGGACCAGGCGGTGATCGTGCCGCCCCAGGATGCAGTGGCATTGCGCGAGGCGATCCGCCGCGCATACACCGACGACGCGCTGCGCTCGCGGCTGGCGGAGAACGGCTACAGGCTCGCCACCGCCATGGGCGGGGAGGAGCGTCTGTTCGCTTCAATCGTCGCCTGGCTGCAGCGTGACTGGCAGCGCTCGACGCAGCGCAGACGCTGAGGCGAGGCTGCAAACGGCGATTCCGGCACGCGGCGAGCTGTTGCTCAACCACGAAAGCCGATATATACTTCCGGTCTCAGTGCTGATGCTTGCCGGTGTCCGCGACATCCTGGTCATTAACCCTACTACCTCCTTCGGCACCTATCTGCTAAACATCGTGCAGGGGCGGGCCTGACATGCAGTTCGAGCCGACTCGCATACCGGACGTGGTGTTGATCCGTCCCAAGATCTTTCAGGACCAGCGCGGGTTGTTCTTCGAGTGCTGGCACCAGCGCCTGTTCGCGCAGGCCGGCATCGTCGAGAGCTTCGTGCAGCAGAACCAAAGCCGTTCCGTTCGCAACACGCTGCGCGGCCTGCACTATCAGGTCGTCCAGCCCCAAGGCAAGTTGGTGCGCGCACTGACGGGCGCGGTGTTCGATGTCGCCGTGGACCTGCGGCGCGACTCTCCGACCTTCGGCCAATGGGTGGGCGCCGTGCTCTCGGCCGAGAATCACCACTCGTTGTGGGTGCCGCCGCAGTTCGCGCACGGCCTGTTTGCGCTGAGCGAATCGGCGGATCTCTTGTACAACTCTACGGACTTCTACGCCCCGCAGCACGAGCGCATCATCCGTTGGGACGATGCGGACCTGAAGATTGAATGGCCGATACCGGCGGGTAGCGCGCCGCTGCTGTCCGACCGCGACCGCGCCGGGCGCGCGTTTCGTGATTCGGAGTACTTCTAGCATGCGCGCGCTCATCCCCGGCTCGGCTGGATTGATTGGTACCGCCCTGCGGGCGCAGGCTCCCGCCGGGGTCGAGGTCATTGGGCTGGATTTACCGGACCTCGATATCACCGATGCGGCGGCGGTGCAGCGGGCGATCGATTACTACCAGCCGGACGTCGTGCTGAACGCCGCCGGATATCTTGCGGTCGACAAGGCGGAGAGACCGACCGCGTCGGAGGTCATGCGCGTCAATGCCGACGGGCCGCGGCACCTCGCGCAGGCGATGGCGCACGGCACGGCGCGCATGATGCACCTGTCGACCAATTACGTCTTCAGCGGCAGATCCTCCGTTCCGTACCAGCCCGGCGATCCGGCCGAGCCCGTGAGCATGTACGGCGTCTCCAAGCGCGACGGCGAAGTGGCGGTGCTGCAGATGCTCGGCGAGCGCGCGGTCGTCGTGCGCACGTCGTGGGTCCACGCGGCGCATGGCAACAGCTTCCTGCGCACGATACTCAAGGTGCTCAAGGAGCGCGGCACCGCCAGGGTGGTGGACGATCAGCTCGGCACTCCGACCTCGGCGGAGTCGATCACCGGCATGCTGTGGCGGGCGGCGCTCGATCCGGCAATCGGCGGCATCCACCACTGGACCGATGCCGGGGTAGCCAGCTGGTACGATTTCGCCGTGGCCGATCGCCGAGGAAGCCGTGGCGCTCGGGTTGCTGCCGGAGTCCGTGACCGTCGTCCCGGTTTCGACGGCCGAGTTTCCGATGGTAGCGGCGCGGCCGGCCTACGGCGTGATGGCCAAGCAGGCCACGATCGCGGCGCTGGGCGCCTCGCCGCCGCATTGGCGAGTCAACGTTCGCAAAACGATAGAGGAGATCGCGCGCGGCTAGCACTACTCATCACCGGCGGCGCGTCGTAGATGGGGGTGTACGAGAGAGTAGGATGATGTGGGGGATAGCATGAGGCGGAACCTGGCTTTCTTTTTCGTCGTTGCGATAGCGCTTCTGTTACTGGAGCACAGTGCGCGCGCGCGAGTCGTCTTCAGCGACCGTTTCGAATATGCCGTCAGCCGCAGCGATCCGAATGCCGCTCAGATGTTCGTGCAGAATGGCTGGTCGCACGCCAAGACCCAGCAAAACTCCAGCGGCGCCCACGGCTATCTGTCATACGGTGACATCCATCCCTGGTTATAGTGGTGCCTTTCCCGGCACGAACTCAACAGCGTGGTGCTGGCGCTTCGAGGCGATGCCGCGCACAACCTCCGCGGGACCACGGCCAGACCGACTTCTATCTCCAGTTGGGTGGCAGCTCGTCCGCTTACGACGACCACATTCCTGGCGATGTCTGGTTCCAGTTCTGGATCTACCCCCAGCACTCGGGCAGCAGACCTCCGCGTTCAGCACACGCGAAAAGTTCCTGTACGTGTGCAACACGGACTATCCGTGCCACAGCCATCTGTGGATGATCATGAATGGATCGCCTACCTACAACCCTGACAACATGTTCCCACTGGGGCAACCCGTCCCAGGGCGAGTTCTTCTGGACCTGCTGGAAGCGCGGACGGCGTGAGCGACATCGTCAACACCGACTGGCGATCCGGACTCGCCAGAGGGAATATCGGTTCTCCCAATCCCACTCGAATGGATGCGACCGAACCGGTGGACACTCGTGAAGATGCACTTCAACACGACGGCCACCACGGGCAATTCGTGGGAAGTGTGGCTGCGGCCGAGGGCGTGGGACGTGGACGAAAGTCAGTGAATGGATCGGCGGCGTGACGCCCGGCTTCACGTGGGACATCCCGGCGGCGTCGGTGGGGGGCCACCGTGTGCTGCGGATGCCGACAACGGTGCGACACGGATTACTGGCTGTACATGGACGACTTCGTCATGGCGACGGCGGAGTCGGACTTGCCTGTGTATCCAGACGGACCGGGACCGAAGAAGCGTTGACCGCGAAGTCGGGATCATCAACTGCAGCTACCGCCCGACGCGGTGCGATTGATGAACTCTCGGTAGCATGACACCGGCCTGCGATCCCGCCATCGTCGGTATCCACCACTTCACCGATGCCGTGGTGGCCAGCTGGGACGGGTTCGCGGCGGCTATCGCCGAGGCAGCCGTGGCGATCTCTACGTGATCAGCACGCTAAACTGATATGGAACGACCCTGTCAAACCAGCTCGTTGGTGATGTCAGGGCACTGGCCCTCAATGCGTTCTTTCAATGCCGTTCTTTTCTTCTCTTCGCTTTCGATGTTCAAGAGAACGCAGCATCGGAGGTGGCCGAGCCGGCTATCGCGACGGTTGATCACTCTGATATTCGCGGGTCGGAACCGCATAATCGTGATCCGTCGGGAGCTGCCTCGGACTAAGGGCGCGGGTCGAGCCCGGAGGCCGCCGCATAGATTAGTCGAGGATTCTCCATTCCGTGTGCCTCTCGACCACCACCGTTACTGCGTTCCCTGTCCTCGTTCGTCAGGCCGCGATTGGGTTTCCCGTCAGCGGTGTGGGATTCCACGTGGACGCCGATGGCCCAAATGAATCCCAAGAGTTCGCGACCGATCGCGGTCACTATTTGCTGTTTACATTTCCCCCCGTGCCGTGAGTGCACGGTAGCGGCCGTGCAATCGGTGCTGCGCCTTCCACGCGATCTCTTTCACCTCGGCACTGACGGTGGCCTGGCGCTTCCGGAGCGCCGCGCCCACCGCCGGTCGGTACCGATAGGCCCAGGCCGCCTCGACGATGACGCGACGGAGATGCGCGTTGCCCGCTTTCGTAATTCCGCCGCGCCGAGTCCGCTGGCCACTCGAATCCTCGCTCGCGACGGCACCGCTGTATCCAATCAGCTGTCGCGGTTTCGCAAAGCGCGAGAGCTCGCCGACCTCCGCCGCAATCGTGACGGCTGTGACCAGCGCGATCCCGCGCAGCGCCTGCAAGGCTTCGATCACGGCGCGCATGCGGGCCGGCGCAGTTTGGACGGCAGCGTCAATGGCTGCCTCGAGTCGCCCGATGGAGCGGCCACGTGATCGACCTCGTGGATGTAGTCCAGCAGCGTGGCTTCTTGCGCGGCCTGATCAAAGCGAACCGCGCTCTTTACCCAGACGAGGTGGGCCTGCGTCCACGCCTTCATCGGGGTCGGCGGTCGACGGCCGTGGCGCAACAGAAACTTGCCCAAGCGATGGCGTGCCCGGAGTTGATCCTTCTTCGCGGCTTCCCGCGCGCGAACGAGATCCCGCAGCGCTTCGTGGGCTGCGTCGGGCACCCACACCGGCGTCAAATCGCCCGCGCGATAACTCCGCGCGAGCTTCAGCGCGTCGCGACGGTCCGTCTTGACACGATCGCCGGCTTTGACGGGCACCAACGTCGGTGCGACGACCTCGCACTTCACCCCGAGCGCCGTCAATTGCCAATACACCACGTACCCCGTGGGGCCGGCCTTATAACATACGCGCAGCTGCTTGACAGGTCCGAGCTTCTTCACCAGCTTGCGGATCGACTCGATCCGGTTGGGGATCACGCCCACCGACCGCACCTCACCAGTTGGTTCCGCCGCCGCGACCGCAATCGTTTCCGCGTGGACATCGAGACCGATAAATCGTACGTTGCTCATGACCGGCTCCTTCGCATGTGGCTCTGCGATGTGTGGACTCCAATTCACGCAGCGTAACCCACGAGCTGCGAATCGGAGCCGGTCGTTCCATTGTGACTAACCTTAGGAGCGGACGCGCCTCCGGCGGAGTGCCAGCCCGGCGATCCCCCCGCCCAGGAGGAGCAATGTTGAAGGTTCCGGAACTCGCGCGCGCTCGGCCGACATGTCGAGAATGCGACCGGTGCGCGCATGATTGGGTCCAAGAATATTCGAAACCAGGCCGGAAGACCCTTCCGGCTGGGTGCCGGGGATGCCGAACCACTCACGCGGAAATTCCAAAGGGGGCGTTTCCAGAAGCCCTGCGGAGGTATTCAGAAACATGGCACTCTTCGAGGGTGTTGACGAAAGTGCCGCGATCGTCCCGATTGACCCACCACAAACATGGTGCCCGCACCAGTGAGCGTGTAGCTGGTTGAAGAGAGGGTCAACATCGACACCGCGTATTGATCCAGCCGATCTGCCCACCGACAAGAATGTAAATTTGACCTCAAACTGGACTCCAATCAGCCCTTTTTACAGGGGTCGAGCCCGGGGTGATTGCTTGTTCAAAGCTTGGCCGAACGGAACACGCTCTTGACGGTGGGCACGACTTTTGCTAATGCCTGGATTCATACCGAAAGCTCCACGCGGGCGCTGCAGCCATCATTGGGCGCTGCAGCCGTCTTTGATTGACCTGCGAGTTGGAACTGCGTGTGTTTGGGGGGTAATGTGAGACGGAATTTGACTTTCCTTTTGGTTACTGCGATCGCGCTTCTGTTGTTGGAAACCAACACTCGCGCGCGCGTTGTCTTCAGCGACCGTTTCGAGTATGCGGTTAGTCGCAGCGATCCGAATGCCGCGCAGATTTTCGTACAGAATGGCTGGTCGCACGCCAAGACCCACCAGAACTCCCCAGGCGCACGCGGCTATCTGCACACCGTGACGTCCATACCAGGGTATAACGGTGCGTTTCCTGGCACGAACTCATCTCGTGTCCTGATGATCGAAGCGTTACCAGAAACCCTGGGGGGCCCGGACGGCCAGACCGACTTCTATCTCGGGTTGGGGAATGGAGGCTCTGCCGCTTCCGACGATTACATTCCCGGCGATGTCTGGTTTCAGTTCTGGGTCTATCCGCTCCACTCCGGCAGTCAGACGTCGAGGTTCGGCGCCCGCGACAAGTTCTTGTATGTGTGCAACACGGATTACCCGTGCCACTCTCATTTGTGGATGATGATGTCCTCATCAAGCAATGGTGATCCTGGTAAACCCGAGGCCGTTGGGTGATCCGTCCCAGGGTCAGTTCTTCTGGCTTTTGAGGCAGGCCGCCGGGGTGAGCGACATCCGCAACACGCTTGGAGATCCCTACGCGCAAGGGAATATCGGTTCTCCCAACGCCACCGAGTGGGTGCGACCGAATCGGTGGACCCTCGTGAAGATGCATTTCAATACGACCCGCACATCAGGCAATTCCTGGGAAGCGTGGGTGCGTCCGATGGGCGGCGGTTGGACAAAGGTGAGTGAGTGGATTGGCGGTGTCACGCCCGGGTTCATCTGGAACATTCCAGCTGAGTACGTCGGTGGGCATCGCGTCCTGCGCATGCCCACGACGGTGGACCACGATTACCGGATGTATATGGATGACTTCGTGATGGCGACGACCGCCTCGGACTTGCCCGTGTATGCCGACGCCGGGACTAGCTTCCCTCTCCCCAACAACCGACAAACGTCAGGGTTCTCCGGACGGCCGCTGCCTTCTTCGACCGTGCCCTTCCGTTTCTACGCGATCGGTCCTGAAGCAACGGCGAGTAAGTTCAGGACGTTCGGGAACCGCCGCTCCGGTACGCGGCGGTTTTCTTGGTACGGCGTTGGGATTCGGTTGGCCCTCCGCGTCGCAGCTGCTAGGATATTGCTACCATTCGCAAGCACCCTGGCCAGATGCACAAGCTGGGTCAAGCCATTCGCTGGCACGCTCCGCTCAGCGCGTTCGGCGTGCTCACGTTGGCCGTGGGTGTTGTCGGCGCACTTTCGCTCGCCGACAACCGCGAGCTGATTACCTGGTCGTTCACTCACTGGGCGTTCAGCTACAACTACGGGTTCGTGAAGCGCGGTCTTGTCGGCGAGCTACTGTCGCAGGCTATCGAGCCGCCGTCGCTCTTTCGGACGGTCTGGGTGGCGTCGCTCCTGAGCGCGGTTGTGGTCGCCGCCGCACTCCTTTACTTTTTCTTGCGCCCGTTCGTCCAGTTCAGACAGCCGGGGCACCTGGCGTTGGCTGTTGTGACCGCAACCCACTCGGCACTCTCCAGCACTTCTTCTACAATCTCGGCCGCTTCGACCATTTCGGGCTTCTGCTCTCGCTTCTGTGTCTCGTCTGCATCGATCGATGCGGTCGTGGTGTCAGTAGCGTCGTCATCGTGATCGCGTGCGGCACCGGCATCGTGATCCATGAGGCGTTCGTCGTCGTGTATCTGCCGATGGTCCTGGCATACTGGTGGTATCGCGATGCGGGTGCGCGGGTGAGATACGCACATGCTGCTGTTGCGCTTCTCCTGGTGCTCGTTGCGCTGCTGATGTTGCTCGTGGCCGTCCAGCGGTCGCACGAGCTGACGACGTCCGCGTCGTCTAGGCCCAGAGTACGGTGATTGGATCAACGCAGGTTCCGTCAGCGGTCTGGTCAACGGTAGCGTGGAGGCAGAATCGAAGAGGGCGATCACGAATCTCCTGACGCCAAGGCGCATCATTCAACACGCCGTGCTGGCGGCCTTTTTGTTCCCATCACTGCTGCTCGTCGTGCACGCGTGCCGTCGTGGCAGCGACACCGGCGTTTCCTCACGGCCGCTGGATGTGAGAGGAATGATGACCCTTCTCTGCGTGTACTTCTCCCCTCGGTCTCTATCTCGTCGGTGTGGATTTCGCGCGATGGTGATGGCCCTCGCCCTTACACGTGTTTCTGGTGCTCGCCTGTCTGACGTTGTCGTCCGAAACATGGAGGGATCGCGTGGGCGCCGCATTCTTGAGGCATCCGGGACTGGTATGGAGCGCGGTAGCGCTGAATCTGATCGCTGGACCTCTGGGCGTCGCGTCATCTCCATTTCCACGGATTGATCCACTCATCACGGCCGCAGTCACGATGCTGCTTCGCGCCAGCAGATAGGCAGCGCTAATCTTCCACGCGCTAGGCCGCCGCGCGTAGTTCGAATGTGGTAGGACTGATAGCCCTCAATGAGGGCGAATGACCAGCAGGTTATTGTCGAACTGATTGGTCGGGCTGGGCAGTTGGACCAGTGCGATCTCATGGAGTGGATACCGGCGTTGATGCTCAGGCAGATAGGCTCGCCAGTGCTCGAGATCCATCCCGCGGATGTCTTCGATCACATAGAGTCCGCCAGCGTCGCACATGATCGAGCGAATGGGTGAGAAAGGAGACATTGGCCTCGGCGGTGTGCAGCCCGTCATCAATGATCACATCGAACGGCGGCCGGACCGCCGGCTGCGCCCACATGGATCGGATGGCCTCAGCGTCCCGTTGATCGCAGTAGTGCGTCTGGATGCGACGATCGGTGAACAGAACCCTTCGGTCGATGTCGGCACCGTGAATCTCGGCATGGGCAAACAAGTCACGCCATCCACGCAACGACGCACCGGGCAGACCGTGGACGCCCATGGTCGACGCGACACCTACCGTGTTGGTCCCGATGCCCAACTCGAAGATTCGCAACGGCTCCGAGATCCGGTGGCGGAGGAGGCGAGAATAGACCGTCGTATACGTGTGCCAGCCCGCGCCTTTGTCGCTCCCGTTGCGGCTCATGATTCTGCAGAAATCTGTCGGCCAGGCGACGTTCACCGACTGCAAGTCCGCCACGAGCGCTCCAACGCCTTCCGCGGTAGGGCGTTCAGTGACGGCCAGCGCACGAAGACGCCGTCGGAGATAGAACGAGCTGTACCACCAGGCCCAGCGCGCCGCGGCGAACATCTGGGGAGGTAGGTATGTTCGAAGAACTTCCTTTATCGCGACGGTAGCAGGCATGACGGCAAGATCCTATATCGGAGGGCGATCATCGGAGGACTCGAATTCTACGGTCGCGGATCACAAGGGGCCAGTTGTTCGGAGGTTCAATTTGCGGGTTCACTTTGCTACGCACCAGCGCCGAAGCTGATGCTCCGCAATGTAGCCGCGATAGTCCCTCCGCCATGATCCGTTGGCCGGCAGGCGTCCAATGCGGGTCGTGGTCGAAGTACAACGGCTGTGAACCTCGATACTTCTGGAAGACAGGAAGGGCCTCGAACAGGTCGATTCCCAGGGCCGCGGAGCGGTCGCGGATCGTCCGCTGAGTGACGTCGGTCGTGCGTTCGCCCTTGTTCATGAAGGCATCGCGGCCGGAGGCCCACCCGACGTTATCGAGCTGGTGTCCCCACGGGTACGTCGACAGCAGGAACTCCGCCTGGATGGAATCGGCCTGATGTTTGATGCGGCCGATGGACTCGAAGACGTCGTCCATTGTGCCGTCCGGTCGACGTCCCCTTCGAGCGTGTGCGCGAAATGCTCGCGGCCGGCCTCATTGACCACGCGTCTGACCGTGAGCTCGCGGTGATCCATGGCGCGGTTCACGTAGACGAGCAGGGCGCGGGTCAGGAACAGGCGGCGTGAGGTCCAGCTGACGAACTGCTCGTACAGCGAGTCCTGCGCGACCTGCGGGACGGCGACGATCTCGCCGTTCGAATCGCGAATCGCCTGCTTGCGATAGGCCGCCTCCTGGATGAGGTCGCTGTGGTCGAAGTTGAGGACCACCAGATCGGGCGCCAGACGCGCCAGCCTGCGTTTGAAGTGAATGTAAGAGAGAACCGGCGCGTAGCTGTCGACACCGGCGTTGAGCACTTCCACCGATCCGCCGCCACAGGACTTCAGCGCCTCTTGAAGACTCTGCTCGACGAGCACCGAGAAGGTCTGGCTGTCCTCCACGCCCTTCCCCATCGTGAACGAATCGCCCAGCATGAGGATCCGTTTCGTGCTGGCCGGTTTTTCCACGGTGGTCTCGCGCCCGCGGAGGCCGAGTTGGTTGACACGCTGGATGTAGCTGAAGTCCGGCTGCCTGAGCTCCGCGTAGGAATTCGGCACCAGGGCGTGGTGCACATAGGGATCCGGAACGAGCGGAGGCGAGAGCGGCACGATCAGGAGCCAGCCCGCCAGGAGATCGAGCGCGAAATAACTCACCACCGTGGCGATGCAGGCCAGAAGCAGATTGCCCACGAGTCGCGATGCCGCGTGCCACTCAAGTAGGTCAGCGCCGCGAGGATGAGGACGACGACGCCAAGGGCCGCAGTACCGAACGATCGCCGCGGGACCGAACCCACCCTCGACGACCGCCTGCTGGTACACGAAGCCCACCAAGAGCAGGCTGGCAGCCAGCGTCAGGATCAGCGTGAGCTTCCGCATGCGTTGCGATCGGTTGGCAACTGAGCGAGGAACGCACGAAGCGCCTTCTGGAAGCGTTGGTCCTGGGCCTCGTACCACGCCCGTGCCTTGCGGCCAAGTTCCGCACGGCGCTCCGGTGACATGGCGAAGACGTGATTCAGCTTCGCCTCGAGATCGGCGACATCGATGTAGTTCCGCATCGATCGGCGCATCGGCTCCGAGCGCGCGACGCGGATCAGCACGCCACGATCCAATGTGACCAGTTCATTCATCGGCGGCGCATCGGTCGTGACGACGACCGCACCACAACTCATGGCCTCGCCGATCACGTGTCCGTAGCCCTCCGCCTGCGACGGGATGACGTGGATCTCGCAGTCGTTCTGCAGCTGCCGCAGCTGCTCGTCGGGAACGTAGTCGGTCTCGTAGCGCACGTTGGGCAGCGGTGGCAGCGGCGGCGCCTCCTCACCGCCATAGCGTCGCGCGCGGCGGACGACCGTGAGCTCCGGCCACTCGGGATGGCGGGACCATGCCTCGACCACCGCCTCCGTGCCCTTCACGGCGCTCTGGCCCGACAGGTGCAGGCAGCGAATGGGCCCACGGCGCATCGAACCCGGGCATCCGCCTGTCGGGGCTGGTGAAGGAGAGGTCCCGGCAGACCACGTCCAGGCCGCGGAAGGCCTCGACGCCGCTCGGCGTCTTGCAGAGCACGAAATCCAGACGCGGGAGGTGTGCGAGATTCTCGTCACGGAACCACTCCGGATGAACGAACAGGCAGTTCACACGGCCCGTGGGGAGATACTCGGGAAACACCGACTCGATGAAGAAATTGACGTCGAATTGCGGCCGATCCGTCAGGGCTGCCCACCGCTGCGCCATGACGACGCCGGCCGTCATCAGCAGGCTGTGCAGACGTTTGCGCGGCCGGCGATGCCGACGTCCTTTGAACCTGACTTCGCAGCCGGCGCGCACCAGCGCCTTGGTGAGGACGTCGATGTCCGTGCCGAGACCGCCACTGTCCCAGGAAATGATGTTCGCGCGCACGGCGTTCCCGAGCTGTTGCTGTCATACGCATCGAAACAGTCGTCACGCAAACGTGAGCCGATAATCCGGACGACTGGGATCATTGGGCCGATCCAGCTGTGGGAGGGGGAGTCCTGTCCGGCGCCGCGTCCCCGCACCGAGATCCTTCCGTGCCACCGTGATCTCGAGCGCTTCAGGAAAGCCATCGCGATAGAGCGGCATGAAGTTGTTGGCGTGGACGTGAACGATCTCGAAGCGCCGTCGCACGACTTCCATCGTCCGCTCGAAGACCGGCCGGAGCGGGCCGGTGTCGTGGAATTCGATCGCCATACCGAGAATCCGGTCCGTATATGCCACCACGTCTTCCAACACGCGGTATTCGGTGCCCTCGATATCCATCTTGACGAACACGCGACCTTCGCCCGCGCGAGCGAACACCGTGGCAATGTCCACCGATTGGCTGTCCTGCCGATCGTGAATCCGTTCTCTGAAGTGCGTCGCTTCCTTTCCGAACCAGGCGCGGTAATCGCGCACCCGACGGCGACGGCGCTGCGACGTTCGCAGGGCCAACTTTGCCCGTGAGGAGCGCGGCTACTTCTGCGACGTATTCCCGGTTGAAGAGCTTTTCGGATACGGTGTGGTCGTAGACGTGCACGCGCATCGCGGGATTCAGCGCGCGGGCATCTTTCTCGAATTGCCAGTTGTGCCCGAGTCCCATCGAGATCAGCACATCGGCCTCGCGGAGCAGCGCCTCTGGGATGACGTACCCGCCGTCGCTCTGACCCGCCGACGCGGATCGAGGCCCTCCACCTCGATCGGGGCGAGCCACGAAAGTGAGGCGGGAACCTGTACGTCCGTCATCGAGTTGTTCTCCAGATCAGCGTCCAGCGAGCTCGCGGTAGACATTCTCATAGCCTCGAATCATCTGATCGAGTGTGAACTTCTCTTCAAATCTCGCTCGGGCGGCCTCGCCGAGCCTGAGGCGGCGCTCGCGATCGCCAACCGGGCCAGCGCGTCGACCATTCCTCCGATATCACCTGCGTCGACGAGGAGCCCGCTAACGCCGTCCTCGAGCACATGGGCGTTGTCGCCGACCCGCGTCGCGACAATGGCCTTTCCGCTCGCCATCGCTTCGAGAATTGCGATGGACATCGCCTCCCACCGGGATGGCTGGAAGAACACGTCGAACGCGGGAAGCGCCTGTGCGGCGGCGTTCGGGATCCACCCGGTGATCACGACCGTGTCCTCCAATCCGAGCTCGCGCCGGCGCTGCTCGAGCATGCTCGCAGCGGCCCTTCGCCCACGATCACGAACTGCATCCGGTGACCCGCATCGCGACAGCGCCGAGCCACAGTGAGGAGATCGTCCAGGCCTTTCTGCTCGATCAACTTGGCGATCGTTCCGACGAGCAGGCGGTCTCCGGTGCCGATCTGCGTGCGAAAGGGACTGGTCCGTAGATCGGAGGGGCGAGCTGTCACGCCATTCCAGATCATCCCGATCCCTGGGTCCGACAACCGGTAGGCTGCTTGTATCCGGCGTCGTTGTTCCCAGCCCACGGCGATCAACTTGTCCACGGCACGGGCGCAGAGGCCCTCCATGATGTGGTAGCGCCACGAGTCGTGCGGGTAGTTCCCGAAATGGAAGGTGTGCACGACCTTCAGGCGGGGCATCGTCAGCCTGCACGGGCCGGCATCCAGAAGGGCCGCCATCGCGTGCGTGTGCACGATGTCGACGCGCCTGTCCTTGACGGCGCGGCGGAACTTCAGCGCCGTCAGGTAATCCGTCCGTCCATTCGGCTGGCCCGGCAACACGAACACGTCGATGCCGTCGCGCACCAGCTCCTCGCCGATGGAGCCTCCCAGCCCCCTCGTGCAGCAGATGCAGACGTCGAACCGAGTCGCGGTCCAGAAAACGCGCCAGGTCGCGAACGACCATCTCGGCTCCGCCCAGGCCAAGGCCGTCGATCGCGAGCATGACCTTGATGCGGCGTCGGCAACCTGATCCACTACGCACTATTCCCCGCGCTCGCAGCGTGCGACTGGCCAATGTTGGTCGAGACTTGCATCGTGTCGTGACCGGCCGTGCCGACCCTCGTTTCCTCTGCGCAGGCGCTACTGCGCGAGCAGCGTGCTGTACAGAGTCTTGAGTCCGGGTCACGTTGCTCGTGACGGAAAAATCCGTCTCCAACCGTCGACGGCCCGCTTGGCCAAGCATGCGCGCGCGAGCGGGATCCTGCAGGAGCTGTCTGAGACAGCCTGCCAACGCGTCGACGTTCTTCGGTTCGAACAGCAGACCGGTCGTGCCGTCGATGACGATCTCCGGTACGCCCCCGGCGTTGCTGGCGACGAGCGGCTTACAAAGCGCCATCGCTTCCAGGAGAACCCGCCCGAAAGGTTCAGGCGCCACAGATGCGTGCACCTGGATATCGAGCAGGTTGACGTAATTGGCGACGTCGCTGCGAAATCCTGTAATCAGGACGCGGTTGTTCAGGCCACAGTCGGTCGATCAGTTGTTCGATCTGCACGCCGGTAGCACGGTTCGTCGTCTGACGTATCACCAATCAGGAGACAGACGACGTCAGGAAACTCGTCGCGAAGCTGGTCCATCGCATGGATGACGAGCTCCTGCCCTTTCCACGGCTTGAGGTTGCCGACGAGCCCGATCAGGCGCGCCGTCGGCGAGACTCCCAGCTCCGCGCGAAGCTCGTTCGCGTCCCGGGTCACACGCATCTCCGCCGGGTCGAGTCCGTTGTGGATCGTCAGCAGGTTCAGGTCGCCGAGCCCGCGCGCGACGAAGTTGTCTTCCACGGCCTTGGAGATGCAGATGACGGCACGCAGTCGCGGTGCAAGTACCTGGTCTGTCCGGCTGAATTCCTCGTTGATTCCGCGCTCGTGAGTGATGCATGGCACGCGCGCCAGCCATGCCGCGATCATCCACGGGTGATTCCGCCTGACGGTGTTGTTCAGGTGGACGAGGGCGACCTGTTCCCGCCGCAGCAATTCCGCGAGGCGTAGAGGCTGCCAGACGACCGCGCTCGCGAAGTTGACCGCCTTCCCACATAGCCGGCCCACCCGACCTCGCCAGCGAACCGCTCGTGCGGGCGGACGGACCAATCGTGCGCACGTTGCGCTCATGGAAGCGCGGGATGAGCTTGTTCTCCCTGGCGAACACGACCAGCGGGTCGAATCGAGTCCGATCGAGACCCGATACGAGAAACAGCAGGCTGAGGTAGGAACCGCCGATCGTTCCATCCTCGTTTCCTTCGACATAAAGGATGCGTTTTGCAGCGGCGGTCATCCGAGCTCATTCGAGCGATGTCAGGGTCCAGCGGTCGTTCAGGGCGAGGGCCACGGCGCCGAGCGATCACGCGCAGCGCGCGCGTGCGCTCTTCATCGGACAGCGCGATCAGCCACGCCGGCAGCGATGTAGGCCGGAAGACTGACGAGGCCCCAGAAGAAGAAGCTGGCCAGGCTCGCCGGCTGGACGACGGTCCTTACGAGCCAGCACGCCACGACGAACGGGACCGACGCCAGCAGCGTCCGTCCATACACCGCAACATAGTAAGCCCGGAGGTCGACCGGGAAGATCTTCGGGAGCGTCCTCGGCAGAATCCAGCCGACCACGATCATGTGCGGAATGGCGGTGCCAAGGGCAACGCCGAGCAGTCCGACGCCCTTCACCAGGGCGACGCTGAGCGTCAGGTTGGTCGCTCCCTCGACAACGCGAAGGATGGCCACGGTGCGGTGTTCGGCCAGACCATACAGAATGCCGGAGATGGTGTAATACGGAAGGCCAACGATATACCCAATCGACAGGACGGTCATTACGCGGCCGGCCATCGACGCGTGGGCGTCGCCGATCCACAGTGATACGAAGCGTTCGCCGAGCATGATGAAGCCGATGCAGATCGGCAGGCCGACGACTATGGCGCCCTTCGCGCCAGCCTGCAGGACCCGACCGAGGGCCATTTCGTGACCGCTCGCCCGCAGGCTGCTCGTGAGCGGGTTGAACACCGCGGCCATCGGCTTCACCACGGAGCGCATGCTGTCGATGAGGGTACCCGCAATGGCATAGGGGGTCAGGGCGGCAATGGGCAGGAACATGCCGATGACGATCGCGTCGGTGGCGAAGACGATCTTGTCGCCGATGTTCGCCATGAGCACGTATTTACCGTAGTTCAACAGTCTGGTGACCTCGGCACGCTGCGGTCGGGACGGACGCAGGGGCACGTCCGGCAGGTACACCAGGCAGAGCCGCACGACGAAGGCCGCGTGGAAAAGGCTCAGCGCGAGGTGCAGCACCGACAATCCGACAAGCCCATAACCGTTGGTGAGCAGGAGATAGGTGCCAACGAGCCTCAACGCCGCGTAGTAGATGCCGACCTGCGAGACGAGGTAGATGCGCTGCAGGCCCATGAGCACGCCCACGAAGACGTTGCGTCAGAAAGCTCTGGGCGATGGTGGCGCCGATCACGAAGGCCGCGATCCGTGCCGCAGGCACCACGTCGGCGGGGATGTTGAACACGTACGGGAGCGCGGCGGCCATGCAGCTGACAATGCCGAGCACCGCCAGGGACACGAGCGCGTAAACGGAGATGGCAGTCCGGACGGTCGCCTCCAGTTTGTCTCGTTCGCCGGACGCGTGGTATTGCGCAACGTACTTGACGACAGACTCCCGAACACCGAAGTCGAACAGCCAAAGATACCCGGTGAACTGACTCAAGAGTGCCCATACACCGTAGGTACACGCTGCCCAGGCTGTTCACGACGAGCGGCGCCAGGAGGAACGAGACCAGCGTGCTGACGGCAAGTACCGCCCAGCTGGACGTGACGTTCTGCACAATCAGAGACGACGCACTTCGTGACTTCGGTGTCGCCTGTGGCGAGGCGGAGATCTGCCGGCCCTCGGTTGGGGATGGCGCCGATGCCGAAGACGCGTCGGCGGTCTGTGGATCCACCAGGGCCTCAGATCCCAAGTGGTACCTCCGAGATCACCCACTTGAATTTTCCGTTGCGCGAGACCTCGAGGCGCTGGACCAGCTCCACCTCGATGCGCACGTCATTGCCCAGCCGCGCTTTGAACTCGTGCACCAGGTGATCGCCGAGCGACGGTCGATAATCCTGGCCCGCCACGATGCGGATGACGACGTGGTCGGGTGCTCGTCTGCACGATCTGTGAGCCTTCGATGCAGTCGAGCGGCTTGAACGGGTGGGTCAGCACGGACGGCGAGATCAGCCGGCCATCCTTGAGCGTCAGGACATCTTCCGCCTTCGTCGTCACGTCGTCCATCAGCTCGAGGCCCCGGCCGCAGCTGCACTGCCGATCGAGCAGCGAGGTCATATCGTTGGTCACGTACCGGATCAGCGGCATCGCCAGGTTGTGCAGCGTCGTGCCCACCAGCCGCCCGGCGGTTCCACGGCTCACCGGGAGCCCGTCGGGATCGACGACTTCGGCCAGCCCGTACTCCATCGCGATGTGATGCCCCTCGTGCCGATCGCACTCGTGCGAGAAGACCGCGCGTTCCGCCAGCGCGAAGTAGTCGAACACGCGGCACGCGAACGCCTGCTCGATGGCCGTACGCTGAAAGTCGTAGAGCGTCTCCGACGAGGTGACGGCGGCTCGCAGCGGGAACGTCTCGCCACGGTTCAGCAGGTACTTGGCCAGGATGTAGAGCGTGGATGGATAGCCGTCGAGCACGGCCGGCTTGAATGCCGCGAGCGCCTCGAAGTACGCGGGCAGGTTCGTGGGCGACAGATGGAACGACGACAGCAGGAGCTGGTTCTGGCGCCTGTTGTGACGCCAGAACGGCGGCTGCCTCTGGTCCAGCGGAACGATCACGTTCCCGCGGGCGACCGCGATTCGGTCGCCGTCGCGTCCCATCCGGCAGCCGGCCCACCGATAGTGGCGATCGAAGACCGCGTAGGTCATCCAGACCGTGTCGCGGTCGTATTCGACGGTCAGCGGAGTACCGGTCGTGCCGCTCGTGTGGCCCGCACGCATCGAGCGGCGGGGCACAGCCCGGGAACGCAGGGCGTCGAAGTTCGAGCGGATGTCGTCCTTCGTCAGCAGCGGCACCTTCGGCAAATCGGCGCGGGAGCGGATGTCGTCCGGCTTCAGGCGAAGCTCGTCGAACCGTCGCCGGTAGAACGGCACCGTGTCGTAGGCGTGCGCGACGATGGCGCGTAGCCGTTCGTCCTGGTACGCACACAGCTCGTCGTGAGAGAGCCATTCGGTTCGGCTCAGCATGTCGCGGAACTCGGCATACCGGCCGCCGTATCGCTCCCGTTCGAGGAACGCGCCAAAGCCGGTGAGGAGCAGGTTCTGGCACCACACCGGCGCGACACGATACAAGGTGCTTGCGTAGTGATTCACAGGTCAGGACTCCCGAATCCTCGGCTGGGGAGGCGGCGTGGATCGAGTACGCGTTCTGGTCAGACCAACGGTCGACGGCCGGCCGCGACGGCGGGGCGGGGTCGCCACTCCGGTGAAATGGCGCCCCGGCCTGAGCGGCGGCCGTGCCGGCTGCGTCTCGAGCGCCGGATCGTGGCCGGCATGCTCCCAGGCCTGGAGCCGCACGCGAACACGCGGCGCGCCGCGGTAAGCATTCCGGCCAGGACGTACAGGTGCGGATAGTACGCCGCGCTCAAGAACGCCCCGCCCGACGGCAAAGGCCACCAGCGCTGCGCTCGTGGATGCGAGCGCGTTCCTGGCGGTCGCGGCCTGATCCGGTGGCAACTGGCCGGCCTCACGAAGCATGCGCCGGTTTGCCGCCAGGTTCCCAAAGATGAACGTCAGCAGAACGCGCGAGCCCCGGCACCCCAAGCTCGCCCAGCACGAGAAAGTATATGGAGTGCGCTGTCATCCATCGGCCGGGGTCTCCCTGCGCCGCGCGGAGACGGCCGTATCCCACTGGGAAATGCCCGGCACCGGCTCCCAGGACAGGGTTCGCCAGTGCCATTTGCACGCCCATCTTCCAGGCATCGATACGGCCCTTGGTGGAGGATTCCTCGGTATCAGAAATCGTCGCCATTCGATCGAAGTAGGACGCTGGTGCCCACGCCAGGACAATCGCGACCACGAGCACGAAAAGCGCCGCAGTCTGCAGCTTCCTCTGGCTCTTCAACCAGTAGTACAGCCCGACCGCCGCGAGCCCGACTGTTCCCCCTCGCGACTGGGTGGCTATGACGCAGAGCACCAGCGTAAGCAGCCCTGCGGCCCAGAGGAGCTTGTAGGATCTTCTTCTTCGATTCAGCCATCAAGAACAGGCAGAGCGGGATGCAGATATTGACGGACAGCGAGAAGTCGTTTCCGTCGCCCAGAAAAGAACCAGAATTGATACCGACACGGGTGTTCGCAGGCGGCGAGAATACCGCCGGGTTGAGCGCGGCGATGATGATGTGCGCTGCCGTCAGCGTGATGAATACACCTTTCAGCCGCCGGACATCGCCAACCTGCCGCACGAGGATCCAATAGATGAGGATGTAAGCGAATACGGTCGTCATGACGCTGTACGCATACATGGTGACCGTCGCAAACAATGTAGACACTACAAGCAGACCGAGCAGCGCTCCCATGATCTTCGTGTTCCACTCCGCAAAGAATTCACCGCTCGAAACGGGTGTTTTCATCACGAGCGTTCCGATGATGCAGGTGAGCGGAACGAGCGAGTTGAGGTGCAGCGCATCGAGGCCCGGGACGTAGGCGCCAGGGCGCACGTACTCGACCACGAAGAACGACAGGAGGGCGTAGTAGATCACGCGCGTTCTCCCGGCGTCAGCTTCTCGCGCGCGCCGACTTCTCTGAGCGATCGGGGCGGCGCGCGTCCCATTCGCGCCGCCCGTTCCTCGAGCCAGCCGCAGCACTGTTCGAACAGGTCCTCCTGCCACTCGGAGGACGAGAAGATGTGATTGGCCTGCGGGGTCACGTGCACGCGATACCACGTTGCGTGCGGCTCGAGAGAGGGCCGTGGCGCCGCAGGAACTTGTCCTCGAACTCCCAGAACAGCCGATCGGACTCGGCGAATACCAGCAGAACGTGTCGCGACGTGGTCACCATGCTGTGAAAAGCCGGCGCGAACAGCGGATTGGTGTTGTCGGGCGGAACGGCCGCTGCCGAGATTCTCCGGTGTTGATCTCGATCGACGGATGCGCGCCTGGATGGGCTTGAACAGTGCCCGGGCAATCATCCGGAAATCGCTGCGGAACGTCAGCAGCCGCACCCAGGAGCGCCACTCGCTGACACGCAGCTTGCGCAGGTAGCCGGTCCGCGTTTCGGTGAGCTGCGCGGCGGTCATGTATCGCGACGCGTCCCGGTCGGACCCGTCGAGGATGACGGGAATGGAGAGGCCGACAGAGCGCGACGATCCGCGGGTCGTCGCGCCGCCGTCAGCAGGCCGGTCAGCGCGCCGCCGCAGAGCCCGGCCGCGATGAAGCGCCTGGTACCATAGGTGCGCTGCATCCAGTCCATCGCCGCGACGGTGTCGCCTACGTATCTGCCGAGCTGCGTCGCGCCGTAGAAGTCGGCGAGCAGCGCCTCCGGCGCGGCTCCCTCTGAATCACCAAGCCCATGGAAGTCGAAGCGCAGCACCGGGTAGCCCATGGCGACGAAGCGCTCCGCCAGCTTGTTGTAGAGGCGATGGGGGGCCACCCGCATCTTGACGCCCGGCGACAGGATGAGCACGGTCTCCGCCCCTTCGCGGGGGACGGCCGGCTGATGCAGCATGCCAAACAGGCGCAGGCCATCCTGATTGGAGAAGGTGATCGGAGTCACTGATGGACGCGCTGGGCTGTTCATGAGTTCAGCGGTGCGACGGCGTCCACATCTCTTGGCGGACGCCCAACGAGTATCGATACCAGGCGGCCAGAATGGCGGCGTTGACCGACGAGAAATAGAGTGCGATGCGGCCGGGCAAGGTGCGGTGCAGGTTTCCCCACTCCGCGAGGGCGAACACTGCCGTCGCGTAGAACGCCAGCTGCGCGCAGAACACCAGCACGAAGAACGGGCGATCGAGCAGCGCCAGCGGTGCCAGCAGCGCCGCGACCAGGAAGAACGGGACCGTCCACCGCAGGACCTTGTGGGACCAGAGCGCGAACGCGAACAGGCCGTGGCGGAACGGGTTCAGCAGCGGCGTGTACGCGAAGAGCGCCGTCATGCCGCGCAGCAGGGTCCGCACCTTGCGGTCGAACTCCTGCTTCGGATCCTTCACGCTCGACATCTCGCCGACCGCCGCCGGCTCGCTGATCGCGCGATAGCCCTGCTGCACCGTGCGGAGCACCGAGAGGAAATCAGGGGCCATGCCCTCGGTGAACGGGCTGCACAACGGCCCGTCGCTGCGCGTAGAACGAGCCGCTGGCGCCCACGATCGAGTGCACGTCCGACTCGAGACGGCGCAGGTACAGCTCGTAGCGTCCGTAGAGGCCCTCGCCGCCGGCGTCGGCAATGCGGTCCTCGCCCGAGACGCACCCGACGTGCGGATCGGCAAACGGCTTGACGATGGCGCGGATCGACGTCGGGCGCCAGCGCAATCGACGCATCGGTGAAGACGATGATGTCGCCGGCGGCGCGGGCGAGACCGGCGTTGAGTGCCGCAGCCTTACCGCGCCGCTCGGGCAGTTCGATGAGGCGTGAGGCGCGGGTCGCCCTTCGTGCGAATCATGCTGACGGTGTCGTCGGTGGACCCGTCCGAGACGAAGACCACGTTCCAGTCGGTCGGCCGGGTAGTCGAGTGCGAGCGTGTTCGCGATCTTGCGCTCGAGCGTGGCGCCTCGTTGTGCACCGGGATGATCATCGAGACGGTCGGCAGCTCCACGTGCGACCGTGTGGCGCGGCCTCGACGACAGCCGCCGAATGAGCAGCAGGACGAGGGGATAACCGGCGTAGGGATAGAACACCCCCGCGACCGCAATCCAGAACGTCCACACCGCCCAGGCGCCGTCGCTCAACTGTGGGCTCCTCACACTCGGTCACCGCCCGTCGCACGGCGGCCATGACTCCTCGGCGCGAGCGCTCGAAGACGTAGAGGGCGGGACTCCGGAATATCTGCACGTTGACCGTCTTGCGCACGACGTTGGTGAAGCGCCGCTTAAACGGCTCGTCGCCGATGGTGAAGTCGAGCTCGCGCCGGCCATCCTCCAGCGCGCGCCGGATCAAGTGGCGGACGAGCACGAGCCCGGCGAGCGTGGCGAATGCCGGATCGAACGACGGCTTGTACCAGATGAGAGTCTCGTTGTAGTCGAAGCCGTAGTGGAACGCGATCGGCCGATCGTCGAACTCGATCGAGCGAGAAGAGCAGCCACCCCGTTCCGTCGAGGCGCGACATCAGATCGCGGTAGAACGCGCGGTTCGTCGGGTCTTGGAACAAGCTCGGCGTGCTCGGTCCGGCTCCATCGCGCCGTGTGCTGATCGAAGAAACGATCGAGGTACGGCGCGATGTCGGACGCCGCACGTCAGGTCCCTGAAGCTCAGCGTCCAATTCGCTCGAAGTAGTTCTGCCGCCGGCGCAGCGACGGCTTGTCGAGCATGACGGCGGGCCGCGGCGCTCGTGGCCACGCACGAGCAGCGTCGGACAGACGAACTGATCGAGGACCATGACGCGAAGGCCGGCATCGCTTGCACAGCGACTTGAGCATCGCCACGCTGGGCGACTGCGACGGGATGCTGCCCAGATCCACGATGTCCCAGTCGCTGGTAGTCGCGCAGGCCCGCTAACCATCGCGGCGACCGTGTTCACGTCGTCGCCGGCAAGCAGATCGCAGTAGTCCGCCCGGCCATCCCCCAGGAAACGGACGACGCGGCTGCCGGCGGCGGTCTCCTCGACGTAGAGCGGAGCGACGCCCTGGATGATGTGCACCGTCCGAGACGGTCACGAACAGCGGCTCGTATCGGCCTCCGTAGGTGTGCCACCAGCTTCGGTGCCACTGATAGGTCTGGAACACGGAATTCGTGCCCAGTCTGGCAAGCGCGTTCCATCCGCGCTCATCCAGCCCGGTCGCCTCGAACGATGAGACGATCCGCACGTCCGCTGGCCTGCCGACGGCGTTCGACTTCGGTCATCCCGAGGACGACCTGAGTCCGCCTTTTGTCATCAGCGGGATCAACGGTCTAGTTCGCCGCCAGCCATTCGGTGGTGACCTCGAACAGATTCGGCGCGTGTTGGTAGAACCGAGCGATCTCCTTCCAGAACGCTTCTTCCTGGGCGAACATCACGGTTGCGGCAGGATACGACCCGGCCAGCCGCTCCAACTCGGCGGCGGGCCGGGCCTGCCGATCGATCTGCACGATCAGGCAGGTCCCGCCGAACGCTGCGGCTGCGACTCGGGCTTGATCGGTGACACGCTCGAGTAGAGCGGCCACCCCATCTCGTAGCCGTCGACGTTCACGGTGCGGCCCTGTTCCATCTCGGCGACGAGCGCGGGCCGTTCCTGGCGGATCGCCTTGTACGTGGCCATCTGCGTCATGAGGTTGATGCGCAGCAGCTCCTGCAGATAGCGCTCCCCGTCGGTGATGGGGGACCACAGAATCAGATGCCGAAGGTCGGTCGCGTCTTCCGCGACCATCATCGCCACGTTGGCGCCGAGCCGCAGGCCCAGCAGGCTCACGGTCGCGACGCCGGTGAGCCGGCGCACCTCCTGGATCGCGCAGCGCAGGTCGGCGCACAGGGTCGCCATCGACACGTCGCTGAAGCTGCCCTCGCTGTCGCCGTTGCCCGTCAGGTCGAATCGGAGAACCGGATAGCCCGCTGCCGCGAGCTGCCGAGCGTAGGAGACGAAGACCCGGTGCGTCCAGAGCTTCTCTTCCCCGAGCGGATGGCAGAAGACGAAGGCGGGCCGCGCGGCGGCTCCTGCCGCAGGCCGATGGAGCACGCCGAAGAGCGAGCGATCGCCGTTCGGGAAGAAGAGCGGGACTTCGTCCAACGTGTCCTTCATGCGCTGCACAGGTGCTGGACGGAGTCGATGAGCGCAACCGATTGGAGAGGATCGGCCGCGCGTAGTTCGTCAGCGCCTCGTATCCCTCGGGCGAGATATGGCTGCCGTCGTCGTTCGCGAACTCGCGCCGCCGGCGGCCATCTGTATCGGCGAGCGCGCTCTGCAAATCGAGAACAAGGAGGCCTTCGCGCTGCGCAAGCTCGCGCAGCCATTGATTGGTCTCCATGACATGTCCGTTGATGCGGTCCTGGTACGACTGCTTGCCGAGCAGGGACCCGACCATGGACATCATGGTCTCGACGAACGTTTTCGGCGGCCGAATCGTGACTTCGGTCGCGATGATGGGTTCGATGCCGTGCGCGCGCGCGCGCTTCGTCATTTCCGCGTAACTCTCGCGCACACGCGCCAGCGCCTGCGTCGTATCGTTGGCGCGGAAGATGTCGTTGATGAAGCCCCACAGCACGACCGCGCGCGGGCGTGCGGCCACGACATCAGACTCGAAGCGCGCCAGCATCTCGAACGATTGCTGACCGGGAACGCCCGCGTTGACGACCGGGATCCCGTCGAGATTGGCGAGCTTCCAGCTCGCCGCGTACGACGCCCCGAGGATGACGACCGGCCGGCTTTCGTTTGATCCTGCGCCCTGCCCCGACACACGTTCCACAACGCCCCCAAACTCACTCCGCACGTTGCCGCCGGCGCTGCCAACGGTTCCCTGGCGCGCGACTCTGCGCTCGCATGTTGCCCCGGCTGTCGCCAGCGGGGCGGTCCAGCCCCGAAGCCGATAGTAGGTCAGGGCAGCGGCTTCGCGGATCCCCGCCGACAGCATCGACACGTTGTCCACGTGGCCTTCGTAGATAGGCACGGCTGACGGTTCCACGGCGAAACCCAGATGCCGGAACACGCCGGCGGCGCGTCGCATGTGGAGCCTGTCGGTGACGAGCAGAATCCGGCTCACGTTCCGTTCTCGCAACAGCGGCGCCGTGCGCTCGCCATTCTCGTGCGTGCTGAGCGACTGGCGCTCCAACACGCATCTTGTCCGGCGGAACGCCGGAATCCCGCGCGAGCTGCGCCATCGCGTCGGCCACCGGGCAATGCTCGTCCCCGGCTGCCGCCCGTGATGACGAGCAGCGGCGCCCGCCCGTCCCTGAACAGTTTGGCGCCGAGCAGGACGCGGCGCATGCCGTTCAGATTGGGCACACAGTCCCCGATCACGCCGGCGCCAAGGACGACGATCGCATCCGCCTGAGCGGAAGAGTCGTCGAGCAGCATCGGCGCAAGCAACCGATCCGGAATCGTGCTCTCGTTGATCGCCAGACGGGCGAGCAACACCAGCGCGACACCGGCAACGACCCCGGCCCAGAACGTGCGATTCCAGATCCTGCGCAGTCCCATCGATCAGAAGATTCCGGCGAGCCGCGCCATGAACATCGGGGTCGATCGCGTCATCCCCTCGTGGATGTTGACGCGCCGCAGCGCGAAGCTGGTCGTCGTCGCAGCTCACGTGCCCCGCGTCGATCGTGAAGGCGAGGCGGTAGCCGGCGGCTTTCACCGTTTGTGCGATGTCTGCGTTCCATCCGCCGTTGGGGTAGGCAAAGGCCTGCACGGATGCGCAAGCCGCGCGTCGAGCACGCGTTTTGACGACTCGACTTCGCACCGTGCGATCGACGGAGAGACCTGCGTCAACACGCGATGTTCGGCTCCGTGGCCGCCGAACGCGAAGCCATCCTGTGCCAGCAGCTCGACGTTGTCCCAATCGACGAACGTGTCCAGGTCGGAGAGCTCCGCGTCGGAGACGCCGAGCTCGGCCGAGAGCGCCGCAACCAGCGCCTCGAACGCCGGCCCGCTCGCGTAGCGGTGCGCGCCAACCAGCATCAGCACCGCGGGCAACGGATCCTCGTCCTCGATGTCGAGCACTCGGCTCGAGCCCCAGCGGGGCCAGGTGCGCCCGCAACACGTCACGACGGCCAGGCTCCTTGCGGCTGACCGCGACCGCCCGCACCAGGAGATGCGTCAGCGCTTCGCGCGTGAAGAGCCGGCGACGGCCGATGAAGTTGACGGGCAGGAACATCACCGCCGGCAGCTTGTGTGCCCGCAACACCGGCAGGGCGTTCTCGAAGTTGTCAATCCACCCGTCGTCGAACGTGATCAGGCAGCAGGGGCCTCGAAACGGCCGGCGTCTGGCGAGGTGATCGGCGAACTCGTCCAGCGTCAGCACCGTGAACAGCCGTGTGAGCAGGGCCACCTGCCGGGCAAACGTCCCATCTTCGACGACCAGGCCTTGTTGCGAGGCAGTTCGGGCGCGCTGTTCCGGCGTGAGGACGCGATGGTAGGCCAGCACGACGGTCTTGCGTCTGAGCTTGACGCGCAGAAACAGGTGTAAAACGCCCGAATAGTAGAGCGCGTGCGATATCGCGATGCGAATGGCGTAGCTGATTCGCTCGCGCGCCGTCATGCCGTCGTCCGATGCGCCAGTGCACCATTGCTGTCGCTCATTGGCTGATCTGGCAAAGTACAAAGCTTCGCCCCGTCAGTCACAGGGCAGCTGCCTGCCGCCGGGGCAGTCCCAATCGCCGGCCACTTACATGTGCAAAGGAAAGCACCGGCACTGATTGGAGGGCGATCTGACGTGTCAAACTGATTGATTACAAAGGAGTAAGAGGCTATGGTGGAGGTGTCGTGGTGCCGCATCGAGACCAGCGCGGGGCTCATCAGCAGACTAAAGTCGCTGTGATTGCGGACTTTTTCTCTGCCCGTTGTCAGCCGGCCGATTGCGCGGTCCAGCCGCGCTCCGCCAGCCGATTCCTCACGTAGGTCGTCAACTGCGCCGCCAGGATGCGCGGCGGAAACCGAAAGGCGTTTCTCAGGAAGTACCGGTGGGACCGGGCGCGTTGCTCGCTGTGCGCGCGGTGGGCTGCCGCCTCATACTCGGCCGCTGCTCCCGGCGCGGTGGAGGCCGCCTCGGGGCGGGTCAGCGCGGTGCTGAGAGCGGCCAGGCGTCGTTCCAGCCTCGTAGCCGCTTCACCAGATAGCGGCACCGGCTGGCAATCGATCATTGATTCGAACCGGAATGAGCCGCACGTCTTCCACTCCCGCCGAGGTGAGGCGGCATTCGCAGATGGCGGTCTCGCGCAACTCCTCGCCCCACAACATGTCGCACACGAAGTTGCCGAGGCTGTAGACGATCCAGCCCCGCCCGTACCGTTCGACGCCTCTCAGGACGTGCGGATGATGGCCGACGATCAGGTCCGCCCCCGCGTCGACGATGGCGTGCGCCAGCTGGACATCGGCGGGTGAGGGCCGATCGATGAACTCGTCGCCCCAGTGAAGCGAAACGACGAGGATATCGCAGGTGGGTCGCACCGCGCGAACGTCAGCCACGATGCCCTCGGGCGAACCTTCGGCGTAGAGCGGCCGTTCGGTGAAGTACTGCCGTGGCCGCAGCGAGTAGCCAAGAAACCCGACTCGCAGGCCGTGGACGGTCGCGACTACGGCGTGCGCTCGCACCTCCTTGTGAGACACCGCACACGCTGATCCCCGCAGCCTCTCAGCATGTTCACGGTGTCCTCGAACGGTTCGGGACCGTGCTGCATCGAGTGGTTGTTCGCCACGTTCAGCACGTGGAAGCCGGTGTCGACGAGACCAGCCACGTATCCCGCGTGACCGCGCATCTGCACCGAGTGGTAGTCGTGCGGCCGCAGACCGCGTTCGGACAGCGTGCATTCGAGATTGCCGAAGCGAAGGTCGGCGCCCGCCAGCACGGCCGACACGTGCTCGAAGGGAAACGCTGCCGGCTTCCGGCGGCTGCGGCTGTGCGTGCCGAATCCCGTGCACAGCGGGTGGTCGCCCAGCGCGATGTCACCCACCGCATGCAAGACAACAGGTCGCCGATCAGGCATGATGCTGCCTCGACTGGCCGGACGATCGGAACGCCTTCTCCATTTCCTGCCGTATGACGGGCCAGGAAAAATGCTGCTCAACGAACGCACGACCGTTGGTGTGCAGCCGATTCCATAGCGCCTGATCGCCGACCAGTCTCACGATTTGACTCACGAACTCTCCAGGGTTGTTTGCGACCAGCACCTCAGTGTCAGCGACGACGTCAATGCCCTCGAGCGCCATCTGCGTCGCGACGATGGGGACTCCCATCGCGAGCGCGTCGAGGATCTTCAACCGCGTCCCGCCGCCGTCACGCATGGGGCACAGGTACACCTGCGCCCGCTCCATGTACGGCCTCACATCGTCGACGAATCCGGTGACGGTCGACACGCCGGTCTCGCGCGGCGAGCTCCAGGATCGCCTGCGGCGGACTGGCGCCGACGATGGTCAGACGGGCGTCTGGCATCACCTTGGTCAGCTCGGGCCAGACCGAATCGGCCATCAGCAGCACGGCGTCGCGGTTGGGAAACCAGTTCATGCCGCTGACCATGATCAGGTGGCCGCGCTCGACCTCGGAGATCGGTGACGACGGCGGAAGTACTCCACATCCACGCCGTTGGCCAGGACGGCGGTCGTTGCCTTGGGACAGATCGTCCTGCAGCCGTTCGCCATCCAGCCGGCTGACCACGAGGTTCGTATCGAACGTCGCCGGCGACGGCAGCCTCGTACTTCACGCAGCTTGCGGCTCTCCATGCCGAGGTAGAACCGTCTCAGCGCGCTCTTCTCGTATGCGACACGCCGCTCCAGCAGATGCGACTCGATGTTGTGGTGATTGAGGGCGGTGGGCGAGCCATTCACCAGGTCACGATACGGCGCGAGGCTGATCGTATCGAAGAAGACGACGTCATACGGACCTCGCGACACGGCCTGCTCGATGGCCTGCCGCAGCGCCGGCGAGATGGCCCAGTTCGCAGTGAACGGCGTTTTCGTGAACAGGCTCTTGACGACGAGCCACAAGAACATCGCGCGCGACTGCTCGATGGGCAGGTGCACGCTCGTGACCGTGGCGCAGAGCTTTGCGAGCTCGCGTGCGGCCACCTGCTCGTCGAACGTCGGCAGGATGTCCTGCTTGACGATCGCCACGAGGTGTACCTCGGCAAAGGCGCTCGCCTCGCGGATCAGGTTGTAGTTGCGCTGCAGGACGCCGGTCTTCGGCGGATAGGGAAGGTTCTGCGAGAGCCACAAGATCTTCATATCAGACCTGCCGCCGAGCGCTGCGAGCTGTCGTCCCTGTGCCGCATGCGTTTCCATCATCTCTAGGTATATCGCTTCCAGTTTTCTCGTTCGGGTCTTGAAGTCGAACTGTGTTTCTACGGTGCGGCGGCCTTGTTGCGCCCACCGCCGCCATGTCGCGGGGTCGTCGAGAAAGCTCAGGATTCCCGCTGCGAGGCTCTCGGGCGAATGGGGCGGCACCAGCTTGCCGGTTACGCCATCGGTCACGACTTCCGGAGTTCCGCCGACGCGCGTCGCCAGCACCGGCACCTCCATGGCGAACGCTTCGAGCGCCGCGTTGGGCAACCCCTCGGTGTGCGACGGCAACACCATGAGATCAGCGTCCTGAAGGAGGCGAGCTGGCTGCTGTACGTAACCGGGCAGATGTACCCAGTCGTGTAGACCAGCCGCGTGAATGCGGGCGGCGAGGTCCGCGCGTGATGGTCCATCGCCGGCCAGGACGGCCGTGACGCGTCGTCCGCGTGCCGCGACGAGCGCCAGCGCATCAACGAGGTCGGCGTGTCCCTTCTCCGGACTGAGACGACCGATGCTGACGAGCACGGGCCTGGGGGGTGTGCGTCCGACCAGCGCGTCGAGCGCGCCGCTCTCGTTCGTGCGTCGGTACTTCTCGAGCACGATCGCATTGTGCAGCAGCGTGACCTTCGCTGCGGGCACCCGCGCGTCGATGAGGTCGCGCCGCATCTTCTCGGACACGGCAATCACGCGATCGAACCGGCGCAGCACGCGCTTGTCGAGGTTGATCATCAGGCGCTGCTTCGGGCGAGTTGCCGATCCATCCGTGCGCCGTGCTCACGATCGGCACGCGATGAATCGCCCTCATGCAGTAGGTGATCACGTCGGAGCTGGCTTCGTGCGGATGCACGATGTCGAAGCTGCTGGTCGCGCACCAGCGAAGCAAGGCGCCAGACGAGCGCCGGATCGTACGGCCCGCGCGCCGCGAACTTGGTGAACCGGCATGCCGATCGACCTGGCTGCCTCGAGGAAGGGCGTCTCGGCGTGATCGTCGACGAGATCGGAACAGGCCGAGGTGAAGATTGAACCTGGAGTGGTCGATCGCCCGGTACGTCTCCAGGATGGTCTTGCCTGGCCCGCCGATTTCGTGGGTGTCCCGAAGATCGAGGATGTTGATGGGGCGCACGTGATAGCCTGGGTATCAGGCCACGCGCGCCGCGGCGGGCACGGCGCTGTGTTTAGCCTTCGCGATAACCGACGCCGCCACGTCCGGGTTGTAGCGCTCGCTCGAGAACGCCGCATAGAGGTCGATCGGCTTCGATGACGCCCATCAACCAGCGCTGAGCCAGCTTCGCCGGCGCGGAGAGCATGCGCAGCAGGAGCGATGGAAACCAGATGATCCTGAGGTCAGGCCGCACCTCGCGCAGGCGGCCGACCAGCTCGCCGCGCGTGGGCGGCAGGGCTCTCGACCAGATTGACGACGTCAGGCGCACTGGCGAAGTCGTCGATGTAGGAACGGATCACGCGCGCCCCCGTAGCCAACGTCCAATACGCTGAGGGGGGATTTCCTGCTCCCGATGGCCACGTACCACGGGCCGACCTCGCGCCCGAGGCGCCCGGGAGCATGGAAGTCGGCGAAGTCCACCAGAGGACCGGGGCGGATCACCTTGACCTGCATGCCGCGCTCGCGCCCCAGCTGTCGCGCGAGCACTTCCGATTCGGCCTTGCCCCACACGTACGGCCCGCGCTCGAGATTGCCTGCGTCCACCGGCGTGGTCTCATCGACCATTCGGCCGTTGCCGGGCTTGATCACGGCGAGGCTGCTGATGTGCACCAGGTTTTTCACGCCGGCGGCCGCTCCGCCCTCGATCAACAGCTTGGTTGCGGCAATCGAGTTGCGCTGCTGCTCGGACTTGCCGCCCGCGGTCTCGGCCGCGCAGTGCACGATCGACTCGACGCCGTTGAACGCGTCGGCACTCAGCCCGCGCGCCAGGTCGCCGACCACGTAGTGCACGCCAGGCACTCGCGCCGAGGGCGGCGGCATGCGGCGCGCGACCGTCCGCACCGGATAGCCGGCATAGCGCAACTCTTCGACGACCCGACGGCCGAGCAACCCCGTGCCGCCGGTGACGAGAACGACTCCACGCGTCGCCGGTGGCGGCAATCTGGAGCCGAGGGTCTCCAGTCGGGCCAGGGCAGCGCTCTGCGTCTGCTCCTCCACGCGATCGAGCGCGACACCTATCTGCTCGCAGATATCGACAGTATCGACGATGGACTGCGTCGTCATCGGCCCGGCTGATCGCGAGGTGATGCTTTCGTAGAAATGTTTCACCAGCACGGTCAGCCCAGGGTACGAGCCGTGATGACCGAAGATGATGCCGGCGACGTTCTTCGTCGCGCCCTTGAGGGTCTGCCACGCGCGGCGAAAGGGCGTGAGCAGGATCCCGGGCCCCGTACCCGGGCCCAGCAGGCGCGTCACCGATCCGGTGACATAGTCGGCGCGCATCACGCCATTGGTGCCGACAATCGTCTGGTACTGCTCGATGGGCCGCCCGCTCAGCGTGACCAGCAGCACGCCGGTGCAGTCACCAAGCCGCAGCAGCGCATAGACATCGCCGCTGGTCTTGACGTCCATGCCGACGACCGCGATGGGTGCGTCGTAGAGGCCGGTACCGACGCGCATCTGATCGACGAGAGGGTACACGGCATGCGGGAGGATGTCTTTCGCCTGATCGACAGGGCGTGATCGTCCGCCGCACCTGTCGAAACGAGAAGAAGCTCTCGATGTGCACGACACGGCCGATGGTGCCGATCTGCTCGCGCGCGAGGATCGCCGGGCGCTCGAACAGGTTCTGGTGACCGGCACACGACGTGAACCCCGTGCTCGGCGGCAAGCGACAGTATTTCTTCGGCCTCGGCTTTCGACATCGCGAACGGCTTCTCGACGTAGACGTGCACGCCGGCTTCGATGAGTGTCCGCGCGATCGAAGCAATGCGTGTGCGGCGGCGTCACGACATGAACGACGTCGGGCCGTGTTTCTGCCAGCAGCGCGCCGACGTCAGCGACGATTCGCGCCTCGGCGGGAATGAGTCCCTTCAACTCCTCGGCGTCGGCAAGCGGGTCGGCGATGCCGACCACTGTGGCGCCCGGCGACTTGGCGATCGCCGCCAGGTGGTGAAGCCCCATCTTGCCGCAGCCAACGAGGCCGACTCGAAGAATGGTGTCATGTTGAGTCATCGTGCTTGAGATCGCTCCTATGAGATTCAGATCGCGCCCGCGTCCGGCTGGAGCATCACCTTGAGCACCGAGCGGGAACGGGCCAGCGACCACGCCTTCTCGAACTCGGCGAGGGGCAAGGACGCCTGCAGGAAGGGGGCTGTGTCGATCAACGGCAGCGTGCGCAGCGCCTCTTCGAAGTCCGCGCCGCTGCTGCCCACGCTGCCGACAATCGTCCGATCGAATGAGACCACCGATTCGAAGCTGAAAGGCTGCGCCCCATAAGGAAGGCCCATGAGGAGCAGCGTCGCTCCAGTGGCCGATTTCTGCAGCAGCGTCGAGAGCACGCCCAAATGTCCGGTGGCCTCGACCACCCACTCGAATTGATCGAGCCCTTCGAGCGACTCCGACGTGGCCACGGTTCCATCGAACAGGGCCAGCCGCGATCGCTCGCGGTCGATGGCGATGACGGAATGGCCTCGCAACGCGAGGACGCGCGCGGCAAGCTGCCCGATGGCGCCGGCCCCGATGACCGCACATCGTCTCGACCGATCGCCCTGAGGAATCGAGCCCAACCTTCGCATGCCCTTGATCACGACGGCGAGAGGTTCGGCGAGCGCCGCCTGCGCCAGCGTCACCGCCGCGGGCACCTTGTGCACATAGCGCGCGCGTGTTACCAGGTAGGCCGCATAGGCGCCGTCCTGGCCAATGACGCCGACCTCCCGCCGCTCCCGGCATCGAATGGCCTGGTCGCGATGGCAGTCCGCGCACTCGCCGCAGCCCTGAATGCACTCGACGACCACGCGGTCGCCTTCGTTGAGCTCCGACACCCGCGGGCCCACCGCCGCGATCGTGCCGGACGACTCGTGCCCCGGCACGATCGGATACGACGCCATGCCCGACTTGTAGTAGCCGAGACTGCCTTCCAGAATCTCGAGGTCGGTGCCGCAGATGCCGACAAACGACACGCGCACGAGCACTTCGCCCGGCTTCAGATTGGGCACTGTCCGTTCCTCGAAGCTGGGCACGATGCGTGCCTTGCACGACGACGGCGGGGAAGCCCTGCTGGGCGAAGAGTTCCGCGCGCCGTGCGGGGTTCGCGAGCCCTCGGCTGTCAACGATGCCCAGGACGGTTCCGACGAGCTTCTCGTAGCGGAAACGCAGGATCTGGCTGCCCAGCTTGGCGAGCCGCTTCTCACGCATGGCCAAAAGCAGATCTTTGCCCGTCCATGCGATCTCGCGCACGATCTCGCCCGGAATGTGGCGCAGGATGCGGGTGCCCACCCACCGCGCTGCCATGCCCTCCCGATGGTAGCGACGGCGTACCTGGCTCCACGTCTCGGTGTGGACGTGGATGATGCACGCCTCCGGCTCGTACATCACCTTGCGCCCGTTCTCCATCCAGTACTTCGCCCACTCGATGTCTTCGAGACCGGGGAGTCCCTCGTCGAACGCGTGCTTCTCCCACAGGTCGCGCCGCACGGCGGAGTTGGCGTTGTTGGCGAAGGGATTGTCCGGATCACACACTTCATGAGGACGTGTCGGAAATAGCCGCTCGAAGTCGCGCGCTTCCGAGAACTTCGAGATCTGGTGTCCGCGTTGCCCCCCATACACCATCGCGACATCCTCGCGGCGGAGCGGCGCAACCAGGCGCTCGAGCCAGTCTTCGTTCGCAGGGATGGCATGCGCGGAAACGATGGCGATGAACCGGCCCTTCGCTTCCTGAACGCCCACGTTGAGCGAGTGGCCGAAGGTGAAGTCTTCCGACCGCAGCCTCACGATCCGCGCGCCATGAGCCGCCGCGATGTCGCGTGTGCGATCGACCGAGCCGGAGTCCACGAGCAGCACTTCGAAATCGCGGTACCGTTGACGCTCGAGGGCCTCGAAGACCTCCGGAAGCCATCGCTCCTCGTTGAAAGCGCGGATGATGATGCTGGTCTCTGGGGAGTGGGCGCTGGTCATAGAGTCGTTGCCTGGAGTCCGTGAAGGACCTTGCGGCTAGTTGTCTCGTGAACGCGTTCCGCTGAGCAATTCGGCGACAAACGAACGGCCCGCGACGCAGGAGCGTTTCGAGCGAATACCGCCAGTCGCGGCGATCGAGGTCGTAGAAGGCGAGCGGCGGCCGGAACGAATGGCGCACGTCCTTCCACGAGATCAGTCCCCGCCGCCAGTAGGCCGGCAGCGTCTTGCCGTCGGAACGGACGCAGACGTGCCTGAAGTCGCCGATTGCGCGGGCGCCACCGGCGCCACTCGCTTGCCGATCAGATCGAGATAGTGAATCCAGCACAGATCGACGCCGGCGTAGGGCGCCGCATCGCCGCCGCCGGACAGCCGCGGATTGGCTTCGATCAGCTTCACCCGCCCGTCGTGCGCATCCCACTTCATCTCGATCTCGCAGATGCCGACGTAGCCGATGCTGCGCAGAAACGCGTCGCAGACGGCGTCGGTCTCCGGGTCCACGACCGGCTCGGAGATGCTCGCGGGCCCGAAACCTACGGGATCGCAGCGCAGCTCGCGGAACATCGCATGTCCGACGCGGTCGCCCCGCGAGTCGTAGCACGACAGATACACGCGCTTGTCCGTGTCCTTTCCTTCGATGATCTCCTGCAGGATCACGAGCGGGTTGGCCGCGACGGCCAAGCGATACAGTTCGACCAGCTGCTCACGGTCTCGCGCGATCGCAACCTTCTGAAACGAGAGCGGGTGGCCGCTCGGGAAGCGCTGCCACTCGACGGAAGTGCGTCGGCTTCAACAGGCACGGAAACCGCGCGTCCTTCGCGAAGCGAACGACCTGATCCTCGCAGGTCGCGTATTCGGTGCGCGGCATCGGCATGCCGTGCTTCGCGGCAAGGTCGTACTGCGTCTGCTTGTCGGCCAGCAGTCCTTGCAGGTGGCATCCTGGAGAGAGAATGTAGTGGTCGCGCAGCGCGTCTTCGTGCGCCGCGATGGCCGTGACGAACTGATCGGAGCTCGAAATCAACGCCGGCCGCCCAGGCATCGTTGCGGCGAGGTCGAGCATGAATCGCACCCACTCGTCGGGCTGACGATCCGGGTTCGGGCACAAACGGGCAGGGCCGTAGACGGAGCGGAATCCGGCATATTGCGGGTTCGAATCGAAGCAGATGGCTCGGACGCCGCGCCTTTTGAGGCTGCGAACGCCGAGCACGCCGGTTTGGAATGCTCCGGCGATCACGGCAGGCGGCCAGTCGGCTTCGGCCTTCGACGGATTGCCGTTCGCCCCCATCGTCTTATCGAAGGGCATTCGCAGGTCCGCCTTTGTCCCACTGCAACACGTTCAGGTAGACCTCTTCGTAGGCGCGAGTCATGTGGTCGACAGTAAATCGCTGAGCGACCTTGCGTGCGGCCGCCTCACCGGTCACTCTCCTCAATAGTGCATCCTGCGCCAGCACGAGAATGGCCGAGGCCATGCCCTCGACGTCGCGTGGCTTGTACAAGAAACCTTCAGTGCCGTGCTCGATCAGGTGAGGTGCCTCGCCAACGTCGGTTGAGACGACGCTCTTGCCGGCCGCCATCGCTTCGAGGATGGAGATGGACATGGCTTCCCACAGTGACGGTTGGAAGTAGATATCGAACGACGGCAGTGCACGCGAGGCGGCATTTGTCAGCAGACCGGTGAACGTCACGGTCTCGTCCAGGCCCAGGTCGTGGCGGTGTTGCTCGAGCTCTCGTCGCAGATCCCCGCCACCGACGAGGACGAAGTGCACGTCCTTGCGGGCATCTCGAACGCGCCGAGCGACTGACAATAAATCGTGCAGACCCTTCTGCGGGCACAAGTGGGCGATTGTTCCGACCAGAATCTTGCCTTCGGCACCGATGCTGCGGCGGAATGCTGGATCGCCGCCGGGGACGCCGGCAGGTGCACACCGTTACGCACGGCGCTGATCGCCCGGTCAGACAGTCGATACGTCTGTTTGATCTGCTCTCGCTGGACCTGACCGACGGCCACGAGGCGATCCGCAAACCGAGAGGAGACCCCTTCCATCAGCAGCGTTCGACCCGGCTGGTGCGGGTAGTTGCCGAAGTGGAAGGTGTGGACGACCTTCACCGAGCGCGAGAGACACCGGCATACGGCCGCGTCGACGAGTGCATGGGTGGTGTGGCTGTGAACGACATCGATCTGTTTGTCCCGCAGGACGCGCCGCAACTGCAGCGCGGTGAAATAGTCCACGCGATCCGGATCGGCGTTGCGGCAGCACCGAGATGTCGACACCCTCCGCGGCCAGTTCTGCTCCGGTCGGGCCCAGCGCTTTCAGGCAGCAGACGCTGACGTTGAAGCGATCGCGATCGAGATTGCGGGCGAGGTCGCGAACGACGATTTCGGCGCCGCCGACTCCAAGAAAGCTTGTCAGCAGAAGGATGTTGGCCTTGCGCGGGATCTCCGGACACCGGACGCTGTGCCTCTTCGACGCATACGTTCGCGTGCTGCACCACTCGACCGTGACGCGAACGCTGCACTCGCACCATGGCGCCAGCGTCACCTCCTGATCACCAGCTTGCCCATCCTCAGAAGATCGTGTAGATGAACGGCGCCAGCGCCGAGCCCTGCGCGAAGATCAGCAGCGTGCCGACGACCAGCATCACCACGATCACCGGGAGCAGCCACCACTTCTTGCGTTCCTTCATGAACGCCCACAGTTCGGCGACCAGGGACATCGCATACCTCCTAGAATTGACGCGACAGGCTTGCCGAGCGCCGCGACCCTTCCGGCCGCGCGCGCCAGTAACTCCGCTCCGCGGGGGCGTGCACGAGGGGGTTGCCTCCCAGACGGCACCGCAGGAAGCCGACCGGCGTGAGCACGAGCAGATACATCACGCCCATCACGATCGGCGTGGTGACCTTGGAGATCAGGTGCGCGAGCCCCATCCACGCCCGCTCCACCGGGCCGAGAAGCGTCGGGATGACGAGGCCCGCCAGGATCAGCACCCCGCCGAGCGACCCGAGCACGGTCGAAGCCGTGGGATGGGCGCGCCACCAGGCGATGCCCGCGAAGACCGCGAACGCCGCGCCGACGGTCAGCCCGAACCGCCGTCCTTCCGCCGCCGTCAGTCGAGTACGAATTCCTTTTGCCACTGTTCGGTCTCCTTCCACGCCGGCTGCGCCGCCTTGTCGAGCAGGTACGGCCCGAGCACGAGATAGTCGATGTGCGTGCGCATGAAGCAGCGATAGGCGTCCGCCGGCGTGCAGACGATGGGCTCGCCGCGGACGTTGAACGACGTGTTGACCAGCACGCCGCACCCCGTGCGCTTCTCGAACGCCTTGATCAGGTCGTAGTAGCCGGGGTTCGTGTCGCGCGTCACGGTCTGGACACGGGCCGAGTAGTCGATGTGCGTCACCGCCGGGATGTCCGACCGCGGCACGTTCAGCTTGTCGATGCCCCAGAGCTTGTGCTGTTCGGCGCTCAGCGGAATCCGACGCTCCTTCCGGACCGGCGCGACCAGCAGCATGTACGGGCGATTCCGCGTCGAGCTCGAAGTACTCGGAGACGCGCTCGCGCAGGACCGCCGGCGCGAACGGCCTGAACCCTTCGCGGAACTTGATCTTGATGTTCATCTGCGCCTGCATCCGCGGGCTGCGTGCGTCGCCGAGGATGCTGCGCGCTCCGAGCGCGCGCGGGCCGAACTCCATACGGCCGTCGAACCAGCCGACAATCTTCTCGTCGGCCAGCACCTGCGCCACCCGCTCCGACAGGCACGCGTCATCCAGCCGCTCGGCCGGCGCGCCGGTCTCCTTCAGGAACGCGTCGATTTCCTGGGCCGAGAACTCCGGGCCCAGGTACGATCCCTTCATCGCGTCGGTCTTGCCGTCCACGGTCCGCGGAAGCCCGAAGTGCCGGTGGGCGATGAGCTGCGCCACGCCCAGCGCGCCGCCGGCATCGCCGGCCGCCGGCTGGATCCAGATGCGCTTGAACGGCCCCTCGCGCAGCAGCCGTCCGTTGCCGACGCAGTTGAGCGCGACGCCGCCCGCCAGGCACAGGTTCTCGGCGCCGGTCTTCTTGTGCGCCGTTCGCGCCATGCGGAGCATGATCTCCTCGCACACCTCCTGGACCGATCGCGCCAGATCCATCTCGCGCTGCGTGAGCTTGCTCTCGGGCTCGCGCGGCGGGCCGCCAATCAGCTTGTCGAACTCGCCGTTGGTCATCGTCAGGCCCGTGAGGTAGTTGAAGTACTTCTGGTTCAGGCGGAACGAGCCGTCCTCGCGCAGGTCGATCAGCTCCTTGTAGATCAGGTCGACGTACTTGGGTTCCCCGTACGGCGCGAGCCCCATGACCTTGTACTCGCCCGAGTTGACCTTGAAGCCCGTGTAGTACGTGAAGGCGGAGTACAGCAGGCCCAGCGAGTCGGGCCAGTGCAGCTCGTCGAGGATCTCGATGTCGTTGCCGCGGCCGGCGCCGATCGAGGCCGTGGCCCATTCGCCGACGCCGTCAATCGTGAGCACCGCGGCGTGCTCGAAGGGGGACGGGAAGAACGCGCTCGCCGCGTGCGACTCGTGATGCTCGGAGTAGAGGACGTCGCCGTCGTAGCCCAGCTCCTGCTTGATCTGCCGATCGATGTAGAGCTTGTCCTTGATCCAGAGCGGACCGGCCATCAGAAACGACTTGAATCCCTTCGGCGCGACGCCGAGATAGGTCTCCAGGATCCGCTCGAACTTCAGGAGCGGCTTGTCGTAGAACCCCACGGCCGACACGTCGCCAATCGTGATGCCTGCCTGTTTCAGGCAGAACTCGACGGCTCTGTGCGGGAAGCTCGAGTCTCCCTTCTTCCGGGTGAAGCGCTCCTCCTGCGCCGGCAGCGACGATGTCGGTGCCGCGCAAGAGGCAGGCGGCGCTGTCGTGATAGAACGCGGAGATTCCGAGGATGTACTTGTCGCTCATATGGACCCGGTCGTGGCCGATGGACTTGTGCACTCCGCCTATTTCGTCAGGACGAATCGATCGAGGATGAGCACGTCGAGCCCGGAGCCGAAGAAGACCCGCACCGCATCACGTGGCGTGCAGACGATAGGTTCATGGAACCCGTTGAACGACGTGTTTACCAGGCAGGGAATCCCTGTGGCCTTTCCGAAGGCGTCGAGCACGGAACGAAACAGCGGCGGACCGTCCTGCCCCACGAGATGAAGTCGCAGACGTGCAGCGTCCGACGGCATCACGGACCGAAACTGCTCGTACGTCTTTCGGGCTGTAGTCGCACTCCATGAAGGGCGCCTCGTGTGGTCCCGAGAAGTGCGCCGGCGCCGAGTCTGCCAGCGCGCTGAGCGCATACCCGCGCCAGGGTTCCCGACGTTTCAGGAATCGATTCAGGTTCTCGAGGACGTACGGTGAAAACGGGCTCGCCAGAATGGAGCGGGCGCCCAGAGCGCGTGGTCCCCACTCCATCCTGCCTTCGAACCACCCGACGAGCCGGCCCTGCTGGAGGTGGTGAACTCCCTGCTCGACCACACTCCCCTCATCGACCCAGTCGTAGCGCAGCTTGCAATTGTCGAGCGTCGCCTTGATTGCGTCAGGAGCGTACGACGGTCCCATGAACGCTGACAGGGGCGACGGCGCCAGACCGGCGAGCCGCATGGCTGTTCCGACGGCGAGACCTGCGTTCCCGGGATTTGCCGGGATGAACACTCGCGCGAAGAGTCCCGACTGCCTGACGACCGTGTTGACCGACGAGTGATAGAAAAGGCTGCCGCCGAGGCACAGCTGATCGGACGCCGTGTGCGCTTTGATGCGAACGAGGGCCTCGACCAGCAGGTCGGCAATCTGTTGCTGCAGGCAGGCGGCAATTCCCGCCTTGGCCAGGTAGCCCGACGACGGCCCGCCTGCGAGCTCGGCGACGCGTTCGCGCCAACGGGACGGCGCATCGATACGATTGCCGTCTGTGGTGAACAGACGCTCGAGTGCGCTATCCGGAGACGCCGCCATCATCCGGGCCAGCGCTTCGAACCGCTGGTCTCCGAACGCGGCGCCGAACCCAATCAGCCGCGCCGACTCCGAGTAGAGATCCGAAAAGCTCGGTCCTGACCACGGCCACTCGACCCGACGGACTTCGGCGCCTTCGCCCTTCCAGACGCTCACGCCAGGCTGCTCGTGATCGCAGATCAGGATCGTGGCGGATGTGAACGGAGACGTCAGGTAGCTCGCGCACGCGTGCGCTTCGTGGTGCTCGAACCTCGTCGTTGGCCACGGCGCGCTGGAGTGAGCGTCTTCCGCGCAGCCGGCCCGCACGATATCTGAGCGTGTACCCTCGGACCTCATCGAGGATGGCGTCGAGCGCCTGATCGGGCAAGCCGCTCGCGGCGACTCCGGCTCCGCGCACACGCGTGATCCGCTCCTGTTCGCAGACGCCTAGCACCGCGTCCGCGCCGGACAGCGCTGCGCACGCATGGCTGCTTACCCCGCCGAAGCCGACCGTCAGCGTCATGAGTTGTCGTCACCAGGCGGAGGTGCCACTATGCGCATTGCCGCACGAAGGGCCCCGTCTTTCTGTTGCCTCAGGCTTGCGCCTTGAGCGCCTGAAGGTCGACCTTGTTGGTCGACGTGCGCGGCAGCGCGTCGAGCACCGTGAACGCGTCCGGGATCATGTACGGGCGGAAGGTTCTGCGACGAGAGCGTCTTCAGCTCGATGATGGTCAGCGGCTGACCGTGCTGGCAGCTCACGAAGCCGTGATCGCGCACGCCGGATTCGCTTCCGGCACGGCGACCACCGCGGCTTCGCGGATATCGCGGATGCTCGGCAGCGCCGCCTCGATCTCGCCGAGCTCGACGCGGTAGCCGCGCCGCTTGACCATGCGGTCGCGGCGGCTCGAGGTAGCGATATTCGCCGCCGGCGTCCTCGGTGACGATGTCGCCGGTGCGGTACCAGTTGCGGCCCTGCCGCGTCGGTGAGGAAGGCGCGTCGCATTCTGCTCGGGCAGGTTCCAGTAGCCGTGCATCACGTTCGGCCCGTGCGACGACGCAGCTCGCCGGGCTCGCCGCGTCGACACGTCGGCGCCGGTCTCGTCGACGACCCGGCCGAGGTTGGGCTCGCAGATCGTGCCGATCGGGAACGTGCTCATGCTCGCTCGACGAGTCGTCGGCCGGCACCTCGTAGAAGGTGCAGACGTTGGTCTCGGTCGGCCCGTAGAGGTTGAAGTAGCGCGGCTCCGGCCAGAGCGCGCGCAGCGCGCGGAACTGCGGGATCGGGAACACCTCGCCGGCGAAGTAGCACCATGCGCAGCGCGGAATAGTCGTAGCTGCTCGAGCTTGCCGTAGTTGCGCCAGCAGGCTGAGGATCGACGGCGTCGAGTACCAGACGCGAGATGCGTCTCGGCGGCGATCGCCGGCGCCAGCTTGCAGCGGATCCTTGCCGAGCGCCTCGCCGATCAGCACCAGCGTGGCGCCGTGCTTCAGCGGCACATAGATGTCGAGAATCGACAGGTCGAAATGGAACGGCGCGTGCGACGAGAACGGTCCTCGGCCGCGGCTCGAACGACTCCGCAGCACCAGTCGATGAAGCTCGCGGCGTTGCGGTGCGACAGCACCACGCCCTTCGGCTTTCCGGTCGATCCCGAGGTGTAGAGGATGTAGGCGATGTCGTCGGGCGCCGGATGACACGCGTCGCACCGGCGGCGCCGGTGTCGCGGCATCGCAGCGTCGTCGAGCAGCCGCGCGCAGCGCCACGTTGGCGCCGGCCCGGCGAGCACCACGTGACGGGCGACGCGCCGAGCAGCGCGCGAGCTCCGCCGGCAGCTCGTCCCGCAGCGCCACGTTCCGGTGAAGACCGCCTTCACCTGCGCAGTTGTTCAGGATGTACGCGCCGCGCGCCGCCGGCGATTCGGCATCGACCGGCACGTAGGCGGCGCCGGCCTTCAGGATGCCGAAGATCGTCGCGACGCCGTCGATGGACTTGTGCAGCCGGATGCCGACGCGGTCGCCGGGCCGCACGCCCAGGCGCCACGAGCCGGTCGCGCACGCGATCGGACAGCGCGTCGAGCTCGGCGTAGGTGAGGCTCGCGCCGCCCGGCGACGCGCACCGCCGTCCGCGCCCGGATGCGACGCGCCGACGCCGTCGAGCAGATCGCGTCAAGCCGGTCGTCGTGGTCATCGATCGGCCTGCGCTTGCCATCTTCGAACGCACCAGCTTCTCGATGCTCGCCATCGAGGCCAGGTTGCCGGCGTCGAGATCGTTGGCTTCGAATTCGACCTTGAATTGCTCCTCGAGGAAGGACACCAGCTTCAGCGTCGACAGCGAATCGAGGATGCCGCTCTCCTTGAGCTCGGTGTCGTCGGTCAGGTTCGTCGGATCCTCGCCCGGCAGGAAGTTGTCGAGGATGAAGCTCGCACGATTCGCGATGTTGTCCATTGCTGGATCTCCGATCAGTCGGTTGTCGTACTCGTGGTCCGCTCGACGGTTCGACTCGTCGATGGTCGAGACATGGGCAGCAAGCTCCTCGTACAGGCGATCGGCGATCAAGCGGTGCCCGGCCGGCGTTGGGATGATCGTCCCACGGCGCGACGCGCAGCGCGGGACGCTGCTCTCCGGGAAGACGTCGAACAGGTCGATGAGCGGCAGGCCGGCCTGCGTCGAAGGCCTCGTCGGTTGCGGAACTGTCGGCGGTGCATCGTCGATGACGGCGTTAAGGCCCAGCGACCAGCGGCACGATGCCACGGGCGCCGCGCGACCTCCGCGATGCTGCGCGAAGGCCCAGTCGTTGACGTCGTCGGCAATCCGGCGCGCCGCGCCGCCGCCTCGCCGCCGGCATGCGCGGCTCGAGGCCGACCGCGCGCGCGACGGCGCGCCAGGACGCGAACGGCACCGGGATGCTGCCCTCGGTTCGACTGGTCACAGACCGGCGCGCGTCAGCATCGCGCTGAGCCGACCCGCGGGATCACGATGCACCTTGCCCAGAATCTCGCTGCAGGTACCGCTCGGTCATCGTCCGGTTGCGGTGATAGTGCGTGACGATCACGATGTCGGGCGAGAACTTGAGCACGCGATCCTCGAGCATCGCGAGCTGCTGCGGCAGTGAATACCCGTCGACGCCGAAGTTCAGGATTTCGAAGCGCTGCACGGCGCCGCGCGGCGCCTCGCGGTTGAGCCGTCCTCGACGAGCTCTCGAAGGTCTCGCCGTCGGCCACGCCGTTGCCCATCACGTGCGAGGGGCCGAGCAGCGCGATGCGCAGCGTGCCCGCGCGGCTTCTCCAGCTGTATTCCCGGTCGCGCATCCCCCAGCGGTTGGTGCTGAAGCGATTGCCGTTCCAGTCCACGCTGATCGACGGCTGCAGGTCGCGCATGCATCAGATCCTGGCGCTCGCGCAGGATGCCGACGCTGGCCAGGGGTCCTTCCAGTCGTCGCGCGCGCGCACCGAGCTGTCCTGCGACGCTGCGCGTTGAGCTGCGCCGCGCACGTCGAGCTGCTCGTAGTAGCCGCGGTGCTGCAGCGCCGCGTCGCGCGCATTGAGCCCGGTGGTCTGCAGCGACTGCAGCCCCTCGGCCACGCGCTGCCGGCGCCGACCGCCTGCACCGCCGGCTGCGCCGACGCGACGAGCAGCGCCAGCAACGCGGCGCTGCGCACGCGCCGGCGACGGACAGTGCCCGTGCCACTGCGGGACGCGTCGGCGCGCGGCGCTCCCAGTCGCGGCCGCCGAACGACCACGACGATCGCAGAACGCCGCGCCAGGAGGCACGACGCCCTTGAGCGTCGACGTTCGCCGGCGGCGCCGAGCATCCAGATCCACTGCGCCCACCGACTCGGTGCTCCACAGCGACCAGAGGAAGCAGAACAGCAGAGAACGTCACGGCGGCCCGCAGAGCCGAGCCTCCAGCTCCAGCCGACGCCGTCCGCGCGGCTTCGTCTTGCACCGTCTTGAGCTCCCTGCAGCGCGCCGCATCACCACGAAGCGCGCCGAGCAGGCCCCAGAACAGCGTGTCCTGCGGCGTCATCGGGAAGCCGCCGCGCAGCCAGAACCACTGGTAGGAGTGCAGAATCCAGGTGGTGACGAACACCGCCGCCGTCGAGATGCACCAGCGCCGTCGACGGGCCGAGCTTCTTGACCTGGAAGTAGGTCGGGTAGAAGACCGTCTTCATCATGAAGTCGGTCCAGTAGATGTTGATGCGCCGCCACAGCTCGGTGAAGCTGTGCGCGAGGTAGTACAGCTTGTGCGTCTCGGGCAGCCGGAAGCCGAACAGGTGCAGCAGCCCGACGATCAGGTGGAACTGGCCCGACACGCGCAGGTACAGCAGGAACGTGCCGAGCATGAACTGCACGAGGTCGCCGAGGTCCACGACGTCGACCGGATCGTTCAGGACAGCTGTGATAGACGAGGCGGTAGAGCAGCAGGTGCACGAGGCCGCGCGCGATCCACAGCATGCCCTGCTCGTAGATCGCCGTCTCGTCCTTGTCGTAGTAGGTGCGGCGGAACGTCTGGTAGTCGACCACCGGGAACAGCGGGAACACCAGGTTCGGCAGCATGAAGAAGTAGGCGAGCGCGCCACCAGAGGCCGCGCTCGGCCGGCTGCGCTCTTCAGCGCCATCAGGTACAGCGCCAGGCGGAACATGAACATCGAGCCGAGGATCGGCCAGACGGCCGCCGACCACGGCGCGGCGAGCACGCCGCCGCGCGAGCGGCGAGAGCGCCGCGGCGAGCGACACAGCACCACCACGCGCGCGGCCGAAGGCGATCGGCAGATGGCACAGGCCGATCAGCACCAGGCCGCAGCCGAGCAGCCAGGCGCCGTCGGCGAGCGCCGAAGACGGCACAGGACTGCCGCGAACGACAGCGCGACGAAGAACGGCAGCCGGCAGCGCCATCGGCAGCGACCAGGTTGACGGCGAAGCCGGCCGCGGCGAGCATGAACGACGCTGCGGAAGGCGGCGCCCTTCGATGCCGTAGAGGTGGACGACCAGCACCGCCAGCACCAGCTGCAGCGAGCGAGCCAGGATGTGCCGCGACACGATGCGCCAGCTCGCACCACGGCCGCGGGTGGCTCGACCGCCGGCGTTCAGGACGTCTGACGTGTGTTCACAGGCCCGAGCCCTCGCGCGATGATGTTGCGCTGGATCTCGGACGTGCCCGAGTACAGCGTGCTGCCGACCGAATCGCGCAGGTCGCGCTCGACCTGCTGCTCGGTCATGTAGCCGTAGCCGCCGAACATCTGCACGGCGTCGAGGCACGACTTCACGAAGCACTCCGAGACGTACAGCTTCGCGACGGCGGCTTCGACGGTCGCGTCCTGCTTGGCGTCCTTCAGCGCGCCGATCCGGTAGACCAGCGGCCGGCAGGTATCGAGCCGCACGCGCATGTCGACCAGCCGGTTGGCGACCGACTGGAACTTGCCGATCGGCTTGCCGAACTGCTTGCGGGTGCGCGCATGCTCGAGCAGTCCTCGAGCTGCCGGCGCATCACGCCGAGGCAGCTCGCGAGGATGCAGCCGCGCTCCCATTCCATCGAGCACTCGAAGACCTGACGCCGCGGCCTTCGCGGCCGAGCCGCTGCTCACCGGGACGCGGCAGTCCTCGAAGATCACTTCCGCCATCGGCGAGGTGCGCAGACCCATCTTGTCGAGCTTGCGGCTGACGATCAGGCCCGGCGTGTCGCGCTCGACGATGAACCCGGTGATGCCCGTGGCGCCCGAGCGCGGGATTGACCGTGGCGTAGGCGACGAACAGGTCCGCGACCGGCGCGTTGGTGACGAAGGTCTTGGTGCCGTTCAGCACGTAGTGGTCGCCGTCGCGCGTCGCGCGCGTGCGCATGCTGAAGATGTCCGAGCCGGCATCGGGCTCGGAGGCGGCGTTGGCGCCGATCGAGCGTGCCGTCGCAGAGCGGCGGCAGGTACTTGCTGCTGCTGCTCGTCGGTTCCGTAGAGCAGGATCGGAATCGAGTTGGTCCACAGGTGCGCGTTCAGCGAGAACAGCAGCCCCTGGTCGCGCGTGCCATCGCCCGAGCCCCTCCATGACGGCCAGCAGTCGCGAGAGCCCAAGGCCGAGCCCGCCGTAGTCCTGCGGGATCGGCATGCCCAGCACGCCGAACTCGGCGCAGCGCGCCAGGCTCGCGGTCGAAGTGCGCCTCGCGATCGCGCTCGATCATGTCGCCCGCGAGCGAGCGCGCGAGCGAAGGCGACCGCGGCATCCTGAAGCTTCTGTTGCTCTTCAGATAATTCGAATCTCACCGTGTTCTGCGCTCCCTGTTCGACTTCTCTCGCGCCCGCTTGTCCACTCGAACTGTCGGGCAATCTTTCGCGCGCTCAGCGGCAACGGAGCGGATTGTCCGTTCCAATGCATATCGCCTAACAATTGCCGGATCCCGAAATGCGGTCAGGCTACTGAGCATTCGACGACGGGTGACGGAGACTCACACCCGCTGAAGCATGCGTCTGCTAGTCCAGCGGTGCGACAGACCGCGGACGTATTCGATCAGTGAGACTCCGAAACGGCGGGCGGCGCCCGGAGCGAACGTCATGCACCACAGCGTCCGGTGTGGATGCCCGAACCGAGCGCATCGAGCCAGGTACTTTCGCGCCCGGCGACTGTAGGTCTGCCTCAGCATTGAGGATCCATCAGCCAGCATGAGTGGCACGGCGACCGCCCTGTGGAGCCTCGCTATCTTCCGATCGATGTTCCCACGATGCTGCAGATAGTCACTGCGGATCTGCAAGCGCATGCCTTTTCACGATACGAAGCAACTCTTGCTGCTTGCGCAGCCACACGTATCGCCCGTTCTTTCCTGCCGTGGTGGAGATTTGGCCGGAGTGGTATCGGAGCTTGTACGTTGGTAAGTCTACGAAGCAGACACGATGTGCCCGACTGATTCGAAGGATGTAGTCCAGCTCTTCGAAATACTTCATCCGTTCGTTGCGGATACCCACGTTCGGCACAATGCTTCGTCTTATCAGCATGTTGTTCGAGAACACGATGATGTTCAGCAGGTAAGCATCGAAGATGTTGCCGACGTAGGCCCGGCGATGGAGCAGAGCCGGGTCCTCGCGCTCGAGGACGGCGCGCAGCTCGGTGACATCGCCGAGCGCTACGCTCCGCTCGAAGAGACGATCGTAGGTGGTCTCGGGATCCCGGTACGAGGATTGGTGATACGCCTTCAAATGGTACTTGTCGAAGTACCCATCATCATCGAACGCTGACATCTCGGCGTACACCAGGCCGACGTCCGGGTAGAGGTCAAGCAGTGCGCTTTCAACTTCAAGCATGTACGGGTAGAGAAGGTCGTCCGAATCAAGGAACGTGAGGTAGTCGCCTTGGGCGTGCGCCATGCCCACGTTACGGGCATGTCCGACCCGTCGGTTGGGTGTGAGGATGTAACGGATTTGGTCACCATACGCCGCAAGCCGTTCGCGCGTGTCGTCGGTGGATCCGTCGTCGACGACGATAATTTCGATGTGGTGACATGTCTGTTGCAGGACGCTGTCGATTGCTGCCGTGATGTAGTGAGCGCGGTTTACGTCGGGATGATGACGCTGATCCGTGGTGCTGGCATTGGAGCGGCCGTGGTCCCTTGAGTCAACTCTATTGATTGCGCGAAACCACCGGCGCGCGAGCCGGCACCTGCGGCCGCGTGTTCGAGATGGAGGCGACGTCCACGGCTGACGTGCGCGCTGCGCGACGCCAGGTATTGGGGGCGCACACGAGGCGTTCAGTGAGCGGCGCCGACCACAGACGTTCTGGCTTCTTCACGCAGCCTGGTCTTGTCGATTTTCCCAACCGCGCCGAGCTTGGGCAATTCCGTCCGGAAGTGGAACTGCGCCGGCACTTTGTATGCCGGCAGGCGAGAGTGACAGAACACTTCAAGCGTCTTTCGGTCGACGTCGCCGCCGTCGCGCATGGCAAGGAACGCCACCGGGACCTCGCCGAGTAGCTCGTGGGGTGCAGGCACGACGGCGACTTCATGGACGCCCACGAACTCGTGCAGGACATCCTCGATTTCCTTGGCACCTACGCGATGGGCGCCAACCTTCAGCATGTCGTGACGTCTGCCCACCAGAAAGAGATACCCTTCGTCGTCGGCATAGCCCAGATCGCCGGTGCGATAGCCGAGCGGACCGAACTTCTCGCGGGTCTCGTCGGGATTGTTCCAGTAGCCCTGCGCGATGTTCGCGCCATGCGCCACCAGCTCGCCGATCTCATGCGGTGCGGCCAAGGTTCCGTCGTCTTTCACGATCCGGATCTCGACGTTCGGGATCGCCTTGCCGATTGAGCCAGCCTTGTCCTGCAGGCGAGCCGGATCGAGGAACGTCAGGCGCGCGGACGCTTCGGTCGCGCCGTACATCACGTAGAACGGTACGTTCGGTCCGCGTGCCAGCCACTCCTGAATCCGCGGCGACAGGCATCGCCCCGCCGGCCTGCGTGACGTAGCGCAGCGCCGGCAGCGGCGTCGACTCGAGCTCGGACCGGTGCAGCAGCAGCGCGAACGTAGAGGGGACGCCGGCGAATCCCGTCACCGCGTGCTCCTGCATCGCTCGAAGCACGACGTTGGGATAGACGAACCGGTTGTCGATCACGACGGATCCGCCGACAGCGAGGTGCGTATGCAGCAGCGACAGCCCGTACACGTAATAGAAGGGGAGCACGCACATCACGCGATCGCGTTCGGTCAGGTGCAAGGTAGCTGACAATCGATCGCGCGTTCGAGACGAAGTTGCGATGCGTCAGCATCACGCCGCGGGGCTCGCCCGTGCTGCCCGAGGTGTAGATGATGGCGGCAAGGTCGATGTCGATCACGCGGACGCGTGGCGCCTCGTCCGAGACGTCGTTCAGTGCCTCGTTGAAGGCCATGCTCGACGGCGGGAGGACCTGGCCCTGTTTCATCGCGTCCCGCCACGAACACCGAGCGCACGCCGGCAAGCGGGTGCGTCGCATCGACCTCGCGCGCGGTAGGTGCATCAATCACCGCCGCGACCGGTGCGCAGTCTGCCACCGCCGCCGCCAGCCTGTCGCTCTTCGGCCCCGCGGGTAACGGCACCGCGACCGCGCCTGCTTTCATCGTCCCCAGATACGCGGTCGCGAGCTCGATCGAATTCTCGAGCGCCATCACTACGCGGTCGTGTCTTCCCACCCCGGCGCGCCCGAGGACGTGCGCAAAGCGGTTTGCCAGTCGATCGAGCTCACCATAGGAAGCGACACGAGGGCCGTCGACGAGCGCCGGGGCATCCGGCCGCCGGGCCGCGGAGTCCTCGAGGAGCTTGTGCACCAGCATCACGCCAGCAACATCCATCACGTCGACAGCATCTACTTGAGAGCGGCCATGGGCGCGGTCAGTCGATCGACGACCGTGCGTATCGTGGCCGGAGCATCCGCCTGCGGCCGACGCTCGATGAAATGATGATGCACGAGTTGCGTCGACAGGACCCCGACGGCGGCCATGTTGTCGGCGTTCGAGAACTGTCCGGCACCTGCGCGCGCCCGGCATTTCGCGATGCACTGCGCCGGCGGCGGCCGGGTTGAAGACGCCTGCTTCGGACAGGGCGCGCGGAGACGCGACCTCGTCGATCCATTCCCGCGCCGCTTCGCTCGCAAACGACAACGCGTCGGGTGCGCGGTAGGGCTGCTTCTTGCGCTCGAGAATCGAATCGAGAACCAGCCCGCCAGCCGCGCGCTTCAGCACATGCTTCTCGTCGAGCACGCGCAGCTTGTATTCGGCCGGAAGGGATTCCGCCAGGGCGGCGACCTGCCGGTCGAGAAACGGGAAGCGTCCCTCGACCGAGTTCGCCATCAGCATCCGATCGCCCTGAGACGAGAGCAGATAGCTCGAAAGGAGCGTGTGGACTTCGAGGTGCTGATCCTGTGCCAGCGGGCTCCACGACATGAACTCGGCCGGAAGGTTGGCGAGCAGCGCGTCTACCGGATTCGCCGCCGAGGCACGCTGCCGTGCATCTGCCGAGAACAGCCGCTTCAAAGCCGCGGCGCCACGCCAGCGGGGCTCGTGCCCGAAGCCGGCCCGTTGCGCGTGCTCCAGACCCTGCCCGAAGAACTGCCGCATGATCGCGCGCTGCGACACGGGCGAACGTTCAAGATATGGGTAAAGCCTCTCCAGAAGCCGTGGTCGTGCCTCGGACTGGGGCTGACGTGCCCAGAACCGCCTCACCTTGGCTTCACGGAACACATCGTAGCCCGCGAACATCTCGTCGGCGCCCTCTCCGGTGAGGACGACCTTGATCCCGGATTCCCGGACGAGCCGGGACAGGAGGAACAGCGGCGCCGGCGCGGTTCGGAGCACGGGCCGTTCCGTGTGATAGACGACCTCGGGAAAGACTCGAGCGATATCGTCGCGCGTCACCAGAACCTCATGGTGATCGCTGCCCAGGTATTCGGCCATCGCCCGCTGGTGTATCGTCTCGTCGTACTCCGCGTCCTCGAACCGGAGGGAGAAGGTCTGGAATTTCGAGCCCTTCGCACGCAGGCCGAGCGCCGCCACGAGGGAGCTGTCGAGCCCTCCCGACAGGTAGCTTCCAACCGGAACGTCCGCGCGCAGCATCCGCAGGCCCGTCGCTCGTTCGAGCGCTTCTCGAACAGCGACAACGGCATCGTCCAACGTGCCGCGGAAACCGGCGTGGGCGCCGGTCGGGAAGGACGGGTCGTAGCACCGGGAGCGGCGAACGCCGCCGGCGTGGTAGATGCTCGTCGTGCCGGGTTCGAGCTCCTCGATGCCGTCGAACACCGTCTGAGGTGCGACCGGCGCCCAGAACGTGAACAGCTGCTCGAGGCCCGTCGGATCCAGCCGGCGCGGCACTTCGGGGCCGCCCGCGAAGATGGCCTTCACCTCGCTCGCAAAGTAGAGCCGGCCGCCATGCTGTGCGACGTAGAGCGGACGCACGCCAAACGGATCTCTCGCCAGCACCAGCTGCGAGCGCGTCGATGTCCCAGAGCGCGATGGCCCACTGCCCGTTGAAGCGACTGAAGGCACTTTCGCCCCATTGCTCGAAGGCATGGACGATCACTTCGGTGTCGCTGCGGGTTCTGAATACGTGGCCCAGGCCTTCGAGTTCGTCACGCAGCTCGATGTAGTTGAAGATCTCCCCGTTGAAGACGACCCACAGCGTGCCGTCCTCGTTCGAGAGCGGCTGCTGGCCGCCGGCAAGGTCGATGATCGAGAGCCGCGCGTGACTCAGCCCGGCACGACGATCGCGATAGATCCCGAACTCGTCGGGTCCGCGGTGCTTCAACGCTCCCGCCATCCGTCCGAGCTGATCGAGCTCGGGCGGTGGCAGGTCGTCGCGGAGCGAGACGACGCCAGCGATTCCGCACATCAGGTAGTAATCTCTGCTACGGGCTCGACGAGCATAGGACGAGCGTGTAAATACTTGGTCGTGCGACGTTTCTGATCGATGTCCTTGAAGACCCGCTCGACCTGGTCGGTGCTGAGGCCGATGACGGGCGCGACCTCAATCGGCGGTATCTGGTGGTTGTGCGCGTACAGGCACAGGTCCATCTTGTCGTAGGGGAGCGCGTAGTAGAACTCTTCCTGCGTCTGGGGCAGCGAGAATGTGTCGGTTGTTGGCGGCCTCCGGCGGATGTCTTCTGGTACGCCAAGGTATTCCGCCAGCGCGTAGACCTGTGACTTGTAGAGGTGCGCGATCGGTTTCACGTCGGCGGCGCCATCGCCCTGCTTGACGAAGAATCCCTGGTCGTACTCCAGACGGTTGGGCGTTCCGGCGACCGCGTACTGCAGACGATCGGCGTGGTAGTACTCCATCAGCTTCCGGAAGCGCTGCTTGAAGTTCGTGGCCGCGATCATCTGGAGGTACGCCGGGGCTGACATGCGCGACGTCTTCAGCTCACCGCTCGGCGCCTGAATGGTCAGCTCCGACACGTTCAGCCGATTCGTCGTCGAGGATCGACGGGAGCGTGATCTTGCAGCGGTACCCTTCGCCGTACTCCGGGAAGATCGTCCGAATGGCCGCGTCCTGCCGCGCGTAGCAGCCGGCCGCATCGAGGATGGCCCCCAGCTCTTCGAGCTCTGTTGGAACGCCGAGCTGGCCGGCGAGCAGGCGACCCAGGGCCGCTGATTCGGAGGCGGAGTCACGCTCCGGCATCAGCAGGACCAGGACGCGGTTCGGGCCCATCGCCCGCGCGGCCAGGGAGGTCACAACGGAGCTGTCGATACCGCCGGACAAGCCGACGACGATGCCTCGGCGACGAAGAGTGGTCAAAACCTGAGATTTGAGGGCCTGCTCGATCTGGATTGCGACTGCGGCCGCGTCTATCCGAAGAACGTCTTTGGAGAACATTTGGCTCCGACACAGCTTCGCCCCGTCAGTCACATCTTGCGGACTGCATTGGCCTCTCGGGACCCGGCACATTCCGGGTTCCGGGTCGAACGGGGTGGTCACGTCGAGGAGAGCAAAGGGCTCTCCGTTCGAGCCGGGTGGCGGATGGCTCATCAGCCCCTTTATTTTCAATATTTTAGGGGTTTATACCACAGGACCGGCCGCTGCCGACGCCGACAAAAGTAATCAGACCAGGCGGACAAAAGTCTGCCATGGCTGATTGCCGGTTGTCTACTTGGAGGCCGACGCGATCGATTTCAGGTGCTGCTGGGCTTCGCCGCCCACGGGGCCTTCCGGCCCCCCAAGTCAAGCGCGCGCTCGATGGACTGCCGGGCATGGTCCGGATCCTCGGCGAGCAGGTACGCCAATCCGAGGTGATAGTGATACGTCGGATTGTCTGCGGCGAGCGCGACCGTCTGACGAAACGCCTGAGACGGCTGGCTCGGCCGACTTGCGCTTGTAATAGACCCACCCCAGCGTGTCGTGCGCTTCGGCGCCTTCGGCATTACCTGAACGGCCGTCTGCGCGAGCTGCAGAGCATAGTCGAGCTTCTCGCCGCGTTCAGCGTAGATCCAGGCGAGGTTGTTGGCGGCGATTGCTGCTCTCGGGTCGAGATCCACCGCGCGCTGGAAGTGCTCCAGGGCCTGCGCGTTGTCGCCCTCCATCTGCGCGATGATGCCGAGCATGGTCAGCGCCGAGACGGGCTTGGCGTGCCGCTTTGACAGCGCTTCGAACTCCCGCCGCGCATCGGCGAAGGCGCCCCTGCGAAATGTAGAGTTGTCCCAACATCGTGTAGGCAGGCAGAAGGTCGGGTTCAGCTCCAGCGCGCGCTTGAGCTCCCGTTCGGCGCCCCGCCAGATCTTTGGACGCACCGTAGGTCCGCGCGGCGATGATGTGGACCTCCGGGTTGTCGGGCAGCGCCTTCACGGCGGCGTCCACGCGAGAGCGAGCGGCGGCAAAGTCGCCAGAGGCCAGCTCCACGCGCCGAGAGGCCGCTGATCGCCTCGACCAGCTTGGGATTCAGTTCGAGTGCGCGGGCGAACGCGCGACGCGCTCCCGGCATGTCGTTCGAGGCAGAGGATAGGTAACCGCGCTGCACGTAAAGGATCGGCTCGTTCGGGTTGGCCGCGATCAGCGGATCGAGCACTGCCTTGGCGCCGGCGACATCCTTCGAACCTAACAGGCTTCGGATGAGCGCGACCTGCGCCGCGAGGCTGGTCGGCTCGTTCTTGACGGCTTCACGCGCGTGTTGCACAGACGCGCTGATGCGGCCGCTGGCCAGATCGAGGCGAGCGAGCTCGACCTGGGCACGGGCGGCGCGCGGGTTCAACCGCAGCACTTCGGAATAGGCCTGGCGCGCCTGATCGATGTCGCCGCGCGCCGTGTGCGATCGACCCAGGGCGAATTGCAGCTCCGCGGAGTCGCGATCGATTTGGGCTGCCGCCTGCAGCTGGGCGAACGCTTCTTCGCGCTTTCCTTGCTGTGCCAGCAATTGCCCCTTCAGCAGGAGACTCTGCGCATCCTTGGGATCCTTCTGCAGCAGCTCTTCGACGACCCTGTGGGCGTCGTCGAAGCTTCCCGCATCGCGTAGGCCTGCGCCAGACGGCGGCCGGCGGCTTCGGTGCGTTCGCTCCGACCCGCGCAGTTGCTGAAGCTCGGGATCGCGTTGGCCGGACGGTTTCGCAGCAGGTAGAAATCCGCGAGCGCAAATGGCGCCGCACCGGAGGCGGCGAGAGCCTTGACGTAGGGCTCAGCCAGATCGGGCTTGTTCGTCGCGACGTAGAACACGGCCATCGCCCGGTTGGTGACGGGATTGGTGGGCTCGAGAGCGAGGGCGGTGCGCAGCGCCTGCTCTGCATCGGCGGTCTTGCCCGCCGCCCAATAGTGGTTCGCGAGGGCAAGATGTCCGGGCACCCATTTGGGCTCGAGCTCCACCGTTCGCTTGAAGGCACGTTCGGCAGCGTCGGCCCGTCCGCGTTCCATCTCGAGGAAGCCGAGGTTCGCGTACGTCGCGCCCCGCAAGGGGTCGATCCTGATCGCCTCCTCGATCTCACTGATCGCCTGGTCGATGTTCCGCAGCCCGGCGAGCGAGTTGCCGAGGAGGACCTGCGCCTCGACGTGCTTCGGTTCCACGGCCAGGACGGCTTCGGCCCTGGCTCTTGGCTTCGTCGAAGCGGCGCGCGCTCAGCAGGTAGTTCCCCGCAGTGACCTGGACGGCGCGATCATCCGGCAGCAGGTCTGCGGCGCGCACGTATTCCGCGAGCGCGCGGGGCAGGTCCCCCAGCTTCTCCTGGGATCGGGCGAGTCCGAGACGCGCCTGTCCAAACCGACCGTCGATCTGGACCGCATTGCGATACTCGATGGCCGCCTCGCGGAACTTCCCGTCTTTGAAGTACTGGTCTCCGCTTTCCACGAACCGCTGCTTGCGGCACTTCCGGGACTAGCGGAACAGCTGGCCACCAGCAGTGCACCGACAATCATCACCGGAACCAGTCCTGGGCGAGTGCGGATAATCATGAAAGTCGCTTCTGGTTTCGGAACTCAGATGGCGAATCGGAAGTCGAGCTCCCGTCGAGTCTTGGAGCAAAGACAACTCCACTCTCAGCAGGACTGACCAGGCTCCGAAATAGCAGAAAAGACTAGGTGCCTTGTTCCAGGGGAGTGGACCTGATCGGATTAGCGGACATTTGTCATCCCATGGAGGGATATTTGTCAGCATTACAGGGCGATGGACAGTCGATTGCCCGATCTGCGGCCCGCAGGAGCGTGCGACAAACGGCTCCGCCGCCGAATGCGCCCGCAGGTAGCAGAAGGCGGCAAAGGTGCCGAGACCGATCAGGACGGACGCGTCGATGACTCCGCCGCGCGCGACGGCCGTGCGCACCGCAGGGCCGGCGCGAAACGCGCTGCCATGCGTGCCCAATTACATCATGCACTCGACCACCTGGTGAAGCTTGGCGTCTCGAACCAATATGGGCCACCAAGATATCAGGAATGGGACCGGTGACTGCCTCGAAAGAGTCGGGTTGATGTCACCTTCTCCGTTACCCAGAGCCATCCAAGCTGTGCCATCACGCTCGGATTTCGGAGTGGCTGGTCGACCAGCGACCGCTGAAAAACTGCGGCAGACGCCAATCGTCGTAGCCTCCGAAGACGAGGCCATCCGCCCAGGCGCTGCCCTCGCATGACTGACGCGGCAGTCTCAAATCACTCGCCCGATGTGCGCAGATACAGTGTGTCATGCATCCACGTCAGGTCCTGCAGGGTGTGCGTGAGCTCATCCAGTTCCCGAGGTCGATCAGGTCTGCCCGTGCCGGTTGCGCCGTGACCAGCACCGTCAAGAACGCCAGGCTGAGGAGTCGTGCACTCATCGGTGACCTCGAGACAGGTCTACGTGAGACACCCATGCGCCCGAAAGAGGCCCAACGTCCATTAATTCGTGCCGCAGCTGGAGGAGCTGCCGCGCGCCAGACTAGCTGGTCACTCCGCCGCGCACTCGTTCGAGGGCTCTGAGGATCGCCTGCAGGTGCTCGTTGAAACTGAGTCATCGGCCCCTAGTCCGGGGCGAACTTGACATGGTCTCTACCTGTTTCTCTCGTTACGGATGCGGAATGACGGCCAAGATCCCACTCGATCAGACCTTTCAGGACCGATAATCAGGGACCGCCAAGCAAACGGCGCGCCGCCAGCGGGACGCTGGCAGCCGCGCAGTGGTCGAGAATCTCTATCAGGCTCGCGCGCTAACGCGCCGCGAAACCGCGGCGGAACACCAGACCAATACCCGAGCACATCATCGCGAACGACGTTGGCTCGGGAACCGAATGTGTCGGCAGCGGAGGCGTTCGCGTGACATCCGCCGTCAGCAGCCGACTGACCGTCTCGTTATCGCTCTATCGATTGCTCTAGTGCCTCTACTCAATCAGGCCCGGCTCTCCTTGAGCGAGCGATGCTCGGAGATGTAACTCAAATGCGCCTGACGCTCCCTTACGTGAAAGCGATGCGTGGCCGCAAGCGACCCTTTCACCCACGCTGCGATCGCTAGTAGTCCAGATCCCCAGAGAGCGAGTGAAAGAGATTCAGAGCCACCCAGGAGCAGCATTTCAGCGCTGTCCCGCAGTGCACCCAAGACTGACGAAACCATCACGAGATCCATCGAAATCCCCCGATGCTTCCCGGGGATAAGTCCAAGCGACTACCCGGAATTGCACGACGCGACTAGCGTCAAGGCAACATTCATTCCCACGCTAGTGTCGGTCGCCGTCGTCAGTTAACTGCTTACACGTGTGCGAGTTGTGAGACGCGACTCGAACGTGACGAACCTGCAAAGTCAGCCTGCCGACGGCTTTCAGTCTGCCGAGCCCGTCTCTTCCAGCGGCCAAGTCCATTCCGGATTCCGAAACCCGAGCGCAGGTTGTCCGGCTTGAGCTTTCAAATCCAGCTATACCGGCGCCGCGAAGCCGGTCCTCGCCGAGTGCCGCGCGCGAATCGAGCGACCCGCCCCGAGAAGTACCACGCCCCACACCATAAGGAGCGTCACTTCCGAACCCGAACGACCGACGACGGTCCAGAGATCGAGAGGAGTTCCACCGGATCCGACAAGCAGGAAGGAAACAGCTATCAGCAATTTCATACGTACCGGTCCTGAGCACGCGACGTACCAGCAATACTGTTAGGAAATCTCAGGAACTCTGGGACCAGTCTGCCTGCGATGGTGCTTTTGTCGCGGGGAAGTGTTTCCTTCCAGCGTGGGGTACCCAGCGGACCCTGACAGGTCGACACTGGGCGTTGTTGCGACGTGGGGGGAGACTCTGCCTGACCGTTCAAGATCACGTGCAGTTATGTGCAATGAAGAATGAGCGGAAAGCGGATCGCCAGCTGGGGAACCCGCGGAGTTTGGGCGATTCAGACTTACGAAGGCCGAGTCGCTGGGCGTTCGACCGCTTGACGCGCGGGCGACTCCGCCCCGATCCCGGCGTGCGCCGAGGGGTGCGTGTGCTGAAAGACCTGCGCTCCAAGGGTTTCAATTCGAAGCGTGTAGGCAATAGGCAGCGCATCCAGCAACGCTGTGACTGCGTTCATCAACGCCGGAGCCATTTGGCCCTCGTCATCAGCGGTCAGCGTAGATATGAATCGAATATCCATCAGGTTCCTCGTGTGCCGCTGCTCAGTGCAACGCGCATTCCGCATTTGTTCACGTGTTCGGAAAAGCGCCGAACGTCATTACAGGATTGTGAAAACGCGAGTTGCTGGCGAATTCCCGGGTCCCCGTTAATCAAGCGTTAGAGAAACAAAAGTCTCCCTGCAGGCTGTCGTTGAGGCCCGTCGCCGGTTCGCCCCTGATGACAGTTCTGTGCCTATCTGTTCCACAAAGCTCGACAAGAGCCGTCTCCTTCCGTAATCCCGTCGGATGGGGCCGGAAATCCCCCACCATCACACCGGTCGCGCTCCCTACCTCAACTGGCACTCCGCGTGCCTATCCCTCAGCAGATGTCGCGGACGCCTGGGACGGACTCTCTCGCTCCAGGGGAGCTTTCCGACGGCCTGCCAGATGCGGTGACCCTTGCCGAAGTCGGCCGCACCGTGACGTCGCTGCTGTCCGACCGGCTCGGCGTACCGACGGCGCTGCTTTCTCGCGTTGCAGGTGTCTGGCGCTTCGAGGCAGAAGCCTGGCCAGATTCCCAACCGCGGAATGAGGCGCCATGGCGGCGGGAAAGTGCCACGCTGGCTGCTTCGCCATCGACGTCGTTCGGCGAGGAAAAGGCACGGATGGACCGGGATTGCGGTGGGGGGAGGGCGGGTGCGCACCTGGATGCTGCTGTTGCCAGGCGCTCCCGATGTCTGGGAGGGTACGCCAGTCCTGAGCCAGTTCGTACCCGGCATAGGAGCGCTGTTGGACGACGCGGCTGAACGCGAGCACGGCGAAGCGTGGAAGCGCACGGCGCAGCGCTACCATCGCTTTTGCCGGCGGCTGACTCGGGCGCAAACGGCCGATGACCTTTACGGTCTGATTCTCAGGGGCCTGGCGGGACAGGTGCGGGCCGAGATTGGTGCGCTCGCTCTCTTCTCCGAGGCCGATCGACGGCTGGCGATTGTCAAGACCATCGGCTATCCACAGCAGCTGGTCGATCACCTGCGTATTGCCCCCGGCGAGGGCGTCATCGGATCCGTGTTCAGCTCGGGACGAGCGGCGCTGACGACCGGAGGCCCAAGCGACCAACCGCGGCGATTGCGGTATCGGACGGATTCCTATCTTGCGGTTCCGCTGGCAGGTCAGGACGCAGTCCTTGGCGTAGCGGCGTTCACCGACCGGCGCGACGGCTACTCCGTTTTCGGCGGACGACCTTGGCGCGCTGCGGCTCCTGGCCGGTCCTGCGGCGCTCGCCCTGACGATGCAGAAACTCAGGCAGGCCGCCGACGAGGTCACGCGACTGGCGTCCATCGACCCACTGACCGGTCTCTTCAATCGTCGCTACTTCGACACGAGGCTCGAGGCCGAACTTCAGCGGGCCCGTCGCCACGGCGAGCCGCTCACACTGTTGATGGTCGACATCGACAACTTCAAGGCCATCAACGATGAACATGGCCACGTTGTGGGAGATCGATTGCTCCGCTGCGTATCGGAGCGCCTCCGCCGCGGCGTGCGCATCTTCGACGTCTGCGCCCGGTACGGCGGTGACGAATTCGCCATCCTGATGCCGTCGTCCAATGTGGACACGGCGGTGCTGGTGGCGGAACGCATCCGGACCAGCGTCCGCGGCCATTGCACTCAAGCTGCGGCCAGTGTCACGGTGAGCATCGGGATCGCGCACTCTGACGGGCGTGAACGGGAGCTGCTGACGATTGCCGATCGGGCGTTGCTCGAGGCCAAGGCCATGGGGAAGAATGCCGTGCGCGTTCGAGGCAGACTGAGCTAAGGACGGCCTGTGACGACCAGTGCCTGGATGGCCGCAGCCAGCGATACCGGCTCGTGCCTGATTTTTCCGCGGTCGAGTAGCGTCTCACACGCGAAGTCCATTTCCACGACCTTTGCCCGTCCAGCCCAGGTCAGCGGCCTGTCACACCGGACTAGGCTGCGAGCCCTGACGCGCGTAATGAGCGATCACCGAGGCGGGCAAAGCGACTCCGATTCACCAGGATGTAGTCGAAGAGGTCGAAACCGGTGTGCTCCGGATCGACGCGCAGGTGATCGTCGAGCGTGTAGCCGTCGGTCTCGCCGGGTTCGGTCATCAGGTTGGCGACGTAGATCCGCACCGCGTTGACGCCGGAAATCGTCGATGCGATGCCTTCGACCAGCAGGTTGGGCAGAATGCTCGTGTAGAGGCTGCCCGGGCCGACGACGATGCCGTCGGCATTGACGAGCGCGCGCAAGACGTCCGGAAGCGGGCGCGGGCTGGGGTCGAGCGACAGCCGCCGAATCGCCTGCCGCCTCGCGACGATGGCGGTTTCCCCGGTGAGGACCTGGCCCGATTCCATTTCGGCCCGCAGCCGGACGTTCTCGCCGGTCGTTGGCAGCACGCGGCCGCGCAGGCCGATCATCTGCCCCAAGCTGGCTGACGGCTTCGGGAAAGTCCCGGTGATCTGCGTCAGCGCCGTGAGCAGCAGGTTGCCCACCGGATGCGCTGGCATCCGTCCCGTCGAAGCGATGCTGAAGAAGCTGCTTGAACGGCGAGCCCGCCTCGACGAGCGCCGCCAGGCAATTGCGAACGTCGCCGGGCGGCAGGACGCCGAATTCCCGGCGCAGCTTGCCGGAACTGCCGCCGTCGTCGGTGACGGTGACGATGCCGTGATCGTGTCGTTCGCGACGGTGCCAGCACTCCGCGGCCTGGGCGCACAGGCCTTCGAGCACCGCGGGAAGGCCGGTGCCGCCGCCGATCGCGACGATCGCGGCGAGGCCGGGCGCTGCTCGCGGGCGACGCCCGTGATGAGGCGCGGCGCGGGGCGACAGCGGGTGCGCGGAAGCTGTCAACGCAGTGCTGCACGTTCATGTCGGCGCGCGGGCGCAACGCACGTGCCACGAATCGGACATGAGAATTCCGGCCAGAGATCGACCTTTCGTCGTACTCGCTGTCGCGAAGTCTGCGTCGACAGTCGCTAAAGTCTGCCGTCTCGGAGTACTACGGCGCAGCTACAGGTGGCGAATGGCGCTCAGCGGTTGCGCACGATGTGTCATTACCGCACACATCCGTCGAACCTTGACATTTTGGCAAAAAGGGCGCTATAACAGCGACTTCTGTTCAGTGTCGCGGCATCGCTATTATGCAACCCACCAAGCTCGTCGGCGCAAGCCCGGCCATCCTCACCCTCCAGGAGGAGATTCACTACGCGGCCAGGTGCGACGCGAAGGTGCTCGTCACCGGCGAGAGCGGCGCCGGCAAGGAGATCGTCGCCCGGCTGATCCACGCCGCGAGCCCGCGCAGCCGGTCGCAGCTCGTCACGGTCAACTGCGCGGCGCTGACCGAGACGCTCCTCGAAACCGAGTTGTTCGGCCACGTCCGCGGCAGCTTCACCGGCGCCTATCGGGATCGCCTGGGGGCGTTCGAGCAGGCGCACCGCGGCACCGTCTTCATGGACGAAATCGGCGAGACGAGCCCGCGCATGCAGGGGCTGCTGCTCCGGTTTCTCGAGACCGGCGAGATCCAGCGCGTCGGGTCCGATCAGGTCCAGACTCGCGTCGACGTGCGCGTGATCGCCGCGACCAACCGCGTGCTCGTCGAGAGCGTCGCGAACAAGACGTTTCGCGAGGACCTGTACTACCGACTGAACGTCATCCACATGCGCGTGCCGCCGCTGCGCGAGCGGGTCGAAGACATTCCGGTGCTGCTGCGGTTCTTCCTCGATCAGTTCGCGCGACAGTACCAGGTGGAGTCGCCGGCGCTGTCGGCCGAGGCGCTGCAGACGCTGACCGAGCACCCGTGGCCGGGCAACGTCCGCGAGCTGAAGAACGTCGTCGAGCGGCTGGTCGTCCGCGGCGAAGGCGGCGAGATCGGGCGCGACGATCTGCCGCTCGAGGTGCTGCGCTCGCGCGCCGGCGGCGCAGGTCGGTGCCGGCGACGCCGGCGACGCGGCCGGCCGCCGACATGCTGTTCGAGCGGATGGTGAACGGCGGCGAGTCGTTCTGGTCGTGCGTCTACGCGCCGTTCATGGCGCGCGACCTCACGCGCGACGATCTGCGCACGATCGTCCGGAAGGGACTCGAGCGGACGTCAGGGAACTACAAGGTGATGGTCGAGCTGTTCAACATGCCGGCCGACGACTACAAGCGGTTCCTCGGCTTTCTCCGCAAGTACCAGTGCCACATGCCGTTCCAGCAGTTCCGATCGGCGGCCACGAGCCGTGGATGACGCGGGCCGCAGCGCCGCCGGACCGGATCGCCGCGTCCGCCCAGGGCCGGATCTGCCGCGTCGGCCTCGAGTCAGTCCAGGCGATCACGCGGCGAGACACGCGCGAGTCGGCGAGGCGCAGGCGCGAGCCTCGGTGGCCGAGGCGGGCTTAGCCTTTGTGCGGCTCGGGATCGAGCAGCTTCAGCAGCTCGCCGCTCACGACCGGCTTGACGAGGTAGGCCGCGCCGATCTGTTCCGCGTCCGCGCGCAGCACCGGATCGTCGAAACCTGAGAACACGATCAGCCGCATGTTCGGGTACATGTCGCGAGCCATGACCGCGAGCTGCAGGCCGTTGAATGCCCCGAGCCGGACATCGGTGATCAGCGCGTCGAACGGCTGATCCTTCAGCGTCTGGCGCGCGCGTTCGAACGAGTCGCAGGCCACGACCGTCTGCACGGACTCCCGCAGCGACCGCTTCATCGCGTCCAGCAATCCGATGTCGTCGTCGACGATGAGCAGCCTGAGCTGCAGCGCGGAGCTCGCGGGGTTGGTGAGAATCATGGGACTTCCAGTGCTGGACGAGTTCCGCCTCTCTTTTGCGGCTATATTACACAGTTTATGCGGTCCTGCAAGATGAAGTCGAGCATTTCGTCAGGCTGCGGGGATTAGACTGCTCCCGTGATTGTCGTCGCTTCTCCGCTCTTCGCGCGGCACGTCACCCCGCCAGGGCATCCCGAGCGCGTGGAGCGGGCGCAGGTGCTCGATGGTGTCGCCAGCAGCTGGGCCTGCGCGGCGGGCACGCGATCGCGCCGCGGCCGGCTACCGACGACGAGCTCCTGCGCGTCCACACGCCGGCTCACCTCGAGCGGATGGCGGCGACGGCCGGTCAGGCGGTCGATGCTCGATCCGGACACGTTCACGTCGCCCGAGTCGTACGACGTCGCGCGGCTCGCCGCGGGCGCGGCGGTGCAGGCGGCGGAGCACGCCGTCGCCGAGCGCGAGCCGCCGTTCGCGCTGGTGCGTCCGCCAGGGCACCACGCCGAGCGCGGATCGAGCGATGGGCTTCTGCCTCTTCAACAACGTGGCGGTCGCCGCCGCCGCGATGCTCGCCCGCGGCCTCGAGCGCGTCGCGATCGTCGACATCGACGTCCACCACGGCAACGGGACGCAGGCGATGTTCTACGACGATCCGCGCGTGCTGTACGTCTCGACGCACCAGTTTCCGTTCTATCCCGGCACGGGCGCTGCCGACGAGATTGGCGCGGGCGACGGCCGCGGATTCACCGTGAACGTCCCGATGGAAGCTGGCTGCGACGACGCCGACTACGCGCTGGTGCACCGCGCGGTCGTGGTTCCGGTGCTCGACGAGTTTCGCCCGAGCTGGTGCTGGTGTCCGCCGGGTACGACGCGCACGAGCGCGATCCGCTGGCGTCGATGCGGATGACGACGGAGGGCTATCGGTGCGATCGTTCAGCGAACTTCCGACGTCGCGGCGCGGCACGGCGCGCTGGCGCTCGTCACCGAAGGTGGCTACGACTTGCGGCGCTGGCGGCGTGCCTCGAGCGGTCGGTCGCAGTGCTGAGCGAAGGCGCGCCCGGTCTTCGTCGTACGGTGTCGAACGGCGCGCGTGGAGCGCGTGCGGTCGCCGGTGCTCGCGAGTTCCTCAAACCCTTCTGGTCGGTTCTGTAGTTCGCGGGTCGAGTCGTTAGTATCGGCGTTTGGGTTGCCGAGCGAGATCGAACTTCGCCGTTTCGGCGACGGCCATCACCGCCATCACACCGGCCTGGATGGGGTCGCTCACAACGAGGTCCGCGGCGTCCGGGACGCTTCCGGCCATGTTCAGCGGAGATCACGTCGCAGCCCCTTGCTCCGTACCTCTTCCACGGCTCCGTGATCTCACCACCCATGAGCGATCCGGCGAGCACGAGGAGCCGAACCTCGGCAATCGGACTATGGCCGAACGGCGGCGGCGAGCTCGGCTTCTCCTACAAGCGGGATTGTGTCGACCGAGATGCGCTCACCTCTGATATTGTGCCGGTCGGCCTCAGAGATTGCCCGAGCGCAACCTGCCCGACCTGCGCGCCTCCACCCATCACGACGATCCGCTTGCCGTAGATCCTGGCCAGAGATTGTGTTTCCAAGAGATGAGAGACGCCGGGAACGATGCGCAATTGGTCGAGGAGCGCCGTGCTCGCCGGTCCATCGCTGGGCGTGAACTCGAGGTAGATGTCGGAGTGCTCGCCGGTAACGTGGAGGTCGACGTAGGTGATGTTGGCGCGATGCTCGGCAAACACCGTTGCCACAGCCAGAAGCATCCCGGGTCGGTCCGCCACCGTTACAAGGACTGAACTGGTACTGGCATGACGGAGACTCTATCAGTGACGCATGGCTTCGGAGCAGCGTGCACTATAATTAAAGGATCGTGCCGGACTACAAACCCCAGACAATCGAGAAGAAATGGCAGGAACGCTGGCGGCGGGAGCGTACCTTCGAAGTCACTGAAGACGACCCCAGGCCGAAGTTCTACTGCCTGGAGATGTTCGCCTACCCGTCCGGCCACGCCCACGTCGGACACGTCCGCAACTACATGATCGGCGACGTCGTCGCGCGCATGAAGCGGATGCGCGGCTTCAACGTCCTGCATCCCTTCGGCTGGGACGCGTTCGGCCTGCCGGCCGAGAACGCGGCGATCAAGGGCGCGCATGCACCCCGAGACGTGGACGCTCGAGAACATCGCCCACATGAAAGGGCAGCTCCAGCGCATCGGGATCAGCTACGCCTGGGAGCGGGAGATCGCGACCTGCCTGCCGGACTACTACCACTGGAACCAGTGGCTGTTCCTGAAGATGCTCGAGCGCGATCTCGCGTTCCGCAAGCGCTCGAACGTCAACTGGTGCCCGAGCTGCAACACCGTCCTCGCCAACGAGCAGGTCGTCGACGGCGGCTGCTGGCGCTGCGGCACGCCGGTCACGACGCGCGAGCTCGAGCAGTGGTTCTTCCGCATCACGCACTACGCCGACGAGCTGCTCGAAGCGGCCGATCGGCTGCCGGGCTGGCCCGAAAGGTGCTGACGATGCAGCGGAACTGGATCGGGCGGTCGGAGGGGGCGCGCGTGACGTTCGCGCTCGACGGCCTCAGGGATCGGGGCTCAGGGATCAGGGGCGACGGCGGTTCGACGAAGGCCTGATCCTCTGATCCCCGATCCCCGATCCCGAATCCATCGACGTCTTCACCACCCGCATCGACACCATCTACGGCGCCAACTTCCTGCTGCTGGCGCCGGAGCATCCGCTCGTTCAGCAGTGGAGCAGGGAGCAGGGCATCGCCGGATTCGCGGAAACGCTCAAGCGCTTCCAGGCGCAGGACCGCACGGCGCGGATGACGGGCGAGATCGAGAAGGAAGGCTTCGACACGGGGCGGACGGCGATCAATCCGTTCACGAACCGGCCCGTGCCGATCTGGGTCGCGAACTTCGTGCTCGGCGAGTACGGCACCGGCGCGGTCATGGGCGTGCCCGGGCACGACCAGCGGGACTTCGAGTTCGCGCGCAAGTACAACCTGCCGATCACGATCGTGATTCAGCCGGTTCAGGACGGTGCAGGCAGGCTCAGGGGTCAGCTGGATGCGCTCGATGACCGAGGCCTACGACGGCCCGGGCAGCCTGGTGAACTCGGGCGAGTTCGACGGGCTGTCGTCGCAGGACGCGATCGCGAAGATGACGGCCGCGGCTGTCGAGCGCGGCATCGGCGAGGGCACGGTTCAGTACCGGCTGAAGGATTGGGGCATCTCGCGGCAGCGGTATTGGGGCACGCCGATCCCGGTGCTCTACTGCGAGAAGGACGGCATGGTGCCGGTGCCGGCCGACGACCTGCCGGTGCTGCTGCCGAAGACGGTGGAGTTCAGCGGCCGCGGCGATTCGCCGCTGGCGCAGATCCCGAGTTCGTCAACGCGACCTGTCCGGAGTGCGGCGGACCGGCGCGCCGCGAGACGGACACGATGGATACGTTCGTCGACTCCTCGTGGTACTTCTTCCGCTTCTGCGATCCGAAGAACACGAGCCTGCCGTTCGATCCCGACAAGGTCGGCTACTGGGGGCCGGTCGATTTCTACAGCGGCGGCGTCGAGCACGCCATCCTGCACCTGATCTACTCGCGCTTCTTCGCGCGCGTCTTCCGCGATCTCGGCATGACGGCGATCGACGAGCCGTTCACGCGCCTCCTCACGCAGGGGATGGTGCTCAAGGACGGCCAGGTCATGTCGAAGTCCAAAGGCAACGTCGTCGATCCCGACGACATGATCGAGAAGTACGGCGCCGACGCGCTGCGGCTGTACGTGATGTTCGTCGCGCCGCCCGAGAAAGAGATCGAGTGGACGGACGCCGGCCTCGAAGGCAGCTTCCGCTTCCTGGCGCGCGTGTGGCGCGCTGGTCGAGCAGGTCGGCGAGGCGATTCGCGGCAAGGACGATCCCGTCGTTCCACGGCTTGGCGCTGAACGACGCGGAGCGCGCGCTGCGGCGGAAGACGCACGAGACGATCCGCCGCGTGACGCTGGATCTCGACCCGCGCGTGCACCTGAACACGGCGGTCTCGGCGCAGATGGAGCTCGTCAACGAGCTCTACGCTTTCTGCAAGGCCGCTCGGGCGATGGCGCCGATCGAGAGCCCGACGCACGCTGGCGGTGCTCGAGGAGTCCGTCGAGGCGCTCGTCCTCATGCTGTCGCCCTTCGCGCCGCACATGTGCCGAGGAACTGTGGGAAAGCTCGGCCACACCGGCGGCGTCGTCGCGGCCGGATGGCCGGCGTTCGACGAAGCGGTGGCCAAGGCGGACGAGATCGTCGTGCCGGTGCAGGTGAACGGCAAGGTCTGCGCACGCGTTGACCGTGCCGGCGGACTCAACCGACGATGCGCTGAGAGAGCTGGCGCTTGCGGATGCCAGGTGGTCATGAAGCATCTGGAGGGGAAGACGGTGCGGAAGGTCGTCGTCGCCGGCGGGCAGGGCTCGCGGCTGGTCAGTATCGTGGTGAGCTGATCAAGAGCACACGGATGACCCATAGACGAAGCGTGTGACGCGGGTCCTGTCCGCGGACAGCCCCACCCGTCCTCGGCGCCAAAAGCAATGTCGACGGGAGAGGCGCACCGCGCTGGCGCGGCGGGGCCGGCGCCGCGTCCGCGGCTGGGCGCCCGGCTGGTCGGCGCGGCGGGGCGGCCCCGTCCGCGGCCACCCGCTGTGGACGCTTGAAATCTGTGCGACTTTGTTGTGTCCCTCTTGCTTGCAGTTGCTGCCTCATCCGGCTGCGGCTACTCCCTCTCTGGCCGCGGCGCGTTTCTGCCGGCACACATCAAGATCATCGGCGTGCCGATGTTCGTCAACAGCACGCCGGTGTTCGAGATCGAGCAGAAGATCACCGCGAAGGTCAGGCCGAGCTCATCGGGCGCGGACGCTACGAGGTGCAGGCCGAATCGCGAGGGCGTCGACGCGGTGCTGATCGGCGAAATTCTGGGGATCGCGGTCGCGCCGGCGGCGTTCAACGACCAGCAGCAGGCGACGCGCTATGCGGTCACGCTCGTCGCGAAGATCGAGTTCCGCGACCTGAAGACGGACAAGGTGCTGTGGCAGAATCCGCAGATGGTGTTCACCGAGCAGTACGACGTCACGACGACGCAGACGGCCACCGATCCGAACGCGTTTCTCGGTCAGAACGTGAACGCGATGGAACGGCTGGCCTCGGAGTTCGCGCGGACGATCATCAGCGCGATCCTGGAGTCTTTCTAGCTCGGACACGCGATATCAATCACGATGGGCGCGACTGCCTTCGCCGGCTTCGACGGTCGCGGGCTTCGCCGAAGGCGAGACGCGATGGTCACGATGTGAAGAACTCTTGAGACTCGATCGTGCTCATCGTGTCAGGTCGTGCCCATCGCGAGTTGGCGTCAACTCGTGGCAGTGCTCGCCGAGCCGGCGACGGGGATAGCTCAGGATCGTCCGACGACCATGCCCACCTCAACCCCCGCCGCCGTCCGCAAGCAGATCGCCGCCGGCAAGCCGGACCCTCTCTACCTGATCGTCGGTGACGACGAGGCGGAGATGTCGCATCTCGCGGCGGATCTGTCGGGCATCGTCGAGGACGAGCTGCGGGCGTTCAACGTCGAGCGTCATCTACGCGACCGACAAGTCTTCGACCGCCGGCGTCGATCGTCGAGGCCGCGCGCCAGTTGCCGATGATGTCCGCGCGGCGCGTCGTCGTCGTGCTGAGAGCCGAGAAGCTGCTGAAGCCGAGACGAAAGGGGAAGGCGGACGAGGCGCCCGAGCCCGAAGACGCCGGGCCCGCGCCCGATGTCGATGCGCTCGAGGCGTACGTCAAGAGCCCGGAGCCGCAGACGGTCCTGGTGCTTGCTCGCGTCAGATGTCGATCGCACGCGCCGCCTGTACAAGGCCCTCCAGAAGCAGGCCACCATCGTCGAATGCTGGGGACTGAAGGGCAGCAAGGACGCGAGGGTCGATCTCCGGCAGGTCGCGCGGCAGGCCGAGCAGCTCGTGCGTCAGGCGGTAACCGACGCGGGGCAGCAGATCGATCCGGCGGCCTCGCGACTCGTTGCCGAGCGAGCGGGCACGGACATCGCGCGGCTGCGCGGGGACGTCGAGCGCCTGTTGCTGTACGCGGCGGGGAAGCCGCGCATCACCGTCGCCGATGCCCGCGAAGTCGTGAGCGCGGAAACGCGCAGGACGACTGGGCGGTCACCAACGCGATTTCCCGCGGGGACACGGCCGAGGCGTTACGACAACTCGGGTTGTCGCTTGATTCCGGCGCGGTTCCGTTCATGATTCTCGGCCAGCTGGCGTGGTTCGTTCGCGAGAAGCTGCCGATGGTCGAATGCGCGAAGGGTTCGGCCGGCGGTGGAATCGCTCTTCCGGACGGATCTCGACCTGAAGAGCTCAGGCGGAGATACCCGGGTGCTGCTCGAGCGACTGGTCGTGGAACTCTGTCGCGCCTGACGCGTCGAGTCTCAGCGCCTGCGGCGCGAGCATTGAGATTAGGCGGCTGCAGCGCGCTTGGCGACGCGTCCCGCGAGGCGGGACTTGTAGCGGCCGGCAGTATTCCGGTGGATGAGGCCCTTGGAGGCCATCTTGTCGACGAGCGAGACCGTCTGCCGGAGCGCGTCGGTGACGGTCTTGGGGTCGTTGCTGTCGATGGCCGCGCGGATGTCGCGCAGGGCGCCGCGAAGCCTGGTGCGGAGCTGGCGGTTGTGTTCGCGACGCTTGACGTTCTGGCGGTGCGCTTTCAGCGCGGAATCGTGACTGGCCACTGTTGGATCGATCCTTGTAACACTAGGGCGTCCGGAGGGTGTCCGGAGGCAGGTTAGCGAACCAGCGGTAATCAGCCGCCGGCGCCGCAAACCACAGATTCTAGCACACCTGTGGGCCTGCGTCGGCATCGCAGGGCACGAAAAAGGTTCGTAAACCCGGCGGAGTAAATGGGGTAGATTTGACAGAGTTTAGACGCCATGCCCGATGACATTATTGAACGCGAAGTCCTTGGCGAGGCCAGCCGGGCCTGCGGTGTGCTGGTCGAGCGGGTCCGCGGCGCGAGTCGTCCGGAAGGGCGGGGCAACGGCCGGCGAGCTCAGCCAATACGCGGCAGCGGCGTTCGAAGCATACGCCGAAACCCTGCTCCGGGCAGTGATGGCCGCGGCGTCACGCCGCGAGGGCGGGGATGCCGAAGACTGGGTGCGACGGCAGTTTCATGACGGTCTGGAAAGCGCCGGAACGCCCCTCCGGGAGGCCGTGGCCGACTCTCCGCACCGCCATGCCGTGGCGCAGGGGCTCCAGCAGAAGATGTTCGAGGCCGAGCTGATGCTTCGACGGGCGCTCAAGGCGCGTTTCTCACAGACGCCGCTCGTCGGGGGCTCAGGCTCGGCCGCCGACTCAGCAGCCGAGGCGCACGCATTCCACAGGAAGGCCGCAGGGCTAGGTATCCTAGGACTCCGGCAGCGTGCGCCGCCGCCCGCCAGAGTCCGCTGCCGCGACCGGCCGCCGGTTGACGCGAGTTGCTGTCCTCAACGCTACGCTCAGCCGTTCCGCCAATTCTCCAAACGCCTGCGACGACTGCCGGAGCTGCTCGTTCTCGACGCGCAGCCGCATCAGCTCGTCCTCGTAGCTTCGCAGCTTCTCTTCCAACGCCGCCATAGTGTCTGCCCTCATGTGCTCGCTCTCCTGTTTCCGCGGAAGCCGTTCCGCGATCAGAATGCGAACCGTCGTCCGACCGTTGGGTCCGCATGAGGCAAGGAGTGAACCATCTGTACTAAATTGCTCATGATAAAGGAGTTATGTGAAAAGTGACTCCTGCCGAGCGTCTCGCTGAAAGTGTGCAAAAGTGTGCCGAAACGTGACACATTCAGAGCAGCTCGACCTTAGAAACTGCTTCTATTGTGAAGTAAACAAAGCATCTTGTCCATCGTGTTCAAAATCAGCACGTCATGTCTATTTTGAGACACTCGCGTGTGCGGTTTACTCGCGCACCGCTCTAGCCGCCCTATCGGCCGATCAATTTCTTTCTTTCAGTCGTCTGAGCTCGCGCCGTTCGCGTTTGTCTGGCGCACCCCGCGCTTCGCGGCCGGGGAACGGGCCAGTCAGTCGAGCTATCTTGCGAGCTTCGATCTCTTCCGGGGTTGGCGGCGGGGTCAAATCTGTGTAAAGTTCGCGGGCTTCTGCCTTCGGCAGGTGCTTTTCAGCGAGCGTCGCGGACCACGACGCGCTGACGTCGGCCGAGCGGCCGATGGAGGACGATCTCGTCGCCGAGCTTGAGGTCGCGGTGGGGCTTGGCGGGCTGCCCGTTGACCTCGATCTTTCCGTTCTTGCAGGCCTTCTGCGCTTCGGATCGGGTCTTGAACAGACAGGCGATGTCGAGCCAGAGGTCGAGGCGCATTGGTTGGTTCGGGGTTCGTGGTTCGGGGTTCGGGGTTCGGGGTTCGGGGTTCGGGGTTCGGGGTTCGTGGTTCTGGGTTCGTGGTTCTGGGTTCGTCGTTCTCGGTTCGTCGTTCTCGGTTCTTGGTTTGGCTGCCGTGTCAATCGCGGTTGTCGCATCGACGGAGGTACGAGTGTAGCTTTTTTGATGTCTTGATCGCTCGGACCGACAACGACCAGACGGTGTCAAAATCCTGCTCCGAAATCATCTTGTCGTTCAGGGCCGCGCGGAGGTGGTTCTGGGTCTCGCCCAGAGAGCCGAGGGCGATGCGCATGTAGCGGGCGAAATCGCGTGGCTTGTAGCGAGAAAAGCCTTCGGCGATGTTTGACGGCGCAGAGCGGCTGGATCGGCGGATCTGATCGCAGAATTCGAGATGTCTCGCGACGGCCGGTTTGGCAAGAAGTGCAACGACCGCCTGCCGGAGACTCTCGCTAAGTTGCCACGCTACAAGGTCTTCGTGATGTTTGACGCCAGCCATAGCCCACTGGCAATGGCATAGACCGTACCGGTTCGAGGTTCGTGGTTCGTGGTTCGAGGTTCGTGGTTCGTGGTTCGAGGTTCGTGGTTCGTGGTTCGTCGTTCGTGGTTCAGGTTCGTAGTTCAGCGTTCTCGGTTCGCCCAACTTCGCGAACATGAACGATGCCACCGTGAACCGCGAACTGCGAACCTGAACCGACGAACCACGAACCACGAACGACGAACCGAACGACGAACCCGAATCTCAAAACTCCGTCCCCGACTCCGGCAGATTGACCTTGACGCGAATGCGGTACATGACGGGCCTTCCGCTCTTCGTCGCGGGCCGGTAGAGCCACGCCTTGGCGGGGCTCACGATCATGCGTTCGTGGTGTCGGTTCAACGGCGTGTTCAACTTGACGAAGACGACGCTGCCGTCTCTGTCGATCACCATGTCCAGCCAACCGACGCGGTTGGGGGGAATGCCGATGGGGCCAGTCACGGGCATCTGACGGCTCAAGCGGGCGCGGAGGCACTACGTCGACGTCCGCCTCGCTATAGATGATCTCGTTGGCGGCCGCGGCAGCAACCTTGGCTTGCTCGACGAGGTCCTCGAACTGCTCTCGCAGTTGCGGCGGCGTGTCGGCCAGGCGCCGGTCGAGGATCGTCATCGTTTCTTTCGCGAGCGCCAGCGCCCGATCGGCGTCGCCTCCGGCGAGCGCGGTTTTCGCGCGATCGTAGTTGCGCTGGGCGAGCGCCGGCAGCAAGAGTCTCTGACTCGCGCGAAACGCGGCCAGTGCCTCAGGAGTCAGGTCGGTCGTCCGCGGCTCGTAGAGTGGATTCGACAGGACGAGCGCGTCGAAAGCCATAGACGCTTCCACGGTCTGTCCTTGCGCGAGAAGCGATGTGGCCCGGCGCTCGGAGTCCCGCGGCGACGGCGGCGGCGCAGGGGCGTCAGAACGACTGCCCGCGGTCGCGGCAGGGCGCGACCGTATTCGATCAGGAGGCCTCGTGAGGGTCGCGCGCGGTCGCTGCGGCTTTCGAGCGGGGTCGCGGCCACGCCCGTGTGGCCCCGCGCGACGGTCGGCGGTTGCTGAACGAGCGGTGGAGGCGGCTGCCGGTTCTCTGGCGCACAGTAGTAGCCGGCGCGTGCGGCTCGGGGACCGCCGGTGGAACGGTGCGCGATCACGATCGGTGCCGCCCGGGTGCGGGCGCGCGCCGGCGCGTTGACTGGGAAGAGCACGGCCGGTCGCGTCAGAAGCAGGCCGCCAATACCGCAATCGCCGCGACGATCAACGCCACATGCGAAGCGTAGCTGCCGAAGAGCGACCCAAGCGCGTCGTTCTTGCCCGCGGCCGGCGCGGCGTGGTGCGATGCGCGGGCAGGATCGAGCGAATCGGTGGCGGCCGGTTCGCCCACGACGTGGTCGCGACCCGGTGGAGGAGGGGGAGCGGCCACCGCGCGGAGCAACGCGAGGCCCGCCGGCCCGGGCTCGTCGAGCTTGTTCAACTGCGCGAGCGCGCGATCGACATCCTCGATCGATTCGAAGATCGGCAGTTCGAAGGTCGCCTGCGAGAGCAGAAGGCGGAGCTCCGGCGGTGCCTCCTTGCCCATGAGCATCGTCCGCAGCAGGCGACCGACCTGAATCACCAGCGGATCGCTGCTGGTTTGTCCGGACAGCAGGCGGACCTCGCCCTTGTCGGTGATCTGGATGTTGCGAGGGTCGAGCAGAATCGGGGGCCGTGCGGCGAGTGATCTCAGAGGTACAGGCAGATCTGATGAATCACGGCGACAGCCTCGCGCCAGTCGAAGCCGCCGCGCCGTTCGATGAGCTCGACGAGCGTGACCGGCCCGGCGGGAGCGTGGGAAGTGCCACGGCCGCAGGCATATGCGGTCGTACCGGGAACTCGGTGACGGTCGCGGGCCCGCCGGTGCGGCCGCTGTCGCACGTGGCTCATCGGCGTCGCGAGTACGCGCGGTCACGCCATCAGGTGGAGCCGACAGAACGGTGCCGGCTCGATGCGGATGTCAGACCTGTCGGACTCATCCGCTGCCGCGATCTCTCCGTGACAGCGACCGCGGGCGAGGTCGGAAAGCGGCACCGGTCGAAATCGGGCTCGGCGGGATCCGTTCAGACGGGAATCCGCCTCGGACAGGAAGTCCGAGAGCTCGAGCGATGTCTCCAGGCTGACGATCTTCGGCGAATCCTCGCTCATGGTTTCGTTTCCAGAATCCGACGATTACCTTCACAAGTCATCACGACGCCGTCCCAGTGACTGGTCATTGCAGTTAGGCTAGCGATCCGGCGCAAAGTATCCGCTGCGGCTGCGGATGACATGATTTGCTGAACGCGACCTGATCTCCACATTGCGCCACGAGCCGTCACGGGCAATATGGGTCGAAGTGTAGCCGAGCACATACCGGCGGCGCAGGTTCTCGATGGTTCTCGCAAACTGCGCGCGCAGCTCCGACGCATCCGACGGAAAGTAGGCCAGCCCGCCGGAGATGTCCGCGAGGCGCTCGAGCCCGGCGCGATCCAGGTTCGTCCCCAAACCGATCGGCAGAACCGTCGCGTCGACCTCTTTCGCGAGCTCCAGGACTTCGGGCAGCGTGTGCCTGCTTCCTGGCGCCGTGCCCGGGTTGTTCTCGTCCCGCCCGTCGGTCATGACCACCACGGCGCGGCGCCCCTCGACGGTTTTCAGCGTCGTGAACGCTCCGGCCAGCGCGTCGTACAGCGCCGTGCCGCCGACGGTCTTGTATCCGTCGATCGCCTCGAGGCTGGTCTGACGGTTGGTGCCAAGGTCGTGCGCGACGAGCACGCCGTCCGAGAAGAAGAGCAAGGACAGCTTGTCCTGCGGACGGAGCGCTTCGACGAAGGCGCGGGCCGCGGCCATCAGCGCGTCCGCCGTCTTCCGCATGCTCCCGCTCGAATCGAGCGCGAGCACGATCGAGAGCGGGGTGCTCGGCTTCGTGGAAGGTGTCGACCTTCTGATCGACGCCGTCCTCGGACACGACCAGGTCGTCGGCGCTGATCTCGACGTACTGACCCGAGAGATCGGTCACCGTGAACTCGAGCGTCGGTCGGATTGGCGGCGGTTTTGGCGCTCGATAGCCGGCACGCGTGCGCACGACGTATTGATCCGACGGTATGCTCAGGTCGACGGCGCGCCAACTTCCGTCGCGTACGGTGTTGGTTGGCGTATAGGTCACCAGATAGCGATTCTGCGCGTCGGCGGCGAGCTGGTCGTAGACGCCCGCGAGGTCTTCTTCCCGTGGCGGAAAGAAGACGCGGCCGCCAGTCTCGTTCGCCAGCCGTTTCAGCTCGCGCTCGCCCTTGAGGGAGATGCCCGCCACGCCGCCGATGCCGACCACATAGATCGTGATCCCGGCACTCTTGACGGCGGCGAGCGCCTCGTCGAACGAGGCGTGGCTGTGCTGGTCATAGCCGTCGCTGATGAGGATGACCGAGCGGCGGTCCTCCGCTCTGGGCAGTCGCTCGCTGAGCTCGATGAGGGAGTCGAGAATGGCCGTGCCGCCGGTCGGTTCGATGTGCTGGATCGCGTCGATGATCGTGCGCCGATCGCCCGTGGGGCCGGTCAGCGCCGCGAGCCGTTTGGCGAACGGCGCGACGACCACGGTATCCCGTGGCCGCAGGAAAGCGGTGAGCCGCGTGGCCGCATCCTTCACGAAGTCGAAGCGGCGCGACATGCTCTGGCTGCTGTCGATGAGCAGCGCGAACGTCGCCGGGACACGCTCGTGGCTGACGAGATCGATTGCCTGCGCAACGCCGTCTTCCTGGACGGCGAAGTTGGCCGAGGTCAGGCCACTGACGAACCGGCCTTTGCGGTCGTAGACGCCTGCTTCCAGCAGAACACTCGCGACTTCCGAGATCTCGGTGATCTCGAAGCCTGCAGCACGACGCGGTCACGGGCCTTGTGGCCGCCGCTGTCGTCGACCTCCACGGCCAGCTCCCGCCGCTCGAATGGGTTTTCGTCGATCCACTCGACCGCATATGGCGGACCATCGTCGTCAGTCTTGAAGAGCGTACCGTCGACGAAGAAGCGGACCGGGTTGAGCGTGGCTCTGGGGCCGCTGGATTTGGGCGACGATCCGAACGGTGCCAATGCCTCCGGTCCGTCCCAGAGGTGACGTGATGCGGACGGACAGATCCGCAATGTCAGCGTGAGACGCCGCCATGATCGCAATGGCTGCCGTGGCGGTGGCCGTGCCGGACAACGAGGGCTGCGAAGTCCAACTCCAGGACGATGCGAGACATAAGTAACTATCAACAAGTAACGAGCCGACAGAGATTCGCCCGCGCGAAAGCCGCATTCGGGTCGAGTGCCAGCGCAGTTTCGAACTCGCGAACTGGCCTCCTCGTTGAAACCAGCGGCCGCCAGGAGCGTGCCTCGCGTGTTGTGCGCGGCCGCAGAACGAGGCGCGTAAAAGACCGCCCGCGCGCTGTCGCCCAGACCGAGCTCCGGGAATCCCCAGTCCCGCCAGATTCGCGCCCGTGCGTCATAAGCGGCGGCGTCACGGGGATCCAACCGCGTTGCGGCGCTCAAGTGGTCGAACGCTGCATCCATGATGCGAAGACGCCGGTATTCATCGGCGACGGCTCGGTGGTGCTCCGGCGTCGCGAACACCGTCAGCCGCAACAGTGCGGCCGCAAGCGTCGGATCCTGCGTTTCAGCCGTGGCGCCCATAGCCCTGGCGGACAGGGCACGGGCGCGTGGCGGCGACTGCATCGAACACCCGGCGCCCAGGCAAGCACGAGAAGCAGACGGAAAGGGACCGCATGCAGTCCGAATGGCCGGCGCGAATCCGCAGCTATTCCTCGCTGCGCACGCCGGCTGCGCCGCCTCATCGTGTAGGCATGACCAGGAGCACCACGAAAATCACCACCAGAATCATAGTTGTGCTGTCCACGTTCGTTCTCCTTTATAAAGGACCTTTCGAGCGCAGACGTGATCATTACATGAGCGCCCGCATGATCCTGATAACGACCGGACCAAGGCAGACCACGTAGAGTGCCGGCACCAGACAAAGGGCGAGAGGAAAAACAATCTTCACTCCGACTTTCGCCGCGCGTTCTTCGGCCCGCTGACGCCGCTTGGTTCGCGAGGTGGCCGCATGCGTTCTGAGCGCCTGGGCGATGCTGGTGCCGAAGCGGTCGGTCTGGGTCAGCATCGCGACGAGGGCGCGGACGTCGTCAATCTGGGTGCGTTTGGCGAGGCCCTGAAACGCTTCGAGGCGCGGTTTGCCCGCGCGAATCTCGTTGGTGACCGTGCGCAGCTCGCGACGCGAGCGCGGGCATCGCCAGGTCCAACTCTTCGCTCGCGCGGACGATGGCCTGGTCGAGGCTGGAGCCGGCTTCGACGCAGACGACGATCAGGTCGATGGCATCGGGCAGGCCGTTCTGAATCGCCTTCTGATGCCGTCGTGTCGCGCGCATCAGCGATGAGATCCGGAATCAGATAGCCGATGCCGCCTGTAACGAGGGCGGCCAGCCACCGATTCGTTCCCATCAGCGCGAGCGGAACAAGCCCCAGAATCGCGGGCACCGCCAGTCTCCGCGAGCGCGTAATAGTTGGCGGCCTCCGGATCCGTCCATCCGGCGAGACTCCATGCGTCGCTGGAGGCGTGCTTGTTTGGTCGAGCCGGTTTTGGCGAGCTGTTTCGTCGCACCGCGGCAGTCCGCGCACGCAGAATGCGATGACCTCGGCCATGAGCCCGGTCGGTCGGGCCGCGTCGGCTGCGGGCTGCAGGCGCCGGCGTCCAGGCGCGGTTCTGGCGAGCGCCAGCGAGGCCAGGGACCCGCTCCCAGCGCCACGGAGAGGAAGACGGCGATGACCGGGAGCACGAAGTCGATGGTCATGTCGTCCCTGGTCAGAACTCGACATTGACGATGCGGCGAATGGCCAGCGTGCCGACCACTTGAAGGATCAACGCCGCGATAATCATCCGCACGCCGAGCGGATCGTTCACGAAGCTGCTCATGTGCTCGGGAGCGACGATGGTCATGACGCCAGCCAGAATCGGTGGCATGGCCGACAGGATCCATCCCGTGATCCGGCCATGCGCGCTCGCGACGCGCACCTGGCGCTTGACGCGCGAGCGCTCCCGGATCACTGACGAGAGGTTGTCCAGCACTTCGGCGAGGTTGCCGCCGGCTTCGCGCTGCGTCAGGACGGCGGTGACGAAAAATCGGGCGTCGAGCAAGGGAACGCGTCGCGCGAACGCCTTCATGGCGTCGGGAAACGGCATGCCGTAGTTCTGGTGGTCGTACAGCAGCTTGAACTCGGCTCCCAGGGGGTCGTGGACTTCGTCGGCCGCCATCATGACACCCGGTAGTAAAGGCGTGACCCGCGCGGAGGGAGCTGGCGATGAGGTCGATCGCCTGCGGAAACTGGTCCTCGAACTGATGCACCCGCCGGCTCTCGGCAATTCGCACCACCAGATACGGACGACCGCGACGGCCACCGCCGCGATGACACTGACCCACGTCAGCGACGTGAGCAGCTTTGCCAGCAGGAAGGCGACCAGCGCGCCAAGCAGCGATGCCAGCACAACGAGCTCGAGCGTCATCGGCAGCCCCGACCGTTCGATCGAGAGACGAAGCGGTCGGAGCACGCGTCCCGAGCCTCCGAAGAAGCCGTCGAGCCCCTTCAGCGCGCTGAGGGGAGGCGCCCGGCGAGTCAGCGTGCCGGTCCCGGGAATCTCTACGCGATCCGGCCTCAGGCGCCGGCGCAGCGTTCGTCCAGCACGATCCTCGGGCATGACGACAAACAGCCAGTAGACCGTGAGTACGACAACCAGGCACACGACGAACGTCGCAAGCATTGGCAGCATGTCCGACATGGGCAGCATGGCTCTCCCTCTCAGGCGACCGCGGTGATGTGATCGAACATGTCGGCGGGCAACTGCACGCCAAACGCCAGCAGCCGTTCCGTACAGCGGGGTCTGATGCCGGTTGCGCGGAATCGTCCGCAGACTTTGCCATCACGTCTCAGGCCCGAGCGATCGAAGACGAAGATGTCCTGCGCGCTGACGACGTCGCCCTCCATGCCGGTAACCTCGGTGATGGCGGTGACCTTCCGGGTGCCGTCGGACAGGCGGGTTACCTGGATAATCAGGTTCACGGCCGATGCGATTTGCTGCCTGACTGCGCGCTCGGGCAGGTTGAGGCTCGCCATCGCCACCATCGTATCGAGACGGTAGAGCGCATCGCGCGGACTGTTGGCGTGAATCGTCGTGAGACTGCCGTCATGGCCGGTGTTCATCGCCTGCAGCATGTCCAGAGCTTCATCGCTCCGCACCTCGCCGACGATGATGCGGTCGGGGCGCATCCGGAGTGCGTTGACGACGAGATCCCGCTGCTTGACTGCACCTTTGCCTTCGATGTTGGCCGGGCGCGTCTCGAGACGCACTACGTGACGCTGCCGCATCATCAGCTCAGCGGCGTCTTCGATCGTCACGATCCGCTCCAGGTTCGAGATGAATCCGGAGAGGACGTTGAGCAGCGTCGTCTTCCCCGCGCCCGTGCCGCCGGACACGATGATGTTCAACCGGCAGGCAACCGCCGCCTGCAGGAACTCGAGCATGGGCTGGGTCATGCTCTCGCGTTCGACGAGGTCGTTGGCCCCGAGCCGGCCGGTGCGAAAACGGCGAATCGAGAGGGATGGTCCGTCGATCGCCAGGGGCGGGATGATGGCATTGACACGAGACCCGTCTCGCAGGCGCGCATCCACCATCGGGCTCGATTCGTCGATGCGCCGGCCGACGGTGCTCACGATCCGTTCGATGATCTGCATGAGGTGCCGATCGTCCCTGAAGACGATGTCGGTCTGCTGCAGACGCCCGTCACGCTCGACATAGACCTGATCGAAGCGATTCACGAGGATGTCCGAGATCGCGCTGTCGCGGAGAAGCCCCTCGAGCGGTCCCAGACCGAAGAGCTCATTGAGGACATCGACGACCAGCGTTTCGCGCTCGGTAAGGCTGAGGGGGGTCGTATCCTTGCCGCGCTCGATGATGTCGAGAATCAGCCGGCGGATCTCGGGCTCCGCCTCCTGCTGACCCATCTGCGTCAGGCGGTCCAGGTTCAGCCGGTTGAGTAGCTCGGCGTGCACGCGTCCCTTGAGGTCCTGGTAGCTCTGCTGCCGGGGATCCGAAATGGCGCCAGTCACCAACGTCACGGGATTCATCGAACGCGCTCCTTCATTACTTCCCAACATCAGCACCCGCTCACGGCCGCCGGCCGGTCAGACGGCCCAGCAATCCGTTCTGTCGTTTCGCGGTCGCGGGCGGTGCTTCTGGGGTTTCGACGAGACCCCGGGCAAAGCCGGTCAGCGCCGCCGCGAGCTTGTTGTGATTGTCGAGAACCAGTGGACGTCCCGCGTTCAGCGCCTCGATTGCTATCCGATAGTTGCTCGGGAAGGTGAACGCGACCGGACTTCCCAGCACGCGCTCGACATCCGACTGACCGATGTCGGAGTGCTGATCGAACCGGCTGATGACCACCGACAGTCGGTCACGGCCATATCGCTGCCGAAGCGAGGCGGAGAGGCGCGTGGCCGCGCGCACCGTCGCCAGCTCCTGGTTGGCGACGACGATGACACGCGACGACGATTCGAGCGCATCGAGCATGAGGTCGATTCTGGGCACGTCCAGCAGAACGTAAGCGTAGTGTCTTGCCGCCGCCTCGATGAGGCTTCTGATGCTCGCTGAATCGACCGGCGTCGTCGAGGCGCGATCCGAAGAGGCGAGGAGGGCCAGTCCCGAGCGCGATTGACCGACCAGTCCGCTGAAGAACGCCTTGTCGAGCCGGTGGACGTTCTCGAGCGCGTCGAGCACTGAATAGCGTGGCTCAGTCCCCAGAAAGACTGCCGCGTCGCCGTACGCCAGATGCAGATCGATCAACAGCGTCGAGCCGGGTTCGACTTGCGCCATCGCGGTGGCAATGTTGACGGCGACGGTGGTGGTGCCGACGCCCCCCTTGGCGCCGACGAACGCGAAGACCTCGCCCTTTGAGCCGGCCACGGCGTGGACCGTCACCCGGTTGATGGCCGCCTGCAGATCCGAAGCGGTCAGGGGCACCGTCAGGAACTCGGTGACGCCGGCACGCATCGCCTCGAGCATCAGCGCCGGCTCGAGCGCCGCCGCGACGATGACGACGCCTGTGTGCGGATGTTGGCGCCGCAACATGCCAACCGAGGGCGGCACCGTGTTCTTTTCGCGGACGTCGAGGACGACGACGTCCGGCTGCAGCACGCCCGGCTGCGCGAGCGTCCCAAGCTCGTCGACTTTCAGTGGCGTCGCCAGGATAGAGCACGCCTGAAGCAACTCCTCGAGCTGACGATCCCTGAGGCCGACGACGCTAGCAGTAATCGTGGAAGCCACTTGTCACCGGATGAGATGCGTTGTTACGAGCCATGACCCATCGTCCACGAACGTCGGCGCGGTCGAGACCGCCGCGCCGGGGTATCTGAGAAAGTGGCCATGGGGACCGTAGCCGCCGCCGGCCGTGATTCTGTGGACGAAAAATCCAATAATGTTGGTCACCCTGATACAGGGGTGGTTCGTCGGGCAGCCCACGTCGGGCTGCGTCCAGTTGTTCGTCGCTCGTCCGAGCTGGAACCGCTGAGGGTCGTAGAGCGCGATCGCCATCAGCCTCGGACTCACGGGCCCGCAGCCGGGCGCGCAGCTGTTGATCATCCGACTGTTGCCATAGTCGTAGTCCGCGGCAGCGTCCCGATTAAACAGGCCCTCGACGCCGTCGCCGCCGTCGCCGATGATTACTCGAGGATGGAGGAAGGGAATGACCCGCAGATACTGGTTCACCGCGAGGGGCTGGCCCAGGCATTCTGCCATGTTCTGCGTGAAGGTGCGCCCTCCCGGCAGATCGAGCGGCACGACCAGTTCCCTGGTGATGGGGATTCCCGGGTCCTGCACACCGTACTGGATATCCCACACCGTCCGCCAGCCAAAGTCAGAAGAGACGGTCGTGCGTCCGGCATACGTGCTGCTCGGGGGCGTGTACTCGTCCCGTGAGCAGGCAGGGAAAGGGTTACCGCTGCCGTCGTAGTGGTTGAACTCGCCGATGGGATTCCGGACCTCATCCCAGTCATCCGCAAACGCCCAAGGACGGAGACACGGGGTCGCATTTCCGTTCCCGGTGAATGCCGTCGCCGTTGCACGAACCCCCTGCGAACTGACGCCGAGCATCGGGCCGAACAAGGTTTCGAGCGGCGTGCTTCCATTGTCGCCATCGCGAAAGACGGCTACGGTGGTGCATCGGCCCGTCGCGCCGGAAGGACAGTCGAAGCTCACGACCGGTGCGGCGGGTTGCTGCCAGACGCTGTTGGCCTGCGCCACGCCACTGGCACTGCGGGCTGCCACGCTGTGGCGGGAGTGTGGATTAATGTCGAAGTCGTCAAACCCTCGAGCGACCGCTCCGGCCAGCGCGCCGGCGTCGGCCGCGTTCTGCGCCTGCCCGCGAGCGACCCACAACATCCCGTAATCCAGCACGAACACGTTGAACGCCATCAGCACGAACAGAGCGATGCCGACCTGAACAAAGACGGCACCCTCCTGCGCTCGATAGACGTGCTGTATTCGTGACATGGCGATCCGTTCTCAGTTCTTCGAGCCGGGCTTGCGCCCGTCCTTCTTTACTGCCGGTCCGTCGGCGAATCCCGCGCTCATGTCCAGCTCCGGCTGACCGCCAGGCTTGCCACCCGCTGGCTTGTCGCCGCTGACCCCCGGCCCAGGGAGGAATCGTCGGGGCAGTGTCGGCAGCGGGGGTACCTCGTCGGGCTCGAGCGCCCGCACCAGCCGTGGCGTGATCAGCACCATCAGCTCGGTGCGCTCGGCGCGATCCGCCTTGCTCTTGAAGAGATTTCCAAGGATGGGGATCCTGCTCAGGCCGGGAATGGCCGCCGCGTCTTCCTGTGTCAGGTTGTCGAGCAGGCCAGCGATCGCGAACGACTGGCCGTCACGGAGCTCGACGTTCGTCGAGGCTCGTCTCGTCGCCAGTGCGGGCACCCGGAATCCCTGCAGGGTGATGCCATTCGCGAAGTCGAGCGTGCTCACCTCTGGCGCCACCTTCAACCGGATGATGTCGCCGGCGATGGTCGGCGTGAAGTTCAGCTTGATGCCGAACTCCTTGTACATGACCGTGACGGCGCTATTGGCGCCAGAGCCCTGAACGATGGGAACGGGGATCTCGCCACCGGCAAGAAAGCTCGCCTCCTGCCCGTTGTAGGCGATCAGGTTCGGCTCGGCGAGGCTCTGGAAGAAGCCTTTCGACTGCAGAGCCTTGACGATGGCGCCCCAGCCCTCGTCGCGGTTGAAGAAGAAGAGGTTGAGGAAATCGCTGAATACCAGGCCCCCGGCTCTCTCGTCATCGATGGTCGGGGCCGCGAACTGCTGCGTGGTCACCCGACCAGAGTAGTCCGAACGGTTGACGATGAAGCTGGCTCCCAGCTCTGTCAGCGCTCGCCTGTTCACCTCTGCGAATCGAACCTGCAACATCACCTGCTGGCTTTCCTGCCCGCTCGGCAGCTGCAGCATGTTGATGAGTTTGATCTTCGACGAGCTGGCCTGCGCGATCTCTGCAGCACGCAGCGACACGTTGTTGCTGGAGACCGATCCCGACAGGATGATGGCCTCGTCCGTTGCGCTCACCCGCACATCCTCTCCCGGAAAGAGCGCGCGCAACTGCTGCTGGAGCGTCGTGATCGCGGGCTCGACGACGAGGTCGTAGTGCTTGCGATCGGTGGCGCTCCACACGATCAGGCTCACCGTCCCTGGGGATTTCCCGTCCACCAGGATTTCTCTCGGTTGCACCACGACGGCATCCGCGACCGCGGGATTGGTCACGGCGATGCGGACGATCTCGAAATCGGTTCGCAGCACCGTGGAGCGTCCCGCCGTGAGAGGCACCCGCTCGACTTGTCCCGGGAGCTGCACGGCCGGCGCCACGGGAGCGACCTGCGCGTGCGCGCCAAGCGGCGCACCGAGAACGATGCAGAAGCCGAGCGCGGTTCGCACGGCGGCGATTGCCGCCGCGTGAACCTTGCGGGGGACCTGGGTCACTTAATCACCTCATCCGTGCGTTTCCCGGCGCGAATCGCTTCGACCGCTGATGGCGCCGGCGGCGCGGGAGGCGGAGCAGGATCGGCGACGGGCGGAGGAGCCGGCGCAGCGCGCTTGGGCGCCTGAGCTCGGACAACCGGCGCAACCGCGGCTGGCTCTGAACCCAACAGCGAATCGGTCTTGATGCCGGCGGTCAGCGTTGCGTCGGTGTCGAGCGGGTTACGCAGGACGAGCATGATCTGCCCCTCGGCCTGCGCCAGGGCGATGCGCTCCGCATCCCGTGGAGTCACCATGAGCGTGACAACGGTCTCACCCGTGTCTCCCAATCGGCTCACGCTCGCGCCGGGGTTCTCCTGCGCTTTTCGCGTCCCCGCCGTCAGCACTTGAACGTTGCTGGCCGCGGTGCGGGTCATGCTGTCGTTGGGCCGGCGAATCGTGACCACGACATCGACTCGGCTGCCCGGGACGATGAAGCCCGCCACCCCGATGACATCGTTGACCTTGACTGATATGGCGCGCATGCCTGTCGGAATGGCCGGAGACAGGCCAGCGCCAGACTCGATCGAAGCCAGCTTGTCCGTGGTCACTGGCTCGTTTTCGAGCACCGAGGTCAGCAGCCCGCGATCGACGGCAGCTGTGATATCGGTGATGGCACCGGGCACAAGGCTGCTCGCGGGCCAGGCCACGAGCTTCAAGTCCTTGGCCGTAATCGCCGTGCCGATGACCAGAGGCCTGGCGGCAACGACGACCGATTTCATCGATTCCACACGCTGCGACGGCATCTGTGCCATGGCCCGGTAGACGCCAAAGCTGGCAATGCTGGCGGTCACGACCGCAATCATGAGGACGACCAGGTGGCGTGTGCGGCGGTTCATTTCGTCTCCTTCACTCTCGAGGACAATCCGTGGCTCGGCCGGCTACGAACAGGTTTCTGCGGCGTTCTCGCTGCGCATGGCCGACGTCGCGTTCAGCTGGCGCGAGCCGAGAGCGGGCTCCCCGAAGAAAGCCATGATCGGTCCGACAAACAGGTACTGATAGGTGTAGGTCACGGTGACCGGTCGGATGCTGATACACAGGCTGCCGAGGGGCACCGTCTGGGCCGCACCAACCGAGACCGTCGCCGGTTGAGTCAAGCCCCCGGCGGTCAGATAGGCGTTCACCCGGGCCTGCACATCGGCGTCCGTGTATCCGGGCAGGATCGCGATCCGCGCACCCTCGCGCGCGGCGGCGGTCAGCACCTCGTACCGCTGAAACAGAAAGCCGAAGTCCATGATGCCGAGCATGACCAGCAGCAGCAGCGGAAAAACGAGCGCGAATTCCACGAGTTCCGCCCCACGCTCGCTGGCGAGCAAGCCGCGCCGTGCGCGAGGCGCAGCCGAAAAAGCGTTCATCGCAGCCATAGGGTGGCCACCGTTCCTGCGAATATCGGAACCGCATACGCGAGCCGCGGTCCGCGCGCGTGGTCGAGCGTGACCTCGGCCAGCGGCCTCGGTCCATTGACACGCCAGTGCACCATCAACACATACACGTTCGTGAGAGCGGTGCGGAGATACCCGCGCGCGAAGGCAACCAGCAGCGCCATGACCCCACCCGCGACGCCGGCATAAAGTGCAAGCCAGATCACTTGCGAGGCCCCCACCCACGCGCCAAGCGCGCCCAGCAGTTTGACGTCGCCCGCGCCCAACCCTCCAAGCGCGAACGGCGCGAGAAAGATCGCGATGCCGACAAACCAGCCGGTAAAACTGCCAAGTCCGCCCGACCAGCCGCCGGCGAATAAGTGGAAGGCGAGCCCGGCGGCCGCGCCTCCGAGCGTGAGCACCTGAGGAATGCGCCTGCTGCGCAGATCCCACGCGCAGGCGATGGCCGCCAGGCCGAGGCTCACGAGTTGGACGGTGGTTGGTTCACTCACGCGTGCTCACTGGTTTTGTCTAGCCGCCGCCGCTTGGCGGGGGCGGCTCCCACAGGTCGTTGATGTTGTCATTCCACGTTTCGTAAACGTTGCCCAGCGCGGTCGCCGTCGGAATGGCGATCAGTGCCGCCAGGGCGACGATCCCCGTGAGAAGCGCGTACTCGACCAGATCCTGCCCGGTATCTTCCGCGATCAGGCGGACGACGCACAGACGCGTGCGCCTACAAAACGCGCTCATCGATCACCTCTGTGCCGCGACGTAAGCCGTCTTGTGCTTATCCGGTTGTTTCAACACGGCACTATTAGTAGTGTGAGGGTGTGCCGCGCCCGCCCTTTCCGACGGATTTGCGCCAATTTCAGCGACAGTTTGCGACCGAAGAGGCGTGCCAGCAGTACCTGTCCGCCTGTCGCTGGCCCGAGGGGTTCCGATGCCCGCGATGCGGGCACACCCGCGCCTATGCCATGGTGAACCACCGACGGTGGAAGTGCGTGGCGTGTCGCCATCAAGTCTCCCTGACAGCGGGAACGATTCTGCACAACACGAAGACCCCGTTGACCCACTGGTTTTGGGCCGCGTACTTGATGACGACCGATACGCGGGGCATTTCGGCGCTCGGGCTCCAGCGTCAGCTCGGCCTGCGCCGGGACGAGACGGCGTGGATGATGCTGCATAAGCTGCGGCGCGCGATGGTCAATGTCGCCCGTGAGCCGCTGCACGGGGAGGTCGAGGTGGACGACACCTGGATCGGGGGCCCGCAGCCGGGCCTCCGAGGCAGCCGTCAGCTCAAAGGCCGCCACGCGGTCCCGGTGCTGGTCGCCGTGGAGAAGCGGGGCGATCGCTCGGGCCGCGTGCGAATGAGCGTCCTTCGGGACTTCAAAGGGACCACGGTGACCGCCCTCATCCAGCAGCATGTCGCGCCGGGCACGACAGTGTATACCGACGGATTGGGGGGCTTCGCCGGCCTCCAGGACGCGGGGTTCGATCATGTCCCTCTCAAACAACCGCTGCGCTCGGCGTTCCGCAAAGGTGCCCGGTCCGTCGTGCCGCTGGCGGACCGCGCCATCGGGAATCTGCAGCAGTGGTTGATCGGCACCTATCACGGCGTGAGCCGTAGCCAGCTCCAGGCGTACCTTGACGAGTTCGTCTTTCGACACAATCGCCGCAAGAACCGGATGGCCGCCTTTCAAACTTTGCTTGGCCTGGGCGCCGGGCACATGCCGACACCCTATCGCCGCATCACGGGCGGGCGCGACATGCTCAAGCTTCTGGGAAGCGGCTAATCGCAACATCTGGTGTCCTGTTGAAACAACCGGATAAGCACAAGCCGTCTAGGGCAGCGCCGCGTTCAGCGTGTTGAAGTAGCCAGCGACTGTTGGGCCGATCTGCGTAATGGCGACAATCGCGCCGATGGTGATGACCCCCACCAAAAGCCCGTACTCGATGAGATCCTGTCCGTCGTCGGACCGAACCAACCGCGCAACTAGCCTCTTCATGATGCTGCTCCTATGTGAGAAGACGATCTACTTAGTGAAGGTGATCTACGTTGACGACAACCCCGCGCTACCCAGGGACAAATCACCGAGCGAACCAGAAATCATTCGTCGAATCGACGAACCGTCCGGCCTTCCCGTTTGCAGGAACTCGACGCCGACGAGATAGCTGGACCCCGATCCCGCAATCGCCACGCACCGCGTCGCGCGCACATCGTCCAGGTAGGTCAGGCCCTCGACCTCGAGCCGCAGGGCGCCGACCGTCCCCTCGTCGATGCGGTGGCCGCTCTCGAGCAGGCAACCGGAGCGACTGATCTCCACCAGGCGCGTCGGAATCTCCCTCGTGAGCACGCCCACCAATTCCATCTGGCAACGCAGCGCATTCAGATGCCGTTTCATCCGCAACTCCAGCTTCAGGCTCTCGCCTCGTGGCTTCCGCTTCGGAGGTCCACTTGTGACTTCCGCCTTCAGGCGGAAGTTCTGCTACGGCGCACTACTCAACGATAGCCAGACGCAACCGATGCCGCACGATGCCATCCATCATCACGGGCTTGCTCTCGACGACCCGGACCGTGAGGCTCCGTCCGGGTGGCGTCAGGTCCAACGTCAGCCGTTCCTCGCGGCGCACGGGCTCGGAGCTGACGACCCAGAGCTCCTTCTGTTCCGCGTCGTGTTGCTCGACGACGACGTCCCCTGGGATTCGCAGCATGCCCTCCCAGGGACGTGGCACTAGATATCTCGGGTCGCGGCGCGTTCGACGCATGAGTTGAAGAGCTCGTATCGGAGTCCGAACCTGTGTGCGCCCGAGCAACGGCCGTACCGGGGATGTGAAACTGTGTAAGCGCGCAGCGAGAGGGGAGTTGCGTTTCGACGCCCTCCCGTCGCCGTGTGCGGAATCTGGTGGGGACCAGAACTTGTTCGCCGACGTAGATGCTATTCGGCTGCGAGGTACAAGCGATCGCCGGCGCGTGTGTCGGAGCGCTCGAGCGCGCCCGACGCGAATTCGATGACCGCGAATGCGCGAAATGCGGCCTGGATGCGCCAAGGGCCCAGCGACTGTCGCGCCCGACGGACGTAGCCGTCGCGGTCGACAAAAACCACGTCGATCGCGAATCGCATGAAGAATGTGTGGATGCTGTTACACGGCGCAAGAATCAAGGCCGCGTCGTCGGCGAGGCTCGAACGGCCGAGCAGACCACGATTGCGGGCTTTCCTGTCGAGCGCCGCTTCGACTCTCCGCGCCACGACGTGTTCGTGGCGGGCGTTCCGCAGGATCCAGTGCGTGCTCGGCGTGGTGAGGAGCGGATCCAGGAAGCTCAAGATTCCGAGGAGCGCCGCGTGATTCCTGGTTGCTCTCTGCCGGCGGACGGCAGTCCCGAGGATATGGGTCCGGCTGCACGGAACTGGCGGTAGTCCACCGTGCAATCGTGCGCGGCGAGGAAGTTCATGAACCGTTTGTAGTCGCCCTCCGGCATGCCGAACAACTTCAGCAGGCCCCGGTAGTTGCCGCGTGTGGCCGACAGACCCAGGCTCACCAGCTGTCTCAAGTCGTGCCGCGTGATGTCCCGCTTGAGCAGCAGCGGGTGGATGTGGCCCCAGAACGTGTAGTGGCCATCGACGAGCGTGCTGTAGAGCTCGTCGGCGAGGCGCCGGCGTCGCTCGCGACGCGGCGTCAGGCTGTCGGTTGAGGCGAGCCTGACGGTTTCTGGAAGATCCGGGGCGTCGACGTCCGCCGACTCCGACATCCACGCCGCCTGTTCGATGACATTCTGGAGCTCGCGGACGTTGCCGGGCCAGCGGTAGCGGGCGAGAGCCTGGAGCGCCGACTCGGTGAATCGAATCTGCCGGCCCGTGCGCGTTGCGGCCGCCTCGATGAGCGTCGGCAGGTCTTCCTTCCGTTCGCGCAGAGGCGGCACATGGATGTGGACGACCTTGATGCGGTAGAGCAGATCGCTTCGAAAAGCGCCGCTGGCCACGAGCTGTTCGAGGTCGCGGTTGGTTGCCGAGATGATCCGGACGTCCACGCGAATCGGCCCGCCTGGGCTGCCCACCGGCTGAATCTCGCCGCTTTCGAGGAACCTGAGCAGGTGGGCCTGCATCTGCAGGCTCATTTCGGCGATCTCGTCCAGGAAGATCGTCCCGCGATGCGCCGCTTCGAGCCGGCCCATGCGGTCGCGGTAGGCGCCGGTGAAGCTGCCGCGGGCGTGACCGAATAGCTCAGTTTCGAGAAGGCTGTCGGCGATAGCGGCGCAGTTGACGGCGATGAAGGGCCTCGGGGCGCGGGCCGAGTGGGTGTGAATGTATTGCGCGACGACGTCCTTGCCGACGCCGCTTTCGCCCGTGATGAAGACTTTGGCGTCGCCGGCCGCCGCTCGCGTGGCGAGCGTCCGGACGTGTCGCATGGCACGGCTCGCATCGACCAGCCGTGCGGCGGCAGTCGAGAGGTCGGTCGTGGTCTGTCGCAGCGTCAGGGGAGCGGTCAAGCGCGACACGAGAACTCCACGCGTATTTACAGAGTCGAAACACCCGCCGGCAAGCAGCGGCAGGGCCACGACAATACCACGGGTTGGCCCTGATTTTCGACCTGGTCCGCACACATTCGGGCAGCTGACCACGTACCGCCAGTTATCCATGGCCGGGCGGACATATTTCGCGCTGCCGGGGGGGATTAGTCGGTGGATTGGAAACGGTTCGGGGTTCGTAGTTCGTAGTTCGGGGTTCGGGGTTCGGGGTTCGGGGTTCGGAGTTCGGAGTTCGGAGTTCTGGGTTCGGAGTTCTGGGGTTCGCGGTTCTGAGTTCGTAGTTCACGGTTCGGCGTTCTGGCGCCACGCGTTTCGCCAGCCGATGTTGCGCACGGCTACGTTCTCACGACGAACGTCGCGCCACGAACTTTGAAACGAACGTTGAACCACGAACGTTGAACCACGAACCACGAACCCCGAACCTCGAACCTCGAACCTCGAACCTCGAACCCCGAACCACGAACCTCGAACCACGAACCTCGAACCTCGAACCTCGAACCCCGAACCACGAACCTCGAACCACGAACCTCGAACCTCGAACCTCGAACCTCGAACCCCGAACCTCGAACCTCGAACCTCGAACCCCGAACCTCGAACCTCGAACCTCGAACCCGAACCTCGAACCTCGAACCTCGAACCACGAACCACGAACCACGAACCCGAACCCGAACCTCGAACCCTGAACCCCGAACCCTGAACCCCGAACCTCGAACCCCGAACCCCGAACCCCGAACCCCGAACCCCGAACCACGAACCACGAACCACGAACAGTTATACCGCCCCCGCAACGTGCGCTAACATTGTCGGCGAGGAGACCATTCGTGCACTTTGATCCCGCCCCTTTCCAAGAGACATCCGCCACAGGCATCAGAGAGTTCAGCGAAGACGATGTACTCGCGCGGCAGGCGCGGGACGTTGTCCGAAATCAGGAACGAGATCCGGAAGACGCGCGAGCGCATGCGCTCGACGGACGCGGAGAGCACGCGCTCGATGAAATTCGAGCGCCGGCGATCGATGACGAGGACCCGGAAGACGACGTAGAAGACGACGACGCCCGTGAGCCGCCGCTTGCAGTCCGCGAAGGACTGCCGGCGCGGTTCCGCATGCGCCACACGCCGCACTACGTCGATGAGCTGCTGGGCGATGCGCCGCTGCGAACCGTTCGCGAGATTCCGCTCTCCGAGATCGAGTCGCCGAGCGACGACCGTGCCGAGCTCGACGATCTGGAACGATCGATTCGACGACTGGGCGTCATCGAACCGTTGCTCGTCGGCCGCCGCGGCGCGTTCTACCGTGTGATCGCGGGCATGCGTCGCCTGCGTGCCGCGCAGCGCGTGGGGCTCGATACGGTTCCCTGTCTCGTCCACGACGTGGACGAGGAACGGTTGACGGACATGCGGGACGCCGCGATGCAGCGCCTCACGATTCCGGCACCGCCACCGGAGCCTGAGGTAGACATGGCGCCGCCTGCGACGCCGCCGACGATTGGAGAAGCGGTGCTCGGGCTCGAGTTCGTTGCGGCGCTGTTGCCGGCGATGAACGCGGCCGGGACCGATCGGTTGCGGTGGGGCGTGCTGACGGACCTGGCGGGCGTCGAGATCTCGCGGACCAAAGCGATCGCTGCCGCACACGAGATCCTGAAAGGGGGCACCGGGATTGACCGCGCTTCCGTCGACTACCTGGCGCTCGTCAGCGGTGTCGTGTCCGCGGTTGCGACCGAAGCCCGGCTTCGCGGCGTGCGAGTGGAATTGTCGGCACCCGGCTCGGATCGCGACATCTTCCTTGACGGTGCCCGCTGCCGGGATGCGCTCACGGGTCTCCTGCACAGCCTGCTGACGCTCGCGCCGCGGGGCGGCACCGTCCTGTCGGTCAACGCGCAGATCACGATCATCCGGCCCGCGCTGATCGTGGAGTGCCGGCTGCACGACTGCGATCCGGAACCTGGTCCCGAGGCGCTCGCGCGTTTCTTTGACGCCGGTTGGCGAGAGCATTCAGCCGGTGCGCACGGCGCACTGCTCCTCGGAGCACTCGCGCATACCGCCGCGCGCACACGGTGGGCGAGTGGACGCCAAGGCGGTGGCGAAGGGCTGCCTGGTGACTTTCGTCGTGCCGCGGCTCGATGGATAACCTGGGGCTCTAGGCTCTAGGCTCAAGGCTCTAGCAAGATCTTGGAGAAAGGTCTTCGAGGTTTTGCCTAGAGCCCAGAGCCTAGAGCCAGAGCCTAGAGCCCAGAGCCTAGAGCCCAGAGCCTGCCCTTACCGCTTGGCCGTCGCGATGAGCTCTGGCCCGGGGGGCTCGATCGTGGAGAATTTCAGGACCTCGCGGCCGTCGACGATCTCGATCGTCTTGTAGATGCGCTTCGGCTTTGGCTCGGCAGCTCCCACGGCGGTCGTGATGCGCGTCACGTAGTTCCGCGTCTCTCGATACGGAGGGACCGTTCCGTATCTGGTTACTGCCGTGGGACCTGCGTTGTACGCCGCGAGCGCCAATTCGATGTTCTGCTCGAACTTCACCAGCAAGCCCTTGAGGTAGGCCACGCCCCCGCGGATGTTCTCCGATGGACTGTAGGGGTCGGTCACGCCGAGCTCGGTGGCGGTTGCCGGCATCAGCTGCATCAATCCCATCGCCCCCTTGACGGAGCGGGCCTTGGGGTTGAACGCGGACTCCTGCTGGATCACGGCGCGCACCAGGTGCGGGCTGACGCCGTGGACCGCGGCGTTCTCCTTGATCAGCGCGTCGTACTGCGACGCACGCTCGCTCACGATTCCTCTGGTGGTTCTGAATGTCTCTGCCTCGGGGACAGCGTAGGTCTTGAGGAGGGCGGTCGGATTGTTCGGCTTGTCCGAAGCACGACGTTGCCGGCGCTGTCGCGTGTCAGGTAGATCTGTGCCTGCGCCACGGCGGGAAGCGTGGCCAAGAGCAGAACGGCGCCGAGCAAGGTCCGAAGGATAGCGAAGCTCATCAACTCAAAGACACTCAACAGTTTGCACTGATCCAGCGAAGCGTGAGGCAAGCCCGGTGCCCTTCACCAGTCAATGACTTACGGCGATCGGGCCCCGAGCGGTGTGCCGAAATAGAACGCTGACGCGCAGTTCTGTAATGCGGATCCGTTTCTACCGACGGGACGCGGATCACTTCAACGGGACGCGGATCGCGCGGATCAACGCGGCAATCAACTGGAGGTTATCGGCGGCGACAGTCGGTCGACGGGTCAGACCCGGCTCAGGCCAACGCCCCCTCGAGAACTTTGGGTGCGGCGGCGAGCAGGTCGTCGATCTTCGTCGCGTCCTTGCCGCCAGCCTCGGCGAAGTCCGGCCGGCCGCCGCCGCCGCCGCCGACGATGGGCGCGAGCTCCTTGACGAGCCGGCCGGCCTGGACGCGGCTGGTCAGGTCCTTCGTCACCGACACGACGAGCGCCACCTTGCCGTCGACTTCCGAGGCGATCACGACGACGCCGCTGCCGAGCCGATCGCGGAGCGAATCGGAGAGGCCGCGCAGCGCGCCCTTCTCGAGGCCCTCGACGCGCCGCGTGACGAGCTTGACGCCTGACACTCACGAATTCGCCCGGCGGGGCTCGTCTGGCCCCGCCGGTGTCGTCCGCGTCCCCGCCGAGCGCCACCTTCATCTTCAGCTGCTCGACCTCGCGCGCGAGCCGCTTGCTCTCGGCCTGCAGGCGCTGCACGGTCTCGACGCTTTGCGCCGGCGTGGTGTTCAGCGCGGCGAGGACGCTGTCGAGCGACTGCCGCTGCTGCTGCACCCACGCGACCGCTCCGGCGCCGGTCAGCGCCTCGATGCGGCGGACGCCTGCCGCGACGCCGCTCTCCTCGGTGCGACGAAGAGACCGATGTCGCCGGTCGCGCGGACGTGCGTGCCGCCGCACAGCTCCATGCTGAACCCCGGAATCGAGACGACGCGCACGCGATCGCCGTACTTCTCGCCGAAGAGCGCCATCGCGCCCCGCGCGATCGCCTCCTCGGTCGACCTGACCTCGGTCTGCACCGCCGTGTTCCGGACGATCTGCTCGTTGACGATCCGCTCGATCCCGATGAGCTCGTCGCGCGTGACAGCGCGAGAAGTGCACGAAGTCGAACCGCAGCCGATCGGGCGCGACGAGCGAGCCCGCCTGCTTGACGTGCGTGCCGAGCACCTGCCGCAGCGCCGCGTGGAGCAGGTGCGTCGCCGTGTGATTGCGGCGCGTCGCGTCGCGAACCTCGTCGATGACTTCCGCCGTCACGATCTGCCGCGCCGGAACGTGCCGGCATCGACGCGCGACAGGTGCAGCCGCGGCCGCGCCTGGCTCGGCCTCACGAGCCGCTCGACGACGGCCACCGAGCCGTCAGCACCGAGAATGCGCCCGCTGTCCGAGACCTGGCCGCCCGATTCGAGGTAGAACGGCGTCCGCGCGAGGGCGACGTAGCCCGTCGCGCCGGCGCGCAGCGCATCGATTGATGCGCCGGCCTCGTCGAAGAGCGCGACGATCGGTCGTCCCCTGCACGGTGGTCGCTCGTAGCCCTCGAACTGGTCGCCGGCCTCGTCCAGCGCCCGCTCCACGTCCGCGCTCATCGTCAGCGCCAGAGCTTTCTCCGCGCCCTTGAACGAGCTGCCCGCGCGCGCCTTCTCGCGCTGGCCTTCCATCGCGCGCTCGTAGCCCTCGCGATCGATCGTCAGCTGCGCTGGCCGGCGAGGTCCTCCATGAAGTCGAGCGGCACGCCGAGCGAGTCGTACAGCCGGAACGCCTCCTCGCCCGGCACGACGCGCGAGCCGGCCGCCGCGCGATCGAGCACCTCCTCGAGCCGGGGCAGCCCGGCGGTCAGCACCGCGTCGAATCGCTCTTCCTCGCTGCGGACGACGCGCACGATGGCGTCGCGCCCGCGCGCAGCTCCGGATAGGCGTCGCCCATCTCGGCGACGAGGACGTCGACGAACGTGTGCAGGACCGGCTCGGTGAAGCCCGAGCTTCTTGCCGTGCCGCATCGCGCGGCGCATGATCTTGCGCAGCACGTAGCCGCGCCACTCGTTCGACGGGACGACGCCGTCGGCGATGAGGAACGTCATCGCGCGAAGGTGGTCCGCGATGACGCGCATCGAGACGTCGGCCGGATCGTCGAGCGTCGCGCCGTATCGCCGGCCGGCGCGCTCGCCGATCGCCTCCAGGATCGGCGTGAACAGGTCGGTGTCGTAGTTCGAGAGCTTGCCCTGGATCACCGCCGTGATGCGCTCGAGGCCCATGCCGGTGTCGATCGACGGCGCCGGCAGCGGATTGAGCGTGCCGTCCGCCTGGCGGTCGAACTCCATGAACACGTTGTTCCAGACCTCGACGAAGCGATCGCAGCTGCAGTCGATGCCGCGGCACGTCCGGCCGCGCCGCTCCTCGTCGCACGGGACGTGGTTGCCGCGGAAGTAGTGGATCTCGGAGCAGCGGCCGCACGGGCCGGTCTCGCCCATCGCCCAGAAGTTCTCGGCCAGCCCGAGCTCGGTGATCCGATCGGCGCGGCACGAGCTTCGTCCAGATCGTCGTGCGCCTCGTCGTCGCGCGGGAATGCCCGCCTCGCCCTTGAAGATCGTCGGGAAGAGCCGGTCGGGCGCGAGCTTCCACGCCGTGGTCAGCAGCTCCCACGCGAACGGGATCGCCTCCTTCTTGAAGTAGTCGCCGAACGAGAAGTTGCCCAGCATCTCGAAGAACGTGTGATGCCGGAGCGACGGCCCGACGTTGTCGAGGTCGTTGTGCTTGCCGCTGACGCGCATGCACTTCTGCGACGTCGTGGCGCGCGTGTAGGCCCGCTTCTCGCGTCCGAGGAACACGTCCTTGAACTGGTTCATCCCGGCGTTGGTGAAGAGCAGCGTCGGATCGTCGCCCGGCACGAGCGGCGAGCTCGGGACGATGGTGTGTCCCTGCCGCTGGAAGTAGTCGAGGAAGCTGCTGCGAATCTCGCGGGAGTGCATGTTGTTTTCGGCTCAGGGCTCAGGGCTGGCGCTCAGGCTTGAGGCCTAGCTCTGGAAGATCTCGACATGTTCGAAGGCTTTGCTGAGCCTCGAGCCTTGAAGCCCTGAGCCTTCATTCTACTTCGTCGTCCGTGGACCGCCGCAGCCTGCGGAGCGACGGCGACGACGACGGCGGGCGTGAAGCCCTGGCGCATCAGGTACTGGTAGAGCCGCGCGTACTCGGCGGCGTCCGTCGGCCGCGGCCGCCCGCGCAGCTTCTTCTGGAGCGCGCGGGCGACGAGCGCGCGCTCGTCCATCTCGCCGAAGACCTCGGCCGACGGCTTCGGCCGCGACGTCCTTGTCGATGCCGCGCGCCTGCAGCTCGCGAACGACCCGCAGCCGCCCGCGTCCCTTGACCTCGACGGCGGTGCGCGCGTACGCCCGCGCGAGCCGCCCGTCGTCGAGGCGCCGGTCTCGAGGAGGCGCGCGATGGCCGCGTCGACTGTCATCCGGGTGCTCACGGTCGAGCAGGCGGGCGCGGCATCGCTGACGGACAGCTCGCGCCGGGCGAGGAGATGGAGCGCGTCGACGTAGGCGGACGGGCCGGGTCGTCAGCTCCCGAAACCGGATGATGTCCGGCTGGACGCCGCCCTGACTGGGCCATCTCGTCGCGCGCCATGCTCGGCGGTGGTCGAGATGCCCTGGACCTTGAGCTTGAACTCGTCGACGTTCGACGCCCAGCGCAGCGCCTCCTCGAGCGTGACGAACCCCTGCTGATAGAGGCCGAAGATCGACTGGTCGAACGTCTGCATCCCGTACTGCGACGTGCCGGCCGCGATCGCGCCGTGGATCTGGCTCGTCTTGTCCTTGTCGACGATGCAGTCGCGGATGAACGGCGTGGCGACCATGACCTCGACCGCCGGCACGCGGCCGAGGCCGTCGGCGCGCGGCATCAGGCGCTGCGAGATCGCGGCCTTGAGCACCGTCGCGAGCTGGATGCGGACCTGGCGCTGCTGGTGCGGCGGGAACACCGCGATGATGCGGTTGATCGTCTCGGTCGCGTCGAGCGTGTGCAGCGTCGAGAACACGAGGTGGCCGGTCTCGGCGGCGAGCAGCGCCGTTTCGACCGTCTCGAAGTCGCGCATTTCGCCGACCAGGATGACGTCGGGGTCCTGGCGCAGCGCGCTGCGCAGCGCGTGCGAGAACGACGGCGTGTCGACCGCGACCTCGCGCTGGTTGACGATCGACTGGTAGTCGCGGTGGAGGTACTCGATCGGATCCTCGACCGTCATGATGTGCGCCGCGCGCGTCGAGTTGATGTGGTCGATCATCGCCGCGAGCGTCGTGCTCTTGCCGCTGCCCGTCGTGCCCGTGACCAGCACCAGGCCGCGCTCTTCCTCCGCGATCCGCTTGAGCACCGGCGGCAGCCCGAGCTCGTCGATCGTGCGGATCCGCGTCGGGATGACGCGCAGGACGATGCCGACGGTGCCGCGCTGCTGGAAGACGTTGCAGCGGAAGCGGCCGAGCCCGGTGACGCTGTAGGCGAGGTCGACTTCCTGCGCCTTGCGGAACTTCTCCTGGTGCTCGGGCGTGAAGAGCACGCTCGCCATCGCCTCGGTGTCGGCGCGGTCGAGCCGCTTCTCTTCGGACGCGACGACGAGCGTGCCGTTGACCCGCATCATCGGGTAGCTGCCGACCTTGAGGTGCAGGTCGGACGCGCCGGACGCGGCGGCGATCTTCAGGAGATCGTTGAGATGCATGCGCCGACTGCAACGTCTTCTGGGGCGCGCCGGGCGACAGGTAGGTCAGCCAGCCGTGGCGATCCGGCCTTCGCCGTTGATGATGTCGAAGAACGCGCTCTGGATGGCCTCGGTGATCGGCCCGCGCCGGCCGTTGCCGACGACGATCTTGTCGACCGACCGGATCGGCGTGATCTCGACCGCCGTGCCGGCGAAGAACGCCTCGTCGGCGATGTAGAGCAGCTCGCGCGGCAGCATTTCCTCGCGCACCTGGAAGCCGAGATCCCGGGCGATCGTGATCACCGAGTTGCGCGTGATGCCCGGCAGGATCGCCGCGGTGAGCGGCGGCGTGTAGAGCACGTCGTCGCGCACGAGGAAGAGGTTCTGGCCGCTGCCTTCGCTGAGGTACCCGAAGGTGTCGAGCGCGATGCCCTCGCTGTAGCCCTCGGCGATCGCTTCCATCTTGATCAGCTGCGAGTTGGCGTAGTTGGCCGAGGTCTTCGCCAGCGTCGGGAACGTGTTCGGGGCGGCGCGCGTCCACGAGCTGACCGCGACGTCGACGCCGCGCTCGAGCGCGTCCTGCCCGAGATACGCGCCCCATTCCCACGTCAGGATCGCCGCGTCGACCGGGCAGGGGAACGGGTTGACGCCGAGCGTGTGGTAGCCGCGGTAGACGATCGGGCGGATGTAGCAGGCCTTGAACTCGTTGGCGCGGATGGTCTCGAGGACCGCGGCGGTCAGCGTCGCATGATCGACCAGCGGCTCCATCCGGTAGATCTTGGCCGAGTCGAACAGGCGGCGCATGTGCGCGTCGAGCCGGAAGCAGGCCGATCCGCGCGGCGTGTCGTAGCAGCGGGCGCCTTCGAACACGCCGCTGCCGTAGTGGATGACGTGCGAGGCGATGTGGATCTTCGCGTCCGCCCAGTCGACGAGCGAGCCGTTCATCCAGATCTTCCCGGTGCCGGTAAAGGCCATCAGCTGCTCCTTGAGATCACGACGAACGCGGAGAAACAGAACGCGGCGACAGCTGATTTTAACATACCGGCCGGGGTGCGACGTCCGGTCCAATCGCGAACTGGCCCGGTTTTATTGCGTTTCTCCGCAGAACGGGCAGCGATCGCTGCGCGCGTGCAGCGGCTTGCGGCACTGCCAGCAGAACTTGGGCGCCGCGGCCGCCTCGCGACGCCGCGCGGTGACGGCGACGCCTCACGTCCGCCCGCGGGAATCCCGCCGGCACCAGATCGCTGGGCGTTCGACGCGGCCGCGGCGCGGTCCGCACCGCCAGCACGTCCTCGAGCAGGTCCGCGGCGCGCTGGTACCGCGCCGTGACCTCCGGCGCCATCGCCCGCATGACGATGTCGCTGATCGCTTTCGGAATCGACGGATTCTTCAGCCGCGGCGGCGTCACGAGCTCGCCCGACATCAGCTTGTCGAGATCCGCCGGCGCCGGCGTGTCGTACGGCAGGATGCCGGTCAGCATCTGATACATCGTGACGCCGAGCGAGTAGATGTCCGACGCGAACACCGCCTTGCCGTGGAACTGCTCCGGCGCCATGTAGGGCGGGCTGCCGATCACCGTCGTTCCGTGCGCGGCGATCTCGAGAAAGCGCGACGTGCCGAAGTCGGCGACCTTCAGCATGTCGTTCTCGGTGACGAGCACGTTCGCCGGCCGCAGGTCGCGGTGGATCACGCCCTGGCGGTGCGCGTGGTCGACGGCGTTGCAGATCTGGCAGGTGAAGTCGAGCGCCCGGTTGAGCTCGAGCGCGCCCTTGAGCGCGATGATGTTCTCGAGCGTTTCGCCCTGGACGTACTCCATCACGATGAAGAAGACGTTGTCCTGCTTCTCCGCGGTCGTGATGGCGACGATGTTGGGATGGCTGACGCTGGCGAGCAGCCGCGGCTCGCGCAGCAGCTCGCCGAAGTCCAGCCCCTGCCGGTGCGGGACCTTGATCGCGACCTTCTTGTCGATCCAGGTGTCGTGCGCGAGGTAGACGGTACCGAATCCGCCGCTGCCGAGCGGCGCGGTGATCTTGTACTTGCCGAGTGTCTGGCCCCTGAAGAGCAATGTTGAATGCTGAGTGCTGAATGCTGAATTGCCGATCGCAGTATAGCGCGTAGCTTTGGCGAAGCGGATCGAAGTATCTCGCCGAAGCCGCGCCGTAGCCTTGGCGAAGCGCGGATAGAATCGACGCGTGACGCTTCCGCGCTTTTATGCGCCCGGCCTCGACCCCTCCCGCGACGAGACGATCCTTCCAGCAGACGAGTCGCATCACCTCGTGCGCGTGATGCGGCTGGCGGCTGGAGACGAGATCGCCGTCTTCGACGGCGAGGGCCACGAGTTCCAGGCGCGCGTGGTCGAGCGGATCGGAACGGGGCGGCGGTGGCGATCGGCGAGCCGATCCGACGGCGCCCGAACCGGCGGTGCCCACCGTGCTCGTGCAGGCGGTGCTCAAGGGCGACAAGATGGACGACGTGGTGCGCGATGCGACGATGGCAGGAGTCGCGCGCATCGTGCCGATCGTCACGGAACGGTCGCTCGTCGGCCTGAAGGCGCTCGGGCGCGGCCACGCGCACGAGCGCTGGCAGCGGGTCGCCGTCGCGTCGGCCAAGCAGTGCCGCCGGGCGCGGCTGCCGGCGATCGACCCGCCACAATCGTTCGACCGAGTGGCTGGACGGCGCCGTTCGACGGACGCCGACTGCTCCTCGTCGAGCCGTCATCCGACGCGCACAGCGTCCAGCCCGATGCGCGCCGCGCTCGCCGGTCCCGTTCCGCCGGCGGTCGCGTGCCTCGTCGGTCCGGAAGGGGGATGGTCGTCAGCCGAGCGGCGAAGCCGCAGTCAGTGCCGGCTGCGTGCTCGCGAGCCTCGGTCAGATGACGCTGCGCGCCGACGCGGTGGGGCTGGTCGCGGTCTCGCTCGTCAACTTTGCGTTCGAAGTGGGGTAATGGAGCACCGGGCAGCGAGCACAATCGGAGGAGACGAAGGCAACGGGTTCACAAACGAAGAAACGAAGACGAACGGAGACGCGCGGAGGACCGGCCGCGCCGCGCGAAGCGCGGGCGGTATCGGGAGAGCGGCGGAACTCGAAGCACCCGGAGTGTTCTGAGGTGCTTCGAGTTCGCCGCTCTCCGCGATACCACTCGCCGGCCGTTCGGCCGGCGACGCGTCCGGTCTGCTGGTCGACGCGCCTCGACGGCCTTCGTTCGTCTTCGTTCGTCTCGGTCCTTCGTGTCGAACCCGTTAGCTTCGCTCCTCCCGGGCTCAAATTCTGAACAGCTCCGCCGCCCAGTCGCCTTCAGCCATCTCCCGGGCAGCGGCGCAGCGGAACGCGTGCGCGACGTCGGCGGGCTTCCGCGATACTGAAGCCGCTGACGATGAGCGCACCGCCCGGCTCGACGAGCCTCGCCAGCTGCCTCGCATGCTCTGGATGACCGCACCGGTGAGGTTGGCCACGACGACGCTCGCCGCGTTGTCCTGGTAGGTCGGCGAGATCCGCCTCTCGCACCTCGATCGACGCCGCGACATCGTTGCGCGCGACGTTCTCCCGCGCGTTCCGCAGCGCCTCGGGATCGTCGTCGAACGCGACGACGCGACGCCGCGCCGAGCTTCGCCGCCGCGATGGCAAGCACGCCGGAGCCGGTCCCGACATCGATCACGCGTCGTCCAACAAGATCGATGCTCTGCAGCAGCTACAGGCACAAGCGCGTCGTCTCGTGATGGCCGGTGCCGAAGCCGGTGGACGGGTCGATGACGATGAGGTGGTCGGCCGAGTGACTGATGGAAACGGGCACTGGCTGGAGGTCATAGGCTGGCAGTCGTTGAAATCCTGCCGGGTCATCCCAGGGGAGCGACGACGATTCGGCCGACCCGAATCGCCGTCAGGTCCGCCTGGCTCCGCCGCGCCCAGTCCTCGTCTGGTACGTCGACGGCCGACACGGCCAGCAGACGATCACCAAGAAATGTCCGGACCGCCGCCGTTGCCGCGTCGCGTTGCGAGGCGTCTTGAAGAACACGCGCCAGCCGTCGGCGGCGTCGTCGTCGTGAATCGCCTGTGGCTCGAAGTCGTCGAGCAGCGCGTAGAGCAGATCGTAGATCTCGGCGGCGTCGGGGCCAGACCTCCATTGGATATCCAGCGCCGGAAGCAGCCGCAGGCACTACCGCGATCTCTCAGCGCCGGCGTAGTCTCTAGCCAAAGATGTCCTTGACGCGCTCGAAGAACGGCTTCTCGCCGCCGTCCTGCCGATCGAGTCCTCCTCCTGCGGCAGCGTCTTCGCCAGCTCCTCGAGCAGGTGCTTCTGTTCCTTGGTGAGCTTCTTCGGGACCGCGACGCGGGCGATGACGTGGAGGTCGCCGTGGCCGCGGCCCGAGACGTTCGGCATGCCCTTGCCGCGCAGCTTGAAGCGCGCGCCCGGCTGCGTGCCGGCCGGGATGTGCAGCTCCTCGCGCCCGTTGAGCGTCGGCACCTTGACGCTTCCGCCGAGCGCGAGCGTCGGGAAGCCGATCGGCAGCTCGCAGTAGAGATCGTCGCCTTCGCGCTGGAAGAACGGGTGCTCCTGCACGTGGACGACGACGTAGAGATCGCCGGGCGGGCCGCCGGCGGTGCCGTGCTCGCCTTCGCCGTAGAGGCGCAGCCGCTGGCCGGTGGCGATGCCGGCGGGAATCTTCACCGTGAGCTTGCGCTCGCGGCCGACGCGGCCGGCGCCGCGGCAGGTCTGGCACGGCTTGGCGATCGTCTTGCCCGTGCCGCGGCAGTTCGGGCACGGGCGCGCGACGGTGAGGAACCCCTGCTGGTAGCGCAGCTGGCCCGTGCCGCGGCACTGGCTGCAGGTCTCGGCCGACGTGCCCGGCGCCGCGCCGGAGCCCGTGCAGGTCTCGCAGGTCTCCTCGCGCGGGATCTGGATCGTCGTCTCGGCGCCGGTGGCCGACTCCTCGAAGGTGATCTCGAGGTCGTAGCGCAGATCGGAGCCGCGCTGCGGCCCGCCGCGCCGCCGGCGGCCGCCGAAGATGTCGCCGAAGCCGAACACGTCGCCGAGGCCGGCGAAGATGTCGGAGAAGTCCGCGAAGATCGTCGGATCGAAGCCGCGCGCCCGCGCCGCCGCTCACGCCGGCGTGGCCGAAGCGGTCGTAGAGCGCCGCGCTTCTCGCGATCGGCGAGGACGGCGTAGGCTTCGGCCGCTTCCTTGAAGCGCTCCTCCGCCTTGTGGTCGCCCGGATTGCGATCGGGATGGTACTTCAGCGCGAGCTTGCGGTACGCGCTCTTGATCTGCTGGTCCGTCGCCTCGCGCTCGACGCCGAGGACCTCGTAGTAGTCACGCTTGCTCACGCCTGCCTCGCCCCTTGATTACTCACCCTTGGCCACCTTCACCATCGCCGGCCGGAGCAGCCGATCGCCCAGCATGTAGCCGCGCCCGAACTCCTCGATGACTTCGCCGTCGCGCCGGCCCTCGGCCGGCTCGTGGGCGACGGCCTGGTGGAAGTGCGGATCGAAGTCGGCGCCGAGCGCCTCGATCGGCGCGCACGCCGCGCTTGCGCAGGATCTCGAGCAGCTGCCGGTGGATCAGCTCGACGCCGCGGCGGTAGGCTTCGGCGCCTTCGCCGCCGCGTCTCGGCCTTCAGCGCGCGCTCGAGGTCGTCGACGAGCGGCAGCAGGTCGCGCATGACGTCGGCGGCGGCCGCCTCGGCCATGCTCTGCCGCTCGCGCTCGACCCGCTTGCGGTAGTTGTCGAACTCGGCGGTCTTGCGCAGCAGCCGATCGTAGTAGTCGTCGCGCTGCCGCTGGAGCTCGTCCGCGTCGACGACCGGCTGAGCCCGTCTCGCCGGGTGTCAGGTGTGGATCGTTCGTTGTTGTCGTTCATGATGCCCGAGGTCGAGTATATGCTCAGGTCTTCGCGCTAACGACCCGGCTGATCGACTGCGCGACAGGCTGTCGACCGCGTTGATCGCGCGCGAGTAGCGCATGCGGGTCGGGCCGATGACGCCGACGGCGCCGGTGCCGCGGCCGTCGGAGTAGGTCGACGACGACCAGGCTGAAGCGCTGCAGGTCGGCTCGACGTGATGCTCGGAGCCGATGACCACGGTCAGGCCGTCGCCGCCCATGTAGTCGTCGAGCAGCCGCACCAGCCGCGCCTTCTCTTCGATCATCCGCAGCAGCGTCCGCAGCGTCTCGAGCGTCGACGTCCGGATCGTCGCCGCCCGACGTCCTCGAGCAGCAGCGACGTGCCCTGGATGAACACGGCCGGCTCCGAATCGATGTCCGCGAACGTCGTGCTGGCGAGCCGCAGCGCGCGCGCCATCAGCGCGTCGTAGAGCGTGCGCTCTTCGCGCAGCCGCTCGAGCACCGCCTGGCGGACGTCGAGCAGCGAGCGGCCCTTGAACTCGCTGTTGAGGTAGTTGGCCGCCTGCTGCAGCTCGCCGTGATCGTACTGTTCGCTCGGCTCGATCACCTTGTGCGAGACGTGGCCGCCGGCCGCGACGACGACGACGAGCATCTTGCCGCCGTCGAGCGGCACGAAATTCAGATGCTCGAGCGTGGTCGTTCGGCGGCCGGCGCAATCGCGAACCCGACCTGATGCGAGGCGCGCGAGACTTCCTGCGAGACGTGCGACAGCAGGTCCTCGACCGTGCCGGCGCGGCGCAGCCGCGCTTCGACGTTGCGGCGCGGGCCGCGACGTGCGCCGCTCGGCCAGCAGCTGATCGACGTAGGTGCGATAGCCAAGGTCGGTCGGCACGCGGCCGGCGGAGGTGTGCGGCTGGCGGACGTAGCCCAGCTCTTCGAGCCGGGCCAGGACGTTGCGCAGCGTCGCCGACGAGACGCCGAAGCCGCGGCTGGCCAGCCACAGGGACGAGACCGGTTCCCCCTGCTCGATGTAGGCCTGACACCACGACCCCGAGGATCCGTCTATCCCGTTCCGGCAGTTCAGGATGGCGCGTCATGGACTGTTAGCACTCGGCGCTGGCGACTGCTAAATGATTATACAGGGGTCGTTCGTCGCCGATTAGGGCTACGGCTCGACCGGGTCAGCCGCCTGCGAGATCCGCGCCGGCCATCGGTGGCATCAACCGTGCACCGGCAGCTGATCCCGGCCGTCGACGCGATCTCGCGCGCGGCATGCGGGCCTCCGCGACGATCGCGGCACGTCGAGCCGCGACAGGCGAACCGTCGACGAGGATCTCGCCGTCCACCATCGTCAGCCGCACGTCGGTGCCGCGGGCCGCGTAGACGAGCGTCGACCACGGGTCGGGGTCGGGCGCCAGGTGTGCGACGATCGCGCTCGACGAGGATCAGGTCGGCGCGCTTGCCGGGCTCGATCGAGCCGATCTCGTCTGTCGAGTCCGAGCGCCCGGGCGCCCTCGCGCGTGGCCATCCAGAGCGCGTCGCGCGCCGTCAGCGCGCCGGGCGCGTGTCGGACCGCCTGCAGCGTCGCCGCGAGCCGCATCTCGTCGAACATGTCGAGGCGGTTGTTGCAGGCGGCGCCGTCGGCGCCGAGCGACACCGAGATGCCGCGCGCGCGCATCTCGACGACCGGCGCGATGCCGGAGCCGAGCTTCAGGTTCGAGCCCGGGCAGTGCATGACCTTGACGTCGCGCTCGGCCAGCAGCGCCTGCTCGCGCTCGGTGACCCAGACGCAATGCGCCGCGCACAGCCGTCGCGTCGCGAGGCCGGTGTCGGCGAGGTACTCGAGGTTCGAGAGCCCGCCCGACAGCCGGCGCACGACTTCCACTTCGTCGCGCGATTCCGACGCGTGCGTGTGGACGAGCACGCGCTCGCGCGCCGACAGCGCGGCCACCGCTTCGAGCAGCTCGCGCGAGCAGGAGACCGCGAACCGCGGCGCGAACGCCGCGCGCAGCCGTCCGTTGGCCGCGCCGTCCCAGCGCTTGCCGCAGCGCGACGCTCTCGTCGATCGACGCGCGCGTCTCCTCCCGCAGCCGCGCCGGCACCTCGTCGTCGGAGTCCATCATGCACTTGCCGACGGTGGCGCGCAGTCCCATCTCGGCGAGCGTCTCGAACACGACGTCGGTGTCGTGCACGGTCTCCATCGTCAGCGCCGTCGTCGTGCCCGAGAGCAGCAGCTCGGCCGCGGCGAGCCGCGCCGAGGCGCGCAGCGTCGCCGGCGTGTGCGCCGCTTCCATCGGCCAGACGCGCCGCCGCAGCCACTCGAGCAGCGGCATGTCGTCGGCGTAGCCGCGGAACAGCGTCTGGCAGAGATGGACGTGCGTCTGGATGAAGCCGGGCAGCAGGTAGGCGCCGCGCGGCGTCGATCACGCGTGGTCGCCTGGCGCGTCCGGCTCCGGCGCCGACCGAGACGATGCGCCCGTCGCGCACGGACACCGCGCCCTCGACGATGTCGAGGCGATCGTTCATCGTGAGGATCGTGGCGTTACGGATCAGGGTCGTCAGGCGCGGCGTGACGAGTCGGATGAATCGTGACTCGTGCGGTCGTCGCCGGCACGCGATTCAGACATGCCGACCGACTGCTGACCCCGGTCGTGCACGCCCGCGCGCGGACGGCAATCAGCTCGGCGAGGATGCTGACGGCGATCTCGGCCGGCGTGACGGCGCCGATGTCGAGGCCGATCGGCGCGTGCACGCGGTCGAGGCACTCGGGCGGCATGCCCTCGGCGACGAGCGCGTCGAGATGCGCGCGACCTTGGCGCGGCTGCCGATCAGGCCGAGGTACTGCAGATCGCGCGCCGCGAGCGCGCGCATCGCGTCGAGGTCGTGCTGGTGGCCGCGCGTGACGACGACGACGTAGGCCGAGCTCGGGAATGTCGGCGCGGTGCAGCCACTCGGCGATCGGCTCGACGACGATCTGGTCGGCGGCGGGGAAGCGCTCGGCGTTGGCGAACTTCTCGCGGTCGTCGACGACGTGGATGCGGAAGCCGAGCTCGGCGGCGATGCGGGCGAGGTGCCAGCCGACGTGGCCGGCGCCGATGATGTAGAGGCGCGGGCGCGGGCGCGAGCGGATCGATGTGGACGTCCATCTGTCCTCCGCAGATGAGGCCGTTCTCCTGGGCGAAGTCGTCGTTGAGCTCGAAGTGCAGGAGCGCCGGGCGGCCGGAGGCGATCGCCTCGCGCGCCTTGCAGGCAGGCGTCGTTCTCGTAGCAGCCGCCGCCGATCGTGCCGACGGTGCGGCCGTCGGCGAAGACCAGCATCTTCGCGCCGGCGCGCTGCGGCGTCGACCCTTGCGCGCGCACGACCGTCACGAGCGCGACCGGCTCGCCGCGCTCGAGCGCGTCCGCGGCGGCCGCGAGGACTTCCTCGTTCAGATCAGAACCTCGATCTTGGCCTTCTTCTTGAGCTGCTCGATGAAGGCCTGCGCCGTGCTGCTGCTTCTTCTGCTCGGTCAGGAACTCCTTGATCTTCGGTCGCTGACCTCCTCGAACGGCACGGTGCCGGCGGGCTTGCGATCGGTCACCTTGATGATGTGGTAGCCGAACTGCGTCGTGACGACGTCGCTGATCTCGCCGGGCTTCAGCGCGAAGGCGACCTCGTCGAACGCCGGCACCATCTTCCCCTTCGGGAAGATAGTTCAGGTCGCCGCCCTGCGGCGCGCTGCCGTCCTGCGAGTGCTGCTGCGCGAGCTCGGCGAAGTCCTCGCCGCCCTTCGCCCGCTTCAGGACCGCGTCGATCTTTGCCCGCGCCTTCTTCTTCGTCGCGGCGTCGGCCTTCTGGTCGATGCGGAACAGGATGTGGCTGGCGCGGACGGTCTCCGGGCTGTTTGAACTTGTCGGGGTTCTTGTCGTAGAAGTCGTTCGCCTCGGCGTCGGTGGCCCGGTCGCGCTCGGCGACCTGCGCGTCCATCATCTTGGTGATGCGAGATCTCCGTTCGCGCGTCAGCCTTGAGCCGTTCGAGCGTCATCTTGCGCTCGGCGAGCGCCTTCTTGAATGCTTCTTCCGAGTCGCGCGGCCTGTCGCATCGACTTCATCTGCTCCTCGACTTCGGCGTCGGTCACGGTGATGTTGCGCGCCTTGGCTTCCTGCTTGAGCAGCGTGTAGGTGACGAGCTGGTCGAGCACCTTCCGGTAAATCTCGTCGCGGCGATCGGCGGGAACGGGGCCCTTGTTGTTGAGCTCGATGTTGCGCATCAGCCGCTCGAAGTCAGCCTTGGTCACGTCCTCGCCGTTCACGCGCGCGAGGACGGTCGGCAGCACCTCCGGCACCGGCGCGGCAGGTATGGTCAGCGCGGCGTCGGTATCGCGGGGGCCGCGGCGCCGCCAGGCGGCGTCACCTGCACGGGCGAAGTCGAAGCCGGCGTTCCGGCTGGAGTCCCTGGAGTCGAGGTGGTCGACGCACTCGCTGCCGGCGCCGGCGCCTTGCGGCAGGCGGCACCGGACAGGAGCACGGCAGAGATCAACGTGAGCGAGAGTAGTTTAGACAAGGGAACTTTAATGATAACGCAGTTTAGGGAATGGTTCGTGGTTCGTCATTCGTCGTTCGTCGTTCGAGGTTCGAGGTTCGAGGTTCATCGTTCGTAGTTCATCGTTCGAGTCGTCGTTCGTAGTTCATCGTGCGGTTCAGTGGTTGACGTTCGCGGCACCTGCCGGCAGTCTCGCCGAACCCTGACCTGAGCCCTGAACCTGGAACCCAGAACCCCGAACGCCGAACCCGAACCCCGAACGACGAACCCCGAACCCCGAACGTCTGGCTCAGTTCCCGTGCAGGCGGCAGAGCTCTCTGGGCTCGGTCCCGGTGATGAACGCTTCCGAGAAGACCCGCGGGCAGGTCGGGCCGGCGAGCTTGCCGGTATCGCGGTCGATGTCGACGAACACGATGCCGTCGGGCGTCTGGAACGACGGGCTGTCGAGGCCGGCGAGCGCGCGCGTCATGAAGGTCGTCCAGATCGGCAGCGCCGCCTCGATCCGCTCAGGCCGAGCGGCTGGTTGTCGTCGAGTCCGACCCAGACGACGGTGAGCAGCTCCGGCGTGAAGCCGACGAACCACGCGTCGCGCAGGTCGTTGGTCGTGCCGGTCTTGCCGGCGGCGTCGAGCGTGAAGCCCGCGGCGCGCGCGCCGGCGGCCGTGCCCTCGTTGAGGACGCTGCGCATCATGTTGGTGACGAGGAACGTCGTGTCGCGCCGCGCGACGGTCTTGGTCGCGACGGAGCGAATCTGCACGTTCTGTCCGGCGCTCACGAGCCGCGAGATGGCGCGCAGCGGACGGATCGTGCCGCCGTTGGGGAAGAGGGTGTAGGCCGTCGCGATCTCGAACGGCGTGGCTTCGAAGACGCCGAGCGCGATCGCGGGATAGGCGTGCGGCGATGCCCCGCCCCGACCTGGCGCCAGAGCGCCGCGACCTCGCCGTAGCCCGTCGTCTCGGCCACCTTGATCGTCGCGATGTTGCGCGAGTGCGCGAGCGCGCGGCGCAGCGTGATCGGGCCGTCGTACTCGTTCTCGTAGTTGCGCGGCTCCCACGGCTGGTCGTTGAACATGAACGTCGTCGGCTCGTCGACGACGATCGTCGCCGGCGTGATGTCGGTGCGCCCTTCCTTGAACGCGTGCTCGAACGCCGCGAGGTAGACGAACGGCTTGAAGACCGAGCCGGGCTGCCGGCGGGCACTGATGGCGCGGTTGTACTGCGACTGGTTGTAGGAGCGGCCGCCGACCATCGCGAGGACCTCGCCGGTGCGCGGGTCGACGGCGATGAGCGCCGCCTGCGCTTGCTGCCGCTTGCGCTTGGCGAGCAGCTCGTCGACGCGGATCAGCCCGTCGCGCACCGCGTCCTGCGCGAGGCGCTGCAGGTGCAGGTCGAGCGTCGTGTAGACGTCGACGGCATTGGCTACGGCGCCGTATTTGTCCTGCAGCTCCTGGCTGATGTAGTCGACGAAGTACGGCGCCTCGGCCTCGAGCGCGCGGGCGACGATCTGCACCGGCTCCTGCGTGGCGCGCTCGGCGGCTTCGGCGCTGATGTAGCCGGCCTCGGCCATCGCCTGCAGCACGACGTTGCGGCGCTCCTTGGCGCGTTCCGGGTGGTCGAACGGCGAGTGCCGCGGCGGCGACTGGATGACGCCGGCGATGAGCGCCGCCTCGCTCAGCGACACGTTCGAGATGTCCTTGGCGAAGAAGAGCCGCGACGCTTCGGCGACGCCGTGCATGGCGAACGACCCGCGCTGGCCGAGCCAGACGTCGTTCAGATAGAGCTCGAGGACCTGATCCTTCGTCAGCCGGCGCTCCAGGATGAGCGCCATGAACTGATCCTGCATCTTGCGGATCGGACTGCGTTCCTGCGTCAGGAACGTGTTCTTGACGAGCTGCTGCGTCAGCGTGCTGCCGCCGCGCAGGTACGCCTTGCGGCCGGAGACGTAGTCCCAGACGGCGGACGCGATGCCGATCGGGTCGACGCCGACATGGTCGTAGAAGCGGCGGTCCTCGATGGCGAGGACCGCCTGGATCATGTGCTGGGGGATCACCTTGAGCGGCACGTCGCGGCGCTTCTCGCGTCCCGAGGCGACGAGCGCGGTGATGAGCGGCGGGTCGAGCGTCAGCTGCTCCGGCCGCGACTTTTGGCCGACGATTTCCAGGTGGTCGATCGCGGTCGTTTCCTTGGTTTTTGCCGACCGCATGCCGAACACGATCCGGACGGTCTGGCCCTTCCGATCGCCGTCGCGCGGGACGAGGACGATGGCGTCGCGTCCGACCGTGAACTCGCCGGGCTGCCCGGACTGGGCGCGGTTGGCATAGCCGAGCTCGTTCAGCCGGTCGACGAGCTGCCGCGGCGACACCGACTGACCCCGCCGGACCTCGAACGGCCGGGCGAACACGCGCGGATCCACCCGCTGCATTTCCCCGTGAAGCCGCGCGTCGATCATCCGCGAAAAGACGACGTAGTAGTAGCCCAGCACCCCCAGGAACACCACGGCCGGTCCCGCCAGCGCCACGAGCGCGTAGAGCTTCCAGCGCCGCCCGAGAAACATCACGGGACGTTTCCTCGCGGGCCTGGCGGCCGGCTTGGTCTTTGAAGGTTGCGTGGACACAGCTGTCGATAGGTCTTTCGGCTGGACCGGTCCGCAGGGTTAGGACGTCTAAAAGGGGGAACTGGTCCGATTGTATACTGCAAAATTGGGAAGCGCCTGCGGCCCGAGCGCGGCGCGCAGTCGCCGCGCGACCCTTCGATGAACTCAGGGTCGCCCTGAGCCACGTCGAAGGGCGAGAGCGAGCGGGGGTGGGCCGCCTCCGCCAAGGCTACTGCGAGCTGCGCCGAAGCTTCGCGAAGGCGAGGCCCCGCGAGCACTGAGTGATGTGAAAGCAGGAGGAGGAGGTCATGGCTCGAACTCTGTCGATGGTGGTGCTGTGCGCGCTCGTCGCGCTGGCGGCGCCGACGCCGGCGGCTGCGCAGGCGCAGGCGGCCAACGGGAACATCGAGGGCATCGTCAAGGACACCACCGGCGCGGCGCTGCCGGGCGTCAGCGTGACGGTGACGAACATGGACACCGGGACGGCCCGGACGTCGGTGACCAACGACGAAGGCGTGTACCGCGCCATGCTCCTGCCACTCGGCCGCTATCGCGTCGTGGCCGAGCTGCAGGGCTTCAAGACGTTCGAGCAGCAGGGAGTCACGCTGTCGGCGGGACAGACGGCGCTCATCAACATCCAACTCGGCGTCGGCAGCGTCTCCGAGACGGTGACCGTCACGAGCGAGTCGCCGGTCGCGCAGCCCGGCAAGATCGACCTCGGGCGGACGATCGGCGAGAACGAGATCAAGAACCTGCCCCTCGTCTCCCGCAACCCCTACAACTTCGCGTTCCTCCAGGCGAACGTGACCGGCTTCGAGAACAACGAGTTCGGCGTCCCGCGCATCAACGCCAACGGCACGCAGATGCGTACGAACTACCAGATCGACGGCAACACCAACACCGAAAAGGACCGCGCCGGCCTGCGGCTCCTGCCCGTGTCCGAGGTGCTCGTCCGCGAGGTGAAGGTCATCACCAACGGGTTCGCGCCCGAGTTCGGCCAGACGACGGGAATGGTCTACAACGCCATCACGCCGTCGGGCACCAACAGCATCGACGGCTCGGCGAGCTTCCGTTTCCGCCGGAACGACATGTCGTCGCGCCCGTTCTTTCTCGCGCCGACAGCGCGCAAGCCGGACACCGAAGTCAACGACTTCACGCTCACGCTGGGCGGGCCGGTGGTCAAGGACAAGTGGCACTACTACGGGGCGTACGAATACGTCGACCGCAGCCTCATCACGGGCAATCAGGTGATCACCGTCACTCCGTCGGCGGCGCAGACCCTCGGGACTGAGCCTGCCGGCTGAGCGGCGTGATTCCCGCGCATCAGAAGGTCAACTTCCTGTTCGGCAAGACCGACTATCAGATCAACCCCGCGAACCGCCTGTCGGCCCGGTATTTCCTGTTCAAGAACTTTTCGCTCTCGAACATCGCCGGCGGCCTGACGACAACCGATCGCGCGACCGACTTCACCGACCGGATGGATTCCGCGTCGGCGCAACTGGTCTCGACGATCGGAAGCGACAAGCTGAGCGAGCTGCGCGTCCAGTACGCGCGCCGCCACCAGTTCCGGACGCTGGCCGATACGGCCGTCGACGGTCCGGCGCTGACGGTGACTGGCGTCGCCAACTTCGGCGGCCCGCGCATCGGCGACACCAACTCGGTCGGTTTCGACTTCAACCAGGGCATCTGGCAGGTCATCGACAACCTGACCTGGATTCGCGGCAGGCACGGCTTCAAGGCCGGCATCGACGCGCAGTTCATCGCCGATGACCGCGTTCGCGGCGAGCGTTTCTTCTACACCTTCCCGACCAACGACGCCTACCTCGGCGCGCGCAGCGGGGCAATGCCGCTCAGCTACACCTCGCTGCAGCAGGACTTCGGCGACCTGACCGCGGCGTACGACTCGGCGTTCTACGGCTTCTTCGTCCAGGACGACTGGCAGTTGAACTCGCGCATGAAGCTCCTCTACGGCATCCGCTACGATCTCTTCGATGTGCCGTCGGCGCGGACGTTCGCGCCCAATCCGTACTCCCAGGATTTCACCATCGACAAGAACAACTTCGCGCCGCGCGTCGGGTTCTCGTGGTCGCTCGACGACCGCGCCACGACGGTGCTGCGCGCATCGATGGGCATGATGTACGAGCCGCCGCTCATCGACTTCTACGACAACGCGATTCTCGGCAACGGCGATCCGCGAGCCTACACGGTGACCGTCTCCGGCACGGCCGCCGGCGCGCCGCCGTATCCCACGAGCCTCGCGAACGTGCCCGCCGGGTTCGTTCTTCCGCGCCAGAGCATCACCGCGGTCGATCAGGACTTCGCCTCGCAGTACGCGTGGCTGACCAACGTCCAGATCGAGCGGGCGCTGCGCAACGACATGTCCCTCGCGGTGGGGTATGTGAACTCGGTCGGTCGCAACCTGCCGGTGCTGATGGACGTCAACATGATTCCGACCGGGCAGGCGTTGGGCGATGGCCGTCCGGTGTACTCGACCACCGTCAGTTCGGCGACGCGCATCGATCCAACGTTCGATCACGTCAACGTGTTCCAGTCGATTGCCGAGTCCACGTACAACGCGTTCACCGCGACCTTCAGCAAGCGCATGACGCACGGCTGGCAGGCCCAGGCGACCTACACCTACGCCCACGGCGAGGACAACGCCCCCCTGACCGGCACCTACGTCGTCGGCAGCGGCGACGATCGCGTCTCCGATCCGTCGAACCTCGATCGCGACCTCGGCGTCACGCCGTTCCAGCAGGCGCACACGTTCGTGGTGTCTGGTGTGTTCACGCCTTCTGTCACGGGAGAGGGCCTCAAGACGGCGCTCCTCAACAACAACCAGCTCGGCATCATCCTGCAGGCCAACAGCGGCCTGCCCTTCAACATCCGCTCGAATCAGGATCTGAACCGGGACGGACAGACCAACGATCGCCCGCTCGGCATCGACCGCAACACCGGCCGTCTGGGCCGCGTCGTCTACCTGGACCTGCGCTACTCGCGCTTCATCCCGCTGCCGAGCGCGCAGCGCCTCGAGCTGTTCTTCGAAGCGAAGAATCTGTTCAATACCGAGAACGTCGCCGGCGTGAACCGCATCGTGACCACCGACGCTGCCGGCAACCCTTCGGCGCCCCTGCCCGATCCGTTCCCGCCCACGAGCGGCTACGACCAACGGCAGATGCAGTTGGGAGTGAAGTTTGTATTCTGAATAGTCGGCAGTTCTCCTTCCGCCTGAAGGCGGAAGCCACAAGGGCGTCCGTGGAAAGATAGCTCGACTCGCTGCTGCCGACCCTTCGACAGGCTCAGGGTCGCCCTGAGCTTCGTCGAAAGGGCGACTGTGACTGACGACTGACGATTGCCGACTGTCGACTGACATGTCCTTTGACCCCACCTACATTCGCCTCGTCCTCAATCAGAACTTCGAAGACGCGAAAGCGCAGCTGCTGGCGCCGCTGATGGCGATCCACTACGCGCACCTCGTGATGCTGGCCCAGTGCGGGATTGTCTCGCGCGCCGACGCCGCAGCAATCCGCGATGCGCTCGGGTCGGTGTCCATCGCCGATGTTCAGTGCGTGACGTACGACGGCTCGTGTGAAGACCTGTTCTTCTATGTCGAGCGGCTCATCGTGCAGGCCTGCGGCGAGGAGAAGGCGGGCCGGCTGCACACGGCCAGGTCCCGCAACGACATCGACATGACGATGTACCGGATGCAGCAGCGGGAGATGATTCTCCGCGTGCTCGAGAGCGTGGCGCGGCTTCGCGGGGCGCTGCTCGACCTGGCCGGTCAGCACGGCGACACTGTGTTCGCCGCGCACACCCACACGCAGCCGGCGCAGGTATCGACCGTCGCGCATTATCTGCTCGCCGTCATCGAGCAGCTCGAACGCGATGCGGTGAGGCTCGAGGCCGCCTACGCCTCCACGAATCGCAATCCGCTCGGCGCGTGCGCGATCACCGGCACCGGGTTTTCGATCGATCGCCAGCGCACCACCGAGCTCCTGGGATTCGACGGCGCGACGGGCAACACGTACGGCAGCATCGCCACCGTCGACTACCTGCTCGAGAGCGTGTCCGCCACCGCAGGTACTCCTGGCCGGCGTCGGGCGCGTGATCCAGGACTTGTTGCTCTGGTGCACGGCCGAAGTCGGCTATCTGCGTCTGGCCGACGGCTTCGTGCAGTCGAGCAGCATCATGCCCCAGAAGCGCAACCCGGTGGCGCTCGAGCACGCGCGCGCGCTCGCGAGCAAGGCGCTCGGGCAGGCAGGGGCGATCCAGCTCGCTGTCCACAACACGCCGTTTGGCGACATCGTCGACACCGAAGACGACCTCCAGCCGCTCGTCGCATCGATGTTCGACGATGCGACGAGGGCGGTAACGCTGGTGGCGGCGGCGATGGCGACCGCGACATTCAACCGGGAGCGGATGGCCGAGCGCGCGCGGCTCGGATGGATCACGGTCACGGAACTGGCCGATACGCTCACCCGCGATCATGGAGTGCCGTTCCGGACGAGTCACACCGTGGCGTCACGGTTCGTAGTCGAGGCCGGATGTCGCCCTGGTGAGCCGTCGAGTGCGCTCCTCCGTGAGATCACCACAGCTGTCGTTGGACGGCCGATCGTCTACGACGAGGCCCGTCTGACCGAGGTGCTGAGCCCGGAGTACTTCGTCAAGGTGCGCACGACGCCGGGCGGACCGGCGCCTGCCGAAACGTCCCGAGCGATCGTCGCGTCAGGCGCTCGGTTGGCGGCTGATGAAGAGAAAATGCGGACGATGATGGGGAAGTTACGGCACGCCGAGCAGATGCTGCGGGCCGCTGCGGCAGGTCTCTGATGCGTGGGGCGTGCGCGGGAAGCACGTGCTTGGGAGCAGACGGAGACAACGGATTCAACACGGAGCAACGAAGACGAACGGAGACGAACGAAGGACCGGTCGCGCCGCGCGAAGCCGGCCGTTTCGGCCGGCGACGCGACCGGTCTGCTGGTCGACGCGCCTCGACAGCCTCCGTGCGTCTTCGTTGACTTCGGTCCTTCGTGTTGAACCCGTTGCCTCCGTGCGCTCCCGCTGCCCGGCGACCACTCAGATCGTAATCACCCAGTGCCGCCCGAGCTCCAGCGGCAGCTCTGACAGCAGCCGGTCGATCACCGCCGGACCGTAGCGGTTCAGGAAGTAGACCACGCCGAGCGTGCGCTCCTGGGCGTGGCCGAGGGGAAGATCTGTGCCTGCGCGCGCATGAACTGGCGGCGGAGCGTTTCGTCGCGCCGCTTCGCGGCCTGAATCATCTTGTTCTGCAGCCCGCGCAGATCATGTTCCATCTTCGAGAGCGTCGTCTTCGCGGCGCCGGCGAGCGTGGGGTCGACGGCCGGCATCGCTTCGATCACGCGCTCCATCGCCCGGCGCAGCGCGTCTCCGGCCTCCTTGATGGCCTGCTCGACGGATTGCGGCAGCTGGGACTCGAGCAGGCGGTTGAGCGCCGACTCGTCCTGCGGCTGGAATTCCTCGAGCGGCACGTCGTAGCGGCCGAGGAAGCGTGCAGTGGCCGAATCGACGAGCGTCGCCGTGGCGCGCGGATACATCAGCGGCATCGGGATGCCGAAGCTGTCGTACACGCCGCGGAGCTGCCCCAGATACGCGAGCTCGCTCGGTCCGGCCACGTAGCAGATCGTGGGAAACAGCGTGTCCTGGACGAGCGGCCGGAGCAGCACGTTCGGGCTGAAGAGGTTTGGCGCTGTTCTGGCCTGCTCGGTCAGTGCGTCGACGGTGAACGTGCGCTCGCCGGCGACGAAGTGATCGCCCTGGCGGCGGATGGATCGCCGCGCGCCGTCCAGATGAAAGAGCGCAATGCTGTCGGGCTGCGGGATGACCTGCGGCTGGTGTCCGCGGGCCGACAGCTCATCGCCCGCCGCCTTGGCGAGCGCGGCAGTGCGGCCGGCCGCGCCGAGCTCGCGCGCGAAGAGGTCGGCAACGAGCGGCTTGGCCGTGGGATCAGAAGAGTCGTAGACCACCAGCCCATGGGGCCCGAGCAGCGTTTCGAGCCAGCGCGCGAAGGCGTCGGCCATGCCGACGCCGGGTCTGTACGCGGCGCGAAGCGAGGTCATGAGCCATTCGGAGAATTCGGTTGCGCCGAGCGCGTTGGCGAGCTCATCAAGACTCTGCTCGACCCTGCCGTCCAGCACGAGCGCGGCGACCGACCGCTCGCCGGCGCCCTCGGGCTTGGGCAAGGTGATCGTGTGCGGCTGGAAGCCTGGGTCGAGCACCGTACAGCTCGCGACCTCTTCCCAGTCGTGGTCCTCGGCATCGATCCAGAACACCGGGACGACCTCCGCCTGCTGCTCCCGCGCCGTATTGCGGGCGAGCTGGATGGCGGTGACGGCTTTTAGCAGCGTGAAGAGGGGCCCGCCAAAGGCTCCCGCCTGCTGACCGGTGAGGATCGCAACGGTGCTACCGTCGGCGAGCTTCCGCGCCGACTCGCGGGCGGCTGGCGAAGCGCCCCGTCGTTCCTGCTGGGCTGCGAGGAGTCCTGCGACCGCCGCATGCGGTCGAGCCATCCCGCGCGTGCGCGCGATCGCCTCGGTCCATGCCTGTCGCGTGGACGGATCGCCGGCATAGAGCGGCGCGATCTTGGCGAAGTCGAAGGCGTAGTCTCCGGCGAGCGGCCGGATCCAGCCAAAACGGCGCACGTCGATCGCAGTGCGCGTCGAACCGTCGGCGAACGCCGTTTCCGCTGTCACCGCCTCGTACTCTCTCAGAGCCCTGCAAATCATGTCAAGACGACCACTACTACGGTCGCACGTCCCGTCTCCCGCGGATACACACGGACAACACGGACGACACGGCGAGGAATCGTCGTGCCCAGGGGGCCCACGACCACCTCGAGACTTCGACGCATTTCCTGCAACCGAGGGATCCGCGTGCGGGAAAACCGTGCTAAATTTCTGTACCCGTGTTGACCGCGTTACTCGTGGCTTGTCCAGGTTGTGAAAGTTTGTCCGTGGTTTCGACCCTGCCAGCGCTTCGCGCGCGATGGCGAGGAGCACCGTAACTGACCAGAGACGACTCGACCGGATTTGCGCCCCCTCCGGCGTTTGGCCCCTTCAGGGTGCTGCATCAAATCGGTGTCGGCGCCCTTGGACCCGTCTTTCGAACCTACGAGCCCACTCGCGATCGGCTCGTCGCCGTCAAGGTCTTCCGACTCGACGTCACGCCCGAAGTGGCGCGTTCGCTCGCCGACGAGCTCGCGAAAGCCGCTGACGCCGGCCTCTTCCACCCCTCGATCGTCGAACCTGTCGCCGCGGGCATCGAAGGCACCGTCGCGTATCGCGCGGAAGAGTATGTCGCCGCCGAGTCCCTCGACGTGGCGATGCGCCACTACGCGCCCGCCACGGTCGACAAGGTTCTGCCGTTTATCACGCAACTGGCGTCGGCGCTCGATTTCGCCAGGGCGGCGGGCGTCGGCCACGGCGCGCTGCACCCCCGAGACATTTTCGTCACGCCAGACGAGGCTCGCGCCACCGGCTTCGGCGTAGTCGACGCGCTGGAGCGCCTCCAGCTGCGCGCGCCGGTGCGCCGGCCGTACAGCCCGCCTGAGCGAATTGCCGGCAACGCGTGGGGCACTCCAGCCGACGTCTTCTCGCTGGGCGTCATCGCCTTCGAACTCCTGACGGGTCGGCGTCCGTCGGGCCTGGGCGACGACATGGGACCGCTCACCGGCGCCTCGCTCGCCGATCGGGCCGACGAGGTCCGCGCCGTGCTCGCACGCGCCATGCACGCAAGCCCTTCGGCACGCTACGCCACTGCGTCTGCGTTCTCCGCGGCGCTTGCCGCGGCCGCAGGCGTTTCAGAGATGACGGTCTCGCTAGTCGATCGATCCCTGGGTAGACCGACTGCGCCATCCGCCGAACCCGCGCCGCAAACTACGCAGGCCATGCCTCCCGAGCCCATCGCCCTCGCGACTGACTTGCCGCGCATCGTCCCGATCTCGGCGGCCGATCCGGTCAGGGACGCTGTCGAGGATCATGCCCTGGACGACTTCGCGACGGAGCCCGATGTGCCGTCGCCTACGGACTCTCCGAGAGAAGCCGTTCGGAAAGTCATCGCTGCTCGCGAAGCCCGAAAGCGCCAGGTCAGGAAGAAGTCGGCCGACGACAGCCCAATGAGTGCGGTTGTTCCGTTGCCGGCTCAGGAAGGGGAGTCGCTTCCCGCCGCTGAGCTCCCTGTTGCCGGCGTGCTCTTCGAAAAGCATCGGGTGGATCTTCCCGTGGATCTTCCCGCGGCGGCGCCAGCCGCGGACGTCAGGTCGGTGGAGCTGGACGAACTTGCGCTCGGGGAACAGGGGACACAAGAGATCCCGCTCGAGACACTCCCGCTCGCGTCGGTGCCGTTCAAGGATGAACGGCCGCTTGCGGCAGTGACGATGAGTAAAGACGCTTGCGGCAATAAACAATAAGAAGCCTCGACGCCGCAGGCGCATACATTGGACGACGCGGAGGAGGTGCCGCTGCTCGAGGCGGTAGACTTCGCTCCTCCGGTCCGCGACCTCCCGGATCGCGTCGTGGCTGTGGACGAGTTCCGGGCACGCGAAGCCGCGAGCTCGAAGCCTGAGCGCGGCTGGCCCCGTGTCGCCGAGCCCTCGCTGCTGGATCGGCCAGAACGGGTTGCGACGTCCAGGACGAGCGGATCCGCGACTGGCCTCGGGTTGAGCCCTTCGTCGCCCTCGCTGATCAACGACTCGAACGTTCCTGACATGCCGTCGACTGTGCTCGAGGAAGCGGCGGCGGATCGCCAGCGGCCGGTCATGCTCGAGCGGGCTCTCATTCTCGGTCTGGGGCTCGTGCTCGGCTTTGCCGCCGGCCACATTCGGGCGAACCGTGAGAGGGCGCCAACCGTCGCCAGTTCGACAGCGGCGCCACGGCTCGTCGAAGGGCAGGCGGCAACGACGGGCAGGGGCGCGGCTGTCGCGAGCGAAACAACCGTCAGTGTCCCGCCGCCCGCGAACGCGCCGGTCGCATCGAACGAGAGAACCCCGGCGGGGTCGTCGCCCACGGTGACTGCGCCGGTCAAGACGCCGGCGCCACCGCCGGTTCCTCGCGTCAGGCCCGTGACAGCGGGTCGCCTGATAGTGACGTCGAACCCGCCGAAGGCAGGCGTGACGATCAACGGCAAGTGGAGTGGACGTACGCCGCTGACGCTGGACAACCTCAAGTTCGGAAAGTACAAGTGCGCGTCGTGGAGCCCGGGTTCGAGGTCACGCGGGCGCGATTCACGCTGTCTGAAAGCGCCGCGTCACGTACAGTTGATGTCGCGTTGCGCCGGGTGCCGGCCAGCAAGCGCGCCCCGGCCCCGGAACCGCGAACCGCACCGTCGATGGCAGCCGCCGCTCCCGCGAAGCCGGTGGCCGCGACCGGCGCGATTTTCGTCGATTCGCGGCCGCGGGGTGCGCGCGTATTCATCGACGGCAAGGAGGTCGGCGTGACGCCGTTGACCTTGGCCGCACAGCCCGTGGGCTCGCACGTCGTCCGGCTCGAGCTGGCCGACCACCAGTCGGTGACGGCGACGACGCAGGTCGTCGGCCAGAAAACCGCGACCGTGACGCTATCGCTGGACCGCGTCAAATAGAATTGGTGAACACGGTCTTCGGCACGATGAGCACGATGGTACGAAGAACACGATGAAACGGCAGTAAACGAACATCGTGGTCATCGTTTCATCGTCTTTCGACGGGCTCAGGACGACCCCGAGCCTTGTCGAGGGGTCGTGACCATCGTGAACGAGATCGTCGTTGTCAGGTATCAACGAAAGCTGTCGCGTATTGATGAAGGCTGTTAGGTATTGATGAAGGCTGTCAGGTATTGATGAAGGCTGTCAGGTATTGATGAAGGCTGTCAGGTATTGATGAAGGCTGTCAGGTATTGATGAAGGCTGTCAGGTATTGATGAAGGCTGTCAGGTATTGATGAAGGAATGAAAGCCACACTCGCGCTCGAAAACGGAAGCTGGTACGAAGGGGAGTCGGCCGGGGCCGCCGGCGAAACCGGCGGCGAGGTCGTGTTCAACACGGCCATGACGGGCTATCA
>CAWJAP010000016.1:0-68808 GCA_963840865.1 Vicinamibacterales bacterium
ACGGCGTCTTCTGCAGCGTCGAAGTTGCGGAAGCGCCGCACGAGCGCGCCCAACACCTGTGGCGCCAGTTCACGCAGCAGTTGCTCGCTGGAAGAATCGAGGGACGCGGTCACAGTGGGGAGCATAGCCCCTCACCCGGGCTTGATCATGACCCTCTCGCCCAACGCGGGAGAGGGTGGGTGAGGGGGCTATGATCCAAAGCATGTGGCTGCTCGCGCTCGGCGCCGCTGTCGCCGCCGTGGCCGCTGGCCTGGTCTACCAGCATCTCGGGAGCCGCAGGGACGCCGAGCGGCTCCCCCCGCCCGGACGGTTGGTCGATGTCGGGGACGCCGCCTGCACGTGCTCGCGCTCGGCACGGGCCCGGTGTCCGTCGTGTTCGAGTCGGGCCTGGCGGCCTCGTCGCTCAATTGGCGGCCCGTTCAGGAGCAGGTTGCGCGATTCGCCCGCACGTGTGCCTACGATCGCGCGGGCTATGGGTGGAGCGATCGCGCTCGAGGTTCGCGCACTGCCCGCGCGTCGGCCGCGGATCTCGGCCGGGCGCTTGGCGTTGCCGGTGCGCCGCCGCCATACGTGCTCGTCGCGCACTCGTTCGGCGCCTACGTGGCGACGCTCTTCGCGACCGAGCACCCCGGCGACGTCGCCGGCCTCGTTCTGGTCAATCCGCTCACCGCCGGCGAGTGGCTGGCGCCCGACGCCGGCCAACGTCGCATGGCGTGGGGCGGCAGAATGTTCTCGACCATCGGCGCGGCGCTGGCGCGCGTCGGCTTCGTGCGATTCCTGCTCGCGCGGACCGGCGAGGGAGGCTCGTCACTCTCGGGAACCGTCCTCCGCTTCTTCGGCAGGGATGCGGATGCTGCGGTCCGGCGGGTGGTCGGGGAAGTGACGAAGATGCCGCGCGAGTTATGGCCCGCCGTGCGCGCGCACTGGTCGCGTGCCTCGGGCTTTCTGGCCATGGCCCAGCATTTCCGTGCGCTCGAGCGGAGCGCCGCCGAAGTCGGCGCCGTTCTGACCTCGTCGACTGCGGCATCCATCTTCGCCGACATGCCGGTGATCGTGATTTCCGCGTCCAATTGCCCCGACGCGCGCCGCGGCGCTCATCGCGACCTGTGCGGCATCTTCGAGCGCGGCCAGCACCTCACCGCGAGCACGGGCGGTCACTGGGTTCACCTCGACCAGCCCGGCGTCGTCGTCGACGCCATCCGCCACCTCGTCGATCGCGCGGCAGCGGCGCACACCGTCCCCGCGGCCGGCACACGCTCGGCCTGAAGGTCACGCTCTCGTCCCCTTGCGAGGCCTCGATAAGATCGCGCGCATGCCAACGTGGGCCGCCCGCCGGGGACCAATCCTCACGTGTGTCTGGGTGCTCGTGTTGCTGGTCCTCATCTATGGCTCTGGTGTCGGCCGCGGATTCGTCAAAGACGATGTCGTGTGGGTGAGGGACGGTCGCATCGCGTCGTTCGACGATGTGAAACGGCTGTACCTTTCAAACCAACGGCTTCTTTCGTCCGGTCGTGTCGGCAAGCTTCGCCGCCGATCGTGCGCTGCACGGTCTCGAGGCGCGCTGGTACGGCATCACCAATCTCTGTCTGCTGGCGTTGTCGGCACTCGCCGTCGCGTGGCTTGCGCTGACCATCGGGACCAGCCCGCCGATGGCGGCTGCCGCTGGCGCCATCTGGGCGCTGAACCTCCACGGCATCAACATGGCCGTGTTGTGGCTGAGCGGGCGAACCGGTCTTCTCCTCACGCTGTTCGCCGTGCTCGCCGCGGTGGCGCTCGTTCGGAACCGACCGCTCGTCACCGGCGCCGCCGTCTTCGCCGCGTTGTGCGCGAAGGAGGAGGCCGTGCTCCTGCCATTCGTGTTGTCGGCATGGGCGTGGATGCTCGGCGAACGACTGGTCCCGGGCGAGCGAGCGAAGGCCGCCTCACGTGTGGTGTGGCCCGCGTGGGTGTCGCTTGCGGCCTATTTCTGGATCCGCTCGATGACCGACGCCATGACGCCGGCGACCAGCCCGTGGTTCTACCGCTTCGTCACCGATCCGGCGCGCCTCTCCGTGAATGCGCTGCACTATATCGATCGTGCGTGCACGTTCGCGGTCGTCGCGGTCGTCATGGCCATGCTCGTCACCTGGCGGGCGCCGCGCGCGACCGCCACGGTCCGGCGAACGGCGGCGCTCGGCGGCGTGTGGCTGCTGGGCGCGTACGCGATCACGGTGTTCCTGCCGGTCCGATCGAGCCTCTACGCGTGCTTCCCTTCGGTCGGAGCCGCGCTCGTTGCGGCGGCCGTCCTCGAGGACATCTGGGCGCAGTCCGCGGCTGCCGCGCGCCGGAGGCTGGTCGCGTGTGCCGGCATCCTTTCCATTGCCATGTTGCCGGTTTACTGGGCGCGCAACGTTCGTTGGACGGAAATGGCGGACCTCTCGTCCGAGACATTCGCGGTGCTGAAGGAGGTCGTCAAAGCCGAGCCCGACGTGGGCTCGATGACGTTCGTCGACGATCGATCCACGCGCCGCTCGTTCGCGAACACCTTTGGAGCGCTGCTGCCCGAGGCCGTTCGATTGGCGACGGGCCGTCCGATCACCGTGCGGCTCGAGCCTCCGCTGGACGATGCGGGTCCTCAGGAATCGCACGGACGCTCGGCGAACGATGTCCGGATCGAGTTGCGCCAGCGACGGCTCACATGGGTCCGCCTGACGGCGGCGGGCGCCGGCGCGCTGGCCTTGCCGGGTGGCGCCGAAGATGGTCTGATCGAGGGCCGTGAGTCCGACCGACACGCATCGCGCCATCGACGCCGTCTGGAGGATTGAGGCGCCCCGGCTCATCGCCGGGCTCGCCCGCATCGCTCGCGATGTCGGTGTCGCCGAAGATCTGGCGCAGGACGTGCTGGTCGCGGCGCTGCAGCAGTGGCCCGAGTCCGGCGTTCCGCGCAATCCCGGCGCCTGGCTGATGGCGGCGGCGAAGCACCGCGCCATCGATCACTTTCGCCGGAACAAGCGGATCGAGCGCAAGCACGAAGAGCTCGGCCTCGAACTCGAGCAGGGAGCCGCACCCGACCTCGATGCGGCGCTCGACGATGACGTCGGCGACGATCTGTTGCGCCTCGTCTTCACTGCGTGCCATCCCGTGCTGCCGACCGAGGGCCGCGTCGCGCTGACGCTGCGTCTGCTCGGCGGACTCACCACCGAGGAGATTGCGCGGGCGTTCCTCGTCTCCGAGCCGACGATCGCGCAGCGCATCGTGCGCGCGAAGCGAACGCTCTCGGCCAGGCGCGTGCCGTTCGAAGTTCCGCGTGAGAGCGAGCGTGCGGCGCGCCTGTCGTCGGTGCTCGAGGTCCTCTACCTGATCTTCAACGAGGGCTATGCCGCAACCGCGGGCGACGACTGGATGCGGCCGGGGCTGTGCGACGACGCGCTGCGCCTCGGGCGGATTCTGGCGGAGCTCACGCCGCGGGAACCCGAGGTCCATGGCCTCGTCGCGTTGATGGAGATTCAAGCGTCCCGCGCGGGCGCGCGCGTCGGGCCCGGCGGCGAGCCCATCGTGCTGCTCGAGCAGAACCGCGCGCTCTGGGATCAGCTGTTGATTCATCGCGGATTCGCGGCGCTCGCCCGCGCGGAACGGCTCGGTGGCCCGCCGGGGCCCTACATGGTGCAGGCGGCCATCGCGGCCTGTCACGCGCGGGCGCGCACGCCGGAAGAGACCGACTGGAAGCAGATTGCGGGCTTCTACGACTTGCTGCGCCGGCTCATGCCGTCACCGGTCGTGGAGTTGAATCGCGCCGTCGCCGTGGCGATGGCCTTCGGACCCCAGGCCGGCCTCGATCTGGTCGACGCCTTGACCGGGGACACCGCGCTCGAGCAATACCACCTGCTGCCGAGCGTGCGCGGGGACCTGCTGGCCAAGGTGGGGCGGTCCGACGAAGCACGCGCGGAGTTCGAGCGCGCGGCGTCGCTCACGCGCAATACACGTGTGCGCGACCTGCTGCTCGCGCGTGCCCGCGCCTGCACGACACTGTCAGTTTCCCCGTAGATCCGAAGGTCCAACGGTCCCGGAGGTCCCTGCCCGGACCCCGGGACCTCGGATCCCACCGACCTCCGGACCTGTTACGATCGACTCTTCAAGGAGAAGTCCATGGAGCGATATGAGGTTGCGCCCCCTTCGATTCCCCGCGTTGCGACGGTCGAGGCCACCGAGAAGGTCACCGCTTTCCTGCGCTCGGTTTACGGGTGGATGTGTCTGGGCCTGGGGATCACCGCCGCGGTGGCCTACATGGTGGCGAGCTCGCCGGCCCTCGTCCGCACCATTGTCGTCAACCGGCCGCTGTTCTGGGGGATCGTCATCGCCCAGCTGGGTCTCGTGTTCGTGCTGTCGGCGCGCGCGCACGCGCTCTCGCCTGGAATGGCCGGCGCGCTCTTCATCGGCTACTCGGCGCTCACCGGGCTCACGATGTCGTTCGTGCTCCTGCTCTATACCGGCGCGTCGGTTGCGTCGACCTTCATCGTGACGGCCGGCATGTTCGGTGCGATGGCGCTGTACGGGACCACTACGACGCGCAGCCTCGCAGGATGGGGACAGTTCCTGTTCATGGGGCTCATCGGGATCATCCTCGCGTCGATCGTCGGCATCTTCTGGCAGAGCGACGCGCTGCAGTTCGTCATCAGCTTCTGCGGCGTCATCGTGTTCACTGGCCTTGCGGCCTACGACGCGCAGCGGTTGCGCAACATGGCGCTCGCGCTTCCCGACGGCCGTGTCGGTTCATATGCCATCGTCGGTGCGCTTTCGCTGTACCTGGATTTCATCAACCTGTTCCTGATGCTGCTCCGCCTGTTCGGCGGAAGAAGGAATTGAGGCAGCCCACCGCAGGAGGGCGGGGCTTCAGCCCCGCCGATCTCCGGACCGACGACCGAAGACTGAGGACCGAAGACCGACGCCCCCGTGCCCGATCTCGCTCGATTCCGGGACGCTCAGGATCGATCGGCGGCCGGCTTCGAAACCGCCCTTCGTGAGATCCGTTCCGGCGGCAAGCGCAGCCACTGGATCTGGTACATCTTTCCTCAGCTCGCCGGCCTGGGCAGTTCGCCCACGGCGCAGGCGTACGCCATCCAGGACCTGAACGAGGCCGTCGAGTACTTGCGCGATCCGGTTTTGTCCGCCCGCCTCATCGACATGACCGAGGCCGTTGCCGGCCGTCTCGCCGCGGATCGTGTTCGCCTCGACCGATTGATGGGCTCGCCAATCGACGCCCAGAAGCTCGTCTCGTCGCTGACGCTCTTCCGCTTTGTCGCGAAGGCGCTCCATGACGCGGACGGCCTCGAGGCGCACGCCAAGCTGGCCAGTCTCGCCGAGTCCGTCCTCTCCGCGGCGGCCGCCGAGGGCTATCCACCTTGCCGGTTCACGCTGCGGGCGTGTGAACGGTAGCTTGTAGTGGGGGCTCTCCAGGTCAACGCGCTGGCCTGACTCCTGACCCCACCTCTCCAACAGTCACGAATCGCGCGCCGCGAGCTGCTGCGCGTTGGCGTAGTCCTCGGGCGTGTCGATGTCCACGAGCTGGTGCGCCGGGAAGTCGAGGACGACCGCGCGGTCCTGGTGGCGGATCAGGACCGGCCTGGCGCCGTGCTGAAGTTGTGTGAGCTCCGGGAAGAGCTCGCGCGCAAAGAGATGGGGCGGCGCCGTCACTTCGCCATAACGCACGCTGACGATCGGGGGATGACGTTCGCGATAGGCATCGCCGATGCGGCGGTACTGATCTGTCGTCACGAACGGTTGGTCCGCCAGCGCGAAGACCGCTGCGTCGGCGGCGCCGAGATGCTCGACCGCTACCCGGAACGAGCTGCCCAGGCCGCTTTCGTAGGCGGTGTTGATGGCGAAGCCGCAGGGAAGTCCGTCGAGCGCCGCCCGAACCGCCTCGGCATCCCGACCCAGCACGACGAGGACCTCGTCGAGACCGGCGTCGCACAAGCGGCGCGCCGTGCGTCTGACGATTGACTCGCCCTCGAGCCGGAGCAACAGCTTGTTGACGCCCATCCGGGTGGATGCGCCCGCGGCGAGCAGTACTCCCTTGATCACGCAGGTCAGTCTAAGGGCGAATCGAGGCCGCGGATCAGTCGCCTGGATGTCGACTGTTGACTTTGTTGTGGCAAAGTATTATTTTTGATAAATCAAAATCACCTGAAAACGAGGCACTTGCATGCACACCGTCACCGCTGAGTCCGTTCCCGCATTGACCCTGGGCCACAAGCTCGGCCGCTGGGCCGCTGCCAGTCTCGTCTTTTCGGCCGTGCCCATGCTCCTCTCCGGCCAGTTCACTTCGGCCTATCTCTGGGTCTTTGCCGCGGGCTGCTCGCTGATTGCGCTTTACGCGGTCAACACGGTCAGCCCCGATCTGGCGCGTGAGCGATACAACCCACCTACGAGTGGCCACGACGGAATCTGGCTGCGCTGGTTCAGGCTCATCTCGCTTGCGACCGTGGTCTTTGCCCTTTTCGACAGCGGACGCTGGCAGTGGTCGCCGCCGATGAGCTCGCTGTGGCGTCTCGTAGGCCTGACGACGTTCCTCGCCGGACTCTTCCTGTTCGTTTACGCGATGTCCGTCAACCGCTTCTTCTCGACCGTGATTCGCATCCAGACCGATCGTGGGCACCACGTCGTCGACCGCGGTCCGTACGCGATCGTGCGTCACCCCGGCTACGTCGGCATGATGGCCGTCGTGGCCACGCTGCCGCTGACATTCGGTTCGTGGTGGGCCTTCGTGCCCGCGAGCGCCCTGATTGCGTTCGGGCTGCGACGCGTGTGGGCGGAGGATCGTTTCCTCCAGGACAACCTGGCCGGTTATCGCGATTACGCGGAGCGCGTCCGCTACCGTCTGATTCCGGGCGTCTGGTAGGTCAGGGATGGACCTGGGGGCAGTGGCACGCGTTCGTGCGGTACCGCTCTAACGTCATGTGCTGGCTCTGTCGACGAGCGAGCGCATGAGCGCCCGAACGTCGTGCTCGAAGCTCGGCCCTCGCACGATCGGCTCGCCGCCGACAATCGCGGCGCTCACCGCCCCGAGAGTGTCCCGGAGCGCCTGAAGACCCCGCCGGCCTCGTTCAGGCCCGGGAACGGCTGCCGTGATGGCGACGAGCTTGCTCTCGAGTTCGCCAGAGCCAATCACCCAGTCGATCCCGTTCTTGAGCGCGCCGGGCAGGCTGTGACCGTACTCGGGTGTAGCAATCAGGACGGCGTCACAATCGGCCAATGCTTCTCGCCAGGCCTGAACAGCTTCTGGTGCGCCCGTCGCTTCGAGGTCGGGATCGAAGTAGGGAAGATCGCGCAGGCCGTCGTAGATGACGACCTCGACACCCACGGGCGCCGCTCGCGCTGCGGTCTCGAGCAGCGAGCGATTGGCGGACTTCTCTTGCAGACTGCCGCTGATGGCCAGGATGCGCACCCGTGCAGCATATGTCGGCCGGGTGTGTGCTGCGACCCCGAACGACCGCCGCACTGAGCGTCCAACGTCTCGTCTATCGGCGCCAAACGTCGGTCATGACTATCCGGCCGCTTCTGTCGATGTAAGACCAGACATTCGCGGTCTCGACGCGCGCCAGCCCGCGGGGTTTTCGTTGCACGGAAACCGGTCGCCGACATAACGTGGACACCGCGCTTCTGCTCGGCGTCTCGACCCTCAGAGCCTGACGTGAAGGAGTCCGATGGCCAGTCCCTTGAGAGTGCTCGTTGCCGGCTGCGGCAACATGGGCGCGAGTCACGCTCGCGCGTACGACAAGATGCCGGAGTTCGAGATCGTCGGCCTCGTCAGCCGCGGTGCTGGTTCGCGTGGCAAGCTCAGTCAGGAGCTCGGCGGGCTGCCCGAGTTCAGCGACTATTACCAGGCGCTCGCAGCCACCAAACCCGACGTCGTCAGCATCAACACCTATCCCGAGACGCACGCCCCGTACGCCAAGGCGGCGATAGAGGCGAACTGCCACGTGTTCTGCGAGAAGCCGCTCGCCGAAACGGTGGAGGAGGCCCAGGCGATCGTCGACGCCGCGCGCGCGAAGAACCGCAAGCTGGTCATCGGCTACATCCTGCGCGTGCATCCCGCGTGGACGCGCTTCATCGAGATTGCGCGGACGCTGGGCAAGCCGCTGGCCATGCGGATGAACCTCAACCAGCAGAGCCACGGGCCTGCGTGGAACTGGCACCGCAACCTGATGGAGTCGATGAGCCCCATCGTCGACTGCGGCGTCCATTACGTCGACGTGATGTGCCAGATGACCGGGGCCAGGCCGGTCCGTGTGTCCGGCATCGGCGCGCGGCTGACCGACGAGCTCAAGCCGGGCATGTACAACTACGGCGCGCTGCAGGTCACCTTCGACGATGGGTCGGTCGGCTGGTACGAGGCGGGCTGGGGCCCGATGATGAGTGAGACCGCGTTCTTCGTGAAGGACGTGATCGGTCCCAAGGGATGCGTCTCGATCGTGAAGGATCCGAACGAGACAACCGCGAGCGGGTCGGACGACATCGACAGCCACACCAAGACGAACTGCCTCCGCGTGCACTACGCGGCGATTGACGGGAACAACGAGTTCCTCAAGCCCGACGAGTTCATCAACACCGAGGACGAGCCCGATCACCAGGCGCTCTGCGATCGCGAGCAGGCCTATCTCCTGCGCGCGATTCAGCAGGATCTGGATCTCTCCGATCACACGCAGGATGCGGTGAACAGTCTTCGAATCGTGCTGGCAGCAGACGAGAGCGTCCGAACGGGATGCACGGTGGAGCTCTGAGCGTCGCCCCGGACGCTTGTCGGCGGGACTCGAGCTCCCGCACAGCTGCGATCTCGCAGGCCCGCAGCCCTTAGCCGTAGCCCGTAGCCCCGCTCAGACCGAAGACCGACGACCGACGACCGGTCTATTGTTTGACCAGCTCGACCCGCCGGTTCTTCGCGCGGCCCTCGTCGGTCTCGTTCGATGCCACCGGCGCCGCCATGCCCACACCTACCGCGCGCAGCCGGGCGGCGGCGACGCCGTGCTTCGTCGTCAACTCCTGCAGCACGGCTGCCGCGCGGCGATCCGACAACACCACGTTCGGCTCGTAGCCGCCGACCCCGTCGGTGTGACCGACGACCAGGAGCTTCAGGCCGGGATCGGCCTTGAGCAGCTTCGCGATCTCGACGATGGCGGCGGTCGACTCGGGCTTGAGATCGGCCTTGTTCGTGTCGAAGTAGATGCCGTACAGCGCGATGTGACCTGCCTGCGCGATCTCCTTGGCCATCGCGGCAGCATCCACGGTGACGAGCCCGGAGTCCATCGGCGCCGTCTCCACGATTTCGAGCAGCACCAGCGATCGATTGTTGGTCGCGGGCACGCCGGGATTGGCGTCGCGCGCGACGTACACCGACGCGTAGGTATCGCCTTGCGGAGTCGAGCGCTTCGCCGCGGCGTAGCGCTGGTCCTGCACCATGGTCCAGACGCGCATCAGGTCGTGTCCCTTGAGCTGCTGTTCGGTGCCCATCGGAAAGAGCATGTGGCGCATGCCGTCCGGCTGCTGACCGCAGCTGACCGCGGCGCACGTGAACAGCACCTGGAAGCCGCCCTTCTTCAGCTCCTGCTCGTAGTTCCGGAATACTTCGAGGGTCGAGCGCTCCAGCGGCGCCAGATACAGGATGCGAGTGAGCTTGCCCTCCAGCTTCTGGCTCTTCTTGGCGGTGTATCCCGACGGCGACCCGGACACCGGACCGAGCGGCAGCACGTAGTCCTCGAACTTGCGGAAGTCGTAGCCGATGATGACCGAGCCCGTGTAGCGGGACACCGTCGGATGGTCCTGGCTGTCGGGCAGGTCCTTCTCCTGCGCCTCCGCGGGCTGGGACGAGGCGACGAGCGCCAGCATCAAGGCGGCGGCATGGGTCGCGGGGCTCTTCAGGGTTCTCGGCCACGGGTACCTGGACATGGAGCCTCCTGCACCGTTAACGAGATCCCCGAGGCCGAAGAACATCGCGCGCGGCGCATGCGGCCAGATTCGCATGCCGTGCCGACGGCGAAGCTTCAACCCAGCCCTTCCCGACCGCAGACCGCAGACCGACGACCGAAGCCGACGACCGAAGACCGACATTGGATCTCGTCCTTGGCTACGGTTCGCGAAAGGCGTTACGCGGCCGGTAACAGCTCATCGCAGCCGGACCGCTCGCCACAGCCCACTCGGGCTGGCATGCATGTTGAAGCTCGACCGCCTGTTCAGAAGGAGAGTTCCCCATGCGTCCGAATCTGCGAACGTGCTCAGGCGCGCTGGCCCTGATCCTCGCCTGCGCGGCCTGTGGCGGCGACGGCAACAACTCACCGCCCACGTCTCCGAGCCCGCCTCCCGCCGGCTCGACCGCGATCAGCATCGTCGGCGATCGCGGCAACCAGTCCTTCAATCCCAATCCCGGCAGCGCGCAGAGCGGCATGGCCTCGTGGCGCAACGCCGACACCGTCGTCCACCGGATTGTCTCGAATGACGGGCAATTCGACACGGGCGACATCGCGCCGGGTGCCACCAGCACGGCGCGGGCGGTGGCATCGAGCGGGATGAACTATCACTGCTCGATTCATCCGGGCATGATCGGCGCGATCAACGCCGCCGCCGGCCCGCCGCCGCCCTGCACAGGGATTTACTGCTGAAACGGGGTCAGGAGTCATCCGTGTTTCCATGATGACTCCTGACTCCTGGCAGTGTTCCCGCGCTGGTCGACGCGGGGAGCGTGCGGCCACCGTCGTAGACCTGCTCGAGGCGGCCGTTTCTCCACCGCCGGAGCCGGTAGATCGTCGCGAACGTGAAGTCGGGCGCGGCGCCGCCCTGCCCCCCTACCAGCTCGCTGCCGCGGCGGACGTTGTCCTGCATCCACGCGGGCACGAGCAGGTGATACGGGTTCCGCTGCACCTCGCCGACGTGGAACGAGAGCGCCGCCATCATCTCGCCGACCTCGTCGGCGCTCGATTCGACCATGAGATTGGGCGTCGCCATCGCGCCCCAGAATTCGGTTTCGATGACGGTCGTCCCGAAGTCGGGCCCTTGCTCGGTCAAGGCGTCCATCAGCAGGCGATGCGTCCCCACGTGCGTGCTGTTCCAATCGGCATCGTGCGGAAAGAACACGACCGCCGGCCGATGCTCGTCGAGGATGCGCGCGAGTGTGACGACCGCGTCGGCCCAGTGCGCGGGATCGGCCGCCCGCGTCTTCACATTGACCTTCTCGAGCCCGCCGGGTCTGGTCGCGACGAGGTCGAATCCCAGGTAGTCGCAGGCGGCCGACAGCTCGTCCCAACGGCCGGCCTGCCGCGCCTGGTTGCTGCCCTGCGTGACCGCCACGTTGACGATGCGCATGCCGGCTTCGCGCTGAAGCCGAAGCGCCAGCCCCCCGATGATGCATTCATCGTCCGGGTGCGGCGAGAAATCACCGCGCGCCGGGCATCGGGCGCCGGCGTCGCGCGCGCCGGTACGGGAAACCCACCGAGCGGGAACTGCTTCCCCTCGCGGACGAGGCGTGCCAGATCGTGGACGAAACGGTGGTAGGGGGTCATACAGTCTTCGGTCGTCGGTCTTCAGTCTTCGGTCTTGCGCCTTCGCGCGAAGCGCTACGGCGGGCAAGTCAATCCTCGGTCTTGAACCGGGCGACAGGCTACAGGCTACGGGCTACCGGTCTTGTCAGTTGGTCACTGGTCACTGGTAACTGGTCACTGGCTACGGGCTACGGGTCTTGTCAGTTGGTCACTGGTCACTGGGTCACTGGTCACTGGCAAGACTTCTTATTCGTCATTCGTCATTCGTCATTCGTGAGGGGAGGCTCGCGGCGGCGATGGCCTGGCCGTGACGCTTGTCGTGCTCGCCGGGCACGTGGAATGCGATGCGCGCGGCGAGATCGGGAAACTCGACGTCGAGCACTTCGCGCGCGCCCGCGACGATGTCATCACCGCCGGGACCGGAAGTCACCCGACCCAGGACGAGGACGTGCCGAAGATCGTAGAAAGACGCGAAGTGCGCGACGCCGTAGCCGAGGTACGTGCCGAGCGTCTGTGAGATCTCGCGCGCGCGGACGTCGTCATCGGCTCTGAGCTTCTGCACCAGCTTGAGCTTCTCGGGCAGCCCCATGCCTTCCGGCGCCTCGATTCCGGCGACCGGCATCAGACGCCCCACGCACTGCTGCGAGAAGTACTGGGATCCCACGCCGTAGTCGCCGGACCACTCGTCGACTGGCGCCTGGGGGTTGTAATCGATCGGCACGAACGCCAGCTCGTCGAGCCACGAGGTGATGTTGCCTTCGGCGGTCACGTAGCCGGCTGCGGTGCTGGTGCCGAGGGCGATGCCGAGAATCGCATTCGCCCCGAGCGACATCGATCCGGCCAGCGCCGTGACCTCGCCGTCGTTGACCACTTCGAACGGCACGTCGTTCCACGCCCGGCGAATCTCGAGAAACAGATCCTTGACGCGCGCGTCGAAGACATCGGGCGGGACACCCCGGAAGAGTGAACCGGCTTTGACCCGGTTGTTCACGTAGACGCCGGCGGCGCTTCCACCGATTGCGTCGAGGCGCGGCAGGTGCGCCGCGGCCTTGCGCAGCGAGTCCATGATGCCGTCGAAGTGGTACTGCGGGTCCGGCTTGTGATACGGGTCCCAGACCGTTTCCTCGCTGAAGACGACCTTGCCGTCGATGACGGCGGCGACCTTGCGATCGCTGCCGCCGAGATCGAACCCGATGCGGCAGCCGTCGAGATGCCGGCCGAGCGGCCGGGTCTCCGAGTGTTCATCCGGCAGTGCGCGCGTGTGCACGACCTCGAGGGGATGGTCGAACATGCGCCGGCCGACGAGCTCCGCATCGAAGCGTCCCGTCGGCGTGTCGTGATAGTGCGCGGCGAGCTCGGCGACGAGCGGCGAAGGGCCGTCGACGTGGATCCGCCATCCTCCGCGCGACCACAGGATGAACTTGACGAACCGTTCGAGGTGAATCGCGTTCGCCGCCGCGCGTGGATGGTCCTCGGGCAGCACGCGCGTCTCGAACCGGAATACGGATCCGTCCGCCTGCTCGAGCGCCAGCCTGACCGGCACCGCGCCAGGCGCGGCATCGACGAGCTCTTGATAGGCTCGCACGGTGAGCACCGCCGGACGGAACGCCGGGTCGAGAACGGGGGTGACGCGCGGTGCGACGAGCGGCAGGCCGTGATTCGAGTCCATCCTTCTGGTGTCCTGGTCTCGCGAGCCTCGGGCGTGCGGAACGGGCTCGACCGCCGACACGATACCACCGGGGATACTGGCCGCGTACTGACGCGCGCGACCCCGTCGAGCACTGGCTGAGCGCGTTACAACCGCTACGATCGACGCATGTCCGGGTCGAACACGCGCACGCTCCGTCTGGTCCTGGCACAGCTCAAGTCGGGCCAGGATAGATCTGACAGATCTGACATCCGATTCTTCCGATCCGTCCTGGCTTCTCTTTCTGAACAAGCCTTTCTCAATCCCTCAGCGCTGCCGAAAGATCGCAGGGCAGCGGGGCATCCCCCGATGTCGTTTTTTCTGCGACTATCCGAACCCTCGATCTCTTCGTCCAATCAGGTCGGGGCCAGAGGGCAGCCCTGAATCACAAGCCTGCCCCTGGTGGTCCCGACTGTGAGGGTGCGCCATGGAAACGCTCGCCAGAGACGTCACCTACGCCATCAGGCTCTTGCGGCGGAATCCAGGGTTCACGGCGGCGGTCGTGCTGTCTCTCGGCCTTGGAATTGGCGCCAACACGGCGATCTTCACGCTGCTCGACGCGGTGCTCTGGCGGATGCTTCCCATCCGCGACCCCGAACAGCTGCTTGTCGTCGGCCGCCAGTACGGCACCGAGGTCGGGACCGGGTTCAACTACAGCACTTACCGGCTGCTGAAAGAGAACAGCTCGGTCGCGGAAGTCGAAGGCTATACGACTGCCCCCATCAACATCAGCATCGATGGACCGCCGGAGCCGGCCGTCCAGGGGCAGCTCGTTTCGGGCGGATACTTCGCCCTTCTGGGCGTGACTCCGGTCGTCGGCCGATCGATCGGGCCCGACGACGATCGGGTGCCGAACGGGCATCCGGTCGTGATGTTCAGCCATGGTTATTGGGAACGGCGATTCGCGCGGGATCCCGCCGTCGTCGGTCGAACGATTCGGCTGTCCGCGCCGCCCTTCACGATCATCGGCGTCACACCACCGGATTTCTTCGGCGTCGAGATCGGCACCGCGCCCGACCTCTTCATGCCGCTGATGATGCAACCCACCGTCATGCCGGCGTTCGAGAATCTGCTCGATCAACCGATTGTGCGGAGAAGCTGGATCCAGGCGATCGCGCGGACGAAGGCGGATCGTCAGCCCCGAGCAGGCCGCCGCCGCCATGGACGCGGCGATGCCGAAGGTGCCGGACCCGCGATCGCGCCTTGCGCCGGGCAAGGGCGCGGCGCCCCTCCGTCAAGAATCGTGCTGATGCCGCGGCATGGTGTCGATCGCTACGCCGGCAGTTCTCGCAGCCCTTGTTCATTCTGCTCGCGATGGTCGGCGTGGTTCTTCTGACCGCGTGTGCCAACACCGCGAACCTGCTCCTCGCGCGCGCCGCGGCGCGCCGGCCGGAGTTCGCCATGCGCCTCGCACTCGGCGCCGGGCGTGCCGGATGATGCGGCAGCTGCTCGTGGAGAGCACGTCCTGGCCGGCCTGGGGGCGTGTGCGGACTGGGCCTGGCGCGCTGGGGGACGCGGCTGCTGGTGTCTACATGTCGTCGGGCCGAACGCCAATCGCGCTGGACCTCGCGCCCAACCTGCGCGTGCTGCCTTCACGGCGGCCGTGTCGGTGGCGACGGGCATCCTCTTCGGGCTCGCACCCGCCTGGCGGGCGGCGGTATCGACTACGCCGCGTTGAAGAACATGCGCAGCTCGCTCGCGCGCGGCTCGAGCCGGGCCGGATTCTCGCGGTCGCCCGACTCGCGCTGTCGCTCCTGTTCCTCGTCGGCGCGGCCTCTTCGTCCGCAGCCTGCAGAGAGCTGAATGGGGATGACGAGGGCGGAGACCTGCGCGGAGCGTCTGATCCTGCGGGTGGAGCCCGAGGAAGCGATCAGCGCGAACATCCCGGAACCTCCGAGCGGCTCGATCGAACGTACCGGGAGCTGATCCGAAGGACACTGGAGGAGATTCCCGGCGTGCGGTTCGCGAGCATGGCGAATGGCACGCCGACCATGCCGACATCGAGCGCGGGCGCGCCGGTCCGCTGCCGTCAGGCGCGCAGGTCCGCATCCCCTGTTGATGGTTACCCGAATTACTTCGGCGACGATCGGGATGCCCTTCGTCAGCGGCCGCGACTTCGGTCGCCGGGATCATCACCGAGTCGCGCCGCCGGTCTGCATCGTCAACGAATCGTTCGCGCGCCAGTTGTTCCCAGGCGAGGATCCCCTCGGCAAGCCGTGCATACACAGACCGCCGCGGGCGCCTGCTCAGCAGCTCGAACCCGGCGCCTCGCAGCCCGGAGCCTTCATGATCGTCGGCGTCGTGAAGGACTCGCGGTACAGTAATCCCAGAGGCGAGGTGCAGCCGCTCCTCTACATGACGTTTCTGCAAACCAGCACGGGGCGGGGGCAGATGGTGCTGCAGGCGCGCGCTGAGCGGGAGCACGGGTGAGGTCGTCCAGCGCATCCAGCGAGCCGTCGCGGCGGTCGATCCCGCGATGCCGATGTTCGACGTCCACACGCTCGAAGAAGAAATGGGGGCCGCCCTGGTCCAGCCGCGACTGATCGCGCTGCTCTCGAGTCTGTTCGGCGGCGCTCGCGCTGTCCTGGCGTGCGTCGGCCTCTACGGGCTGCTCGCGTTTGCCTGGTCCAGCGGACCGGCGAGATGGGCATCCGCATGGCGCTCGGCGCCGGGCGCAGGGACGTCGTGTGGCTGGTCGTCCGCGAAGCGTGGGTCCTGGTGACGATCGGAATCGCCGTCGGCGTGCCGGCTGCCTATGGGTGTGGCCCGTATCGCCTCCAGTCAGAATCGAAGGACTGCTGTTTCGGACTGGAGGCCACCGATCCCTCGACTATGGCCGCGCGCCGCAGCGGCGCTCGCCGGCGTGGCGACGCTGCGCGGCCTACCTGCCCGCGCGTCGCGCGTCGCGGGTCGACCCGATGGTGGCGCTCCGAGCCGAATAGCCCGCATCGGACACCTGGGAGACACGAATCTCGTCACACGGGGCTGGTTAGGATACGGGCACCAACATGTCTCTCGTTCCGTCGGTGTCGATTGACGATCTGCCGGATCGTGTCTCGCGCGTCCTCGCGGAGTTCGTCGAGCAGGCCCTCACCGCCCTCGGCGAAACGCTGCGCGCCATCGTCCTCTTCGGCAGCGCCGCCGAGAACCGGCTCCGCGCCACCTCCGACGTCAACGTCGTCGTGGTCCTCTGACGTCGTTCGACGGCGCGCGCATCGAGGCGCTGCGGCCGACCTGCTCGCGGCGCACGCGGCGATCCGGCTCGAGATGATGTGGCTGCTCGACGCGAGATCGATCAGCCGCGGCCGAGGCCTTCGCCGTGAAGTTCACCGACATCGCCCGGCGGCGCCGCGCGCTGTACGGGCACCGATCCGTTCGCGAGCCTGTCGATGTCGCGGCAGGCCGCCATCGCGCGGCTCCACCAGGTTCTGCTCAATCAGATCCTTCGGCTGCGCGCCAGCTTCGCCGCCGACGGCGGACGCGAAGAGCGGCTCGCCCTGCGCATCGCCGACGCCGCCGGACCGCTGCGCGTCAGCGCCGCCGAGATCCTCGAGCTCGAGGGCGGCCCGCGCTCGCCGCCTCGCGAAGCCCTGCGCGCGTGCGGGGCGCTGGACTGGCCCGACGACGCGCGGCGGTCGCTGGCGCCATCACCGAGGCGCGCGGACCCGCCACGCTCGACCCCGGCCGGGCGCGCGAGGTCCTGCTCGGGCGTCGTCGATCTCGGCGTGCCACCTCCACGCGCGCGCGACGGAGCTGTCCTGACGGGACACGACATGGTGAACCCATTCGACCTGCGCGGCCCGCAGTTCCTGCTGTTCTACCTTGCGCTGCGGCGCCCTCGTCGCCGCTGGCGGCGCGCTGCTCCTCGCGCCGCGAAGCGGGCGCCGCTTCGCCGCGCCCGCTGCACGACTACCTCGATATCGCGTTTCTGCGCGGCGGCCCGGCCGAGGCGATTCGCGTCGCGGTCCTGACGCTGGTCGAGCGCGGCGCTGCTGGCCATCTCGGGCACCAACGGCGGTCAAGCGGTGGCTGAGCGGGCCGCCGGCCGGCCTACGAAGGCGACGGAGCGGCACATCCTCGCGCGCCGCGCAGTCGACGACGCGCAGGACGCTGATCGCTGGCGGACGTCGACCGCCGCGGCCGCCCCGGAATGCGAGCCGGACTGGTGCGCGCGGGCTGCTCCCGACGACGAGCAGCGCGCGACCGGCGGCGGCTGTTCGTCGCGGCGGCGTTGCTGCTCGCGGTCGTCGCCGGCATCAAGATCGGCGTCGCGATGCACGCGGACGGTCGAACGTCGGTTCCTGTCCATGCTCGCTCGTGGCCGTGATCGCCGCGTCGCGATGGCACCCATCCGCGTCAGACCCCCGCCGGCAAGGCGCTCCTCGACGACATGCGCACGCTGTTCAGCGGCCTCAGGCGCAGCGCGACATCGCTGCAGACGGGCGGGCAACGACTTCGCGCTGCTCGCGGCCGTGTTCGGCATCGACGAGGCACTGCCCGTCTACCCCGAAGCGAGGACGCTCTTCCCGCGCGCGACCGACCGACTCGGCGGCTCGTCGAGCGGTAGTGCGGAGTTCCTGCGGCAGCTCCTGCGGCAGTTCGTGCGGCGGCGGGGGCGGCGGCTGCGGAGGCTGCGGGAGCTGAGATGCGAGACCACGGGCGCGCGATCGCTTCGGCCTCACCTGGCATCCCTCGCTTGCCGCGAGCATCCTCGCGCACGGGCACCGCCTCGACATCGTCGAGGTGATTCCGGAAGGGCGCTTCCTCGAGTCGCGCGGCGGACGCCGCGCGCTCCGGACGCTCGCTCGCGAGATTCCGGTCGCCATCCACGGCGTGTCGCTCGGCCTGGCTTCCGCGGAAGGCCTCGATCGCGGCGCGCCTCGACGCGTTTGCGCGGCTGGTCGACGAGGTCGCTCCTGAGCACTGGTCCGAGCACCTGGCGTTCGTCCGGGCGGGCGGCATCGAGCTCGGCCATCTTGCCGCGCCGCCGCGAACGGCGCTGAGCGTCGAAGCCACCGCCGAGAACCTCGATCGCGCGGCCCGTCACGTCGGCATGCGGCCGCTGGCGTCGAGAACGTCGCGACGCTGATCGATCCGCCGGGGAGCGACCGCACCGAGCAGGCGTGGCTGCTCGACCTGCTGGGAGCGTCGCCAGCCGGCCTGCTGCTCGACCTGCACAACCTGGTGACGAACGGCCGCAACTTCGGCTACGACCCCGTCGGCGCTCATCGAGGCGCTGCCCGCCGATCGCATCCTCGGCATCCACATCGCCGGCGGCATGGACGTCGAAGCCTCGAACGGCGAGCGCCGGCTTCTCGACGACCACCGCACGACGTTCCGGACTCGGTCTACGCGCTGCTCGAGCTGGTCGGCGCGCGCGTGCCGCACTCCGCTCGACGTCGTGCTCGAGCGCGACGGCGGTTTCCCGCCATTCTCAGAGATCCTCGATCAGCTCGATCGCGCGCGGCCGCGGTTGCCGCGGGCCGAGCCCGGCGCCCGGCCGGTTCACTCGACGTCGCGACGCCAGCGGCGCCGCAACCCGAACGCGCCGGTTCTCCAGACTCGCGGTTGCGCGCGGGCTACGCCCGGTTCGAGCAGGTGCTGACCAGGCTCTATACGGATCGCGACGCGCGCGAGCGGTTCCTGCGCGATCCGGCGGGAGAAGCGGCAGCCCTCGAGCTCGACCCCGGCGATCGTGCGGCGCTCGTCGGCATCGATCGGCCGGGACTCGAGCTGGCTGCCGCAAGCTTCGCTCGCAAGCGGAGCTCGACCGGGCGTCGCTGAAGCGGAAGTCCAGACTGTCAGGCGCTGCCCGTCGCCCGTCATACGCTCCACGCGCAAACCGGTCACGTGTCAAGGACGAGCTGGCCGCCGAGACGGCCGCGTCCGGGCGATAATGACTGTTCTGTCCTTTCTATTGCCCGCTAGGGAGTTCCTGCATGTGCCGCAACATTCGACCCCTCTTCAACTTCGATCCGCCCACGACCGACGAGGAGGTCAACGCGGCGGCGCTCCAGTTCGTTCGCAAAATCAGCGGGTTCAACAGTCCGTCCAAGGCCAACGCCGAGCCGTTCCACCGGGCGGTCGAGGAAGTGGCCGCGGTGGCGCGCGACCTCATTGATTCCCTCGTCACGCAGTCTCCTCCGCGCAGCCGCGAAGAGCTGGCGGCCCGGGCGCGGGCGCGTGCCGCCGAGCGGTACGGCCGGCCAGCCTGACGCTTCTCAAGGCGTCCTGCTCAACGAGCGAGCTCCAGGTTCAGGTAGTGACCAACGCGTCGGCCACGCCGCGCATGTAGGCGAGCGATTCCTTCATCCCGACCTCGGGTGCGCCTTCGTTGATTTCGTACTCGAGCGACACGTGGCCGGCGAAGTGCGCGCGCACGAGCGCGCGGAACACGCCAGGGATGTCGAGCACGCCCTTGCCGACCTCGACCTGGCTGTCGCGGCTGGTCGGATTCGCCAGATCCTTGATGTGCAGATCGAGCAGGCGCGGGCCGGCGAGCGCGACCGACTGCACGATGTCGGCGCCGGCGCGGGTCGCGTGGCCGATATCCATGCAGATGCCCATGCGCGGGTCGCGCTTCTCGAGCTTCGCCAGCGCGTCCTTCGGCGCCGGATACCACTTGTCTTCCGGGCCGTGATTGTGGATGGCGATCTTGATGTCGAACTCCTTCACCAGCTTCTCGAGCGTGTCGAGCGTCTCGGGAGCGGGGGAGCACACCATCAATGGGAACCCGCCGTTCTTCGCGTACTCGAAGTCCTTGCGGATCTCCGCCTCGTCGTTGTTCCGCCATGTCAGCGTGCCGCCGCCCATGATCGTGACGCCAGCGGCTTCGAACTTCTTCCGGAGCGCCCGTGTGGTCTCGGGCGGGTCGGTGCGGGCGAGGTGCACGTCCTTGAGCGTCATGTACTTGACGCGCATCTCCTTGCACAGCTCGAGCACGCGGTCGAGCGGGAACTTGCGCAGCGAGTAGGACGCGATGCCGATCTTGAGTGGCGACGTGCCGCTCGCAGGTGGCATTGCCGCACCTTCCGCCGAGCCGCGGAGCGCAGGCAGCGCGGCCGCGAGGCTTCCCAACTGGATCAGTCGACGGCGATCGATGCGTAGTGTGGACATGACGAGCGGGAGGATACCACTCCTCCCACGAGAGCGGTGAGGTCCCGCGTGAACCCCCGCGGCCTGGCCGCCGTCGAAGGACGTAGCCTCGAAATTGCATTCGTTCCGCGCTGAGAAGACACCATGTCCACCTGGCTCCGCGAACTGCGCTATGCCGCCCGTGTGCTCTGGCGGAACCGGACCGCCACGCTGGTCGCCTTCGTCTCACTCGCCCTCGCGATTGGCGCGACGACGGCCATCTTCACGGTGGTCGATGCGACCTTGCTGCGGCCGCTGCCGTTCCCCAACGCCGATCGGCTGGCGCAAATCGCGCGCGGCTATCCGGACGGCGTGTCGTCGTCGGTCTCTGTGCCCAAGTTCATGTTCTGGCGCGAGCACGGCCGCGACTCCTTCACCCACGTGGCGGCTTACGAGTCGCTGGGATCGGGCTTCAACCTCGTGGGCGTCGGACGGCCCAATCGGCTGACCGGCTCGCGAGTGTCGGCGGGATTCTTCTCGGCAATGGGTGTCGGGCCCTCGGTCGGCCGGGATTTCCGGGCCGACGAGGACGTGCCGGGCGGCCCCAAGCTCGTCATCCTCAGCCACGCGCTGTGGGCGTCGCGATTCGCCGGACGCAGCGACCTCGTGGGTCAGGCCGTGACGCTCAACAGCGAGCCGTACACGGTCGTCGGCATCATGCCGCCGGGGTTCGCGTATCCGTCCGGCACCGAGCTCTGGACGCTTTTCCAGTTCGACCCCGGCAGCCAGGATCGCGCGAACTACTTCGAGGTGGTCGGCCGCCTGAAGCCGGGCGCGACGTTCGAGCAGGGACGCGCGGTCATGGACGTCGCGCGCCGCAACTTGAGACGCGCGCAGCCCGGCCTGGTGGGCGACCGCGAAACGATTGCGGTTCGCCCGTTGCGCGAGCGTCTCTATGGCAACGTGCGCATCGCGCTCCTCGTGCTCCTCGGTGGCGTGCTCTTCGTGCTCCTCATCGCATGCGTGAACGTCGCCAACCTGCAGCTGGCCCAGTTCTCCGAGCGTCATCGCGAGATCGCGCTCCGCTCGGCACTCGGTGCCAGCGGAGGGTCGCCGTGCGGCAGTTGCTCCTCGAGAGCGTGCTTCTCGCCGTTCTGAGCGGCGTCGCGGGCGTGCTTCTCGCCTACGCCGCCGTGCCGGTGCTGCTGTCGATGAGCCCGGTCGCCGCACAAGCCGAAAGAATCGTCGTCGACCTCCGCGTGCTCGCGTTCGCGCTGTCGCTGTCGGTCGTCGCGGGCCTGACGTTCGGCCTGTTCCCTGCCTGGCAGGCTGCGGGGCCCAATCTCGACGACGTGCTGCGGACGGGCACGCGCCGGTCGGCGGGAAGCCGCGCGAGCGTCTGGCTGCGGCGGACGCTCATTGCCGGTGAAGTCGCGCTGGCGCTCGTCCTGACGATCGGCTCGTTCCTGCTGGTCAAGAGCCTGATCGGGCTGCGCGCCCGCAATCCCGGCTTCACCGCCGAGAACGTCCTGACGATGAAGCTGTCGCTCCCCGAGGCGCGGTACGGGCAAGGCGAGAAGATCGCGCAGTTCCAGGAGCGCGTGGAACAGGAGCTTGGGGCGATTCCCGGCGTGCGCGCGGCAGCGCTGGCCTTGTCGCTTCCCATGGAGCTCGGCCCTGACCTGCCGTTCACGATCGCCGGACGCTACGTCCCCGGCACCCAGACCGGCGTTGGCGACGCCTTCTATCGCGCGAGCGGTCGGGCCTACTTCGACGCGCTGCAAATCCCGCTTCGACGCGGGCGTCTGTTCGATGCGCGCGATCGGCGCGGCGCGCTGCCGGTCGCGATCATCAACGAAGCCGCGGCGCGACGCTTCTGGCCCGGCGAGAATCCAATCGGGCACCAGTTGACCCTCGGCCAGCCGTTCGTTCCGGAACTCGCCGATCCGACCGCACGCGAGATCGTGGGTGTGGTCGCCGACGTGCGCGAGCAGGGTCTCGGCCAGAACGTGGAAGCCATCGTCTACGTGCCGATGGCCCAGCAGAACGATGCCATGACCGCCCTCGGCGTTCGACTGCTGCCGATGTCGATCGTTCTCGGTGGCGAAGGATCGGTCGCGAGCCTCACCGAGGCGGCGCGGCAGGCGGTCTGGAAGGTCGACCCCGCGCAGCCGGTGAGCGACGTGCGGCTGATGCGCGAGATCGTGTCGCGCTCGCTCGGGTCCCAGACGTTCAATACGGTTCTGCTTGGCGGGCTGGCGAGTCTCGCGCTCCTGCTGGCGGCGGTCGGCCTGTATGGCGTGGTTGCGCATCTCGTGGGCCAGCAGACTCGCGAGATTGGTGTTCGCATGGCGCTGGGCGCGACGCGGGCGAACGTCCTCCGTTTCTTTGTCGGCCACGCGCTTCTGCTCGTCGGCGCGGGCGTCGTCATCGGGTTGGCCGGGGCTTTCGCCCTGACCCGTTTCCTGCGGACGTTGCTGACCGAGATCAGCACCACCGATCCCTGGGCCTTCGTCCTCGCGCCGGTGCTGTTCGCGGCGATTGCCATCGTCGCGGCCATCCGTCCTGCGCTGCGGGCGGCATCGATCCATCCGTCGGTTGCGCTTCGAGCGGACTAGGCGGCTGGGGGCTGGGCGGCTCGCTCGGCGGGGCTGAAGCCCCGCCCTACCGATTGATCGGTCTACTGAAGCCCCGCCCTACCGTTTGATCGGGCCATACCGTTCGATTCGTAGTTCCAATCGGTAGGCCGGACCTTGAGGTCTGGCGACGTGGGTCAAAACGCCCAACGGAGGGCGACGCCGGGCCGGGTGATGACGAACCAGTCGTCGGGATCGTTGGCGTCCTTGCCGAAGTCGATCCGCAGTTGCGGCACGACCGCGAGGTGCGGCGTGACGCGAATCTCCACGTCGAGCCCGCCGGCGAGCAGGCCTTGCGTCCGGTTCGCGGTCGTGGTCTCGGTGTGAAAAGAATACGTCGGGGTGAGATCGAGCAGCGTGGGGTCTGTCCGGAATTCGGACGTGCGCTCGCCCTGGAACGTCAGGCCACCGAGGAGCGTGAGCCGAACCCGTGAGCTCACCTGCCCGTGAGTGCCGGCAAGCACCGATGTGACGAACCGTACCCGGCGCGCAACGTGTAGGTCGGTCTCGGGCCACAGCCGCTCGATTTCTTCGCGCGACATCTGCCGCAGCGCTTCGGCGATGCGATCGTTTCCCGGACGCAGCACGAACCGCGCATGCCGCGTCCGATCGAAGTCGCTCCCGCCGATCGTCGTTTCGACCCGTATGCTGAACCGCCGGCTCACCTGGTAGCCGAACCCCACGAACGGAAGGGTCGCGCTGCCGTCGATCGTTTCCGATCGCATCGCGTAGCGCGCAACCGCGCCGTCCACGAAGAACCCCTGGTCGCGATAGTAGCTTTCGACGACCGTGCCTGCGCCGGCCGCGGTATCGGGAGGGTTCTGGGCCGAGACGTCGCGTGCGAGTCCGGCGGTCAGGACGAGAACGGACAAACCAGCAGCCACGCGCATCGCATGCCTCCGGGCCCGTCCGCTCAATCTGCCCTTCGTCGGTGGCGGCGGGCTCAGGAGGGAATGTGAAAGCGCGCGGCGGATCGGCTCACGCTGCTGCGGGTACGGGCACGGCACGCCGTCGGCTGACGGCGCGCATACAACTATCGCGAGATGTGAATCAACGCCAGCGGATCGCACCCTGGTCCCATTCAGCCGTACGGACCAGTGGAGGTGAGGTCCTGTCGATCGCCCGGTCGAGCCGACGTTCCCGAGTCGCGCACCGCGGCCAACGCGATCGTCGAGTGCGACCACCGCCTCGTCCAGGTGCGCGAACAGGGAATAGATGCCGCATCCATGATCGAGAACGACCGTCGTGCCCGTGAAGTAGAGATCGTCGACCAGCACGACCCGGCCGTTCGGCCGGCGCGACGATCGGCGCGCCGCGGCCGCTCGCGAAGTCCACGCCGTTGTGCCGGCTTCGCGGCTTGCCGTTGAAAATGCTGCGCGATCCGAACGGTGAGCTGGCCGGATCGGCCGACGGCGCCGAGAACACGACCGCGGGCCGTTCGCGGCACGACCGCTCATCGAAGATCTGTTCGAGCGTGCGGGCCTCGCGTTGAATGCGCGGGAGCGCCGACGGTGGCGGATCGCTGAACCGTGGGTCGACCTTCAACTGACGTTCGCGGAAAGTCTTCGGCGCGACGGTCAGGACCTGCTCGCCAGTGACGGTCGTCTGATTGGCCGCGGTGCCGATGAGCGCCAGCCGCCACTCGCCGGGCACCGTTTCCACGTCGATGCCGACAAGTCCCTCCCATTCGGCCGCGGGACCCGGCCAGAAGGGCACCTGCCTTTCGGCAAACCGTCCCACGAGCGAGGTCAGCGGTCTCGTTGACGTGACCGAGACCCGCACCACCTCTCCGGGTTGAATCGAGCGCGCGTGCACCGACACGGCGAGCGGTACCGGAACGGCTGGCGCCTGCGCGGCATGAACACCGCCAACTGCAATCGTGATGGCCTTCGCCATCGCCACGGCGCGGACGACAATCCTCGACAACCTCATCGCCACGACGTCACCAGCAGATGGAGTGACGTGATGCCCAGCAGCACCTGGACCACGATGTCGAAGTGGCGCTGGGGAAGGAGCCGGTTGGTCGCCCAGCCGGCTGCGACCCCGAGGGGAATCATCGGCAGCAGGCGCAGGTCCTGGCTGAGCGTCTCCATGGTGACCAGCCCAGACCAGACATAAGGCGGCACCTTCAGCAGGTTGATCACCGTGAAGAAGACGGCGTTGGTCGCGACGAATGTCTCCTTCGGCATCCGCTGAGCCATGAGGAACAGGGCGAAAATCGGTCCGGCCGCGTGCGCAACCGCCGATGAGAATCCGGACGCGACGCCAACCAGCAGCCCGTCGATGGTTCGTGGCCGGTAGACCGCGTGCGGATACCATCGCGCGCGGACGACGAGCAGGGCGACCATCGTCAGGCCGACGACGCCGATTGCGAGTGCCAGCGCGCGGTTCGACACGCGCGAGACGAAGATCATGCCGGCGGCAATGCCGAGGAGCGCGCCGGCGACCGGGCTTTTGACCGCCGACAGGTTCCACTGCCGCCAGTAGGCGCCGAGCGTCAGCGCATCGGCGGCGCACAGCAGCGGAAGGATGAGACCGATGGCCGCCCGGGCCGGCACGGACATGGCGACGAGCGGTGTGGTGAGCATGCCGAGCCCGGCGGCAAAGCCGGCCTTCGAGAGCCCGATGAGGAAAGCACCCAGGAGCGGAAAGAGCATGATCCGGCGTCGAGTGAGCCGTCAGCGTCGGCGTCGTGCGCCGCACGGCTGACGATACACTACAGCGGGGTCGGCACGCCCTCGCGGCCGGGCACTCGGCAACGGACGCGCGAGAAGGAGGGAAGATGGAGGCGACGTCGGGACCCATTCTCGCGGCGACCGATCTGAGCGAATCGGGCGACGAAGCGGTGCGTCAGGCGCACGCGCGCGCCTTGCGCGCCAGTTGTCCGCTCGTCGTCATCGGGGTCGTGCCCAACATGCTCAAGGACGACCCCGCGTTTCCGCATCTCGACACGCATGTCTCGGCGCAGGCCGCCGGCGTCAAGGCACGCGCGAGCGAATCGGCGCTGGCGCGCGTGACCGCCTTGACCGGGCGCGGGCCCGACGACTTCGAGCTCGCGATTGAGGAGGGCGTGCCCGCGACCGTGATTGTCGCGCGGGCCGAAGCCCTGCACGCGCGTCTCGTCGTGCTCGGCGCGAACACGCCCACGGCGCGCGACCCGCATCCGCCGCTCGGTCCCGTGGTCGAGGCGGTGATGAGGCACGCGCACAGTCCTGTGCTGCTGGCGCGGCAGACGCCCGAGACCCGGCGCGTGCTCGTGGCCACGGACTTTTCCGATTTGTCGCTGCCCGCGGTTGAGGCCGCCGTGCACGAGGCGCGGGCACGCGAGTCGTCGCTCGTCATCCTTCACTGTCTGGAGCTCGGGTCTCTCGCTGTGCTGTCGGAAGGACCGTTCGACGCTCCCATGATCGTCGCCGAACCGGTCGTGGCCGAACTGCGCGAGCTGGCGTCGACGTGGTTGATGCAGGCGCTGGTGCGCTTTGGCGCGTCCGGCGAGGCGGTGCTCGTCGAAGGCTCGCCCGCCGCCGTCATCCCCAAGGAGGCCGAGGACCGGCACGTGGATCTCCTGGTCATCGGAACAGTGGGGAAGAGCGGGTTACGGCGACTTCTCCTGGGCAGCGTGGCCGAAGCGGTCGCCCGGCGCGCGCCCTGTTCGGTGCTCATCGTCCGGCTGCATCGGGGAGCGCTGAAGGGATCGGGTTCGTGACAGCCTGGCAGGTGAGATGACGAGTCGTTCGCGATTCCCCGCGCGGCCCGTGATCCTCGTTCTGTTCGCGGCAGCGGTGATCGCGATTGCCAGCGTCGTTCACTTGCGGCGTGCAGCCGGTGATGGGGCCGGCCCCGCGACTGTCGACCCGCCGAGGCCCGGTTGCGGCACCGCGGTATCCGCCGCACGGCGCGCTGCGCTCGGCCAATCACCGCCATCCACACCGCCTGCCGGCGCAAATGAGATGTCCCGTCCGACGGTGATGGCCTCATCGTCGCCGCCCGGACCGGCGCCGCCGGGGATGGTGTGGATTGCCGGCGGCGAGTTCGCCATGGGCTCGACCGATCCGGCGATGGCCGATGCGCATCCTGTCCACCGGGTCTTCGTCGACGGCTTCTGGATGGACGCGACTGAAGTCACGAACCGCGCGTTCACCGCGTTCGTCAAAGCAACCGGCTATCGCACGGTGGCCGAGCGGACGCCGCGCGCCGAAGACTTTCCCGGCGCGCCGCCCGAGAACCTGGTGGCCGGGTCGGTCGTCTTCACGCCGCCAGGAGGCCCGGTGCCGCTCGATTCCCACTTCCGGTGGTGGCAGTACCGCGCGGGCGCGAGCTGGCGCCGCCCCGAGGGGCCCGGAAGCTCGGTGGAGCGCCGCATCGACCATCCCGTCGTGCACGTGGCCATCGAGGACGTCGAAGCCTACGCGCGCTGGGCGCGCAAGCGCCTGCCGACCGAAGCCGAGTGGGAGTTCGCGGCCCGCGGCGGTCTCGCCTCCAGGCCTTTCGTGTGGGGCGACGAGTTCGCGCCTGGCGGACGCATGATGGCCAACACCTTTCAGGGCCATTTCCCGCATCGCAACTCGGTCGACGATGGCTTTGCGGCCACCGCGCCAGTTGGATCGTTTCCGGCCAACGGGTTCGGCCTGTTCGACATGGCCGGCAATGTCTGGGAGTGGGTGTCGGACTGGTATCGCTTCGATCACTACACGGCGCTCGCGGGCGCGGGACGTGTCGTGCGCAATCCGCGTGGGGTGGACCAGCGCGACAGCCTCGATCCGGACGAGCCCGGTACCGCCAAGCGAGTGATGAAGGGCGGCTCGTTCCTCTGCACGGACGAGTACTGCACGCGCTACGATCCGGGCTCGCGCGGCAAGGGCGCGCCCGATACCGGCACGAATCACCTGGGGTTCCGGCTCGTGCGCGACACAGTCCCGCCGAATGGCAGCTGAGCTCGGGTGCAGGCGAAGCTCGGGTGCAGGCGAAGGAGGGCGGCGCTTCAGCCGCGGCGCGACGTGAAGGCCTACCTGCGAGAGTCGGATGAGGATGCCGGCGTGTCGACGTCCTTGATGATGAAGAGGAGCTCGCCGGGCTTGATCATGCCGAGCTCGCCGCGGGCGAGCTCTTCGATGGCAGCCGGCTCTTGCTCGCGAAGCCGGCGTGCCTTGTCGCGAAGCACGTAGTTCTCGCGCCGGGTCCGCTCGAGCGTGCGACGCACTTCCTCGTGGCGGCGCGTTTCGCGCGCGTGCTCGAGCAGTCCGTTGTCGCCCACCAGCGCATCGGCGACGAGAATGAGTGTGACCAGGACGAGTGTCGGACGCACCAGCCGCCGAAGGAGATTCGGCGGCACCGGGACCGTGGGCGGGCGGCTGGATCGGGGCTCGGGTGATGCCATCAGGCGATCGGCGCGTTCCGGTGTCGGTCGTGTTCGGAGGCGTCGCGACGCGACGTATTTGACCACCGTCGCGGCTTCACGACAAGCGGAACTTCACTTGAACCCTGAGCTCGCGCGTGCTCGGTCGAAGGGCAGGTTCGAGTCATGACTCACGCGTTCGTTCTCATCCTCACCACCATGCCGCCCGGCGAGTCGGCCGTGGGGCTCGCCCGCGCGCTCGTCGACGAGCGGCTCGCGGCCTGCGTCAATCTGCTGCCGCCCATGCAATCGGTTTATCGGTGGCAAGGTGAAATCCATCAGGAGACCGAGCATCAGCTCCTCATCAAGACCACGCGCGAGAGCCTGCCGGCGCTGACGAAGCGGCTGGCAGAGCTCCATCCGTACGACGTGCCCGAGTGTCTCGTGCTCCCGATCGACAGCGCGAGCGAAGCGTATGGCGCGTGGCTGGTCGAATCTGTTCGCTGATTCGGACCTGGCACCGAAGACCGAGGCCCCGGCCCCGGAGCCCGGACCCCGGACCTGGGCCCCCGGACCTCGGATCTGGGACCCCGGACCTGGGACCCCGGACCTCGGACCCCCGGCCCCCGGATCAACGACTGACAACCATCCTTACTCCAACGCCTGCGCGAGATCCGCCTGCAGGTCGTCGAGGTCCTCGATACCCGCCGAGATCCGGACGAGGCCGTCGGTGAGGCCGATGGCCGCGCGGTGATCGGGGGGCACCGATGCGTGGGTCATCGAGGCCGGATGGGAGATGAGCGTCTCGACGCCGCCCAGGCTCTCGGCGAGCGCCATCAGCCGGACGCGCTCGAGCACACGCTTGGCTGCCTCGAGCGATCCCACGTCGAAGGCCAGCATGCCGCCGAAGCCGCGCATCTGCCGCCTCGCCAGCTCGTGCTGTGGGTGCGTCGGAAGCCCTGGATAGAAGACCTTCTGCACGCGCGGATGCCTGGCGACGAACTCGGCCAGCGCCGAGCCCGTTGATGTTGTGCTGCGCCATCCGCACGGCCAGCGTCTTCGTCCCTCGCAGCACCAGCCACGCATCGAAAGGGCCGAGGATGGCGCCTTCGGCGTTCTGCACGAACCGCAGCCATTCGATGTGCTCGGGACGCTGCGCCACGACGATGCCGCCGATGCCGTCACTGTGACCGTTCAAGGTACTTCGTCGTGCTGTGGATGACGAGATCGGCGCCGAAGGACGAGCGGCTGCTGGATGTAGGGGCTGGCGAACGTGTTGTCGACGACGAAGATGAGGTTCCGCGCGCGCGCCAGCGCGGCGAGCGCGCCGAGATCGCTGAGCCGCATCATCGGATTGGTCGGTGTCTCGATGAACAGCATCCGCGTGGTCGGGGTGATGGCGGCTTCGACCAACGGCGATCTCGGCCGTGTCGACGTAACTGAAGCTCAGTCCGGACCGCGTCAGCACGCGCTCGAACAGCCGGAACGTCCCGCCGTACGTGTTGTCGGTGACGATGACGTGATCGCCCTGTTGCAGCAGCGTGGCGATGGCGCCGATGGCTGCCATGCCCGAGGCGAACGCGAACCCCGCCTCACCGCCTTCGAGCGCGGCCACGTTCCCCTCGAGCGCCGAGCGCGTGGGGTTGCTCGTCCGCGCATACTCGTGGCCCTTGTGCCGGCCGAGCCCGTCCTGCACATAGGTCGAGGTCTGGTAGATCGGCGTGATGATCGCGCCGGTCGATGGGTCGGGTTCCTGGCCGGCGTGGATGCAAAGCGTGCTGAAGCGCGCGTCGGGTGGGAGTTTCACACGCGCATTGTACCGAATGGGTTTCGGAGTCGAGCCCGGCATCGGCCCAGTCGTGCCCCGGCGCGTTCTGCTATCATTTTGCGGTTCGATTATCGAGCTTTGCATGGCGCGTGGACAAGACCTGGAGGTGTCCGGACGCCGATCTCGGCTGCCCGCGCCGCTCCCGCTCCTCCGGCCGGCCTCGGATCGGCCGACCGAGTCCCTCCGCGACCTCTTCCTCCGACGATGGCCGGGCCGGCTGCTGCTCGGTGCGCTCGCACTCAAGGCACTCCTCTGGATTGTCGATGCGCTGGTCGGGGCCAATGCGGTCACGGCCGCGCTCGGAACGGTCGCGCGCATCGGCCTGCTGGTGTCGCTCGGCGTACTTCGTCTGGCGCCTGATCCAGTTGCTCCGCCAGCGCCTTCTCTGGGCGTCCGGCAGCGGCTGATCATCTCCTACATCTTCATCGGCGTCGTCCCGGCGCTGCTCATCGTCGCGTTCTTCCTGTTCGGCGCCGCGCTGATGTTCTTCAACGTCAGCGCTTATCTGTTCAACAACGGCGTGAACGACATCGTCGACGAAGCGCGCACGACGGCGCACGGCGGCGGCCGAGGAGATCGAGCGTCTGCCGCAGCCTGCAGCGGTGCGACGGCCGATCCTGGAGCGGCGGTTCGAGAGCAACCAGGGCCGCTATCCCGGGCTTGTCGTTCGCGCTGGTGCCGCGGGCCACCGAGCTCGGCAGCGCCGACGGCCGGCGGCATCGGCCCGCTCACGCGCTGGCGAGTGGGCGCACATGGATCCGCCGGCGACGATTCCGACGTGGGTGAGCGCGGCCGGCTTCGGCGGCATGCTCGCCTACGCGCCGTCGAACGCCACCGACACGGTGCAGCTCGTCGTCCGCGCCGTCGGCCTGCCCTCGGCGCGCGATCCCGAAGTGGGGCGTCGTCGTCGACATTCCGGTCGACGAGCAGGTGCTCGAGCAGCATCCATCAGCACACCGGCGTCGAGCCGGGCGACATCTCGCTGCAGCGCCAGGAGGGCGAGGTGACACGGCCGATCCGGGTCGGCGCGCCGCAGCGAGTCGATGGCGCGAACCGTGCGGCGCGTGCAGACCGACACCGGGTCGAAGTGGGTGCTGAACTGGGTCGTGTTCCTCGGACTTCGTCGACTGGCTCACCGGGGCGACCGGAACGGTCGAGCATGAGCATCCGCGTCAGCCCGCGCGACATCTACGAGCGGCATCTCGTCGGCGCAGAGCCGCGCTCATGGGGCAGAGCATCGGCGAAGCTGACGCTCATCTTCCTCGGCTTCATCGGCGTGCTGTTCCTCGTCATCGAGTCGCGGCCTTCGTCATGGGGCTGGCGCTGGCGCGCTCGATCACGCGGGTCGGTTCACGCGCTCTTCTACGGCACCGAGCGCGCTGCGGCAAGGCGACTTCGCGCACCGCATTCCCGATCCGCAGCCGCGACCAGCTCGGCGAGCTGGCCGAGTCGTTCAACGCGATGACCGTCGAACATCGAGGATCTGCTGCAGCAGGCGGCGGAGAAGAAGCGGCTCGAGGAAGAGCTGCGCATCGCCCGCGAGATCCAGATGTCGCTGCTGCCGCGCGGCGCGATGCAGATGCCGGGCTCGCCGTCACCTCGCTCTGCGTGCCCGCGCGCGAAGTGGGCGGGGACTACTACGACTTCTTCCCGCTCGACGAGCACGCGCGTCGGCGTGCTCATTGCCGACGTGGCAGGCAAGGGCACGTCGGCGGCGCTCTACATGGCCGAGCTCAAGGGCCTGGTGCATGTCGCTGAGCAAGATCTACGACTCGCCGCGCCAGCTGCTGATCGAGGTGGATCGCATCCTCTCGTCGAATCTGGACAGCCGCAGCTTCATCACGATGACCTACGCGGTCGTGGACATCGCGCGGCGCACGCTGACCTATGCGCGCGCCGGGCACACGCCGCTGATCCACCTGGCCGGCAACCGCGACGGCCGGCGGCGCGGCGCGCGTGCTGACGCCGAACGGGCATGGTCGTCGGCCTGCGCATCGAGGGCTTCGAGCAGCGCTTCGAGGAGCTGCTCGAGGAGCTGACCATTCCGCTCCACCTCGGCGACGTCTTCGTGCTCTTCACGGACGGCGTCACCGAGGCGATGAACCTCGATTCGGATCTGTTCGGCGAGGATCGGCTGCGGGCGCTCGTCGAGGAGCACGCGCGAGCTCTCCTCCGACGAGCTGCGCGAGCGCATCGTGCGCGAAGTCGAAGCGTTCGTCGGCGACGCCGATCCGCACGACGACATGACGATGATCCTGCTCAAGGTGGAGGAGGCCGGCAGCCTGGACCCAGGCACGCGACGGCGAGGCAGGCGAGCGCGGTCGCCGAGTCGCGCCGGCGTCAGCCGGCAGGCAGCCCCATGACCGATACCGTCGTCATCTTCACGCACGAGCTCGGACGTCGAGGCGAAGCCTCGTGCGGGGCCTGCTCGAAACGCACGGCATTCCGGTCGCTGATGTCGGCCGAGGCGCTGCGCGCGATCTTCCCGGCGCCAGCGACCGCGCAGGGCGACGTGCGGCTCGTCCGTGCCGGCCGAGCGACGCCGACGAGGCGCGGCAGATGATCGAGAGCTATCGCAACGAGGAGCTCGCCGGGCGCGCCGCGTCGTGCCGCATCCGCGACGAGTTCGTGCCGCTCGAAGGCGCGCCTCCGCTATCGCTTTCGCGATCGCGGGCTGCTCGAGCACGCGCTGACGCACACGCTCGCGCGCGCACGAGGACGTCACCGGCGGCGTGCGTCGACAACGAGTCGCTCGAGTTCCTCGGCGACGCGGTGCTCGGCTTCGTGATCGCGGACGCGCTCTATCACGAGTATCCGCAGCTCGACGAGGGACAGAAGTCGAAGATCAAGGCGTCGCTCGTGTCGACGCGGCACGCCTCGTCGAAGCTCGCCGAGCGGCTCGACCTCGGGACCGTACCTGCTGCTCGGCCGCGGCGAGGAGAAGACCGGCGGCCGCCGCAAGACGGCGCTGCTCGCCGACGCGTGCGAGGCGCTGATCGCGGCGCATCTATCTCGATGGCGGCCTCGAATCGGCCGCGCGGCTTCATCCGCCGCGAGATCTGGAGCCGGCCTCGGGCGAGCTCGACGCACCCGGGCGTGCTCGCGGCGTCGACCGGCGACTACAAGTCGGCGCTGCAGGAAGCTGCTGCAGGAGGCCGGCCGCGGGCTGCCCGACTATCGCGTGGTCGGCGAGCGCGGGCCGGATCACCGCGAGGCGTTCGAGGTCGAGCTGTCGTGTCGGCGGCGACGTGCTGGTCGCGCGCACGCGGGCCGCAGCAAGAAGGAAGCGGAGCAGGAAGCCGCGCGCCTCGCGCTCGACGCGAGCGTCGCCGCCCGCGGCAGAACCGTCGCGCACACGGCGGACGACTCCTGACGGGCTCCGGACCTCCCGCGCTGACCCCGGATCGATCTCGATGATCCGCGCCGAGCCGCGCCAGTGTCGGATCTGAATCCGGCGCGCTCGGTCCGTGCGCCTAGTCGATCTCGATGATCCCGCTGCGCGGCGTTGCGGTCGGCCCCCGGCCGCTCGAGTGCCGGCGTGCGCTCGAAGCTCGCGGGTCCGCTCGCTGCCGGCGCGGCGGCGACGCGAGCGGCCGCCGGCGGCGCTTCGCGCAGGCGGTCGAGCGCGTAGCTCTGGACTTCGTCGACCACCCGCTCCTCGTCGAGCAGCGACGGTCCGCCGATTGATGCGCACCCACAGGCGGAGCAGCGGATCGGCGAAGCGGTAGCGCTTGCGCGCGCAGGCGACGAGATCGACGTCCTGCAGCCACGACAGGTAGTCCTTGGTCGAGCCCGGCGTGCGCTCGAGGCGCTGCGCGATGAGCGTGAGCGTCAGCGGCTCGTCGTCGGCGAGCACCTCGAGGATGGCCTTGAGCGCGCCGTAGCCGCGCGCGCGGTGCAGGCGCAGCTCGTAGCTGAAGCGGCAGCGCGCCGCGAGATCGCCTTCGGCGCGAGCGCGGCGGCCAGCGCGCTGATCGGATCGACGGCGCCGGTCGCGCGCATCGACGGCCATCTGCGCCACCAGCGCTCGCACGTAGCCGGGATTGCCGCCGACCAGCGCGTGCACCGCGCTGCGCCACTTCGTCGGCGTTCGCCGCGGCGGTGCGCGAGGCCGTCGAGCGCGTCGCGCACGTCGTCGACCGGCAACGGATCGAGCGGCGACGACCTCGAAGCGATCGCGCGCGGTCTGCGACCCAGCGCTCGGCGCGCGCGGCAAAGCGCGTGCTGAGCGACGAAGTGGTTGGGGCTGTGGGCGAGCGCGCGCGCCAGTTCGGGCAGCGCCGTGCGCAGGCCGGGGAAGCTCTCGAAGGTGCGCACCTCGAGGACCTCGTCGAGCAGGAACATCGCCGGCTGGCCGTCGCGGGCGGCCGCGCCGACATGAAGAACGTGCAGCAGCGCGTCGAAGGCGTCGCGCGCGCTCGCGCGGCGTCTCGGCCGGCGCATCGGCTCGCACGACGAACGGCGAGTGGCGGACGATGGTCTGGTGGCAGCGCTCGGGCGTGGTGGCGACGCGCTCGAGATCGATGTACTGGCGACGCGCGTCGCCGAGCTCGCGCTGCAGGCGCCGCAGGCGCTCGGTGCGGCCGCTGCCGCAGCCGCCGACCAGCACGGCGATCGGGTAGCGCCGCCTGCGCGGTCGCGCGCTCGTGCGAGCCAGACGCCGGTCGAGTGACGACGCGGCGCGCGATCATGCCGCGCACCCGGCTCATACGCGTCGCCTGCCGGCGCTCGTGACGCCGGCGCGGCGATCGTAGGACGCCGGCGAATGAAGGACGTGACGACGCGGGCAACACTGAGCGCTGTCGAAGCCGTCGAAGGGTAGTAAGGTAGAAAGCCGGCGACGCGATGTCAACGTCCGCCGTTCAACTTTTTTCCTTGACTTCAGCTTGCAATCGCGTCGCTTCGAGCGCGCCGGCGTGCGATGAGCGCGGCGACGGCGTCGATGTCGGGCGCGGGCGAGCGGTCGGCGATCGAGGCGCGGCACGTGTGCGCGAATGCAGCGCGTGCGCGCGCTGCAGCGGCGGCGACGAGGTGAGCGGCGCCAGCAGGTCGAGGCCCTGCGCCGCGCACAGCAGCTCGATGGCCACGACGATGCGCGCGAGCTCGACGGCGCGCGCGCCTTGAGCGCGGCCGCCATGCTCATGCTGACGTGATCTTCCTTGCCGGCCGACGTCGGGATGGTGTCGACGCTGGCCGGATGCGCGAGCGCTCTTGAGCTCCGAGGCGAGCGCGGCCGCCGTGACCTGCGCCATCATCAGCCCGGAGTGCAGGCCGCTGTCGCGCGATGAGGAACGGCGGCAGGCCGCTGATGTCGGCGTTGAGCAGCCGATCGCTGCGGCGCTCGCTGATCGTCGCGAGATGGGTGACCGCGATCGCGAGCAGATCGGCGGCGATGCGCGACCGGCGCGCCGTGGAAGTTGCCGCCCGAGACGATGCTCGCCGCTCCCGTCGGCGAAGACCATCGGGTTGTCGGTGGCGGCGTTCATCTCGATCGCCAGCGTGCGGCCGACGAAGCGCGAGCGCGTCGCGCGCCGCGCCGTGGACCTGCGGCCGCGCAGCGCATGCAGTACGCGTCCTGCACGCGGCCGCAGTTGGCGTGCGAGCGATTGATCGCGCTGTCGGCCAGCAGCGCGGCGATGCCGGCGCGGCCGAGAGGCGCTGGCCCTCGAAGGGCCGGCCGTCGTGGATGCGCGGATCGAAGGGCTTCGCCGAGCCGCGCAGCGCGTCGATCGACATCGCCGCGGCGATGTCGGCGGCGTCGGCGAGGCGCGTCGCATCGTGCCGCGGCCAGCGCGAGGACCGCCGCCGACGGCTGCGTGCCGTTGATGAGCGCGAGGCCTTCCTTGGCCTCGAGCTGTCAGCGGCAGCGAGCCCGGCGCTCGGCGAGCGTCCGGCCGTCGAGCGTGTCGCCCTTCGCCGATGAGCACGAGCGCCAGGTGCGCGAGCGGGGCGAGGTCGCCGCTGGCGCCGACCGATCCGCGCGACGGGATGCGCGGGTGCACGCGCGCGTTCAGAAACTCGACCAGCCGCTCGAGCGTGTCGCGCGCGGACGCCCGAGAAGCCCTTGGCGAGGACGTTCGCGCGCAGCAGCCATCGTCGCCCGGACCGCGTCGACGGGCAGCGGCTCGCCGACGCCGGCGGCATGGCTGCGCATCAGGTTGACCTGGAGCGCGGCCAAGCGACTCGCGCGGAATGCGGACGTCGGCGAGCGAGCCGAAGCCGGTGTTGATGCCGTAGGCCGGCGCGTCGCCGTCGCCCGGCGTCGACCAGCGCGCGGGCCGCGTCGACGCGCCGCGTCGCCTCGGGTGCCAGGCGTCACGCCGACGCGCAGCCGCGCGCGACCGCCACCACGGCGTCGAGCGTCAGCGACGCGCCATCCAGGAGCAGCGATCATGGCGCGCTTCTGGTAGCTCAAGCGCTCTATCGGATGACGCTCTCGCGGAGGCGCGGCGTTCGACGCGGGGTCCGCACCCTTCGACTGCGGTTGAGCCGCAGACTGTCATGCCGGATCAGGATCGCGGCGGCGCGCGGCGATCGTGTCCTGAACGATCGCAGCGTGCGTCGCGAGTGCCGCGGCGGCCTGAGCACGGCGTTGGGCACACCGCCGTCGGGTCCAGCGGAGCCGGAACCGGCGCGGTCATCGAGTGCGACCGAGCTACGTCATGAACATCGCAGTGCTGGGCGCCCAGTGGGGCGACGAGGGCAAGGGCAAGATCGTCGACCTGCTGACGCCGAGCTTCTCGGTCGTCGCGCGCTACCAGGGCGGACACAACGCCGGCCACACGGTCTACGTCAACGGCCAGAAGTTCGTCCTCCACCTGATTCCGTCGGGCATCCTCCATCCCGGCGTCACCTGCGTCATCGGCAACGGCGTCGTCGTCGATCCGCAGGCGCTGTTCGCCGAGGTCGACACGCTCGACGGGCTCGGCGTCGACGTCGGCGAGCGGCTGGTCATCAGCGACAAGGCGCACCTGATCCTGCCGTATCACCGCGAGCTCGACGTGCTCTCCGAGGCGCGCCGCGGCGAGCGCAAGATCGGCACGACGTCGCGCGGCATCGGTCCGGCCTACGAGGACAAGATCGGCCGCCGCGGCATCCGCGTCGGCGACCTCGCCGAGCGCGGCGTCGGCGCGCTGGCCGACGCCGTGCGCGAGAACGTCGACGCGCGCAACCGCCTGATCGCACGGGCGCGGCGATGGACTGCGCAGCAGGTGCTCGACGAGCTGCGCGCGGCCTGGACGCGCCTGCAGCCCTGGGTGAAGGACGTGTCGCTGTATCTCGCCGAGGCGCGTCGCGGCGGCCGCGCGGTGATGTACGAGGGCGCGCAGGGCACGCTGCTCGACATCGATCACGGCACCTATCCCTACGTCACCTCGTCGAACGCGACGATCGGCGGCGTCTGCACCGGCCTCGGCGTCGGGCCGAAGGCCATCGACGGCGTGCTCGGCGTGGCCAAGGCCTACACGACGCGCGTCGGCGAAGGGCCGCTGCCGACCGAGCTGACCGACGCGATGGGCGAGCGGCTGCGCGAGAGCGGCCAGGAGTACGGCGCGTCGACCGGCCGGCCGCGCCGCTGCGGCTGGTACGACGCGGTGGCCGTGCGCTACGCGGCGCGCGTCAACGGCCTCGACGCGCTCGTGCTCACCAAGCTCGACGTGCTCGACGGGCTCGACGACGATCACGATCTGCACGGCGTATCGCTGCGGCGGCCAGACCGTCACGCGAGCTTCCCGTGCGATCTCGGGCAGCTCGCGCGCGTGCGAGCCGGTCTACGAAACGCTGCCCGGCTGGGACGCGCCGACGCAAGGGCGTGCGCCGCTTCGCCGATCTGCCGGCCGAAGCGCGCGCGCTACATCGCGTTCCTCGAGGAGACGTCGGGCGTGCCCGCCGGCATCATCTCGACCGGCTCGGATCGCCACGACACGATCATCCGCGACGACTCGATCGTCGCGTCCTGGCTGCGGCCGCTCGCCGCGCTGGTCATAAGCGCGAAGGCGATGGACTCCCGGGCTCATGACGCTCAGCGGTTCCAGCGCTCCGCTGCCGCGGCCTCGTCAAGCGCTACGGCGACGTCGTCGCGGTCGACGGCCTCGACCTCGAGGTCGCGTGGCGGCGAGTGCTTCGGCCTGCTCGGCCCGAACGGCGCCGGCAAGACCACCACCATCGAGATCCTCGAAGGCCTGCTCGCGGCCGACGCCGGCGACGTCGAGGTGCTCGGCCTGCGCTGGGGCGCGACGATCGCGCGCTGCGCGAGCGCCTCGGCATCCAGCTGCAGGAGACGCAGTTCAGCGACAAGCTGTCGGTCGAGGAGATCGTGCGGCTGTTCCGATCGTTCTACCCGCGCGGGCCGCACGCGTCGACGAGGTGCTCGCGCTGGTGGAGCTCGAGAGCAAGCGCACGCGCGTGGTTCACGAAGCTGTCGGGCGGACAGAAGCAGCGCCTCGCGCTTGCGTGCGCGCTCGTCGGCGAACCCGATCTGCTGTTCCTCGACGAGCCGACCACCGGGCTCGATCCGCAGTCGCGGCGTCAGCTGTGGGCGCTGCTCGAGCGCTTCCGCGCGAGCGGCGGCACCATCCTGCTCACCACGCACTACATGGACGAGGCCGAAGCGCTCTGCGATCGCGTCGCCATCGTCGACAAGGGCAAGGTGATCGCGCTGGGCACGCCGCGCGAGCTGATTCGCTCGCTCGGCGCCGAGCACGTCGTCGAGTTCGCGATGGGCGACGGCGTGCCGCGCCGTCGACGAAGCCGTGCTGCGCGCGCTGCCCGGCGTGCAGGACGTCGCGCCGCGAGGCCGGCACCTGCGCGCTGATCGCCGTCGGAGATCGCATCTCGCCGTGCCGGCGCTGCTCGACGCGCTCGGCGAATCGACGCCAGGCGCTCGTCGCAGCTGACGACGCACAGCGCCACGCTCGAAGACGTGTTCGTGTCGCTGACGGGGAGGCACCTGCGCGATGCCTGAACGCGTCGCCGCAGCCGCTCGTCGAGCTGACGCTCGCGCGCCTGCGCGAGTTCCTGCGCGAGCCGGAAGCGGTCTTCTGGGTGTTTGCGTTTCCCGTGCTGATGGCGCTCGCGCTCGGCGTCGCCTTCCGCTCGGAGCGCGCGCGGAGGTGGTCGTCGGCGTGCTGCGCGACGCCGGGAGCGGCGCCGTCGCCCGCCGATGCGCTCGCGCGCGACCGCCGGGCATGCGCGTGCGCGAGCTGTCGGCCGGCGGAGGCCGACTGCCGCGCTGCGCAACGGCGACGTCTCGCCGTGGTCGTGCGTCGGCGTGCCGGGAACGCCGCCGGCGTATCGCTTCGATCCGACGCGGCCCGAGAGCCGCATCGCGCGGCTGCATCGTCGACGAGGCGCTGCAGCGCGCGGCGGGGCGGGCCGAGCGTTTGCAGGCGCGCGACAGCGAGGTGGTCGACGCCGGGCTCGCGCTACATCGACTGGCTGCTGCCCGGCCTGCTCGGCATGAACATCATGGGCACGGGCCTGTGGAGCATCGGCTTCTCGGTGGTCCAGGCGCGCACGCGCAAGCTGCTCAAGCGGCTGATGGCGACGCCGATGCCGCGCGGCTACTACCTGCTGTCGCACCTGCTCGCGCGGCTGGTGTTCCTCGTCGCTCGAAGTGGTCGTCGCTCCTGTTCTTCGGGTGGCTCGTCTTCGGCGTGACGATCGGCAGGGCTCGCTGTGCGCTCGTCGCGGTGCTGGCGCTGCTCGGCGCGTTCTCGTTCGCCGGCCTCGGCCTGCTGATCGCGTCGCGCGCCCGCACCATCGAAGGCGTGTCGGGCCTGATGAACCTCGCGATGCTGCCGATGTGGCTGCTGTCGGGCGTGTTCTTCGCGTCGTCGAACTTTCCCGACGTCGCGCAGCCGTTCATCCGGGTGCTGCCGCTGACCGCGCTGAACGATGCGCTGCGCGCGGTGATGCTCGAGGGCCGCGGCCTCAGGCATCTCGCACCGAGATCGGCATGCTCGCCGGCTGGGGCGTCGGCACCTTCCTGCTCGCGCTGAAGTTGTTCCGCTGGCGCTGAGGTAATGGGGTCGGGTGCTTTTTCTTGTTTTGCACCGCTAACAAAGAGCACCGACCCCGATCGCGACGGCGGCGGAGCGTTCAGCGCGAGGCGGCTGGCGCCGCCAGGACTTTGCGCTCCTCGGGCGCGTTCACGAGACGCGCGATAGCCGGGTCGCCGTCGTTGGGCGAGGGCTCGAGGCCGAGCGCGCGCACCAGCGCGTTGTAGACGTGCACCGCTTCGAAGGGCGCGACCGTGACGCCCTGCCGGAAGCCCGGGCCGGCCGCCACGAAGAGGCCGTGCATCGATCGCACGCGCGGATCGTAGCCGTGGTTGCCCGACATCCGGCGCCTCACAAGGCTCAGCGGAGTCCGCCGCGCCTCGATCGCCCACCCTTCATCGCTCACGCCCACAATCTCGGGAATGCGGGGGTGGCCCCGATAGTGCCAGTGCTCCGGCGTCTGATCCCGGAGATACACCCGTAGTCGAGGATGCGCTTTGGAGAGCCGCGCGTAGATCTCCGCCGCGTTGCCATCGCGTGAGTTCAGCCCCACGTGCGGGTCGAGCTCGACGATCTCGACACGATCGACATCGATGTAGTCGGCGAGCACGATCACGCGATTCGAGTGCCGCTCGGCCATGCCGTGATCCGAACGATCACGAAGCGACGCGATCGACGAGGCCCCGCGGCTTCGAGGCCATCGACGAGCCGGCCCAGCATCGCGTCGAGGCGCGCGACGGCCTGCCGGACCTCTGGCGATTCCGGTCCCGCATTGTGACCGGCGTTGTCGGCGTCGTTGAAGTAGCCGGTGATGAAGGCCGGACGCCGGTCGGGCGGCAGATCGAGCCACTCGAGCATGCGGTCGACGCGGACCTCGTTGGGCAGGTTCCCCTCGTACGGAAACCAGATGTCGGGGCGCACGCCGGCGATCTCGGCCTCCGACCCGGGCCAGAAGAGCGTCGCCGTTCGGAGGCCTTGCCGCTTCGCGGTGACCCAGAGCGGCTCGCCGCCCCACCATCGGCTGTCGCCCACCGTGGCCCGATCCGCCATCGTGAACCGCAGTGTCGTGCCCGGCTCGCGCATCGCATTACCGACGATGCCGTGGTGCGCGGGGTAGAGGCCGGTGACGAGGCTGTAGTGATTCGGGAAGGTCTTCGGTGGGGAAGACGGGAATGAGCCGCTCGGCGTGGACGCCACGCTGCATCAGCCGCCGCAGATTCGGCGCGTCGGCCTTCGTGTGATAGTCCCAGCGCCAGCCGTCGAACGAGAGCAGAATGAGCGCCTGCGCTCCGCTGATTGAACGCGCCGCCGGTGTGGTCGGCACTGCCGTAGGCGCGGCGAGTCCCGTTCCGATGACGGCAATCGCAAGCGCGCAAACGAACAGGATGGTCGGACGAGGGCGGAGAGGAGTTGACATGCGCGATGAGGGCTGACGGAATCTATCGACGGATCATCAGCGCATGTGTAGGGCCGTGCCGCGATCTCGGCTCGGCCTCGTTCCGCAACCTTCGTGTGGCTTGCCAACCGTCGCTCACGTCAGTTGCAACCATGAGCGAAGGTTGGTGGGCCGCGCGAGGATCGAACTCGCGACCAACCGCTTAAAAGGCGGATGCTCTACCACTGAGCTAGCGGCCCGCGTCGAGCGTGCAACTCGTCCAGTCTATCGTGACTGACGCTCGATGCGCGACGTCCGGGTTACTGAGAAGGGCCCCGCACCGATTGTTTCGAGACGATCGTGACAGCCCTGAGTGAAGACGGTCAGCATCTCGGCGGGCATGCCGAAGCACACGGAGACGTACACCCACCTGGTGATCTTCGTTGAAGTCGTGGGGCGAGGCTCACGACTCCGATCGGGTGAGTTGCTCGTGGACGCTTCACGACCTCCTCGCATCGCACGATTGTCAAGGGCCCGTGTTGCGCGTACGATGCCTCTCAGCTCTCGCTGGTCCGACGTTGAACCGCCGCCCATCGCGACGCTCTCGTTTGTTGCCGTCGCGTCGCTCGACCCCTTGCTCACCTGCCGTCTGATGGTCTGGACATCATGACCGACGACCACGCGCTTCGCAGTCTCCTGAGCCGTTTTTTGTCCTGGGAGGACGCCCATGTCAGCTTCGATACGGCGGTGAGTGGACTTCCGGAGCGCGACCGCGGTACGCGCCCGCCGGGGGCATCGCACTCGGCGTGGGAGCTCCTCGAGCACTTGCGTCTCGCGCAGGAGGACATCCTCGAGTTCTGCGTCAATCCCGATTATCGCGAGGGTCACTGGCCCGACGACTACTGGCCCTCGTCGCCTGCGCCACCGACCGATGCCGCGTGGCACGAGAGCGTTGCGCAGTACAAGCGCGATCGCGAGCGCTTCCAGAAGCTGGCGGAGGATCCCGACATCGATCTCCATGCGGCCATCCCCCACGGTTCCGGCCAGACCTACGCGCGCGAACTCGTGCTCGCGGCCGATCACGCGGCCTACCATGTCGGCCAACTGGTGCTCGTCCGACAACTGCTCGGCAACTGGAAAACAGGGAAGTAAGGAGAAAGGAGAAAGCAGGCAGGAGGAAGTAGAAAAATGCCGAGCGAGGGCGCCTTCCTTCAAGGCCAGTCCTCGAAATGGCGCTCCCCGCGAGTTGTCGAATGGTGACGGCTTGGGCCATGCTTGCGGCAGCATGTCGACGGTTCCCTGGTTCGAGCTGGCGCAGTTCAACATCGCCCGCGCCCGCGCGCCGCTGGACGATCCGCGCATGGCCGACTTCATCGGCCAGATCGACGGCGTCAACCAGCTGGCGGAGTCTTCGCCAGGGTTCGTCTGGCGGCTCGTGGACGACAGCGGGCTGAGCTCGTCCTACGTCAGGACGTACGACGATCCCGCGCTCATCGTGAACATGTCGGTCTGGGCGTCGCTCGACGCGCTGCGGGCATTTGTGTATCGCGGCGAGCACCTCGCCGTCATGCGCCGGCGCCACGAGTGGTTCGACCCGATTCCGCAGCCCTGGCTCGTGCTCTGGTGGGTGCCTGCGGGCCATCGTCCCACCGTGGCGGAGGGTCGCGCACGCCTCGAGTTCCTCGCGGCCCACGGACCATCGCCGCTGGCGTTCGGATTCGGTGCGCCTGCCAATCCCCCGCCATCGCCGGAGAGCGTGCCAGCCCTTGCGGACTCCGTGAGCCTGTCGGGGCGGCGGTTCATTCTGGAAGCCAACGCCGACGGCGGCGACTGCCGTCCGGGGCTGGCTTTCGAGTACGAGCAAGTCGGCGCGCGCGTCTGGGCGCGCTACGAAGGCGGCGGCGTCCGCTTCGGCATGCTGACGGCACACGTGACCGCCGATCACGGTCTCGACGCGCGGTATCAGCACGCGACCGACGCGGGTCTCGTGAAAACGGGCCGATGCGCCACGCGCATCGATCGGCTCACCGACGGGCGCCTGCGCCTTCGCGAACGCTGGCAGTGGCTGTCGGGCGCCGAGGGCTCGGGCACCTCGACGCTCGTCGAGGGCTCGCCGGCTGTTCAGGATCGCGCGAGTCAGCGTTGACCCAACCAATAGAACGGAACGGCTCATCGGATGGGACTTGCGCGGATGCGGTGCGCGGGTGGCCCCTCGGGGTGTACGCTAATCGGAGACAGCATGTCGAAGACAGGCGAACCCCTCGATCGAATCCCGTGCTTCACGGCTGAGATCACGTCGAAGCTTCGGGAGACGTTCTCGGCCACCACCGTCGAGGAGTTCGTGGACCTGGCGCTGCGCTACCCCGGCCAGGTTCGTCACGCGCTGGGAGCGTCGCACGACCAGTGGCAGACGCTCGTCGACGAAGCGCGACGACGGCTTCCCGACAGCGTGCTGCACGAGATCGTCGCCGCCAAGACCCGCTCGCCGTTCAGCACCGGCCACGACGCGCCGGACCAGACGCGAAAGAGTAGGTCGAAAGGCGGCTTCGATGACGAACCCTAAGCAGCGGCTCACCCAGATCGGCGACGTCTATCGGATCAAGGACGACCCGCAGCGGCGCGCGCGTGCCTCGCGTTCGGGCGACCTGGCGGCGAGCGAGGCCCTCGGCGCTGCCGTCCACGAGCACGAAGCCCGGACGTTTGCCGCGGCCGCTGAGCGTTACTCGCTGACCACCGTCGAGGAGATTGCGGCGCTCGCGCGGATCGATCAGCAGGCCGGGACGACGCTGCTCGCCGACGCGGGCCTGCCGCCTGACGTCGGCACGCGGTTCCTGCAGGCCCTTTCGAACACCGAGCCGGGTCAGGCCGAGCTCGCCGATTGGGAGCGTTACGACCGGATGGAGTACGAGCTGGGCTGCGAGCTCGACTTCTCGAACCCGCCGCCCGACGAACCGCCGCCACCCGCGGCTGGTCTCGGCGCGCCGGCGGCCTTTGGCGCTGGCGCGCCTGGCGCAGCGCCGCCGCTCGCGGCGCCGCCGGCCCTTCCCGCCAGCCTGTCGCTCGTCGGTGTCAACATCTCACCGATTCACGATCAGAATCCGCGCGGTACCTGTGTGGCTTTCACGGCGATGGCGTGTCTCGAGTATTACCACCGCACGCTCGGCACGCAGCCCGGGCTCGATCTCTCGGAACAGTTCGCCTACTGGAACATGGTGCAGGCCACCGGACAGCGAAACCTCGTGTCGATGTACCCGCTGCTCAAGAGCGATGGTTCACCGCTCGAGACAACGTGGCCGTATGTCTCGATGATCCTGCCGGGCAACGACCATCATCACCCGCCGCCACCTGGCGCAGCCGCGCAGGCGACGGCATACAAGTGCAATCGCGTCCGACAGATTCCGCCTCGCGACGTGGACGGGATCAAGCGCACGCTGCTGCGTCAGCGCCTCGTCGGCATCGGCATTCCGGTCTATCAGAGCTGGATGCAGAGTGCGGTCGTGCGTAAGTACGGGAACATCACCATGCCGATTCCGGGTGAGGTGCCCGAAGCCATCGGACACGCGGTGGCGCTGGCCGGATTCGAGGACGATCCGCAGTTTGCCGGCGGCGGCTATTTCATCGTGCGCAACAGCTGGGGGCTCAACTGGGGGACCGCCAGTCCGCTCGGCTCCGGCTACGGCACGCTCCCGTACCGCTATCTCGCGCAATTCAACTGGGACGCCTGGTGCATCGTCGGGTAATGCGCGCTCACGCGAGCGGCTGCAGGCGGTCGTAGCGCATTTCGTTCGTGGCGACGAACCCGAGCGCTTCGTAGAGCGGGCGCCCGGCGGGGGAGGCGTGGAGCACGATGCTGATCAGGCCCGCCTCGCGGCCCCACTCGAGTGCAGCCTCGGTGAGCGCTCTGGCGACGCCCTGCCGCCGATACTCGCGTTCCACGAACACGTTCACGATCAGACCTTGCCGGCCGTCGAGGATGCCGCGGCCGGCGGGCCTCGGGCGTGGGATGAGCGCGCGGAGCTGCATGCCCGCGCCGCCGATGACGCGCCGTGGGTCGTCGCTGGGAGTGGCCATCCAGGCCACGTAGTCGCCGGCGGGCATGGCGCCGCGGACCCATGCCGTGGTGGCGCGCAGCAGCGGCTCGACGTCTTCGGCAGCGATGTCGCCCATGTCGCGGAACATCGCGGCGCGATGCCACGCAATCACATCCGCATCGTCGACGGTGGCCGGCCGGATGTCGAAGGTGGCCATGCGACGAGTGGTATCACACCTCGCGTCCGTGGCAGGAGTGAGATGGGGTAGACTGAGGGCCCGGCGCCGTTCGGGAGCCCCGACCGTGGGCTTGCCGCGCCGGCTCGCTCCGTCCCCATCGTCTAGAGGCCTAGGACACCGCCCTTTCACGGCGGCGACGCGGGTTCGAATCCCGCTGGGGACGCAACCCCTTTTCCGTAACACCGTTCGAGCAAACTTCCATAGTCGACGTCGTGCGTGTCCTCGGGGCGAATGTGCTCCGTTCCACGCCGGTCGCCGAGCGCCACCCACGCGGGGACGGGTGCGACCACGCCGCTAAAGAGCTTGTCGAAGCGCGTAGGAGCCAGGAAGTCGTAGCCTGCACCCGCAGGGGTAAAGGTAACGCGACCCTGGAGCACCCGCTGGAGTACGGCTCTCGCCTGCGTCGTGGACTGTCGGAGCAGCCGACGCCACTCGGCCAAGCGGTCCTCGATAACCGTCTGCGGCAGGCGAGGCACGGGCTGCAACGCCAGCAGCTCACCGTCGATGGCCGTGCGTCGGGCTTCCAGTTCCCGGAGCTTCGCGACCACTCCACGACATTGGCAAGGCCGACCGCCGCTTTCAGGTACTTCTGCGCGGCGGAAGTGAGATTGCCTTCTACAAGGACGAGAGAGTCTGGGCGAAATCTGGAATTGTTCGAGGGGCCAAGGCGGCGCAGCGTCTCGCAAGGGAGCGCAGCTGCTATCCGCAGGATGCTCGCCACGAGGCGCAGTCCGTGCAGATGGTCGCCGAGCACGCGGCGCAAATCGCGCCGTTGGCCCACGACATCGACCTCGTGCTTCACCTGATCGCCAGCCATCATGGACATTGTCGGCCGTTTGCGCCGGTCGCCGTTGACGCCAGCCCGATCGACGTTCGACTCGACGACCATCGGAGCGAAAGGTTTGGTGCGCTCGAATTCCAGCCAATGTCGTCTAACCACGAGCTCTATCGACTGGACTCCCCAGTTGCTGACCGGTTCTGGCGGATGGTCGAACGCTATGGATGGCTCGAGCTGTGCTGGCTCGAAGCGATTCTGAGGCTCGCCAATCATCGTGCGAGCGAAATGGAAGCACCGCTTTGAGACTAGATTATGGGCAGACACATTCTTGATGGTCTGAACGGGACCAGCCCTCTCGCGTTCTTGGGTTCCGTGGGGCTCCTGAAGATCCTCGAGGAACGGGGCCCAGATTGGCGGATGGGGTTCGTGGAGGACGGGTCGTTCCGCGCGTACATCGAAGGGCCCGATCTGGAACTCCCAGGATTGATCGCAGAAGATGCTCGCGTACCGTGCTCCAGGCGGTCATGGTGGCTCGAGTACAAAAACGCGAGAAGGCAGGCACCAAGATGGTGGCCGATCTCAAGCCGCCCCCTACTCAGTTCAACGCCTTCCTGTCTGTATGTGTCGACCGGTGGATCGAGGGCGATGCGGACGCTGCGGCATATGCCGCCGCTTTCGGCACGAGCGTGGCGGTTGACGGCAAGGGCAACACCAAGCCAACGGCCCTCCACTTCACAGCGGCCAATCAACAGTTTCTGGGAGCGATCGAGGCGATCCGCAGTATCGTGAGCCGCGAATGGGCGGAGCGCTCCTTATTCGAGGGGGATGCGCGACGGCGCGGGCCCAACATGCGCTGGGACCCGGCCGCAGAACGCAGCTGGGCGCTGATGGCCAGCAATCCCATCGACACCGGCACCGTGGTGGATGCACCTTTGGAGTGGCTCGCCCTGCGCGGCCTCGCTCTCTTGCCCACGTTCCCCCTTGGGACCCGAGTCGTGACGACAACCGTAGCTGGGCGAGGCGACGACATGACCATGACCTGGCCATTGTGGAGCGTCCCGGCCACGCTCAGGGCGGTTCGCTCCGCACTCCAACTATCCTGGAGCAACCGGCCGACGGAGCGCGCGAGCAGGGGGGTGTTCGCCGTTTGTGTGTCGGCCATCCGGCGCACCACTCAGGGATTCGGCAACTTCGGGCCCGCGTCCGTGCTCACGTAGCTCTCCGTCGTCCGTCGACTGCGAACTAGCGCGATTGTCGTGCCGGTCAGGTGAGGGCTGCAATGGAACCTCTCGGGTAAGTCTTTGACAACTGGATACTTAGGCGATGCCTGATCTGCGGTTGACAAACCGCGCCCCATTGAAACAACGCACCTTCGCCGTAGCGCCCCGCGTGCACGATGAAAATCCGCGGTTGAGAAACCGCGGCTCCATTGAAGCGATGCGATGGCCGGCCTCGAGCAAGGCCTGACGTCCAAGATCCACGGTTGAGAAGCCGCGGCCTCATTGAAGCCACATGCTCACGCTCGCGAGCACGTCGCGATCGCCGAAGATCCGCGGTTGAGAACCGCGGCCCCATTGAAGCCCATAGAGCCCCTTCAGGTTCCCGATGGCCCAGCGCAGATCCGCGGTTGAGAAGCCGCGGCCCCATTGAAGCAGCATGACAGCTCGACGAACGTGGATCGCGGCGTGATCGGCATTCCGCGGATGAAGAACCGCGGCCCCATTGAAGCACCACACACTGAATCTCATACTCCGCGGACCACACGCATTCCGCGGTTGAAGAGCCGCGACCCATTTGAAGCGAGAAGAACTGGTTCGGCGGGTACGAGGTCGTCTATCATTCCGCGGTTGAAGAACCGTGGCCCCATTGAAGACTAGCGCCCGCGTCCGATCCGGTGCGGCCGAAGGCGGCATCACGCGCAGTGACGACGGATCGTGGAGCGCCCTAAGGGACAAGCAAAACTGCTCGAGCAGTATCAACCGGCCGCCTGCCGCCAGCGCCCCGCCGCGCTGTCCCGCCGCGATCCTCACGACACCGGTACAACGATGCACTCACCCATCAGCGAGCCGGAGTTCCTCCTGCCTTCGTCGGTCCATTTGATCGCAACCCCGCTAGCCTTAGGGCTGGCCCAAGAGAACCCAGACGGCGAATACCAGGCTTCCGCTTCGACCACGGCATCCGCCCCGTACCTTTGCGGCCTCGATCGCCAGCTTCTCGAAGGCCCCGGACGCCCCGCCGTACCAGCGTTTGCTCCACTTCACCTTCTTGACAAGCGTCGCCCAGGCGGCCGGCACCTTGGCCGACGTCACGAATACACGGCAGATTGACTCCGCCGGTGCTGCTGGCGCTGGCTGGCGCGCAGGTTCGGCACTCGTCGCCGGACCGTCGAGTCGACTGAGTGATTCTACGTCGGCCACCGGATACGTGACTCGGCGGCCGTCGGCTAGGTCGACGACATAGGAGCCGTCCTTCACTTCCACCAAGCGCGCCCGAACCTCCGAACCGTTCTTGAACTTCATGTGAACGTCCGGAGTTGAGCCCTGTAGTAGCCCCACGAGGAGAAGCATGATCGCGAGCCGCATTGTGATTCCTTCCTGTGCGCTCAAGCCGTCCCAGGGGCCGGCTGTGGCTCGACGCTCGAGCGAATGGTTCCAACCGCCAGAAGTTACCTGCCGTGGACCGACGTGGACATCGACGAGCCCCCGGAAGGCGGCCGACAACTCACCAAGCGGCTCAATGCGTGCCTCCTGCCCGTCGAGGGCACACGATCGGGGCGCTCATCCCCCGGTGATGCCATCCGCGGCTCAAGAGGCGCGGCTGATTCAACAGGCCGAGCCACTCATCCTCGAGCTCGAGCGGATATTGAGACAGCCGGCGACTACAGGGCGTCCTGGCGTCTTCGTCGATCTTGAGGAACCAACGATGCCTAACGCTCAGCCAACCTTCGAGCACCGGATGCTGGTCTCGACGAACACGGCCGCCTGCTCGCGATGAGGCCGGGGGGCCCCGGAGAACCCCGGCTGGGTATTTACTGGCTACCGAAGCGCAGGCGCAACCCGCCGCTGATCTGCGTGCCGCCGAAGGAGTACATCTGCGGCCTCGCCGCGCTGTCCATTGCGTTCGGGCCTTCAAACTCGCCCGAGACGAAGCGCACGTTAGTTCCGACGCCGATCACTCGGTTGAAGAAGAAGCCCACATCGGCCCCGGCGTGGAACCCCCAGGCTGGTTCGAGGTCGTATTCGTCACTGTGCACGTCGCTGATGACCGCGCGGTGAGGACGCAGCCCGGTGGTCTGGTAGCCCAATACGTCCACGAGTTCCTGCGTGCCCCGCGCCATCGTCGGGCCGCTATACAGCCGGATCTGCAGCTTGTCGGTCGGCTGTATTAGGCCTACCACCGACATGTGGATCTGGCTCTCGACGCGCATAAGCTCGGTGGTCTCGCCCCCGGTGGCGGTAGCAAAATCGTTGAAGAACAACGGGCTCGGGGCCCGTACCGTGCCGACCGCGGTCGCGTTGTGCGCCTGCCCGTCGAAGAAGACCGACGCACCTAGGTTCCGGGTGAACATCACGCCTCCCCCGAATTCGAAGTTTGCGCCCATTGGCGTCTCGTAGTCGGTGCGGAAGGTCGCAACTTCCCGCGAAATGATGTAATCAGCCGTATTCGTGAAGGTGCCGGCACTCGGCACGGCCACGCCAAAGTTCACATCAACGAAACCCCGCGGCGCCACGGGTTGTGCCGTATCCGCTGTCTGCGCCTGAGCCGTTCCGACGGTGCCGAGCCCGAGGGCCAGCACCCATCCACACAATTGCCGTTTCGTCACGCTTAACACTTCCTTACAAATGAATCCATAGCTCAGCCATCAAGGCGCAGAAGTGAACTGGCGCCCGGCTGATGCACACCATTTCGTAGATCGGCTCATCTGGCAAAAGGATGAACCGCCGGAGATCTCCCGTTGCCGCGGAGGTCAGGAGGGGCGTCCGGATCACAGGGCACACGGTCCACCGGAGTGGACCATGACGGTCACGAGGAACGCCCGCTGCCGTTGGGTGGAGCCGAAGCCAGCGAGGGCACTCACGCGGCTGTCTCTGACGCTGTCGAACAGCGGGGGGCGTATTCCGATGCTACCGAGGGACAGCCCCCCGCTCCGCGAGCCGCGCATAGGTCTCGCGGGCGTCGCGGTACGCATCCTGGGTCACGCGGTGCACCTGGCTCCGGCGAAGCATCCCATCCTCAAGAATGCGGAGTTCGCAGCCGAGCGGATGCTCGTAGAGGCGCGCGTCGATGCTGCGGCCCTCGAGCGCGAGCGTCCAGAGGGTGGACGATCTCGCGGAGCCCCGATGGCGTCGGTTGGGGGCCGGTGGTCGTGTGCGTGCCAGTCGGTCATTGCGCCACGCTCCCGCCGGGTGCGCTCCAGCCCTGCCATTCTCCCGCCCAGCGGGCGTTTTACAGCAGAAAGTCTGACGCAGGGGCGACTATTCCAACCGGGATGTTGATCCGATTTTCTCTTGGGTGCGCCTGGCTGCGCGCGCCTGAAATGCGTGGGTGCGTCCCACAATGCAGCCTCTAGCCCGAACAGTGAAGTGACGATGAAACCTTGCCCGTATTGCGCTGAACAAATCCAAGACAAACCAGAATTGTTGAGCTAGCGTCCGCTAATCGATCAGGGCGCGGTCCGGGCAGTAACCCGTCCGGCGTGCAGCGAGACCCGGCGGGAGGGTGGCGTATTGCCACAGTGTGTTAACACATGCAGCATCTCGCTAAACTTGCCTTGCTCGGAGTGCTGACCGCAGTCCCCGCCCACGCCGGCCCAATTGTCTACTCCTTCACGGGCACGGTCACCAGAGTGGATGCCACTTTTAATCCTGATCCTGCGCTGCTGGCCTTGAAGGTCGGTGACCCTTTCTCAGGCAGCTTCTATTACGAGTTCACAGACGATCTCGTCGCGACGTCCGGTGGCAATATCTTGAGTGACGGCACGTCGTTGATCGCCGGCTACTCTGTTGATTTACCGGGTATACACCTGCAGAATGGCAGTGTCTGGAATCAGCGATATTGGATGTCGCCAACCGACGGCTCGTTCGGTTTCGGGGACTATGGTCCCCGCCAAACAATCGGAAACAGCTTTGTCGACTTGGTGTCCCTCACCCTGCATTTCCTCCCCGGGGCCCTTCCGGCGGATGGCCTGTTACCGCCGACGCTCGATCCAACACTCTTCACCGGCGGATGGTTTCACTTCGACAGCAGGGCCGGTAATAACGGGGTGAGCGGCTCGATCGACACATTCGAAGCAAGCCCAGTCGGACAGGTGGTTATCAGTCAGGTCTACGCGGAGGAAGGTTCTTTCAGCGGCGGCTACGAACGGGACTTCGTCGAGCTGTTCAACCGCGGCACGACGACGGTGAACGTCTCAGGATGGGTCGTGTCCTTCAAGCAGTATTCTTCTGAGCTCTGGAGTGACACGTCCATCTTCGGCAGCATTCCGCCTGGGGGCTACTACCTCGTCGCCTTTCGATCAGGATTTTCCGGGGCACCGCTACCAGCTCACAACGCAAGCGGATCGACTGATATCGAGACATCCGGCGCAGTCGCAATCTTCAACCATCTCCTTCTTCCAGTCGACGGCGTGGGCTACGGAATCGCTCCGCCCGATTATGAGGGCACCCCATATTTCGGCAGTCTCAGTTCGGGCGATGCCTTATATCGGAATGGCAACGGTTGCCAAGACACTGACAACAACGCATTGGACTTCCGAAGGAGCGCTCCCTCGCCCTTCAATAGCTCGAGTCCACACAACTTGTGCTCCAGCACGCCGCCTCCCTGCACGTATGGGATGTCACCGACATCTCTATCCGCGGATTCATCGGGAGGGACTGCCACTCTATTCGTCGCTACACCAGCGGGCTGCGCGTGGCAAACGACGTCAAACGCACCATGGGCCTCCTTGAGCGGCCAGTCTGGGTTTGGCAACGGCTCGGTATCAATAGCGGTTTCATCGAATCCTTCGCCGACTGCGCGTTCGGCCATCATCACCGTGGCAGGCGTGCAGGTAACCGTGACGCAAGCAGGCCTGCCCACCTGTGGCTATTCCATTAGTCCGATCAGCCTACACGCGAGCGCCTCGGGGCAATCTGGCACATTCGCACTAGCCACGAGTGCTGCTTGTCCCTGGACTGCTACGAGCGGGGCGCCTTGGCTGCTCGTCAGCCCACCGTCCTCCACCGGGCCGAGGAGCGTCACCTACACCGTAATGACCAACCCGACTGGGTCCAGTCGCACCGCGTCGATCACTATTAATGGAGTCGCTTTCACCGTCACTCAAGCGGGCGCCCAGCCCACTGTCGATGCGGATGGGGACGGCCTCGTGGACACATGGGAGACTACGTTCGGGCTGAATGCGACCTCGCCATCGGGTGGCGACGGTGCGAATGGTGATCCGGACGGTGACGGACGATCCAACGCACAGGAGCAGGCCGCCGGAACGCACCCGCGCGGGTTCCACACACGCTACCTTGCCGAGGGCGCCACCGGCACGTTCCTCGACACGAGTGTGGCACTCCTCAACCCCGGCACGGCGCCGGCGTCGGTCCTCTTGCGCTTCCTGAAAGACGACGGAGCGACGGTCACTCAGCAGGTCCCGGTGCCCGCAGGCGCGCGTCGCACGATGCGTCCTGCCGCGTTGACGGGCCTCGCCAGTGCCAATTTCTCGACCGTGATCGAATCGGACGCGCTCGTTGTCGTGGACCGCACGATGACCTGGGGCGATGGATATGGCAGCCACGCGGAAACGGCGCTGACTTCGCCATCGACGACCTGGTATCTCGCCGAGGGCTCCACCTCTGGTGAGTTCAACCTGTTCTACCTGCTGCAGAATCCGAATGGCATCGCTGTGCAGGCCACGGTGCGCTATCTGCTGCCATCCGGCCAGCCGCCAGTCGAGAAGACCTACACCCTGCTTCCGAACAGTCGCACGACGATCTATGTCGATGCTGAAGGTCCGGCACTGGCGAGCACGGACTTGTCGGCGGTCATCACGGCGGACGCACCGATCATCGCCGAGCGGGCGATGTATGTGAACAAGCCGGGACAGCCCTTTGCGGCGGGTCACGAGAGCGCGGGCGTGACGCCCCGGCGCTGAACTGGTTCCTCGCGGAAGGCGCGACCGGCCCGTTCTTCGATCTGTTCGTCCTGGTGGCGAACCCGAACGACACGCCGGCGCAGGTGACCGCGGAGTATTTGCTGCTCGGTGGCGGCGTCCTGACCAAGAGCTACACGGTGCCAGCGAATGGCCGGTTCACGATCTACGTGGATGCCGAAGAGATCCCGGCGGGATCGGGCCAGAGGCCGCTCAGCGAACGCGGCGCTATCAACGACGATCCGCTCAACCAACAACGTGCCGGTCATCGTGGAACGGGCGATGTGGTGGCCCGGACCGGAGATGGCAGCCGAACTTCTGGTATGAGGCGCACAACTCGCCCGGGGCGACGATCGACGGGCACACGCTGGGCGCTGGCGGAAGGCGAAGTGGGCGGGCCGAGCGGGCTCGAGACCTACGTGTTGATCGCCAACACGTCGGCGACGCGCTGGCTCCGCGCGGGTGACGCTGCACTTCGAAGATGGCGCCACGGCTCGAGCGTGACTATCCGCTCGCAGGCGAACAGTCGGACCAACGTCTCGGTGGCCGTAGACTTCCCGGCGGCTGCTGGGCGCAAGTTTGGCGTCATCGTTGAGAGCCTCGGGGCCACACCCGCGCAGATCGTCGTGGAGCGGGCGATGTATTCGAGCGCCGGCGGTGCCGTCTGGGCCGCGGGCAGCAATGCGCTCGCAACACGATTGCAATAGGCGTCGCGAAGCTGGGCGGCCAAGTGTCGCCCAGCGTTTTACCGACCCTGTCGTGGGCTCGGGGCCGCCTCGTGGCGCCTTCTCGCCGGGCCCGTTAGCTCACTCACCGCACAACGGTCGCAGCCGCTCCTTCACCAGCTTCTCGGCCGGCCGTGCGGGACGTTGCCTCCAGAACACTTCCGAACGTCACGCACGCGGAGCTGGTGCTGGACCGCCGGCCCCAGCACCTCGATGTGCAGCAAGGCGCCGTCAACGAGCGCATCCGCCGACCACTCCTCGTAGGCGGAAGCGGCAGTAAGCTCAGCAATTTCACCAGCTTTTTCCCAGAATCCGAGCTGCCATCGCCTGCACGTTCCGGGGTCACGCGAGCCCGGGCCCGTCCCACTGCGGACGGAGCCGCGCCGGTCCCCGATCCGGATCGGTCTCTTATGGCCGCGTGGTTCGGGGCTCCACGTCAGCGGCTTCCAGCGGAGCGGTCTCCGTCGGAGCACGGAGACGGTCACTGCTCATCGTCCTCGCGCGGCGCGTCGAAGGCGGGAGGGAGTGCGACCGCCTTCCCCTCGTCCGTCGAGGTCAGGGGCTCGAAGCTGTTGGTGATGACAAACTTGAGCACGTCGACTTTGCCTTCGACCTCAAGGCGCTCTTTGGGTTTCCCGAACGCGTAGTGCCAGAGCATGCAGAGCACGGGCGGCGGCAGCGTGCCCCGCTCGTATTGCTCCTGCAGCTTCGCCAGGCCCATCGGATTGCGGACGAGGGTCTGGGCGAGTTCTTGGACGTCGCGGGTGACCTTGTTGGGGATGCCCGCCTGCCGACCCTTCGGGTTTCCTGACTGTCCGGGCGGGAAGGGTCGTCCTCCTGCCTTCGCTGCTCCGCCGCTGCTCTTTACAGCGCCCCGGCGGAGGTTCGGATATTGAGCTTGCCGGCGCTCGGTCGACGCCGCATGCCCGTTGGGGTTCGGTGAGCTCATGCTACCTCCCTCTCGGGGTCTGGTCCGGGACGGTCGATGCACTCACGCGGCTTGAGGCTTGAAGGTATCCTAATGCCGATGTCCTCCGAGAAGGGCTCACCCGTCGGACCCTTTCACAAGGTCTACCCGAGGCCACGGTCGCCGCTTTCGTCGGACGACAAGCGCCGTTTGGCGGAAGCGTTGCGGGACAACCTGAACCGGAACATCCAGAAGCACCTAGACGAGAAGAAGGCCCGCCAGAAGCCCCCGAAACCGTAGCGTCGGGGAAGCCATCCCCGCCCGTCGCCCCTGCCGGCGAGGAGCCGGTCGACCTCCTCGACACCGGCGAGGCGCAGCCGCGTCTCCCTGAAGCCGACGAGCCGCCGCATCACATCCCGCGCCGTCAGCCCCGGCCGCCCATGCTCCACCTGGTCGATCAGCCGACAGGCCGACGTGAGCAACGCGCGATCCGTCGAGTGCATCGCGTGCATCGCGGCGCGCTCGTACCCAAACGCCCTCCAGAACTGCAAGCCCGCCGCTTTCAAGCCGGGCGGCGGCGCCCAGACCGTCAGATCCGGTGCCGCCGGCAGCTCCTCGGGCTCCGGCACGGCCGGACGACGCGACGCGCCCGGAAACGTCGCAACGGACACGCGCGGCCGCCCACGTTTGTGCATTTCGGCCCCGATTATGCACCCACTTGAGACGGTTCGGCACCGTCAATCGTCTCAAATCGTGCCCACAAACTGCTTCGCCATCAGCCCGTCCGCCGTTTCTTGGCCGCCAGCGCCTGTCGTTGCCGGTAGCTCCGGCCTTTGGTCGCACTGCTCCCGCGCGGCACCCCGCCCTTCGGCGAGAAATTGTGCCCGGTCACGAACTCTGCATGCGTCCGCGGTGGGTCCGGCGCACACGCGTGACACCAGCGCGCATACGGCTTGGCTTTCAGACGGGCCGCCGCAATTGGTTGTCCACACGTCTCACACGTTCTCGTCATTCATCACCTCCGCCCACTGAAACACCACAATCCGGCCGAGATGCGCCGGCCCCTCCACCTCCACCCGGACCCACGGACCCTCGGGGTCCGCGTCGAACCCGCGTGCCGCACTCCAGCTGTAGCGCATCATGCCTCCTCTTCAGTGCCGGACCGGCGGACGTAGTACCAGCAAGGCCGCCGCACGCGGCCGACTCCGAGGTGGTTTCCGGGAGTTGGTTACTGCTGAGCTTGATGCCCTTCCCTCGACTGTTCGCCGTGACGGTATGTACCGATTAACAGCGTGCGCACGAGTGCGCACGATGACTCGCGCACGCGCTGGGCGAGGAGACGACGGGGCCGGCGGCCAGTTCGTCACCAACCTCGCTGCTGAAACGACCGCACCATGGAAACCCACATCACTCTGATTTGTGTCCTCGCCGGGGGCCTCGCCGGACTGATCACCGGTAGCCTCATCGCCGGGCGGCTCGGCCGGATCGTTACGGCCCAAGGAAGTTGACCGACCCAGCCCCAAGGACGTGACGGCCTGAGCGGCCGACTCCGAGTGACGCCTTACGATTTTGCCCCAATGCGAACAGTCCTCATCGCCCTCGTTACCCTTTCGCTTGGCGCCGTCAGCGTTGAGGCCCAAGCGCCGGTCACGGTGTTTAAGGGCCGGCCGGCCGTGAAGGTCAGCGAGGGCGGAGTTGAGCGAACGCCTGAACAGCTGTCTCGCGATCGGGCGATCAATCTTGAGTGCGTCATCAGTCAAATCGGCTCGTCGTACTTTTGGGCCTCACGGGAGAACACCCCGTTGTCCAGAACAGAGGGCCGAGCCTTCATCACGTTCGTGGCGGTCAACGGTGCCGGGTACGTGCGTGTCGTCAAGCCGGAAGCAAAGGCAGCGGCGGCGCTGATGAGCGGCACCGAGGAGCAGTTCGATTACGTGGAACACGCTCTCATTGGGCTGCGCAGCGTGACGTACTACGGGGCCCGGCAATAAGGCCTTCAACGACGTTTCGGCTGTCACCGCGCGGCGGGCGCCCGGCGATCTGGTCTGGTCGGCGCGACGTCCCCGGCCGCTTCCGGGCCCGCCCGCGTGGATGAGGAGTGAGCTTGAACGAATCGATGATGTCTCACGCGGAGATGCGGGCGCGGATGAAGGCCCTGCTCGATGGCAAACCCGAGGTGACGTTCTGGGATTTCCTTGCCGGGCTGCTTCGATTGATGAAGTGGCGACAACGGAGCCCGTCCGCGTGAGTCGTGCCGAAACCTGAAATCCCCGTCGAAGTCTGGACGCTCGTCAAAGGCACACGGCGCGCACGCTGCGTCGTCGTCGACCATCCAGTCGGGAGGGAGCTCCGCTGCTTCGTCGACGACGACCTCGTCCTCTCGCACGCCTTCGGGGGCGGCGACGCGTGGAAGATCGAGGCGTACGCAGGCTTGCCCCGAGCCCAGAGTCCGACCTGCAGGTGCGGGTCTGAACCGAGTGCCAGCGTGTCAGTAGAGGAGAGACGATGACCACTGGTGTGCTTCCACACGCCGCCTCCCGTCCATCGGTCACCGCAAGCGCGGGCGCCCCGGTGGGACGCCGCTGGTTCCACACGGTGGCGGCAGCCGTGATGCTCGCCCTCACCATCGCCGGTTTCCATCGCTACTACCTGCGCGGCGTCGGGATGGGCGAGCGCACGATCGACCCGGCCGTGACGACGCTGGTCGTGGCGCATGGGTCGCTGGCCACGGCGTGGTTCGTGCTGTTCCTGGTGCAGGCGGCGTTGATTCCGGCAGGCCGGCGGCGCGTGCACATGCGGCTTGGCTGGGCCACGGCGAGCGTGGCGCTCGGTGTGGCCGTGAGCGGCAGCCTCCTGGCTGTGGAATCCGCGAGGCTCACCCCCGACATGCCGTTTCTGGGGATGGCCTATGGGGAGTTCCTGATGGTGATGCTTGCCGAGATGGTGGTCTTCGCGGCCTTCGCCGCGGCGGGGATCCTGTGGCGTCGCCGTCCGGAGCGCCACCGCGCGATGATGCTGCTCGCCAGCCTCAGCATCCTCGCGGGCGCGACGGTCCGGATGCCGATCTTCTATCCCGTCTTCGGCGAGGCCGGCTGGCAGGGGCTCTTCGGCCCGATCTTCACGCTCGGCGTGATCCTGGTCGGCGCGCGTGCGTGGCTCACGGCGCGGCTCGATCGCTGGATCACCGGCGGGTTCGTGGTCCTCGTCGCGGCCTATGTGCTGGCGACCACGGCCGCGGTCACACCCGCGGGCCGCGGGCTGCTGCGCGCCGCATTCGGCTTCTGACCCCGGACCTGTCCAGGCTTCCGCGGCGCTTGTAAGGCACCGTCAGGGCTCGGTCAGCGCCTTCATCGCTCTCCAATCCGCAGGAGCCGTACCGTTGGCATGGCGGGAATGCCGGACAACCGGAGTGCGTCGGCGAGCAGGGCCAAGGCGCGGCGAGCGGCGTGGTAGTTGCCCAGCGCGATGGCGGCATCAAGCGCGACGACCAGGTCCCGCGTGCGGTGGCGGTCGGCATCACGGGAGGCTTGGGCTCGGCAGCGACCATCGCAATGACGCTGGTCCGCCCGTCGTGGCGTGAACCGGCGCCCGCAGCCGAGACACGGGCGGGGCAAAAAAGCGCACGTGCGCGTGGTGGGCGCGGATCGGTGGGCGGCCTATCGCAGGGCCGTCCTTCGGTCCGCATCGCACCTGTGAGGCTCCAAGGGGGTCGCGTGCACGTCCGACCATCCAGCGCAATCGTTGCCTGGCGTCAAGCGCGGAGCTTGCCTCGCTAACTTTTCGACTGGGCACGGAGCCGTGCGCGATTCCATCAAGCGGCCCGCCGCGCATTCCGCTCGAAATCGACCCTGGAATCAGCGAAAGGACCCGCTCGGGCGTGGGGAACGCGACGGTCAGACGGCGGCTACCTGTGACGTCCCTTGGACTCAAACAGGTTCGATCCGAGACAGGCGCCGAAACAATCCCGAGGCCCGTCCACGTTGTTGCAGTCTCGCCCAACAAGTCGTGGGGCGCGAACGTAGGCCGTGCGCACGTGCCGCAGCCTTCGTCATCGTTCGCAAGTCGAAAAATCCAGCAAGCTTGTGAGGATCGGCCGTCAGTGCCTGATTGGGCTGAAGCACGGCGTTACGTTGAGTCGGCGTGCCACGTGGCTGTGAACTATGAGGCCGTCGCCTCGCGTCGGCGAAATACCCACTTTTCGCCCGACTGCGTTCCTGTGAACCCCTGCCCAGCAATCGCACGATCCAGAATGGCCGTGCATCCCGGCGCGAAACGATCGTGGGTTTCAATTATCAGCACACGGACCTCGGGCATCCACGACGCCGAGTGCTTGAGCACTTCGCGCTCGGCGCCTTCAATGTCCATCTTGAGCAGATGGATGGGCTGGCCCGCTTCCATCAGCAGGTCGGCGACCGTGACGGTTGGGATACTGCCGCCCTCGCGCACGCGATACGACCAGGTGTCCATATGCTCGTCCTCGATCTGGAGATGCGTCATCCGCCACCAGAGGCCCGCGTAGATCGGATGCACGTGCGGAAAACGGGCCACGTTTCGCTGGAGCATGGCGAAGTTGCCGCGGTTGGGCTCGATCGCAAAGATCCGGGCGTTCGGATAGCGCTCTGCCAGGTAGACCGAGGCGAGCCCGACGTGTGCCCCGGCATCGATGATGACCTTCGGGTCGTCCCTAATGCCGAGATCGACGTTGTACTCACCGTGGATGAAGACGTCATCGTAGACACAGAAGTCGGCCGACCCAACCCGGAGGCCCACCGTGCCCGCGCCGGCCGGCACACGAGCGATCCCCATCAGAGCACTGGGGTAGGTGCGGAGCGCGGTGGCCACACCAAAGCGGTCCCGCGCCCAACTCAGATAGTCCCACTTGGGCACCCATGACGCGATCGCAGACATTGACCTGAAGACCTTTCCTTATTCGGCGAAATTGCCCGGGAAGAGTTTGCCAGACGAGTTATCCCGGGAGACGTGGAGTGATGCCCGAACCGTTGCGTGTCGGTTCACTTCCGCAAACGCACCATGCGTGCTCTGGGTCGAGCACAGCCATTCGCCAGAAAACCGCCATTTCACCTACATTTGCATTAGCAGCGGTTGAGTTTAGTGTGGGAAGCTGCCGAAAAAAGGCCCCATTCCGACGGGCGCCGACGCTCGGTTGAGTGACGGATGGGCGATCCACCTTGCCCATCTCCATTGATGAGCTGCGATAGCATACTACGGATGGGTTTTGGTCCGGGCGAAGGTCGGCTGCGATGGGGGCGAGCTGCACATGCTCCAGCAGACGGTGCACCACGACGTCGCGCGTGCCGTTCACTCATTCTGCTCTCGGAGATCCCCGCGGGCGGCGACAACAACAGGTGGAAAGAGGGCGGGGCTTTAAGCCCGCCAACACATACCGCCGTTGCCTCGCTTCGAACCGAACGGCTTGCCGAGTCTAGGTGGCCCGGGCTCCAGCCACGCATCGCCAGGGTCACGCCGCGCGACGGCATTCTCTTTCGAATTCCACCCTGCAACCAGCGACGGAACCCCCTGGGGACGCAACCCCTTTTCCGTAACACCGTTCGAGCAAACTTCCATAGTCGACGTCGTGCGTGTCCTCGGGGCGAATGTGCTCCGTTCCACGCCGGTCGCCGGGCGCCACCCACGCGGGGACGGGTGCGACCACGCCGCTAAAGAGCTTGTCGAACCGCGTCGGCGCGGCGAAGTCATATCCCAGGGACTGGGTGTCGCAGCCTGTGCCCGTCGGCGTAAACGTGATGCGTCCCTGCGGTCGACATTCTCCCTGTTTAGTCCGGCTTGCGAGCACGCTGCGGGGTTGCAATCCCGTGATTCGGCACGTCGCACGCCTTGAAGCGGTCGAGCGATTTACTCGCGTCGGCGTGCGAACCCCAGCAAAGCTAGTCGCGCTCGCATTCGGAGAACGAGAGTGAATTTGGACCGCCCCGCAAGGCTTGCGAATAGCCTTCACGCGAGCTCGAGCAGTACTTCTGCGAGTCGTTCGGGCATATCGACCATCACATCGTGACCGCTCGGAAATTCGTACGTCCGCCAACCGGCGGTCGCTTTGGCAGCGGCGAAAGAGCCATCGAACGTCGGGCTGGGGTAATTCGCTGCCCTCACGTACGCTTTCTTGGCGACCCGTTCCCGTGCCCCAGTCAATCGAATCTTCTGAAGCGACACCCCGATTGGCTGGGGAGTCATCTTCGCATCCACCCATGCGCGGTCTTTCTCGTTGACGTTGAAAGACTCGGCAGTGGGCGGCGGCCGGGAGACGGCGCCATTCTTTATCGCGAGGTTGATACTATCGCGACTCCTTGGGCTGGCGATGTCTAGCCCAGTCTGTCCGTCACGAGGCACGAAGGCGTCAAGAAACACGATCGATGCGACCTGCGGCAACACCTGTTCCACGGCCCCGGATATGACCCAACCCCCGTAAGAGGCACCGCACAGTACCGCGTTCTCGACACCCTCCCACTTAAAGACGTTCACGACGTCGGTGATATGCGTGTCCAGGTTGATGTCTCGACTCATGAGATGCGACCGCTCGCCGAGCCCAGTCAGCGTCGGGGTATACACGGTGTGTCCTGCCGTTTGAAGTAGGTCAGCCACACGACGCCAACACCATCCTCCGTGCCAGGCGCCGTGCACGAGAACGAATGGGCGACGCGGTCGGCCCGATTGTGCGCTCGCCGATGCGCCGGGCACAGCGAGACTGGCGCCGACGGCTCGCAGAATCTGGCGTCTCGTTGGTCTCGACGAATGCTCTGTGGACATAGGATTTCCCAGGAGGGTTCTCTTCGGGTCTTCATCGACGGACAGCAGCAGCTTGTCGGTGGGGGAGTCGAGTGTCCGCTCGCGATCCTCGAGGTAGAAAAACACGCGGACGCCGGCCTGTAGGAGCTGCTTCAGCGCGTAGGACGTCTCAATCGCCTGGCGCCCGAGTCGCGACTCCTCCGACATGATTTTTTCGAGCGTCTCAGTGCCGGTGTCCCTTTCGGTGGGTGCGATCCAGAGCATCGGATCGATCCAGTCGGCGCGCTGAGACAGGACTGAGCCGAGCCGGCTCAGGGGCGGCCCCCTCGTTCGACGAACGACGGCGTACTGCGTGCGCGCGATCGCACCTCGGCCGCGCTCGTCGACGTCAGGCACACTGCCGCCCGCTCGAGGTCCGCGCACGTCACCGTGGCGACCTCGGCGTCGAGCGGATCATGGAAGCCGCAGCGATTCATCATCGCGTCTGCAACGTTGCCGACACTTCGCGTCTCGAGCCGATCGGAGCCTGCCACGCTGCGCTCGGTCGAAACGAACAGCGACGGAGGGTCTTTCTCACCCAGGTCGTATCCGCGCGAGAAGTAGAAGCGACCGATGACGTGTTGCAAGCGCAGCGTCGTACCGGAGACAGTGAAGCTGAGGTCCTTCGCTTGCCACCACCAGGCACCTTGCGGGCGAAACATCGCACCGCAGGTCCGGAAAACGAGGTGGCCCGACTCGGATGCCTGAACATCCTGCACGTCGGTACTCGGCCAGCAGCTTCTTGTCCGTGCGCTGCGGGTCGGGTGCGAAGTACCAGCACTCGCTGCGCCGGCTGTCCCGATAGAGACACCACCACTGCTCGGTGATGCGATGCTGGCGATCGTGCACCTGGCGCAAAAGGACGCGGCCGGACGCGGCACCCAGCGGCAGGCGAATGTCACGGGCGGAAAGCATCTCTTCGTCAGCCGCGGTGCGAGCGCAGGAGCCGGGTGGTAGCCGCACTGGTAACAGACAGCGCACGGCGTCGGCACGCCAGGCTCCGTGGCCTGGGTCGTCCGTGCGCTCGAAGTAGAGCCGCTCCAGCCCCTCGAAACGTGGTGGCGCACTGGTTTGCGCTGCGGTAACGGCTGATAGAACCAGGGGGCCGAACGCCACGAAGGCACGAGTTGGCATCTGCTGATTGCCCGAGCCCCTGATCGTAGCACTCGCGTCCCGTCACAGCGGGCCTATGCGGCAAGCCTGCCCTGCATCGTCGCGGCGTGCATGGTGATGGCGCCGGGTGCGAGCATTCCCTGGCACATGCACGACAACGCCGAAGAAATCCTGGTGCTCGAAGAGGGCGGGGCCGAAGTGATGGTGGGCGACAAACGCGCGGAGGCGGGGCCGCGTTCGATAGTGTTCATTCCGCTCGGGGGTTGATAGTCCGCTGCCGGTCTGGTAGTATCATTGTGTCATGAAGTTTTACTCATCCCAATCGCCGCTACTTAGTTCGCGCCGCTTGTCGGCGCTGAGCTATTAGCACGCGCGACGGGATGAGACTCCTGCCCATCGAATAATCCCCAGAGGCTTCAGTCGCTTCCACCGTTGCGCAGCAAATGTCTGCGGAGGGTCGGACTATCGGCTAGGTCGCACGGTCTCGAAAACCGTCACCGCTTACCCCGGCTGGGGGTTCAACTCCCTCACCCTCCGCCAATCTTTTCCGCTCGGTGATTTTGTACACCGGGTGGCGTGTTAGGGGCTCGTAGCTAAATGGCAAAGCGGCTGCTTCGAGAGCAGTAGATTTGCTGGTTCGAATCCAGCCGTCCGCACCATACCGTCGTAGCGAACTGGCACAGCGCCTCGGCTCAGATCCGGGGTCTTCGGGGTTCGAATCCCCGCGACGGCACCATTCGGCGGTCTGGCCTTGGGGAAGGCACACGCCTGTAGAGCGTCACGAAGTAGGTTCGACTCCTACGGCCGCCACCATTTTTTGCCTTGTCGTTCAACGGCAGGACGCTGGCCTTTGAAGCCGGATATGCAGGTTCGAATCCTGCCGGGGCAGCATCGCTCGGAAGGCAGGCCAGTGGGCATGGCAACCACCCCGCTAAGGTGGCGCCGGTAAAAACGGTCCTCAGTTCGAGTCTGGGGCCTTCCGCCAAACTCAGCTATTATGGCCGCGTCTGCTGCCTATCGTCCGCTCGCGTACTGACGATCGCCGCGGCGTCCTGGCAGTTCAGGGTGTCGAGGGCGAGTGCTGCGCCCCGGAAGTCGCCGTAACCGCCAGTTGAGGCGGGGTGAGATGTCCGAGAGCCATGAACACATCCAGTCAACGCCGCGCCGGGATCTTCGCCATCACGATCGCAGTCGCGGTCAGTGCCACTGCTCTCGCCCAGCAGCGCACGGTCAGCCCGCGATCAACGCCGCAGCGGCAAAGCCAGGAACGCCACCCGATTGGCGAGCAGCAGTGGTCACAAGATGGCACAGTCCTATATCAGTGGACGGCGCGAGGATGGGTGCCAACGGGCTGGAGACGCACGTTTCCAGATCGTCGGAACATGCTGGTCTACGACATGTATCTCAACGATGTGCTGGTGCGCCGCAGAGATGACGGTCTGCCCGGGTGGACGCAGACCCTGGAGTATACGGGTACCGGAGCCGGGTTTTGGTGGAGGTGGCCGAACAACAACCCGCAAGCGATCTACATCTATTACGGTAGCCAGTGGTGGCTCGGCACTCAACTCGTCGCAGCGTTACAAGCACAGGTCGCCGGTTTGTCGCAGCCACGAAGCGGGAATCGAAACTTACCAGTCCCTTCCTGTGGAGCGAGCCCTTGCACAAAGGCGACCGTGGACAAGGTCACTCAAGGCATCACCGCAATTCCACAGATACAGCAGCTGTACAAAAGCATGCCATCTGTACCCTAGGGGCGAGGCTTCGCCAGGTGCGTGTCCAGGAATTCGAGGACCGCTTTGTACCCGCGAATCTCGTTCTCACGCTTCACGAACCCGTGCCCCTCGTCTGGAAAGACGATGTACTCGACAGGGACGTTGTTCTTCTTCACCGCGGCCACGATCTCGTCGGACTCGATCTGCAGCACGCGCGGATCGTTGGCGCCCTGCAGCACGATCATCGGCCGCCTGATCTTCAGCACGACAACGGTGTTCGGGAACGTGCGGCGTTCCTGAACTTTACCTCGCATGTAATCGACTCCCGTACCCGCCTCCGGTATTCAACTGGCATGAGGGAGTCATGAATCGCAGAGCGCTTCTCAAGTCGGTGATGGCGGCCGCGCGCGTCGGCATGGCCGAATCGGTGGACGCGTCGGCACAGCCCCGCCCGAAACGGCCGGCGCGTGCCCGTCATCGAAACCCGCGATGGAACGGCGTCGTTCTGGCGCGAGCGGGCAACCGGCCAACCGGTTCTCTTCGTTCACAGTCGGGCGCGCGCCTGCGACGCCCGATGACTCGAAGCAGCTTGCGGGCGGCCAGCTAGCGATCGCTCCGATAGAACCTGACCGACACGCGCGATTCGAAGCCGCTCGTTTGAACTTTCCAGTGGCGAAGGGGCTCGGATGCAGTGGGGGATCTTCGGAGTGTCGATGGTTACAGCCACGATTCTCCCTCTTCGCATTCTGCCGCCGAGTGACCGTTCGGGTGCGCCTCACTCAAGGAGAACATCGTGAGGAGCTATCACGCTAACTCGGGGGCCGGCATCCCCGGGCTCACTCTGAGAGAACATGAGCAGCCGCGGCCGGGCTCTCGCGAAGTCCTGCTCAGAGTACGCGCCAATTCACTGAATTCCCGAGAGCTGTTGGTTCTGCAAGGCACGTATCCGCTGCCCGTGAAGCCGGACGTTGTCATGGGAGCGGACGGCGCAGGCGAAGTCGTCGCGATCGGCCCCGGCGTCACGCGTGTGGCAATCGGCGACAGAGTCGCAGCAGCCATGTTCCCGCGTTGGATCGCCGGCCGCATCGACTGGGAATATGCCCCACAGCTTGGTGGATCTGTCGACGGCATGATGACCGAATTTATCGTCCTTAGCGAAGATGCGCTCGTACGAATCCCAGACCATCTCTCATTTGAAGAAGCCGCGACGTTGCCCTGTGCAGCAGTCACTGCCTGGAACGCCCTTACAGGCGCCCGCAGCCTCCAGGCTGGAGAGACCGTTCTGACGTTGGGATCTGGCGGTGTCTCATTGTTCGCGGTCCAGTTTGCGAAGGCCTTTGGGGCTCGCGTCATCGCCACCACGTCGAGCGATGACAAGGCCGACAAGCTCAAGGCTGCGGGCGCCGACGACGTAATCAATTACCGGACAACGCCCGATTGGCATCTTGCCGTCCGCGATCTGACCGCGGGGCGCGGGGTCGATCAGGTCGTGGAAATTGGCGGCGGTACGATGGAACAGTCCATCAAGGCCACCGCCCTCGATGGCCAGATCAATTTTGTTGGTCGCCTATCCGGGGCTGTGTCAGCGATTGATACCAACGTCCTTTACAACGCTGTCGCCACGATCCGCGTAATCTTTGCCGGAAATCGTGACCACTTCTTGGCCATGAACCGAGCGATCACGGCGAATCGCTTGAAACCACTCATCGATCGAGTGTTTCGGTTTGCAGATGTTCCGGCAGCGTTCCGCTACTTCGAGGCCGGCCGACATTTCGGAAAAGTGGTGATCACTCACGATTAAAACATCAACACGGCATTGACGGTATCAGACGCCCACAGTCGCGGCGACGTTGACTGACTTGGACGCTGTTCAAGTTGGCGCAGTCGCGGAGGAACACACAGATGAGCAACGTTAATGAGTTAGTCGTCGGATATCTCGCAGCGTGGAACGAACGCGACCCCAAACAGCGTAAGGAATTGATCGCGAAGATCTGGGCCGAGGATGGAATCTACATAGATGCTCATCGTCGAGGGACCGGTCACGATGGCATCGCCTCGATGATCGAGGCCGCACAGACTCAGTTCCCCGGATACCGGCTCCAATTGGTGAGTGGCATTGAGGCGCATAACGGCTACGTGAGATTCAGCTGGGCCGCCGGAGGGTCTCCGGACGCTCCGCTTTATCTCGGCGGAACTGACTTCGCCGTCGTCGCTTCTGACGGTCGTCTGCAGACAGTCGCAGGTTTCGTGGACGCGGCGCCGGCGGCGTGAGTCGGATATCGCGGCGTCTGACCTGAAGAGTCGATCAGCGCCTGCACTCATGCGGGAAGGGAGAGCGCAATCATGAGGTTCTTGTGCCTGCGCTAGACGATCGGAAGGGATCATCACGGGACACGCAGAGAGGAGACAGGTTCGATGCGATTCATGACTCTGATCAAGCCGCGGAAAATTCGACAATTGGTCCGCCACCAGCGGAGCTGTTACAAGCCATCGGAAGACTCGGCGGCGAGGCCGTGCAAGCCGGCGTCCTGGTTGACACGGCTGGCCTGATGCCCACCGCAGCCGGCGCGCGTGTCCGGCTCGAGGGTGGAAAGATCTCGACCAGTGAGGGGCCGATTGATAGCGGTCATGAGGTTGTTGGAGCCTACGCGATCTTCAACGTGCAGTCGAAGCAGGACGCCATTGAATGGGCGAAGCGATTCATGGAACTGCACAAAGAGCATTGGAAAGGTTGGCAGGGTGAGACCGAGGTGCGCCAAGTGATGGAGGCCCCGGGCTCTGGTGGAGGCGCGGCCCATGGCTGAACTCAAAGACTCCAACGCGGTCGTCACGAGCCGGGGGATGTTTCGGACCGGTTGGGTGCTCACCGGATTCGTCGGTTTGTTCCTGCTCGTTGACGGCGGAGCGAGACTCGCGGGCGTCGCGCCATACGTGGAGGGGATGACCAAATTCGGGTACGCGGCATCGCTCGCGCCGTGGATCGGACTGGTCCTGCTCCTGTCCACCATCATGATGCTGATCCCGCAAACAGCAACACTCGGCAGCATCTTCGTCACGGGGTATTTGGGAGGGGCGACCGCCACGCAGGTGAGAGTACAGGACGCATGGTTTCTGTTTCCAGTGATGCTGGGCGTCATGTCGTGGCTGGGACTGTACCTACGCGATGCGCGCGTGCGGGCACTCATTCCGTTCCGCACATGACGCGGCGCGCAACGGAGAAGGTGGCGTGGTGGCTCACAATTCTCGACGAGCCAATCTATGAGTAGCGATGCGCTATTTGGGCTCAGCATTCTGATGAGCTTTATTGCTTTCGGCAACGTCACGAAGCTCTATATCTGGCCGCGACTCCGGGTCATGCGCCGAGAGGATGCCCTCATTCCAGTGGTGGTTCCTCACACGTTCCGGTTTGTTGGGCTGAGCTTTCTAATCCCTGGGGTCGTATCGCCGTCGCTTTCATCGGCGTTCGCCGTTCCGGTTGCGTATGGTGATCTGGTCGCAGCCATCCTTGCGGTCGTCGCGACATTGGCACTTTCCGCTCGCGCATCCTGGGCCATCCCGATTGTGTGGGTGTTCAATGTGTGGGGCGCAGTCGACCTCTTGAACGCAATCTACCTGGGCCAAATCGGCGTGCGCGTCGGCCCTGAGTCACTGGGAGCGGCGTTTTACATCCCGACAGTCGTTGTCCCAGCGCTTCTCATCACGCACGGGCTGATATTCTGGTTGCTGCTGCGGCCAAAGGAATAGGTGCTACCTGGCGCACGAGCTGATCCAGGATCTCGATCAGCCGGGGCATCTATTCGTCGTAAGCCGCTGGGCAAGGCGCGAGGCCGCTGATGCAGCGATGAGCCAGCCTCGCATCCAAACGCCAAGGGTGCGGAGCAACTTGTCAGCGAGCCTCGTCGTCGCACGATCAGCACCCCGCCGGTAA
>CAWJAP010000017.1:0-199037 GCA_963840865.1 Vicinamibacterales bacterium
GGAGCGCTTCGAGAGCGGGTCGACGCGCTGAAGAAGCCGCTCGCAGCCGTCATCATCACGCACAGTCATCCGGACCACTATGGCGGGGTGACGTCGCTGCTCGGCGGCCTCAATGTCCCCATAGTTGCCATCGCTGGTGTGGACGAAGTCATTCGCCGCGACGATGCGGCGAAGGAGCAGATTCTCCGGCCGATGTTCGGAGACGAGTGGGTGGCCGTTCGCACATTCCCCAACCGCATCGTCCGCGGCGGCGAGCGTGTCGCCATCGCTGACGCGGTGTTCACAGTGACCGATCTCGGGCCGGGCGAATCGCCACACGATAGTCTGTGGCGCCTCGAGTCCGGGGCCGCGCCGCAGGCGTTTGTCGGCGACCTGGTGTATAGCCACATGCACGCCTTCCTGGCCGACGGCTTTGTCGATCACTGGTTGGCCAACCTCGAACGCGCAAAGCGCGAACTCCCCGCCGACACAACGCTCTTCATGGGACATGGCCAGCCTGTCGCCGGACTCGACATTCTTCAGTGGCAGACGAACTACATCCAGCGCTTCGTGGAGGTGCTCCGGTCCGCTGTTGAGCGCGATCGTGTGCAAGGCGAGACGCTTGCCGATGTGGTGACTGGAGCCATGAAGGAGTTCCTGCCCAGCGATGATCTGCTGTTCCTGATGCGGTTGAGCGTCGAGCCGATGCGCGCCCGACTCGCGCTCCGTTCGGGGAGAGAGGGACGGTCAACGTGGCAACACCCTGAGGTGAATCATGAAGATCGGCGTGCTTGGGACTGGCATGGTCGGCAACGCGATCGCTTCGAAGCTGGTCGCACTCGGCCACGAGGTGATGATGGGGTCACGCACCTCCGACAATCCCCAGGCGCGGACATGGGCCAAGACAGCTGGCCCGAGGGGCCGCGTTGGTATTTTCGCTGAGACGTCTGCTTTCGGAGAGCTCGTCTTCAACTGCACACAGGGCGCAGGCTCCCTGGCGGCGTTGCGAGCGGCCGGCGCTGAGAACCTCGACGGCAAGATCGTCGTTGACGTGGCCAATGTGTTGACACCTGAGGGCCCGGGACTCGAATCGCTCGGTGAGCAGATTCAGAAGACGTTTCCCCACGCCAAGGTCGTCAAGACGCTCAACACGATTAACTGCGACCTGATGGTCGCCCCGGACAAGCTGCCTGGTTCGCATACCGTGTTTCTGAGCGGCAATGACACTGGCGCGAAGAACACGTGCCACGACCTGCTGGAATCATTCGGTTGGAAGGACGCCATCGATCTTGGTGATATCACCACGGCCCGCGCGACAGAGGGCTACGTGCCGCTGTGGATATCGTTGTGGAAACAGTTGGGCACGCTGACATTCAACATCAGCATGGGTCGATAGAGCATGCCGGATGGCTCTCGAAGTCGTCCGCGGGGCTCGGCAGCGGCAACCATAGGAACGACTCTCCAGAAGTAATCTCCGCCTCGAGCAGATCGAGCGGCGCGGCAAGCCACTCTTCACGTGTTCCGGTGAACGTGTGTCGTCATCGGCCTTCTGCTTCGTGCGCCGGGAACAAGGCCGACACTCCCTCGAAGTTCGCAACATTCGCGATTCGGTAAGTGAGGATTTTACTCTGCCGGACTCGGTGGACCTCGCCTGGACGAGATCGAGCGAGACGCGCCGGTTGACGCCGCTGAAAAGCGCCTGGCCCGTGCCCATCAGCCGGAGCTCGTCGATCAAGTTCTCGTTCAGAAGGCTCGCGACGAGGGTTGCCCCGCCGACGACATACATGTTCTTCCCTGGTCGCCTGCTGCGACTGGGCTCCACTAATGGAATCCGGCACCTCGGCGAACAAGGCTCGAACGTCCCGGATTGCGGCTCGTTCATCCACAATTCGTGGACGAACGTGGGGGTGGCGCGCATACTCGGACCGTGAAGATTCCGTTGGCGGCAGTTGATCCGCTGGGCGAAGCTCTGCATTTCCTGCGGATGACCGGCGTCTTGTCCTGCCGGGCGGAATTCGCGGCGCCCTGGGCGCTGGCGTTGCCTGCATTCGAAGACTGTCTGATGTTCCATGTCGTGACGTCCGGTCGGTGCCTGGTGGAAGTAGAAGGCTGCAAAGACCACGAATTGCAGTCCGGCCAATTCACGCTCGTGCCGCACGGGGCCGGTCACGTGTTGAGGAGTGAACCCGGTGTGACTCCGGTGAACCTGTTCGATCTTCCACGCGAACAGGTCAGCGATCGCTACGAGATTGTTCGGCATGGCGGCGGCGGCGCGCCGACGACAATCACTGGCGGCGCGGTTCGCTTCGATCACCCCGCGGCTTTTCGGCTCGTCACCCTGCTGCCCAAGGTGATCACGGTGGACGCCTGGAACTCTCCAGAGCTGGAATCGATCCAAAGCACGCTCCGCTTGATGGCGGTGGAAGCGCAGGAGCTGCGTCCCGGCGGGGAGGCGGTCGTGACTCGCCTCGCCGACATCCTCGTCATTCAGGCGATCCGATCGTGGATGGCACAGGATCCGGCTGCGCAAACCGGATGGCTCGGCGCGCTCCAGGACAAGCAGATTGGGCGCGCACTTGCGCTCGTGCATCGCGACCCGTCCCACCCATGGACGGTCGAATCCCTGGCCGACGAAGTCGCGATGTCCCGTTCCGCATTCACCGCACGCTTCACATCGCTCGTCGGCGAGCCGGTCATGCACTATGTCGCGCGCTGGAGAATGAACGTCGCCCTGACGTGGCTGAAGGCCGACAATGTGCCTCTGGCGGAAGTGGCTGGCCGTCTAGGCTACGAGTCGGAGGCTGCCTTCAGGCGCACATTCAAGCGCATGATCGGATTTTCACCGGGAGCGGTTCGACGGAGCGCAGCCACTTCCTCGGGCTCGAGCTGGTGACCTGCCGGCGTCGGCTTTTCGCTTGCACAATCGTTTCTCCCTGAGCTCAGAGCAGTCCTACGGCGACCGAATACCGCGAGGCGCGTCGGGGCCGTGAGGGCTGCGAGCGCCTGCGAGTATGTAAAGGTGCATCGATCGCGGCAACGCCCTCAGAATTTCCTTCACAGCGGACGAACGCGTAGTCCCGCTGAAGCTGCTTTCGTGCGCAAACGCATCCGACGGGCGCACGACGGAGATTACTGAAAGGGATGGGAAGCCATCACCCTCGCGGCCGATGCTGGCAGGTGGTAAGGTCAGATCAGGAACAGTCGCAGTCCACACCAGTACAAGGACGCATCAATGAAACGCGCGTATGGCCTGGAGATTCCTGAGAGCGTCGAAGAGGCAATCGATCTCGACCGCACCGCTCTCCTCGTCTACGACATGCAGGTCGGCATTCTGCGGCAGCTTCGGCACGCCGGCGAAATCATCACCAAGGTCGCCGACGTGCTCGCTGTGGCCCGGGAGGTTGGACTTCGGACATGCTTTCTCCGTCATATGTCACTGCCCAAGAACCTGATGGGTGTGTTCCAGATGCGCCAGGCCCTCGCCTGGCAGCGCAAGGCGTCGATGGCTGACGTTCACCCGTGGTTTCTTCACGGCTCGGACGCACACGCCGTGGTGCCGGAGCTCGCACCGCGCGACACCGAGGCGGTATTCGACAAGATCGGCATGTCAGCGTTCGAGGGCACTCCGCTCGACACTGCGCTCCGTGATTGTGGCGTTCGCATTTTCGTGATCGTGGGCGTCGCGACAGAAATCGGAATCGAGCCAACCATTCGGCAAGGAGCCGATCTCGGTTACATTCCGGTCGTGGTTGAGGATGCGTGTGGAGCCGCCGATGACGACGCCGGCAAACGCGCACTCGCGAGCCTTCGATATATGGGCGACGCCATGTTCACAAATGTGAGCGAGATCACCACTTTGCTTCGACGTGCACATCGCAATCAGTCGGGCGCCTCATGATCTCGGTGGCTCACGTGAAAACGTCAACGCCGCAGTGCTTCCGACCCGCATAGGCAGCCCCTTCAGAAGCCGCTCGTCGACTGATCGTCACTAATCCAGCCCTGTGGCCGAGACCCTGTTGATCCCTGTAATCGCAGTTGCCAACGCCGGCTGCCCTAGGACAAGAATGCCAACGCCGAAAGATTCGGCGCCGCGCGTGCGGCCCGCCGTTCGCATCTTCATGGCATTGGCCTCTTTGAAATCGACAGATCTCACGCGCCGGTGGCGTCGTTGCGCCCTGACGCGATGGGAAGCGGGGAGCCCGGGGCCGCACCTCGACGTGCGCGCCGTATCGGAGTGCGGGGTGCGCCTCCGCAATCTGGGCGGCTTCTCCCGGATCGTGACCTTCCAAAAAGAGGAGAGCCGTGATCGGAGCCGCGTCTGCGACGGCGGGGCTGTCCGGTCTGCGGTGCTCACTTTCAGGCGCCAGGATCCGGGGATCGGATAGAAGAAGTGAATTGGGGTGAGTGACGGGTTTCGAACCCTTAGAAGGCGATTTCGCCAAGTTACTGATGGCGTGCGAGTTCTGGGGCTAAGGGTTTGATTCCGGAGGAGTTGGAGGAAGGTGGCGAGCACGCGCGAGTCCTCACGAGTTCACCAGAATCGACCCCAGTCGTGGAGACATTTTGGAGACGCCCGCAGACATAAAGCCGCTGCAATCCGCACTGCAGCGGGGGTGTGCAAGCGGCCGATGTCCTTTCCACAAGAAAACAGACCCATTCAAGAAGTTCGAGGAAATTCTTGAGATGCCATCGCGGTCCCGGGGGAGGAACCGCGGTGCCGTGTCCCATGGCCACGCCTCGCGGAGCTGTTTTCCACGGCGCGGTCGGATGCGCCGTCACGTTGAAGTGGACGAGGCGCCGGCGGTCGTGCGACAACACCACGAACACAAACAACGTCCGACACGTGACGGTGGGAACCGTGAAGAAGTCGACCGAGGCGAGTTGGGAACCGTGATTGCGGAGGAAGGTCCGCCACGTCTCCGACGGGGGCGTCCCGCGATTGCGGAGGTGTTTCGCCACGGTCGACTGTGCGATGTGGATGCCCAGCTTCCGCAGCTCGCCGTCGACGCGGGGCGCGCCCCAGAGCGGGTTGGCAGCGTGCATCTGCCGGATCAGTATGCGTACGTCGGCGGCCAGGCGGGTCGGCCGGCTCGTCGCGACGACGATCTCCAGCGCCAGTAGAGTGCGAAGCCGCGACGATGCCATCGCACGACGGTGTCAGGCGTGACAATCTGAAGGGCGCCTCGCCAGTTCCGCCACAGCCCCGACAGGACCACCCAAAGGAGCCATCCGCGTGACCAAGCTGCGGGCGCCTCGTCCCCTCGCGTTGGAGGACGGCGAGTTGATGCCGGAGGGCGAGAATCTCCGCCCCGAGCTCGAGACGCGACCGAACGACAGACCGGAGGGCCGCGAACAACGCCGGGAGCAGTGCGGGCATCCTGCGGCGGACCGCATCAGTCTCGGCCCGTAACTGCAACGATCACTCGGTATCGAGTTTCCGGTAGGGACACTCCTGAACTCAAGGTCAGCATCTGCCGGCAGGGGAGTGGCGACGACATTGGCCGCATTTCAATCATCGATGTGCACGGCGGGGGAGTCCCGCGCGTGGAGCGGTCTTGCAGCCTCACTCTTTGGCGGACTACGAAAACAAGCTGCAAAAGGGAATGCCGGCTCGTGCAGGGTAACCTCAACTGCCACAATGGGTACCGAGTTTCTGGTAGGGACAGGTGTGTCTTACGTGACGCTCGGCGATCGCCTGCCGGCGATGTCGCCGGAGTGGGTGCCGGTGGAAATGGAGCAGGACGGTGCACCTCCGGCTCGCCTGCACGGCAATTACGAGGGCGGATTCGCGATGGCTGCTGTCGGTGCCGGCTATCACGACGTTCGGCGCCGGGATCGTGGCCGGCCGCGGCTTGCATGCCGCTGACGCTGGGGCGCCGAACCGGCCCGTCGTGGTCAACGAGGCGTTCATGCGCGAGGTCGGCAGGAATCCCGTGGGCGCACGGGTCCGCACGCTCCAGCGGCGCAGCGAGGGCGAGCCGGGACCCTGGCACGAGATCGTCGGCGTCGTCACCGATCTCGGGATGGACCCAGCCGACCGGGGTGAGGCGGCGGGCGCTGCGGGTCGACGCCGGCGATCCCCTGCCGGAAGGCGGTCCGCTCGGCCAGGACGCTCGCACGATCCTGTTCCGCCGGTCGCGATCGTTTTTTTGAAGACGTATCCCGTCCGCCGCAGCGCGCGCAAGATACTCGACCGATGCACGCGCGCCGCGGAGGCGACGTCGCGGTTGTACGCGCGGGTGAGTTCGTCGGTGGTGCGGTCGGGCTTCTCCTAGACCAGCCGATGCAGCACAGCGAGATCGACGGGCGACCGCCAGCCGCCCCGTTTGTCGAACGCGGTCACTTCGCCGTCGTGCGAGCGCGTTGCACCCATCGAAGCAGTGTATTGAGCCCAATCGCGAACCGCGCAGCGACTTCGGCGTACGTGTCTGTGCTGGTTTCGTACGCGCGCACCGCGCGCTTGCGGAGCGCGGTCGGATACGGATTTGGCATGCGCGTAATAGATCACAGACGGATCACCAACTCAAGTGAATACTGGGGTTAGGCGCACCTGACGCACCCGTCCTTGCCCGATTCGGCTGCCAGAGTTTACGTAGAGCAGGCTAATCAGGCAGCGCAGGGGATTGGGCAATTACGGACGCTAGTGCCGACGTATGGCCGACGATTTGGCGTTCACTGAAATGGCGCTGTCTGGCCTCGACGACTACTGCTTTGGACTGCGACGACGGCGCATCGCCGCATAGAGACCAACCAGCCCCGATCCAAACAGCGCGATTGTGCCTGGTTCTGGGACTGGAGCTAAGCTCGACGCCTGGCCGCCACCAAAGTCGTGACTACTGAGGACGTAGGGTCCTGTGCGCACCGAGCAGTGCGGATCAATTGACGGGCACGACATAGTTACGGCCGAAACAAAGAAGAACCGGATCGGCTCGAACGGATCCCAAAACTCGAGCCGTGTATCCCAATACAACCCGGTCCCAATTTCGCCAATAATACGGAAATCGCTGTCGGTCCCGGTACCTCCGGCTCGGAGGGCGTCTGAGAAGCTCCAGCCGGCAATTCCGTTGAAACCCCTTATGCGAAGCGCCGGGCCGAAGGTAGCTACCCTAGTGACACCCGAAGAGTAGACGTCGCCGTAGGAAATCAGTCTGTGTACATAGGTGTACTCGTCAAAGCCGTCAAAGAACACATCGCTGCCAATCTCACCGGTCGTGAAGGGAGGAGTGTCGGGTTGTGTCTTGAACAGAGCGGTGTGCGACCGCACGATCGAACCGCCGACCCACGAGTCGAGGTCGACAGGAGTGATTTCGATGGGGGTCGCCGACGCGTCTCGCGCAACCAGCAGCGACATCACCAAACTGACGGCGAAAGTGATCTTGCGGACCATGGGGAGCGTCCTTTCACTCTCCGACCGGATTGACATCTAGAGGCGAGGTGGAAACTGTAGACCCGGCGCACGGGACCGTCAATCCAAAATGCGAAGCGAACGGTTGAGATTGCCGCGAAGTTGAGCTTAAACTGTCGCTCTCACGTTCTATGAGGGGAACTCAGGACGTTGCTGCGCGGTCGCGCAGGACTGCCTGCTAATCGATTCCTGTCCTTCGCCAAAATCGGTGCGGGTCGAGCCGGCGCCTCCGCCGGCTGAGCTACAGACGCGACGAGCACGGATTTCAGAAATCGCTGGACATTGCGACCGCGGGTTGCCTTGCCGGTGAGGGCCGACACGTCCTGCACACAGCCAGACGCCAGCGCACGTCAAGCTGCGCGTCGTTCGTAGCGATGGTGTAATCCGCCGACTTCCGGGAAGGCGATCACGTTGCCTTCGGTGATCGGCTGCACCGGTCGAGGCGTGGGTGCGTCTTTCTCAAGGGAGAGATGCGTACGAGACCTGTGATAGTACGTGAGATACGCGGTCAAGGTTCGTCGTAGGTGCCGCTGCCCGAGTACGATCACATGGTCCAGACACTCCCGCCGAATGGATCCGATCAGCCTCTCGGCGTACGGATTCTGCCACGGGCTGGACGGGCCTGAGATGACCTCACCGATATCCATGCCGGCGACTCGGTCTCGGAACGCGTCACCGTAGATCGCATCGCGATCTCTCAGGAGCCACTTGGGGGCGGTGTCGTCCGGAAACGCTTCAATCATCTGCTGTGCCGTCCAGGCCGCCGTCGGATGCTCGGTCACGTTGACGTGAACGATCCGCCGGCGATGATGCATGAGCACGACGAGGACGAACAGGACTCGGCCCGTGAAGGTCGGTACGGTGAAGAAATCAATCGACGCCAGCGTGGCGACGTGATTCGTGAGAAAGGTGCGCCACGTCTGTGACGGCGGACGACGCGGTCGTCGCAGGAGCCGCGAGATGGTTCGCTCCGAGACCTCGACGCCCACTCTGCCCAATTCGCCATGGATCCGAGGCGCTCCCCAGAGCGGATTCGCAGCAGCCATCTTGCTCACCAGCGTGCGAATGGTGGCATCGGTCCTTGGGCGGCCCGCACGAATCCGCGCCGAACGCCGCGTCCATCGCCGGCGGAGCCATTCGCGATGCCATCGGACCACGGTGTCAGGCTGGACGAACACGAGCGCCGTGCGCCAGTTCCGCCACATCTCGGCCAATACGAGCCAAAACAGCCGATCGCGCGCCCGGAGTTGCGGATGGCTGGCCGTGCGTTTCAACGCGTTGAGTTGCTGGCGCAGCGCGAGGTTCTCGAGGACCAGTTCGTGATGTCCGCGGCAGGCCAGCGTCAGCGCCCGCGCCACCAGCAAGATTGTTTCGAGCACGCCTCATCGTGTTCTGTGGGGAGCGCGAAAATCAACCGTCACACGAGTCGGATGCGGTTCTGGCGAGGGACAGCGTCGTTGCGTCACGTCTCAGCCTCAGTGAGAATTGCCTGCGACCGCTTCCCGACCGAGAATCGTCGCGCTTCAGTGCCGGGGTGCTTGATTCCCGCACCTGATCCAGGAGGGCTTCCGATGAGACGCAAAGCCTCTGTCTTGCTTTTCAGCCTCTTGCTGTCCGGCGCCCTGCCCACCGCCGTCGCGGCGCAGGACAATCACCCTCTCCACGGAGCATGGGTGGCCGAGAGCTACGTCGTGAAGGGAAAGACGGCAAAGGAGCCGCCACGCGGCATCGCTATCTTCTTCGACTCTACCTACAGCTTCGTAGCAGAAATGTGGCCCCGCAAGGGAGACGCGCTCACTGAGGGTGAGAAGGTGGCGGCATACGACGGTTTCCTCGCCTCCTCGGGCTCGTACGAGCTTGTGGGTGACGCCCTTACGACCCGGGCCTACATCCATCTGAATCCCACCGCAACGCGCGCTTGGCCGAACAGAACGAGGTCGTACAGAGTCCGAATCGAAGGCGACACGCTGCACTGGGACTTCGGCGACGGTGGGGTGGGGCGTTTTAGGCGAGTCAAAGGTGGATTGCCGCCGAAGTGAGTACCGGCTCACAGATTTCCGCTCGGGCGTTTCCGCCGCTGCGAATGGATGCTGAGATGGACCCTCGTACGCGTTCGCAACGATTGCACTCGGTCCATCGGTCGCGACGTGCTTCTGCGCCGCAGCTCTGGGCTGTCCGTATTGCCGTTCGCCGCAGTCTGGCGTCGTGGTAACGCCAGACACAATAGCGCTGCCGCGGCTCTCCAAAATCGGTCCGTTCGCGTACTGCCTATGGGAACAACAAAAAGATCGCGCGCGGATTCGACCGGGGGCATTTCGGAGGACCACGCTGCTTGACGAACCCGGCGGGGCTGATCTGTCCGAGGATCGGCCTAGTCCAGCTCAGCTCAGCGGCGGTGGCTTGTCGCCGCGAAGTGGTTCTCGTGTGATGATTGACCGCGCACGAGCGACGCAGGCAGCACACCGGCTTCGGAGGTGCTCTCTTTGTTGGCGCGTGGCTGCGAACCCACCGGCTGGCAGAGCTCGAAGCGCTCAGGAGGCATCCATGATGTCGAACCACCTCTCAGCGCCTTCCGCCGTGCGGCCAATTTGGCCTGGCGTGATCATCGCATTCTCAGCGTCGGTGCTCTTCATCACTCCGAACGCGTTCGCGCAGCTTAAGGACGTGGCAGGAAGCAAGGACCATGCGGCGATCAAACGCTACGAAGGATCGGCCATCATCGGTTACGACTTCAAGAAGTTCGACGAATACGTGGTGCTGCTCGGTCCGTTCAAGCAGGTGTCGCCCAACATCTCGCCGACGAAGACTCAAAAAGCCGAGGGGCAGGTCACGCGGATTCTCTATGTCGCGCCGGAGGGTCGCTCGCCGCTCGAGGTGCTGCGTAACTACGAGCAGGAACTGACGAAGAACGGATTCAACGTCCTGTACCAGTGCGCGGGTAAGGAATGCGGCACCGATTACGCCATTGGTGAGAACTATCTCTACAAGGGCGACCGCATGCTGAGCAACTACCCTCCGAAGGGGAGCAGTCGGCCGCCGGGCCAGGTGACCGAGGACGCCTTGATCGGAGCGAAGGACCAGCGCCTGATGACGGCAAAACGGTCGGCACCGCAGGGCGATTCGTATGTGTCCGTCTTCGTCGCCACCGGGACGTCTGCGTCCCACAAGGAGACGAACGGACGCGCGCTCACGCTCCTCGAGGTGGTCGATACCGTGCCGATGGAGACCAAAATGGTCACCGTCGAGGCGGCCGCGATGGCGAAGGACATCGCCGCGACCGGTCACGTCGCGCTGTACGGCATTTACTTCGATCATGACAAGACAGACCTCAAGCCCGAATCTGCGCCGACTATCGCGGAAATCGCGAAGCTCCTCAAACAGGACCCCAAACTGACGATGTACGTGGTCGGCCACACGGACAACGTCGGCGGGTACGAATACAACATGGGCCTGTCGGAGCGGCGCGCCGCCGCCGTCGTGAAGGAACTGACCGGCAAGCACGGCATCCAGGCGGCCCGGCTCAAGGCCGCCGGCGCAGGGCCAATAGCGCCAGTCGCCCCGAACGATAGCGATCCGGGACGTGCGAAGAACCGCCGCGTGGAACTGGTCAAGCAATAGCGATCGGCGGACGTCGCCGTGCGCGGCGACCGACCGTCGTCCCGCGGATTCCGCAGGCGTAATTCAGCTAAGGCCGGCCGAGCACGCGTCCGTGTTCGTTCGGCGACGCTGGAAGGCGAGCAGTTAGCGATTATTCTTACGTAGTAGCCTACGTAGCCTACGGCGACGAATCTGCCGCTCGCCGTCGCGAATCCCTGCCTCGCTTTATCGCAAGTCAGACTGCGCTAAGCTACGAACGCCTCGCCGTCGTGCGACTCGCGGGCCTCGTCGGATTGGTAGACGGCTCTCTGATTCATGCGATGTACGAGGAACCCACCGCATCGCGCGTAGTTCACGTTCCCGGAACGCTACGACAGAAAGACCGTGAACGGACGTTCACGTTGCGTTCACGCCGTAGGTCGGTGGGGCCGTTGGACCAGACCAGCTGTTACCCGAACCAAGCTGTGGACGACGATTGAAAGCCATAACAGCAACAGGGAAAGGAAAGCCCGCTGTTGCAACCCAGGCATCCCGACGTCGACTAGCATCGACACGACCGCAGCGAACATTCCAACGGCGATCACGAAGGTGGCCGGATGGATCACCGAGCTGTCTCCACGGACATTCTGCATTTTCCGGCGCGAGTTGTCGTCACTTCGGCGGACCGTCTCACGTCGGCGGACGGGCCCGTAATGTCCTCGAGTAGTTGAGCGGCGTCAGCGAACGGCGGATGATCATCCCCATGACGACTACGGGGCGCCTTCAGCAGCGCTACGACCACCGGCTTCGGGATCTCGTCCAGGGCACCGGGGACGTGACCATCGCCACGGATCTCGGGGTCCCTCGCTCGACGGCCCGTGGGTGGCGCGGCAAGGCACCGAAGGTCGTGGTGAGCCTGGACGTGACGGACCTGAAGGAATCGGAACTCCGGCAAGAAGTCCTGGAGCTCCGGCGACGCGTGAAGAAGCTCACGGCACTCCTTCGGCTCGGCCTCGCTCTGCGTCGAAGCTTGGGATTCACGTTGACGCACAAGCGTCTGCCCGACGGACGCGCCAAGGTCAGGATCCTGCGGGCCGTGGATCGTGCCCGAGAGTTTGTTCCGTTGCGGGCGCTCCTGCGGTTCCTGCCATTGTCCCCGAGTCGATTCCATGCCTGGCGACGCCTCCAGCACACGTGTGCGCTTGACGATCAGTCGTCCTGTCCGCACACGTCGCCCCATCGACTGACCCCACCCGAAGTCCGGGCGATCAAGGCCATGGTGACCGCGCTCGAGTACCGGCATGTCCCGACTGGGACGCTCGCCGTCCTTGCGCAGCGGCTTGGCACGGTCTGGGCTTCCCCCTCGACCTGGTACCGCCTGGTGCGGAGGTTTGGCTGGCGCCGCCCCCGGCTCCGCGTGCACCCGGCCAAGCCGAAGGTGGGCCTTCGAACGACGCGAGCCGACGAGATGTGGCACATCGATACCACCGTCATCCGTCTGCTCGACGGGACTCGCGCCTACCTGCACGCGGTGATTGACAACTTCTCGCGACGGATCTTGGCGTGGCGAGTCGCTGACACGTTTGCGCCGGTGAACAGTGTGGCGGTGCTTATCGACGCCAGTCGGGGCGCGACGCCGTCAGAGACGACTCCAGTCGTGTTGGCGGACGCGGGCATCGAGAACGTGAATGCCCAGGTCGACAACCTGATCACCACGGGAGTTCTGCGCCGGGTCTTGGCCTTCACGGAACTGAAGTTCTCGAACTCCATGATCGAAGCGTGGTGGCGCTCCCTGAAACATCAATGGCTCTTCCTCCACTCGTTCGAGAGCGCGACATGATGCACTCCTTCGGTGCTAGCGAGTTTCAAGGGGCAATTGCGCGGAGTCGACTGTTGGTGGGGGTGCTGGACGGTTTCGTTCTGCAATACAGCGCTCGACCTCGGCTCGTTGGAGAATCCATGGTGCTTCGGCGCAGGCCTGTGTCGCTCGCAACCGTTTCAACCGGATCAGACGAAAGACCGTGGTGGTTGTGACGCCAAGGACGATAGCGACTTCACGGACCGACATCTCGCCGCGGGCTTGACGTTCCCCCTCACGATAGGCCGGAATCGCCCGGTGGTTGCGCAGCGAGGAGACACGGCTTGCCGTCCAGTGCTGACCGTGTGGGGTGCGGCGGTCCTGACGATTGAGGATCGATGCGATCCGCGCGTCGGGTTCGATTCGCGCCAGCGCGCGCACGATCTCCACGAGATCTTCATCCGTCACGTAACGATTGCGACCGGAGCGAATCTTCGGGAACTCCACCTCCGTGTGATCGCCGCCTTGCCAATGCACCACCAGGCGGATGGTGTCGCCTTCACACGTGGCGATGATCTCGCGCACGGCGAGGCGCAGCAGGCGCTTCTTGTCGGCCGGCGAACTGTGTGGGTGGTCCCAGAGACCGCGAAGATCCTGCGCCAAGGCCAGGAGCTCCCGTTTCGCCGTGAGCGTCAGCGGCTCCTCGCGATGCTGCTGCAGGCTCCGGAGGTCGGCGTCGAGCTCCGCCGCGGTGGTCAGCGCGTGGTTCCAGCGGCGTTCCAGTTCCGCCGCCACGAGGCGATTCGCGGGATCCACCGCGTCGTATTGGCGCCGCGCGCGGGTGACCTCATAGCGCGCCTGATCCAACGCCAAGCGCTTCTGCCGAATCCGCTCATGGCTGGCGCCCTGCAGCGTCTCCATCGCCTCGAGTGCCGCCTCGATGCCCAAGGGCGTCAGGGCCTGGAGCAGTTGTTCCGACACGGCGCGATCGGCCCGGAGCCCGCCGAACATCACGCAACAGGCGAGATCGCGATGGAGGAGGGACCCCGAGCACTGATAGCGAATCACGGTCGACCCGGGATATTGCGTCAGCAATTTGGCCCCACAATGCCCACAGCGCAGCAGCCCGGACAAGAGGGCCCCACCGCGTTTGATCGACCCTCGTACCGCGCGACTCCGGGCATTGTTGTTGTGGGCAATCATGGTCTGATTACTCTCATAGACGTCCCAGCGAATGTAGCCGTCGTGATGATCCGGGATCAAGACCGACCACTCGTCGCGGGGGCGACGCACCTGCCGGACGACTTTCTGCCCGGCCTCCAGCCGGGTCGTGACTTTGCTGCGGCCATACGCATACGCCCCCGCGTACACCGGGTTCTTCAAGACGCTCAGCACGGCAGAGTACCGTGCGGGTTGCCAGATGATCTCCCGCGTGTCATCGGGTCCGCGCGCGACGGGCAGCAGGATCTGCTGCTGATCCAGCCACAGATAGACCTGCCGCGCGCTCGCCACCTCCGCAAACTTCCGAAAGATCAGCTCGATGGCCGTCGCAACGCGAGCATCGGGATCTCGCTCGATCCGATCCTCCAGCGTCTTGACGTAGCCGATCGGCACCCGTTGAAACAGTTCCCCGCGCTGGGCCTTCTGTCGCAACGCCGCCTCTGCGCGCTCGCGGAAACTGGCCACTTCCATCTCGCTGATGGTGCCTTTCATGCCCAACAGGAGGCGATCGTTGGTCACGCTCGGGTCATACACCGTGTCGGCGTCGATCAGCAGGGTCCCGATCACACGGCAGAATTCCAGCAACGTATGCCACTCCCGGCCATTGCGGGCCAGCCGCGACGCGTCAATGCTGAAGACCGCGCCGACCCGGCCCGTGCACACCGCTCGCAACAGCTGGTCAAAGCCGGCGCGGCGTGTCCCGGACGCCGAGATTCCGAGATCGTCGTCGATCACGTCGATGTCCTGCCAGCCCAGTGCGCGCGCCCGATCGACCAAGCCGTATTGGCGGCGTTGGCTTTCACGATTGTGCTGCACCTGACCCGGCGTGGACTGCCGGATGTACACACAGGCTCGCCGTGCCACGTGATCAGCGGTGATCTTGTTCATCGCCGCCCTCCGCGCGGAGCCTCTTCGCCACGGCTTGCATCCACTGCACCAGGGCGTGGCGTAACTGCGCTTGCACGTCCACGGGAAGTCGGACGACGGGAAGGAGTGGCGGGGCGTCGAAGAGTCGTGGTTGGCGTCTCGGTCGGGGCTGCCGCATCGGGATCCTCCTCGTCGGCATTGTGCCGCGAGGAGAGACCAGCGACGGCCACGCGCTGTAATTCCCGGAGCACCGGAATCGGGAGCCGGACGGCACCCACGACTTCGGCGTACGCCGCCTCGGGACGCGTCATCCAGCCGGGCACCGCCAGCGGCGTACCGTCGGCCCGCAGCACGACATAGTAAGGCTCGTGGCCAACGTGATACCACCTGATGACCGGCAGGGTGTGGCTGCGAAGCGGATGGAATCGGTAGTAGATCGTAGCGTCCGCAGGACGCTGTTGATGGGCACTATGTCGTTCAGTTGTTGGACAGCGTCACCACCGTCCAGGCGATTAGTCGAGTTCTACGTCCAGGAACACAACCGGGTGCTTCCCCATTCGGCGTTTCGCGGACAGACGCCGGACGAGATGTACTTCGGCAGAGGGGACGCGGTTCCAGCAGACCTGACGGCACGTGCGGCCGCCGCACGCCGGGCCCGCGCTGAGGCCAACCGATCGGCGGCCTGCGGGACGTGCCCATCAATCGACGCGGCTGCATGATCACCGACAGCCGACCACCGGAGCCCGCGGGCCCGTGCGTCTGGAGGCGACTGCCCGGGACAAGCGGATCGGTCGCCCGAGTAGACGGGCAGAACCGTGTCCGAGATCAGCGCCGCTCTCCCGTAGCCGCCCCTTGCCGCCTGAGTGACGAGAACTCGCCCGCGAAAGTCCAGAATGTCAGTGGAGATAGCTTGGTTGTCTCGCGCGAGACGCTGCGCACGGATCGCAGTCTCCAGGTGAACAGGCAGCACGATGCGGTTATCGTCGAGGCGTGTTACGCGTGAGGTTCAATCCCGATGGCCACCCAGGCTCCTGGAGCTGCTTGTTCCACCGCTGCCATTCCTCTACGACGTCCCTCACCCTGCCGCGATGTGCCGCGGCAACATCGCTCTTCTCGCTCATGTCGTCCTTGAGATTGTAAAGCTGCGCGCCCGCCAGGTCGCTCAACTCCTCAGGATCGCCTTCGAAGGGTCGGTCGTGCATCTTGACCAACTTCCAGTCGCCTTTGCGAATCGCCATCATCGCGCCCAGACGCCAGTAGAGCGCCGAATGCGGCACTCCACGGGCCCGACCGGTGAGGAACGGGAGCAGGTTCACGCCGTCGAACCTCGCCTTGCGATCGAGTGGGACACGCGCCGCGGCAAGCACCGTGGGAGCGATGTCCAACTGGATGATGGGCTGTGAATACGTCGTGTTCGCAGCGAGCCGTCCCTTCCAACTGGCGAGGAAAGGCACGCGAATGCCTCCTTCCCACGTTTGGCGTTTCGAGCCGCGCAGGGGCGCGTTGCTGGAGCCATTGATGCCAGCTTGGGTGGTGGGGCCGCCATTGTCGCTGAAGAAGACGATGAGGGTGTTCTCCTCCAGGCCCTTGGCGCGCAGTTCTGCCAACACCTGGCCGACCCCGTCGTCCATCGCCGACAACATTGCCGCATAAGTCCTTCGCGTCGTGTCGGCAATGTGCGGAAATCGTTTGACGTACTTGTCCGTGGCCTCCAGCGGCAGGTGCGGAGCATTGAAAGCCAGATAGAGAAAGAATGGCTGGGACTTGTGCCGCTGGATGAAGTCCGCTGCGCGATTCGCGAGCACGTCGGTTAAGTACGCCGTCAGCGGGACTGTCGCCTCCCCATCGTGGACAGGCGCGCTCAGATAGGCATGAGCGCCGCCGAGGAATCCGTAGAACTCGTCGAAGCCACGACGCATTGGATGGAACCGTTCGGCCGTGCCCAAGTGCCACTTGCCGAACAGCGCGGTACGGTAGCCCACCGTCCGCAGACGGTCGGCAAGCGTGACCTGGTCGACGGGCAGCCCCGCGTCCGGATGCATGTCACTTCCGCCGATGTTGAATTCGTGACCGAAGCGCTGCGGATAGCGACCCGTCAGGAGGCCAGCGCGTGTCGGACTGCAATAGGGCGTGCTCACATAGGCGTCCGTGAATCGAATGCCGCTCTTCGCCAGGGCATCGAGGTTGGGGGTCGGGATATCCTTGTTCCCATGGAAGCCGACATCTCCGTAGCCCATGTCGTCGGCGACGATGAGGACGATGTTCGGCCGTCGCTCTTGTGCACTCGTTAGTTGGCAGAAAGCAGCTAGTGTGAGCGCAACGGTAACCGTGTACGACATCCGCGCGATCCGGTGCATAACATCTCCGCGATTTCGCTGACCAGACCCGTAATGGCCGAGCCGCGGACGCGACCCGTCACGCCGCGCGGTAGTTGTGCTCCGAGGGTATCGACTGCACGACGTCGGCAGGTCGGCTGCAATTGCACGTTACTGAAGGCAGCCAATTGCCCTTGGGGTCTCCGGCGTCCAGAAAAACGGTGATGCCGTCGACCAGGTCGCGCCCGATCCGTTCATGTCTGCCGGTCGATCCGGCGCCACCGCGCGCGCCGATGCTCATACCCTTTCGCGGATCCACCCGTAGCGGATATGATCCGGTTCGATCGCCAGCGAAGCGTAGGTCTCCTTCATCCGGGACATGTTGTCCGCTTTGAGCTGGCCGAACTCGAGAAGCGTTTTCAGCTCCTGGCTCATTCGTGATTCGTAGTCCTTCGGCACCGGCTTGTACGAACCCGTATCCAATGCCTTGATGCCGTACAACTTCGCCGAGGTCAGACCCAGGATCTTGCGCTTGGCTCGCTCGGTCAGCTCCGGGTAGCCGGTACTTCTTCCGCAGTTCCTCCGGAATCTGGAATCGCCACAACGCTTCGATCTGCCACTGCGGCGACCCGTACCAGACCGAATCCGAGCCGAACACGATCCGGTCCTCACCCATGAATTTCATGAGCTGACCCATGATGTGCGCCGCCACCGTCGGAAACGTCACGATCGACGAAGCCCAGGTCGTCCCGATTTCCGCGTAGCAATTGGGCAGGTTCTGCACAAGCTGCGCATATTCGGTCGTCCACGCAATGTCGGGAACGCCGCCGCGCATCTTGCCCGACTTGATGTCGTCGAGCGTTTCCGCAAAGAAGAAGCTCGGTTGAATGCAGGAGTGATAGCTGATGAAATTGAGCTTCGGCCAGTCACGCGCTGCTTTCGGCAGGTCCCCCGGATGTCCGGTCCGTGGATCCGGCGGGCCCGGCGCGAGGCCCTTGTGCACGCAGATGTTGTTGAAGCCCGGCTTCCGGCTCTTGATGCGCTCGTAGTGTTTCTGAATCAACTCGAAGGTGGGATAGGCCACTTCTTCGTCATCGTGCCGCCATCTGTCGCATGAGGCTGTTCGGATCATCGTCGACCTTGGCCGCATTGGAGATGTTGTAGCCCTTCCACGAATCCGGTTCGTGCTTCTCGGTCTGCTCCTGTATCCAGCGCAGGTTGCCCTTGCCGACATAGAGCAGGCCGTGACACAGCATGCGCGTGGAGCCGGAAATTTCGTTCACGAAATTGCGGGCAGCCGCGGTTTGCGCGGCCGTCAGAACCTCCCCGAGCTGCGCCTCTTGGCATTTTTCGGCGGCTCGGCGCTCGCCCTCGATCTGGATGCCGGAAGCCGTCACGTTGCTCAGCAATCCGATCGTCACCTGGCTGTCCAGGTACACGTCCTTGATGAATTGAGTGATGTGCGCGTATCCAGCATCGATCGGCAGGCCGACCAGCGCCGGGTTCCACACGCCCCACGTTTCACCACGCTCATCGGCTTTCCCTTGCGGGTTGAACGGATTCGATTTCACCGTCGGAGCAGACGAAGGCCCCTGGGCGATCGCACGCAGGCCCGCCGGAGAGGGCCGGCTGCCGCGGACGAAGTGCAGTTGGTCGTCGAACACGAACAGATCCTGCGGGGCGGCCAGCCGCCCCGTACGCTGCCGGTTCGAACAGCTCCGCCAGGCTGACATTGAAGAAGCGCCCGAAGACTTCGTTCATCGCGAGCATCGCCGCTGCCATTCCGCCCGAACTTCTCAGAAACCGCCGCCGATCCATCGCCGAGCCGTTTGCTGGCCTCGGTGCTGAGCTCTTCGATGCGCGCCTCGACCCGTTTCTGCTTGTCGGTTTGCGGCACTGGCATGTACTCGCCGTTCGAAATCATCCTCGTGGGGATGGGCGAGCGGAACTGCTCTGCGACATCCGCGCGCGAACACTTCGCGACCTGCTCGTCGTCCAGCAGTCCGTGATCTTCTTCCCAATCGCGGCCTGATTCATTCCATTTTTCGATAGGCATGTTCGTCCTCACCCCATCTGGACGCGCTCGCCGGACACCGGCCAGCGCAGATGCTCGTGCAGGAACGCGAACGTGCCCTGACCTTTGATGCTGTGAGCCCGTAGTGTCCGAAAACCACCCCCGGCAATTGGCGTAGACTCCGCACTGTGATTCCGGTGCAACTCTTCGTCGCGTCCTTTCTCGGCCGGCTCCAACACGAACAACACGAGATCATCCTGTACTTGCGCGAAGAGAACCGAGTGCTGAAGGCGTAGCTGCGCCATCGGCGTCTGCGGTTGACGGATAACGACCGGCGACGGTTGGCCGCCCTCGGCGAACGGCTGGGCCGTCGGGTGCTGGCGACAGGTCGCAACGATCGTCACACCCGACACGATTCTGCGATGGCATCGGCACCTCATCGCCAGAAAATGGACGTCCTCGAAACGTCGTCCCGGACGGCCGAATGTGCGCCCGGAGATCCGCCGGCTCGTCGTGCGGATGGCGACTGAGAACCCGCGGTGGGGCTACACGCGGATCCAGGGCGCGCTGAAGAATCTGAATCATCAGGTGGCACGGTCAACCATCGCCACGATCCTCAATCCACGCCGCATCCAGACGAGGCCTTCGGACGCCAAATCGTACGCCAGCTCATCGCTGCGGGCGAGGGTGTGCTCGACGGACACCGCGTCTTGATCTGCGACCGCGATCGGAAGTGGAGTCCGAAAACAAGCTACAGAAGGGACTGCGAGCTCTGGCATGGTAACCTCAACTGCTATTAAGTACCGAGTTTCTGGTAGGGACAGCCACCGTGGACGTGCTGTCCAACGTTCTGAGCGCTGTGCGGCTCACAGGCGCCGTGTTCTTCGACGTGCAGGCGTTCTCGCCATGGGTCTCAGCCACGCCTCACTCAAGGACGTTCAGGCGGGACGTCATGCCCAACGCCGATCACGTGATCGCGTTCCCCGTCGTTCTCATAGGATCGTGCTGGGCCGAACCACCGGATGTGATGCCCGCGATGCGGTTGAACGCCGGGACCTCGTCGTAATCCCCAGGGGCGACGAGCACATTCTCTCGTCCGCGCCGGGCATGCGCGGCGAGCCTGCGCTCGATACATAGGCGCCCGACTGATCGGTCCCTCTGTTGCCATTCGTCTTGAACCAGGGCGGCGGTCCAGACCGCAGCCATTTCGTGTGCGGGTATTCGGCTGCGACACGCGACCATTCAATCCGCTGCTTGATGCACTGCCACGAATGTTTCACGCAAGCGTGTCGACCGCGAGCCAGGACTGGCTGGTGAGCCTCGTCCGCGCCGCCGTCGAAGAAGGCCAGCAGGGCACGGCGGGTGTGGAGACGATGCTCGCCAAGCTCGCCGAGCTGATGTTCGTCGAGGTTATGCGAAAGTCCATCGACGGTCTCCGTCTTTCCGGCAATGTGATCGATCGTGGTCAGGTAGAGGACGACGTCGTAGGCCGGGGGGAAGAGGTTCGGCAACACGGGCGGCGTCGAAGTCGCCACGGCTCGTCGAGAACATCTGGTAGGCGTTCTCGACGAACACGCCATAGTTGAAGGCTTGCATCGGGTCGTAGTCGCTCATCGGCATGCTCGTGTCGTTGGTCTGTCCACCGGATCCGCCGAGCGAGCCGGCTGCCTCGTCTGGTGTGGAACGGCTCGCCGACAGGGAGTTGGCAGGCTACACGTGGCAAATGGCAAGGGCTGCGATGGCATGGAGTAGACTTCGCGTGCAGCCCATCAGCAGAGATCACCCATGCCTCACGCCGCAGCCGTCTGCGTCGGTCGTGCAACCTTACTGACGACCTTGATCTTTTGGCCGTCGGCCGCCGGCGCGACGTTCTCGATCATCGCGCGGGATCCCGCGACCGGCGAGATTGGCATCGCTGTGGCGTCCAAGGTCTTCGCGGTCCGGCTCGCCATCGGTGTCATCGATCCGGAGGTCGGCGTCGTCGCCAGGCAGTCGGACGTCCTCGTGAAGCACGGTCCGCGCGCGATGGCGCTGCTGAAGTCCGGCCTGTCGCCGCAGGAGATCATCGCGCAGCTCTTGAAGGAGGACCTCGCACCGACCCATCAACTCGCTTTGATCGACGTCACGGGCCGGGTCGCCGCGTCGACGGGGCCGGGGGCGATGGACTGGAAGGGGCACAAGGTCGGCGAGCCCTGCTCCGTGCAGGGCAACATCCTGGTGGGGCCGCAGGTCATCGAGGCCATGGCCACGGCGTTCGAGAAGATGCAGGGACCGCTCGCGGAACGCCTGTTCTCGGCGCTGAAGGCGGGAGACGACGCCGGCGGCGACAAGCGCGGGCGGCAGTCCGCATTCTTGACAGTCGTGCGCAAGGGCGCGTCGGCTTATGGTGAGCCCATGGTCAACATCGCCGTGGACGACAGCCGCGACCCCTTGAAGGAGTTGCGGCGACTGCTGGACGTGCAGACGGCGTGGAATCTCGGTATGCAGGTCGGCGCGGCTGTCGGCGCGGGCAAGTTCGGCGAGGCCCGGGCGCTCGGAAAGCGGATCGTGACGCTCACGCCGGACGAAATGGTCCGCGTCGTGCACCTCGGGATCCTCACGTATCTCGACGGCGATCCCGCCGAGGCGCTGAAGCTGCTGCGCCAGGCGAGAGGGATGGGCGAGAGTCAGTTCAAGACGTGGTGGGAGTTGCTGGCCACCTGGCCCGCGGTGAAGAAGGTGTTCGACGACCGAGAGTTCGAGCGTGAGGTCTTTCGATAGACCCTGGGCGCCTGCGCGGCTGGAGTGAACGCGGTGGCGGCGAGGCCGCCACACCAGGTCGCTTTAGGACTTCGTCAGCAATTTTCGATACGCCCTTCAGAAGGAGCAAGGATCAACGTTCGACGTGCAGCCCACCGTTCATCGCGAGGAGATGAGTCGCGGCAAACGCATCAGTCTCGGGGAACGTTCCGGGCCGGATAATCGATACGCATTCATCGGCGTCTTCCGGGGGAGGCCACGCCCGATACCACACGTTGATCTGGTAGCCCCTTGGCTTTCTTGGCGGGTTCTCTCGCGTCGTGATCTCCAACGGGTATAACCAAGGCGCCGCAGGTTCTCCTCCAAACGATACTGTCCGAGACAGTCGATCACGTCGGACGATCACCTTGAGATCGCCAAGCGGAACGCCGGTCACCGCCCCTAGCGCAGCGACCAGCCGTACCGCCCGGAATACCGAAACCCCAAGCCCGCCACGGGCCGTGCGCGTCAGATTGAGAGCGTCGCCAGGCCGAAGGGCACCGACAATCCCTGGGGAAAATAGAACCAGGCTCTCATAGCCGTGGTATGTGCGGAGTCATGCGCTGTCAGCGTCACGCGGCTCCCGAGAAACGCTGGCCGAACGATGTCGCTCAGCGGCGACAATGCCCCTCCGCCGGCCACCGGGCCGACCGGTTCGATCTGCAGCTGAGGCGCCTTTCCAAGTAACCGATCCTCGCCACTTGGTTCCTGTGTCGTGAGTTCAACTTGCCGCTGCTCACAGATTGCCGCCTGGCCAGCCGCTGGCATCGATACCACGTAGTCGAACGTGTCTGCAGGTGCCAGGAATGGCCGCGATGGAACGGGCGGGCTGTGTGTAGCCTGTTGTTCATGTGGCCGTTCACGAAAAACGCGATAGCCATGTTCGTCCTCCTCCGCGGCGTCGGTGAAATGATGGATCATGCCGCCGATCGCATGTAGCGTGATCGCCGTGCCGTTCGTGTGGAGGGTGATAGTTTGGCAGTCGAGATCGCTGAGATCGGCCGAATAGTCAGACACGTACCCGGCATCCCAATAGAGGCGGACGCGCCTCACTGGCTCAGGCGCGGAGGCCTCCGATGTACCAGCGTGTGCTGCCGGCCTTCCTGGGTCCGAGCCGAACAGTGCGTGGCATTGCAGACACATTGACAGGAAGCGCAAATCTCGCGAGGTAACGATGGATAGCGCTCCACATGTCTGGCACTTGACAGTCACGTGTCACCTCCGGATGGTTACGCTCGACAAAGTCGCCGACAAACAGCTCGAACACGTCGGGGATACGCATCCGACTATTCGGTAGTTCGCGCTCCGGTTCTTCACACCCGCTGTCCTACGGTAACTCTCGAACACACGCGGGTGTCGAACGCAAAGAAGCCCAAGGTCGTGAGGGGAGGAACCGGAAGTTTCCCGGCGGGCACCCCGTAAGGTTTCACGACTCGGCCGACGTTTGTCAGACGTGCCGATGATATAAGCTCGACCTCGTGATCGACCCCGCGACGCTGCAGATGGTGCTGGGCGTGTTGACCGGCTGGCTGGATCGCCGGGAGCGGGAGGCGATCGCCTTGTCCTTCGCCAAAAATCGCTGCGGGTCGTGCCTGCGATTGCCGGCGCCCTCGAGCCACAGAGGTGACGAGCACGATTTAGGAATCGCCGGCCGCCGACCGCGCGGGCGTCTGCCCGCTGGGCCGACACGTGTCCGCGGCACGCGCCCCGACGCCAGCGCACGTCAGGCTGCGCGTCGTTCATAGCGATGGTGGAGGCCGCCGACTTCCGGAAAGGCGATCACGTCGCCTTCAGTGATCGCCTGCACCGGTCGTGATGTGGGCGCGTCTTTCGCGAGGGAGAGATGCGTCCGGGAGCGGTGATAATAGGTCAGATAGGCGGCCAAGGTTCGGCGTAGGTGCCGCTCTCCGAGCACGATCATATGATCCAGACACTCCCGCCGAATCGATCCGATCAGCCTTTCGGCGTACAGGATTCTGCCATGGGCTGGAAGGCCCTGAGATGACCTCAGCGATACCCATGCCCGCCACTCGGCATCGGAACGCGTCGCCGTAGATCGCGTCGCGATCTCTTAAGAGCCTGGGAGCCCGAAATGTCCCATTGCACGATCGACGTCGAGCGACGGGCCAGTTTGTGACCTGTGATGTAGACTTGCACCCGTGATCGACATGTCGGCGTTCCAGATGTGGTTCGCAGTCGATCGGCTGGTTGGATCGCCGAGAGCGGGACGCGCTCGCGTACCTGATCGAAGAGAATCGTATCCTGCGCGCGCAGGTGGGTGGGCGGCGCCTGCGCCTCACTGATGATGACCGACGACGACTGGCCGTGCGGGCGATTCGGTGGGGCGGCGGTTCTTGCGGCAGGTGCCACGATCGTGACGCCCGATACGCTGCTGCGATGGCACCGACAACTCGTGGCCCGCAAATGGACCTACGCGCGCCGCTCCCGCGACGTGGTGTGCTGGCCGAGATTCGCGGTTTGGTTGTGCGGATGGCGGGGGAGAACCCGACCTGGGGCTACACGCGGATCCAAGGCGCGCTGAAGAACGTCGGGCATCGAGTTGGCCGCTCGACGATTGCGCGCATCCTGAAGGCGCACGGCCTGCCGCCGGTCCCCCAGCGGCCGGCGTCGTGGCAGACGTTCCTCCGCGCCCACAAGGAGGCACGCGGGCGCGGACTTCTTCACAACCGAGGTCTGGACGTGGCAGGCTTGGTGATGGTGTACACGGTGTTCGTGATCCACCTGGCGTCTCGTCGGGTGCAGATTCTGGCGTCCACGCCGCACCCCGACGAGGCGTTCATGCGTCAGGTTGGGCGAGACGATGGCAGACGGCGAAACGTGTCGCGTGCTCATTTGCGACCGGGATTCGAAATGGCGTGGGCCAGTTCGCGAATGCCTGCGCAAGGCTGGAATCCGGATCGTCCAGACGCCGTATCAGGCGCCGAACGCGAATGCGTACGCCGAACGGTTTGTGCCGTCGATTAAGGAAGAATGTCTCGACCGGATCATTCCGCTGGGGGAGCGCCATTTTCATCGAGCCGTGCACGATTTTGTCGCGCACTACCATCTCGAACGGAATCATCAAGGGCTCGGGAATACGCTGATCGCCGGCGCGCCGACGCGCACGACGGGTTCGATTCGTCGCCGACCGCGCCTGGGCGGATTATTGAATTACTACGAACGCGCGGCCTGACCGCGCGTTGGCCGATCAATGGGACATTACGGGCTCGGCGCGCGAGATCTAACTTCAGCTGTATCTCCTGTGCGACCAGCCACTTTGCCATGCTCATCAGTTGACATAGACGCCCTTATTGGACTCCGGCGTGTTTGCTCAGCCACTCGAGTGGTTTACCTAGAAAGTCATCCGTGTTAGTCCCTACGCTGGCACAGCGAGTGAGCTGATGTCGCAGCCGAGATCGGCGAGACGCCGCAGGTGATGGCGTTTCAGCTTGGCGGTGTTCATCCGGTCGAAGTAGTCGGCGCCGAGATCGTTCCACCCTCGGTGAGGAGGAATATCTCGCGCGCCCTACCGCCGACTTCAGCCGCGTGAGTTGTGGCACCGGACTCTGACCGTCCGGGCACCGCTTAGCGGGCGGAGGACCGACGTCCGGTCTCGGGGTCGGAGCCTGCGGCGTTTCAGACACCGAGCGTGGAGGAACGGCGGCGTTCGCAACGACGGGCTTTGATGTGCGGCTCGAAGGCAGGGACGCCGGCACGTTTGCCTAGGTCGCCCGCACCACGCAAACTGCTGTCGTACTGCAGCTCGTGGAGCCTCAAAGCGCGCAACGCAGGCGCACAAGAAGCAGCTGATGACGCGGAGGCCACGATGATCTACTTCTTGATTTGGTCCCTCGGCATCTTCGTAGGCGTGGCGGCGGCGCGCTCCCGTGGGTTCAGTATCTGGATGGGTATTGGCGCAGGCTGGTTGCTTGGGCCGCTGCTCGCATGGGTGCTCTTCGTTGAAATGGGCCACAGCTCGGTCCGGTGCAGCAGGTGTGGGACCAGGGCCGACCCGAACGCGAGGTTCTGCAAGAATTGGCAATCCGCGACGCTTCCTGATCCGTACGCCGAATCCAACGATGAACCGCGGCCCGCTGTGCGCCCGACAAATTCAGGAGGCGATGAACCGCGCTCCGCCGTGCAACCGAGAGATTCAGCTGGCGGTGGGTCTGCATCGGTACCGACTACTGAAGGACGTCGGTCGTTCCTTCCGGTCGCGGTGGTTGGCGTCGCGGTTGCAGTGTTAGTCGCTGTTGCCCTTGGTCCTGCGTTCGACCGAGACGCAGAGGGGCCGCGGATGGCACCGGCCGGGGCGCGCACGGCACCTTCTACGCCAGCTATATCGAGCCCACCACCAGCCCCCGCCTTGTCACCACCGCCACCACAGCCAGGATCCGACAGCCGACGTGGCGTACAGACCGCGCGAGAGAAGTGCGCGAAGGACTGGCCGGACGACTTTACCGTGCGCGCCTACTGCGAAGAACAGCAGCAAATTGGCCATTCGAAGTTGGAATCCCGAACAATGTCGTCGGCCAACGAACGCACGATCCGTAGGAAGTGCGCGAGTGACTCGCCCGACGATTTCATGGTGCGCGATTACTGCGAAGAGCAGCAGCTGAAGGCACTGCGAGAGTTGGGCCGATAGCGCAGCTCGTTGGCGCCGTGAGGCACTCGAGCTGTCCCGGACCGACCTGCCTCCCGAGCGCGGCGGGCGCTGCGCGCACCGCGACCGACGACGCGCCGATGGTTCAGGACTGACATTCGCCAAAACCGCACCTGGCCCTTTTGACCAATATTCTATCGAGAGAACCGAATGGCATCGGTCACGTACTGATGCGCCGAACATGTGGCGGTGTCGCTGCAGATGCAGACTCAAAGGCTAACCGACCCGCGCCTGATGACATGCCGCGCCGATGTCGCACGCGGTATTTTCGGCTGTGGACGTTTACGCCGCCAGCCGTTCGTATCGGTGATGGAGGCCACCGACTTCAGTGATCGCGACGATCCGTCCAGTCGATGTCGTGCTGAGCCGCCGGTGGTCTGGGCTGTCTTTGTCTAAGCCAAGGTGTGTGCGGCTCCGATGATAATAGGCGAGGTAGGTCGTGATGACGCGTCGAAGGTGCGCTTCGTTGAAGATGACGATGTGATTGAGGCACTCGCGGCGAATCGATCCGATCACGCGTTCAACATACGGATTTTGCCAAGGACTGGCCGGCGCGGAGACGACCTCCGTGATGCCCATGCCAGCCACTCGGTGTTGGAACGCGTCGCCGTAGATCCGGTCGCGGTCTCGGTGTAACCAGCGAGGTGCCGTGTCGTCTGGAAACGCCTCAACCACCTGTTGGCGCCCCAGGTCGCCGACGGATGGTCTGTGATGTTGATATGCACGATTCGCCGACGGTGATGCGCGAGTACCACGAGAACGAAGAGGACCCGTCCGGTCAGCGTCGACACCGTGAAGAAATCCACCGACGCCGCTGACGCGAGGTGGTTCCTGAGAAAGGTCTTCCATGTCTGCGAAGGGCGACGCGGCCGCTGTTCTAGCAGACGCGACACCGTGCGTTCTGACACGTCGATCCCGAGCATACGCAACTCGCCATGAATCCGCGGTGCGCCCCACAATTTGTTGCCAGTTGCCATCTCGCGGACGAGGGTGCGGACCTGCGGATCGACGGGTGGGCGGCCGTCTGGTCGGGGCGCGCACCGTCGGGTCCACCGGCGCCGGAGCCAGTTGCGATGCCAGCGCACCACGGTGTCCGGCTGAACGAGCACCAACGCCGAGCGCCAGTTCCGCCAGAATCGAGCAAACACAATCCAAAACAGTCGATCGCTCGCCAGGAGGCGCGGGCGTTTGGCCGCGCGTTTCGCCGCCATCAACTGCTGCCGCAAGGCGAGGTTCTCCAGCACCAATTCGTGATGCCCGCGGAATGCGAGCGCCAATCCGCGGCCGATCAGGATGAGCAGGTTCAGCACGCGACGGATTTTCTCGGCCCAAACGTAGGAAATCAACCCGGACGTGTTTTGGCGAGCGTCAATCCCGTGCTCAACGGCCCCGTGCGGGAGTGGCCGAAGGCGAATCATTGGCGCGCGCGCCGAGCCGCGACGGAGGGCCAGCGCTACGTCGAACTCTCCAGGCAACTTCGCGTGGCTCTGCGCAGCAAGCCTGCCGGTGCTCGAAACCTGGCCGAGCTTGATTTGGCGATCTGGCAATGGGTCCACGACCACCTCTAGAGTCGGGCGTCTCGGACGCCTAAAACTGGTGGCGCTGCTGGCCCACACCCGCGCCTGTTCGGGTCGATGCTCCGACGGATCTGGGCGCTGCCGGTGCCGGCAGCTGAGGGGCGAGACCGCTGGACGAAGACAGACCGCCAGATGGGCGAGGTGTCCGCAAGAATGTCCGCGGCGTCGTGCCGCCCGCGACAACTCGGGTCACGTGGCGGCTATCGGGATGCGCGACCCAGACCGCAAGGAATTTCGATCCGAGCGCGGTCTCGCAGGTGTAGGATGCGACCAATCAATCGTGACCAAATCGGAAATGTCGGCTTGTACTCGACCAGACCTAGGAGTCCGTCCGAGTAATCGCCGTCATGGCCACGAAACCTTCTGCTGTGCGGGCGCATTGTCAGTCACCGTTCTCGGGGATGGCCGTGTCGGTGTCCCGTGCGTACCGAGCGGCAAGGGCGCCGGCTGCTGCCCCTCAGACGCAGAGGCGATATAGCTTGAGAATGTTGTGCGTCGTGCATACCAACGCCCATTCCGCTTGGACCTTCTCGAAGCCACGCAACAAGAATTGTCGAAACCCACGCGCCTGTTTGATCTGTCCGATCACGGGTTCGACGATGGCCTTGCGCGCCGCGTAGACGGCCCCGCCGGCCTTGGTGTGGAGCTTCCGCGCCATGCGGTCGACGCGCGTGGCGCTCTTCGGCAGGGGCCCTCGCGGACACGGCCCCGGTCGCTCGCCGTGTTTCTGCTTCCGCGTCGAGATATAGGCGTCGATGGTCGTCTTGCCGATCGCGGCGAGATTCTCGTCCGAGCAATAGCCCGCGTCCGCCAAGAACTCCGCTGGCGTGTCACCAGACTGCCGCTCGATGGTGGTAATCATCGGCATCAGTTGGTGCTTGTCGTTCGTGTCCTGGGTCACGGCCTGGCCGACGATCAGCTGCAGCTCGTCGACCGCGACCTGCACGTTGTAGGCCTGCACAAAGCCGTCAGGGCTGTGCATGATCCGCGACTCGGGATCGGTGAAGTTGTACTGCGCCTTCGGGTCGGGTGTTCACCGAGTCCGCCGGCTGGCTCGCGGCCGTGGCCTCCTCTTTGGCGCGCGCCTCCAGCGCGCGTTTGGCTTTGCGGATGCGCGTCAGCCGACTCTCCCGACGTTGCAGTTCCGCCGGCAACTCGTCGCCACGCCGATTCGTCCCATACGACGCATCGTCCGCCGCGTCGGCGGCTTCCGCCTGCGCGAGCAACTGCTTGACCTCCTTCCGCAGGTCTCTTTCCTTCTCGCCCATCCGGCCGTAGCTCATCGCCTTATGTTTCGACGCGTTCGCTTTCACCTTGCTCCCATCGAGCGCCACGCGGCCGACGCGCGGCGCCCCCAGCTCACGCGCCAGGCGCAACACCTGCTCGAAGAATCCCTTCAACGCGGCCAGATGCCGCTTGCGGAAGTCGGCGATCGTGCGAAAGTCCGGCTCATTGCCGGCGGCCAAGACCCGAAAGGCCACGTCTTCCGTCAATCGGCGCTGAATCTTCCGCGACGAGAAGACGCCGACGCAGTAGGCGTAGACCAACACTTTCGTCAGCATCACCGGGTGGTACGGCGGATAGCCCCGCTCTTCGTCCTCATACACCGTCGTGATCGCCGACAGATCCAACTGATCGACCAGCTCGCTCACGAAATACGCCAGATGATCCTCCGGCAACCAGTCCCGCAGGCTCGGCGGCAGCAACAGATCTTGCTCGGGCACGTACGTGCGAAACCTTTTGGCCATCGCCCGCAGTGTAGGACAACTGATCCGCGCGCAGCACGAGAATTCACATGTCACAGGCGATTACTCGGACACGCTCCTAGGTCGGATACATACGAACGCTTGCCGGTCTTCAGGAGCGGGTTGATCGAGTTCCTGAGGCCGCATGGCGCACGAGATGATCGCGTCCATTCCTAACCTGGCTGATCACGGGCTCGGATGACCCAGCTCCGGAACGAAGATCATGATCACTCGGGACACAGTCCAGACGCCGTTGATGTGGGCATCACGCGTGCTGAGCGAAGCGGTCATGGGTTTTCTGGCGCTGGTTGCGCTCGCAACCGCCATTGGGCCCTTGGTGTTCGACGTCTCCCCCGCAACGGATCGGCTGCTCGATTTCGTGGAGTGGGTAGTTCTCGGACTGTTCATCGCGGAATTCGCCGTTCAGTTCACCGTTGCCAGGGACAAATCGGCATGGGTGCGCAGTCCCTGGAGACTCGTGGATGCCATCTGTATCGGCGGCCCTTTGCTATCCCTCCTACCGCAGGTGTCGGATGAAGTACGCGGGGCGCTCGTGTTTCGGTTTCTCCGGGTCGGGAGGGCGGTAGCCTTCAGTGCTCGAGCGGGCGCGCTTGCTGTCCAGAAGCGGCAGGCGTCCACGCCCGCCCTGCATCGCGGTGAAGCCAAGATCACCATGATTACACCCGGGGAAGTCCACTCGTCGACCGCAGTCAGCTGGTCGGACCTGACAGCCTGGATCAGCCATCGAAGTCCTGCGTGGTATCACATGTCCGGTGTCCACCGCGATAAGCTCGAAGAACTTGTGCGCTTGGCCGGGATTCGCGACGAAGATGTCGTGCATTTTCGAGATCCAGTAGGTCAGTCACGAGTCACGAGCATCTCCGGGCTGACCAGCATCATCCTCTCTCTGCCGACGGTTGCCGAGGGCGAATTCCCTGCGGTGTCCAAGACTCGCGTTCTCGTGATGGTCTTTGAGACAGGGTTGTTGACCGCCACATGGGATTCATCTGATCTACTACAGAGCATTCTGCCGGGGACGGCGCGGGGTGACTTGGCAGATGCTAGCTTCCCGGCTCGAACGAGCTATGGCATCCTCGCACTCGCACGCGATCGGAGTGCGGACGTCGCGCATCGCCACGAGGAGGAGATACTTCGCCTCGAGGAGATCCGCGCCAACGAGGGCGGGGCTGCGTTCCTCAATCACGCATTCCGGCTGCAACGGGAGATGTCTTCAGCGGCGGCCGACGTGTGGCGTCTCAAAGAGATTGTTCGCAAGCTCGCTGATGGGAAGGTGCAACTGCAAGGGGCAGATGCGAAGAACGAGCCGATTCTCGACAGCCTGCTCAGCAGCATCGATGCGCTTCACGAGAAGTTCATCGAGTTGAAAGAGTCGTTGACGTCTCTCATCGAGCTTCACATGAACGTAACGTCCTTCGAGATGAATAAGTTCATGAAGTTGCTCGCGATTGTCGGATTCCTCGGGCTAATCCCCTCCGTCGCCGGCGGCTTGCTGGGAATGAACGTCGAAGGTAATCCGTGGTCGGTGACGCTCGGTCAGGTGGCCTTCGGAATCGCCATGGGGATGGCGATTGCGCTGTACGTCTTCGCCATCAAGGGTTGGCTCCGATAGGTCTCTCTAGCACTTGTCCCTACCAGGAATTCGATCCGCACAGTCGCGCTGCTGACTGCGCTCGTCGCCGGGTGACAGACGTCAACGCGTCCTGCTGGCGCCCGCCGATGGCCGCCTGGGATTACACTCCGGGGGCACTCAGGAGGGGCTGTGACGGATTCGGATGTTCGGGCACGTATCGAGAGGCGCTCGAGACGCAGGTACAGGAGCTCAAGTCCGTCCAGGACTTGCTGATGCGCCTGCTGGCCACGACCAGGCCGTTGGCGAGCATGCTCGAGTTCTACGGCGGCACGGAGGCTACCGAGCGTGCGCTCTACGGCCTGCTCGACGAATTGGCAGCGAACGCCCGCGGTCCAAAGCCCCGCCAGCCGACGTTTTCGGTACTTCCAGATGCGACTGGCGGAGATCCTGCCACCACGACTGCGCCCACGACAAATCACGCCGCGCGATGCGGCGCGAAAGCTGAATGTCCGTGGAGATAGCTGCGCTGACTATTCCGCGCGCGATCGAGTCGAGTCACCTGCTCATCAGTGGGCGACTCGGGGACGCCGCTTCTCGAGTGCCTCCAGGTACCGCAGGGCGGTGAGCTGATCCAGGAGCCCGTCCCGCACGAGGCTCGTCCACAGCTTGGATTCCGCCTTCCGCGCGGCGCGCTCGTCGGCGCCGTCGAGATGGGCCATCTCGTGCCAGATGACCGCCGCCAGGGCGGCGCGATGGAACGCCGACCCCGCCTGCGCGCCGCGCAGCAGTTCGCTGCCTTCCACGAGGTAAATGACACCGTTGCCCTGGACGGTGAACGCGTCGAGACGGCGCAGGTTGTCGCGGACCTCCGGCTTCGCGGTCGTGATGTCCATGACCGCGATTATCTTGGGCGGCCTGGGCAGGAGGGCGACGGATGCCCTGATCGCCTCCCGAGCGGCGACTCCGGCCGGCGACGACGCTGTCACGATGTCGGTCGGCGATCGCCTGTCGGCTGCCATCGCCGATGCTCCGAGGAGCATTGTCGCAAGGAATACCGCCGCGATAACGCTGACCGGTGCGCGCATCGTCGCCTCCTCATGGTCGAGGCGACGAACCTGCGCGCGGGGCGCTGCTACCTCAATGGCGGGAAGGTGAAACGGTCGTTGCGTTTGGGTGACGACCGAAAGTGCATGCTGTCAACGGATTGCAGCCTGAAGTAACCTTGTCGGCACTTGGCGCGGCGGTATACTGACAGCCCGCAAAAGGAGCACTGCCGGTGCAGGAAGTGCCATCATCGGCCCGACAGCGCGTCAGGTTTGGCGTGTTCGAGCTGGATCTGCGCTCGGGCGAGCTGCGGAAGGCGGGAGCGCGGATCAGCCTTCCCGAACAACCCTTTCGGGTACTCGCGCTTCTGCTCGAACAACCGGGTCAGCTCGTGACCCGTGAGGAGTTGCGTGCGCGTCTCTGGGCGGCTGAGACCTTCGTGGACTTCGAGCACGGGCTGAACGCCGTCGTCAAGCGCCTGCGCGATGCGCTCGGCGACTCCGCCGACGCGCCGCGGTTCGTGGAGACGCTACCGCGGCGCGGGTACCGGTTCATCGCGCCTGTAAATGGCGTCGCCGTTGGATACGGGTCCCCTGGGAACGGGGCCGTTGGCGCCGTGTCCGGATCTGTCGCCGAGCCCGCGCCAGGTGCGACGGTCGGCGACATCGGCGGGGTTGCTGCGGCAGGGCGGCGAGCGGGCTTCCGTTTACGACCCTGGATGCTGGCTTCCCTCGCTGCAGGAGCCACGGTGCTCGTCATCGCCCTGGTAGCGGGCCTGATCCCTCCGTCACGCCAGGAATCATCAACCACTGCCAGGGCGACCCTGACCCGGCTCACGTTTCTGGACGGAGTTCAGACACAACCGACCTGGTCGCCCGACGGCCGGTCCATCGCGTATGCCTCCGGCCAGAGCGGCAACCTTGATATCTGGGTCAGACAGATTGGCGGCGGCCGGGCGATCCGAATCACCAGCGATCCGGCCGACGATTCAGCCCCGGCGTGGTCCCCCGACGGCCAGCATATCGCCTTTCGGTCGGAGCGGGACGGGGGCGGCATCTATCTCGTACGGCCACTCGGCGGTGAGGAGCGTCGTCTCGCCGGCATCGGTCATCGGCCGCGCTGGTCTCCGGACGGTACGCGGCTGCTGTGCTCCTCCGAGACCGGTCAGCAGATGGATTGGGCGGCAAAGCACATCTACGTGCTGACGCTCGACGGTGGGCCTCCCAGGGAGGTGCTGCCATCGTTCTCCAAGGGCCTGGTCAAGTCCCCCTCGGTCGCATGGCACCCGGACGGCGAACGCCTCTCTGTGTGGGGAGAACACCGAGCGCTCGGTCCGGGCTTCTGGACGGCGCGATTGCCCGATGGTCAGCCAGAGCTCTCGGAGGGAAGCGTCGAGCCGATCAAGCAGTCCTACTGGTTCTGGTTTTTCATGGATTTCATCTGGGCGCCGTCCGGCGACGCCGTGTACTTCACAGGACCAACGGGACCTGAAGGGAGTGCACTGCAGAATGCCTTTCGCGTGGACGTCGATCCTGTCACGCTGCGGTGGGTCACAAAGCCGCTGCAGCTCACGAACGGACCAGGGCCGGATGCCGCTGTCGCGATCTCTCCCGACGGCAAGAAGCTGGCGTTTGCCGGTCTCCGCCAGGAAAGGCGGTTGTGGTCCTTTGCACTCGATGCGGGTGGCCGCGTCAATCAAGCGGCCGGGCAGCCACTGACGCCCCCGGGGGTCATGCCGCTGCTGTTCGACCTCGACCGAACGGGGAACAAGCTCTTGCTGGTAGCCGGCCTCAATCGTGGCGGGGAAGCACCACCAGAAATACGAGAGCACGATCTGAGAACGGGTGACGAACGGGTGCTGTCGCGGACCGTCGGTCCATGGCCGGCGCTTCCCCAGGAACCGAGATGGTCACCGGATGGCAGGCACGTCGCCTACGTAAGATGGATGGGTCGTGACGCGCAGGGCAAGCCGCAAGGGCCGAGACTCCAGCAGATGGTCCTGCTCGACGCGCAGACCGGAGACGAACGCATCATATCCGACGTCGATGGAGAAAAGGTGTTCTCCGTGTGGGACTTCTCGCCGGACGGATCCGCCGTCGTCGTTGCCGCTGGACCGAATGAGCACTCCGTTGGTCCGGTGCTCTATCCGCTGGGAGAGCAGACCGCCTCTCGGTCGAGGCGATTGGCCGGCACACCCGCGGGCAGGAAGATCTGGCACGCGAGGATTTCTCCGAGTGGCCGGTGGCTGGCGATCAGTGCCGTGCCTGATTCGCTGAAGTCCTCCGCTCTGTACATTGGCGACTTGCTCGGTGGCGAAGCTTTCGTCCAGGTGACCCACGGCACAGCCTTCGATGGCAGGCCCCGATGGTCCGCGGACGGGACGATGCTGTACTTCACATCGAATCGGGGAAGCGCAGGCAATACGTTCAACGTGTGGGCGATCCGGATGGATCCCGAGCGTGGCCAGCCCCTCGGGTCGCCGTTCCAGGTGACGACGTTCAGAAATCCAGAGCTGCCCCGTCCGGAGCGATTTCAGGACCTCAGAATCGCCGGCGGTCGCCTCGTCGTGCCCCTCGTCGAGACGTCCGGAAACCTCTGGATGCTTGAGAACTTCCGCTGAAGCGCGTGCTGGGCCACTCCATCGCCCGAACGCGATACGATCGACCTCCGGCGAGCATCCAATGCCATGGAGGTCCCAGTGAACCCTCAGCAGCAAGGCGCTCCCGCCCCGCCCGTGACCAAGACGCCCGACGAGTGGAAGGCGGAGGTGACGCCCGAACAGTACGCCGTGCTGCGTGAGCACGGCACCGAGCCCCGCGGCACCAGCCCGCTGAACAAGGAAAAGCGCGAGGGGTTGTTCCGCTGCGCGGGCTGCGGCCAGGAGCTCTTCGCGTCCGACACCAAGTTCGACAGCGGCACCGGCTGGCCCAGCTTCGACCAGGCGCTGCCCGGCGCCATCGCGACGACCGTCAATCGCAGCTACGGCATGACGCGCACCGAGGTCCACCGCAGCCGCTGCGGCAGCCACCTCGGTCACGTGTTCCCCGATGGCCCGCCGACGACCGGCGAGCGCTACTGCATGAACGGCTGCGCGATGACCTTCGAGCCGAAAGGCTGACAGGGAGGCGGGCGGCCTGGCGGCCGCCCGTCACGTCCGCTACTTCACCGATTCGACCTGGCCTTTGACAAGGGCATCCTCGAGGATCTCGAGGATGCGCTTGCGCGACGCTTCCGCGGCGATCCGCTGCTTTTGCCCGAGCTCCGCCTGCTTCTGTCCGAGCGCGGCGAGCGCGCCTTCGAGCGCCGCGATCCGCCCCCCTTCGTACCCGAGCGCGGCCATCGCTGCCCCGATTTCATGCTGCTGGGTGCCGAGCACGCCCTGCGGCATTGTCAAGTTGGTTGCGCCACCAGCGGCAGGTTTTGATGGGCCCGTGACCACTTCGACCGGAGTTGTGGTCGAGGCTCAGGCGGCGACAGCGAACGCCGTCGTGTCCGAGACGATGTCCCATTCCCGCCAACGCCGGCGCATCACCGTGCGATAGTTGGGTGCCGACAGCGCATGGCGGCCGGGCCGAAACTGGTTGCAGACCGTGCTGAACACGGAACAGAAGCGCGCGGCGTGCCGCAGGCTCTTGAATCGTTGCAGCCCTCGCTCACGCAAGCGGACGGGTTGGTGCGAGTTTTCGACGCGGTTGTTCTGGCGGCGGCCGCGGAGATGGAGGACGGTCGGCATCACGACGGCTTTCGCCGCTGCATAGCTCCCCAGCCGATCGGTCACGATGGCGCACGGCACCTTCGCAGTCCCTTCAAGAGTTTGCGAAAGAAACGCTTCGCGGCGAGTGCGCTCCGGTGGCGTTGAACCAGGATGTCGAGCACCTCGCCGGCGTCATCGACGGCCCGCCACAGCCAGCTGCGCTCCCCATTGATCATCAGGCAGAGTTCATCGAGGTGCCAGATGGTCGAGCACGCCCCCCGTGTGCGCCTCAATCGTCGGGCGTACTCCGTGCCGAACCGCAGCGACCAGAGACGGATGGCTTCGTGAGAGACTTCAATCCCTCGGGCCAGCATCACTTCGGACACGTCACGTAGGCTCACACCAAAGCGGTAATAGAGCCATACGCACCGACTGATGATCTCGGCCGGGAAGCGATAGCCTTTGTAGAGTGGTGGTCGGGTCGAAGGCTGAGACATGTCGGCATCAGAGCAGACCGCCAATTTCTTGACAATGCCCGCCGACGCCATCAAACAGCTCGAGGCGGAACGTCAGGCCCAGGACGCCGCGACCCCGCCCGAGGCCGACGTCGACACGCGGCCGAAGAAAGGAGAGTAACCGGGGCAGCCCAGGGTGGGGCGATCCTCGCCACGCTCGAGGCACGCAACTCTGCCGGACGGGACAAGACCGACACGGTCCACCCCCGTTCACGAGGAGAACACCATGAGCAAGACACTGAAGCCCCCTAAGCAGACCGTCGGCAGTCACGTCGATTGGAACTGCTTCACCGTCGCGGTCGCCCATATGAACGCGGCCGACCTGAAGGAAGCCCACCGGATGCTGCTGGTGCGCAAAGACCAGATCGACCACGAGACGATGCGTGCGTTCACACTCGGCGACAAACGATCACCGCGGTCGCGGGCGTGACCGGGCCGCCGCCGGATTGAGCCCCGCGACCTCGAGCCACAGAGCTCGCAGCGGCGACGCGTGCTGCAGGAACGCCCGCGCCTGCTCCCGTTTGGCGGGGAGGTGATGGCTGTGGGCGTCTCGCACGGCGCCATCGAGCACCGCGATCGCGAGCTTGCGCCCCGCGGCCAGACGCTCATCCGGCCCGATCCGCCAGGCGTCATCGGCCCGCATCGTCTCGGCCTCCCGCGCGAGACTGCTCACGGGCGTTGAGCGCGTCCTCGACCGCGGCTTGCGCCGTGCGATCGGCGTAGCGGACACGTCCCGGCGCCTCTTCGACGAAATACCCTTTCGCCAGCCAGGCCTTGACCTGCCCGAGCGTCTCGCCCTCGAGCTCCGCAATCTCGTCGAGCGTGAACGTCCGCGACGGCATCGCTGCCGCACTCCCCGGTCAGCGAGCAGGATCAGCGTCTGGCTGGAGCTCGGTGGGCACGACGCGGAGGTAGGCTCAAGCATCGTGCACCAACGCACGCCGTCGCGGGTGCGGACGATCAGGCCGCGCTCGATCGCGAGCGACAGCAGGTGGAGCGGCAAGTCATGGCGGCGCGCCGAGCTATCTCCACGGACATTCTGCACTTTCCCGCGCGAGTTCTCATTAATTCAGGTAGCAGGGGCCGCTAACGGACAGCCACCCTGTGCGAATGTGTCGGCAAATGCGGAAGCTCCCGGTTGTGTTCGTCGACGTAGAACGTCGACCAATCGGCGGACGGTGGTGACGCTGTCCAGCGAGTGCAGGAAGAGCCATTGATGTTCTCCATCGTCACGCGGCCACGTCGACTGACGGGCATGTCGCGCACGACTCGCGTCGTTCGAAGGCCCACCTTCGGTTTCGCCGTTGAGCGGTTGGGGCAAGCTTGTGGAGCGGCCTGGGCTGAAGCCTGGCGTCACGCGACCCGAACCTAGGCGTCGCCGCTCGAACGTCCACAAGGTGTCGGTTCCCGCTGGGGACGCAACTCCTTTTCCGTAACACCGTTCGAGCAAGCTTCCATAGTCGACGTCGTGCGTGTCCTCGGGGCGAATGTGCTCCGTGCCGCGTCGGTCGCTGAGCGGTACCCACGCGGGTGCGGGGGCGACCACCCCGCGAAAGAGCTCATACTGGGTGTCGTCCGGTGTCGCGTGCCACGCCCGGAACCCGTTCCGCCTGAGGATGCGTAACGGCTGCACGTGGTTATGCACCAGAATCCGGCCAACTGGGACCGGGTCGCGGAGCGTCCGGAGATAGTCGACTGGGTCGAAAGAGTCGGTGCCGTCGACGGTCGCCTCCTGCGCCAGGACCACCGCGTAGGCTTCCAGCACGGCGTCCTTATACGCGTTCCATTCGACGTACCGCTCGGTTCTGTCCGCCCGCTGGCGCTAGCTTGTTCGGTATATCAGCGCGCGTGCCAACGCCTCGGTCTCGGGCGTGAACTTCGCTTCTTCGGACCCGACGATCCCGAGCGCGAATCGCGTCATCGGCGCGACCTCACCCGCGGGCGGGCTCGCTCACGCCACGCGCGCAGCCACACCGACGTCGAGCACGCTTCGGCAAACACGTCGGACGCCAACAACTCGGCCAGCACCGACGCGGCGGTGTCCACGCGACGCGGCGGCGGCTCGCCGGCCTCAGCCCCGCGGGGGTGACACGTGCGACACCAGTCGCCATACTGCTCCGTCCATGCCACCGGCACGCCACAGCCGGCACATCCGTCAAACTCCACGTCCGACATCCGTCACCTCCAGACCGCCATCACCGCCAACCACCCCAAGACGGCGAGGAGCGCCACGAACCCAATCGCCGCCGCAATCACCAGCCACAATCCCACCTCGGCGAGCCCATCCGCGATCGCATCCCGCTACTCCCGCATCAGCTCCTCGACCGCACACGTTCCAACGTCATCGCGTGGCCACCACACGATGCCGCGCACGAACAATTCGAGGTCCGCGATCGCAATCAGGACACGATGAAAATGCGTGCGCAGTGGGTGTGAAGGCGAGAGTTCATCGTCGGCTCCGTCGCCGTGACCTTTCGGGTCATCGGCACAACTGCACGCCATTTCGTTAATCGGCCATTTCGGGGTCGAGGGGCAGCCCAGCAATTGGCAAGCACGGGGGGCGTGAGCCGGACGCCTGCACCGGTGCCAATGGGGTCAGTGGGGTCAGGACGTCCGGCGAAGGGGGGAGGGGGGGCTCGCCCGGTGTCGGCGTGTCCTCGGTGTGCGCTAGGCCGCTCGGCGGACCGACCCGTGCCAGTCAGGTCAGACTGGGGCTCGTGGGCACAGCCGCCGCAAAGACGATGTCGCCAACCTGCCGTGGGTTCCGAGTCAGGTGCCGGTTGCGCCCGTAAGCGATGGCGTCAGGGAAGCCGTCGGGGAACGCAGGGCACACGACAATCATGTCTCGGGGGTCGACGGATTCCTCCACGAGCACCTTCACGCCTTGCAAGTGCCTGCACCGACGAAGGAAGCACTGCGGGGGGGGCGAGTTCAGACGGCATGGCTAAGGCTGCTCTCTGGACCGACCCCCGAACCACGGAAAGCGGTGCCAATCCCGCTGGGGACCCGAACCCGCGCCAGGGTCTTGGGTCCGCACAAATGCGTCAGCAGCTTCGAACATGACGGAGCGACGACCGACGGTGGTGGGCGCTCGTGGTGGGCGCACTCGCGATTCACCCGCATAAACATTGCGCGAATCACCCCGCGAAATCAGTTCGAGGAAGAATTTGAGGTCGGCGGTCTTGCCGTGATTACTTGGCGTTTTCGTCTTCTGCGTTCATTGCTGGATCTCCTGAGGTCGCCGGGAGTCTCAGGAAGTCCCACCAAGCTTCACAAATGGTGGGGGCGGTCGTTGGGCGCGCTGAGCCGTCGCGCGCATGAAACTCGGAGTCTCCAGGTGCTCGGCAACACAGCGGTTCAACGGGAGTGGCGACCGACATTGGCCGCATCTCGATCATGGAGTGTGGACGGCGGGGGAGTCCCGGGCGTGGAGCGGTCTTGCAGCCTCACTTTTTGGCGGACTACGAAACAAGCTGCAAAGCTGCCAGCTCGTGCATGGTAACGTCAACTGCCACAATGGGTACCGAGTTTTTTTGGAGGGACACCCGAGCTTCTGGTAGGGACAACTGAAGGACCTGCTCGTGCGCGTCCGCGCGCGCGACATCGAACCGGCGGAGACCTGGGATTGAGCCGAATGCCTGTCGGAGCGAGACGCCAGTGGCCTCGCCGGGCCGTGTTCCTGGCGGGCGCGGCCTCCCTCCTCGCCGCCCTCCTGCCGCTCAGTTGCGGCGAGCGGCGCGACGGCGAGCGGCCCGCCAGCAAGCGCGAGGAGGTGGGGGTCGGCGGCAGCCGCCGTGCGGCGTCGAGCCGCCTGCGCGCCGCCCCCGCGGAGGACGTCTACGTCCTCGTCACCAACACGCAGGGCCATTGGGATGACGTGTCAATCGGCGCCGGCAATTTCCGCGACGACGACGAGTATGTCGATGCCTCGGGTCAGCGCCGGCGCGGCCCGACAGCGACCCTGTGGATCGCTGTTCGCGACGGGCCGCCCGTTGAACGCGGCACCCGCGTGTACCCCGGCATGACCTTCGAGGCGGGCAGCAACCGCTTCGAGGTGCTCGCGATCGAGGACGACGTCATCCAGCTGCGCGTGCGTGCGCGTCAGGTGGTCGCGCCGTAGTCTGAGAGCGTCTTCACGTTCGCTTCGCCGATCACGCACGTTTCAGCAGTCCGCTGCCATAGGTAGCCGCGCGTCGTATTCACGCCGCTCCACGAATGCGTTCATAGGAGAAGCGAAAAACGTTCTTCGCATTGACGAGGCGCGACGGCGCCCGTTCGCCTGGCAGCGGGGAGCCCGCCGGGGGTGTCGCCGTCCGGCAGGCCATGGCGATTCGACCGGAGGTTGTGATGACGTCGAAGCCCTGGGGTGCGGTGTGCCTGCTGATGCTGTGGCTGTGTCCCTCTGTCACGCCGGCCCAAACCCGACACGAAGAATTCGAGGGCTATGCCGAGTGGCGCAAGGGCAACGTGCTCGTCGTGGACGGCCAGCAGGTGAGCGCGAGTGTGACGACGAGATTCCGCGGGCAGGATGGCGCCAAGACTTTTGACGGCATCCCGCTGGGCTACGAGGTCAAGGTCAAGGGCGTTCGCCGCGCCGACGGTGTCGTCGAGGCCACCGAAGTCGAAGCCAAGGCGAATGGCGTGGCGATGTTCGAAGCCGAACTGCTGGCGACGACGCAGAAGGTGGAAGCGTACTTTCTCGCGAATCGACAGGTGCCCGGCACCCCGACGGACCGACGTCTGCTGGTCCGCGGCCCGCAGGTCGACCGCGTCAAGCGGATCGCGCTCAAATTGATTCCGCCGCATCGCGAACAGAGTTCCTTTCGCTTCTACGTCGTGGAAGACCCGGAGTGGAACGCCTCTTGTTATGCGAACGGCATGATTGTCGTCAACCAGGGGCTGCTGGACGCCATGAACGACGACGAGGTGGCCCTCGTGCTCGGGCACGAGATCGCGCACGCCACGCACGAGCACGGTCGCCGGCGCATGAAGCGCGGCTTGATCGTCGGCCTGATCGCCGAAGCCGGCGCGACTGCGGTCGATTCGTCGATGAGCGGCCTCGGGCGAGACGCGGTGCTCGGCGCCGTCGGGTTGACCGGGATGGCGGCGACCAACAGCTACAGTCGAGACCACGAGGATCAGGCCGACCGTGTGGGGCTCCGATATGCCTACGAGGGAGGATTCGACGTGACGCAGGCGCCGCGCGTCTGGCGCCGCTTCGCGAAGAAGTACCCGAGCGGCGGCAAAGTCCACAACTTCTTCCTCGGAAGCCATTCACTCGCGGCCACCCGAGCGGAGAAGCTCCGGCTGGAGATCGCCCGCAACTACCCGGACCTTCGCGAGAAGTTGAACGCCGCCGAAGCGGCGCCACTCACCGAGGATACGTCGCCGGCTGGCGGTCCGGCCTCGCCCGCGTCCCCGGCAATCGACCTGTGGGTCACCAGGCAGCGTCCTTCGACGGACAACCCGCTGCACAGTGACTTGAAGCTCAACGATCAGGTAATTGGCGTGTACACGTCCGACAGCGACGAACCGGTGGGATCCTACTTACGAACTGGGTGGAACACAATCCAGCTCAAGACGACGCCGCAGCAGGGCGCCACGGTCGCGAACAGCCTCGGCTTCAAGATCGGCCCCGCGGAACGCGTCGGGCAGGAACGCTCCATGAAGGTTCTCTGGCAGTTCGGCAACGGAGCGGACTGGGAGCTCGACGCTGGGCGTTATCGTCATCGGCTCGGCCCGCAGCACCGAGACATCACCCTTACGATTCCGGTCTACTTCGCCGGCCTCCAGCACGAGCAGCGGGAGGTCGCCGCCGGTGACTACGTCCTCAAAGGTCGTGCCCAATCCTACCTAGGGAACGGGTCCGTTTCGGCCACGATACTCGTCAACGGCACGCCGCTGAACTCGTTCCTCTTCAACGAGCGCGACGTCGTCATCACGCCCCTGCTGAAAGTCGGGCGCAACGAAATCACCATCGTCTCGAAACGCATTTCGAACGCGGTTCAGGAGAACGACATCGAGTTCATGGTGTACGGTCCAGTCGAATGGAACGTGGCGCAGAAGGCGTTCGTCGGACCGGCAGTCATTCGATTCGGGAGCATGCAGGGTTGGAACCGTAATCCGAAGACGGGGGCGCTCACGAGCGCTGCAGACCCTGCGGCCGACACGGCGGAGCGCGTGATCCCGTTGCTGCTCAAGACGCTTGTAGCCAAGCCGTGAACGGCGGGGCCGGCTGCGTCGGCGGGAGACCTGTCACAGCCTCGCGCAGCTCGCAGCCCAACCCCCACCGAGCGCGGCACAGGGTTTCCATCGTGGACATGCGGAACGGGCAGGGTGAATACACCGGCGCCCGTTCGCCATCCTGGGACGGCGGCGCGACCTGCGAAAATGCGCCACAAGCTCATCAATTGATAGTGTTCCATGCGGCCATTCGCGCGATCCATATCGTACGTCGTGGGAAAGGGCGCAGCTGAAGACCGCGCCCTGCCGTCAGCGACGACTAATCCCGGCACTCACTTGAATCGCTGATCGCGCCGGGCAGCGTGCCCTATGGCGGTCCGGCCGAAGGCCGCTCCGGCGGTGGCCGATCACGCGGCGCGGACTGTCCGTCGCCGCTCGAACGTCCACAAGGTATCGGTTCCCGCTGGGGACTCGAACCCGCGCCAGAGGCCTCCTTCCAGAGCGCGTCACCCCTTGTTCACTGACGGAGGAGAGAGCCGCTGGTGGGCGCACGCGGTGGGCGCACTGCCTATTCAACCGCATAAACAATGCGCCGATCATCGCTCGAAATCAGATCGAGGACGATTGTTAGCGGCGGTGATAAATACGACAGTTGTGGCGGGCGAAAATCTGACAGTCGGCAGCACGGTCTGGCTGCCGGCTGTGAGCCTCGCTCCCGGCCGGTGATTCATTTCACCATGCGTCTTCGACACGAGCGGAGGCGCGATGTTCGGACGGGAGACGCGGATGCTTCTGAGGCATTACCTCGAGCACGGCACGAGTAAAAGCGCGCTGGCCCGGCAGTTGGGCATTAGCCGCGACACGGTTCATCGGTGGATTCGCGACGGCAATCTCGATCGCGCGTACTGCATGACGAAACAATCACCGTTGCGTCATCGCCTGAATCATAAGGAGGCTCGATTCGCGGCCAAATCACCGAGAGCACGAGCACCACTGTGGCCACTGCCATCGTGCAGAGCCTCCCCCGCGATGGGCTTCGCAACACGCGAGGACTCTGGAATCCGATCGAGATCCATGCGCCCAGGACGATAACGGCCGCCAGTGCCGTTGCCAACTGTGAGTTCCTGCGAACCAGGCGAGCAGGCTGGCCGTGCCAGCCGCAGCGACAGCCGCTCTCGGTTCATGGTCCGGTGTCGCCGGATGGCACGGCCAGCTCTAGCCGAGGTTTGCCCAAATCGTCTTGTATTGGGTGTAGCTTTCCAACGCTTCGGCCCCTTGTTCACGGCCGTAGCCGCTCATCTTGAAACCGCCAAACGGCGCGTTCGGATGATATTTGTGCCACGTGTTGAGCCACACGGTGCCCGCTTTGATTCTGTCCGCCAGCCGCAGCGCCCGACGCAGGTCACCCGTTTGGATGCCGGAGGCGAGACCGTAACTGGTGTCGTTTGCGAGCCCGATGGCGTCGTCTTCACTGTCGAACGGGATGACCGGGACAACAGGCCCGAAGATTTCTTCACGCGAGATCCGCATGTCATTCGTCGCGTCTGCAAACACGGTCGGCTGGATGAACAGCCCTTTACCATTGATCTTCGTCGTCCCGCCGCCGGCGACGAGTGTCGCGCCCTCGCTCTTCCCGACCTCGATGTAGCTGACGACTTTGTCGTACTCCGCCTTGCTCGCGATCGGCCCAACCTGCGTCGTGTCCTCGAGCGGATCGCCGAGGATTGCGGCGTTCGCGCGCTTGGCGAAGCGCTCGACGAACGCGGCGTAGATCGCTCGCTCGACGAGGATGCGCGAGCCGGCCACGCACACCTCACCCTTGTTCCAGAAGATGCCCCAGAATGCCGCCTCGACGGCATAGTCGAGATTCGCGTCCGCGAAAATGATGTTCGGTGACTTCCCGCCAAGCTCCATCGTGGTGTGCTTCATGGTCGCGGCGCCATTCCGCACGATCTGCTGACCGACGGCCGTGGACCCTGTGAACGCGACCTTGTCCACGCGCGGATGCGTCACGAGCGCGTCGCCGAGCGATCCCCCGGGCCCGGTGACGAGGTTGTAGACGCCTTCAGGGAGACCGGCATCGAGCGTCACTTGGGCGAACGCGAGCGCCGAAAGCGGCGTATCTGACGCCGGCTTGTGCACCACCGTGTTCCCCGCGGCAAGAGCTGGAGCAATCTTGGACACGCTCAGGGTGAGCGGGAAATTGAAAGGCGAAATCGCTGCCACCACGCCCAGCGGTTCCCGTCGGGTGAGGATCTTGAGGCTCGCCTCGTACGACTGGCGGTAGCCCCCGTTCATCTGCATCGCCAGACCTCCGAAGAACCGGAACAGTCCGGAACAGTGCGGCATGATGATCGTCACGAAGTCGTGGAACGGCATCCCCATGTCCATCGCCTCGCGCATTCCAAACTCCTCCGCACGAGCATCGAGCAGATCGGCGATCTTGAACATCAACTGTGCGCGCTCCTCGTGATGCATCCGCCCCCACGGTCCTTCCTCAAAGGCGCGCGAAGCCGCCCGGACCGCGGCGTTTGCATCCGCTGACGTGCCCTTCGCGATCTGCGTTGTTTCGGCTTCGGTCGTCGGGTCAAAGTTCGGCACCGACTCGCCACTCTGCGAGTCGCGCCACTGACCGTCGATCAGGAGTTGGCCTCGCGCGATCTTCATGCGCGTGCGCTTCTTCCCCGCGCCGTGACTCCCCGCACCCGGGGGCTGGTTCGTTACCAAAGACGATGGGTTGTGGCTGTCTGTGGTCATGTCGACGAGCTCCTTGATTCCTGGGAACAGATTCTTCAGCGACGGAGCAGACGGGCCGCGACCTGACCCATCTTCTGACCATAGGCGAGATGCACGAGCAGAAACATCGCGGGCTCGATAAACCTCGCGGCGTAGAGCGGTCCGGCGTCGACGGCGTCGACGTCCAGCGACTCGAAGAGCGAAGCGACGGTGCGTTTGGCATTCGCGTCGTCGCCGCAGTAGAACAACGTCTGTCGCTCGCCGCCGAAACGTGTCGACGACGACGCCAACACCTCGGCAAACGGTGGCCACCCGGCAACAAAGCCAGCGCGCGGTACGAGTGTGGCGAGTTCCTCGCTCCCTGAGGTGGTCGTCCCAAGCGTGAGCCCGGAGTAGTCGGGCTTGAGCGGCGTCACGATGCTCCAGAGCACCTTCCCGTCGAGCGGGCCTGCCGCCTTGAGAGCCGGCGCAGCGCCGTCCCAGCCGGTCGCGAGGAGCACGACGTCGCCGAAGCGCGCTGCATCGACAGGCGAACCGACCTGCGTTCCGGCGCCAAGGTCCCTGGCTGCCTTCTCGAGCGTGTCGCGGTTGCGCGAATAGCTCACGAGGAGCTGATGCCCCTTCTTAATGAAATAATGGCCAAGCGCCTGCGTCATTTTGCCAGCGCCCAGGATCCCGATGTTCATGGCAGCTCTCGATGCGCGTACCGGTTCATGAGGTGCGAGCGCCTGGTCCACCCGGCAACTCGCTCACGAGACCGGGTAACTCGGTCAGTCGCGGCGCGAAGAAGTTGTGCAGCGGTGTGATCGTGATCTCGATCTTCTTGTCGATGCCCAACGCCTTTGTGGTGGGGGCCAGTCGCCTTTCGAGAAAGGCCTCGAATCCCTCTCTCCGATCCCAGATCTCCACGACGCGATAACCGAAAGCCGTCGTGATAGTCGCATGCAGGTAGATGCCTGGCTCGGGCCGACGCTCGACGCCTAATTTGTCCATCACTGCGCGATACTCTTCCGGCGACATGCCATAAATGTCGATTGTGGTTACGACCGTCATGGGTGTTTCTCCGTGTTGACTGTGCACAGCGTCTCGCGATCAGCACAGCGGCCGTCGGTGGCCAAGCCGGGCCACGGCTAAGGCGGGCCCGGGTCGTCCCGACATGTATCCGATGAGAATGTGCATTGCGGGCGTTTGTCTCAAGGACAAAAGGGCCGCATATTCAGCCAATCGCAGGTCTGACGGGTTGGCATGCGCCCGTGTACCACGTTTGCGGTCATCTCAGCGCAGTCCTTTCGTAGTAATCGTTGTACAGCGGGAGAGGGATTCGATTCTTGGCAGAAATTGCGGTGACTTCGAAGGATGAGTAGCGATATCCGAATTACCTTCTTTCGTTCGGTAGAGCAGGCGTCGCCTAGTGGCCCAACCAACGTGACGTTCGTCGGAACGCGCGAGGGCTTACGCCGAATTCCATTCGGAATGCTCGATTAAAATTCGAAACATCCGCGAAGCCACAGTCGAGCGCGACGTCGAGCACATTTTCTGGCCCCGTCAACAACCGTGTCGCGGCCTCGCGCAAACGGGCGCGGAGCACTTACTGGTGTGGCGTGATGCCGGTGAGGCGAGCGAAAGTGCGAAGGAAACGGACGGGCTGAGGCCTGCGTCTCGCGCCAGACGTCCCAGGGATAGTGCCGAGTTGGGATGCTGATCAATCGTGCGAACCGCTCGGGTCACGGCGCCCTTCAGCGTTTGGCGGCGAGCTAGTCTCGCTGGACGAGTCGCCTGCGGCAAGTCTGAAGGTGCGCGCGCCGAGGCTCACGGCCAGTTCCTCCCACGTCACGCCAGCCGCGCCAAGAACGCCGGCGCCTGCGCGCGCGACCAGCGGCGATAATCGCGGCGACGGCGGCAGGCGCGGCACGCTGAACCCCAGCTGACGTCTGCCGGCGCCCGCGTCGGCCACCAGCCGTTCAAAATACTCTGGCTCGTACCAGAACGATACGCACCGATCCCCTTCACCGTGCTGATGTCCGCACTCGAAGGACTGCCCATGGTTGCCGAGCAGAAGCGAACCAGGCGTCATCAATCCGCGATCGACGGTGGAGCGATACTTGAAAACTCCCGGCCAGGACGATCGCGATCGTGTAACGCGGGTGCCGTTCTTCGAAGGGGTGATCCTGCGGCCCGCACGTGCAGACGACGTCCGCCACCGTCCAGCCCTCACCGCGTGCGATGACACGCGGTGTCGTACAGCCTGGCGTCCCGTTCTGCCTCCGTCGCACCAGCGCGTGTTCGAGTTCGACCGCAATTTTTGCCAAGACCGGCCCTCCGATTGCGTCCTATAAGAGTCTGACACGGAGTGCCCGCACTTGCCTATGTCGAGACGTAAGTTTGTGGTCGACATGACAACTCGCGCCAGGCATCTTCCCGACGCGTCTCGCGAACGGAGCAGATGGGTATTCTCAGAGGATAACCAGACGGCAATAATGCCCAACGTTCCTAACACCGAGCTGCAGCCAACCGCCTGATGCCTGAGATCATTGAGGTTTGTTCTGCGCGGACCGGCTAAAGGAAGCGCAGGCGTCCGCTGCGGCACTGAAAGAGAGCTAAGCGATGGACACGCAGTCAGCCCTTGACAGCCAATCGAACGGTTCAGACGGCCTCCGGTCGTATCGCCTACATCGAGGAGGGCAGAGGACCTGTCGCGTTGTTTGTGCACGGCGTGCTCTTGAACGCGCATCTGTGGCGGCATCAATTGGCGCACCTGTCGGAAATGCGACGCTGCATCGCCGTGGATCTGCTCGCGCACGGCGACACGGAAATCACGGCCGAATCAAGACGTGTCTGTGACCGCAAACGCGACGATGCTCAAAGAAGTCCTCGACGCGCTATCGATTGATCAGGTTGATCTCGTAGGCAACGACAGTGGCGGTGGGATCGCGCAAATCTTCGCCGCGTCATACCCGCAACGGCTGCGGAGTCTCACGCTGACCGACTGCGATGCTCACGACAACTGGCCGCCGGACGCCTTCAAGCCGTTCCTCGCGATGGCCGCGAACGGCGGGTTGTCAGGCACCCTCAACGCGATGCTGTCTGACAAGAACACCTATCGGTCGCCGGAGGCACTCGGCCCCGCCTACGAACATCCCGAAGCAGTAACGGACGACAGTATCGATACCTATTTGCGCCCGCTGGTGAAGACCGAGCAGCGGACGCGCGACCTTCAACGGTTCCTCGCAGCCTTCGACAACACGCACACGCTGGCAGTCGAATCACGGCTGAAGACGCTGAAGACGCCGACTCTGATTGTCTGGGGCACAGACGACAAGTATTTTGATGTGAAGTGGTCGCGGTGGTTGGCGGCGACCATTCCAGGAACCAGACGAAGGGTCGAGTTCGAAGGCGCAAGGCTCTTCTTCCCCGAGGAGCGCTGGGCAGCGTTCAACGAGGAACTGCGCGCACATTGGCAGGCGGCATCGGTCGAATCACGCCACTGGTACCGCGTCTCTGAAGTCATGTTAACGAGCGCGCCTTTCGACCTTCTTAATCAGGTCGGCCGGTTGCTTGGTCCACACGAACGGGCGCGGGTTGTCATTCCATCGCTCGATATAGCGCCGAATATGCGTCACCAGCGCGCGAACCGTGTCAAACGATCCGCGACGCACGGATTTGCGCGTCAGGATACTGAACCAGACTTCCACCAGATTGAGCCACGAGGCGCCTGTGGGCGTGAAATGAAAATGGACGCGCGGGTGGGCCTCCAGCCACGCGCGAATCGCCGGGGTCGAGTGCGTCGACGAGTTGTCGAGAATCACGTGCAGATCCCCGCGCGGATAGCGCCGGCGCAGGACCTGCAGGAAGTCGAGAAACTCGACGGCCGAGTGCCGCGGCTGGCAGGCGCCGACCACCTCACCCGACTTCACATTGAACGCGGCATACAGGCTCGTCAGCCCGTTGCGTCGATAATCATGCGTGCGCCGCGCCGGCAGGCCGGGACGCATCGGCAACAGGGGTTGGGTGCGACTCAACGCTTGGATTTGCGTCTTCTCATCCACGCTGAGCACGACGGCGTTCTGCGGCGGCTGGAGATACAAGCCGACCACGTCGGCGATCTTCGTTTCGGCGTTCGGGTCGGTGCTGTGCGTGAACGTCTCGACCCGATGCGGTTGCAGCGCGTGGGCCTGCCAAATCCGATGGACCGTGGTGTGCGACACGCCGCCGATCGTGTCGGCGAGATCGCGCGTGCTCCAATGCGTCAGGCCGGCGGGCGGCGGCTTCAACGTCAACGCCACCACGCGCGCCGTCGTGCGCTCGGTCACGGTCGGCGGCCGACCCGATCGCGGACGGTCCTCCAGCCCGGCGAGGCGTTCCCGGCAGAACCGCTGACGAATGCGGCTCACTTGGACCGTCGTATACCCGGTCAGGCGGGCCACTTCCACGCCCGACACGGCGTCGGCCATCAAGAGCACCGCGCGCGCTCGCCGCGCGACCCCCGCGGGCACGCTCGGCGCACGCTGAAGACCGACCAAGGCTTGGCGCTCATCCTCAGACAACATGAGCGGCCGCGCGATATTCGCCATGTGCCTCCTTGGCGGCAGAGTGACATGGCACGTATATTAACATGACTTATGTTACGCTGTACTAGCGGGCGGAATGCCGGCGACCTGAGCAGGTTTGTCGCTCCGCTGCGACAGCGCGGCTTTCGCATCGTCGCCTTCAAAGCGGCTTCGCGGCAAGGGGGAGCTGACTTATGGCGGTTTTCTACATCGGAAGCTACGACATCGTCGACGCGAACGAATTCCAGAAATACCCAACGATCTAAATCGCGCTTCTCCCCAAATACGGGGGCGTCGTGCTGGCATCAGATACGGCAGCCTATCTGATGGAAGGCACGGCGCGCACGATGAACGCGATAGTCCGTTTCCCATCGAAGGAGGCCGTTCTCGAGCTTTACCACGATCCGGCCTATCAGGAGGCCAAGCGAATCCGTCAAGCGTCGACGCGAAACGTCAGCATGGTTATCGTCGAGGAGTTGCAACCCGAACGAACACGGTGATGGTTCCTTCGCAACAGATGGCCAACACGAACGTGTCCGCTCGTCGCGAGCAGCGCTCGCCTGCAGGCACTGTCAAGTTAAAGTCGTCACGGCCGGATTGGGCGTTGTCTCGGCGCGAAGGCGTCAGGCCGCTGCCACGGCGTTCCACGTCACGAACGCGCGCGAGCGCAGAAGTCGCTGATGGCCGGCGCGAAGCCGATGTCGCCCAAGGGTGAATAGGTTGTGAACGACGTCGTGAACCGCGAGGAACCGCTGGGCCTGTGCCATCGATTTGAAGCGGCGCATGTGGCGCTCGCGCTGCCGGGTCGGTTGGTGGGAGACTTCGGCCTGGTTGTTGGCGTAGCGGCTCGTGTCGTGGACCACGGACGGCATGATGACCCGGTGCGCGGCGCGATAGCTCCCGAGGCGATCGGTGACGAGGCGGTGCGGAACACGGCCGCTCCGCTTGAGCAACTTGCGAAGAAACCGCGCGGCGGCGTGGCGATCCCGGCGAGGCTGGAGCAGGATGTCGATGACTCGCCATCTTGGTCGACGGCCCGCCAGAGGTACTGACGCTGGCCGCGGATCGTCACGAAGAGTTCGTCCAGATGCCACGTGTCGCCGAGCAGCCCCGCCCGACGCCTGAGCCGTCGCGCGTAGGCCGCACCGAAGGTGTCGCACCAGTGCCGGATGGACTCGTCCGACACCGTGACGCCACGCTGGGCGAGGAGGTCTTCGACGTCGCGGAAGCTGAGAGTGAAGCGGTAGTAGAGCCAGACGGCGTGGCTGATAATCGCTGGCGGGAACCGGTAGCGTGGATAGTGCGCGACGTCGTCGGGCATCCAACTACTGTGGCCGCGGTCGCAGCAAGTTGACAATGCCCCAACGAGCCAGTCCGCTCGCAAGTACGGCAAGCCGTACCCTCCTCGACCTGAACTATGGGAGCCCTTACTGCTTGTCGTAGACAACGGTGTTCTTGACGTCCTGCCCCTGTGCGTTCTTTCCGGTCTGCTCAGAGGTGCGCGTCCTACCGTCCTTGGAGATCGTGGTCCGGATCGTCATGGTCGGTTTGCCGTCTTTCTTCCAATGCGCTTCGAACGAATGGCTGTCGATGCGCTTCAGGGTGATGGTGTCGGCGTTTGGATTGCCCGTCACCGGATAGTCCTTCCCGTCGAACTTGGCTGTGTATTCGGAATGCCCAGGCGCACCGCTCCCAGTCACGGTATCCACGGTCAGCTTGACGCCGCCCTCCGTTGCCTCATATTTAAGCGTCTGGTTCTTGGGCCCCGGGCCGGGGCTGAACTTGGACTTGGCGAGATTGAGCGTCCACGTGCCGGCGGCCGGATCCGGAGCCTGCGCAATCGTGGCACCGAGGCCCAGGACGAGGCACAACCCAGCGAGCTCGAAGAATCGTCTTGTCATCACGACCTCCTGAGAGTTGAACGGACCTTGAAGGCGGACAGTCTACATCTGGTCTGTGTGGGGTGATTCGGAGGCTCGAAGTGCCCGCCGGTCGTCAGCGGCCGGTCGAGAAGCGCTGCCGGCAGGGCTCGACTGGTGCCATGGCCAAATCGCACGCTTTCGACATTTTGTCCGTGGCGTCGATGCGCGTGCCACGCTGCCCGAACCAGACGCCGCCGTTCGAAGGTCCACAAGGTGTCGGTTCCCGCTGGGGACCCGAACCCGCGCCAGGGTCTTGGTCCGCACAAATGCGTCAGCAGCTTCGAACATGACGGAGCGACGACCGACGGTGGTGGGCGCACGTGGTGGGCGTACTCGCGATTCACCCGCATGAACATTACGCCAATCACCCCACGAAATCAGATCGAGGACGATCTGGAACGGGCGAGTGAGAGGGCGCTGCGCCCGCCGAGGTTATGGCCCCATCGCACCCCTCCAGGGCCTCAGGAGCATCAGCTTCGACCTATCTCCTTCGATGCCCCGCCGAGCACTCATCCTAACCGTAAGCTCCCAGGCGCGACTCGCGCCACGCCGGCGCGTTGACGATATCGGCCGACGGTCGGAGCCTTCCTCTACGGCGTTAGAACGAAGCCGCTGGCGCGGCGGACGCTGCGCGTGAGGCATCGGCGATTGACCGAGTAGCGTGTGGGTCACAAGGAGGAGCCTGTGACCCATCTTCGCCAGGCGATGCTGGAGGAGCTCCAACGTCGTAACTACGCGCCCACGACCGTCCAGTCCTACCTTCGCGCCGTTGAGCAGTTTGCGAAGCACTTCGGCGATGCGCGCGTCGATGCGGGTCGACCAGCCGCCGGCGAGCCGGTTCCAGTCGGCCGCATCCGGCACGCGGTTCTGCGGCAGTTTCGCGAGCAGGCCGGCCATTTTCGTCGAGGCTCAGCCCGACGCGCTGCGCGAACACGATGAACGCGATCCGCCGCAGCGCCGATCGCAGATAGCGGCGGTGGCCGGACTCCGTCCGGTCGGCGTGGATCAGGCCCTTGGCTTCGTAGAACCGCAGCGCCGATGTCGCCACGCCGCCGCGCTTGGCCAGCTCGCCGATGGTCACGCCGCCCGTCATCCGGCCAGTATTACCGCCCGGGCCCTTGACTTCAAGTCCACTTCAAGTTCTAGGCTGTCGTCATGCCTACTTCTTCTCCGGTTCCGCCTTCACCGTCTCGCGCTCCATCGCCCGCTGCTACGCCCATCACCGTCCGCACGGGCCCGACCTCAGCCGACCCGACGCCGGCATCGTCGCTGTCACCGAATTCCAGGTCGGCAGCGCCGACCAGCAGCAGGCCCTGTTCGAGCCCTCGCGCGCGGCCTGAGACAGCGTGCCGCCCTGGCGGCACTCCGCGGCGATCTCGCCGTCGAATCTGATCGACATCGCTGACGACCAGGCGCCGGTCCGTCCACGGCTCGCCGCCGCGGACGCCTTCGTCGTCGTCACGCCGGCGTACAACCACACCTTCCTAGTAGCGTAAACAGCGTAGTGGAGCCATCAATGAGCGAGAATGTGCCATTTCAAATGACTGCCATTGCCATCCAAACATTTGGCGGCAGCGAAAATCTCAAACCTCAGTCCGTAGAGGTTCCGACCTCGGGCGAAGGGCAAATTCTTGTGCGAGTGCATACCGCCGGCGTGGGAGCTTGGGATAAATTCGAGCGGGAGGGCATGTTCGCACAATTCTACGGTTCGGAACCCAAGTTCCCCTATGTTCTTGGGTCTGAGGGCTCGGGCACGGTCGTTGCGCTGGGTCCCAAAGTCAACTCCCATAAGCTCGGGGAACACACTTACGGACTTGTCACCGCCAGAGTTCCCAAGGCCGGTTTCTACGCGCAGTTTGTTGCGCTAGAAGCAAGTATGGCATGGCCAATTCCCCGTACGCTGTCGCTCGCTGAAGCGGGAGTTCTGGCCAGCGACGGTGGCACCGCGTTACGTGGCCTGCGGGACGTCTTGAAGGTTAAGTCTGGGGAGTCGCTACTAGTTTTCGGTGCTAGTGGGGGAATGGGCCATCTGGCCGTTCAACTCGCTCAGGCCATGAATGTACAAGTCGTTGCTGTCGCATCGGGGGCCGATGGTGCCCAAATGGTCAGAGATATGCGTGTCGATGCCGTGGTCGATGGACGAGAGGGCGATGCCGCGACACGCGTGGCCCAACTAGCACCGAACGGATTCGACGCCGCACTCGTAACGGGGGGAGGAGACGCTGCCAGCGATGTTCTTAGGTACATGCGAAACGGTGGCCGCGTAGCAGTTCCAAACGGCGTCTACCCGCAGCCCAAGGTGCCATCTGGGATCGAGCTTGAATTCTACAATGCTAACTACGACGGTGACCTGATGATTTCCCTAAACACCTTCGTCGAACAGAACAGTATGAGAATCTACATCGGACACAGCTTTGAATTGCTCGACGCACAGGAAGCGCATAGGGCTCTAGACACACACCACCTCGGTCGCATTGCCCTGCACATGCCTTGAAGCCGACATGCGGCCAAGCAAGAGATGCGGGGTTATGAGCATCTCGTTTTAGGCCCAATTTGTACATGCAGAACTTCCTGCGCTACCCCGGTCGATCCACTGAGTGTCGGTCGACGTGACGTCAACGACGGTGGAATAACCCTAGCAGCCCGTATATGGACTCCTCCCGGCGGTCAAGCGAGTGGCTGATGACTCTGTGTCCTTCAAGTCGGCTGCGGTCGTATATCCGGCCTGTGCGTGGAGGGCTCTCGCCTCCTGGCCAACATGGATAGTCGCGCACCGCGGGCCAATCGTGGCGTCGGCCTCGAGGGCCAGGGCTGCTATCGGCCTGATGCGGTGTCGGTCGGACCGAAGGGCCATGGGTCAGGTCACTCGCTCAGCATCCCGGGTGGCAGGAACCGCGTCAGGTTAGGCGACGTCGGGCAGAACGAAGGGCACATCCTTGCGCCAGACCGCCCAGACGATTCGGCCGAGTTTGTTCGCCACGGCAATCGTGGCTTTGTTGTGGCCGCGCCGATCGCGCACCGTGATCGCCCAATGGTGCAGACGCGCGAGCGGTTGGCCGCTGGCCGCGCGGCGCTGGGCCATGAGGAGGACAGCGCGGGCCCCGTGCGTGAGCAGGCACCGAAGGTAGATGTCGCCGCGCTTACTGATGCCGCCCAGCCGTCGTCGCGCGCCCCTCGAATGCTCGCGTGGGGTCAATCCCAACCAGCTCGCAAACTGGCGCGCGCGGCGAAACGCATGGATGTGCCCGACGCTGCCGAGCTATCTCCACAGACATTCTGCACTTTCGCACGCGAGTTCCCGTCATTGCTGCGGCAAGGGAGTTCTAACGGGCAGCGACCTGATCCCGGAAGGGCCGCCCATCCCACTCGTGCGACGTACGGCCCCCGGCTCTCCCGACGTCGCCGCCAGACGCTCGGGCCCGTGGCGCCCCCCATGGTCGGAACGGCGGTCAGCACTCCATGGTCACGCGGCCGCGTCGACTGACGGGCATCTCTCGCACGACGCGGTTCGGTTGGCTTCAACGCGTGTCCGGCGCGCGGCGGCCGCGCGTGACATCAGGTCTGCCGGCACCGCGTCCCCTGTTCCAAAGTACATCTCGTCAGGCGTCTGTCCGCGAAACGCCGAATGCGGAAGCATGCGATTGTGTTCGTCGACGTAGAACGTCACCAGTCGACGGACGGTAGTGACGCTGTCCAGTGAGTGGAGGAAGAGCCATTGATGTTTGAGGGAGCGCCACCACGCTTCGATCATGGAATTCGAGAACTTCAGTTCCGTGAAGGCCAAGACGCGGCGCAGAACTCCCGTGGCGATCAGGTCGTCGACCTGGGCATTGACGTTCTCGACGCCCGCGTCCGCCAACACGACCGGCGTCGTCGCTGAGGGTGTTGCGCCTCGACTGGCTTCGAGAAGCACGGCCACACTGTTCACCAGCGCAAACGTATCAGCGACCCGCCACGCCAAAATCCGTCGCGAGAAGTTGTCGATCACCGCGTGCAGGTAGGCGCGCGTCCCGTCGAGCAGGCGGATGACGGTGGTGTCGATGTGCCATATCTCGTCCGCTCGGGACGTTCGAGGGCCCACCTTCGGCTTCGCCGGATGCACCCGGAGCCGCGGGCGGCGCCAGCCGAACTTCCGCACGAGATGATACCAGGTCGAGGGGGAGGCCCAGACCTTGCCGAGCCGCAGCGCCAGGACGGCGAGCGTGCCGGTCGGGACGTGCCGGTACTCGAGCGCCGTCACCATGTCCTCGATCGCCCGGACTTCAAGTGGCGTCAGTCGATGGGGTGACGTGTGCGGACAGGACGACTGATCGTCAAGCGCACACGCGTGCTGCAGCCGTCGCCAGGCATGGAACCGACTCGGCGACAATCGCAGGAACCGCAGGAGCGCCCGCAACGGCACAAACGCTCGAGCCCGATCCACGACGCGCAGAATCCTGGTCTTGGCGTGTCCATCGGGCAGACGCTCGTGCGTCAACGTGAATCCCGAGCTTCGAAGCAGGGCAAGGGCCAGCCGAAGTAGGGCCGTGAGCTTCACGCGTCGCCGGAGCTCCAGGACTTCTTGCTGAAGTTCCGATACCCTCAGGTCCGTCACGTCCAGGCTCACCACGACCTTCGGGGCCTTGCCGAGCCACCCACGGGCCGTCGAACGAGGGACCCCGAGATCCGTAGCGATGGTCACGTCTTTGCTGCGTTGGACGAGATCCTGAAGCCGGTGGTCGTAGCGCTGCTGAAGGCGAGGCATGCGGAATGATCATCGGCCGTTCACTCACGCCGCTCAACTCCTCGATCTCGAGCGGGCGCCGCTCAACACGGAACCGGCGCGTTTGCGCTCTTCCATCAGCTCCTCGAGGACCTCGAGGTCCTGATCGACACCTTGCGAGAGCACTCCGTTTGTTGAACCCTCTGTCGCGAGGCACGGCCGAGCTATGGATCAAGGAGGGCAAACAGGCGGCACACTGGACGCGTTGTCGTGTCATTGGTTCCGGGCGACCGAGTTCCGACTGCAGTTAGGTCGCATGCTGCAAGAGACTCAGGTCCAAATTCAGGCTGCGGAGTGAGTATATGGTCGTGTCAGCCAATGCGAGATTCCGACGACGCGAGCAACAGCTTCAGAAAGTGTTCGTGTCGGCGTTCCAGCAGCATTGGCGTCGGATCTTGCGCCAGCTCGAGGAAGGAGGGCCATCGCTCGCCGACGAGCGATGGAGGTGCTTCGAGGCTGATACAGCCGCTCGTCGCAAAGGGCTCGCAAGAAGGTTTTACAGCCTCGAGCACGCGCGGGCCATGGCACAGCTGAACGAAGCACAAATCCTGAAGGCGGTGTCGTGTTATCTCCCCGCTGCTATCAGAAGTGCGCTCTCGGACAGCTTTTACGAACCGGTCGCCGTTAGCCGAGGTTTACCCGCAGCCGAATACGTTTTGTTCGTGTGCAATCGTGATGTAGCAGCCGCTTTCGTGGTGAACGGACAGGGTGATGACGATGCTTGGAGCGTCCGCTCGTACCCGAGCAACGCCTACTACGACGACTGGTATGACATGACGTTCGGAGGCGTCGGCGACGGAGGCGCCTTTATCATTGCCAAATCCACCGGCGAATCGTTTAACCGTCACGAGCGAGAGTGGTTGAGGATGTCCATCTTCAATAACATTAGGAACAACATGGCGAACGAGTATGACGATGACAAACTCTGGAGGTACACGTTTGTGCCAATCGGCACACGGCTTATCGGATTCCAGTTAGTCGAGGAGGACGACGAATCCCGTTACCTCGCTGAGCTCTTCGAGGGGGTTGGCCGGCTCAAGACGTCGGATTTACGCGTATTCCTCGGCCACCTGCTCGAGCGCCTGAGGGAGACGCTGTCCGGTTCCCCTAGCCGTTTTCGGCACATTGAGAAGCAACTGACCGCGCGGGTGGTTGCTAGGAAGACCCTAGTCCCTTCGCTTGTGTCGCTCGTCACCAGCACGGCGGAAGCTGAACGCAAGAATTTTGTGCGACAGATCGAGCACAGTGCAAACGACGTTTTCGGGAGCGGACGGGAAATCGTGCACCCCGTGGACGAGTACGCCTGGGACTGCTACCCGCTCCTGCCGTGACCGGACGGCGTTGGCGTCGAAAACGCCGCTGGCAGGTGACGTAGACTCGACGAGTGATTCTCCTGCACGTGTTCGTCGCGTTTCTCCTCGGTTGGCTCCAACGGAAACAGCACGACATCATCCAGTACCTGCGCAGAAGGAACCGCGTCTTGAAGGCGCAGCCGCGCCATCAGTGTCTCGGCTTATGGACGATGATCCGCGACGGTTGGCCGTCCTCGGCGCAAGTCTGGGTCGTGGGATGCTCGCGCACGTGGCGACGATCGTTACACCCGACACGACTCTCCGCTGGCACCGGCAGCGCAGCGCCCGGAAAAAGACGTATCAAACGTCGACCGGGACGGCCCCATGCACTCGTGGAAATCCGTCGCCTCGTCGCTCCGATGGCGAACGAGAACCCGCGGTGGGACCACGCCGACCTCCAGGGAGCATTGAAGAGTATGAATCATCGCGTGGCACGGTCGACCATTGCCAAGTGTCTCGGCTTAAGAGGCTTGCGCGGGTCAAGCGGCTTCTGTAGCCACGACCGCTTAATCTCAATGTCCCGCCGACCGACGCTGGCTGGCCTAGAATCATTCGATGTTCCACTTGGTTGCTTGTTTACGAACTGTGCTGAGAATCGTGTCAGCATCCAAGTGGCCGTGTGAGAAAAAGCGCCTAATCGGCTCATCCAGACAACGCTTCTCATTGAAGGGCTTTGTATATACCGTCAGCGTTGTGCGGGTTTTCCCCATGGCACCGAATGAAACGCAGCAACCGAATCCTAGTTCCCTATTGTTTCTGCGTCGCCACAACTCCCAGCCCACAGCGTGTGCAGTGAGGACACCGTCGTCGTCGAGCCACTGGCTGTACGCGGGTCCCCATCGGCGGAAGGTCAACCACTTCGCGTTCGTATCGCGCAAATCCCTGACTATATCGAAGAGAAGATACGCACAACTGTGCAGCGCACTGAAGCCCTCCTTGACTGCGATGTCGTATAAGTTCGGCTGTTGAATAGCGCGTAGCAGGCGACCGCCATGTTCCAGATCGCGGTTAGTGATCTGCTCTCGGTACGCCATGGCTGATTCCTCCAGATACTCAGCGAATTCGCTGATGATAAAGCGGTCCTTCGGACCGACTCCCGGCAGGCGGCCTGAACAGTGACGATGGATGTCCTGCCACCGGAGCGCGTGTATCCCTTCAGCACGTAGCGTACGCGTCGGCACCTCCGGACGGTTCCTTGTAATCGCGATCAAAAGTGTTGGCCGTCTTCCACCCTCTGTACGGGTACTGACGCAGCTGCCGCAGGGTAAGCTTTGACGTCACTTTGCTCTCGAGGACGAACACAGGCTGCCGCGGTTTAGTCGAAGAGAGTCTCAGGTCCAGCCTTCCTCCCCTTGGCCCAGCCGTCTCAGCCGTGCAAGTCCACTCCGCTTCCCGTGCGACGTGAATGCCACACCGATCACTCAGAATGCGTAGAACTATCCTGCGAAAGCCAGGCGATTTCGCAAAACACGCCTCAAACGTGCGACTGAGTTGATTCTCTTGCTGGCGGCTACCCGAGAGTCGCCCAAGCGTCCGAAAGAATCCAGTGGGGCGCTCAAGGCGAACCATATTCGCTCCCATCTTGTGGGTCTGTCGAGCAACAGTGAGTGTTAGCAACTACCTGGCGACACGAGGCGTGTCCTGCTCTGCGCGGCTGGTGGCCGATTGCGGCGTTAGTGTCTCGACGGAGCGGTAGCGCGTCAGTCGAGATCTATCGCGGCCCGAGACGACGCATCCGGTGTCACGTTCGCCATTTCGTGCGCAGAGCCGCCGCGACAAGGGGAAACGCTGACCACTGCTGTCATACCAGCCAGCTGCTCTGAGATTCATCCGAACGTCAGACCTTGACACGGGGAAGCGCCATTCGGCCGCTACTGACACGGGGCGATTCGCGACCAAAAGCCCGAGACACCTGACAAAGAGACGAACAAAACGCGGCGCCACTGTCGATTCTCACGGAAGACATAGGGACTTGACAACGGTTCACGAGGGGCGTATTGGTAGGGTTACTTCGCTGTAGCCGTCCTGGCTACTCCTCCACGTCGCCCGACGTGGAGCGCTGTCCATCTCATCGCCCTCCGGGCATGTAGAAAGGAGCACCCCATGCAAGGGAGTGGTGTGTCCGCTGTCTCTGCGTACACCGCTCACCGGGAATGGGCGTCCCGCCCACCCGACGAGCGCTACCAGAGCGTTCAGGCCCTCCACGATGCGGCGCGCGCGCGGCGCCTCCGCACCGAGGAGCGCACCATCGACTCTCGCACCCTCAGGACCGAGGCGGTGGCCTCCGATGCGCTCGTGCTCCACGGCGCATCCGGCCGCACCGCCAGACTGACGCACTGGAGCTTCGAGCAGCTCGCCGGCCATCGCCAGCGCGCCGCCGAAATACCTCCGGTCGTTGCCCGCGCCGATCGCCTCGGATGCGATCAACGTGGGCCTTGCACGGCAGGGCCGCGAGCAGCATCAGCTCTTTGCGGACCTCGCCGACCCATGGACCGTTCGCGCGATCACCTCGCCGAGGTACGCGCGGGTCCACCACGACGAGCTGGCCGCCCGGGTGCTCGACCTCAGGCCTCGCACCCGGCGTGGCACTTGCCGCTCGGATACAAGGACGGCGAGTTCGGCGCCGAGCGGGTCCCGTCCGGCGCCTACCTGGGAGACCGAGACATGTTTCTGTTCCTCGTGGACGGCAACCGTGACCTCGACGATCCTACGGACTCGCACCCATGCCGGCCTGTTCCGCGGGTTCATCCTCCGGAACAGCGATGTGGGAGCCGCCGCCCTCACCCTGGATGTGTTCCTCTTCCGAATGGTCTGCGGGAATCACGTGCGCCATGTCATCGGCGCATGAGCGACCCAACGTAGTTGGGAAAGGTACGAGAGAAATGACCTTTGGGCCAGCCAGCTTACTCGGAGGCGAAAGCCAATGAGGACCATCGCCTGCTGGAAACGCCGTGACGACCGGAACGCGTGTACGGTCGCGTGCGGCAAGGCCCGTGTGATATGGCGAAGGCTACACTGCTTGAACTCCAGGACCGAGCGATGCTCGCACATCCCCCGCAACCACGCTTGGCGGGGCCATCGAGTCACGGCGGATTATGTGGTTGCCGCTGGACCTCTCGATCGATGGGCGGAAGCCAATGAGGCTTCTCAAGGGGCCGAACGGAGCGCCTACGTCACGCTACGTCAGCTCATGCTCGAGAACATGGGATCGCCTACGGGGCGCGAGCCCTATGGCGACGGAGCCCTCGTAGTAGTCCGCGGTCGGGAAAGCCGGCCACATGGCGAAGGGGGGCAGGTGTCAGACCGATCAACAGCACGTGCGAGGTACGCGAGATGCGTAGCGCCGAGACGTGCCTGGCGATCATTCGGACTCGCGGCGAACGACGGTTGCCGATTGACGACCTCTATCGGCAGTTGTTCAATCCGGAGTTCTACCTTCAGGCATACGGGAAGATCTATCGCAATGACGGAGCGATGACTCCTGGGACGACACCGGAGACCGTCGATGGGATGTCGTTGGCGAAGATTCAGGGCATCATCGATGCCCTGCGCTTCGAGCGATATCGATGGTCGCCTGTGCGACGGACCTACATCCCCAAGAAGAAGGGGAAGCTGCGTCCGCTCGGCATGCCCACGTGGTCCGACAAGCTGCTGCAGGAAGTCGTGCGGCAATTGTTGGAGGCGTACTACGAACCGCAATTCAGCGACCGCTCACACGGATTCCGACCGGACCGTGGTTGCCATTCCGCCTTGCGGGAGATCTACTACAACTGGAGGGGAACGGTTTGGTTCATCGAAGGGGACATTCGCGGCTGTTTCGACAACCTTGACCACCAGGTCTTGATGTCGATTCTCCGCGAGAACATCCTCGATCAGCGCTTCCTCAGGCTGATCGAGAACCTACTCAAGGCCGGATATCTGGAAGAATGGCGCTATCACGCGACCCCGAGCGGTTCGCCGCAAGGGGGCATCGTGAGTCCCGTTCTCGCCAACATCTACCTTGACCGATTGGACTCGTTCGTCGAGTCGATGCTCCTCCCGACGTACAACAAGGGCGAAGACCGTAAACCGAACCCTGTCTATCGACAGCTACTTGACCGCGCGGGATATCTGAGACGCACGGGCCGTACGGAAGAAGCTCGCGTCCTGCGTCAGCAGGCGCAACAGCTTCCTTCGCGCGTGCTCGACGACCCAGAGTATCGCCGTCTCAAGTACATTCGGTACGCGGACGACTTCCTTCTTGGTTTCGTCGGGACTGCGGCACGAAGCCGAGACAGATCAAGCAGCAACTTGCCGACTTTCTGAAGACCCAGCTTCGGCTGGAGCTGTCGGACGACAAGACGTTGATCACGCATGCTCGATCAACGGCGGCTCGATTCCTCGGCTACACGTGACGGTCATGCAGGACAATCGGAAGCACACCAATGGCCGACGGTCGCTCAACGGCGTCGTCAGCTTGCGGGTGCCCCGAGATGTCATTCAGGCGAAGTGTCAGCCATACGTGAAAGGCGGAGCCCCGGCGCATCGCACGTGAACTGATTCACCAGTCGGCCTTCGACATCGTGACCCAGTATCAAAGCGTGTTTCGTGGCATCTCGAACTTTTATCGGATGGCGCACAACCTTCGCGACCTGACCCAGCTTCGCGGAATCATGCAGCACTCGCTCACGCGGACACTGGCGGCCAAACTCCGCATCAGTGTGCCCGAGGTGTACCGGCGCTATCGCGCCCAGATTCTCGGATGAAGATGGCAGACGGACGGGCCGGATTCGAAGTCCGCGTCCCACGCGAAGGCAAGCCTCCATTGGTCGCTCAATGGGGTGGGATTTCGCTGGCATGGAGCATTGACACCACGCTTGACGATCGACTCATTGCGTTTCGGTTCGCCAACACGACGGAGATCGTGCAACGACTCCTCGCAGAGAAGTGCGAACTGTGCGGCAGCCGTGACCGCATCCAGGTGCATCACATTCGCGCCCTCAAAGACCTGAAACGGAAAGGACGATCGGACAAGCCGCTGTGGGTGACGGTGATGGCGGCGCGGCGGCGCAAGACGCTGGTCGTGTGTCATCAGTGCCACGTGGATATCCACGGTGGCCGCCTGCAGTCTTCGAGTCTTTCAGGACACCGGAGAGCCGGATGATGCGAAAGTGTCAAGTCCGGTTCGGAGGGGGGCGGATGGAAAAGGTCCTCACGTGCACCTTGAGTGGTTCGCACGAATGGAACCTCGCCAGTCGCCTACCCTACATCATCTGGGGTTTCCAGCACGTGACCGGCTTCCGGCGCCGGCACGTGGGGGCGTCGATTCAGGACGCGTGGACGACCTCGCTCGCGAGCGTCCGCGCGGCCCTCGACGCCAACCCGTCCGACGATCGCGCCCGGCTCCTGCGGTCCACGACTCAGGAGCTCGGCCCGACGCGTGACGCGGTGCTCGACGCGGTCGTGCAGCGACTGGATCTGTCGCAGAAGCACGCCGCCGAGGCGTACACGTTGGCGGAGCGATACGAGACGAATCCCCGGTCCGTCTGGGGCTACGTGCAGGGGCTCACGCGTCTGAGCCAGCGCACGCCCTGGCAGGATGGACGGTTCGCCCTCGATCGGGCCGCCAGTCGCCTCCTGACCACGGTCCACTAGACCTGGTCATCAGCCGTGCGAGGTCCCCTCGCACGGCGCTTCTTCCTCATCCACGAGGCCGGCTTCGCCGCCTCGTGTCCCGCGCGCGGCCGTCGTCGCGCATGCGGCTGCCTCCGCTCCTCGAGCCGAGGGCTCAACCGGAGGTCTGTCCCATGCGCACGCGAGCTCGCCGAGCACATCCCGCCCCCGTCCCTCACGTCAATCGCGAGGGTCGTCACGTTCACCCGCTCGAGTGGCGAACTCACGAGCGGCCGCTCGTGCTGCGTGCGCTCGTACGCGGCACGAGCAACCTGACGTGGTCCTCGCGGCTGCTGCATCTGCTGCTCGAGGAACTGCACGTCAGCGATGACTTCGATCGCCTGATCGGATCGGTCCATCGCCGACGTCCGACCGAGTACCCGCAGGTCATCGCGGTGGCGCTGGTCCTGCGGCATAGCCGGTGCCGTCGGGACTTCACCAGGACGACGAAGCGGCTCGGACTCCCTGTGACTCGCGGCCGCGACTCCCTCCAACCCCGGTTCACCCACGCATTCAACCACCCAGGCCGTCGAAGCTCGCCAGGCCCTGCGCCCGCCTGGCCGAAGGCCTGTACGCGACTGAAGGAGACACCCATGACCACGACATCCGTACCATTCGGATCCCTTGATGGCGGGCATCGCGTGCGCGAACTCGTGTGCACGTATCGTCCGCTGCGCGACCACCTGGGCCTGCAGGTGCGCGTCCCCGAGGTCGAACTCTGCGATCCACGGACTGCGGCGGCCACGCTGGCGCCGCTGGTAACCGATCAGCCGTCGAGGTGTTCGGCGTCGCCTGCCTGTCGGCGCGACACCGCCTCCTGGCGTGGCACGTGCTCTCGCGAGGGACACGAACGACCGCGCCCGTGTCGACCGCGGATGTGTTCGTGCCCGCGCTGCTGACCCCCGGCACGACGGGAGTGATCGTCGTGCACAACCACCCGAGCGGGGATCCGCGGCCGAGTCGTGACGACGCACGAGTCACGCAGCGGCTGTGCGCCGCGGCCGACATCCTCGATATCGAACTGCTCGATCACCTCATTGTGGGCGACGACGGTCGCTACTACAGCTTCCGCGAGGGCGGCGAGCTGCGCCTGGCGGCGCCGCGCATTGAGGACGCCGCAGACGCGAATCATCCGGGCGATCACGCCGGCTGATTGTCGGGCACCACTCGGTCCCGTCAAGCCTCGTTCGCTTCGCTCCGACCCCTGCGGGGCTGGCGGGCTTGACGGCGACCTCGTGGCGCCCAAACGGCGGCAGGTGCGTGATCGCCCGGGCATGCGCCCGACACGTTCGACACGGGCTCTGTCAGGCAGGAAGGGAGGAAGCCATGAGGGACACCAACTCACCCGCGGTGGACGTCACCATCGGTGGCCAGACCCGCATCTACCACGCATACATCACGACAGCACCCGCGACGTTGGATGGGCCTGCGACGCTGACGCTCTATGCCTCTACCTTCGCGGACGTCATCGGCTGGGCCGCGAATCCGATCCCGTTTGATCAAGCGCTCGGTCGCACGCCGGCGCGACTCGTACTGATCGGCAGCCTCGAGCTCGACATGGCAGCGGGCGCGTCTACCGCGAGGAGCGATATCTGCTTGCACCAACGGATCCAGTACCTCGTCAGCCTCACCACACTTCAACACTGGCTCTGGCACCGCCTCGCGACACCGGCGGTGACCGAGGTGCACTGATGCCTCGCCGGAGCACGCGTCCACAGCAGGCTTTCGAAGCCACGCAAGATGGCCCGCCGGACGGCGGGCCTTTCAGGAGGCCGCACCATGCACGTCTTCGTCAAGATCATCACGCAACGACGGTCACAAGCCCGCCGGCAAGCTCGCAGACGCCGAGATCCACTTCACTGGCGGCGATCTCGATGGCCTGAAGCTGATCGGATTTGCCGTATGGGCGCGCCGCGACGGCCACGGCCAGAACGTCACGTTCCCGGCGCGTCAGTACACCGTGGGCGGTGACCGTCGCAGCTTCCTGCTGCTGCGCGCCATCGAGGATCCAAGTGCCCAGGACCGCCTGCGCGACGTCATCATGCGGGCGTTCCAGGCGCACGCGACAAACGGTCTGAGCGGGACGCCGTCGGCAGATTCCTTAACTCTGTTGGGGACGTCCGCCGTGCGGATTCTCAGGGGAGAACGGCGAGGTGCACCATGGAGATCGTCCATTCCAGAGCGGCTGGTGCTTGCGACGCCGAATGGGTACCTGACCCTGTGGCGACCCGGCAATCGAAAGGGAAGGCACCTTCAGCGCGGCACGCCTACTCGAGAGCGACCGGCTCCGAGACGGCGTTCAGGCTTACAGACTTCCGGAAACCTTCCGGCTCTGCTCAACGTCGACGAGACCGGCGTGCATTGTTGAGAACGTCCGGAAGGCAGTCTACGCGATGCTGGAGCGAGGCCAGCTGCCGAAGCCATTCCACATCGGCAGAAGACTGCTCCTGCGCCAGGACGAACTGCTAGACTGGCTGAACCAGAAGCGCACGCCATCGCCGAAGGAGTAAGCGATGAGCGTGACAGTCCGACCGTATCGACGGGGCGGTTGGGAAGTGGACATCCGCGTCACACTTCCCGACCGGTCTGAGCATCGACTTCGACGCCGGGCCCCGGTGGCGTCGAAGTCCGCGGCGCAGCGATGGGGCGAAGATCGCGAGCGCCTGTGGTACCAGGAACTGACGCGGCCTCGATCCCCCGAGCCGCCCACGAAGGAGGTGCCGACCCTCAACGACTTCTGGCCGCGGTTCCTCGAGGGCCACGCGCGTGCGAATCGGCAGAAGCCGAGCGGCATCGCGACGAAGGAGATGATCGCGCGAGTCCATCTGCTGCCGATGCTCGGCCCGCGGAAACTCGACGAGATCACGACCGAGCGCGTGCAGCAGCTCAAGGCGACGCTGAAGGCACGCTCACCCAAGACCGTCAACAACGTGCTCACGACGCTGAGCATGGTGCTGAAGAAGGCGGTCGAGTGGGCGGTGATCGAGCGGCTGCCGTGCGTGATTCGCCTGCTCCCGATTCCGCCGCCCTCGGCGCCGTTCCACGACTTCGAGGAGTTCGAGCGGCTGGTCGAAGCGGCGAAGAGGCGCGCGGCAGACGCCCACCTCGTCGTCCTGCTCGGCGGTGAGGCGGGACTGCGGCGCGGCGAGATCACCGCGCTCGAGTGGGGCGACGTGAACCTGAAGAAGCGGCAGCTCTGCGTGCAACGGTCCGTCTGGCAGGGCCACACGGAAGCGCCGAAAGGAGGGCGATTGCGCTACGTGCCGTTGACGCTCCGATTGGCCGCGGCGCTGCAGGCTGCGCGCCATCTTCGCGGACCGCGCGTCTTCTGCGATGCGGAGGGCAAGGCGGTGAGCGAGAACGTCGTCGGCCATCACGTCGAGCACGCGGCCCGCGCGGCGAAGCTGACGCAGCGTGGCGTGCATGTGCTGCGCCACACGTTCTGCTCGCACCTGGCGATGCGCGGCGCGCCGGCGCGGGCGATCCAGGAGCTCGCGGGACACGCCGATCTGCGCACGACGCAGCGCTACATGCACCTGAGTCCGGCAGCACTCGATGCGGCGATTCGTCTGCTGGATCGCGGCGACGAACCGTCCGAGTTTTGGAGACATTTTGGAGACGGCCATGCCGTCACCAAAGAAGTCTAGTGTTTAGAGGAAGTTAGTTGGGGTGAGTGACGGGTTTCGAACCCGCGACCCCCGGAGCCACAGTCCGGTGCTCTACCACTGAGCTACACTCACCACACGAGTGGCCGCGCAGGCCGTGCGCGGAACCACCAACTATAACACCTCGCCGCGACCGCAGGGAACTTCTCCCGCGTGCGGTGTTCAGGTCTTCAACCTGCGGTCGAGGCTCTCAGCAGTGGCGCTACCGGCGGACGCTGTCGAATGGCGTACCGGTGGCCGTGGTGATGACCGTCACGGTCACATTTTCGGCTACAGTAAACGTGCAGTGGCCATTCGCATCGCGCTCATCGGCACCGGCGGCATCTCGCTCGCGAACCACGTCCCCGGCATCGAGCTCGATGGCGACGCGGCCATCGTGGCGCTCTGCGACGTCAACCCGGCGGCGCTCGAAGCGGCGTCGGCGGCGACGGGCGTCACGCGCACGTCGCAAGACCCGGTCGCGCTCGCCGAAGAGGACGGCATCGATGCGGTCATCATCGCGACGCCGAACCACGTGCACCGCGACATCGCGCTCGCCGCGATCCGGGCCGGCAAGCACGTGCTCTGCGAGAAGCCGATCGCCATGAACACGGCTCAAGCCCGGGAGATGTACGACGCCGCCGAGCGGGCGCGCGTGCGGCACATGACCGCGTTCACCTACCGCTTCGTGCCGGCGATGCGCTACCTCAGGTACCTCGTCTCGAGTGGCGCGCTCGGCACTCCACGCCACTTCCGTGCGCAGCGCTTCCAGGATTGGGGGCGCCGCTATCTCGCGTGGCGCCAGCGCGCCGAGTTCGCTGGAACGGGGGAGCTCGGCGACATGCTCTCGCACCGCCTCGACTACGGTCACTACCTGATTGGGCGTTTCACGAGTGTGGCCGGCATGCTCCGGCAGGTGTGGGACACGCGGATCGATGCGCAGGGCCGCGAGCACCCGGCCGACGTCGAGGATTGGGTGGCGTGCCTCGGCACGTTCGAGGCGGGCGCGACGGCGTGCCTCGAAAGCAGCAAGGTGGCGACCGGCCGGGGTGATGGCGCGACCGGTCATGACCTCTGCGAGGTGAACGGCACCGAGGCGAGCGCGAGCTACCGGCTCGGCGACCCGCACCACATCCAGATCGCCAAGGCCGGAGGAGTGCCCGAGCGCGTGGCCGTGCCGGAAGCCTTCCTGAAGGAAGCAGGATCACCGCGCGACCCGCACGCCGGCGATCCCCTGATGGGGTTCCGCTACGACCAGACCTGGCTCTTCATCCAGGCCATCCGCGAGGGGCGGCCGCTCGCGCCCTCGTTCCGTGACGGTCTCGACGCGCAGATCGTGATGGACGCCATCACGAGGTCAGCGGCCGAGCGCCGAACGGTGGATGTGCGGTACGAGGAAGAACGTCACGCCACGGCGTGAACGCCGGGACTTCCTCGATCCTTTATCCACCTGCCTGCCTCCTTCGAGGAGAACCTGTGCGTCCCATCCCGGGCAGGCGTTATTGGTGGAAGAGACCCTCCGTGCCGATTGCAGAACAGAAGCCGTCTCCGCGATCCATCGAGGCTCGCGGATTCATCGCAGGAAATCGTGGGAAGTGGTGTGGTCATGAGATTCGGCCAGCTCGTCTTCGTTGCTCTCTGTACGGTGCCTTCACCAGCGGTGGCACAGTTGCCGCTCGCTGCGAGCGTACCGGGTGCGGTGCTGTCGCCAGCCCAGGCGTATCGTTTCGCTGGTACGGATTGGGGGGCTTCGGCGGCGCAGACGACCGAGGCGCTGGCCGCCCGTGGGTTCCGGCTCGACAAGACTGTCGAGGATGGCGACCTGATCTTCACCGGGACGCTGAACGATCGGCCGACGATCGTGATCGCGCTGTTCGGCGAGCAGGGCCTGTCGAAGATCCTCGTGTCGGTCCCGACCGAGGACGGGAGCACGCTCGCGACCTATCGCGAGATGAAGACCATCCTCGGCGCGGAGTACGGCGTGCCCGCAGTGGACGTCGAGAGCTACGCCTACCCATTTGCAGACGGCAAGCACATCGGCTTCGAAGTGGCGGCTCTTCGCGTGGGAAAGGCCACGATTGCCGCCATGTGGAAAGCCAACGGCGAGGCACTGGGGCTCGAAGATCACCGAGCGCCTCATCGTCAGTGCGCACTACGAATCGCCTTCCTGGAAGCAGGAGTCGGAACGGCGCGTTCGCCGCGTCGGTCCGTAGCCGTCCATCCTTCCCCTCCCCGCCATGAACCGCCGGGCGCTCATCGGGGCCGGTTCCGCGCTTGCGGCGGCCGGCGCGCTCGCCGGCTCGTTCGTGCGACGTCCGGGGACGCCGTCGACCTGGCGCGTCGGCCACGACAGCTTTCCGCCGTATCTCATCGTTGGTGAAAAGGGCGAGCCCGACGGGTTCGCCGTGGCCGCTTTTTCGGAAGCGGCCAGGCGCCGCGGCATCCGCATCGAGTGGGTGAACACGCAGGGCAGCCCGGACAACGCGTTCGCGACCGGCGCGAGCGACGTCTATCCGATGCTCGCCCTCACCGAGGAGCGGCGCCAGCGGCTGGCGCCCCTCGTGCTGATGGACGTGCAGATGCCGGAGGTCGACGGCCTCGAAGCCACGCGTCTCATTCGCGCGCAGGAATCGAGTGCCCACCTGCCGATCATCGCCCTGACGGCGAGCGCCGTTCCCGAGCAGCGGGCGGCGTGTGACGCGGCCGGCATGAACGGGGTACCGACCAAGCCGTGCGGGCTCGAGGAGCTCCGCGGGGAAATCCTTCGCTGGGTGCCCGCCGAGGTCCGTCGCGATCCTTCGACGGCAGCCTGATGAGCGCGATCAACCGCCCCGCACGTCCGTCCACGCCCGAGCGTGACACCTCAACGGCCGCCCCGGACTTCGACTGGCCGCCCGCGGGCTCGCCGGACTCCGGCGAGTTCGTCGTCCTCGACGATGGCGCATCGATTGTCGCGCCGCAGAGCGCGGCGCCGCTTCCAGCGGAACCTCGGACAGAGACACGTCCGGTGACGCTCCGGCGGAAGGCAGGTCCGGGCGAAGAGCTCATCTGGCCGCCCTCCGGTGACGAGCTCGAAGCCGTCGAGATCGGCGGCGACTCGAACGCGCCGACCGTCATCGTGCCGCCGCCTCGCCCACGGCCGCGAGGACCTCGCATCGAGGCCGTAATCGATCGGCCCCCGCACAAGCGCCAGCGGACGGCTCGGCCGACGCCGCCGGCGGCCCCTGCGCCCGCGGTTCGGTCGAATCCGCCATCGCTGCTGGAACGCGAGCCACGGGCGCTGCTGCAGGCGGCCGTCCTCGGCCTGGCAGTCGCGACGGCGGGCGCGCTGGTGGGCATGTGGGCGATCGGAGGCCCTGGCCCCACACAGGCGGAGAGCGCGCCTCCCGTCGTGAACCAGCCGCTCTTTCGCCTCCCGGCGCGGCCGCTGCCTGCGGCGCGCCCGATCGACGAGATGCCCTCGTCTCCCTGGATCGTCCCGCCGGAACACGATGCGAACGCGATCAGCGAACCTCTCCTCGCCGACTTTCAGCCGCCGCGTGCGGACGAACCGATCACCGCGGCCGACACCTCGGTGGCCGATGTCACTGAGACCGCGCCTGCACTGCCGCCAGGGATCTTCGACCCTGCATTCGCGCCGGGCGGGTACCCGTCGCCGCTCCGAGCGCGCCCCCGAACGGGGATCGCCCGCAAGGATAGCCACTGCCAAGATCGGACGAGACTGGACTCAAGACGATTTCAATGCCCATGAGCCGAGCTCGTTTGGACTCCGTGAAAGGCATCCCGTCCGCGGCCGATCTCCATCTCCGCGGTCCGTCGATACAATCCAGCGCTTGATTACGCACTTTCCGTCTGGCACCGTGTTTGCCTGAATATGACTGAGTGGCCGGTCTGAATGAACGGCAGGGAAATGCCGATAATCAGCAGAAGGGTCCGATTGCAAGGGGGTTGGGTTTGCGTGTCTCGCGTGTGATTTGGATCGGCGGCCTGGTTGTCGCCGTGGCGATGGGCTCGATGGAGCGTGGCCTCGCGCAGAGTCAGCCTGCGCCGACGTTCCGCACGTCCATCGACCTCGTACCGGTGACCGCGGTCGTCAGAGACGGGCGCGGCCGGTCGGTCCGCAATCTGTCGCGCGACGACTTCCAGGTGTTCGAAAAGGGCGAGCCGCGCAAGATCGTGGACTTCAAGGTCAGCGACCAGGGGCCGGTCAGCCTGGCGATCCTCATGGATGCGAGCGGCAGCATGCGCGTGGGCGGACAGGTCGAGGCCAGCCGCCGCGCCGTGGAGCACATTCTGAGCTGGGTGCAACCGCAGGCCGACGAGTTGGGCCTTTTCAGCTTCGACCGGGATCTCCGGCAGGTCGTGGGCTTCACCAAGGACGTGGACGCGATTCGTGCCGGTCTCTATCGCACCAAGGCCGTGGGCCTCACGTCGCTCTACGACGCGATCGAGCAGACGGCGCGCAGGCTCGCGGACCGTCCCTCTCCGCGCCGCGCGGTGATCGTCGTCACCGACGGCATCGACACGAGCAGCGCGCTGTCGCCATCGGACGTGTCGGGCATGGCGAGCGCGATCGACGTCCCGGTCTACGTCATCGCCGTGCTGTCGCCGCTCGATCACCCGGGTACGACATACGCGGTGCCGGCCGCTGCCAGTTCGCCGGTCGCCACCCACCTTTCCAACCTGGCCTCCTGGACGGGCGGCGAGCTGCTCATGGCGAGCACGCCGGCGCATGCCAGCGCGGCCGCCCGAGCGATCATCACCGAGCTGCGCCACCAGTATCTGCTGGCGTTCGAGTCGGCATTGGCGCCGGGCTGGTATCCCCTCGAAGTGCGCACGCGGCGCTCGGATCTCACGGTCCGCGCCCGGAGCGGCTACTTCGCGGGCAGCCTGCGATCCGCGCTGAGCGAACCCGCCACCCGCGAGTCCGCGCTCCAGCCCGAGCCGACGAGCGCTCCAGCTCGACGGTAGCCACACACGACGATCAGCGTTCGTGCCTTCCGTCCTTCGGAAGGTTCATGTCCGTGGCCTCTGGCGGCTCCGGTATACTTGCCCGGTTCGATCATTCGTCCAGGCGACGGAGAGTGGCGCGGAGCGCGGGACCTGGGCCCGCCCCACGCGCGGCTACGGGAGGTGCGCAGTGGCAGGCAAGCGGAACGGGCAGGACATCTCGCGACGTGAGTTCGGGTCGAAGATCGGCGCGCGCGGCGGCCATCGTCACCGGGACGCATCTGCTGATGCCCGAAGCCGTCAGTGCGGCGCCGCTCGTCGGCGGCCGCGTCCTCGGCGCCAACGACCGTGTCGTCGTGGCGAGCATCGGCGTTCGCGGACAGGGCAACTCGGTCAAGCGTGGGTTCGCGAAGCTGAAGGGCGTCGAAATCAAGACGCTCTGCGACATCGACGAGAACCTCGCGGCCGAGCGCATCAACGACAAGGCGCTCGCGCAGGTCGCCACCTACAAGCCGGGCTTCGTGCAGGACCTCCGCCGCGTCATGGATGACAAGGACGTCGACGCGGTCATCATCGCGACGCCGAACCACTGGCACGCGCTCGCGACGATCTGGGCGCTGCAGGCGGGCAAGCACGTGTACGTGGAGAAGCCGTCCTCGCACACCGTGTTCGAGGGCCGCAAGATGGTCGAGGCCACCGAGAAGTACAAGAAGATCGTGCAGGTCGGCACGATGAACCGTAGCCGGCCCGCGGTGCGCCAGGCCATCCAGTTCCTCCACCAGGGTGGAATCGGCAAGGTCTATATGGCGCGCGGCCTGTGCTTCAAGCCGCGTCCCGGGATCGGCAAGTACCCGGATGGACCGATGGCCGCCGGCGAACAGTACAAGCTGAATGTCGCCGCGAGAGAGCTCGAGCCGACCTACGATGCCGCCTACCTGTCGAAGGTCGACTACAACCTCTGGCTCGGCCCGGCGGCCGAAGCGGCCCTTCAACCGGAACCGCTTCCACTACAACTGGCACTGGCACTGGGACTACGGCAACGGCGACACCGGCAACCAGGGGCCGCACCAGTTCGACATCGCGCGCTGGGGGCTCAACAAGAACGAGCACCCGGTGAAGATCTTCTCGTCGGGCGGCTATTTCGGTCCCGAGTCGTCGCAGGAAACGCCGGACCTGCAGACGACGAGTTACGAGTACGCGGACAAGGCGATTCTCGAGTTCGCGACCCGCGGCCAGGCCACCAACGACGAAGGCGCCGTCAAGATCGGCAATCTGTTCTACGGCACCGAGGGTTACCTCTGGATCGACGGCGACGGCCGCAAGTGGCAGTCGTACCTCGGTCGCAAGGAAGAGAAGGGCCCGGGCTCGACGGCGCCGCCCGATCAGGGCGGCAGCGATCCGCTCGTGCTCACGAGCATCGAGTCGCCGCACTACGCGAACTTCATCGACGCCATCCGCGCGAACGATCCGAAGCTGCTGACGTGCGACGTGCTCGAGGGGCACCTGTCGTCGGCGCTGCCGCACCTGGCCAACATCTCGTATCGCGTGGGCCGCGCGCTGCAGTTCGACGGCAAGAGCGAGAAGTTCGTCAACGACAGGGAAGCCGACAAGCTGCTGACGCGCGAATACCGCCGCGGGTTCGAGATCACGGACAAGACGTAAGCCTGCCCCGTGAGGCACGGCACGCCGTGCCCTCTCCTGTCCTGCCAAGGGCACGGCGGTGCCGTGCCCCTACCCGTCCGTGGTCATTCTTTGCCGCGCCGGATCGGCGTTCCTACTGGACCTCGTCGGCCGAGGGACCGTAAACGCCCGGAACCGGGATGTCGTTCTGGCGTAGGTACACGGTGAACTGGCCACGATGGTGAATGATGTGATTGAGCACGAAGCTGCGTAGCACGGCGACGCGCGGCATCGTGAGCACGTGGTCGCCACCTTTGAGGAGCGACCAGTTCGCCAGGAGCGTCGCGTCGCTGGCGCCGGCGAGCGCGCTTCGCGCTTTCCCGACGTTGTCGTCGAAGGCTGCGAGAATGGCGGCCCGCGTCTCGAGCAGTGGCGCCCGAAACGGCGGGGCTCCCACCGGCGCGTAGTCCAGCTCGGCCAAATCGATCGTCGCGTTCGTCCAGCTTGGAAGCGTGGCGAGGTGTGTGGCCAGGCTGCGCATGTCCCACGACTTCGGATGTGGTTTCCATGCGAGCCGATCGTCGGCAATGCGGTCGAGGACCTTACGCGTCATTGCCATCTCGTGATCGAACTCCGGCAGCAGGCTTTGACTCAGGCTCATGGCACGCCTCCTTGACGAAGGGGCCGAGTGTAGGCGAAGATAAGGCGAATGTCAAGAGGAGGGCGGGCGGCCGCAGAAGACATGTCGGCGCCACCTCATCGCCCACGCCGCCGTCGGTTCAGCCGGCTGATATGCTCGCGATGTCGCAATTCCATCGGGGTGCTTCAATGCCGGCTTCAACGGTGCGGACGGTGATTCGACTCGGGGCGCGTCTGGGGTTTGCGAGTCTCGTGCTGACCGCGGCGTGCGGCCGCTCGGCGGCTCCAGCGGGCGCCGGAGGCCCGCCCGCGACGCCGGTCGAGGCCGTGACGTTGCAAGCCAAGCCGGTCGAGCGCACGAGCGATTTCGTGGGCGTGGTCAAATCTCGCCGATCGACCACGCTCCAACCACAGGCCGAAGGGCACCTCACCTCGATCCGCGTGAAGTCTGGCGATCGCGTCACGCCCGGCACCGTCCTCATGCAGATCGACGCGGAGCCGCAGCGCGCGACCGTCGCGAATCTCGAGTCGCAGCGCGCCGCGCGCGAGGCCGATCTCGGGTTCACGCGCCAGCAGGTCGAGCGGTTGAAGACGCTGCTCGCCGCTGGCGCCGCCTCGCAGCAGGAATACGACCAGGCTGGGCTCGCAGCTCAAGAGCGGCGGAGGCCCAGATCAAGGCGCTCGAGGAGCAGATTCGTCAGCAGCAGTGTCGAACTCGAACTACTACCGCGTCACGGCTCCGACGGCGGGCGTCATCGGCGACATCCCCGTCCGGGTCGGCGACCGCGTCACGCGCTCCACGATCCTCACGACCGTCGACGATCACGCCGCCTTCGAGGTCTACGTCAGCGTGCCGGTGCAGCAGGCGCCGGACTTGCGCGTCGGCCTGCCGGTGCGGCTGCTCGACGAAGCGGCCGACATCGTCTCGACCAACCCGATGATCTTCGTCGCGCCCGTCGGTCGCCGACGCCACGCAGACGGTGCTGATGAAGACCGGCTTCGCAGAACCGGCGCGAGGTTCCGGACCGACCAGTTCGTTCGCGCGCAGATCGTCTGGGCGTCCGAGCCGGGTCTGACCGTGCCCATCATCTCGCTCTCCCGCATCAATGGGCAGTTTTTCGCGTACGTGGTCGAACCGGGCGAGAAGGGCGCGACCGTCGCGCGCCAGCGCGCCGTGGAGGTCGGGCCCGGTCGTCGGCAACGACTACGCGGTAGCGAGCGGGCTGAAGGCCGGCGACCGGCTGATCGTGTCGGGCATCCAGAAGATCGGCGACGGGGTGCCGGTCCGCATGGTCGAGGCGCCCGCGGCGCCATCGGCCGCCGGTCCTTAGCATCCGCGCCCAGCAGTTCGAGGAAGGAGCCTTGACGGCGGAGCTGAAGCCCCGCCCTCCTTCACCTTCCTCCTTCCTCCTGTTCTACTTTCTGCTTCGGAATCCGTCATGCTGACCGACGTCTTCATCCGGCGGCCGATTCTTTCGATGGTCTGCTCGCTCGTCATCATCCTGGCGGGCGCCATCTCCATCCCCACGCTCCCCATCGCGCGGTACCCGCAGCTCACGCCGCCGGCCGTCACCGTGGCGGCGTTCTACACCGGCGCGAACGCGCAGGCGGTCGAGAGCGCGGTCACGACGCCGCTCGAACAGGTGATCAACGGCGTCGAGGGGATGACCTACATCCAGTCCTCGAGCACGAACAGCGGCCTCAGCACGATCACCGTGACCTTCGACATCGGCCGCGATCCGGACCTTGCGGCCGTCGACGTGCAGAACCGGGTCAACCAGGCGCTCGGCCGCCTGCCGGCGGAGGTGCGCACGAACGGCATCACGGTCACGAAGAGACGGCCGGCTTCATGGGCGGGCTCGGGTTCTTCTCCGAGGACAACCGCTACAACGCGCAGTTCATCAGCAACTATCTCGACGTCTACGTCCGCGACGCCATCAAGCGCGTGCCGGGCGTCGGCAACGTGATCATCTTCGGCGAGCGCAAGTACGCGATGCGGCTCTGGCTCGATCCGGTCCGGCTCGCGGCGCGGGCGATCACCGCCGGCGACGTCGTGACGGCGCTGCGCGAGCAGAACGTGCAGGTCGCCGCCGGCGCGCTCGGCGACGCGCCCGCCGCCGCCGACCAGATGTTCAACGCTGAGCGTCCGCGCCGAAGGCCGGCTGACGGAGGTCGATCAGTTCGAGCGCGTCGTCGTCAAGGCCGGGCCGGACGGCGCGCTCGTGCGCGTCGGTGACGTCGGGCGCGTGGAGCTCGGCGCCGAGACCTACTCGCGCGAACCTGCGCTTCCTCGGGGTCGAAGCCTCGGGCATGGGCATCCAGCTGCTGCCTACGGCCAACGCCATCGAAGTCTATCGCGGCGTGATGGCGGAGATGGCGCGCCTCGAGCGCAACTTCCCGCCGGGCCTCGAGTGGCGCCTCGCGTTCGACAACGTCGCCGTCGTGCGCGAGTCGATCAAGGAGGTGCTCATCACGCTCGCCGAGGCGATCGTGCTGGTCGTCCTGGTCATGTTCCTGTTCCTCCAGAACTGGCGCAGCACGATCATCCCGACCATCACCATCCCGGTCTCGCTGGTCGGCACGTTCGCGTTCATCAAGATCTTCGACTTCTCGATCAACACGCTCACGCTCTTCGGCATCGTGCTCGCCACCGGCATCGTCGTCGACGATGCCATCGTGGTCATCGAGAACATCGAGCGGCACATGAGCGAGTACAAGAAGTCGCGCCCGGCGGGCGTCGATCGACGCCATGCGCGAGGTGTTCGGCGCCGTCGTCGTCATCGGCCTCGTGCTCGTGGCGGTGTTCGTCCCGGTCGCGTTCTTTCCGGGCACGACCGGCCGGCTGTATCAGCAGTTCTCGCTGACGATTGCCTTCTCCGTCGTGCTGTCGGTGTTCAACGCGGTGACGCTCACCCCGGCGCTCTCGGCGCTGCTGCTCGCCAAGGAGAGCCACACGCACGGGCGGTTCTTCACGGCGGTGAACAGGGTCATCGACGGCGGGACGCGACTTCTACGTCTCGGCCATGCGCCAGCGTCGCTCCAGTGGCGCACCGTCATGCTCATGCTCTTCGTTCTCGGCCGGCTGGGGCACGTGGGTGGTGTTCCGCGCCGTGCCGACGGCGTTCGTGCCCGAGGAGGACGAGGGCTACTTCCTGACGATCGTGCAGGCGCCGGCCGGCGCCTCGCTCGAGTACACGACCAACATCGCCAAGCAGATCGAGGCGATCCTCGCGAAGGAGGCGGACATCTGCGGCGAGCTTCTCGGTCGATGGGTTTCAGCTTCAGCGGTGCGGCGCCGAACAACGGCATGATCTTCACGCGCCTCAAGGGCTACGAGGAGCGCGAGGGCGCGACGCACTCGCTCGGAGGCGGTGCTCAGCCGCGTCCGCGGCCGATGACTCATGGCATTCCCGGCGCGCATCGTCGTCCCGTTCCCGCCGCCGGGGATTCAGGGGTTGTCGGTGTTCGGCGGCTTCCAGTTCGAAGTGCTGGACCAGTCGGGCGGCGACATCGGTGGCCTCGCGGACGCGACGCAGAGCTGCTCGGCGGCTGCGGCCAAGAACCGGCGGCTCGCCGGGCTCTTCAGCAGCTTCCGCGCCAACGATCCGCAGCTGCTCGTCGACATCGATCGCGATCGGGCGCGCAGCCTCGGCCTGCCGCTGCGTGAGGTGACCGACGCGCTACAGGTCTTCCTGGGGTCGCAGTACGTGAACGACTTCGATTTCAACAATCGGGCGTATCGCGTCTACGTGCAGGCGGACCAGGGCTTCCGCGCCTCGCCCGAGCCACCTCGGCCAGCTCTACGCGCGGGCGCAGAACGGTGACATGGTCGCGCTCGACTCCGTCGTCCAATTGCAGCGAGGTGACGGCGCCGCAGGTCATCAACCACTTCAACCTGTTCCGATCCGCCGAGATCACGGGCTCGGCCGGCGCCGGGCGTCAGCTCGGGCCAGGCGCTCGCAGGAGATGGAGCGACTGGCTCGCGAGACGCTGCCGCCCGGCTTCGACTTCGCGTGGGCGGGGCAGTCGCTCGAGGAGATCAAGGTCGGGGGCGCAGGCGGGCTACATCTTCGCGCTGAGCCTCATCCTGGTCTATCTGGTGCTGGCCGCGCAGTACGAGAGCTGGGTGCTGCCGTTCATCATCCTGCTCGGCGTGCCGCTGGCCGTGTTCGGCGCGCTCGGCGCGCAGTTGCTGCGCGGGCTGGCCAACGACGTCTTCTGCCAGGTGGGGCTCGTGATGCTGATCGGCCTGGCGGCGAAGAACTCGATCCTCATCGTCGAGTTCGCCGAGCAGCTTCGAGAGCGCGGCCTCTCGATCATCGAGGCCGCGATCGAGGCCGGACGCATCCGCCTGCGGCCGATTCTCATGACCTCGCTCGCCTTCGTGCTCGGCGTGATGCCGCTCGCGGTGGCCACGGGCGCCGGCGCGGGCGCGCGCAACTCGGTCGGCACGACGGTCGCCGGCGGCATGGTGGCGTCGACCTTCCTGTCGATCGTCTTCATTCCGGTGCTCTATGTCGTCATCCGGACGCTGGTGCCCGGGCGGCGGCATCGGGGCATCGAAGAAGAGGAGGGCCTGGGTGAAGCCGAGACGGGAGGTGTGCATGCGTAGTCTGGTCGCGGCCTGCCTGATCGCCCTCGCGCTCACTGGCGGAGTCGTCGCGCCGGCGCGGGCGCAGGCGCCGTCTGCCGCGCCTCCGCCGTCAGCCTCGCAACCCCAGTCTCCGCGCCATGCAGGTCGTCGAGTTCGACGAGGCCGTCCGCCGGGCCATCGCGGCCAATCCCGACGTCGCCCAGGCCGCGCAGACGATTCTGCGTGCCGAGGCGGTGCTGCTGGGCGCGCGCGCCGTTCACTGGCCGACCGTCAACGGGACGGTCACGACGACGCTGCTCGAAGCGGAGCGCGGGTTCAACGGCCTCGTCACGCAGCCGCAGACACAGTCGGCCTTCTCCGGCGCGGTCTCCTATCCGGTGCTCGTCGGCCGCGCGCTGGGCCCAGGCGGTGCAGGCGAGCGACCGGCGTGCGCGTCGCGCAAATCGGCGCCGAGGAAACGCGGCGGCAGGTGGCCATTGCCGCGGCGGAGGGCTACCTGGCGATCGTCACACGGAGGCGGCAGGTCGAGGTGAACGCCCGCGCCCTGGAGCACGCTCAGGTGCAGCTCGATTACGCGACGACGCGCCTCGATGCCGGCGCGGGAAGCCGGCTGAACCAGGTCCGGGCCGCGCAGGAGGTCGAGACGGTCCGTGTTCTGCTCGAGGCGGCGAACCTGCTCGTGCGCCGGGCGCAGGAAGCACTCGGCGTCATCCTCGCCGTCGATGCGCCGGTCGACGCGGGCGCGGAGCCGAGCTTCGAGGTCCCGGTGCTCACCGGCGACACGTGGCTGCAGGCTCGTACGGACGTGCGGCTCTCGACCGCGCAGGTCGAAGCCGCCGAGCGCGTGGTGCGCGACAGCTGGAAGGATTGGGTGCCGGTTGGAACGGCGTCGTTTCTGCCACAGGTGATTACGCCGGCCGGCCTCTTTCAGCCGTCGCGCACGTGGAGCGCCGTCCTGCAGTTCGCCGTGCCCATCTTCGACGGCGGAGTGCGGCGGGCGGCCAGGCACGAACGCGAGACGTTTGCCGAATCCGCGCGGATCGACCTCACCGACGTGCAGATTCGCGCCCGATCCGAGGAGCGCGCCGCCGCAGCCGCGGTCGAGATCACGGGACGGGCGCTCGAAAGCGCGCGCCTCGCGGCCAAGCACGCGGCGGAGGTGCTGAGGATCACGGACATCGCGTTCCGGGCCGGCGCGACGACCAATCTCGAAGTCATCGACGCGCAACGTCGCGCGCGCGATACGGACACGGCTGCCACCATTGCCGAGGACCTCGTGCGCCAGGCGCGTCTCGATCTGCTCGTGGCGCTCGGCCGCTTCCCGAACTGACCCGAAATCCGGTCCGCACCGGGAGGGCGGGCGCTCGAGCCCCGTCGGCAAGGTTCGCGCAGTTCTGCCGCGTACCGGCGACCCGTTCACCGCTGCGCCAACCGACGTTGTATTGAGCAGGGTGGCCCCACGCGTCCCCCCGGCTGGGTGCCATGGGATGAGAGGGACCGATGCGTCTTGGGCTGCTGGATTCGGGATCCTGCGAGGGCTTCAAGGGCTGCGTGCACGGCGCCGCCCTGGGCCTCGTCGTGCTGATGGGCCTCTACAACGCGGCGGCCTGGCTGCGGCGCCGCGAGCGGCACCTCGCGATCAACACCGTCCTCTACAGTGCCGTCACGATCTGGGAGTACCAACACGTGAAGCACCACCGCGCAGCGGTGCTGCGGCCATCGAGACGCGCCAACAGCCAGACGACATGGGAGCCGCCATTCGCGGCGTGACCGCCGGTAACCCGGAGACCCATTTCCTAAAACTCCACCGTGAAACCGAGCGACGGGACGATCGGGAACAGCTTCTCGGTCGCGTTGCGAACCTCGCCAGTCCGCCGAATGACAGCCGGGCTCTCCCGGCCACGCAGGTTCCGGCGGTTCAAGACGTTGACGACCTCCACGTGCAGCGTCAGCCGGCTCCGCCCGACGTCGAACGTCCGGTTGGCGCGTAGATCGAGGCGCGAGTAGTAGGGCAGCCGCACCCGGTTCCGCACGTCACTCAGGAACAGGCGATTGTCCACTTCGCGGTAGTAGCCGACGAGCGGTGTGTTGGTCGCGGTGCGCAGGCGCCCCGAGAGGCTCGTTCGCGTCGAGAGGCGGTAGTGCGCGTAGACGTTCACCGAGTGCCGCTGTTCGGCGCCGGCGCTGAACACTTCGCCGGTGACCTGGTCCTCGTAGGTGGCGTCGGTGAAGGCGTATCCGACCCAACCGGAGAGTCCATTCACGCTGCGGCGCTGCACGGCGAGCTCGAAGCCGCGCGCGGAGCCGTCGAGCAGGTTCTGGTAGCGCATGAGATCCCAGCCCGGCACGACGCGTCCGTTCACGAGCCGCGATTCCGTGCCCGGCTGGAACACGACATCCTCCTCGCGCCGATCGAAGGCGCTGACCTGCCAGCGCCACGGGCCGATCTGCTGGCCGAGGCCGACGTCGACATGCCTGGCGTATTCCGCGTGCAGGGGATTGCCGCGGGGCCCGTCCACTTCCCAGATGTCGGGCGCCTGGCGATACACGCCGGCACCGGCCGCGACGAGCAGCGATCCAGGCAGCGGCATCTCGCCCTGGACCCATGGCGACGCGGTGGTCTCGCCAGTCAGCGTCCACCGATCGACGCGCACGCCCGGCGTGAGCCAGAGCGATGCGACCGGGTTGACGCGCGCGAGCGCGTAGCCGCCCTGCCTCGTGTGTTGCGACGAGAACGTCGTCCGTCCGAGCGCGAGTCCCGAGTCGTTGTAGAGCGATTCCTGTCCGGTCGCGCGGAGCCACTGCAGGTGCAGTCCGGCGTCGACGCCGACCCTGCGCCAGCGGGCGAACGCGACGTCGGCGCGGTACGACGCATCGCGCTCGTGGCCGTTCTGAATCGGGAGCGCCGTCGCGTTGTCGTTCGAGAACCGGTTGTAGACCCCGTAAGCCCGCTGTGTGAGCACGAGTGTCGGGTTGATGGCCGAGCGAAGCGCGACGCTCGCGAGCACGGATTGGTGGCGGCCGATTCGAGGTCGTTGGGGCCGGGGTCGTCGCCACGCTCGTCGTAGCGCGAGTGGCCGGCCACGAAGTTCACGGTCAGCGTGTGGCGGGGCGCGAGGTCGAGCACGCCCTTGCCCTGCGCGTCGACGAAGCCGAAGGCTCCCGTCACTTCCGGATCGATCCGGCGGATCAGCCAATCGAGATAGCTCTTGCGGATCGAGAAGAGCCACGCCCCGCGCTGCCCGCGTCCGAGCGGTCCCTCGGCGACGACCGATGCGTTGATGGCGCTGACCGCCACGCGGGCGTGCAGACGATCGCGCGACCCGTCGCGCGTGCGGAAGTCGACGTGCGCGCCGGTGCGGTCGCCGAACCGCTGGGGGTAGCTCCCTGCCAGCAGCGAGACGCTCTCGAGGATGTCGCTGTTGATCATCGCCAGCGAGCCGCCGTCCTGGACGTGGCGGACCGTGTGCACGAGCAGCGAGCTCGGCACGCCGTCCAGCGTCACGCCGACGTGCCGGAAATCGCTGCCGCGAACGGAGAAATCGCTGCGGAAGTCGTCGCTGCCCGATACGCCCGGGAGCGTCTGCACGGCTCGCATCGGGTCGTCGGCGAGCAGGCCACGCAGGTTCTGGAGCTCGGCGCTGCCGATGACAACCTGCGAGGGAACGCCCGGCGCTTCGCGCGGAAAGAGATCCCCACGGACGCTCACCTGCTCGGTGTGCGTCCCCGTGCCCTCGGAAAGAGGAACCGTCACGTCGATCGACGTGCCTTCGGGCACCTCGACGTCGCGTCGCGCGAGCGCGTAGCCGACCAGCGACACCTGGAGCACGCCCGCGCCCGGCGGGACGCCGCCGAGCCGGAAGCGCCCGTCAGGACCGGTGACGACGCGGCCCGGCTGGCCGTCGAGCATCACCCGGGCCTGCTCGAGCGGTTGCCCCGTCCGCGCATCGACGACGCGGCCCGCGATTGAGCTCGTCGAAGGCTGTTCCGCCGCGGCCCACGTGGTGCAGGAGCAGACGAGAAGCACCGCGAGGCCGGCCCGGGGGAGCATCCGCGGGATTGTAGCAGGCACAGGGGGGCAGGAGTCGTGCGACCTGCCACGACAGCGGGCCAGGAATCGTCGTCCTGGTTCGATGACGACACCTGACCCCATTATTGCTGGCTGCCCCACAAGCGATGCAGCGCGATGCCGGTCGCCGTCGCGACGTTCAACGAATCGACGCCCGCCGCCATGGGGATGCGAACGCACACGTCCGACGCGTCGATCGCCGCATCGGAGAGTCCCGTGCCCTCCGCGCCGACGAGGAGGGCCACGCGATCGCCGGCATGCCGCGCGGCCTCGTCGGCTATCGCCACGGCGCCCGTTCGCGGGGTCAGTGCGAGCACGCGAACGCCCTCGGCCCGCAGCCGCTCGAGATCGCGCCGCCAATCGACGGCATGGACGTAAGGGATGGCGAGCGCCGTGCCCATCGAGGTGCGAAGCGCTTTTCGATACAGCGGATTGCAGCACCTCGGGCCGATGACGACGAGGTCGACGCCGAAGGCGGCGGCATTGCGAAACACGCTGCCGACGTTGTCGGCTTGCGAGAGTCCGTCGAGCGCGACGATCCGGCGGACACCCTCGAGGCGTGCCTGTGCCAACGGCTCGGCCTCGGGCCGCCGGCCGATGCCCAGGCACCCGCGATGAAAGTTGAAGCCGCCGATCGTGACCAGCACCGGCGGCTCGGCCACGTAGACCGCGAGGTCAGGATGTGGCGTGAGCGCATCCTCGATGTCTGCGAACGCCGGCCTCGTGACGAGCACCGATTGCGCCTCGACGCGGCGCTGCTCGAGCAGCCGGCGCACGACGAGCCGGCCTTCGGCCACGAACAGACCCCGCCGCCGCACGCGCTCCGGATCCGGGATCGCGCGATAGTCTGCGACTCGTGGATCGTCGGGATCGGAGATCGGAATGGCGGGCATGTTTGGTCTTCAGTCTACGGTCTTCGGTCTTCAGTCCTGCGAAAAGGCCAAAGCCCGACGCCAAGACCGACGACGAGACCCGCGACCGAGACCGAAAGGCCGAAGACCGAAGACCGAAGACCGAAGACCGAAGACGATCAGCCCTTGTTCCCCGCCCTCGATTGCCGAAGCCCCCGAACCTTCATCGGCAGGCCGAAGAGGTCGATGAACCCGCGGGCCGCGGTGACGTCGTAATCCTTCATCGCGAAGCTCGCGAGCTTCGTGTCGTAGAGCGACAGCGGCGACCGCGCGCTCACGGCCTGTGCGCGTCCCTTGTACAGCTTCACGCGAACCTTGCCCGTGACGACTCGGTTGGCATGATCGACGAAGGCCTGCAAGGCCTCGCGCAGCGGATGGAACCACTGTCCGTGTAGACACGAGCTCGCCGTACTCGAGTGCGGCCTGTTGCTTGAAGTGATACAGGTCGCGCTCGAGGCAGAGCTGCTCGAGCGCCTTGTGCGCTTCGTAGAGGATGGTGCCGCCTGGCGTCTCATAGACGCCACGGCTCTTCATGCCGACGAGACGGTTCTCGACGAGCGTCACCTGACCCACGGCGTGGCGGCCGCCGATGCGATTGAGCTCCGCGATGAGGTCGTGGCCGCGCCCGCGGTAGCTCGAGCCGTTCACGCCGACCGGCGTGCCTTCCTTGAACTCGACCTCGACGTACTCGGGCCGGTTCGGCGCTTTCGAAGGCGGCACCGAGATGGTGTAAACGCGCTCGAGCGGCTCCTCCGCGGGATCCTCGATCTCGCCACCCTCGTGCGAAATGTGCCAGAGGTTGCGATCCTGCGAGTAGATCTTCTTCTTGCTCGCGGTGATCGGGATGCGATGCTTCCGTGCGTACTCGATCGCGGTTTCGCGATCGTTCAGGCCGTCGGCGAGGAAGCGGGGATCCTTCCACGGCGAGACGATGATGAGCGTGGGATCGAGCGCCATCGCGGTCAGTTCGAACCGCACCTGATCGTTGCCCTTGCCTGTCGCGCCGTGACCCACCGCGTCGGCGCCCGTCTGCTGCGCGACCAGCACCTGGTGCTTCGCGATGAGCGGCCGCGCGATGCTCGTGCCGAGCAGGTAATCGGCTTCGTAGGTGGCATGCGCGCGAAGCATCGGAAAGCAGTACTCCTCGGCGAACTCCTTCCGCAGATCCTTGACGATGACTTCGTCGGCGCCGCTCTTGTAGGCCTTCTTCTCGATGTTGGCGAGCTCGTCGCCCTGGCCGAGCTCGGCGGCGAAGGCGACGAGCTTGACGCCGGGGTAACGCGACTTCAGCCACGGAAGGATGACGGACGTATCCAGCCCGCCGGAGTAGGCGAGCACGATCTTCTTCGGAGCAGCGCTCATGTAATCGACCTCGATGATGGCAACCAAGCGGCACGACGTCCGCGCCGGGAAACACGGCATTTTAAGCCACGGACCAGATCTGGCACGGACCAGATCGGACTGGATCGGAGCTGCGCGAGGTCTGAATCAGTAGAGGTGACGGAGTCTTCTCGGACCGAGGGGACGGGCTCGGAGAGACTCCGTCCCCTCGGCCGGACATCTCAGATCTGGTCCGTGGCGGTGGGGATGGCGAGAGCAGGCAGATAGAACGCCGCGATCTTGCGGGCGATGAGGGCTGGGTTGGCGTTCGAGACGTTGGTGAGGACGATGACCGTCAGCTTGTCGTCGGGGAGCCGCATCAGGGACGAGCGGAAGCCGGTCAGCGTTCCGCCGTGGATGACGATGCGATGCCCATTGACCGTCACCAATTGCCATCCGAAACCGTACGAGTATTTGAGCTGGCCATCGAACGTGTCGGCGGTCTCGATGACAGGCGTCCACATCTGCTCGACCGTCGACCGCTTGAGGATCGTGTCCGTGTAGAGCATCGCGTCCCACTTCGCGAGATCCAGGACAGTCGACAGGAACGCACCGCTCGGCCGCACGACGATGAGCGTGTCGGCGTTCTGCAGCACGTCGCCGCGCCGCACGTAGCTGTGCGCCCGGTTCGCCACGATCTCCGCCGCGGTCGTCGTGCGCGTGGCGCGCATGCCGGACGGGGCGAAGACGCGATCGCGCAGGAAATCCGGCCAGGGCGATCCGCTGACCTTGTGAATGATCTCGGCCAGGATGAAGTAGCCGAGATTGCAGGTACTCCCACTTCTCGCCAGGCGCGAAACGCACTGGCGTCGCGTACGCCGATCGGATGACGTCGGCGTCGGCCTTGGTCTGCGCGAACGTGAAGCCAGGGCCTTCGCGCACCAGGCCCCCGGTGTGCGACAGGAGATGCCGGATCCTGATTGGCGCCCAGATCTCCGGACCGCCGTCGAGATACGTGTTGACGGGATCGTCGAGGGTCAGCCGCCCCTCCTGCACGAGCAGCATGATTCCCGTGGCGATGAACTGCTTGCTGACGGAACCGATCGGGTAGACCGTCTCGGGCGTTGCCGGCGTCTTCGACTCGACGTTGGCCAGGCCGTAGCCCTTGGCGTGGATCACCTTGCCGTTGCGGACGACGGCGACCGACATGCCGGGAATCCGCTGCGACCTCAGCTCGGCCTCGATGACACGGTCCACGGCGTCGACGCGCGCCGCGGGCGCCGCCGGGAGCGCCACGAAGATGGCGAGGGACAGGACGAGGGCGCGGATGGGGACGAGTTCGCGCCGGGCCGCGACTGAGCCGCTCCACATGAGCCGACACTATAGCGTTTTCGTGGCCGGTCGAGGGTCAGGGGAGGTGGACGTCGACGCTGTGCACGGTCCGCGTGGGGCGTCCGTCGACGAGCGCCGGCTTGAATCGCCACAATCGAGCCGTCGCGAGCAGCGGCGCGTCATAGTGCTCTGCCCCCGACGAGGTGACGCGCGCCGACACGACGGCCCCGCGCTCGTCGATGACGAGTTCGAGACTCGTTCGAGTCCCTCGAGGGGAGGGGAAGGGGGAGGGAACCCGATTGGCTCTCAGTGGCACCAGCGACTCCGGCGGCACGTATGCCGGCAGTCGGACGGTCGAGTGTTCGACCAGGGGCAGGGGCGTCAGCTCGGCGTCGGCGGTGAACGGGTCTTTGCGGGCCTCCTGCCCGGAAGTTGGCCTCGCCGAGCGGCGGGTCGTGCCCGGAACCACGCTGCGCGGTGGTTGAACGGCGCGGCTCGTTTCGGCCGGCCTTGGCGACGGCCGGCCGGCGGTGACCGACTCTGACGGTGTTTGTCGGGTTCGGGGTTGTTGAGTTCGATCTGGTTGCGTTCGAATCTCGTCGGTTCGGGCGTGGCGTTCGGGCGGCGTCGGCGGTGGCTCAACCACGCCAGGGAGCGGAGCGATGACCGTCTGCGCCGTAGACGTTCCCTGCGCAACGACCGCCGTCGCTCGCTCGAGAGCTGCGGGATACCTGATGAATGTCACGAATTCGACCAGCACGATTGAGGCGACGGCCATGGCGAGGCTCGAACGGAGCGGCTCGGCCAGCCGGAGGGAACGGCGGATGGTCCAGACCCGGGGCGGCTCGACGCGCGCCATCGAGGCGACGGCCATGGCGAGGCTCGAACGGAGCGGCTCGGCCAGCCGGAGGGAACGGCGGATGGTCCAGACCCGGGGCGGCTCGACGCGCGCCATCGAGGCGACGGCCATGGCGAGGCTCGAACGGAGCCGCTCGGCCAGCCGGAGGGAACGGCGGATGGTCCGGACCAGGGGCGGCTCGACGGACGCGATACGTTCGACTGGCGCGTGCGCTTGGACGAGTGGCATCGAAGCCAGTCGAGCGCGGCGCCTCGATCGGGGGTTCTAGCTCCTCCGTGGGGGGATCGATTACCTCGACGGGCGAGATAAGTTCGACCGGCACCTCGAGAGGGGTCGGCGCCAGCTCGAGCGCCGGCGGGTCGGTCGGGAGATGGGGGTCGCCCGGGGGCAGAGATCGATCACCTCGATGGCATCGAGGTCGGCCTGCGACGGAGGCCAGCTGAACGTGTCTGCGCGCACCGGGTCGGGCCTTGTTGAATGCGCGCGCGCGAGGGTGCGATTGGCTGACACGGCCGCCTGCCCACTCGACGAAGCCTGCGCCGTTCGACTTTTCGAGCAGTCGAGCGCGCAAGCAGGTGTCGAATCCGTAGAAGCTAGCACGGAATTCGTTCCAGGGCCACCCATGCAAGAAAGCGGGGGCGCCGCCCGAAGCGCGCGCTCATGCGTGCCGGGCTCGGGATACCGGACCGGCTGCGAGACGCGGATCAGCGTTTCGAGAGATCGCGGATGTAGATGTCCTTGAACCGAATGTTGCCGAGGCCGCCGGAGTGGAGCTGCAGAGCGATGTAGCCGTCGAACGATTCGGCGGCGGGGTCGGTGAAATCGACCATGAGCACGCCGTTCAGGTGCGAGATGTAGCGATTGCCGACGACGCTGACGCGCAGCTCGTTCCAGTCGTTGTGACGGATGACCGTCTCGAGCTCCGGCGCGGGCCAGACGATCCAGTTGCGGCCGTCGCCGTAGATGCCGGCCGTGTGATGGCCGAGGACGCGATCGATCTCGAACTGCAGACCCTGCGACGATGTCCGCCGTGCCCGGCTTGAAATCGGTATGAAAGAACACGCCGCTGTTGCCGTCCGCCTCGCACTTGAACCGCAGCGTGAGCTGGAAGTCGACGTACTTCTTCTCGGTTCGCAGATAGCCGTATTCCTTGGTCACACCCGTCCCGTGAATGGCGCCGTCCTCGACCACCCACTTCTCCTTGCCGACCACCACCCAGCCGGTCGAGGTCGGTGCCGTTGAACAACGACACCCATCCATGCGGCGGCGGCTGCGGCCGCTGGGACTGCTGCGCACCCGACCCGACGGCCATCAACAAGGCCAGCATCACCGTCCGTCCGATCATCGTCACCTCGTGACTGCCAACCCGAGTGGCCGGACCGAAGTCCCTTTTCCCAGTGCGCGGTCGGTCAATTCGTCATTTCGCCATTCGCCATTCGCCATTCGTCATTCGTAATTCGTCATTCGTCATTCGTCGTTGGCACCCTCTTATTCGATTCCTCTATTTCTCTTCCATTGCTACTTCGTTCAGGGGTGAGTCCCAGTGGGCGACGAGCAGATCGAAGCGCTCCTGTTCCTCGGCGCGGAACTTCGCTTCATCGGGGTAGAGCTTCTTGATGGTCGCGGCTTCCTCGGCCCACGGCGCGATTTGCGTCTGCGCGTCCTTGAAGGTGAGCTCGACGGCGAACGTCCAGTCGGCCCGGCCGTCGCCGTGAAACTGCGGCACGTACGTTTCGAATGCTCGTCAGCCGCGTGCCGAGCTGCGCTTTCAGCACGGGATAGTGATTGCGTTTGAACAGCTCGACGAACCGCTCCTGCTTCCCCCACTTGACCGTGTAGAAGTACCAGACGCGCTTCTCGACCACCGCGCTCCGGGCGGGTGCCTGGCCCGGAGTCGCGACGCCTCGAACCTCGCCGGTCGCGAACATCGCCACGACGACGAGCGCCCACCCTGCCGTTCGCATGCTCATACGATTCCTCCAGCGCGTCGAAGTATATTCCGGCCGCTCGACGACACTTCCTCTTTCCTCCTTCCTCTTTCTTCAGTGTCTACACGCCACCGGCTGCGCGACGCGAATCGTGTTGCCATCGGGGTCGCGAAGGTGCATCTCGCACAGGCCCCAAGGCATGTCGGTCGGCGCGAGCTCGATCGTGACGCCGCGCGCGCCCCATTCGTGGAGGAGCGTGTCGATCTCGGTGGTGCCGAAGTAGGCGTGGCTCCCGAACGGCGGATCGCCCTGCTCGGTGAGATAGAGCGTGGCGCCGCCGCGGCTGATCGCCGCCACGCGCGGCGTGCCCTCGCCCGCGTCGTGCCGCCAGTCCCGGCCGAAGCCGAGCGTCTGGCAGTAGAACTCGAGGCTCCGATCGACGTCGGCGACGCGCAGCAGGGGCGCCCCGAATGCCACGGCGTCTCCGGTGAAGACCAGCTCGCTCATGACCCGAGAGCCTACCAACTTCGGCGCCGTCGTGCCATGAAGGTCATGCGCGTGCACCGCCATGCAGCGCCTGCCGTTCCGACGACGTCCATCCTCCCGGCGCCCCCGCCCCCGGCTCGCTCGCCGAGTGAGCGCTTTCAAGTCCTGCAGACTCCCGCCGGTTGAAGTTCCGATGGCTCTCGTCTTCCGGCCAGTGCCGGTCGCTGCCGGTGCCTCACCAGCGCGGGTTCGGGCACTCGTATGACGCCTCGCCGGCAAGACGTCCGATCGCCGCGCTTCGTCGTGCGCGTGCTCACGGCCTCGTTTGCGACCGTGGCGCTGGTTCTGGGCGCCGTCTGCACGGTCCTCATCCTCCACACCCGCGCGCTCGTCGAGCGCAACGTCGTGGACAACCTGCGGGCCGGACAGCGCCAATCGGCCCTGCTCGAGCGCGAGCGGCAGCAGTCCGCGGCGTTGCAAGCGCGCGTCATCACCGAGAACTCGTCGCTCAAGGCGGCATTCGACGTCTACCAGGGTGAGATCGCGCTGGCCCGTGACGAGAATGCCGAGGCGCTGGTCCTCCAGACCGTCCAGAACGAGGTGGACAAGATTGCCGCCGTGCTCAGCCGGGCAGCGAAACCGGCAGCCCCAAACTATCCGACGTGCGGCCGTTCCGGCGCCGGGCGTAAGGAGGTCACGTCCGAAATCGCCCTGAAGGCCGGCCAAAGGGTCAGCCATCCTCGCGTCTTCTGCGGGCATCCCGAGCGTCGGCCCTTCCGGGAGTAGACTGACCCCGTTGCTCAGTCTCCCGAGGGAGGCATCCATGACTCGCCGCACGGCCAGCATTCGGATCGCTTCGTCCGCTCTCGTGGTGTTCCTGGGGCTGGTGGGGGCGCCCGCCGCGCGCGGGCAGAGTGTCACGGTCAGCCAGCCGGCGGACAGCGGATGCCTCGCCTGTCTGGCCACGCGCCAGGCGACGTCAGGCGAGTGGGCCGAGGCGCTGGCCGCGACGGCCACCATCAAGGCGAGTCCTGAGGCAGCGCGCGCGACCGCCACCCGGATTGCCGCCGCCGATTCGCGTACGTCGATTGAGCGGATGCGTGCGGCCGCGGAGCGCGACTACGGCGAGGACCTGGCGCACCTGAGTTCGCTCGCCGAGCGCGTCGATCGCGAGGCGCAGGTCTATCTCGCCAACTGCTACGACCGCTATCTGACGCCGCTCACGTCGATGACATCGTCGCGCCCGATGGGATCGCTCGCGCGGGTCGTGCCTCCGCCGCCGACCGAAGCCGGCCGGCTGCTGACGCGCCGCGCGCCCGCGCCAATCTCGTCGGAGGTCGAGCAGTCGAGCGGCACGCCCGTGCTCGTCTGGAGCCAGACCTGGCAGCCCATCGGCCTGATGGGCGGCGAGGCGATTTCACCGTGCGAGGGCATGTGGCGCGACATTTCCGCGGGCGCGAACGCAATCAAGGCCGCGCTGGACGAGATTCAGGCCGACGCCCGAGCCCACGACGTCTATCCCGGCGTTCTGCGGGACCTGTACGAAACCTACGGCTTGAACAGCCGCCTGCGTGAGTGAGCAGGCCGAACGCTATACTGGCGCCACACCGGCCGCACGACAACACGCGTGAGGCCGGGCCGGAGGAAGAGATGAGAGAGCTTCGTCGAGCAGCGGTGATCGTCGTGGCCGGCGCGTTCGTCCTGTCTGCGGCGCTCGTCAGCATCGGCGCGCAGACTCCGGCCGCGCCGGCGAAGAAGCGCATCCTCGTCATCGGCGCCGCGCTGGGTTTCCAGCACGACTCGATCAGCGATTCGATGGCCACCGTTTGGAAGCTCGGCAAGGACTCCGGTTTGTGGGACGCCTACCTGCGTACGGACTATCAGCTGATCACCAAGAAGAAGCTGGGCATGAACACGAAGTCGCTGCCCTTCTTCGATGCCATCGTCTTTGCGAACTCCACGGGTGAGATGACGCTCGACGAGGAGCAGAAGAAGGACCTGCTCTCGTTCGTGCGCGATGATGGGAAGGGCTTCGTCGGGATTCACGCGGCGCTCGATGCCAATTACCAGTGGCCCGAGTACGGCGAGATGATCGGCGGGTGGTTCGATCAGCACCCCTGGAACACCTTCGAGGCCCCGATCGTGGTCGAGGACGCGTCGTTTCCCGCCGTGAAGCATTTCCCGAAGGCGTTCGTGAAGCGCGACGAGATCTATCAGGCCAAGAACTGGTCGCGCGACAAGGTGAACGTGCTGCTCCGCCTCGACGAGACCAAGCTCGAATACGAGGGGAACAAGAACGTCAAGCGCGAGGACCGCGACTTCGCGGTGGCCTGGTCGAAGCTGTACGGCAAGGGCCGCGTCTTCTACTCGACCCTCGGCCACACCAACGAGAGCTGGAGCGATCCGGACGTGCAGAAGATGTATCTCGAGGCGATCAAGTGGGTCCTCGGTCTCACCGAGGGCGGCACCACGCCCCATCCGAAGCCCACCGATTGAGCCCCATGCCGCTGGGGTCGCCGGCCATCGCGCGGTGGGTCGACGAGGTCGCCAGCCTGACCACGCCAGACCGCATCCATTACTGCGACGGCTCGGAGGCCGAGCGCGACGCGCTCGTGCGTGAGTCGCTCGCCACGGGCGAGCTGATAGCGCTCAATCAGGCGAAGCTGCCCGGCTGCTATCTTCACCGCAGCGCCCCGCACGACGTTGCGCGCACCGAGCACCTCACGTTCGTCAGCACCACCGATCCCCTCGACGCCGGTCCGAACAACAACTGGATGTCGCCGGCGGACGCCCGTGCCAGGCTGACGCCGCTCTTTGCGGGCAGCATGGGCGGGCGCACGCTCTACGTCGTCCCGTTCTTGATGGGTCCGCGCCGTTCGCCGTTCTCGCGCGTCGGCGTGGAGATCACCGACAGCCGGTACGTCGTGCTGAGCATGCGCATCATGACGCGCATGGGCCAGATCGCGCTCGACGAGCTCGGGGACTCCGACGCCTTCACACGGTGCCTGCATTCACTCGGCGATCTGAGCCCCGATCGGCGCTTGATCGTCCACTTCCCGGAAGGGAATCAGGTCTGGTCGATCGGATCCGGATACGGCGGCAATGCGCTGCTCGGCAAGAAGTGCTTTGCGCTCCGGATTGCGAGCTGGCTCGCCCGCAGCGAGGGCTGGCTCGCCGAGCACATGCTGATCCTCGGGCTGCAGTCGCCGAAGGGGCGCGTGCACTACGTCACGGGGGCGTTTCCGTCGGCGTGCGGAAAGACGAATCTCGCGATGGTGCAGCCGCCGCCGTCCATGCGCGGGTGGAAGGCCTGGACCATCGGCGACGACATCGCGTGGCTCCGGCCCGGATCGGACGGACGGCTGTGGGCGGTGAACCCCGAGGCGGGGTTCTTCGGCGTCGCGCCGGGGACGAGCCAGGCGACCAATCCCACCGCGTTCGACATGATCCAGCGCGACACGATCTACACGAACGTCGCGCTGCGTCCCGATGGGACGCCGTGGTGGGAAGGGCACGACGATCCCCCGCCCGCCGACGCGCTCGACTGGCAGGGACGTCCGTGGACGCCGGCATCGGGCGAGAAGGCGGCGCATCCCAACAGCCGCTTCACGACGCCGGCCGCGCGCTGTGCATCGCTGTCGCCGGAGTTCGAGAACCCCAACGGCGTGCCGATCGACGCCATCCTCTTCGGCGCGCGCCGCCAGCGCCGCGTGCCGCTCGTGTACGAGGCCCGCAACTGGCAGCACGGCACGTTCCTGGGCGCGACCCTCTCGTCCGAGACGACGGCGGCGTCGACGGGGAAGGTCGGCGTGCTGCGCCGCGATCCGATGGCGATGCTGCCGTTCTGCGGCTACAACATGGCCGACTACTTCGGTCATTGGCTCGACCTCGGACGAAGGCTCACACAGCCCCCGCGGATCTTCCGCGTCAACTGGTTTCGCACGGGGCCCGACGGCCGATTCCTCTGGCCGGGCTTCGGCGACAACGTCCGTGTCCTCGCCTGGATCCTCGAGCGCTGTGAGGGCCGTGGGAAGGTGGTCGAGACGCCCATCGGGTTCGTGCCCACGATCGATGCGTTGGATCGGACCGGCCTCGACGTCTCCGACCAGGTGATGGAAATGTTGCTGCGGGTCGACCCGGCCGAGTGGGTCGAGGCGGTGGCCGGGCAGCACGACTATCTGAAGACGTTCGGCGACCGCGTGCCGGCCGCGCTCCAAGCTGAGCACGAGGCCCTCGCGCATCGCATCTTCGAGGCGGTGACGCCTCCCGACTTGCGTTCGGGCCGCTGACGACAGCGGCGACTACTTCCTCCTTCCGCTTCTGTTCAGAAACCCGACGCGCGGCTCAGCCGTCGGGCGACCGAAACCGCTGCGAAATCACGCGTTTCTCGCTCTGGCGCGGGCCTTGCTCTATCGCCGTCCGACGCTCGGCGGAGGATTGGATGACGACTAATCTGGCGACGTGGGAACGGGGCATATCGGTGGGAACCGGCGCGGCGCTGCTGTGGTTGGCGACGCGCGATTCGATGAGTCGCACGACGGGCCGGACCGGGCTGGCCGCCACCGGCGCCGGGCTCATCGCGCGTGGAGTGTCGGGTTTCTGCCCGGTTACCGCGGCGCTGAAGGGCCGCAGCGCGACACGTGAGGCGCTCAGCGGTCAGAAGGGCATCCACGTGCGCGAATCGATCATGGTGGCGAGGCCGGTCGAGGCCGTCTATGCGGCCTGGCGCGATCTCTCCAATCTGCCCGCGTTCATGGACCATGTTGCCCGCGTCGAGCTGCTCGACGACGGACGAACCCACTGGGTCGTCAGGGGGCCCGGCGGCACGACGCTCGAGTGGGACGCGGAGATCATCAACGACATTCCCACACGAGCTCATCGCGTGGCGCTCCGTCGAGGGCGCCGACGTGGTGAGCGCCGGGTCGGTGCGCTTCGAGCCTGTTTCACGCGCAAGGACGGAGGTTCGGGTGCACATGCAGTATGCGCCGCCGACGGGCCGGCTTGGGGCCTGGGTCTCGACGCTGCTCGGCGCGGATCCCGCGCAGCAGGTTCGTGACGACTTGCGGCGCTTCAAACACGGGCTCGAAAACGGCAGCAGCGCGACCACGCTGCGAGCGGTGTAGGAAGCCCGATAACGGATAGAAGCCATGCGGAACGCACGCACACGGCCGCTGTCGTCCGGACTGCTCGCCCTCCTCGGCGTGCTGCTGGCACTGCCGGCCGGCAGTCTCGTCGCCTCGTCGCCGAACGGCACTGCCAACGTGCCAGAGCCGCTGGCCCGGGCATTCGAGGCCCTCGCACGGCAGCCGGCGGTCGCCTACACCGCTCACCGCCGTCTCGAAGCCGAGCTCGTGAGCAAGGGTGAGTCAGCGTGGATGGACGTCACGACGACGTTCGCGCCGGGACGCGGCCTGTCGCACACCGTGCGCGCCCAGGGCGGATCCTCGCGCATCCGCGAGCGGGCGCTCGAAAAGGTGCTCCAGAAAGAAATCGAATCGGCCTGCGCCGAAGAGGCACGCCGCGCGGCCTACACTCGCGAGAACTATCAGTACCGCCTCCTCGACGCTCCGGCTGACGGTGTGCGCATCGAGCTCGTGCCCAAACGGGAAGACGTACGGCTCCTCAAGGGCACGGCACTGGTCGATCCCGGCGAGGGCACGCTTCGCCACGTCAAGGGCGAGCTCTCCAAGAATCCCTCGTTCTGGGTGAGAGACGTTCACATGGAGCGCACGTACGATCAGGTCGGTGGAGCGACGCTTCTCGTGGAGCTCGTGTCCACCGCACGCATCCGCCTGTTCGGCGAAGCGCGCCTGCGCATCCGCACGACGTACGCCACGGTTGAAGGCCGGCCAGTCGACTAGCCACATCATTTACGCGAGGTTCGGTAACCGCAGGAGGGCGGGGCTCTAGCCCCGCCAACCGGCGGGACTAAAGTGCCGCCGTCTTGACGCCTTCCTGCGGACGCCTGCGCACGTACCAACGACTCGTCGCGACGCGCACGCCATCGTCGAACTCCACGACGACGGTATTCATCCTGCCGCGCATCAACACGCGACACGGCTGGCCGAAACGTTCGGCGAGCCGCGTGCGGACGCGCCAGTAGTAACGCGGTTCCTCGATCGTGGACCGTGGCACGCTTCGTGCTCCTCTCAAGCCCAGTCACGCCGGCGAGAGACGCTGGCGCGCGCTCGAGCAGGAGGATCGGTCGTGATAACCCTGGTTACCGTCACCCTCATCGTGCTGTTCTCGGCGGTCATTGGTTGCACGCTGGCGTGGGTCATCGCCCGGACCGTGCTCGATGCGCTCGATGGCGCGAGGCGTCATCCTCAACCCCTTCCGGCGGTTCAGCTCATTCGCATGCCCACCGACCTCGAATGAAGGGGCTCAGTCACGGCATACGACGGGTGCCGTGGCGGGCCGTGGTGAAGACTTCGTAGGGATCTATGGGGTCGCCCTTCCACCAGCGCCGTTCCGGCCCCAGTTTGAAGATCGCAAAGTGCAGGTGAGGCGTGCGGGCGTCGGCGTTGCCGGTGGATCCGACGTAGCCGATCACCTGGCCTCGCCGCACGTTCTGCTTCTCCGCGAGACCGTCCGCATACCCATCGAGATGCGCGTAGTAGTACGCGTACTGCTTTCCTGGATCGAACTGATAGATCGTCAATCCACCCTGCTTGCTCGTGAACAGTTTGGCGAGGGTGCCGTCCTCGACAGCCACCACGGGCGTGCCACGTTCGGCGAGGATGTCGATGGCCTCGTGGAGGCGGTCGCCGCGCTTCTCGTCGAAGGTCGGGATCAGCCACTCCGTCGTCGAACCCTGGACGGGGAGCTGCAGCTCGCGGCGCGCGAGCTCGGCGACATTGCGCGCGAGATCGGGGCCAATCACCGGAGCCGGCGCCGCGGCGATCGCCCCTGTCGGCTCGGGCCGAGGCGGCGTATCGCACCCGAGGAGCGAAGCCAGGCAACCCACAGTCGATACGACGACAACGCTCGCCGTCGATCGCCGCGATCGTTGGCCGCGCTCAGTGAGTCGCTGGAGCGATCTCAGGAAGGTGTTCATCGAAGACGATGCGCGTCCCGGGCTTGACGAATTCGACCAGCCGCACGATGTCCCAGTTGGTGAAGCGCACGCAGCCGTGCGAGCTCGTGTGCCCGACGGTCTGCGGCTCGGGTGTTCCGTGCAGGCCGTAGTGCTCACGATCGATGTCGATCCAGGCGAGTCCGACCGGATTGTTGGGTCCCGGCTTGATCGTGGTCTTGGCGTGAGACGGATCTGCGTCCCAGAAAAGCGCGGGGTTGTAGCGAAAAACCGGATTCAGATAGACGTCGAGCACCTTCCACTCGCCAATCGGCAGTGGATCGTGCTCGCTGCCCGACGTGACCGGCGCGGCAAAGAGCACGTCGCCGCCCGTTCCCATGACCACGGCCAGCGGGGGCTGCCGCGAGACCACGATGTGCTGCACGCCGGCGGCATTCGCGCCCGGCTCCTTGCGACGAGCCGTGATGGTTGGCAGGACGAGCGGTTCGACGTTGGGAACACGGATCGACTCGCCCTCTGCAATCTGCGCCGACGGGTTGAGCCACCGCAGCGTGTCGACATCCGTATGGAAACGTTCGGCGATCCGTTCCGCTGCCGAGCTGTAGCCGAGCGCGGGCAACGAACCTTGCTCCATCAGGTCCTTGGGGATCTCGGCAAATGGCCCGGCCACATCCTCAGCCGTGATCGTGTACGTGATAGTGGGCTCGCCAATCGCAAGGCCGGACAGGTCGGCGCCGCTCGGATCGACCGTGTTCGATGGAGCCAGACGGTGAGCGCGCTGGTAGAGTGCAACGGCGTCACGTGTTCTCGCGCCGAGCCGTCCGTCGATGATTCCCGGCGAAATGCCCGATCGATCGAGCGCGACCTGAAGGCCCAGCGAGGGCCGATTGTCGCTGCGGCGCTCGCCTGCTCCAGAAGTCAACAGTACGGCAACGACGACGAGTAGCGGTGGCAACACGAACCGTCGAGTCATCGATCATGGGGACTGCAAGGTCCATTCCCCCGCGTCGCGAGCCAGAGTCCGTTCGCGCGGCCTGGGCGTAGTGACTACTCGGCTACACTGCGAGGAGACGCGCGAGTTGCCATGACACCCGAACCTCTACCGATTGCGTGCACGTTGACGGCAGATGCCTTCGAGGCTCGCCGGGGGAACCTTGCAGATGTCCTTCGAGGCGCCGTGTCCTCGCAGGCGATGGAAGACGGCATGAGCTGGCGGTTCGAGACACGGCCGGGACTGATGGCCGACCTGTCATCGCTCATAGACGCGGAGCGCGCCTGCTGCAGGTTCCTGGCGTTCACTCTGCGGGCTGACGCGGGAGACGGCCCCGTGACCCTCGAAGTGACGGGGCCTCCAGGCACGCGCGAATTCCTCCGCACGTGGGTGTCCGCGCCCTAGCGGCCGCGGCCGAAGCGGGTCGTCTCGCGGCCCGCGAGCCGGCTTGGACGCGTCGGCCAGTTCGTGTGCGCGGGGATCAGGAGTTGGACGGCTCCCGGTCCCCGCGGTCGTGCTTGTCCGGTTCGATCTCGGGTTCTGCGACCTTTCCGTGCAACGGCACGGGTTTGCGCGGATAGTGCGCCTGCTTGGCCTGCTGTCGCGTCTCCCGGACGTGTTGCCTGATCTTCTCCTCGTTCACGGCCATTCCAGGTCGTTTGTCGGTGGACATCAGTCACCCCCTGCTTTGCGAGACCTGCCACTGGGGCCAGCGCGCGGCCGTGCTGCGCCTCTCTCCATCTTGTGACTCGTGTTGCAGACTCCGGGCCGGTACCAGACGGCCAGAAATCGGGGGTGAAGCGACCGCGCGACTTCGCGCGTCATGTAAGAGCTGCCTCTCGTGAATTGCGAGCGCTGCCGCCTCAGCGGATTTGCACGTTCGTCCGCGACGCATCGGCTTCGACGAATCGAAGCAGAGCGGACGCTTCCTCCTCCACCTGCTCGCGCACGCGCTTGCTGAACGCCGAGAACGGCTCGACGGTGAGCGCTGCGTTCGTCCGCTTGCGTTCGGTCTTCCAGGTGGCGGCGACCGTCCCGTCGACGAGCAGCGTGGGCAGCACGCGCAAGCCAGGCCGGAAGACCGCCGACCGGTGCTCGCGCTTGACGAACCGGGCGTCGACCCGCGACACGATCGCGCTGTCCCATTCCGGGAGGAAGCGAATCGGTGCAGGCTCGTCCTCGCTGGGCCGCGGCGCGTCCGGCAGGTCGAAGAGCTCGGTCCGCCCCTCACCCTTGAAGACGCGCAGGGTCGGGCGCAGGCGTTCGAGCGCTGCACGCGCCCCCGGCAATCCGCACCAGGTCTGCACGTCCACCGCGCCCGCGGGTCCGAGGGCGGCGAGGTATCGCAGCACCAGTGCGTCGGTGTGGTCCGCGCGGTCGCCGGCCTTTCCGACCCACGTGTCGGCGGCGACGAATTCGGGATTGGTCGGATATCCCCACGTGCCTCCGCTGGGCACCTGGACGAGCGGAAGCTGGAGCCGCACCGCATACGCCATCGCGCGCGCATCCCCGCCCGGCTGCCCCTCCTGGAGGTGGTCGCGGAACGACTCGAACGATCGTGGCTTGGCGAAGAAGCGTCGTCCCTGCTCGACGAGCCGCGCCACGTCGAGGCCATCCATGCGTTGTCCGAGGATCTTCAAGCCCGTCGCAAGGCCCGCTTGCAGAGTCGCGCGAAACTTCTGGTAGTCGCGCGTGCTCATGACATGCAACGTGCCGCGCATCGTCGTCGCGCGGACGAGCTGCCGCTTTTCGAGCAGCTTCACGAAATCGGTACGCTCGAACCCCTGGAGCCGCGACCACAAGCTCACGAACGGCGGCCGCGGAACCTGAGCCTGCAGGGCCAGCAACTGTTCGACCGCGTCCACAATGGGCATCGCACGGCGTGCGAGCAGCATCTGTCGCGCAAGCGTGGCGCGATTCAACTGGCGAAGGGTGAGGATATCAGCCGGCATCGCCATCATTATGCGTGTGGCAATGCCGCTCAGTTCCCTCTCCCTCTTGGGGAGAGGGGTCAGGGCGAGGGGGAGAGGGTCAGAGTGAGGCGAAGCGTCGGTGAGGTGGTGACGCTACTCCTGCCTCAGCGCGACGACCGGGTCCACCGACGCCGCCCGCGTCGCAGGAACGAGACAGGCCACCAGGGCCGCTCCGAGCAGCGTGACCGCGACGGCAACGAACGCCGTCGGATCGGTTGCGCCAATCCCCGGGAGCATCCCGCGCATGCTGCGCGCGACGAACCAGGCGCCCACCGAACCGAGCGCCGTTCCCAGAAGCGCCGTCGTCAACCCTTCGCGCAGGACCTGCCGCACGACGCGCGACCGGTCGGCGCCGAGTGCCATCCGGAGTCCGATCTCGTGCGTGCGCCGTGCGACGATGAACGACATCACGCCATAGATGCCGAGCGCGGCGAGCATGAGCGCGACGAACGCGAAGCTCGAAAAGAGAATCGTGTTGAACCGGGCGTTCGACATCGACTCGGACACGAGCTGATCCATCGTCCGCACGTCCGCCATCGGCAAGTCGGGATCCAATGACTGGATGACCGCGGCGAGGCTCTGTTGAACGCTCTGCGGATCGCCTGCCGTGCGAACGGTCACCCCGGCACCCGGCCACGGGCTCTGCGAGAACGGCACGTCGATCTGCGGAAAGCCGTCTCTGCCCGGTCCCGCGTTGCGGACGTTGGCGTAGACGCCGACGATCTGCCATTCGATGCCGGGCCCGAGCTTCGTGACGCCGGGAATCAGCTGCTCGACGACGATGCGGTGAGTCAACGGATCCACGTCTTTGAAATAGCGATTGACGAACGTGTCGTTCACGATCGCGACCGGTATGCCGCCCTTCCGGTCCTGCTCGGTGAACGCACGTCCGCGCGTGATGCGGATGCCGAAGGTCTTGTAGTAGTCGGGGCTCACCATGTTGAAGCCGGCCCCCGGCCGCTGCGATGGATCGCTCACCGCCTTTCCGACGATGGTGAACGGCATGCCGAACGACGTGCCCCGCACCGGCATGCCGGTCGACACCGTTGCCGACTCGATGCCCGGGACGGCGCGCACACGCTCGAGCAGCTGGTCGTAGAACGTCGTGATGGCCTCCTCGCTGGCGAACCGATCCTGCGGAATGGGGAGAGAGAAGGTGAGCAGCGAATCGGCGCGGAACCCCAGGTTGGTGTTCGCCATCGCGAGCAGACTGTGCAGCGCGAGGCCGCCGCCGGTGAGCAACGTCAACGCCAGCGCGAACTCACCGACCACGAGCATCCGCCGAAGCAGATGCCGTCCATCGCCGGGCGTGCGGCCTGCCTCTTTGAGGGTGGAGTTGATGTCGGCCCGCGCGGCCTGCCAGGCCGGCGCGCAGCCGAAGAGCACGCCCGAAACGAAGCAGGCGCCGAGCGTGAACAGAAGAACGGGGACGTTCAGGCGCGCCTCGGCCTCCGATGGCAGCATGAACGTCGGCATCACCGACAGGATCACACGCATCGCTCCGGCCGCGAGCAGCACGCCGATCACGCCGCCCACGACCGCGAGCACGAGGCTCTCGACGACGAGCTGACGCACGACCTCCGCGCGCGACGCGCCCAGCGCGCCGCGAATCGCGAGCTCGCGCTGCCGCGCGGTTCCACGCGCGAGCAGGAGATTCGCCACGTTCGCGCAGGCAATCAGCAGCACGAAGCCGACCGCCGCCAGCATCAGCCACAGCGCGTTCTTGGTGTTGTCGCTGAGAAAGTTGTTTCGGAACTCCTCGACGCTGGCACCCCAGCCGGTGTTCGAGACCGGGAACTCCTGCGCCAGCGCGCGGGTCACGCTCGCCATGTTCGAGTTGGCCTGTGCGATCGTCACACCCGGCTTGAGCCGGCCCATGACCAGCAGCCAATGGAAATCGTGATTGAGCTGCTCCTTCGTGAACGCGAGCGGCAGCCACATCCGGTTCTGCTGGCGGTCGCCCGGGCCTTTGCCGAGGATACCGACGACGGTGTACGGCTTGCCGTCGATGCGAATCGTCTTCCCTACAATCGTGGCGTCGCCGCTGAAGCGCTCCTGCCAGAGGCTGTAGGTGAGGATGACGGCCTGGTCCTTGCCGACCGTACCCTCCTCTTCCAGGAAATCGCGGCCCATGGTCAGCGGGTAGCCGTATCCCATCATGCTCAGGAAGCCCGGCGTCGCGATGCCAGCCTGCACCTGCTCCGGCCGCCCGCCGGCCGCCAGGTTCACGCTGCGGCCGCTCCAGGCGTTGAGATCGCTGAACGCGGCCGCCCGCCGCTTCCACTCCACGTAATCGCCGGCGGCGGTGACGTTGCGGTTGCCCTGGATGCGAGACCAGACCATCACCAGCTGGTCCGGATCCCGATATGGCAGCGGCTCGAGGAACGTCGTGTAGACGACGCTGAAGATCGCCGTGTTGGCTGCGATCCCAAGGGCAAGGGCAGAAACGGCAACGGCGGTGAAGCCGGGGTGCTTGAGGAGCAGGCGTACCCCGTAGCGCAGGTCCCGCATCACATGGCGCATGTGCCACTCCAGAGGTGACGATCGGGTTGTTGGACGTCGGCGGTGCGTCGAAGGTTGGTGGCCCGAGACCGGAGTTCACTCGAGTCGATATGGCCCGGTTTGACTTACGAAACCTTCGAAGGATCGAGCACCACGTGACGCACCCGCTGGCGCTTCCACGTGTAGGTCACGTGCACGCGTCCGTCTCGCGACTGGATCATCGCCGGGTAGGAATACTCGCCGGGTGAGTCCTCGAGCATCACAGACGGCGTCCACGCCTTGCCGTCGCGGGAGACCGCGATCTGCAGCTGGTTGCGTCCCCGGCGCGTCGGGTTGTAGACCAGCAGAGACCGTCCATCCGTCAGGCGCACGGCGTCGATCCCCGCGCTGGGATTGGGCAGTGTCGTCGCGGTCATCGCTGACCACGTCTTGCCGTGATCGTCGGACCACGCCTCGGTGATGACGCGCTGTTCGCTGCGGCAGAGAATCTGGAGGCGGCCATTCCCGTGATCGAGGATGGTCGGTTGGATGGCGCCGAACGTCTTGGGATCGTTGAGCGGTCCCGTCTTGTCCCACGCGCCGAGCGGGTCGCGCGTGCGTTCCAGGTGAACCACCCAGCCCGCGTGCTCCGTGCTCGAACCCGCGAGCAGCGTGCCGTCCGCCAGGAGAATGGGCTTCGCACGAATGGGTCCGAGTACGCCTGCCGGCAGGGCGTGCGGCGCGCCCCAACTTCGACCGCCATCGCTCGACGTGCGCACGAGCCCCCACCACTCCTTCGGCGAGGGACCGACTTTGTAGAAGAGGAACAGCGGGCCGTTCGGCGCCTGAAAGAGAACGGGGTTCCACGTCGGATGCCGGGTCTTGTCGGGCTGTACGCCGTTTGCCACTTCCACCGGCGCGGTCCAGCGGCCGCCCTCGAAGCGCGAGACCCAGATGCCGACGTCCGGGTTGCGCTCGGCGGTGCCACCGAACCACGACGTTACGAGGCCGCCAGGCGTTTCGACGATGGTCGATGCGTGCGCGGAGGGAAACGGCGCCTGCTCGAAGATGAACGTGGCGCTCACGATGGCGGGATGCTGCGCGGCAGGCGCGGGAGCCTGCTCGTGCGCCGCGAGGGGCACGACGATTATGACGGCGAAGGCAGCTCGTGTCAGCACGGCGCGCATCATAACAGGCGCGCCCGCCCGCTACGCACGCGGAGGGCGGGGCCTGGCCCCGCCACTACCCTTACATCAGCCGCAGATTCGGATTGGCCACGGTGTGCGAGTGAGCCGTCCTCGTATTCCTGAGCAGCAGCGCTCCCATCACGCAGAGACCGACCGCTCCACCCGCGACGAAGACGGGATGCCGGCGGGCGAAGGTTCGCATACCGCCGACCACATCGTCGACCCGCGTCTGCGGCACCGCCCGGACCGCGCGATCGACGTGTGACGCCGCCGCGCGCGCGAACGAGACGACGCGATCTCCGGACGCGCGAAGGCGATCCGACGCGTCGCGCACGACGTGCGACATGCGGTCCAGGCTTTTCGAGGCGCGCCCGCATTGTGTCTCGACCGATGACGTCTCGTCGCCGCTTGGGACCGCGGTGTCCCGCCAGCTTGCGGGCTGTTGCGCGCCGGCTTCGAGGGCCGCGGCGAGATCGGGCGCGGTGCTGGGGCTGATCGATGACGTGGACGACACATCCGCCTCGGGCGACTCCCAAGGATTCTTCGGCTCGTTCGGCATGGCCATGGTTGACTCCCTGATCGAATGGATGGCGCACCGAACCGTTCAGGTGCGTCACGACCTCTGTCGAATGGACCAGCAAGGATTGGACCATCGTGGGCTGTTCAGGCTGGGGTGAAGCCCATGTCACAATGCGGCGCAGATGCCCGAGGCCTGGCAGCTCTTCCTGCTCTCACCTGCATTCTGTGGCGGACGCCGTGCGCCGCTTCTGACGGCGTCGACCGCCCGTTCGCCGCTGGCGGTCCGACTGACGGCAGGCACGCTCACCCTGGGCGAGGCGTTCGCGTTTCTGAGCGGATTGTACTTTCGCGGCAAGCTGACCTACGCGTCGAGATTCGGCCGGATGCCGGCACCGCTTCCGCCGGTGCTCGTCATCACCCCCACGCGTGGCCTGCAGAGCCCGTCACTGCCGATGAGCCCGTCGCTCATCGAAGAGTTTGCTTCTCTAGACCTCGCGTCGGCCGACGAGCGCTTTCTCGAGCCACTCGCGGCCAGCGCCCGCGCCTTGCGTGCGTCACTCGAGCCAGGCGTGCGCATCGTCCTGCTCGGCAGCATTGCGACGGGCAAATACCTCGAGCCACTGGCGCGCGAGCTCGATAACCGGCTCTACTATCCGGCCGAGTTCGTGGGCCGCGGGGACATGAGCCGCGGCGGTTTGCTGCTTCGACACGCGGAAGAGGGCCGCGAGCTCGACTACGTCCCGCTGTCGGCGGGCCGCACGCGACAGGGCGTCAGGCCGCCGAAGCTGCCGCCGCTGCCGCGCGCATCGACCCGGTCGGTGGAGGGTTGACGCCGCCTACTTCGCGTCACGCCGCTTCGGCACAGGCGGTGCAGCGCGCGAGCGGCGCCTCTCGGCCGGTGCCATCAGCCGTGAGGCCCGGGCTCTCTCCTGCTCGTGTGGAATGTCCTCGCCCTGCCGCTCACGGCCCCGGACTTTGTACCGTCCCGGATTGACGTTCTGGTTCTTGCTCATGCGCGCATGCAGTTCACACCGCATGCCGGCCGCTCGATGCGGCAGGTAAGCCTCGGCGAGATTCGAGCGCGGCGAGCTGTCGGTTTCTGAAACGTCGCGCTGACGTCGGAGACGACAGGGCCACGGACCAATCGGACCCCGGACGTCGGACCAATCGGACCCCGGACCTCGGACCCATTCGGACCCCGGCCCCCTGACCCCGGACCCCATTCGGACCCTCGGTGACGAGTCCGGACCTCGTCCGATCGTCAAACGAGTGAGGCCGCGTACTCCTCGTAGGCGCCCTTGAAGTCGTGCACTCGCCCCTCTTCGAACGACCAGACGCGCGTGCCGACCTCTTCCATCAGGTCCTGATCGTGGGTCACGAGGAAGATCGTGCCTTCGAACTTCTGCAGCGCCACGTTGAGCGCATTGATCGACTCGAGGTCCAGATGGTTCGTCGGCTCGTCGAGCACGAGCACGTTCGGCTTCTGCAGCATGGTGCGGCAGAACAGCAGGCGCGCCGTTTCGCCGCCCGAGAGCGCGTGTGTGGGCTTGGAGCCTTCTTCGCCGCTGAAGAGCATCTGACCGAGCAGGCCGTGAATGTCCTGGCGCGCGGCCTCCGGATCGAACCGATGCAGCCACTCGACCGCGGTCGTGCCCTTGTCGATGAGGCCCGTGTGGTCCTGCGGGAAGTAGCCGATCGACACCTCGTGCCCCCAGCGGACGAGGCCGCCATCGGCGTCGCCGGGTGAGGGCGCGAGATTCGGCGCGTTGGCGAGCAGCGCCTTGAGCAGCGTCGTCTTGCCGACGCCGTTCCGGCCGGCCAGGATAATCTTCTCGCCGCGGTTCACGATGGCATCGAACCCCGCCACGATCGGGCGGCCGCCGTGCGCCTTTTCGAGGCCCTTGCACTCGAGCACCAGCCGTCCCGATGGCCGCGCCATCGTGAACTTGATGTACGGCCGCTGGATGTTCGAGCGGGCGAGCTCGGTCGTCTGCAGTCGCTCGACCTCCTTGCGCCGCGACGTGACCTGGCTCGCGCGCGTGCCGGCCGCGAAGCGGGCGATGAAGTCGTTGAGTTGCGCGATCTTCTTCTCGCGCTGCGCGTTCTCGGCTTCGACGCGCGCCCGCACCTGCGTCTTGGCGACGACCATGTCGTCGTAGCCGCCGGTGTAGGTGATGATCGTTTCGTAGTCGATGTCCGCCGTGTGCGTGCACACCGCGTTCACGAAGTGCCGGTCGTGCGAGATGACGACGACAGTGGCTTCCTGACGGACGAGGAACTCGCGCAGCCAGTGGATCGAGTCGAGATCGAGGTGGTTGGTGGGCTCGTCGAGCAGCAGCGCCTGCGGCCGGCCGAACAGCGCCTGCGCGAGCAGGACGCGCACCTTCTGCCCGCCTTGCAGCTCGCCCATCGTCCGCTCGTGGAGCGCGTCTGGGATGTCGAGGCCCGCGAGCAGAATGGCCGCGTCGCTCTCGGCCGAGTAGCCGTCCTCCTCGCCGACGATCCCCTCGAGCTCGCCGAGGCGCATGCCGTCCCCGTCGGTCATCGAGGGCAGGTTGTAGAGGCGCTCGCGCTCCTCCAAGGCCTGCCAGAGCCGCGCGTTCCCCATGATGACCGTGTCGATGACCCGGAAGCGGTCGAACGCGAAGTGGTCCTGTCTCAAGATGCCGAGCCGCTCCGGCCGGACCAGCGAGCCTTTCTGCGGCGCCATCTCGCCGGTGAGGATCTTCATGAACGTCGACTTACCCGCCCCGTTGGGTCCGGTGAGGCCGTAGCGCCGCCCATCCGAGAACATCGTGGTCACATCGTCGAAGAGCACCTTCGACCCGAATCGCATCGACACGCCGTGCACTGAAATCATCGGGAACCCTGCTGAATGCGACAGAAACGCCCAAGACGGGCGCGCGACACCCGTCTCGAACCCACCATTCTAGCACGAGGGCACCGGGTCTTCAGTCGTCGGGCTTCACTCGTGATCTGGGGCTTCGGTCGTGAGCGGGCTACAACTCGGGAGGGGCGTCGAATTCGTCGGCGCCGGCGGGAATGTCCAACTCCTCGAAAAGCTCCGGGCCAATCTTCGATTTGTAGGCACCCGCACAGCGGATGTCGGCAACTTGTGCGTCACCCTTGCGGACGAGCACGCCTTCCTTTTCCCAGTCCCGCCCGATCGCGGTGTAGACGAAGTAGGTGAAGCCGCCGCGGTCGAAGGCGAGCCACGCACCACCGCCGCCGGCATACATCACGGTGCTGCCGCGAAAGTGCTCGCCGGGAGGCGCGCCAGCCATCGGAAAGACCATCTCGGGCTTGTCGAGCGGGCCGTAGCGGTAGGTGAGTCCCGCCACCGCTTTCGGGCGCGACGCGCACACCGAGATGACTTTTCGAGACGACGCCTCGCAGGAAAAGACGATGCGCTCGTCACGTGTGCAATGCGTCGGCGGATCCGAGGCCTGGATCGGGGAGGCGCCGATGACGAGCGCCATCAGGATGAGCAGGACGTCAGGCACACGCCTCGCACCAATTCAGGAGGGCGGCCTGGTCCGCCAATCAGGTTCGCGCTGCAGAGCCGCAGCCGTTGAGAAACGCGGACCCGGCGAGCCACGTGGGGTCGGGGTAGTACGCGAATACGACGTTGCCGCCTTTGATGCGGTCGATCACGTCGCGAACGACGGCGGGGCGCAAGGCCGGGCAGCCCCAGCTTCGGCCGAGTCGGCCGAGCGCGGCAATGCTCTGCGCGCTCACGTAGTCCGCGCCGTGCATCACGATGGCCCGCTCGCGCGCCCGATCGTTCACTCCCGATTCGAGGCCCTGAAGACGGAGTGAATAGCCGTGCTTTCCGACGTAAGTATCTTCTGTCGTGAAGAGCCCGAGGCTCGACTGACGGCTGTCCACGGTGTTGGAGAACCGCGTGGCGAGATCGTTGCCGCTGCCCGACCCGTGCGCGACGAGCTCTTCGAACAGCAGCGCACCCGACTTGAGATCGACGACCCAGAGGCGCGGAACCGTCGATGGCCGCGAATAATCGATCAGTGTGAGCGTCGCTGCGCTGGCCGCCACGGCTCCCTGCGCGATCGCGCAGCGCGTCGATTCGAGCGCGAGTTGCAGCACCTGGGGATCGAGCGTTCCGATCGAAGCGGGAGAGGAAGGGGCGGTGATCGAGCGTTCTGCCCCCGCCGGGACTCCGAGGCGTTTCGTCGATGCGGGCGTGCGTGTAGGCGTACGCTCGGCATCAACCCCGGCCGCAGGCACCAGGATCAGTCCCAGCGTCAGCAGTGTCAGCGTTCGTTTCGTCGGGGTCCAGCCGGACCAGGTTCGTCTGGTCGGGCGAGGGGAGTCATGGGTCGGGCGTCCGTTCATGGGCAAACAGAAAAAGCGGCTCCCATCAACCTTACATGTCGGCGCGCGTTTTGCCAAGCTCGAGGGAACTCTGGGCCGCCTGTGCCCGACCGCTGGGGCCCGATCGGCCGCGCCGTTCCATGACCGCGGCCTGCCTGCTGTCGAGCCCATAGACATCGTTACGGAAATGCAGTCCAGCCTGTTCGTCCGCCCAGGCCGTGAAATACAGGATGTGGACCGGAATCCGACTGATGAGCTTAACGTGTCTCTCGTTGCCCGAATGCATGGCCTCCTCGATGGCAGGAGGCGTCCAGTCGTGCTGTTCACGGAGCACATAGCTCGCAAACCCGACCGGATCCTCGAGACGGACGCAGCCGTGGCTCAACGACCGTCCGGTGCGTGCGAACAGGCCATCGGCGGGTGTGTCGTGGAGGTAGACGTTGAACGGATTCGGCAGCATGAACTTGACGAAACCGAGCGCGTTGGTGGCGCCCGGGCGCTGCCGGAACGCCACTGACTTCAGTGCGTCCTGGTCGGACCAGTCCACCTCGTCCGGGTCGATCGGCACTGGCTCGCGCTCCGAGGTGCGGACGACCTCGATGTTGTTGCGCGCGAGAAAGTCGGGATCACGCGCCATCGCCGGCAGCGTCTCGCCGGCGGCGATGCTTTCGGGAATGTTCCAGTAAGGGCTGAACACCACGTGGGTCATCGGCGCGCTGAAGATCGGGGTCTCGTCGCCAGCCTTCCCGACGACCACGCGGATGTCGAGCACGGACCTGCCGTTCTCGTACGCGTGCAGATAGAACTTCGGAATGTTCACGCGCAGATGACGTGCTCCGAGATCGTCGGGCAGCCATCGCCACCGTTCCAGGTTCACCGCTACCTGCTGGCGGCGCTCCCGAAGGGGCACGTTGATCGCGGTCACCGTCGCCGAATCGACGAGGCCCGTGGGCCGAAGGCCGTGGTGTTCCTGGAACGCCCGAACCACGTGCTGAAGCGCGGGATCGTAGCGCTGCGGATCGGCCACCGTCCCGCGCGACAGTTCACCGCTCGCGTGAAAACGGGCGCGCAGCCTCGCCACCGTCCCATGACGCTGCCCCGGCTTGATGACGACGGTCGGGATGGCCGGCCAATCGTCGATGCCTTGGGCCTCGAGCGCGTGCCACGCGTGCTGCAGGCGCGCGTATTCAGGGTGCATCGGCTGCACGCGTTCGAGCCAGCGGTCCAGCGTGCGCTCCGCCATGGCTCGATCGAGCAGATCGACGAGCGGAGGCGCGGCGCGCTGGGCCTTCCAACGCGGCTCGACCGCCGAAGGCCGGGTGCGCCCGATCGCCACGTCGCGGCCGAGCGCGAGCAGCGCGTGCGTGACCATCACGTCGAAGCGGGCGAGATTGCGCCCCCGATTCTGGTCCTTGTCTTTCCCCGAACGCGTCCGCAACGTGTCGCGCAGCGATGCCAGCGAATGCCGGCCGTAGTCCTCGGGATCGAGCGCGTGCTGTCCCGCCGTCACGAGGGCGGCGAGCGCCGTATCAGTTGACGGTGACGGCCGATCTCGCTCGACCCACGCCAGTCGATCCTGTCGTTTCTGGTAGAACGCCTTGACATCGCGCCAAACTGCCGCGGCATGAAGGCGCTTCGCCTGGGGCGGCGGTCCGGCAAGGATGGCCTGCAGTTCCGGCGACGCGCTCTGATCGCGGCGGCATCCGGTGCTGACCAGAAGCAAGGCAAGAACGACTGGGAATACGACACGTGACAGCAGCTCAGATCTCACGGAGTCATGGGCCGAGCAAAGAGAGTACCGCGCTGTTAAAGCACGGTCCGTCGGCACAGCCTTTGAACGTCTCCACCTCATGGCTGTTCCCAAATGTCCCGCTTGCGGATCGGAATCGTCTCAGCCGTTCCGCCGGAGCGATGGCGTCACGTGTTTTCGCTGCGACCGGTGCGGCCACCAGTGGGGCATGGAAAGCGAATCGACCAAACGGCGCGATGAGCTTCCCCCGATTGCCGCCATCGACGCGCCGGGTGGTTGATTGGTTCCACACACGAGGAGGCCGGGCGGTCAAGCCCCGGCTGCCGCAAGGCCCGAGGTGTGGTTGCGCGTCGAACGCACTCTGTTCGGCGGGGGCTCTAAAGCGCCGCCATCCTGGTGCGGGTGTCTTAAAGCCCCGCCCTCCTGGTGCCGGCGTGCGGGAGGAGCGCTTCGACGATGTCGAATGCGGTTCGGCACACGCGGCCATCCGCGTCGTACTCAGGTGCGTAGGCCGTCAGCGCGGCCGCACGGATCGGGACCGTTCGTGCGATTGCCCTCACCGCCTCGACGACAACGGTCGGCGCGAGCCCGCCGGCGACAGGGAAGCAGTTGGCTTGTCCGTGTGCAGGATCGATGACGTCCAGATCGCAGTGCAGGTACACTGCCTCGGCGGCGCAGGCTGCAATCGACCCGGCCAATACCTGATCGATCGCTGTCGGCGGCGCTGCCGCCACGCCGTGCCGAGCCATGAGGTCGGCTTCGAGCGGATCGACATCGCGCGTTCCGAGCAGGAGCACCCGTGAGGGATCGAGCGGCGCGAAGCCCGGGATCTGCTCCGTCATCTGGCGCCAGCACCAGCCCATCGCGATCGAAAGCGCCATGCCGTCCAGAAACCCCGAGGTCGTCGTCTCGGGCGTGTTGCAGTCGGCGTGCGCGTCGAGCCAGTAGACCTGTTGCGATGCCGGCGTGAGCCCGGCGAGCGTTCCGACCGCCGAGTTGCAGTTGCCACTGAGCACGAGCGGGAATGCGCCGCGATCGATGGCTGCCCGCACGCGATCGGCCAGCGCGCGCATCAATGCGAACGCGGTGCCGATTTCCGCGCCGTGTCTGTCGCCGTCGGGCTCGATTGCCAGAATCTCGACCGCGTACCCGCGATCGATCAATGCCGCCGCCAGTCCCTGCTTCAGGAGATGTTCCGGGCCGGCGCCCATGCGCCAGCCGCGTTGGCCGGTGTCGTAGGGGACTACCAGGAGGCTGAGGTCGGAGCTCACGATCGCGAGCGCTTCCCCGGCGCCGCCACGAGGCGCCAGAACTGCGCTTCGCCGAGCAGTGTGATCCGGTGGCCCTTCTCGCGCAGCCGCTTGATCTCCATCAGCTTGAGACCTGCGTCGGCGCCCGCGGCCTGCAATACGTTAGGGCGTCCGCGCACGACCACAGTCGTCTGCGCGGAGGGTCCGCTGTGCACGATGGCACCCGCCTTCTGCGCTGCGAGGGCAGCTTCACGCCGCGTCCGGCTGAGGATTCCCGTGAACGCCAGGTGCACGCCTTTGAGCGTCCTCGACACGCCATGGTTGAGCCGTGCCGGTGGCGTTCGCAGCGCCTCGATCATCTCGTCGGCGCTCTCGTAGCGCTTCCGGCGCTCGCCGATGCACCGGTAGATGATCTCCTTGAGCTGATCGCTGCAGCCCATGCGGCGCACCTCGACGGGACGGATGCGCGCTCGCGCGTCGCCTTTCACCAGCATCGCGAGCAACTGGCCGACCTGATACACATCGTCTCGCGTCTGCCACTTCGGTGCCGCGCTCGCGAGCAGATCGCTCGGCACCATCGACGCGTTGAGCGTGCTCGCAGTGATCCCGCGGACGTTGCTCTGCTGGCGAACAATGCCGAAGTCGCCGAGCTTGAGTCGGCCGCCATCGCAGACGAAGACGTTCATCGGCGTCAGATCGCGGTGGAGCAGCTGTCCGCGGTGCAGTTTGCCGAGCACTTGCAGGATGCCCGCAATCTCGCGTCGCGCAACGGCCTCCGACCACGCCTTGCCCGAGCGCTGCAAATATGCGCTCAGATCACCGTGGCTGGCGTACTCGATCGCGAGGTAGTACAGGACCTGGCCGTCGGCGCGCATCAGCGGAAATTTGTCGAAGACGCGGATGGCACGGGAATGACCGTCGAGCAGCTGACCGAAGTACGCCTCGCGCAGCCAGCCATCGATGCGGGCACTGACCTTGATGCAGACCGTTTCGGGAACGACGAGGGACTGGCCGCGTCGCGAGGCGAGATAGACCTGCCCGAACCCGCCCGCGCCGAGCAGCCGATCGATCCGGTAATGCAGCCGCGTCTCCGGGCTGCTGATGATTTGGTCCTGGACGAGCAGCGCCTCAGCCGACCGCGCAGGAACGTGAATCGAGGTCGTGGCCCGGGTGGTAGCGGCTACGGCGCGAGTGGTCATGCGGCTGAGGGGGAATGCCGCCCGATATTATGTCGGCGCGAGCCACGGAACGCCAAGCCGACAGCGCTCATCCGCTGCTGGGGTCGGGTGCGATTTCGCCCGTAGGAAATTGGGGTCGGGTGCTGTTTCTGTCGGGATTTGCGAAAAAAGAGCACCCGACCCCTTCTCCCTCATCGGCTCGGCGCCTTCGTCCCCGAGCCGGACGGCGGCGCGAAGCTCACGCGCTGCGCCTTCTTCTCGGCCATCAGCGCCAGCTCCATGGCGAGGAACACGTGCGCCTGCGGCATCGAGGTCTCGGTCCGGTTGAGCACATCGTCCACGAGCTGCTCGCCGTAGGGCAGCGCGACGTCCTTGCAATCGACGTAGCGCGTTTCCTTCTTGTCGACGACGAACAGGTGGCTGCCGCCGGGACGGCCGCCGATGTCGACGTTCTTGCGGATCTCGATGAACCCGTCGGTGCCGAGGATCGTCAGCCGGCCGTCGCCCCACGTGCTCAGTCCGTCGGGCGTGAACCAGTCCACGCGCACGTAGCCGAGGCCCTTGTCGCCGCGCACCATCGCATCACCAAAGTCGTCGAGACCCGGGTGTTGCGGGTTGTGGACGTTGCCGGTCTGCGCCGCGACGATCTCGGCCTTCGTCGATCCGGTGAAGAACAGGAACTGATCGAACTGGTGCGAGCCGATGTCGCAGATGATGCCGCCGTAGCGCTCGCGCTCGAAGAACCACGCCGGCCGCGTCTTCGGGTTCATCCGATGCGGTCCGAGCCCGATCGTCTGAATCACCCGGCCGATGGCACCGGCAGCGACGAGCGCCCCGGCCTTGATCGTTGCCCGGTTCTCGTGCCGCTCGCTGTAGAGGATCGAGTAGGTGCGCCTGGTCTCGGCCTGGACGCGACGGACCTCGGCAAGCTGCTCGAGCGTCGTCATGCCCGGCTTGTCGGCCATGAAGTCCTTGCCGGCGCGCATCGCGCGAATGCCGAGCGGCGCGCGCTCGTTCGGGATCGAGGCGCTGACGATGAGCTGAATGGACTTGTCGTCGAGAATCTCGCGCTCGTCCTTCGCGAGCTTGGCCTGCGGGAACCGCTTCGTGAAGGCCGCCGCCAGGTCGGGCTCCTTCGCGTAGACCGCGACGAGCTCGCCGCCGCCGCGAATGACCGCTTCGGTCTGGCCAGTGATGTGGCCGTGGTTGAGGCCGACGGCGGCAAACCGGATGCGCGGCGCCCTTGCCGGCTTCGAAGCGTCCTGCGCGGACGCCCGCGACGACGTCAGGCTCGCGGCGGCGCCCGCGACGAGGGAGGTCTTCAGGAACTCACGGCGATCCGGCCGGTTCGTCTTCATGGCGGCTCCTCTTCGAAGCCAGAAGAGTATCAGCTACGCATGACGAGTGACGACATGACGAATTGCCGATGACGAATGACCAACGGAAGCCAGCGGCAGGGGCACGGCCGCGCCGTGCCCCGACTGGTTCTCATTCACATCGCACCGGTACAGGTCCGGGCAGCGAGATGCGTGGACGGGCGGCGTCGAACCACTTCGGATCGTCGGCCCGCAGCGGGCCGCGCTGCGCGCTCAGGACGTCCGCGACCACGTCGCGCATGGGCGGGCCCGGCTCGACGATGAACGGCGTCTCGGTATCGGTGAAGAACCCGTCGCCTCCCGAGGCGAGAAAGTCGGTGGCCAGAACCTGGAGGCGAGTGTCGTCGGACAGTGGCCGCCCATCCGGACTGCTGAGGGTGACCCGCAATCCGCCGGTCTCGCAGCGCACGTCGGCCTTGATGCCGGACAGAGCGGGAAGGGAGCCGGCTCTCACCGCACGTGCGAGGACGCGACCGATGGCGCCGGCCGTCGTATCGGTGGTCGCGAGAACGTTGTCGAACGGCAGCAGCGCGTACAAGTCACCGTAGGTGAGCGATCCGGCGGGCAGGGGCGCGCGGAGGCCACCGCCGTTGTAAATCGCGGCCTGCACGTTCGGCCTCGCCGCCCGCATGAGGTCGGCCACGAGGTTGCCCAGCGCGGATTCCGAGCGCAACGTGGGCGTGAACGGCGTCGCCGCCGTGATGCCCAGCGGCTTTTCGCGCAGCGCCTTCGCGCGCGCGACGTGCGCCTGCATCCGTTCGGCGAGCGCGGCATCGAAGACGACCGCCTCTCCCTCGTACGGCGCGGGTGTGCAGGCGTCGGGTGCGAATGTCGCGACGCCCGGCTGACGCTCGGCCGCCGATGCGCTCTCCTCGATGTCGCGCCCGTTGCAAAGTGAGTGCGGCGGGAAGATCCGGGAGTCGCGGATGGTGCGGCTCTTCGCATCCACGACGAGATCGATGCGGGAGAACGCGCGGCCTTCGGCAAACGCCTGGACGATGGCGATGCCGTTGACGCGGTGGGCGATGCCCCGGTGCGTGTGGCCGGCGGCAATGACGTCCACGAGCCCGGCGGGAATCTGCCGCGCCGCCGCGAAGATCTCGCGCGCCTCGCACCCGCTCACGTCGTCAGGCCGGCCGAAGGTGCGGCACCCGCCGCCCGCGTGGGCGAGCGCGACCACGAGATCGGCGCCCTGAGCGCGAAGCTTTCGCGCCTGTGCTTCGATGGCCGCGGCTACGGGCGTGACCGACATCCCAACGACGTTGCGCGCGTGGGTCGCCTCGAGCGTTCGACTGGTGGTGACGCCGAGGATGCCGACCTTCACGCCGGCCGCCTCGACCACGATCGACGACGGGATCTGCGCCCATGCGGGATCGTTCGACGTCAGGTTCGCGGCCAGAAGCGGGAACCGCGCATCCCTGACGCGTGCCTTCAGTGCGCCGCGGGGGTCGTCGTGCGGTGATCGCGGAACGGCCGCGGGCCCTTCCGGCCCGTAGTCGAACTCGTGATTGCCGACCGCGGCGGCCGCGTACCCGAGAGCGTTGTACGCCTGCACCACGGCCTCGCCCTCCGAGAGGTTCGACTCGAGCGTGCCCTGGAACATGTCACCGGCATCCACGAGCAGTGCGGCGCCGTCACTGGCCCGGGCCTTCCGGATGATGCGGACGTAGCCTGACAGCCAGGGCAGCGCCTCGATGTGGCCGTGGAGATCGGTCGTCGCGACGATCGAGAGCGTGACCGATTGGGGAGCCTGCGAGGCGCTGGCAGCGGCCGGCGTGGAGGATCGGCTCGGGCGCGGTCCGCAGGCGCAGGCGGCGCAGGCGAGGACCATGGCCGCGGCGAGAAGCCGCGGGTGACGAATCCAGCAGGCGCCGCTCATCGCGAGCCCCTGGGGCGAGTGTCGTGGTGCCGCGCTCGATCCGGCCGGCCGCCCGAGTGGCTGCGGCCCTGAGGGCGGCGTGCAGGATGCGCCGGGGCCGCAGCGTGCACCGCGTGGCGCTCGGCTCTGGCTTTCGCGCGGACCCGTTCCTCGGCCTTCTTCGCGCGGATGGCGGCGATGCGTTCGAGCGAGCGGCACCTCGAAACGTCCCTCGGGCGTTGGCGTGATAGTCGAAGTCGGGAACCGTCACGCGCGGAAGCCGCTTGCCGATGGCGCGCTCGATGTTCGCTGAGGTCGCCCTCCTCGTCCGGCGCGACGAACGTGAACGCGTCGCCGGTCAGCTTCGGCGCGCGCCGTCCGGCCGACGCGGTGGATGTAGTCCTCGGGCACCGCCGGCACGTCGAAGTTCACGACGTGGCCGAGCGCCTCGACGTCGATCCCGCGTGCCGCGATGTCGGTCGCCACGAGGACGCGGTACTTGCCGCTCTTGAAGCCTTCGAGCGCGTCGGTGCGCTGGGCCTGGGAACGGTTGCCGTGGATGCGCGCCGCTTCGATCGCCTTCCTGACCAGGAAGTCGGCGAGCCGGTTGGCCCGGTGCTTGGTGCGCGTGAACACGAGCGCTTCGCGCATCTCGCCGCGCTCGAGCAGCGCGGTCAAGCAGCGCCGACTTGAGCTCCTGCGGGACCGGGTAGACGGCCTGCGTGATCCCGACGGCCGGCGCCGCCTGGCGGGCGAGATTGAAGGTCGACCGGATCGTGCAGCATCTCGCGCGGCCAGCGCCGCGATCGGCGGAGGGATCGTGGCGCTGAAGAAGAGCGTCTGCCGCCGCGCCGGCAAGTGCCGGAGGATCTTCCGGATGTCCGGGCAGGAAGCCCATGTCGAGCATCCGGTCGGCTTCGTCGAGCACGAGATGCTCGAGGCCAGCGAGCTTCGGCGTAGGGCGATCGAAAGTGGTCGAGCAGCCGGCCCGGCGTGGCGACGAGCACGTCGACGCCGCTTCGGAACGCGTGCTCCTGCGGCCCCATGCTCGACGCCGCCGAAGATGGCTGCGGCGGTGATCGGCGTGTGCACGGCGAGATCGTTGGAGTCGCTCGAGGATCTGCGCCGCCAGCTCGCGCGTCGGCGTCAGGACGAGGGCGCGCGTGGTGCCCCGCGGGCGCGCCATGAGCTGGTGCAGGATCGGCAGCAGGAAGGCCGCCGTCTTGCCGCTGCCGGTCACCGCGCAGGCGAGCACGTCGCGCCTGGCGAGGGCCGGCGGAATCGCGTCGGTCTGGATCGGGGTGGGCCGGGGAAAACCGAGCTCTTTGAGCCCTTTGAGGAGATCTGGGATGGAGTTTGAGGCTGGTGAACGGCACGCAACTTCCCTGGGTGCGTCGCGCCCGGACGCACAAGAGAGCAATTGTAACTCGACACCGCCCGTGCCCCGAAGGGAAAAGTCGGCCATGTTCCTTTGCTTCGTCGAACCCTGTAGGATGCCCTGGCGAGGAGACGCGCGATGAGACGTGCGATTTTCGTGACGATCGCCGCCGCGGTCGTCACCGGATGGGTGGTGAACGCGGCGCCCCGCCCCTTCACCATTCAGGACCTGATTGCGATGGACCGGCTCTCGGAGCCGGCCACCTCGCCGCTGCACGGGCTCGTAGCCTTCACCGTCAGCAGCCTCGACCGGGAAGCGAGCAGGCGGCGGACCGATATCTGGGTCGTCGACGCCGACGCCGGCGCGCCCGCGCGGCTGACCAGCGATCCCGCCGGTGATACGAGCCCGGTGTGGAGCGCCGACGGCAAGTCCGTCTGGTTCCTCTCGTCGCGCTCGGGAAGCTCGCAAGTGTGGCGCGCCACGCTCGCGGGCCCTCCGGGTGCCGGCGGGGGCGACCTCAAGGCCGAGACCGTGCAGGTGACGAAGCTCCCGCTCGACGTGGGCGCGTTTCGCGTGTCGCCCGACCAGAGCCACCTGGCCGTCGCGCTCGACGTGTTCGTCGATTGCGACTCGCTGGCGTGCACGACGACGCGCCTCGAGCAGAAGACCAAGACGAAGGCAACGGGCCAGATCTACGACCGGCTGTTCATCCGGCACTGGGACACGTGGAAGGACGGGCGGCGGTCGCACCTCTTCGTCGTGCCGGCGGGCGGCGGCGGGCGAGCCGGTCGACGTGATGCGCGGCATGGACGCCGACGCGCCGTCCAAGCCGTTCGGCGGCGCAGAGGAGTTCACCTTCACGCCGGACGGCAAGTCGCATCGTCTTCACCGCGCGCGACGCGGGCCGCGAAGAGGCCTGGTCCACCAACCTCGATCTGTTCGTCGCGCCGATCGACGGCCCTGGCAAGCCGCGCAACCTCACAGCCGGCAACCCGGCGACCGACACCGCGCCCGTCGTTCTCGCCCGACGGCCGGACGCTGGCCTACCTCGCGATGGCGCGCGCCGGGCTACGAGGCGGATCGGCTGCCGCATCGTGCTGAAGCCGTGGCCGGACGGCGCGGCGCGTCCGCTCGCGCCGAGCCTGGGACCGATCGGCCGACGAGGTCGGTCTGGTCGGCCGACGGCCGCACGATCTACACGACCGCCGGCAACCTCGGCCAGCAGTCGCTCTTCGCGATCGACGTCGCGAGCGGCAAGGTCCGCACGCTCGTCAACGACGGGCACGCCGTCTCGCCAGTGCTCGTGGGCGGAGGGGCGCGCGATCGCGTGGCGGTGCTCCTCGATCACCTCCGCTCGCCGGCCGAGCTCCACACGATTCCGTCAGCCGGAGGCAGCCCGACGCCGCGCACGTCCTTCAACCGCGCACGTCTTGGCGAGCGTGCAGTTCGGCGAGCCCGAGCAGTTCAGCTTTCCGGGCTGGAACAACGAGACCGTCTACGGCTGGATGGTGAAGCCGGTGGACTTCGACCCGGCGAAGAAGTACCCGATCGCCTTCCTCATTCACGGCGGACCGCAGGGGTCGTTCTCGAACAACTTCCACTATCGGTGGAACCCGCAGGTCTACGCCGGCGCCGGCTACGCCGCCGTGATGGTCGACTTCCACGGCTCGACCGGCTACGGCCAGGCGTTCACGGACGCGATCACGCGGCGACTGGGGCGGCAAGCCGCTGGTCGATCTGCAGAAGGGGCTCGACGCGGCGCTCGCGAAGTATCCGTGGCTCGACGGAACGCGCGCGTGCGCGCTCGGCGCGTCCTACGGCGGCTACATGATCAACTGGATTGCCGGCAACTGGCCCGACCGCTTTCCGCTGCCTCGTCAATCACGACGGCAATCTCGACGAGCGGATGGCGTACTACGCGACCGAGGAGCTCTGGTTCCCCGAGTGGGAGCACGGCGGCACGCCCTGGGAGCAACCCGACGGCTACGCGAAGCACAATCCGATCGATCACGTCGCGAAGTGGAAGACGCCGATGCTCGTCATCCACGGCGCGCGCGACTTCCGCGTCGTCGAATCGCAGGGCATGGCGACGTTCACCGCCCTGCAGCGTCGTGGCATTCCGAGCCGTTTCCTCTACTTCCCGGACGAGAACCACTGGGTGCTGAAGCCCGCCAACAGCGTCCTCTGGCACGAGACCGTCCTCGATTGGATGAACCGCTGGCTCAAGGCGTCGGGCAGCAAATGATCGGCCTCAGGCTGACGGCCGCGGTCTGCCTGGCCGCCATCGTGGGGGCACAGGCCTTCAGCCCCGTCTCTGCGACGACGGGGAACGGGCGCGAGGATCGGTTCATCTTCCCGCCCGATCGCGGACACGTCCACGCGTCCAGCATCATCGAGACGCCGGCCGGCGATTTACTCGCCGTCTGGTACGAGAACGGTCCCACGCGGCCCGGATTCCGGTATCCCGGCCCCGACCGCGACAAGAGCGACGATGTCCGCATCGGCGGCGCGTGGCTGCCCAAGGGTGCGTCCGAATGGACGACGCCGTTCGTCATGGCCGACACCTTTGGCGTGTCCGACAACAACCCTGCGCTCGCCGTCGATTCACGCCAGCGCTTGTGGCTGATTCACCCGACCCTGCTCGGCGTGCCCGGCCGCCCGTGGAACAGCGCGATCGTGCAGTTCAAGGTGTCCTCGTCGTACGCTCCGCCGGGCCGGCCCACATGGGAGACCGCGGGCATACTCCCGGTCCACGCGGAAGGGCTCGGCGAGGTTGTCCGAAAGCAGATTCGAGCAGCTCCAGAACGGCCCGGCCGGCACGCCGCGGGCCCAGGAAACCGCACGTTCACTGAGCGATCGTCTCGCCGACCCGCTCTCTCACCGGTTGGGATGGATGCCGCGAACGCACCCCGTCGCGCTCGACGATGGGCGTCTGCTCGTGCCGGTCGCCAACGAGAACTTCTACGTGGCGGCGATGGTCTTCACTGGCCTCGAAGAGTGGGAGGTCGCGGCGCCAGTACCAACGGTCGGCGTGCTCCAGCCGGCGGTGGCGCGACTCGGCCCGTCGCACTTCGTCGCGTTCTTCCGCGATGGCACCGGCACGAAGCGCGTGCGCCGCAGCGAGTCGCGCGATGGCGGACGCACGTGGACGGCGGCGGAACCGACGACGCTCGAGAACCCGGGGAGCGGCGTCGACGTCGCCGTGCTCCCGAGCGGCGCGCTGGTATTGGCTTACAACGACAAGTCGTCGTCTCCGCGCGATCGATTGGCGCTATCGATTTCGGCCGACGGTGGCCGCACCTGGGAAGCGACGCGTCACCTCGAGAACGATCCCGGCAAGCGGTTCGACTACCCGTCGATCATCGCCGCGCGGGACGGATCGATTCACGTGACCTACTCGTCGAACCTCACGCAGATCAAGCATGCACGCGTGAGCGAAGCTGGGTCCGCGGCAGGTAACCCCACCTGCCGACTTCGGTCTAGGGTTGGATCGGGCTACGGGCTACAGACTACGGGCTACAGGCCGGCGGGCAAGCGCCCCACCGGCAAGACCACGGACCAGAGCCACGGATCCGGCCTGACCGAACTGATGCGCGATTGTGATCGCCGCAGGCCCGAAGCCCGTAGACCGAAGCCTGAAGCCGATCGAGCCGAAGAGTCTACTTCAACTCAATACTGATCACGTGCCCCTCGGTCGTCCCGATGTTCTCGACCTGATGGACGAGCGGCTCACTCCATCGAACGAGCCCTCTCTTCCGCAGCGTGTCGACCGGCTTGCCGCCTTTTTCCGTGGTGACGCGCGTGTTGAAGTCCGACAGATAGACGACGACCCGGCGCGAGTGCCCGTGCCAGGGCTCGATCTTGCCCGGCGGCACGTGGACTTCGAGGACCTTCACGAACGCGTTCTCGAACGCGAGTTTGTGCGTGTCGGCCGCCACCTCGAGCGGATCGGGACCTTGCTGGCCGGCTCGGACCCACTGCAGACCGCCGACGATGACCCCGGTGGCCACGAGCGCGAGCACCCACTTGCGTTTCATAGGGCCTCCTGTCGAATCCGCACCTGCCGCACCCCACGCACCGTTCGCACTCCTCGCAACCGATGCACCCGCGCACCTGTTCGCCGTTCGTCTACTTCTTATAGCTGACGCGCCAAATCTTTCCAGCGCCGTCGTCGGTGACGAGCAGCGAGCCGTCCTTGAGCACCGCGAGTCCGACCGGGCGTCCCCACACTTCGGGCGTCTTCGCCGAGCATCCAGCCGGCGACGAAGTCCTCGTAGCCTCCGGTCGCCCGTCCGTCCGTGAAGGGCAGGAAGATCACTTTGTAGCCGGTGCGCCTGCTGCGGTTCGACGACCCGCGCAGCGCTGCGAAGGCGCCGCCGCGATACTTCTCCGGGAACATGCGGCCGTCGTAGAACACCAGGCCCATGATGGCGGAGTGCGCCTGGATGAGGACCTCGGGCGTCACCGACTTCTTCACGAGGTCCGGACGCTCGCCTTTCCGCCGCGGTTCCTCGTGCGTGCCCGCGTACGCGTACGGCCATCCGTAGAACGCGCCGGAGTGCACTTCGGCCACGTAGTCGGGCACCACATCGTCGCCCAATCCGTCGCGCTCCTGGACCGCCATCCACGGACGGTTCGTCTTCGGATGGAAGTCGAACCCGATCGGGTTGCGGACGCCGGTGGCGACGACCTCACGCCCGCTGCCGTCGATGTTGAACTTCAGGATCGTGGCGCGCAGCGGATCGGGCTCGACCTCGATGTCCGACGAGGACCCGACGGTGACGTAGAAGCTCGCCCGTCGGGCGCGAAGTCGATGTTGCGGGTCCAGTGGCCCTTGGGTCCGCTCGGCAGATCGGTGACTTTGGCGGGCTCGCCCGCAGCCTTGGCCTGCCCGTTGCGATAGTCGAAGCGCATCACGGCGTCGGTGTTCGCGACATACAGCGCGTCGTTCCGGAACGCCATGCCGAACGGCTGCTTGAGGCCGGTCGCGAACTCCGTGCGCTCGCCGTCCTCGATCACGTGGTTCCCATTGCGATCCTGCAGCACGAAGATGCTGCCGGCGGTGGAGTCGGAGACGAACACGTCACCGCTCGGCGCCTCGACCGCCCAACGCGGACGCTTGAAGCCTTCGGCGAACTGCGCGACCGCGAATCCCGGTGGGACGACCAGGTCGACGCCTTCCGGCTTGGGCACGACCTTGGATGGATTTGGTCCCGAAGACGTCGGCGCCGGAAGCTCGGCGGCCTTGATGTGATGCATCTTGAGCCCGGCCCCCGGTGCGGCTGACTGCTCGCCACGCGGCGTCTCGATTGCCGCGAGCGCGCCCACGGCGGTACCGATGAGCACGATCACCATTCGTCGACCGGCCATGTCTGTTCTCCTGAGGTCGAAGACACCAAATCGTGAAGCCCGCAGGCTCACGTGCCTGTTCGCGGCGGGGGTCATTCTACAATCCGCGCATGCCTTCACGCAGTCTCGAGCGGCGCGAATTCATGGACTGCCTCGGCGGCGCCACGCTCGGCGCGTGGCTCCCCCGGACCGAGGCTGCCGGGCGTCTCGGGCTCGCGCTCCCCAGCGCGGGGATCGAGTCGGGCCAGCCGCCCCCTGCCGGACCGGCGTGGTGCGACCGGCCGATGCGCTGGGCGCAGTTGACGCTCGTCGAGAACGATCCGGGACGCTTCGATCTCCAGTTCTGGCTCGACTACTTTCGCCGCGTCCATGCCGACGCCGCGTGTCTGAGCGCGGGCGGGATCGTCGCGTACTATCCCACCGACGTCCCGCTGCACCACCGGAGCGCCTGGTTGAAGGACACCGATCCGTTCGGCGGCCTGCTGAAGGGCTGTCGCGCGCTCGGGATGCAGGTCATCGCGCGCACCGATCCGCACGCGGCGCGCGACGAGGTGCGGAAGGCACATCCGGACTGGATTGCGGTCGATGCCGAGGGCCGTCCGCGGCGGCACTGGGCGAACGCCGAGCTGTGGGTCACCTGCGCGCTGGGACCCTACAACTTCGAGTTCATGACCGCCGTGCACCGCGAGATCGTCTCGCGCTACAAGGTCGACGGTATCTTCAGCAATCGATGGGCGGGCAGCGGCATGTGCTGGTGCGAGCACTGCCGCACGAACTTCCGCGCCGCGACCGGCGGCGATCTCCCGCGCAGCGACGATGCCGCGGATCCCGTGCGGCGGGCTTACGTGCTCTGGCGCCGGGCCCGGCTCACCGAGCTGTGGGCGCACTGGGACGCCGCGGTGCGGCGCCTCGACGCCGAAGCCTGCTTCATCCCGAACGGGCCGCCGGACATGAAGACGGCGGGCGAGCGTGCGCCCATCCAGTTCGCCGACTATCAGGCGCGCCGCGGCCTCACCGCACCGTGGGCCAACGGCCGCCGGGCGAAGGAATACCGCGCCGCGATGGGCATGCGGCCGATCGGCGGCATCTTCAGCGTCGGCGTCGAAGAGCCCTACCGCTGGAAGGACTCGGTCCAGAGCGAGGCCGAGGTGCGCGTGTTCGTCGCCGACGGCACGGCGAACGGGATGCGCCCCTGGTTCACCAAGTTCTCGGGCGTGCTCTACGACCGCCGCTGGCTGCCCGTGGTCGAACGCATCTACGACTGGCACCACCGGCACGAGCGGTACCTGCGCAACACGGCGTCGCTCGCGCGTGTGGCGATGCTCGCGTCCGAGCAGACGAGCACGTTCTACGGCGGCCAGCCGCACCAGGAGCGCGCCGGCAATCACGTGACCGGCATGTATCACGCGCTCGTCGAGGCGCGCGTGCCGTTCGACTTCGTGCACGAAGCCTTCCTCACACCGGCGCGCATCGATCAGTACGCGCTCATCGTCCTGGCGAATGCCGCGGCGCTCTCCGACGCGCAATGCGCGTCGCTTCGCGAGTACGTGTCTCGTGGCGGAAGCCTGCTGGCCACCTTCGAGAGCTCCCTCTACGACGAGACCGGAACGCGGCGCCGGGACTTCGGCCTGGCCGACCTGTTCGGCGTGAGCGATGGGGGGCGCGTCGATGGGCCGATGCGCAACTCGTATTTGAGCCTCGATGCCGACCCGCTGACGGGGCGGCGCCATGCCGTGCTCGACGGGCTCGACGAGGCCCCGCGCATCATCAACGGCGTGTGGCGTCTGCACGTCACGCCGCGGGCCGGGTTCCCCTCGCCGGTCACGTTGATTCCGTCGTATCCCGACCTGCCGATGGAGGACGTGTATCCGAGAGTGCCTCGCACCGACGTGCGCGAGCTGTACCTGCGCGAGATCGGCCGGAGCCGCGTTGCCTATTTCCCGTGGGACGTCGATCGCACGTTCTGGGAGGTCCTGAGCGCGGATCACGGCCGCCTGTTGGCCAACACGGTGAAGTGGGCGACCGGCGGCCGGATGCCCGTTACGGTCGAAGGTCCGGGCGTCCTCGACGTCACGGCCTGGCGTCAGCAGGGCTCGATGACGGTTCACCTCGTCAACCTGACGAACCCGATGATGATGAAGGGTCCATTCCGCGAGCTGATCCCGGTCGGCCGCCAGCAGGTGCGGGTGCAGTTGCCCGAGGGAACGCGTGCGCGCCGCGTTCAGCTCCTCACGGCCGGCACCGAGGTCGCACCGCGCGAGGCCGACGGGCAGCTCACGATCGAGGTGCCATCGATCCTCGATCACGAGGTGGTTGCGATCGATCTGTGATCGCTCGCGGCGTTCGGGGCCGGGTGTCGCTTGCGTCGTGCCTCTGTCGGGCACGGCATGCCGTGCCCCTACCGGTCATTCGTCATTCGTCATTCGTCATTCGTCATTCGTCATTCCCATGATCCCGACCGTCCTCCGCCGCTCGCACATGTACCTCGCGCTGTTCCTGTTTCCCTGGATGCTCATGTACGGCCTGAGCACGCTGGTGATGAATCACCGGGCCCTGTTCCCGCGCGGGCCTGTGCCGTTCGAGAAGGAGCGCGCGCTCGTGTACCCAGGAGCTTTCTCGGACGGCGCCGATCCGCGCGCCATCGCCAGGCAGATCCTGACCATTCTCGATCTCGATGGCGCGCACGGCGTTGCCAAACGGCCGGACGGGACCATCGTCATCAACCGCCAGGATCTGCTGACGCCGCGCCGGCTCACGTACTCGCCGGCGAACCGGACGCTCCTCGTGGAGAAGATGCAGCCTCGATCGAACGCGATGCTCGAGCGTTTCCACCGGCGCCGCGGTTATGCGACTGGCTACGTGCTCGATACGGCGTGGGCGGTCTCGGTGGATCTCGTCATCGTTGCGATGGTGTTCTGGGTGATCTCGGGGCTCTGGATGTGGTGGGAGATGAAGGGGACACGATGGTTCGGGGCCTCGGCCCTGCTCGGAGGCATCGGTCTGTTTGCGGTGTATCTGCTTACGCTCTGACGGACCCGCCCATGACCTTCGGCCATCTCAATCGCCGCGTTCATCTCTATCTCGGGCTGTCGCTGTTGCCGTGGTTCCTGCTGTACGGAGTCTCCTCGATCCCGTTCGCGCACGGCGCCTACTTCGACGCGCGGGACCGAGCCACGGGCCTTCCGCTGTGGACGCTGCGGATGGAGCGGGTCGTGGAGGTGCCGGTTCCGGAAGGCGACGATCCGGACGGGTTGCGGGCCTTCGCCGCGCGGCTGCTCGCCGACGCCGGCATCTCGGGCACCGCGTTCGGAGCGTATCGGCAGAGCCCCACGCGAATCGACGTCTACTCGTACTCCTTCTGGGCGTCGACGCAGTTGAAGTACTTCGTGGACGAGAAGAAGCTGCGGGTCGAGGATCGCCGCTTCAGGTGGGATCACTTCCTGACCGGGATGCACGCCCGCGGCGGCTTCGATCAGGAGGGCCTGCTCCAGGACTCCTGGAGCGTCATCGTCGATCTGGTCAGTCTGGGCATGATCGTGTGGGTGGCCTCGGGTCTCTTCATGTGGTGGGGCATTCCCGGTCACCGCCGCTGGGGCTTGTTCGCGATCCTCGCCGGCGCCACGTCCTTTCTCCTCTTCACCGCTCGTCTTTGAAAGCGTGCCCGATTGAATCTTCAGCAACACGAGACGCCCGACCGGTAGGATCGACGAGCGCTGAATCCGGCGCGTCCAGGGACGTGCATCTCTGAACGGATGTGATGAGGGGATTGCGATTGCCATTCAGGCTTGGGACCATTTAGGACCACAGCGGGAAACCCGGGCAGCGGACAGATGCATTGTCAGAGTTGTGGCGCATCGAATCCGAGCGGCCATCGCTTCTGCAAGCGGTGCGGCGCCGTCCTGCCGATCGACTGTCCATCCTGCGGCGCGTTGAACAATGCGGACGCCAGGTATTGCGGCCACTGCGGCGATCGGCTGCCGGTTGCGCCGCAGGAGAGAAAGCGCGTCACGCTGCTGTCCGCCGACATCAAGGGGGCTACCGAGCTCCCGACGGATCACGAAGCGGAAACCATCGATTCGACGTGGAAGCCGCTCGTCGGCATCATGACGGAAGCCGCCGAGCGCTACGGCGCCCGCGTGGACCCGATTCCGCTCGGCGACGCGATCATGGCTGCCTTTGGGGCGCCTCAGGCTCTGGAAGATCATGCGGTGCGCGCATGCCTCGCCGCCCTGTCGCTTCAGGACGGGATCCGCCGTTGGAACGAAGCGCAGCAGCGATCCGGTCAGCGCTGAATGCTATGTGAGGGTCGGCCTGAGCTCGGGGGAGGTGGTGACGAGCGACCGCCTGGTGTCCGGGCTGACGGGTGAAGCGACGATTCTCGCCAAGCGAATGGAGGCATTGGCGCCGCCGGGCAAGATCTTCCTGACCAAGTCCACGTGGCTCCTCGCAAGGGGCTTCATCCGCGCCGTCCCGCTCGGGCGACGGATGGTCCACGGCATGGAAGACGCGATCGAGGTGTTCGAGCTCGAAAGCATCGAGGCACGGACCCGTTTCAACGCGAGAAAGAACCAGGGCCTGAGTCAGTTCGTCGGCCGCGAAGCGGAGCTGGATCTGCTCGGCCGGACGCTTCGACGCGCCCAGGCAGGCGAGGGACAGGTCGTCACGGTCACCGGCGGGCCAGGTGTCGGCAAGTCGCGGCTGATCCACCAGTTTCTGCATGGCATGGGCCAACACGCCACGGTGCTCGAGGCCAGCGCCGAACCCTACGATCGCAATGCCATCTACTTGCCCATCGCCAATCTCGTACGCGCGCAGCTCGGCGTCCTGCCGAGTGATCCGCCGTCGGCGATAGAGGCGAAGCTCGAGGCCGGTCTGGCCTCGAGAACGGACCTTCTGGATGCCGCGTCCACGCTGCTCGGTCTGCCCCTGGCGAGGGGATCCCGGGGATGGCTGGAGCGCGATCCCCTGCAGAAGCGCCGCGCAATCGGCGAAGCGGTGCGCGAGCTGCTGCTGATGGCGCCCCGGCCTTCGGCTGCGGTGCTGGTCATCGAAGACCGCCAATGGCTCGACGAGGATACGGCGGCGCTCGTGAGGGATCTGATCGACGGGGTGCAAGACCGACCGGTGCTGCTGATCCTCAGCAGTCGCGATCAGACCGAGCCTGAAGGCCGCCACTGCCACATCCTGCCGCTGGAGGCGCTCGAGCCGCTTCGCACTCAGGAGCTGCTGACACACCTCGTCGGCGACGCGCCCGGCATCGATCGGCTTCGTGAGCTCGTGTTTCGCCGGGCCGACGAGAGGCCGACACCTCTCTTCCTCGAGGAGACGGTGAGCTCGCTGGAGCAACAGGGCATCCTGCAGGGTGAGCCCGGTCGCTACCACCTCGTCGGCGACCTGGAGGTTCTCGAACGCGAGATCCCGCGCAAAGTCGAGGAGGTGCTGGCCGCCCGTATCGATCGGCAGCCGCGCGCCCACCGGAAAGTGCTCGAAACCGCGTCGTTAATCGGGATGAAGGGACCCCTGGATCTGTTGAGCACGGTGACGGACATCGACGTGAAAGAGCTGCTGGAGATCCTGATGGAGCTCGAACGCGCGGAACTGATGTGCGAGTCGCCGGGCTCGGGTCAATCGGAGTTCCTCTTCAAGCACACGCTGACGCGCGAGGCCGCAGTCACCCGAATTACCCAGAGCCAGCGCCAGAACCTCCATGCCCGGACGGCTCTTGCCATCGAGACGCTGTACGGTCATCGGGGGGACGAGTGGATCGACCGTCTCGCCGACCATGCGTTCAGGGGAAGACTGGCGGAGAAGGCTCACACCTATTGCACGGAGGCCTGCCGCAGGGCCATCGAACAATCGGCCAATCGTCAGGCCGTGACGTTCTTCGAAAGAAGCCTCTCGGCCCTGAAGGACGCTTCCGGACAACGTCGAGCGGACGCGAAACGAAATCGACTTGCGGTTGATGGCGCTGAGCGCCCTGCTGCCCCTCGGCGAACAGGCGCAGGTCGGTGGGCTGCTTCGAGAAGCGAAAGAGCTCGCCATCGCAGTAGACGATGCCGACCGCCTGGCACGGGTCGAGGTGCAACTCACGCTGTTCCTCTGGGAAGAGGGCTCTCATCGGGCCGCGCTCGTTTCGGGCACTACTGCCCTCGAGCTTGCGACCGCGAGAGGGCTCGAAAACATCAGCCTGGCCGCGCGCGTGCAGATAGGCATCGTCCACCATGCCGTCGGCAATTTTCGACGAGCGCTGGCGCTGCACGAAGGCGTGCTGCACGAGCTGGTCGCCGCCGGGCTCGAAAAGCGCCGCTTGAACTGGGCAGCCTACCCCAGCGTGATCACGCGCGCGTTCTGCGCCGACTCCTGCATCGATCTCGGGGACTTCGCGCGGGCGGACACGTTCCTGCGAGAGGGGCAGGCCCTCACCGCGGAAGTCGGACATCCCTACTCGCGCACGATGATCGACACCGTGATCGGGCGCTATCATCTGGCGCGCGGCGAGCCGGCGACGGCCTCGCGCACGCTCGAGGAAGCGGTGCGCAAGTGCCGGGAGGACGAGATCCACACGACGCTTCCGGGGCTCGTCGCGGCGCTGGGAACGGCCTACGCGCGCTCGGACCTGGCAGAGAAGGCCATTGAGATCCTCCAGACTGCGCTCGACGGACAGACCTATCTGAGGGCCGGCAACTACACGCACTACCTGCTGCTCATGGCCATTTCCGAGGCCTATTGGCGCGCCGGGCACGCCTCACAGGCCCTCGAGAAGGCCCGCCATGCCGAGCAACTGGCGCGCGATAACGGTGAGAAGGCCCATGTTGCCAAAGCGGTGTTCCTGCTTGGCGCGATCCAGGCGCAGCAGGATCCGGTGGCGGCTGACACGGCCTATCGGGACGCGCTTCAGCGCGCCGAGCACCATCACATGCGGCCGCTCATCGTCGACTGCTGGCTGGGCCTCGCGGACGTCGAACGCAGGTTGGGCCGTCCCGACGCGGACGTGACGCTCGACACCGCGCGAAAACTGTCGCTCGACCTGAATCCGGGCGCCACACACTAGCGATTCCGGCCTTCTTCCACCGGCTCAGTGGGTTCCTCACCTCCACCTCACTGCTGAGCCATTGACTCGACCACAGTCAGCGTCCAGAATGGCGGCGTCAATTCCCGTCTCAAACGACGTTCTTCTATCTGGATGGCGACCTACAGCGTAGGCGGCTTCTCCTTGACCCGCTGCCTCTTGCGGCCACTCGCCGTCTGGGCCTTCATCCGGCTGTTTAAGCTCCTGGATCGCCACCCCCGCCTGATGCGGGTGGTCGCCGCCTTTCTGCGGCTGCGTCCTTTATGGCGAGTGGGCCGAACGGTGCTCGTGACCGGCGACCGTCAAGTCCGCGACGTCCTGAAACGAGACGACGACTTTCCGCTGCCCGAGAAGCGAGCCGCGAAGTTCCTGACGGGCCCGTTCGTGCTCGGCATGACGCCGAACGCCTCAATTCCGGATCGAACGCGCCGAGCTCGAGCGGGTCGTCGCGAGGGAAGATGCTCAACGCATCCGAGAGCTGTCCAGGGACCACGCCCAGCAGGCAATCGCCATCGCGCGGGACGGCCATCTCGACGTCGTGTCGGGCCTCTCCACTCCTGTCGGAAGTGCTTTGATTCGAGAGTACTTCGGCGTCGCGCGACACGCCCCGACTTCGTCAAGTATCTCCGGCTGCTCGGCGCGTTGATCGCCTCTCCGGAATCCGAGCGCGAGAAATTCCGAAGGAAGGCGGAGGTAGCGGCGCCGCCGCGTCTACGTGCACATCGAGGAGGCAATCGATTCGACCGTGCAGGAGGTGGAGAAACACGGCGGGATGCCGCCCCACGACACGGTCCTGCAACGGCTGGTCTACCGATCTTTGGCTGGGAAGAACGGGTTCGATCGTGAGACCGTGCGACGGAACATCACGGGTGTGCTGCTGCCGGGAAGCGCCCTCGTGACGCGGGCCTTTGCCACCAGCCTCGTCCAGCTGCTCCGAGCACGAGTCATTGCGCGAACAAGCGCTCATCGCGGCGGCGAAGGATGACCTCCGGGGCCTCGAGGGGTACATCCTGGAGGCGCTTCGATTCCACCCCGTGTTCCCCGTGCTGCCCCGGTATTGCCCGCGCGACACGGTCGTTCCGGGATTCAGGCGCCAATACCGCATCCGGGCCGGGAGAGATGTGTTCGTCATGGTCGCGGCCGCGATGTTCGATCCTCACGCCCCTCTGTTCGACGGCGCTGCCGGCGGATACCCGAGCGATGCGCGCGTCCGCGCGCGCGAGCATTACCGCCACTTTGGCGGCGGCATTCACGAGTGCCTCGGCCAGCACATCGCCCTCCCGCAGATGGCGGCGATGCTTGCCGCTCTCTTGAGACTGCCGCAGTTGCAGTGCGGGTCGCATTGCACTACAACGACGACGACGGGATCACGCCGAGAAGTCTCGAGGTCAGATTCGCACCAATCCCTGCCGGAGCGTTGATTAGGCATCCCCTGAACGATCTGGAGGCGCAGTCGCTGCGCACTGACGACGAGAGTCACCGCTCACCGGCCGAGCCGGTCGTCACGCGAGCCCGAGGATGAGGCAGGGCATCGTCACGATCGTGACGCCGATCAAGGCGACGAACACGGAGGCCGTGCGCGAACAGCTGCGTGCGCTCACCGCGCATACGTTCCCGGGCCAACGTCTCATCGGTCTCCACTTCGCCAGCCTGTCGGTGATCGAAGACCGCCAGGACTGGCTTCAGGCCGCATCTCGTCTTCGAAGCCAGCTTCGACGGGACGCGCGAGGACTTCATCGACGATCTCGTGCTCGACCTCGGCGAGTCCCTGGATGCCATCTATCAGAACTGCAGGGGCTATCCCGAGCCGGGCACTCGACTCGCGCAGGTCGTGAAGGACTATCTGCTCGGGCACGACGTCGGCGCGGACGCGCTGTTCATCGCGTACCCTATCGAACGGTCGGCCAGATCAGCCAGGAAAGCCGGCTGCGCGAGGCGTTGGTGGAGCTCGCGCGAGTACATCGGAACGCACGCGCCGATCGGCAGCTCCCGCCGCCGATGCAACGCTCGCTCGTCAGCCTCCTCCGCCGACACGTCTTCCTCCATCCCGCCCTCCAAGGGGCGCTCACCCTCCCCGAGCGACCGTTCCTGGTGACCTACGGCCCCCAGATTGCTTACGCGGCGCTGAGGTTTCTGGCAGCGATGCTGTTTCTCGGCGTTGTGGCGAATGTCGTGTCGATGGTGCCGTCTAAAGAGTTCCCCTGGGTCGAGCCGCTCAGTAACGTCGGCCTTCCCATCATGCTGGCGGTGCTCGGGTCGGTTGCAGGCTTGATCGGGGCCTGGCGCCCGGCGTGGAGAAGAACAGCCCTCGTCCTGTTCGCCGCGGCAGTGTTGGCGGCCGTGATCCGCCTTCCTGGACAAGGCCGCGATCGTCTGTGCGCTCAATTGGATAACAGGCGCAATTTCCAAGCTCAGCAACCTCGTGTTCGAAATCGCGTTGTGGCTGTTTGCCTTCGTTGCCTCCTGGATCCTGATCGTACACATCCACGAGTGGCTGGGTCCCGAACCTCCCCTCCCGTCCTGGGATCCGCAAAGAGAAACCGTCCTGCGCCGACTCGAGAACCGCAAAGCCCAGAATCACCTGGTGGGACTGAACCGGATCAAGCCCGGCTTCTTCCGCTTGCGATTGTGGACCGTGCGGTTCGTGCTCTGGATCGTGCACGCGTCGAAGCACTTCGGCAGGAGCGGACTGCTTTCGGGCTTGTCGACGATCCACTTCGCCCGGTGGGTGGTCATCGACAAGGGACGGCGGCTCCTGTTCCTCAGTCACTACGACGGGGACTGGGACGCGTATCTCGGCGACTTCGTCGAGCAGGCGAGCCACGGCCTCACGGCGATCTGGAGCAACTGCGTCGGCTTCCCGCGCACCTGGTTTCTCCTGTTCGGTGGAGCCCGGGACCAGCGGGCGTTCAAGGCGTACGCACGCCGGCACCAGCACGAATCGCTCTACGTCTACACTCCGTATCCGCATCTCACGGTCACGAACATCCAGAACGCAGACGGAGATTCGCGAGGCGCTGGGACGATCGCTCGACGCGGCCGGGACGAGGCGCTCCTGAGGAGGCTGTGATGGCGGCCGACGCCGGGATGGAAGTGCTCGAAAGGCCCGATATCCAGGGGCTGATCCTGCGCTCTTACCAGGAGCTTGGCGACGCCCGGTATTCCCTTCTTCATATCAACGGCGTCGCGGCCTTCAAAGCGTGGCTGGGAGCCCGTCTGAAAGAAGGCCACGTCATCACGGCGGCAGCCAGGCCCGACGACTACGAGGAAGGAGCGCTGAACATTGCGTTCACCGTCACGGGGCTCGATGAAACTGGGCATCGATCCCCAGGACCCGGCCAGCGGCTACGACGGCTTCGGCCTCGAGTTCCGCCAAGGGGCGACCGACCCCGACCGAAGCCGGTTCCTGGGCGACTTCGGGGACAACGACCCCGACCGCTGGGCCTGGGGCGGTCGACACGGTGAAAAGTCGCAGGATCAGCATCCACTGCCTGTGCCTGACGTTTGCCAGGCGTTCAGCGAACGATGCGCACCCGAAGCCGATTGACGCGGTGTGGGAGCTGCGCCGCCCACCTGCCGAAGCCGCATCGGTCGTGCACGAGCTCCACGCATACCTGTCGCCCGACGGGAAGGAACACTTCGGATTCAGGGACGGCATCTCGCAGCCGGTCATCCGATTCACCAAGCGCGACTACGAGATCACGGACCCCGACCGCGCGCTCCACGTTGTCGAACCGGGCGAGTTCATCCTCGGCTATCAGAACGAGAACGGAAGAATGCCGGTTTCACCAGCGGTCGACGAGAGGCGCGATCCGCGCGGCCTCCTCGCGCCGCTCGTGCGGCGGGCCTGGTGGGGCCGCCCGAACGGGTTGGACCGCCTGCGCGACCTGGGACGAAACGGCACGTATCTGGTGCTGCGCCAGCTCCAGCAGCATGTCGCGGCCTTCGAGGAGTTCCTGCGTGCGACCGCGGGCGACGACAAGAGCCGCCAGGACCTGCTCGCGGCTCGCATGGTGGGCCGCTGGCCCAGCGGGACGTCGCTGGTGTCGTCGCCCGAGCACGACAAGCCGGTGCCAGACCACGAACTGAACAGCTTTCGATACTTCCCCGAAGACCGCGCGGGCTTCCGTTGTCCAATCGGGGCCCATGTCCGTCGCGGAAACCCCCGTGACAACACGGCCGATGTCGACGGAGCCGCGCATGCGCTGCGGCGCGTGAACCTCCATCGGCTGCTCAGGCGCGGCCGCATCTATGGCCCGCCTTTCCCAATGAACGAGCCACCCGCCGATGACGGAGAAGAGCGTGGCCTCATTTTCCTCTGTCTGAACGCCGATCTGCGCAGGCAGTTCGAGTTCGTCCAGCAGACCTGGCTCCAGAACGAGAAGTTCAGCGATCTGTTCGACGAGCGGGATCCGCTGCTGGGGGGCAGCGGCTCCTTCACGGTGCAGCGGCCGGAGGGTCACGAACGCGTCCGCGGCCTGGCGCGATTCGTGACTGTGAAAGGGGGCGGCTACTTCTTCATGCCGGGGATCAGGGCGCTGCAATACCTCGCCGAGCTGGCGTAGGAGCGAGCATGATAAGCGTCGACCCGGACACGGTCCTGGAGCTGGCGAAGATTGCGCTGCTGGCGGCAGCGTTCGCCTACCTGCAGCAGCGGTATCGACTCACGCAGTACCTGTTCTTCCTCCGCCTGCCGTTGATGCACGTGCTCGTCCTCGTGCTCCTGCCGCTGGCGGTGCGGACGCGAGCGTTCGGCAATCTGTTCGTGCTGACGCCGCCGCAGCTTGCGGTCGTGGCGTTTCTGCTGATCGTCAGTACTTCGGCGGCCACGTACGCCTCGGGCCTGCTGTTTGTCGGCGCGGCACCCAGGTTCCGTCTCCGGTTCGAGCAACCCGACGTCGGCGAAGCCAAGGACCGGGACGACAACCCACCGCCCAACAAGCTGATCACCCTGCTTGCAGGCAGGAAGAGACAGGCGCTACATCGTGCCATTCGTTCTGGCGTTGCCCGTGCTGCTGACTTGCCTGTGGCAGTCGACATCGCCGACGTGGCAGGAGGTGCTTGCGATCGTTGTCGGGGTGAGTCTTGCCTTCGGCCTGCGCGCGGCTGGCCAACGGGATCGGGCACGGATTCCGGTGGTGGCTGTACAAGCCGCAGGCATCGGTCCCGGCGAGCCGCCTGCTGGATCTTCGACGGCGCATCCGGGAAGCCGGTTACCGGTTCAGCGAGACGATGGTCGGGCGTGCGTTCGTCCCCGTGTTCTCGAGCGGCTACTCGATCCTCTCGACCGACGAGCGGGAAAAGACCGGAACACCGCTGCAGGAGTCGGAGACCCCCTTCAGCCACTGGCGGGCTCTCTGTTTCATCGCCCTCGTGCTGACCGTCTACATCGTGGGAGCGTTCGTACTGGACCCCGGCACACGAATATCTTCGTGGAGCATACGCCGGCGCTGGCCTACCTCCTGCTGGTCTCGACGCTGCTGGGCATTGCGCTACCCGCAGCCACATTCCTGCTGGATTTCTACCGCGTTCCGCTCGTGGCCGTGCTCGTCGCCGCGCTCTTCCTCTCGTACCGGTATTCGGATCTCGACCACTACTATGGCTTTGCAAACGACGGGAACGCTGCCCCGGCGTCGATTCCCGCAGCGTTGACGCCGATGGAGGTGATTGACAGCTGGAACAGCCGGCGCCCGGCAGCCGAGTACCCCGTCATGGTGGTCATCGCCGCCAGTGGCGGCGGCAGCCACGGGGCACGCTGGACGACGGAGGTGCTCAGCCGGCTGCGACAGGACGGCCGCATTGGGAAGCCATTCTTCGAATCGACCGCGTTCGTAAGTGCCGTGTCGGGCGGCGCGCTGGGCATGATGTACGCGATCGAGCGCTTCGCTGGCGAGCCGCCGACCTTCGAGGCGCTGCAGGAGGCTCGTGAGGCGGCCAGCCATTCCAACGTGCGTGCGCTGGCGTGGGGGCTGAGCTACCCTGACCTCGTCCGCAAGATCGTTCCTCGGCTGTTCGACGCGCGGCGCGATCGCGCGTGGGCGCTCGAGCAGATCCTGGAGGTCGGTGCTCGCCGACCGCTCCCGCGAGGCCACGCTGGCCTCCTGGGCCCAGGAGACGCGCAGTGGTTCAAAGCCCGCCGTCGTGTTCAACGCCACGGTCATGGAGACCGGCAACCGGCTGCTCATCTCACGCGTCGCGATTCCCGACACCGCCGCCGAACAGTTCGCCACGCTGTACCCGGGGCACGACCTTTCGGTCGTGACGGCTGTCCGGCTCTCGTCGGCGTTTCCGTATTTGTCACCGATGGCGCGCCCCCTTCCGCATTGAGACACGCCCGACACGGACGAGTACGAGCAATTCGAATCGCGCGCCTATCACGTGGCCGATGGCGGTTACTACGACGGCTCCGGCATGCTGACGGCGGTGGATTTCCTGAGGTCCGTGCTGCCGGAGTACCGGACGCGCGGCCGGACCAGAATCCTGTTGGTTCAGATTCGCACGGCCCTCGAAGAACACCGCGTAGATGCCGGAAACCACAAGAACTGGCTCGAAGGCCTCACGGGGCCGCTGACGACCTGCGTCCAAAGTGTCGGCGGCGAGCCAGGCCGCCCGGGCGGCGCTGGAGCTGGAACTGCTGGCCGATCGCTGGAACAACGACGATCTGCCTGCGGACAAGCGCGTGCAGATCAAGCACGTCGTCTTCCGCCTGCGCGGCACCGGCACGCTTCCCTGGCACTTGTCGGAAGCCGAGAAGCAGGAGATCTCGAACGCGTGGATGGAAGCGCCCAACCAGGAGGCGCTGCGGGAGCTCGCGCAGTTCTTCTCGACGTCACCATAGATACCCGACACTGACCAGTGCGCGGCGCCCGAGGATGTCGCCTCCGAACGACTCCCAATGTTTGTCGTCGAACACGTTGGCGACGTTGATCCCCACGATCAGGCCCCGCGTCAACCGGTAGTTCGCGGTCACATCCGCGGTGGCGTACGACTCGACGTCGCCCTGAAACGGGCCCACTGACCATCTGAACTTGTCGACCCAGCGAAGAGCGAAGTCGGCATCGATTCGTCTGCGCGCGTACCCGACGCTGAAGCCGAACGAGTGCTCGGGCGCATTTGGCAGCACCATCGCCTCGAGTCCGGGCACTGGATCCCTGATGTCGAAGTCGAACCAGGAGTACACCAGCGATCCGCGCCAGCCCCCGGGGAGCGCGCAGTTGAACCCCACGTCCACGCCTTGCGTGTCCACGCGGCCGAAGTTCGTGTACGACGCCGCCGCGAGGATGTTCGAGCCGTCGAAGTTGTTCGAGAGGATGGGTGGCGCGGCGGCCCGCACCTGTGCCTCCACGGCCGGCGGCAGGCCGGCCGGAGCCTGCCACGGGCCGAAGTTCGGGTTGATCCGGCCCAGCCGGGTGCCGAGCTGCGGCAGAAGATCGGTGATGAAGTCGGACGAGCGGCTGCGGTAGTAGTCGATCGTCACCAGTCCACGTCCGGCAATCAGCCCTTTGTATCCCGCCTCCAGCGTCCGGATCTGTTCGAGCTCGAGATCGCCGTTGCCGAGCGCGAGGACGCGGGTCGGGCCGAATCCGCAGTCGACGCCGAATGGAGTGCAGAACGCATTGAGGCCGCTGAGATTGACCGGCGCGGCCGCATCGGCCTGGAGGAAGAACTCCGAGTAGTTCGGCACCTGGAACGCTTCGTTGTACGTCAAGCGCAGGCTGTGGCCGGGCGCGAGCGTATGGACCAGCGGAAGCCTTTGGCGAAAACTGAAAATCGTGGAGCGAGCTGAAGTCGCCGCGGCCGGCGATCACGAGCCGCAACGGGCCGATCACGATCCAGTCGAACTGGCCGAAGAATGCCTGCTGATTCGAGTCGACGGGCTCGAAGAGGAGCGATTGGCGTCCAAGCACCTCATCGAAGCTGTCGATTGCGCTCGACCACGGCGGATGCCGCCCACGACGACGCGTATCCGGTCCTGCTTGAAGCGTCGGTCCGTCTGCCCTTCGAACTGAACGGTGTGGCTGACGAGCGTGCTGTCGGTACCCGAGGCCAGCGCGAGCTGTCCCGGTGCGTCGCGGCCCGTATACGCCACGAACAGGTTCGCGTGATTCAGATTGACATTGACTCGTGCCCAGGGCCGCTTGACGTCCGTCACCTGCGTGCGTCCGACACCCGTCTGGATGACGGGACCAGCGACGTCCGCCAGGCCGCCCTCCAAGGTGAGGAGGATGCCGTTCTCGAAGTACTTGTCCGCCCGAACGCCACCGAACAACACGTCGTTGTCGTGGATACTCGGGGGAACGACCGCCTCCTGAGGCAGGCAGTCACCGGTCATGCCCGGCGCACAGGGCACGCTGTACTCGGCGGCGCCCCGCCGGGAGACGAAGAAGTCGCCGCTCCGGCGCACTCCGCCGACTGCCTTGGCGTACCACTCGTTGCCGAGGGGGCCGGCCCATCTGAAGTCGAGGTTCAACGTATCCAGCTGTCCGAAGGTCACGCGCACGAGCCCGCCGGGGCTGAATCGCGGTTCCTTCGTCAGCATGTTGAGGACTCCGCTCGAGGCGTTGGCGCCGTAGAGCGCCGCGCTCGGTCCCCGCACGAGCTCCACGCTCGCCAGATCGTCCAGCGCAAAGCCGATGGCCGCCCATTCCTGCGCGCCGAAGAACGCCGCCGCCGGGTTGCGGCCGTCCACGAGGACGGCGACGCGGCGGTTCAACGTGCTGTTGAAGCCACGCGTATTCAGGTTGTAGTCGTAGAGGCCGCCCTGCGTCAGCTGGGCGCCTGGCGCGAACTCCACCAGCTTGGGCAGCTGGCCGTGCGACGCCTTCTCCGCGATTTCCTCCGCCGTCAACCTCGTGACCGACGCAGGCGCCTCGACGATGCGTTCGCTGCGCCGGGAGGTCGCCGTGACCGTCAACGCTTCGGCAAACCCGACCTCCCAGTCCACTCGTTCTTCGATCTTCGTCGTCGCGCCCGCGGCCACTGTGACGCCCTGGATCGTGACGGTGTGCTCGCCGAGCGTCACGGTGAGCGAATAAGTTCCCGGAGGGACGTCGTCCAACGCGAACTGGCCGTAGGGGCCCGTGATGACCCCGGCCTGTGTTCCACTGAGCAGAACGGTCGCGCCCTCGACGCCGGCCTCGTTCTGACGAGCGATGCGTCCCTCGACTCGACCGCGCTGGTTCTGCCCGGCTTCGACCGTGCCGGCGAGCGGCGTCGCGCAGCAGGACAGGACGATACCGAGGGCGAGGAACCTCACCATCATGGGCTGCCAGTCCACTGAAAGGGCAAGGCTACACTATACCAACCCATTCGATGGCTGAAGTGGACGCGGACTGGCGTTCGATCGCGGATCTTCTGCGCAGCCGCGCATCCCATCGTGCGGACACGGTGGTGATGGTTTGCGAAGGCCGGGAGACGACCCTTGGCTCACTCGACCTGCGGGCCAGCCAGGGTCGCCAAGACGTGCTCCGTCGGAGCCATTGATGCAGGATCCCGAAGACGATGACGTCGACTCCGAGGATCCACAACTATCGCTCGGCGGCGTGTCCGTCTCCTCCCGTGAGACCTCATTCGCAGGCGATCACGCGGACAGTTCGTCCTGCGGCGGGAGGCCGTGGACCCGCCGGGTCTCGACGCCCTCGAACGCGGCCGAGATCTTGTACAGCTCGAAGCGGCCGTCGGCGGTGGATGCCGCGACCCGCTTGCGCAGCGTCTCGCGTGCGCGCACCGACATCGGCTTGAAGCCACGCGCGACCGACAGGTTCTGCCGCAGCACCTTGGGTGAGTCGATGCCGCTGACGACGGTCGCGACGGGCAGGCTCATGGCGTACGCGAGCGCTTCTTCGGCCCTGACGACCTTTGCCGTCACCGGCCGCGCGTCGCCGCACAGGCTCTTCATCCCGATCGGCGCGATGCCGCGGCGATTGAGCTCGGGCAGCACGTGCTCCTCGAAGCTGCGGAAGCCGCCGCCGTCGAAGCAATTGAGCGGGAGCTGGCACGAGTCCCACGCGTAGTCGTAAGCGAGCATTTCCAGGTGCAGCGCGGGATCCTTGTGGCCGGTGAAGCCGACGTAGCGCACCTTGCCCTGCGCCCGCGCCTTGTCGAGCGCCTCGACGACGCCGCCCGGAGCGAAGTGGATGGCGGGCTCGTTGTCGAAGACGACTTCGTGGATCTGCCAGAGATCGAGGTGGTCGGTGCGCAGCCGTCTGAGCGAATCTTCGAGCTGCCGCATGGCCACCTTGCCGTCGCGACCGTGCGTGCACACCTTCGTCATCAGGAACACGCGATCGCGGCGATCGGCAATGGCCTTGCCCATCCGCTCCTCACTCAGGCCCTCGTTGTAGTCCCAGGCGTTGTCGAGGAAGGTGATGCCGGCGTCGATGGCCTCGTGCACCAGCCGCACGGCTGCGCGATCCGTCGGTGGCACGCCGATGTGCCAGCCGCCGAGGCCAATCGCCGACACGCGCTCGCCGGTGCGGCCGAACGGTCGAGTGGGAATCTCAGCAGAGGTTCGTGGCATGGTCCTAAGGATCGCACGCCGCGGCCGGTTGCGTTCGGGGTGGCCTCGGACGGCCGTGTACGATTACACTCTGCCCGATATTCAGATCGATGCGTGTGCCGGGCTATAGTTCGGTGCCGCGCCGCCTCATGACTCGTGAGCTGACCGGAAACCGGTCGGAATAGGTCGCACCATGCGTTCCCTGAGCGGTCTCGCCAACTGGTCGATGAAACGTGGCATGTTCGCGGCGGTGAGTGTGGGTCTGCTCGTCGCGCTGGCCGACATCGCGGCGCAGCAGGCGCCACCCAAGTCGGCCCCGACCGCGGCCGCGCCGGCACCGCGGGCGGCGGCGCCGGCCGCACCAGCCGCAGCCGAGGCGCGGCCCCTTCGGATCCTGTTCCTCGGGTCAGGACCAGCCGCGCAGCCACCACACGCCGGCGCTTGTTTCCGCTGCTCGCCTCGCCGCTCGCGCGACGCGGCATCCAGCTGACGCACGTCCTGACGCCCGCCGAAGCGCTCGACCCGGCGAAGCTCGCGTTCTACGACGGGCTGATGATCTACGGCAACCACCTGAAGATCACGCCCGAGCAGGAAAAGGCCCTGCTCGATTTCGTCGAAGGCGGCAAGGGGCTCATTGCGATTCATTGCGCCTCGTACATGTTCCACAACTCGGAGAAGTACATCGCGCTCGTCGGCGGCGCAGTTCCAGCGCCACGGCGCCGGCGAGTTCAGCGCCGAGATCGTCAAGCCCGATCACCCGGCCGTCGCCGGCCTGAAGCCCTTCGCCACGTGGGACGAGACCTACGTCCACACCAAGCACAACCCCGTGGACCGGACGGTGCTCATGGAGCGCGTGGACAAGGAAGGCCGCGAGCCTTACACGTGGGTGCGCACCCAGGGCAAGGGCCGCGTCTTCTACACGGCCTTCGGCCACGATCAGCGGACGTGGAGCAATCCCGGCTTCCACGCGCTCGTCGAGCGCGGCACGGTCTGGGCGGTCGACGAGGCGGCGCGCCAGCGCTTCGAGAAGCTGAAGATGCCCGCGATGACCTACGTGCCGGGCTTCAACATCCCCAATTACGAGAAGCGCGACCCGGCGCCGCAGTATCAGCTGCCGTTCACGCCGCGCGAGGCGATGAAGTTCATGCAGACGCCGGCGGAGTTCTCCTTCGAGCTCTTCGCCGCCGAGCCCGACATCATCCGGCCGATCTTCTTCCAGTTCGACGAGCGCGGGCGCCTCTGGCTGATCGAAACCGTCGATTATCCCAACGAGATCCTCGACGGGAATGCCGGCGACGACCGCATCCGGATTCTGGAAGACACCAACGGCGACGGCCGCGCCGACAAGTACACCGTCTTTGCCGACAACCTGAACATCCCGACGAGCCTTGTTTTCGCCAACGATGGCGTCATCGTCTCCCAGGCGCCGCACATGCTGTTCCTGAAGGACACCAACGGCGACGGCAAGGCAGACGAGCGGAAGATCCTCAGCACCGGCTGGGGCACCGCCGACACGCACGCCGGACCGTCGAATCTCAGGTACGGCCCGGACAACTACATCTGGGGCGTCGTCGGCTACTCCGGATTCAAGGGTGAGATGAACGGCAAGCCGATGCAGTTCCTGCAGGGCGTCTACCGCTTCAAGCCCGATGGCAGCGACTTCGAGTTCATGACCGGCTCGACCAACAACACCTGGGGCCTCGGCTTTTCCGAGACCTTCGACGTGTTCGGCTCGACGGCCAACAACGAACAGAGCTTTTACATGGCGATTCCCAACCGCCATTTCGAGGGCGTGAGCGGCTTGCCCGCCGTGGGCCGCGGCGTCGGCCAGGGCTATCAGGGCATTCAGGCGTTCTATCAGGCGCACTACATGACGCCCTACATCCGGCAGGTGGACGTGCACGGCGGATACACGTCGGCGGCAGGCCACAACCTGTACACGGCGCGCGCCTTTCCAAAGGAGTACTGGAACCGGATCGCGCTCATCACCGAGCCGACCGTCCACATCATTGGTCAGGGCATCCTCGAGAAGCAGGGCGCGGGGTTCGTCACGCGCGACGGCTGGAACCTGATTGCGAGCTCCGACGAGTGGTTCGCGCCGGTGCACGCGCAGGTCGGGCCTGACGGCGCCGTCTGGATCGCGGACTGGTACAACTTCATCGTCCAGCACAACCCGACGCCGACCGGTTACAGCAATGGCCGCGGAAACGCGTACGAGACCGCGCTCCGCGACGACCGGCGCGGGCGCATCTATCGCATCGCCTACAAGAACGCGCCGCAGGCGCCGAAGCGCGCGCTCGCGAAGAAGGACGCCGCCGGCCTCATCGCGGCGCTCAAATCGGACAACATGCACTGGCGCCTGCACGCGCAGCGGCTGCTCGTCGAGCGCGGCCAGAAGGACGTGGTGCCGCAGCTCGTGGCGATGGTGAAAGACGTCTCGGTCGACGCGGTGGGCACCAATGGACCGGCACTGCATGCGCTCTGGACCCTGCACGGGCTCGGCGAGATGGCCAGGTCCGACAGCGAAGGGTTCCGCGTGGCGGTTGGCGCGCTGAAGCATCCGGCGGCGGGAGTCAGGAAGGCGGCGACGATGGTGCTGCCGAAAGGGCCGGAGTCCACGAACGCGATTCTAGGTGCGGGTGTACTCGCCGACAGCGATCTGCACACGCGGCTCGCGGTCGTGCTCGCGCTGGCCGAGATGCCCGAATCGGCGGATGTCGCCAAGGCGCTGTACAGCGAGAGCCAGAAGCCCGAGAACTTCGGCGACCGATGGCTGAGCCGCGCGTTCTTCGTCGCGGCCTCGCGACACAAGGCGCCGTTCCTGACCACATACAAGGCTGATCCGAACGCCGTTTCCTTCGAGGCGCTGCCCATCGCCTTCCGGATCGGCAACCTGAAGCCGGACTGGCGCTCGCCTGCCGCGGCGGAGCTCACGAGCGAGTGGAAGGCCATCGAGACGCCGGGCAACTGGGAGTCGAAGGGGCTCGACGCCTTCGACGGCGTCGTCTGGTTCACGCGTACCGATCGACTGGCCCGCCGGCGCCGAGGCGACCACGCTGTCGCTCGGCACGATCCGCAATCTCGCCGAAGTCTGGTTGAACGGTACGCACGCTCGAGCCCGCCGGGCCGCCCCCGCCTGGCGGGCGACGATACAACGTCCAGCACGTCTTCGATCTGCCACCCGGCGCGATGCGCGCCGGGCCGAACACGGTGACGATCCGCATCGAGAACGTGCGCGAAGATGGCGGACTCATGGGACCTGCGGACGCGATGTTCGCGGCGGGCGGAGCGAGCCGCGTGCCGCTGGCGAACGGGTGGAGGTACCGGGTCGAGCGCCAGACGAACGTGTCGACGCTCTACACCAAGCCGGGCGAGCTCCAGGCGCACGTCGCGTACGCGGCGGCCGCCGGCGCCGCCGAGACCGCGACGGCGACGCTCGCACCGGCCGCGCCACGTCGGCCCGACGTGGTGCTGAAAGTCGGCGTCCTCAAGGGCCAGCTGAAGTTCGACGTGAACGAGCTTCGCGTCCAGGCCGGCCAGCTCGTCGAGCTCGTCTTCACCAACATCGATGAGATGCCCCACAACTTCCTGCTCGGCGCGCCGGGCTCGCTCGAGCGCATCGGCGCCGCCGCCGACGCGATGACGACCAACCCGAACGCCATGCGACAGAGCTTCGTGCCTGACATCGCCGACGTGCTGGCGTCGACGCGGCTCGTCGATCCGGGCCAGTCGGTGACGATTCAGTTCAAGGCGCCGACGCAAGAGGGGCAGTATCCGTACGTCTGTACGTTCCCTGGACATTGGCGGATCATGAACGGGATTCTGCACGTGGGACGCGGGACCTCCAGCGCCGCACGTTGAACGCTGATCCTGGCCGGGCTGAAGCCCGGCCCTCCTGCGGCAGGTGAGGCCGCAGGGACCGCAGGAGGGCGCGGCTCCAGCCGTGCCACCGGGACCGAAGAACGAAGACCGAAGACAACCCCCGTAGCCTGTAGCCCGTCGCCCTGTCTCGATCGACCAACCCGTGAGGCCCATCGATGCCCGATCAGCAGATCAATCGTCAGCGTCTCTTCCTGGGCTGCATCATTGCGCTCGTGGCGACCGCGTTCGGCTTTGCCGTCCGTGGCGCCATCCTCGAGGACTGGCGAACGCGAGTTCAACCTCACGCAGGAGCAGATCGGCTACCTGCTCGGCGCCGGTCTGTTTCCGTTCGCGATCTCGATCATCCTGTTCAGCCTGATCATCGACCGCTCGGAAACGGGGTGTCGATGGCGGTCGCCTTCACGCTGCACGTGGTCTCGGCGGTCATCACGCTCGCGGCGCCGCTTGCCCTCGCCGATCCAGGCGCAGGCGCCGAGGCAGTGGCTAGCGGGTCAAAGCACCGGATTCGCGCTGCTCTATATCGGCACGTTCATCTTCGCGCTCGGCAACGGGACCGTGGAAGCCGTGGTCAATCCCGTCACCGCCACGCTGTACGATCGCGAGAAGACGCGCTACCTGAACATCCTGCACGCCGGCTGGCCGGGCGGGCTGGTGCTCGGCGGGCTGCTGGCGATCGCGGTGAGCTTCATCGACCCGGCCTCGCTGCCCGGGCGGCTGTGGCAGTGGCAGATGGCGGTCGTGCTGCTGCCGACGATCGCCTACGGCATGATGCTGTTCGGCCAGCAATTCCCGGTTCAGGAGCGCGTGGCGGCCAACGTGTCGTACCTCGACATGCTGCGCGAGTTCGGCGCGGGCAGCTGCTTCATCGTCTGCTTCTTCCTGGTCGCCGGGCTCAACCAGATCCTGGTGATCTCTCGGCGTGCCGACCGTGGGTCTCGCGGCGCAGCTCGGGCTGGCGCTCGCTGCCCACGCTCGCCTTCGCGTTCTACGTGAAGACCTTCGGCCGGCCGATGTTCGTCCTGCTGCTGCTGGTGATGGTCCTGCTGGCGACGACGGAGCTCGGCACCGACAGCTGGATCTCGGACATCATGCGCACGGTGCTCGGCAGCCCGACGCTCGGCACGCTGTTCCTGGTGTGGACGTCGTTCATCATGTTCGTCCTGCGGTTCTTCGCCGGACCGATCGTGCATCGCATCACGCCGCTGGGGCTGCTGGCGGCGAGCGCGGCGATCGCCGCGATCGGCCTGCTCTGGCTGTCGAAGGCCGGGACGTCGCCGGCGATGCTGTTCGCGGCCGCCACGTTCTACGGCCTCGGCAAGACGTTCTTCTGGCCGACGACGCTGGGCGTGGTGAGCGAGCAGTACCCGCGCGGCGGCGCGCTGATGCTGAACGCGATCGCCGGCGTGGGCATGATCTCCGTCGGCACGATCGGCAACCCCGCGATCGGCGCCGTGCAGGACCGCGCGATGGCGACGCGTCTGCGCGACGCGGATCCGGTCGTCGCCGAGCGCGTGGTGGAAACGCGTCGGGGGCTGTTCGGCGAATCGCCGGCGGTGAATCCCGCGAAGCGCGCCACCTCGCCGCCGAGGCCGCGGCCAACCCGGGCAACGCGGCGCTCCAGCAGCAGGCCGCGCTGGTCGCGACCACCGATCAGCACACCAAACAGGGGACGCTCGGCACGATCGCGATCCTGCCGATCATCATGCTGGTCTGCTATCTCGGGCTCCTCTTCTACTTCAAGGCGCATGGCGGCTATCGCGCCACGCATCTCGTGCCAGAGGCACCGGCCGGGGGATGACACAGTAGAACGATGAGCGACGCAGCGACGAGTTGCGAATGACGAATGACGAATGGGCTCCGCGAATTCGCTGCCCGTGAGCCCGGACCGAAGACCGAAGACCGAAGACCGAAAACGGGGGAGACACATAGATGCCCAGCGACAAGAAGATCCGCGTCGCCATCGTCGGCCTGGGCTTCGGGGCCGAGTTCATCCCCATCTACCAGGGCCATCCCAACGCCGAGATGTACGCCATCTGCCGCCGCAACGAGAACGAGCTCGACGAGTGCGGCGACCGCTTCGGCATCGAAGATGCGCTACACCGACTACGACGGAGCTGCTGCAACGACCCCAACGTCGACGCCGTCCACATCAACTCGCCGATCCCCGACCACGCCCCGCAAGTCGATCGCCGCGCTCAAGGCCGGCAAGCACGTCGCCTGCACCGTGCCGATGGCCACGACGCATCGACGAGTGCCGGCAGATCGTCGAGGCGCAGCGCAAGAGCGGCAAGGTCTACATGATGATGGAGACCGTCGTCTACAGCCGCGAGTATCTGTTCGTCAAGGAGCTGTACGACAAGGGCGAGCTGGGCCGCATCCAGTTCCTCCGCGGCAGCCACCAGCAGGACATGGACGGCTGGCCGGACTACTGGCCGGGCCTGCCGCCGATGCACTACGCCACGCACTGCGTCAGCCCGTGCCTGGCGATCCTCGGCAAGCACGCCGAGAGCGTCGTCTGCCACGGCTCGGGCCGCATCCGCGAGGAGCTGATCCCGAAGTACGGCAGCCCGTTCGCCATCGAGACGGCCACGTTCAAGATCCGCGACTCCGACGTGTGCGCCGAGGTCACGCGCAGCCTGTTCGACACCGCCCGGCAGTACCGCGAGAGCTTCGACGCGTACGGCTCGAAGCAAGTCGTTCGAGTGGCAGCAGGTCGAGAACGAGGAGCCGGTCATCCACACCAAGAGCACGACGGCAGAGCCGCTGAGCGAAGCCGGAGATCCCGAAGCGCGTCAAGGTGCCCGACTACGCCAGCCTGCTGCCCGGAGCCGATCCGCAGGTTCACGCAGCCGGCCGCGATCCAGGACGCCGAGCACCTGTCGTTCCTGCAGGGCGGCGGCCACGGCGGCACGCACCCGCACCTGGTCCACAACTTCCTGATGGCGTGCCTGGGCAAGCAGCCGGCGATGCCCGACGCCGCGACGTCGGCCAACTGGACGATGGTCGGCATCTGCGCGCACGAGTCGGCGATGAAGGGCGGCGAGAAGATCCAGATTCCGCGGTTCTAGGGGTCGGGTGTGATATCCGTCTAAATGTTCGCAGAGTGAACAACACTTAGACGGATATCACCACCCGACCCCTACGCCCCGTCGAGATTCAGATGGCCAAGATCGGTATCAGCACCTGGGTGTGGACCTCGCCGCTCTCGCTCGAGAAGCTGCGGACGCTGGCAGCCCGGATTCGCGAGCTCGGGTTCGACATCATCGAGGTTCCGATCGAAGGGACCGGCGATCTCGACTATCGCGAAGCCGCGCGGGTCGTTCGCGACGCGGGTCTCGACGTCACGGTGTGCGCGGTGATGGGCGCGGACCGTGACCTGATCCACGGGGATTCGTCGGTCCGCACCGGTGCGATGGCGTACGTCCGCCATTGCATCGACGCCGCGCACGTGCTCGGAGCCAGGAACGTGGTGGGGCCCCTCTACAGCGCCGTCGGCCGCACCTGGCAGGCCACTGAGGACGAGCGGCGGCGCGACGAGGACCTGCTCGTCGGCGAACTGAAGGAGCTCGCGGCCCATGCCGGCGAGCGGGGCGTGACGATCTGTGTGGAGCCGCTGAACCGCTTCGAGACGAGCTTTCTCAACCTGACGTCGCAGGCGATGCAGATCGTGGACCGCGTGGATCACCCGGCCTGCGGGATCATCCTCGACACGTTCCACATGAACATCGACGAGAAGTCGATCGGCGACGCCATCCGCGCCGCCGGACCGCGGGTCCGCCACATGCACGCGTGCGAGAACGATCGCGGCGCGCCGGGCTCGGGTCACCTTCCCTGGGACGATGTGGCGCGCGCAACGAGCGACATCGGCTTCGACGGCCCGTTCGTCATCGAGTCGTTCGCGAGCGAGGTGAAGGCGATGGCGAGGGCAACCTGCATCTGGCGGCCGCTCGCCGCAAGCCCCGACGCCCTCGCCGGCGATGGCGTCCGTTTCCTGCGCCAGCTGCTCGGCTAGCCGTCCGAACGGGGTCGGGAGCGATATCCGTCCAAACTGTTCAAGCTTCGGTGCAATCAGGGCGTGGATCGGAACATTTAGACGGATATCGCACCCGACCCCAATTACCCGCATGTCGGCGGCGCGCCGAAGCCGTCGATCTGGCCCATGACGCGATCCACCGCCTGCTGGTGCGAGCAGCGGCCCAGCCGGTAGCGCAGATACTCCTGGGTCCAGACGACGTCGCCTTCGATGTCGACCGAGGTCGCCGAGGCGTTGCGCCGCAGCCCGTCGCGGTACTTGCCCTCGAGCCGCTGCCGGAAATCGAGCGATTCGTTCCGCGCGGGGAACGCGGGAACCGGCCCCGCCGATCCGCACACGGGCTGCGCGCCGAACCCGTCGATCTGCATGAACACCCGCGTGGCCGCATCCATGTGCTCGCAGCGGTTGATCCGGTAGCGGACGTACTCCTGCAGCCACACCACGCTGCCCTCGATGTCGACGAAGCTCGACGTGGCGGCCCGGCGCAGGCCGTCGCGGTATTTCGTTTCGAGACGCTGGCGGAAGTCGAGGCTCTCGTTGCGCGGCGGGAAGTCGGCAGCCGACGCGTTGCCCGGGCCCGTGGGCGCGGGAGCCGGCGGCGGCGCTGCCGGTGCCGGATTCCCATAAAGCGATTGCGCGCCCTCCGTGTCATCCGCCTGCGGGACCTCGACATTGCTGACGATGCTGTTCATGACCGCGACGTGGCTCTGGCCCTCCTCGTCAGGGTGACCGAGACCCAACACGTGCCCGAACTCGTGCACCGCGACCCGCCGGAAATCGACCGCCCGGCGCAGGCTGCCTCGGTACGAATCGAAGCTCTTGCCGGTGTTGAAGATCACGTCCGATTCGACGATCCGCGACGCCGAGCGCCAGCTGATCGTGACCGCCAGCGTGTTGGCCTCGAAGCGGTCACCGTAGATCGTGTCGTCGAAGAACACGTTGTTCACGCCGTTGCGCTCGCCGATTGCCGCCGTCGAGCGACGGACGACCTGGAACTGTCCGGACGCCATGTGCGGGTTCCACAATGCGAGCGCGGTCTCGGCCGAGTCGCCCCAGTCCGCCGCGCCGTCGGTCAGCGCCTGGCCCGGCGTGCCGAGCTGCAGGTGCATCACGATCGCGCCCGATGGCCAGCGAATGCCGCTCGGAAAGAACAGCGCAAAGCCCGCGGCGACACCGCTGCAGAGGAGCAGCGCGGGAAGAACGAGGAGAGCGGTGAGAGAACGGCGCACCATGACTACCTCGCGGCGCCGCGCCGCGGCGACGAGCTGATCGATTTCCGATTCGAACTGCCGCAACGACATCGTGCGGATCGGCGTCGCGCTCTCGCGCAGCGGCCGCAGCACCTGCGCGGTCGAGGCGAACGCGGTGCCGTCGTGGCGCGTCACCCGTTCCTCGCCATCGGCGCCGCGCGTCACCCGGAAGCGTCCCTGCATCAATCCCACGATCGGGCTGATCGTGCCGCCCTCGTCGCCCAGACAGAGCACGTCGCGATCGCCGACCGCGAAGCGCGGCATGCCCGAGACCTCCATCGACTCGTCGCCGATGACGCCTCCGAGGAAGCGCAGCATCACCCGCGCGCGATCCGGCGAGCCCTTGAGGATCCGTTCGACGCGGAACGTCACGAGCGTTTCGAGGCGGCCGTTCGACACTCGTGCGGCGTGCACCTCGACCACTTCGGCGCGAACGATGCTCCGCGCTTCGCCGACGATGTCCGAAAAGCCCAGCGGGATGACCGATGACGCCTGCGCCGGCGGCGCGAGCGACCAGAGAATGAGCGGGGCGGCGAGAAGACTGGTGTAGCGCATGATCGTGCGTGCTGGAGGCGCGGCGACAGCCGCCCGTCAGGCAGACGCACGAGCCTGGGGCAATTCCCGGGCCAGCCAGGGAATCCGCGAAGAATTGGGCATTTTCGACGAACGCGCCGGGAGCGTTGGAGCCCCAGCTCCAACTGTCATGGACTCTGGACTTCAGACTGTCCGGCGGCGCTGACGCCGCGAGTCGGGGAGCGTGATGGCGCGGAAGCGGCGGGCCTGTTCTTCGATGGCGACTTCGGTCGCCAGCCGCTCGATGCTCGACGCACCGAAGAATCCGGCCACCCCCGTCGTCTTCGACAGCACCTCCTGCGCATCGTCTGGCTCGGCAATCGGCCCTCCGTGGCAGATCACGATGACGTCCTTCCGCGCCCGCACGGCCGCGTCCCGCATCTCCTGGATCCGTTGCGCGGACTCGTCGAGCGTGAGCGCCGTCTGCGCGCCGATCGATCCCTTGGTCGTGAGCCCCAGGTGCGCGACGAGGACGTCGGCGCCGGCGCGGGCCATCTTCCGTGCGCTTTCGGCATCGAAGACGTACGGACAGGTCAACAGGCCAATCGAGCGTGCTTCGCGGATCATCACCACCTCGAGGTCGTAGCCCATGCCGGTCTCCTCGAGGTTCTGGCGGAAGATGCCGTCAATCAGGCCAACGGTGGGGAAGTTCTGCACCCCGTCGAAGCCCATCGCTTTCAGCTCGCGCAGAAAGGTCGGCATGAGCCGGAACGGATCGGTTCCGCAGACGCCGGCGAGCACCGGGATGTCGCGCACGACGGGCAGGATCTCGTGAGCCATCTCGACGACGATGGCGTTCGCGTCGCCGTAAGGGAGCAGGCCGGCGAGGCTGCCGCGGCCGGCCATGCGGTAGCGGCCCGAGTTGTAGATGATGAGCAGGTCGACGCCGCCGCGTTCGGCGAATTTCGCCGAGATGCCCGTGCCCGCGCCCGCCCCGATGATTGGCTGCCGCGCGGCGATCCGCTTGCGAAGGCGGGCGAGGGCCTGGTCCCGGCCGATGAAGGGCATGGATGCCTCGAGTGAGTAGTGAGTTGTCAGTCGTCAGTGGTGACCGGAGACCGCCACGCGACTGATTTGTCAATGCATTTCAATCTTTGTCGGATGGCTGACTTTCCACTCGTAACCGAACGGGTCAAGAAACAGGAATACGCGGTCGCCGTAGAACTCATTTGTTGGCTCGCATAGTATTTCCACGCCCTCGGCACGAAGCCGGGAACAGACCTCGTCGACATTCTGGACTTGAACAATCATCGTCGTGCCTAACCCCCTGTGAGAGGCCAGACCTTCCTTGATCAATCGAGCCCGTTCGTGACTTTGGTAATAGGTCATGCCGAGCCGTCCCAAGAAGAGCCAAGAGTCATCCTTGCTCAAGTGAGCATGCACCGGCTCGCCGTTCTCACCCGGCATTGATGACACCTCTTTAAAACCGAGGACTGAATAGAATTCGATCGCTTGCTTGATGTCATCAACAGCCAAAACCGGTATTAGCGATGGAACTCTTTCTTCATTCATGGAACCAGTCATCAGACATCAGCTTTCGCCGGTCGGCTCAAGACTCAACTCGTAACTCAGAACTTTCTGCGCGCGAGCGAAGCGAGCAGCGCGTCGGCCACGGCATCCGCGAACTCCGGATCATTGATGTGGAGATCGAGCTCGCGAACCACGACGCCATCGCCGACGTGCCGGCGGAGCGCGTCGAAGAGTGCGGTGTCGGCAGCGGGATCGTGGAACGGCTGACCCTCGCGATCGATCGCGCTCACGCCTCGGAGCGGCAGGAGCAAAGTAATCGGTCCCGTTGCCCGATTCAGCTTGGCCGCGATGATCTCGCCGAGCCGCGCGGACTCCTCCGGCGTGGTCCGCATCAGCGTGACGCTCGGGTTGTGCACGTGGAGCCGCCGGCCGGCAAAGCGCTCGGGAACGGTGGCGCGCGGGCCGAAGTTCACCATGTCGAGCGCGCCGACCGAGACGACTTGCGGAATACCGGCGCGGGCGGCCGCGTCGAGCCGGTCCGGACCCGCCGAGAGCACGCCGCCCACGAGCTCGTCGGCCCATTCGGTCGTCGTGACGTCGGCGACTCCCATGACGAAGCCGGCGGCGATGAGCGCCTCCATCGCCCGGCCGCCGCTGCCCGTCGCGTGGAAGACGAGCATCTCGTAGCCGGCTTCCTCCACGCGCTTCCGCACGCGCTCGACACACGGGGTCGTGACCCCGAACATCGTCGCGGCCAGCAGCGGCTTGTCTGCGCGTTCCGGTGCCGGCTCTTCCAACATGCCGCAGACGGCCCCCGCGGCGTTCGTCAGAATCCGGCGCGAGATGCGATTCAGCCCGGCGACATCGACGACGGGATAGAGCATGGCGATGTCGGAGACACCGACATACGGGGCCACCTGACCGGAGGCCACCGTCGAGACCATCATCTTGGGCAAGCCGATGGGCAGCTCGCGCATCGCGGCGGTCGCGATGGCGGTGCCGCACGATCCGCCGATGCCGAGCGCCGCATCGAAGCGGCCTTCCGCATGCAGCTGCGGTGCGAGGACGGCCGCGCCGCGAGCCATCACCTCGAGCGCACGGCCGCGATCTCCGCCTGCGCGGAGTGCGGTCAGCGGCGTCCCTCCCGCATCCGCCACGTCACTCGCCGGCACGTCAGGTGCGAACGCAGGCGCGCCGAGCACGCCGGCATCGAGGACGAGCGTCCGGTGCCCGCGCCGTACGATGCGATCGCGAATCCAGGCGATTTCCTCGCCCTTGGTGTCGAGCGTGGCGATGAGCAGGACCGTGGCCGGCATGGCCGGCCAATTCTACATGGATGCTCTGCCCGTCATGTGGCCTTGCAGACCGCGTCAGGATCGGGCTCGGCAAACGATTGTGGTGCGGGCTGGGCCCCCCGGCGCTCAGCGTAGATGCGCGTGAACTCCGCGCCGAGCAGCACGACCTGTGCGGAGTAGTAGACCCAGAGCAGCAACAGCACCACCGATCCGGCGGCGCCGTAGGCCGAGGCAGTCGCACTCTGGCCGAGATACAGGCCGATGAGCTGCTTGCCGAGCGTGAACAGGATCGCGGTGACGAATGCGCCGATCGCCACGTCGCGCCATGCGAGCTCGACGTCGGGCAAAAAGCGATAGAGCATCGCGAAAAGCGCGGTGGTCACCAGCAGCGACGTGGCATGGTTGGCGAACATCCAGAGCTGCAGCAGTCCGGGCGCGCGCCGGCCAAGCCAGTTGCTCGAGGCCGCGATCGCGGCGCTGACCGAGAGCGAGACCAGCAGCAGGAAGCCGATGGCGAGGACCAGTCCGAACGAACGCAGCCGATCGACCAGGAACGCCCGGAGGTTGAGTTCCGGTGACGGCTTCACGCGCCAGATGGTGTTGAGGTCGGCCTGCAGCTCGAGAAAAGCGCCGGTTGCGGCCAATACGAACGTGACTGCTCCGACGACAGTTGCCACCATGCCATCGTCGCGCCGGCTGGCGCCCTCGACGAGCGCCTGCACCGCCCTTCCGCCTTCACGGCCGACGAGCTGTTGGATTTGGCCGGCGAGCTCGCCCTGCACGGCTTCGCGGCCGAAGACGACGCCCGCCATCGCCGTCGCGACGAGCAGGATGGGCGCGATCGCGAAGAGCGTGTAGTAGGCGAGCGACGCGCCCATTCGAGGGACGTTGTCGTTCCACCACGCTGCCACGGCTGCGCCCAACATCCCGATGAGCTCGCGCGCGTGCATGTCCTCGAATTTGCAATGGACATACCAGCAACGTGCGGCTCCGAACGGCGGGGCTGAAGCCCCGCCCTCCTACAGAACCTCTCCTCCACCAGAGGACGGGGCTTTTGGCCGCCCATTCCAAGGTTACGGTTGCGGCGGACCGCAGACGCCCAGCGGCGGATTGACGTCGAGGAATGGCTCGAGTACTGCGGTCGATCGACTCGAGGAAGTCCACCAGCAGGCTCCGGACGAGAGGGAATTGCAGCAGATCGAACTGACCCGGCTGTCCTGCGGTACGGTGCGTCACGTTCAAGAGCACCGCGTCGAGCGTCGGTGCCGCTCCGCTGTGCAGGTAGGGTGCTGAGGCGAACACCGAGACGAGCGACGGCACGTTGAACCCGAGTACGCCCCGCGCCTGCACGTTGGCGACGTTGTTCGCTCTGATCTCGTTGCTCACGCCGTCGGCGAAGAGGCCCGGATCGAAGGTGCCGGCGCGGCAGAGGAACCGTATGAGCTGCGCGTCGACAATCTCCGTATCCGCGGGCGGCGGGGTGTAGTCCAGTTGCGAGATGGTCCAGTTCTTCCCACCGTGGCAGTTCTGGCAGCCGGCTGCCGCAAACACCAATCGGCCCACCCGCGCCCGGACGTCCTGGCTCCTCACCGGAGAGATCGGTGCGCGCACGCCGATCGCGAGATAGGTGGCAATCGCATCGAGATCGGCATTGCGTCCGCTGTTCGCCACCGGCACCAGGTCGGGGACCTGGCCCAGGCCGGCCACGCCTTCGGGAATTTCCTGAACCAGTCCGGCGCCGCCCGACACGGCGCGGATATTCCGGGTGAAGTCCTGTACCTCGTCGCGCACGGCCGACCAGTTCAGCGCCCGCTGGTGCGACTCGGGCAGCTTCGGCGCTCCGTTCTCGATGACGGCCGCCCCGAACTCGAAGGTGCTCTCCATCGAGATCGCCTGCCGTGGACCGTCGGCGAACATCCACGTCACTGTGTCGGTGAGCCCCTGCGGGTGGCAGCTGTAGCACGTGCCCCAGCCGAAGTCCGACAACCGTCCCGCTGGACGCCTGGCGTTGTCGCCCGCCCCCTCGGGGCCGATCGACGAGTTGAACAGCCGCTTGCCGCGCAGCACGATCGCATCCTGGGTGCCGCCCGCGGGGAGGGCCGACGACGGGATGCGCGCGAGCGTCCGGTATTGCGCGGGGTCGGCTCCGGAAACGTCCACGACCGCGACGTCCCGCGAGAGGAAGTCCATCACGTAGGCTCGCGTGTCGCTCGAGTTGATCACCAGGCCGCGCGGGTTCTTCCCGCCGATGGTGTCGTCGGGATCCGGCTGGAGGACTTCGGTCGGGTCCTTCAGCTCGATTCGGACGATGCCGCCGGGATCGCCGGCATTGGCGGGCGGGTTGATGGTCGGCAGGCCGTTACCGTTCAGCGTCACGCGGAGCAGCCGATCGGTTGCGCCGAGCGCCACGAACCCCTCGGACGTCGAACGTTTGAAGGCGACGAAGAACGGGTTCGTGTTGAACAGGCGAGTGCCGACCGGCTCGAACTGCACGCCAGAGTTCATGTTGAGCGTCGGGAAGGCTTCCCGCGCGGCTTCGAGGTCGATCGTCGACAGACAGCTCTGGACGTTCACGTTGAAGCGGAAGGGCCCGTTCGGCGACGAGCACGTGTTCGGGATGTAGGCGACGTCGCCCTTGATTGTGATCGACTCGAGCAGGTTCGGAAACGCGCCGGTGACATTGTCGAACACCGGCGGGTTGCCGATCGGCTCCCGCCCCAGCGTGCTGCCATCCGACAGGAAGCCCGTGCTCGGCAGCGGGTCGAGCACCACCGTGCCGACGACGTCGTGGGTGTGGGCGTTGATCACCGTGATGCGGCCCTCACGCCCATCGTCGGCGCCCTCGCTCTGTGTCAGCGGCCGCGGATCGTTGCGGCGTCCGAGCGCCAGGAACTGCGTGACCAGCACCTTGTGGCCGTCGGCGGTGATGGCAATCGCATGCGGCTTGGAGCCCACGTGCTTGATCGTCTCGATGACCCGGTCGTGCCGTGTGTTGATGACCGATACGGTGTCCGACGACTGGTTCGCGACGAACAGCTTTCTCCCGTTCGGCGTCAGGGCGCATCCGAAGGGCTCGGTGCCGACATGGATGGTGTCGACCACCTCGTATTTGAACGTGTTGACGACCGACACGGTGCCGCTCGCCATGTTCGTGACGTAGGCCTTGCTGTCGTCGGGCGTGATGGCCACACACCAGGGTTCCTTGCCGACCGGGATCTCGGCGATCTTCTCGTTGGCATCGTCTTGGACCTTGAAGACGGAGACCGAGTCGTTGTCGGGGTTGACGCTCCAGACGAAGCGGTCGTCGCTGGTGATTGCAATGGGCCCGGAGCGGGTGGCCACGGGATCGTCCTCGGGGGGCGACGCGGCCGGAATGGCCGTGGTGCTGACCAGCGCGAGGACGAAGCCTCGCGCCCACATCCTCCTAGGCATAGCGCCTCCTTCCTACCCGGTGAGCCGGTCGTCCGAGGGCCGAAGTGAAGCGTGTCGGCGAGGGCTCACACACACCTGCCTGTGCACACCCCATGTGTTACGCCTCCTTACGGAGTGCTTCATGACCGAGCGGTAAAGATGCGGTAACTCGAGCGTGCGATATCGATGGGCCGGTGCCCGGCCCTTGTGGGCGATTCGGTTCAGCGGGGAGGAATCACACGGTCGAAGAGGTCGAGCGGTTCGCGCGTGCGGCGAGCCCTTCACTCAGGCGGAAGCCCGCGAACAGGGCCTCGGGATCGTCCTCTTCGAATCGGAGACCGAGCGGGCCTCCGAGCTCGCGCCGGCGCAGCCATATGAGGAGCTGAATTGCCGCGAACAGAGCGAGCACGAACATCGCCCACGCGCGCGGCCGGTCCATGAGCGACCGCTCGATGGCCGCGGTCGTGAAGCAGTAGTTGCTCAACGCGAACAGATAGAGAGGCCAGATCCGGATGTGCGATCGTCCAGGATGATACGTGCAGGTGAAGGGGATCTTGCGAAGCCTGACCACAAGGAGCTCGCTGAGCAGCCATCCCATGCCGGCGCACGTCGTGCCGTGCACGAGCGCCGGCCATGGCCCCCAGAGCCAGGTCGCGCTGACCGCGCCGGCGATGGTGGCCGGCGCGACGCCTGCGATCAGCAGGGCGTTGCGCACGCCGTTCACGACGGCCATGCGGTCGGACGGCTCGAGCAGGCGCATCACCCAGTTCGCCTTCGGCTCGACCGGGATCGCCACCATCAGCTTCAGGCCGATCAGCGTGAAGAACATGAGCACGTATGGCGCGGCCAGCACCGACACGCCGGGCGTGTAGAAGCCTGCAAGCCCGTACCGGACAGCCGTGGGGCTGAGCAGGATGAGGATGAAGGTGAGTGCCACCCCGAGATAGAGCGCAAGCAGCAGGCGATGTGAGCGGCTGCGCGCGAGCGTCCGCAGGGTGAAGCCGGAGACCGCGCGGGCGATCGACCCACGTCCGCCAAACCGGCCGGCCCACGCCGCCAGCGCCCGAATCATGCGCAGGCGCGGGCGCGCGGGCTCCTGCCCTTCGAGCGCGAGCCGCATCAGGCGCGCGTGCGTCGCGACCAGCATCGCAACCGCGATCGCGACGGTGAGAACCGTCGCGGCCACGGCGGTCGCCGCCGGCCCGGCACTGCCCGCCGATCCGCGGCCGCCGAGGAAGTCGTACAACGCGAGGAACCAGAACGACGGGACGTTGCTCAGGACGGGATGGGCCGCTACTTGTCCCAAGCCGGTTGCCATCTGCGCGCCCAGACGCGGCAGGAGCAACAGCTGCAGCACGAGTGCCACGACGAAGAGCACTTGCAGCACGATGGCGAACCGCTCCGCCGTCCGCCGGCCACCGATGTTGAGCCATGTGCCCTGCACCGCGATCAGCAGGAAGAACACGAACACTCCGGCTCCCGCCGTAGCCGCGACGTGCGCGAAGACGGCACGCAGCGGATTGGTCGCGCCGCCATAGACACCCACGACCGGGGCGTAGAGGACCGTCGGAATCGCGTTCACGCCGAGCAGAAAGATGCCAGCGACGGCACAGAGCGCCAGGAGGCGTCCCAGGATCAGCAACTGGTGGCTGAGGGGCAGGACACCGAGCTGGCGGGCATCGCGCCGATCGGGAAACACGTTCTCCCACATGACGAGCGCGACGAAGCCCATCGCGGTCATGCTCAACGTGATGAAGACGAGCCGGTGCATCAGCATCGCCCGCGCGAGGGCTTCGGGCTGGAACTGCATCATCGAGTAGCTGTTGGCGAACCGGAAGGGAAGGAGCACGTTGGGCGCCACCACGATCGCGACGCTCCAGATGAACAGCTGCGCCTGCGGGAGCCCGGACGGCAGGAGATCGCTCTCGAAGAACCGCGTGAAGAACGTGCGGGCGAGGAGCAGCGTCTTGTTCACGTTCATCCCGTCATCACGCCGACGAGCTCCCGGGCGACGAGGTCGGTGTCGGTCTCGACCACGAGCCGGCGGAAGACTTGTTCGAGCGACGGCAGGTCGGGCAGCGCGCGCAGGTGTGCGACCGAGTCGTAGCTGACGACACGGCTCTCGTTCAGGATGAGCACGCTGGTCGCGACCCGCTCGATGATGTCGAGGACGTGCGAGCTGTAGACAATCATCCGGCCCTGCGCCGCGAGCGTCCGCACCAGGCTCCGGAGGATCAACGTGGTGGTCACGTCCAGGCCCGAATCGGGCTCGTCCAGGACGATGATCGACGGGTTGTGGATGAGCGCGGCCGAGATCAGGATCTTCTGCCGCATGCCCTTCGAATACGCCGAGATCGGCGCATGCACATCGTCTTTGAGGTCGAAGAGCGTGAGGAAGCCGTCGATGCGCCGGCGGATCGTCGCTTCCGGCAAAGAGCGGAGGCGGCCGATGAGCGAGAGATATTCCGGACCGGTCAGGTAGGCGTAGAGGACCGCCTCCTCGGGCACGTAGCCCACCTTTGCCTTGTAGACATTGAGGTCGTCGCGGACGTCGGCGCCGTCGAGGAGCACCACGCCGCCGGACGGCTCGAGCAGGCCCACGAGAATCGACAGCGTCGTCGACTTGCCCGATCCGTTCGGGCCCAGCAGCCCCAGCACCTCACCCGGCTGGAGCGTGAAGCTGACATCTCGGGCGGCCGCGATGGCCGAGTAGTACTTCGTCAGTCTGCGCGCTTCGAGCACGGCATAGTGGACACCGCCGCGGGTCGAAAAGTTCATGGAGAGCTACCAACTACGAACTACGAGCTACGAGATATGAATTACGGGCTACGACCTACGAATTACGGCCCTTAGCTCGTAGCTCGTCCCTCGTAGCTCGTAGCTTGTCTGCGACCGCCCACAGGTCCGGCAGCCGGTCTACATCATCCACGCGCCAGTCGTCGTACGGGTCGAGCAACACGGCATGGATGCCCGCGCCGCGCGCGCCTGCGACATCCGCGTGATAGAGGTCGCCGACGTGCAGCGTGGTCTCGCGGCGCGCACCTGAATGGGCCAGCGCCGCTTCGAAGATGCGCGGATCCGGCTTCTCGTACCCGGCGATGGCCGAATCGACCACGGTCGTGAGGAACGGCCGCAGACGCGCCTCTTCCAGGCTTCGCTCGACGGTGCCGTCGGAGTTGCTCACGACCACGAGGGTCAAGCCGAGGTCGCGCAGATGGGCGAGCGCTTCGGGCACGCGCGGCATCACCATCCGCCAGAGCACGCTCGCGCGGCCGTCGGGGCGGAGCACCTTCCGCAGCTCGGTGAGGAGTGCGTCGAAGTCGTGCCGCGCGAGGCTTGCGGTCACCTCGAGCCGCGCGAGCATCGTGTGCAGGTAGTAACGAAAGAGGTCGGCGCCAGGCTCGATCCCGTCGACGAACAGGCGGCGCGAGTAGCCGGGCCGCGCCGCGGCCTCCGCGCGCCGCACGTCCTCGGCAGCGCAAGCCCGCCCGCGCGAGGTCAGCTCGGCGGCGACCCAGTCGAAATCGATGGAGATGAGGGTGTTGCCAACGTCGAGGAAGACGGTGTCGATCCGAGCCCAGGGGACCATATCAGCTACGAACTACGAACTACGAGCTGCGGCATCACCGCTGTGGTTACTCGCACGAGCACTTCAACAACCCGCGATCGTTCATCCAGTCGGTGAATCGATCGAGCCAGCCCGCAACCGCCTTGGGATTCGACTCGCGGATGCCGAACCCGTGGCCCACGCCGGCGTAGACGTGGAGCTCCGCGGCGACGCCGCTCTGTTTGAGCGAGGTGTAGAGATTCACGAGCGCGCCGGCGATGGGATCCTCGCCGCCGCACAGGAGGAACGTCTGGGGTGTGTCGCTCGACACGCGCAGCTGCGGGATCGATCCCGGATAAACGAGCGCCTGGAACGACGGCTTCCCATTCAGCCGATCGATGGGATCGGATGCCGAGGAATTGCCGCCGCCTGCCGCGGCGGACGCCAGGCCAGCCAGGTGGCCGCCCGCTGAAAAGCCCATCACGCCGACGCGCTCGGGATCGAGCAGCCACTGCTGCGCGCGGCTGCGCACCAGCCGGATCGCGCGCTGGATGTCGTCGAGCGCATGCTTCTCGACGGTGTAGGTGGATCCCTCCTCGCGCGCGAGCCGGTACCTGAGCACGAACGCGGTGATGCCGCGACTCGCGAGTGCCGCAGCCACGCGGTGTCCCTCGTGATCCATCCAGAGCTCGCGGTGGCCGCCTCCCGGCGCCACCACGACCGACGCGCTCGACGCGCGATCCTTCGGCGGCAGATAGACGGTGAGCGAGGGTTTGTCCACGCTCGACACGACGTGCTCGCCCTTGTCGGTGACTCGCACTTTCTCCTCGCGAGTCTGGCCTTCCGAGCCGGGTGCGCCATCCGGCCAGAGCAGGACCTGACGGCCCGCAGCCGGATCGCTGTCCGACTTCGTGAGCGGTGCAGCGGCCGGCGGCTGTGCCGAGGCCCCGCTCGATCCCAACAGCAGGAAGGCAATTGCGAAGAGGTGTATTGCGCGGGGCATGAGCGTGGAAGTGTAACAGGGCCGGGAGCCTGCAAGAGACCCTGGGCATTCCACGAGCGGGCATCGTCGCGACTTCTGGTGGCTCGCCCTGCTCGGTCGTTTGCGCCCTGGGCGCACGGTCGACTCCGCCAACGCCCAGCTGCGCGCGATCTCGCGCGGGGTGATGGAGGCCACGCTCCCTCCGACCTGGGCGAAGCTTCAGCCGGCCAGCGTCATGGCCGATCGCCCCAGGCCAGCACCTCCAGCCGGACGGGCGCCCGTCCCTGCTGGATGAAACCCAGCACTTCCGCGACCTTGCGCGACACGTCGATGACAACGCCGTCCTCTTGATGGGGTGATGTCGGTCCGCGGTCCATGATGCGCACCCGCGCCGAGCGTCCATTGGCCAGATTCGTGACCCGAAGCATCGTGCCGAACGGATAGCTCGGATGTGCCGCCACCATCGAGTTCATGTTGAATCTGGTCCCGCTCGCCGTCGTCTTGCCGTGGAACAGCCTGCCGTAGTAGGACGCGAGACCTTCCTGAGTCTCGAGGATGCTCGTCGCGGTCTCCGGAGGCGCCGGCGTTGGGGCTGGCGCCGGCGGAGGGGTCGGCGCCGGGGTAGGAGCTGGTGCCGGGGCGGGTCCGGGGCGGGTGTTGGCACGGGCGCCGGCACGACCACCGGCGCCCGCTTGGCGCAGCCCGACAGTGCTGCAGCGAGGCCCACGATTGCCACGACGAGGGCGCGGTGCACGTCCCGGTGACGTGCAAACCACGTTCCTGACGCCCGGTCAGCTCGCAGGTGCGGCAGGCGGCTCGACCGCCATCGGCGGCGGTGCCGGGCGGCCCATCGCTTGCGCGCGGCGGCGCGCGCGCACGATGAGCCAGGCGATCGGCACGCCCACGACCATCCAAGGCAGCCCCACAGCGACGAGGGTCACGATGGCGGCGACCCCGTTGACGACGTAGCCGATGAAGCCCGCCAATGCGCGGCCGAGCGGCGCGAACGTGTCGCTGGCCATTGCGCGAATGCGCGACGAGTAGTGCAACGTGAGCGACGACATCGCGACGCGCGTGCGCATGGCGGCCAGGGTCGATTCAGTGGAGTCGATTTCGCCCTGGACTCTCGCCAGCTCGCGCTCGACGTCGAGGAAATCCGCGAGCTTGCCCGGGCGGCTGGCCAGCAGCTGCTCGAGCCGTCCGCGCAGCGACTTCTTCGCGCGGAGCGCGGCCTCGGTATCGACGATGGCGCGAGTCAGATCCTCCGTCGTCGTGGACTTCGCGACGACGCGCCCGCCGGCGCTCCGCGCATCGCCTTCCGCGCCCGTCATGAAACGCTGCAGCCACTGCGGCTCGGCACGTATCGCCAACGTGCCACCCAGCTGGCTTGCGGGATCGCCGGCGCGCTGAGCGGCGATCACCTGGCAGACGCGCGGACCTGCATCACGGCACGCGGCCGCATGCGCCTCCATCGTGCGGGTCAGGTGCTCGCCAGGCAGCTCGAGACTCACGGTGTAAGCGTAGGCGAGGTAGGAGATCGGATCGCCGGGCTGGCTGGTTGCCGCGGCTGCATTCGCTGGTGCGGGCGAGTCGCCAGCCTGACGGCTGCCGGCCACGAATTTTTCGGTCGCGTAGGCCAGTTGTGCGCCGGCCGACTCCCTGTTGGGGGAACCGGCCGCGGCGATTCCCGCTGGACTCGCGTATTCGCGTGTGCAGGCGGCGCTCGAGACGACGACGAGTAGCGCGACATGGAAATTCCGCCAGAGCGGGGCACACGGGCGAGAGGTCATCACACACTCCTGTTCAAGCCGTTCGACACCCCGGCGCGCGAAGAGTTCGATCGCCGTGTCTCTGGCTATGGAACGAAGCGGTGAGCGATTCTTGCGACTACCGTGCGCTCGACGTCCGGCGGAAGCCGTTCGGGGTGGTCCGGAACTCGTCGCGGAAGGCCCGATTGAAGTTCGAGACGTCACCGAAACCGCACTCGAATGCGACATCGACGACCTTCTCGGGCTTCGCCACGAGCCGCAGTGCCGCGTGCCGCAGGCGGGTGCGAAGCACGTACTGGTGCGGCGTGACGCCGGCAACGCGTTCGAACACGCGGAGGAAGTGGTAGGGGCTGAGCCTCGCGTCGCGCGACAGCGCCGCCAGCGTGAGGTCGCCATCCGGCTCGTGCTCGATTCGCCGGACAATCCGGGTGACGCGTGCCTCGGCGCCGGGCGAGGCGGGCGGGTGAGCCGGACTCACGCCGTCCACCACGCAGAGCGTCTCCGCCGCCAGGCGCACGCTCAGCTCCTCCCACGCCGAGAACGAAGAGCGAAGCACCGCACCGCCAGCCTGCGCGACCAGCCGCGCGATTGCGCGGATCGGAGGCACACGCAGCACGCCGAATCCCGGGGGCACGCGCGCGGGCCTGGCGCGCGTTCCAGCGGCAATGCGCTCGAAGAAGTCGGCCGTATAGCCGAACGAGAGGCAGCGGTCGCCGGTCGCGTGCTCGTGGCCGCACTCGAAGCGCTGGCTCATGCTGCCGAGCAGCAGCGAGCCCGGCGTCATCATCTCGCGGCCGGCACCGGCCCCGGCCGCGCGGTACTGAAAGGTGCCCGCCAGGACGATGGCGATCGAGACACGCGCGTGCTGTTCCTCGAAGGGGCGATCGTCGGGGCCCGACGTGCACACGACGTCCTCGACCGTCCACCCGTCACCCCGTGCGAGCAGCTGCGCCGTCGCTCGGCCTGGTCCACCTTCGATTGCCCGCGCCTTCAACGCCTCGTCGAGCCCGATCGCAATATTCGCCAAGAAGTCGCCTCCCGGCCGTCGCTATAACCCTTTCTAGCACGAGCCCCGATGCCGTGCGGAGGGTTGCCACGAACTGTGGAGGAACTGATGACGACGACAACCGCGAAGACTGCCACCCGGAAGAGCGAGGAATCACCCCAGCTGCTGCGCATCCTCTCGGAGGGCTACGGCCCGGGCGCCTGGCACGGCGCCGATTTCAAGGCCGCGATTGGCGACGTCGATGCGGCGCTGGCGTTCTGGCGGCCGGCGCCGGGCCGGCACAACATCGCCGAGATTGCGCTGCATCACGCGTACTACGTCCGCGACGTTCGCGGGCAGATCGGCGCGAAGCCACCCGAGCCGTTCGTCGTGGCCGGGGAGGATTGGTTCGAGGCTTCGAACGACAAGAAGCTGTCATGGTCGAAGATCCAGGCCGCCGTCGAAGCCGAGCAAGCGAAGCTCGTCGACATCGTCGGCAGGGTCGACTCGGCCGCCGCGTCGACACAGACACCCGCCGAGCGCCTCAACCTGGTGCTCGGGATCACCTGTCATGCGGTCTATCACGCGGGCCAGGTCCAGTTGATCAAGCGGCTGCACGCGGACGCGTGACTGACGCGGGCGCCGGATGGAGGATCTCGAGGTTGCGCCTCGCGGCAGGCGGGAGGGCGGGGCTTCAGCCCCACCAAACTCAGCGCCAATCGCCAGCGGCGACGAAACCGGCCCAGTAGAAGGGATGTGTGCTCAGGCCGCGCGCCCGCCGGCCGTTCAGTACCGCAATGCTGGCCGCGCGGACCGCTTCCGCCGTGCTGAGCTCTTTGTTGAGACGACCGTCATAGAGGGCACGCATCCAGATTCGTGCGGCCTCATCCTCGACCGACCAAAGACTCATGATAACGGTCCGCGCCCCGGCAATCTGGAACGCGCGACGCAGGCCGAAAACGCCCTCACCGGCGCGGATCTCGCCGAGGCCAGTGTCGCAGGCGGAGAGGACAGCCCACTCGGTGCCTTGAAGTTGGAGGCCGGCGATTTCCTCCGCGGTGAGAATACCGTCGTCGGTCTGGTTGGTCTCGACTGATCGACGGCGGTTTGCGTCGGCAAACGCGAGTCCGGCCAGGAGCAAAGGATTCTCCACCGGCGCCTTGACGGCCGGTCGCGCTCGCGCCAGTCCGCCGACACCGCGTGTCCCACGGCCCCCCGATGGACAGTCGCCGCCAAGGAAGAACCCGTGCGTTGCGAAGTGGATCACGCGGCGCTTGGTGAGCGCTTGCTTGACGGCGCGCTCCGTGGCTGCGCGTCCAACGAGCAGCGTGGCTTCACCTGGTGAGCGCGCGCGCCAGAAGCGACCGATTTCTGCGACCTCGCGCCGCGAACCCGGCAGTTCTACGAAGTGAAGACGGTCAGTCAGTCCGCAGCTGGACCGGCGGACTGGCGTGGTCGCTGCAACGGAAGGCGAGCGGTCGCCGAATGCCGGGCCGCCTACCGCTAGCAGGCTGCGGGACGACGTCGCGTAACTGTCGGCCATGAGGTCGCGCTCGGTCGACAGGTAATGGATCACCGACGGGCCTTCCAGTAGATAGCGTCCACTGCGATCCGGGAGCGCAGCGAGATTGACGACGTTCAACAGTCCGTCCGGGACGACGAATGTGCGGGTCACGCCGCCAAGGTGAGCTATGAGTGGATCCCACACCGCTCGTCTGAGGCGCGAAGCCGCGGCATGATGGGCTCGGTCGGCTGCGACCGCAGATGTCGCGATCGAGGTTCCCGCGGCCTCCGTACGCCAGGCCTTGATGAGCGGATCCAGTGTCGCCGCAGAGCCCAGGCGCACGAAGATTGGTTCGCGAGCGTCGGACCGCTGCACGAACGCCGCGTACGAAGGGACATCCCTGTACCCTCCCGCGAGCCGTCCCGCTTGCGTAGCCATTGTTCGGGTGTATTTCACGTAACTCACGACGGCCGCGTCGAGCGGAAGCGCACCGCGCACTTCCTCCAGTCCGACTTGAGTCTGCCTCATTTCTGCGCGTGCCTCGACACTGCGCTCGGCCAACGCCTCCTCAGTCGTTTCTTTCTGCTGGCGAGCTTCGTCGAGCATTGCGCGGGGGACCGGTTCTTGGAGGCTTTTCACGATGAGATTTGCCAGACGCTCTCGTGCCTTGACCGCCGCGGCATGGAGCGGAGCGACGTTCGGTGCCGTCGCCGCCAGCGCGCGCCCGCGTGCGGCGATCTCGTCGAGCACCAAGCCGCGCGACTTGATCAGCGTGTCCAGAACTGGTGTGGCCGTCGATGCTGCGCCTGCGGCAGCGATTGAGAGTGCCAGATCGAGGCCGTGAGGGCGTTTCTCGGCGTACGCCAGCGCCTGCCGCTCCGGCAAGTACCGCATTGTGAAACGCAAGTGGTCACGCCCGACGCGTTCAACATCGAGTGCCGCATTGAACGCGGAAGTAGAGACCCCACTCAGGAACTCGACCCTTGCCAAGGCGGCCTGGGATTCGGCGGCGAGAGGGTGGTTCGCTCCGAAGATCCGCTGGCGCTCGGCCAGCGCCGCTGCAAGGCTTACCTTCGCTGCGGCGGTATCGCCTCGACGCGCCTGAACGATTCCCTGGAGCTCCAGCGCGCGCGCCAGGTGATCGGGTTCGTCGAATGCTCCCGACGCCTGATAGATCGTCAGAGCTTGCTGGACATACTGCAGCGCATTCTTGTGCTGGCCGAGATCCGAGACCGTCCGCGCGAGGTTCGTCAGCGTCCACGCCACATCCGGACCCTGGCGGTCAGAGCTGCGACGGCGGATGTCGAGTGACTGCCTGTAGAGCTTTTGGGCGCGAGAAAGATCGCCGCTCGATGCGACGACCTCGGCCAGGGCATCTAGACCGCGTGCCACATAAGGATGGTTCGGCCCGAGTCCAGCGGACCAGACGCGGATCGCGCGCTGGTGGAGCCGCTCGGACTCCTCGATATCGCCCATCTCCGCCGCGAGAACGCCGTAGTTGTGGAGAGCGGTCGCGGTCCAGTTTGCGTTGGCCTGGCAGCGTTCGAGCGTACTCAGCTCGCGCTGATAGAGTCTCCTGGCTGTCACGAAGTCTCCGTCACGCGCGTGCGACTGCGCCGAGTCGTGTAGGAGACCTGCCGTCTCGACATGACAGGGTGCGAGCCGCCGAGTGCCGATGTCCACAGCGCGTTCGAGAAGGTCGCGACTCTCGGCTCGGAGACCCACGGCATCTGCCGCGAAGGCGAGCTTGCGCAGGAACAGGGAAACAACCGGATGATCCGGCCCCAACGTGCGCTCGGCCAGCGACAGTCCTTCCGCCCATACTTGACGCGCTCCCGCGACATCGCGTTCGAGGAACAGCAGGTCGCCTTTCAGGTCGAGGAGCGACGTCCAGTCGGGGTGGCTCGGGAGGTGCTGCGCTCGAACCGCCATTGCCCGTTCTACCAGCGGCAGAGCGGTGGCGTAGTTCCCCGAGTAGCGCAGCAGCAACGCTTGCAACTCGAGAGTGCGTGCGAAAGCCCGAGATGTGGGCTCGGCCTGTCGAATCGTCATGGCTCGTTCGAGTCGTTGACGGGCGGATGCGAAGCGCTCCAGGAGGATTTCCGTCAGGGCTAGATGCTCGAGGCTCTCGGCAAGGAGAGGATCGGTCCGCTGGAATCTGCTCTCGCGAATCGCCAGCGCCTGCTCGTGAGCCTGAACGGCGGCTCGCAATCGCCCCAGCTCGGCCAGGACGTTGCCTAAATTGTGGAGAGAACCGGCGATCTCCTCATGACGATCTCCGACCTGGGACACCTTGAGGCGGACGGCATGCTCGGCGTGTCCAAGCGTTTCCGCCTCCGCGGACCTCCCATTGCGCGTTCGAACGTCCACCAGCAGGTCGAGTGCGCGTGCATGGAGGAATGACCCGCTACCGTCCGAACCTCCGAGGTCGCTTGCGAGCCTCGTAGCATCGCGATCGGCTTCGGCATACGCACCTCTCGCGACTTCGTCACGAATGCGTTGCAGTTCGCGCTCGCCATCACTGACCTTTGTCTGGCCACCCAAGGTTCCACTCAGACAGAGTGCCAGGAGGATGGCGCACCGTGCCACAAATACACTCGAACACGAGGAAGGGTGCATTGACAGCCCTGTTGCGTGGCGACCTGGCGACGCCACGCGCCGGGCTCCGATCGTTACGAGAAGAAGTTCGCTGGCTTCTCGGCGAAGTTGGCCGGCTTGTCGCTGAAGTTCGCGGGCTTCTCGCCAAAGTTCACGGGGTTACCGAGGGCCGAAATGGCATTCCGGGCAAACTGCATCGCATCGAGTTGGAACCGCTCGAGGACGCCCTGACGCTGAAGTTGCAGCATGACCCAGGGCACAAAAGCGTGTGCGTTCTGGGGAGCCTGCGCGACCATCGCCGCCTCCAAGCCTGGTATAGCAGCGACCTTTGGCGGCAGCGCGATGCGACTCCACCTTTTCGCAGGGTCCTCGTTCAACGTGTTCAAGCTGAGACGCTCGTACACCTCTCTCTGACCGTTGAGCGCAACCAATGACTTCTTCGTAGCCTCCTGGGCCGCAGGGCAGCAGAAAAGACTGAGGCCACGAAACGGATCGTCCGCCGAGCGGAAGTCGACCAGTTCTGCAAGTGCCTGGTCGAACGCTGTGCTCGCCTCTTTTAATGCAGGCTTTCGATCCGCGTGACTCAAGACAATCAACCTTTCGCACAACGTCCTGGCATCTAACAGGGCGCGATCGGCTGGAGCTACTCCTTCGAGCTGGAGAACCGCCGTTCTCGCGTTGTTGGGATACTCAGCTTCGAGCCGGGCCACGAGGTCGCCGAGTCTCTGGCGCGCTTCATCGACTCTGCCGATGTCGAGGACTGAGTACGGCACGACGTCGTTGCCGGCACGGTTGACCGGAACGTCGTAGTGTCGCTCCAGGGCGCGCGCAATCTTGCGTGCCGCCTCTCTAGTGTGCGCAATGTCCTGCCCGGGTGTTAGAGCCGCGAAGATCTTCTTGTATGGCCAACGCTCGATCGGGACGAGCCCCTGTGATGCGACCATGAAGTCGACCAACCCATGCAGCTCGCATGCTGTTTCGAGCGTTCCCATGAAGCAGTCTTTGAAGGCGACGATGTCGATGGGTTTTCCGAGTAAGCGCGTCGCCTCTGTCAGAGCCAGCCTGAGCTCGTTCAGCGTCAGCGATTGCGCCACGTAGACCCAGGCGTCATCGTCCTTGAACAACCCGAAAGGCCCCCTGCTATGGCCCCACAAGATCAGCAGGTATCTCTCAGCTGGGCATTTGTCGTGGACAAATCGGAAAAAGCCATACAGCGTCGCTGGATCAGCGGCATTGCTCTCCGGCTGCAACCATGTCCCTTGCCCGACGACCCGTCTCCAGACGAATGGCTGCGTGCGGAAATCCACCTGCATCGCCACGTGAACACTGCGGTTGCCATCGACCGAAGGCGCACCCTGGACGATGCGATCGAGCTCCTGGTGAGTCAATTGGTCGAAGGGCTCGGTCCCCGTGGGATCGTCCGCAACCATGTAAATCATGACAGTCCAGGGTTTCTTCGCCATTGGCTGGCTCCTTTTCCGTCCCGGGTTGGCGGCGCGGGCAGGCCACCTTCAGGGCAGAACGATCGATTCGGGATTGGATCGACCGCTTGTCGCACCTGCGATCCCCAAAACGCCAGAGCTAGCCGTCTTGAACACCTGTTTACGAACGGCCCCCCCGACGTTGATTCCTTATGAATGCCAGCCATGTCAGCACAGGGACAAAGCGGTATGATGGCGAACCGTAAGCTCGACATTCCGGTCAGCCCATATCCCGGCGGAGGTCCGGGGCCGACGCTGAGTCTCGTGCCACCCCCCAAAGCCCGAGCCCGAATCGTCGTTCGAACTGGTTCGCCGCGCTTGCCACGGCGACAAAACCGCCGAAAACCTGCTCGCCGAGCGGTATTTGCCCCGCCTGAACCGGTGGGCCAGGGGCCGTCTGCCCCGCGGCGCGCGCGCCGCGATGGAGACCGGCGACCTCGTCCACGACGTGCTGATGCGGGCCATCCGGGGGTTCTCGACCTTCGATCCGCGCCACGAGGCCTCGTTCCCCGCCTACATCCGCAAGATCCTCGCGAACCGCCTGCACGATCTCGGACGCGTGCAGAAACGCCGGCCGCAGCCCGACCCCCTGGAGTCGGGCGTGGACGCCCCCACACCAGAAATGTCGCCGTTCGACGAGGCGGTCGGCGGAGAGAACCGCAGACGCTTCGACGCCGCCTTCTTGCGGCTCGACGTCGACGACCAGGACTTGATTTTCATGAGGATGGAGCTGGGCTACAGCTACGTAGACATCGCGGCCATGCTCGGGCGCCCGACTCCGAACGCCATTCGCGTGGCGACGCGTCGCGCCATGCTCCGACTCGCCAAGGAGATGTCCCGTGAGCGGCCCTAATCCTGACGAAAGCCTGATCGACCTGGTGGGATCGATCGACGACGATCGCCCGGTCGATTGGGACGCCGCCGAGCGCGGGGCCGAGTCCGACGAGGACCGGGCGACCATCCGCGAGCTGAAGATTCTGTCGGACATCGCGCGGGTCTATCGCGACCCCGAAGGCGTGTTCGACGACCCGACGGACCCTCCTCCGGGTCGCGCCCGGCACAAACCGTCACGAATCTGGGGACCTCTCGGTGTGCTCGACGAGATCGGCCGCGGCGCGTTCAGCACGATCCACCGCGCCGTCGACAAGCTCGATCGCGAGGTGGCGCTCAAGGTGCTGTCGCTCGGCCCTGGCGCCGGCGACGACGATCGCACGCGCATCATGCGGGAGGGTCGTCTGCTGGCGAAGCTCGGGCACAAGAACATCGTGTCGGTCTACGGGATCGACGAGGTCGACGGGGAAGTCGGCCTCTGGATGGAGCTCATTCGCGGTACCAACCTCGAACAGGATCTCGCCGCGCGCGGACCGATGAGCGCGCACGAGGTCACCGGCATCGCCACCGATTTGTGTCACGCCCTCGCCGCGATTCACGGCGCCGGCCTGCTGCACCGCGACATCAAGGCACAGAACGTGATGCGCGAGTCCGGCGGACGCACGGTGCTCATGGATTTCGGCGCCGGCATCGACCTCGCGCGCGATCCCGAGGCGCGCTCGCGAGCGACGGCAGGCACGCCGCTCTATCTCGCGCCAGAGCTTTTCGAGCACGGTTCGCCGACCGTCGCCTCCGACATCTACAGCCTCGGCGTCCTGCTCTTCCACATGGTCACCGGCAGGTTCCCGGTCGAGGGGAAGTCGTTCGACGACCTCGCGACCGCTCACAAACGAGGCACACGCCGTCGACTGCGCGACCTCCGTGCCGATCTTCCCGAGCCGTTCGTTCGAGTCGTGGAGCGAGCCATCGCGCCGCGTCCGGCCGATCGATATCGGTCGGCCGGTGAGCTCGAAGCCGCGCTGACCAGTCGTCACACCGAGTCCGCGCCCACGCCGTTCGTATGGTCCTGGCGGCCGCTCGTGGGCGCCGCCGCCGTATCGATTGCGGCCGTGAGCATCTGGCTGGCCATTCGCGAGCGTCCGAGCTCGCCGCCGCCGGTCATGGCAGCCACGCTCTCCCCGCCGTCTTCCCCCGTAACCCCGCTGGCAGCCACTCCTTCCTACGACGTCGAAGCCGCCTTCCTGCGGTATACCGCGGGCGGGGACGCACCTCTCAGCCACGACGAGCGCATTTCGCCGGGTGACGAGCTTCTGCTGACGCTCAGAGCCTCCCGGCCGGTGTTCGCCTACGTCTACAACGAAGACGCGGCGGGCCATCGCTTTGCGCTCTACCCGCTCGAGGACGCCGACTTCGCGCGGCCGCTCGAGGCTGGCCGGGTGCATCGGCTGCCGGGCCTGCATGACGGGGAGGAACGGCGGTGGGAAGTGTCGAGCCGAGGCACCCGCGAGCACTTCGTGGTGGCGGTCAGCCTCGAGCGCGATGCGACGATGGAAGCGTGGCTGAAGGCGCTGGCCAAGGCTGCGGAGAACGCCCCGCTCGAACAGAGCCCGCAAGTCGGCACGCTGCGCGGCGCCGGCGGCCTGACGGCCCGCAAGCCAAGGCCCGACGCGTTGCTGCCCAGTCCATTCCAGGACCCGGCACCTCTCGTCAAGGGACCCGAGACGGTCAGCGGCCGTTGGGTCCGCCGCCTCACGCTCGCCAATCCCTGAGCCAAGATCGGTCGTCGGTCTTCGGTCCGCGGTCTTCGGTCCGGAGCGATTGCCCGCCCATTCCCTCGTCGAGCGGCCGGGCGAAGCCCGGCACAAGCCCTGAAGACCGCAGACTGAAGACCGAAGACCGAACGACCAGCTTTATTCGCTCCGCAAAGCCACGACTGGATCGATCCGCGTCGCACGGCGTGCCGGAAGGTAGCTCGCCAGAACGCCGACACCGCCGAGCACCCCGATGACTGCGAGAAAGCTGACGGGGTCGGTCGGCGCGACGTCGTAGAGCAGTGTGCCGATGACCCGCGTGATGCCGGCGGCGCCGGCGACGCCGGCGACGACACCCACCCCCACGAGCCGCAGGCCCTGACCGATTGTCAGCGCCAGCACATCGCGCGTGGACGCGCCGAGCGCGATCCGGATGCCCAGTTCCTGCGTCCGCTGCGAGACCGCGTACGAGAGCACACCGTAGACGCCCGCGGAGCCGAGCACCAGCGCCAGGCCTCCGAAGATGCCGAACATCCACGAGAACAGCTCGTACCGACCAGAATCCCTTTCGGCGCACCTCGTCCATCGTGGCGGCGGCAAAGACCGGGACGCCGGGGTCCGAGTCGCGGACGGCCGCGCGCAGCGCCCCGCTCGAGGCAGCCGGGTCGCCACCCGCGCGGACGATGATGCCGGTATTGGGTGTTTCCTGATGCGGGTAGGTAACGAACACCGCTGGTGGCGCTTGGGCCTGGCTGTCGATCTCATCGGTCAGGAAGTCGGGGACGACACCCACGATCGTGAGCCACGACGCCCCGTCGAGACCCAGCAGCTTGATCCGCCGTCCGAGCGGATCGGTGCGCCCCAGGTCCGCCGCTCCGAGCAACCGCTTGACGGACCCGCCGCTGCGTGACGCGTCGCTCGCAGCGAGCACGCGGCGGACGAAGCTCACGTTCACGAGGGCCACGGCCGAGGGTTGCTCCGCCTCGCTCGCGGTGAACCCGCGTCCGCGGAGCACCGGGAGATCCAGCGTCTCGAAGAAGCGCCGCGTCACGCCCGCATAGAGCACCTGCGGCTCCTGTCCGGGTTGGACCGCTGCTCCGTCGACCATCACGGCGCTGCCATCGCCCCCGCCGTCGAGCGGAATGAGGTTCGAGGCCCCCGATGCGCGAACGCCGGGTACGCGATCGATGCGGGCGAGGATGTCCTCGATGCGCCGGGCCTTCGCACCCGGCTCGGCGTACGCGGCCCCCGGAAGGTACACGCGCATCGTCATCAGCGGAGAGGAATCGAAGCCGGCGCTGGCCCCCTGGAGCTTGAGGAAGCTGCGCATGAAGAGCGAGGCGCCGACGAGGAGCACGAGCGCGAGCGCCACCTCGCCCACGACGAGCGCGTTGCGTCCCCGCGTGCGCGCGCCGCCGCTGCCCGTCCGGCCACCCTCGCGCAGCGCCGCCACGAGGTTCGTCCTCGACACCTGCCACGCGGGCGCGAGGCCGAACAGCACGCTCGAGAACGCCGCTACAGCCACGGTGTAGATCAGCGTCGTCCGATCCAGGCGGAACTTGATCAAGTAAGGCACATCGTCGGCCGGCACGCCAGCCGTGACCAGCGAGAGCCCCACGTCGGTGAGGACGATGCCGAGCGGGACCGCGACGAGGCCGAGCACGAGCGCCTCGGTGAGCAGTTGCCTGACGAGGCGCCCGCGCCCGGCACCGAGGGCCGATCGCAGGGACATCTCGCGCGCGCGCGACGTCGCGCGGGCCAGCAGCAGATTCGCGACGTTCGCGCACGCGATGAGGAGCACCAGCGTCACCGCGCCGAGCGCCGCCACTGTGGCCAGTTTCACTTCGCTCGGGGCGAAGTAGTCGCGCAGCGGCCGGATGTGCGCGCCCCACCCCTCGTTCTCGGCGTAGGCCGCGGCGAGCCGCGCCGTCACGGCCCGCAGGTCCTCGCGCGCCCGATCGATCGTCACGCCCTCCTTCAGCCGGCCGAAGAGCTGTAGATCGCGCGCGCCCCTGGGCGCCTCGTGCGCGAGCGGCGCCAGCGCGACGTAGGCCATCTGCAGGAACGGGAAATTCACGTCGGGCGGGAGCACGCCGACGACGGTGTGAGGCCGGCCGTTGACCGAAATGGCCTGGCCCACAATGTTCGTATCGGCGTTGTACCGGCCCCGCCAGAGCTGATCGGTGAGGAGGACAACCGGACCGGCGCCTGGCGTGTCGTCGTTCGCGTCGATCTCACGACCGAGCGCCGGAACGATGCCCAGCATGCGGAACAGGCCCGCGCTCACAGCCGCGCCCCTGACGCGCTCGGGATCCGCGCGTCCCGTGAGTGTCAGACTGCGCTCCTGGACGGCCTCCAGCGCGTCGAAGGACGTGGCCTGGCGCTGCCAGTCGAGAAAGTCGGGGTACGACGTCGTCGAACGATCGTTGTCGCCCGCACCGCGCCGCAGCGACCAGAGATCCACGAGCCGATCCGGTTCGTGGAACGGCAGCGGCTGCACGAGCGTCGAGTGCATGACGCTGAACATCGTCGCGTTGGCGCCGATGCCGAGCGCGAGGCACACGATGGCGAGGCCGGTCACGAGCGGCGCCCGGACCAGCGTGCGAACCGCGTATCGGACGTCCTGTGCGAACGTGTCCACGATGCCTCCCAGTGGTGGGAGACTATCTCAAATCGCGTGCCAGGGAATCGCGGTGGTGAGATGGCAACGGCATGACGGCAATCGGCCACGAGGAGTCGCTGCCGGTGTCCGCATCCGGACGCTTCGTCCCCAAAGCGAGCCATCGAACCGAAAAGATCATCCGCGGATTTCGCGGATTGGTGGGCGACCGGGCCAGCCGCGGACGCCTACCGCAGGCGCGTCGCGCGGGCGTTGGCGCCAGCCGACCACAGCACGCCCTCGGGCGAGCCGTAGCGCGACCACTCGACCGTCAGCGGCACGGGCGACGTCCCCACACTCTCGACCAGCACGCTGAACTTGCGTTCCCTGGCCTCGGCAAACGCCGCGCCCACGTCGACCGTGAGGCGCGCGTTGCCGGTCAGCTCGAACGTCCGTACCGCCGTCGTTGCATCGTCGAACACCAGCGTCACCCTCGCCGCGCCGGCAGACGCGCTCGCGTTGGCGATGAGGACGTACGTCGATTCGGCATCGGGTCCGCCCGCGCGCCCCTCACCGATCCCCCACGACATGCCAGTCTGGGTCGCTCCGAACGAGGCGTGCCCCTCGTACCAGGCACCGTCTGGCCAATACATCGCACGCTCAGCGACGAACGGCACGCCGTTGAGCCCGGTGAGCGCAACGGCCACCTCTGCGTGCGTGAGTGCGGGGTCGGCATCCACGTAGACCGTGTAGCGTCCCTGCGCCGGCACCGTGTAGGTGCGCGTCACGGTATCGCCCGTTCGCAGCTGATATGTGGCTTCGACCAGCGCCGACGTGCTGCCCGGATTGGCGAGCAGCAGGAACTCGTCGAAGAACGCCCCGGTCGCTCCCTCGGCAAAGGTCCATTGCATCGCTGGCGCCGTGGCACCGCAGACGGCGTGGCCGGCGGAGAAGATCCGGCCGGGCGAGTCGCGATACATCGCGCGCTCGACGACGACGGGCACGCCGTTGGTCGAAGTGAACGCGGCGGCGACGTCGGTGCTCGCGAGGCCCGGACGTGTGTTGACGTAGATGGTCAGGCGCTGATCGTGCGGGGACCGTCCAGGTCTCGACGAGCGGTGCGCCGGAGGGCAGCAGGTAGCGCACGTCGACGGTTGCCGCCGTGGGATTGGGATTCTGCAGCAGGTAGAACAGCTGGAAGCCCGAATGCGTCGCGCCTTCTGCCAGGTACCATGTCGTGCTCGGCGCGGAAGCCGACGTCTCGGCGTGGCTCCCGTAGCCGCGCGCGCCCCACCACATCATGCGGTCGGCGACGAGCGGGCGATCGGATTCGACCAGCGTCGCAAACGACGCTTCCTGCAGCCCGACGGCCAGGGCTGGCTCGGTCGACCATCGGTGGCCACCGGCGAGCGAGTGCCACGTGCTGCGCGTCGGCGCACCCTCGGGCATCACCTGCAGCAGGACGCTCGCCTCGGTACGACGGATCAGGATTGAGAATCGCCACTTCGGTCGCGAAGAACGCGCTTGCCGCACCTTCAGCGAAGAGGTGCCTGACGAAGCCGCGGGGATGACTCCCGGCAGCGAGCTCGTCGAGGTTGCTCACGCTATCCCCGTCGGGGTCTGCCGCTGCGTCATTGATCAGCGGGTTGAGTCCCGCGAGGCTCTCCCACGCATCGGACATGCCGTCGCCGTCCGTGTCTCGATCCGGCTGGCTCGTCGCGGGGAGGTTCGCCGCGGTTCGCGCGTTGTTGGTGACCTGATCATCGACCTCACGGCCGAGAATGGCTGCGCTGACGAGCGACGCCCCTGCCGCCCCCGTCAGCGTGACGGTGGCCCCGGCCTGTCCTCCAGGCACGATGGGATCGAGAAGGCACGCGATGAGCGACGAGCCGTCGCACGATCCCGTGTCGGGCACGACGGACGTGGCGACGGCGCCAGGCGGTACGTCGATCAGGAGCGTGGGTCGGGTCGCAGGCGCCGTCCCGTCGTTGCGTGCGAGCACACGGAACGACCGCGATCCGGCCGCCGACGCAAGCTCCTCGATCGGGTCGAGGACGAGCGCCGCGGCCTGGCCGGCGGGCGGCGTGATCAGCACCGTGGCGACGTCGTTTGCCGCGTTCAGGTCCGACGGATGGAACACGCGCGCGAATCCGGCGAGGCGCCGCGGCAGCACCCGGACGACGTCAGCCCAATAGCCGACGGTGTGTCTCTGGCCGGGCGCGAGGACCAGGTCGTCGCGCGTGCACGTCACGGCTGCCGTGACCGGCGTGCACGTCCAGCGAGCGTCGGGCATCGTGAAGACGAGCTCCGGCGGGAACGGGATGGTGACGCGGATCGGACCGGACGCGGCCTGGCGGCCGACGTTCGTCACCGTCACGAAGAAATCGAACATCGAGCCGACGCGATTGGCGTCGCCGATGAAGCTCATCTCGGCCTGCAGATCCACGGCGCCCGAATTGAGCGTCACGGCGTCGCGATTGTTCTGCGTGTTCGTGTCGGGCTGATCCGCGGACGTCAGCGTCGCCTCGTTCGTGAGGACGCCCTCGCCCGTGACCCGCGCCATGATTTCCAGCGTGGCGGTCGCGCCCGCCCCCACGACGTCCAGCGAGCCGACGGTCCAGATGCCGGTCGTCGGCTCGTACAGGCCCAGTGACGGAACGGCCGAGATGAATGCCAGGCCCGCGGGCAACACGTCGCGCACGCGCACGTTCGTCGCGTCGCCCGGCCCATTGTTCGTCGCGGTGATGGTGAACGTGACGGTATCGCCGACGGTCGGCGCCGCGTTGTCGACGGACTTGGTGATCTGCAGGTTCGCCGAGGCGCCGCCGATCGTCACGCCGGCCTGGTTGTTCTCCGGCACCGGGTCGAGCTCGCCCTGCGCGGTCTTTGTCGCGACGTTCGTGATGACCTCGGTAGTCTCGACCGTCGCCACGAGCACGAGCTGGGCGGCGGCGTTGAGCGCGAGGCCGCCGACCTGCCAGACCCCTGTCATCGGGTCGTAGGTGCCCTGCGACGGGGTCGCGGAGACGAGCGTCAGACCCGCGGGCAGCGCGTCAGTCACGTGAATGCCGGTGGCAGGACTCGGGCCGGCGTTGCTCACGGTCACCGTGAAGGTGACCGTGCCGCCGACCGGGACAACGGCCTGGTCGGCCACCTTGTTGACCCGGACATCGGCGTTGGGTGCGCCGGTCAGCGCCGCGTCGGCGGTGTTGTTCGACGGATCCGGATCGAGCTGATCGCCCGCGATCTTCGTCGCCACGTTCACGATCCGGCTGGACGCATCGACGCGCGCCGTGAGTTGGAGCGTTGCCATAGCGCCGACGGCGAGCGATCCCACCGACCACGCGCCGGTGCTGCTGTCGTACGTCCCCTGAGACGGTGCGACCGAGATGAACGTGAGGCCGACCGGCAAGCTGTCCGTGATCTGGACGCCAGTTGCCGGGCTCGGACCAGCATTCACCGCTTGGACCGTGAAGACAACCGGCTCGCCTACCGTCGGCGTCGGGTTATCCACCGACTTCGTCAGTTGGATATCGGCAAGGTCGACGACGTTTGCGGTCGTCGAAGCACCGTTATTGGCCGGATTGGGATCCGCCGTTCCTGAAGATACGCTGGCGGTGTTCGTGACAGTCGTCCCGCTGAAGCTCGAAGGAACAGCGTAGGTAATGGCCACGAACACGCTCGACCCGACGGACAGCGATCCGATCGCGCAGGGGAAGCCGCTTGAACAGGGATCCGAAACGCTGACCAGCGTCAGCCCTGTTGGCGTCGGATCCCGAATTACCACGCCAACCGCGTCGGACGGCCCGTCGTTGACGACCTGGACCGAGTAGGTTGCGGTCAGGCCTCGCGTTACCTGCGCGGGCCCGAGCTTCGTGAGGACGAGGTCGGCCTGCGCCGGGGCCAGAGGCACGGTCGCAGACGCGGTGTTGTTGCCGGGGTTTGAATCCCCGCCGCCTGATACCACCGCTCCGTTCACGATCGTGCCCACCGCGTCGGGTGCGGTCACTCGCCGTTACCGTGATGTCGGGGTAACTCATCGCCGGGGCGAGCGCATCAGCGCGAAGGCACGTCTGCGTTGCGACGATGCAGGTCCAGCCGGAGCCAGAGAGCGCGGTAATGGTCAGGCCCCGCGGCGGCACCTCCGTCATGGTGACGGTGCCGCTCGTCGGCGAGCTGCCGACGTTCGTCACCCTGAGGGTGAAAGTGATTGGTTGCCCCGCCATGACGACGCCCTCGGTCGGCGTCTTCGTAAGCGTGAGGTCGGGTCCTGCTACCTGAGAGAAGATGTCTGTTGGATTTGTCGCCGTGTTGTTGCCGGTGTTCGGGTCGCCGCCGCCTGATACGACCGCGATGTTCGTCACCGTGCCAGGCGCCACACTGGCACCGACACTCGTCGTCACCGAAATCTCTGGGTAGCTCGCCGCCGGGACGAGCGCGTCGCTTCGAGTGCACGTCCGTGTCGGGACTGTGCAGGTCCAGCCGGCGCCAGAGAGCGCCGTCACCGTCAGGCCCTCCGGCGGCGTCTCGGTCACGGTCACCGGGCCGCTCGACGGCGAGCTCCCCACGTTCAACACGGTAATGAAGTACGTGAACGTCTGTCCTGGTACGACAGTCTGCGGGGCTGTGCCTCTTCGTGATGGTCAAGTCCATCCCCGGAGCCGGAGTGGCGATAATCGTCGGGTCTTCAGCCGTGTTATTGGTCGTGTTCGATTCGCCGCCGCCTGAAACGACGGCGATGTTCTTCACGACCCCAGGCGCCGCGCCGGCGCCGACACTCGTCGCCACCGTAATCGCTGGGTAGCTCGCCCCCGGGGCGAGCGCGTCGCTTCGAGTGCAGGTCTGTTGGGACTGTGCAGGTCCAGCCGGTGCCGGAGAGCGCCGTTATCGTCAGGCCGGGCGGCGGCGTCTCGGTCACGGTCACCGCGCCGCTCGACGGCGCGATCCCGACGTTTGTGACCGTCACGGCGTAGGTGACGGTCCCCCCGGGGATGGCGACGCTCGGGCTGTGCATCTTCGCAATGGTGAGGTCGCTCGCACCCGTCGGCGGCGGGTCGATCACGACCCCGTCGGTCTCCAGGGACCCGAGGCCGGTTTGAAATTTCGCAGGAATCGGCGTGATCGTGAGCCCGTTCGTGAAGGCACCAGTAATCGTGACAGAGTAGGTTTCGTTCGATACTTCACCTTGATTGAGACCTCCACCCCCTCCGCCGGCGCAGCCGCCACCGCTCGTCAAACACACATCGACGCGTTGAAACGCCGGGAAATTCGTGAACGCCCACTGGTAGATGTTTCCAGGGACCAGGTTGCTGAATCGGCCCTCCGGCGTCAGGCCGAATCCGAACGCCGTAAGCCGTCCGTTGACGTCGGGACTTGTCGGCATCGCGTTCCTGACGTTGGTGACCGTCATCACGAATGACGTGCCCGAAAAGTTGCTGACGGTGAACGTGGCCGTGGCTAGGAGAGTGGCGCCTTCTTTCACGCCCTGCCAGGTCACGGTGAACGTCGTGTTCCCATTTACGAAAACGTTGGCCTGCGCTGAGCAGGGAACGGCCGAGGCCAGGATTAGCGAGAACACCGAGAGCGTCATCCGCAGAGTCTTCATAAACATCCCCATGGTTGCCGATCGATCCCCCGCGTGCCCTGGCCATTCTGGCTTGTTGCGCCATCGAGGCCGAGGGTGTTGCCCGTGAAGGTGACCGCTCCGTTCGTAGTCCTGGTGAATCGAGAGGTGTATTGCGCCTCGCCCAGAGCGGGGAGCGCGGCAACGCAGAGCGCTACTGCTGCGGCGCGTTTCAACCTCAGCATTGACCGACCCGGGGGCCTCGAACGTGCCTCGAAGCGACTATGCGTCTTCCCGTGGTCAGGAATTTCCGCGTGAGAAATGTTGAACTTGTAGCCGCCTGAGCTCGGGGTCGCAATAGGACCTTGGTCCATCGGCCACGCGACTCACAAGCCTCGGCTCGACGTGGGACCACCGTTCAATTGTCTGGGCCGTGATCGTTCACACGTGGCGGAGAGCCGCCATCGGATCGTTCCGCGACGCGCGTCTGGCCGGGGCGAGGCACGCCAGCGTCGTCACCGCCAGAAGAAGCGCCGTGACCGCGGCGTAGATCAACGGATCGAGCGCGCTGGTCTCGTAGAGAAACGTTGCAATCGTCCGGCTCAGCGCAAACGAGCCCAACAGGCCGATCGCCAGTCCGGCGATGGCCGGCGCCAGGCCTCCCACGAGCACCATCCACCGCACCGCCGCCGAGTCGGCCCCGAGCGCCATACGAATGCCGATCTCCCGTGTCCTCGAGGCGATCGACTGATGCATGACGCCGTAGGCGCCGATGACTGACAACACCAGCGCGACGCCCGCAAGGGCGACGAGGAGCAGCGTCTGCAGCCTTCGCAGTGCAACGGTGCGTCCCAGCCGCTGCTCGGTCGTGACGATGCCGTAGGGCGGGACGTTGGGATCGAGCGCGCGCATCTGCGGCCCGGATGGCCTCGCGCGAACGCTCGGGGTCGCTGGACGGTCCGGACGGCGATGTCCATCTGCCGCGTGATCCCCGGCTGGAACAGGTAGGGAATCGCCGGCTCGTCCAACCGCTGCCGCCTCATGTCGGCCACCACACCCACGACGGTCTTCCACGGGTTCTTCGACGCGGGATCGAGCCCGTACTTCAGGCGCTTGCCGACGGGATCCTGACCTGGCCAGAAGCGTCGCGCCATCTCTTCGTTGATCACGATGACGGGCGGCGCCCCTTGCGCGAGGTCGCTCTCCTGTAGAAATCGGCCGCGGAGAAGCGGGATCCGCAAGGCTTCGAAGTACCCGGGCACCACCTGATCTTCCGTGAGCGGAGGCGCGGGATCGTCGGGCCGCTTCGCGGGCTGGCCTTCGAGCGCGACCCGGTAGTCCGGCTGCCGGTGGATGAAGAAATCGCTGATCGCACCGACGGCGACCACGTCGGGCAGCGCGCGCAGTCGACGGGTGGCCTCCGTGTAGAACGCCGTCATCTTCGCGCCGTTGTCGTAGGTCTCGGGCAGATCGACCTGCAGCAGGAGCATGTTGGTCGAGTCGAACCCGCGATTGGCGGCTTGGACGCGAAGAAAGCTGCGCGTCAGGAGTCCTGCGCCCGAGAGCAGGATCACCGCCAGCGCAATCTCGCCGACGACCAACCCCTGGTGCAGTCGCCGGCTCCCGCGACCGCCGAGCGCGCGCGGGCCGTCTTCGCGCAGCACGTCGGCTGGCCTGGTCATCGAGAGCTGCAAGCGCGGGCAGCAGACCCGCGACGAGGCCGCTGCCGATCGAGGCGGCCAGCAGGAACAGCAGCACGCCCACGTCGAGGCGGATGGTGTCGGTCCGCGGCAGCGCTCCGGCTGCGAAGTTGCGAAGCGCCACCGAGCCGCCCCACGCGATGAACAATCCGACCGCGCCGGCCAGCAGCGACAACACGACGTTCTCGGTGAGCGTCTGGCGGATCAGCCGCATCCGGCTGGCGCCAAGGGCCGTTCGCACCGAAAACTCCGTTCGACGCGCCGCCGCGCGCGCCAGCACGAGGCTCGCGACGTTCGCACACGCGATCAGCAGGACGAACCCCACCGACCCGAACAGCAGCCAGAGCGAACGCTCCGTCGTCGGGCCAATCACGCGATCGGTGAGCGGATCCGTCAGCACGCCGAAGCTGGCGTTGGTGGCGGGGTATTGACTGCGCAGCTGCGCGGCAATCGTGTCCATTTCGGCGCGTGCCGATTCGATTGAGGCCGACGGAGCCAGCCGGCCGAGGACGATCAGGCCGTCCGCATCCCGGTTCCGCTCGTCCTGCCACTGCGGTCCGAAGAAAAACGGTTGCCAGAGCTGGACCTCGGCGGTGGGCAGCTCGAATTCGGTCGGCATGACGCCGACGATCTCGACCGTCCTGTCGTTCAGCCGCACCGACCGGCCGACGATGCCGCGATCGGCGCCGAAGCGCTGCTGCCAGAGGCCATGGCTGATGACGACGGCGTGCGGCGTCGCGGTGTGGTCGCTGTCCTCGAGCGTCCGGCCGAGTAAAGGAGCCGTTCCGAGCAGTTGAAAGAAGCCCGGTCCGACCTCTCCGATGTGGAGGCGTTCCGTGACGGCGCCGTCCGCGAGCGTGCCGCGGGTGAACTCGGGGCGGACATAGGCCGTCATCTGCTCGAAAGCCTTGCTCCGGTCCTTCCAGTCGCGGAAGTTGAGGTAGGACGAGCCATCGGGCAGGTTCTGCCGGATGTTCTTCGTCCACATCACGGCGATGCGGTCGGCGTCGTGGTACGGCAGGTTGCGCAGCACGACCGCACGGAGCACGCTGAAGATGGCCGTGTTCGCGCCGACGCCCAGGGCGAGCGTCAGGATAGCGACGAGGGCGAAGCCCCGCCGGCTGGTCAGCGCGCGGAACCCGTGCCGCAGGTCCTGAAGGATCGAACCCATCACCTCAGTCATTGGCGTGCCCGTTAGACGGCTGCCGACTGGTGAGGGTTGGACGAAAAAATCGGCGCCTGCAGGCGACGAGCTACAGGCTGCGGGAAGATCTTCCTGGCTCTACAGAAAGCGTTGGAGGAACGCCAGGATCTCCTGACGTCCTTCGGCGGTCTCCATGTGGCCGACGTCGTAGCGGAGCAGCTTCCACCGTTCGGGGTGGGCGGCGGCCTTGTACACCTGCTGCAGCTCGCGATCGATGATGTCCAGGCCTTCGACCGGCGTCAGCTTGTCCTGGAGTCCCGCGAGCCCGAGGTGCGCGCGCGGCGCGATCAGCGCGTTGATCTGCGACGTGGTGAAGTGTTTGAGCAGCCGCGGCACGTAGTAGTAGACGCCGTGGAGCGAGAGTCCTTTCTTGTCGAGCAGGGTCTTGAAATCGGTGAGGCAGCAGATGTCCACCGTGACCTTGATGCGCTCGTCCAGCGCGGCCAGCCACCACGCCATCGTGCTGCCCATCGAGATGCCGAGCGTGCCGAGGCGCTGCGCGTCGACGTCGGGGCGCGAAACGAGATAGTCCACCGCACGCAGGCTGTCGTAGACCATCATGCCCCACAGCACCTGGCCCTGCCACAGCATCGCCTTGAACATGTCGGGCTCGGTGGTGTGGCTGCGCTCGCCGAAGACCCAGTGATCGATCGCGAGCGCGACGTAGCCGAGATCGGTGAGCGCCTTGGCATACGGCACCGGCTGCAGGTAGCTGCGGCCGTCGACGAACTCCAGTTTGCCAATCTTGTAGCCACCCCCATGTGAGTGGTTGAAGACGATGGCCGGCGCACGGCCGGAAAGCGCGCGCGGGCGCGCGAGGTACGCGGGCACGGCCTCGATCCCGTTGAGATCGAGCTCCAGGGTTTCGAGGATGTATCCGTCGCGCTCGACTTCCTGTCTCTTGCGGGCACCAATCGAGCGCTTCCGATCCGGCAGATCGCCGAGCAGTCGATACAGCTCCGCCCGGCGCGCAGACGCGGCCGGTTGAAGGGATGCGGTTGACGCGTCGGGCGGCATGCTCGTCATGGCGATGGCCGCAAGGCTTCCAGCCGCCAGAAAATCACGCCGGCCGGGTTGTCGATCGGACATGCGCACGATGATAGGACAGGCCGGGTCACGTCGCGCGCTTGATCCGCCGGCCCTCGCGTGCCGATCGATACGCGTCGAGCGCAGCCGCGAGCGAGTGTCTCGCCTCGCGAAGGGTCGCAATCGGCGCTGCCCGGCCTTCGAGACACTCGATCAGATGATCGAGCAGTGCCGGGGCCTGGATCGAGAACGCATCCTCCGACTGGCGCTCGAACACCCAATCCTCGGCGCCGGCGGCGAGCACGGCGAGGCCCGGCACTCGAAACCACTGGTCGACGATCTCGCCGCGCGTCCCGATGGCTTCGAGGCGCACGACGCTGTTCTGCTTCGGGGACGGACCGCTCTTGCGCGGCGCGGCAATCGTCCACGCCGCCTCGAGCGTCGCGCACACGCCGTTCGAGAACGTGAAAAAGGCCTGGCCCCAGTCCTCGACCTGGATGTCGCGGTGAACCAGGTTCGCCATGCGCGCATCGACCTCCACGATCTCGCCGCCCGTCAACCAGCGGAAGAAATCGATCCAGTAGATGCCTTCGTCGATGAACGCGCCGCCGGGGACGAAACGCGGATCGGCGAACCAGCCGGGCCGCCCGGACTGGTGCCAGTCTTCCGCGATCGACCACCGCGACGTCTGGTGGAGGAGCACGAGATCGCCGATCTCGCCCCGCTCGATGCGCGCCCGCAGTCGGCCGGCGCGCATGCGCATCATGGCCTGCATGGGGATGCAGGTTACGCCGGCCGCTTCGACGGCTTCGACCATCTGGTCGGCCTCGTCGATCGACATCGCCATCGGCTTCCCGACGATGAGGTGTTTGCCGGCGCGCGCCGCGCGTACCGTCAGCTCGGCAATCTCCGAGACCGGCGCCGCAATCTGGACGATGTCCACATCGTCTCGATCGAGCACCGCGTCATAGCTCGTCGTGGACTCGACGCCGAAGGCATTCGAGAAGGCGTCGAGCTGGGAGCGGTCGTGCCAGGCCACCCCGGCGAGGGTCGCCTTGGGATACTCTCGCAGCGCGCGTGCGAGGCCGAAGGCCGAATACCAGTGTCCGAGACCGAGAATGGCGACGCGCCAGGGACCGTTGCGGAGCCGGGGAGACGAGGTCATCGGGGACGGATCATATGCGCATGCTTCGTGTTCCGCTTCTTACGCTCGCCCTGATCGCGGTGGCCACGGGCGTTCGCGCCGACGAAGCGCCGTTGCGCTTCGAGCCGGTCGCGGCCGGCGTGTGGAAGGCGACCGTCGGCACGCCCGAGCCCCTGACGCTGCTCTCCGCCGCGGGCGTGCAGCCGAAGATCGAGGCGTTGAAGCGCATGGCTTCTGCGCCGTTTCCGTTCGACAGCGCCGCAATCGTCGGCCGCGTCTCACGCGGCAAGCTGGCGCTGCGTGTTCCGTTGGCGCTCGACGAGGAGATTTACGGGCTCGGCGTCGACTTCCGGGCCATGCGCCGGACCGGATTGACGTATCAGCTCCACGTCGATCACTGGGGCGGGCGGACGGGCCGAACGCACGCGCCGGTGCCGTTCTACGTGTCGACCAAGGGCTATGGCCTGTTCGTCGACTCGGCGCGCTACGTGACCGTGCACGTGGGCGTCGGCGTCCGCCTGGCGGCGCCGGTGAAGCCCCCGGTCATCGACCGGACGAGCGACCCGAAGCGGTGGTCGTCGCTGCCGCGCGCCGACGCGGTCGAAGCGCTGGTCCCGGCACCCGGCGTCGACGTCTACGTGTTCGCGGGACCGACGGCGATGGACGCCGTGCGGCGCTACAACCTGTTCGCCGGCGGCGGTCCGCTCCCGCCGAAATGGGGCCTCGGCTTCATGACCCGCACGCCGACCGCCTACAGCGCTGCCGACGCGCTGCGCGAGGTGGAGGAGTTCCGCTCGCGCGGCATCCCGCTCGACATGCTGGGACTCGAGCCCGGCTGGCACGACCATGCGTATCCCACGTCGTTCGAATGGGACAAGGGCCGGTTCCCCGATCCGACGGGATTCCTGACGCGTCTCGAGCAGCAGCACGTCCGCGCGCATCTCTGGTTCAACCCGTACGTCTCGCCGACGGCGCCGCTCTATCGACGACTGCTGCCGTACGCGGGATCGCACCTCGTGTGGAACGGCATCGTGCCCGACTACACGCTCGCCGACGCGCGGAAGATCTTCGCGGACCATCTGCGAGAGAAAGTCGTCGGCCTGGCGCCGCGCGCGCTCGGCGGCTTCAAGATCGACGAGGTGGACGGGTACGACCACTGGCTGTGGCCCGACCTCGCCGAGTTCCCCTCGGGGCACGACGGCGAACAGCTCCGTCAAACCTACGGACTCCTCGTGCAGCGGCTGATCGTGGACCTCTATCGCGGTCTCAACCGCCGCACGCTCGGACAGGTGCGCGGCACCAACGGCGGTGCATCGTCGTTCCCCTTCGTCATCTACAACGACAACTACGCCTTCGACGAGTACATCACCGCCGTCGCCAACAGCGGCTTCGCCGGGGTGCTGTGGTCGCCGGAAGTGAGAGGCGGCGAAGGCGAGGACATGCTGCGCCGTATTCAGGCCGTGTGTTTCTCGCCGCTGGCGCTGTTCAACGGCTGGGCGACGGCCACCAAGCTCTGGACCGATGCAAGCGTGGCCGATCACATCCGCGACGCCATCAAGCTGCGCATGCGGCTGCTGCCGTACTGGTACACGACCTTCGCGCAGGCGCATTACGAGGGCACGCCAGTCGTCCGGCCGATGCCGCTGATCGCGGCGACGACAACGCCCGCCGCAAACCACCCCGGACAACTCGACGCCACCACCAATCCTTACGCCATCGGCCGCGTTCCCGAGGTCAAGGATCAGTACATGATCGGCGACGCGCTCTTGATCGCGCCGATCGCGCCTGGCGCCAGGACGCGGAAGGTCGTGCTGCCGGCGGGGAAGTGGTTCGACTTCCATACCGGACGGCTGGTGGGTGAGCAGCAGACGATCGAGATCGCTCCCGCGCTTTCGGAAACACCCGTCTTCGTGAAGGACGGCGCGCTCGTCCCGCTCATTGGCGATCGACTCTACGCGCCGGGACCCGACGAGGTGCTGGCGCTCGAAGTGCGTCACTATGGGGAGCAGCCCGGATCGCTCAATCTCTACGACGACGATGGCGAGTCGTTCGACTACGAGCGGGGCGACCGATCATGGACACGGCTTTCCGTCGCGCGCGACGCCGGCGGGGCGTGGAAGGGCAGCGTGACGCCCGATCCGAACGGCAAGCGCTGGCGGTACGGCAGCGTCACGTGGAAGTTCATGACGGGAGCACGAGAGTGACGGGTCTTCGGTCTTCCGTCTATGGTCTTCGGGGCTTGTGCCGGGCTTCGCCCGGCCTGAGACGGGGCTGAAGCCCCGTCCTCCTGCCTGCAGGTACGGTTACCAGGAGGGCGGGGCTTTTTAGCCCCGCCGACAAGGACTGAAGACCGACGACCGAAGACCGATCATGTTCCGACGCGATTTCCTCGTGCAATCCGCGGCGCTCGTCGGCGCGCAGGTGGCGTCGCGTGCGAAGGGCTTCAAAGCCGGCGTGGCGAAAGCCGACATCACGCCCCGCGACTCGATCTGGATGGCGGGCTTTGCGGCGCGCAAACAGGCGTCGCAGGGCAGCGCCCAGCCGCTCCACGTCAAGGCGCTCGTGCTCGACGATGGCGGTGGGCGGCCGGCGGTCCTCGTGACGGTGGATCTGCTCGGCGTGACGCGCGAGATGTCCGCCCGGATTGCCGAAGACGTGTCCCGCCGTCATCGGCTGCCGCGTGCCAGGCTCCTCATCAATGCGAGTCATACGCACTGCGGCCCCGTGGTCGACGGCCTGCTGTCGGTGGCCTACGATCTCGATGCTGCGCAACTTGCGCGGATCCGCGACTACACGCGGGCGCTCGAAGCGCAGATCGTGGGCACGATCGGCGCCGCTCTCGGTCGGCTCGAGCCGGCATCGTTGGGCTACGCCGTCGATGAAGCGCCGTTCGCGGCGAACCGGCGTGTGCAGTTCACGCCCAACGGGCCGGTCGATCGACGGGTGCCTGTCCTTCGCGTCGATTCGCCCGACGGTCGCCTGCGTGCCGTCGTGTTCGGCTATGCCTGCCACAACACGACGCTGCAGCCCGACTTCGTCGAGTTCCATGGCGATTACGCGGGGGTCGCCCAGGCCGCGCTCGAGACACGGCACGCTGGTGCCACGGCGATGTTCGTCGCCGGCTGCGGCGCGGATGCGAACCCGGCGCCACGGGGAACGCGGCCGCTGGTCGAGCAGCACGGCACCGCGCTCGCCGACGCCGTCGATCGCGCCCTGGCGCGAGGCGCGCCAGTTGCCGGGCCGCTGCGAGCCACCTTCGACGAGGTCGATCTGCCGTTCGCGCCCTTCCCCGATGCAGCCGGCTGGCGTGCGCGCCTCGGCGACGAGAACGTCTACGTGAAACGCCACGCCCAGCTGATGCTCGACACCCTGAAGGAGCGAGGACGTCTGCAACGTTCGCAGCCCGACCCGGTGCAGGTGTGGCGTTTCGGTGGCGACTTGACGCTCGTGGCACTCGGCGGGGAGGTCGTCGTCGACTACGCGCTTCGCCTCGGGCGCGAGCATCCGGGCCGATTGTGGGTGGCCGGCTACAGCAACGACGTGTTCGGCTACGTGCCGTCGCGGCGAGTGCTCGAGGAGGGCGGGTACGAAGGCGGCGGCGCCATGATTTACTACGGCCGTCCGGGTCCGTTCGACTCGTCGGTCGAGGAACGAATCGTTGCGGCGGTCAATCGGATGATGGCTTGACCGCCGACCAGGAGGCCGGCGGGGTAGCCCCGGCGTGAATGGGAGTCGGATGCTTGCCGGACGCCGGTTCGTCGCCGACGCCTCAAAAGCACCCGACCCCGAAAGACGCGAAGGAGATTGATATGGCTCGGCGAACCCGACGCGAGTTCATGGGGACCCTGGCGGTCGGCGGGAGCGCGCTCGCCGCGACCGCACGGCCGGCCCGCGCGGCGGCGCTCCGCGGCGCTCCCGGCAGCGCCGGGCAGCCGGCGCTGCTCGGCGGGATACCGGTTCGGAAGGATCCGTTCCCATCGTGGCCCGTGAGCGATGCCCTCGAGGAGCGCGCCGTCACCGACGTCGTCCGCAGCGGCAAGTGGGGCCGCGGCACCGGCGATCAGGTGAGCCGGTTCGAGACGGCCTACGCCGCACTCACCGGCGCGAAGCACTGCCTGGCGACCGCGAACGGGACGAGCGCGCTGCTGACCGTGCTGCGCTCGATGGAGGTGGGGCCGGGCGACGAAGTGATCGTTCCGCCGTACACGTTCGTCGCCACGATCAACGTCGTGCTCTCGATGTACGCGCTGCCAGTTTTCGTCGACACCGACATCGAGACGTTCCAGATCGACGCGCGCAAGATCGCTGGGGCGATCACGCCGAAGACGCGGGTCGTCATGCCGGTGCACCTGGGCGGGGCATCCGCCGACCTCGATGCGATCGCGTCGGCCGCCTCCGGCAAGAACGTTCCAATCATCGAAGACGCCTGCCAGTCGCATCTCGCCGAGTGGAAGGGCCGCAAGGTCGGGACGTTCGGACGCGCGGGCTGCTTTTCGTTCCAGGCGAGCAAGAACCTCAATTGCGGCGAAGGCGGCGCCATCCTGACCAACGATGGCGATCTGGTGGAGCGCTGCTATGCGTTCCACAACAACAGCCGCGGCCGCCGGGTGGGCGGCGCCGACTTCTCCTATCACGGCTCGGGGCTGAACCTCCGGCTCACCGAGCTTCAGGCCTCGCTCCTCCTGTCGCAGATGACGCGGCTCGAGAAGCAGTCCGCGACTCGAGATGCCAACGGGGCCTATCTGACGACACGACTCCGGGAGATCCCAGGTATCACGCCTGCGCGGATGTACGACGGCTGCACGCGGAACGCGTACCACCTGTACATGTTCCGCTACGACAAGGAGGCGTTCGCCGGCCTCTCACGCGACGCGTTCCTCAAGGCACTGCGTGCGGAAGGCATACCCGCGTCCGGTGGCTACACGCCGCTCAACACGGCGCCGGTCGTCGAGCAGACGCTCTCGAGTCCGGGATATCGCCGCCTCTACCGGACGCCGAGCTGTCGAGCCTGCGCGAGCGCAACCGCTGTCCGCAGAACGATCTGCTCTGCACACAAGCCGTCTGGCTCACGCAGACGATGCTGCTCGGTCCTCGGCGCGACATGGATCAGATCGTCGAGGCGGTCGGGAAGATTCGGCAGCACGCCAAGGCGATTGCGACGGCCTCCTGATCGTAGTGACGAGTGACGAATGACGAATGACGAATGACGAATGACGAATGACGAATGACGAATGACGAATGACGGGAGGGCACGGCATGTCGTGCCCTCACCATCGACAGGTAGCCCAACCTCGCGCGCGGATTACGTCCTACGACTCGCGCGACTAGCGCGTTTGCGTTATTGAGCGGTCCAGCCCACGGATCCACACTGCCCCGTTCAGCTCAGTTCCGACGCTGCGCTGGCGGTACGTTCCGCGTACCGCCGTTCAAGGAGTGATCCGTGCCGCACATCGATCTGCCCGAAGGACTGCCCGGTATCACGAGCGCATTCGCGTTCCGGCCCGAAACCGCCAGACCGCTGCAGGAGCTGGCTGAAGTGCTGCTCAGGGGACCGAGCACCTTGACGAGCGGCGAGCGCGAGATGATTGCCGCCTTCGTCTCGACGCGCAATTCGTGCGAGTTCTGCTTCTCCAGCCACCGTGCGGCGGCGGCGCATCACCTCGACGGCAACTACGACCTCATCGACGCGGTCCGCCGCGAGCCCGAGAGGGCGCCGATCGCGCCAAAGCTGAAGGCGCTGCTCGCCCTTGCCGGCAAGGTGCAGGAGAGCGGCCGGAGCGTGACGTCGGACGATGTCGAGCGCGCGCGGCGCGAAGGCGCCACCGATCGCGAGATCCACGACACCGTGCTCATTGCCGCAGCCTTCTGCATGTTCAACCGCTACGTGGACGGGCTCGCGACGTGGACGCCCACCGGGCACGAGGTCTACGACCAGATGGGTGCGCGCATGGCGAAGCAGGGCTACGTCCGCACGATCACACCACCAGCAACAGCAGCCGGCCCTCGCTAGCGCTCGGGCGAGGGGTCGGGCCGAATTTCACTTTCTGCAGCCGCGAGCCCGGCGCGCGCTGAACTTCCTGCACTGTCGAATCGTGGAATGAGGATCAGCCGATGACTGTCCGTGCACGCAGCGTTCTGCTGAAGGCGACGACGTCGCGGTTGGTCGCGATTGCGCTCGCCGCCACCGCCTGCCTGGTCGCGCCTCCCGTGGTCAAGGCGCAAGATCCACGGGGTGCCATCGAGGGCGTCGTTACAGACAAGACGGGCAGCACCGTCGCTGGCGCGCGGGTCGTCGCCCGCGAGCTCGCGACCGGCTTCGAAAAGGAGACGACCAGCGGCGACGACGGCTTCTTCCGCCTGCTGCTGCTTGCCGGTCGGCCCATACCGCGTCACCGTCGACGCGCCGCAGTTCGCGCGGCTGGTGCAGCAGCCGATCCAGGTGAACGTCAGTCAGACCGTGCGCGTCAACGTGCAGCTCGAGCTCTCGTCGCTCAACGAAACCGTCACGGTCGAGCGGCGGCGCGCAGCTCGTCGACACGGCCAGCAACGCGCTCGGCCGCGTCGTCACCGGACGCGAGCTCGTCGACCTGCCGCTCAACGGCCGCAACTTCACGCAACTCGGGTCTGCTGCAGACCGGCGTCGCGCCGCTGACCGCCGGCGTCGCCACCGCCGGCGGCTCGCTGCGGCAGGGACAGGCCTACGCGGTGAACGGCATGCGGCCCGAGCAGAACGTCTATCTCGTCGACGGCGCCCAGAACATGAACCGCATGGACGGCGGCTACGCGCTGAAGGTTCCGGTCGACGCGATCGCCGAGTTCCGCATCCTGACGCAGAGCGCGCCGCCCGAGTACGGCGGCACCGGCGGCGCGACCACGAGCGTCGTGACGCGATCGGGCGGCAACCAGTTTCACGGCAGCGTCTACGAGTTCCTGCGCAACGACGCGTTCGACGCGCGCAACTTCTTCTCGGCCGAGGTCGAGCCGCTCAATCAGCACCAGTTCGGCGGCACCCTCGGCGGTCCGCTCCAGTCGCGACCGCGCGTTCTTCTTCGGCTACTACGAGGGCTTCCGCAACAAGCAGGGCGTGACGACGACGGCGACGGTGCCGACGGCCGCAGGAGCGGCAGGGCGACTTTTCGGGGATGTCGGCGACCGCTGCTCAATTTCGCGGCGGGCGGCGACGCCGATTCCCGGGCAACCAGATTCCGGCAGCCGCGATCAATCCGGTCGCCCGCAACGTCGTGCAACCTGTATCCGCTCGGCAACGTCTCGCCGTCGATCTATCGCGAGACGCTGATCGCCAAGAACGAGCTCGATCAGGTCGGGCGCGCGTCGACTTCAACGCGTCGCCCAACGATCAGATGTTCGCGCGCTACTCCTACTCGGGCGGCCACAACATCAACCCGGTCTCGGTGCGCGGCACCGACGTGCCCGGCTATCCGACGCGCGACGACATCGCCGCGCATTCGGCGGTGGTGTCGAGCACGCACATCTTCTCGCCGTCGCTGACGCAACTCGCTGCGCGGCTCGAATTGCTGCGCTACAAGTTCTTCTTCGATCAGCGGCTGAACCGGACGCCGCCGAGCGCGCTCGGCTTCGGCTACGAGTCGGCGAACGAGCTGGGCCAGGGGCCGCCGTTCTTCAACATCAGCGGCTACACGCCGATCGGCGGCGCGATCACCGGCCCGCGCAACTCGACGCAGACGACCTTCGAGGTCCAGGACAGCGTGTCGTGGAGCCGCGGCGCGCACCTGATGAAGGTCGGCGGGGAGTTCCGGCACACGGGCGTCGACATGTTCCAGGCGATCGCGCCGAACGCGTTCTTCGTGTTCGCCTCGACCTTCCCGACCAACAACGCGATCGCCAACCTGCTGCTCGGCTCGCCGGTGACGTTCTATCAGGGGCTCGGCGACTTCACCCGCGGCTGCGCGTGTGGAGCGTCGGCGCCTATCGCGCAGGACGAATGGCGCGTCGCGCAGCGGCTGACGCTCAACTACGGGCTGCGCTACGAGCGCATCAACCCGTTGACCGAGATCGAGGATCGCCTGAACGGCTTCATTCCCGGCGTGCAGTCGAGGTGCGGCCCGACGCGCCGCGCGGCCTGGTCTTCCCCGGCGATCCCGGCGTCGGCGCAGGGCATCGCGCACGGCGCCTACGGCTTGATGCCGCGCGTCGGCGTTCGCCTGGGATCCGACCGGCGACGGGCACGTGGTCGGTGCGCTCGAGCTACGGCATCTTCTACGACCAGTTCCAGAACGGATCGGGCACGGCCTCGCAGGTCGCGATCAGCGCGATCCCGTGGGCGCAGTTCAATCAGTACAGCGGCGCCGGGCTGAACTTCCAGAATCCGTATCAGGGCCGCGCGTATCCGGCGCCCGAGACGTTCGTGCGGCCGTCGACGGTGTTCGCGATCGACGCGACGCCAAGCCGCCGTACGCGCAGAACTGGAATCTCGAGCGTGCAGCGCTCGCTGTGGGACCGCTACCTCGTCGAGGTGCGCTACGTCGGCGCGAAGGGCTCGCAGCTGCCGCGCAACGTCGAGGCGAACCCGGCGGTCTACGGGCCGGGCGCGACCGCGCAGAACGCCGATCGCCGCCGCATCTACGCCAACTGTCCCGCCGACGGCGGCACCTGCGACTTCTCGACCATCGCGATGCTGACGCAACATCACCAGCTCGACCTACCACGCCGGACAGGCGAGCCTGTCGCGGCGCTACGGCGCGGGCTCGGCTTCAACGTGTCGTACTGGTATTCGAAGTCGCTCGACTATCTGTCGGCGATGAACCTCTCGGGCGCGGCGGCCAAGCCGCTCGCCGGCGAGAACGACCTCGCGCAGAATCCCTTCGATCTCGGCGCCGAGTACGGCCCGTCGCTGTTCGACGCGCGGCATCGTTTCGTCGCGAGCGCGAGCTGGGAGCCGCGCCTGCCGTCCGATGCGCCCGGCGCCGCTGCGCGCGGTCCTCGGCGGCTGGCAGCTCAACGTCATCGCCGACGCACAACTCGGGCACGCCGTTCACCGTCTCCGACTCGGCCAACGTCTCGCTGCAGGCCAACAGCCCGCCGATTTCGGGCTTCGCGGCGAGCCGGCCGAACCTGGTCGGCGATCCGAACGGCGGCCCGCGCACCGTCGACGCGTGGATCAGCCGCTCCGCGTTCCAGCGCCTGAACCCGCAGACGCAGGCGGGCCAGTTCGGTGACGCCGGCCGCAACATCGCCCGCGGCCCGGCCTACACCAACGTCGACCTGTCGCTCGTGCGCACGTTCTCGCTCAGCGCGCGGACGCGGCTGCAGTTCCGAGCGGAGGCGTTCAACATCGCCAATCACGCGAACTTCGGCCTGCCGGTCGCCGACCTGAACTCCGCCAACTTCGGGCGCATTCTTTCGGCCGGCCCGCCGCGTCTGCTGCAGTTCGGCATGAAGTTGATGTTTTGAGCCCCGAGCCTCGAGCCCGTAAGGTTGTGCACATGAGCGTGCGCATGCGGTTCGGCCTGTTCGACCTCGATTCCGGGACGGGTGCGCTTTCGCGCGAGGGCACGCCGGTGAAGCTGCAGCCGCAGCCGGGCACGCGTGCTGGGCGTGCTCGCCGAGCGCGCAGGCGAGGTCGTGTCGCGCGACGAGCTGCGCGAGTTGATTGGCCCGAAGGCACGTTCGTCGACTTCGAGCGCGGTTTGAACTTCTGTATCGCGCAGATCCGATCCGCGCTCGATGACTCCGCGGAGTCGCCACGATTCATCGAAACGCTTCCTCGCCGCGGTTACCGGTTCATCGCGCCGTGTCAACGGATCGAGCACGTGTCGCGACCGAAGACCGAAGACGGAAGACCGAGGTGCTTTTTTACGGACTCGGTAAAAAAGCACCCGACCCCATTTCCCCGCCCCGCTGATAGGATGCCCGCTGGCGCGCCCGTCGGGCGCGATTCGTCGAGGGCATCCTGATGGCGCTCAAGCCTGTTCGGTTCGCGTCGGCCGTCGTGCTCGTCCTGGTCGTGCCTCTGATCCTGGCCGCGGCGGACGCCCCGGCGCACCCCGTGGCCAGGCAGCCGGCGACCGGTCCGTTGCGCCTCGCGATCGCCGGACTCGTCCACGGTCACGTCCACGGGTTCATGCGTGCCGCGGCCGGACGGACCGATGTCGAGCTCGTCGGGGTCCACGAGCCCGACGCGACGCTGCTGGAGCAGTTCCGCGTCAAGCACGGGCTCGACTCGAAGCGCGCGTTCGCGCGGCTCGACGACATGCTCGCCACCGCGAAGCCCGATGCGGTGGCCGCGTTCACGAACACGTTCGATCACCTGGCCGTCATCGACGCCGCCGCGGCCCGCGGCGTCCACGTGATGGTCGAGAAGCCCCTTGCCGTATCGATGGAGCAGGCTCGCGCGATCGAGCGCGCGGCCGCGCGCGGGCGCATCCACGTGCTCGTGAACTACGAGACCACCTGGTATCCGAGCCACCGCACCATCTGGCGCGTCATGCACGACGAGCGGGCCGGCGGCGTGATTCGCAAGGTGGTCGCGATGGACGGACACCAGGGTCCCAAGGAGATCGGCGTGCAGCCGGAATTCCTCGACTGGCTCGGCGATCCGGAGCGGAACGGCGCGGGCGCGCTCTTCGATTTCGGGTGCTACGGCGCGAACCTGATGACGTGGCTGATGGACGATCAGCGCCCGGTCTCGGTGACCGCCGTCACGCAGCGGCTCAAGCCCGCCATCTACCCGCGCGTGGACGATGAAGCGACGATTGTGCTCGAGTATCCAACCGCGCAGGCGATCGTGCAGGCGTCGTGGAACTGGCCGTTCAACCGCAAGGACCTCGAGGTCTACGGCGAGAAGGCGTACGCGATTGCCACGGGTCCCCAGAACGTGCGGCTGCGGCTGCCCGGTGCGCAGGAAACGCAGACCAAGCCCGAGCCCTGGCCGCCCGACGAGAGCGACCCGCTGTCGTATCTCGCCGCGGTTGCGCAGGGCCGGCTCGTGCCTTCGGGGCTCTCGTCGCTGCGCAACAACGTGATCGTGGTCGAGATCCTCGAGGCCGCCCGGGAATCGGCGAAGACGGGGAAGACGATCCGCCTGCCAGCCTCGGAATCCGCCAGGTGAGGGCGTGAGCTGTGGCGCGGCCGAAGCCGCGCCCTCTTTCGCGATCGGCTACTTTGCGATCTGGGCGGTCCCGGTCTGCACCGCGCGCTCGATGAGCTCGCGCATCGCCCGCTCCGCTTTCTTCGATTCGGCTTCCATCTTCTTGCCGAGCGCTTCCATCTCGCGCCCGTAGACTTCCATCTCCCTGCCCAGCGCCTCCATGGGTTGGCTGACTTCTTCCATCTTCTTGCCGAGCTTCTCCATCTCGGCACTCAGCTCGCGCATCTGCGTGTCGATGCGGCTGCGCTCTTTTTCGATTTCGGCGCGCTGCGCCTCGGACGGCTGCCCCATTTCGCGCGCGGCGAGGACGGCCTGCCGGCTGCCGAGCGCGCCCTGCTGTGCGCCGATGCGGCCCTGCTCCGCACCGACCAACCCCTGCCTCGCGCCGATCGCTCCTTGCTTCGCGCCAATCTCGCCCTGCTTCGCCCCAATCTTGCCCATCTCGCCGCCGAGCTCGCTAACCGGCTTCCAGACGGCTTCGACCTCGTCGAGCGTCGCGGGATCGCGGACGATGTACTCGCGGCCATCGTGACGGAACCAGAGCAGGGGCTCGCCGGAGCGCTGATAGCTGCGCGCGCGCCGCATGTCGCCCGACGTGCCGGACGACGTGGAGTGCTGGTCGTCGTGCAGCAGGACGTAGGTGGGCCGGTCCTCGTCACGCGCATCGGCTTTTCCCTGACCGCGCGTTTCGACGCGTTCGGAAGCAGCGACCGGAGCGGGCACCGCCGCTGGTGCAGCCGTGGCCGGAGGTCCGCTTTCGATGACGGTGACCGGATGCGGCGAGCGTGCGGTCAGCTGGAGGGGAACGATGGCGCCCACGGCCAGGGCGACGGCGCCGGCCCCGATCAGACGGGACGTGAACGGACGGTTGGACGGCTCACGAAGCATGGCGATTCTCCGCTTGAGACTCGAAAAGGACCAGGACGCGCCGGCGGCCGAGAGGCCCACGCGCGGTCGCGAGATGCCGAGATCGAGCAGCAGGCGGCCGTATTCGCGTGGCGAGGCGTCGAGCGTGCGCATGACCGTCGCATCGCAGGCCGCCTCGCGCCAGAGGCCGTACTCGCGCGCGGCGAGATGGGCCAGGGGATGGAAGAAGAACACACGCTCGGCCAGCGCCGGCGCGCAGCCGAACCACAGATCGCCCCGCTTGACGTGGGCGAGCTCGTGGCAGAGCACCATGCGCTGCTGCCGTTCCGGAAGCGCGAGGAAGGCCTCGGGAACGAGAATCGCCGGCCGCCGAAGCCCGGCGACGAGCGGCGTCTGCACTGCGGGCGAGACGAGCACCGCGGGCTCTCTCCGCACGCCGAGTCGCACAGCCAGCTGCGCGGTCATGCGGCGGACAGGCGCGGGCGCCTCTTGCGCGCGCTGCTTCACAGCCGCGGCCTGCCGCCAACGGCGCCAGCCGGCCGCGGTGGCCGCCACGACACCGATGACCCATAGCCCGGCAGCCAGATCGCGCCAGACCGGCCGCGCGCTCGAGCCGGTCCGCGACGCGTTCGCTGGAGCGATCGCCTGCGGCGCGATCGTCGAAGCGTTCGACCCGGGGCCAGTCGTGCGAACGCTCGTGGATTGGGGTGCGGCCGGAAGGATCGGCACATTGACCGGCGCGACCCAGACGAGCGCGACGACGAACTTGGCGGCGGCGCACCACCAGAGAAGTGTCCGTGTCGCCGGCGACAGATTGGGCAGCAGGCGCGCGGCGGTCCAGACGATGGCCACGAGGAGCGCGCCTTCGAGCGATGCGCGTGCGAGCGTGTCGAGCATCACCGGTCCTTTCGCTGGCCAGCGCTGAGTTTGGCGACGATGTCTTCGAGCTCGCGCAGCTCCTCGTCCGATACGCGGCCGGGCTCGGAGAGATACGCGAAGAACGGGGAAACGGATCCCTCGAGATGACCCTCGACGAACCGCTCGACGGCGCCCTTCAGGAGCTCGGCCGACGAGGTACGCGCGCGGTAGCGATAGACGCCGTCGACCAGCCGCCGCACGAGATGACCCTTCCGTCGCAGCCGTTCCATCATCGTCAGCACCGTCGAGCGGGCCAGCCCGCGCGCGGCACCGAACTCGTCGGCGGCCTCGCCGACGGTCAAAGCGCTGCGGTCCGCGATGAAGCGGAGCAGCGTCAGTTCCTGTTCACCAATCGACGACGAGGCGGCCACGAGTGTTCCCTCCCCTGATGACTACAAGTGTCGTCACGATACCAGTGACGACATGTGTAGTCAAGCCGTTGCGGGGTCGACTCCGGTGTCGCTTTTCTCGGATGGGACAGGGCTTCAGCCCTGTTTGCCTGCGCTACTCCCGGGCCATGAGCCGATCGACCTGGGCCACGAGGTGGGCGAAGAGCTCGCCGGCGCGCCGATGCTTCAGGAGTGGCGCGGATTGACCGGCCCAGAGCGCCATCAGGTCGGGCCGGCCACGCCGGATGGCTTCGACGCGGAGGGCGCTGAGCAGGTCGCCCTGCAAGGGGTAGGGCAGCCACGGGCCGCCCGCCGCTTGCAGGGTTTCTCCGAGCAGGTTGGAGAACCCTCGTGCGAGCCGGCCGGTGTAGACCCGCGTCAGCAACGTCGGCCTCGATCGCGCGTGGAGGAGCGCCGCCTTGTGATCGGGCGGCGCGTTGGACTCCTCGCACGCGAGAAACGCGCTGCCGATTTGGGCGCCCGACGCGCCGAGCGTGAGCGCCGCGGCCACGCCACGGCCGTCCGCAATGCCACCGGCAGCGACCACCGGTGCCCTGACGGCATCGACCACCTGCGGCACGAGTGAGAACAGCCCGGTAAGAGATGATTCAGCCGGCCGCAGGA
>CAWJAP010000018.1:0-101668 GCA_963840865.1 Vicinamibacterales bacterium
ACGAACGCTGATCGTCGACGATGAGCCACTGGCGCGCGAGCGCCTCAGAACGCTCCTGCAGCAAGAGTCGGACATCGAGGTGATCGGGGAGGCGGCGGATGGCCGGCAGGCGGTCCAGTCGATAACCGAGCACGCCCCCGACCTGGTGATGCTCGACATCCAGATGCCGGCGATGGACGGCTTCGAAGTGTTGCAGGCGGTGACCGACCGGCCGCTGCCCGCGGTCATTTTCGTGACGGCCTACGACCAGTACGCGATCCAGGCCTTCGAGGTGCACGCGCTCGATTACCTGCTGAAGCCGTTCACGGCGCGCCGGTTCCAGAAAGCCCTCCAGCGCGCGCGCCAGGAGGTGAGGCCCGAAGCGTCGAACGGCGGGCCCGTGGAGCGGCGCTTGATGAACCTGCTCGACGATCTCGGCGGCGAACGGCGCTACACGAAGCGGATTGTCGTCAAGTCGTCGGGCCGCATCCACTTCGTGAAGGTGGACGAGATCGACTGGGTCGAGGCCGAAGGCAACTACGTCCGTCTGCACATCGGCGCGCACTCGCACCTGCTCCGCGAGACGATGAAAGGGATGGAGGCGGCGCTCGATCCGGAACGCTTCATCCGCATCCACCGCTCGACCATCGTGAACACCGAGCGCATCAAGGAGCTGCAGCCGCTCTTCCACGGCGAGTACGCGGTGCTCCTCTACGACGGTACGCGCCTCGTTGCCTCGCGCGGTCCGGAGAACCGCCTCCGCCGCATGCTCGACGTCGCGTTAGTGAAGTAGGACGCCTGCGGTGCGAGGTCGGGGCTTCCGCCCCGCCGGTCGACAGGGATCAGGACTCGTCGTGGTTCGGATGACGACTCCTGACCCCCTTCCACCTTCTTAGACCGCCCCCACAATCCTTCCCGACGATCCGTCCCAGCGCCATTCGGCGTCGGCGCCAACGAGATGCACGCCGCCGATCCACCGATCGATGCCGTTCAGCCGAATGGCGTCGCCGCGTCCGGCCAACACCGCACGCCCCGTCTCGGTGAGCGATGCGGGCGCGCGCGCGATGTCCTCGGGCGTGCCCGCGAGCTGAAGATTCATGAGGGGAACTGGACAGTCGGCCCAGCCGCGCATCCTGACGAAGAAGGTGAGGTCGCCGAGGAAGATCGCCTCCTCGGCCTGCGTCGAGCGCGGGAAGGCTTCGCCGAGCGTTTTCGCGCCGGCCGCGAGCGCTTCGAGACCCTGCCGCTCCAATCGTGAGAGCCCGTCGCGCGTCCACGGATACTCCTGGAGCAGCCGCCGGAACGCGGCGGGCACGAAGCGAAGCGGCGCGCTCGGCAGCGCCGCCACCGCTTCGACACCCGACGGATCCTCCGCCGTGAAGGCCGCCCACGCGTGGCGCGCGAACGCGGTGTCCATGTCCGTGACGCCGCGGCGCTGCGGTAGCAGCTCGGTGAATCGCTCGGGCTCGAGCATGCCGAGGTACTCGTCGATGCAGACGAGACTCAGCTTGCGGGGCGCGACCGGCTGGCGCGCGAACCAAACCAGGTGGCGCAGCAGCAGCAGCTGATCGAACAGATCGTGCTCGAACCACAGCACGACCTCTTCGTGCTCCGTGTAGCGCTCGAGCCCGGCGAGCAGGCTCTTCTGCCACCGCTCGGCCTCGTCGAGCGAGGCGTAGCCGTGCGAGGTGAGAAAGGCGCTGCGGACGTGCGCAAGCGACCGGTCGTCGAGCCCCGGGAGCACGGGACCCTCGTGAAGAATGTCGACCCACGGCAAGACCTCACCAGGAAGTCGCGCCGCCAGCATCGTCTCCGCTGCCGAATCGCCGTTGGTGATGTGCAACATTTAGCCCCGACATCAGGAGGCCGGGGCTGACGGCCCCGCCTCCCGCGCTAGCCCGGTTTTCTCGCGGCGATGTTGAGCCGCCAGTAGTCGAGAAGGAACGGTGGATCGTCGTGTGCCGCCTGTGCCGTCACGGCGGCGACGAACTCGTGTCGCCGCTCTTCAGGGAGATACGCCACGTGACCGCGGAGAATGACCGTCGTCAGGTAATCGTGATACGTCGTGGCATCCGGGAGGATGACGGGCGCTTCCTCGAGCCACGTCTCAATCTCGTGGAAGCCCGCCGCGTGAAGGCGCGCTGCCGTCGTCTCGGCGTCGGCGAAGTGCCAGTGCGGCGTGAAGCGGTCGAAGCTCGCCGCGAACGGCGGCGTGGCCATCAGCGCCTCGGCGCGGCCGTGCACCCTCGCGATGTTCGGGCCGCCGCCACACTGCGCCACGAGCCGTCCGCCCGGACGGAGCACGCGGTGAATCGACGCAAACAGCGCCGGGTGGTCGAGCACCCAGTGGAACGTTGCCGTGCTGAACACGACGTCGACCGACGAGTCGAGCGGAAGGTCCGGCAGCGAGGCTTGCACCGTGGCGAACTTCCTCCCGCGCAGCAGCGCGCGCGCCTGCTGCAGCATGTTGCTCGAACAATCGAGGCCGACGACGAAGCCGGCAGGCAGACGATCGATGAGTACGGCGGTGAGGCGGCCCGTGCCGCAGCCCGCGTCGAGCACCCGCTCGTCTCCACGCAGCTCGAGACGCCCGAGCACCTTCAACCCGAGCTCCACCAGCGGATCCGACAGCCGGTGATATTCCCTGGCGTTCCATTCGCTCGGCGCCGAGCCCTCGGCGCACCTGGTCGCGTCGCTCATCCGGCTCCAGCGTAGCGCACCGCGTGCAGCGCGGCTCCTCAGCACCTGTCGCACCCTGTGCACCCGGTGGCGGTTGCACCCCGCAAGCTTCGTACGTTTACGTTCTGCCTCATCTTCCCCGAGGTGTGCCGATTTTCGAGGTTTCATGGGGGCCCACGCGTACGAGCCCCAGAGCCGTGCGGGTGAATAATGAGCAGATCTCTGCAGCAGGATGCATCCCAGCCGGGCCGGGGGGCACGAACGACCGCCGGGACGGGGTTCGCCATGACGCCCGGAAGCTGGGCACCCTGACGGCACGGCTCATTGGCGGGTCCGAAGTATCCCTCGTGAACTTCTCGAATCGCGGCGTCCTGTTCGAGTGCGACAGCCGGTTGCTCATCGGCGTCCGGGCGTCCGTATCACCACGACTGACGCGTCGGGTCATGGTGACGGGCAAGGTGGTTCGCTCGCGGGTGAAGGGGCTCGTCAACGGCGCCCTGCGTCATGATGCGGCCCTGGCCCTCGACGAGGACCTGATGCTGGCGGTGCCGGCGGCGCCCGAAGTCGCGGCGCCGGGACACACGCTCGAAGAAAATCCGTCGACGCCGGCCTGGCGCGCCGAGGATGGGATGGTGGAGGAGGCGCAGGCCGAGGCCGCGGTGGCCGTCGGTCCTTTTTCACCCTGACTCAGACCGTTTCGGTGGAAAAAGCACCCGACCCCTCTATCCGGGGGTCAGGAAGCGGCGATACGCGTCGTTGCCGACTTCGCGCAGGTAGGGATAGCCGAGCGTCTCGAGGAACGCGGCAAACGCGCCGAGCTCGGCGTCGGGCACCTCGAAGCCGACCAGCACGCGGCCGAAGTCGGCGCCGTGGTTGCGGTAGTGGAAGAGGCTGATGTTCCAGCGGCCGCCGAGCGTTTCGAGGAACAGCATCAGCGCTCCCGGCCGTTCGGGGAACTCGAAGCGGTAGATGCGCTCGTCACGGACCTCCGGCGCCGGCCCGCCGACCATGTGCCGCACGTGGAGCTTGGCCATCTCGTTGTCGGAGAGATCGAGCGTCTCGTAGCCGCGTGCGCGCAGGGTGTCGGCGAGCGCGCGAGCGTCCTGCCGCGACTCGATGCCGATCCCCACGAAGATGTGCGCCTGCCGTCGCCCGTTGAGCCGGTAATTGAACTCCGTCACCACGCGCGGACCGAGTGCCCGGCAGAACTCGCGATAGGCGCCCGGACGCTCCGGAATGGTCACGGCGAACAGCGCTTCGCGCGCCTCGCCGAGCTCCGCGCGCTCCGCCACGAAGCGCAGGCGATCGAAGTTCACGTTCGCGCCGCTCAGGATCGCGACCAGATGCTGGCCCTCGGCTCGATGCTCCTCGACGTAGCGTTTGCAGCCGGCCACGGCAAGCGCGCCGGCCGGCTCCATCACGCTGCGCGTGTCGTCGAAGATGTCCTTGATCGCGGCGCAGATCTCGTCGTTCGATACCCGGACGATGTCGTCGACCACCTCACGGGCAATCGCGAAGGTGTGCGCGCCCACGGTGCGGACGGCCACGCCATCCGCGAAGATGCCGACCTGGTCGAGCGTCACGCGCCGGCCCGCCGCCAGCGACCGGTACATGGCGTCTGAATCGAACGGCTCGACGCCGATGATGCGCACCTCGGGCAGCACCGCCTTGATGTAGCTGCCGACGCCGGCGATGAGGCCGCCGCCGCCCACCGGCACGAACACCGCGTGGAGCTCCGCTCCCTGCCGGTGCCGGACGATCTCGGCCCCGATCGTGCCCTGGCCGGCAATCACCAGCGGATCGTCGAAGGGATGGATGAAGGTGAGGGCGGTCTCGGCGACGAGGCGATCGCAGTGCGCCTGCGCGTCCGAGTAGCTGTCGCCGGCGAGCACCACCTCGGCGCCGAGCGCGCGGACCGCATCCACCTTGATGGCGGGCGTCGTCTGCGGCATGACGATGACCGCGCGCAGCCCGAGCTTCCGGGCGGAGCAGGCGACGCCCTGGGCGTGGTTGCCGGCGCTCGCCGTGATGACGCCGCGCTCGCGCTCGGCCGGCGGCAGATGGGCGATGCGGTTGTAGGCGCCGCGCAGCTTGAAACTGAAGACCGACTGCAGATCCTCGCGCTTGAAGTGGACTGTATTGGCGAGTCGTCCGGAGAGCCGCGGCGCGAGATCGAGCGGCGTCTCGCGGGCGACCTCGTAGACGCGGCTCGTCAGGATCCGCCGCAGCAGCGCGTCGACCGAAGCCTCCACCGTCTCGCCCACGGGCCGGATCATATGCCACCGTGGGGTCGGGCCGAATTTCAGTTTCCGCAAACTGGGGTCGGGTCGAATTTTCAGTTCTTGCGACCATCGACCGACCGGTCGCAGAATTCGAAAATTCGACCCGACCCCGTTTTGAAGATTCTGCGGTATGGGAATTCTGCTGGAAGCGGTGTGCTGCTCGGCTCTCGACTGCGAGGAAGCGGAAGCGGCAGGCGCCGACCGCATCGAGTTGTGCTCGGCCATCGAGCTGGGTGGCCTGACGCCCTCGCGCGGCCTCCTCGCAGAGGCCCTCGCCCGGACCCGGCTGCCCATCGTCTGCATGATTCGCCCGCGGGCCGGCGCCTTCTGCTACGGCGAGGCCGACTTTGCCACCATGCGGCGGGACGTCGAGATGGCGCGCGCGGAGAGCGCATCTGGTGTCGTCTTCGGCATCCTGACCGCTGACGGGGCGATCGACGCCGGGCGCATGCGCCAGCTCGTCGAGGATGCCGGGCCGCTCGAAGCGGCCTGCCATCGGGCCTTCGACGTGACCGCCGATGCCCGGCGAGCGCTCGATACGCTCGTCGGCTGCGGGATCCGGCGGGTCCTGACGAGTGGCCAGGCGCGATCGGCCCGGGACGGCGCCGAGCTCATCGCGGCGCTGGTGACCCAGGCAGCCGGGCGGATTGACGTCCTGGCAGGTGGCGGAATCCGCGAGGCGACCGTGGCCGACGTCGTTCGCACGACCGGCGTCCGCGAGGTGCACGCCGGCCCGTTCCGGCCGCTCGAGGACCACTCCGGGCGCGCCAATCCGGCGGTTTCGTTCGGTCCGGCGGGCGGGGGCTACTCGGTCGCGGACCGCGCGGCCCTGCGCCGCATTCGAGCTCGGCTGGATGGGCTGGGACCCTAACCGCCATCCCACCCTCCCGTCTAAACCCAAGAATGCTCGTGGAGAGCGACGACTCTCTGGTTCAGCGGGCCCAAGCTGGCGACCGTGAGGCCTTCCGGCTCCTGGTGGAGCGGCACAGCCGGAGTGTCTTCCGCCTGGCGTTCCGGCTCACCGGGAACGAGTCGGACGCCGACGAGGTGGTGCAGGAGAGCTTCATCAAGGCCTTCAAGCAGCTCGCGCGATTCGAAGCCCGCTCGACCTTCAGCACGTGGCTGTATCGAATCGCGTCGAACTGCGCGGTCGATCTCCTGAGGACCCGCAAAAGCCACGAGCCCATCGAGTCGGAGAGCGGCGAGCCGACGACGGCGTCGATCGACCTGGCGCGATCGGCGGACCAGGACCGGATGGTGATGAGCGGGCAGATTCAGTCGCGAATCCGGGCTGCGATGGTGGGCCTGACAGCCCGCGAGCGAGAAGCCTTCGTACTGCGGCACGTCGAAGGTCTATCTATCGAGGAGATCTCGGATCAGATGAACCTGAAGATCAACGCCACGAAGCACAGCATCTTTCGTGCGGTTCGCAAAATGCGTGTCGCGCTGGCGGAGTTCGTCTAGGGAATAGCGAATCACAAATGACGAATGACGAATGACGAATGACGAATGACGAATGACGAATGAAAGACTCACAGGTCGTTCATCACGCGTGATCTCGTTTGTCGTTTGTAACTCGTGACTCGTCGTTGGCTATTCGCCATTCGTACATTCGTCATTGCGCACAACTTACACACTGCCATGTCTCACCTCAGCCCTGCCGACCTCGTGCTCTTCCAGACGGGCGACCTCGCCGACGGAGGAGGTGCATCGGCGCATCTCGCAACGTGCGCGCGCTGCCGGGCGGAGCTGGCCGCGATCGAGCGCACGCTTCAGGCCTTCGACGCCCTCGAGCCGCCGGCGATGGATGCGGCCTACGGCCGGCGCATCTGGAACCTGATCGAACCGCGGCTCGATCGACCCGAGCCCGCTGCACCGCGCGCGACGTGGGCCCCACTGTTCTCGCTCCGCAACTGGTGGGCGCACGCGGCCCTGGCCGCGGCGACAGCGACGCTCGTCACGCTCGTCCTCGATACCTCGTCGATGCCCTGGTTGTCGGAACGCGCCTCGTCCGGCGCGGCGCAATCCGCGGCGACGCCGACGCGGCGCATGCTGCCCGAAGTGGCTGCCGGCGCGTCGGAGCGCGTGCTGCTCTCCGCCGTCACCGAACACCTCGAGCGCACGGGCATGATGCTGACCGACCTGACGACCGCCGAGGACGCCGCGGAAGTGTTCGACGTCGCCGCGGCAGCCGACGACCTCGCGAGCGCGAATCGCTTGTATCGCCAGTCGGCGAGCTTTTCCGGCGACGCCGACGTCGTGAAACTGCTCGACGATCTCGAACGCGTGCTCATCGAGGTGGCTCACGCCTCGCGCGACGCGGGACCGGCCGACCTCGATGGCCTGCGCGGCCGACTGGACATCGAAGACGTGCAACGCCGCGTTCGGCTTGCCGGTACCGTTCTGCGCGACCGTGGACACGCCCTGTAGGACCGAAGACCGTAGACCGAAGACCGGATAGACCGAAGACCGAAGACAAGGATAGACACCATGAGACCCAGAGTTGCCGTCGCCATCGCTCCGTGCGTGCTGGCGCTGTTTGCATCGACCGCCTTCGCGCAGCCGGAGAAGGTCTTCGACGAGAACGTGCGGGCCAAGGTGGAGGCCGCGGCCATGAAGGCCGAAGAAGCTGCGATCAAGGCCGCCACTATCGACGTCGAGACGGTCATCAAGAACGTCGACGTCGAGAACATGAAGCTGGCCAAGTGGCAGGTCGTGCGGGTCGGAAAGGATCGTCCCGAGAAAGGCCCGAAGCCGGGATGCCGCATGGGCACGATCCGCGACGACGACCATGCCGAGTCGCTCTATCGGTGCGGCCGCCAGGCGCTCGATCGCGGGGAATGGCAAGAGGCGCTCGAGGCCTTCTCGCTCGTGTCGTCCTCGCGGCAGGGACCGAAGGCCGTCGGGGCATTCTACTGGCGTGCGTATTCGCAGAACCGCCTGGGCCAGCGTGCCGAAGCGCTCGCTTCGTTGGGCGAGCTCAGGAGCGCCTATCCGACCAGCGCCTGGGTCGCGGAGGCCAGCGCGCTCGAAGTTCAGATCCGGCAGTCGACGGGTCAGCCCGTGTCACCCGACTCCGCCGCCGACGAAGATCTGAAACTGCTGGCGCTCCAGGGGCTGGCGTCGAGCGATTCCGAGACGGCCGTACCGATGATCGAGGGTCTGCTCAAGGGCGCGCATCCCCCGCGGCTCAAGGAGCGGGCGCTTTTCGTCCTCGCTCACAGCAACAAGCCGGCGGCACGCGACGTGGTCATCCGCATCGCGAAAGGGGGCGGCAATCCGGACCTGCAGCTCAAGGCCGTGGAGTTCGTCGGCATGATGCGCATGCCCGACAGCGGACGCCTGCTGTCGGACATCTACGGCTCGTCGCAGGACCCCGCCGTCAAGCGCGCGATTCTACGAGGGTATCTGCTGGCCCAGGATCGGGAGCGGCTCCTGGCCGCAGCGCGCCTGGAGACGTCGCCGGAGCTGCGCCTCGAAGCCGTCCGTAAGCTCGGCGAGATGAAGGCGGGTGCCGAGCTCGCCGAGCTGTATGCGAAGGAGACCTCGCCCGAGGTGAAGAAGCAGATCCTGCGTGGGCTTGCCATCAGCGACAACACCGATCGACTTGCGGCGCTGGCGCAGTCCGAATCCGATCCCGAGCTGCGCCGCACGGCGATCCGAAGCCTGGGTCTGAAGCGCGATCCAGCTACGGCCCAGCTGCTCATGTCGCTCTATGCGAAAGAGCAAGCCAAAGAAGTACGCTCGGCCATCGTCGACGCGCTCTACACGCAGAACAACGCCACCGCATTGGTCACGCTCGCACGGCAGGAGAAGGATCCCGAGCTCAAGCGAGCGCTCGTGAGCCGACTGTCGACCATGCGATCGAAGGAAGCGACCGACTACCTGATGGAATTGCTCAAGTAACCCACGAGGTGCGACTGCGACGGGTGCGACGACAGGGTGCACAGGTGCGAAGCGGCGCATCCCCCCCTCGCACCCGTTGAGCCCGTCGCCCCCCGTTGCGCCGTCGCACTCGCTCCCGTAGACTCAGATTTCTGGCGTCCCCACCCCCGATGATCCCGCTTCGGGAGCTGTGCCTGCCGGGCGTCGCTCTCGATTGGCATGAAGCAGTGGCCCTCGGGGCCGCGCTTGCGGCCGCCGTCCGCGAAGTGCAGCTGCCGCGGAGTCCCGCCTTCGAGGCCATGGGCCTGGCGCTCGATGGCGACGTGGGCATCGTGAACGACGCCACGCACGAGGGCGCTCCAGTGCAGGGGGTGGCCGCCGTGCTCGAGCGGCTCCTCGAGTCGCGCCCCTGTCCGGTCGAGCTCGTGCAGCTCGCGCAGCGTTACCGCGCCACCGACCCGGCGGAAGCGCCAGCCGCCGCGCTCGATCGTTTCCTTCGTGACTTGAGCTTCTTCGAGCGACCCGGGCGCGACGACATGCTGCGGGAGCTCGCGAAACGCGCCGTGCTCGTCGTCGAGCAGTCGCGTGCCAGTGCCGCGCTCGAGCGGCTCCGGGAACGGGCGCGCCAGCAGCCCGACGAACCACGAAGCGCTGCTCCCCGCCCGGTGGAGGTGGCCGAGTCGACGCGCCAGCTCGCGCGGCGTCTCGCCCTGCCCTCTGCCATCGTTGCGTTGGTCGCGCTGCTCGTCGCCTTTCTCGCGGCGACGTTCCTCACGACGCCCAAGGCGCCCGAGCGGCCCGAATCCGCAGCGGCGCAACCCGTCGACGACGAGGTGGCTCCCGATCCGGCAGCGCCCGCTCCTTCGGTCCCGACGTCGGCTGGCCCGCCGCCCGCCGTCCGCGTCGGTCCAACGACGCGAGATGCTTCGGCGCCCACACCCCGCGGCCACGATCGCGTGCTGCCGGTGGAACGGCAGCGTCCGGATCCTTCGCCTGCGCCGGGGCGGACAGCCGCCGGCGTGGACGTGCGAGTCAACGAGCTGTCAGGGGCAGCGCTGCCGGCCAACACCGCGAGCGCTCCCGAGGTGAGACCCGGCGTCATCTACGCATCAGGGGATCAGGGCGTCCAGCCTGCGATCCTCCTTCGTCCCCATCTGCCTGCCGAGCCTGCTCCCGGCGTCGCGCCCGAATCCATCGGCACCCTCGAGCTCATCGTCGGCGAATCGGGCGCCGTCGAGCACGTGCGCCTGATCTCGCCCTCCAATCGCTTTCAGGATCGGATGCTCGTGGCCGCCGCGAAGGCATGGCTCTTCAAGCCTGCGGTCAGAGATGGACGCCCGGTGCGTTTTCGGATGCGGATCCGGGTCACTTTGTGAAGGCCGTTGCCCGAGGCTGCATCGGCCGTTGGTTGACCGTCTAGTCGGCCGTTCCCCGCGGTGTCACGGCTCTTTTTCCCTGAAAGTCATCTCATACGGCGACTATTCGGTGCCTAGCCACCGATAACGCGCTTTTGCGACTTGGCCGGAATGGCGCGCGGAAAAACGCATCGGTGCTCTTACGATTCTGGTGTATGGTGGCTATTCCGGCCACGGAAACGAAAGCTTTTCGGGATTGCGACCTGCGACGGAGCGCCGAGGTTTCAAGCAGCGCACAGCGAGTGGCACAAAGTGTGCTTCGCCACGCACGCATCACTCGCTCTCGCTGTGAACCCCGGAGGTCAGACCGTCGATTCGGGCCGGAAGGAGCATCGAGACATGAAGAACGTCTTGCTTCGGTTGCTACGCGAGGACGACGGCCAGGACATGGTGGAGTACGTGCTGCTGATCTCGCTGATCGCGCTGGCGGTCGCGGCAGCATTCCCACCCGTGATCGACGCCATCACTAACGTCTTCACTCAGGTTCAGTCGCAACTGGGCGGCTAGCTCGGATTGCCGGCGGATGGTCCGGGAAGCGAGCTCGATGCGGAGCATGAAGCGGCTCTGGCGGGAAACGACTGGCCAGGATCTGGTCGAGTACGCCTTGATCACGATGTTCTTCGGCATCGCGTTGCTGGCCGTCTGGGACGGCATCACGGCTGCACTCGGTCTGACCTTCAGCGAAGCCACGACGGGCGTGCAGAGTCTGTGGGAACCACCCGATCCGGGAGCGAGCCCATGACGGGCCCAGCGAGCGAGGCCTCCGCCGTGGCGGTGGTCGCTCTCGGTGTGGTGGCTGCGGCCTTCGATCTTCGGACGCGACGGATTCCCAACGCATTGACACTGGGCGCCGCGGCCGTGGCTCCGGTGTTCTTCGCCGCTGTGGTGGGTTGGCACGCCGTCTTGTGGAGCGTGGCGGGCTGGTGTATGGGGTTGCTGCTGTTCCTGCCTCTGTTTCTGCTTCGAGGGATGGGCGCTGGCGACGTGAAGTTGCTCGCCGCCTTCGGGGCGTGGCTCGGTCCTGCCGGCGCGTGGTGGGTGGCCATCTATGGGAGCATCGCCGGCGGCGTGATTGCGATCCCGTGGCTACTGAGCCGCGGCGCGCTCGGTCGAACGCTCGGCAACATGGGAGCGCTGGTCGGATTCTGGCGCGTCGCCGGGCCTCGGCCTCATCCCGAGCTGACGATTGATTCGCCGCGCGCGCTGCGACTGCCGTATGCCTTGCCGCTGGCCGTGGGTGCCTGCGCGACGCTGTGGCTTCGGCCTTGATGTCATGCCCGCGCACCTGCTTCGCCGGTTGCAGTCCCGACGCGGGGCCGAGCTCGTCGAGTTCGCGGTGGCGCTGCCGTTTCTGCTGCTGGTCTTCGGCGGCATCGTCGATTTCGGTCTGTTGCTGCACCGGCAGCAGGTCGTGACCAACGCGGCACGTGAAGGCGCCAGGCTGGCGGTGCTTCCCGGCTACGAGCTGTCGGACGTGCAGGCACGGGTCCAGGCCTACGTGCGCGAAGGAACGAACAATCCCGCGGCGACGCCGGTGACCACGCTCACACCGGTGACCCTGACGACGGGCGTGGGACCGCCGGTCCACGCCGCGCAAGTCGTGGTGACCCTGAGCGACGAGTTCATGATTCTCGGTCCGCTCGTGAGCCTGGCCGGCGGGACCGGAACGTTCGGCACCATCACGCTGACGGCGACGTCGACGATGCGTGTCGAGACGATAGCTGGAGGGAGCTGACGGATGAACCGCAATGCTCGCTTGGTGGCCGTCGTCGCGATCGCGCTCGTCTGCGCGTCGATGGCGAGTTACGCCGTCTACCACGTGTTTTCGACCCGAGTCGTCTCCGCCGGCCCGAGAATGGCGCTCACCATCGTCGCCGCGCAGCCGATTGCGGCCGGGACCCTCATCACGCGCGATCTCGTGAAAGTGGTGGCGTGGCCCGAAGAGAGCCGCGTGCCTGACAGCTTCAGCGACATGCGCCAGGTCGTGGACCGCGGAGCGATCGACTCGCTCGCCACCAACGAGCCGCTCACCGAATCGAAGCTCGCCGCCGTGGGCGCGGGCGCGGGACTACCGCCGACGATTCCCCCGGGCATGCGCGCGATCTCGGTGCGCGTGAACGAGGTCATCGGCGTCGCCGGGTTCGTCGTCCCCGGCACGCGCGTCGACGTGCTGGTCACCCTCGCCGGGCGTACCGAGGGCGCCGAGAGCGTGTCGCGGGTCGTCGTCTCGAACGTTCAGGTGCTCACCGCCGGCACGCGGTTCGATCAGGAGAAGTCGCGGCAGGACGGGCGGCCAATTCCCACGTCGGTCGTGACGCTGCTCGTCTCGCCGGAAGACGCCGAGCGGGTCGCGCTGGTCTCCGCGGAGGGACGCATCACGCTGACGCTGCGGAATCCGCTCGACACCTTGCCGACCGACACGCAGGGCGCCCGCATGGAGGGGTTGGTGGGGACGGCGAAGCCGGCCGTTCCCGAGGCGCCCGCCGCCGCGCGGCGTCCCGCTCCGGCGGTCGCTCCGGCGCCGAAGCCCGCCGAGCCGCCCAAGCCGTACACGGTCGAGGCGATACGCGGCGCAAAGCGCACCGAAGAACAGGTGCGATCGAACGGTGAGGAGACGATCAAGGAATGAGCGGGTCCGGCCTCACGCCCAGTCGTGACGTCGGCCGTCGGCCGATGCGAACCGCCGCCATCGCGGCGGTGTTGATACCGGTTCTGATCGTCGCGGTCGGGGGGCAGGCCCCGGCGCCTCAGACACCGGCCCCGGCTTCTCCCGCCGGTAGCGCCGCGCCCGCTGGTGCGCCCGCAGCCGCGCAAGCCATCGATCGCGATCGCGTGCTTCTGCTGACCGCCGGACGATCGATGGTGCTGCCGACGACCTTCGACATCACCCGCATCGCGATCACGGATCCGAAGATCGCGGACGCGGTGGTCGTCCAGCCACGCGAGGTGCTCATCGACGGGCGCAGTGCGGGCACGGTCAGTCTCATCGTCTGGGGCGCGGGCAACAACCGCGTGCAGTACGACGTCGTGGTCGACCCCGGCGTCACGACGCTGCAGCAGACGCTCAATCAGATCTTCCCCGGGGAAGAGATCAAGGTGTCGCTGAACGACGAGGCGATCATCCTGACGGGCCAGGCCTCGAGCAACGCCGTCATGCTGCGCGCGGGCGAGATTGCCGGCGGGACGAAGGCCGGCGCGCGCGTCATCAATTTGCTGCAACTGCCCGGCGGTGCCACCAGCCAGCAGGTGATGCTGCAGGTGCGTTTTGCGGAGGTCAATCGTTCGGCGCTCATCGAGGCCGGGTTCACGTTCTTCGCCAACGCGCAGCGGTTCACCGGGCGGACGACCACGCAGCAGTTCGCCGCGCCGGATCTCACCTCCGACGACCAGGGAACGGAAACCCTCTTCAGCGACCTGCTGAACCTGTTCTTCTTCGATCGGCGCGAAGGCATCGGCGCCGTCATCAAGGCGCTCGAGTCCAAGGGTCAGTTCCAGAGCCTGGCAGAGCCGAATCTCATCGCCTACAACGGGCAGGAGGCCAGCTTTCTCGCCGGCGGCGAGTTCCCCGTTCCGGTCGTGCAGGGCGCGACGGGGACGGTGTCGATCACGTGGAAGGAGTTCGGCGTGCGGCTGACCTTCCGTCCGACGATTGCCGGTGACGTCATCCGCCTGAAGGTGAGCCCCGAGGTGAGCGCGCTCGACTTCAACAATGGCATCACACTCGAGGGGTTCCGCATTCCCTCGCTGATCACGCGGCGGGCCCAGACCGACGTCGAGCTGCGCGACGGCCAGTCGTTCGCGATTGCCGGGCTCCTCAACAACATCTCTCAGGAGGACCGCGCGGCCATTCCGATCCTGGGCTCCATCCCGATCTTCGGCACGCTGTTCAAGAGCAAGGCCGAACGGGCGGATCGCACCGAGCTGATGGTCCTGATTACGCCGCGACTGGTGCGCGCGCTCGACCCGGACGAGGTGCCGCCGCTGCCGACGCGGTCCAAGTCGTTCCTGCCCGCGCCGAGCGGCGAGGGCGAGGCGAGCGGCAAGAGCGGCGTGGTGGACGCCCCGGTCATCAAGCCGGAGGGGCGGCGTTAGACCGAAAGCTGTCATGCGGATCGCTCCAGCCACCGCCGGTCGTCGGGACGTGCGCAGCGAGCACGGCGCGATTCTCGTGCACGTGGCCGTGGCGCTCGCCGGGCTGACCGCGTTCAGCGTCCTGGTCGTGGACCTCGGCGCCGTGTGGGTGGCGCGCCGGCAGGCTCAGAACGCGGCGGACGCATCCGCGCTATCGGCGGCGGTCACGCTGGCGTATTTCAATCCGAGCGATACCGCCGGCGCCACGGCCGCGGCCAGTGCCGTGGCCGGCGCGCACGCGGTCTGGGGGGAACCGGTGGCGCTCGGAAGCGGTCAGGTGAACTACATCTCGTGCCCGCCGGGTCTGGATCCACTGCCCGCGCAGTGCGTTCGCGTCGACTTGGGCGGCGGCCCCGCCTTGCCCGTCTACTTTGCCGGACTGCTCGGCACGGCCGCCACCACCGTCGGCGCGACGGCGACGGCCACCGTCGTCGCCGCGAACTCGACCAATTGCCTGGCGCCTTTCGCGATCGTCGATCGCTGGACTGAGAACGTACCAACCGCTGCAGCGTGGACGCCAGAGGACCAATACGAGGCGTATCAGCCGACGCCGCCGCTCACACCGCTCGCTCCGCGCGATGTCTACGCCCCGCCGTCGTCCGGCGGTTCCGGCACCGGCTACACCGTTTCGAGTCATCTCGGGCTGCAGATCCAGGTGGACCTCATCGATCCGGACGCCATTCCGACGATTTCCGTGCGCGGGAACTGGTTCGTTGCGCTGGATCTGACCAACTCAGCGGGCAGCGCGGGGGAGGAAGCCTACGAGACCAACATTGCCTCGTGCCGCAATGTGGAATTCGTCGTCGGCGACACCGTCGTACCCGAGCTGTACTCGGCCGCCGCCACCGCCATTGGCGTCGACGCACTGATCGCGCGAGATCCTGGCGCCTACTGGAACGGCACGTCCGTCCAGGGTTCGGTCCATCCGGTGAGCCCGCGGATCGTGCCGATCGCGCTGCTCAACCCAGACTTCATCGCTCAGTTGATCGTCCAACCACCACCGGAAACACCGCCGCTCGAAGTCGTGAACGTGATCGGACTCTTCGTCGAGTCCTTCATCGGCAATACGTTGCAGGGCGTCATCGTGCCAATGGCGGGCAACTACGACACGAGCCAGCCGCAGCTCACGGAGGACAGCGCGTTTCTGCGGGCCATCACGCTCGTGCGCTAGCACGGGCCCACGCCGGTCGAAACGCTAGGGCCGCACGCATGAATTCAGAAGTCGTCGTCGTCGGCGCGCGCGATCGCGAATTGGAACGGTTGCTCATCGAGTGCAATCTGCGTCTGTCGACGCTGGCCATGTCGGAGCTGGCGACCATCGCCCATCCGGTGGCGCGTCAGCCGGATGTGGTCATCGTGGACGTCCGCGGCGGGCAACCGTTGCCGGCCGCGCTCTCGCTGCTCAAACGGCAGCATCCCACCACGCCGGTCCTGCTCGTCGTGTCGGCGCTCGAGTCCGCAACCGTGCTCGAAGCCATGCGCGCGGGCGTCAACGAGTGCGTGTCCGAGCCGCTCACCACGACCGAGCTCGAAACCGCCGTCCTGCGTCTCGTCGCGCACAAGGTGCCCGCGGCCAGCGGACAGGTCTTCGCGTTCGTCGGCGCCAAGGGCGGGGTGGGCACGACGACCACCGCCGTGAACGTGGCGACGGAGCTCAGCCAGCGGGAGCCGGGCCGCACGCTTCTGGTCGACCTCCATCTCGCCCACGGCGACGCCGCCGTCTTCCTCGGCGTCGAACCGCGCTTCTCGGTCGTCGATGCGCTCGACAACATCCATCGCTTCGACGATGCGTTCTTCAAGGGACTGGTCGTGCAGGCGCCGGCCGGGCCGCATCTGCTCCCCTCGTCCGACCGGGCGCTGGTGCAGACGAGCAGCGTGCAGCGCGTCCGCAGCCTGGTGGAATTTGCCACGCAGATCTACCGCTACGTCGTGCTCGACGTGCCGCGCTCGGACGCGGCGGCGCTCGACGCACTCGACCAGGCGGCGCGCATCGTCGTCGTGGCCAATCAGGAGCTGGCGACGGTCCGCAACGCGAGCCGGGTCGCCGCGTCGTTCCGCCAGCGCTACGGCAACGATCGCGTCACCGTCATCGTGAACCGCGTCGACCACCAGGCCGAGATCGGCCGTGACGACGTCGAGAAGGTCGTCGGCACTCGCGTGCTGCACACCGTTCCGAGCGATTACCGGATGGCGTTGCGCGCCCTGAACAAGGGGCGTCCGCTCGCGCTCGACAACCACAACAAGCTGGCGGCGAGCTTCCGGGAGCTGGCGAGGGATCTCGCGGGTCTCGGGCCGGCGCCATCAACGGGGGGCGACTCGGGTGGCCTCTTCGGGCTGCTCAAGGGACGCAGGTAACTCATGAAGTCGTCACACGACCCGGTCAAGACGAGCGTCGCGCGCGCGCCCTCGTCCGCCGCCGACGTGCGTCATCCGCACTACCAGCAGATCAAGGGTCGCATCCACCAGGAGCTGCTCAACCGCCTGAATCTCGAGCGGCTCGCGCGGGTGCGCCGCGATCAGGCGGAGCCCGAGATCCGTACGCTCATCCACTCGCTGCTCGAGACCGAGACGCAGACGACGCCGCTCAGTCTGTACGAGCGCGAGTCGATGACCGTCGACGTCCTCGACGAGCTGTTCGGCCTCGGCCCCATCGAAGCGCTGCTCAAGGATCCGTCGATCTCCGACATCCTGGTGAACCGGTTCAATCAGGTGTTCATCGAGCGCGACGGCCGGCTCGAGGAATGCGCGGCCGTCTTTCGCGACGACAAGCACCTGATGCAGATCATCGAGCGCATCGTCAGCTCGGTCGGACGTCGGATCGACGAGTCGAGCCCGATGGTGGACGCGCGCCTCGCCGACGGCTCCCGAGTGAACGCCGTGATCCCGCCGCTGGCGCTCGACGGTCCGGTGCTCTCGATCCGGCGCTTCCGGACCGATCGGCTGGGCGCGACCGACATGGTCGAGCGTCAATCGCTGACCCGGCCGATGCTCGACTTCCTCAGCGCGGCCGTCGCGTGCCGTCTCAACATCATCGTCTGCGGCGGCACCGGCGCGGGCAAGACGACCTTCCTCAACGTGCTGTCCGGGTTCGTCGCGGAGGGCGAACGCATCATCACGATCGAGGACGCAGCCGAGCTGATGCTCCGGCAGCGGCACGTCGTGCGGCTCGAGACCCGGCCGCCGAACATCGAGGGTAAGGGCGGGGTCAAGCAGCGCGATCTCGTCATCAACGCGCTGCGCATGCGTCCCGACCGCATCATCGTCGGCGAGGTGCGCGGCGCCGAGGCGCTCGACATGCTCCAGGCGATGAACACCGGGCACGACGGCAGCCTGACGACCATCCACGCCAACAGCCCGCGCGATGCGCTGTACCGGCTCGATACGATGGTCGCCATGGCCAGCTTGAACCTGCCCGATCGCGCCGTCCGCCAGCAGATTGCCTCGGCGGTCGACCTGATCGTGCAGCTCACACGCCTCTCGGACGGCACGCGCAAGGTGACCGCCGTCTCCGAGATCACGGGGATGGAGAACGACGTCATCACGATGCAGGACATCTTCGTCTTCGAGCGGTCGGGTCTCGCGCCGGGCGGACGTGTCGTCGGCCGCTTCCGCGCGACCGGCATCCGCCCGATGTGCTCGGAGCGGCTCGCGGCGTCCGGACGGCCGCTCGCGTCCGGCATGTTCGAGCACGTTCAGCAGGTGGCGTCATGACCCCGGCGATTCTGGTCTTCGTCCTCTTCGTGGCGATCTTCCTGGGCGTTTACTGGGCGCTCGTGGCCCGGCCCGAATCGGACTCGCAGGCGTGGCTCAAACGGCGCCTGCGCACGGCGGCGGTGATCGCCACACCCGACGCCGAGACGGTCGTCACCAAGGCCTCCCGAGACGAGCGCTCGCGCTTGAAGCGGCCGTTGGGGCCCCGGGATCCGGCCGGACCGCTCGCGACACTGATCGATCAGGCCGGTGTCGAAGCCACGCCCTCGAAGGTCCTCATCACCTGCGCCGCCGCGGCCCTCACCGGCGCGGTCGTCATGTCGCGCGTCTCGGCCTCTCCCCTCGTCGGCGTGCCAGTCGGGTTGGCAGCGGGCTTCCTGCCGATTCTCCTTCTCCGCAGGCGCGCGAATCGCCGTGCCGCACTGTTCGAAGAGCAGTTCCCCGAAGCCATCGATCTCATGGCGCGGGCCCTGCGGGCTGGTCATGCCTTGACGACGGGCCTTGCGCTGGTCGCCGAGGAACTGCCCGAGCCCGTCGCCACCGAGTTCCGCCTGGTGTACGAGCGCCAGAACTTCGGCATGCCGCTCCCCGACGCGCTCAGGCTGTTCGCCGCGCGCATCCCGCTCATCGACGCGCGATTCTTCGTGACCGCCGTGTTGACGCAGCGCGAGTCGGGCGGCAACCTGGCGGAGATCCTCGACAACCTGGCGTCGGTGATCCGGCAGCGCTTCAGGGTCAGACGCCAGATCAAGGTCGTGACGGCACACGCGCGCCTCACCGGGTACGTGCTGGTCGGCATGCCGATCGCCATCGGGTTGGCGATGGCCGTCGTCGCTCCGAGCCACCTCCGTATCCTGATTCAGGATCCGCTCGGCGCGCAGATGATGCTGGGCGCGGTCGTGCTCTGGATACTCGGGTACCTTATCATCCGCAAGCTCGTGAGCATCGAGTACCGAGGACATGGGCTTCGACGTCACGATCACAATCGGCGTCGTCTTCGTGACGACGGCGCTACTGGCCGGTTCGATTGCGGCGATGGTGCTGCTGCGCCTGGGTCCTGCGCGCCGGCGTCTCGAACAGCTCACGTCGCCGCGCCAGGGCTCGGTGATGACGGCGCCGACGCCGACGCTCAGCCTCACCGACGCCTTGAACCCGGCGATTGAGCGCGTCTCCAAGCTGCTTCCGACTTCTCCGAAGGAGATGACACGGATCCGGCGTCGGCTCGCCCGCGCGGGCTATCACGCGCCTGAGGCGGCGGTCATCTATGCCGCGCTCGAGGTGGGGCTTCCCATCGTCCTGGGCGGCACTGTGTTCCTGGTGGCAGGATCGGGGCGCGGGCTGATCGCGACGAGCTTCGCCGCGATCCTGGGATACCTCTTGCCCGGCCTTGCGCTGGGGCGCATGGTGGCCGAGCGGCAGCGGCACATTCGCAACGGCCTGCCCGATGCGCTCGACCTCATCATCGTCTGCGTCGAGGCCGGTCTGTCGCTCGATCAGGCGGTGCAGAAGACGAGCGAGGAGCTCGCAGATCGCGCACCCGGCGCTCACCGAGGAGCTGCAGACCGTCATCACCGAGATTCGCGCCGGCAAGCCGCGCATGGAGGCCTTCCGCAATCTCGCCGATCGGACGAAGGTCGACGACGTCCGGGCGCTCGTGGCGATGCTCGTGCAAACGGATCGATTCGGAACGAGCATCGCGCAGGCGCTGCGCATTCACGCCGAGAGCGGCCGCACGACGCGCCGTCAGCGCGCCGAGGAGCGGGGGGCCAAGCTCGGCGTCAAGCTCGTGTTCCCGCTCGTGTTCTGTCTATTTCCGGCGCTCTACGTGATAACGCTTGGTCCTGGCGCGATTCGCATCCTGCGCGTGCTCGTGCAGGGGCTCGGTAGTCGGTGAAGGCCGGGGCCGGCCGCGAGGCCCGATCGGGAGGTGAGATTCGATGGACACCCAGGTGATTCTGTGGATTGCGGTGGCAGTGATCGGTGTGCTGTATCTGCTGAAGCGGCGTTCGCGCGTGCGGTCCGACGATTAGCGACGCCAGCCCGACGATGGTGCTCCAGCGAATAGCGACGGCCTGCGTCCTTCTCGCGATGGCCGCAGGTGCCGCCGGCTGTGCGTCGCGACATCGGCGGGCTCACGTCAAGGTCCCGGACGACCAGGAGCCGCGCGCCGCGCCCGCTCCTGCCGCGAGCGCGTCCGAGCCGCTCGAGACCTACATCGCGCGGGTGCGCGCACGTTCGATGACCGTCGGGGTCGAGCGATCGAGCCCCAACCTGGTGCTCGCGGAAAACGCGGATCCGGCGTTGCGCGCGTCCCTGGACGAGCTTGCGCGTGGCAAGACGGCGGCTCGCCACGTCGCCGTGGCTGCCGCCTATCGCCGGCTGGGCATCCGCGATCTCGCGTTCGATCACTTCACCGCGGCGACCGGGCTCGATCCGGAGTCCGGTGCGGCATACGACGGGCTGGCACGGCTCTGGCGCGACTGGGGATGGCCGGGAGCGGGCCTGGCGGACGCGCACCGCGCGGTGTATTACCTGCCCCGGTCGGCGATCACTCGCAATACGCTCGGCACCGTGCTCCAGGCGCTCGGACAACTCGGCGAGGCCCACAAGGCGTACCAGACCGCGGCGACCCTCGATCCTGGCGCGGCCTGGGCTCTCAACAACCTCTGTTTCGTGGATCTGGCGCTCGGACGACCGGTCCGGGCGGCGGCGGCGTGTCGCAAGGCGGTCGCGCTCGACCCGGCGCTGCTCGCGGCGCGTCGCAATCTGGTCCTGGCCGAAGCGGCCGGTGAGGAACAACCTGGGCCAGCGCTGGCCGGAGCGAAGCGGCCCGAATGAGCACCACGCCGGCAACACCTCGTACGCACATCCTGCGGCACCCGCCTGCCCCCTCGACGCTCGCGGAGGCGGGGCTGCCGCTCGATCTCCTCGTTCAGCTCGCGCTCAAGACGCTCAACTTCACCGGCGATCTCACCGGGACCGAGCTCGGCCGGCGCCTCGGGCTTCGCTTCACGGTCATCGAGCCGGCCATCGATCTCCTGAGAAGCCAGCGCCACATCGAGGTCGTCAGCGGATCGATGGTGGGCCCGCCTGCCTACGGCTATCGGATCACCGATGCCGGACGCGCGCGCGCGATGCTCTTCCTCGAGCAGAATCACTACCTCGGCGTGGCGCCGGTCCCGCTGGCGCACTACACCAGCTACCTGCGGGCCTATCGCGCGGCGCTGCCGCGGCGAGTCTCGCGGCGCGAGGTGCGCGCGGCCTTCGGGCACCTCGTGCTGAGCGATCGGGTCATCGACGAGATCGGGCCGGCGGTCAACGCCTCCCATTCGCTGTTCGTCTACGGTCCGCCGGGCAACGGCAAGACGGTCATCTGCCAGGCGCTGCGCAACCTGCTCGAGGGCGACGTGGCCATCCCGCACGCCATCGAGGTGGAAGGCCAGTTCATTCGCATCTTCGACCCGGTGGTGCACGAGGAGCTGCCGGTTCACCAGACGGGGTCGCTCGTCGAGACTCATGCCGCCGACGACCTCCGGTGGGCTCGATGCCGGCGGCCGGTCGTGATGGTCGGCGGCGAGCTGACGCTCGAAGCGCTCGATCTGGCCTACATGCCGATGCAGGGGTTCTACCGCGCGCCGGTGCAGGCACTGGCCAATGGCGGGGTGCTCATCATCGACGATTTCGGGCGCCAGCGCTGCCCGGCGCGGGATTTGCTGAACCGCTGGATCGTGCCGCTCGAGAGCCGCGTCGACTACCAGACGCTCCAGTCGGGCCAGAAGTTCGAGCTGCCGTTCCTGGCGCTGGCGGCCTTCGCCACCAACATCCGCCCGCGCGACCTGGTCGACGAGGCCTTCCTGCGCCGCATTCGCTACAAGGTCTTTGCGGCGAGCCCTTCGGTCGAGGAGTTCGCGACCATCTTCAGGAACTGCTGCCAGGAGCGCGAGATCGGGTTCGATCGGGCGCTCATCGATCAGATGCTGCAGGACATCTATCGTCCGCGCCGCCTGCCTCTGCGCGCCTGCCAGCCGCGCGACCTGATCGAGCAGGCGTTGTCGCTAGCCGACTATCTCAACCAACCGCGGCGTCTCACGTTTTCCCTGCTTCAGGCCGCCTGCGACAGCTACTTCGTGGACGACGGTGAGGGGTAAGGCGCTCGGCGGGCTCGTCATCGCGGCGGTCGTGGCCGCGGCCGGCCTGCTGTCGGCGCAGAACGAGCGGCCGCTGTCGGTTCGCATCACCTCGCCGCTCGGGCGTACGGGCGTCGCCGGCGCGGTCCGAATCGTGGCCCGGGTCGAGCACGGCGAGAACACGCAGGTCCAGCTCGTGCGTTTCTTCGTCAACAAGGCGCCCGTCGGCGAAGACGCGCAAGGGCCGGTCTATGCGGTCGAATGGGTGGACGACAATCCTTTCGTCGCCGCAGAAATCTCGGTCGAGGTCGTGGACACCAAGGGCCGGGCGGCGCGCGACCAGGTCGCGCTCAAGGCGTTCGATTTCGTCGAGACGGCCGAGGTCCTGAGCGTCCTGGTCGAAGCCACCGTCAACGACAAGGAAGGCCGATTCGTCGCCGGCATCGGTCGATCGGGCTTCGAGCTGCGCGAAGACGATGTGCCGCAGCAGCTCGAGGTGGTGCGGCCCGAGACCCTGGCGGCGACCTACGTGCTGCTCGTGGATGGCAGCCAGAGCATGGCCCGCCGCGTCGACTTCCTCCGCGAAGCGGCGGCGCGGCTGATGCGCCACCTGCACCAGGGCGACCGCGTCCTGGTGGTGCCGTTCACGAAGAGCCTCGGTGCCATCACCGGACCCACGACCGATGCAGCGACGGTCGGCGATGCGCTTGCCGCGGTTCAGGCTCGCGGCGGGACCGCCATCTGCGACGCGCTCGTGGCGACGACCAGGTACCTCGAGGGCCGTGACGGCCGTCACGTCATCGTCCTGCTGAGCGACGGGTACGACGAGCACAGCAAGTCGACGGCGAACGACGCCATTGCGGCGCTGCAGCAACGGTCGGCCACCGTTTACGTCATCGGGATCGGCGGCGTTGCCGGCATCTCGCTCAAAGGTGAGCAGCTGCTGAAGCGCATCGCGCAAGAGACCGGCGGCCGGGCGTTCTTCCCCTGGCGCGAGTCGGAATTGCCGGTCGTGCACGATCGCGTGGCGTCGGACGTGGCCAACCGGTACGTGCTCACCTACACGCCGCTCAACCAGAAGGTGGACGGGACGTTCAGGAAGATTCAGCTCAAGACGACGGAGCCCGGCCTGACCGTGCGCGCGAAGCCGGGCTACTTCGCGCCGAAGCCGCCGCCCGTTCGACCGACGCTCGAGTTCACCGTCGTCGACACGACACGGCAGTACCTGGATCTCACCCGTGAAGATCTCCTCGTGATAGAAGACGGCGTGCCGCAGCGCGTCGACGCCTTCTTCGAGGCCAGTGCGCCGGTCTCCCTCTTCCTCGTGATCGACGAGAGCGGCAGCATGCGGCGATCGGCCGATGGCGTGAAGGCCGCGGCGCGATCGTTCGTGAACGCGCTGCGCGATCACGACAAGCTGGCGGTGATCCGTTTTGCCGACCGGCCGGTCCTCGCCCACGATCTGACGTTGTTCCGATCCGACGCGACCAAGGCGATCGACGAATACGCGCCGAACGGCGGAACCGCGCTCTACGACGCCATCAACGACGCGCTCGGCAGGCTGAAGCGCGTCGAAGGACGCCGCGTCGTCGTCGCGATGACCGACGGGCGCGACGAGAACAATGCGGGCACCGGGCCCGGCAGCGTGCTGACGTTCCCCGAGCTGCTGGCCAACGTCAAGGACGCTGACGCGCTCGTCTACCTCATCGGTCTCGGCTCGAACGTCGATCGCGAGCGCCTCGAGCAGATTGCGACCGAGACCGGCGGCGAGGCGTACTTTCCGGCTACCGTCGAGGCGCTATCCGACGACTACGCGCGCATCGTCGAGAACCTGCGGCGGCGATACGTGATCAGCTACGAATCGACGAACACCAAACGCGATGGCGCCTGGCGCGACGTCGCGATTCAGAGCTCGCGCAGCGAGCTGCGCTTCGCCAGCCGCGGCGGCTATTTCGCACCGGCCAGGTGATGGCGCACGGCGAGCCGGACCTCCTACTTTTCGACGACGTGGTGCTGGACGAGTGGTGAGTCGGCGGCGTTGAAGCTCCGGCTGCCGCGAAAATGCGCGCGGAGCGCGTGCGCGCCAGGCTTCAAGCCGACGAGCCGGAATTCGGCCTGGCTCGCGGTTCCCTGGACGCGAACCAGTCGCCGGTCCACGACGAGATCGTCGACGAGGAACTCGACGTACCCGCGAACCGCGCGGCCGTCGCCCTGTACGTGCGCGACGAGGACCACTCCCTCACCGGACCGCGACACGCTCGACGACAGTTGCATGGTCACTTCGGGCGTGCCGCGGCTGCCGTCAGCAGGAGGGACTGGAAGCTCCCGCGGTGGTGGTGGCGCAGGAGGCGGTGTCACCAACTGCTTGAGCGGCTCGATCGGGTCGACATCCTCGGGAGGATTCTGGAGCGCCGCAAACGGGCGGCGGGAACCGGCCGGCGGCAGGGCGTACGGATCGGCGGGCTCCTCGGCTTCGCGAAGCGGGCCAAAGCCCAGGCTTTCGAGCTGAGGTGGCGGAGCGATGACGAGCGCGAGCCAGGTGCCGAACAGCAGCACACCGAGCACGACGACGCCGCGCTGCGGGCCCGCGTGCTCGGCCATCCAGTCGCTCGCGATCCGCAGCAGCCAGGCGAGCCCGCTCAGGATGACTGCGAAGACCAGCAGATGCCGGCCGATCGGAAATACAGCCACAGCCACGCCGGCCGCCGTACCCAGGCCGATCGGGAGCAGCAACCAGAGCGAAAGCCGCGAGCGAGCACGGATCGAGCCTTCCAAGAGATCCATTATCCAATGGGTCGCAGGGTACGAGAGGTCCATCGGAACAAAGGTCAAACGTCCACAAGGTTCGAAGGTCCAGGGGGAGGAATCTGACCGGGTCCAAAGGTCCGCAGAGTCGGAAGGGTTAGATGTAACCTCCGGCCCCTGGACCCTGGACCTCGGCCCCTGGACCTCGGCCCCTGGCCCTCGGACCTCCGGCCCCTTTCCCCTGGACCTGGCCCAGAACCTTCAGACCTCGACGTCTGGACCCTCGGACCATTGCTAGAATTCCCCATGCCCTTCTCGCCGGAGTACGTGCACGTTTCGTACTCAACGAGAACTTCGAGGACGCGAAGGCGCTCTTTCTCGAACCGCTGCTCGCGATTCACCGGGCGCACCTGGTGATGCTCGCCGATTGCGGCATCGTCTCGCGCGAGGACGCGCGTCGTCTGCGCGATGCGCTCGACGCGATCTGCTGTGACTCGGTGCGGCGGACGGCCTACGACGGGTCGACCGAGGATCTCTTCTTCCATCTCGATCGCTTGATCGCCGCTCACACGGGCGAGGACGTCGCCGGACGCCTGCACACCGCGCGGAGCCGCAACGACATCGACATGACGATGTACCGGATGCGGCAGCGGGGGTTCGTCCTCGATCTCTTCGACGCCTCGCTGTCGCTGCGCGAGGCGCTGCTCGATCTCGCCGACGCGCACCGCGAGACGATCTTCGCTGCGCACACCCACACCCAGCCGGCGCAGCCCACGACGCTCGCACACTACCTGCTCGGCGCCGTGGAGCAGCTCGAGCGCGATGCAGTCCGGCTCTGCGCCGCCTACGAGACGACCAATCGGTGCCCGCTCGGCGCGTGTGCGATCACCGGCACGGGATTTCCAATCGACCGCCAGCGCACCAGCGATCTGCTGGGGTTCTCGGCGCCGACCGGGAACACATACGGCAGCATCGCGACGGTCGACTACATGCTCGAGAGCTTGTCGGCGGCGGGTGTGCTCCTTGCCGGCATGGGGCGCGTCGTGCAGGATCTGCTGCTCTGGTGTACCGCGGAGGTCCGGTACCTCCGCCTCGCCGATGGATTCGTGCAGACGAGCAGCATCATGCCGCAGAAGCGCAATCCGGTGGCGCTCGAGCACGCGCGATCGATTGGCAGCAAGGCGCTCGGCCAGGCGGCCGCTGTCATGATGACGGTCCACAACACGCCATTCGGCGACATCGTCGATACGGAGGACGACTTGCAGCCGCTCGTTCACGCGGCGTTCCGCGACGGGGTTCGCGCGACGGCGCTCGTCGCGGCTGCACTGCGTACCGCCACATTCGATACGGCCATCATGGCCGCGCGCGCTCGAGAGAGCTGGATCACCGTGACCGAACTGGCGGATACACTGGCGCGCGATCACGGGCTGGCCTTCAGTCGCGCGCACAAGATCGCGGCAGGCCTGGTCGAGGCTCATCGGGCTCGGCCCGGCGAGCCGCTGCCGGCGCTGCTCGCCGAGGTCTCGGCGCGCATCGCGGGCGCACCAATCGTCGAGCCGACGGAAAAGCTCGACCGCGTCTTGAGCCCCGACCATTTCGTGCGAGTCCGCACCACCCCTGGCGGGCCGGCGCCGGAGCGGACTGGTGAGGCCGTCCGCGATTCGAAGGCACGTCTCGACCGCGATCGCGCGGTCCTCGACGAAGCCAGCCGCCGGCTCGCGCGTGCGAACGAATGTCTGGCCGCGGCGCTGGAAGCGCTCTGATGGCGCTCGACCGCCCCGACCTCGAATCGGCCGTCAAACGCTCGCGGATGAGGCGGACCTACGCCTTCGTGATGATCGTCGAAATCGCGGTGCTTGCCGCGTTGTGGTGGCTCCAGACCACGTTCAGCTGAACTTCTCGCGCACCCGGTTCGTAGACTTCTAGATTGCTCAGGACCTCGGACCTGAGGACCTCGGACCTGCGGACCTCGGACCTGCGGACCCCTGGACCGACACATCGTCCCTCCGCCCATCCGTCTCGTCACAAAGTGGCGGCCCATCCGACCCGCCGTTCCGCGCGTTGCCGCCTCGACTAACCAAGCGCTATCAAGCGCTTGCGCACGAACTGCGCACGAGCGGACAGTTCGCTTCCCGCAAGCGGACAGCGAACGCGCGTCTCACGCCGCCCGTCTACGCGGGCATCGGTCACGCAGCAGCAGGGAGACGCGATGGGGAATCGCACGGCCGGCAGCATGGTGTTCGTCCTCGGACTCCTGCAGGTCACGACGACTGCAGCCGCGCCACCCGAATGGGTGGCCGGTGACTGGATCGGCGGTTTCGAGAGCACCTCAGGGACCGTTTATGTCTCCGCCCACTTCCGCGGAGAGGGCGACGAGGTCGAAGGCACGATCGATCTGCCGATCAAGGGCGATCTCGCCATCGCCATGGAGGACGTGAAGGTTGGCGAGCGCGGCGTGAACTTCGAAGTCCGCGGCGAGGGCGCGAACCTGCTCTTCGAAGGCAAGCGGCGCGACGAGCGTCGCGTCTCGGGCAGCGTGCGCCAGGCCTTCGTGACGTCGAGCTTCGAGCTGCTCAAGCTGGCCACCCCGACAAAACGGCGGATCGACGCGTTGTGCGGCAACTACGAGATCGAGCCCGGGCGCGTCGTGCTCATCACGCGCAACGGCGAGTCGTTGATGTACTTCGACTCGACCGCCGGCCGTCTCGGCATTCTCTTCCCGCTCGACGAAGGGACGTTCGTCGCGGGACCCACGCTCGCCTCAGGCTATCCGGTCGAGCTCACGGTTCGAGTCGCCGAAGAACAAGAGGGCATCGTGCAGGCAGTGACGTGGCAGCCGAAGGGGCGTCCCCCGCAGCGCGCGCCGCGGCGGACGCTCTATCGCTCCGAGCAGCTCGGTTTCTACAACGGGAGCATCCGGCTGTCCGGGACGCTGCTGCTGCCCAACGGACCAGGGCCGCATCCGGCGGTCGTCATGGTGCATGGCTCGGGCCCGGCCACGCGTGACGGGCTGCGGCCCTGGGCTGACGTCTATGCGCGATCCGGCTATGCCGTCCTCATTCACGACAAGCGCGGCACGGGTGCGTCGACGGGCAACTGGGCGCGGGCGACCTTCGACGATCTCGCCGGCGACGCGCACGCGGCGATCGCCTATCTCAGATCGCGCGCCGAGATCGATCCCGCGCAGGTCGGACTTCACGGCATGAGCATGGGAAGCTGGGTCGCGCCGCTCGCCGCCGAGCGATCGGGGCGGGTGGCCTTCGTGATCGTGGAGTCGGCCTCGGCGCTCACCCCGCTCGAGCACGAGCGCAACCGCGTGCAGCACCAGCTTCGTGCCGACGGCTTCTCGCGCGAGGTCGTCGCCCGGGCGCTGGCGCTGATGGAACAGAAGTTCGAGGTCGCGCGGACTGGCCAGGGATGGGATGACCTGCAGGCGCCGCTGCGCCGCGCCGCCGAGGAGGGCTGGGCGAACTACGTCAATCCGCCGCAGACGCTCGAAAGCCTGCAGTGGCACTGGCAGCACGTGCTCTCCTACGATCCGGTGCCCGCCTTGCAGAAGCTGGCGTGCCCGGTCCTCGTCCTCTACGGCGGTCTGGACAGCGTCGTGCCTCCGGATTTGAACCGGGCGCGTATGCAGGCGGTGCTCGAAAAGAGCCGGTCGCGCGACGTCACGATCAAGGTGTTCGAATCGCGCGAACCACTCGTTCCTCGAAGCGGTCACGGGCGGCCGCCGCGAAGGCCCTTCGCTGCGGGGCTTCGTCGACGGCTATCTCGAAACGCACGTCGCGTGGCTCGGCGAGCGCGTGCGGCGCAACACCGGCTTTGCGCCCGTCGCCGGCGCCGACACGGCGTTCGACGAGGTACTCACGTCGCTGCTGCCCCATCTGGCCATACCCAACGGCGCCGCGCCGTCCTACCTTCCGCGCGCGGCACGGACGCAGTAGGAGCGGATAGGGCGGCTGGAGCGGCTGGAGCGGATAGGGCGGCTGGGGCGGATAGAGCGGCTGGCTGGCACCCTCGCACCTGACGCACCGGTTGCACCTGCGCACCTGATCGATTCCGCTTCCCGTCGTTGCTGTTCCCTTCCCACCACCTGCCTGGTGCGGCGCCCGATCGGTCAAGATCCACCGCCGCTCGGCCGATTCTCCTGACCAGCCAAAGGCCGTCTGCGCCAGGCGTGTCTCGAATGCACACGCTGACGCGTGGGGCGGGCGCGAACCGGATCTCGATGTTGCGCCGGCGGCTGATCGCGAGCTCGCGGTTGCGCTTGAGGAACGCGTTCACCTGCGCCGCCGCGCCGTCGCTGCGTGCCGATCGCAGAATGTCGGGCGTGATGCCGATTGCGATCGCGCTGAGCACGCCGACGACGGCAATGACCATCAGGAGTTCGGCACGCATCGCGCCGAATCAGATCCAGGCGCAGCAGCGGCCGGTGCCCGATCCGCCGAACCCGCTGCCGGCCAACACCATCCTCGAGACCATGACGTTTGAGGGCCGGCTCGAATACCGCACGCAACTCGAGCGGCGCGCTCGACACCTACGGCAATATCCCGCGCCTGCTTCCGGCCGCAGTGGGAGCGGGGCCGTGGCCTGCCGGCGTTCAGATCGCGCCCATCGTGGGTTGTCCGACGCCGGTTGGAGGCGCTGGGGGAGTGGGCGGCTCGGCGGCTGGCTTGGCGATCCCGGCGGCAATCTAGCCTCTGATCGCCAGCCCGTCTCCGCAGGAGCGGGGCTTCAGCCCCGCCACCCACAGCCGCGAAGCCGCACACGCGTAGCTTCTACTTACACTCCGTGTAAGTCCCCGCGCCCGTTCGCTCTGCGTCTGGCACGCCTGAAGCCCCCCACCCCGCAGAAAAGCCCAGCCGATCGCACGATCGGGTCCAATAGCGAATCTGGAACGCCGCATGCAAGGCAAGAGGCGCTGCCTGCCCGCTGCGTACGCGCGGGGCGTCGAGATCGTTGGGTTTCGGAATGAGGGACTTCATGAGCCGATCAGCGAATCGCATCCTGGCCATCTGGGTGCTCACCATCATGGTGGCACTCGGTGCGGCGCCGAACGCCGGCGCGCAACTGCGAACGGAACCCTACGTCTCGGGTCTGTCCGTGCCGGTGGGGATGGTCCAGGACCCTTCGGATCCCGCGGTGCAGTACGTCGTTGAGCAGACCGGCCTGGTTCGAGTCATCCGCAACGGAACGCTCCTCGCCACGCCCTTCCTCGACTTGAGCCAGGAGTCGATCTGTTGCGGTGAGCGCGGCTTGCTCGGACTCGCGTTCCCGGCCGACTACGCGCGGTCGGGCCGCTTCTACGTGAACTTCACCAGTGAAGCGGTCGGCGCCTATCCCGCGGGCGCCACCGTCATCGCGCGTTTCCGTCGCTCGGCGGCCAATCCCTTGGTAGCGGAGGAGTCCACGCGCTTCGATCTGCTCTGGCCGGCCATGGCCGACATCAACCGCGACGCCAACGGTCCCGACTGCGTCACGCTCCAGCAGTCCGAGCAGCGCTTCATCTGCCAGCCCTTCACCAATCACAACGGCGGCAAGATCGCCTTCGGCCCGGACGGCTACTTGTACGTCTTCATGGGCGACGGCGGCTCCGGTGGCGATCCGAGCAATGAGGCGCAGCGTCCGCTCACGTTGCTCGGAAAGATCCTGCGCATCGACGTGAGCGTGCCGGACGCCGACGCGCGCGGCTATCGGATTCCCGCCGACAACCCGTTTGCCGGGACCGATACACTGGGTGCCCTGGACGAGATCTGGGCGTTCGGCGTGCGCAATCCCTGGCGTGCGAGCTTCGACGACACCGTGCTCGGCGGCACCGGCGCGTTGACGTTCGGCGACGTCGGTCAAGGTGCGCTCGAAGAGATCGACTACGAGCCGGCGCGGCAGGGTGGACGCAACTATGGGTGGGCGCGCATGGAGGGACGGTCGCACCTTCGACGCCGCGCGCGAAATCGCGTTCCTGCCCTTGACCGCTCCGATCGACGATTACGGTCGCTCGGTGGGTGCTTCGGTCACCGGCGGCTACGTGTACCGTGGCTCCGCACTCGGCGCTTTCTACCAGGGCCGCTACTTCTATGGGGACTTCATCAGCGGCCGCCTGTTCTCAGTGGCCCTTGCGATCGACCCGGTCACGGGCGAGGCAACTGCGTCCGACGAGCGCGACCACACGACCGAAATCGCCACGCCTGGCAACATCAGCTCGATCGACGTGGATTTTTCCGGGGAGATCTACATCGTCAAGTACGACGGCGAGATCCGGCGCCTCCTGCTGACGAATGGCGACGGCGATGGTGATGGACTCCTCGACGCCTGGGAGATCCGTTACGGGCTCAATCCGGCATCGGCGGCCGGCGCCGATGGCTTCGTCGGCGACCCGGATGCCGACGGCGTGCCCAACAACATCGAGCTCGCCAACGGCACGCACCCGCGCGGGTTCGCGCAGTTCTCAAGGTTCCTCGCCGAAGGCGCGAGCTCGTCGTTCTTCGACACAACGATCGCGCTCACGAACCCCGGCACGCAGCCGGCTCGCGTGCTGCTCCGCATGCTTCGTGACGATGGCGCGATGGTGCCGTGGCCCGTCATCGTGGCGCCCAAGCGGCGCCTGACCGTCAACCCGGGCCAGCTCACGAGCGTCGTCTCGTCCGCGTTCTCGACCGTCGTAGAGGCCGATCGCGAGGTGATTGTCGAACGCACCATGCGCTGGGATCAGGCGGGCTACGGGGCGCATGCTGAAAAGGCGCTCACGGGACTCGCGAACACCTGGTACTTCGCCGAAGGCTCGCAGGGCTTCTTCTCCACGTTCGTCCTGCTGACCAACCCTGCGAACGTCCCCAATCGCGCGCGTTTGCGCTTCTTGGTCGAGGGCGCGACGCCGTTCGAGGAGACGGTCCCGCTGGCGCCGCTGTCGCGATTCACCTTCGATCCGGGCGGATTTGCGGCGCTGCGCAACCACTCGTTCGGCATCGAGGTGACGTTCCTCGATCAGCCCGGCGCGGCCGAGCGTGCGATGTACTTCGGGACGCCTCCTGACGTGCTCTGGAAGGCGGGTCACGAATCGGCAGGCGTGAACGCGCCGGCAACGGAGTGGTTCCTCGCGGAAGGCGCGACGGGGCCGTTTTTCGAGACGTTCATCCTGGCCGCGAATCCGAGCGCCACGCAGACGGCCAATTTGACGCTGACGTTTCTCACGGGCACGGGACAGACCATCACGCTGCCGAAGACCGTGCCGCCGAACGGCCGGCTCACGGTCAACCTCGAGGCCGAGAACATCCCCGAGCTCGCGAACGCGGCGGTCGCGACGCGCGTCACCTCCGACGTCCCGATCGTCGTCGAGCGCGCGCAATACTGGCCGGGGCCGCCCGCTCTCTGGCAGGAAGCGCACAACAGCTTCGGCGTGACGCAGGAGGCGACGCGTTGGGGGCTCGCCGAAGGGCAGGCAGGGCTCCTCGACTACGCGCAGACCTACATCCTGATCGCGAACAACAACGCGTCGGCCGTCTCGGTCTCGATCGAGTTCATTCGCGAAACGCGAGCCGCCGATGGTGAAGACCTACAGCGTGCCGGCGAACTCGCGGTTCAACGTCCCGGTCGGGCCGTTCGGGACCATCGTTCCAGAGCTGCACGAGGAACGCTTCGGTGCGATCGTCACCAGCACCGGCGGTCCGATCGTCGTGGAGCGCGCGGTCTACTACAGCCGCGACGGCATCATCTGGAGTGCCGGCAGCAACGCCACCGCAACCCGGTTGTTGCCGTGAGAGTCAATGGGGTCGGGTGCTATTTCGCAGGAGCTCGGAAAGGCGAAATAGCACCCGACCCCATTGTCAGCCTGAGCCTGGCTCGAGGCAGACGTTACCCGGTTCGGGCTTCAGAGCAGCGGTGGTGTGGTGGACGCGATCGAGCGCGTCGAACCACCCAACGGCGCTAGTGATTCCCTGGAGGGACCGGTCCTCGAGGCGGCTGCGCGCCGATATCCGGTGAGACCGGTTGATCGATCGCCGCCGGATTCGCACCGGGCTCGTTGCCAAGAAGCCAGGTGCGCTGCGTCCGTATCTGCACGGGCGCGAACGGGACGTCGTTCGCGTAGACGGGCCCGGGTGTCGAGTCGCCACCGTGCCGGCACTGTCCGTGGGCCGCGCGGCCCGACGTGTCCATCACGCTCGAGGCACAGGGGCCGGCCGGTCCCTCGTCGAAGTGCAGCAGCAACGCGGTTTCCGCATCCGACGTGAAGGGACCAATCGGGCGATCGAAGGGTACGGTGTAGCGCACCTTCGCCGACAGCCGGAGCTCGTCGAGCCAGCCCGAGAATCCCTGGCGGCGCTCGGCGGCGTCCTGCTTGGCTGAGCCGACGATCAGATACGGATCCTGAGAGGCCGCCGTCGGCCGGCCGTCGCGATAGCTGATGTCGCCCACCGGGCCCACGCCCTGGCCGCTCTCGGTGCCATCGACGTACACCCGCATCTGCCCATCGATGGCGCGGCGCGTGAGCGCCACGTGATGCCAGCGCCCATCGGCCATGTCGATCAGGCCGCAAATCGTCTGGCTGCGCCCGGCGCGGCCGACGCCGAACGCGATGCGCCCGCCCGACAGCGACACGCCGTACTCGCCGAAATCGCCGTCGCCCGACACGTCGCGGTCGAGAATCGAGTTGCCGTAAGTCCAGCCGTCGTTGCCTGCCTGACAGGTTGCGCTCGTGTTGGCGCCGGCGTTGGCCTTGATCCAGAACTCGACCGTCAGGTCGCGACCGACGTCGGCGGCGACCTGCGGATCGATCGGGACCTTGACCAGATCGACTTCGGCCGCGCTGTTGCCGAAGAAGCGGAGCGAGTGGCCGGCCGTTGGCGAGCCGCTCGATGCCGACGTCCCGCTGCCGGGAGACGTCGTCGACTGGCTGGTGCTGGTGCTGGTCTGAGGTGAGGACGCGTTGGCCGCCGGCCTCGAGACGTCACCCACGGGCGATGACGGGCTGGTGGGGCTCTCCGTGCACGCGGACACGACGACCAAGACGGCCAGCAGGCCCAGGAAGCGCGCGCGTATCGTGTCGAGTGCCCGCAGCATGGGCCAGCTGTCAAAAAGTCCGGAAAGAGCCATATTCTAGCAGTATCGTCCCGCCCGGTTGCACACGGCTTCAGCGCCGGTCCTTCTGGTCACTCGTCGCCGCCGTGACGTTCTCGCGCCGCCTGCCCGATCTCGCTCGAAACCGCCTGGCCGTCGCGCTCGACCGCCTTGCCGCCAGAGGCGCCTCCTTCCTCGACCTGACGGAGACCAACCCGACCCGTGCCGGCCTGGACTATCCGGCCGACCTGCTCGCCCCGCTGGGCGCGCCCGCCGGCCTCTCCTACGATCCCGAGTCTCGCGGCCTGCTGACGGCCCGGCAGGCGGTCGCGGCGCACCTCGAGCGTCTCGGCTCCGAGGTGAGCGCCGACGATCTGCTGTTGACCGCCAGTACCAGCGAGGCGTACGGCTTCCTGTTCAAGCTGCTGTGCGATCCGGGCGACGAGGTGCTCGTGCCGACGCCGAGTTACCCCCTTTTCGAGCATCTGACCATGCTCGAGGATGTGCGAGCGGTCCCTTATGGGCTCGATGCGGCGGGTGCGTGGTCGATCGACCTGGCGGCGATCGAGCGGCACACGGGTTCGCGCACACGGGCCGTCCTCGTCGTCAGTCCGAACAACCCGACCGGGTCGATGCTCGGCGCCGGGGAGGTCGACGCGCTCTCTCGATTCTGCGCGTCGCGAGACGTCACGCTGATTGGCGACGAGGTCTTCGCGGACTACCGCTTCGCCACGGGCCGCGCGGGTCCGCCGTTCGCAAGCGTGTTGTCACAGAGCAGGTGCTTGACGTTCGGGCTCGGCGGACTGTCGAAGTCGGTGGGGCTGCCGCAGATCAAGCTGGCGTGGATTGCGGTCCGCGGTCCCGAGCCCCTTCGAGCGGAGGCGCAGGCGCGGCTCGACGTGATTGCCGACACGTATCTGTCGGTCGGCACACCAGTGCAGTGTGCGCTGCCGGATCTGTTCGCGCGCGGCGCGGAGGTGCGCCGTCGCATTCAGGATCGCATCGAGCGGAACCTGACGGCGCTCCGCACGGCGCTCGCACGGTGTCCCGCGCTCGGGCTGAGTGAGCCGGCGGGCGGCTGGTCCGCGGCGATCCGCGTGCCGGCGACGCGGCCCGAAGAGGATCTGGTCGTCGACCTGCTCGAGCGCCACGCGGTTCGCGTGCTGCCCGGATATTTCTTCGACTTTCCGTCGGAAGCCTGGATCGTCGTCAGCCTGCTCGTGCGGCCCGGGACGTTCGACGAGGGCCTCGAGCGCCTGCTGTCCGGGATGTGAATGGGGTCGGGCCGAATTTCAGTTTCTGCGTACCCTTGAACGAGTAGACGGCAGAAACTGAAATTCGGCCCGACCCCCCTGATAATCACTCCGTGCCGACGTTCTCTTCAGAGCGACACGCCGGACTTCTGCTTCCGCTGTTTTCCGCCGCAACGCGGCAGAGCTGGGGCATCGGTGAAATCCCTGACCTCGTTCCGCTCGCGCGGTGGTGCCGGTCGGCCGCCCTCGACTTCGTGCTGATGCTCCCGGTCAACGAGATGGCGGCCGGCCATTCGCCGTACTCGACACTCTCGGCGATGGCAGTCGATCCGATCTTCCTGCGCCTGGCGGACGTCCCCGAGTTCGCGGCGCTCGGCGGCGAGCGGGCATTGACGCCGGCGCAGAAGCGCTCGCTCACCGGGCTGCGCAAGCGGGCGGCGATTGCGTACGACCGCGTGCGCGCGCTCAAGTCCGCCGCGCTCGACGCGGCGTTCGCCCGGTTCGAGGCGGAGCATTGGGCGCGCCAGACGCCGCGGGCGCGCGATCTCGCCGCGTTCATGGAACGCGAATCGTGGTGGCTCGACGACTACACGCTCTTCCGCGCGCTCCGCGATCGCTTCGCGGGCGCCGCCTGGTGGAGCTGGCCGGCGCCGCTCGCCTCGCGCGAGGCCGGTGCCCTTCGCGAAGTTCGTCGCGAGCTCGATCGCGAGATTCGCCACTTTGCGTACGTGCAGTGGCTAGCCGCACTCGCAGTGGACCGACGCGCGGCGAGCGGCGACTGACCCGGTGTCGAGTTCATGGGCGACCTGCCGTTCATGGTGGGCGCCGACAGCGCCGACGTGTGGGCGCCCGAGCGTGCATTCTCGCGCGACGTGCCGTCGGCATGCCGCCCGATGCCTTCAGCGCGGACGGACAGGACTGGGGCCTTCCGGTCTACCGCTGGGACGTGATGGTCCAGAAGGCTTCGGTGGATGACCGAGCGTGCGCACCGCAACGTCGACCTCTACGGCGGCTACCGCATCGATCACGTCATCGGGCTCTATCGCACGTATGCCGGACCGCGGCCGCCGACGGAACCGGCATACGTTCACCCCCGAGGACGAAGCCGGCCAGCGCGGAACGGCGCAGAGAATGATCGAGATTTTCTCGGCCTCGGGCGCCGGCGTCGTCGCCGAAGACCTCGGAACCGTGCCCGACTTTCTCCGCGAGTCGCTGACGGGCTGGGGGTGCCTGGCTACAAGCGTGTTGCGCTGGGAGCGCGAGTGGAAGGTTGTGGGGCAGCCCTTCCGCGATCCCGCGTCGCTGGCGCGCGCGATGTCGGTGGCGACGAGCGGCACGCACGATACCGACACGGTCGCCGACTGGTGGGATGACGCGCTGCCCGCCGAGCGCGAAGCCGTGCTCGCACTGCCAGGACTTCGCCGCGCCGCGGTGTCAGGCGACGCGCTCTCTGCGCGTCAAGCTTTCGACGGGAACCTGCGCGACGCGCTGCTCCGCCTGCTCTACGAATCGCGCTCGAATCTCTTGCTGCTGCCGATTCAGGACATTTTCGGCTGGCGCGATCGGATCAACACGCCGGCCACGGTCAGCGATGCCAACTGGACATGGCGGCTGCCCTGGCCGCTCGACACGATCGATGCGCGCGACGATGCCCGCGAGCGGGCGCAGACGCTGCGTCGCTGGGCCCTGGAAACCGGGCGAATGAAGAATGACGAACGAGAGGGGGTCCGGAGTCGGCCTGGTGCCGATGCCGACTCCTGACCCCTCGTGAGCCCGTCCCCTTCACCCCGTTACCGCGAGGACGTACTGGTCGTCGGCGTTGCGGGTGTGCCAGGCGCAGGCTGTGGCTGCGGCTTCGGCAGCGGCTTGCGCGGCAGCTTCTCGTCGCGGTTCGCGGCGTGATAGACGAACGACGCCATGATGACCGCGTTCTTCATCACGTCCTCGGGCAGCGACGCGATCGTAGAGATCGAGGTTCGTGTGGTGCGTGCGCGTGCTGTACTCCATCGGATCCTGGACGAACTGGAAGCCGGGCAGGCCCACCGCGTCGAACGCGAGGTGATCCGTCCCGCTGGTCGGACGAATGCGTCAGCGTCGTCATGCCGAGGTTGTGGAACGGCTTCATCCACGCCTCGAAGATCGGCGCGACCGCTTCGTTGCCCTGCAGGTAGATGCCGCGATAGGCGCCGCCGCCGTTGTCCTGATTGAAATAGGCCGCGAGCTTCTCGTGCTCCGGGCTTGAGCTGCATCGTCTCGCGATCGGCGAAGTGCTCCTTCACGTAGGCGCGCGAGCCGAGCAGACCCTGCTCCTCGCCGGTCCAGAGCGCCGCGCGCACCGTGCGCCGCATCTTCAGCCCGATCGCCTTGAGGATGCGCATCGCCTCCATGACCACGGCGCAGCTCACCGCGTTGTCGGTGGCGCCCGTCCCGCCATGCCAGCTGTCGAAGTGCGAGCCGAGCATCACGATCTCGTCGGCTTTGTCGCCGCCCGGAATCTCCGCGAGCGACGTTGAAGCTGTTGAGATCGGCGTCGTAGAACTTGTTCTGGACGTTGACCTCCATCGTCACCGGCAATTTGTTGTTCAGCGTGCGCAGGATGCGGTTGTAGTGCTCGCCGCGAGCACGACCTGCGGCACGACCGACGCCGCGTCGTTCAGCTCGCGCGAGCCCTCGCCGGGGCCGGGACCCTGCACGTTCACCGAGCCGCTGTCGCCGCGCGTGCCGGGCGATGGATTCGATGATCGCGGCGGCGCCTTCGGCGACGAGGAAGGCCATGCGCTTGCGGCGGAACTCCGCGCCTGCGCGCCGAACTGCCGGGGCCGCCAGGTCCGCCGGGCGACCGAAGGGCCGCGCAGCCCGACTTCCTGCTCGCTCATGTTCCGTCGAGGTCCTTCTCCGTGTAACGGCGGCCGGGTGCCTCGAAGAGCAGCTTGATCTCGCGCAGCGGCTGCGAGCAGGACGAACCTGCCTTTGAGCTTGCCCTTGTAGGCCGCGAAATCTTCTTCGCTTGTCGATGGTTGCGGCGACCGCTTCGGCGGTCACCGGCCCGTTCGTGCCGGGCGTCCAGGCCTTCGGGTAGGCGATGGCCGGCCACGTCTGCGGCGCGATGACGTGAACCGATGTGCGCTCGTTGGCCCAGCCGCGGCCGAACGGCCCCCACGCCTCGAAGCGCGCGTTGGTCAGCCCGATCTCCGTCATGTACTTCTTCGCGTACTCCGCGGCGTCGCGCATGCCCGGCGAATTGGTCAGTCGCGGCCCATACACGTCGGTGAGGAAGCTCAGGGTCTCCATGGCGCGCGAGCGCTGAAGTCCTTCGTCCTTGATGCTGTAGATTGCGTCGAGGTCGACCCGTTCCGGGCCCGCCTGCGCCGGAGTCGTGGGGCCGGGGTCGGCGGTCTGAGGCCGAACCTGACGGCTCTGGTCCTTGGTCTGCGTCGCCTTCTGCGCGGCGACGGGCGCGACGACCAGGGCCGACAGGGCCAGTATGCCGGCGTAGGACACGCGGCGCCGAAGCCCCGTCGGGGACCATCGGACGTGCATGAGCTGCTCTCCCTTCTTGCCTTTTATGAACGAATACACGCGGGATGAGGCATCCCGGACAGCCTTTCGATGGTACGCCATTTCCCGCGCCGACGTTTACCCTCCGACGAGACGCTTGGCTGGCGGGGCCAAGCGCCGCCCTCCTGGTGAAGGAGCCGCCCAAGCACGCAAATTAAGGCGGGCTTCACCCCGCCGCCCCTCCGGATGAATCCGTCCCCATCGTCGGCCCGAGCGGCTCGGGTCCGGCATAGAATCCGTCAAACCAAGGAGGCAAGGATGCACCGTGTGCACGCCACCGCATGTCTGATGGGTGTCCTCGCGCTCGCCGCGTGGACGCCGGTGCTCGCGCAGGTGCAACCCAACGGGCCGGGCGGTCCCATCAGCTCGGGCGCACGCTGGGGTTACGCGCAGATTGTGCGAAACGTCCTCGAATCGGCCGAGAAAATGGCCGAAGCCGACTACGGCTTCAGACCGGTGGACTCCGTGCGGACCTTCGGACAGCTCGTGGGCCACGTCGCCAACGCCCAGTACCTGTTCTGCTCCACCGTCAAGGGCGAGGCCAACCCGAACCAGGGCCAGAATGCGGAAAAACTGGCGACGAAGGCGGAATCGATCGCGGCCCTGAAGAAGGCCATCGCGTACTGCGACCAGGTGTACACGTCGGTCACCGACGAAAACGCCGGCCGCCTCGTCAAACTGTTCGGGATGGAGATGTCCGCGGTCACGGCGCTCTACGGCAACGTCGCGCATACGTTCGAGCACTACGGCAACATGGTCACCTACATGCGGATGAAGGGTCTCGTGCCGCCGTCCACCGAGCGCGCGCAGCAGCAGGCCCCATCGCGATAGCTTTCCACGACCGTGACGCGCGTCACCGGCCTGTGCCTCGTGGCCACTCTGACGGCAGCCTGCAGCGGCAGCCCGCCGCTTCGGGCCCCGCCGCGTGATGCGGACATCCGGCTGGCCAAGGACTCCGAGCGGTTCGCCGGCCGCGTGCCGCCGGGCGCCACCTTCGCCGACCTCCTCGAGGCCCACGGCGCATCCCGCGCGAGCTCCGACGCGCTCATCGCAGCGGTCGAGCCGGTGTACAGCTCCAGGCAGATGCGCGCGCATCAGCCCTACGAGGTGGAGCGCACCGACCAGGGATTCGTGCGCGAGCTGGTCTACCGCATCGACGAGGATCGCTTCCTGCGCGTCAGCGCACCGGGCCCGGAGGTGGCGTACGTGGCCGGCACCGAGGCCTATCGGAAAGAGCGCGGCCTGGTCGCCATTCGCGGCTCGATCGATCGCGAGCGCTCGTCGCTCATCGCGGCCGTCGCCGAGGCCGGCGAGGACGTCTCGCTCGCGATTGCGCTCGCCGAGGTCTTCGCCGGCGACATCGATTTCAACCACGACCTGCAGCCTGGCGACGCCTTCGAAGTCGTGTTCGAGCAGGTGCTGCGGGAAGGCGCCCGCGTCGGTTACGGCGAGATTCTCGCGGCGACCTTCCGCAACGAGGGCAAGACGTTCACGGCGTACCGCTTCCAGGCGCCGGGCGGCAAGCCCGGTTACTACGATGCGCGGGGCCGCTCGCTGCACCGCTTCTTCCTCGCGTCGCCGCTCAAGTTCGAGCCGCGCATCACGTCGAGGTTCTCATATCGCCGGCTGCATCCGGTGCTCGGTGTCCGCCGGCCGCACCGCGGCGTGGACTTCGGCGCTCCGCGCGGCGCGCCGGTCGTGGCCATTGCCGACGGCACGGTCGTCGCCGCGCGCTACATCGGCGGCGGCGGCAAGACCGTCGTGCTGCGGCACGCCAGCGGATACGAGAGCCGCTACCTGCACCTCTCGTCGTTCGCGAAGGGCGTTCGCGCCGGCGCGCGCGTGCAGCAGGGGCAGATTGTCGGACGCGTGGGATCGACAGGCCTGTCGACCGGGGCCCACCTGCACTACGAGTTGAAGCGCAACGGCTCGTACCTCAATCCGGTCACGGAGCACAAGCGCCATCCACCCGGCGAGCCCATCGCCGCGGCGCACCTCGCCGCGTTCGAGGAGGCGCGCGACGCGCTCGCGGGCCGCTTCGTCAGTGCGATCGAGCCGGGCACGCCGGCGCCTGTCGCCACGCAGGCACAGCGCTGACGGTCGGACCGGGCTCGCCTGACCGTGCGATCAGCGCGAGCGGCGCGTCGCCGCTGGCCGACCGGGCGCTCCCACCGTCCCGGGGCGTTCGTCCGCTCTTGTCAGATTTCCGTGGCTGGTCCGTGGCTTGGTCCGTGGCGCCGGCAGGTACCTTCCAGTTCCGCGACTTGCCCTCGGCCATCCACTCGATGGCGCCCCTGACCCGGTTGGCCCGGGTCGTGTCGGTCTTGGCCTCGGTGATCCACTCGAGGTATTCGCGCCGATGGCTCGGCGCAAAGCCGTCGAAGGTGGCTCGTGCGCGGGCGTTCTTCGCGAGCGCTCGCGCGAGATCGTCGGGAACCGTAATCGGCGGCTTGGGATGTTTCGGGAGCGGGGGCCGCCTGAGTCCCGATTCGTTGAGGCGCGCCGCCTTTCGAACGAGCGCGATCACCCGGCTATCGGGCGGGAGATCCGAGAGCGCCGCGATCCGGCCGAAGTGACCCATCGCGGTCAACTCGGCGGGAAGACCGATCGCCCCGTTCCAGAATCCGAACACACAGTGCTGCTTGAAGGCCGCCATGCTGCACAGCATCCCGTGGAACGTGAAGTGCGGGCTTCTCCATTTGATGGTTTCTTCGACGCCCGGACACCCCGCGTGGACGAGCGCGCGAAGGTGCGTGAGAATCGGGCGCGCGAAGTCCGCGGACTTCGCGATGTAGGCATCCACTTGGGGATTGGTCGTTGGCATGGCGTCAGAAGCCCTTCGGCTCGGTGAGACTGTACCAGTTGCCGGAGTTGTCCTTCATCAGGGCCTCGACGCCGTACAACCGCTCCGTAGGCTCCTGCGTGAACTGGACCCCCTTGGCCCGCAGCTCTTCGTAGGTCTTGCGGCAATCGGCCGTCTGCAGTGACGCCGCCGCTCATGACCCCCCGCTCGAGCAGGCTGCGCAGCATGCCCACGACCTCGGGGTTGATGAAGGGGTTGTCCACTTTCTGCAGGATCAATTGCAGATCGGGCTGCGCCTTCGGCCCGACGGTCAGCCAGCGATACCCGTTGTCCATCGTGCTGTCGATGCGGAGCTCGAACCCGAGCGCGTTCACGTAGAAATCGCGCGCCGCGTCCTGGTCGAAGACGTCAATGCCGGTGTGCGAGATGCGCTGAATCATGGGGCCTCCTGGGTCGATCGATGCGCGTTCCCGCAGGATAACGATTCGGCGGCAGGCGCGCTTCTCGATTCTTGCGATGCGGGCTCCGGTGCACGTCCGCCGCATCCGAAGAGGAACTGCTGGTAGCAGTGCGGGATGTAATAGCGGGGCCATTGCCTGCCGACGCCGAAGAGCCGGCGGGCCTCGCGCCGGAACGCGGCCGGGGACACGCCGACCAGCGAATGGAAGCGCGTGCTGAACGAGCCGAGGCTCTCGTAACCGACGTCGAAACAGATCTCGGTGACCGGCTCGTTGTCGGCGAGGAGCCGCGCCTTGGCGCGCTCGATCCTGATGCGCGTCACGAACTCGTGCGGTGTCTCACCGAAGGCTTCGGTGAAGAGCCGCGCGAAGTAGAACGGCGAGAGATCGGCCTGGCGTGCGACGTCGTCGATTGGCGTACGCCGATCGAAGCGGTCGGCGAGGTAGTCGCGAGCCCGGCACAGTCGCGCGAGCGTGGCCGGATCGTATAAGCGCACGCCGCGCGGCATTCGTGCCCATCGTTCCCGGCTGCCGGTTCGCATGCGGTGGCCTCCTCTCGAATAGACGCGCCCGCATCGGCCGTGGATCATTGGCTCGATCGCGGGCTCGAGAAATCCGGTTACACGTTCGCAAATCCATCCTTTCGGATCGACAAAAAGTCGCACTCGGATCGTGCATCAACCATGCAAAGTCGCTGTAGAATCCCTGGTCATATCCACCTTGCTGGTGCAACGAGTGCATCTCCGGACGGCGACGCACCGAGCCCTCGTGCTCGTGAACTGGGCGGTGTGCGTTTCAAGGGGGGCCTTTGTGACGAGTCCATTCTCCGCGCCCGACGCGTGGCGGGAAGGAAGCCAACGATGACGATGCTGCTTCGAATCTCGATAACCCTGGTTTGCAGCCTGTTGCTGGCGAGTACGGCCGGGGCGCAACTCGCGTCGCAGACCGCCCTCGTCGGGACGGTCACCGATAGCGGCGGCGGGGTGATGCCGGGCGCGCAGGTGCTGGCCGTGAATCTCGGGACGAAGGACACCTTCGAGACCACCACCAACGACGAAGGGTATTTCCAAATCCCGTTCGTGCGCCCCGGGCGCTACGAGATCACGGTGACGCTCCAGGGCTTCCAGACCTTCAAGACGACGGGCGTCGAGGTCGCCACCAACCAGGTCGTGCGCACCAACGCCACGTTGCAGCCCGGTGGCGTCGCCGAGACCGTGAACGTCGAAGCCAGGGCCCAGGTGCTCAACACCGACAGCGCCACGATCGCGGAGACGATCGGCGAGACGGCGATCGAGGAGCTGCCGCTGAACGGCCGCAACGTCTGGAACCTGGCGACGACGACGCCTGGCGTCCTGAACGCGGGAACCAGCGACATCGGCCAGAGCTTCAGGGGCGCTGGCCAGCGCGAGATCCAGAACGGGCTGTCGCTCGACGGCATCAGCGCGTCCTCCAACCTGCTCGCGATGACCAGCATGCGGCCCATCTCCGACGCGATGACGGAGGTGAGCGTCCAGACGGGCAGCACGTCGGCGGAGTACGGCTCGTATCTCGGCGTGCACATCAACGTCGTCACCAAGAGCGGCACCAACGATCTGCACGGCGCCGTCTGGCACTTCTATCAGGGCGACGCGCTCGACTCGCGAGGCTACTTCGACAACCCCACGGCGCCCAAGAACCCGCGCGAGCGCAACCAGTTCAGCTTCCAGGCGGACGGGCCGCTGGTGCTTCCGTTCTACGACGGGCACAACAAGACGTTCTTCATGGCCGCGTACGAAGGCGTCGCGGTCGCAGTCGCAGTCGACCTCGTTTGCGACGGTGCCGACGGCGCTGATGCGGCAGGGCAACTTCACGGAGGTCACGACGCGCGATCCGGAATCCGTTCACCAACCAGCCGTTCGCGGGCAACATCATTCCCAGTCGCATGCTCGATGCCGACGTCGCTCGATCTGCTTGCAGTACTACCCCGCGGCGAACCTGCCGGGGCTGGCGTCCAATCTTCGCGCCACGCGCTCGGTGACCGACGACGCAGACCAGCTGCTGCTGCGCGGCGATCAGAACCTGAGCGACAAAATACGGCTCTACGCCCGCTACAACTGGTTCGACACCTACGTCAGCCCCTCGAGGCGATGCCGGTGACCGGCGTTACGCAGCCGCGCGTGAACCACAACACGCTCGTCTCCTACACGCACACGCTCCGGCCGGACCTCCACAACGATTTCCGGATCGGCTACCACCGGATCGACTTCGACACGCTGAACTATTTCTCGATCAACGGCGTCTCCTTCAGCCGGCGCCGATCTCGGCATTCCCGGCTTCGACGGCGACGTGCGGTACAACAACCCCGGCATCCCGAGCATCAACATCAGCAACTTTTCCGGGCTGGGCGGGGGCGGCACGAACTGGTTCCAGTTCGACACGACCTTCCAGATGTCGAACGTGCTGGCCTACACCCGCGGATCGCACAACGTTCGTGCCGGCTTCGATCTGCGGCGGCTGGCGACCGGACGCCGAGCGGCCAACGACCCGCGCGGCCGCTTCGACTTCACCGGCGTCATGAGCGACCATTCCGTGGCCGATTTCATGCTCGGCCTGCCCGCGCACGGTGATTCCGCCCGACCGACCAGATCCAGGGCCACGTCGGCCACTGGCGCAACGGGTTCTTCGTCAACGACGTGTGGCAAGCCACGCGCGACCTGACGCTCAGCCTGGGCCTTCGCTACGAGCTGAACACGCCGGTCCAGACGTATGAAGGGCTGGCGTCGATGCTCGACGAGAACCCAGAGACGGATCATCCCCACGACGTTCCCGGCCGTGGGCTTCGAGTTCACCGAAGCCAACTACAAGGACATCGCGCCGCGGCTCGGCGCCACCTACCGCCTCGGCGACAAGACGGTGCTCCGCGCGGGATACGGGATCTACTACAACCCGAACCAGATGAACTCGTTCACGTTCCTGACCAACAATCCTCCGCTGGCGGCCGTGACGACTTACACCTCCGATCCGGCGAATCCGACGCTGTCGTTCGACAACCCCTCCGGCGTGGCCGGGCCGATCACGCGGCCCGACATGATCTCTCCCACGCGAGAGCTGCCCAACGCCCGGAAGGATCAGTGGAGCTTCGACGTGCAGCGCGAGCTGGGCATGGGCATGGCGCTCGACCTCCAGTACGTCGGCTCGCACACGGAGAACCTCGACCGAAGCTTTTTCAACAACACGCCGACAGCCGGGCCCCGGCGCCGTGGACCCGCGCCGGCCGAGCGTGAACTTCCGCAGCCGCCGGATCATCGCCAACGACCTCGTCGCCGACTACGACGCGGTGAGCTTCATCCTCCGCAAGCGGATGAGCCAGGGGTTGCAGATCGACGCGCACTACACCTGGTCGAAGACAAGGACATGGCCACGCACTCGAACGGCGGCGGCCAGACGATGAACAACTACGACATCGAGGCGGACTACGGTCTCGCGAACTGGGACGTGCCGCACCGGTTCGTGGCGAGCTACATTTACGACATCCCGTTCCTCAAGGACTCGTCGAATGCCGTTCCTTCGTTATGTCGTCGCCGGCTGGCAGGTCGCCGGGTGTGACCACGGTCCAGAGCGGAACGCCGGTCAACATCACCGATGAGCGGCGACCTCGCCAACATCGGCATCACAGGCCTGCAGCGGCCGAACCTCGTCGGCTCGGTGCCCGAGCCTGAACTGCCAAACCGAAGCGTCGACCCGAAACCTGATCAACTGCTTCGACTCCTCGGCGCTTCGCGATGCCGGCGCCGTTCACGTTCGGCGACGCGCCAGCGCAACATCCTGCGCGGCCCGAAGTTCGTCAGCACCGATCTGTCGATGGCGAAGACGATTCCGCTCGGCGCGACAGGTGCGGCTCCAGGTGCGTGCCGAGATCTTCAACGCGTTCAACAACGTGAACTTCGGCAACCCGAACGCCACGTTCGGCATCCGCCAACTTCGGCCGCATCAGCTCGGTCGGCAGCATGCGCCAGCTTCAGCTCGGCGCGCGGCTGCTTTTCTGAGTTCCTGATCGGGCAGCGGACTACGGGCTGCAGGGCTTGCAAAGGTCTTGCTGGCCCGTAGCCTGTAGTCCGTAGCCGCCCCAACAACGTCGCGGCCTTCTGGCGGGGCTGCCTACACGTACCGTCTCAATCCCGGCCGAGCCTTACGTCCGTCGCAGCGGCGTAGAATCGGGGAATGACCCCGCTACTGCGCAGCGGTCGTGCACTGCTGCTCCTGACGTTCGCGCTCCTCGCTCTCACGGCTTCCCCTGGAGCCGACGAGGGCATGTGGACCTTCGACAACCTGCCGGTCGCCGCGCTCAAGGCCAACTACGGATTCGAGCCGTCGCAGGCCTGGCTCGATCACCTGCGCCTCGCGAGCGTGCGGTTCAACGACGGCGGCTCCGGATCGTTCGTCAGCCCGCGGGGGCTGGCGCTGACCAACCACCACGTCGCCGTCGGTCAGCTGCAGAAGCTCTCCACGCCAGAGAAGAACTACATGCGCGACGGCTTCTTTGCGCGGACCGCGGCCGAGGAGCTCAAGTGCCCCGACCTCGAGCTCAACGTGCTCATGTCGATGGAGGACGTCACCAGGCGCGTCGCCTCGGCCGCGAAGCCCGGCATGACAGCCGGCCGAAGCCTTCGAGACACGCAAGGCGGCCATCGCCGCCGTCGAGAAAGAGAGCCTCGAGAAGACGGGCCTCCGCTCGGATGTCGTCACGCTCTACAACGGCGGCGAGTACTGGCTCTATCGCTACAAGCGCTACACCGACGTCCGCATCGTCTTTGCGCCGGAACAGCAGATCGCGTTCTTCGGCGGCGATCCCGACAACTTCACGTACCCGCGCTACAACCTCGATTTCGCGCTGTTTCGCGTCTACGAGAACGGCAAGCCGGTCGCGAGCGAGCACTACCTGACGTGGAATGCGAAGGGCGCCGAAGAGGGCGAGCTGGTGTTCGTCTCGGGCCATCCGGGCTCGACCGATCGGCAGCAGCCGGTCTCGAAGCTGGAGACCGAGCGCGACGTGACGCTCCCGGGAACGCTCGAGATCATCAATCGCCGGCACGAGGTGTTGCGCGCGTACGCGAGCCAGGGACCGGAGCAGGCGCGCCGGAGCCAGGATCTGATCTTCGGGCTCGAGAACGCCAACAAGGCGCTCAGTGGCGAGCTGCGTGGCCTGAAGGATCCGGAGATCTGGGCGAAGAAGGAGCGCGAGGAGCGTGAGTTCCGCGCGAAGGTCGAGGCCAATCCCGAATGGAAGCGCGAGTTCGGGAGCGCCTGGGACGAATTCGCCGCCGCCGAGCGTCGCGCCCGTGAGCTCGCGGACGAATCGACTACAAGGGCAGCGTCGGATCGCCGCTCACGTTGCTCGCGCTGACGCTCGTGCAAGCGATCGAAGAGCGGACCAAACCGGACGCCGAGCGGCTCGAGGAGTTCCGCGACGCGCAGTGGCCCGCGCTCGAGCTCCGGCTGTTCTCGCCCGCCCCGGTCTACCCGGACTTCGAGGAGGTGCTGCTGCGCGGTGCGCTCGAGCTCGCGCTCGAAAAGCTCGGTCCGAACGACGGTACATCAAGGCCGCGCTGCAGGGGCGCACGCCGGCGCAAGTGGCCAAGGAAGTCATCCAGGGCACGAAGCTGGGCGATGTCGCCGTCCGAAAGGCGCTGTTTTCCGGCGGTCCGGACGCGGTACGCAAGTCGGCGGATCCGCTCGTGGCCTTCGTCCGCCGCATCGATCCGCCGATCCGCGAGGCCCGCAAGCGCTCCGATACGGAGGTCGAGAGCGTCGAGACGTTCGCCGGCGAACGCATCGGCAGGGCGCGCTTCGCGGTCTACGGCAAGTCCGTCTACCCGGACGCGACCTTCACGCTGCGGTTGTCCTACGGCGCCGTGAAGGGCTACCCGATGAACGGCACGCAGGCGCCTCCGCACACGACGTTCTACGGTTTGTACGATCGGGCGCAGTCGCTTCGGAACGAAAGGGCCTTACGAGCTGCCCGATCGCTACACGTCGCGGCAGAAGTCGCTGACGCTCACGACGCCGTTCAATTTCGTGTCGACGAACGACATCATCGGCGGCAACTCCGGCTCGCCGGTCGTCAATCGCAAGGGCGAGCTCGTCGGCGTGGTGTTCGACGGCAACATCGAGAGCCTGGTCGGCAACTACATCTACGACGATGGCACGAACCGGGCGGTGTCGGTCCACAGCGCCGCCATGGTGCACGCGCTGCGCACCGTCTACGACGCCGCCTCGCTCGCCGACGAGCTCGAAGGCCGGAGCGCACGTCCTGCAACCGCGTCCCGGTAGGGGGTCGGGTGTGATATCCGTCTAAATGTTGCCTTCGACGCAGGACGCCGAACGTTTTCGTTCGGACCGCACAACATTTAGACGGATATCACACCCGACCCTTCAGAAAATCACCTTCACCGCCACCTGACCGATCCGCGGACCGCTGCTCGCCAGCGGCTGCTGGAACGTCGTGCCCGGCCGCAGGACCGTGGCGGCCACCGTGTAGCACGTCGTGTTGACCGCGCTGATGTTGTCGCCGTTGAACACGTTGAACACCTCGAAGATGAGCTGCACGCTTCGCGCGTCCGAGCGGAATGTCGCGCGTGATGCGCGGATCGAGCGTGATCTGCGTTGTCGAGGCGGTACTGGTTGCGCGTCGTGCCGGGCGCGATAGTCGTTGCGCGTGTTGCCGTCGCCGTTGATGTCGGTGTTCGACGTAGGCGCTGTACGGCTGTCCCGATCTGCGCCATGAAGATCCCGCTGAACGTCCAGCCGCGCAGCAGCGCTCCGGCGAAACCGTCCCTGCCTTCCGCCAGCGCGTCGGTCGTCCAGACGGCGCTGGCCACGAAGCGATGCCGCTGGTCGTTGTTGCCGCGGCGCGCGATCGGCCTCGAAGTCCGCCGGATTCGAGGCGAACTTGGCATCGTCGCTTCCGTTGCGGCACGACGGCGGTGGCGTCGGGCACGGTGTCCTCGACCTTGCCGAGCGTGTAGGCGACGCGCGCCTGGAGCCCGCCGCTGGAAGCGCCGGTTCAGCTCGAACGTGATGCCGTTGTAGATCGATTCGGCCGTGCTCTGGAACGAGATGACGCGCGCGAAGTCGGTGAACGGACCGGCGGCGAACCGGTAGTGCGGAAGCGTCTCGCCCGTCCCCTCGACCGTGAAGGTGATCGGCGACGCCGGCGCCGATGTTGATGTCGGTCGAGCGCGGCAGCTGGTCGCCCTTCACGAACAGGTAGGTGACGCGCCAGCGAGGTCTCCGGCAGAATCTCGTAGTCGGTGCCCACGCTCGCCTGCTGGAGCCGCGGGTTCTGATAGTCGTGTGTCGAAGGTGAAGATCGTCGGCCTCGGCAGCGTCACGCCTGAGGGAAGGCTCGGGAACGTCTGTGGATAGGTCGGCACCAGCGTGCCGGTGAAGGTGATGCGTCTGCACGTTGATGCCGTTGTTCGAATGCGCCGTGCCTACCATGATCGACGGCGTGCGGCCGTAGAAGAGGCCGTAGCCGCCGCGCACGACGTAGCTGGCGCCCGCCGGGCTCCAGGCGAGGCCCAGGCGCGGGCCCCAGTTGTTCGTGTCGGTGTTCAGCACGCTGGTGTCGATGCCGGCGCGCGGCGAGCTGCGCGTTCGGGTTGCGCACCGGCGGCTGCGCGAACTTCTGCAGGTCGTAGCGCAGCCCCGGCGTTCAGCGTGAGGTCGGGCCGCACGTTCCACTCGTCCTGCGACGAAGAACGAGTACTCCTGGATGTCGGGCTGGTCGTGGCGCCCGTGGTGCCGTCGCCCGCGAAGGCCTGGACGTAGCGCTCACCGGCGCCGGTCGGCCGCCGCCGGAAACGACGCCAGCGTGTTGAACGTGTAGGCGCCCGAGAAGTTGCCGGGGAAGAAGTTCAGGATGTCGTCGAACTGGAAGTCGAACCCGCCCTTCAGCTTGTGCGCGCCGCGCACCCACGTCACGGTGTCGGCCACCTGCCAGCGCTTGATCGTCGTCTCGCGCGGGCTGAAGAAGTTGCGGCCGATCGTCAGCACGCGGTCGGTGCCCTGGTTGATGGCCGCCTCGGGGTTCGCGCTGTTGGCCTCGCCCGGCTCCCGGTCCTTCGCCCCCTGTACGCGCACTTCGTTGAAGAGCGTCGTGCCGAAGACCGATGCGAACGTCACGTTGAACGTACCGCGTGAAGACGTTCGACGCGCCGGTGTGCTCGAGCGCGTTCTGCGCGCCGCCGGACTCGAGATTCTGTCGCCGTTGAAGTTCTGATGGTTGTAGCGCAGCGTCAGGCGGTGGGTCGGCGTGATGTTGCGAGTCGGTCTTGATCAGGAAGACGTCCTGGTCGAACTGCTGTTCCCAGCTCTCGGCGAGCGGCTGCAGCTGCGCGATGGCCGGCGAGCGTCGCGGCATCGGTCGGTGTGTCCGGCCGGGACGTTCAGGAAGACCGTGTTCGGCGTGGTGTTGCGCTGGCCGTCGTAGTTGAAGAAGAAGAAATGCCGGTCCTTCTGGATCGGCCCGCCGAGCGTGCCGCCGAACTGGTCGAAGTGATAGGGCGACTTCGGCAGGCCGCGCATGACGTTGATGGCGTTGTTCGCGTTCATGGCCTTGTCGCGGAAGAACTAGAAGCCCGAGCCGTGGAGGTCGTTGGTGCCCGACTTGGTGACGACGTTGATGACGGCGCCGCCGGCGCGGCCGAACTCGGCCGAGTAGGCGTTCGAGTTCACCTGGAACTCCTGCACCGCGTCCTGGCTGAACTGATACGGCGCGCGGCCCGATCCGGTGCGGCCCAGCGCCTGGCCGAAGAACGTGTTGTTGTTGTCGGCGCCGTCGACGACGAGGCTGTTCAGCGTGCCGCGCTGGCCGGCGAAGCTGATGTCGCCGGTGCGCACGTCCTTCGTCACGCCCGGCGTGAGCAGCACGAAGTCGATGAAGTTGCGGCCGTTGACCGGCAGGTTCTGCACGGCGACCTCGTCGACCGTCGAGCTCACCTGCGTGCGTCCCGTCTCGATGACCGGCGGTTCGGCCGCGACCACGACGTTCTCGGCGACCGTGGCGAGCGCCATGTCGATGCGCAACGTGAGCGTCTGGCCGATCGTGAGCGCGATGCCGCTCTGCTTGCGCGGCGTGAAGCCGGTGAGCTCGGCCGCCATGTCGTAGGACCCGGTGGCAGCAGCGGCGCGCGGAACAGTCCCTGTTCGTCGGTCACCACCGTGCGCGAGGCGCCGGTGGCCGGGCTGGGTGATCGTGACCGTCACCCCGGGCAGCACGGCGCCCGACTGATCGACGACCAGCCCTTCGATCGAGCCCGTGGCGCTCTGCGCCGCGGATCGCGCGGGGAGTCCTGCGCTGAGCGCCATCGCCAACACGATGGCCGGGACCCGGCGAATCAGACCGACGAACATGCGAACCTCCAGACCGAATGGATGATGAGAAGCCGAACCTGGCAAGGCTGCCGGTATGATGCTGGCGCGGTTGGGCGCGCCGACCCGAGCTTAGCAGATGGTCGCCGCGCCCGAGTGACAATGGGGTAAACCGGTTGGAAGGCGAAGGATGTCCGCCGCTCCGGGTGGAGGTTCCATGATTGGACGTTGTGGTCGCGTGGTGGCGGCTGTCGGGCTGCTCGCCGCTGTCCTCGTTGCCAGTCCTGCCGGGTCGCAGACCGACCGCGTCATGGTTGGCGCACCACCGGCGCCCGATCAGTCCTTGCGCCTGAAGATGACGCAAGCGATGAACTTCACCCTCACGCCCCTTGGCGATCCGCCGCCCGGCGCACCGGCCGGCCCGATGCACGTGATCGGGAACACGGTCACCACCATCCGGCAGCAGGTCGGCAAGCCTGGCGCAGATGGCCGCCTGCAGATCGACCTCACCTACGAGGACGTGTCGCAGGAACTGAAGATGAACGACAAGCCGGTGCCCGTGCCGGCCGACGCGACGGAAGCGCTCAAGGGCAAGACCGTCACCATGTGGGTGGACGGCAAGTTCCAGGTCGTCGACGTCAAGGCGCCGGAAGGGTTTCCGATCCCGGCCGATCAACTCAAACAGTTGATGGTGCAGCTGATGGGATCGGTTCCCCACCAGGAGATGCGCATCGGTGAGACGGTCACCGTTCCCCTGTCGATGCCCCTGCCGATCCCGATCCCGGGCGGCCAGGCGCCGGTGCTGAAGGGCGAGACGAAGACGACGCTCGTGAAGGTCGCGCCTCAGGGCGACGACCAGATCGCGACGCTCGAGCAGACCGTCGACGCCGCCCTCGACTCGACCAACGACATGGCGGGCGGCGTGAAGCTTCGCATCGTCTTCAAGGTCAAGGGGACGGGAACCACGGTGACGGCCGTCAAGGCCGGGGTCGCCCATTCGAGCACGATGAAGTCGGACATCGAGGGCCAGTTCGAGCCGCAGGGCGGCGGACAGGGACCGCCGGCCATCAAGATTGCGGGCGCCATGAACATGACCATCGAAAAACTGCCTTAGGGAAGTCCAGAAGCCTGACTGTCCGATTGTTCAAGGAGTCCGGCGGACCTTGGACCGCAAGGACCCCTGGACCCCCTGGAGACCCCCTGGACCCCCTGGACCCTGGACCCTGACCCTTGGGACCCTGGACCCTGGACCCTGACCCTTGGACCCTGGGACCCTGGACCTCTGCGTCAGGTACAATACCTGGCTCCATGTCGCTCGTGCGCCCGTTCGCCGCCGTCCGCCCCCGAAACGACCTCGCCGCCCGCATCGCCGCCGTTCCTTACGACGTCGTCAACGCGGCGGAAGCGCGGGCGCCTGGCGGCGCGATCCGCTGAGTTTTCTGCACGTCTCGCGCGCCGAAATCGATCTGCCGACCGACACCAATCCCTACGCGGATGCGGTCTACGCGCGGGCGGTCAAGGCACTTCGCGACGCTGAGGGAGACGGCGCTCGAGCAGGAGGCGCGGCCGGCGGTCTACCTCTACCGGCTGCGGATGGGCCGCGCACGAGCAGACCGGCGTCGCCGCCTGCTTCTCGGTCGACGAATACAGGCGCGATCGCGATCAAGAAGCACGAGAAGACGCGGCCCGACAAGGAGAACGATCGGACGCGCCACATCATCGAGACGCGCGCGCAGAGCGGGCCCGTGCTGCTGACGTACCGGCGTTCGGCGCGCCATCGACGCCGCGGTCGCGCGCGCGGCACGCCGGCGCGCCGCTCTACGCTTTCACGGCCGCCGACGGCATCCAGCACACGATCTGGCGGGCCGACCCGGCCGCAGGCGACGCGATCGTCCGCGGCGTTCGCCGACGTGCCGGCGCTCTACATCGCCGACGGGCATCATCGCGCGGCGAGCGCCGCGCGCGCCGACGACCAGCTGGCGGCCGGGCGCGTTCAGGCCGCGGGACATAGCGGCGGAGCCTCGGTGGCCGACGCAAACGCGAAGCGGCGTGGTTCCTCGGCGTCGCGTTTCCCGATCAGCGAGATGCAGATTCTGCCGTATCACCGCGTCGTGAAGGATCTCGGCGGGCCGCACGCCCGACGCGTTGCTCGCCGAGCTGCGGCCGCAATTGCCCGTCGAGCCCGGCGGCCCGGACGCGACGCGGAAGGGGCGAGTGCGCGATGTATCTCGGCGCGACAGCTGGCACGCGCTCGACGCTGGACGGCGCAACCGGTGGCGCGATCCGATCGCCTCGCTCGACGTGCAGCGGCTGCAGGATCTCGTGCTCGCGCCGCTGCTCGGCGATCGGCGATCCGCGCACCGACAAGCGCATCGACTTCGTCGGCGGCATCCGCGGCCCGGCCGAGCTGGAGCGCCTCGTCGACAGCGGCGAGGCGGCAGTGGCCTTCGCCATGTATCCCGATGACGGTCGGACGACTGATGGCGATTGCCGACGCGGGCGGAATCATGCCGCCGAAGTCCACGTGGTTCGAGCCGAAGTTGCGCGACGGGTTGTTGACGCACGTGATCTGAACGCGTCGGCTTCAGTCTCAGGCTCAGTCTTAGGGCTTGGCCGGGCTTTTGCCCGGCTGGCGGGGCTGAAGCCCCGCCCTCCAACTGAGCAGCGCGGGAACCGAAGACCGAAGACCGAAGACCGAAGCAACAATGATCGTTCTCGTCGCGGACAAGTTCGAGCAGAGCGGTCTCGACGGCCTGAAAGCCGCCGGCTGCGAGGTGGTGTATCGAGCCGGACGCTCAAGGACGAAGGCGCTGCGGCCGCGATTCGGCGACACGCGGCGCGGACGTGCTCGTCGTCCGATCGACGAAGGTGACCGCGGCCGATGCTCGACGCGGGCCGGCTGGCGCTGGTCGTGCGGGCCGGCGCGGGCTACAACACGATCGACGTCGCGGCCGCCTCGCGGCGCGGCATCTACGTGTCGAACTGTCCCGGCAAGAACGCGGTCGCGGTCGCCGAGCTGACCTTCGCGCTGATCCTCGCGCTCGATCGCCGCATCCCCGACAACGTCGCCGAGCTGCGCGCCGGGCGGTGGAACAAGAAGGAATACTCGAAGGCGCGGGGCCTGTTCGGCCGCACGCTCGGCGTGCTCGGCGCCGGCAGCATCGCGCGCGGAAGTGATCTCGCCGCGCCGCCGCCTTCGGCATGCCGGTGGTGCTCTGGAGCCGCCGTTTCGACGGCGTGACGGCGCGCCCACCGCGCGGCGAGCTCGAGGAGCTCGGGCTGGCCGACGTCGGCGGCCTGCAGCTGACGCTCGCGCCGACGCCCGCCGAGGTGGCCGCGCGCATGCGACGTGCTGAGCGTGCACCTCGCGCTCGGCAAGGAGACGCGCGGCATCATCGACGCGAGCGTGCTCGCGACGCTGCAGCCGGGCGCGATCGTCGTCAACACCTCGCGCGGCGAGCTGGTCGATCACGCGGCGCTCGCCGACGCGGTGCGCGACGCGGCATCCGCGTCGGGCTCGACGTCTTCGACAACGAGCCGGCGGCCGCCGACGGCCGACTTCGCGACGCCGCTGGCGTCGCTCCCTGGCGTCTACGGCACGCACCACATCGGCGCGTCCACCGATCAGGCGCAGGAAGCCATCGCCGCCGAGACGGTGCGCATCGTGCGCGCGTTCAAGGAGACCGGCGAGGTGCCGAACGTCGTCAATCTGGCGCGGCGCACGCCGGCGACGCACATGCTGGTCGTGCGCCACCGCGATCGTCCGGGCGTGCTGGCGCACGTGTTCGACACCTGCGGGCGCGCGCAGCATCAACGTGCAGGAGACCGAGAACATCGTGTTCGAGGGCGCGGAGGCCGCGGTCGCCCGCATCAATCTCGATGGCGCGCCGGACGCGGCGCTGCTCGACGCCTTCGACGGGCAACGCCGACATGCTCGACTTGCAGGTCGTGCAACGCTGCCAGATGACGAATGACGAATGACGAATGACGAATGAACCCTGCTCCGATCGCGTCGTCAAGTCTCGAATCGGCTCTGTCGTGCTCGTTCCGCTGGCCCAGGCCCATTCGGAATTTGTCATTCGTCATTCGATCGTATGCAAGGATCGCATCATGCCGACGACAGCGTCAACGCATCTTCAACTTCAGCGCCGGGCCGGCCGTCCTGCCCTTCCGGTGCTCGAAGAGGCGCAGCGCGATCTGGTGTCGCTTCCCGGCGTCGGCATGTCGGTGCTGGAGATCAGCCATCGCTCGAAGGCCTTCGACGAGATCATCGCGGCGGCCGAAGCCGACATGCGCGAGCTCGGCGGGTGCCCGACGACTATCACGTGCTGTTCCTGCAGGGCGGCGCCAGCCTGCAGTTCTCGATGGTGCCGATGAACCTGCTGCCGCAGGGCGGCACCGCCGACTACATCGTCACCGGCGTGTGGGCGGAGAAAGCGGTCAAGGAGGCGAAGCGCGTCGGCACCGTGCACATCGCCGGCGACGACCGAAGCCGGCAACTTCGCGCGCGTGCCGCGGCAGGACGAGCTCACGCTCTCGGCCAACGCGGCCTACGTGCACGTGACGTCGAACAACACGATCTACGGCACGCAGTTCCGCGACATGCCCGAGTCGGGCGCGGCGCCGCTCGTCTGCGACGCCTCGTCGGACATCTTCAGCCGCCCGATCGACGTCGCGCAGCTACGGCCTGATCTACGCCGGCGCGCAGAAGAACCTCGGCCCCTCGGGCGTCACGCTCGTCATCGTCCGCGACGATCTGGTCAAGCGGTCGCCGGCGTCGCTGCCGACGATGCTGAGCTACGCCGTGCATGCGGAGAACAAGTCGCTCTACAACACGCCGCCGGTGTTCGGCATCTACATCCTCGGGCTCGTGGTGAAGTGGCTGAAGGCGCACGGGCGGGCTCGCGGCGATCGAGGCGGTCAACGAGCGCAAGGCGGCGAAGCTCTATGCCGAGATCGATCGCACGGGCTTCTATCGCGGCCATGCCGAGCCGGATTCGCGGTCGCGGATGAACGTCACGTTCCGCCTGCCGACCGAGGAGCTCGAGAAGCAGTTCGTGAAGGAGTCGACCGCCGCGGGCCTCGACGGCCTGAAGGGCCACCGCTCGGTCGGCGGCCTGCGCGCGTCGATCTACAACGCGTTCCCCGAAGAGGGCATCGACGCGCTGGTCGAGTTCATGCGCGAGTTCGAGCGGACCCACAGAAGGATAGGCAGGACGCAGCGAGCCTACGCGGGCCCCGGGTCGAAAGAAGCCGTCTCGGCCTACGGGCCTTCCTTGCTGCCTCGTAGCGTTCGTGCCTCGTAAATCTCCGACATATCCGTTGATCAAGTCGTTCTCGGTTGGAGGTTGTTTGCTGGTTTCGTTCCTGATCGCCCTGCTCGTCTCGTCGCTCATCACCCAGGCCACGGTGTTTGCGACCACGATCTACCTCCATCGCACCATGACGCACCGGTCGCTCGTGCTGCACCCCGCCGTGGCGTGGCTGTTCCGCTCTGGTGCTGTGGCTCACGACCGGGCTCGTCGTGCGCGAGTGGGTGGCGGTGCACCGGAAGCACCACGCGTTCACCGACGAGGACGGCGATCCGCACAGCCCGCACCTCGAGGGCTTCTGGTCGGTGCAGATCGGCAACGTCTTCCACTACATCGCAGGAGCTGAAGACGCCGGACCTGGTGGAGAAGTACGCGAAGGACCTCAAGCCGGACGCCTGGGATCGGGTGCTCTTCGATCGCGGCTTGCTCGGGCCTGGTGATCGGCATCACGTCGCTCTGCCTCGTGCTCGGCATCGGCTGGGGGCTCTTCGCCGCGGGCTTCCACGCGTTCATGTACGTGTTCGTGCTGTCGGCGTCGATCAACGGGCTGTGCCACTACCACGGCTACCGGAACTTCGACAACACGGCGACGAACATCCGCGCTGGTTGCGTGGCTGACCGGCGGCGAAGGGCTGCACAACAACCACCACGGCTATCCGCGCAGCCCGAAATTCAGCTTCCGCCGCGGCGAGTTCGATCCCGCCTGGCCGGTCATCAAGCGTCCTGACCGCGCTCGGCCTCGCGCGGCCCTACAAGACGATCGAACAGCACCAGGTTGCCGAGGCGTAGGGTGCGGTCGGGTGCTTTAGTCGTCACGCCACGTAAAAACGATGGCGTGACCATCTGGCTGAACGGCGCGCTGCTGTTCGTCGTGATGGCCTGAGATCTGTCAGATCTATGCTCGCCCCGACAATCGATTTGGTCCCAGCATCAGTCGCCCGGCAACAGCGCCCCGAAATCCATGCCGAACTTCGGCTTGTCGCGCGGGCCTTGGACCTTGATCGGGATCTCCGCACCTGCGCCCTTCTTCCGAAAAACCGGATCGACCATCTTCAACAGCACCGACTTCCAGCCCGTGGTTGTTTTCGACAGCGGGGCCTCCAGGCGAACTATCCCCCTGAACTGCAGCTGCTCCTCACGCAGCGCGTAGGTGCCGCGAAGCCGCACGGACACGCCGGGGACGGAGAAGGTGAGACGCGAGAACGTGAGGCGTCCGTCCTTCAGGACGAAGCGCCCGGCGAGATCCGAGACGACCGATCCGCCTGATTCCACGTCCATCAAACGCCCGCGTCCGCGTGCGCTCAGCTTCGCGATGGTGCGCTGCACGTCGACGTCGGTGAACTTCGCCGACGCGATCCGGAACTCACCATCGAGCTCCAGCTTGTCGATGACGTCCTCTTCGCCTGGTGGAATGCGCAGCTTCGTCTTGGCCGTCGTGGCGCCCGTCATCAGGCTCCGCGGTCCCTTCATGGCGAGCTTCAGCAGGTCCTCGATGCGCGCGCGATCGATGGTCACGTCGAGCGCGACCTCCCGCCCCTTGACCCCTTCGCGCTTGTACACGCCGCCGCGGGCTATCAGGTGCGACTCGAGGAACGACGCGTCGACAGGGACGAGGAACGTGTTGCCGTTGGTGCCGTCCACGACTGCCTGGAACCTGGTTTGGAGCGCCACGGGATTGCCTGCCAGCTTCACCTGGAAGTCCGGCATCGAGGTCTCGCCGGCGACCTCGATGCGCTCGAGCACGCCCTTGAAGGCGCCTTTCGACGAGAGGATGCCGGCGATGCCCTTGAACACCCCGAGGTCGGCCTTCGCGAAGGTGTAGGTGCCGCGGAGCGGTGTGTTCCCTGGTTCGTCGCTGTCGAACGGACCGAACTCCCCGGCGCTCGTGATCGGCCCAGGCGGCTTGGGGTTTGTCAGCGTCGCGTCGAAGCGCATCGGCCGGTCGAGGGCGACCGAATGCAGCGTCAACGCATGAATGTCGAACAGCTTCGGTTCCTTGGCGGGGTCTTTGTTCGCGATCTCGAGCCGGGCTCCAGGTGTTTCGATCCGTTCCATGATGACCGGCGTCGTCCGGCGTTCCTGCGACTCACGGCGATCGGGCTCGGGGGTTGCGGGGCCGTCTTTTCCGCCCGGCGTCTCGGGCACGAGCGTTTCTCCCGGCCGTCGCGTTGGAATATGGAGGCGCAAGCCTTCGAGCCGAATGAGGCGTACCCGACGCGGGCGCTGCAGCATTCCGGTCCACGTAGCCGACGCCGTGAACCGTCCGATCCGGACGAGCGGGGGAATGTCGGTGCGCCCGCGATGCCGAAGAAGGAAGCCCTCGCCGGTGACCTCTGGCCTGGGGAAGATCGTGACCCGCACGCCCTGGAGCTCGGCCTGGCCGCCGAAGTATTCGCCGAGCGCGCGGCGCACGTGTTCTTCGAATTTCGGTGAGAGGAGCGGTCCGGCGGCGTACCAGGCGACCAGGCCCAGCGCGATCAGCACAACGGCTGCCGCCAGGAGCCATCGCCGCATCAGGTCAGCGTATCAGAGGCTCGCGTGCGTACAGCTCGACAGGCCGCGCGATTCGCCGGCTGAGCGATGCCTCGGCGCCGGGGTCGGGTGCTATGTCCACTCGGCAACTTTCACGTGTGGGGACTGTGAAATCGCACCCGACCCCCGGCGTTCTTGTCAGCCGCCCATGAATCCGAGGAAGTGGCTCGCGCTCGCATCGAAGCCGGGAAACACGGACCGCGGATCGCGAATGCCGAGATGACGCACGACGACTTCGGCAAAGACATGCCGGAAGTCGGTGGTGACGGCGAGGTCGCGGCCTTCGAAGCGCTGCTCGATCGACAGCCCGGGCCACTTGCCGTACACCTTGCCGCCGCGCACCGTGCCACCGACTGCGAGCATGGCGTTGCCGTGCCCGTGATCGGTTCCGCGATTGCCGTTCTCCTGCACCGCACGCCCGAACTCGGACATTGTCAGCACGACGACGTCCTGCATGCGCGAGCCGAGATCGGTTGCCAGCGCGGCGATGCCACGCGAGAAATCCTCCAGGCGGTTTGCGAGTTGCCCGAACGATCCGCCTTCGTTCGTGTGGTGATCCCACTGGCCCGATTCGGCGAACGCGATCTCGAGGCCGACGTCGGCTTTCACGAGCTGCGCGATCTGTTTGAGGGCCTCGCCGTACGCCGACCGCGGGTACTGCGCGCCGTGTTCGGGCTGATAGCGGCGGGGATCGGCGCTCTCGAGCATCCGCATCGCGCTGAACGCATCGCGCCCCGTGCGGTTCAGTATCGCATCGGCCGCCGAGGCGTATTGTTCCTCGAACGACGCGCGGGCGGCATCGCCTTGCACCCCGAACCGGCCGATCTCGGTCATGGCGAGGGCCGGCGACGTGCCCTGGAGCGTGCGTGGCAGCTGCGTGGTGAGCGACACGGCACGGAAGGCCGTGGCCCCTTCGGCGGCCCTGGCTTTCAGGCACCGATTCAGCCAGCCGTCCTCGGTGCTCTTCACGCCGGGCGTGCCGCTCTCCATGTAGTCCTGCGCGTCGAAGTGCGATCGCGTGTGGTCCGGTGACCCGGTGGCGTGCACGATGGCCAGCGCCCGCGCCTCCCAGAACGGCCGGAGCGACGACATGCCGGGATGCAGGCCGAAGAAGCCGTCGAGATCGATGGCGGCGCCGGTGCGTCCGCCCCCCGGTTGCGGGATCGCGATCGTCGGCCGCGCGCCGTAGTAGGCCCGTTCACCGAACGGCACCACCATGTTGAGGCCGTCGACCGCCCCGCGCTGGAAGATGGCGACGAGCACCTTGCGCCGCTCGCGGTCGGCCGCCGCCGCGCGCGCGAGGAACGCCGGCGCGAAACCGAGACTGACGAGGGCCAGGCCGCCGTCCTTGAGGAACACGCGTCGGGAAACCATTCGAGCCTCCGTCGAACCGGCAATCTCTCGTCAACGTCGTTGAAACTCCGGGGAACCGAGCGTCAGGGCAGCCACTTGCGTGACCTCGGTCGCCTTCTTCAGCGTCTGCCTCGTCGACTCGGATGCCGTTCCCTGGAGCATCGTCGCGACGAGCCGGGTGCGCGCCTCATCGAGACTCGCCGTCGAGGGCAGATCCGTGCGCACGCCCGCGAGCCGGTTGTTCACGAGCGAGACGGCGAAGTTCATACGGTTCACCAGCGCGCCGGTGTTGACCCACGCGTCCGCGCGATCGGCGTAGCCGGTCGGTGGTTGCGCGAAATACAGCGGCATGCCGAGCTCGCGCAGGCTGCGGACGAGCGCAGTCGCCTCAGTGACGTCGGCGTTCGACGCGCGCAACGCGCTGGCGACGAACTCGAACGGCGTCTTGACCTTGGCGCCTCGCGCGTCGATCGCAAAGAACTCTGGCGACGTGATGATGGTGCGCGTCACTTCTCTCAGGTTGCCTTTAGTCGATCGAAACGTCTCGGCCGCCCGGGCGACGAGGGCCCGTGGCGGCTGGTCGGCGACGAAGCGGCGCACCAGCTTCGTGGCGATGAATGTGGCGGTCGAGGGATGGGCGGCGAGGAGATCGAGGACCGCCGCGCCGTCCCGCTGACCGCCGTTGTCGATCATCGTCCCCAAGACGTGCTTCGGCCCCTTCACGTGCCGTCAATCGTCGAACCAGAAGCCGCCGCCCGCGCGCGGTTGGCGGATCGTCCAGCCCGTGAAGGCCCTGGCGACTTCGACGACGTCTTGTTGCGTGTAGCCGCCGTCGACGCCGAGGGTATGGAGCTCGAGCAGTTCCCGGGCGTAGTTCTCGTTGAGACCGCGGGGCATTTGCTGACGCAGCTGCGCCATCGCTTGCTCGCGCTCTTCGGCCGACAGGTTCCGGAACCGTCCGGCCGCGGCGGCACCGCCGCGCCGTGCGGCATTCGGACGCGCGTTCGGGCGCTTGGCACGCTCGTCGACCAGCCGGTCCATCCGCTGCGCCAGCTCCGGATCGGCGCTCTGCCAGTTGTCGAGATAGAACAGCATCGCGGGGCTCTGTGCGACGGCTCCGAGCAGCTCCCGGAAGCTCCCGAGCACGTGCGGCCGGATCGCGTCGCGCTCGTACTCGGTCAGGTAGATGCGCACGGGACCTTTGCCGGCGAACACGTTGAAATGGTTGAACCAGAAATCGACGAGGACTTCCTCGAGCTGCCGTTCGGAGTAGACCGCTCGCAGGATCTTCTGTTCGCTCAGCTCTCCGAGGACCTTCTGCTGCTCGCGCCGCAGTGAGAGGGCGTGCCGGCGCTCCTCGGGCGAGAGGTTCGCGAACCGGCGCTCGGCTGCGCCCGTGTCAGAGCGCTCGCGCATGTCGGACGAGGGTGAATCCGCCGGCATCGTGCCAGGCGTCTGCGAGCGGCCGGTTTCACTCGCCTCGTTCGGCCTGCCCGCGCGGCGCTGCAGCTCACGTCGCGCCTGGACGAAGGGAACGTAGTACTGCGCCGCGATCTCGCTCGACAGCAGTGACAGGGTCGTCATCGATGCGAGCCGTTCGCGGACCGCGGCGTCGGTCAGGCGTTCGGGATGGAGCTGCAGCTCGAGATAGCCCGCGAGCCCCATTGCGCGAGCGCGCTCGACGTCGCCCGGCGCCGGCCCGAACGTCACACGGTTCAAGGCGTGCGCGATCGACGCCTCGTCGGTCGGGATCGATGCGGTCTTGCCGGGCGCGGCCGTGAGGCGGCCGGAGCCGGACAGCAGAACGAGCGCCAGCGTGCCGGCGGCACGAAGAAAGGGCAAAGATCCCGGTGTTCGCTTCCTCATCATCGCAAGCCTCGTCCGAACCACTTGGAGACTTGGACCAGGACGGCGGCGGGAAGGTTTAGAACCGGGGAGACAGGGCTGACCCGACTCCGCTCTTCGAGCTTCGTCGCGGTCGCGCCGAAGCGCTTCGCGCGAAGGCGGAAGCCCTGTGCTACTGGGGCGGGCCGCACGAACACTCGTGAATTCCGGGAAACAGGAGTGCTTCAGCGCGGTACCAGGAGCGCCACGGGCGACGTGCGGAACACGTCGGCGGCCGGCAGCACGCGGCCGTGCCCGTTTCTGACCGGCGCGATGATCTCGCCGGTCACGACGTGCACGAACGAGGACGCCCCGAGATCCTGCGGGAGGAGGATGCCGGAGTCGCCCCAAACGGCCTCCCCGAGCGGCGGCGCGAACGGGTTGGCCAGGAGGCGGCGCACGAGTCGCGGTACCGCCGCAATGGCGACGGCCCGGCCATGACGCCGCGCGAAGGCCACGATGTGCCGCCGGCTCACGTCGTCGGCGCCGGCCAACGGCTCATACGAGCCTTCCAGGAAGAGCGAGGGCTGCGCCCGGCGTTCGCGCAGCAGAGACGCGAGCACGAAGAGCTTCAGCCGGCCGTCCTGCCAGGCGTCGTGCAGCGAGGTCACGACCGGGGCACGGCGTGATGCGTCGGTGGCTGTCAGGATCGGCTCGAGCTCGCGCAGAAAATCGCGCCGTGTCGCAAAGTCGACGGGCCGCCGATTGTCGGGATCGACGAGTGACAGGTCCCAGAGCTCGCTGCCCTGGTAAAGATCGACGACGCCCGGCGAGGCGATCGTGAGTGCGAGTCTGCGAGAGCGAGTTGTCGAACGCCAAGCTTCGCGATGGGACGCTGCAGCGCGAGAAACGCGGCGAGGAACGCCGGCGCCGGCTCCCGTGAGCGTGCGCTCGACGAACCGGCGAAGGGCCGTTTCGTACGCCTCGTCCTGGCTCACCCAGCTCGTGTGAATCTTGGCTTCCTTGATGGCCTTCTGCATGTAGGCCATCACCCGATCGACGATCGATCGCGGCGCCTCCGCAGGGAGCGGCGCATCCTTCGCTTCGGGCGGCCAGACGCCGACGAGCGTCTGATAAAAGAGGTATTCGTCGTTGCGATCGGGTGCGGGACCGTCGGCCATCGTCGTGCGCGCCGACGCATTGAGCCGCATCCACTGCCGTACCGCCCGTGCCCAGGCGTCCGGAATCTCCGAGAGCACGTCGATTCGCGCCCGCACGTCGTCGCCACGCTTCGTGTCGTGCGTCGACGTGCCGATCATCTCGAGCGGCCAGCGCTGCTGCCGGGCCAGATTCGAGGCGTGGAACTCGTCCGGCGATGCGCCCGAACTGCGCCGGATCGCCGCCGACCTCGTTCAGCGAGACCAGCACGTTGTGCCGGTAGAACGCCGTGTCCTCGACGCCCTTGGCGTGCACCGGCCCGGTGTACTGCTGCAGCTTCATCGCGAAGGCGAGCCGCCGATCGCGCCCGATCGGGTCGCGCGCGGCTTCCGGCGAGCCTGGCTCGGGCGGCAGGAGCACGCTGCGCAGGAAGTCGAAGATGGTCGCTTCGAGCGCGGGGTTGCGGCGGCGTGCGCGGGCGATGCGCGGTCTCGATGACGTCGCGATCGCGCGTCGCCGATGCCGCGAGCGACTGACGTAGGTGCGGTAGATCGGGAAGCACGCGACGGTCTCGATCAGCGCCGTGCGCAGGCCGTTCAGCGTGAAATCGCGCGAACGCCGATCGCTCTCGGACAGATCGTTCAGCGCATGGGCGAGCACGTTGAGCTCGCTCGCCATCGACGTGCGCATGATGAGCCGCTTGCTCTGGTACGTCAGCTCGGCGAACGAGGTCCGCTGGCCCGTGAGCCGCGCGTAGACACGGCGCATGGCGGAGGCCTGGCTCGCGTCGACGAACAGGCTGTTCACGAGGTTGAGGAACCGGTAGGTCGTCGTCCCGTGGACGGCCCAGTCGTCCGGCAATGATTCGCCCGGCGACAGGATCTTCTCGACCGCGATGTAGAGCGGGCGCTGCCGCGGTCGCGTCGCCGGTGAAGCCCATGGCAGCGACGCGCGCCTGCAGCCGCGCGACGTACGCGACCGGATCGGCGAGCCCGTCGGGATGGTCGAGCCGCAGGCCGGTCACGATGCCGTCGGCAATCAGGCGGAGTACGAGCGCGTGCGCGTGCTCGAACACCTCCGGCTCCTCCATGCGGATGCCGGCGAGCTCGTTGACGTCGAAGAAGCGCCGGTAGTTGATCTCGTGCGCGGCGGTCCGCCAGTAAGACAGGCGGTAGTTCTGCGCCTCGAGCAGCGCGTGCAGGCGGTCGAAGCTCGCCGGCTTGCCCGGCGTGCCGTTCCATGCGGTGACGGCGCGATCGACGTGCGCGCGAATCGCGGGCGTGGTCTCCACGGTGCGCGCGAGCCGCGAGCGGGCCACCTCTTTCTCGCGATGGCGCTCGGCGATGGCGTCAGCGTCGCGGCTGCTGGACGGCGGCAGGTGCTGCAGCGCCGTCAGGATGCTCAGGAACTCGCAGCCGGGCCGGGTCGTCTGGACCGAGCTCGTCGCTCGAGCGCATCGAGCTCGTGGCGCAGGACTATTCCCGACGATCCGCGGATCGACCGGCAGGAGGTGCGATCGCAGTAGCTGACAGTGAACGCGCGCCGTCGGCGTAGACGAGCGCGAGATCGCCGCGCTCGAGCACGATGCCGTACTGATCGCCGAGAATCGGCAGCAGCACCTTGCCCTCGAGCTCGCGCTTGACCGGCGTCCAGTCGATGTCGAAGATAGCGCGCGAACACGGAGCTCGGCCCGTTCTCGAGCACGTCGCGCCACCACTGGTTGCGCCGTGCGTCGACGCCCATGTGGTTCGGGACGAGGTCGAGCACGAGGCCCATCCCGCGCGGCACGCAGCGCCGCCGAGAGCGCGTGCAGCGCAGCCTCGTCGCCGAGGTCGGGGTTGAGGTGGCCGTGATCCGAGACGTCGTAGCCGTGCGTGCTCGCGGACGCCGGCCTCAGGATGGGCGAGAGATAGACAGTCCGTGACGCCGAGCGCGGCGAAGTAGTCGAGCGTCTCGCGCAGGTCGTCGAACCTGAACTGACGACTCATCTGCACGCGGTACAACGTGACCGGGACATGTGAAGGCCGGGCACGCTTCCTTAGCTCGGCTGTGGAAGCGCCTGGGAGGGCCCAGGGTTTCGACGGTCATTGCTGCGCGCACGAATTGAGCAAGGCGCGGGCCAACGGGACCCCGTGAAAGTCTCCCGATTCCGGCCCTTGTCCCACCCCTCGGCGCAGCGGTTCGATACGTGACGTGTTCACAGATTACTCACCCATCAGTTTGCCGAGCGGCTGAAGCTCTTCCACGTGGTCACAGATGACTTTGAGCGTCGTCGTCAGTGGCACCGCGAGCAGCAGGCCCATCGGTCCCCACATCCAGCTCCAGAACAGGATCGCGATGAAGACGGCGACTGGTTCATCTGCGACGGCCTGCCGAGCAGATACGGCGTGAGCAGGTAGCCTTCGATCGAGGTGATCAGCAGGCTCGAGCCGGCCACCCACAGCGTCATCTCGAGCGTGCCGAACTGCACAGCGCGATACCGACGAGGCCGAGGTCGCGAGCAGAGGCCCGAAGTAGGGCACGGTGTTCAGCACGCCCGTGACCAGGCCCCAGATGACCGCGTTCTGCAGGCCAAGCCGCCACAGCACGAGTCCCGTCGCCAGTGCGACCGCGGCACTGGTGACGAGCTGCACGAGCAGAAAGCGCTGAATCTGCCTGGCGATTTCGTCGAGGATCTGGACCGTCACCTTCTTTCGGGTCAGCGTGGGACCGGCAATCTCCACGACGATGCGCTTCAGGCGATCGCCGCCGATCAGCATGAACGTCGCGCAGACGAGCACGAGCACGATGCTGCCGCCGCCGACGATCAGGTTGCGCGCGCCGCCCAACAGCACGTCACTGCCGCGCAGAACCGGCTCCTCGATCTGCACGCGCGTGACGCCTTGCGACGGCGTCCCGATCGTCTCGTTGGCGGTGGACTCGAGCTCCTTCGCGGCCTTCTGCACTTGCTCGGGGAGCGAGCCACCGGCCTGCCGCGTCTGAGTGCGCACGGCCGCCCGCAAGGTGCGCGCGGCTTCCGGCAGCTGCTGGACGACGGCGACGGCTTCGTCGGTCAGCGACCAGACAGCCAGGCTGCTGGTGCCGATCAAGCACGCCATCACCAGCAAGGCGGCGAGGCTCCGAGGAACCCGCCAGCGGACCAGTCGATGCACGAACGGCGCGAGCATGTGATACACCAGCCCGCTGAGCGCGACCGGCATGAGGACGTCGCGCATCTGCTTGACCATGTAGATGGTCGCGAGGACGGCCAGCACGTACAACGCGAGGCTGCGGATGCTGATGGGCATCGGCACCTGCAGCACAGGCGAGTTTTCGGCGTTCTGCGGCTTCTGCTCGTCGTCGGTTGAGGGAGGCATCTCGGGCGTCGTGCCGTGACGCCCTGGGTGGCGACTGACGGACGCGAGGTTCATTGTGAGGGAAAGGGCCCCGGCTCCAAGGCCGGGGCCCGGCGGATCGAAGACCCGCGTCTCAATAACGGCCGGCGACGCGGCTCCGCTCGTCGGCGCGCAGGAAATCGTCGACCTGACGCTGCGCTTCGTCACGTGCCAGGCCGTAACGCTCCTGCACACGCCCGATCAGCTGCTCGCTGCGGCCCGCGATGAGGTCCACGTCATCGTCGGTCAGCTTGCCCCACTGTTCGCGGATCTTCCCTTTGAGCTGCGCCCATTTGCCTTGCAGGATGTCTTCGTTCACGGTCACTCTCCTCATCTGTCCTTCCCGGAGCCAACGCTCCAGGCGCGGGTTGACGTTGCAGTGACGAACTGGCGTCCGATGCAGGCGCCAGTCTTGGCGTCCTTCGACTCGCTTGGGGTGCGCAAGCGATGCTGCGCACCCCAAGCTTGCTCAGGACTGGTTCGTTCACGACTAGTTCGTCTGGGCAGGCCGTGCCGCCATCTGATCCTCGATCAAGAAGGCATGGAGCTTCGGCGAGCTGCTCATCTTGCCAGCGACGATGATCGTGTAGTTCTTCCCGGCCTCGAACTTGGTCGACCGCGTGACCAGAACGCGATCGTCCTTGGCGTTACGCACCTCGAGAACGCCCTCCTCGGGTGAGACCTCGGAGTAGCTCGTCGCCTTCTTGAAGTCGACATCGTCGAAGAGCGCGTCCTTCGCGTTGTGCGCCTTCACGTCGACGGCGTCGACATCTGGCGAAGCCATGATGACGCGGACGCGCGCCTTGCCCTCTGAGGGCTGCGTCAGGTTGTCGCTGAAGACCTGGAGCGAGGCCTTCTCGTCACCCTTTGCGGGGAACGCGACCAGCGTGTAGTGATTGCCGCTCGTGATCGACTCCGAGTTCTCGGCGAGAGGAGGCGAAGACTCCTGACCCGAGAAGCGAATGACGAACTCGTCAGCGCTCGCCGGCAACGCCTTGTACGGCGTGACGGCGCCGAACGCTACGTCGGTCGCGAAGGGTGTGTTCTCGGCGACCACGTCGATCGCTTTGGCGTCAGGAATCGTGTCGGCGACGCGCACGAGCGCCTGACTGCGCTCATCGGCGGCGGCCGCTGGCGGCGCGGCGGACGTACCCGACGGCGTCCGCGATGCGACCGACTGGTCGTCGGTACTGCGGTTGCAGCCGATGACCGCGATTGCACCCGACAACGCCAGCGCAACAGGGATGCTCTTCTTCATGATCCTCTCCTTAGGTTCCGTTCCACGGCGCGCGCCCGAGCTGCGCCGTTTTCCCACGATTCCGAAGGAGCAAGCGCGATACCATCCGCGTAGGTGATTCTCACGCCAGCACTTGACGCGTGCCGGGCGCATCGAGCCCGAGCGTGAGCCGTTGGGTGAGCCGACATCTCGAGTAGCAATTGGAAACGCGACAGCAATCGAGTCGCGTGAACCGCCGTGTTAATGGCCCCTTTCGTGGTTCGGCTTCTACCCCCGCGGGGGCCGCAAGTCCGATACGCCGACGATTTCGTTCGTGTCCGGCTGAACGACTCGGAAGTCGAGCTCGCGGCCGTCTTCGAGTACGAGCGTGTGCACGCCGGGCAGCCGCTCGCCTGTGTAGAGCTCGCCGAGCAGGCGGCCGGCGATGTCCAGATATGGCGGACGCTCGCTGGACGGCGAGGGCTGATCGCGAGCTGGCTCGTCACGATCGCGCACGTGCATGCGCTGCACGGCGCTCTTCCGATCACTCGGCAGCGAGATGGTCAGGTCGTAGTCGAGATCCATGATCGGTTTGCCGTCCTGGAGCACCTTGCCGTGTCCGGTGAGACGCTCGACCGCGGGTGGCGGCGGATTTGCGGGTGGTGGACTCTGCGGTGGATGGGGATCTTGTTTGCTCATGCTCCACAGTTGGTGCAAGGGCTGATCCGGATGGGTAAGCCGCCCTGCCAACGCGAGAATCCGATGGCCGCAAGGTCGATGGCGGTTGGCCGCAATGGTCGATGGCGGGTGAACTTTCAGCCGCCCGCCGCCGTCTCTTGGAGGTATTCTGCCGAGCTTGAGGAGTGTTCCGCCACGGCCGACTAGTGGTAACGCGGAGGTTGATGCAATGTTTGCCGTTTTCTCGCCCGCGACGCGCAGGTCCATGGCCGCGCTCGTCGTGGCTGCTTCGTTCACGGTCTCGGCCTGCGACGTGGCGTTCTCGGGCTTCAAAGAAGAAGCGACCGATAAGTGGTCCAAGAGCTATCCGCTGTCGTCCACGGGACGGCTCGAAATCGAGAACACGAACGGGTTGATCGATGTCTCGGTGGGCGAGGGTCAGACGGTGGAAGTCGAGGCGGTTCGAACCGCGCGGGCCGCGTCGGTGGAGGGCGCGAAGGAACTCCTGGCCAAGAGCGCGATTCGTGAGGAGACGAATCCCGACCTCGTGAAGCTCTGGCTCGAGCGGCCGCCCGGAGGATTCGGCCGCGGCGGCGTCGAAGTTCGCTACACGGTGAAAGTGCCTTCCTCCGCTGCGGTCCGCCTCTCGAACACGAACGGGCGCATTGCCGTGACCGGCGTGAAGGGCGAAGCTCGCCTCTCGACGACCAACGGCGAGATCGCCGCGCGCGACCTCGGCGGCAAGGTGGACGCTTCCACGACCAACGGCGAGATCGAGCTCGATCTGATGGCGCTGGGAGGTCCGATCGACGCCGAGACGACCAACGGCGGTGTCCGCGTCCGCATTCCAGCCGACGCCAAAGCGTCGCTGTCGGCGAGCTGCACGAACGGCGGAATCGATGTCGAGGGTCTGAATGTCGAAGAGATCGAGAAGTCGCGCCGCCGGCTCGAAGCGAGGCTCAACGGCGGCGGTACTCGCATCGAGGTGTCGACGACCAACGGCGGCATCACCTTCGCGCGCCGCTGAGCCCTGAGCTCACCTGTGCTGAAACCTGCCATGCGGGCTGGACACAGCCGAGTCGAAGGGTAACGCCCCGGGGACGATGTTCACGCTCGACAAGGTCGTCCTCTGGGGCCAATCGTTCGCCGACTATCAGCGGATGTTCGCGCTCGGCGAGGACGACCTGAAGCGGTCGATTCTCGGCTGCGGCGACGGTCCAGCGAGCTTCAACGCCGAGGCGACGCGCCTGGGGGCTCGCGTCGTTTCGTGCGATCCGATCTACCGGTTCGAACGTCACGACATCGAGGAGCGAATCCTCGCGGGTGCCCCGGAGATCGTCGACCAGACGCGCCGGAATGCCGCCGCCTTCATCTGGTCCGGGCCATTCCGAACGGTGGACGAGCTATGCCGCGCGAGGATGGCGGCGATGGGTGCCTTCCTCGACGACTACGACGCGGGACGCGCCGGCGGGCGTTACATCGAGGCGTCGCTGCCGGCGCTTCCGTTCGGGGACGATGCGTTCGACCTCGCCGTCTGCTCGCACCTGCTGTTCCTCTATTCCGATCAACTCGACGAAGCGTTCCACCGTGCCGCGGTGCGGGAGCTCTGCCGCGTGGCCACTGAGGTGCGCGTGTTTCCGCTGCTTTCGCTCGACGGGACGCGGTCGTCCTTCGTCGAGCGATGCCTGGACGACGCACGCCATGCGGGGGCTGACGCGCGAGTCGAAACGGTCCCTTACGAATTCCAGCGCGGTGCCAACCAGATGCTGCGGATCCGGAAGTAACTCGGAAGAGTCAGGGCCGCCCGCGTTCGCCGCTGAAGCGGGCGTCACACGATTACCGCAGGCTTCCCTGCAGGCTCGGCATAACCCTCGGCATCGTGTCCGCCGAAGTACTCTTTCGAGTCGGGCCGCTTGATCTGCGAGTGCGGCACGATGCGATCGCGGCGGAGGCCTCGAATCGTCTCGAGCGACGTCAAGCCGTCGGCCGCGCGGCGCTCGAAGAACGCCGTCATGCCGTCGACCAGCCCCTTCACGACATTGGGGCCAATCGCGTGATCGAGCATGGCTGCGGTGCACACCTGAACGGTGCCGCAGCCGAGCAGGAAATAGTTGAGGGCGTGCGCGAACTCGGCGATGCCACCGATGCCCGAGAACGCCTTGTCGGGGAAGCCTTGCGTCAGCTGCGCCATCTTCGCGAGCGAGAGCGGCAGAATCGCCGGCCCGCCAAGCCCGCCGCTCGACACGTATCCGTCGACGTTCATCTCGAATTCGAGCGTCTCGGGATCGATGAGGGGCAGCGACGGGAACGTGTTCGACGACGTGATCGCGTCGGCGCCCCCGAGAAACGCCGCGCGCGCTTCGTCGACGATGTCGGTCGTCGAAGGCGTCAGCTTTGCCCACACGGGGACGCGCGCGACCTCCTTCACGACTTCGGTGACCGTCGAGATGAGCTGCTGGTCCTTCCCGATGTTCGAGCCCATGTCCTTGCGGTCCATGTGCGGGCACGACAGGTTCAGCTCGAACGCATCGGCGCCGGCGTCCTGACAGGCGCGCGCGAGCGTCTGCCAGTGCCCCAGCTCGCGATCGCTGCCCGATCCCGCCATGATGCTGGCGACCAGGATGTGCTCCGGGTAGGCCTGCTTGATCTTCTCGATGCGCGGCACCCACCAGTCGAGCGGCTTGTCCGAGATGAGCTCCCAGTTCCAGGACGAATGGAGCGCCGTTCCGGGCCGCTTCTGCATGGACAGATTCGGCGCATCGGGCAACGCCCGAAGGAACTTGGTCTTCGGCCCGCGCACGTTGACGACGGGGTGGAGCCCGATGGTCTTGGTGACCACGCCGCCCCAGCCGGCGTCGAAGGCCCTCATGATGTTGCTGTCCGACTCGGTCGGCGGAGCGGAGGACAGCAGGAAAGGATTGCGAAATCGCAAACCGGTGAAGGTCGTCGACAGCGTCACGCTCATCGGAAGCTCCCACAGGACGGATCTGGGCCAGGACAGTCGGGATAGCCAGGATAGATCTGAAAGATCCGATTATTCATCCAATCCGTCAGATCTGTCCTCGCTGATCTGTCCTCGCCGAGCTGTCAGATATTGTCCTGGTTCTATAATGGCCCTTCACCCTTCACACGAGGTGGTGGCCATGTCTGAATCCACCCTGGTTTCATCGGCACGAGGCGCCGGGTCCCGAGCGGACGTCGAAGTGCTGCGCAACTTCATCGACGGCCGATGGGTGCCCTCCTCGGCCTCCGAACACCTCGACGTGCACAATCCTGCACGCGGCGAAATCATCGCCCGCACCCCGCTCTCGACGGCCGCCGACGTCGACGCCGCCGTGGCCGCGGCCGCGCGCGCCTATCCATCCTGGAGCGAGACGCCGCCGGTCGTGCGCGCGCGCACGATGTTCCGGTTCAAGGACCTGCTCGACACCCATTTCGAGGACATCGCGCGCCAGGTGACCATCGAGCACGGCAAGACGCTCGACGAGGCACGGGGCAGCGTGCGCCGCGGGATCGAGTGCGTCGAGGTCGCGTGCGGCGCGCCGTCGATGCTCATGGGCTACGGGCTCGAGAACATCGCGTCGAGCATCGACTGCACCGTGATGCGCCAGCCGATTGGCGTCTGCGCGGCGATTGCGCCGTTCAACTTCCCGGCGATGGTGCCGCTCTGGTTCCTGCCGTTCGCGGTCGTCTGTGGCAATACGTTCGTCCTGAAGCCATCCGAGCAGGTGCCGCTGTCGCAGCGGATGCTGTTCGATCTGCTGGACAAGTGTGATCTTCCTCCCGGCGTCGTCAATCTCGTCAACGGCGGCCGCGAGGTCGTCGAAGCCATGTGCGATCATCCCGGCATCCGGGCGGTCTCGTTCGTCGGATCGACGCCGGTGGCGAGGCTCGTCTACCAGCGGGCGACTCACGTCGGCAAGCGCGTCCAAGCGCTCGGCGGCGCGAAGAACTTCGTCATCGTGATGCCCGACGCCGATCTCGATCGCAGCATTCCCATCATCAGCGAGTCGTTCTACGGGTGTGCGGGCGAGCGGTGCCTGGCCGGCAGCGTGCTCGTGCCGGTGGGCGAGGCGCACGCGCCGGCGCGCGATCGGCTGGTCGCGGCCGCACGCGCCCTCGAGGTGGGCGACGGGCTCGAGCCGGGCGTGACAATGGGCCCGCTCATCAGCGCGCAGGCGAAGACGCGCGTGGCCGGCTACGTCGAGCGCGGCGTGAGCGAGGGCGCGCAGCTCGTGCTGGACGGCCGCACCGCCGACGTCCGCGGTTCGTCGAACGGGTATTTCATGGGCCCGTCGGTCTTCGATCGCGTGGCACCGGAGATGGCGATTGGCCGCGAGGAGATCTTCGGGCCGGTCGCGGCGGTGTGCCCGGTCAAGAGCCTCGACGAGGCATTCCGTCTGATGGACGCGCACCCGAACGCGAACGCCACCTCGATCTTCACCTCGAGCGGCAAGGCGGCACGCGAGTTCAGCCATCGCGCCACGGCGTCGATGGTGGGCGTGAACATCGGCGTGGCCGCGCCCATGGCCTATTTCCCGTTCGGCGGCGCGCGCGACAGCTTCTTCGGCGATCTCAAGGTGCACGGCCGCGACGCGTTCGAGTTCTATACCGACAAGAAGGTCACCATTACCCGATGGTTTTAGTCACGAATGACGAATGACACATGCTGGTCATTTGCATTCAATGCGTCTGGGGTGACTGGACATCGGTCAACACGCCATTTCGTCGTTCGGCGTTCGCCGTCGGGGTCGGCCATTCGTCATTCGTCACTCGTCATTCTCTATGCCTCGTAAAGTCCTTGGCGGCCTCATTCAAGCCGCTTCTCCGCTGACCGATCCGACACTGCCGATCGACAAGGTCCGGAATGCGTCGATCGACGCGCACATCCCGTTCATCGAGGAAGCCGGCAAGCGCGGCGTGCAGGTTCTCGGGCTGCAGGAGGTCTTCAACGGCCCGTATTTCTGCCCCTCGCAGGACGCGCACTGGTACGACATCGCGGAGCCCGTGCCCGGCCCGACCACCGAACGGATGGCCGAGTACGCGAAGAAGTACCGCATGGCGATGGTCGTGCCGGTCTTCGAGCGCGAGCAGGCCGGCATCTACTACAACACCGCGGCCGTCTACGACAACGACGGCTCGTATCTCGGGAAGTACCGGAAGAATCACATCCCGCATACGAGCGGCTTCTGGGAGAAGTACTTCTTCAAGCCGGGCAACCTCGGGTATCCCGTCTTCGAGACGCGCCACGCGAAGGTCGGCGTCTACATCTGCTACGACCGGCACTTCCCCGAGGGGGCGCGGCTCCTGGGGCTCAACGGCGCCGAGGTCGTCTTCAACCCGTCGGCTACCGTCGCCGGGTTGTCGCAGTACCTCTGGAAGCTCGAGCAACCCGCGCATGCCGTCGCCAACGGCTACTTCATGGCGTGCAGCAACCGCGTCGGCACGGAAGCCCCATGGAACATCGGGCGCTTCTACGGCTCGTCGTACTTCGTCGATCCCCGCGGCAACTTTCTGGCGACGGGATCGGAAGACAAGGACGAGCTGATCACGGCGGAGATGGACCTCGACATGATCGAGGACGTGCGTCGCGTCTGGCAGTTCTTCCGCGATCGCCGACCTGAGACGTACGCGCCGATGGCGGAGCTGCAGCCGTGAGCCTTCTCGTCAAGAACGCCGACATCGTCACCGCCACCGATCGCTACAAGGGCGACATCCTGGTCGAGGACGAGAAGGTCTCGACCATCGGCACATCGCTCTCGATGCCGGCCGATCGCGTCATCGATGCCGGCGGCAAGCTGGTGTTTCCCGGCGGCATCGACGTGCACACCCACCTCGACATGCCGTTCGGCGGCACCACCTCGGCCGACGACTTCGAGTCGGGCACGATCGCCGCCGCCCACGGCGGCACGACGACGATCGTCGACTTCGCCATCCAGTACCGCGGCCAGACGCTGCACCACGCCTGGGAGACGTGGATGCGCAAGGCTGAAGGCAAGGCGGCGATCGACTACGGCTTCCACATGATCATCACGGAGTTGACCGATCACGTGGAGCAGGAGATGGACGCCCTCGTGAACCAGGGCGTCACGTCGTTCAAGCTGTTCATGGCCTATCCGGGCGTCTTCATGCTCGACGATGCGAGCATCTTCAGGGCGCTCTTGAGGACGGGGAACAACGGCGGGACAATCTGCATGCACGCCGAGAACGGTGGCGTCATCGACGTGCTCGTCAGGAAAGCCCTTGCCGAAGGGAAGACCGCGCCGAAGTATCACGCGCTGACGCGACCGGCGCGCGCCGAAAGCGAGGCCACGCACCGGGCCATCGCCCTCGCCGAAATCGCCGGCGTGCCCATCTACATCGTCCATCTCTCGGCGGCCGAGGCGCTCGAGATGGTGACCGAGGCGCGCGACCGCGGGCTGCCGGCGTATGCGGAGACGTGCCCGCAGTATCTGTTCCTGTCGTACGACAACTACGAGGAACCGGGATTCGAGGGCGCGAAGTACGTGATGAGCCCGCCGCTCCGGCCGAAAGAGACACAGGATCGGCTGTGGCGCGGGTTGGCGTTCAACGATCTCCAGGCGATCTCGACCGATCACTGTCCCTTCTGCATGAAGGAGCAGAAGGTGCTGGGCGAAGGCGACTTCTCGAAGATACCGAACGGCGCGCCTGGCATCGAGACGCGCATGAGCCTCGTCTACGACGGCGGCGTGCGCACGGGCCGCATCTCGCTGAACCGGTTCGTCGAGCTGACATCGACCTCGCCGGCGAAGATCTTCGGGCTGTTCCCGCGGAAAGGCACGATTGCGCCGGGATCGGATGCCGACCTCGTGATCTTCGATCCGGACAAGACGCAGACGCTCTCGGCACGCACGCACCACATGAAGGTCGACTACAACCCCTACGAGGGACGCCAGGTGACCGGCGTCAGCGAGACGGTCATCTCGCGCGGCCGGGTCATCGTCGACAACGGCCAGTTCGTCGGGCGCGCCGGCGCGGGTGCCTTCCTGAAACGGAGCCGCCGGACCTGATCTCCGGCCTGCGGCGTCGCGAGCCGGAAACGTTCCTCGCTCGACCAGCTCGCCCGTGCGTGAATCGATCGTCGTGAACCGTCACTGAACCCCGAGGTCTGACGACCCGTCTCATCTCAGTGCAGTCGCTCCGGCGCTCGACCTGTCTCGCAACCGTTCACGAACAGGAGGAACGATGACTCGCGTGATTGCTCTCGGCTTCTGCGTGTTGGGAGCTGTCGTCTCGATGGCCGCGCAGGGTCCCGCGCTCGCTGGCAAATGGAGAGTCGCCGGACCGGGCGGTGCGGAATGGCTGCTCGTCCTCGGCGCCGATGGCACGGCGGAGGTCCTGGGCGGGGGCCAGTCTCGCGTGAAGGGACGCTACACGATCAAGGACGCGGTGTTCACGATCACCGACGAGTCGGGCGAGATTGCATGTTTGGCGGAAGCCACCGCGACGGGGACCTACAAATACAAGCTCGAGGGTGCGCAACTGGCACTCGAGGCAATCAAGGACGAGTGCCCGGGCCGTCGCGGCGCGCTCTCCACCAAGCCCCTGCAGAAGGCGCAATAGGTGCATGTCTCGGACCCAGGCCGACAAGGCGCACGCCTTCCGTCTGCTGCACGCCCGGCCGGGCGCGTTTGTCATTCCCAATCCGTGGGATGCGGGCACGGCCCGCATCCTGACGAGCCTCGGCTTCGAGGCGCTGACGACCACGAGTGCCGGCCTCGCGTTCGCGCTCGGTCGCCGCGACGGCGCGGGGACCCGCGCCGAGACGCTCGCCAACGCCAGGGGGATCGTGGACGCGACCGACCTGCCGGTGGCCGCGGACCTTGAGAACGGGTTCGGCGACGCGCCTCGGGCGGCGGCGGAGACCATCCGTCTGGCGGCAGAAGTGGCGGGGCTGGTCGGCGGATTCGATCGAAGACGCAACGGGCGATCCCGCCCGGCCCATCTACGACTTCCAGCACGCCGTCGAGCGCGTGGCCGCCGCCGTCGAAGCCGCGCGTGCGTCCCCGTTTCCGTTCACCCTCGTAGGACGGGCGGAGAACTTCCTGCACGGCCGTCCCGATCTCGACGATACGATTCGGCGCCTGCAGGCTTTCGAAGCGGCCGGCGCCGACGTCCTCTTCGCCCCGGGGCTCACGAGGGCCGAGGACATCCGCACCGTCTGCAGGTCGGTCGGTCGGCCCGTCAACGTCATCATGGGCCTCAAGGGCCAGACCCTTTCGGTCGCTGAGCTCGCCGTGCTTGGAGTCAAGCGAATCAGCCTCGGCTCGTCGCTGAGCCGCGCCGCGCTCGGCGCCTTCCACCGGGCGGCGAGCGAGATCCGGGAACAGGGCACGTTCCGCTTCGCCGAGGAGGCCCTGTCGTATGCCGAGGCGAACGACCTCGCGAGTGGCCGGAGCATCGGACACGCCGCCGGTCGATCGGACCGAGGCGGTTCGTAGAGAGAGCGACGGGCGCTTTCGAGCCGGTTCGCGCGACTCCCGCGGCGGCGTTCTCTCGGATCTGCGGCGGCGCACGGGAGTCCTCGGCACGGCGTCCGTGCGCTCCCAGAGCATCACCAGCCAATCCGGCTCTCGCACGTCCAGCGCGCGATCCGCGTCGATCCGGCGGTCGCGCTCCGCGGCCAGTAAAATCGCGGACCGTTTGGGCCGCGGCCGGCGGGTGGTGTACAACTGCGGGGAGCGATGACCACTTCCACGACCGCTCCGGCGTCGATGACGGGCGAAGAGATGATCGCCCTGTCGAAGCGTCACACCATTTTCGAGTGGTCGGCGCAGGCAGGGGTCGATCCGATCCCCGTCGCCGGCGCCAAGGGCTCGTATTTCTGGACGCCCGAAGGCAAGCGCTATCTCGACTTCAACAGCCAGTTGATGTGCGTGAACATCGGCCACGGCGACGAGCGGGTCGTGCGCGCGATCCAGGCGCAGGCGGCGCTGTTGCCGTACGCGAATCCCTTCATGGCGACCGAGCCCCGCGCGCGGCTGGGAGCGAAGCTCGCGCAGATCTGCCCCGGCGACATCGACTGCTTCTTCTTCACCAACGGCGGCGCCGAGGCGAACGAGAATGCAGTGAAGATCGCGCGCTGGGTCACTGGACGCCAGAAGATCCTGGCGCGCTATCGCTCGTATCACGGGGCCACCGCCGGCGCGATTGCGCTGACCGGCGACCCGCGACGGTGGGCCGCGGAGCCGAGCATTCCCGGCGTCGTTCACGTCCTCGACCCGTATCACGGCATCGCCCGCGGCTGGGACACCGCCGACGAGGCACTCGCGCGACTCGAGGAAGTCATCCAGCTCGAAGGGCCGCACACAATTGCCGGCTTCATCATCGAGCCGGTCACCGGTACGAACGGCGTGCTGGTGCCGCCAGACGGCTACCTTCAGGGCGTGCGCGCCCTCTGTGACAGGTACGGCATCCTCCTCATCGCCGACGAGGTCATGTCGGGCTTCGGCCGCACAGGCGAGTGGTTCGCGGTCGACCACTGGGGCGTGGTACCCGACGTGTTGACGATGGCCAAGGGATTGACGAGCGCGTACGTGCAGCTCGGCGCCGTCGGGCTGCGGCGGCAGGTCGCGGACCATTTCAAGGACAAGGTTTTCGCTGGAGGGCTGACCTACAACAGCCACACGCTCGCGTGCGCGGCCGCGCTCGCCACCATCGCGGTCTACGAGGAGGATCGCCTCGTCGAGCGTGCGCGGACGATGGGCACGCTGATGGCCGAGCTGCAGGCCGATCTTGCGGCGCGCCATCCATCGGTTGGCGCAGTCCGATCGATCGGGTTGTTCGGGCTCGTGGAGCTGGTGCGCAGCCAGAAGACCCGCGAACCGCTGGCGCCATTCAACGGCAGCTCACCGGAAATGGCGGCGCTCGGCAAGTACTTCCGCGAGCACGGGCTCTACACGTTCGTCCGCTGGAACTACTTCTTCACCAACCCGCCGCTCTCGATCGGCGAAGCGGAGCTCCGCGAGGGATTCGCCATCATCGACCGGGCGCTCGACATCACGGATCGTGCGGTCGAAGACTGACGGACTGAAAGCTCTAGGACTACAGGCTACAGGCTACGGGCTGCAGGCCGGGGAAAGGCGTCCTGGAGCCCAGCCCGTAGTTTGTAGTCCGTAGTCCGTAGCCCGCCTCACTCGGTCCTCGGACGCGGCGTGGCGTCCGAATCGAGATCACCGAGCGCGTACTGCACGCCCGCGAGCACGTGCGCCAGCCATGGACGGATGGCGTAGATGCGCTCGCTGTGCCCGTGCGCCTCGTAGAACAGCCGGCCCTGGCCCTCACGTCGAATCCAGCACAGGCCGTAATCGCCGTCGGTGCGCCGCGTCGCCGCCGGCTCCTTGGCCTTGTCCTCGTCGCTCATCTTCGAGTAATCGACGCTCGTGAGCACGCGGACGTTGTCGCGCGACCACGACTCCATCGGGAACGTGTAGGTCTCGTCGCGGATCTCGAACGACTGACCCTGGAACGGCGCGTTGATCGGGCTGGCGGGGTCGTCGAGCTTGACGACGATGAGCTGTGGGTCGTTCCAGTGCCACTTGAACCACGCGCCCATCGCCCGGTTGAATTCGGGCCATAACGCCACGTTCGGTGGCGCCGCGGGGCGCGCAGCGTCCGGCCGCGGCGCAGACATCGCGGCCCCCATCAGCCGCGGCGCCGCGTCCGCCAGGCTCACTTTCTCCGATCCTGCCGCTACCGCCGTGAACCAGCTCTGGCCCAGGGCCGTGAGCTCTTCGCGCGTGAGTTTCGCGTCTCCATTCTTGTCGGCCTGCGCGACCAGCATGGGTGACATGATCGGACCGAGTCCGCCTCCCGTCCCCGGAGGCGAAGTGGCCCGCGCGGTCGCCGGGTCGCCGTGGTAGCCGTCGGAAGCCGCGTGGAGCGCTGCGATGCCCTTGCCGCCGCGGACGAATGCCAGGAGAGCGGCCTTCCGTGCCTTGTGCGCCGCATCGTCCCCCGACTGGTCGAGGAAGAAGCCTGTCGTGTTGTTCAGGAGGATTGCGTCGTAGCGCGCCAGGTTCTGCGTGTTGATGTCGGCCGCGTCGTATGTCGTGGTCGCGGTCCATGCGCCGGTCTTCTTGCCCAACTCCTCGATGGTCCTGGCCGCGAGCGGGATTGACGCGTGGACGAACCCGCGTGCTGTCGAGAGCACGAGCACACGGCGCGGCTTCCTCGGCTTCGTCGGCGCGGAATCCGGCAGCGCGGCCAGCATCGCGTCCACGTCCTTCTGGCACGGGACGCGCGGGCTGGCGCTGCGTCCACCGCACTCCGCTTCGGGCGGCATTGCGGCGTCGATGACGCCGCCGAGCTGCGACGCGGTAATCGACCCGGCCCCGGCCGTGTCGGCCGACGTGTACCAGCGATTGAAAGTCTTGGTCAACTCGGCGGCGGTCAGCGACCCGTCGCCGTCGGCGTCGAGGGCCCGGAGCAGTGCGCCCGCCGGCCCGGCTGGAGCCGCCGGACGTGCGGGTGCGGCCACCGCGGGTTGTTGCGCCGAGCTGGTGTCGTGGCGGCCGGGCCACGCAGCGGCGCAGAGCACCGCGGCCGCCGGAGCGATCCACCCGCTGCCTCGCATGCGTCCTCCTATACCCTGAGTCAGTGATGTCGAGGATGTCGCTTCGCCCTTCCGGTCCGCGGTATCAGGAGAAGCCACGCTGGCCTTTCCCACACCCCGGAGTCGAAGGGTCGGTTGAATGGCCGCCAGTCTATCGCAGAGCACTTCAGAGGTCGCGCTGTTCGAACCGCCAATACGCGACCGCGACGAGTGCGGCCGAAGCCGTGACGAGGATCAGGACATCGCGGGCCGGACTGAACGCGCCCGCGAGTATGCGGGGGCCCTGGTAGTAGTGGAATGGCGAGAACACGTCGAGCGTCTGTGCTGGCGTCCACGAGGCCGCGAGCACGTTCACGAAGAAGAACCCGACAGCGAGAATCGCTGCCGGCGCGAGCGCCGCGCCGCGGCGGCGCACCATGCTGGAGAGGGCGATGGCAACGGCCCCGATGGTCCACGCCACCGCGACCAGATTCAGGGCGAGGAGCGAGAGCATCCCGATCGACGGCTTCTCGGCGCCGCCCGGCGCCCAGAGCTGAACCGCCACCGTCGTCGCGGCCACCATGACCAGGCCGAGCGCCGCCGGACAGACGATGAGCATCAACGCCGAGCGCGACACCATCCAGTGACGGCTGATCGGTCGTGCGAGCAGAAGATCGACGCGCCCGGCTTCGACGTCGGCGACCAGCTCCGAGGCGACCAGGGCCGACACCATCGAGATCATCAGCACGATGATCGGATGGCAGTAGCTGAAGCCGACGATCCCGGCAAACGATCCGAGCGTGCCGAGCGACTCGCCAATCCATCGCTGGATGAATTCGGGTGTCATCCGACCGAGCATCGCAAACGTTCCGGCCTCTTCGATGGACGCAGCCTGGAGGACGATGGCGGCGTTGAACAAGACGAGCAGGCCCGCGACGCCGGCGAGGACACCCCCGGCCCTCGCGAGCGAGCGCAGAACCAGCGTCGCGAGGGTCATTCGGGGTCTCCTTCCGTATAGAAGCCCAGCACGTAGTCCTCGAGCTCGAACGGCTCGATCCGCAGGTCCTGCACCGGCAACCCGCTCAAGGCGGCGACGAGCGGGCCGAGCGGACCGCGCACGTCGAGCACGCAGCCGGTTGGCGTCCTCGATACCAGGGTCACGCCTGCGACGCGCGGCAGGTGGCCGTTGACCGACGTGGAGAAGTCGATCGACACGCGCTGCGCGCGATCGCGGCGCAGCTCCGCCAGGCTTCGCACGGCGGCCAGCCGGCCGCGGCGGACGAGCCCGATCAGGTCGCAGGTGCGCTCAACTTCCGAGAGCACGTGCGAAGAGAGAAAGACGGTCGTGCCGCCGCGCTGCCGAAGCTCGTGGATCGTCTCGGCGAAGGCCTCGATCATCAGGGGATCGAGGCCCGCCGTCGGTTCGTCGAGCACCACGACCCGTGGTTGCGTCATGAGTGCCTGAATCACGCCGAGCTTCCGCTTCATGCCCTGCGAGTAGTCGCGCATCGGCCGGCCGAGGTCGGTATCGCTCACGTCGAACCGCTGGAGCAGATGCGCGAGCCACGGTTGCGCGACCGGCCGCCCGCCGAGCGCGGCGAGATACCGAAGGAACCCGGCGCCGGTGAGCCCAGGGAGGACCGGAAGCTCGCCCGGCAGATGGCCGACGCATCCGCGTGCCTCGACCGATTGCCGGCGGCAGTCGAACCCGCAGATGGAGGCGGAACCGGAGGAGGGACGGATCAGATTCGAGCAGCAGTCTTATCGTCGTGGTCTTGCCCGCGCCGTTCGGGCCGAGAAACCCGAAGACGGCTCCCTCGGGGACCTCGAGCGTGAGGCTTTCCAGACCGACGACGCGCCCGTAGTACTTCGTCAGGGCTTCGGTCCGGATCGCCGCGCGTGACGTGGCAGACATGGCACGTCCGCGCTCTTATCGATTCTCCCGCCTGCCGGTGTCGAGCGAGCTCCTCGAGCGCGGCCAGCATCACGTCGTGCGCGACGTTGTCCGTTCCTGTCGCGTCGATGGCGATGGCTGAGGGATTCGCTGGCAGTTCGAACTCCGAAGCCGGCACCGACGCGGTCGGCCGCACCTGCCGTCGCCGAAGGCCGAACGACAACGAGAACGGATTGCCCATGTAGCTGCCCGATGCCTTCGCTTCGAGGACTTCGAAGCTCGTGGCGTCGACGACCACGCGCGCCGCCGCGAGCTGCCAGAGCGACTGGCCTGCCGCGCTGGCGATCGAAGGCAGCTCGACGATGTAGCGCCGGCTGCCGCCCTCGCCGGTCTCGGTCACCGTATCGCCGGCGAGGGTTTGGAGAATGCGCAGCATCGCCTGGACGTGGTGGCGTTCGACGTCGCGGAGCCCGATGCCGTGCTGTGGCTGAATCGCGAAGGTGAACGCGAACGTTCCGGCCCGCGTCGGCATGAGCACCGCACGTCGTCCCGCCGCCACGTCCTCGCTGACGGCTCCGACGAGCTCGCCGCTCGGCGCGTATCGTGTGACGCGGAATCGTCCCGGGGTGTCGTGATCGATCAGCTGCTCGACACGATACGTCCCGTTCTCGATGCCGGCTATCGCAGGCACGTCGAGGGTGAGGTCGAACTCGAGGAGCTCGGTTCCCGTTCCCGGTGCCCAGGTTTCGAGCGATCGGCCGAGGATCTCCGACGCCGAGAGTGTGGCCGGAGCGTTCGAGACGGGCATGAAGAACATGAACGCGACGACCGTACCGGCCAGTGCGAGGCCCGACACCCACGCGGGCCGTACCCAGCTTCGCGCGCGTGCCGGCCTGAGGGTCGTTGCGCCCGTACGACTCCGAACGTCGGCCGCAGCGGCCGAGTGCAGCACGCGCGCTTCGAGCTCGGGTGGGACGGGCACGTCGTCGGCCATTCGCTTCAGCTCGTCGGTCGCTCGGGTTGCGGTTGCGACGCGTGCGCTGCAGGCCGGGCACGACGCGACGTGCTCCATGACCCGGCTGTTCGCTTCGCGGTCGGCGGCCATTCTGATTTGACTATTGTCGAGACACATCGTGATGCCCTCAGGCAAGTGACGAAGCTTCACGTGCCCTCTGCCAGCGCGCCAGGGCGCGTGCGAGAAGCCGGCCTACCGACGCCTCGCGAACCCCGGTTGCGGCGGCAATCTCGCGGTACGACAGGCCCTGCGCCTTCAGCATCAGCAGCAGGCGATCGCGGGGTGCGAGGCTCCGAATGGCGGCGACGAACACGTCGTGAGGATCGCGCCGATCGAGCTCGGGTTGAGCGAGGAGCAGCCGCTCGTGCGAGGGCTGCCAGGGCAGCCATCGCAGCCGGCGCCGCAGACGGTCGCGGCACAGATTTGCCGCGACCGTGAACAGCCAGCTCTTGATGTTCGAACGGTCGCCGCCGGCCGAGAGGTGCGCGAGCAGCCGGACGAACGAGTCCTGCACCACGTCCTCGGCCTCGCTCGCGTCGCGAACCATGACCCGGGCCAGCCGATAGAGCGCGTTCCCATGCGCCCGGAACAGCCGGACGACGTCATCCGGATCCGAGCAGGCTGCCGTGGCCTCGACGAGCGGCGGGTTCGGCACGATCGTGGCGTAAGCTGAGACAGCCATGGGGCGGTGCCGGCCCGACTTCGCCGGCGATCTTCGTCGGCCTTCGTCGCGGCAGGTCGAGGATATAACGCGGCCGGCGGCCCCTTGTGACACCCGACGTGCAGATTGTATGAAGAGTCTCCTGAGTCGGCTTGCGTTCGTCGTGCTGGTGACTGCGGGTCTTTTCGCCGATGGAACTGCCCCCAAATGGTGGGACAGCCCCTCAGGGCTGTCGAGAGACGGGGCTGAAGCCCCTTCCCACCCGTGGGGTGTGCGGTTGCTGGCCGCGCAGGAAGCCGCGCCAGCGTTCGCCTGGCCCACGGGCAAGCGCGCGGCCATCAGCCTGAGCTTCGATGATGGCCGCGACAGCCAGGTGCTCGTGGGCACCGCGGTCCTCAAGCGCCACCAGGCGCTCGCGACGTTCTTCGTCGTGCCGTCTGCCGTCGAGCGGCAGCTCGCCGGATGGAAACAGGCCGTCGCCGAAGGACACGAGATTGGGAATCACTCGCTCAATCACCCGTGCAGCGGGAACTTTCCCTGGTCGCGATCGAAGGCCACGGAGAACTACACGCTCGCGCAGATGCGCGAGGAGCTCGTCGAGGCGAATCGCCGCATTCACGCTCTGCTCGGTGTCACCACCCGGACGTTCGCGTATCCGTGCGGACAGACGTTCGTCGGCCGCGGTGTCAAGACGGCGAGCTATGTGCCGCTCGTCGCGGAGCTCTTTCTCGCCGGCCGCGAATGGCGTGACGAGTCGCCCAACGATCCGTCGTTCGCCGATCTGGCGAAGCTGACGGGCGTCGAGATGGACGGCCGCGATTTCTCCGATCTGCGGCCGACGATCGAGGAGGCTCGCAAGAACGGCGCGTGGCTGGTGCTCGCGGGCCACGAGATCGGCGAGCCCGGTCGTCAGACGACGCGCGTGACGATGCTCGAGGAGCTGCTGCGATTTGTAAAGGATCCCAACGAAGGCCTTTGGCTCGCGACCGTGGGCGAGATTGCGGAGTACGTCAAGGCCCGGCAAGCGGTAGGGGCACGGCAAGCCGTGCCCTGACAAGGATCGATCCGCTATTCGAATCGGAGGGCGACGACGGGATCGACCCGAACCGCGCGCAGAGCAGGCATCAGTGCGGCGACGACTGCCGTTGCGATCAGCGCGCCGAGCGGGAGCATCAGGCTCCATGGGTCGAGTGGGACGACCTCGTAGAGCAGGCTGCGCACGAAGCGCGCCAGGTATGTGCCGCCGGCGAGACCGGCGAGCGCGCCGGCGACCATGGACAACCCGGCGCCCGCGAGAACCGATCGAATGATGACGAGCCGCCCGGCGCCGAGTGCGGCGCGGATGCCGATCTCCTTCGTGCGCTGGACAACGGCGTAGCTGAGGACACCATAGAGCCCGACACCGACGAGCGCGAGCGCGATCGACGCGAAGAACCCGGACAAGAGCGCGAGCAGCCGTTCCCGCAGGAGCGTGTTGTCGACGAGCGTCGATTGCAGAACCACCTGCGACACCCGAAGCGAGCCGTCGAGTGCCTGAATCTCCCGCAGCAGCATTGGTGCCGCGGCCAGCGGATCGTGGACGGTCCGCACCTGAAGCGTACCCAGACCGCCCGACAGCACGTAGACGATCGCCGGCGCAGGATCGCGCACGCTGCGGTACTTCGCGTCGGCGACGACGCCGACGATGTGGTGGACGATCGGCCCGTTCCGGTCGTCGCGCGAGAACGTGCGGCCGACCGCGGGCTCGCCGGCGAAGTAGCGGCGCACGAAGGCTTCGTTGACGACGACGTTGACATCCGGCTTGCGTTGAATGTCCTCGCGGGTGAGCGTCCGGCCGCTGCGCAGCGGGATCTGGAGCGTGTCGAAGAACCCGTCCGACACCTCGAGGAAGTGCGATTCGCGGATATCGAGTGCCCGTCCGGGCAGCCTGATGGCCGAGGCCCAGCCGAAGCCGCTGAAGAGTGCGCGTCCCGACTGGCTGGCGCGCTCGACGCCGGGCAGCCGGCGGACGCGATCCAGCACCCGCTCCGCGAGCAGACGCTGCTCCTCGTTTCCGAGCCGGGTCCGCGATTCGACCGTCACGCAGAGAACGCCGCTCGGGTTGAACCCCAGATCGACCCGCGTGAGGCGCATGAACGACACGAGCAGCAGCGCCGACACGAAGAGCACCACGACGCTGAAGGTCACCTGCAGGCTCAGAAGCGGACCGAGTGCGCCGGTGCGCGTGGAAAGCCGGGTGCCAGAGCTCTTGAGCGCTCCCATGGGCGACACGCCCGACGCCATCAGCGCGGGCGCCAGGCCGAGGAATGCCGTTGCGAGGAGGCCCGTCGAACCGAGGAACGTCAGGACGCGCCAATCGAGGCGCAGATCGAGGAACGCCGGGCTCTCGGTCGGCGCGAGCATGGCCACGATTGCCGGGGCCGCGGCCAGGGCGAACGGCAAGGCGAGCGCGCACGCACCGAGCGTGAGCACGCCGCTTTCGACGAGTGCGTGCTGGACGAGTCGAGCGCGGCCGGCGCCGATCGAGAGTCGCAGCGACATCTCGCGCTCGCGCGCTGCGGCGCGCGCAAGCAGCAGGTTGGTGACGTTCGATCCGGCGACCAGGAGCACCAGGCCGACGATGGCCGCGAGAATCCACAGGGGGCGCTCGAATTGACGGCGCAGCAGCGAGGGTCCGTTGGCCGCGGGTCGAATCCGAAGGGGTGTCTTCAGGAAGCGCTCGAGCGGCTCGCGCGGCGCGTCGCGAGGAAACATCTTCGCGCGCTCGTGCAGCGACCAGGTGAACGCGGCCTGGAGTGGGCCGTGAACCTGTTCCGGCTCGATGCCAGGTCCGAGGTGGCCGAGCACCCGGAACCACGACCAGCCGGGATTGGACAGCGCGGCGCGCGAATACATCATCGTCGGCACCCAGACGTCGATGAACGTTCCGGGCTCGAGGCCGCTGAAGCCGCGTGGGGCGACGCCCACGATCTCGAAGGTGTAGCCATCGAAGGCGACGGTCCGGCCGACGACCGAGGGGGCGCCGCCGAAGCGGCGCTGCCAGAACGCGTGGCCCAGCACCGCCACCGGATGCTCGCCCGGGCTCACATCGTCGGACGCGGTCAAGAGTCGTCCGGCGGCTGGTTCAAGCCCGAGTGTCGCGAATGCGTCGCCGGAGACGTATTGGACGCGGAGACGTTCTTCCTGTCCCGGCGAGGCGGAGAACGTTGCCTGCTGTCGGAAGTCGTAGCTCGCAGCGAAGAGGCGGACACCTTCACGCGCCTCGCTCCGGAGACGCTGGAACAGCGGAAAGTTGAACGAGTCGCGGTCGGGCTCGTCGGGCCGCTCGAAGTTCGGGAACGTCAGATAGACGAGCCGATGCGGCTCGCGCACCGGAAGCGGCCTGAGCATCAGCGCGTCGACGAGCGAGAAGGCGGCCGTGCACCCGCCGATCGCGAGGCCGAGCGAGACGATGGCAGCGCCGGTGACGGTCCGATCCTTCCACAGCACGCGGACCGCGAACCGGACGTCCTTGCCCAGCGATTCCAGCCAGGTGGCAAGCTTCACGTCACGGCTCGCTTCGCGCGCTCGCAGCATGCTGCCGAAGCGACGGCGCGCGAGACTCGCCGCTTCTTCGCGCGGCAGCCCGCGAGCGACCAGCTCGTCGATCCGTGATTCGAGATGAAATCGCTGTTCCTCCTCGAGATCGCGCTCGACCGTGTTCGGTACGGAAAAGGTTCGCGAGCCGGGACCAGAACGACATCGAACCCTCGAGTTCCCGCCGGCCCTTGGCGGCTTCAGGCGTGTTTCAGAATGTGGCCCACCGCACCGGAGACGGCATGCCAGCGCTGCTCGCCCGCTTCGAGCTGCTTCAATCCCGCTTTGCTTATCTGGTAGGTGCGCACACGACGTTTGTGCGCGGTCACGGCCCATTGGGCCTCGATCCAGCCGGCTTCTTCCATGCGGTGGAGCGCCGGATAGAGCGAGCCTTCTTCGACGCGCAGCACGTCGTTCGACATCGATTCGATTTGGCCCGCGATTCCGTATCCGTGCAGTGGACCGCGGCGGGCCAGAATCTTCAGCACGAGCAATGGCAGCGCGCCCTGCAGCGCATCGTGTCTCATACTCAGAAAACTTAGTAATCGGCCTGAGGATACAGCCGGCCGACAGGCCCGTCAAGCGGGAAGTTGATTCTCGATGACCAGGAGGCTGCCTTCAGCGAGGCCGCGTGTCGTCCACGGTCACGATGCGCACGACCTGAAGCCGCTCGGGTTTGCCGTCGATGGGCTTGAGCAGGGCGAGCCGCCCCGGTGCTCCCACCGCGATTGTCGGGCCCGTCCACCCGTCCCACATCGTCCGGCTGACTTCGGTGCCAACGCCTGGGGCCGGATCGCCGATCGGCACGGCGGTGAGGCCGGTCGCGTCGATCGTCTCGAGCGCCCCGTAAACGCGGAGATCGCCGAGGTCCTCGATGCGGCCCGACCAGAGAATCTCGCGTGTGCCGTTGCGCTCGCGGACGCTGCGCGCGCCGGCAATTCCGATGTCGGCGACGAACGGATCGACACCGGTGCCGGCCACGACCGTCGCGTTCTGCACCAACGTGTGGAAGAGCCGCGAGCCATTGGTCGGCAGCGACTCGTAGCGCGCGGGGTCGGCCGACTCGACGCCCCCGCTCGCTACCGCATCGAGCGCGGTGACGAGCGCGACGAAGTTCACGCGGACCAGCACGGCGTCTGGCTCAGGGCCCTGGACGGGGCCGGTCTCGATGAGCACGACACCGGTGCCCCATCGCGCGACGTTGTCGCCGAACGCGCGGACCTCGAACTCGTCGCTGTAGCGGCCGATCTGGCCTGGAATCAGCGGGTCAATCGCGTCGCGGATGACCGACGCGGTCTTCTTGGCGAGGATCCGCCGCGGATTGTCGCTGCCGACCTCGTCGTGCGCGACCGCCAGGAGCGAGATCGATGCCGGCTTCGGCGGCGAGCCCACCGAGGTCTGCCAGTTCTGGTTGTGCAGGTTGAATCCGAGCACCGGCTCGATGCGATCGCGAAGCGCCTTGAGCGCGCGGCCTTCAGGCGTCTGCAGACGCAGCGCGTCGCGGTTGATGTCGATGTCCTGTGCGTTGCGGCGGCGGTAAGCCTGCGCCCCGTCGGGGTTGAGCATCGGGACGATATGGACCGTCAGCCGCTCGAGCAGCCGGCGGCCTTCAGTGGTGCCCTGGTTCTTCCGCACCCATTCCATCAGGTCGAAGAGCGCCGACGTGGCAGTCGGCTCGTCGCCGTGCATCTGCGACCAGAGCAGGACGTGGGTGGCGCCTTTCCCGAACCAGAGGTGATGGATCGCCCGGCCTTCGATCGACCGGCCGATGATCTCGCTCGAGAACAGCTGCAGGTCGCTGTTCACCGTGCGTGCGACGTGAGCTTCGACGTCCGCGTGCGTCACGAGCGGCGCGGGCGGCAGCGGCAGATGGTGCGCGTTCCAGGTACTCGACCAGCGCCGATCCGGTCCCGAGGTTCTGAGCGGCGGGCCGAGCTGTGACCGACCGGGCAACGAGCGCCAACGACACGAGCGCCGCCAGGAGGACGCCGACCGCGATGGTCGACGCGCTTGGGACGGGTCGGCCGAATCTCCCCGACGGCGTCCCCCTCATCAGCTCGTTCTCCGGCCTGTACTTCAACCGCACGACGGAGGGTTCGCCACCGGCCCGGGGGACGACGAGGAAGACGTCGTCGTAATCCCGGTCCGTGAGGTCGAGCGTCTGCGACCAGCCCAGCGCGGTGAGGATGCGCGGCACCGTGTTCGAGTGGGCGACGACGAGCGCGACGGCATCGGCGGAGAGGGCGCGAAGCTGGTTGACGATACCCGCGATGTCCCTGGCCGGCGAGGCAGTGGGAGTGATGGACAGGCGCTTGGCCAGCGGTCCCGCGGTCGCCTTGGTGCGCTCGTATTCCGTCGTGAACACGTGGGTGACGCCGGAGCTCCGGAGCATGTCGGCGAGCACGCGCGCTCGCGAGATGCCCTGTGCCGAGAGCGGCGGGTCCTCGGACTGGTTCAACTTCTCCGCATGGCGCACGACGAAGATCGCGCGCTGCGCCCGGGCCTCGGCGGCGGACGCACACACGATGGCAATGGCGCACAGCGCCGCACGGATCGACAGAGTCACCCAAGCCTCCTGGGCGGGCATTATAGACAGCGGCAACTGCGGCCCCCTTCCTTCACCCTCGAATCCTTTCCCACCCGTCGCAGCCTGACTCAGGGCGCTTGACCCGGCCCCAAGGGCCAGCCTTACCCTCCTTGAATGCGCGATCTCGTTCAGAGCGGACGGTTCGCCCAGCTTGCCAGGCTGAGCCGCAAGGCGCTGCGCCTGTATGCGGAGCTGGGCGTGTTGCGGCCGGTCCACGTCAATGCAGAGACCGGCTATCGGTACTACAGCCTTGCGCAGCTCGAGGATGCGTCGCGTATCGCGCACTTGCGAGAGCTCGGCATGCCGCTCGACGCGATTCGGGAAGCGTTGCGCGTCTGGAACTCGCCCGAGCTCACGGGTCATCTGGAACGGCATCGTGCACGCCTGCAGGTGCAGGCCGCTCAGGTCCACGCGGCCTTGGACGCGCTCGATGCCCTGCTTCGCACGCCACACCAGCAGTAACCACGTCGCCCTCAAGACCGTTCGGTCGCAGCCATATCTCGCGTTGCGCGCGTGGTGTCATCCGGACGCCGCATGCGAGTACATCGAATCGGCTCAACATCACCTCGCTGAGACGCTGGAGCGAATCCTTGTCCGGTCCGCCGGTCCGTGGCTAGCTCGCTATCACGGCGAGGACGAAGAAGCCTGGGACGTCGAGGTGTGCGTGCCCGTCAGCGAACGACCGGCGACGGCGTTGCCGAGCCAGACCATCGTCGGCGAGCTGCCGGAGGGTCCGGTCGCCTTCACGGTCCACGAGGGCGACTGCGGCGGCAGCTACGGAATGCAGGCGGCCTACGGCGCGGTCTGGCAGTGGGTGCACGAGCACGGATACCAGCCGCTCGGTGGCCCATGTGAGGTGTATCTGTTCGACGAGTCGAATACGGCGAACTCGGCGGATTACCGCACGGAGCTGGCGTGGATGGTTCGAGGCGCAGGACCCGCCTCAGCCAAGACCTCGACATGGAGGCCGACATCGTGAAGCGAATACTCGGCAGAAGCGGAATCGACGTCAGTGCAATGGGCATGGGCACCTGGACGATCAGCGGGCCGTTCAGGTACGAGACCATCGAAGCGGGGTGGGGCGTCGTCGACGACCAGGAATCCATCCGCGCCATCCGGGCTGCCGTCGCGTCGGGCGTGAACTTCTTCGACACCGCCGCGAACTACGGCGCGGGACACGCCGAGCGTGTGTTGGGCGAGGCGCTTGGACGCGACCGGCCGACGATCGTCATCGCCACGAAGTTCGGGTATGGGGTCTACGAGGACGAAAGACTCGTGCGCGGCGTGGATGTGAGCGCCGAGGCGATCAGGCGTTCGTGCGAAGCCAGCTTGCGCCGCTTGCGAACGGACTTCATCGACCTGTTCCAGTTCCACGTCGGCAACTTTCCGCTCGAAGGGGTTCCGAATGTGCTCGCCACGCTCGAGGCGCTCGTGAACGAAGGAGCGATCCGGGCATACGGATGGAGCACCGATGACGTCGAGCGTGCCGCCCGGTTCGCGGTCGGGAGGCACTGCGCGAGCGTGCAGCACCAGTTGAACGTGCTCGAGGACCATGCCTTCATGCTGGCGTTGTGTGAAGCGGAAACGTTGGCGAGCATCAACCGTGCCCCGCTGGCGATGGGCCTTCTCAGCGGCAAATATTTCAGAAGCGCGAACTTCGAGCCCACCGACGTCCGCAGCAACAATCTCGAATGGATGAAGTACTTCCACGACGGCCAGGCGAATCCAGACTGGCTTCGACGGCTCGACGCGATTCGGCACGTCCTGATGTCGAACGGCCGCACGCTCGCTCAAGGAGCGCTGGCGTGGCTGTGGGCCCGCAGCCCCGCCACCGTGCCAATCCCCGGATTCCGCACTGTGCGCCAGGTCGAGGAGAACGCGCGCGCGATGGAGTTCGGGCCGCTCAGCCCGGGGCAGATGGCCGAGATCGACACTATTCTGAGCCGGGACGAACGCGTCATCGAGGCATGAGGTGAGCTCGAGGGAGGTGGTAATGAGTCGAGGAATCTTCCGCGCCGGGTGCGTGCTCGCGGGGCTCGGGGTAGTGCTCGGTGCGTTCGGCGCGCATGCGTTGCGCGGCAGCGTGAGCGACGCCTCCCTCGCCGTTTGGGAGACCGGCGTGCAGTATCACCTCGTCCACGCCCTTGCCCTGCTCATCGTCGCGGTCGCCCGCCCGCAGGGACAACTGGGCGCGGCCGCCGCCCCGCTCTTCATCGCGGGGATCCTCCTCTTCTCGGGAAGTCTCTATGCGCTGGTGCTGACCGGGACGCGCCTCTGGGGCGCCGTCACGCCACTCGGCGGCCTGGCCTTCATTCTGGGATGGGCGCTTCTCGCCGTGTCGTATCGATCGTCGGACTGATCCGGTCCAGATTTCGAACTGGCGAGGCCCACCCGGTCGTGCCACGATGCCCGAATGCAGAAGTACAAGCAGGTACTGTCCGGTCGCGCGAGCGTCGGAGATTCTCGCGGACCGCTGGACGCCGCTCATCGTGCGCGAGCTGATTGTCGGTCCAGTGGCAGGAACTGGTGCGTGGCGACATAGCGAGCGACCTTGCGTCCGAGATGTGAGCCTCGCCTGGTGGGGCCGCCAGAACCAGTACGCGTAATTCGCGTCGAAACAGGCAATCATCGCATCGCTCCTCGCGGCATGCGCCATCGCCAGCATCCGCGCGGTCTGAACCAGATCGAGAGACCGATACTAGTGCCACGATCGGATGGAGCCGGTTCGATTCCTCGAACCGGCATCCGACTCCGGTAGTGAGATGCAGGAACTCGAGCAGCTTCTGGGCCTGTTCGTTGCCGCGGTGATTCTGGCGGGTATCGCTCGGCGCGTCGGAGCGCCGTATCCGGTCTTTCTGGCGATCGGCGGCGTGCTGCTCGCGTTTCTCCCGGCTGCGCCGTCGTTCACGATCGCGCCCGAGCTCGCGCTGGCGCTGTTCGTCGCCCCGATCCTGCTCGACGCGGCGTACGACGCCTCGCTCAGAGATCTCCGGGACAACTGGGCGCCGGTGACGAGTCTGGTCGTGCTCGCGGTCGGACTCACGACCGTCGCTGTGGCCCTCGTCGCCCGTACTCTAGTGCCGGAGATGCCCTGGGCCCCGGCGATTGCGCTCGGCGCCATCGTCGCTCCGCCCGACGCCGTGGCCGCCACGTCGGTGCTCCGCCAGTTGCGGCCGCCGCACCGCATCCTGACGATCCTCGAAGGCGAGAGCCTGCTGAATGACGCGACTGCGCTCCTGATCTACAGGCTTGCGGTTGGAGCGGTCGCGGCCGGCAGCTTCTCCATCGCCGCGGTTGCCCCGACGTTCCTCTTTGCGGTCGCCGGCAGCGTGGTCGCCGGCCCCGTGCTGGGCTGGCTCGCGCTGCGGTTGTTCGACCGCGTGAAGCACGTGCCGACCGCGATCATTCTGCAGTTCGTCACCACGTTCGGGGTCTGGATCCTTGCCGAGCACATCGGGCTCTCGGGGGTGCTGACAATGGTGTGCTACGCGAGTACGGTCGCGCGAACGGCGCCCGAGCGAACGCCGGCGCGCGTGCGCATCCCGACGTATGCGGTGTGGGAAACGGCCATCTTCGCGCTGAACGTCCTCGCCTTCATCTTCATCGGTCTGCAGATTCGGCCGATTCTCGCGAGCCTGGCGCCTGCGGAACGGGGGCGCTACTTCGTCGTCGCCGGCGCCGTGCTGCTGACGGTCATCGTGGTGCGCCTCGCCTGGCACATGTCCTTCAATGCCGCCATCAGATGGCGGCACCGGCGGTTCGGCTTTCATCCGCCGCGGCCGATGCTGCGGCCGACGGTCGGCAGCGGGTTGATCATTTCGTGGGCCGGCATGCGCGGCATCGTCTCGCTCGCCGCGGCGCTCGCGCTGCCAGCGGCGTTCCCGTATCGCGACCTGATCGTGCTGACCGCGTTCGCGGTCGTCCTCGGCACCCTGGCGATTCAGGGGCTGACGCTCAAGCCCCTCCTGCGGGCGCTCGACCTGAAAGACGATGACCCGGTCGGACGCGAATTGCGTGAAGCGCGCGAGCACGCGTTGCGTGCGGGGCTCGCGAGCCTCGCCGCGGACGAGTCACCCCTCGCCGACGCCGTGCGGCAGGAATTTGCCGCACACCTGCAACACGAACCAGCCGACGCCGATGCAGGCGATACGATCCGCTCGGCCCACGTCGAGCTCCATCGCACAGCTCTCGACGCCGCGCGGCAGGCCGTCCACGCGATGCGTGCCAATTACGAGATCGGCGACGATGCGTTCCACCAGATCGAAGAAGAACTGGACTGGCTCGAAATGGCGGGTGGCGGAAAGGTCGAGTGAGCACGCGGAGGACTTCAGCTGCTCGATCAGGATGCAAGGTCGAGCAGGACTTCCGTGACTTTGTCCGGATTGGTCACCGGTGCGTGATGCGAGGCGGCCAACTCGCGGTATTGCCATCCCGCGGTGCGCTGTGCCATCTCGGCGTGCCGATCGAAACGGGGATTGGGAAACTGCCGGAAGCGAATGTAGGCACGCGGCAGCTTGTCAGAGGCAGGATTCGTGCGGCGGACGGGATCCTTGAAATGGCCGACCGGTGTCGGGCCCAGGCGTTCCAGCATCCATCGCACGTCATCGCGCTCGGTCACACCCCACAGGTCGCGCACGATGGTTTCCCACGGCGGTGGCGCGAAGCGCGGGAGCAGCCACCCCTTGCCTTCCGTTCTGACCAATTCCTCCAGCGCCTGCCGTCTCTCTGGCGTGACGAGATCGAACACGGCTTCACCATCGTCCGGGACGAAGGCATCGAGATAGACGACGTGCGCGATGCGCTCGGGCGCCCGATCGGCGACCCCCGTTATTACGGCCCCGGAAGAGCTGTGGCCGACGAGTATGACGTCCTGGAAATCCTCATACGTCAGAACGTTGACGACGTCGCTCACGTGGACCTCGAGGCCGATCTCCGGGCGGGCGAGATGGCTGCGCTCGCCGAGTCCGGTCAGGGTGGGAGTGGACACGAAGTGCGCCTTGTCCCGCAGAAGCCGGGCGACCTTTTTCCAGAACCACGCCCCGTGCCACGCAGGGTGAACCAGGACGAACGTGTTCGTTTTCATGCGTTGCACCCCTGACGAGGAATCGATCATCGCGACAAGACTGGCCCCGCATGCCATGGTCTCGAGAACGTCGCGACGGGAGAGTTGCGCAGGCGACGTCATGCGGGACCATGATGGCGCGCCTGGTCCGCTGGTATCCTGAGCGAACGCCTCGGCCTTGCTGAAGAAAGGCCGAATTCTTGCGGAGGGCGGCGCTCATGACCTTCTTCTTCGAGGACTGCGAGATCCACTGCGATCGGCGCGAGCTCCGGCGTACGGGTACGGTCACGCATGTCGAACCACAGGTCTTCGACGTGCTGGTTCATCTGATCCAGCATCGAGACCGTGTGGTCACCAAAGATGAGCTCATCCGTACCGTGTGGGACGCGCGGATTGTGTCAGACGATGCGCTCACCAACAGGATTGCAGCGGCTCGCCGGGCCATCGGCGACAGCGGTGCAGAGCAACGGCTCATACGGACGGTCACGCGCCGGGGCTTTCATTTCGCTGGTGACGTTCGAGAAGTGCGGAATCCCAACGCGATTCCAGCGGCGACCCCGCAGCGTAGTCCCGAGGCCGTGGGCTCTCCCCAACGCATTCGATTCTGCCAGGCGTCAGATGGTGTGCACCTGGCTATGGCCACAGCCGGCCGCGGCATGCCGCTGGTCAAGGCCGCCAATTGGCTGAATCACCTCGAATTCGATTGGGAGAGTCCCGTCTGGTCGCCGCTCTTCAGTCGGCTGGCCGCCCAATGCCAGCTCGTTCGCTACGACGAGCGCGGCACCGGTCTCTCGGACCGAACCGTCGGGGCCTTCTCGTTCGACGATTTCGTCCACGACCTCGAAACGGTCGTCGACGAGCTCCGCCTCGATCGTTTCGCGCTCCTGGGCATCTCGCAGGGCGCCCCGGCGTCGATTGCCTACGCCGTTCGCCACGCGGAACGTGTGTCGCGCCTGGTCTTGTGTGGCGGCTTCGCGAAAGGCTGGCGCAAACGCGGCAATGCCTCCGATGTGGCCCGTGCAGAGGCGTCGATCACGCTCATTCGGGAGGGCTGGGGACAGGACAATCCCGCGGCCCGGCAGATGTTCACCTCGCTCATCGTGCCCGACGCGACACATGAGGAGATGCGCTGGTTCAATGAACTGGAGCGGGTCTCTGCGTCTGCCGACACCGCCATATGCCTGCTGAACGTGCTGGGCGACATCGACGTCGAGAGCATGCTGCCTCGAGTGACGGTCCCGACCCTCGTGCTCCACAGCCGGGGAGACGCCCGCGTTCCCTTCGAGCACGGCCTCGCGCTCGCGCAAGGAATCTGCGGCGCGCGTTTCGTGCCGCTCGAGAGCAAGAATCACCTGATCCTGTCTCACGAGGCCGCGTGGACACGCTACATCGACGAGATCTGTGGGTTTCTGAGGGAGGAGGATCCAGATCGGCTGATTGCCGCGATCTGATCGCAGGGCCACTGCCACCGCTGTCGGGCCGTGGGTGCGGCGGCTCTGGTTGATGGGCTGGAGAGGCTCAGGGCGAGCTCGGCCAGCGCAGATGCTTGTGCAGGAACGCGAACGTGCCCTGGCCGTTGATGCTGTGCGCGCCCTGGAAGAACTCGATCTCCGTCAGGTCGGCCAGCCCCAATTGCCCGTAGAGGAACCGCACCTTGGCGTACTCGTGCGCCACCCACTCGTCACGGCCTACCAGATCGAGATGGCCGCGCTCGACCATGAACGGCCGCGGCAGCATGAGATAAGCCAGCTCCGCGTAGTCGAACGTCTGTCCCCAGTTCCAGTACGGCATCTCCCACTCGATCGTGCGCATGAAGCTCCACGACTGGTCTGTGGCGGCCACCTTGCGCGTCCACTGGTTGAAGTCGCCCGAGCAGATTGACAGCGCATACTTCTCGAGGAGCGGCGGAATGCGGACGGCCGTCTCGCCGCCGTAGCTCAAGCCGTAGAACGCGATGCGTTCGGCATCCACGAAGGGCAGCAATCCGAGCCACTCGAGGACGCGCTCGTGCTGGCCGAGGATGAACGAAAACAGCGTGGCGCGTATGCCGTTCGCCTTGCGGCTGAGCCAGCGGTAGCGATCCTCGCCCCGATAGAGGTTGTGCGGCGCGAAGACCACGAACCCTCGCTCGGCCAGGGCCGCGCCGAAGTCGTTGTAGGCCGAAGACTGTCGATCGATCGTTTCACGAGGCAGTCCGTTCCGGCCGTGCTGTACGACGACGACCGGCCGGCGCTCGCCGGTCCTGACATCTTTCGGCACCACGAGGACACCCCACGCGAACACGTCGGGCCAGACGTCGAGCACGACGTCCCAGGCGGCCCAGCGCTCGCTCTCGGCGACTTTGCGAGTCCGCGGATTGATCGGCAGGTAAGGTGCGTCGAATACACCCACTCCGTCGCGCCGGAATCGCTCGCGATACGGCCTGGCGCCTTCGATGAACTTCGCGGGCGGCAGGGTCGGGCGCGTCTTCTCGGTGCTCCAGCGAACCGCCGTCAACTCCGGCAGCACGGTCCAGAGAAAGTTCTGATTGCGCACGTGCTCCGCCGCGCGCACCAGCCCCTGCACATGCCGTTCGACTTCGTTCACGGCGCGATCGTGCCGTGCGGCCGGATCGAAGCGACGCCGATCCGATGCCACGACATCAGGCGCATTGGTCCTGATGCTGAATCCGAGGCGGTCCGCGAAGTCGGCGAGCGCTCGCGTGGACATCGGTTCGACCGGCGCATCGCCTGGGCCAATCACGAGCGACGCCTGGGGAACCCGGTGACGATCGGAATGCGGGCGAACTCCGCCCGGACCGAGGATCCGCAGGAGTCGCGCGGTCGCCCTTGCTGCTCGTGAACGGCGGAACCCCGGCGTGTTCGACGACGAGATGGCGAGGCAGCACGAGTGAGGCAATCTCTGCATCACCGAACCGCTCGAGCAGGCTCCAGACGTTGCGATGAATCGGCTCCTGCCCAGACGCCCGCGCCGATCGAAATAGCCGCTCACCAGCGCGGGCTTCGGCTGGTTCTAGCGCGTCTTAGCGTACTGAGCGGCCTGAGACATAGGTGACAGAACGTACCGGACACTGGAGTGCGCCCCTGATCAGTGTCTACCCTCAGGGGGCGCACTCCACACATGGGTAACACTTTTCGCTTTTTGGCGGGAGGTGTTGATGCCATGGAGGGAGTCTTCAGGTGATGGACGAACGTGTTCGTTTTGTCCGGCCGTATTCTGGACGGCGAGGCTATCAGCGATGTGTGCCGGGAGTTCGGCATCGCGCGCAAGACCGGCTACAAGATCGTCAATCGCTATAGGCAGGAGGGGATAGAGGCGCTCAGCGACCGTTCGCGCCGGCCTGTGCGCTACGCCAACCAGCTGCCGGATCCAGATGGAGAAAATGATCGTGGCGGCCAAGCGCGACAAGCCGCATTGGGGCGCCCGCAAGATCCGCGAGCTTTTGGTGAGGAAGCTTTCCGGCGACGTCCGCATTCCGGCCAGGAGCACGGTGCATGCCGTGCTCGACCGCCACGGCCTGGTCGGCCCATGCGCGCCAGCGGCGGCGTTGCAAGGCCGAAGGCACCGAGCTGTCGCGCCCGACCCAGGGCCCAACGATCTGTGGTGCGCCGACTTCAAGGGCGAGTTCAAGCTCGGCAATGGCCGCTATTGTTACCCCTTGACCGTCTCCGATCAGGCCTCACGCTCGGCAACCTGTGCTGTCGCTTTAGCGGACAGCGCCCGCAGCCGGCGCGATTGCGATGAGCTGAGGAGGCACGATGCTCTGCGTGGCTATGATGCTGTCGACCGACTCGTTCAGGTAGCTTAAGCTTGTGACGAAGAGCATCCTCACTGATCTTACCTTTTTCATAAAGCTTAAGGAACAGCTTTCTCAACTATATCAATTATGTGCACGCCGGCTTAAAGCAGAGGCTTCCTCGGCCTCGGCGTAGTTCTTTACCGCCTCCGTGTAGTTCTTTAGCGCTTCCGTACCGACGACTGGCACCGTGAGGACTGAGGTAAGGAATGTTGCAACAAGCGCGAGTTCTTTCGCTCGCCCCTTCAGGGTGAGTAGGTTCGGGGTTCCAATCTCCAGAGACGCGACCCATACGTCTTCATCCGGTGCGGGCGCATAGGCGTCGGGGAAGAACTGACCCGGTGGCATCAAGTCTGCCAGTTCAAGCCACAGGGCAGTGAGATCAATACTTGTGGATTCCGGCGAGCAAAGCCTGAAGCTCGAAAACGCTGATCTGATCTGTAAGCTGAACATCAAGTGTGCTTTCCATGGTCCACCTCCCTTTCGCGACCGACACGCTCGTTCAACATCCCGCCATTTGGACGTGCACCTTGAAGCCACCTATCCGGTTCGACGATGTTGACCCGTTTGGTCCGCAAAACATTGAGCGCTGTGTGCCTTCGCGTCAACCGGAGTGCCGCGACGGCAAGACGTACAAGAAACTCACACTTTAGAGTGCGGCGTTTAACCTGATTTCAGAGTCGTGGCGGCGATCGAGCCGCGGCCGACCTCGTAGGAGAAGGTCTGATCAGTCGGTGCTCGGCCTCGGCGTCGTCCTCGACCGCGGCCCATGCGATAGTCTTGGGGCTGTCAAGTAGCAGGATACCTTGACCACCCCGATGTCGCAACGGCCGTCCATAAACATGCCGGCTGAACTGCCGCAGCCGACGCGATCTCGGTGAGTGCTTGGCCCTTGCCTGCAGGCGAGCGCCACGAGCCGATAGCCGTGGTGGCCGAGTAAGACACGGCATCGCCCCAGTTCCTTCCCGCATTGATCTGGCTATCTGCAAGCAGCGCAGACGCACCCGTCAACCGTCCACCGCGACGTTGCCGCAGTCGATCGCGCTCACTCCGTCCATTGCCTCCCAGAGCGCGCGGAACCGGGTTGCAGCGACGACCTAAGCGGGATCGAGCTTGCCGCGAACGGCCAGCGTCGGATCGCTTTCGCGGATATTGACGACCGCCGTTATCTGGCGCGTGTTGCTCGCGTCAACCGGGTGCGCGCGGCTGAACCGCGGATTCTCGACGGTGACGGCGCGGAGCTTTTGCGGCAAGGGCATGGCAGCAAGGATGCCATAGCAGAAGCGGTTTGCGTAGATATGCCGTAGATTACGCCAAAATCTACGGTTTTTATGTCCTGCTAAGTGTTTGAAAATGTTGGCTCCCCGGGCCGGATTCGAACCAGCGACCAACCGGTTAACAGCCGGTTGCTCTACCACTGAGCTACCGGGGAACATCTGGTGCTCGCGTGAACGAGGCTGCCTATAGCAAACCCGTTTCCGCTTTGCAAAGAAGCATTCGGTAAATTTTCGTGGCTTTTTTGCCGCGCTTGCTCGCATTCGACGTGTCAATGCATCATATGTCGGCAACCGCAGCGGAACCGTCTCCGGTTTCACGCTTTGATGAAGTGCCGAAACGGATCAGCAATGGACGATCAGGATCAGGCGACATGCCCCCGCAGCGGCGCAAGATCCATATTCTCGGCCGCCAAATCGCGATGCCGCGCTCGCGAGGCGCTCGCGTATCGATCGGCGCGGCGTTGGTCGTTTTCGGCATTTTCGGGTTTCTGCCGGTGCTCGGCTTCTGGATGATACCGCTCGGTCTCCTCATCCTGTCCTACGAGTTCCATCTGTCCGGCGGTTCCGGCGGCGGACCATCGTGTGGTGGGAAAGGCGCAAGCGCGCCAAACCGCGCAAATAGAGCAATTCCAGGAAAAGCGTTGCCGGCCACGACAACATGTGGACGCAATAACGAGCCGCGGCGGCCGTTACCAAGCCCAACAACGAACCGTGGAGCAGCCGCAAAGAATGCGCATGGCGCGCTTGACGCCAATTTTCCGGCAACCTATTGAAGCCGCGTAGAACGCCGAAAGCGTCGAGGCCTCGTGGCGGAGTGGTTACGCAGAGGACTGCAAATCCTTGCACCCCGGTTCGATTCCGGGCGAGGCCTCCAGCTCTCTCGTCTCCGGCAGGGCCCGCGCCCCGCCGGCCTTTGACGCGAGGACACTCTGCCTGGGGCGGTTTAATCAAAAACTGTTGCCTGTCTGTCACTGCGCTCCGAACACTTTTGGTGCGACGGCCTGCCCGCCAAGTCATTGATTGACTGTTAAGGGCAATTTTGCCACACCCGCTTCTGACAGAACGCTGGGAAGCCGCCTTCCGGGCGTGCCCTCAAGTTTGCTCTGGGTGTCGATCGACGCTCCGGCGGTAGCAGCGTTCTAACGGATTTAAAGCGCCGGTTCAGGCGCACACGGCCGGAAGGGAATATGAGCGCCAATTACTCCGAGATGCGCATAAAGATGGTCGATGGTCAGATACGTAGACCGATGTGACCGATGTGGCAATTTTCCTCGCCATGGGTTCGGTGCCGCGCGAAGCCTTCGTCGACGCCAAATTGCGCGACCTTGCCTATATCGACGAGATTGTCGAGATCGCCCCGGCAGAAAACGG
>CAWJAP010000019.1:0-368141 GCA_963840865.1 Vicinamibacterales bacterium
CACCTGGAAGCCACGATTACCTATACGATCCCGCTCCCGATCGTCCTCTTCGCCCGCGCGATGATGCCCGCCTGGCGGCGTTTCTGGACCGTGGGTGTGATTGGGCTCACCGCCTTCGCCGCCTGTGCCGTTGCGTCGGACGCCATTCAACAGCGTCCGTACTCGGCGGAGCTACCCAACAATCTCATCGCGATCACGTTCATTACCTCCCTCCTGTTCGGGTTCCTTCGACCGGGCCTCACACCTTCACGCGAGCTTCGCACTACCCGCGTCGGCGTGCTCGCCTACACCGTGACGGCCGTGGCCGACAACCTGCGCAGCCTGCAGGTGCTCCCGTTCCCTGGTCCGGACCTCGAGCCGTTTGGCTTCACGGTGCTGCTGGCCTGCCTGGGCACGCTGGCGAGCCGGCGCGTGCTGGGCGACGCGCGGCGCCTCGTGGCAATCGATCGCGAGTTGAGCGTCGCCCGGCAGATCGAGTCCTCGATCCTGCCGCAGGCGATGCCACGGGTTTCCGGTGTGACGCTGGCAGCGCGCTACCGCCCGATGACCGCCGTGGCCGGAGACTTCTACGACTTCATCGAAATCGACTCGCGGCGGCTGGGCGTGCTCGTGGCCGACGTGTGCGGCCACGGCGTCCCCGCCGCCCTGATTGCGTCGATGGTCAAAGTGGCACTCGCGGCCCAGCATGCGCGAGCCGATCGACCGGGAGCCCTGCTGGCGGCAATGAACGGCGCCCTTTGCGGGACGTTGGCCGGACAGTTCGTCACGGCTGCCTATCTGTTCCTCGACGGGGCCTCCGGTCGGATCAAGTACGCCGCCGCGGGGCATCCGCCCCTCCTGCGCCTGGCGACCCGTACTCGGGAAATTCGAGAGCTGGAGAAGAACGGCCTGGCGCTCGGCTTCGTGCCGGACGCGGACTACCAAGAGCTGGAGGAGCGGCTCGAAAGCGGGGACCGGCTGCTGCTGTATACGGACGGCCTGGTCGAGGCGGCTAACGCCGCAGAGGATCTCTTCGGGCTCGAGCGGCTCAAGAGCGCTTTCGCGGCAGGGACCGGCCTGCACACGAGCGCGGCGGCCGACGCCTTGCTGGATGCCATGGACGCCTGGTCCGGTCAGCCGGCCAGCGACGATCTCACGATCGTGCTCGTGGATTGGTCGGGGTGAGATCCTTGCAGCTCGCGGTCGTTCGCCTGAGCGAATGTCCAGGGAGGCGATCTTGTCGCCGCTGAGCTAAAAACGTGTGCTCGAGGTCGGTGCGCCTCCCATTCCGACGATCCTAGATGGCAGCCTGCGAGAATGGCACGAACGCATGATGATGAAGATTCCCGTCCTGGCAGCGCTGCTGCTGTTCCTGTCCCAACCGTCAACCGCGCAGGATCCCACGTTCGATCTGCACGTTCATCTCCGCAATGGTGGCGAGTCGATCGACGAATATGAGGCCCAGGTCACATCCGCGAAGCGGCAGGTCACCGCATTCGGCGGCATGTGGTTCGGCGGTCCCCACCAGGCGCGGCAGGGAGACGTCGAGCACACCCGGGCGCAGAACGACGCGTTGATCACGCTGGCATCGAAGCATCCGAAGATGGTGCCGATCGCTACGGTCCATCCGTACGACGGGCAGGCCGCTCTAGAGGAGCTCAAGCGGGTTTCGGGCCGGGGCGTCAAGGTAGTCAAGCTTCACCCGCACACGCAGAAGTTCGACGTCGCCGATCCGCGCGTGCTCGAGCTGGTCCACCAGGCTGGCGCGCTCGGCGTGGTCGTCCTCATGGACAACGCCAACATCATCGCGGGCGACAGCGAGCACCTGTTCAATCTGGCGGTCAGAGCGCCGAAGACGACGTTCGTATTCGCGCACGTGGGTGGGCTGAACTTCCGCTTCTGGAACATCCTTGCGCTTGCGCGCACCGCCAAGGACTTCTTCATGGACAACATCTACTTCGACATCTCGGGGACCGTGCTCCTGGCAGCCGACAGCCCGATCGAAGAGGAGTTTGTCTGGACCCTCCGCAACATCGGAATCGATCACGTGCTTCTGGGCTCCGACTACCCGCAGTTCTCGCTCGCGCAAACGCTTGACGCGCTCGAACGCCTCGATCTCGACGAGAGCGAGAAAGCCAAGATCCGCTACAGGAATGCGCTCAGGCTGTTGAACAAATAATCAGCGAGACAGATGACGCGGGCCCTGGCGCCCAGGCTGCCAGCCCAGGTCCGCGGTCTCGTGGGATTCGTTCTCTGCGCCCGCGTTCCCCGACAAAGGGCGGTGCGACTCGGTCGACTGGGTCTCGGACCAGCCATCCAACGCTTCCACGTCGATGATGTGAATCCTTCCTCGCGCCATCTGAATGAGCCCTGCATGTTCAAGGGTCTTCAACGCTCGCTGAACCACCTCGCGCACTGAGCCGACCATCGCCGCAATCTCGTCCTGCGTGTAGTCGAGCGTCGAGCTGGCCGACTCCTCGACGAGCGTCCGTGCTCCACGCGTGCGGTCGACGAGCAGTCGGGCGACGCGAGCCACAACCGCGCGGAGCGACAGATCCTCAACCATCTGCTTGTATGCACGCAGACGCGAAGCAAAGAGGCGGATGACCTCGATCGCCGCGTCGGCATGCCGTTTCAACAGATCGCGCAGGTCGGCTTGCGGAATGAAAACGATTGTGCTCTCCGAAACTGCAACCGCGTCCGCGGGCTGCGGCTCATCGTCGAACACTGCGATGTCGGCAAACGTGCGTCCAGGTCCGAAAACTTTCAGAACCTGTTCCCGGCCCTCCGGCGAGGTGGTCACGGTCCGCACGCGGCCGCAGAGCACGACGCCGAGACCCTCGGACGGGTCGCCTTTCCGGAAGATGACGCCACCCGCATGATAGTGGCGGTCCGGCAAGCTTCTAGCCAAGGCCTGGAGGTCGCCTGCCGGCACTGATCGAAGGTATGGGACTTGTTGGAGCAGCTCGAGCTTGGCGGCGAAATCCATATATCACCGTCCGTGTGCCTCTCCACTTATACACCCGCCGGATGAGAGGAGGAGGGCGAGTGCGACTTAGGTTGCGGACGGGCGGGATCGCGCCGCGGCCCATCTGGTTCTCAACCACGTGCCAGTCGTCGGGCTGATCTTTGGCTTGGTGTTCCTGACAAAGAGAAGCGATTCCTCCCTTACGGCCGCAAGCCCGGCAACCGAAGTCAGTACTCGGAAAACTGGTCGTCCGGATAGCAGTACAACCAGCGCTCGCCAGGCTCGGCCGATGCGATGACCGGATGCCCGGCCGCGCGGGCGTGCTTCGTGGCATGACGGTTCGGCGAGTTGTCGCAACAGTGCGTGCCGCCGCACTCCTGACAGGTACGCAGATGAACCCAGGTGCCGCCGATCTTGACGCACTCCTGGCACTCATGTCGTTTGGGCCGTTTGACCGTCGAGATCGCATCGATGTGGCTGCAGGTCTGGTCGGGCATGATGTCGGTTACTGGCGCAGCGCTTGATGAACCAAGGCGACGGCGATCGATCCCTCGCCCACAGCAGAAGCTACGCGCTTGAGGTTGCCGCTGCGCACGTCTCCGACCGCGAAGATGCGCGGACGGCTCGTTTCCAGCAAAAAGGGCGGCCGGGCGAGCGGCCACTTCACGTTCGCAAGCTCTTCGGACGACAGATCCGGACCGGTTTTGACGAAGCCCTTGTCGTCGAGTGCGAGACAGCCATCCAGCCAGCGGGTATTCGGAACGGCGCCCGTCATGATGAACACGTGCCTGATATTGTGAGTTTCGGCGTCGCCGGAACCGTTATCGCACCACTGGACCTGCGCGAGCTGTCCGTCGCCCTCCAGGGCAACGATTTCCGTACTCAGTATGCAGAACGATCGTCGGATTCTCTTCGATGCGGCGAATGAGGTAGCGTGACATCGTCTCAGCCAACCCGGGTCCTCGCACCAACATGTGAACCCGCCGTGCGGCCGACGCGAGAAATACGGCAGCTTGCCCGGCAGAATTGCCGCCGCCGACGACCGCTACGTCCTCGCCGGCGCACAGTTGCGACTCCATCGGCGTCGCGGCGTAGTAGACACCCGCACCCTCGAAGGTCGACAGATTCGACGAGCGTCGGCTTGCGATACTCGGCTCCGGTCGCGATGATCACCGCCCGCGACTGGATCCGAAGCCCGCCGTCAATTTCCATCGTGTAGCGCTGGCCGTCGCAGACCAGTCGTGTGGCGCCCTTTGCAACGATGACGTGCGCGCCAAACTTGAGTGCCTGCGCATGCGCGCGGCCCGTCAGGTCCAGCCCCGAGATGCCGGTCGGAAAGCCCAAATAGTTCTCGATGCGTGAGCTGGACCCGGCCTGGCCACCGGGTACGTTCGATTCGAGCACCAGCACATCGAGGCCCTCGGAAGCCCCGTACACGGCCGCGGCGAGTCCCGCGGGTCCGGCGCCTGCGATCAGGAGATCGCTCACGCGGGTGTCATCGATCTCCTCATTGAAGCCGAGACAGTCCGCAATCCGCGAATTCGTCGGATTCCGCAGCACGGCATCGCCGCGGCAAATCAACACGGGGATATCACCAACGCCGATGTGAAAACGATCGAGCAGTTCCTGGGCCTCGCGATCGCGATCGAGATCGATGTACTGAAACGGATGGCCATTCCGGGTCAGGAACTCCTTCACACGGAGCGTCCCGGCGCTATGGCTGGAGCCGATCACGACAACGTCACCCAGATGGCGCGCAATCAATTCGAGGCGGCGCAAGACGAACGCGCGCATGAGGATCTCGCTCAGCTCGGCGTCGGTCTGAATCAGCGCGAGCAACTGTTCGCGATCGAGTTGAATCACTTCGCCAGCCTCGCTGACGCGCAAACGTCCGAGTGCACGGCGACCGGTGATCATGTTGGCTTCGCCTGAGAATTGGCCGGCGTGATGGCTCACGATCAGCGTGTCGCCCCCGTCCGCCGGTCGAAGCGCCTGGAGCTCACCGCTGACCACGACAAAGACCGGCACGGCCTTGTCGCCGACCTCGACGAGCACGTCGCCCGGGGTCGTCGAGCGAGGCCGTCCGTGGGCCGCAATCCTCGACATCTGTTCCGGTGTGAGTGTCGGGAACACGCGATCAAGACGAGAGACCGTGACCGCGAGGGGCCTCAGCGCCGAATCACCGGTGTCCATCGAGCCAGCCATGAACCGAGTCTAGCCCGAGAGTCGCCAGGACCAACCGCACACGGCGAGGATCGCGGTGGACCAGGGCGCCATGCCCTCGCGCGCACGGACCAGCATGAGCGGGATCCTGGCTCGCACTGCGCGGCCTGCAAGTCAGCCAGTTCGTTCAAGACGCGAGCGAGTGTCGCCACTAGGATGAAGTCATTTCTCCGCACTGGTCGGACGATAAAGATGAGTTGGCCTTGCTGGCGTTCGAGAGTCAAGGAGCCGAGAGGCGACTGAACCCACAAACCCGCCCACAGAATCCCTCCTGTGATTCAACAGGAATTGAACGGAGCTTCAACAGGACTTTCACGCCTCCTGCCAGGCGCTCGTCGTAATCTGATTCGCTGGTAAGGGTTGCCATGGATGGGAGCTGGCGCAAGTCGGAAGTGCTGAGGAACTATGGCGCTTCGGCAGGATGATGGTTCTTCCGCTGACCCGAAAGAGGTTCCTCACCATCGTCGGTCTTCTCTCGCCCGGCGAACGATGTTGCTCGCCGGCGTTGCGAGCCTTGTCGCACCGCATGTGTTGCACGGCCAGGTGATCACGCTGAGCGAGGCTGTGCACACCGCAGCAAGCCACGATCGGTCGATCCAGGTGGCCGAACTCGAACGCGAGAAGGCACTGCGCGAGGTCGAAGTCGCACGGACGCGGCGGTTTCCGACCTTCTCCGTCACGGCGCTTGGCTCGCAGCCGCTCACGCAACTGGGTATCACCCTCGAGCGCGGCAGCCTTGGCGTGTACCCCCACGACGGCCCCATTCCTGGCCAGACGACGACGCTCGAGAGCCCGCTACGTTTTGGATTCATCGGTTATGCCAGTGTGGCACAGCCGGTGACGCAGCAGTCCAAGATCGGTCTGGGAATCGAGCTCGCCAAAGTCGGCGTCGAATCAACGACCGAACAGATTCGCGCGAAGCGACAAGGCGTCGTCAACGACGTGCGACGTCTCTATTACGGGATCGCGCAGGCCGAGAGTGGCAAGAGAACGCTGCAAGCAACGGTCGATTTCCTGAGACGGCGCGATCACGAGACGGGCCAGCAGGCCGTTCAACGAGTCGTGTTACAGGCTGACCTGCTGAATGTCAAAGCGTTACTCCTCCAGGCGGAATTTGAGCTGCTCAAAATGGACGATCCCATCCAGACCCAGAAGGAGCAACTCAATCGTCTGATGGGGCGATCGATCGATGCTCCCTTGGAAATCGATGTCTCGACCATCGCCGAGAGCGAGCCTGTGTCTCTGACTGAGGCGTATGAGGAGCGCTCTATCGTCCCGTCCGGAGATCCGCCTGGCGAAGGTGCAGCAGCGCAAGACACAACTCGAACGTCGACTGGCGAGCGCCGAGCGAATCCCAGACGTCAGCCTCTCGTTGCTCGCGTTACGAACCATCAATTTCAGCAGCGTCTTTCCGAACAGCGTCAGTACCGTCGGGCTTCAGGTCACCTGGGACGTGTTTGATTGGGGGAGAAAAGGGAAACAGGTCCAAACGAAGCAGGATGCCGAAGCTCAGGCGGCTTTGGAGCTCAAAGACACGGAAGCGCGCGTGATGGCCGACGTCGCACATCACTATCGACGGATCGTCGAAGCACGCAAGGAGGTGGAGCTCGCGCAGGCATTCCAATCTGCCAACACCGAGGCCCTTCGTGTGGCACGAAATCGATACGTGCAGCGAGAGGCTCGTTCTCAGCGAAGTTGCCAAGCTCCAATCGAGTCTTGCGGAAGCGAACCACAGCTACACGCAGGCCCTGATGAACCTCGCGACGGCGCAAGCCGATTTTGAAAAGGCCTTGGGCCGAGACCGATGAACACACACGAGGTCGAGCCGTGGTGGGGCCTTCTCGTCATAGGAGCCATGACGATCTGCGGATGCGGTGGTCGTCAGGCCAACGCCGATGCGCGCCTTCCAAGGCCGGTCCGACTCGTGGCCGTCGAGTCGTCAACCGATGCCGGGTCGACGATGTACTCCGCGGTCATCGCACCCAACGCGCAGGTGGCTCTCGCATTCCGCGTGTCCGGATACGTCACGGACATCCGGCAGACGAACGCCGCCGACGGCCGGAGCCGCGCGTTGGAGCCAGGCGCGGAAATTGCGAGCGGCCTGACGCTCGCTCGCATTCGGGCCGCTGATTATCGGGCCGTCGTCGACCGGGTCCGCGGTGCACGCGACGAGTCGGCCGCCGGCATCGCGGCGGCAGAAGCCGGCCTGGCCGAGGCGCAGGCGGCGTTCACAGAGGCGGAATCCGACTTCGGCCGCATCTCGATTCTTTGGCAGCAGGAGAGCATCACGAAGCCGGCGTATGACGGCGCCAGGGCCAGATTGGATGCCGCCCGCGCCAAGGTGGATGCGCGCGACCGCGGCAGTTGCGGCGGCGAAGCAGCGTTCCGGCGCCGCCGCGGCGCAGCTGCACGAAGCTGAAATCGCACTGGGCGACACCGAGCTTCGCGCGCCGTTCGACGGGATTCTCGTGGAACGCCACGTCGACGTTGGAACGCTCGTCTCACCGGCGGCGCCTGCGTTCACGATGGCCGACCTGCGCCTGGTCAAGGCACGCTTCAGCGTCCCGGACACCGCACTCCGCCTGGTTCGAGCCGGCCAGCTCCTGCCGGTCACGGTGGATGCGTTCGTCGATGATCGCTTCGAGGGTCACGTGCTGTCGGTGGCTCCGGCGGCCGATCCCAAGTCGCGTTCGTTCGAGATCACGGTCGCCATCGACAATCCGACGCTGAGGCTGCGATCGGGAATGATCGCGTCGATTCGCGTCGCCGGCGAGGAAGCGGAGCGTCCCCAACTCCGCATCCCGATCGATGCGCTCGTCCACGATCCCGTCCGCGAGCAATACCTCGTGTACGCCCTGGAGCAGAAAGACGGCGCCATGGTGGCGAAGGCCATCCCTGTCCGTCCTGGTCCCTTCGTCGGGAACCAGGTATCGATTCGCGAGGGCCTGACCGCCGGCCAGCGGATCGTCGCCTCAGGGGCGAACCTGCTCCGGCCGGGCGACCCCGTGAAGGAAGTCCCGTAGCCGCCAGGCCAAGGCCGAACGCATGTCTGCCGATCCCGCGGCCCCCCCACACCGTCACAGCGTCGCTCGCTATTTCGTGGAGAACCGGCACGTGTCGTGGGTCCTGCTCGTCGGCGTGATTGCCTGGGGGATCTGGGCATATGCGGCGATGCCCAAACGCAAGGATCCGGACATTCCCGTTCGACAGGTCGCCGTCGTGGCACCGTGGCCGGGCCAAAGCGCCGAGCGGGTCGAGCAACTCGTGACGCGCAAGATCGAGGAGCGCGTCGCCCAGAACATTCGCGTCTCCGAAATCACCTCGACGACCCGGGTCGGGCTCTCGGTGGTCTATGCCGAAGTCGATGAGAACGCACGAATCGACACCGGCAAGGAGTTCGACGACATCAAGGTCAAGCTCGATGCCCTGACCGATCTCCCGGAAGGCGCCGGACCGATTCAATACATCAAGGAGTTTGGTGAAACCTCCGCGCTCATGCTCACGGTGGCCAGTCCACCCGCGAGCGGACCGCAGCTTCAGCTGCTCGCCAGCCAGATTGTCGCGGCGGCCGCGCCACGATCCTTCCTCCCTCGACGTCGCCCTGTGCAGTTCCGGCTCACCCGATCCATGGTTCCTGCGCGAGGCGGCCGGACTGCTCGGCGATGCCCTGGTGCGTCAGGGCGTCGGAACCGATCTGCGACTCATCCAGGGAGAGAGCTTCGTCATCATCCGCCTGTCGCCGCGCGGCGACGCCGGTGCGTCAGTCCGGGCCGTGCAGCGCGTGTGGGAGGAGCTGCCCCAGCGTGCGGGCATCCATCCCGATGTGTGGGACCCGATCGTCATCAACGCCGGGCGGCTCGCTGGTCGATGCCCTGACGCGGGGTGCCGGGCCGAAATACTCATATCGTGAGCTGGACGACTTCACGGATCGGATCGACAAGGCGATCCGCATTGCACCGGAGGCCTCGCGCGTCACGCGGATCGGCGTCATCGAAGAGCAGATCGAGGCGCGCTATTCGCAGCATCGGCTGGCAGCGCTGGGAATCGTCCCGGCCGCGATCCGGGAAATCCTCCAGAGCCGCAACACCACGCTGCCGGCCGGCACGGTAAACGCCGAAGGCCGCGAGCTGGCGCTCGAGCAATCGGGGGAATTCCGGACGCTCGCCGACATCGATACGGCCGTCTTCATGCAAACGGCAACTGGCACGCCGCTCTATCTTCGCGACATCGGTAGCGTCCATCGCGGCTACCAGCATCCGCCGCGGCTCGTCTCCTACTACACCTGGCGCGATCGGAACGGGCAGTGGTTGAGAGGGCGGGCGATCACGCTGTCGACCGAGATGAAGAAAGGCGAGCAGATCGATCGCTTTCGGAACGGCCGTTCACTCGCGCGTGGACGAGGTCCGCAGGTCGCTGCCCGACGATCTCGTGATCGGCACGACGTCGGATCAACAGCGGCAGGTGCGCGAGAAGCTGGATCTGTTCAACCGCAGCCTGTGGGAAGCCGTCGTGCTGGTCGTGCTCGTCTCGTTCGTCGGGTTCTGGGAATGGCGGTCGGCGCTCCTGATGGCGCTGTGCATCCCCATCACCCTGGCGATGACCTTCGGGTTGATGCAGCTCGTCGGTCTCGATATCCAGCAGATGTCGATCGCGTCGCTCATCATCGCGCTCGGGTTGCTGGTCGACGATCCGGTGGTCGCCGGCGACGCGATCAAACGGGAGCTCGCGCACGGTCACGATCGATCGACCGCGGCGTGGCTCGGCCCCGACAAACTGTCGAAAGCCATCCTGTACGCCACGATTACCAACATCGCCGCGTACCTGCCATTCCTCTTGTTGAGCGGCGACGTCGGCAGGTTCATCTACAGCCTGCCGGTGACCATTGCGTGTTCGCTCGTCGCGTCGCGCGCTCGTCTCGATGACGTTTCTGCCGCTGCTGGCATACTACATCTTGAAGCCCGGACGCGATCCGATGGCGCGACGCGCCGCGCGAGAGTCGATTCGGCCGGATCTACGAGCGCGCGGTCACGTTCGCGATCGATCATCGGTGGACGTGCCTCGCGGCCTCGTCGCTGGTCCTCGCCGCCGGAGGGTTCTTCGCCTCCCAGCTTCACCGGCAGTTCTTTCCCAGAGACAACTTTTACATCGCCTATGTGGATGTTCGTCTCCCCGAGGACGCACCACTGGCGCAGACCGCCGATGTCGCGCGCCAGGCGGATCGGGTGATTCGGGAGGTGACGACCGCGTACGATCGGGCCCACCGAGGTGAGTCCTCACTTGCGTCCATCACGTCGTTCATCGGCGCCGGTGGTCCGCGGTTCTGGTTCTCCGTGCGTCCGGAGTCGCCCGCGCCGAACTACGCGCAGCTCCTCCTCCAATTCACTCGCAGCGAGGACACCAATTCACTCGTCGGCCCTCTCCAGGAAGCGCTGGCCACGCGAATCGCCGGCGCGCGAATCGACGTGCGCACCGTCGAGACCGGGCCGCCGACCATCATTCCGGTGTCGATGCGGATCCTCGGCGACGATGCGCGAGTGCTCCGCCGGGAGGCCGAGAAGTTACAAGCGATTCTGAAGACGTCGCCGTTTGCCCTCAACGTCCGAGACGACTGGGGGAACGACGCGATTCGCACCCGGCTCGAAATCGATCAGGACCGCGCGGGCCTTGCCGGCGTGTCGAGCCGCGACATCGCCATCTCGATGTACTCCGGCGTCGCCGGCGCGCCGATCGGCTATCTGCGTGAGGGGCGCAAGAACATTCCCATCGTCCAGCTGATGGATTACGGCCAACGTGAGACCGTGACGGATCTGGGTCAGCTGTACGTCTATTCGAGTCAATCCCCAGTCAAGCTGACGCTCGGCCAGATCTCACGGCTGACGTACAGCGCCGAGAGGGCGGTCATCCATCGAGTCAACCAGTACCGCGCGATCAACGTGGCGGCCTTGCCGGCCCCGGGCCACCTCGCCGAAGACGTGACCGGTCCGCTGATGCCGCGCATCCGCGAGTTCGAACGACAACTCCCCCCTGGGTATCGATTCGAGATCGTCGGGGAGCTGAAAGAACAACTGAAAGGGCAAAGGCAGTCGTTGACCGTGGTCGTCGCGTCGGTCATCGCGATCTACCTCGCGCTCGTCTTCCAGTTCAAGAACGCCGTGAAGCCCTTCATCGTGTTCGCCGGCATTCCGTTCGGCGCGGTCGGCGCGTTCGCGAGCCTCTGGTTGACCGGGAATGCCCATGGGCTTTCTCGCGATTCTCGGCATCACGAGCCTCATTGGCGTCATCGTGAGCCACGTCATCGTGCTGTTCGATTTCATCGAGGACCAGCACGAACAGGGTGCGCCTCTGCGGGATGCCCTGATCGAGGCCGGCATCCGTCGCATCCGTCCGGTGCTAATCACTGTGGGCGCGACGGTGCTGGCGCTGTTCCCGCTTGCGCTCCATGGCGGCCCGCTGTGGGAGGCGCTGTGTTACGCGCAGATTGGAGGTCTGACGTTGGCCACGGTCGTCACGTTGTTTTTCGTTCCAGTCTTTTACGCGGTCTTCGTGCTCGACCTTCACATCGTGCAGTGGGCAACGACTTCGGAAGCCGGCAAGCCACAAGCGGGGACGGCCTGAGATGGCGCTGCCGTACAGCTCAGGAGGGCTTGGCGTGCCCCGACTTCGAATTCACTGCTTCTCGATCTCACTCGATGGATATGGCGCCGGCCCGCGCCAGGACCTCGAGCACCCGCTGGGTGTCGGCGGCCTCGCGCTGCATGCATGGATGGTCGCGACGCGGACATTTCGCCAGAGGTTCGGCGAGGACAGCGGGACGACCGGTGTCGACGATGACTTCGTGAAACGCGGCTTCGAGGGCATCGGCGCGTTCATCCTGGGCCGCAACATGTTCGGGCCGGTCCGCGGACCGTGGCCCGATGACACATGGAAGGGTTGGTGGGGCGACAACCCGCCATACCACGCGCCGGTGTTCGTGCTCACGCACTACGCGAGGCCATCAATCGCGATGGAAGGCGGGACGGAGTTCCGCTTTGTCAACGACATCCATCGCGCGCTGGAGCAGGCCACCGAGGCTGCTGGCGGTCAGGACATCCAGCTCGGCGGCGGAGTATCCACGATCCGGCAGTTCCTTCAGGCGGGGCTCGTCGACGAGATCCACCTCGCGATAAGCCCGGTCCTGTTGGGGGCCGGCGAGCACCTGCTCTACGGCATCGACCTTCCCGCGCTCGGCTATGAGTGCATCGAACATCTTCCGAGCGTCGACGCGACGCACATCGTTCTGGCCAGGCGCGAACGGGTCTAATACGGAGCCGTCATCCGAGCCCGGTTGCCCGCGCGAACAGGACAGCAATTGCTCGCACCTATCATGGCTGAAGACACACCGCGGACCAACGCCTCTCCATCGACGCAGCTGATGCAGCTGGTCTGGCCAGGCGGTGTCGCCGTGCAGGCAATCCATGTCGCGGCCAGGTTGGGCCTTGCCGACCTCGTGGCAGCGGGCCCGAAGACGGTGGCTGAACTGTCAGAAGCCACCCGCATGAAAGGGACGTCGCTGGCTCGCTTCCTGCGCGCGCTGACGAGCCTCGGGATTCTTGCCGAGGATACCTCTGGCCGATATTGCCAGACTCCGTTGAGCGACGCGCTGCGCGCTGACCATCCGGAATCGGTCCGGCCTCTTGCGATGATGCTGGGCGCGCGCTTCATTTGGGAACCAGTCGGCTGGCTTGATGAGAGCATTCGGACGGGGCAAGCAGCGTTCGAGCGCGTGCACTCTGCCCCATTCTTCCGACACCTCGCGGAAAATCCCGAGGATGCTGCGGTTTTCAATGCTGCCATGAGCTCGATGCCCTCCTATAACGCCGGAATCGTCGAAGCATACGATTTCTCGAAGTTCCGGCGAATCGTCGACGTGGGCGGAGGCCACGGCGCGCTTCTCGCAGCAATCCTCGAGGCGAACCCGCAAACGCGCGGCGTGCTCCAGGATCTGCCGGCCGTGGTCGCCGGTGCATCCGCGCTCCGGCGCGAAGGCATCGCCGATAGGTGCGAGCTCGTCGCTGGTGACTTCTTCGATGGAGTTCCTGACGGTGGAGACGCCTACCTGCTGAAGGGAATCATTCACGACTGGAACGACGAGGCCGCCGTTGAGATCCTGAGGAGCTGCCGGCGGGCGATCCGGCCGGACGGCACGCTGCTCCTCCTGGACACAGTGTTAACCGGGTCCGATGATCCTGCACGAGCGTTGATGGATCTGTTGATGATGGTCTTGACCGGCGGGCGTGAGCGCACCGAACTCGAGTTCAGGTCGCTCCTGCAAGAAGCGAGCTTTTCTCTGACTCGAGTCATCTCGACACGCGGCCACTCGATCCTCGAAGGTCGGCCTGTTTAAAGAACATTCGCCGTAAACACCGTAGGGCCGACTCGCCCCAAAAGTCGGTCGCGTCAATCTGCCTTCTTTGCGCGTACGACACTTCATCTCGTTCACCGCTGTTATAGTCTGCGCGCTCGGTCCGGTCGCGGCTCGCCCTCCGGCGGCGCGCCTGGACGACGCGCCCGTGAGTAGAGTGGTCGATGGCCGCACGGTCGACGCGACGATTCGGGCGTATCTCGACGCGGTACCCGTTCCAGGCGTCGCTGTTGCGGTGACGCGCGGCGATCGCGTATTGGTCGCCCAGGGCTATGGCCATACGCCCGGCGGCGACCCAATCGGGCAGCACACCCCCATGGCCGTGGCATCCGTGAGCAAGTCGTTCACCGCGCTCGCGGTCATGCAACTCGTGGAAGCGGGACTCGTGGACTTGGATCGGCCGGTGCGCGTGTATCTGCCGGAGTTCACCATGGCCGACTCGCGTGTCGACCAGGTGACCGTTCGACAGTTATTGAATCAAACGTCCGGCATGTCGGATCGTACGTTTCCCGCTTTCAGCCGTCGGCAACCGCACTCGCTGCAGGAGCTCGTGGCGGGTATTCGCACGGCTCCACTTGCGGCGATGCCGGGATCCAGGTGGGAATACCACAATCCCAATTACCAGATTGCCGCGCGCATGGTCGAAGTAGTCAGCGGCATGGCGTTCGATGCGTACCTACGGCAGCACGTCTTCGGTCCATTGGGAATGCGTGACAGCCGGACGATCAACACGGCGGACGATCTCCCGCCAAGTGCTCGCGGACACCTGGTCGTTCTGGGCGTCCCGCTCGCGGTGCCTGAACCGCGAGCGTTTGGCAACGGCTCCGGCGGCGTGCTCAGCTCCGCGCATGACATGGCCGCCTGGCTAATCATGCAGGGCCAACGAGGCCGCGGTCCGGATGGTGCCGCGATCGTTTCACCCGCGTCGATCGCGACGATGCGGACACCATCACCGGTATCTGGCGAATACGCGCTTGGCTGGACGATCGGCGAAACGGCTTCTGGCTCACCGATGGTGTCGCATAGCGGAGACTTGTTCACCTCGACCGCGCAGCAGCTGCTACTCACGGACACCGGTTGGGGCGTGGCGGTCATGGCCAACACCGGCTTGGTTCACGGCAACGCCCGCGACATCGCTGCGCGCATCGTCGCTGTCATCGAAGGCGGACAGGTGTCGTCACCCTCCTTTTGGCCACAGGTGCTCATCGATGTCGTGATGCTTGCGTTCACCGTCGTCATCATCGCCCAGGCGGCGCGAGGAGTGCGACGGTCACAGCTATGGGGCACCCGCCGAGCGAGATTCTGGATACAACTGGCGCGCATCCTGCCTCTGCTGGCGCCGTTGCTGGCGTGCGGCACGATTCATCGAGTGGTCGGGTTCCTGTATAGGGGGCGCGACGTGGCGTGGGTTCAGGTGCCGTATCTCTTTCCAACCTTCATGGTGCTGCTGGTTGCCGCGAGTCTCTCCGGCGTCGCAGTATTCTGCGCTCGTCTCGCCCGGTTGGCGACTGCTCGTGCGGCTGATGCCCCGTGAGATGGTCCAGACTGGTGGTGATGCCTCGGGTATGCACCTGGTGGCGTTCCCGCCTCCGGTCGACGCACCAGCGCCCGCCGCAGACCTTTGCGTCAATAGCCCTCGATCAGCGCGGGCCTCGACCCGATGGGAGACCTTGGCCACGTCCATACCTCGCTCACTGAGACCTCGGCGGGATGATGGCGTTCATGCGCAGGTACTCGACGAGCTGACCGTAGTGATTCGAGGAGTGGGATACAGCCAGCACAATCAGGCCGAGGCGTGTGCCGGATCCCGGCCCGAACGGGCCCTTGAACGGCGCGAAGGCATTCGTCTCGGTCACCGTCGCGGCCGCGCGCTTCAGCGCCGCGAACGACTCCTTCAAATACTGGAGGCTCAGTGTGAGAGACGATTATCGAACTTGGTTCGTCCGGAACGCAGCCTAACGCCTGACGTGCCGCGACCGGCTATGAATGTGCCTACCTGCTACCCGCGAGACGGCCTCGAGTGTTTTCAAACGTCCGCTGGCTCTCTTCTCCATGACCGACTCCCCGGGGAGAGTCTAAAGCAGCGAATGTCGGGTGTGGTGGCGAGTGGGAACGGTCAGAGCCCAGGAGAATCTTGGACATCGATCTGAGTATCGCCCGCATCACGGAGGCGGTCCGCACCATAGATCCCGTCTTCCTGAACAGTCCGCAGTACGCCGATGAACAGCTCAACGACGCGCTTGGCCGAAAGGTCCTGGTGAAGGTGGAGACGGCCAACCCGCTCCGCAGCTTCAAGGGCCGCGGGGCGGACTTCCTCATGGGCCGACTTCCCGCTGGTCAGACCGTCGTCTGCTCATCGACGGGCAACTTCGGGCAGGCGATGGCATATGCCGGCCGGCGCCGCGGCATTGCCGTGGAGGTGTTCGTTCCGGCCACCGTGAATCCGGTCAAGCTGGCCCGAATGCGCTCCTTCGGCGCGCGCGTCACTGCCGCCGGCGCCGACTCCGCAGCCGCCGAAGCGGTCGCGCGCGACCATGTGGCGGCGACGAGGGGCCGCGTGTACGTCGAGGACGGCAAAGAGCCGGCGATCGCGGAGGGAGCGGGAACCATCGGCGTCGAGCTGCTCGCGGCCGGCCCCTTTGACACGATCGTCGTTCCCGTCGGCGACGGCGCGCTCATCGCAGGCGTCGCGCGCTGGATCAAGCATCACGCGCCGGAAACTCGCATCGTTGGCGTGTGCGCCAGCGGCGCGCCGTGCATGGCCATGAGCTGGCGAGCCGGTAGGCCTGTGTCTACCGAACGCTCGGACACGATCGCCGAGGGCATCGAGGTACGGGTCCCGGTGCCGGAGTCCGTGGCACGTCTCGTGGCCCTGGTGGACGATATGGTCCTTGTCGATGACAGCGATCTGCTCCAGGCCATGCAGCTGTCGGCCCAGACCCTGGGGCTCCTGCTGGAGCCGTCAGGGGCCGCTGGGCTGGCCGCCATCCGGGCTGGCAATCTGCCGGGGGATCGGCTAGCCACCGTGTTGACCGGAAGTAATCTGCGACCCGAGCACCTTCGCGGGCTCGCACACTAGGCCAATCGTCGACGAGTCAACTTTCCGCGCGGCCGCTTTCCAAGATCTTCTCCCAGTCCACGTGCGGGCGATCCGACCCAGTTCCTCCCCAGAGTGTGTTGCCATGCCGAGGCGGCAGTCTCTTTGAGAATCATTCACAGACTGCCAGATCGACCGGTGCTCAGCACGCTCACAACCACCGTCGCGACGACGACCAACGCATAGAGGACGATACCCATGCGCAGCGCCCGAGCCTGAGTGCGCTCGTCCCAGTCCGTCCTCGAGATCTGCCACGCCAGCAACGGCAGGACGAGAATTGCGTGCATCAACACGGCGTGGACCGGCTTCAGCCATCCGCCCGTGGCGTACGCGCGTTGCGGATCGCCACCGTACACAAGTCGCATGCCGGTGGCAATCATCACGCCACCGACGATCTGCGCGCCCGCGAGAGCCACGAACCCGGCCCGAATCGCCAGGCGGAGGCCCGGCGGCAACGCCGTGCGGGCGCGGAATGCGGCGGCGGTCAGTGCCACGATGATCGCCACAAGCGTGAACCCACCGACTGCCAGCGTTCGGGCGACCGCCGCGTCGAACGGCGTTTCGACGTTGAAATGCGACGGGACGCCTCGCCATGCCTGCAGCGACACGAGAAATGTTTCGAGGACGCACGCCAGAGCGAAGACGCTGAGCAGCGTTGTCCGCGTTCGATCCCTGAGGGGCACGAACGAAGCGATGAACGTGACGTTGACCAACGTCAGGCCGAACGAAAGGCCGAAGGTGGCAGCCTTGCGCAGCGACACTGGGCCTTCCCAAGTGCCGCCGCTGATCAGCAGTATGGCAACGTGGATCACACCGCTCAGAAACAGCAGGCCGCCGATCGAGTAGGTCGCGCGCTCTGCGGCTTTCACATTCCTCTCCCGGCCTGGGGCCTCGGCGGCTGGCGATGCGCGCGTGGTCGAACTCAGCCGACCGAAGCCAATGGCCATCATCCAGAGAAACCCCGGGAACCGCGTCAGCGCACAAGGGGCCAGCGCGCCCGGGTGCCATCAGGTACAGCCATGGTGACGGAAGGAAACTCCACTGCCAGGAAGCGTTGGATGAAGGGATGCAGAGCTGGGCGGGCGACCTGCTCGAACAGTTGCACCATGCTGTGCCCGTAACAGTTACTCCGATCCTCGCTGGCGCGCATAGTGGAGTCCCACCACACCGCTCGGGTACGGTGTTGCGGATGTCAACGCGAATGTCGTGTGGATGCCACTCGGCAGCAGACGCTTTCCACTCCCCAGCGACAGCGGATATACGAGCAGGTGCAACTCGTCGACCAGATCGTGCGCAAGCAGCGCGTGGACCAGCTGGCTGCTCCCGTCGGTGACAATGCTCCCACCGGGCTGGGCTTTCAATGCCCGCACGGACTCGATCACGTTGTCGCGGATGATGGTCGTGTCGCGCCAAATCGGCTTCTCGAGCGTGCGTGAGACGACGTACTTCTTGGGCGCGTTCATCATGTCGCCGAAGGGGTCGCCCGGCGGCATCGGTTCAAAGGCTTGCGCGTGAATCACGTAGGTCCGCCGGCCGAGGAGGATGGCGTCGACATCCTTCATCAGCGCATCGAAGGCCTTACCGATGTCGTCGTGCCAATAGGGCACAGTCCAGCCGCCGTGCTCGAAGCCTCCATCGCGATCCTCGTCTGTCCCACCGGGCGCCTGTATGACGCCGTCCAAGGTCATGAATTCAGACACCACGAGCTTTCTCATTGAATTGCCTTTTTTTGAATGGTCGAGCCTTCGTTCACTGGGCGCGGGCGCCGGTCAATCGTCGGCTGAGTGGTCTCGTCGCGTAGGAGATCGCCAGGAGAATCAGGAGGACCGGGGCATGATCCAGACCTGCACCGGCTCTCCGGACGCCCTTGCGGATATGAAGGCCATGATCCAGGCGAATGTTGCGCCCGCATAGGCCCATTCCTTCAGCAACGCCAGTCCCGGCACCAACAGGACGATGGCGGCCACCGGCTTGGCCACGCCAAGCACGATCCGCAAGTGTTGCGGATAGCCGGCCTTCGCGAATCCCGACACGACCTGCTCGCTGCCCGTGAGATAGCTCAGGGACCCGAGCAGCAGCAACGCGACGAGGGCGGTGCTGCCCCAGTACGCAATCCTTCGAACCATGACATCCTCCTCAGACCACTCGGACCTCCAAACTCGCGAACGCCTCTCGCGGAAGTCGGCGATCAGACCGTGCGTCGGCCACGCGGTTGACCGCCCGGTGCCTCGGTTCCAAGCAGGATTCGGAACACGAGCGCGTGCGTCACGAGCAGAAGTGGCACGAGCACGGTGGGGATGAAGGTACGCGGCACCCTGCAGGCCGGGTGTCATCCCCACGCCCAGCCGATCGCCCTGATAAAACGCGTTGAGCAGATCCACCGTGCCGACGCTGTTGAACACCCAGACGATGATGGTCCCCGCCCGGCTTCTCAGCATGGCAATCGCGAGAAGCGCGAGCATGGACGTCGCAAGGTCCCCATAGGCAGCGGGCTCGGCGAACGCAGCCGGCAGGTCCGGCGAGACCACACCCGGTACGAGAAACGCCAACCCGACGAATCGAAAGGCGTGCAAGAGGAGCACGGGTCGAAGCGCCTCAGTGCGTGGTCGATCCCGGAGCGCAGGCCAGACGTACCACACGACAATCATCCCCCACACGACGAGCCCCAGGAGCACGCTGATTCCGAATATAGCCTGCGGCGACATCATCGGCTCGGTCCATGTGAGGCGAGTGGAGGAGGCACCCAAGGGCCACCCAGCAGCTGCCACAATGAAACCACGTGAAGCACGAAGGCGAGCGGCACGAGAAACGCCGGCACCAACACGAGGGGAAAACGGGTGGCGAGCTCGGACGTCGGCGTGGTGTAAAAGACCTGAGCAGCCCCCGGGCTGGTCATGACGCCCAACCCCACGGCAACAACCAGATCAGCCATACCGAACAGGGTGAAGACGATCGCGCGTAGAACACGCCGGCGGCGCTCGTCGGTCAGCGCGCGTGCCACGTTGAGCGTGCTCGCCATGCCTGAGAAGAGCATCACGGCTGTCCCTTGCCGTCCTCATCCGTCTGGCCAGGCACGTCGCGCACCCGCTTCCGCGAAGAGATGTTGCTTGCCGTCGAAGTGCCGGTCGAAACCGCCATGCGTCAGCCGGAGGTCTCGCAGCATGTCCGCAATCGCCGCGCCTCCGCGGCCGCGACTCCGAAAGCGAGGGGCGGCGGCTTGAACGATGCGCGCGCGCGTTTCCTGGGTTTGCTCGGCTGGGTATCGCATGGTCGTCAAAAGATGATGTATATCATCTCTACCGCCGTGTCAAACCGCGTCGCCCATCTGCGATTTCATCGCCGTGTTCGGAGGTTTCAGAAGGACTCGGGAGGTTGCCCTCAGCCGCAGTTCACCGACCGGACGACGTCGGCTTCATCCAACCCGAGATTCAGGCGCGAGCCGAGGTACTCGGTGGTAATCGGCTGATTCGGACGAAGAAAGCGCGCGATACTGGCCCCTGCAGCCTGACGAGCCCGCTTCAGCAGGTCGTCGCTGGCGCGTTGACCGATGGCAAAGCGAGCCTTCTCCACATCGCAGGTGCCTGACGACGGCGGGGTGGTCGGCGGAGCCGGTGGTGGTTGGCGTTGAGACTCCTGGGATGAGCCGCTCTGGCCGGACGCATCGCCGGTCGAGGGCGCGGTAATCCGCCCGGTTGTGCTACAGCCGCTGGCCAGACAACCTACTGCGAGGGCGGTGGAAATCAGTGCGTTGCGTAAGATCATGTTCTTCCTCGACGTCCCATATCGGCAGGCATCGGCGGTAGACCCTCCACGATCATCGTCATCGCAAGGCGGTTTCGCAACTCGTCGGTGCCCAAATGGTGGTTTCCGGAGGTCGTTCGCTCTCAAACTGCGGGATTCGGCACGGGGAACTCTACGATGGCGCGGGTATTTCGTCCGGGTTCCGCTCGCGCCCTTGGTTTCCGGGCAGGACCTGTTCCAGCACGGCCAGTCTTGAATTGTGACGACGGTCGCACACGCTATCCCCTGTCACAGACGTTCGCCCGAGCAAACCTCAACGGAAATTCAACGCTTCTTTCACGCGTTGTCGCGCGATTCGCCCTAGCGTGGGTTCTGGTGGACGCCACGTTCGATGCCATGTCCGTCAAGGCGTCGCTCGCGGCCGCCGCGCCCAGACCTGTACGATTCACGGTGTCCCGGCCGGAGTCTCCGGATTGGCTGCGGAGTCGTAGGGCTCCCGGATCAGCGCGCCGGTCTTGTTCCGCGTTGCCAGTGACGCTTGAACGACGGCATCGGCGATGTTCTCGACTGTGATGACGTTGAACAGCTTCACGTCTCTTTCAAGGGCAACGAGTTGCGTGAGCCCGATCGAGACGTTCGCGAAGCCGGCGCGTTTGAAGCGCTGACGACGATCGCTGATCGGGGAGGACAGTCGTGCACTCATCGATTGCCGGCGACGAGTCGATCACCTGGGGGACACCGAGAGCACGCTGGATCCTGTGTGCGACCGTGCTGGGGTCCGGCGTCGCCTTTTTGGATGCCACGGTGGTGAACGTCGCCCTGCCGACGATCGGCCGCGAACTGCAGGCGAGGATCGCCGGCTTGCAGTGGATCCTGAATGGCTACACGCTCACGCTCGCGTCGCTCATCCTGATCAGCGGGTCCCTCAGCGACCTGTTCGGGCGCCGGCGGGTCCTCCTCATCGGGACCGTGTGGTTCGCAGCGGCGTCCCTGTTGTGCGCGCTAGCTCCTACTGCGGAGGCGCTGGTCGCAGCCCGTGCCGTTCAGGGAGTCGGCGGCGCGCTGCTCACGCCGGGGAGCCTGGCCATTCTTCAGGCAAGCTTCGCGCCCGTTGACCGGGCGCGAGCGGTCGGTGCCTGGTCGGCGCTGTCCGGAGTCGTTGCCGCGCTCGGCCCGTTCGTCGGCGGGTGGCTCCTCGATGCCGCGTCGTGGCGCCTGATCTTTCTCATCAACGTGCCACTGGCGGCGGTCGTCGTGGCCGTGACGATCCGCCACGTTCCCGAGACGCGCGATCCCACGACGGTCGGGGGCATCGATGCCGCTGGCGCATTACTGACCGCTGTGGGTCTGGCTGGGGTGACGTGGGCGCTCATCGAGGCCGGCGAGCGGGGCGCGAGCCAGGCCGCGCTGCTGGCCGGCGCGACGGGCGTGGCAGCGCTGATCGCGTTTGTGGTCGTGGAGCGGCACAGCCGACATCCGATGCTGCCGCTCGATATCTTCCGCTCGCGGCAGTTCACGGCTGCCAACCTCGTAACCTTCGTCGTGTACGGCAGCTTGGGGACCACGTTCTTCCTGCTGGTCGTCAATCTCCAGCAAGTCCTCGGTTTTTCGCCGACGGAGGCGGGTCTCGCGACGCTGCCGATCACCGGCCTGATGCTTGTGTTTTCGGCTCGTGTCGGGCAACTGGCCGATCGCATCGGACCGCGACTGCTGATGAGCGCTGGACCCCTGGCGATGGCCGTGGGGCTCGCGTTGATCAGTCGTATACAGGCGGGCTCCACCTACCTCGGCACGGTGCTGCCGGGTGTGCTCGTGTTCGGCGTCGGGCTGACGCTGACGGTTGCGCCGCTCACCGCTACGGTGCTCGCCGCTGCCCCCTCAGACCACGCCGGTGTCGCTTCCGGCGTGAACAACGCGATCTCGCGGGGCGCGGGGCTCATTGCGATCGCAGTGGTTCCCGGGCTGGCGGGGCTGACTGGTGATGCCTATCGGGACCCGACCATCTTTGCGAGCGGCTTCCGCACCGCCATGCTGATCAGCGCCCTGCTCGCCGCTGCCGGTGGGGCGCTCGGGTGGCTCCTCATCCGCGATGAGATTGCCGGCCGCGCCAAGCCATGCCCCGCGGCCAAGCTCGCTCGGCGACACTACTGTGCGATCGACGGCGCGCCGCTCGCCACCGGGCAGGACGTCGTAGAGGCCACCCGCCCGGCTGTTTGACGTTCCCTCAGGGGCTCGACGGCCCGGCAGCGCCTCGACGAACCCGGCACACGCGCCGAGGAAGGTTTCAGCCAGCTTTCACGAGTTTGCGGCGCTCGAATGCCATATGGTTTCGGCTCCCGCTTCCCCGATAGTCGCAGCTGAGGAGGCGTAGCGGAACGACCAGCGACGCCCATTGGGCGAGCTCCGCACCACGATGCCGCCACCGCAGTTGGCGCAGCGAGCCAGGCCAGTGATCGATACTTCGCCGTGATGCCCGTCGGCGGCAGCGCCCACCGCTGGCCGTTGGTCTCGCGGACGTAACGTTTGCCGCGTGGCCGTCAGACGCGCATGCGCCGCCGCCAGAGGTCGTCGGTGCGATGCAGAGGTCTGGGCAGGGACGCGAGAGAGACGCCACTCGGTTTCGGGTCGCTCTGCTGTCGCCTGGGGCCCAGAAGCGTCGCGTTTCTCGCCGAACGTCTCAGCGAAGTCCCGCCGCAGCTCCATTGACGTGTAGTCGGCAGTGCGGGCACGGCCGTGAGTTGCCGGCGCTTGTCTCAGAATCGTCGTGTGGAATTTACTTCCTTGTTACAATTCCACGCGATGGCTGTCTCAATGGCTGGTACGACGCCCTTCACCGACGACTCGAGGCCTTCACCCAACTCGCTGACCTCATCCATGACCCCGACGTCGAGCCGCTGCATCAGACACGCGTGGCCTCGCGCCGGCTCCGTGAAATAGTCCCGCTCGTCGGGCTGACTGCCGACACGGCATGGAAACTCAATCGCCGTCTCAGGAGAGTGACGCGACAGCTGGGTACCGTCCGTGAATTGGACGTCATGGTAATCCTGGTTCAGGACCTGTGCCGCGACACGCAGTACTCGTCTGCCGCGTTGAGCCGTGTCGCCGGCGTTGTGGCCGAAGAGCGGGAAGCGGCGCGAAAGCGACTGGCGGCGAAACTTCCACTCTCGAAATTGCGCCGGCTGGCCGGCCGCATCGACCAGGCCGTGAACGACCGACAAGCCGGCGCTGGACGCGTCCGCCAGCCACGACGGGAACACCTGCCCGCGCAGGGGTGGCTGTGGGCCGTTGACGCGCGGGCCGCCCGGCGGGCAGCCACGCTTGGAGACGCTGTCTATGCCGCTGGGTCTCTCTATGATCCAGTGCGTCTGCACGATGTCCGTATCGCGCTGAAGAAGCTCCGCTATGCGATGGAGCTTTCTTTGGAGGCGCGCCAGCTGCGAGAGAGCGCCGACCTCGCCGCTCTCAAGGACGCCCAGGATCTCCTCGGTCGCATTCACGACCTGGAGATGCTCGTCACATTCACTCGGCGGCTGCAGGTTTCGCAGTCTCCGCCGGACCTGACGGCCTCTCGCGACCTCGAGTCGCTTCTGAGCGCGTTGGCCAAGGCATGTCGCGCACTCCACGCGCGCTACATGCACGATCGCGCCAAGATCCTGGCGATCGCGGATCGGATGCGAAACGCCTTCTCGCCACGACCATCCGTTCGCCGCCGCATCGCCTAGCGGCGTGTCCTTGTCATTTGTGTAGTGGATTTCGCGGCGCGGCGGCCGGATCGCACGCGCGACCACCTTACTGCGGGGGACGCCGATGCGGCGCCCTCCCGCAGACGCACGGTCTTCAGTCCTTCGTCGATGTGTCGGAACCCGCTCCGAATACACCCATCGTCAGCAGCGGCAGCTGAATCCAGGCTCACCGGCCGCTCGGCGGACCGAAGACGACGATGCCGATTTCACGCGTGTTCTGATCCCGCTTCTGGGCTGGGTACTTGAACCACTGCACGTCGAGCTGGCTGGTCAGGCCCGCCACGCCGCGAAGCCTTCGCGCCTCGTCCTGCTCGAGATGCACCGCCTCACCTCGAATCGTGCCCTCGATCGCGAGCTCGAGGCCGAGCGGATCGTGCACCATCTCGACCAGATTGCCTTTCACGGCCGCGTAGGCGCCGGTGCGCCCACAGATTGGACACTCCTCGACGTCGGCATGATTCGGGTTGGTATGCTCGACCTCGTAGTGCGCGCTGGCGGCCAGCCGGTAGAACGTCCGTATGCCCGCCGGCGTGTCCTGCGACACGCGATGCAGGCGATTCTTCGCAAGCGCTGAATGGTAGTACCTCACGTGGAACGCATGGGCATGCTGGAGCAATCGGTGTTCGGGCACTTCCCAAGGTTGGAGGTGCTCGAGCCGTGCCTCGAAGTCACAGCCTTCGGGGTTCGAGAATGGCCCATGCGACTCCTGCATCCGCATGGTCGTGCGCAAGGCCCCGGTCAGGAGGGTCACGGCGGAGTCGTATGAGTCGGCGACCGAGGTGTCGATGTAGAGCCACAGGTTCGGGTACCGCGGCATCGCCGGATCGAAGACGGTCTTGGCCGGCAACTGGAATACGTCGAGCGTCGTCTCGCTCGAGAGAGGTCCCGGCGTCTGACCGTCCGAGCCCGAAGCTTCCGGCGGACGATCGGGTGGCCACTCGGTCTTGGGACGGAAAGTTGTACGGAAGAAAGTGCTGACTGATCGTGGCGGTGTTCCACCGTGATGCGCGCGCCATGCCGTTCTTGTCGAGAAGCACGACGGGGTCGACGAGACGCGAGAAGTCGACAAAGGCATCCCACGTGCCCGAAAAGCGCTGGGGCCACCCCAATCGCCTCGCCAAAGGATGTCCAGCCAGGCGGCGGCCCTGATTCGCCAGCTTCTTGTACGTCGCCCTGGTTGTACTCGAGTAACGTGAGGGGGCGTTGACGGGTGAGGTATCCGCCCTCCACATCGCCCTCGTCTGCGCGGAGGGTCAGCGTCTCCCAACCAGCGGGCATGGAGCCGTGCTTGCCCCACTGCACGTTGACACGCGGCCGCCAGCCATGTTCGCGGGCATCGCGTCGAGCGCTCTCACCTCCCGCGAGCAGGCGTCCGTGGAAATACGTCCACAACTCCTCGATCTCCTGCCGGTCGGAGGTGTACTGCACCCAGACGAGCTCGTGATCGCACGGATCGCTGTCGTCCGGAAAGTCGATGTCGTCATCCCAGAAGAGGTGGTAGGCAATCAGACGCCGCGCGGGATGTAGCACGACGGCGAAATCTTTCAGACCGAAGATCTCGTCTCGTGTCGTCTGCACTCGCGGCGCGAACCGGCGCACGAGGCGATGTTCATCGGGCGTCAGCTCGCGAGCCGGCTCGAGCTCGAGGACGCGCGCATATGAGCGGCTCGCCTGGTCGAGGCTGCGCAGCAGGTGATGCTCGACGCCGAGCCAATGCTGAAAGACGATGTCGTCGGCAGGCGTGGTCTGCTGCGCTGGAAAGGAGCCCGATACGCAGCAGACCACCAGGGCCATTGCCAAAGCGAGCCGCCGGCGGACCATCAGTAGTAGATCTTGAGGCCGAACTGAAGGATCCGCGCCTAACCCGCGGTCAGGATCTGCCCGAAGCCGCTCGAGTCGCGCGCGATGTTGGGCGGGCCGAAGTTGGCGTGATTGAACGCGTTGAACACCTCGGTCCGAAACTGCACGTAGCCCCGCTCGCTGAAGTGGAAGTTCTTGGCCAGAGTGAAATCGAAGATCGACGTATCCCGGTCCACGCATGATACCCGACGCCGGCGTTGCCGAACGCTTGTGGCGCGGGGCTGAAGGCGGCGAACGCATCGGTGTTGAACCAGCGGTTCGAGCGTGCGCTCCGAGTCGGACAGCTCGGGATCGCCAACCAGGTTGGGCCGCGCGCGCCGCTCTCCGCCGATGTTGAGCACCGTCGAGCCTCCCAGCGTTGCCGTCAAGCCCAGGCCGCTCTGGAGCGCGTGAATGCCCGTGAGCTGCCACCCGCCGAGCAGCGCGTCGGTCAGCCCGGACCAGTTCTTGCCGAAGCGGCGCCCACGCCCGAACGGGAGATCCCAGACGTAGCTGGCGACGAACCGATGTTTGACATCGAACTCGGCCAGGCCCGCGCTCTGCGCGCGAGATTGTTGCCGTCCTGCGGCTCCCGGAACGTTCCCGTGTCGACGCCGGCCCCGCCGCCGCTCGTGGAAATGTGATCGGGTGCGCCGGTGAGCGCCTTCCCCAGCGTGTAACTGACGAGCGCGGCCAAGCCTCGCGAGAAGCGCTTCTCGAGCCGGGCCTGGAGCGAGTTGTACTCGGAGCGCACCCGGTTCTCCATCCATTGGATGTCGCCAAACTCCGGGTAAGGACGCTCGCCTGCCGATTGCGATTCCGTCGGGCTGTCGATCACGGCGCGCTGATTCAGGTTGCGGAACCCGTTCAGCTTGCGTCCCTTGTTGCCGACATACGCGACGTCCAGCACGAGGTCCGGCATCAGCTCGTACTGCACGCCCAGGTTGTATTGCTGCACGTAGGGCGTGCGCTGGTTGGCATCCTGAGCGCGCCGCTGCACGGTCGGCGACAGGCTGTTCGGGATCGAGCAGCCCGCCGGATAGCCGTTCACCAGGCGGAACGGCGCCGCTGACGCCACCGCGGCTGCGCCGCGTGACGCCGGTCTGCAGCAGGTTGTCGACCAGATACGGCGGGTTGAACCCGAGCAGCCCTTCGCGTCCCTGCCGGACCGTGTGCGTGTAGAAGGCGCCAAACGCGCCGCGGACGACCCACCGCGGCGCGGGCGTGTAGGCGAAGCCGAATCGCGGCGCGAAGTTGTTGCGGTCCGGATGAATCAGCGCACGCTCGAAGATCCCGCCGTCCTCGCGAAGATCATCGTGCCGGTTGTCGGGGTCGAAGTTGGCGAAGCGGTTGTCCGCTCGCGCGGCGGCGTCGCGTATTCGTAGCGCAGCCCCAGGTTCAGCGTCAGCTTCGAGCTGAGCTTGTAGTCGTCCTGCACGAAGTAGAACTGCATGTCCTGGCCCTGATCCATGACCGTGTAGCTGGTCAGCGCCAGTTGCGACGGCAGCCCGAGCAGCAGGTCGCCGACCGCGCGGTTGGTGAAGCGATTGTCGAAGTTCATCCGCCCGATCGTCGCGTTGAGGTCGTTGATCTTGGTCTCCACATGCAGAAACTCGCCGCCGAACTTCAGAAGTGCGCGCCGCGCGTCCAGCTGAACGTCGCGCGCGGGTTCCACGAGCGCGGCGTCTGGAACTGCGGCGTCGACGTGTGACGGCCGACCGCATCGAAGCCCTGGATGTTCACCTTCGGCACGCCGCCGACGATCGCCGGATCGTTCGGCACGTTCTTGAAGCCGATCTGCGGCCGGCCCGTCGACGCCGAAGTTCGGCGGATAGGTGAAGTAGTTGCCGCGCGCGAAGCCGAAGCGGAAATCGCCGACCAGGCGTCGACGAGAAGGTCCAGGTCAGCGCCGAGCGCGAGACCCTGCGAGCGGTTCAGGTTCGAGCCGAAGGCATCGTTGAAGGAGCCCTCGGCCAGACCGGGAAGCGGCGCCGGGCGGAACGTGTCGGTGTCGACGAAGCTGTAGCGCCCGAAGAAGCTGATATTGCTGCGTGATCAGATGGTCGATGCGCACGTCGAACTGATCCTGGCGCGTCTCGGTCACCGGGGTCGAGGCGAAGATCGTCGATGCCCGGGCACATTTGGGTCGGGAATCAGCGCGACGATCGCGCGCGCCGACCGGATCCCAGCGCTCGCGCGGGATCACCCACTGGCCCTGCGCGTTTCGGGCGAACTCCGGACGGCCAGGCGCGAACGGATCGACCACCGCGGTGCTGAAGAGGCCGGCCTTCTCGGCCGCCGTCGGCACCTGCCGCGACGCGCGGCACGCCCTCTCGATCGCGCAGGCCCTCGTAGTCGCGCGAACCAGAAGGTCCGGTTCTTGACGAGCGGTCCGCCGACGGCGCGCGCCAAACTGGTTGCGCTGCGCGCTGCGGCTTCGGCGCGCTCAGCGCGTTCGAGAAGAAGTTGTTGGCGTCGAGCGCATCGTTCCGCAGGAACTCGTAGACGCTGCCGCGAACGCTGTTGGTTCCGGACTTGATCGTCGCGTTGACAACGGCGCCCGAGCTGCGCCCGAACTCGGCCGAGTAGCGCATTCGTCTGAATCTTGAACTCCTGGAGCGCCTCGATCGACGGCTGCACGAGCTGCACGTTCTCGCCGCGAAAGGAGTTCGAGTACGAAATGTTGTCGACGCCGTCGAGCAGGAACACGTTGTTGAACGTGCGGTTGCCGTTGACGTTGAGCACGCCCTTGAAGTTGACGCTCGCCAGCCGGGGCGTGCCCGGCAGCACGCCCGGCGAGAGCAGCGCGAGCTGGTTGTAGTCCCGCCCGTTGAGGGGCAGCTCCACAATCTTGCCGCTCGCCGATCACCGAGCCGCGAGATGAGGTCTGGGTCTCGAGCAGCGACGCGCCGGCGGCCACCTCGACCACTTCAGTGAGCGCGCCGGTCTCCAGGGTGACGTCGACGCGGACGACCTGCGCCACTTGCAGCGTCAAACCGCGGCGCAGCGCCCGGCTGAAGCCCGGCGCCTCGACCGCAACCGTGTACTCGCCGGGGCGAAGGCTGGGAACGGTATAAGACCCCTGGTCGTTCGTCTCTGCCTGCACGGTGATGTTCGTGCTGACGTTCGTCACGGTGACCGTCGCCTTCGGGACGAGCGCTCCCGAGGCGTCGATGACGACGCCGGTGATCGTCGCGGTCTCTAACTGGGCGAACGTGGCTTGCGCGGACGCGACAACGAGCAGGCATGAAAGCAGTAGACGGCTCTTCACGTGGTGCACTCCTGCAGAAGGAACGCCCGACGGGAAACCGAGTCTCGCCGACGATGGACGCCTGATGTGCGGGTGAGCGGCCCCTGTCGCACCCGCAGCAAATGGTTGAGATGCGGAAGCGACTGACCTGCTCACGCCGAGCAGCGGAAGGCTCGATGCCGTGGGTTGGAGTCAGTTTAAGACGTGCGTGTCGCAGCATTGCGACATTCCTGAAAGGAAGGTGTGACGAAGGAGCGAGAGGGCGTGCTCATCCGTGATTGCATCATTCCGCTCCTCTCGAAAAGGACGCGGCTGTGAGTCACGTTCGGCGGCCCTGGTTCGTCACTGCTATGAGGGCAATCCGTCGCCGGGCCCAGGGTCCTGATGTCGTTTTAACGGGACTTGCACGAGAGTTTCACACGTCCCGGCTGCCGGTGGTCTAGGCTGCAACTGCAGGGATCGAGAAGGTATGACTCGCGACGCCAGCTCCGCCTGTCACGACGCGGCGGGCATTGCCGTTGGCGGCCCCCTTCGGGTGCCAGTCGACCCGACGCTCCGCCGCACGGTCCGCGCACTTCTTCGCAGTGGTGCGCCGCGAATTCGAGTGGATCTCGCGCGTGTGGTGCGGATCGATGCGGCGGGCGTGGCTGAGCTGGTCCGTGCTTACAACATGACGATGGCTGCGGCCGCGGCGCTCCATCTCGTGCATGTCAATCCCTGGGTACGCGAGATGCTCGAGCGGGTCGGCCTCTTCGAGCTCCTGAGTGCGGCTACGGCTGTGGATTAGCAGACGAACCGGAGGGGCATCGGCCGCCGGCCGGCACGTGTGCGGAGCTGACCCTGCGCTCGAGGCGTGCACGCTCGTCACGAGCCTGCCGGAGCAGTGGCACGTCGGGATCCGCATCTGCCCACGCATCCAGGAAAAGGTCGTAGGCCTGCAGACTGCGGGCCTCGTCGCCGATCATCGCGAAGGCACGAGCGAGTCCCAGAGGCGCGGCGGCGTGAAACGGGGAGAACGGATCGCTGCCGCGGTGATCGAGGATGCGCTGGAATTCCTCCAGCGCCGGCAGGCCCTTGCCCAGCATCAAGTAGCATTGCGCGCGCAAGTAGACGGGCGTGAGGGCGGCGATGAACCCGAGCTCGTGCGGCTCGACGGCTTCCAGGTGCTCCAACGCCCGGGCCGGTTCCCGCCGACCCAAAGCCACGGTCGCCCGGACGATCGGCGCGAGAACACCGTTGATGAGCGTGTGCTCGGGGTTGGTCTGCACCAACTCGTCGGCAATCGCGGCGGCTTCTTCGGAACGGCGTGCCGCGGCGAGACCCACCGCGGCGCGCAGCCGCGAATCGTAGCCAGGCCGCCGCGCGAGGACGCGCCGGGCCAGCCGCTCGGCGTGGTCGATGTCGCCATAGGCCACTTCCATCGAGATCGCCCACGCCAAATGGCTGTTGCCTACGTCCGGAAGATTGCGACCGTCGGACAGGGTGGCGGCAAGGTCATAGAGCCGCCGGGCCTCCGTCACGTGGCCCGACCATCCGGCGACCTGCGCATGCGCTCCCACGATATCGAACTCGGAGGGTTTGTCGCGGGCCCAGGCCAGATGACCCGCCGCGGCCGATTCGTCGTCGGCAACGACGGCCAGTTGATACAGCAGCCGTCGCGTCGGCAGCGTCTCGATACCGAGCGCGACGGCGCGCTCGGCGGTCCTGATCGCATCGTCGAACCGGCCGAGCCCGCGATAGGCGTGAGCGAGATTCGAATAGGGATAGCCGTGGGCCGGATTGCGTCGGACGGCCTCCTCTCCCTCTTCGACGGCGCGGTCGAAGACACCCAGGAAGTTGTAGATGAGTGCCAGCGCGTTCGCGGGCTGGAATTCGAGCGGAAACCGCCGCTTCCACGTCTCGAGCGTTTCGTTCGCCCGCTGCTGATGACCAGTCACCTCGTAATGGTACTGATAGCTGATCGACAGGCGATCGCGCTCGCCGACGCAATCGCGATGCTCGTATGCCAGACGGGCATGGTCCTTCCCGCGCGCAATTTCGCCGAGGTTGCTGTAGACCCGCGACAAGGCGACATGGGCCGCCGCGAAGGTCGGGTCGAGTTCGAGCGCGCGCAGAAAGAAGGGGATCGATTCGGGCGTGTGCGGCAGTCTCAGTAGCGCATCGGCGTGAGCCGCGAGAAGCCCCGCCTCGGCGGCTCGCGTCGCCATGGACGTGTAGGCCTCGGCCGAGCGCGACATTTCGCCGAGCGCGTAGTACGCGTTGCCGATCTTTTCGAGGATCTGCAGATGCAGCGCCTGTTCGTGCGTCGGCTCGATCTTCGGCAGGAGCTCGCGCGCGTGTTCCAGGGCCGCAATTGCTTCACGATGGGCGCAGCGCCGGGTGGCATTTTGGGCCGCGAGAATCAAGTACCGGATCGCGGACTCGGACTCGCCGGCCTCTTCGAAATGCAGCGCGAGCTCAGCCGCGGTATCGGGCTCCACCGTCGAGTGAAGCGCCTCGAGACCCAGGGCGAGACGGAGGTGAAAGGCGACCCGCGCTGCCGAGTTCAAACGCCGATACAGCACCTCGCGATACAGCGTGTGTCTGAATTGATACTCCATCGTCGACTTGCCGTTCCGCAGCTCGCGGATGCCGCTGAACTTGAGGAACTGCTGGCGCTCGGCAAGTGCATGACAGTGCTCCTCGACCGTCGACGGATCGCTTTCGAGCATCGTCGCCACAGCCCAGACCGTGAAATTCAGGCCTGAGACGCTCGCACACTTGAGGAGTTGTCGATCGCCCTCGCTGGCGTACTGGATCTGAATCTCCAGCATCTGCTTCAGCGTCTCGGGCACGCCCGGATCCACGTCCTCGAGCGGCACCGTCGTCGTCCAGCGTCCACCCGCCTGCGACAGCACGCCTTGCTGCACGAGGTGATCGAGCATCGCCGTCATGAACAGCGGGTTGCCGTCTGAATGGCGGTGGATGATCGGCGCGATGGCCTTCGGCAGCTCTCCCGGCCCGAACTCCGCCGCGATGTAGTCAGCGACATCAGGCTCCTGAAGCCGCTCGAGGGTGACCTCATGACACAAGCGGTGGAGCAACAGGTCCTGCTTGAGCGTCTTGAGCGGGCTCTCGGACAGGATCAGATCTGCGGGACGCAGCGTCCCGATCAGCAGCAGCTTGGCAGGCTCGCGCCGGCGGGCCATCGCGGAAATCACGTCGACCGTCGCGTGATCCACCCAGTGCAGGTCCTCGAGGATGAGCACCATCGGAACCGTCTGCGTAACGAGTTCCACGGCTTCACAGAGCTCGCGCACCATGCGTTCACGGGTGGCGCCGAGCATCTCGCGCTGCAGGACCGCCTGCTGCTCGGGCCGAACGAGGGTGGGGAGTTGAATCAGCCAGGTTGGCGCGATCGACGCCAGCGTGTCGACCACGAGATTCGTTCGCGTTCCGCGTGCGAGCTGACCGATCGCTTCCAGAATCGGGTAGTACGCCTCTTTGCCGCCGAACCCCTCCAGGCACTGCCCTCGCGCAACTGACGCGCCCACGCCCGCCGGGCGCGTACGTTGGAATGCATCCACAAGGCTGGTCTTGCCGATACCCGGCTCGCCGACTACGAACACGACCTGACGTCGCCCGGCTACGGCCGAGGCAAAACACGCGTCGAGTGCGCTCAACGCGGCCGTCCGGCCGACGAGCGTCGTAAGCGGTGTCGGGGCGGGGACGCTGGTCGCCAACGCCTCGACCTCGACCACTGGTGCGATGAAGCGGTACCCGCGCTTCGGAACCGTCTGAACGAACCGAGGCGCTTCCGCCGAGTCGCCGAGCGCTCGTCGAATCTCGAGGATGTACCGCCGAAGGACTTCAGGCTGCACGTACGTATCCGGCCAGATGGCCGCAAGCAGTTGATCGTGTGTCACCAACCGCCCGGGGTTCTCAACCAGATAGCGCAGCACTGCGAACGGTTTGGGCATGAGCGACACGCGGGTGTCGCCTCGCCACAAACACTCGTTCCCTGGGTCAAATCGGAACGATCCGAACGACTTCATGTGTCCGTCGAGTGTGTGATCAGGCTCACTCTAGCACTTGCCCGCAACCGTCGCGAGTTTCATGTCATACAACGCGCCGCCTGCGGTCGTGTGACAGGCATCGACTCTCTTGGTCACTTACGAGTCTCGACCCCTGAGTTGTTCGAACCCGACCGGACTGGCCGCGCCACCTCCCAGCCAAATCGGCTGATCCCGCATGCGCGAGATTGCCGCGCGCACCGTCGACGGCCGCAATTCCAACGAAATTTCAACGCCCCTTTCACAACTCGGCCAGCACCACGACCGTAGCCTGTCGTGATGCGATGCGCGTTCGTCATCCAGCTCGCGCCCGAGAGTGAGCCCGCGCGTCGGCACTTCGAAGGCCGGATCGAAGAGGTCGACACCGGCCGTGAGCTTCGGTTCCGATCCACGGAAGAGCTGCTTGCCTTCCTGGGCCGCTGCCTCAACGACACTCGCCCGCGCACTGCCGGGCCGCGCGTTGCGGGTGACGACGGGAGGTGAATACGGACGCGCCGCTTCTGAGGCCGTGTCGATTTCGGCCCTGTTCGTTCGTCGATGAATCAGGGCGGCTATCGCGCGGCGTTGATTCCGCTACCCGCGGGGTCATTGTGGCGGCGTGGCCGTTCGTGAACGCGATCGACTCGATCGTCGACCCGGCGACCTGAGATGTCCAGATACAGGCCAACGTTCTGCTTGACTTCACGTCGACTTGAAGGTGCAGGCTTGATGCCAGGGGGGAGGAGCGAATGACCGTGACGCCCGCAATCGACGTCGAATCGGTACTTCGAGTGCGTCGGTTGTGAGGGCTCGTACGCGGTCAGCCCCGACCGCTCGTCGAGCCGCCTGGTTGTTGGAGTGGGCGGTGAGCGCGACATTGCATAGCCCTGAGGTCCTGCTTGGCAGTGATGACACGCAGCTGGACGGGCTGGGAGAGGCTTTCATCGAGCATGGGTTCCGGATGGTGTATCGCCGTGACGTGCGCAGCCTCCTGGGTCATGCGCTCGACGGTCGACCGTCGTTCGTGATGCTGGACGCGTCGCTGCTCGATGGCACCGCCGTCGAGGTGATAAGCCGGATTCGCCTGCACACCCGCGTCCCGGTGGTCTTGCTCATCGCTCAGGTGGACCGCGCGACCGGACTTGCCAGCCTGGAAGCCGGCGCCGACGACTACTGGGTGAAGCCCCTCGATCCCGACGAAGTCCTCACGCGGGTCCGGGCCCTGCTTCGACGCAGTGACCTTAAGCCAACCACGCCCCGAGGGGGAACGACCGTGAGCGGCGTAACCGTTGAGCCTGCCTTGCGTCGAGTCAGCATCGACGGCCGGGCGCTCGACGTGACGTCGCTCGAATACGAGTTGCTCGACTATCTCGTCCGCGGCGCGGGCCGCATCGTGTCGCGGTACGAGCTCATGACCATGATCCTTCAGCGCGAACCGTCACCACTGGATCGGTCGCTCGACGTTCATATCAGTCGACTGCGAAAGAAATTGGGAGATCGGCGGCAGCTGATCCAGACGGTCAGAGGTGCCGGATACATCTTCACCCCGATACCGGCGTGAGGCCCATCACTGGTCGGGTGCACTTCAGCATTCTTTACGATTCTCGGCACGTCGAGTCGCGCGTGGATCCGTCTATCACTGATGACGCTCCCGTGCCTCCGCACTTCCCCTCCAGCACGGCACGGGAGTCGTCGGGCTCCCCACCCGGCTGACGCGCCGACTCACCCCCGCCTGTTCAGACTGGTGACGGTCTGACGCTCTCCCCAACAAGTGTCGGACGAACCCGCGAGGGTTTCCGGCACTCCCACCGTGCCTCTCTGGTTCGTGTTCTGTGGCCGTAACAAAACTTCATGGCCGGATCAGGGAGAACGGCATGCGGTGGTCGCGTATACAGCTTTGAGGACTGCTCGTCGCGGATGCTGGCTCTGAGCGGCTCACCCTGCAAGAAGACAGGCAAGGAGAATCGTATGAAGACCGCTACTCGAACCTTGGCTGCCATTGTCAGCCTGCTCGTACTTCATCCGGGACCTGCCGACGCGGACACTCTCCTGATGAAAGCGTTCATTCCTTTCGACTTCACGGTCGGCGCGACAACTTTGCCATCCGGACCGTGCACGTCGTGCATCGTGTTGGTGGCAGTCAGTATGTTTTTCGCATCAGGAACGCGCATGGTGGCGTGTTGGTGGCCGTTCACCCAAGCAACACCGGACAAGGCGCCGGCGCGGCAAAACTCGAATTCAAGCGTTACGGCGATCGCTACTTTCTGCGCGAGATTCGGTTCTCTGGCGGCGAGGGATATCCCTTGCCCGAAACGCGAGAGGAGCGGGAGCTGGTGAAGGTCGAGCCATCGAGCCCGATCGTCCCCGTCGTCGCCGATGACCGCTAGGACTCCGGATCAGGTCCCTTCCGTAGTGCCAGCGGTGTACCGCGCCACACTCCGTCGTGTCGGTGACTCGCCTGGCGTCCAGGAGCCCCGCGGAGTTTGTCACGCAAACGGCCGGCAGGAATTCGTGAAGGGCCGCACATTTTGAATTCCTGCTCCGGGCCGGTGCGGCGGTCAGTCACTCTGCGTCCGAGGTGCGGGCCTGACCGTCCCCTTCGTGATAGACGGTCGAGAGTTTGGATGTAGAAATGTCTCATGAGCGGGTCGTGCTCATCACGGGCGCATCGTCTGGAGTCGGGCAATGCACGGCCCGGTTGCTGTCCCAGCGCGGCTATGCGGTCTTTGGGACGAGCCGTAATCCGGCAAGTGCTGACAGTATTGCCGGAGCCGAGCTCCTGACTCTGGATGTGCGCGACGATGACTCCGTGCGCAGGTGCATCGAAACCGTGTCGAGCCGTGGCGGCTGCCTGGACGTGCTGATCAATAACGCCGGTTACGAGTTGGCCGGCGCATTGGAAGAGCTCTCATCAGAGGAGGCCAGGGCCCAGTTCGAGACCAACTTCTTCGGCGTCGTCAGGATGGTCAATGCGGTGCTGCCGCTCATGCGCCGCCAGAAGCGCGGCCAGATCATAAACGTCAGCTCGCTCACTGGTCTGTCGGCGGTTCCGTTCCTGGGCCTCTATTCCGCCAGCAAGTTTGCGCTGGAAGGATACACGGAAGCCTTACGCCACGAAGTCAAGCCTTTCAATATTCACGTGTCGCTGACCGAGTCTGGTTTTCTCAAGACGCCCATGATGAACAACCGCCGGCTCGGAGCACATCGGATGACCGAGTACGACGCATGGCGCCAGCGCGCTCTCACTGCCATTCGTGCTTCCGAAGAGAAAGCGCCTGGCCCTGAGCTCGTGGCCGCCACGTTGCTCGCGATCATCTCCAGCAGTTCCCCGCGACTGCGCTACCTGATTGGGCAACAGGCGAGCTCGGTCGCCCGACTGCGACGATTCCTTCCCTCAGGAATGTTCGAACGCGGAGTGCGGCGAAGCTTCTCACTGGACCAGGCTCGATGAGGAACCCCCGCCCGGTGCAGCGTTACGCGAGACACGCTCACTGCACTGTCTTGGAGCGCTCAATTCAGCCCTGATGGTGGCAGGTGTGAGCCGGACGCCCTGAGAGTTACGAGGCCATCACCTCGCCACGCCACACAGCCGCGTTGCGACGCGCAAACTCCGCGAAAGTGGTGGGCCGAATGCCCAACGCAGTGTGCGTCTCGGAATGCACCACTGCTTCACCGGTGGCCCCCTTCCTTCGCTCACTTGCCTGCACATCGAGCGCGTCTGCGATATAGGGCGGGACTCCTGCTGCGAGCAGCGCTCGCTTTCTTTCCGCCGGAGAGATGTTGACGTAGCGCACGGTCTTGCCAATGGCACCGGAGATCTGTTCGGCGATCTCCGTCATGCCCAGAGCTTCTGGCCCCGTCATCTCGTGGCGTTTACCCTCGTGCCCAGAGTTGTGCAGCAGCGCAAAGGCGGCTTTCGCGATGTCCTCCACCTCCACGGGGGCAAGCTTTACGTTCTCCAGGGGAAGGAAGAACGCACTGTCGGCGACAATCGTTGGCCCTTCCCGCAGGTACTCCGGCATGAATTGACTGGGGCGCAAGTGGGTCCAGGTCACGCCGGAGCGTTCGAGATAGCCCTCGATTTCCGCGTGCATCCGGTTGAAGAGAAAGGGCGAAGCGAGGGACGCGTTCAAGCCGGAGAACTTGACGATATGGCGAACGCCCGCCTTCCTGGCGGCATCGATGAACGCAGACTGCGTCTCCACCATCTGCAGGTCGGGGGAAGAGATCAGCAGAACGCGGTCCACCCCGGAGAGCGCGTCTGCGAGCGTCTCTGGTCGCAGCATGTCACCGTCCACGAGCTCCACCGTGGGCAATGTCTCCAAAGCCCGTGCCTTTGCACGACTCCTGATGAGCGCCCTGACTGGGGAGTGCTGGCGAGCGAACTCACGGATGACAGCAGAACCGGCCAGGCCGCTTGCACCTGTAACAAGAATCATTCTGCGAATCTCCTTTCAGCAGGTTCGGCGGTCACGTTCTCGTTCCTCGTTCAGCGGTGGCTGCTGCCCGCTGGGCTCCACTCTGAACCGCAACACCTCGGTCGGACAATGCTCGAGCGTCCCGGATTGCGGCTCGTTCATCCATAGTCGTGGACGAACGTGAAGGTCAGGCCGATACTCGGACCCATGAAGATTCCGCTGGCATCAGTTGATCCGTTGGGTGAAGCTCTGCATTTCCTGCGGATGACGGGGAAGCGGCTGGCCGTCTGGGCTAAGAGTCGGAGGCTGCCTTCACGCGCACATTCAAGCGTGTGATCGGATTTTCACCGGGAGTTGTTCGACCGACGACGGCCGACGCTTCTTCGCGCTCGAACTGGTGACCGGAGAGACGCTCGCCGATCGGCTGGCGAAGGGGATTCGACGGTCGGGTCGAGCATGTCAGCGACTTCGTCCGCGTGGAATCCGAGGACGTCGCGCAAGATGAGGACGGCGATCTGGCGAGGCGGCAGGACCTGAAGGGCGGTCACGAAGGCCAGGGAGATCGATTCGGTCTGCTCGTAGCGGGCGCAGCCCGGATGACTAGCGGCGTAGCGTGAGCATCATTGCTCGTACCAACGGAGGACCCGCAGCGCGCGCAGCGTGTTCCACCGGCTGGGCCGACCATCGCCGTCCTCGAGCGCGAAGTGGACTGCGCCGGGATGCGTGTTCTCCAGAAGCCACGTGCCGTCGGACTGCTGCTTGGATCGAAGCAGGCCAATCGCATCGTCCACGCGTGGGTCCGGCGGATCCCCGGCCGCCCGGAAGTAATCCAGAGCGCGCAGGACATCGTAGTGCCAGCGGGTCGGAAACGAAAACTGCAGCCAGACCGGGTTGACGACTTCGCCGGTGCTCTTACGTCGGGCCAGCTTTCGTTCGAGAAGGTACTCCTCACCCCGGCGCCGAGCCGCGATGGATTCCGCAGAGCCACCGCTTTCGCGCTCGTGCGCCAACAATCCTTCCAGGACGTTGATCGTGGTCGCGAACGACGAGCGAACGGAACCGTCCTCCACCTCGCAGTTCCACCCGCCGTCCTCGAGCTGCTCACCGAGCAGGCGCGCGACGACGCCATCCACATCCTGATCGAAGTAGGTGCCCAGTGTGATCGTCCTGCCATTGATGCACGGCTCGACCTCGCCGCTGAAGAACGGCTGCCCGGCGTGCTCCCAACGGCAGTGATCTCGGACCAGCGCTACCGCGCGGCGCACCCGGTCAGAGCACGGGTCGACGCCGAAATCACAAAGCAGCTGGAGTGTTGGCAGCGTGGAAGTCCAAGGCTGGCCCTGGTGCTCGTCGGACTGGTTGAAGCTCGGCCCCGGGAAGCACGCGCCTCCCGCCCACTGGCCGTCTTCGCCCTGTAACGCCAGCAATCTGGCACCCCAGCCCTCGGTGGCTACCCGCGCGCGCTCCGCCGCGACCACCTCAGCCGACGCCTGGACGAGATCGCGCAAGACCTGCCAGCGGATGGCGGGATCCGAATCGAGCAGCCAGTCCAAGACCTTCAACAGGGAGTTCACGATGTCCGCGACTCCGCCCGTCGCCGGCTGTGAAGCCGGTAGGATGTGAACAAGTCGCCCCACCAGAGACCGAGCCAATCTCGAAACGCCTGGCTATCACGATCTGGGCTCCACCCACGGTGCTCGAGCAGCACTTCGGTCCCGCTCTTCACGCGCGCGAACGTCACCTCGACCTCAGTCTGGATGGAAGGATCGAAGCGGCTGCTCCGCCACTCGAAGACCAGACGCGCACCGGGCTGCCACACCAGGATGGTTCCGACCTCGACGCTCTCACTGCCGGGAAACTCCTCGACCACTCGGCCGCCCCCAGCGCCGTCAGGTTCGAATCGAAGAACGCCTGGCACGGAGGACGAAATGCGGAACCGCGAATCACGCCGCCACCAGAGCGCGGTCTCGCGCGTGAAGACCTCGAACGAGTCAGCGGGATCAGCCGCAACGATGGTCGACACACGAACGCGCATGGCGCCATCACCCACGGCGCTGCTTCCTTCGTAGAAGTCTCCTGCTGCTACGGGTGCGCTCTGCCTGCGCCTTGAAGGCTTCGAGCTGGCCTGCCCAGAACGCTTCGACCTCCAGCAGCCAGCCGCGCAGTTCGACAAACGGCTCCGGTCGCAGACGAAATACGCGCAGTCGCGCGTCCTCCTCGACAGTCAAGGCTTCGACGAGTCCGGTCCGATGTAACAGCCGCAGATGCCGGCTCGTGGCTGGCGCACTCATCCCCAATCCGGAAGCAATGTCACCGGCGCGCTTGGGCTCGCGTCGCAACAGCTCGATAACCCGGCGCCGCGCCGGATCCGCGAGTGCGGCAAATGTGCGGTCGATCGTGGCGTGCGCCGACACAACCGACGCCATCACGAATGCTCGAGCGGTTGCGCGAAGATCCAGCGGTGACCTTCCGGATCAATCGCCCGGTACCTCCGCGTGCCGTCCTGATTGGCCGGTTCGGAGGTTAGCGTCGCGCCGTTCGCCCGCGCACGCGCGAAGTGCGCATCGACGTCGTCGACCGTGCAGTAGGTCTGCCCATGCACGGCGAGGAGATCGAGCGGGCTTTGCCCGAACCCCTCGAATTCTGATGCCAGCATCACCGCGCCGTCACCGCAGCTGAGCTCGGCATGACCGATGCGACCGTCGTCCATCGGGTAGCGATACGTCTCGACGAACCCAAATGCCCGCGTCAGGAAATCGATGGCGGCCGGTGCGTCGCGGTAGAAGAGATAAGGCGTGACACGTTGTGGCATCAGGCACCTCGTTGCTTGCTCAGGCAATAGTTAATCCTATCGTTAACTATTGTCAAGTGCGCCTGGTCAACGCGGAATGCCGCTGTCGATGGTCAGCTCGCCGATGTGCAGCCGCCGCACTTCAAGGGTGTCTACGGTCAGTGTGCGCACCCTCCCGCGTTTCATGACGAATGCGCCAACGGCGAGGCGTCCGATGGCGAGCGCACCGATCGCGGTGGCCCCGAGCGCGACTGCGCCGAAGGCGACCGCACCAAGACCGAGCGCGCGAGTGGTGCGCGTCGGTGCCCGGTCTCCCGTGTCATGGCGAACCAACGGTTCAGCCTGTCGAGTTCCTTCCTGGCCAATCTGCATGTCCTTCATGGTGCACCTCGTGCGCCAGCGGTCGGTTGCTGACGATCTCCCCAAACGTAGCGAACCGCTGATTAGGAGGGCAAGGTCAGCTGATCCCAGTGTTGCGGGTTTCCGCCGCAGGTCGTACGCGGTGCCGAACCGGCTCATCGCGTGCTCAGAAGGCTGGTGGGCCTTGTGGCAGCGTCACGAGGGCAATGACCAGCATCAAGAACCCGACGACAATCGGAACGATCCAGTCCAGCCGCCGCGTCTGGATCTCGGGATCTGGCGCCGGGAGCGTGCGCTCTGGCGGCCGGAGCGACCACGACGCGAGTGTAAGAACCGCGAATCCAAACGCCCATATCCACATGCGTGGCTGATCGCCAACGAGCACATGGGAGGCGACCGCTCCCGAATAGTTGAAGAACGCCCCGGCATACGCCCATTCCTTGAGCCGCGGCAAACGCGGGATGAGTAACACGACGGCACACGGCAGCTTCCAGGCACCGAGGATGAACAGCAGGTAAAGCGGGTAGCCCAGGTGCGCGAGCATTTCTCGGACGTACTCGATGCGCAGCAGATCCCACATCGATCCGGCCACCATTTCGTAGGCGACGACCGAGGTCGTGCCCCAATAGGCGACGGCACGCCATCGAGACCTCGAGGCGCCGGCGATGGGACTGGTCATGCTGGAGACTCGCGCGAGCGACATGGCGATGTGACTGTCATCGGTCAGAGCTGGGGTCCTGCGAGCCGGCGCGTCGGCGGACGCAAGGCCCACGAGACGATCAAGACAGCTGTGAAGACGATGGGACCCATCAGTGCGCCGGCGCCGTCGCCGACCGTCAGATGTGAAGCGGCCGCTCCCGTGTAGTTGACGAAGAGGCCGGCGTACGCCCACTCTTTCGCCCGTGGAAATCGCGGAACGAGCAGGACCAACCCTGCGAGCGTGTACCAGACACCGATGATCGTCATGAGGTAGGTCGGGTACCCGAGGTGACCGATGACTCCGGCGTAGGGCGCCCATCGAACAAGGGCGAGTATTCCACCCACGATTCCCTCGACACCCAACACGAGCGTCGCGGCCCAATACGCGATTGGGCGACTCCGAAGATGGGCGGCGGAACTGATGATGTTGGCTCTGGCGGTCGCCTGCGTCATGAGACATCTCCTTGTCACACCGCTTGGGCTCCGCGGGTCATTGATATGACCCGGTGCCCCTGCGGAATGTGACAGGACGCACCTCGGCTAGGCAGGACGTGAGGAAGGGAACTGGCGGATGAACGAGCAGGATTGGCTCGCCGAGCATTTCGAACGCAACCGGGCTCGCCTTCGCGCAGTGGCTTACCGACTGCTCGGATCCCTCAGCGAGGCCGATGACGCCGTGCAAGAGTCCTGGCTGCGGCTCAGCCGCTCCGACGCTCGCGTCATCCAGAACCTGGCGGGATGGTTGACGACCGTGGTGGCGCGCGTAAGCCTGAACATGTTGCGGACCCGCAAATCGCGGCAGGAAGAGCCGGTTGGTATTCGCGTACCCGACCCGATCGTCAGCCGGGCGGACAATCGCCTTGATCCCGAGCACGAGGCGCTCCTCTCAAACTCGGTCGAACTCGCACTGCTCGTGATCCTCGAAACGCTCGCGCCAGACGAGCGCCTCGCGTTCGTGCTCCACGACATGTTCGCCGTGCCCTTTGAGGACATTGCCCCGATCGTGGGCTGTACTCCAGCGGCGGCACGACAGCTTGCGAGTCGCGCACGGCGCCGAGTGCAGGGATCGGTCTCGATTCCCGACGCCGATCTCAGCCGCCGGCGAGAAGTGGTCGACGCCTTCCTCGCCGCCGCCCGCGCCGGCGACTTTGATGCGCTTCTTGCGGTGCTCGATCCAGACGTCGTGCTCCGAGCCGACCGCGGTGCCGTCCCTCCAGGCACATCGAGAATCATCCGCGGTGCGCGAGCCGTCGCCGACGGGGCACTCACGTTCTCGCGATTTGCCGAATTCGCCAGGCCGGCGCTCGTGAACGGCGCCCCGGGGATCGTGTCGTGGCGTCCTGGTGGACGGCCGCTGGCGGTCATGGGCTTCACGGTCAGGAGCGGGAAGATCGTGGAAATCGACATCCTCGCCGATCCCGCACGCCTCCGGCAGCTCGACCTGACAGCGCTCGAGGACTGACGCTCGAGATCCCAGTGTGATCATCTGCGACAGCTGTCCCAGCGCCTCCAGGAGCCGGGTCCGTATCGCTTCTCGCGGAATCCGTGGTATCTCGGCGGCAACGTCTTCATCTTTTTCGGAGGCGAGTGCGTCGATGGCGCTGAAACCGCGCGCACAGCTCAACCTTTCAGATGGAAATCGCGGGCGGCGAGCCCGCGCTGCAGGACCTGGCGAGGCGTGGCGCCGATCATGCGACGAAACGTACGCGTGAAGTGTGCCGCATCGGAGAACCCCGCCGCGTAGGCCGCGTCCGCGACGGACTTGCCGCGCGCGAGCTCACCGGCGCCACATTGCAGGCGCAGCCAGAGGACATACGGGCGCAGGGGAACGCCGACTGACGTCGTGAAGAGGTGCAGAAATCGGGATGCAGACAGGCCGACGCTTGCGGCGAGCACCTCCAGCGTGACGGCCTCGGCTTCCGCCAGCCGGCTCGGCAGATCCCGCAGGACACGCTTGACGCGGTGATCGATCGACGGTTGTCGACGATCGCGGAGCAGTGTACCGGTCACCCAAGGCTCCACGCGAGCCGCTGTCAGCGACGCCGAATCACCCAACTGCCTGCGCCATTCGCCGACCGCCGCAATGGGAATCGGGGCGACCTCAGTTGTGGTGCGTTCAGCCAGCGCCGCACCCAGTTCGCTTTGCCCGTCCACGAAGGCAATCAGCACGTTGGTGCCTCGCGCGTTGACTTCGTGCCACGCGTCCGCTGGCACGAGCACTCCATGGCACGTCGTCCAGTGTTGACGGGGCCGTTGGCGGAACCGGAGTGTTCCGTCGAGTGCCATGACGAGCTGCACGCAGTGATGCCGGTGCAGGTCCGACCACGAACCCGGACCCCACAGAAACAGCGCCGCCGGCCACGTGAATGCTGCGGCGCCCAGCTCGTGCGAGGCCGGGAGCAGCATGTCGACATTTTCGCATCGGATGCTGTGACGGCGGAACCGTGCATTCACGCCTGACACGGACGGCGTCACACACTACGACGGCCGTGCCAAGCGCCCTTTCAGTTCATCGCTCAGGCGCCGTACGATCTCCCGAGTCCTGCGGACATCTGCTTCGCTGAGACCGTCGCCAAGAGTCGATGCGATCTCCAGAAAGCGCGCGTTCAACTCGCGATAGCGCGTGTTCCCCTTTGGCGTGAGCTGCACCAGTTTCGAGCGGCGGTGTTTCGGATTGTCGATGAATTCCACCAGCCCCTCCGCCGCAAGCTCGTCCGCTAGCCGCTGCATGCGCTGGCGGCTGGTCGGCCGCATCTGCGCGATCTGCGGCACGGTCAGCGGACCACGCAGCGCGAGGCTCCGAATGAAGCCAAACGCGCCGCCGCCCCAGCTCGTGATGAGTCCGGTGTTCTGACCGACGGCCCGTATTCTGAAGAAGAACTGGGTCACGTCGAGCAGCAACTCGGCGATCGCCTTCCCCTTGCTGTCGACGCTTGGGTGCGGCCCCTTCCTGTCGCGCGCCGACGCCTTCGCCTTCCGTGCCATTGGCTGCCCCAGTCTCGGTGTTGACACCAGAGTTGTCAACTGACTATAATGACACCTTAGTTGTCATGTGAGGCAATCGCACCTGCATTTGGCAGCATTCGCGGAAGCAGGCATCGACATGGACCCGGCTGGATCACAGCGGATCAACATCGCAACCGCGGGTGTGATCGCACGACCGCCGCTCCTCTTTCTCGCCGCTCTTCTGCTCGGGTTCGCGACGGATCGGTTGCTGCCTTCCCCGTTCACCATTCCGGCGCGCGACCCGGTTCGCTGGACGGTCGCGGGTTCGCTCATCCTCATCGGTCTTGCGCTCGCGGCTGCAGGTATTCGCAACTTCTCTCGGGCGGCGACGCCAGTGCCCACGAACCAGCCCACCCGCGCGCTCGTCACGTCCGGCATTCACGGCTGCAGCCGCAATCCCATCTATCTCGGGCTATTCCTTGTCTACGGCGGCATCGGCATCGCCGCGCGCAGTCCGTGGGCCCTCATCCTCATGCTGCCTCTGGCGATCACGATTCGCTACGGCGTCGTTGCCCGCGAGGAGGCGTACCTGGAAGAGGGTTTTGGGGATGCCTACCGCGATTACAAGGCCCGCGTGCGTCGCTGGCTTTAGCCGTCGGACAAGAGCGCTGGTCTCACAGGACCAGCCTTGCGCGTTCGGAGATCGAAGTGAGACGAGTCCTGATCGCGGTCGGCGTTCCGGCGCTCGTGTTTGCCTCCTGCGCGACGATGCCGACACCCCAGGACGCCAACCACGCCGTGCTGTCGCTCCGGGAATACGGGCGCTGGGCATGGGCCCTTGGCATTGCCCTGATCTGGGCCGATCTTGTGTTGCCAATCCCGCAGACGGCCGTGATCGCCGCGCTCGGCATCACCTACGGGACGCTGCTCGGCGGATTGCTGGGCACCGTGGGCCTGGTCACGGGTGGCCTTCTCGGCTACCTGCTGATGCTGACCTCCGCACGGCGACTTGTGCAACGGTTCGTGGGGCCTCGGTCTCTCCACAAGATGGAGAGCTTATTCGACCACGGCGGGGCTTGGGCGATCGTCGTGACCCGCAGCCTTCCTTACAGCGTCCCGGAGGCCATGGTCTTCCTCGCCGGGCTCGCCGGCATGCCCATGCGGAAATTCACCACTGCGCTGATCATTGGCAGCGTCCCCACGGCGTTTGCGTTTGCGGCGATCGGCGCCGGCTGGGCTGATCAGCCGATCCTGGCGCTCCTCATCAGTTATGTCCTCCCCATTCTGTTGCTGCCGGTCGCGCTCTCGCTCATGCGGCTACAAGCACGATAGGAAATGTCAACACTGGTCATAGTTCTCCGTGCGGTCTCGCTGCTCGCCTTCGCGGGGCCCAGGCTGCTTGGCATCAGCGGGCGTGGTGGAGAACCCCAGATGCCAGCACGTCAGCGCGGCGCTCCCCGAGCACCGGTCCTGGCCAACGTCGCAGCATTTGGCTTGTTCTTCCCTTCGCTGCTGATTTTCTCTGGCACGGCTGAGGCTTCCATGGCGCTGCCGTTGGCGCTGTCAGGGTGCCTCGTCGCGCTCGGGGGCGCCGCGCTCGTTCACAGATCCCGGGCGGAGCTTGGTCCCGCGTGGAGCTTCGTGCCGAAAGCAGATCGAAGCACGGGCCTCGTCACAACCGGTCCCTATCGCCTCGTGCGCCACCCTATTTACCTCGGCCTGGTACTGCTGACTCTGGGCCAGGCGCTCGCCTTCAGCAGTTGGCGCGCGTGTTTGATCGTACTGGTCGGGGTTGTCCCAACATTCGCGTGGCGTGCCCGCGCGGAGGAGGCACTGCTCGGACGTACGTTTGGAGAGCGCTATGCGCTCTACCGAAGACAAACGAAGATGATCATTCCGCATCTTTTCTAGCCGCTGTCCACGACGCACGGTGCTGCTGGCGCGTAGTGAACGGCCGCGCGCTGCTGGCGCTCGCGGCCAACGGGCCGGTGGCCTGGGGCCTTGGTCCTCGAGAGGGTCGGGAAGGTAGCCAGTTCGTTCAAGACGGCCCGCTGATTGACCGCTACATTCGTGGCGTGGCCGAGAAACTGGGCTCTGGCGCACGACCGTCGACGCGCGCGGAAGGTCATCACCTGAATGCTGCGAGGCGTTTCCGTGCTCGACCGTCATTTCGTGGCGCCAAGCGTTGCGCCAAAACGCCGGTGATAGCGCTTCGCCCACGTCGCCATTTCGTTCAAGACCGGACCGAGGCTGGTCCCGAACGCCGTCAGGCAGTAGTCCACCTGCAGATGCGGCTCACTCACGACGGTACGGGACACCAGTCCATCGCGTTCCAGTTGGCGCAGCTGCTGAATCAATACCTTGTGGGCCACCTCCGGCATCGCCCGCTGAAGATCGTTGAAGCGCCGCGGTCGGCCGCCCCTCAGCAGCCACAGAATCAGCGGCTTCCACTTCCCACCGACGATGTCGATCGTGAGCTGCACCGGGCACGCATACGTGTGCTGTCGACTTGGAGACATCCCAGGCTCCTTGCGGGGCGCAACGCACCCGGCGGTGCGTTGACGAGCGACCAGTCGCGATCCTTTAATGGTGTTGATGATCGCACGCCACAGCCGCTGTCCGCGGCCGTCGTCGAGGATCCGCGGAGCGCAGCGGTTCTGCCGAAACAGCGCAACAAGAGTGGCTGGTGCAAGGAGCAATGAATGAACTCGTCAAGATTTGTGGTTTGCATGGTGGGACTGTCCGCGATGGTGACGCTGCTGTGGGTGAGCGGCGCGGCACAAACACCGTCCCACTCACAGAGCCGATTCGAGCATGTTGTCGATCTGACCCATGCGCTTGACGAGAACACGCCCTATATTCCCGTGCCGAACATCACCTTCCCATTCAAGAAGACGCCGATCGCGACCGTGGCCAAGAACGGCGTCGCGGCGTACCGGTGGGAGATTCACGAACATCTGGGAACGCAGATCGACGCGCCGAATCACTTCTTCGACCAGGGACGCTCGCTCGAGCGCCTGCCAGTCGAGAGTCTGGTCGTGCCGCTCGTGGTCATCGATGTGTCGGCCAGAGCCGAATCCAACGCTGACACATCGGCGACCGTGGCTGACGTCGAACTGTGGGAACGCCGGCACGGGCGCATCCCAGCGCATGCTGCGGTGATGATGGCATCGGGGTGGGACCGACGCATCAACGATGCGAAGGCCTTCGTGAATGCTGATGCCTCCGGAGCGATGCACTTCCCGGGATTCTCCGCTGAAGCTGCCGCGTTCCTGGCACGTTCGCGCCAGGTGTCCGGGATTGGCGTCGATACGCTCTCGCTCGATCCCGGTCTCGACGTCACGTACGCCGCTCACAAGGCCTGGCTGGCCACCGGCAAGTGGGGGGTCGAGCTGGTTGCCAACCTCCAGCAAGTCCCACCGGTGGGTGCGACCGTTTTTGTGGGCGCAGCGAAGGTGACGGGTGCGACCGGTGGCCCCGTGCGTCTGATCGCCGTCTGGTAGGAGGGGGCATGGTCGTTCACCGCGTGCTTGCGATGGGCGCTGGATTCCTGTTTTCGAGCGCGAACCTCCAAATTGCGAACCCGCCGGCCCTCACCGGTATCTGGGAAAGCGAGCGCTGTGTCATCCAGGAGCGAGCTGGAACGCGAACGGGCGCCAGGAGCAGGTTTGTGTTCCTGGATGACGAATGGGCCCTCGAACTCATTCAGTACCTCCGACGCGGCGTGCACGACGCCATCGCTGCGGGCGTTCTTGCAAGGCCGGTATCGAGTCATACGGCCGTCGGCCGTGGTGCAGGGCGCCTACGACGCCGACTTCGCGTTCACGCGCAAGCGCCTCACGCTCTACGCAGATGCGCTGCTCGCCGAAGCGAATCGTGGTGCATGCGGGGAGCGCAGGTGGACACGTGGTCGCGAAGAGGACGTGTCAGCAACAGGATGCTTGTGGGTCGTGCCCGTTTCAGCATGCGCCCAGGAGTTCGATTTGGTGAGAGTCGACGACGACCGGCTGCTTCTGGGGGAGCGCCCGCCGGCTGGCCAAGATCTGTGTCGCGCAGACCGCCGGGCCCGCGCGCTGAGGTCACTTCCGCTCGTCCGTCGTCTCGGAGGGGCTGACGCCGGACAGCGTCACTGACGTCCGACCCGTCAGCGGGGTTAAGCCCATACCCGTGTCGGACGTGTGAGGAATCGCGATGAGTCTGCAAGACCCGAATGTCGTGAATCCCGCCCGCAAGAAGCGGGTCGCTATCGTGATTGCGAATCCAGCGACCTCCACCACCACCGGTTGGCCGGTCGGGTTCTGGTGGAGCGAACTGACGCACTCGTATTACCTGCTCACCGAGAGCGGCTACGAGATTGAGGTGTTCAGCCCGGATGGCGGCCCCTGCAAAGCCGACGCGCTCAGTGATCCCCGAGATCCAAGTGGATACTCGGCGACTGATCTCATCACAATGGGGTTCATCGCCACACCATCCTGCGGTGCGCTGGTCGAGAACACGAGGCCGGTCACGGATATCGATGCCGGTCGCTTCGACGCGATCCTGGTCGCCGGTGGTCAGGCGCCGATGTTCAGGTTCGAGACGGCCACGGCTCTTCACAAGAAGTTCGCGGAGTTCTACGAGCGCGGGAGCGTTGCCGCTGCCCTCTGCCATGGGGTGGCCATTCTCAAGTACGCACGGCTTTCCACGGGCGATTACCTGGCAGCGGGAAAGACGGTCACCGGCTTCGCCAACGTCGAAGAAGACTTCGCCGACCAGGCGGTGTGGGACATGAGCCTCCTTGCGCGCGACAAGCACGTCATGCCCTGGCGGATCGAGGACGAGATGAGGCGCATCGGGGCAAACTTCATTCACGCAGGTCTGTGGCGACCCTTCGCGATTCGCGACGGCAACCTGATCACCGGGCAGCAGAATTTCTCGGGTGCGGCGACGGCGGAGCTGCTCGTACAGACGTTGGGAAGGTGAGGCCCGTGGCTGGCTATGCACGTCCCCAGAGTTGTCGCGATCGGGCTCTCGCTTTCGATGGTGTCTAGGCTGCCGGGCAGCCTGAGGGTCAACCCGAACAGTCCGGCCCTCGATGGGATTGGCGTCAACCTTGTTCGTCGCGCGGGGGGAAGTCGCGCGCGCGACGTGGGACGCCAACTCACAATGCAAGCTGAATGTGCGACCAGATGGTCATTTCACGTTCGGCGTCACCGTCACGGCCTTTCTCGCTGGCCGCTTTCTGCGCGAGACCCAGCCGGGCGGGAACGTGATGTACACCGCTGTCAACTCGACATATCGCTTTTAGCTCGGCTGGGGCGGGCATGAGCTGATCGAGCAGCCAACGACCGTTGGCGAAATGCTCGAACGATGCGCGGCACGATAGCTCGTGGCGACGATGACGAACGACCCGACCACCATGACCGCTGGCGCAGCACCAAAGGCGACGCGCCGAGAGTGGATCGGCCTTTCGGTGCTCGCATTGCCGTGCCTGATCTACTCGATGGATCTGAACGTCCTGAATCTCGCCGTGCCACACCTCACCGCCGATCTGGCGCCGAGTAGCGCTCAGCTGTTGTGGATTGTGGATATCTACGGTTTCGTGATCGCAGGGGCCTTGATCACCATGGGCACTCTGGGGGACCGTGTCGGTCGGCGCCAATTGTTGCTCATCGGCGCCGTCGTCTTCGGTGCGGCGTCCATACTTGCCGCGTTTTCATTCATCCCGGCCATGCTGATCGCGTCCCGCGCGATCCTCGGCCTCGCATCCGCGACGCTTGCACCCTCGACGCTGTCTCTGCTGCGCACGATGTTTCTCGATCCACGAGAACGTACGTTTGCCGTGGGCGTGTGGATTGCCAGCTTCTCGGCCGGAGGAGCACTCGGCCCACTGCTGGGCGGATTGCTGCTCGAGCATTTCTGGTGGGGCTCCGTATTCCTCGCGAACGTCCCGGTCATGCTGCTGTTGCTCGCGGTGGGGCCGCGGCTCCTGCCCGAATATCGCGATCCGAATCCTGACCGTCTGGATGCAGCAACTGCCCCTCCGAGCGTGTCGCGCGCGGCCTCCGCAACAGTGGCAGGCAGGTCGACGGCACGGTCGCTGCCATCAGGCTGCGGTAGACGGCGGTGATGACGCTTCCGAGGATCGCAATCCCGAGCGCACCGCCGAGCTCGGTCGTTGTTTCCGAGAGCCCTGCTGCCGGCAGCGACACTGCCCGACGGCACGGGAGCCGCGCTCCTCGGAGCGGCGCGCGACGCGTTTACCGAGGCCGTGGTGGTTAGCGCTCTGATCAGTGCCGGCCTGGCGATCGTCGCGGCGATCGTCACGGCGACGGCGCTGCGCCGGGCCCAAGCGTCATCGGTCTCGGCGTGAACGGGTCTCACGTTTGATCCCCGTCGCTTACGTCGTACCATGCCGTCCAGTATCGCGACCAGTTGTCGCGTCCGCTGCACATCTGCTTCATACAGATCGGAGACTCATCGGCCGGTAAGAGAACGGCGCGGCCACCTTGCCGCGCGCGCCGCTCGACATCCATCTGTCGCCGTTGCCGTCCAAGAGGTCGATCTCCGGCGTCAACGGGCGATAGTCGGTCCTGTATCTGCCACAGTCGTCCTCATTCGACGATGGCGCCACCGCGTCAGATTGGCCACCGTGCCCGTCATCGCGCTCGCCTGGTCGGATGCCATGAACGCGGCGACGTTGGCGAGCTCCGCAAGTGTGGTCAGGCGCCTGAGGTGTGTCATGCTCGCGATACGCGCGAGATACTCGGCGGGGGTGATGCCCGCGGCCGTTGCGAATTTCTCGAAATTTTCGCGGATCGTTGCCGTCTCCGGCATCGCGTTCGGCATCAGGCACACCACCCGGACCCCCTGCGGTGCGAGCTCGGCGGAGAGGGTACGGGTCAGCGCAACGACCGCTGCAAACGCCGCCGCATTGCCACCGACGTTCGGGAATGCCATGCGAGACGGCGTGGCGGTGATCGTCAAGATCACGCCGGATCGCCTCGCGACCATACGGCGCGCCGCGCTCCGCGCCGTGAGGAACGTCGCCTGCGTATAGGTGGTGATGGGAAGCGCAAACTGCTCGGCCGGGAGCTCCAGAAGCGGCGCCCTGTTCGGCAACGCGTGGGCGATCGAGATTGCGCTGAAGGAGATGTCGACGGTCCCGGCCTTCTCCTCGACGGCGCCTACGTACTTGTCCACCGCCTGCTCGTCGAGGGCATCGACCTGCGCCGCCTCGGCGACTCCGCCACGGCTGATGACGTCGGCCGCGACCGCTTCAACCTTGCGGAGGTTGCGCCCACTCAGAAAGACCGTCGCGCCCTCGCGGGCGAAGGCGCGCGCGACAGCGCCGCCAACGTCCCCTCCGGCTCCGTAGATCACCGCGACCTTGCCTTTCAACATCATCTCCTGCTCCTTTGCGCCGCGTGGTTACACCCGCCCACCGCGTGAGTACCCCCGGCCGAAACTCATTAGTGCTTGGCTGCTCTTTCGCCATTCGTCGACGCTCGGATCGTCCGAGCCCGTTACAGGTACAGACACCACGATGTCGAGAAACTGGGCGCGCCCAGTTCGCGACTCGGCCGGTGTCTATGCTTGGGAGAGAGCGACAGACGTGACGCTGGGTGGAGCCGTGACAACCGACCTCATCACCAGGGCGCGGACCGGAGACAGCGACGCATTCCGTGAGCTGACGGAACCGCACCGCCGAGCGCTGCAGGCCCACTGCTACCGGAGGCTCGGATCCTTGAGGACGCCGAGGACGCCCTGCAGGAGGCGTTACTCGCCGCCTGGCCAGGCCTCGGAGAATTTGAGGGTCGCGCCTCGATCCGCACGTGGCTCTACCGGATCGCCACCAACCGATGTCTCAACGCGCTTCGCTCGGCCAACCGACGTCCGGCCAAGGAGTGGGACATACCCGAGGTTGAACCACCCGAGCCGTCTCGGCTCGGCGAAGTCGTGTGGCTCGAGCCGTATCCCGACGCGCTCCTCGAGGGTGTGATCCAGATCCCGCTCGGCCCGAAGGCACACTACCAACAGACCGAAGCCATCTCGCTCGCCTTCGTGACCGCTCTGCAGTGTCCTGCCCGCTCGCCAGCGCGCCGTGTTGATCGTGCGCGAGGTACTCGGATACCACGCCAACGAAGTCGCCGACATGCTCGACTCGACGGTCGAATCGGTCAACGGTGCCCTTAAACGGGCGCGTGCCGGCCTGCGGCGCCGCCTGCCCTCGATGAGCGATGGCGAACCGCCTCCTGCTCCGGACTCACACGCCGAGCGTGCGCTCCTCGCAACGTTTCGTTCGCGCATGGGAGTCGGGTGATGTCGACGCGCCGGTCGCCTTGCTCACCGCCGATGTCAGCGCGTCCATGCCGCCCATTCCCCTCGAATACCACGGCCGCGACGTCGTGGCCCGCTTCTGCGCCAGTCTCATGCGCCGCCGATCGCACGACCTCGTGCCGACCCGGGCGAATGGCCAGCCGGCGTTCGGAGCCTACCTTCGCGCCCCCACCGACGGCATCCGCCACGGAACCGGCTTCTTCGTCCTCACCCTCACCGGCGATCAGATCTGCGCCATGACTCGCTTTGACGGCAGCGTGCTCCGCTGGTTCGGGCTGCCGCGATCGCTCCCTGGCCGATAATTCAACTCTCGGCCAGCAGGCGTGCGGCCCGCAGTTGCGTCGCCCAGACATTCGACGGCACGACCAACGCCGGCATTGTTCCCATCCAGAATCCCGTTCGCTCGTTGACAGTGGCAAGGGTGTTCGCAGGGCTACGCAGAAGCTTGATAAAGTGTAACGGTCTTATTATAATTAGACCGTTACTAGTAGGAGGGAGTTTCCGATGAGCGTCTACTCGATTTGGGAATTCCGGTTTCCGGCTGAGACCGCAGAGGAGGGGATTCAGGTTACGCAGGCTATCTGGCGGGACATGCTGTGCTTCGACGGCTACCTGGCGCACGAGCTGATCCAGGATCTCGATCAGCCGGGCCATCTATTCGTCGTCAGCCGCTGGGCAAGCCGCGAGGCCGCTGATGCAGCGATGAGCTATTCCTCGCATCCAAACGCCAGGCGTGCGGACCAACTTGTCAGCGAGCCTCGCCATCGCACGGTCGGCGCCCCGCCGTGATCGACGCCGCTCTCATCGTTGCGCTGGCAAACGCACAAGCCGATAGACGCCCTATCCATGCGCGTACCGCCGTGCGGCACGACGCGCTGGCGGACGCCGCCAGCGCCAGCGAACTGCTCGAGCCGTTTCTCGAGGATTCGTTGGATGCGCAGGAGCTTGTGGCGGTGCGCGCTCTGAAACGGGCGGTTGTCCCGATCGTCGACGCGTTGATTGACGGCGCGCGACCTCCGCTGAAGGCGCTCAACGCGCTGGCTGCGCGGACGCCTGCGATCCACGCGCTCGAGCGACGATCGGACGGAAAGCTGCACCCGACGCTACGTCCGAAGCGCGCGTCAGCCGCCGCGGCGCTGCTCGTCGCAGCGATCCGGGAGCTCAGCGAGCTCGAGCCATCGCGCCTTCGCCGCTGCGCCCGCCCCGAGTGCAGGCTGGTGTTTTACGACGTCACTCGCTCCGCCACGCAGCGCTGGCACGCCGAACGCCCCTGTGGGCTACGAGAGCGGCAACGACGTCACCGAGCCAAGTAGAGGATAGGAACGATCAATCCAGCCCTCATCCCACACGCGTCATGAGAGGAGGCCTTATGATCGCCCGCGTCTGGCATGGACTCACGAAACCCGAGCATGCTGATACTTACGAATCACACCTGAAGCCCGAGCTTCTGCCCGGACTCAGCCAGAAGAAAGGATTTCGCGGCAGCTACTTGCTGCGCCGAGCGGTGGGAGATGAAATCGAATTCATCACCATCATTCTGTGGGAGTCGCTCGATGACGTTCGCGCCATCCAGGCACACGACTACGAGAAAGCCGTGATCCCCGAAGACCGGCTCCCTCTTTTGACCCGCTATGACGCCAGGGCGGCGCACTATGAGGTGGTTTCGACCGACGAGCCCACTTCAACATAGCCCAACCCCGCATCCTGGTGCCCACCGATCTGCAGAAGCGGTTTGTCGACGGTGTCGTCGACACGTACAAGTGGTTCCACGACACGCTGGAGGCGGAATGCGCGGCGGCCGGCCACTTCGATCCGCGCGGCGTCACGCTGCGGCCGAAGGTGGCCTACTCGCTGTCCGATAGGTGGAAGGCGATCGTGGGCGCGGAGCTGTTTCGCGGCCAGGCGTCGAGCCTGTTCGGTCTGCTTCGCCAGAACTCGACCGCGTTCGTCGAGGTGCGCCGGAGCTTCTAGGGCCGGCGCTTCCGCCGCGATCCGGGCGATCCTGCGCCGGTTTCACTGTGTCGGTGGCAACGAAGCCGCCGCTGCCTCCTTTTCGAGCAGCGCTTATGTAACGGTCCACGTGGACCCATGGACTGCTAGACCGCTGCATCCGACGGTCGCGGCCGTCTGCGCTCACCACGACAAGCCCAAGAAAACACGCGACTTGCGGGCGCGACTGACGCAAGCGCGCCTTGTCGTGCTTTCGGCGGGGTCACACCGGGGTCACAAAATCGAACCGAGTCACAGGATCGCGGCGTCCGACGCGCGCCGGATCGTGGTACGCGCGTCGGAGCCGCGCCGCACCGCGGAACCACGCCGACGCGGCGAGGTCCGTCGCACACGCCATGGCGTCCGTGGGGCGTGCTCCTGTGCGGTTCCCCCGGCGCTCACCTCTCAACGACTCTGGCGGGCCCAGGGCACAATCGGCTCGCGTGAATCGTCGACGAAAGCGGGTAAGCTGCCGACGCGGCCCGTCGCGTCATCTGCCACGGCGTAGGTTCGCCGGCGTCATGACCGGGATGCCACCATGAGTGACTTTCGGAAGGACCCGAAGGCTTCTAACGAGCCGAGCAACCTTAAGGACCCCGGTATGACGGCGTTCAAGGACCCCGCGTCAACCAGGCTGGGCCAATTCTTCGGCCCGGCGGCCGACGCGCATCCGGGCCTCTCCGGCTTCGGCCTCTTGAGCCACGCGCGCGAGGCCTTCATCGTCCGTCTGGCGCTGGCCGACTTGGCCGAGCGAAGTCTCGACATGCAGTACTACGTCTGGGATGGCGATACGACCGGCCGGATCATCGTCGACCGCGTGATGAAGGCGGCCGATCGCGGCGTCAGGGTGCGACTCCTTGTCGACGATCCCTATTACAAGGCCAGCGATCCCGTCAAAGCTGCCCTCGATGCCCACCCCAATGTCGAGATCCGTCTGTTCAACCCGACCACCAACCGGAGGTGGTCCAGGCTTGACTTCATTGTCGACTTCGGCCGGGTCAACCGCCGCATGCACAACAAGTTGATGGTTGCCGACAATGCGGCGGCGATTGTCGGCGGCCGCAATATCGGTGACATCTATTATGGCGTGAACACACACGCCAACTATCGCGATCTCGATGTGTTGGCGGTCGGGCCCGTCGTCCGCGATCTGTCGGGGGTATTCGAACGCTTCTGGCACAGCTCCTCGACCGTGCCGATCGCGGCCATCGTCGATCGCGCCTATGGCGCTCCCGATCTCGATGCCATCCTGACCCGCTTGCGTGAGGCGATCGCCACGGCCGACTACCCCTATCCAATCGACCAGGACCTGGACGAGCTGGCGGCCCAGGGCGCCGCGCTTCGCGACAATCTCGTGTGGGCACACGGCCGGATCATCGCCGACGACCCGGACGCAATCGCCCGCGGCAAGGAGAGCGACGACGTGGTCGCGTTCATCCGCGGGCGGGTCGCGCAGCTGAAGGAGGAGTTGCTCGCTGAGTCGCCCTATTTCGTCCTGCCCGCCCGGGCGCAGGCGACCGTCAAGGCGCTGCACGATCGCAATGTCCGGGTGCGCGTGCTGACCAACTCGCTCGCTTCGAACGACGTGCTGGCGGCGCACTCAGGCTATGCCAAGACCCGCAGGCGGCTGCTCGAGAACGGAATGGAGCTATACGAGCTGCGCCCGGATACCGACGCCTTCCGGCCGGGCTGGTCGCTGCTTTCCAGGCGCTCGCGCGCGGCTTTGCATACCAAGGCCTTGGCCTTCGACCGCGAAGCCGTGTTCATCGGCAGCTTCAACCTCGACCCGCGCTCTGCCGTGATCAACACCGAAGCCGGCCTCTATATCGAGAGCCCGGAACTTGCCGAACGGCTGACGGCCTACATGGCGACTGGGGTCGTGCCCGCCAACAGCTACCGCGTCCTCCTGGATCCGAACGGCGGCATCGTCTGGGAGACGGTGGCGGACGGCCAAAGCGTGCGCTACCGGCACGAGCCCGAAACCGGCTTCCGCCGGCGCTTCGTCGCCAACTTGTGGAAGCTCCTGCCGATCGACTCGCAACTCTAACGCCGATTGCCTGGCGACCGAGGGCAAGACCCCGATGCGATGTGCAACAGCCGGGTGACGTCGAGCGCTTCGGCGATGGCTCGAAGTCTTCGTGCAGACCGGTGACGAGCTCACCCCACGAACCGTGGCGAACATCGACGAGAACCTCGTCATCGCAGGACTCTCGCAATACGTTCGCGTCTTCGACCCCGTCAGCTTCGCGCCGGCGACGATAGCAACTGTCTTGAAAGTCAAACGTACGCTGATTGACTGATCTGCCGCCAAGTCGTGTTGGTCCGCATCATTGCGTTAAGAATAGTGAGAAGCTTCCTCATACAGGCCGTGAGCGCGAGTGTCTTCGGTTTGCCGGCCGCGACCAGCCGGTCATAGAAGGCGCGGATGACCGGATTGCGACGGGTCACGACCAAGGCGCCCATGTAGAGCGCGGCGCGACCGGCGCGCCGCCCACCCCACACGAGCCGCTTGCCTCGCAGCGTGCCACTGTCTCGCGCGAGCGGGGCGACGCCGACGAGCGCCGCAATCTGCTTGCGGTTGAGGCCTCCGAGCTCCGGCACCTCGGCCAGGAGCGTGCGGCTCACGACGGGGCCGCCGGGGACACTGCGCAGCAGATTCTCTTTGGCCCGCCACACCGGGCTGTGCTCAATCGTCTGCTCGAGATCGCGATCCACGTCCGCCACCTGGCGCTCCAGCCAGCGAATGTGATCGGTCAGGCTCCGCCGCACCGACACCGTCGCATGCTCGAGCCGATTGCGAACGTCGCAGGAAAGGCAGAAAGGTCGTTTCACCGTCTGCTAGACTGCTGCATCATGCCACCCGAACCATGCGTCTGCGAACACGGCTGGATCTGCCAGCAGCATCCCGAGCAGCCGTGGCCACACGGTGAATGTAGCGGCCCCGGAATGCCGTGCTTGAGCCCCGGTTGTCCCTGGTGGAAATCGACGGGGATCGATCCGCTCGCGCTCGGTCCGGACGTCCAATTCGATCGCCTCGTCGCCAGCGTCACGAAGGCTGGCTCGCAATGAGGTCTTGGCATGCGCACCATATTCGGGGCCATCGTCGTGCTGCTCGCCATTAGCGCTGGACCGCACGCCTTGCGACTCCCGTCGGAAAATCCCTCGGACGCGGATTACATCGAACTGCTCGATCGTTTCGCCGATGCGTGGAACCGGCACGATCTCGATGCGCTCATGTCGATGATGACGGATGACTGTGTGTTCGAGGCATCGGCCGGTCCTGAAGCCGCGGGCCAGCGCAGCGAGGGGAAACAGGCGGTCCGCGCCGCATACGCGGCAGTGTTCGAGACATTTCCAGACGCGCACTGGGCCAACCCCAGACATTTCGTCAGCGGCAATCGCGGCGTGTCGGAGTGGACGTTCACGGGCACGCAGAAGGACGGCAGGCAGGTGGAGGTGAAGGGGTGCGACCTGTTTACCTTCCGCAACGGCAAGATTGCGGTCAAGAACTCGTACCGCAAGAATCGGCCGCCAATGTCACCGGCGACAGGAAGACTGTAGAGCTCCCGAAGACTGGTGTGGGAATCGCAGCGTCGGCGGTGACCGTGTGGGTCACCGGGTCAATGATCGGCTGGCGTGACCTCGCGGTAACACACGATCGCATCGTAGGCATCGGCCCAATAGAGCAGACCGGCATCGCTCGCGGAGAGTTTTGCCGGCGCGATCTGGTGAAGGGCGCGCCTGATCGGCCGCAGGTCGAAGACGGTTGCGGGATAGCGGGCGGCTGAGGCGAACACGGCGAACCCGGGATCGTCCTTGCGTTGATCGATCGCCTGCAGGCCGAAGAAGTTGATTTTGCCGCCTGCCGCGAAGAGGACGACGTGGAAAGACTCGACACCTTCGGCGACCGCCAGTTCGGCGATGAAGTTGCCGAGCGTCGAGACCCCACGCCGATCGATGCCGCGGTGGAGATGATTCTGCCCGAAGACCGCCATCACTTTCGGCTTCCCGCCCTCGGCCCGATAATGAGCGAGGAAGAACTCCTTCATCACCGTCTCGCGTCGAACCGAGGCGGCGAGGCGATCGCTACCCTGACGGCTGGCTCGTTCGGCTTCGACTGCCAAGGTGCGGAGCACCTGCTGGCGTAGCGAAATGCCGCCCGGCCTGCTGTCCTGGACATCACCCATGCTGCGTGCCATGGCAAGCAGCTGGGGCGCCAGAGCCCGCTTGTAGCCGCCCTTCGTCGACTCGACCATCGACTGCAGAGACTGGTTTTGCGGGCTGGCCTCCGCAAGTGCGGCGATCAGGGAATGTGGTTGCCGCTCCTCGATGTCGCTGCCGCGCACGTGAGCCGCCTTCAGCCGGCTGGCAGCCCACGGGCTCATTTCCGCCGCGAGGTATCGATAGTCCGCGGTCGACCAGAGCGAGTCGACCAATGCTGGCGTCTCCTTGTCACCGTGGAGTCCGCCAATCAGGAAGAAGGACGCCGCTCTGGCCTCCTTCTCGAGCAGCGCCTTGCCCTCGGTCGCGAGATCGAACTGGTGGGACTTGAGAAGTTCGGCAATCGTCTGATCGATTTGGCCGACTGCCGTACCGTCCGACGTGAGCGCGAGCGCCAGCACGATCGCGAGCCTGCGCATGGCTGCCCAGTATCGCATTTCCGTATTCTGATCTGCGGTTGCCGAGGTGCGTCTGACCTCGGCCTGACGGGCCGTAGGGTCAGCTTCGAACGGCTGCGAGATCGTCCGCGAGCGCGAGCAGATCGTGAGCGTTGACGCGCTCCACGACCTCGTACCAGTCGGGGTTCACGGTCTCGGGGCATCTCGCACCGAGAATGGCTCCCGCAATCGAGGCCACCGAGTCGCTATCGCCGCCGACATTCGTGGCCAGGAGAATCGCGGCCTCGGCCGAGTTCATGATCGTCGCCAGCGCGAGGGCCAGCGGCACGATGGTCAACGGGCTGGTTGGAAAGCCTCGGGCTGCCACATCCTCCGCGCGGAGCGCGCGCGAGTCGCACAGACTCGCGTGCAGGGTGCGCACCGCTTCCGCGAAGGTGGTGGCCGGCAGGCCTGATCGCCGGCGTTCGGCCTGCGCGGCCGCGCGCTGCGCGATCGCAAGAATCCCCGAGGGCGAGGCGCCGTCGATGGCCGCGGAGACAGCGGCCGCGGTCGCGGCCGCAGCGGCGATCGCGATGGCGCCTCCGTGCGTTGGAATCGAGGCCGCCTCGGCGCCGGCGACGAGGTCTTCCAGTCGATCCGAACGATAGCGGATCCCGACCGGCGACACTCGAACCGCTGCGCCACATCCATCGTGTCGCCGCGCGACTCGCGCCGGGTCGCCCGCCTGATGGAACTCCCAGAGCGATGCGATGCCCGGATGAATGCACTTCGTGCACGTGAGCAATTCCCGTCCGACGCTGGCGTGACGGACATCGCCGTCCCGGAGGATCGCCCGCGCGACGGCAATCGTGCGCTCGGTGTCGTCGGTGGTCTCGCCAATTCGCCACTCGCGCCTTTTGTTGCCCACATATCGCGGAATGGGCGTCCCGTGCCTGCCCTCGAACCCATGGAGCCCATCCGGATACCATCGGAGCACGTCGGCACGCGTCAGCGTCTCGGTCTGTTTGCCGATCGCATCACCGGTGGCGAGCCCTTTCAAGCACCCGACGATTCGACGTTTGACTGAGGAATCGACCCCGCTCTCGCCCATCGCCATCCGTTGTCCACGCCTGGCCCGGAACCCCCCCCGGCTCGCGACAGTCCGGCCGCCTTCGTACGTGCTACCGCCGGAACGCGGTCGGCCAGAGCCTCCCCGACGCCGCACGTTCCGTCAGAAGATGCTGGTGCCAATCGTCGCGAGCCGGGGTCACCTGCAACGGCTTGAGCACGAGGCGGCCGGTGAAGCCGAGGGAATGATTCAGGTACGACAACTCCGTCAGGCTCTCCTGAAGGTCGGCGTCGGGCAGCAGCTCCAGTCCGGCCTCGCGAGCCAGCAGCAGCGCCTTCGCCTGAATCGAGAGCTCGATCCTCAAACGAAGGAGACACACCATGTCTGCCACGGTCGGAGCCGGGAAGTGGTCGCGAAGCTCCCGCAGATAGAGTCCGCTCCGCGTCTGATCGAAGCGCTCGGACCGGAGAAGATCCAGCAACTCCACATCGAGGTCCAGCCCCGGACCGAGCCACTCGCGCGTCGCACGCTCGCTTCGTCGGAATACGAGGAGCACGAGCGCCGGCGCGGCGACGAACAGCGCCAGTGTCATGGCGATCGGCGAGATCAACGCACGGTTGAAAACCGCGTGAATCAGGACGGCCGCGAGCCATCCCGGCGCGAACGCCAGCGCCTGCCGGACACGACCCGACTCCACCAGCGTCCGCGAGATCATCGCGAAAATCGCAGTGGTGGCGCCGTGCAGCACGGCCGTGCCGAAACCGCGCACCGTCCAGAGAACGATCGACGCTTCGCCGAGCGAGCGCAGATACACGGCGTTCTCGACGAGTGCGAACCCGGTTCCGATTGCGAAGCCGTGAATCACGGCGTCGACCGAGAATCCGATCCGTCGACGGGCGATCAGGATGACCGCGAACAGCGCCTTCAGCGTTTCCTCGGTGACCGGGGCGATGTAGCGGCCCGCCGTCTGCAGGTCGACCAGTTCCGACGCGAGCAGCGACTGGTGGATGGACAGACACGCAACGGCCGCTGCGCCGCCCCATACGATGGAGGTGATCGCTGCGGAGCGGCACACGAGCTTGTAGCTGTCGAGCAGCCGCAACTCGGTCACGAAGAACAGAACCGGGACGAACGCGAGGAGCACGGAGACGGTCAGCGCTGGACCTCACTCGAAATCATCATCTTCGTCCTACCGCCCGATCCGGAACAGATCAGATGAGAATGTACCGGTTCCGGGCAAGCGGAACGGAAATCCCGACGCACGCGTCCTTAATCGATCCATGCCGTCGAATCCGCGCACGGTCTGGGAGCTGTCGATCCGCCAGGACGATCTGGACGGAACGCTCGTCCTGACGGTCACCGGTCGCTTGGGGCATTCGGCCGCCGGAGAGCTCCAGCGGATGCTTGCCGCGGCGCTCGACGCCGGTTGCCGGCACGTGATCGTCGACCTGACCGCGGTCGACTACCTGAGCGGTCGCGCTCTGCTGACGCTCGACTCCACCGCCGACCGCCTTCGCAAGGGCGACGGCGAGCTCGTCCTGTGCGGCCTCACCCATTCGGTTCGATCCACCCTCCAGATCGCCGGGTGGCTCGAGCGGTTTCACATCGAGCCGACACGAGAGCGAGCGATCGCGCGGCGTCATACCGGCAACTCGCCTCCCGGGGGACCGTAGAAGATGACCCACACCGCGAGGTCGTCGCTGAAGTCCTCGAAACGGTGTTCGACCCCCGCGGCGACGAACATGCAGTCGCCCGCCTCGAACGCGTCCCGCTTTCCACCGTGGAACAGAACGCCGCGACCGCAGATGACGACGTAGAGCTCGTCCTGTTCATGAGGTGTCTGACGGTTCGGACGCAGAGGGTGCGCGGAGAGCTTCACGTGAACGCTTCCACGCCGCAGTACCGTGCAGGCGCGTTCGTCGTGAGGTCCCGGAATGCGGGCGAGAGCTTCCGCAAGGTGCATGACGTGGCTGCGATCAACCATGCGCCACCCCGGTCATGCCATGTCCGTGCATCGCATCCGGCCGTCCGGCGAGCGCATCGTGCCCGCGTGCCGTCTTCCTCGGCGGCTTCGGCGCCACGCACGCGAAGCTCGCGGCCTCGTCGATGCTGCCACTCCCACGGTAACGCGCGACCTGTGGATACGGACACAGCGGCCGTGATCGCGGTGACGCCACCGGTGGTGACGGTCGCGGGCAGCGAATCGGGCGGAATGCCTTTCTCGACCCAGCGCTCCAGCGCGCCGAGCGCGTCGAACTGGTTCGGTCCTGGCCCGCCCGAGCAGTGGCCCATGCCGGGCGCCATGAAGAGCCGGAAGAAATGCGCGTGTCACCTCATGGCCGCCCAGGGCCTTCGCGACGGCCTCGTAGTAGGCCACGTTGTCCTGAGGCGGGACGACGGGATCCACCCAGCCCGCGTACATGATCAGTTTGCCGCCGCGCGTCTTGAACGGCGAGAGGTCGGGGTCCATCGCGTGGAGATGAGGGAGTCGTTCGAGCGCATAGGCCAGATCGCGGTCGTAGTCGAGCGAGCGCAGTGCCAGTTCGGGTCGTGGAACAGGAAGTAGCGGAAGACGCCGATCCGCGGTGGCTCGGGCGGGTCGATCAGGTACTGGCGCCAGCTTTGGATGGCGCTCTCGCCGAACGCCTCGCTGCCGCGCGGCCAGCCGCTGAAGATCTGTTCGCCGGTGCGCGGATTCCTCGCGCCGGCGTAGACCTTTCTGACGGCCTCGACCTGCTCCGCCGTGAGGCAGGCGGCCGAGTCCGCGCTCTGGCAGGCCAGCGCCGCCGGATCGAACCGGCACGCGCGGGATCCTCGACGAGCCCGTCTTTCAACCCGTCGATCGCCGTCGCACGCGGCGACGACTGCGCGGGTGACCAGGGTCAGCGCGCGCTCGTCGAGTAACGGCGTGCCGTCCGCGCGGTGCATGGCCGACCATCCCCACATGAGCCCGAACGTCTGGCGGATACGGTTGTTGGCCGGCGCGCCCGCGACGATGCCGTCGTAGTCGCCGGGGAAGCGCTGCGCCTCGGACATCGCCTGGTGGCCGCCGCTCGAGCAGCCGACGAAGTAGGCCTTCTCCGCGAACCGGCCGGTCGCGTTGCGGATGACGAGCTTCGCCGTGTCGGTCATCACGTGAATCGCGCGCTACCCGAAGTCCACCACCTTCTCCGCGTGTCCCTTCCCGAAGATCACGTCGTCGCCAGTGTGGCCCGTGTCGGTGCTCGCCGTGGCATAGCCCCGGCGCAGTGCGGCGGCCATGGCGGCGTACGAGATCGAGCCCTGGTAGCCGCCGTTGCCCACGCCTTGGAACCTGCCGTTCCACTCCCGGGCCGGCGGAATCCAGACTTCGATCCGGATTTCAGAGTCGCTCGTGGGGCGCGCCGTGGCTTCGACGCGGCAGAAGGCGGGGAGCGTGAGGGTGGTCTTCGCGCCCGGAGGGGTGAACGGGCCGGCCGGCACCACGGTCGCCGCGTTCACGACCAGGCCTGGGATGGTGAGCCCCGCGAGATCCCCGCACGCGGTGCCCTCGTGCGCGGCGGGGCGCGCCCGTGGCGCCAGCAACGAGAGGCACGCGAGCAGGAACCCCGCCAGGATCCGACGAACCATCCGCTCCTCCAGTGCGCGCGATTATAGAGGCCCGAGGGGGCCTGAGCAGGGCTGGAGGAGCGGCGAGACGGCTCAGAACAGGAACCGGAAACCGAGCTGAATCTCCCGGGACGGGAACCTCGTGCTGCTGATGCGGCCGAAGATCGCGTTGCCGAGGCGGTCGTTCGGGTTCGAGAAGTGCGCCTTGTTGAACAGGTTGAACATTTCGATCCGGAACTCGATCGAGCGAGTGCCGCCGAGGGGGGTTCGCTTGAAGATCGAGAAGTCGGTGTTGACGAACCGGGACCGCGCACCTGGCCGATCTCGTAGTTGCCGAACTCGAAGTTGGGCGGCGTCGCGAAGCAGCTGGTGTCGAACCACTGGGTGACGAGCTCGGGCATGCCGATGTCGCCACAGGTGACGTTGGCCCAGTTGTCCGTGCCGGTATTGAGCTGCGACGAGGCCAGCCTGATGTTGAGCGGCTGGCCGCTCTGGAACATGGTGATGCCGTTGATGGCCCAGCCCTCGACCAGCTTCTGCACGACGCCCGAAGCATCCGACATGAACGTCTTGCCTGCGCCGAACGGCAGCTCGTAGGCGAAGCTCAGGACGAAGTTGTGGGGAACGTCGATGGCCTTGCCGGTCGACGGAGCCCGCGTCTCGAACGCCGGGTGGAGGATGAACGCCGTGTCCTCGGTGCTCGACCAGGTATACGAGACGAGCGCCTGCAGGCCCTGGGAGAAGCGCTTGTCGACCTTCAGCTGGAGCGCGTTGTACCAGGACTCGGCGTCGCCCGACCGCTGGTTGATGACCGGGATGTTCGGCGAAATCGAGAAGTACGGCCGGCGCGGGTCGAGGGCACCAGGGCCCGGAAGCGGTACGTTGACGTTGCGGCTGACGAAGATGTTCTTACCGCGCGTGCCGACGTAGGCGACGTCGAGGACCGACGACCAGGGCAACTGGCGTTGGACGCCGACGTTGAACATGTGCGCCATGTTCGGCTTGTCGTCCGCCGGGAAGAAGAACACCGCGAAGCCGGGCGGCGGCGCGATGGTCGGCGTCAGCGGGACCGGCGTGAACCCCGGAAGTCCGTCGCTCACGCTGCGGAACGGCACGAACTGGTTGGGCGTCTGCAGATCGATTTGCTGGAACAGCGGATGATTCCGTTCCAGCGTCCCGCCGTTCGCGCCGAAGTTGTCTCGGTAGTAGCTGATGCCATACGCCCCGCGGATGGCCGTGCGGCCGTCGTCGGGTGAATACGCCACGCCCAGACGCGGCGCCCAGCCGCCGTAGAAGTTCGTGGTCAGCGGCCCACGATCCTCATCGGATGCCGAGTGAATCAACCCGTCCTGCAGGCTGAAGTTGGTCTGTCGGTTGCTCTTCTCGACCGGCGACGTGAGCAGATCCCAGCGAAGGCCGAGATTCACCGTCAGGTTCCGGGTCACCCGGAAGTCGTCCTGGACGAAGAACCCGACGAAATTGATTTCAACCTCTGGATAGGTGTCGACGAAGTCGCGCTGCACACGGTTCGGCAGGCCGAGCAGGAAGCTCGCCCACGGCTGACCGGTATTCGCCGCCCCGAGATTGCTGGTGTAGTTTCGATCGAACGTGAAGAGTCCCCGCGGCTGCGTCTGCGGGTTGGTCAGCGTGGAGGTGATGAACCGGGTATCGCCGCCGAACTTGAGCGAGTGCCGGCCCATGAGCCACGTGAAGTTGTCGGACAGCTGGACGGTCTGGCCGATGCGGACCGAGTTGGTGAACCCGGGCGACCCCGTCGCGAGGAAGCCGGCCACGTTGAAGTTGGCGATGCCGAACGTGTAGGGATGCCCGTCGATATTGCCGTTGGGGATTCCGAGCTCGTTGTTCTTCGGGATTCCGAAGTCGGAGCCGAACTGCGCAAGGTCGTACTTGTTGATGCCGAGCCGGAACTCGTTGAGGCGGCTCGACGAGAACGTGTACGTATGCCCGAGCACCAGGTTGTAGTTGCCCGATTCGGATCGGTTGCCGCCGGACATGAAGATGTTGGCCGTCGCCGGTTCGACGAACTCGCGATCGGCCCTCGAGTAGCGGCCGAAGGCCGACCCCCACTCGGCCAGATTCAGGTCGCCGCGGATGTCGAACGCGTCCTGCTCCTGGGTGACGACGTTGTTCTCGATGTAGTTGTCGGCGATCCCAGGCCGGTTGGGCAGCGGAAAGATGTCGGCCACCTGCCGCGTGATCGAGTTGATGCGGTCCGCCGGGATGATGTTGCCCGCGAACGCCGCCCGCGACGACGGATCGAAGATGGGCGTGCTGAACTCGCTGAGATCACCGCGCCGCATGGCCTCGGTCGGAACGGTGGCCACGACCGTCCGCCCCTGATCCTGCTGCAGCCGCTGGTAGTCGCCGAAGAAGAACGCCCGGTTGCGGACGAGCGGCCCGCCGAACGTTCCGCCGAACTGGTGGGAATTGAAGGGCGCCTTGGTCGCGGCGAAGAAGTTGCGCGCGTTCAGCGAGTCGTCGCGGTAGTACTCGAACACCGAGCCGCTGAACGCGTTGGTGCCCGATCGGATGCTCAGATTGACGACCGCTCCTCCGAACACCCCGAACTCGGCGGTCGGGTTGTTGGTCTGCACCTTGAATTCCTGCAGCGCTTCGAGCGGCGGCGTGATGTTGACGAACGCGTTGAGCGGCTCGTTGTTCGCGACGCCGTCGAGCAGGTAGTTGTTGCCCGACCACGGCAGGCCGTTCACGCTGTGGTGGACGGCGCTCCGCGCGCCGGCACCCGCGGGGTTCTCCGCGAAGTCGGCGAATCCCGCCGGGATCGCCCCTGGCGTGAGCGTAATGAGCTGCTGAAAGAGCCGCCCGTTGAGCGGCAGCGACTGAATCTGCTTGTAGTCGATCACCTGCCCCTGCTCGCTCGACGTGCTGCGGACGAGCGGCGCCTGGCTGACTACGCGCACTTCCTCGGTCACCGCGCCGACTTCGAGCGGGATGTCGAGCCTCGACGTCTCTGCAATCTGGAGGACGATGCCGGTCTGGACGTTGCGCTTGAACCCGCTGAGCTCCGCTTCGACGTTGTACCCGCCGGGCTGCAGCGCGGTGAAGGTGTAGATGCCGTCCTGGTTCGTCTGGGTGGTCGTGATGATGTTCGTGGCGACGTTGGTCACGCTCACCGTCGCGCCCGGCACGACCGCGCCGTTCGGGTCGGTTACCGTACCCGTCAGCGTGGCTCGGGTCGTCTGGCCGAACACCGGATGCGCGAGGCACAGACCCGCAATGGTGGCGAACACGCCGGCGCGCGCCAGGCGCATGATTCTGCTGGACTCCATGTGGCACCCCTTTCCCGCGCTCGCGGCGCAGGCCAATGGGAACGACGTTCGAAAACCGAACGCGCGCGTCCAGCGCGCAGCGGCTGGAGCCGCGGCTCGAAGACGAGTTGGCGAGCGAACCACGATGAGCGGACTTGACCGCTAAAGTCAACCTGAACAGGAGCGACCGAACCCCTTTTCGGCCTGCTCCTGCTTAGACGGAGCGCGCCCGCCTCCCGGTCCATCCGAATCGTCACACTCTCGTGGCGAGGCCGAAGGGCGTCGGCCACTCGAGACGTGCGCTTTCGCCGCGCCACAGGCTCGCGATTCCCTTTGTGGTGCGGCGCCATGGTAGTGTGTCGACCATCGCCATGGGCCAATCCTCCTCCGAACGTCTCGCGCTCCTCCAGGGCACCCTCGACATGCTCGTGCTCCGCGTGCTCCGGTTCGGACCCGCGCACGGGCACGAGATCGCCAGGCACATTCAGCGCACGACCGACAACGTGCTGCAAGTGGAGCACGGGTCGCTCTATCCCGCGCTCCATCGTCTCGAGCGTCAGGGGTGGGTCAGCTCGAACTGGGAGATGGCGAAGGATCGCAACCGCGAGTTCAAGTACTACCGCTTGACGCCGGCGGGGCGCAAACAGCTGGTGCGTGAAGAGTCGCGCTGGAAACAACTGGCCAACGCGATCGCCCGGATCATGTGGCCCGTCGAGGGGTCCTGACGTAAGTCGCGACGCCGGCGATCGTCGGCTCGACGGTCATCGCCCGTCTCGCCGGAACGAGCGAGGCACCCCATCGCGCTCGCGCGGTGCGGCCTGATCGATGGTCACCGCACAATCCCGTCGACGTCCTGTGCGCTGACTGAGCCTAATTCGTTCGCAGCGCGTCGACGGGCGCGATCCGCATCCCGCGTCGCGCCGGCACGTAAGAGGCGAACGCAGCGACCGCGAGCAGGACCAGCGCCGTGGCCGCAAACGTCCACGGATCGAACGGATCGACCTCGTACAACAGCCGCTCGAGGAGGCGGGTGAGCAGAGCCGCAGCGATCAGCCCGGCCACCACGCCAATCGAGACGAGTCGCAGCGCCTGGCCGAGCACGAGGCGGACGACCGAGCTCGATGTGGCGCCGAGGGCCATGCGGACCCCGATTTCCTGCGTCCGCTCACGAACCGAGTAGGCCATGACGCCGTAGACGCCGACGGCCGCGAGCCCCAGCGCGACGAGCGCGAACACGCCGACGAGGATCGAAATCGCGCGCGGGCGTGCCACCGTGTTACCGACGACGACCTCGAGCGTCTGGATGCTCACCGGCGCCTCCGGTTCCATCGTCTGGATGGTTTTCGTCACGCTCGTCGCCAGGGACATCGGATCCTGAGTCGTCCGAACGAAGAACGTGATGCCGCGGTTGGGACGTTGCGTTGTCGGGATGAAGATCGTCTGGCGGACCGGCCCGTCGAGCGACGACTTGATGTTGCCGACGACGCCGACGATCGTCCACTCCACGTCGTCCCGCCCGTTGGCGTGATCGACGTTGATCCGAAGGCGGCGGCCCAGCGGGCCGCCCTCCGGGAACTGCTGCCTGACGAGCTCTTCGCTGACGATCGCGACCGGAACCGAATCGACCGTGTCGGAGGCGGAGAAGTCGCGGCCCGCCACCTGCGGAATCCCCATCGTCTTGAAGAAGCCGGTTGTGATCGGCCGCACCTGGCTGGAAGAGAGCCGGCCATTCGCCGGCTTGGGCAGGTCGACCCGCCAGAAGCTGGTGCCGATGCACGCGAACGGAACTGGCAGACAGGCGGCCCCTGCCGCGTGTTGAACGCCGGGCAGTCTCGCAATCCGCGTCAGCGACTCGTCGAAGAAGTGACCGGCCTCCGGCACGTCGTAGCGCGTGGACGGAAGCTGGGCACTCGCCGTGAGCACGCCGTCGGTGCGGAAGCCGAGGTCGTTGCTCTGCAGCTTGACCAGACTGCGCATCAACAGACCGGCGCCGGCCAGCAGCACGAGTGACAGCGCCACTTCGGCGACGACCAGGATGCCGAGCACGCGGTGCAGGCGGCGTCCGCCTCCGTGACGGCCGCCTTCGCGGAGCGCATCGCTCGCGGTGCTCGTCGAGACGAACGCCGGGACGAGGCCGAAGAGGATGCCGGTCGCCAGGGCGGTCAGCATGGTGAAGGCGACCACCGGCACATCGAGTGCCACCTGGTCGAGGCGTGGAATCGGAATGCGATCGCCCACCAGCGCAAGCAGGCCGCGATGACACAACGTGGCGACGCCCAGCCCTGCGATCCCGCCGGCCGCAGCCAGGACGAGGCTCTCGATGAGCATCTGCCGCACCAGCCGGCCGCGTCTCGCGCCCAGTGCCGCGCGCAGCCCGAGCTCACGCTCGCGCGCCGCGCTCCGCGCCAGCAGCAGGTTGGCGACGTTCACGCAAGCCACGAGCAGCACGAGCACCACTGCGCCCACCAGCGCGTAAAGCGCAGGCTTCAGCTCGCCGACCATCTGTTCCTGCAGACCGAAGAGCATCACCGTCCGGCGCGCGTTGCGTTGGGGCTCCTCTTGTTCGAGCTCGGCATAGATGCTCCGCATCTCGCTGTACGCCCGCTCGAACGAGACCCCATCTCGCAGGCGCCCAACCGCGTACGAGCTGCCGCGGCCGCGCACCGCACGCAGTTGCTCGAGTGTCTGAGCGTAGGGAACGAGGAAGTCGGCCTTCTGACCGACGACCGTGAAGCCGGCAGGCATCACACCGAGGACCGTACGCGGCCCGTCGTCGGTCGAGAGGGTCAGGCCGAGGACGTCCTGGCGGCCGCCGAGGCGCCGCTGCCAGAACTCGTGGCTCAGCACGATGAGCGCGTTGTTGCCGCCGAAATCTTCGTCGGCCGTGTAGGGGCGGCCGAGCGCCGGCTGGACGCCGAACGCGCGGAACGCGTCGGCCGAGAAGGCGAGCCCATCGGCGTCGAGGGGCTGGCCGTTGACGACCATCGCGATGTCGGCCGGTCCTACCATGGCGAGATGGGCCAGCGTTCGCGTCCGCTCGCGCCAGGCGACGAAGTTGGCCGGCGCGATCACGTTCCGCACGGTTCCGCCCCGGTTGGTCTCCCACACCGCGACGATGCGATCGGGCTCGTGGTACGGCAGCGGCTCCAGCATCACCGTGCGCACGACGCTGAAGATCGCCGAGGTCGCGCCGATGCCGAGCGCCAGCGTCGACAGCGCCGCGATGGTGAAGCCCGGCGCTGCCGTCAAGACGCGAACGCCGTGGCGGAGATCGCGCACCGAGTCGTCGACCAGCGCCGGCCGGATCTCGTTTCGCGTGCTCTCCCGCGCGCGTTCCACGCCGCCGAACTTGAGCAGTGCCTCGCGCCTGGCCGCGTCCGGACTCATGCCGGCCCGTTGGTTCTTCGCTGTCTGCTGGTCGATGTGAAAACGAATCTCTTCATCGAGACCGCGTTCGAGCGCGCCGCGACGCCCGATCGACCGGATCCAGCGCCAGCTCTCGGTGATCCATCTCATGACGCTTCTCAGCTGCCCTTCGACTCACTGGTGTCGAGCACGACTACGTGCTCCGCACCAGCTCCCTCAGCGTGTATTGGTCACTTCGAGCACGAGGTTGACCGCGCGAGACATGCGGCGCCACTGAACCAGCTCGTCATTGAGGTGCCGCCGGCCCTCGCGAGTCAACGCGTAGTAGCGGGCGTTGCGATTGTTCGCGGTGACCTTCCACTCGGATCGAATCAGGCCCTGACGCTCGAGCCGGTACAGCGCCGGGTAGAGCGTCCCTTGCCCCAGCTGCAGTACGCTTTCCGACCACTGCTCGATGCGTTCGGTGATGCCCCACCCGTGCATCGGCTCGAGCTGCAGCGCCTTGAGGACGAGCATGTCGAGCGTGCCCTGCAGCAGGTCTCCTCGTTCCTTGGCCACACCGCTCCTTTCGATCTACGAAAGAAGCGTAGGCGCGCGTACTTTCGATTGTCAAGAGGAATGGAACGATCGTCCGTCTCAGCGATCGCGAAGCAGCGTGGCGGGGTCGCTGCGGAGCGCCCGGCGCGTCGGCAACCACGTCGCGAGCGCCGTCACCATCCCGAGGATGCCGACGGCGCCTGACAACACGAGCGGGTCGCGCGGGCGCACGTCCAGCAGCAGGGGTGAGATGAGCGGCGCTCCCGCGAGCGCAACGGCTGCGCCCACGGCGGCGCCACCGAGGCAGATGACGGCAATCCGGCCGAGGATGATCCGGACGATGTGACCGGCTGACGCGCCGATGGCGAGCCGGATGCAGAGCTCACGTGTGCGCCGGGCGATGCTGTACGACACGAGCCCATAAGTGCCGATCGTGACCAGCACGACCGCCAGCAGGCCGAAGAGCATCAGCGAAGCCGCCGCGAGCCGCATCGGGAACAACGGCAGCTCCAGCAGTCCCGACAGGCTGCCCTCGCCGAAGGTGGCGAGGTCTGGATCGAGCTCGTGTACGGCGCGTCTGAGGAGATTCAGCGCGCGGCCGTCGTCCATCGAGCTCCGCACGACGATGGTGGTCGTCGGGTTGTACCACTGCGAGAGCGGATGGAACGCGACCGGCTGGGGTGCTTCGGTCAGCGACTGATACTTGCCGCTCCGCACGAGGCCGACAATCTCGATCCAGTCGCCCGAGCGGCCCGTCCGAAAACGCTTGCCAAGCGGGTCGACGTTGCCGATCAGCCTCGCGAAGGCCTCGTTCACGATGGCCACGCGCGGGCTCTTCGAGGTGTCGAGCTCCGTGAAGTCGCGTCCGGCGATGAGCGGCATCTGCATCGTGTGGAAGAAGCCCGGGGTCACCTGGTAGTAGATGGCCGACGGCACCTCGGTTGCGCGCGCGGCGGGCCTTCCCTCGATGAAGACGCCGTGGGTCGAGGTGTCCACGCTGAGCGGCAACGAATTGGCGATCGCTGCCGATTCGACGCCAGGAAGTGGGCGGACCCGATCGAGAGCTCTGGATGCGAACGCGCGGCCGCGATCGCCGTCATAGCCCTGGAGACCCAGATCGACGCTCAACGAAACGGCCGCCCGTGGATTGAACCCGAGGTCCATGGCGGTCGCGCGCTGCAGGCTGCGAACGATCAACAGCGATCCGACGAGCAACACCAGTGACAGCGCGACCTGCAGGCCGACGATGACATCACGCGCCCGCCAACCGAAGACCAGCCGAGGCTGGTCGTGCCTGAGCGCTCCCGCGACGTTCGTCCGCCGGCCTTGGACGGCGGGCACGAAGCCCACGAGGAATGTCGCCACGACGCCGAGCGCCAGGGCGAAGCCCACCACCCGAAGGTCGATGCCGATGGTGGCGGACAGGGGAAAGTCGAGCGGCGGCCGCCAGGCTGTGAGCGCGCCGGCCACACCGTAGGCGAGGGCGAGGGCGACGATTGCTCCTCCGGCGCTGAGCAGCGCGCTCTCGACGAGCGAACGGCGGACCAGATCCCAACTCGTGGCGCCGAGCGCGAGGCGAATGGCGCGATCGAGCTGACCGTCCGCGACGCGGGCGAGCAGCAGTCCCGCGAGATTCGTGCACGCCAGCAGCAGAACCAGCGCGGCGACCACGAGGAGCGCTCCGGCAAACCCGATGACCGGCCCGCGCAACATGTTCCCGGCGAGACCGGGTGGCGAGAGCGTGAACCGCACCCCCTCGTTCAGGTTGGGGTGCTCACGCCCGAGCTGAGCGGCGACCACGCCGAGCGACGACTCGGCCCGGGCCGGCGTCACGCCGGTTCCGAGCCGCCCGACGACGAAGATGTTGTGCGTCTGGCGTCGCTCGAGCCAGGCATTTCCCGACTCGATTTCCGCCTGCATGGCCATCGGCACCCACAAGTCCGGGCGGAAAAGCGCTCGGTGCCCTCGAAGCGCGGCGGCATCACCCCCAGGACGGTGTAACGGAGCCCGTTGATGCGGATGGTCCGGCCGGCGATCGAGCGATCGGCGGCGAAGCGGCGCTGCCAGTAACGCAGTAACTCAGGACGGCAACTGGATGTCCGCCGGGCGTCCGATCGTCCTCGGGCCGGAACGTGCGTCCGACGAGGGCCGGAACGCCGAGGACGTCGAAATAGTTGCCGGTGGCGAGGTAGCCCCAGACTCGCGCGGGCGTGCCCGCGTCGCCGATGTTCATCGGCGCGAAACGATAAGCGGCCAGGCCCGTGAGAACCGTGTTGCGATCGCGCAGATCGCGATAATCCGGGTACGACTGCGTCGCACCGTCGTGACGGTTCACCATCACGACCCGATGCGGCTCCGGGACAGGTAGCGGCTGGAACACCAGCGCGTTGAGCACGCCGAAGATCGACGCGTTGACGCCGATGCCCAGGCCGAGAGTCAGAATCGCCACGCCCGTGAGACTCGGGGTGTGGCGAAGCGAGCGCAGGCCGAATCGCACGTCGCGGGCGAGGTGCTCGACGAGCGGCATGCCGCGGCGCCGGCGGTATGTCTCTTCGACCTGGGCGATGCCTCCGAGCTTCAGCAAGGCGCGGCGCCGCGCTTCGGCCGGCGTCATGCCGGCGCGAAGGTTGTCGTCGATGTGCAGGGCGAGATGGCTGTCGAGCTCGTCCGCGAGCTCGCGATCGAGCCGATCGCGCTGGAACAGCGTGCCGAGCCGGCGCCACCAGGCGAGGGCTCGCCGAATCACGAGGCTTCCTCCGGCGAGAAGAAGCGGGCAATGATGCCGGTCGTGCGCTCCCAGTTGCGCGCGGCCGCCTGCACCTGTTTTTTCCCGGCGCGCGTCAGCGCATAGTACTTGGCCCGGCGGTTGTTCTCCGACACACCCCATTCGGACGAGATGTATCCCTCCTGTTCGAGCTTCAGCAGAGCGGGATAGAGCGTGCCGTAATTGACGACCAGCTGCTGCTCGCTGGTTTGTTCGATGCGCCGCGCGATGCCGTACCCGTGCAGCGGGCCGAGCGCCTCGAGGGTCTTGAGCACCATCAGCGCCAGGGTACCCTGCCAGACGTCGGCCTTCGGTTCCTTCATATGGGATAGCCATATCACCAACAACCGGCCGTTGCAAGCAGTGGGAGACGCCACGACCCGGTCTTTGCTACAGTCGGGACGCTCATCCACAACCGGCGGAGGGGACATTCGTGACCGACATCTCACTGACCGACCGACGCAGGTTCCGACGTCACAGCGGAGACGCGCGCACCGCCAACGATCCGCCGCTGCTGGCCCGCGCCATCGTCGACCAGTTGTTCTACATCCGCGGCACGTTGCCGGAGCAGGCGACCCGCAACGACTGGTACCTGGCGCTGGCGTATGCCGTGCGCGACCGGCTGCTGGACAAGTGGATTCGCACGGCACGGACCCTGATGCAAAAGGAGGTCAAGGTCGTCGCCTATCTCTCGGCCGAGTACCTCACCGGCCCCCACCTGGCCAACAACGTCGTGAACCTCGGGATTGAGCGCGAGGTGCGCGAGGCCACCGATCTGCTCGGGCTGAGCTTCGACGAGCTCGTGAGCGAGGAAGGGGAGCCAGGGCTCGGCAACGGCGGCCTCGGCCGTCTGGCGGCCTGCTACCTCGATTCACTCGCGACGCTCGAGATTCCGGCGATCGGCTACGGCATCCGCTACGAGTTCGGCATCTTCGATCAGCAGATTCGCGACGGCTGGCAGGTCGAGCGCACCGACAAATGGCTCGCGTCGGGCAATCCCTGGCAGATTCCGCGGGGCGAGCGGGCGTGCCTGGTGGGCTTCGGGGGCCGCACCGAGATCGTGGCGCGACGAGGCCGGCCGCGACCGCGTCCGATGGATTCCCGCACGCCACGTTCGAGGCATCCCGTTCGACACGCCGATCGTCGGCTATCGCGTCGACACGGTCGAATCTGCTGCGCCTCTGGCGGGCCGAGGCGACGGAATCGTTCGATTTCTCGGCGTTCAACGTCGGCGACTACTACGGGGCGGTCGATGGAGAAGGTCGTCTCCGAGAACATCACAAAGGTCCTCTATCCCGAACGACGATGCGGTCAAGGGCAAGCGGCTGCGCCTCGAGCAGCAGTACTTCTTCGTGTCGTGCTCGCTGCAGGACATGATCCGCCTCCACCTCGAGTCGGGCGGAGCGCTCGACCGATCTGGAGCAGGGATTCGCCGTCGCAGTTGAACGACACGCACCCGTCGATCGCCGTGCGCCGAGCTGATGCGACTGCTCCTGGACGAGCACCTGCTCGACTGGGACACGGCGTGGGACGTGACCCAGCGGACGCTGGCCTACACGAACCACACACTGCTGCCGGAGGCGCTGGAGACAATGGTCGCTGCCGATCTTCGCCGGACATCCTGCCGCGGCACCTGGAGATCGTCTTCGAGATCAATCGGCGTTTCCTGGACGAGGTGCGCGTCGCGGCATCCGGGCGACGAGGCGCTGGTCCAGCGAGTGTCGATCATCGGTGAAGACGGCGACAAGACGGTGCGAATGGCGCACCTCGCGAGCGTCGGCTGCAATCACGTCAACGGCGTGTCGGGGCTGCACACCGAGCTCCTGAAACGGGACGTGCTGCGCGACTTCCACGATTTCTGGCCCGACAAGTTCGTCAACGTCACCAACGGGGTGACGCCGCGGCGCTGGGTGCGCCTGAGCAACCCGGCGATGGCCGCAGATGCTCACGGAAGGCGATCGGCGAGGAGTGGATCCGCGAGCCTCGCGTCGCTGAAGAAGCTCGAGCCGCTGGCCGACGATGCGGCGTTCCGCGAGCGCTGGCGCGAGACGAAGCGCGCCAACAAGCAGCGGCTCGCCGCCATCGTCGCCGGCAAGACCGGCATCCACGTCGATCCGGGCTCGATGTTCGACATCCAGGTGAAGCGGATCCACGAGTACAAGCGGCAGCACCTCAACGTCGCTGCACGTGATCGCGCTCTACAACCGCTTGCGGCGCAACCGCGTCGCTCGACCTGCCGGCGCGGACGGTGATCTTCGGCGGCAAGGCCGCGCCGGGCTACTTCATGGCGAAACTGATCATCCGGCTGATTACGGGCGTCGCCGAGGTGGTCAACGCCGATCCGGCCGTGGCGGGCCGGCTAGCCGTGGTCTTCCTGCCCGGATTCAACGTCAAGAACGGCGAGCGCGTCTACCCGGCGGCCGAGCTCTCGGAGCAGGTCTCGACCGCCGGCCGCGAGGCGTCGGGGACGGGCAACATGAAGTTCGCCATGAACGGCGCGCTGACGATTGGCACACTCGATGGCGCGAACGTGGAGCTTCGAGACGCGGTCGGGCCCGAGAACTTCTTTCTGTTCGGCCTGCGGGCCGAAGAGGTCGCGGCCGTCCGGGCGCGTGGCTACGGGCCGCGGGCACACTACGAAACGAACGCCGAGCTGCGCGAGGCCCTCGATCAGATCGCGTCGGGCACGTTCTCGAGGGGCGACGCGTCGCTGTTCCGTCCGCTGGTCGACGCGCTGCTCGATCGCGACGACTTCCTCGTGCTGGCCGACTTCGAAGCCTACGTCGCGTGTCAGGACGCCGTTGCCGCGGCGTACCGCGATCGCGACCGGTGGACGCGCATGTCGATTCTGAACGTCGCCCGCACCGGGTGGTTCTCGTCGGACCGGGCGATCCGCGAGTACTGCGAGCAGATCTGGCACACCGTTCCTGTGCGTGTGGGACCCTGATCAGAAGGGCTGCAGGCTACGGGCTACAGGCGACTGGCTACGGCTCATGCGGTTTCCAACCTGCGCCCGCGGCTGAGCCCCGGTCTCCTTCACCAACACCAGGAGGGCGGGACTTCAAAACAGGCTGCTGAAAAAGCCAGCAGCCTGAAGGCACAAGGCACGAGGCACAAGGCACAAGGAATGTCCAAGGTTGAAAATGCCCGAAAACGAGGGAATGCGCCCTTCTCCTTTGACCTTACCTTGTGCCTTGTGCCTTGTGAGTTGTGCCTTGACAGGGTTTTCATCACCCTGCTTTAGCCCCGCCGCCGGCATGGCACCGAACTGACGACCACTGCTCATTCCGATCGCAGCGCCGCGAGCGGATCGACGCGCGAGGCGCGGAGCGCGGGGCTGATACAGGCGACGAGCACGATTGACGCCTCGAGAGGGCCGACCGCGATGTAGATCGACGGGTTCAGAACGTCAACGCCGAAGAAACACCGCCTGCACCAGCCGCGCCAATGCCCGCCGCGAGCGCGAGTGCCGACGACGAGTCCCGGGAAGAGAAGGCCGGCGCTGCTCTTCAGCACGTCGACGACGAGGTCGCGCGGGCGTCGCGCCGACCGATACGCGCACGCCGAATTCCCTCAGCCGCCGGTTGACGGCGTGGATGACGACGCCGGCGAGGCCTACGGTTGCGAGGATCAGCGCCAGCACGCCGCAGATCGGAGAACAGCCAGCTCGACGTCCGGAACGGCCAGAGCTGCACGGCCATGCGCTGCTCGCATCGTCTTGAGCGACGTGAGCGACACGTCGGAATCGACCGCCTGCGCGGCTTCGATGAACGGACGCACGAGCGCGTCCGGCGGCGACGCGGTGCGCGCCGCGACGGTCAGGCCCCTTCGAATTGCTCAGCGGCCCACGGGCACGTAGAGCGTGGGCTGCTTCGCGATTGAGCCCGCGTGTGTGCGTCTGTGCCGTGATGCCGATCACGGTGACCGAGAATCGCCGTCGCTGGCCGATGCGGAGCGTCTCGCCGACGCCTCGGCCCTCGGGCCAGTGCTGCCGCGCGAGCGGCTGATTGATGATCACGTCGGTCGCGGCCACGGCCCTCTCGCCTCGCCGAACTCAGCTGACTCCGCCGCCAAGGCAATGCCCATCGTCCTGAAGTAAGCCGGGTCCGACCGCCATCGTCGGCGAATTGCGGGCACGAGTCCGGCTCGCAGGGCGTGGCGCCTGGACGAGGCGGGCGTCATCCGATCGAAGCCGATGAAGAACGGCGCGCGATCGCCGAGCGCGACGTCGGAGACGCCTGGCAGCGCTCGCAGACGCGTGAGCAGCGCCTGCACGTAGCGTCGGACGCGATCGGCGTCGTACCGTGCGCGGCGGGCTCGAACTCGGCGACGACCAGGACCGGTCGTGGGCGAAGCCGAAGTCGGCGATCGAGACCTTGCCATACGACTGCGCGACACAGCGCGGCGATCGCGAGAAAAGCAGTCGAGCCCGGCAATCTGCGCGCCCGACCAGCCACCGCCGGATCGGCGACGGCCTTCCGCCGGCGGTGCTGGCGCCCTGCGATCCCAGCACGCGCAGGACGTCGACACGCGCGGCCGCGGACGCGGGCCAGAGTCCCGGAAGCACGCCGGCGACGAGGACCAGCAGCGCGATGAAGCCGACGACCGTTGCATCGGGCGACAGGTCGATGTGCTGCGGCTGCTCGATCGGAATGGCGAACGAGCCGACGAGCGAGTGCGTCCACCACGCGAGCACGACGGCGCCGGCGCCGGCCATGGCCGCGATCGACGAAGCCTTCGATCGGCGACGAGGCGAATGAGCCGCGGCGCGCTCGGCGCCGAGCGCGGCGCGAATCCCCATGTCGCGCTCGCGCTCGACCGCGCGGGCGAGCAGCAGGTTGGCGACGTTGAAGCAGGCCAGCAGCAGGACCAGGCCGATGATCCCCATCGCCACGATGGCGGCGGCGGTCGGTCGCCGCGGCGCTCGCTGTTGCCTTCCTCGAACAGCCGGAACCGGGCGCCGCGCTGGCGATGCGATGTCGGGCCAGTCGTGCGCCATCGCGGCTGCGGCCGCGTCGACGCGTCCCTGGATCTCGGGAACGCTCATGCCCGGCTTCAATCGGCCCATCAGGAACAGCCAGCGCGTCATCGCGCTTCTGCAGCGCCGGCGACGTGTTGAAGAGCGCGAGCTCGTCGAGCGGCAGCCACACGTCCGGTGAATAGATTCCGGAAGGACCCGTGAACGAGTCCGGCAACACGCCGGCCACGCTGACGTCGGTGTTGTTGAGGCGCAGGGTGAGCCCCGCAAGCGATGCCGCGTTCAGCTTGCGCCGCCAGAACCGTTCGCCGATGACGACCGACGGCGCGCCGTCCACGCCGGCGTGACGACCTCGACGCGGCCGGCGACGACCGGCGCATCGACCATCGAGAAATAGTTCGACGACGACGAACAGGACCCAGGCGGTTTCGGTCGTCCCGTCGTGGCGCCACGCCACCGATAGCCGGCCCTCGGCGGCGAGGTCGAGGGCGCCGCGCGTGGCGTCGGCGAAGCGCTCGATACTCCTCGAGCGACGCATAGCCGCCCTCGTCTCCTCCGGGCGTCGTCGCGACTGCGCCCGACGTCGTCGCCGTGCCGACCGGCGAGCTCTTGAACAGCACGCCGTTGACCACCGTGAACGCGACGGCATTGACGCCGATGCCGATGGCGAGCGTCAGCACCGCGGTGAGGGTGAAGACCGGCCGCCGCCGCAGTTGCCGCAGGGAGAGCTTCAGGTCCTGGGCGAGCATGGACATCTCGAAAGGAGACGGATCAGCGGCAGCCGAGTTCCGTCCCCCGGTTTCGGCCGTTCTGGTCGCGCCGCGCGTCAGTTCGAGCGGACCGTCTCGCGAAAGAGCGGCACACACGCGGCAGCGATCCGCTCGACATGGCGATGATCGGTTCCGCAGCACCCACCCAGCACGTTGAGCTGCGGCAGCCGCATTTTGAGCTGGCGCATAATCGGTTGCCAGCTCGTGGGGGTTCCCCTCGTCGAGCGTGGTCGACTCGTTCAGGTCCGCATGGCACATGCGCGAGGCGTTCGCCCGGATGCCACGAATCCGCGCGAGCCACGGCTCGCTGCCCGTGAGCACGGTTTCGAAGTGCGACGGATGGGCGCAGTTGATCATGTAGTAGACCGGATATCCGCCGGTCGCCTCGTCGACCTCCGCGATTGCCGCTTTCAGCGACTGCCCGGTGGGGAGCCGGCCGTCAGTCTCCACGGTGAAGGAGATGGCGACCGGCATCCGAACCTGGCGGGCGGCCCGGGCGATGCCGACGGCCTCGGCCGCATAGTTCATGGTGATGGCGCAGACCATGTCCGCGGCCGTGCCCGCGAACGTCTCGATCTGCTCGCGGTGGTACGTCTCGGCCTGATCGGCAGACATCGATGTGTCGGCCACGTAGCCGTCGCCGCGCGGTCCGACGCAGCCACTCACCACGATCGGGACGCGTTCGGATTCGAACCCGCGCCGGATGCGTTCGAGCAGGCGCACGGCCTCGATGTTGGCGTCGGCGAGCGCCTGGCGTGAATAACCGAGCCTCGCGCCCCAATCGACGCTCGCGCGCCAGGTCGCGCTCTCGAGAATCAGGCCGGTGCCGAACCGCCGCGCGATTTCGGCATAGGACACGAAGTAGGCATCCAGGTCCGCGGTGCCTGCGGGCGACTTCAGCAAGTGAAAGGCCGCGAAGTCGGGCAGTTCGCAGCCGCGGTGATAAATCAACGTCGTTTCAATGCCGCCGTCGGTCAGGAAGAGGTCGCCAGCCAGCTGCGGCAGGGCGGATTCGATATCGGGTCATCGACAGTCTCCATGGCCGTGTCGGGCGGGGGACCGCACGACCAACTCTGGTAGATACGGAGCTCGCCTCGCCGAAGTCGTTAGCAAACGGTAAAGCTCGGTCACTGGCCGAAAGACTTGCCCAGAAACGCGAGGAAGGCCTGCCAGTCGGCCGGTGTCGCGGTGTGGCCGCCGGTGTGGTAGTGCCAGCCGAGATCGCCGCGCGGTGAGCGGCGTGTCGAGCGGCGGCAGTTCGGTGACGCCGAGATCCTTCTTCCCGAGCAGGCGATACACGGGCCCGGCCGCGACCATCGCGCGAGGAACTCGCCCGACCGGGTCGGCCCACTGGTCGGTCGTTCCGCCGGTGACGAAGACGGGCCGCGGCGCGCTCAGCGCGATCAGCATGTGCGCATCGACCGGCATCTCGTTCCAGCGTCCCGCCCACTTCTGGAAGTTGCCGGCGAACTGCCACGGGAAGTTCTGCGCCATGTCGTCGACCGTCTCGCCCCAGTCGCGCCGCGCGAGCGCCGAGCCCATCTCGCCGGCGCAGCTCGAGAACACGGCCGCGATGCGCTCGTCGCGCGCCGATGCCCACAGCACGGTCTTGCCCAGCCGCGAATGCCCGTAGATCGCGATCCGCTTCGCGTCGACGGCTCGTCGGTCTCGAGGTAGTCGATGATGCGGCTGATGCCCCACGCCCAGGCGCTGATCGTGCCCCATTCGTCGGGCGCGGGCTGCGACTGTCCCGGCGCGAGCGTGAGGCCGATGACGCCCTCGGTCCGAACGTGTTCGTCCGGTCGGGCTGAATGTCGCTGATATCCGACGGTCGCGTAGCCCCAGCCGCGCGCGATGATCTCGGCGGCGACCGGCGGATCGGATGGGAAGCGGCGCGCTGCCGCCGGCAGAATCCGGGGGGCGGCGGCGGGCCACCGCCGAAGTTCACCAGCAGGATGACCGGCACCGGCCTTCGGTGGCCTTGCCGGCGTGTAGAGCGTCAGCTTGACTGCGGGCCATCGGCGGCCGTGCCCATCGTGCCCGACGACCCGCTTCATGATCGCCGTGCCGTCGCGGGCCTGCGCGTCGGTCTCGGCGACCTGCCACGTCACCTTCGGCGTCGCTCGTCGGGAATGCGGCCGTAGATTTCGGTGTCGTAGAGCCGCAGGATCTCCGGGCGCCGCCGCGTGCCCCACGTGCGCGCGTCGGCGACGCGTCTGCCGTCTCCGAGCACGAGCGGATCCGGCAAGCGTGTACGGGCCGAACCTTTGCCTCGTCGTAATTGGAGACGTGGCCGGTCTTGATCGCGAGGCGGAGCGGGTTGCCGTTGGCGTCGGCGCCGAGATTGGTGGGACGCTCGGCTGCCGGCGCGGTCTGTCCGGTCGCGGGCGAGCTGGCGGCGGGCGCCGGCGATTGCGCTGAAACCAGCCATCCGCTCGTCAGAAGCGCCGTCAGGATCGCCGGGAGTCGTCCAATCATGGAATGGTCCTCGGACTCGTGACCTGTGCGCGCAAGGCTGTCGCGCGCGCGTATCATCACACGCATCGACCAGACGGGCCATGCAACACCCGATGCCGGAACGGCGTATGCCGTGCCAGACTGACAGGTCGAAGGGACGAATGGCCGAGCCGGTGACGCGGCAGGTGCGGCGGCGTTAGCACAGACGAGGAGGGCGAGATGAGCGTGTCGAGAATGGCGGCCGTTGGAATCGCGGCAGTGTTCCTGACCAGTGCCCTGGCGGGCCAGCAGCCGGCCGATGCCGATCGGAAGGTCGCCGGCGGCGGTGTCACTGTCAAAGGCTGGCAAGGGAAGGCCGACGTCGGCAACAAGCAGGGGCTGACGGTCAACGATTCGAAGTTCGCGCCCGAGGGCAGCAACTTCCGCCTGACGACGGGACCGGCGGGGTTGTATTGGAGCCCGGCGAACACGGCAAGCGGAGACTACGCGGTCAAAGCGACGTTCACCGAGGCGAAGCAGACCTACAACCACCCGCACCCGTTCGGTGTCTTCATCGGCGGCAGCCAGCTCGATACCGACACGCCCAACGCGCTCTATTGCGCGGCCTACCGCAACGGCAACTACATCATCCGCATGTTCAGCGGCGGCAAGCGCGCCGACATCGTGGGCAAACCCATGCCCCACGATGCCGTGAAGAAGGCCGCCGGTCCCGACGCCGAAGTGGTCCAGGAAGTCGGCTGGACCGTGAAGGGCGACAAGGTGGAGTGCGTCGTCAACGGGACGGCCGTGTGGAGCGGCGCGAAGGCGGACGTGACCGGGCCGGGCAAGCTTCCGTCGACCGATGGGATCGCCGGCATTCGTGTCAGCCACAACTCGGATGCGCTGGTGAGCAACTTCGCAGTCACGAAGTAGCGGGTCCGACGCGCGCCAGGACAAATCAGATGAGCCCGGGACAGATCGGATAAAGCCGGCCAGGAAAGATCTGGCAGTTCTGATCTTTCAGATCTGTCCTGGCTCCTGGATCTGGTCTGATCCCAACTTTCAGATCTGTGGGGTCCGCGATGTCCACACGCTCGAGCTGTGGTTCGACGTGGAAGGGACGCTCTTCGGCGAACATCTCTGGTACGAGGGCGAGGCCACGAACGTCTGGCGCCATCGTGTGTGGAAACGCTCGCGGGACGGCCGCACGTCGGAGCGTCATCGCCGGCGCGAACCGGCTTCCGCGACGACCATCGCGACAGCCGCGATCGTCTGGCCGTGATGGGCCTCGCAAGCGATGCGACGGGGATATCTACGCGGCGGCCTATCAGGACCGAGCCGTTCGCCGCGTCTCGGCGGCGGGCGAGGTGACGACGGTTGCCACGACACCCGTCACGTGGGGCCCGACCGGCGTCGCGGTCAGTCCGCAGGGCACTGTCTGGATCCTGGAAGCGTCGATCACGAACGCGCAGCGCGTTCGGCGCGTGGATCGTGACGGCAAGGTCCGCGTCTTCTAATCGCGAAACTCACCGCGCCGTGCACCGCGCGTCGTCGCGGTGCACGAAGTACGGGCGATGAGCGCGGTCGCCGGGTTTCATGCAGCCCGAGAGATCCAACAAGCGGATGTTCCTGAACTCGACCGGCTGGCTCTCGGCCTGCAGCCCGATGTAGCCGCTGTCGAGAACCGTGCCGTCCTTCTTGATTGCCGGATCGAACCCCGTCGCCACGCCGCCGCCAATCATCGGCTTCTCGTACTGCAACACGACCTGGCTGCCAATCAGGTGCCGGACCCGCTCGGCCCCCAGCACTTCGATCTCGACGCCGACCCATCCGTCGTTGCCGTAAACGCGGAGGTCGAACTGGTGCAGTGTGCCTTCACCATCGCGCCGTTCATGAAGATCTCGGTCCCGGGCGTGCAGACGTTCATCGTGGTGCGGTTGCCGGCCAGGAATTGCGCCTCGACCGAGATCGGCCAGTCCTGATGCGTCAGAATCGTCTCGGGCGCCTGCGAGTGGATCATGACGCCGCTGTTGAGACGCGCGTAGCCGGGCCCGCCCTTGGCCTGCTCGCCGAAGAAGCGGTACTCGAGCGCGAGCACGTAGTGCGACAGTTTCTGCTTGTAGAAGAGATGTCCGAAGCGCGCGCCGAAGTCGCCGTACTTGTCGTACATGACGCGAATGGCGCCGTTTTCGACGCGGAAGGTGTCGGCGTAATTGTCGCCGAGCTCGTGATGCGCGAGCTTCACCACCCATCCGTCGAGCGACTTGCCGTCGAACAGCGAGCGCCAGTCTTCAGCCGGCGCGGACCGCCAGTCGGTCGGGGTCTGTGAGGCGGCTAGCAGCGAGAGCAGAATGGCGAGACGTCGCATGGGCATGTTCGTCGAGGCGCATCAGGCGGGCGAGACCGATGAGAGCCTATCGCATTCCAAGGCTCGCCAATGCCGGCGAACGTTGGCGATGCTGTTCTGCGTGGCATTGGCCAACGGCTGCCAGCGCGACTACCGCTTCGACACCTGTGCGCGGTACGAAGCGCCACTCGGGCGCTACGAGGTCGCGATTCGAGCGCGGGGAATCGTTCGTGCCGGGCACGACGTCAGCCAGGAGGCCACCGCGGACGTCCGCATCGCGCCGTTGCAATCGACGACGGTCCCCGCGATTCGGCTGGTGGTGACGCTTCCGCACGACCTCGCGTACGAGGTCGCCAACGGCGAAGCGAGCCGCGTCATCTGGCCACCAGTCCAGGGAACGTTCGCCGGGCTTCTGCAGCGCCACGGCTACGGCGGCAGTGCCGGCGAAATCACCGAGCTGCAGCGTGCCATCGAGGGCGCCCTCGCCGGCCCGAAAGGCACGATGATGGAAGGTCAGAGCCGGTCGCTGCGGGTGCGGTCGGTCACCTCCGGGGCTGGACCATGCGTGTCAGCGATGCCGCCGCCATGATTGCCGCCGGCGTCGACGGCAGCGAGCCCTCGACCTGGGCCGACCTCGGCTGCGGACGCGGCACTTTCACGCTGGCCCTCGCCGAGCTGCTTCCGGACGGCAGCCGCATTCACGCCATGGACACCGATGCGCTCGCACTCCAGGCGATACCGGCCAGCCTCCATGGCGTCAGTATCAGTACGTGGCACGCTGACTTCCTGTCCGCCGAATGGCCATTTACCGGCCTCGACGGCGTGCTGCTCGCCAACTCGCTGCACTACGCGCGCGATCACGCGGCGGCCGTCCGGCGCATCGCGCGCCACATGCGCGCGCCGAAGTTCCTCATCGTCGAATACGATGTCGTCTCGCCCAACCCGTGGGTGCCGCATCCGCTCGGGCGGGGCGCCTTTCGTGAGCTGTTCTCGGGCCTCGGCTACGGCTCCGTCGAGATGCTCGGGTTCCGACGATCCTCGTATCACCGGGCGGACTTGTACGCCGCTCTCGCCGAGGCCTAGGCGGCGTCTGCCGGACTGCAGACGGCGTTCGCCGACGTCTGGCCTCACGGTTGAACTTCAATCCATCGTCTTCGTCAGATCATGGAGTGACGTCCACCGGAGGCAGGGCCATGGATGAAGAGAGAACGGTGTGGGAATCGATCAAGGTCGAGGGCGGGCAGTTGCTCGATCAAGTAGCCAAGCTGATTCGTGAAGGTAACGTCCGCCGCATCGTCATCAAGCAGAGGGAGCGGACCGTCGCCGAGTTCCCGCTCACGATCGGCGTCGTCGGTGCAGTGTTCGCTCCCGTCCTTGCAGCGGTCGGCGCGATCGCCGCGCTCCTGACCGATTGCTCCATCGAGGTCGAACGCGCCGCGGCTCCGGCACCGACGCCGCCGGAACAACCCGTCGCCTGAGCAGCGATCGGCCGTCCGCTCGATCTGGGGCGCCGGAAGACACTGCGGCGCCCGGCAGCCGGCTCACGTAAACCGCGCTGGTTGTCGTCTGGGTCTGTCCGCCTGAGCACGTGCTTCAGTCCACGCGATGCTCCAGGCGGACAGCGCCCGTCCTGCTGTGCTCGCGGCGCTCCTGTCGATCGCGTCAGCCTCGGCCCTCTGGATTTGGGCGGCCGGCGACAGGGCCTAGGCGTGGGACCCACCCGTCAGCGGGCCGTCGCCTGCATCCGCGTCGGTGCGAGCCGGCGATCTATTGATTCTGCGGCCTCGCCTCCTTCATCCGCTTCATCAACTCCGGGCGCCGCGCCCACTCGACGTGCCGCTCTTCCGGCTGGTCGTACAGCTCGGGATGGAGGAAATAGCCGCGCTCGGCCTCGGGCTTCTCCTCCTCGACCTTGATGCGGTGCCGGTTGGCCCACGCATCCTGCCGGATGCCGGTGACCTGCCATGAGACCTTGACTCTCGGCTTGTCGGTCTTGATGGTGAAGCGACGATCCGTGATTTCGTCGGCGATGATGGCCTGCGCGAATTGTCCGATGACCGTCAGCTGATACCGGAAGTTGCGGTTGAGCGCCGCGAAGTAGTCGGGCAGCGTGACCGCCGCGTCGCCGTTGTCGTCGGTTGTGACGTTGCCGGTATAGATGTTCAACATGTCCGGCGACTCCACGAACGAATGCGAGAGGTACTTGTTCGCAGGGTCGAGCGGGTGGTCGATCCTGAACGCGCCGCCACCTTTCGAGAGGACGCCGGTGACGATGACGTCGCCGTTGAACCGGCCCGCCAGTTCGCCGCCGATAGCCAGGAGCGCCGTGCCTCCTTCGGCGCTCTGGGCCCATACGCCGACGCCGGTATTGGAGTGCCCGAACACGCCGAGGCCGTTGGGGGTTTGGCCGGTCGTGCCGATCCCGTCGCTGGTGTTGTGTCCCGCAATGCCCACGCCCAGGCTGAGATGGCTCACGCCCAGCACGCCCGGCGTTGGGCCCTTCGCCGAAGACGCCCGCAGCCTCACCCCCCGCGTTCGTTCCGTGCACGCCGACGCCGTGGCCGCTGTTGCCGACCACGCCCGTGCCGGTTTCACTCTGACCGTGCATGCCCGTATTGGTGCTGCTGCTGCCGAATATCCCGAAGCCGGTGTTGCTGCGGGCTTCCACGGCCGTGTGCGTGTCACTGCTGCCAAACACCCCGAAGCCCCTCACGCTGACGCCACGCACCCCGGTGCCGTCGAACGCCTGGCCCAGGATGCCATGGCCGTTGCCGCCGGTGGAGCCGATCACGCCGTCCGCGTTCTGGCTGAAGCCGAAGAGACCGTTGCCGCTTGCGCTCAGGCCGCGCACGCCGTCGCCGGTGCTACTGGAGCCGAAGACACCGAAGCCAGTGTCGCTGTTCCCGCGCAGGCCGATCCCCGCGGGGCTCTGGCCGAGCACGGCGATGACACCCGTCGTGAACGCCTCGATCCGCCCGGCCACCGTCAACGGCGATCCCGGCGTCGTCGTCCCGATGCCAACCCTGCCATCGACCTCGGTCATGACGGAGTTGCCAATCTGGCTGGTACTCGTCCACTTGGGAATCCGTCCGGCTGTACCCGTTCCTTTGACGGAAGCGTTCTGCGTCTGAGCCTGTGCACCGCTCACGGCGACAAGCAGCCCCATGAGCCAGGTCACGACGATGTGCGGTTCTTTCATGACCGTCTCCCAGCACTCGTGCCGCGTGTGTGAGATGCACGTCTAATCAAACGCGAAGAAGTTCGGGTTGGCATTGTTCGAAATCAGGAAGTCGTCGGTCTGCGGGATGTAGCATCCACCCAGGTTGTCGGTGTCGAGCCTGATTTGAATGGATTGACCCCAGTTGTTGTTGTCGGCCTGTACCTGGAAGTGCAGGTGAGTGCCCGACGAACGGCCCGTGTTGTCCGCCCGGGCGATCGGCTGTCCACGCTGAACCTGCTCGTCCTCGTTGACGAGGACGCCGTTGGTCTCGATGTGGAAATACCACGCGAACGTGCCGTCCTGGTGACCGATCCGCACCGCATTCCCCCAGTTCTGCAAGCTGCCGGCGGGAAACGGCTGGTTTGTCGGTGAGACGGGCTGCGTCGGATCGAACACGGTTGTCTGCGTCTCCTGCAGCCAGTCGACCGTGCCGCCGCGAATCGCCCGGATCGTCTGACCGTCGGCCAGGGACACGTCGAAGGCAAACGTCTGGGAGCCGGTGTGGCTCCCCAGAGGGTTGTTGTTGCCCTGTCCCACTTGGATCAGAACGTCCGGCGCCCAGGGCAGCCGGTAGAACGAGTTCGGCCCGGGGCTGCAGAGCGCGACGAGATCCCGGACGATGTCAGGGAGCCTTGCCCGGTACCAGGCCGGATGACCATGGCGCTCGCCGACGGCGCGCGGCCACTGCAGGCCGGAGCGCTTCTCGGTGCCGTAGGTGGCCAGCGGAAACAAGGTTCCAGGCCCGATGAAGTCCTGCTGGCGAATGGCGAAGAAGGAGTTGCCAGGCAGCGTGACGTGCTCGATCGTCGGCGCGCCGGACGCCGGGAAGCCCTCGGCGTCGAAGGTGGCTGCAGCGTCGCTGAGATACGGATGGACGGCCAGCGAGGCGACCTGCGCCACCCGAAAGCCGGTCGCGTCCCAGTCCTCGAGATCGAAGAGGGTCGTCGCGTAGTCGACGGAGGCGAGCGCCCCGCCCCGGAAAATCAGGACGGGATACTCGTCCACCGAGAGCACCTTCACGGTCGACGAACAGATCGCCTTGGGTGGGAAGCCGATGCACGACTGGCCCTGCGCCGTCGCGCGCAGCACCCCGATGCTCAGTGGCGCGGCGTCGGTGGGCAACGCGCTCGCCGGAAACGGCACCGGGCCATCGCTCGGCGTGAGGTCCGTCGCGAACACATTGAAGAACGAGGCCCCAGCCGGTTGGTACGAGAGTTTCAGGCTGTAGCGGAACGTCTGTACCTTCCCCTTCCCGTCCTCGCCAGCCGACGTCGTGCATCCACCCGATCGCGCCGCCAGTCTCATCGGCGCTTCGAGCACGAGAGAATCGAACACCCCGCGATAGCCGGACGGCTCGTGCAGCACGTATGGCGCGCTGACCGCCAACGGCGGACTGAACGGCTGGGCAGGCGCGATGTTCAACTGCATGCACTTGACCGCGAAGTCCGGAACGAGAGCGGGATCAATCTGGTCGCGGCCGTTCCCGACCACACGCGTCGCCACGCCGGTCCCGTCCGCGAAACGTACGCCGTCAATCAATACTCTCGCCCCCTCGTGCAAGGGACCGGATTCGGCGCCGTCGGCAATCGCGACCGAGACTCCGCTGCGGAGCTGGACGATGCGCGCAGCGTCATCCGTGCTCGCAATGATTCCTGGGATAGGGAGTTCTTCGACGACCTGATCGCAGAGCGCCGTGACTGTCGTATCGAGCGCCCGGGTGGCGGTGAGGGCCTTCCCGACAAGGCCGCCGCGATAGCCGATTTCGTGGAATGCCACCTCGGCCGCGTCGGCATCGGGGTCGTCCGGCGACACCGTGGCTTGCAGCGCCTCGCGTGTGCCGAGGACCACTCCCGCCATGTCGCGCGAGGCGATCTCCATGGTCCGCGTTCCCTCGCGGACGATGGCGGCTGCCGCACAGACGTGACCGTGTGCGAGCTGGCGAACCCCGGAGCCAAGCTGTCGCTGGCCGTCCAACAGTCGCGCGCGAACGGGATCGGCGGCCGCCGCGAGCGTCGTTCCCGGCGGGCCGATCGTCGTGCCGGTGTTCAAGGCTTTCTCGATGGCAGCACGCGCGGGTGCTGCGATCAGATCAGGATCGACGACGATCTCGAGCGTGGCGCACCCGTCCGCGATCGCGACGGCGCGTGGCGGCGTTTGCGGACAGCGGTCGCGCTCGTTGCCAACGCCATCGCCATCGTCGTCTCCCCTGAGTATCTGGTGTGGAGCGGGGCTCGACCTGGCGCTGATGGCTGTCGTGCGCGCCCGCGCCTCCGGGAGCAGGAGCACGGCGGCGATCGGCATCGTGAGATACGCGACTGCGCGCCGGCGCAAATTGGATGTCATGGCGTATCCCTCCGCTGCAGCAACAGTCGCCGGCGATTCCTTTCTGAGCGTCTTCGCCGGCCAGGCGTGCGTATCCCATCTGCGCCCCGCCACTACTTCGCGCAGCGGAACCCGGCGGCGGTCGCATCGCCGATGCTGTTGGGCGCGCCGTTCTGGTCGATCGCATAGACACCAGCCAGCTCGCCGAACCCGCCGCTGCCGGCCAGCGAAGCTCCCGCCTCGCAGCGTCGTGCCTGGAAGCCCATAGATGGTCCCGCCCGGAGACCCGCCGATGTTGCTCACGTCGCCGCCGAAACCGGCAATGAAGACGTCCCAGGTGGTACCGGTCGTGGCCAGCGGGCCCCAGTCGGCGACGAACTCGATGACGTTGCCGACCATGTCGAACGCGCCCACGTCCGAGACGCACTTGCTGCGCGATACCGGTGAGTACAAGCGAGGAGCCGGTCAGGTTGCACTGGTTGGCGGGATCGTCCTGCGGCCAGGGATCGGGCGTGCCGAGGGCGGCCGCCTGCCACTCAGCGTTGCTCGGCAGGCGCTTGCCGGCATTGCGGCACGCCGCGGCGGCGATGAAATAGTTGATGCATCCGAGCCGGAAGCACGCCCGGCCGCGACAGCGCGTAGATGTCCCGGCAGCCGCCGCCGTTGAACTGACACTGAGCGTCGACGTAGTCGAGTCCGGCGACCCCGACCTGAACGGCCTGTTCGAGACAGTGTCGCGGGGGTGGGAGGCCGCCTCTTGATCAATCTGGCGCACGTGGTGTCGGTGATCTTCCACACGCTGGCTTCGAACTCGTCGATGCACGTGGAGCCGGAGGCGACCATTCCGATGGGACATTGCGCCCGTGCGGAAGACGCCGCGAGCAACACGCCGGCAGTGATCGTCAGAACGAGGTTGTGTCGTGTCATGGGCTCCTCCCTTCCGGTTACGGCGTCGCGAAAAACACCTTCGAGAGACTCGAGCCGTCGATGGCGATGACCTTCAGGCCGCGAGTATGCGTACGGTGGTCGGAGTCTTCATGGCTGATGTTCCTGCCCCATCGCCGTCAAAGGCGGATCGTCGAATCGGGCTCCGGGGGAGGCGAGCCGAGGCGCGCGGAGAGCGTGTCGGGGCCGCCGAGCAGGATGCTGGTGCGCCCGGTGACCAGGCTGTAGACCTCGAACGTCGCGGCGTACTTGCCGGGCGGATCCGGCTGCGGATTGAAGCCGACGATCTCGGCGCGGAGCACTCGTCGCACCGGCAGCGCGGAAATCGCCGTCCGTTCGTCGGGGGTGCCGCTGATCTCGAACGACCCGATCGCGCCCGGGGCGACCTGCAGCTTCCCGGACTGCACCACCTGTCCCTGCCGGTTGAAGACGCGGAGGACGAAGGTCCACGGTGCAATGTCAGGATCGCCGATTACCTCGGGATTGCCGATCCCGTAGACGTTGATGCGCGCGGCCTCACCAACCGCGATGCCGACTGGCCCGAACCACACCTTGTCTTCGGAGTCCTGGATCGCGAGAGCGCGGTCGCCGTTGAGCAGCAGCGGCGCGGCGATCAGCGCAGCCAGGGACAGCGCGCGATGCCGACGTGAGCGAAGCATGTGTGCCACCTTTGAAATCCCGACACTCGGTTCGAGCGCCGGACGCCAACACGGAAGGGGGTGACCACAGGCTACGCCTCCGCCTGAACGGCGCACAGCGCATGACCATGCTGTTTTCCAGAATGAGTGTCGAGGCGGGCGCGACGTCAGCGCGGCACGGCCGACGAAGGGATCGGTTCAGGGAATCAGACGACCGCGGAGCGCTTTGCTGACGGCTTGGGATTTCGTGTGGACGTGCAGCTTCTCGTAGATCCGGCGGATGTAATTGCGAACCGTGTTGACCGTGATTCCCAGCCGATCGCCCACTTCGTGGTAGCTGTCACCTTCGGCAAGCATGCGAACGATGCGAAGCTCGTGGGGCGTGAGCGCCTGTTCCGGCTTGTCGATGCGGCCCGGCCTCTGGAGGGCCAGTACGACCATCCGCGCGATGTCCGGCGACATCGGAGAGCCGCCCGCGTGCGCTTCGGCGATCGCTTCGAGCAGCCGCGCCGGTGGCGTCTTCTTCAGCAGATAGCCGCACGCGCCGTTGCAGAGAGATTCGAAGATCCGCTCCTCGTCCGCGAACACGGTCAGCATGAGCACCTGCATCTGCGGGCATCGATCGCGGAGCAGCCGGACGCCTTCGGAACCGCTCAGACCGGGCAGATTGATATCGAGCAGCAGGACATCCGGAACCGATTCGGGCAATCGTGTCAGCGCCTCCTCGACCGAGATGCACGTGCGCACGCATCGGAATCCAGGCGTGCCGCCAATCAGCGCCGCGAGACCTTCCCGCGTGCCCCGGTCATCGTCGACGACAGCAACGGCTAGAGAGCCTGTCACCGGCCACATCCACCTCGGAGTGCCGATCATGGTGACTTACCTCAGCCGTTTGGACAAGAGCATACCCATGCGCTCCCAGAATCCGAGAATCGGCATGCGGACGGACATCGAGGTGCCGGTCCCAGGCGAGGAGTCGATCGTGAGCCTGGCGCCGAGCCGCTCGGCTCTCGCTCGCATGCTGAGTATGCCGTGATGGTCCGATCGAGTATCGGCCGCGCTCGTGTCGAACCCGCGCCCATCGTCACGCAACTCGGCCTGGAGCTCGTGGCCCACCAGCCTGATCTCGAGCGAGGCGCTTCGAGCCGACGCATGGCGGGCCACGTTGGTCACTCCCTCTTTGAGCAGCAGAAAGAGATTCCGCCGTGATTGCGGATCGAGCCTGACGTGCGCGAGATTGGCGGGCGCCACGTACGACCAGCGCACGCCACTGCCGGCGAGGACATCGTCGGCGTACTCGCGAACGCGTCGACACACGCTCGCCAGATCGTCGCGGCGGGGATCGACGGACCAGACGACGTCCCCGAGCGCATCGACCAGCCCGCGCGCGCTTTCGGCGATTTCGTTGAGCCGCCGAGCCGGCTGGTTGCCCAGCGCCGCCGCCTCGCGGCACGCCACCTCGCTCTGGATGGAGATGCGCGACAGGCTGCCGCCGATGTCATCGTGCAGATCCGCGGCAATCCGCATCCGCACGCGCTCGAGGGCGAGCAGCCGCGAGACACGATATCTGTGCGCCGCAAACGCCAGCAGGACCGCGCCCAGGAGGAGGGCGGATCGGAACCACCATCGCTGCCACACAGGAGGCAGAATGACGAAATCCATCGCAGCGGTCGTGACGCCGGCCAGCCCGGAGCCGGTAACGGCTCTCACTTGAAAACGGTAGCGCCCGGGCGCGAGCTGAGAATAGTGCACGACGCGCTCCGGACTCGGCGGGCTCCAGTCAGTCTCTGTGCCCTCGAGCCGGTATTGGTAGCGCAGGCGCTCGCCCGGGGCGAACGTGAGTGCGAAAAAGCCGATGGCGACTTCCCGCTCACTCGGTGCCAACGTCAGTTCCGAAACCTCGTGGTCGCCGAGCTCCGAAACGAACCGGGCGACGCCGTTCACTTGGACAGTCCTGATCAACGCCCGCGGGGCGGGCGTCCTGGGACGCACGCGCGTCGCATCGAGTCGCGACACCCCGGCGATGGTCCCGAACCAGATGTCGTCGCCGTGACGAGATACAAGGGCGCTCCAGACTTCATTCTCCGCCAACCCCTCGGCCGTCGTGTACCGCCGCGTGTCTCCGGTTCTCGGATCGACCTCGATGATTCCACTCGTCGTGCCAAAGTACAAGTTCCCGCTGGCGTCCTCGACCATGCATCGGACGTTCGCGGCCACGAGGCTGGGTGCAACTCTCGTGTCGTTCACCAGACGGCGAGTCGACGGATGGTCGATGCGGCGCACGGAGCCGTCCACCCCGATGATCCAGAGCCGGCCCAGGCGATCGAGATGAAGGCTGACGACGCCGAACGGCTCGCCTCGATCGAGGATCGCCTCGAAACGGCCGTCGCGGTACGCGAACAGGCCTGCCTCCCGGAATCCAAAGAACAGCTGACCGGCTGGGGCCTCGACGATCGCAGGACGCGAGATTGCCGGCCGCGACGCGATTTCGGCGAGCCCCTCGGATGTCCCGTATGTCTGGAAGTCGTTCGTCGCGCGACGCCACCGAAGAAGTCTGACGTGATCCGATAACTGGGCGATCAGCCAGAGGTCGCCTCGTGCGTCCTCGAAGAGCGGGAACAGATCGTCACTTGGTAACGCGGGAAGCCGGGCGTAGTGGGCCTCGGGCGGCACGCGTGCGAGGTCCGCGATTCGGCGCACAGGCGGGAATCGATACAGACCCATTGCCGTTCCGAGCCACCACGCGCCCTGGTGATCGCGAAGCACGCTGAAGTAGCGATCGTCGGGAACATCGGGCGGGACGTTGAATCTGGCGGACACGAACCGACGACCGTCGAATTCGTTGAGGGTGAAGCGGTACCCTGACACGGCGATCACTCGTCCGGAGTCACCCTGCATCAGGAAATGGACGTAGTCATGTCTCAGCCCGTCCGCAACGAAATAGCTCACCAGGCCGAAGGCCGCTATCCTTACGGCGCCGCCGGTATCCGTGCCGATCCAGAGGTTGCCGTCCGGGTCCTCGTTCAGCGTGTTGATCGCGTCGTGCACAAGGCCCTGAGCATCGCTAATGCTGGTGATCTGCGTCCCATCGATGGCGCTCAATCCGGTCACAGTACCCACGTGGACGTGGCCGCGCGATCCGACCGTCAGCGCACGTACTCGCCGGTCGATCAGCCCATCAGCCATCGTCATGGTGCAGGCGTCGTGGCTCTCCGTTGGAAGTCGAAGTCGACGATGGCGGGAGGGGCCAGCGCCGCAGTCGCGCAGGCGACGGGACGTCGATGACTCGAGCCGCCCCACCGCCGATCCCGGTCCCAGCACCAGCAGCCCCTCGTCATGGCCCACCCACAGCCGGCTATCGTTGTCCAGGGCCAACGCTCGAACGTTCCGTATGGCAGCGCGCGCAGCGGTCGGCTCCGGCAGCACGTCTCCGGATGCCGAGCGATGGAACAGGCCGTCCAGGGTTCCGATCCACAAGCCGCCGTCCACACCCTCTACCAGTGATGTGATCAGCGCCGCAGGGCTCGGGACGACGGGCCGGAACGTGATGACCGAACCGCTTCTGTCCAGCACGAAGAGACCACCCCGACCGCCCGCCCAGACACGACCCGCGCGATCTTCCAGGAGGACGCGAACCTGACGTTGTGTTGGCGACCCCTCGAATGCCACTGGGCTGAATAGCTGTCGAGGGCGTTCCTCAGCTCGGCGCCCGTCGTCCCGGGCGACGCGCCGAGCGACGTCGAACCGGGCCACGCCACCATTCGTGGCGACCCAGTACACGCCGTCTCGCGTCGTGAGCAGATCGGTCACCCACGGGTCTGGAAGACCGTCACTGGTGCGATAGGTGACGAATTCGACTCCGTCGAACCGGCTCAGGCCATCGATCGTGCAGAACCACAAGAACCCGCGGGGGTCCGACTCGATGCGCCTGACCCGCGCGTGGGCAAGACCGTCTTCGGTCGTGTAGGTCCGCAACGGAAGCCGCTCGGCCGTCGCGGTCGGCACGACCGCGGCATGAGTAGCCACGAGAGGAGCGCCGGCGCGATGACCCGAGCCGTGGCGGATGGCTGGCTGATGCGCGCGATGCGACCGATCGCGAGGAGCGCGGACATGATGGGGGGTCGTGAACGCGCCCGCTCATGTTAGCTCCATCCGACCACGCTGGCGCACCGGCGGCGTCACGCCACGGGTCGGAATCCTTCCGCCCAGCCGCACTCACCGGCGTGAACGGACGAGGTTCTGGCCTCGGCGTAGGCATCGCGGCGACGTACGCGGATCGTCGCCGCTGGCGTCGAAGTGTGCTGGTCCGCTAGCGAATCGGTGAGTAGTCAGTCGACCGGAGCCACGACGACTCGACCTTGGCCACGAGCGGACCGTTCGCTTCGGAGGCCGCGCGAGCCTTCTGCCACTCCGGATCCTCGCGGAAGGCCTTCCACGACGCATCGGCCGCTTCCTTCGACGGATACGCCAGGATGTACACGACAACATCCGGCTTGTCGTTGGGCACCCAGTAGCCGACGTTCTCCATGCCGTGCTTCTTGAAAAACTTCAGCGTGTGCTCGCGAAAGCGCTTGTGCAGGTCTTCAGCTTTGCCGGGATGCGCGTAGTACGTCCGCATCTCGAAGGTGCGCGAGCCCGCCGTCGTCTTCGACTCTTGCGCGGGCGGCGGCGGGGTCTGACCGTCGGTGGGTGAGGGCATGAACAGGACTGCCAGCGTGAGGGCGGTCGTCAGCGTTCGGGTCAGGCTCATCGAGGTTTTCTCCTGGGGTGGTGTCAGAGTAGCGCCGCAGCTGCCGCAGGACGAGGCGCCGATGAAGCCCGACGAACGGCACTTCGGACATGTCATGGCGACCTCGATTGGGCCGGCCAGGTGAGAGCGGCGAGGCGGCTAGCGTTGTGAGATGCGGCTCGAGAGCGTCCAGGGGGCGCGGTATTCCTTCATCACGAGCTTCTGCGCGTCCGCGTCGCCAATCACGCGCTCGTTCGCCGCGTCCCACGCGACGCGCCGGCCGACGCGGAATGCGATGTTCGCCAGATGGCACGCGACCATCGATTCGTGTCCGATCTCGACGTCCGATCGCGGCCGCGCGCGCGTGTCCATGCACTCGAGGAAGTTCTGCACGTGCGCGACGTGCATGTCCTGGCCGCCGGTCCCCCGGCGTGGTTCGCCGGCCATGCGGTATCGCTTCTTGCGGTCCTTCGTCTCGGTTTCGGGCAGCACTTCCCAGCCGGCTCGATCCACGACGAGCACGCCGTTGTTGCCATGGAAGGCCACGCCGTGGTCGCGCATGTAGGGGCCCTGCCCGATGGCCGTCGCGTGCTCCCAGATCATGCTGAACCCGTCGTACTCGAGCAGTGCCTGCTGCGTGTCGGGCGTCTCTTCCGCATCGTCGGGGAACCCGAACTTGCCGCCGATCGACACCGCGGCTTTCGGCGTCTTCACGCCCATGCCCCAGTTCGCGACGTCGATCATGTGCGCGCCCCAGTCGGTCATCAGGCCGCCCGAGTAATCGTAGTACCAGCGGAAGTTGAAGTGGAATCGGTTGCGATTGAACGGCCGCTTCGGCGCCGGCCCGAGCCACATGTCGTAATCCACGCTCGCCGGCGGCTCACTGTCGGGCACCGGGGCAATGTTGCCCATCCAGTCCTGATAGGCCCAGGTCTTCACCAGCCGGATCTTGCCGAGCTGACCGCTCTTCACGTACTCGACGGCGTCGCCGAAATGCGTCGAGCTCCGCTGCTGCGTCCCCATCTGGACGACCCGATTGTGCTGCCTGGCGGTGCTCACCATCACCCGTCCTTCGCCGATGGTGAGCGAGAGCGGCTTCTCGACGTAGACGTCCTTGCCAGCCTGACACGCCATCACCGTGGGGAGGGCGTGCCAGTGATCGGGCGTCGCCACGATGACGGCGTCGATGTCCTTGCGATCGAGGACGCGGCGGAAGTCGCGCGTCACCAGTTCGGGCGACTGGTTGAACGTCTTCGAGAAGTTCTCGCGCGCCTTCGCGCTCTGTTCATCGTCGACGTCGCAGAGCGCGACCAGGTGCGCGCCCGAACGCAGCATGGATCGCAGGTCGCTCGTGCCCATGCCGCCACAGCCGATGAGACCGACGCGGACGCGGCGATTCGAGCCGGCGACCCGGTCCTGCGACAGCGCTGAGGGTCCGGCTGTCGCACCTGCGGGAACGGACGCCAGGCCCGCAGCGGCGAGGCCGGCCGCGGACTGGCGCAGAAAACGGCGCCGAGTGCGTGATGGCATGGTGGGGGAGTGTAGTGGATCTGCGCGGACCGGCAAAGCGGCGGTCCACGCAAACGCTCGAACCGACGGAGCTCTTTGCCGGACCGCGTCAGGCGGCTGGCGCTTCATCGACCGCGTCTTTCGCTCGCCGGGCGGAACGACGCGCGGACACGAAACGGCGCCACGTGAGCGCGAGGCCCGTCCAGACGAGCACTGAAGCTCCGGCCGACGCGATGCCGGCGATGGTCTGACCGGCGAGCCCGCCGACCTCGCCGGTGTGCGCGAACCGGAGAATCGTCCGGAACCGGCGCCCCGCCGATCCGGCGGAGAACGGTTCCCACTTCTCGCGACCAGTCGCCCGATCCACCGTCAGCGTACCCCGCTTCTGCGGCTCGCCGCCCGTGCCCCGATCGATGGTGAACACGAGGGGCGACGCGAGCGAGGTCGGCAAACGCAAGGAAATCGTCCGCCAGCCCTCCATACGCGCCTGGGCCAGGGGCCACGCCTTGTCTATCCCCGTGAGGTCCGGTCGGGCGGATGGCGCGGCAGGCGGTGCCGAGGGGCGAGCGGGGGATGGCGGCGGCGTGTCGCCGGCGAGGCGATACGCCAGGTTGGTGGCCCAGGGATACGAAATGACGGTTGCTGAGGCGACCACGATCGCGAGTGGAATCGCACTCCAGAATCCGATGACGTTGTGCCAGTTGAAGTCGCGGGCCTTGCCCGGCGGACCGCGACGGAACCAGATGACGGTGCGAACCTGGCGCCAGCTCCACTGACGCGGCAGCCAGAGATACGGGCCCGAGATCACCATGAACAGGAACGCGAGGTTGCACGCCCCGGTAATCGCCTTCCCCCACGTCCGGCTGGGCCCCTCGCGCCCGAGCCAGCGATGCCAGTCGGTGACGATGCGGAAGAATCGCCGCGTGCCGGGGGAACCTTCGCCGAGAATGGCGCCCGTGTAGCGATCGGCGAAGACGTTTCCGTCCCGTCCGAGCGAGATCGCCGCGGGCTCATCTGGATCCGCGCGAATCAGAATCGTTCCGGGTATCGGCTCCGGACGCGCGGCTTTCACCCGATCGAGCAGGGCCTCGACGCCGAGCGGTATGGCGTCGGCCGGTCGAGGCACAATACCAGCCGGCCGATCGGCCCAGGCGAGGATCTGCTTCTCGTAGGTGAGGAGCACGCCCGTCACCGCCATGATGAAGACGACGAGGCCGGCGGCGGCGCCGACGCTCAGATGGGTCCAGAAGATGATGCGTCGCAACGGGAATCCCCTGGGCAGCGCGGGTGTGAGTGGTGGAGCGGCGTCAAAATGCGACTCATCGCAAGTTCGCGCTGGAGTCTATATCCGACCAAATCAGTCGTCAATGGGTTCTTCACGGAACCCGGTCCAATAAGGCGTGCGGCAGAGCTGGGATGTGGGCGTCGTCGGGCTCGGAGCGATGGGGAGCGCGGCTGTCTGCGAGCTCGCCCGACGCGGTCTGCGCGTCGTCGGCTTCGATCGCTACGAGCCTCCGCACGCGATGGGGTCGTCGCACGGCGCGACCCGCATCATCCGTGAGGCCTACTTCGAGCACCCGCAGTACGTCCCGCTCGTGCGCAGGGCTTACGAGCGCTGGGCGGCGCTCGAACGGGAAACGGCGACCACGCTGTTTCGACGGACCGGCGGATTGATGATTGGCCCGCCCGACGGGATCCTGGTCTGCGGTGCGCGGGCGAGCGCCGACCTGCACCAGTTGCCGTACGAACTGCTCGACGCTCGCCAGTTGCTCGACGAGTACCCGGCGTTTGCGCGGGTCGAGAACTTCGTTGCGGTTCGCGAACCGCGTGCAGGTGCGCTCTTTCCGGAGCGCTGCATCCAGGCGCACCTCGCGGTTGCCGTGAAGCACGGAGCGGTGCTGCGCGCCGGCGTCCCCGTCGACGGGTGGCACTCCACGAAAGAGTCGATCGAAGTCGTCGGCGGAGGCGAGCGGTTCCTCTGCGATCGCCTGGTATTGGCGCCGGGCGCGTGGATGAGCGCACTTGCGCCCGGAGTCGATCTGCCTCTGACGGTCTCGCGTCAGGTCCAGCACTGGTTCGCCCCGCGGACACATCCGGATCACTTTTCACCCGATCGCTTCCCCGTGTTCCTTCTCGAACACGAGCCCGACGCGATGATCTACGGATTCGCGGCCATCGACGAGACGGGACCGGGCGTCAAGGTCGCGCGCCACCATCATGGCGGCCTCGTTCAGGTGGAGACGGTCGATCGACGCGTGCACCAGCACGAGGTCGACGACATGTCTCGCCTGCTCGAGCGGTTCCTGCCGGATCTCGCGGGCGCCTGGCTGCGATCGGAAGTCTGTTTGTACACGAACACGCCCGACTTCGACTTCCTCGTGGATTGGCATCCGGCACACGGCAACGTGCTGCTCGTGAGCGCGTGCTCGGGCCACGGCTTCAAGTTCTCGAGCGCGCTCGGAGAAGTGATTGCGGATCTTCTGACGAAAGGACGGTCCGACTTCGATCTGTCACCATTCCGGTTCGGGCGCTGGCTGCGCGCGGACTCCTAGATCAAGAGTTGGGCACCGCCCACTCGGTGGCCAACGCTTCAGCCCTGCCGCCAGCGGGCGGGCAGGCCTGAAGGCCTGCGCCGCACTCGCCTGCGAGCGATCGTCGCGCTGCTGGACGTCCAGATGCCCGGACTGACCGGATTCGACGCGTCGACGAGGTCGCCGGCGAGCACCTCCCGCTCAGAGCCTCAAGGCGATTTCACGGTCGTGCTCACGGACAGCCGCATCTTGCGAATGAGCCGGACCTTCCGCGCGCGGTTGTTGTCGCCGTAGCGCCGTGGACCTTCATGTGCGGATCGTGTCGCGGGCCGGATCCCATTCGACGATTTGGCCGGTACGGATCGAGCGGTTGACCATGTGCGCGCAGGCGGCGGCGCGGTGTCCGGCGCGCGCGTCCTCGACCGGCTGCTTGCGCGTGCGTACCGCGTCGAAGAACCCGCGGATGTGTGCGACCGTGTCGTCTTCGCCGGTCGTGCTCCACTGCTCGGATTGGCCCACCGCGCGCTGCCGCCACGCGTCGGGTGTTTCGACCGCCTGCACCTTCGGGTCGGCGTGGTCCGCCTGCTCGAGCGCCTCGGGCCACGAGCGGACGACCCACCGATTGTCTTCCTGTGGTGACTCCGCCGCGAACTGCACGCTGTTTCCGCGAAACCGCAGGTTGCCCTGCGTGCCGAGAATGTCGATGCCCGACTCGTGCTCGGCGCTGTTCAACGTGCAGGCGAGCGTGACCGTGAAGCCTTGCGGATAGGTGAAGACGGCGTTGATCGTGTCCGGCACTTCGTGTGTGTCCTTCCAGCGGTACGTCGCGCCGCTGGCAAACACCCGGTCGGGCATCGCCACGTCCATGACGTAGTGGATCGTGGTGACGAGATGCACGAACAGGTCGGTCGCGATGCCGCCCGAGTAGTCCCAATAGCAGCGCCATCTGAAGAAGCGCTCGAGGCTGAACGGGCGCTTGGGCGCCGGTCCGAGAAACTGCGCCCAGTTCACCGTGCGCTCGCTGGCGTCGGGCGGGATCGGATAAAGCCATGCGCCACCGGCCGTGTTGCGATGGAAGGCCGCGCGCACGAGCGTGATCTGTCCGAGCTGGCCTGACTTGACCAGCTCGCGCCCTTTCGTTTCCTGCGCCGAGCTCACACCCTGGCTGCCCACCTGGAGAATGCGCTTGTGCCGATCGACCGACTGGATGATCTCGAGCCCCTCGTCGATCGCGTAGGTCATCGGCTTCTCGATGTAGACGTCCTTCCCGGCGCCGAGCGCATCGAGCGCCATCTGCCGATGCCAGTGGTCGGGCGTCACGATGAACACGGCGTCGATGCCACGATCGTCGAGGATGCGGCGGTAGTCGTCGACGATCGCGGCGCGTTGGTTCGTCCGGGCACGGCCTCGAGCCGCGCGGCCGGTGTAGGAATCGCACAACGCCACGATTTCAACGTTCGGCAGCGACTGCACGGCGTCGACGAGCTGATGTGCCCGCGCGCCCATGCCGAGGAACCCGAGGCGCAGCCGATCGGACGGCGGACCCGCCTGTGACGGCAGGATCGACGATGAGGGAAACGCGGCCGCCGCGCCAGCGAGGGCCGATGTCTTCAAGAAGTTGCGCCGATCCATCCCGACCTCCACACCCGATCGTTACGCGTCGAATTCCCAGCCGCCCGGCCCCCAGCTGCCCTGTCCCCCAGCCGCCCAGCCGCCCAGCCCCCCAGTCGCCCAGTCCCCCAGTCGCCCAGCCCCCCAGTCGCCCAGCCCCCAGCCGCCTAGTTGGAAAAGCGCCACGCCGCCTTGTGGTCTCGCGCGGGTGCCTGCCGCGTCAGCCGGGCGCGGACCATCTCGACGGGCATCGTTCCGCCCTCGAGAATTGCATCATGGAACTGGCGGTTGGTCATCGTTCCGCCGCCGACGAGCTCGCGGTGCAGCGCGCGGAACTGCAGCCCGCCCATCATGTAGGCGAGCTGGTAGAGCGGCGGATACGTGCCGTTGAACGAGCGGCGCACCTCGGCTGCGGCGTTGGCGCGCTCGTGCCCGACGCGGTCGACCAGGAAGTCGATGCACTGTTCGGGCGTCCACTGGCCCAGATGGAAGCGGAGCGAGAAGATGATGCGCGCGGCGCGGTGCATCCGCCAGAACAGCATGCCGACGCGGTTCTCCGGCGACTCGGCGAATCCGCGGTCCCAGAGCAGCATCTCCCAGTAGAGCGCCCAGCCTTCGGTCCAGAACGGCGTGCCGAACGCCCGCCGGTGCGGGTTGTAGCGCGCGGTCATGAACTCCTGGAGGTGATGGCCCGGGATGAGCTCGTGGTGCACCGTGGCGCGCGAGAAGTGCCGATTGTTCCCGCGCATGCTCATGAGCTTGTCGTCATGCTCCATGCCGGTCGGTGGGGAACGACACTTGAATGACTTCGCCGCCGGTGAAGAACGGGTTCACCTTCTGCCGCTCCGGCGTCATCATCTCCATCCGCCACACTTCCTTGGCGAGCGGCGGCACGGTGACGAGATCGTGCTGCTCGACGTAGTTCTCGGCCTCGCGCGCGAGATCGCGGATGAGATCGGGCTGCTTGCCCGGATCGACGTGCAGCGTCTTGACCTTCTCGACCGCCTCCTTCCAGTCCTTGACAGCCCATCTCCGCGCGCCGCCTTCTTCATCTCGGCGTCGCACCAGGCGAACTCACGCTCGGCGACTGTGAGCAGCTCCTCGGGCGTGTAAGGGATGAGCTCGGAGGCGAGGTCGGCGACCAGGGCGTCGCGGCCGATCGGAGTACCGACGATCGGCTCGTCGCCGCCCGCCACGATGCCAACGCCCTTTTCGCGCAATGCCGTGCGATAGGACGCGAGCGCCTTGGCGGCCTGCTTGTACGGCACCTCCGTCCACCACGTGAACATCGGGTCGTAGCCGCGATGGAACTCGAACCACGACTCGAGCGCCTCGGTGAGATCGCCGAGATGCTCCTGTGCGCGGAAGGCGTGCAGGCGCGAGACCTTGGGCCGGGCGTCGCCGCCGTTGGTGCCGGCGCGGCGCGTCTCCGGCTTCGCGGCGTCCAATCCGCCGGCGAGCGCCTTGCTTGCCGCGCCCGCGGCGGCGGCGAGACCGTCGAGCGTCGTGGCGGCCTTCACGGGATCGACCGTCTCCATGTTCATCCGCGCGTCGGTGAGCGACGTGATGGTGCCGGCGAACGGAAGCAGCGAGGCGGTCTGCTCGAGCCACGCCGCTTCGCGGTCGACGAGGCGGCGCTCGTACTCGATGCGTAGACGCAGGAGCACCGCATCGATGCGGCCCTCGACGCCGAACGACTCGAAGTCGACGGCCTCGGCGGCCCGGCGCGTGTCGTCATAGAAGCGCCGCATCCGCTCGACCCGGGCCGGCGACTCGGCCAGCGGATACCGGCGGCCGAGCGCGGTGCGGTCGACCGCGTAGCGGTCCACCAGCTCGCGCAATTCGCTCGGGCGCGCCTCCCCTGGCGCCGTCGCCAGCGGCTGCGTCGCGGTCGCCGCCCCGAGGCTTCCCAGCCCCAGGGTGGCCGCCAGCGCGGCGGAAATCGCCAGTCGAATTCGTCGCGGCCGTGCGTCCATGAGGCGTGAACCTACCACAACCACGGAAGCCGGATTCGAGTACCGATTGGCGCCCATGACCAGCCGACGAGATTTCCTGGGCGCGGCCCTGGCGGCCCCGGTGCTGGGTCTGCCGGAAGGCGCTCGCCAGGCCAGCCCGCCACCCACACCCCGGCGCGAGCTGCGGCTCGGGACGGTCACCTACAACATCGCCAAGGACTGGGACGTCCCGACAATCATCAAGAACCTGACGGAAGTCGGCTTGGAGGCCGTCGAGCTGAGAACGACGCACGCACACGGCGTCGAGCTGTCGCTCACTCCCGCCCAGCGGGCCGAGGTGCGCACCCGGTTCGCGGATTCGCCGATCAAGATCGGCGGCCTCGGCACGACGTGCGAGTATCACGCCACGGATCCGGCGGTCCTCCGCAAGAACATCGAGGAAACCAAGGCGTGGCTGGTCCTCGCGCGGGAGCTGGGCTGCCCGAGCGTGAAGGTGCGGCCGAACGGCCTGCGCAAGGACGTGTCCGAAGAGCAGTCGCTCCAGCAGATCGGCCGCGCCCTGCGCGAATGCGGCGAGGCGGCGCGGCAAGAAGGCGTGCGCATCCAGGTGGAGGTGCACGGCCGCGACACCGCGCGCCTGCCGCGGATGCGCCGCATCCTCGACCACGCCGACAACCATTCGCACGTCTGGATCTGCTGGAACTCGAATCAGGAAGATCTGCTCGACGGCGGTCTCGAGCGCAACTTCGGCCTCGTGAAGGACAAAATTGGCCAGGTCCACATGCGCGACCTGTATGTCGAGGAGTATCCCTGGCGGCGTCTGATTGCGATGCTCCAGGACATTGCGTTCAACGGCTATTGTTTCGCAGAGCTGGGACAGCCGTCGACCGACGGGGTCCGCGTCCTGAAATATTTCCGGGGCATGTTCCGGGACTTTCAAGGGCTCGTAAACCCGCCGCTTTCGGCGTGACGGGTTCGGCTGACAGGCCACGGCCGTTACCTGTACAATCCCGACCTGCACGAATGTCCCACGCATGGTGACCGGCCCCAATCCCGAACCGGGGGGCATGGAGCCCCGAGAAGACGACGCCGATCCCGGGCGCCCGGGCGGGGCGGCGCCCGCGCACATCAGCGCGGACGCGACAATCTGCTTCTCCCGTGCATCCGCGGGGCCCGCGCGCAGCAGCCGCGAAGCCAACCTCATCGTCATCGCCCACCCGAACCAGGCGATGCTGGGGCGCCGCTATCGCGTCTCGGCTGAGGCGCCACTCGAGGTCGGCCGCTCCAGCGAGACGACCCTCAGCTTTCCGGACGTGCCGTCCATCTCGCGCCGCCACGCCCGGCTGATCTTCAACGACGGCGAGGTGTGGCTCGAGGATCTCGGGAGCCGCAACGGCACGTTCCTCAACGACGAGCCGTTGCGCGAGAGCAAGCTGCTCGCGAGCGGCGATCGGTTCCAGGTGGGGACGGTCGTCTTCAAGTTCCTCCACGAGGAGGACGCCGAGAACGCCTATCACGAAGCGATCTACAACCTGGTCATCCGCGACGGCCTCACCAACGTCTTCAACCGCCGGCGCTTCCAGGAGGAGCTGGATCGCGAGTTCCAGCGGGCCCGGCGCTACGGCCGGCCGCTGTCGCTGATCCTGCTCGACGTCGACCATTTCAAGCGCATCAACGACACCTACGGCCACGTGAGCGGCGACACGGTGCTGCGCGCGCTCGCGCACGCGCTCGAGGGCCTGCTCAGGCCCGAGCAACTGCTGGCGCGTGTCGGCGGCGAGGAGTTCGTGGTGCTGTGCCCCGAAACGCCGCGCGAGGGCTCGGGCGTGCTCGCCGAGCGGCTGCGCGTGCTGGTCGAAGGACTCGACGTGACCAGCCGCGGCTCCCGCATCGCCATTACCTGCTCGTTCGGGGTGGCGGAGCTCGAGAGCTCGATGCGCTCGTCCGAAGAGCTCTACGCCGCGGCCGACCACACGCTCTACATGGCCAAGAGCGCCGGCCGCAATCGCGTGGTCGTCTTCAACGGATAACCGACTCCCATGACGACTGACGGGTGACGTGTGACGAATGCGGCACGGCCGCTCACCATGCGCTCGATTCGTCATTCGTCTCTAGCCACGCGTCATTCGTCATGGCCAACGAAGATCTCGACGGGATCGTCTCGCGCGAGCAGCGGGCCACCTTCGGTCCGTGGACCGTCAAGCGGGTGCAGAACCTCTATCCGAGCGAAGCCGGCGACGGGCAACTGATCCCGCGGTCCGCGGCTTCCGATGCCCGAAGGCCATCTACGAGCGCGCCTGGGAGCAGGTCGAGCAGGACGCCGCGTTCATCGCGGCGGCCCGCAACGACGTGCCGACGCTGGCCAGTGAAGTTCGACGTCTTCGCCGACGGCTGCAGGAATGCCGCATGATCGTCGCCGAAGCGGCCGCCTTCCAGCCGGGTGTCACACCGGCGGACCTGGTCGAGCTGGTGGAACGTCTGGTCCGCGAAGCAGAAGCGCACTGGCGCGGCGGCCCCGTCCCGCCGCCGCGCGAGCCCGAGTACATTCGCTGAAGCGCTGAATGGCACCGGGAGGGCGGGGCTACAGCTCCGCCGTTCAGGACTGCAGACCGACGACCGACGACAATCAAACGTCACTGCATCGCGCATCGACGGGCGCTATCCTGAAGCTCGCCGATGCCCACGGTCCTGCCCGACACGCGCCTGCAGGAGGCGCTCGACGACATCACCCGCCTGCTCGAGCGGCATCGCGTCCTCGAGACGCTGGCCCACCGCGCCGAGGGTCCCAAGAGGGATCTGCTCGAGCAACTGCAGCACCGGCAGAACCTCGCCGAGCTCCACGCACGCGTCCGCCTGCTGCACCCGGCCGACCTCGCGCACGTCCTCGAGCAGCTGCCGCTCGACGTGCGGCACGTCGTCTGGGGCCAGGTCGAGCCGCGCCAGCGCGCCGAGGCCCTGCTCGAAGTGTCGGACCGCGTGCGCGAGTCGCTGCTCGCCGAGATGCCCCGCGAAGAGATGGTCGCGGCGCTCAAGCATCTCGACGCCGACGACCTGTCGTATCTCGCGGGCGCCATCCCCGAGGATGCGCTGCGCGAGGTCTGGCGCGCGCTCGACGCCGGCGAGCGGTCGTGGATTCAGGCGTCGATGCAGTACGACCGGGACACGGTCGGCGCATTGATGAGCCCCGAACTGATCGTCCTGCGCGATCAGCAGACGGTGGAGGACGCGCTCCTGGCGCTCCGGACGCTGGGCGAGCTGCCGCCGCAGACGGACCGGATCTTCGTGGTCGATACCCGGAACGTCCTTCGAGGCGTTCTGCCGCTGCAGGCGCTCGTGCTGCGCGAGCCCACCGCCACGCTCGGATCGCTCGTCGAGCCTGACGCGATCGTGTTTCGACCCGATCAAGAGGCCGACGAGGCCGCGAAAGCGTTCGAGCGCTACGACCTCGTCTCGGCGCCGGTCGTCGACGATCGCGGGAAGCTTCTCGGCCGTCTGACGGTCGAGGCCGTGATGGACTACGTGCGCGACGCGGCCGAGCGCCGCGCGCTCGAGCGCGCCGGCCTGCGCGGCGACGAGGATCTGTTCGCCTCGACGTGGGAGAGCGCGAAGAACCGCTGGCCCTGGCTCTTCGTGAACCTCATCACGGCGTTCATCGCCTCGCGCGTGATCGGCGCCTTCGAGGGCACGATCGAGCAGCTCGTCGCCCTCGCGGCCCTCATGCCGATCGTGGCGAGCGTGGGGGGCAACACCGGCAATCAGACGATTGCGCTGGTGATCCGCGGCCTGGCGCTCAACCAGATTCGTGGACCCAACGTGAAGTATCTCGTTTACAAGGAAGTCATGGTCAGCCTGCTCAACGGCGTCATGTGGGGCGGGCTGATGGGACTCTTCGCCTGGCTCATCTACGGGCGCCTGGCGCTCGGTCTCGTGATGATGGCGGCGATGTCGTTGAACCTGCTCCTCGCCGCGCTCATCGGCATGGCGGTTCCGCTCGTGCTCGATCGCATGGGGCGCGACCCGGCGCAAGGCGCGAGCGTGCTGCTCACCTTCGTGACCGACGGGATGGGATTCTTCCTGTTTCTGGGACTGGCGTGGTTGTTTCTGGTCTGACAGGTCTTCGGTCTTCAGTCGTCGGTCTTCAGTCTCGAAAGACTGCACCGAAGACCGTAGACCGAAGACTGAAGACCGATGACGGGGTCGGGGGTCGCCTTGGATCCCACCCGACTCCCGACCCCACGTAGTCAGAACTGGTACCGCAGATTCAGCTGCATGCAGCGTCCGGCGGCGCCGTCGCACGCCGCGAGCGTGCCGTCGTAGCGGCCGAAGCTCGCGGCCGAATCCGGGAACATCGTCACGTTCCCGGTGTTGAAGCGCGGCGTGTTGGTCACGTTGAACACGTCCCAGCGGAACTGAATCGCGCTGGTTCGCCGGCAGGTCGGATCCCTTGCTCAGGCTCAGGTCGATCGTGAAGTAGCCGTCGCCGCGCAGCAGGTTGCGGATGCCGGCTTCACCGGGGTAGTCGAGCCGGAAGGAGTCCAGCGCCTCCTGTCGGGTCGGCGAACGGGCTCGGGAAGCCCGCGACGGCGTTCTTCGTCGGTCTCGGTCTCCGGCAGCTCGCCGGGGTTCGCGAGCGACGCGTTGCCCTGCAGGTTCCAGTTGGTCGCCCAGCACGAGCGGCAGTTGATCACGTTGAACGGGAAGCCGCTCGACCAGCGGGCGATGCCGGCGACCGCCCAGTCGCCAATGAGCGCGTTGGTGAACGCGCCGGCGTCCGTGCCCGAATCCACTTGCCCTGCCCGAAGGGCAGTTCCGCGAGCCAGTTCGACGTTGATCTGATGCCGCACGTCGAAGTCCGAGTACGAGTAGTTCAGGTCAGGCTCGAACGAGTTGACGAGGAAGCCGGAATAGCCGCCCGACCCTGGTTGCCGAAGCGCCGCCGCGCTCGACGTCCGACGCGTGGTCCTTGCCGCGTGAGAAGCGTGTAGTTCAGGTCGAACTGATAGCCCGCTGCTGTAGCGGCGCCGGAAGCATGAGCTGCAGCGCGTCGTACTCCGAGCGCGCGATCGAGCTCTGAGCGGCGAGCGAGTCGTACTGTTCGGCAAAGTAGGCGAACGGGACCGAATCGGCTGCATGCCGGGTCGCAGAACTGATCGGCGAGCCAGAGCGCCGTCATGTAGTCGGGCGCGTTGTCGACGAACGACTCGGCCATGTTCTGCGTGGCCGTCCGCCCTCCGCCGGCGGCGTCGGGGAACAGGTTCTCCCAGTACGGAATGCGTCCGATGGCCGCGAGATTGCCGCCTCGCGGCGTTGAACGCGTCGATCAACTGCCGCACGGCGGTGAAGTAGTCGACGCCCGACGCCGGGTCGGTCAGGTTCAGCGGCATGGCGATGTCGCGGCGCACCAGCAGATTGCGTCCGCGCCGGCCGACGTAGGCCGCTTCGACCGCGTAATTCTGGCCGAGCTCGCGCCCGACGACGCACGTTGAACGAGTGCGAGTACGGCGTGCGGATCGGTGTCGTCCATGCTCGAGCGTGATGACGCCGGCGCCGCATCGCGGGCGTGGCCGGGAAGCTGGCGGGCGGCGCCGCCGGATAGGTGTTGGGCACCGTCGTGTCGTCGAGCGAACCGGATGCCGGGCGTGTTCTCGTTGTTCTGGTTGACGGCGCTGTCGAAAGGCCGTCGACAAGCCGAACGCGCCGCCGTTGTCGAACGTCGTCGCGAGGCCCGCGCCGATGCGGTCGTAGACGATGCCGTAGCCGCCGCGGACCACCCACGGTCGGCTCGGCGTCCACGCCGACCGCGACGCGCGGCGCGAAGTTGTTCTTGTCCCACGCGTAGAAGCCGGGCCCGTCGTTCTTCGGGCCCGCCGGGCACGAAGGAGATGCGCTCGCTCGCGTTCGACGGAATGCCGGCGCGCATGTTCGCTGACGCGCTGCTCGAACCATTCGCCGAGGCTCACGTTCGGCGCCACCTGCTGACCGTTGGCCTCGAACGGCGGCGAGAACAGGCTGTAGCGCAGGCCCGCCGTCAGCGTGAGCGTTGTCGCTCAGGCGCCAGCTGTCCTGAGTGTAGAACTCGTACTCGTCGGCGCCGTACAGGCGGGCACCGGGTCGCCGACCTCGCGGGATGCGCCGCCGTCGATCGAGTAGTTGTAGATGACGTTGGTCTGCGAGATGACGCCGAGAATCGGGGATGATCGAGTCGGCGTACGAGGACACGCTCGCCACACGCCACCGCCGGCAGGCCCGCAGCAGTCGGCCGGCGCCGGGCACGCGCCGCCGGGCATGATAGCGGCGGCCGACGCCCGCCATCCACGAGGCGTTGGAGATGCCGCCGATAGGAACGAGTTCGCGAACGTGTAGCTGTCGTTGCGCACGAAGCGCAGGTTGGCGCCGAACTTCAGCGTGTGGTTGCCCTTCAGCCACGACAGGTCGTTGACGATGTTGTTCGTGGTAATCGCGCGGCCGTTGGTGGAGGCGGTCTCGGACGAACTCGATCGGTCGATGAACCGGAACGCAGTGTCTGGTTCGCCGTTGCGCAGCCCGATCGTGTCGGTGTCGATCTTCGTGAAGCCGTAGCGGAACGTGTTGACGAGTTCGTGCCGAACGTCGAAGTCCCAGCCGGCGGCCATGCCCCAGTTCTGCGTCGGTGCGTAGCGTGTTCGAGGCCTGACTCGGGGAACTGCGGCGTGCTCGCACTGCGCGTCGTCCTGGAAGTTGAACCGGCCGAACAAGCTCTGGTTGCCGCTGATGCGATAGTCGCCGCTTGGCGATGTAGGTGCGGAACGTGTTCTCGAGCGGCGCCGAGAAGCGGAAGGCCTCGATGTTGTTCGGGATAGCGGCCTGGGTCGTTGGGCGACGGGATAGCGCTTGAAGTACTGTGACCGCGGCGCGGCTCGGCGCCGATGCCGAGCGGATCGACGCGCCGCAGCTCGGCGGGCGTCAGACCGTACCGGCCCGCCGGCACGGTGTGCGTGCCCGTGAAGCCCCTGCACCGTCCCGCCCGGGCACTGGGCGCGGCGACCGCGCACTGATACATCAGCACGCCGTCGCGCAGGCTGTTGGACGGCACCGCGCGCGTGGCCACGGTCTCACGCTTCTCGTTGAGGCCCTCGAAGTTGCCGAAGAAGAACAGCTTGTCCTTGCTTGATGGGTCCGCCGACGGCGAAGCCGTAGATGTTCTTGTCGAGCGTGGGGGCTTGCTCTCCTGTCCCGTGCGCAGCTGCGACAGCTTGAGGAAGTACTCGTTCGACGAGAACTTCGTATCGCGGTTCACGTAATAGCCGGAGCCGGCGAAGCCGGTTGGTGCCGCTGCGCGTGACGAGCGAGACCTGCGCGCCGCTCGAACGGCCCTGGTCGGCGCCGTAGCTGCTGGTCGTGACACGGAACTCCTCGACCGAGTCGAGCGTGACGCGCAGCACCGAGGTGAAGGCGCTCTGGTTCTGCGGATCGTTCACGTCGATGCCGTCGAGCGTGACGTTCGACTGATCGGCGCGCGCGCCGCTCACCGATCCGTAGCGCGGATCCGTCGTGTTCGGGTTGGTCGTCGGGACGAAGCGTGACGCCGGCCTGCAGGCTGAGGAGGCCGACGACGTTGCGGCCTTCGAGCGGCAGAGCACCGGATCTGGGTGCCCGCGATGACGTTGCCCAGGCTCGCGTCGGACGTGTTGAGCGCTGGCGCTTCGGCCGTGACCTGAATGGCGTCCGTCAGGCTGCCGACGTCGAGCGAGACGTCGAACCTGCTCGTCGTGTCGACCGGCAGCGGCAGCTTGTTGTGGACGGCCGTCTTGAACCCGCTGAGCTCGACCTTCAGTTCATAGGTCGCACCGGGACGGAGCGCCGGTGAACTGGTAGCTGCCGTTGTCGGCGGTCGTCGTGACGCGGCTAGTACCCGTGTCCGTGTTGGTCAGCGTGACCGTCGCGCCAGGCACGGCGGCTTTCTGCTCGTCGACCACGACGCCCTGGAGCGTGGCCGTTCCCGTCTGGGCGCCGGCCGATGCCACGCTCAGACACAGACGCTGACGACCGACCCCACCCAGCGGACGCAAGGCTGCCTGCTCATGACTCCCCCTCACACAGGCGAACAACCGTTGGGCTGCGTCGAAGACGATGGCCCGTCGGCTACGGTCGGTCGCGAAAGCGGTGGCGGGCGCCACCAGGATCAGAGTCCGGTGGTCCCGGGCGGGATCGCCCATCGGGGTGCGCTGCGCGCAGCGCGCGCAGGGACGGGCAGGCACCAGAGTCTGACGAAAATGGATGTGAGTAGTTACCGTGCGATCACCGAGATGTCAAGGCCGTTGTGACGAGTTCTCACGCGCGCAATCCGCACGACGGCGCCGAATCCAAAGTTCCGGACCAGCCGACGTGTTTCAGGACAGAAATCCGACAAGCGTGTCGCTTTACGACACCTTCGAACTACGATTCACCGATGCGAACCACCCAGCTCGCCAGCCTGCTGCGCGCGTCGTACGACGGCGACCCGTGGCATGGGCCGTCGCTTGCCGCCGTCCTCGACGGAGTCGATGCCGGCCGCGCGGCTCGACGTCCTCTGGTCGGTCGCCATTCGATCTGGGAGCTCGTGCTCCACCTGACCGGGTGGACGCGCGAAGTCTCCCGGCGTCTCGCCGGCGGCGAGCCGGCGCTCCCGTCCGACGGCGATTGGCCGCCTGTCGCGTCGACCGATCCCCAGTCGTGGGCCGACGCGCTTCGTGGTCTCGAGCACGCGCATCGGGCGCTCGTCGACGCGGTGGCCGCGCTGCCCGACGATCGTTGGGCGCAACCGGTCGGCGATCTCCGTGACCCCGCGCTCGGCACCGGGACGACAATGGGTGAGATGATCGTCGGTCTCGCGACCCACCACGCCTATCACGCGGGACAGGTCGCAATGCTTCGATGAGAACTACGAACGACGAGCGACGAACGACGAGCTCGTCGCTCGTCACTCGCAGCTCGTCGCTCGTAGCTCGTAGCTATCCCAGATGGATCCGCGGCCGGCGTTCCGGATCCGCTTCGGTCTGGCGGAGCACCTCGCGCGAGACCGGTGCCGTGTCGCCCTCGCCGAAGGCGAGAAACTTGAGGAGATAGGCGATCGGATTGCCTTCGGTCCAGCCGAAGTAGGCGTGCGGCACTTTCCCGGTGCGGTCGCGGATGTGAAGGAGAAGACCGGCGATGGCGTTGGGTATGGCGGGGCTGTCGCAACGGAGCACGCGGAAGGGCCCGACTTCGACGCCTTGCACCTCGAGCACATCGGTGAATTCCGATGCGTCGCCGGCTCGCACTTCGAGGAACAGCACGGGCTCCCACGACTTCAGCTGGTGCGTGTCGCGAGCTTCGCGCACCTTGGCGGCGTACTCGGCCACGTCGCCGACGCCGGGACGGTTGGCGATGATGCGAATCTGCCCCGCGGCCGCGGCCTGATCGATGAACTGCGTCGCATCCTCGTCGGTCACCACCCCCTGAATCCGCAGTTCGGTCGAGCGCAGGACCCGCGAGACCAGCGAAGTCACGACGATCGTGACGATGAAGAACGCCGCAATCCGGATGCCCTCCGGACGTTCGTGGATGTTCTGCGCCGTCGTGTAGACGAACACGATGGTGATGAACAGATAGGGCAGCCAGCCCTGCGCGTTCCGCCAGCAGACGATCGTCACGGCGACCGCCGCCGAGCACATCAGCACCAGCACGCCGGTCGCATACGCACCACCCTGCGCGTTGACGTCGGCGTCGAAGAGGATCGTGACGAGGAAGGTGATGCCGGTCAGGATCAGGACCAGCGGGCGCATGGCCTTCGCCCACTCCGGCGCCATGCCGAACCGCGGTAGATAGCGGGGGACGAGATTGAGGAGCCCGGCCATCGCCGATGCGCCGGCGAACCAGAGAATCGAGATCGTGCTGATGTCGTAGATCGTGCCGAACACTTCACCGAAATGCTCGTGCGCGAGATACGCGATCGCGCGACCGTCGGCCGGCCCTCCCTTGGCGAACAGCTCGGGTGGAATGAGCATCGTCGTGACGATGCTGCTGCCCATGAGCATGACGCTCATGATGAGCGCCGCCGTAAAGAGCAGACGGCGCGCGCCACGGATGCGGCCCCACGGCGCCTCCGGCGTGTCGGTCGGATCGCCTTTGATCAGCGGCATCACCGCGACGCCCGTCTCGAATCCGGACAGGCCCAGCGCGAGCTTCGGAAAGAGCAGCAGCGACACGACGAGCATGGCCCAGGGCGATCCGTGCTGCGTGAGGAGCGCATCCCGCCACCGGGACAGGAGCTCGGGGTGCGCTGCGACGTAGCTCAATCCCCAGCCGATGATGACGACGTTCAGCGCCAGGTAGACGACGACGAGCACGACCGCCAGTCCGATGGCCTCGCGGAAGCCCTTGAGGAAGATGGCGCCGAGCGCGGCGAGCAGCACCAGCGTGACCGCGACGCGATGATCCATCCAGTGCGGCACCAGCGGATTCTCGACGATGTGCGCGGTGGCGTCGGCGGCCGACAGGGTGATGGTGATGACGAAGTCGGTCGCCGCGAAGCCGAGCAGGCAGAGCACCAGCGCCTTGCCCTTCCACCGCGGGAGCAGCTCCTGCAGCAGCGAGATGCTGCCTTCGCCGTGCGGGCTGAGCTTCGCGATCTGCCGGTAGACGGGCAGGGCTCCGAAGAGCGTCAGCAGGACGAGGATGAGCGTCGCCAGCGGCGACAGCGATCCGGCCGCCGCAAACGCGATGCTGGGCTGATACCCGAGCGTCGAGAAGTAGTCGACGCCCGTGAGGCACATGACCTTCCACCACGGGTACTGGTGCTGGGGCGGTGGACTGCCGCGCTTTCGCGGAGATCCTGGAGCAGCCAGCCTTTGAGCGACCCGAGAGTGGTGGAAGTCATACCCGGCGACGAATGGCATTCTTGTAGCGGGGCTGACCCGACTTCGCCCTTCGAGCTTCGTCGAGGTCGCGCCGTAGCGTTTCGCGCGGAGGCGGAAGCCACGCCCTCCGGGTCTTGCTCGCTCGGATCGCGAAGGCGTCGGGCTGACCAGTCCCGATCTTATCCGAGGAGCTGCTCATAGAAGGCTTCGTACAGCGGAACGATCCGCTCCTCGTCGAACCGGTCGACGACCGAGGCTCGAGCCATACGCGCGATGCGCGCGTGCAAGGCGCGGTCCTCGAGCAGCGCCATGGCGGACGCGGCCATTCCGGACACGTCTTCGGGCGGATGCAGGAACCCTGTTTCGCCGTGCCGGATCACCTCCGGCAGGCCGCCGACGCGCGAGGCCACCACGGGCAGACCGCACGCCATCGCTTCCAGTGCCGCGAGCCCGAAACTCTCCTGCGCCGACGGGAGCAGGAAGACGTTGCCGACCGAGAGCAGCGGCCGCACGTCGTCCATCTCGCCGAGGATCTCGACGTGATCGGCGACGCGGGCCTCGAGCGCCAGCGCTTCCGCTCGCGCACGCTCCGGGCCGTCGCCGACGATGACGAGCCGCGCGCGGCGGTGCTCGCGCACCTGACGCAGGATTTCGATGACCGCGTCCACCCGTTTGACGGGGCGCAGGTTCGAGACGTGCAGGAGCAGCGCGTCGTAGCGGTGAGGCGGACAGAATCGGGCGCGGACCGCGGGGTCGGGTGCCGGGACGTAGAGGGTGGTGTCCAGGAAGTTGGGGATGACGACGATGTTGTTCGCGATGCGCAGGCGCCGATAGGTGTCCTCCCGCAGGCTGTCGGATACCGCGGTCACGCCGTCCGATTTCTCGATGCAGAAGGCCACGGTCTCCGAGTACGAGGGATCGCTCCCGACGTAGGTGATGTCGGTGCCGTGGAGCGTCGTGACCACGCGGATACGCTTCGCGCCGTGGGATGCGAGAATCTGGCGTGCCAGATACGCGCACGCGGCATGCGGCACGGCGTAGTGCGCGTGCACGATGTCGAGCTCGTGCTCGCGCGCCACCTGCACGATGCGGGTCGAGAGCGACAGCACGTACTGTGGCTCGCGGAAGAGCGGGTAGGCCGGTGTGTCGACGCGGTCGAAGGCGACGTTCGTCAGCCGCTCCCGGAGCCGGAACGGGACCTCGCTGCTGATGACACGGACGTCATGTCCGCGGCGGGCGAGACTCGTCGCCAGTTCGGTGGCCACGACGCCGCTGCCGCCTACCGAGGCGTAGCACACGATGCCGATTTTCACGAGCGCGCCTCGCTCGTGTGCGGCCACGCTTTCAACAGGCCCGGCCGGCGGACCGGCTCGCGCACGATGAAACCTTCGGCCCACCGGACGCCGGCGAGGGCGCCGAATTGAGCGTCGCGGCTCTCGAGGAGCTGCATGAACAGCGGCGAGGTGAGGCGCGTCTCGGTGGCTCCGCCGGCAGCCGGTGCAAACTGCGTCTGGTGACAGGCGAGGGCGCGCCGCTTCACCTCGTAGACGTCCGACACGTCGACGACGAACGAGGGCGTCGCGGCGTCGTTGATGAAATAGTGGCAGACCCACTCGGGGCGCCACGGCTCGCCCTTCGCGGTGGAGCGCCGCAGTCCCGCGCGAAAGAGGGCGCGCGTCAGCAGGCGATGCGCAGCCACGTGGTCCGGGTGGCGATCGTCCCAGTAAGGGATCGCGATGGTGCGCGGCCGTTCGGCGCGGACGCACGCCACGACGGCCTGCACCTGCGCGTCGTCGTCGGCCGACAGACCGCCATCGGGAAGCGCCAGGTTGACGCGCATCGCCGCGCCAATCACGGCGCGCGCGGCTTCCGCTTCAGCCACCCGCTGCTCGGGCGTGCCGTTCGAGCCCAGCTCGCCGCGCGTCAGGTCGCACAAGCCGACGCGATGGCCTTGCGCCGCGTGCCACGCGAGCGTCGCGCCCATGCCGATTTCGATGTCGTCGGGGTGCGGACCGAAGGCGAGGAGGTCGAGCGGCACGTTCGCTGATGATACGCTGCCAGGGGTGGAATTGACCGTGGATTGTCCGTCGTGTGGTGAGTCCGTGACGCTGTGGATCGACCGATCCGCGGGATGCGACCAGCGTTACATCGAGGATTGCGAGGTCTGTTGCCGGCCTATGCAGATAGTCGTGGAGATGACTGAAGACGGGGACGCGTCGATCGACGTGGTCGGGCTCGATGCGTGACGCCGTGCGCGCCTTGTGGCGATCATTGACCCGCCGTGAACCGCCTGCCGACCCCCGGGTGCTCGAGTTTCGCGCGGCCGTCGAGGCCGCAACCTCGGGCTCATTCGACCTCGCCTCGCTCGAGGCATTGAGCGAGCGCCCCGCTCAGCTCGGGCTCGCGGAGGAAGAGGTCGAGCTCGACATCGAGATGCTTCAGGGGGCAAAAGATCTGCTCGCGCTTCAGGACGAGGTGCGCGCCCAGGGCCTGCCCGTGATTGCCCATCAGCACAAGGCGCTGGGCAGCGAGCGCTGCCACTTCCTCGCCTCGGCTTCGCTCGTCGCCACTGAGAGCGATCGACCGGGCCGGCTTTTCATGACCGACCGGCGGCTCGTGTTCCTGGCGGCGCCGCTCGTGGCCGTTCCTTGGAGCGGCGTGACCAGGGTCGAAGACCAGGGCCGCGACCTGGTCATCGTGGGGCCCAGCCGTCCGGGCGGGCTGCGCTTCCGCTGCAATTCCATTTCGGATGCGCGGCGCGGCCGATGGCTCTCCGATCGACTGAGAAACGGGTCGCGTCCGTGACGATGCCGCGTCGAGTGACGATCGTCGAGGTGGGGCCGCGCGACGGCCTCCAGAACGAGCGCGAGCGGATCGCCACCGACGACAAGGTCACGTTCATCAATCTGCTCTCGGAGGCTGGCGCTCCGGTCATCGAGACCACCGCCTACGTGCGCGCCGACTGGGTACCGCAGCTCGCCGACTCGTCGGCGGTCGCGACGAAGCTGACGCGCCGCCCCGGCACCCGCTACACCGCGCTCGTGCCCAATGCGACCGGCCTCCGCTACGCGCAGCAGGCCGGTTTCGAGGAGGTCGCAATCTTCGCCGCCGCATCCGAGACGTTCAGCCAGCGCAATATCAATCGATCGATCGACGAGTCGCTCGCCATCTACGCCGAGGTCTGCCGCACGGCCACGGCGGCCGGGATGCGCGTGCGCGGGTACCTCTCGACCGCGTTCGGCTGTCCGTTCGAAGGCCGTGTCGATCCCGGCGCGGTGGCGGAGGTGGCGCGGCGCCTTCTGGATTTCGGCGTCTTCGAGGTGGCGGTGAGCGACACGATCGGCGTGGCCCATCCAGGTCAGGTGCGGCCCGTCGTCGACGCGGTCGCGCGCTACGTCCCGATCGATCAACTCGCGCTGCACTTCCACGACACGCGCGGCACGGCGCTCGCGAACGTCCTCGTGGCGCTGGCGATCGGGGTCACGGTGTTCGATGCGTCGGCGGGCGGGCTTGGCGGCTGTCCCTATGCGCCCGGCGCGACCGGCAATCTCGCGACCGAGGATCTGGTCTACATGCTCGACGGGCTCGGCATCGAGACCGGCGTGTCGCTCGAGCGGCTGCTCGAAGCCTCGGCGTTCATCGAGACCAAGGTCGGCCACGACCTGCCGTCACGGTACTACCGGGCGGAGAGGAGCAAGAAATTACGAGTGACGAATGACACATGACGAATCGAGCCGCGGGTCTGTCGCCCTGCGCCGGCGAATTCATTCGTCATTTGTCACTCGTGACTGATTTCCACGAGCGTCACACCGGGCTGCACGAGCTCGCCGGGCTTGCAGTGAATCGCGGCGACGCGGCCGTCTTCCGGTGAGCGCACGGGAAGCTCCATCTTCATGGCTTCGAGCAGCAGGAGCGTGTCGCCGCGCGCGACCCTCTGGCCCGGCTCGACCAGGATGCGCATCACCGTGGCGGGCATCGGGGCGCTCGACCCACCCTCGGTCCGCGCGCGCCGGCGCGTGGGCGTGTGCTGCGCCTGCTCGACGTCGATCTGGAAGACCTCGCCGTCGATGAACACCCACAGCTCGTCGCCGACCGGTACCACCGTCGCCTGCCACCTCTCACCCGAGTCGTCGCCAATCGACAACAGACGGCCGTCCGCCCCGACCGCTTCGAGCGGGACGACGTCCATGGTGACGGCGTGCCCTTCGTCGCGCACCTCCACCGGGCCCGAGGCCGGGACCTCGATCTCGACGCTACGGCCCTCGAGCGTGGCTCGGAGCACGATCGAAGAAGGGCTCACGCCCGCCATCCGTGAAGTGTCTCCCAGGGGTCGCCCTGTGCCCGTTCTGCCGCCGGTGCTGTGGCCGACGGCCGTGCACCCTGCGCGGCGACCCACGCGGCTGCGGCCACCGCCGCGCGTTGTTGATCGACCGGAGGAGCCGCGAGCAGCGCCTCGCGCTCGGCGGCGATGAAGCCCGTGTCGACGGCGCCCTCACGGAAGCGAGGATGAGCGAGCACGCGGCGCAGCAAGGCGAGGTTGGTGCGGACGCCGAGCACGACGAATCGTTCGAGCGCCGCGCCGGCTCGCGCAATCGCCTCGGCCCGCGTGCTGGCGCGCGCCACCAGCTTGGCCATGAGCGGATCGTAGTGGACCGGAATCTCGTCACCGGTCTCGACGCCGGCGTCGACGCGGATGCCGGGCCCGAGCGGCAGGCGCACCGCGGCGAGGCGGCCGGCCTGGGGCAGAAAGTCGGCGCGCGGATCTTCGGCACACACACGGCATTCGATCGCGTGACCGCGCTGCGACAGCTCGTCCTGCCGCCAGGGCAGCGGCGCGCCCGCGGCGACCGCAAGCTGCGCGTGGACCAGATCGACGCCGGCCACCTCCTCGGTGATTGGATGCTCCACCTGCAGGCGCGTGTTCATTTCGAGGAAGTAGTACCGCGCCTGGTCGCCCTGGCCTTCGAGCAGGAACTCGATGGTGCCCGCGTTCTCGTAGCCCGCGGCACGCGCGGCGCGGCACGCGGCGTCGCCGAGGCTGGCGCGCAGCGCAGGGCTGACCACGGGCGAGGGCGTCTCCTCGACGATCTTCTGGTGGCGGCGCTGGATCGAGCACTCGCGCTCGAAGAGGTGCACCACCTGGCCGTGGCGATCGGCCATCACCTGCACCTCGATGTGCCGCGGCCGGGCGACGAGCCGTTCCACGTACAGCGTTCCGTCGCCGAAGGCGGCCAGTGCCTCGCGGCGCGCCGCGCCAATCGCTTCGCCGAGCTCTTCCACGCGGGTCACGCCGCGCATCCCTTTACCGCCGCCGCCCGCTGACGCCTTCACCAGAAGGGGGAAGCCCACCGCGAGCGCCGCGGCGCGAATGCCGGCGTCCGACTGGTCGGCCGGCGCGCCTCCGGGCACGACCGGCACGCCGGCGGCCGACATCAGGGCTCGCGCGCCGAGCTTCGATCCCATGCGCTCGATGACCTCGGCGGGCGGGCCGACGAAGACCAGGCCCGCGTCCTGGCAGGCGGCGGCGAACGCGGCGTTCTCCGCGAGGAACCCGTAGCCAGGATGCACGGCATCGGCGCCCGTCTTGCGTGCCGCGTCGATGATCGCGTCGATCCGGAGATAGCTCTCGGCGGCCGGCGGCGGGCCGATCTCGACCGATCGATCCGCCGATCGCACATGGAGCGCGTGGCGATCGATGGTCGAGTGGACCGCCACCGTCTCGATGCCGAGCTCGCGGCACGCGCGGAGGATCCGCACGGCGATTTCGCCGCGATTCGCTACGAGCAGACGCCGGATTGGAGACATACGAAGCTACGAACGACGAGCTACAAGTGACCAGCTACCAGTGACCAGTGACCAGTGACTGGTCACTCGTCGTTCGTCGCTCGTCACTTGTCATGGGCCACCCAGCGTGGCTTCCGTTTCTCGAGGAACGCCTTGAGCCCTTCCTGGCCATCGGGCGACACACGCTGATCCGCGATGGCCTCACTCGTGATCCCCCTGACGTCGACGGACGGACGGCTGGCGACCTGCGGAATCAGCGCCTTCGTGCGCGCGATGGCGGACGCCGCGCCGTGCAGCAGGTCGTTCACGTAGGCGTCGACGCGGACGTCGAGTTGCTTGGCGGTCTCGACCGCGTGGACGAGCCCGATGGCCTTGGCCGTGGCGGCATCGAAGCGAGCGCCGGTCAGAAAGAGCTCGCGTGCCGCCGAAACGCCGATCTTCGCGATCGCGAACGGCGAGATGACGGCCGGCAGAATGCCGAGCCGCACTTCAGTGAAGCCGAAAAATGCGGCGTCTTCCGCGACGACAATGTCGCAGATCGCCGCCAGCCCGGCGCCGCCTCCCAGCGCCGCCCCCTGCACCCGCCCTACGAGCGGCACGGGGAGCGTGTCGAGCGCATGAAACATCGCCGCCATGGCCGCCGCATCGGCGCGGTTCTGTTCGGCGGAGTAGTCCAGCATCCGCGACATCCATTCGACGTCCGCGCCAGCGCAGAACGTCGCGCCCGCGCCCGCCAGGATGGCGACGCGGATATCCGGCGACTCGTGGATGGAAGCCGCCCACCGCGAGAGCTCCGCGACGACTTCATCGTTGAACGCGTTGCGAACCTCGGGCCGGTTCAGCGTCACCCGCTCGACGGCGCCATGGCGCCGGACGTTCAGATGCCGGTAGGTCATCGCATGGCTCGCTACATCCGAAACACTCCGAACCGCGGCGGCGGCACGGACGTGTTCGCCGCGGCCGACAGCGCCAGCCCCACCATGTCGCGCGTCACCGCCGGGTCGAGTACCCCATCGTCCCAGAGCCGCGCCGTCGAGTAGTACGGCGAGCCCTCGTGCTCGTACTTCGCGAGGATCGGATCGCGAATCGCCGCTTCGTCGGCCGCGCCGAGCATCTGACCGCTGCGCGCGAGCTGGTCGCGCTTCACCGTCACCAGCACGCTCGCCGCCTGCTCGCCGCCCATCACCGAGATCCGCGCATTCGGCCACATCCACAGGAACCGCGGATCGTAGGCGCGGCCGGACATCCCGTAGTTGCCGGCGCCGAACGAGCCGCCGACGACGACGGTGAACTTGGGGACGACCGAGTTGGCGACCGCGTGGACCATCTTTGCGCCATCCTTCGCGATGCCGCCCTGCTCGTACTGCCGGCCGACCATGAAGCCGGTGATGTTCTGCAGGAACACGAGCGGAATGCCGCGCAGATTGCACAGCTCGATGAAGTGTGTCGCTTTGAGCGCCGACTCGGAGAAGAGCACGCCGTTGTTCGCGATCAAACCGACGAGAAACCCGTGCAGACGCGCGAACCCGGTCACCAGCGTCGTGCCGTAGCGTTCCTTGAACTCTTCGAACCGCGATTCGTCCACCAGACGCGCGATCACTTCGTGGACTTCGCTCGGCTTGCGCAGGTCGGTCGAGACGAGCCCGTAGATCTCACGCGGGTCGTAGCGCGGGTTGGCCGCCGGCGTCCGGTCGAGCGGAAGCTGCTTGGTCGTGTGCAGGTTCGACACGATGATGCGCGCCAGGTGGAGCGCGTGCGCATCGTCGTCGGCCAGGTAGTCGGCCACGCCCGACAGCCGCGTGTGGACGTCGCCGCCGCCCAATTCTTCGGCGGTGACATCCTCACCGGTCGCTGCTTTCACCAGCGGCGGGCCGCCCAGAAAGATCGTGCCGGTGCCGCGGACGATGATCGTCTGGTCCGACATGGCCGGGACGTAGGCACCCCCGGCCGTGCAGGAGCCCATCACCACCGCAATCTGGGGGATGCTCTCGGCCGACATCCGGGCCTGATTGAAGAAGATGCGCCCGAAGTGCTCGCGGTCGGGGAACACCTCGGCCTGGAGCGGCAGGAACGCTCCGCCCGAGTCGACCAGGTAGAGGCAGGGGAGGCGGTTCTCGAGGGCGATCTGCTGCGCCCGCAGGTGCTTCTTGACGGTGATCGGGTAATAGGTGCCGCCTTTGACGGTCGCGTCGTTGGCGACGATCATCACCTCACGCCCCGAAACCCGGCCGATTCCAGTGACAAGGCCGGCGCCGGGGGCTTCGTCGTCATACAAGCCGAAGGCCGCGAGCGGCGCCACCTCGAGAAAAGGCGAGCCAGGGTCGAGGAGTCGATCGATTCGCTCGCGTACCGGCAGCTTGCCCTGCTCACGGTGGCGCTCGAGATACTTTGCGCCACCGCCCTCGCGGGCCCGTGCCAGGTGCCCTCGCAACTCGGCCACGAGCGCCTCCATACGCCGGACGTTCTCCTGGAATTCCGGACTGTCGGTGCGAACGTGGCTTTCGAGAACGTCCATGGGATGCGCCGGCGGGGATTATACGGCCCGGCCCGGACCAGCTGGCTTGGCACGCTGCATGCTCTTGCATGGATGCCAAGCGCGACCGGAAAGCTCGACGCTGGAGACCGTTTCTCACAAATCCGCCGGAATTCGCAATCTCGAGCGTGGGACAGCCGAGTCGTGTGGCGCAACGGTCGACTAAATAGCATACACTCCGCGGAAGAGTGTCCTATCCGAGTACATTTGGAGGCACGAGAGGCACATGGCGACGCCACGAAAAGCCCGCGTACTGGCAATCGACGATGAACCGTCCATGACCGAGTGGCTGAAGACGCTGCTCGAGGGCGAAGGTTACGAGGTGCGCACGGCGCTCACGGCGTCGCGGGGTGAAGACCTCTTCAAGACCTGGCGGCCCGACGTCGTAGTCACCGACCTGATGCTGCCGGACCTCGACGGGCTCGAGCTGCTCAAGCGCTTCAGACAAACGTACGACAGCGCCGAGGTCATCATGCTGACGGGCCACGGCAGCGTGCCGCAGGCCGTGGAGGCGATTCGTGCGGGCGCCTACAGCTTCGTCGAGAAGCCGATCGAGCCCGATGCGCTCGTCGCCATGCTCGACAAGGCGGTCGAGCGGCGCGAGCTCAAGACCGAGAACCAGCAGCTGCGCCAGCAGCTGTCCGGGCCGTTCAAGGTCGCGAGCATCGTCGGCCGCAGCACGCAAGTGGTCGACCTGCTCGAGATGGTGAAGAACGTGGCGCCGAGCGAGGCGAACATCCTCATTCAGGGCGAGAACGGGACCGGCAAGGAGCTCATTGCCAACGCGCTCCACACGCTGAGCAAGCGGGCGCGCGGTCCGTTCATCAAGGTCAACTGCGCCGCCATTCCCAAGGACCTGATCGAATCGGAGCTCTTCGGCTACAAGAAGGGCGCGTTCACCGGCGCGATGAACGACAAGGAAGGCCTCTTCGAGATGGCCAACGGCGGCTCGCTGCTGCTCGACGAGATCGGCGAGATGCCGGCGTACCTCCAGACCAAGCTGCTCCGCGTGCTGCAGGAGCGCGAGTACCGGCCGATTGGCACCGATCGCCTCGTGCGCGTGGATTTCCGGCTGATCTGCGCGACGAACATCGACATCGACGACGGCCCTGCGCGAAGGCCGGCTGCGCGAGGATCTGTACTTCCGCATCAACACGATCACGTTCAAGGTGCCGGCGCTTCGCGACCACACCGAGGACATTCCGCTGCTGTGCGAACACTTCCTCGAGAAGTTCCGCCAGCGCTACCAGCGCAGCGTGCGATCGATCGCGCCTCCGGCCATGCATCTGTTGATGCGGCACCGGTGGCCGGGCAACGTGCGCGAGCTCGAGAACGTCATCGAGCGCGGCGTGCTCATGGCCAAGGGTTCGGAGATCACGCCGGCCGATCTTCCGGAGACCGTGCGCGTGGAGGCGGCTCCGGCCGCCGAGTTCGCGCTGCCGCCGCATCGGACGCTGGCCGAGATCGAAAAGATGGCCATCGTGCAGACGCTCCAGCGCACGAACTGGAACAAGCAGGAGGCCGCGCAGATTCTGGGCCTCTACCGGCCGACGCTCTACAGCAAGATGAAGAAGCACGCGATCGAGGATCACGGCCGGCTCGCGCGCGCGCGGCGGGCGCGCGAGGGCGCGGCCATGGAGATGAACTAGCTGGCTTTTTGCCAGAACGGTGGGAGCGTGAGCAGACCGGAGGTTCCGACGCGGTCGCGAACGCTCGACCCGACTTGGGGAGGTTTTCGATGGACGATCGCTCTCGGGTGGCGCTGTTCATGGGGCTCGGCGCGTTGGCGGGCGGCCTCGCCGGCTATCTGCTCGTCACGGAACGCGGCCGCTCCGTTCGCCAGGGTCTCGGGCCTCGCCTGCAGGCATTCATCGACGAGGCCGAGGAGCTCGCCCAGGCGTTCGATCGCACGCGGCGTGCTGTCGCCGATGGCTGGAAGACGTTCAACCAGATCGTCGACGACCGCCAGGCGGACGTGCGCGAGTGGCACCGGTCCTGAGCCCCGAACCGCCGCCCGAGGCGGTGGACACGCCGTCTCGGCCGGTCTCTTCGGTGCGCCTGGCGCGGCGCGCGGTGCGCCGGGCCCGCCGGGCCGTGCGGCTGATGGGGCTGTCGGCCTGGCAGGGCTTCATCGGGTTCTACAACAGCAACGACCTCACCTACGCCTCGTCGATCGCGTTCTTCGCGCTGCTGTCGTTCTTTCCCTTCCTGCTGCTGACGCTCGCCTGGCTCGGGTCGTTCACCGATAACGAGGCCGACCGCAAGGTCATCCTCGATTTCGTGCTGCGGTACTTTCCGCGGCAGTTCGACTTCATCACCGCACAACTCGAAGCCTTCAGGCTGCGCCAGACCGTGCTCGGCGTCGGCGGCACGCTGCTCATGATCTGGGCCGCGCTCGGCGTTTTCGGCGCGGTCACGACCGCGATCAACTACGCCTGGCGGGTCGAGCGCCAGTTCAGTTACCTGAAGCACAAACTGGTCTCGTTCCTCATGCTGGTCGCCGCCGGTTTGCTGATGCTGGCCGGCCTGCTGTTGCTCTCGGTGCGGACGGTAGTCGACGCCTCGTGGTTTGCCAGCCGCTTCGCGCTCGGGCACGAGCTCGACCTGCTTCGCAGCGTCGTCGTCGAATGGGCGACGACGTTGATGTTCATCGTCGTCGTCGGCCTGATCTTCTACTTCGTGCCGAACGCCAAGGTGCGGTTCCGCGACGTCTGGCCCGGGGCCGTCGTCACCGGAGTCCTTTGGCGGCTGGCACTCAAGGCCTTCGGCTGGTACGTGCGCGATCTCTCGCGGTTCAGCGTGCACGGATCGCTCGCCGCCGTCGTTGTCTTCCTGCTCTGGGTCTACCTGTCCGCGGTGATTCTGCTCTACGGGGTGGAGTACACCGTGGCCTACGCGCGTCTGTTGCGTGGCCGGCCGGAGGATGCGCCGCCGCTCTCGCCCGAGGAACGCGGGGCGTAGCGGGGAATGACGAATGACGAATGACGAATGACGAGATGACGAGGCGAGCGAAGGACGAATCGTCCCGAGCGATGGGTCGGGCCTCCATTCGTCATTCGTCATTCGTCATTCGTCATTCGTCATTCGCTGGGCATCAGCACCGCCGCGGTGGCGCCGGTGCGTGCGTGATATGCCTCGATGATGCGCCCTGCGGCGTCGCGGGCCTGGCGTTTTGCGGCCAGGGCGACAATCGACCCGCCGAAGCCCCCTCCCGTCAACCGCGCACCGAAGATGCCGCTCTCGGCGGCGGCAATATCGACGAGCGCATCGATCTCCGGCGTCGACACCTGGTAGTCGTCGCGGAGGGACGCGTGTCCCTCGGTGAGCAGCCGTCCGCTCGTTTCGAGGTCGCCGGCCCTCAGCGCATCGGCCAGGCGTCCGACCCGCGCGTTCTCGGTGACCACGTGACGGACCCGCTGGCCGAGCGGTTGCGGCAGCGACTGCACGGCGGTGGATGACAGATCCGCGACCGTGAGCGCGCGCAGCGACGCGACACCCAGTTGCGCGGATGCGCGCTCGCACTCGGCGCGGCGCGTGCGGTACTCGCCGTCCGCATGCCGATGCTGGATCCCCGAATCGACGACGACGACCTCGCCGGTGCGGGGCAGTGGAACATCGGACGTCGCCAACGATTGCGCGTCGATCAGGAGGGCGTGATCCGGCCGGCCCAGGCTGCAGACCATCTGATCCATGATGCCGACTGGCACGCCCACGAAGTCGACCTCGGCGCGCCACGCGATCTGCGCGAGCGCGGCATCGTCGAGGTCGAAGCGGAAGGCCTCGCGCATCCCGCGCAGGAGCGCGACCAGAAACGCGGCGCTCGAGGAGAGACCACTGCCGACCGGGATGGTGGACGACACACGCAGGTCGAAGCCGTCGATCTGAATGCCGGCCTCGTGAAGCGTGGCGGTCACGCCCTGCGCATAGTCGATCCAGCTCCCGCGGCGTGCTTCGGTGCCCAGCTCGAACGGCACGATGGCGTCGCTCGTGACATTGGCGCTCCAGGCGCGCACCCACGAGCTGCCGCTGGGTCCGAGCTCCACCACCGTCCGCTGAGGGATCGGCATCGGGAGCATGAAGCCGTTGTTGTAATCGGTGTGTTCGCCGATGAGATTCACTCGGCCGGGCGCGGAGGCCGTAATCGCGGGCGGGCGGCCGAAGAGCTCGGTGAACGAGGGCATGGGAACGGTGCGCGCGAATCGACTCCCGGTTATCGTAAGGCGCTTTCACCAGCGCGGCCAAGCGTACGCACCGGGTGATATTCTGCCCGGCGGACGTCATGGCCAACCGCCTCGCGCTCGAGTCGAGCCCCTACCTGCTGCAACACGCCAACAACCCGGTCGACTGGTTCCCCTGGGGCGAGGCCGCCTTCGAGCGCGCCCGCGCGCTCGACCGGCCCATCTTCCTGTCCATCGGCTATTCGACCTGCCACTGGTGTCACGTGATGGAGCGCGAGTCGTTCGAGTCGCCCGACATCGCGGCGGTGCTCAACGATCACTTCGTCTCGATCAAGATGGATCGCGAGGAACGGCCGGATATCGATCGCGTGTACATGACATTCGTGCAGGCGACGACGGGGCAGGGGGGCTGGCCGATGAGCGTCTGGTTGACGCCCGACCTGCGTCCGTTCTACGGCGGCACCTATTTCCCGCCGCGGGCGCAATGGGGACGACCGGGATTCGTCGACGTGCTCCTCGAGCTCGCGCAGGTTTGGAAGGACGATCGTCCACGCATCCTGGCCTCGGCCGACGTGGTCACCGAGCGGCTGCGGGCGCTTTCGGACGCGCGCGACGAGGCCATCGGCGGTCCGTCCGGCGTGGCCGGTCCCGACGCGCTGACCGTCGGCGTCGAGCACTTCCGCCGCGCCTTCGATGCGCGTCATGGCGGCTTCGCCGGCGCGCCGAAGTTTCCGAGGCCTGCCGAGCTCGCGTTCCTGCTGCGCGAGTTTGCGCGGACCGGCGAGGCGGACCTTCGTGACATGTCGCTCGAGACCTTCCGCGCGATGGCCGTCGGCGGGCTCCGCGATCACGTGGGCGGCGGCTTCCACCGCTACTCCGTGGACGAGCGGTGGCGCGTCCCACATTTCGAGAAGATGCTCTACGACCAGGCGCAGCTCGTGCTCGCCGGCCTCGAATGCGCGCAGGCGTCGGGCGACGCGTTCTACAGTGCCGTCGCCGAGGACACGCTCGCCTACGTCGCGCGCGATTCTCACGCATCCCGACGGCGGGTTCTTCTCGGCCGAGGACGCCGACAGCATTCCGCCCGAAGCGGCTGGCGAGCCGGGAGCCCACGTGGCGGAGGGGGCCTTCTACATCTGGTCCGAATCGGAAGTGAACGCACTGTTCGACGAGCAGGTGGCCCGGGTCGTGAGGCTGCGGTTCGGCATCGAGCCCAACGGGAATGCGCCGGTCGATCCCCACGGCGAGTTCACCGGCAAGAACCTGCTCTACACGGCCGCGACGATCGAGGATATTGCGGTGCGCACGTCGCTCGCGCCCGACGAGATTGTGCGAGTCCTGGGATTGGCCCGGCAGCGCATGCTCGAGGCGCGCAGCTCGCGGCCGCGGCCGCACCTCGACGACAAGGTCCTCACGTCGTGGAACGGATTGATGCTGGCCGCGTTCGCCCGCGCGGGCCGTGTGCTCGGCGCGCGCTGGATTGGCCTCGCGGAGCGGGCCGCACGCTTCGTGCGCGCCCAGCTCTGGGACGAAGCGCGGCAGCGCCTGCGGCGCCGCTGGCGGGCCGGACACGCCGGCATCGACGCGTACTGCGAGGACTACGCGGCGCTCATCTGGGGGCTGCTCGAGCTCGTGCAGGCGACGGGCGAGCCCGAGTGGCTCGAATGGGCGCTCACGCTGCAAGCGAGACAGGATGCCCTCTTCTGGGACGAAGGTGAAGCCGGTTGGTTCAACACGACCGGCGAGGATGCGATCCGTGCTCTTGCGGCTGAAGGAGGACTACGACGGCGCGGAGCCCTCGGCAACGTCGCTCGGCGTGCGCAATCTGCTCGAGATCGCGCACCTCGTGGAAGGCTCCGAGTGGCCGGGCCGCGCCGAGCGCACGCTGGCACGGCTCGGTCCGCACGTCGGCGAAGCGGCGCGGGCGTTGCCCTTCATGATGGCCAATCTTTCGGCCTGGCACGCGGGGCATGCACAGGTGGTGATCGTGGGACCGCGCGATGGCGAGGATACGCGGGCGCTTCAGCGCGTGATGGCCGGCCGGTGGCTGCCTTTCACCTTCACGCTGCCCCTCGATCCCGAACGCACGCACGCGCGCGTGGCGGTGCGGCTGCCGTGGACGGCGGCGCTCACCATGCGGGACGGTCGCGCGACCGCCTATGTCTGCCGCAACTTCACGTGCGATCGGCCGGTGAGCTCGCCCGAGGAACTGTCCGCGCTGCTGGCGAGCGAGCCGTGACCCTGTCGGTCGACACGGCCAAGGAGGCAGACGTGCCGGCCATCGTGCTGCTGCGCAGGGCCGCGGCGGAGCACCTCACCCGCCGACACGGCCGCGGCCACTGGTCGTCGGCCCCGACCGAGCGCAGTGTGCGTCGTGGCGTTCGGACTGCGCGCGTTCTCGTCGCCAGGGACGGCACACACGTCGTCGGCACCCTGACCCTTGCGACCCGGAAGCCGTGGGCCATCGATCCGCAGTACTTCGTCGCCGGTGTCGCGGCCCCTCTATTTGACCGACATGGCGGTCGCCCCGGCCGCGCAGCGGCAGGGGGTCGGCCGCCACCTCCTCGAAGCCGCGAAGGACGTCGCGCGCGGCTGGCCGGGCCAGGCCATCCGGCTCGACGCCTACGACGCGGCCGCCGGCGCCAGCGAATTCTACGCGCGCTGCGGGTTCCGCGAAGTCGGCCGCGTCGCGTATCGCGGCGTCCCGCTCGTGTACTTCGAGTGTTTGCTGTAAGCGTCGTTCAGAACGATCCCTGCGTTGGTTGGGCGTCAGCCTCCGCCGTCAGCGTGACGGACTTGAAGGCTGCGCCTGCCGGCGCGCGCGGGACTCGGGCAATGGCATGGCGTCGAGCGCTGCGAGGACTTTGTAGAAGCCGCGAAGGTCGGCGCGGGTCACGCGCTCGAGCACGGCTGCCTCGAATGCGGCGAAATGCGCCAGCACCCGGCGTCCCAGGTTGCGTCCCTCGGCGGTCAGGGTCACCACGAACGACCGGCGATCTCGCGGGTCGCTCTCCCGCTCGATGAGTCCCCGGCTCTCGAGGCGGTCGAGAATGCTCGTCAGCGTCGAGCGCTTGTGGGCGAACGCGCGGTGGATCTTGCCGATCGTCCTCGGTCCTTCGGCGGCGAGCTGTGCCAGGACGTGCGCTTCACCCTGTCCGAGCGCCCGCGGGCCGAGCTGTTCGAGCGACAGGCCGATCCGGTGCGTCGCGCGATGAACTTGCGGGACGAACGCGAGGCGTTGGGCGTTCATGGCAGCGGCTCCCGATCGGGCGGCAGCCATCCCTCGCGGGCAGCCGGCGAGAACAGCTGTCCGCGGCTGTAGTAGCGCAGCGGCGCCTCTTTGTCGAGCAGCCACGCACAGCGTTCGGTGAGCGCCTCGAAATCGAGACCGGGATGCCGCGCGATGGCGTCGGAGATGAGCTGCACCCAGACGCGCGTCATCGTGTAATGGAACTTCTGGTGCGCGCCCTTGGCGGCTGCAAACGCCCGCAGGCCTGACAGCAGGCGCTCGACCACGGCCGGCGGCGGCTCTTCCTGCAGATAGCCCCAGGTGAGGCGGACGTGCGCGCGATGCGGAAACGCGCCATCCGGCAGGTTCTGTGCGTCGAAGCCGGCGCGCAAGGCGTAGTCATCGGCGGTGAGTGTGACGGTCGTCGTGGAAGCCATCGGCGCTCGCGTCTGACGAAATCGTATAATACGATATCGTATTAATCGGGCGCGCGTCAAAGCCCGTCGCCCACCGGCGTTGACAATCGTCCAGCCCCTATTCCCTTCCTCTGGGTCCTCGACGTCGGCGTTGCGCATGCGGATGCACTGCGCCGCAGCCTTGCGAGGAACAGCAACGGTTGAGCCAAGAGCTTGGGTGTTGTTGGAGAACGACTTACCGCCGAGGGGCTGCGGCAGGGGCGGGTGCGTTCACACACGCCGTGTCATCGAAGACGCACCGGCCAGAGTTCGTTGTCGGGGCTGAAGCCACGCCCTCCCGGGTGTCCATCGCCGCTATTCCGCGCTCAGGGGCGCCGTGTCTTCGCCGGGAACGGGCGCGACGGCCTTGAGGGAAACCGGGCCCATCGCATATGTGGTCGGGCCAAGCCGCGCGCTCGACTGCATCGCCTCGTCCCAGTTCACGAGTTTGCCCGTGTATGCCGAATCGCGCCCGATGATGGCGATGAGCGTCGAGATCGCGGTCTCGTCGGTCGTGTTGGCGGGCTGTCCGGTACGGATCGCCTTGACCAGGTCAGCGTGCTCCTGGACGATCGGGTCGACCTCGGGCCCTTCGTACTTCCACACAGGTTTGCCCGCTGGATCGGTGATTGTCCCGGCGAGCGATGCGATGCCCTTGGTGCCGACGATCCACTCGTCGCGCTCGTTCGCGCAGCCGCTGATCTGTCGAATCGTGCTGTGGAGATGCACTTCGCCTGGGAAGAGATAGTCGACGCTGAAGAAGTCGTACTGGTCACCCGTCGGCCGGCGCATGCGTGCGCCCATCCCCACCGCCCGCGACGGCGGCTTGCCGAAGACCCAGTAGATCGAATCCAGGTGATGAATGTGCTGCTCGACGATGTGGTCGCCGGAGAGCCAGGCCCAGTTCACCCAGTCGCGAATCATGTATTCCATGTCGGACCAGGCCGGCTGCCGCTCGCGATACCAGAGAGCGCCCTGGTTTCGGAACGCCCGCATCGTGACGATGTCGCCGATGGCACCGCCCTGCACGCGCTTGCGCGTCTCGATTCGCGAGAGCATGCGGCGCATCTGCGTCCCCGTCACCACGCTGAGCCCCAGCGACGCGGCCTTGCGTCCCGTCTCCATGACCTGCCGTACGCCGCCGGCGTCGACGGCAAGAGGCTTCTCGAGAAAGCAGTGCTTCTTCGCGGCCACGGCGGCAGCGAAGTGTGCCGGCCGGAAGTGCGGCGGCGTCGCGTTGATGACGATGTCGACGTCGGTTTCGAGCAGCTTCTGATACGCATCGAAGCCGACGAAGGCGCGTGACGCGGGAATGTCCTGACCGCGCCGCTCGTTCAGGAGCTTGCGCGTGTTCGACACGCGGTCCTCGAAGACGTCCGCGAGCGCCGTGATGCGCAGATTCGGACCGGCGTCGAGAAAGTTGACCGCCGCACCGCTGCCGCGGCCGCCGCACCCGATCAGCCCCGCTTTCAGCACCGGGCCGTCCGGGGCCTGCACCGTGGCCAGCGGCGGTGCGTTCCGGGTGCGACGATCCAACTGGCCGGGCAGGAGCGGGACCGCCCCCGCGGCCGCGACCAATCCAATGAAATCACGCCGGTCGAGCGTACTCATTGCCGTCCCCTCCGGAAATGGCTGGACGGTGGATCATCGCACATTCCCGAACTCAGCCCTGGCCGGCGGGGCCACGCCCCCGCCCTCCTGCCTGTGGCTGAAGCCCGTCCTGCTGGAGAGATAATTCCCCCCATGACGCTTCCGATCGAAATCATGCTGCGCGGCAATAACCACGTTTATACGGAATCGCTGTCGCACCCTGTGGATCCCGCGCGCTGGACCGAGGCCGACGTGGCCACGGTGATGAAAGGCATGCTGCTCGCCATCAATCGAGTGCAGAACCCCGGCGCGAGCGATCTTCCTGCCGTGGGTCTTCGAGGCCTGAACTGGATCGTCCATCCCGGCGCCAACGGCGTCGTCATTGCCATCGAGATCCACAGCGGGTCGGCCGTGGCGGGTCCGGTGGCGCTTGCCGCCGACGCGCTCGAAGCCCTGATCGGCCGCGCGATCGCGGCGGCGAACCGGCCGGAGATCGTGCATTGAGCTTTCCACGCAGCCGCTGGCTGCTGGTGGCGAGCGCTGCCAGCTTTGCGTTGTCCCTCGCACACCTCGTGACGATCCCGATTGGGGCGCCGGCCTATCGCTTCTTCACTGGCGCGGGCCGGATGGTCGAGCTCGCGGAGCGCGGCTCGCCCGTGCCTGCGCTGGTGACGTTCGCACTGGCCCTCGTCCTCGCGGCATTTGGGCTCTACGGCTTGGCGGCGCTCGGTTATCTGCGTCTGCCAGGCACCCGGGTGGTCGTGATTGTCATCGGGTGCATTTATGTGCTTCGCGGTGCACTCGTCGTTCCCGAATCGATGATGGTGCTCCACCTGGGGTGGCCACCGCGGATGCTCGCGTTCCCACTGGTGTCGCTGGCGGTGGGGCTGGCCTACCTGGTCGGCATGTGGCGGCAGTGGCCTTTCCTCGACGCCGCCGAGCAGGTCGAACAAACCGGCGAACTGTAGACAAAAAGTCTGAGTCCAGCAGACTATCGTCGCCGGGTCGAGCCGAAAAATCGCGGAAACCTCCCAAAAATCGGACCCTGGCGCGACGAGACGGGTCTGGCTCGCTTCTTGACTCTTAGCGGGTCGACGGCCGCCTCCCCAGGGCCCGTCTGGGAGAGTCAAACGCGATGCGAATTCCGGTTCTGTTTCGTGCCCTGTCCAGCGCGCTGGTGATGTTCGTGCCGGCCGTGGCCGCCGCGCAGTCAGGGTTGCCGACGTCGCCCTCGCCCGGCCCGAGCTTCGTGTGGGTCGGTCAATGGGTTCCCTGCAGCCATCCGCTCGCGATTCAGGGCGGCAAGGGCTGCAACGCCCCGACTCCGGTGACGCAGGTTCTCACGAGCAGTGGCGACGTGGACGAGCCGCCCCCGCCGCCCCTGCAGGACGAGTGGGAGTTCACGGACGCCTACACGGGCGTCGCGTCGAAGGTTCCGGTTCTGGTGCGCACGACGAACCAGGCGCGATGGTTCTGCAGGGGCTGCCGGTACGTCGCGCCCTACGCGGATTTCCAGATGACGATTCTCGATCGCGTCCGACTGAACGACGGCACGTGGGCGTGGATCGGCCAGATTACGCAGAGCGGCGGCGCGCCGCCACTTGGGACGATTCTGAGCTATCCGCTGTACGGGGATCGGGGCTTCTGGTTGACGGAGGAAGAGTTCTCTGGCGTGCAAGCCAACGGAATCCTTCGATAGGGGCGACACGTGGGATATCGCGTCGATCAGAAACCGTTGACGGACGGCGCCGAGCGCACGACCCCCGCGCTTCACAATCGGCGCCGCGAGGCGCGCACCGAGATCCCGGTGGGTCCGGTGGGAGCCTGCATCGTCGGCGGTGTCGACGTCAAGGTCTGCAACCTGTCGCGACGCGGCCTGCTCTTCGAATCTCCTTTGCGGCTCCTCGTCGGCGCTCCGGCCGTGCTCCGCGTGCGTGGCACCGACACCTGGGTCGAGCTGAGAGGCCGCGTGGTCCGATGCTGCGTGTCGGCGTCGCTCGAGGGCCGGCTGCGCTATGAAACGGCGGTCGAGCTCGATGCCGACTCGCCAATCGCTGAGCTCTCGTTCTTGATGGGAACAACCTGTGCGGGCAGCGAGGTGACCTGCTCGATCCCGACGAGCCCTTCTACCTCGATACGTCGATGAACTGAGTTTCACTCCTTGTGTCTCCTCCGGTTGCCCGGCGCGTCGCCTCCCCGGCGCGACCGGGCTTTTTGTTTGGCGGCAGGTCCAGCCCGGCGATACTGAAGCTCTCGGGAGGTGCGTGCTTGCACGTGTTGAGGATGGGGGTGGTCATGGGTCTGGCGAGCGTCTCGGCGCTGCCGGCATTCGCACAGACCGAGGCGGGTCTCCGCCAGGCGTTCGAGGGGCAGTTCATCGTCGTGAAGATGGAGATGCCGGCGACGCACAAGGGCGTCGATATCTATCCGGAGCGCGAGCCGTCGCTCGACTTCACGTCGTACTCGCAGCGTCTGCGCGAGTTCGGCATCGCCCTGCGCGAGGGCGACCGCGTGATTGTGACCGCCGTGCGGGTCAAGAAGAAGAACATCGAGTTCCACCTCGGTGGCGGCAGCTACGGCGTGTTCAGCGACGACTCGGGCTCGGTGCACGTGCCGTCGGTGACGAAGAGCGAGCACGAGAAATATCTCGAGAAAGAGGTCAAGCGCGAGACCAACGCGGAGCGTCGCCGCCGCCTGCAGGCCGAGCTCGACGCTGTCCGCCGCGATCGCGAGCGCGAGGAGCGGCGCACGGAGCGTGAGAAGCGCGAGCTCGAGGCGATCAAAAAGAGGGAGATCGCCAGTAAGCGTCTCGAGGCCGGTTCGCGCTTCAACCTCTGGTTCCCCGAAGAGCGTCTCGCAGTGGGATCACCCACACCGATCGAGGTGCGTCGCATACTGGCGCAGTACGTCGACTTCGATGGCGGCGACGGCGGACGAGCTGCGCCCGCGCCTCCTCCGCCGACACGACCGAGCGCGACGGGCGAGCTGCGTCGCGGGTTGAGCGTCGACGAGGTACACACCCTGCTCGGGTCGGTCTCGCGCACGAAGACCGGCAAGCAGGGCGATCTCGACACGCTCACCGAGTGGTACGACAATGGGGACCGGGTGACGGAGGTCTTCTACGTGAACCGGGTGGTGGTGAAGTTCTCGACCTCGTCGAAGTAGCGTGCGGCTCGAGCGTTGGCCGCTGCGGCGGGCGCATCAGCTCGATCCGTTCTTCTCGCGACGGCCGGCGGCTTTGGCGCGCTGTTGATCGGCGAGGCGGGCGTCAGCCAGACAGGCCGGACACTGCAGTCCGCCATCAGGGGCTGAGGGCATGGGCTTCCAACCGCTGTCGTCAGCCTGAACGCGCGAATCTACGTAACCAATGAAGCCACAGGTTACGCAGATGATCTGCAGCTTGGGCATGGCCGGACCACGACCGAAGCTGGGGGGCAATCACACGGTATGGCTGGGCTAGGGTCTGTGTCAAGTGCCCGACCTAGGACTTTGGGCTTACGCAGGATGCGGGCAGGGCGCACGCGCAGGCATGCAACCCTGTGCAGTTGGGTGGCTCCAGCCGGTAAAGTGGGGACGTCGGTCGACGCCGGGGTGGCGAAACTGGCAGACGCACGGGACTTAAAATCCCGAGATCCGCAAGGATCGTGTGGGTTCGATTCCCACCCCCGGCACTCCCGCAAACTCTCCAAATTCAGTCATTTATTGGAGTTACCGTGGCCGTCTGCTTTGTGGCGGAAGACGCCGCTACCAGCGCTCATGGCTAGCGTATGGCTAGCGTCAGGGAGAAACTAGTCGTAGCTCGCCGGCGCGTCATTCCTGGTTAGAATCGGCGCCAGACGCTTAATGGGGTTCAGGGGTCGCGAGTTCGAATCTCGCCGTCCCGACCAATAGAATCAAGCCTTTTCGCCCGACGGTGCTCGGGCGTTTTCGTTGTAGGTCAATGCTCCTATCGAGGATCTCGACGGCGCGGGACCGGACCGCCTCGAGAAGCGCCTTGCGCGTCCGCAGGGTTGTCTCGGCGCCCATCAAGATCCGGATCTTTTCAAGCGGCTGCCACTTTCCGTCGAGCGCGAGCAGAGCGCCGATTTCAAAATAGCCAGTCGCAATGTCGAACGACTTCGCGATGCCGGACCACTCTTCGAGGTAGCGAAGTCCCGTCCAGCCGGAGACGCTGTTGTCGACGATGAACAGATCGCGGCCCTTTGATTCGGTCGTCAAGCGATTGCCCTCTCCACAGTTCAGGGACGATTCCACCAGGAGCGCGCCGTCGCCGGCCTCGGGCTACGGGACTGCCCTCGCCGTCGTGCCGCACTTGCCGTTCGCGAAGGCTGCCAGAGCGTCCGCTGCCGCTCTCGAGAGCTTGACGTCAACCGGCCCGCCGCGCGTCCGGTCCTGCTTCAGCGACGCCCGATAGGCGGCGGCGATCTCATCGGCCATGCGGCGACTGAGCTTCCAGTCGATCGCAATCGTGCCCGCCGCCTGCAGCCGGTACACCCAGGCGACTAGCCCGAACTGGTAGACCGCCGGGTCGTCGACGATGGGGAAGCTGTCCCAGACGATCAGCTCGGTCTGCCCGTCGGCGTCGAGGTCGTCGAGCCACGGCAGGTTCGTGACGATCGGCCGGTTCGGGCCCTCGAAGTACGACAGCACACGCCGCCATGACGCGCCGAGCGTGCGCGCGCCGACCGCGGTCGCCGAAAAGCAGAAGCCTCGATGCGGCTGAGCGTCGTGCTTACGCGCGATGCCGATCGTGACCTGATAGGTACAGGCCGCTGCCTTCCGGACCGTCCGGGTGAATCAGGAGGTCGGTCTCCTTCCACGGACGCCGGATCCAGCGGTCCGGCGACACCTCGTCGCACGGGCCCGACAACTCTTCGCCATCGAGCCAGACGATGCCCTGCTCGGGAAACCGCAACGTCACGCGCTGAGGCCCCATCGAACATCGCGGCCGCTGAACCGCTTCGATGGCGGCGAGCCATGACCCGCCGACAACGGCGACGAGTGCGACGCGTTTCCACCCTGGAGTCATGGCGCTCCTTTGACAAGAAAGCTTTAGCGGGGCGGGTTGACGGAAGACGCGGTATGCAACGTGGGCCTGGACAGAGTCTCCCACCCTCTCCCCGGTCACAGCGCGGATTGTAATGCCTTCCCAGCTCCGCCGCGGTTTCTGGAGCCAGCTCCATGTAGGGTGGGTCGACGGAGAAGTGCCAGGCCGGATCGGTCACCGGATGGTCGAACACATACTGGATCCACCGATCGAGCAGCGTTGAGGTCATGGTCGCGTTCGCCACCGGATGCTATCGCACGAGGCAAGCCGGGCAACGCTCGAGGTCGAATGCGCCGAGCTCGACCTGCCGGGCAAAAGAGCCGCAGCACCGCGCGATCGGCGCGCGCGCCAGCGCCGACGGGTGCGCCTGGATTCGGCGGAGTACCCTTCGTGCCGCCGTTCAATCGCCTTGCGGAGTTGCGGGTACAGACAAGGTCGACAGGCAAAAATCGTGTTCGTGAAGCCAGCAGCTCTGTCTCGCCTCGTGGGGATCGCGGCGCAAGGACTTGACCGATTCCCATCGACCGCCCCGCATCGCTGTTTTGAGACGTTCGTTCGCGCCCGAGTCTCGCGACCCGATGCAATGGAAGACGGCCACGAAGGACAGGAAGCGAGCAGCATAGCCGTGGTCCTGGCGGGTCACCTTCAGCATCCCGCCTTTACCCGCGCTGCTATCGTCGAACGCCACCGTCAGGTACAGGATCAGTCGACCGCCGCGCCGGAGACAGTCGAGCCATACCGGTCTCACGTGTGTCGCGCCCGCGTTGACGAAGATCGCCTCGCAGGGACCGGGGTCGTATACTCCGCCATCGCCGTGGATCACCTCGACCTGCGCGAGATACGAGAGATTCGTCCGGGCGCGTGCCGCGAGATCCGCGTCGACTTCGATGCCGATGACTTGGCCGCGAGGCCCGACGACTTCGGCCGCGATCGCCGTGTAGTAGCCGACGCCGCACCCGACGTGCACGAAACGGTCCCCCTCGCCAAGGTCGAGAGAGTCGAGACAATATGCCAGGTAGCTCGGCTGCCCGTTATTGAGCTTGCGGGCCGGATCGATGGCCACGAGCACGTCCTCGTACAGGCGCGCCGGATCGTCGTCGATCGTGGTTTCATAGCCGCTGCCGAGGATGCCCGGATGCAGAATCTGCCAGGGCCCCGGGCCCAGAAACCGCTCGCGCGGGACTTTGGCGAGCGCGTCGACCAGTGCTTGCGATCGAAGCTCTCCCGCGGCCCGGATCTTGGCCGCGTAGTCGTGTCGACTGTCACCGAGGCTCGGCATAGGTGACGATCGCGCGCGCCGTCAGCGGTACAGCGCGTGGGACGGCTGTCATTGGGCCGATCTGCGGCGGGGCCGCTGCTTCGCCGAGATGGATCGAATGATCAGCCTGTGTGTGCCGTTGGGCGCGAGCGGCGTCCTCGCTCGAGAGAGAGCCGCCGCAATGAGCGCCTCGACCTCCGGACGCGCGAGCGTCGCGGCCGACTCGAGCCGGACGAAGCGATTCTGACTGCCGCCGCCGAGCAGGACCTTCTTGGGGTCCGGCAGCGTCGCGCCACGATAGAAGTGCAACGCCACACCATTTGCGCCCGCCGCGATCGAGACGATGCAATCGGACGGCCGTTCGGTCGAGCAGTAGCCGATGACGAAGAAGTTGTAGTTGTCGTAGACGAGCTCGTTGGCGGTGGGCAGTCGCCGGCGCAGCGCTTTGCGCGCCGCCCGAATCAGCGTCTGGTTCCGCGGGTCGAACCTCCCGACGAATGACGCGAGCTGCTCCTCTGCCGCGGGCGAAGTCGCCGGCAGTCGATCGGTCGCCTTGACGGAGGACGTCTTTCCGAGGGAACGCCGCACGGGGGCGACACGTCTCGATCGCATCGACGTCACAAGGGCGCGGGGGAGGGCGGCTGCTCGTAGCCATCGTCGACGCCCAGGTCGCGCCCGTTGGCGGCGAGCACCGCCAGCTCGTCGCAACGCTCGTTTTCCTCGTGGCCGGCATGACCCATGACCCAGCGCACCGTCACGCGGTGCCGCTCGCACAGCTCGAGCAGCCGCTGCCACAGCTCCCAGTTGGGAACCGTCTTACCCTGGCGACGCCATCCCTTGGCGCGCCAGCCGCGCGCCCAGCCCTTCGAGATGCCGTTGAGCACGTACTCCGAGTCGCTGACGAGCGTCACCTGGCACGGCTGCTTCAACGCCTCCAGTCCCTTGATGGCGGCGGTCAGCTCCATGCGATTGTTCGTCGTCCGCCGGAACCCGCCTAACAACTCGCGCCGGCGATCGCCATACTGCAGGATGACGCCGTAGCCGCCGGGGCCCGGGTTGCCTGAACAGGCGCCATCGGTGAACACGGTGACGTGCTTCAAAGCTGTATCCTTCTGGTTCCCGGTCTTCGGTCTTCAGGCTTCGGTCTTCAGGGCATGAGCCCTTCGACTTCGCTCAGGGCCTGCGCCGCGGGGGCTGAAGCCCCGGCCTCCTACGTGACGTCTTCGACAGGACCGAAGTCCGACGACCGAAGACCCGGGACCGAGGACCGAGGACCCAGGACCGATCTCTTCATACCCCGATGTCTTCGTTCCAAAGTTCCGGGTGTCGGACGATGAACTCCCGCATCATCGCGACGCACCGTGCGTCCTGCACCACGTCGACCGCGACGCCGCGCCTCCGCAGCAGCGCTTCCTCACCGAGGAACGTGACGTTCTCACCGACGAGGACGCGTGGAATGCCGTAGAGCAGGATGGCGCCCGAGCACATCGCGCACGGCGAGAGCGTGGTGTACAGGACACTGTCCGCGTACACCGAGGCTGAAAGCCGGCCCGCGCGCTCGAGCGCGTCCATCTCGCCGTGCAGGATCGCGCTGCGCTGCTGTACCCGCCGGTTGTGGCCGCGTCCGATGATCTCGTTCCGATACACCAGGACCGATCCGATCGGAATGCCGCCCTCGGCGAGTCCGGCTTCGGCTTCGGCGACGGCGGCGTCCATGAAGGCGTCGATCGGCGGGACGCGATCGAAGACGATGCGCTCCTCGAAGGTGGCCCCTGCGGGATCGATCCGCGAGATCGTGGCGATCAGGCTTTGACCGTCGGCCGCCATCTCGTAGTCGCTTCGCCCGACGACGACTCCGTTCCGCGTCGCGAGCGACTCGAGCATCCACGGGCCTGCCCACCGTGTGACGAGGGCGATGCCCGGCGAGTCTGCGGCCTCATGCGGATGTTCATCGGTTGAGAGTGTGGTGGTGGCGTGCTCGTGACCTCCAGACACGTTGACGCCGCTCCGAACGACCGTGACCGTGGCGTTTCCGACCTCGACGTCGAGGGCAGCGCTCGAGAACTGGTTGGTCGGATGCCGCCGGGACTTCGAGAGGTTCGCGGCCCATCGGCCGGAGAAGGCATGCATTGGCTCGCACCAGACCGAAGACGAGGCGTGGCGCTCGCTACAGCATGAGAACGACGCCGTCGTTGCGCGGCTGCGTCTGGCGCACGAGCGACCGGAAGAAGTGCACCGGATCGTCGAGGCTGTTGATGTTGACGCGAAGCGCATCCTCGGCGTCACTCACGAGCACCGTGCCGTCGGCGCCCGCCCGCAGGCCCATGGGCCTGCGTGAAGGTCACCCGCGTGGGGCCGGCCTTCTTCTCTCGAGACTCGAAGAAGCTCGGCGCCTCGAGCAGCGCCTCATAACCTTCGTTCGGCGGGTAGGCGATGTGCACCGGATGGCCGCACGCGTTCAGTCGCGCGGTGAGCCCGTCCCAATCGCTGCGATCGAGGTACTCGCGGCGGCGGAACTCGTCGGCGATGTGCGCCACGTTGAAGGTATAGCGGATGTCGTTGCCGGCGCCGCCCCAGCGCTCGCGCGAGATACGCACCAGATCGATGATCTCGTCGAGGTTCGACTTGAACGCCATGGTGATGAACCTGAGTGGCGGCGCGCCCGGGGTCCGGGCAAAGGTCTCGGCGAGCCGATCGAGGTTTGCCGTGAAGACGTCGAGCCGGCCGAACTTGCGCAGCACGGCAAAGCGCCCGGCATCGAGCGTGTCGAGCGAGACGTTGATGTGATGCAGCCCCGAACGCGCCCACGCCTCGAAATCAGGGGTCTTGAGCGGACGGGCGAGATTCGTCGTGAAGAAGATCTTCTTGCGACCGTGCTCCGGTATCAGCTCGAGCAGCGTGTTCAGTCTGGGGTGCAGCGTCGGCTCGTGCAGGCACGAGATGTAGAACTCGCCATCGGGAACGGTCCCGACCAGCTGCATCAACTTGCGGAACGTGCCTTCGGTCATCACCTCCGTCTTCGTCACCCCGCTGTAGTCGACGAGGCAGAACGGACAGCGCAGGTTGCAGTTGCTCGTGATGTCGGCGGCGACGAACCAGAGAAAGACGTCGGTCTGCAGCCGCACGTCCGACGGGCCGAGGACACGGTCGGTGCCCGCCACGCGCACGTGGACCACGGGATCACGAAGGCCGTAGAAGAGATCCGCCGGGGGCTCGAGCCGGAAACCATGGCAGCCATCGCCGACGCCGGCCTCTTTCAAGTCCTCACGGAAGTCACCGGCCACCGCCGTGGCAAGCACGCGGCCGTCGTGGAGGCACTCGACGACGACGCGGCGATCGAGCGCGGAGAGGTCGGCGGCCCAGCCGACGATGGTGGTGCCGCTCTCGACACGATCCACGTGCCCGGCGATACCCTGCCGCAGCATCGCCACCGCTTTGAGCCGAGTCAACGTCGAACCCAGCATGCCGTCGCCCATCCTACCAGAGGAGGATCTCAGCCGTCCGGCCGGAGACTCGCGGCGGCTCGCTACTTGGCCACGTCCTTCAGCTCCACGAGAGATTGTGAATCGGCGTCTTGCCGGGTGTTCGTGATCCGATGCGAGACCGGCTCGCGGGAGAAGCCGGCGCCGGCCGCCTCCAATCCACTCCGGCCGCATCGGCCTAGTCGCCGGACGGGGCGTTGCCCTTGATGCGTGAGGTACTTGAACTCGGTCGCGACCGGCTTGCCGTCCTGCTGCCGCTCCACGGTGATGTTGAGCGTGCCGGGATCCGGGCTGTTGAACGTGATGCGTACCGGTGTGGCCGGGTCGACGCCTTGAAATGCCGCGGTCCGACCGTCGAGGCTCACCAGCCGGTGATCGATCGACTGGTCCTTGGCCTCGCGGCTCACGAGTCCGGCGCCGGGCGCGAAGTGTTTGATCCGCAGCACCACGCCGTCACCCTCTTGCTCCAGGGCGAGCAGCTCGTAGAGCGTTGGTTTGCCGCCGCGGATGCTGCGATACATCGCCACGATGCAGCCGGCGACGGGAGCGCTCCAGTGCTGCTCGATGGTGCGATCGCCCAGGGTGCCGGTCCAGGCACCGGTCACGAACGCCAGTTGATCGACCGTGGCCTTGAGCGGCGGAGACGGCGCCGATTGACTGCGAACGTTGTCGACGCTGGCGCCAACCAGCAGCGCGCACACGATGACTTGGCAAACTCGAGATCGACGCACGGTGCTCTCCTCGCGGCTGTGGTCCGATGTCAGCGGGATGTCGCCATCGCGAAAACTGCAAATTAGACCCGACCCCAACGCGCAGAAACTGAAATTCGACCCGACCCCACCGGGTGCATCGTATCAGGCGCGCCGCGCTGCCCGGCTCCGCCGGTCCCTTACAATCGGCAGCGTGAAAACGTGGATCCGCCGGCTGGGCGGCATCGCGAAGGTCCAACTGGCGAGGCTCCGCGGCCAGCCGCTGACCGACGAGTACGTCGAGAGTGCCCCGTCGCCGCAACTCGCGCTCGATCTCTTCGAAGGAGAGTGGTCGTCGCGCTTGCCAGCTACGGACGGTGGACCGCTGCGCGCCGGACGCGTGCCGCTCTTCGAGGACCGTCGGCTGGAATGGGCGATCGGCCTGATGGGTGGCGTCTCGGGGCGAGCGGTGCTCGAGCTCGGCCCGCTCGAAGCCGGGCACACGTGGATGCTCGAGCAGCGCGGCGCGGCCGGGATCGTCGCCATCGAAGCCAACCGGCGCGCGTACTTGAAGTGCCTGGTCGTCAAGGAAGTGCTCGGGATGGCGCGGGCGCGGTTCCTGCTTGGCGACTTCGTGGCGTTCCTTCGCGAGCATCCCGACGCGCGATTCGACGTCGGCATCGCGAGCGGCGTCCTCTACCACATGCGCGATCCGGTCGATCTGCTCGGACGGCTCTCGCGCGCCTGCGATCGGATCTATCTCTGGACCCACTACTACGATGCCGCGGAGGTCGCCGGCCGTCCGGTGGCCGCGCGATTCGGTGCCGCGGAACGCCGCGTCGTGAACGGCTTCGAGCACACCGTGCACCCGCACTGGTATCAGGCCGCCCGCTTCGACCGGCGATTCTGCGGCAGCGGCGAGACCCACCCGCGCTGGATGACGCGCGAGTCCATACCGGCCGCGCTCCGGCACTTCGGCTACACGCGCGTCGACGTGGGCTTCGAGGAGCCGGGACATCCCAACGGTCCCGCCTTCGCACTCGTCGCCTCGCGTCACGGGTAAAAGCGGACAGGATCTGACAAGGGCTTGGATGAGATCTGGCGAGTGGCGAGAATAGATCGGAACGATCTGATTCGGACCATCCGATCTCTCTGATCCGTCCTTGCTCCTCTCGAGAATTCGGGCGAGGAAAGATCTGACGGATCTGATTTGGCGGCTTCCGATTCGTTCCGATCTATCCTGGCTCCGCGCCGCGCAATCGAGTCCCGGTGGGACGCAGGTGGAGGTGAGCGTCGTGATCAAAGCGGAGCTGCACGCGCACACGGCCGACGACCCGATGGATCGCGTGCCGCACTCGGCCGAGCAGCTCATCGAGCGCGCCGCGGAGCACGGTTACGGAGCGCTCGCCATCACCCTGCACGATCGGCCGTTCGATCCCACGCCGCTCGCGGCGTTCGCGCGTGAGCGTGGGATCGTGCTCATTCCCGGCCTCGAGCGTACGGTCGAGGGCCGGCACGTCATCCTCCTGAACTTTCCGCTCGAGGCAATCGAGGTCCAGACGCTCGACGATGTCGTCCGGCTCAAGGCGGCGACCAACGGGCTGGTCATCGCACCGCATCCGTTCTATCCGATTCCCTCGGCCCTCGGGCTCGAATTGCTCGAGACGCATCTCAATCTCTGGGATGCCGTCGAGGTGAGCGCGCTCTACGTGCGCGGAGTCGATTTCTCCACGCCGGCAATCGCATGGGCACGCAGGCACGGAAAGCCGCTCGTCGGCAACGCCGACGTGCATCGCCTGTCGCAACTCGACACGACCTGGTCCGAGATCGACGCCCCGCCGGACGCCAGTGCGATCTGTGAAGCCATTCGGGCCGGACGGGTGCGTTTCGTGACGCGGCCGCTCGGCTACGGCAAGGCCGTTCGCATCTTCACGCAGATGACCATTGGCGGCCTTCGGGGAAGGCTGAACCTCCCGTGATGGTTGCGCGCGTCCGTCGGTGGCGCCGACCTTCGTGGTGCCGCTGCTACACTGCCAGGCCAGGAGCTGACGATCTCGGACGGCAGCTGACGTGATCAAGGAGCAGATGATGCGGGCGGTGAGCTACGTGACTGGCGCCCTCGTGCTGTGCGCGGCCTCCGCGACGGCGCAGACGGCCGCCGGGCCGGCGGCCGATGCACTCTGGGAAGCCGCGCGGAAAGGCGACGCCGCGGCCGTGACCGCCGCGCTCGATGCCGGCGTCGACGTGAACACGCCGTTCCGCTACGGCGCGACGGCCTTGTCTTATGCGTGCGATCGGGGCCATCTCGAGGTCGTGCGCGTGCTGCTCGCCCGCGGCGCCAATCCGAACGTGAAGGACTCGTTCTACGGCGCGACGCCGCTCACCTGGGCGTCGAGCCCGGCTCAGGCGCGCAAGCCGGAGCACGCCGAAGTGGTCGGGCTGCTCCTCAAGTTCGGAGCGCAGGGCGCCGACGGCGCGCTCGCGGCCGCGATCGACGAGGGCGACCTGCCGATGACGGAGGTGATCCTCGCGCACGGCGGGCTGGCGGCGGACACCCTGTCGAATGCCCTCGAATCGGCGCAGGCTGCCAAGCGGCCCGCGTTCGTCTCCGCGCTCGAGAAAGCCGGCGCGAAGCCGTATCCGACCGTGTCGCTCACCGCGGCGCAGCTCGCGCGAGCGGCCGGCACCTATTCGAACGGCACCATTGAAGTGAAACTGTCCGTACGCGATGGACAACTCGTCGGCGGCCCTCCGGGACAGACGTTGACCTTCGTGCCGATGGACGAGTCCACGTTTCGGATTCGCGGCGATGCCGACAAGGTGACGTTCGCCTTTGACGGCGATCACGCCGTAACGGTCACGCAACGTCGGCGCGATGGCACGACGGTGGTGTTCAAACGAGTCGAGGGGAAGTAACGCATGCGACGCAGTCTCTGGCCAATTGCCGTCTGGGTGGCGGTGGGTGCGCCGCTCGCGGCTCAGCAGTGGCCCTCGTTTCGAGGCCTTCAGGCGTCCGGCGTCGCCGACGGCAAGCCCACGGCCACGCGGTGGAGCGTGCCCGAAGGGACGAACGTGGTGTGGAAGGCGCCGATCCCGGGTCTCGCCGTGTCGAGCCCGATCGTGTCGGGCGATCGCATCTTCGTGTCGACCGCCGTGAGCAGCGATCCAAATGCCACGCTTCGGCACGGGCTGTATGGCGATGTCGAGCCCTCGAACGACGTGTCCGCGCACACCTGGCGCCTCATCGCGCTCGATCGGAAGACGGGGAAGGTCGTCTGGGATCGCCTGGCGCACGAGGGCAGGCCGAAGACCAGGCGGCATCCGAAATCGAGCCAGGCCTCCGCGACACCGGTCACCGACGGCACGCACGTCGTCGTGTCGTTCGGGTCGGAAGGGCTCTACGCATACTCGGTGGACGGCAAGCCGCTGTGGAAACAGGACCTCGGCATCTTGAGCGCGGGTTGGTTCTACGACCCCGACTATGAATGGGGCGTGGCGAGCTCGCCCGTCATCTGGAAGGACCTCGTCATCGTCCAGTGCGACATTCAGAAGAACTCGTTCATTGCCGCTTTCGACGTGAAGACGGGGAAGCCCGTGTGGCGGACCTCGCGCGACGAAATTCCATCGTGGGGCTCGCCGACGGTCTACGACGCCGATGGGAAGGCCGAGGTCATCACGCAAGGCACCAATGCGATCCGGGGCTACGACCCGAAAACCGGCACAGAGCTGTGGCGGCTCACCGGCAACTCGGAGGTGACCGTCCCGACGCCGATCATCGGCGGTGGCCTCATCATCGTCACCAACGGGTATCGCGGCGTGCAGCCGATCTTTGCCATCCGCCCGGGCGCTCGCGGTGACATATCGCTCAAAGGCGACGAGACGTCGAACGCCTCGGTTGCCTGGAGCACGAAGCGCGGCGGCCCGTACATGCCGACGCCTTTGATTTACGGCGAGCACCTGTACGTTTGCCTGAACAACGGGACGTTCGCCGCCTACAGGCTGGCCAGTGGCGAGCGTGCGTATCAAGAACGACTCGGCGGGAAGGGCGGCGCGTTCAGCGCGTCGCCCGTCGCCGCCGATGGGAAGATCTACCTGGCCAGCGAGGACGGTGACGTGTTCGTGGTCAAGGCCGGGCCCGCTTACGAGTTGCTCGCGACCAATCCGGTGGGCGAGGTGCTCATGGCGACGCCGGCCATCGCCGACGGCACGCTGTACATCCGCGGGCTCAAGCATCTCGTCGCGATTCGCGATGCACGTTGACGCACCCATGCGGGCCGGAAGGACGTGATGACCGCTGCGCGCGACGCACTGCTCGCCCTGCTCGACGAGGCGTTCGATCGAAAGAGCTGGCACGGTACGAACCTGCGCGGATCGATTCGGCGGGTCGACGCCGCGCAGGCGATCTTCCGTCCCGGTCCGGGCCGGCACTCGATCTGGGAACTGGTCGTGCACGCGGCGTACTGGAAGTACGCGGCCAGGCGGCGGCTCGGCGAGGAGGGGCGAGGCTCGTTTGCGCTGAAGGGGAGCAACTGGTTCGGACGTCCCGACGTCTTCGACCTGCGCGCCTGGAAGGCCGACTGCGCGCTACTCGGCGACGAACATCGGCGGCTGCGAGCGGCGGTGACGGCCTTGACCGATCGCGATCTGAGCCGCAAGGCGCCCGGCGGTGAGTCGACCATCGGCTGGCTCGTGCGCGGGGCGGCGGCACACGACCTGTATCACGCCGGTCAAATCCAGATTCTGAAGAAGCTTGCATCCCCGGTAGCCCGTCTTCGGCTCCCCGCCTTGAAGCCGGGCCTTTAGAGCCCCGGCTGCGGCACGGTCCGAGTCGTATCGTTTGAACGCAGCCTGTCCGGCGGGGCTGAAGCCCCGCTCTCCTGGTTCATGGATAACCCCGCCGTCGTGGCGAAAAGCGCGCCGCGCTGAACCTGGAGGCTCGCTGATACGTCGAATGCGGCGGATGCTCCATCTCTGGAGGGAAGCGATGGCTCGACTTCGTCGAAGCTGGGCTTTAGTCGGCTTGGCGGTCCTGACGGGTATCGCCGTTGTTGCGGCGGCGGCCTCGCGCTCCGCGGCACACGCTGCCGGCGACGGAAAACTGGATGTCACGGTGACCTACAAGGGCAAGGGTGACGTGAAGCCCACGAACGCCATTGCCGTCTTTCTCTTCGCGACGCCTACGATCGAGGATTCGAGCGAACCGATTGGCGTGCAGAAGATCGAGAAGAACGGCGGCACGGCGTCGTTCACGAACATCACCTCTCCCACGGTCCATCTCGCCGTGACCTTCGACGAGAAAGGCACCTACGGAGGGGAAGGGCCGCCGCCAACCGGGACGCCCTTTACGATCTATCGCGCGAAGGCCCAGGGCGCGCAGGCGACCCCGATTGCGATCGGGAAAGGCGCCAAGGTTAGCGTCACGTTCGACGATTCGCAGCGCTGGAAGTCCACGAGGACCCATCTGCAGCGGCTCGACCAGCTGGAGCGGCTCGTGCGGTTGGAGCGCCCGGATCCGCAGCGGCTTCTGGCGCGGCTCGAACGACTGGAGCGGCTCGAACGACTGGAGCGGCTCGTACGGCCGGAGCGGCTTGGAAGGCTGGTGCGATTACAGCGGCTGCAGAGAGTCGCCCGGCTCGACCGCCTGGAACGTCTGGAACGGCTCGGACGCCTCGAGAGGCTGGAACGCCTGGAGCGACTCTGGCGATAGCGCACCGACTCAGCGTCGCCGAGCCCGCGTTTGCCTCGGCGGAGCGGGCCATGATGTGGCCCGGCCCTCGAGCCGGTCGCCGAGGATGCCGACGCTGAGCGCATAGGTGTGCGCGCAGTTGTAGGAGAGCAGCGCTTCGTAGTTCGGGTAGACCAGATACGACTGCCCGTCGGCTTCGAGGAGCGAGGCATTTAGCTTGGCGCGCGGCAGCCGCCCTCCGCTCATCGTCTTGACTCCGAGCTTGGTCCACCCTTCGAGCGGCAGCGGCGTCGTCAGCGAACGAAGCGCCCGGCAGCCCGTGGTTCTGAGCGGCGCCACGTCACCAATCTTCGTGCGAACACCGTCGCTCACCTGAACCCGCCGGACCCAGCTCTGCTTCGGCTCCCAGCCGTTCGTCTGCAGATAGAAGGCGATCGATCCAAAGACGTCCGGCAGCGAGCTCCAGATGTCGCGCCGGCCGTCTCCGTCGAAATCCTGCGCGTATTTCAGATAGCTCGACGGCAGGAACTGGGGCTGTCCGAGCGCACCTGCCCACGAACCCTTGAGCCGCTCGAGCTCGATGTCACCGCGATCGAGGATGCGGAGCGCGTCGAGCAGCTCATTGCGAAACATCGCCGCACGCCGCCCGTCGTAGGCGAGCGTCGCGAGCACGGGAACCGTCGGGCGGACACCGGCGAAGCGGCCGAAGTTCGATTCGAGCGCCCACACCGCCAGCACGATGCCTGCCGGGACGTGGTGCGCGCGCTCGACGCGGCCGAGAAGCTTGCGATGTTCGCGCATACGCGCCTGTGCCGCGCGCAGCATGGCTGGTGTGAGCCGCCGCTCCAGATATTGGGGCAGCGTGAGGGTGAACTCCGCCTGTCCACGATCGCGCTCGAGGACGGTGGGTTGGTGCTCGATGGTCGCAAACGCGCGCTCGACCGTCTCGGGCGTGATCCCGGCGCCGAGGGCGTCCTTCTTCACGGCGTCGAGCCAGGCTTCGAAACTTTCGCGCGGCGCGCCCTCCGGCGTCTGCGCGCGAGTCGCTGGGGCCGATGTCACCAGCAGCGACGCGAGGATGGCGGCAACCACCGCCCGCGCCCGCACGGGTGTCCGGACCGAAAGCACGCTAGCGCGCACGCGCCTCCCGCAGACGGGCGAGCGGCTGCTCGTCGATTCGGACGGCGACGCCCGTCAGATGGCCCGACTCGTCGAACGCGAGCGCGATGTCGCAGTCCGCGGTGAACGGCTCGCTCGATCCGCGCAGCACGCCCGAGAGCGTCGCGGATCCATCGAGATCGGACCCCGTTGTCCGCGACAATCGCGTGAGCGCGCCCATCATGATGCGCGCGTCGGGCATGGCGTATTGCACCGCCTTGGCCAGAAACCGATACGCGCCCGGGCCGCGAGCGATCAAACGCACCAACGGGTCGTTTTCCGAGCGGCCGAGCGATTCCTCGGTACGACACGCCGTTCAATCGGAACGACGCGTTCCGATCGAGCAGCGCATCGGGCAAGTCCAGGCTTCCGCGATTGAAGAGCGTGACGAGCGCCGCGATACGCTCGATGATCTCGCCGGTCGAGGCGCTCATCGCGCAACCGACACGGTCGTGAGTCCGACCGGGCAGGAGACGCCGGTGCCGCCGAGGCCGCAGTAGCCGCCCGGATTCTTCGACAGGTACTGCTGATGGTAGCCCTCGGCGTAGTAGAACTCGGGCGCGTCGGCGATCTCGGTGGTGATCGGGCCGTGCCCGGCGCCGAGCAGTGCTTGCTGGTACGCGGTACGTGAGGCCTCGGCCGCCCGGCGCTGCTCCGTGGCCATAGGTGTAGATCGCCGAACGATACTGCGTCCCCACGTCGTTGCCCTGCCGCATGCCCTGCGTCGGATCGTGGCTCTCCCAGAACACCTTGAGCAGCGTCTCGTAAGAGACCCGGGCCGGATCGAACACCACGAGGACCACCTCCGCATGGCCCGTCTGCCCCGAGCAGACCTCCTCGTAGGTCGGATTCGGCGTGAAGCCTCCCGCGTAGCCCACGGCCGTCGTGAAGACGCCCGGTGTCTGCCAGAACTTGCGCTCCGCGCCCCAGAAGCAGCCCAGGGCGAACACGGCCTGCTCGAGGCCGGGCGGAAACGGCGGTTCGAGCGGAGCGCCGTTGACGTGGTGCGTCGCGGGAACGCGGATGCGCGTCTGCCGGCCGGGCAGCGCGCGGTCGGGAGTCGGGAGCTTGAGCTTACGGCTGTCGATCCACATAACGGGTCCAGTCTACAGGACCGTCCGTCCCTCGAACGAGATCACCCCGACGTCGGCCGTGGGCCGGCAGGTTCGGACGATCGGGGTTGCGACACGAGCCACAGGAACCAGACGAACGCCGCAACATTCGCGAACGAGTTGACGACGCTCAAGTCGACGCCGGTGATTCCCCGCGGCACCGCCCAACCGATGCCGCGGCCAATGCCGTAGAACATGTTCATGCCGAGTGCGGCAATCACCGTAAGGACGGCGAAGAGTGCGCGGTACTGCGGGTGAAGCGCGGCTGCGATGGCCAGGAGCGGCAGGGCGAGCAGGATGTGGTGCTCGTGCACCGCCACGCCGAGCGTGTAGTAGGCGTGCACCGTCAACGCGGCGAGCGCCGCGTGATGCCCGAGATCGCGCGTCTGCCGCATTCGCCAGACGCCCCACGCGATGGTGGCGAGGATGCCAGCGGTGGCGAGCGGGCGCGGGTTGGGCCATCCGTTTTCGAGGAAGGTGGAGAGCGCCATCACCCCTTTCACCCGGACGAAGTAGGCCCCGGGCATGCCGTGCTCCGCGATCAGATGGCGGGCGCGCTCGAGCCAGTTGGCAATCCACCACACGTTGGCCGCCTGCGCCGACAGCAGGTCGCGGCGCGCGAACGACCAGAACGCATTGAGCGCGTTCGGGACGGCTCCGACCAGGATGTAAGGAAGGAAGACGAGCAGGGTGGTTCCGGCGCCAGCGAGAACGGCCCGGCCGAGCCCGGCCCCGCCACCAAGCCGGCCCACCGCGAGCAGCACCGCGGGTAGCATCAAGGCGCCCTGAGGCTTGGTCAGCGCGGCGGCCGCCAGCGCGCATCCCGCGAGCGTTGGCCTCCCCTGGTGCGCGAGCACCAGCGACAGGACGGCCGGCAGCATCATCAGCGGATCGAGATAGCCGAGGATCTCGGCGTTCAGGACGATTGCGGGATTGAGCCAGACGGCGAGCGTCGCGGCGCGGGCGAGCTCGACGCGGCCCGTCGCACGGCGAACGGCATCGTAGACCAGTGCGGCGAGCAGCGCCCCTGCCAGGAGGCCCGGGAGCTTGAGCGCGGCAACGAGACGCCAGTCGTTCGGAAAAGTAGGGAACAGACCGCGATAGGCGATGCCCAGGACACCGAGCTCGTAGAGCGCCAGGGGCGGGTAGTCGACCGTCGTGTACTGCGTTCCGTAGTGAAGCACCGCGCGTACCGGCGGGTCGCCGCCGATGCCATACATGCCGGTCAGGTCCTTCGACGCGTTGAAGGACCAGATCTTCCAGACGCCGACGTCCTCAGTGCCCGGAAGCGGCAGCGCCGCGACGCGGATCACCGCGCCAGCGAGGATCGCGAGCGCGAACAGCCACGCCCGTGAGGCGGGCCTGGACGGGTCGGACACGGCAGGAGAGAGTACCATCGACGCGCCGGCCGCCGTGCTCGCTAGGGCTGCGCACGATACGGCGCAAAATCCTCCCAGATCTGTTGAACCACCTTGGCCTCGACGACACGAGTGTCGGCCTTCGAGGGATCCTGCTGCGAGTAGAGCGAGAGCCTCACGTTTCCGCAGGTTGGCGACAACGCTCCCGGGTCGAAGACATAGAGGCCCTCGGTCAGCGTGTCGGTTTCCGAAACCTCCTGCTCGAGCACGAATGGGTGGATCGGCGTGATCTCAGCGTCGCCGCAGAAGGCGCGCATACGGGAGAAGCCCGACTTGAGGCGTTTCATCGGCGGCAGCGCGACCCCCTGCGTGTAGGCGGCGCCGCGCGCCATCTTCGTCCAGAAGCTTTCGACCAGCCTCGGGGTCACCCGGATCATGAGCACCGGCGGCACGTCGGCGACATAGTCGGACCAGTTGCTGAAGTCGGTCACGAGCCGCGCCTGGAGCCAGGTGGCGTCGGGTGGTCCCGAGCCCTGACTGGACGCTGCCGATCGCCGCTGTCCGGCATAGACGTGCACGGGCGTCAGGAAGGCGATGTCGAAATTGGCCGACGATATCTGATTGGGGTTCAAGTTCCCCACGCGAGACGAGGCGGCGCTTTCGAGCGCCTTCGCGGGATAGGGCCTGGCCGGTTCCAGGGGAAGATGCGTGCCGGGTGGCGCGGTAGCGGTGACCTTCGTCCTGGCGAGCTCGACGACCGCGCACACCTCGCTCATCCGGACGACACGAGGATCGCTCGCGCTTTGTCGCGGGCGCTCGTTGCCTTCGGACGTGATCCCGATTGCGGCGCCCTGCACGTTGAAGACAGGGCCCCCCGAGCCGCCCGTGCTTGGAACGATGTCGGATTCGATGACGAGTTCGGCGACCCGGCGGACCCTGCCCGACGCCGTGCCTTTCTGAAGGCGAAGGGGCGCCTCGATTGCGAAGATCCGCGCGCCCTCGGCTGGCGGGGGCGAGGCCTCGCTGCAGCCAAGCGGCACCGGTTTCACGGCAGCGGCGGTCGCCGGGTCAATCCGAACGACCGCGACGTCTCGAGCGGCGTCCGTCGTCACCACGTTGGCGGACACCTTGAGGGTCGGCGAGAACTGCACCTCGACGCTGGTCGCGGCGCCAATTCCGTACTGATTGGTCACGACGAGCCCGTTCGCATCGATCAGGAAGCCCGACGCGTGAGCCGTCGGCGTCCACACCCCGACGACGCTATCCTGCCAGCGCGTGGCGAGCGATGAGGCATCCTCTTCGAGGGGCGACAGTGCGGCCGTGTCGGCGGAGACCGACTCGACCTCGGCGTTGTCCGCCGTCAACTCCAGCACGGCGTCGCGGCCGGAGACGACGTCCACGTCCTGTCTCCATTGATAGGCCTTGCCCTCGAACGCGACCGGCCGGTCCGACTCCACGGTGTAGTTGCCAGGTCGCAGCCGGACGTCGACGGTTCCATCCGGCGAGGTATGGACGAGACGAGGCGCCGCGCTCGCTGGGTTGTCGCTGATCAGCAAGGCATGGCGCCGTATCGGCGTCGAGGCCTCCCCGCCCGCCTTGAGCACAATCCTGATGTGGAGGACGCCGGACTCCTGAACGACGGCTGCGGACGGCAGCGCCATGAGGAGCATGGCGAAGGCCAGCCCGCGGAGCATGCGGTCATCGTTGCGCCGGACTTCAATCCTGTCAACGGGCGTTCACGAACCACAGGCACTGACGGACGGAAACGCGGCAGGAGAGAGTACCATCGACCGGTCGGTCGGACGGGTGGGGCGAGGTAACAGGCGAGGAGACGCACATGGCTGAGAACGCGCTCGAGTTGATGGTCGAGGAGGTTCGCCTCGAATACCGTAAGCTCAAAGAGCAGGCCGACAAGGCGCTCGCGCAGGTCGACGATGCGGCGTTCTTCGAGGTGGTCGACCAGGACGCGAACAGCCTGGCGGTGATCGTCAAGCACGTCGGCAACAACCTGCGCTCGCGCTGGACCGACTTCTACGACAGTGACGGCGAGAAGCCCGATCGGCGTCGCGACGAGGAGTTCGAGATCCGGCCCGGCGAGACGCGTCAGACGATTGAGGCGATTTGGTCGCGCGGCTGGGAACGCGTGCTCGCCGTCGTCGACGGGATGAGACCGGCAGATCTCGATCGGACGGTCGTCATCCGCGCCGAGCCCCACACCGTCCCGCGCGCCGTGTTGCGCTCGCTCACGCACACGGCCGGCCACGTCGGCCAGATCGTGCTGCTGGCCAAGCATGCGCGGGGGGCGCAGTGGACCACGCTCAGCGTTCCGAAAGGCCAGTCGGAACAGTTCAACGCAAAGATGCGCGCGAAGTTCGAGGGCGGACGATAGATCGGGCTACAGGCTAGGGACTTTGGGCCACACTGGCTACGGGCCACGCGAACTCCGCAGCCCGCAGGCCCGTAGCCTGCAGCCAATCAGAGCTTCAACACTTGTTCCCGTAGCACCTTCGACTGCTGCCGGCTGGCGCGGATCTCCTGCTGGTTCACCAGCGTCACGAGATAGGTGCCGCCGGGAAGCGGGCTCACCTTCGCGATGGCGTCGAGGTTGGCGAGCGCGCCTCGCTCGAGCCGGACGAACTTGGCTGGATCGAGGCGTGCCTCCAGATCCTTGAGGCGATACGTGATCGTGAATCGCTCGCCCCGCAGCGTCGTCAGGTGGAGCAGCTCGCCGTCCGCGACGATCGAGGCCACCTGGTTCACCGGCAGCAGGACGATGTGGTCCTTTCGCCGGACGGGGATGCGCATCAGCGGGCCGAGCGGCCGCGATTCCTCGTAGTGGCGCGCGGCCGCCGCGAGCCGGTCGGCTTCGACGCTGGGCGCGGGGGCGTGCGCGAGCCGCGCGCGCGCGCGCTCGAGCGTCTGTTGGAGCCGGCCCGCGTCCACCGGCTTGAGCAGATAGTCCACGGCGTTCACCTCGAACGCCTTGATCGCGAACTCGTCGTAGGCCGTCACGAACGCCACGAGCGGAAGCTTCTCCGGCCGCAGCAGCCGGACGACGCCCAGGCCGTCGATCTCGGGCATCTGCAAATCGAGGAATGCGAGATCGGGCTGCTCGCGCTCGATGACCGCGATCGCTTCCGTCCCGTTGCGCGCTTCTCCCGCCACCTGGACGCCTTCGCACGACGCGAGCAGCCCGGCCAGCACCAGTCTTGCCGGCCGCTCATCGTCGGCGATCACGACTCGGAGAGGGGCTGGCGGCATCAGTGCACGGTCAGGGACGGGTCGGCGTGCCGGGCTGGCGCCTCGGTGGGCAGCAGCAGTTCCACCGTGGTGCCTTGGTCGGGCGCGGTCGTGACCTCGATGGACGCGAACGAGCCGTAGAGGCCGTGCAGCCGACGCTCGACGCTGGCAATGCCGAGCCCGCGCATCCGGCCGCGCGCGAGCAGGCCACGGCGTCGTGCCGACGCCCGTGTCGCCCACCGTGACATGGAGCGTCGTCCGGCCGTTGCGCTCGGCCGTCCGCGCCACGATGCGGACCTCGCCGCCTTCCGCGCTCGGGGCAATGCCATGCTTGATCGCGTTCTCGACGATCGGCTGCAGCAGGAGCGGCGGGACGCGCAGCACCCGCAGCGCCGGCGGAACGTCGATCGTGATCCGCAAGCGTTCCTCGAAGCGCGCTTCCTCGATTTCGAGATACGCCTGGACGATCTCGATCTCCTCGCCGAGCGTGACGAACTCGGTGGTGGTGCGGCGTAGAACGCCACGCAGCAGGCTGGTCAGGCGCAGGAGTGTCGCCTGCGCGCGCGATGGCGCCGCCTGAATCAGATATCCAATCGTCGTGAGCGCATTGAAAAGGAAGTGCGGATTGAGTTGCGCACGCAGCGCGCGCAGCTCGGCCTCGGTTGCGAGCTGGCGCATTTGCTGCTCGCGCATCCGGGACTCGAAGCGCTCGTGCGCCACCCGCAGGGCGTCGAGCCGCCGCCCGACCGCGGCCGCGACGGACTCGACCAGCGCGAGATCGTCGGAGAGCAGGCGTCGTCCGCCCATCGGCGCGCCGAACAGCCAGACGAAGCGCGGGGGATCGACCGTCGGAACGACCACGAGCAGATGCGGCGTGCGTGACGGATCGGTCTCGTTGTCGAGCTGCCAGGCGACCGGTTCGAGTGGGAGATCGCGGGTCGATGCGTCGATCGATCCGCCCACCACGATCGAAGGCCCCACCTCGTCAATGTGCGAGCTCGCCAGCTGTCGCGTCGCGAGCCAGCTCGCATCGAGCGCCTGGACCAGCCGCGTGCCGGCCGCCTGAAGCACTGACTGCGCGTCGTCGGCGACCGCGAGCTCGCGACCGATCGCCGCCGACACGTCCGCGTAGTCGGCCCGACGCAGGACGACGGTGTCGACGACCCACTTGGCCGCACGTCGCGCCGACTCGTGCAGGGCTGCCGCGAGGAGGACGAGTGCGAGAAGGTAGACCGTGACCGTCGGCGTCGCCGGCCCGCCGGCGCCGGTCGAGGCCAGATACGGCAGCCCCACACTCACGTGCACGCCGAGCACGGCGGTGACCAGCAGAGTGAGGGTGATGGCCCGTTCGAGGAAGATGTCGGCGAGCGCGAAGCGATAGTCGCGGTGGAGGATGGCCAGCGCGAGCGGCAGCGAGGCATGATGGCCGATGATCTCGGTCCACCACGATTCGCCGCCGGTGTGCTGCGCGAGATGGAGCGCCGTGACGGCGAACACCGAGAGCGCAACGACCCAGATGGTGCGGCCCTCGCGCCGCCGCGCGCGTGTGCTCATGAGGAGCGTGAACATCAGTGCGGCGAAACCGACGGTCAGCGTCGTGAGTCCGACCGGGGAGGGCACGGCCATTGCACGAGCTGCGTTCCCGACGTGCAGCGCCGCAGCCGCAGTAGAGACGCCGTACGCGGCCGCGACGATGGCGCGCGCCAGCCGTCCTTCGACGGCGGCGCCGCCGGCGACGACCGAATGCACGACGACGGCGGGTAGGAAGCCCAGCGCGACGAACGAGACCGCCAGCGGCCAGTTCGATGCCGCACCGGCGGCGGCGCCGAGCCGGGCAGGATTGATGACGGTCGGATTGAGCCCATAGGTCGAAACCGCGCCAGCGTTCCAGATCAATCCCAGGAGCCCGGTCCAGAGCAGCAGCGTGGAGGCCGAGGAGTGGCGGCGGCCCGCTTCCGAGGCGGGACGCGTAGCAGGGACGCGCGAGCCGAGCGCCATCGCGAGGAGCAGCCCATACAGCGTGGCGCCAAGAAAGAACCCCACCAGATTGACGAGCAGGGCGGCCGTCAGCACAGGTGAATTGTACCAATGACGAATTACGAATGACGAATGACGAATGACGAATGAGAAACCGAAAGAGGTTCGGCAGTTTACGACTGGCGGATGCCCCGGTTGGGGGCACGGCACGCCGTGCCCTGACGACCGACGACCGACGACCGAAGACCGACGACTGAAGACTGAATTAAGCTGTGGGCGTGCCGGTCGGTCCGCGGCGGCAAGCGAGGTTCCCCCTTTGATGCGTGGTTTCGAAGACTGGAAATCCCGGTCTGCGGCAACGGCCGTCTGCGTCGCGCTCGTGGCGGCCGTCGCGGTCGCCGGCGCGAGTCGGGTGCCGGCCATACGGCAGGCGGCGGCGTCACCTGCGGCGCAGAACATCGAGAGCCGGTACACGAAGGCCGAGCACCGAATCCCGATGCGCGACGGCGTCACGCTCTTCACGTCGATCTACGCGCCGCGCGACACGTCGAAGACCTATCCGATCATGTTGCTGCGCACGCCCTACGGGGTCGCGCCATACGGCGCGTCCAGCTATCGGACGACGCTCGGCCCGTCCAGGCGGTTCGAAGACGAGGGCTTCATCTTCGTCTACCAGGACGTGCGTGGGAAATTCCTGTCGGAGGGCGAGTTCGTTCAGGTCCGGCCCGTCATCCGCGGCAAGTCGGCCACCGCCATCGACGAGACCACCGACACCTACGACACCGTGAAATGGTTGATCGAGAACGTCCCGGGCAACAACCTGCGGGTCGGGATGTGGGGCATCTCGTATCCAGGCTTCTATGCGTCGATGGGCGCAATCGACGCGCATCCGGCGATCAAGGCCGTGTCGCCGCAGGCACCGGTCGGCGACTGGTTCATCGGCGACGATTTCCGGCACAACGGCGCATTCTTCCTGGCGCACGCGTTCCGCTGGATCAGCTATCACGGACGCACGCGTCCAGAGCCCGGTCCGACGCTCCCGCCACGCGTCACCATTCCGACGCCGGACGGCTACGCGTTCTTCCTCCGCTATCCATCGCTCGCGGATCTGGATCGCGACGTGCTGAAGGGGGAAGTGGCGTTCTGGACTGAGGCCATCGAGCACGACACCTACGACGCGTTCTGGCGGACTCGCGACGTCCGGCCGCATTTGCGCGGCATCGTGCCTGCCTCGCTCGTCGTGGGCGGGTGGTACGACGCGGAGGATCTCTTTGGCGCGCTCGAGACCTACCGCACGATCGAACGCTCGAGTCCACGGGCCGACAATCGGCTCGTGATGGGGCCCGTGGTACCACGGGCAGTGGGCGAGCGACGATGGGACGTCGCTCGGCGCGATGCAGTTCGGTGAGAACACCGCCGAGTTCTATCAGCGCGAGATCGAGTTCCCCTTCTTCATGCAGCACTTGAAGGACGTGCCCGCGACCAGCCTGCCCGAGGCGTTCGTCTTCGAAACCGGCGGCAATCTCTGGCGCCGCTACCCGCGATGGCCGCCGCCCAATGCGCTCGAACGCACGTTCTACCTCCGCGCCGGTGGACGGCTCGTCCGCGACGAGGCTCCACGGGCAACGGAGGGGCTCGCGGACGAGTTCGTGAGCGACCCCGACAAGCCGGTCCCGTTCGTGGGCTACGTCACCAATGTGATGACGCAGGATTACATGGTGTCGGATCAGCGGTTCGCCGCCACCCGTCCCGACGTCCTCGTGTATCAGACGCCGCCGCTCGAAGAAGCGGTGACGATCGCCGGCCCGATCGCGGTCAATCTCGTGGTGTCGACCACGGGGACCGATGCCGACTGGGTGGTGAAGGTGATCGACGTCTCTCCCGACGATCGGCCGGATCCCCCGGGTTTCCGCCCAGCCGCCAACCGTGTCCCACTGGGCGGCTATCAGGCACTGGTCCGTGGTGAGCCGTTCCGCGGCAAGTTCCGGACCGGATTTGCGACGCCGCAGCCGTTCGTGCCGGGCCGTCCCGCGACGATCAAGTTCACCATGCCCGACGTGAATCACACCTTCGCGAAGGGTCATCGGCTCATGGTGCACGTCCAGAGCTCGTGGTTTCCGCTCGTCGATCGCAACCCCCAGCGCTTCATGCGGATCCATCAGGCTCGCAAAGAGGATTTCCGCAAGGCCACGCACCGCGTCTACCGCGCGCCGGGGCGCGCGTCCCGCCTGACGATGCACGTGCTGTCGGCGAAGTAGGGATTGGGGTCGGGTGCTTTTTCCCGGGACCGGGCAACGAGAAAAGCGCCCGACCCCATTCATCGAGCCTCAGCTTCCCAGCCGGCCGGCGGTCCACATCACCGCGTTCTTCACGAGCCTGCGATAGCCCGCATGCCGGTGCGCCTCTGAGCCGTGACCCAGTTGGATCACCACCACGCGCGAGCGGGCGTAGGGGCTGATCCATGCCAGCGGCGGGTCGGCGAGCGGGTGGGTCGTCCTGAGGAGGACCGTGGCGTCCGGCGAGATCCACATGCCCTTGTAGGTTTCGTCGAAGATCTCCGGCATCTCCACGCCGTTCGTCACGGGGTGGCGGGTCGCGATGGCGACCGGGATCTGCTCGTCGTGCTTGTAGGTCGACGCGGCGCGTCCATCGGCCGGTGAGAACGAGGTACCGTCCGCCGACGAGGTCGCGATACCAGTCCCAGTCGTTGTTGCTGCAGATGGCGTGGTGCAGCACGACGATGCCCTTGCCGCTCTCGGCAAATGCCTGCAGATTGGCCCGCGCGGTGGCACCGAGCGTCTTCGGCATGTCGTACATCACGACCACGTCGTAGCGCGGGCGGATGTCGCGCCGATAGGCTTCTTCGCTGGTGGTCTCGTGATCCCACGCGAAGTCGGGGTCTTCGAAGAGCGTGTAGAACGACGTGGGGTAGTCGTGCCCGCCGGTGACGACGAGCAGACGGAGCGGCGAGGCGACCATGGCCGGCAACTGCGCGGTGAGAGCACACGCAACCAATGCCGCGCCGAGACAGGTGTAACGCACTCGTGACATGCAGCCTCCGGAGTGGACCGGTATAGTAGCGGAATGCTCCACCGCCTCGGCGCGGTCGCCGTCCTCGTCGCGCTGAGCCTGTCCAATATTCCCGCCGACGCGGGCGGCGTTCGTGCGGCCTACACCAAGCACGAGTTCCACATTCCCATGCGCGACGGCGCGAAGCTCTTCACCGTCGTCTACGTCCCGAAGGACGAAACGAAGAGCTATCCCATCATGCTGCAGCGCACGCCGTACGGCGTCGCGCCGTACGGCGTCCAAGACTACCGGCACTCGCTCGGCCCGTCCGAGCACTTCGAGAAGGACGGCTTCATCTTCGTGTACCAGGACGTCCGCGGCCGCCACATGTCGGAAGGCACGTGGGTCGAGATGCGGCCGCACCTCGCGGAGAAGCACGCAACGGCGGAGATTGACGAAAGCAGCGACACCTACGACACCGTGGCGTGGCTGCTCGAGCACGTCCCGCGCAACTCCGGTCGCGTCGGGTTGTGGGGCATCTCCTACGCCGGATTCTACGCGGCCGCGGCCTTGCCCGGCGCGCACCCGGCCGTCGTCGCCGTCTCACCGCAGGCGCCGATCGCCGACCTCTTCATGGGCGACGACGGCTTTCACAACGGCGCCTTCATGCTCGCGGCCAACTTCGGTTTCTATGCCGGTTTCCGGCCTCGCTCCGGTGGCCCGGCTGTCCCGAGGCCCGCGCCCGCCTTCAACTACGGGACACCCGATGGCTACGACTTCTTCCGCCGCATGGGCGGGCTTGCGGAAGGAACGGCTCGATTGCTGGCGCCGAACGAATACTGGTACGCCGTACCTGGAGCATACGACCTACGACGAGTTCTGGCAGGGGCGAGCGATCGTCCCGCACTTGAAAGGGATCAAGCCCGCCGTGCTCACCGTCGGGGGGCTGGTTCGACGCGGAGGATCTCGCGGGATCGCTCGCCATCTACCGCGCCATCGAGAAGAACAGCCCCGGCGCCACGAACCAGCTCGTGATGGGGCCATGGGCGCACGGGGGGTGGGCTCGCGGCGACGGCGATCGGCTCGGCCATGTTTCGTTCGCGGTCAAGACCGGACCGTACTTCCGCGAGCAGATCGAGCATGCGTTCTTCGCGCACCATCTGAAGGCATCGCCCGCTCGACCACGCCTCCGAGGCGTCCGTCTTCGTCACCGGCAGGAACGAATGGCGTACTCACGACACGTGGCCGCCCGCCGGTGCAGTGCCGCAGACGTTCTATCTGCAGCCGCGGGGCGCGCTTGGCGGTGAGCATCCGAGTGCAGCCGGCGCGGACGCGATGGACGAGTACGTCAGCGATCCCAATCGGCCGGTGCCGTATGTCGGATACACGACGATCGGCATGCGGCGCGACTACATGATCGAGGACCAGCGGTTCGCGGCTGCACGCCCCGACGTGCTGGTCTACCAGACCGGACCGCTCGAGGCCGATCTGACGGTCGCGGGTCCCATCGACGTGTCTCTGCACGTCTCGACGACCGGCACCGATGCGGACTTCGTCGTGAAAGTGATGGACGTCTACCCCGCGCTACCGGAGCCGGCCGCCGCGAAGGCCGAGCGTGAAAATGGGCGGATACCAGCAGCTCGTGCGCGGCGAGCCGTTTCGAGGTAAGTTCCGGCGGAGCTTCGAGCGCCCGATTCCGTTCGTCCCGGGCGAGCCGGCGGTCATCGGATTCACGATGCCCGACGTGTATCACACGTTCCGCGCGGGCCATCGGGTGATGGTGCACGTGCAGAGCTCGTGGTTTCCGCTGGTCGATCGCAACCCGCAGCAGTTCATGGACATTCCGAAAGCGAAGGCCCGCGACTTCCTGCGGCAGACGCACCGCGTCTTCCGGTCGCGCGATCTGCCCTCGTCGATCACCATGAACGTCGTCCCGGAAAGGTGATGGCCATGTCTGGCGGACGCTGGCCGGTGGGGTGTGGACAGGCGGCGCTCGCGGTGGCGCTCGCGGCTGCGGTGCTCGCGGCCTCGCGGGACGGCGGCCAGCTCGACCCGCCTGGCGTGCCTGGTGCGCCGGCGCGCGATCCCCGGACCCCGGCCCGCGTCGTTCTCACCTGGAAAGGCGAGCCGCATACGACCCAGGCCGTCACCTGGCGGACGGAAGCGCCCGTATCAGCCGCGCTCGCGGAGATTGCGCCGGCGAGCGCAAATCCGGCCTTCGTCAAGACGGCCTCGCGCGTCGCGGCCTCGACGAACGCGCTTCCGCTGACCGATCGGACTGTCCACTATCACGAGGCGAACTTCACCGGCCTCGTGCCAGACACGCAGTACGCTTATCGCGTCGGCGACGGAGCGATCTGGAGTGAGTGGTTCCACTTCCGCACCGCGGCGGCCGGGCCGGCGCCGTTCGCGTTCCTCTACGTCGGTGATGCGCAGAACGACATCCGGTCGCTCTGGTCGCGCACGATCCGCTCGGCCTGGACGTCGGCCCCGCTCGCGCGGTTCATCGTCCACGCTGGCGACCTGGTCAACGTCGGCGACAGTGACGCCGAGTGGGAACAGTGGTTCGAGGCAGGCGGCTGGATGAACGGCATGGTCCCGAGCGTGCCGACGGTCGGCAACCACGAGTACGGCCGGCTCGAACGCGAAGCGCCACGCCGGTTGTCGCCCTTCTGGCGGCCGCAGTTCGCGCTGCCCGAAAGCGCGCCGGCCGGCCTCGAGGAAACGGTGTACGCGGTCGACTTCCAGGGCACGCGGCTCATTGTCCTCAACTCGATGGAGCGGGACAGCTTCGACGAGCAGTCCCGGTGGCTCGAGGCGCGGCTGGCGAACAATCCGAATCGCTGGACCGTGGTGGCGTTCCATCATCCCGTGTTCTCGCTCGCCAACACGCGCGACAACCCGGAGCTGCGCAACGCGTGGCTGCCGTTGTTCGAGAAGTACAACGTCGATCTGGTGCTGACGGGCCACGATCACACCTACGGCCGGGGCACGAACGTTCCGGCGGGTGCTCCGCGGCGGAAGGGCCCGCAGGGCACGGTCTACGTCGTCTCGGTGAGCGGCCCGAAGATGTACGAGATCGGACCCGGGCGCGACTGGGCCGTCCGCACGGGAATCAACACGCAGCTCTTTCAGGTGATCCGCGTCGAGCCCACCCTGATCCGTTTCGAAGCACGGACGGCGACGGGCGAGCTGTTCGACGCGTTCGATCTGAGGAAGGATGCGCGCGGGCGCAAGCGGCTCATCGATCGCGCACCTGTCACTCCTCCGAATGCACCGGTCATGGTGACCACACCGTAGCTACGAGCGACGAGCGACGAGCTACGAACGACGAGCTGCGCTACGAACTGATAACTCGTTGCGGCACGCGACGTGCAAGGGGCTGGAGTCATGTCAGGGCCCCTCACATGGCCAAACTGAAGCTCGTCGAGGGGGAGAGCGACGAGTACGAGTTCTGGTTGGAGATCTGCCGAAGCTGCAACTTGGAGGTGCTTCTGATGCTGCGCGCCTTCTGAGCGAAGTAGGTCGAGATCACACTATGGTCGTTTCAGTCCATCAAGACAGTACGGTCGGAACGATCCTGCTCGATGACGACTTCTGCCAACCGATGTCCCAAGACGGGTGCAGTTTCTGCCACCGCGCAACTCGAAGCTCGTGGGCTTGTAGCTTCGTAGCTCGTAGCTCGTAGCTCGGGCGCGTCAGTGGCTGGCGGTCAAGGGGGCGGTTCTTTGCCCCTCACGCAGTTCGCGGCGGGCCCGATGCTCGACCTCTCGGGCGCGGATGGTCTCGTAGGCTCCGCCCCTGGTGCGCCGTCCTATGCCCGGGCGGGTGACGTCCTTCCCTTCGAGAGCTTCGAGCACGTGCTCCAGCTCGTGAACGAGTTGCACGGCGGGTTCGTCGGTGGCTCCCAGGCTGACGACCGCACGGAAGACGCGGCCGCGTTCCCGGAGAATCTGCGTCTCGGCGCGATGGTCCAGCGTCATGTCGTCCGCCCAGCGCACGACCACGACCAGCCCGTGCTCGGCGATGGACTGGCACTGCCCTCTGAACGTCGCGGATCCCGTCCAGAGCTCCGGGATGAGGCGTGGCCCTTCACGACTGACCGAGATGCGACACGGCCAGGGGTTGGCCTTCGGCGCCCCTGCGTCGCGTGGCGGATCGTTGAGCATCGTCAGCAGGAGCAGCAGCCACGTCTCCATCGCGCCTCCTCGGCCGCAGGGGCGGCCGAGACCAGTAGGCGGCGCGGACGGAATCGGACTGCTGGAGGAACGCTCGATTCCTGCTGGAATCGCTGGAAACCCGCTGGGTTGTTGCAGCGGCCGTGAGGGCGTGGAGTATGCTCGGGCGAGCTCCACGGCCATGAGGCTTCCCGCGCGCGTGCTGTTCGGCGAGTGCCTGCTCGATCGCGATGCCCGCCAGTTCGTTCGGCAGGGCGAGCCGGTACATCTCACGCCCAAGGCGTTCGCGCTCCTCGAGCTGCTGCTCGAGAGCCGCCCTCGCGTCGTGCGCAAGTCGGAGATCCATCAGCGTCTGTGGCCCGACTGCCATGTGTCGGCGACCACGTTGACGGCGCTCGTCGCCGAGTTGCGGCGTGCGCTGTCCGACGGAGCGGCGGACGAAGGACCGATTCGGACGGTGTACGGGTACGGCTACGCCTTCAACGCCACTGTGACGCAGGCGCCGGCCGACGATTCAGAACCTGTCCGCGTCGTCTGGCAGGGTGGCAGCAGCGTACTCGGCCCTGGTGAGCACGTCATCGGCCGAGCGCCCGACTGCGCGATCCGGCTGCTCGATCGTCGCATCTCGCGGCACCACGCTCGTCTCATCGTGTCGCAGCACGGGGTGCTGGTGGAGGATTGCCGGAGCCATAACGGCACGACGCTCAATGGGACGCCTGTCTCTGATCGCGCAGTCGTGCACGATTGCGATGTGCTGAGCGTAGGAGGCGTCGTGCTGTCGATAGATATCGCGGGATCCAGCATCCCGAGCACGGTCGACAAATGACGAATGCCCGAATGCCCGAATGACGAACTCATCGTTCTTCTTCGTCTTTCGCGGGAAGCAGTCTGCAGCCCTCAGTGCCGCACCTCGACTGGAGTCGAAGGCGCGGGGCTGTCGCGGCGAAAGGCTCTGACGCGACGGCCCGTCGGCGGGCGCATCTCGCGGTCGCCAGTGCGCTACGGCCTTGACAGGCTCGGGTTCGCCGGTCCGTGGTGGCCCTTCCCGTCGCTTCGCCGTCGCGATGCCGCGAACCCGCGAGCACGCATGACGGCGACCTCTTCCTGACTGAATCCGAACCTTCCCAGCCGCAGAGTCACGATGTCATCGGCTTCGAAGCGTGCGCGCATGAGGCCAGTCGGCGCATGGCGCATCCCCAGCAGATGCCCGATCTCGTGGGCCACGACCGCGCCCGCGAGGTCGTCGTGCCGGCCTTCGGCGAGCAGCGGATGGGAACGTCCGGTGAGGCGCCTCGCGATCCGATGCGCCACCTCCGCCACGCAAGGGACGAAGACCAGAACCGTGCCACTGGCAGCGTGGGCGCCCCTGGTAGCCACGCCGCAGTCCTCGCGCCCGGCCGGTCGGCTCCGTGATGAAAGGATCACGACCACCTCGGGGACGGAGCTCTCCTCCAGTTGGCATGCATCAGCCGTCGTGCAGAGCCGCCAGGCTGTCACGAGCCCCGCAGCGTCCAGCATGTTCTTGGCAGTCTCAAGCGCGCGGCCCGGAATCGCGTGGTCCACCCGCCCATCCGCGTAAAAACGGACGCGAAGCGCGACCCGATCCCGATCCTCCTCGACGGCCGGCGAGACCTGCGCCATCTCGGTCAGGCATAGCGACACCAGAAGACAGCTCGACGCCCATAGCCGACGCTCGAAGGTCATTGGCCACCTCAGCGGTGGCCACTGTGATCGGCTGGGTCTGCTACCTCAATCGAAGGGCGCTCTCATTTCGTACACGAATTGGTCACCGCGACATCACGGGCACTCACAACCGATTCTTGGGTCGACAGTTGAGTTCTCTCGCGAGCCGGCGGGGCCGGTTTTGAGAAGAGGTCTATAATCGAGCGTCATCCAGCTCATGCAGGGAGCCAAGTCCTCACCTGACTCGTTACAATTCGGCCCATTCGAGCTGGATACGCGCTCGGGCAACCTGCGCGGGAACGGCGCGACTTACCGCCTGGCCGATCAGCCGCTGGCGCTCCTGACCGCGCTGCTCGAGCGGCCGGGCGAGCTCGTCACGCGCGAAGAGCTGCGGCGACGGCTGTGGCCCGATGGCACGTTCGTCGATTTCAATCACGGGCTGAATTCGGCGGTCAACCGGCTGCGGGACGCGCTGAGCGACCCCGCGCACGAGCCTCGCTTCGTCGAGACCGTGCCGCGCCGAGGCTATCGCCTGCTCGTGCCCGTCACGAGAATCCGACGCGCAGCCGCTCGAATCGTCCGAGGTCCCGGCGCTCGCCGACCGGGAGGCGGCGGACGCCGGGCGGCCACGGCGCTCTCACCGCTTCGCGCTGACCGGAGCCGCCATCGGAGCCTTCGTCGCCGCGAGCGTGATGGGTGCGCTTTATACTCGAACGCGCCCCAGAGACGCCCCACAGCTCGTCAACGTCGTCATCGATCTTCCAGCCGAGTGGACCATCCTCAACCAGTCCCCGGCCATCTCTCGCAACAGCCGACACATCGTGTTCTCAGGCCTCGCCCGCGATGGCCGCCGGGGCATTCTGATGAGGCCGCTCGGCAGCACAGCGGCGCACGTGATGCCCTACACCGCCGACGGGAGCGATCCGTTCTGGGCGCCGGACGGTGAGGCCATCGGCTTCTTTGCCGAAGGCAAACTGAAGGTGCTTCGCATTGCCGGCGGTCCGCCACGCGTCGTCTGCGATGCTCCCGCCGCCAACGGCGGGACGTTCCTTTCGATGGAGAAAGTGCTGTTCGGACCCGGGCAGGCCGGCGGGATCGTGGAGGTTGACATGTTGCGCGGCACGCTGCGCGACGTGACGATGCTCGACGGCAGGTCTGGAGATCGGCAGCATCTGCGACCGATGGCGCTCGCCGACGGCCGCCACTTCGTCTATCTGGCCCAGCGCCGGGACGGGCTCGCGGCGATGCTGGCGCAGGTGGGCGGCGGTCGAGCGGTCGACCTGGGGTCCGTCCAATCGCACGTCCTGCCGACGGACTCGGGTCACGTCCTGTTCGTGCGCGATGGAGCTCTGTTGGCGCGGAAGCTCGATGTCCGAGCGGGGCGCCTCCTGGGCGACACGACGATTCTCGCCCAGGGCCTCACCGTGCCGCTGCCTGGGAGATTCTTTGATGGGCGGTTCGCCGCGTCGTCGGAGATGCTGGTCTATCTCGACTGGACGACGAACGCTCCCGTCGAGACCCTCCTGACCATCGTCGATCGCGAGGGACGGCGGCTGGCCACTCTCGGCGAGCCTGCAGGCTATTTCATTCCAAGGTTCTCCCCGGATGGTTCACGCCTGGCGGTGGCTCGTAGCGAGGCCGGGTCGCCCTTCCGCGATATCTGGGTTTTCGATCTGACGCGGGGCTCACGTTTGCGTCTGACAGCCGCGGACAGCGATGAGGTCGGTGTCACATGGTCGTCGGACGGGAAGTGGCTGATGTTCAGCTCGGACCGTCGCGGAGAGCGCGACATCTTCAAGCGACTCGCGTCCGGTGATGGCGTCGACGAGCTCGTGTTCGAATCTGAGATCAGCAAGAGCGTCAACGCGTGGTCGCCGGATGGCCGGTTCGTCGTTTATGACACGGGGGGGCGCGGGCTCACGTCGGATCTGTACATCCTGCCCCTCACGGAGCGACGCCCGCGCCTGGTCAATGCCGCACCAGGCTTCCAGCATCTGGCCGACATCTCGTCCGACGGACGCTGGATTGCGTACTCGTCTTCCGAGTCGGGGCGGTTCGAGGTGATCGTCGAGTCGTTCCCCGAAAAGGGCGGGCGTTGGCAGGTGAGCCTCGACGGCGGCCGGAACCCGCGCTGGCGCCGCGATGGTCGGGAGCTCTTCTTCCTGAGCGGCGAAGACGTCATGGCGGTAGACGTTCTCTCGACCGGCGCGGCGCTCGAATGGGGCGCGCCGCGACGGCTCTTCACGGCTCCGGGCGTGCGCGCCGGCGGACTGGATGTTTCTCACGATGGCCTGCGGTTCGTTGCCGCGGTGACGAAGACCGAGAACCCACCGCAACGGCTGACGACGTTGCTCAACTGGACGACGAAGCTGAATTAGTCCTCGGATTCAGTTGTGTCGAGGCGGCCCGCCGGGTGGCGCAGGGTTTCACGTCAGCCCTGACTTCCTGGTATTTCGTATTCGTCGCTCGTAGCGTCAGGGGGCCGCGCAGCCCCCGCTGCCGCATCGGAGAAGCAGGCGCAGCCCCGGGATGAGCGAGCCGTCCCTGAAGTGGGCCGACAGCTCGACGTCGAGGGTTCCGTTCTCGTCCCGGATGGATGCCCAGCCGAACTGATTCCGGCGTGTCGACAGTCCGTGGCTGTACGGGCCGCCCTTCCGGCGCGTAAAGCGATCGAGGGCCGCGGCGTGCATCACGACGAACCCACGCTCGTCCGGTCGCGCGTCGCTTGCGTAATTGCTGTTCGTGCCGTCGTCGATGGCGGCCATGTGCGCATCGCCGCTCAGCATGATGAGCCGCGACACGAGCCCCAGGCGCTTGATCGTGTTGGCGAGTCGCGTGCGCTCGCGGTGGTACGGTTCCCACCCGTGACCCGCGCTCGCGTCAGCTTTCGTGATCCACGGTACCGTGCTGACCCAGATGACGAGCGCGTGCTCCCTGGCGGCGGCGAGCTCACGTTCGAGCCAGGCGATCTGATCGACGCCGAGCATGGTCTTCTCGTCCGTGTCCGGGTCCGCCTTCGGCGCGCGTTCCGATCGCGTGTCGGTGATGATGACCCGCACGCGGCCGACGGTGAAGGCCTGATTGATCCGTCCGATCTCGCTGTCGCCCAGCTCCAGCGGGAAGTGCGGGACGGCGGCGCGATATACCGTTTGCGCGGCCGCGCGCGCCGGCGATGTCCGATCGCTGTCGTCGGGTCCAAAGTCATGGTCGTCCCACATGTAGACCACGGAGGTCGATCGGTAGAGCGCCGACTGGAGTGGCGAGGTCAGCACGGCGTCGAACGCCGCATGGAAGCGTTCGGGATCGTTCCGCCGGATGTTGCGATAGTGGAAATCGCCCATGTGCAGGAAGAACAGCGGCACCTTCTCGCGAATGGTCTCGAAGATGACGTTGCGCGATCCCGTGCTCGCGCACGATCCGAAGGCGAACGCAAACGAGGCCGGACCTTCTGGAAACGTCCGGAACGACGCGGGTAGAGGATCGCGGTCGCTCTCGGTGGCCACGGCGTAGACGTAGGGCCGATCGGGCGTGAGCCCGTCCGGACGGAAGGTGGCGATGCGGTGAGCGGGAACCGGCCCCTCGGGCTCGACACGCTTCGCATCCGAGAGGTCGGGCTTCTCGCCGATCAGCAGGAACGCGCCTTCGACGCTCGGGCGCAGGCGTGCCTTGACGACCGCGGACCTCGTCGTCACGCCGCCGGTCCACACCCAGAGCGCCGGTCCGAGTGGCGCGGCGGTGCCAATCGGCGGCAGCAGGAGCGCGAGGGTGCCGACCAGCGCCGCGATGGCCCTTCGTGTCGTCATGCGAGTGGGGTCCGGTCGGCCGCCTCCGAACGAGTGACGAGCCGGTGCTTTTCGACCTTGCCGAGCGCCGTGCGCGGCAGCCGTTCCAGCACGTGGACGGCCCGCGGCCGTTTGTAGGGCGCGAGCTCGCCGGCCACGTAGGCCGCCAGTGCTTCAGGTTCCGGCGTGGCTCCGGGAGCGGCCTCGATCCACGCGACGATTCGCTGCCCGAGATCCGCATCCGGCTCGCCGGCGACCGCAGCATCGCCGACGTCAGGATGCCGGCGCAGCACGTCTTCGACCTCCCCCGCGCCGACCTTGTAGCCGCCCGTCTTGATGATGTCGAGCGTCGTCCGTCCGACGATCCGGTAGTCACCTTCCGGCGTGCGCGCCGCCGTGTCGCCGGTGCGGAACCATCCGTTCACGACCGCCCGCGCGGTGGCGTCAGGCATGTCCAGGTAGCCGTCGAAGAGACACGGGCCGCGGACCTCGATTTCGCCGGGCATGTCTGGAGCATCGATGACGGCTCCGCGATCGTCGACCAGCCGCAGCTCGACTCCGGGAACGGCCGGTCCCACCGTGCCGGGACGATCGCGTCCGACCGGGGTGGCACAGACGATGAGCGTCTCGGTCAGGCCATAGCGTTCGATCACCGCGCGTCCCGTCACTGCCTGCAGCCGCTCACGATCGCGCGCGGCCAGGGGCGCCGAACCGGAGACCAGCAGTCGAGCCTTGGCGAGCGCAGCGGCGAGGGGCGGATCGCGCTCCGCGGCTTCGGCCAGCCGGTGATACATCGTCGGCACTCCGAACAGCATGGTGCCGCCTCCGGCCAGGGCCGCGCCCACATCGTATGGCGAGAACCGGCCAACGTGCACGAGACCGCTGCCGATGCGCAGAGGCCCGAGGACCCCCAGCACGAGCCCATGGACGTGAAAGAGCGGCAGCGCGTGCACCAGCACGTCGTCGGACTTCCAGCGCCAGGCCTCCCGCAGCCCGTCCAGGTTCGCCACGATTGCCGCCGACGAGAGCATCGCGCCCTTCGGCGGACCGGTCGTTCCGGAGGTGAAGAGAATGAGGGCCGGCTGGTCGTCACGCGCGTCTTCTCCGCGCGGCGATGCGGCGTGGTTCGAAAGCGTGACCCTGACGCTCGCAGACGTGCCTTCGGCCGCATTCACGCACTCGACGACCATCCGCGGCAGGCCTTCGAGCGGAGCCGGCAGCGCGACGCCAGCGGGAGCCGCGACGGCGTCGGGCCGGCTCGTGTCGAGCACGTGGGCCAGCTCGCGCGACCCGAGCGCAGGGCTGATCGGGACGATCGTCGTCCGCGCCTGCCACAGGCCGGCGATGGCGATGATGGTTTCGACGGACGGCTCGGCCCACAACGCGGTGCGTCGATAGCGGCCGGCCGCCGAGGCAATCGAATCCGCGTGCGTTTGTACGGCCTCGCGCGGCACGGCCACGCGGCTGCCGGTTCTGCCGGCGGCGCAGGCGCTCACCAGTGTCGTGCTCGGGTCCGGAACGCTACCCTCCATGTCCGCCGTGTTCCCCGTCAGGTTCGCCGACCTGATCCCACCACTTCGACAACTGTTGACGGGCGCGATGCGGCTGGTCGGTGTAGTGCGACGTGTCGTTGAAGAGCATCAGCCGTGCGCGAACGGGATCGCGGAAGTCCAGGATGTTCAGGCACGCGGGACTTTGATCCAGACGGTCGCGGTAACCGCGCGCGTCGAAGCCGAGCAGGCTGCTGATCACGAGCCGTATCGTGGCCTTGTGCGAGACCACCGCGACGTTCGCGCCGGGATGCGCGAGCACGATCTCGCGGACGACCGGCAGCGCGCGCGCGAGTACTTCGAGACCCGACTCGCCGCCCTTGGGCGCGAAGGTGAACGGATCCATCTCCCAGGCCGCGTACTCGTCCGCGAACCCGGCCTCGACTTCGGCACGGCGGAGGCCCTCCCAGCGCCCGTGCGCGATCTCGCGCAAGCCGTCTCGGACGATGGGCGTCAACCGGTGCGGTTCGGCGAGGATCTCCGCGGTCAGCCGGCATCTGCGGAGCGGGCTCGCGTAGACGGCGCTCAAGCGGTCCTCCGTGAGCCGCATCGCGAGCCGTCCCGCCTGCTGGCGGCCCTCGGCCGACAGGTCCACGTCGATCGCGCCGGCGAACCGATCCTCGGCGCTCAGTGTGGTGGCGCCGTGACGAATCGAGTACACGCGCGTAACCATGTCGGGCAATATATCAAGCTGTCCGGCCTAGTCACGAGTTGTGAGTTTTGAGTTCTGAGTTCTGAGTTCTGAATGGGATACAGGCTCCAGGCTGCAGGCTACAGGGCTCGCAAAGGCTCTTGACTGTCCTATCGCCCGTAGTTCGCAGCTCGTGGCCGGGAAACTCACAACCCAAGACTCACCACGCATGAATCCAATGGGCTCCCACTACGTTCACGGCACCCAACCCGCGGAACAACGCCGTCTGACGAAGCTCAATGCGCTGCTCAACGTCGGTTCGCTGCGGGAAGCCGCGCTCGGGCCCGGCGAACGTGTCATCGATTTCGGCGCGGGCCTCGGGCAACTCAGCAGAGCCATGGCGCGTGCGACCGGCGTCAAGGTCGTGGGCATCGAGCGCAGCGACGCACAGATTGTCGAAGCGCTCGAACAGGCGGCGGCCGCTGGCGAGCGCGCGCTCATCGACTTGCGTCAGGGACCGGTCGAGGCGCCTCCGCTGGACGATGCGGAGTGGGCGTCGTTCGACGTGGCTCACGCACGATTTCTGCTCGAGCACGTCCCCGATCCTCTCGCGGTCGTCAAGACCATGGTTCGTGCGGTGCGGCCCGGCGGCCGCATCATCCTGGAAGACGACGATCACGAGGTGCTGCGGTTGTGGCCCGAGCCACCAGGCTTCGGTCCACTCTGGCACGCCTATATGCGCACCTACGACCGTCACGGTAACGACCCGCTCGCCGGGCGGCGGCTCGTGCAGTGGCTGCACCAGGCGGGCGCGCGGCCGCGGCGCAACACGTGGATCTTCTTCGGGAGCTGTGCCGGGCAGGAGGACTTTCCGGCGTTCGTGACCAACCTCGCGGGCGTCCTCGAAGGAGCGCTCGACGCGATCCTCGACGTGGGTCTGCCGCCAGAGTTCGTCCGCAGCGGCCTCGCCGCGCTCGAGCCATGGAGCCGCCGCGAAGACGCGGCCATCTGGTTCTCGATGGCTTGGGCGGAAGGGCTCAGGCTATAGGGGTCGGGTGCGATATCCATCTAAATGTCGCGCCTGTTTCCGACATTTAGATGGATATCGCACCCGACCCCGATACCGTTACATCGTCAGAACAATCTTCCCGGCGGCGCCTGGCTGCATCACGCGCTCGTGCGCGCGCGACGCGTCGGCCAGCGGCATCTCCTGCGCGACGACGGGCCGGAGCGTGCCGGTCGCCAGCGCGGCGCCGACTCCGGCCAGCGCCTCGCGCCGTTCGGCGGGCGTCATGTTCCACAGCGTGAAGCCGGTGACCATCGACTCCTTCCCCATGATCCAGCGCGGGAGGATCTCCTCGACGGGTCCGCGGCTGCCGATGACGACGATGCGGCCGCGCTGCGCGACGAGCTCGAGATCGTGGGCGAGGTTGACGTTGGCCAGCATCTCGAGAATCAGGTCCGGACCGTGATCGCCGCTGCGGCGCAGGATCTCGTCGCGATAGCCCGGATGCCCGTGATCGAGGACGTGGTGCGCGCCCTGAGCCTGAACCAGAGCGCGTCCCCGCCCGCTGCCCGCCGTGCCAATGACCGTCAAGCCGGCCGCCACCGCAAGCTGAACCGCGGCCAGGCCGACGCCACCACTCGCGCCATGCACCAGCACCGTCTCGGCCGGGCCGCGCTTCGCCTTTTTGAAACAGGCCTCGCCACGCCGTGATTGCCGGCACGCCGACGGCCGCTCCTTGCGCGAACGACAATGGTTCGGGCAGCGGATGCACGGCGTCGGCCGGGGTCACGAGCTGTTCCGCGTAGGTTCCGGTCGCAGGTGTGTTCAGCGTGGCGACATACACGCGATCCCCGGTCTTCACGCCGGTGACGCCGTCGCCGACGGCATCGATGACGCCCGCGCCGTCGGTCCCTGGTGTGTAGGGGAGGCTGGGCTTCCGCGCGTACGTGCCGGTGTGGATGTAGACGTCGACCGGGTTCACGCCTGCGGCCGCCATGCGAACTCGAACGTCGCCCGGGCCTGGCTGCGGAGGATCGACCTCCTCCAGTCGAAGCACCTCCGGCCCCCCGAACGCACGTACTCGGATGGCTTTCATGGCCGTCAGGGTAACATGCGGAAAACAGGCGGCTAGGCGGCTGGCGCCCGAGGGTTGGGCGACCTGGGCCGGGCGGGCTGGGCAATCGAGCCGTGCGTGGCATGTGCGAGGAACGAGGCGCGTGAGACGACCACCGGCTGGATCAGGTCAGCCCTCCGCGCGTCGGCGCACGTCTGGCACGGTCTGGTCGGCCGCGCTCTCGTTGCTCGCCGGATCCGCGGTACCCGCGGCCGCGCAGCAGCCGGTCGAGGAGACGGTCGTCGTCACCGCCACCGTGTCACCGGAGCCGTTCGGCACGATCGGCCGCGCGCTCGTGCTCATCACTCGCGACGAGATCGATCGCCTGCCGGTCTCGTCAGTGGCTGATGTCCTGCGTCTGGTGAGCAGCGTGGAGGTTCGCGCACGCGGACCCGCGGCGTCCAATCGGACTTCGTCGTTCGCGGCGCGTCGTTCGGCCAGGCGCTGGTGCTGGTCAACGGTTTCCGCTTGAACGATGCGCAGTCGGGGCATCACAACGGCGATATTCCCGTGTCGCTCCTCGACGTCGATCGCGTCGAGGTGCTGCTGAGCGGCGGCGCGTCGCATCCATGGCGCCGACGCGTTCGGCGGCGCCATCAACGTCATCACGCGCCGCGCCGGACCGCGCTTCCAGGTCGATTTCGCCGGCGGCCAAGACGGGCTCGTCGAAACCGCAGGCGCCACCAGCCTGCAGGGACCCAGTGCGACCCACGTCGTTTCCGGCGAGTTCTCGCGCTCGTCGGGATTCATGACCGCGCGCGACTACGACATCCGCCTTGCGCGCTATCAAGGTCACCTCTCGGGAGGGCGCGCACTGTCGTTCGCGTATCTCGACAAGGAGTTCGGCGCCAACGGCTTCTACGGTCCGGCGCCCTCGCGGGAGTGGACCAACCAGATGCTCGCGACCTTCGAGCAGCAGATTCCTCGCTCGGGACGCTGGCAGGGCTCGATCGATGCGTCGTACCGCACGCACGGCGACCACTTCATCTACGACGTGCGCCAGCCCTCGCTCTCCGAGAGCCGGCACCGCACGCACGCCGTGGCGGCGGAAGGGCGGCTGCGCCTGGCGCTCGACACCGCCACTCACGTGACGTTCGGCGGCGGAGGCGGCAGAGACACCATCGATTCGAGCAACCTCGGCGACCACGGCTTCTCGCGCGGGAGCGGCTTCGTCGAGCTTCGCCACGCGATCGGCAGCCGCGCGGTCATCCAGCCGGGTGTGCGTGTGGACGGTTACAGCCGCTTTGGAACCGCGTGGAGCCCCTCCATTGCCGCGAGCGGCTGGCTTGCGCCTCGTCTGAAATGGCGCGCATCGGGCGGGCATGCCTTCCGCGTCCCCACGTTCACCGAGCTCTACTACCGCGACCCGAATCACCAGGGATCGGGGGAGCTTGCGCCCGAGCAGGCCTGGGTGAGCGATGTCGGCCTCGAGGCGTTCCTGGAGGGGTGGACGGCCAGCGTCGGTGCCTTCGGCCGTTGGGAAGCGAACGTCATCGACTGGGTCCGGCCGGCCCCCACGGAGCGGTGGCAGACGACCAATATCCGGGACGTGACCACCCATGGGATCGAAGGCTCGCTGGGGACGTCGGGCCGTCCGGGGACCCTCACCGTTCGCTACACCTGGCTCGCCTCGCAGGCCGACGCGCTCGATTTGCTGTCGAAATACGTGCTCGACTACGCGCGGCACTCGGCGGCCGTCTCGGCGGCCTCGTCGTGGCGAACCATCGACGCCGGTTCTCGTCTTGAATACAAGCAGCGCTCGGACGGCCGCGACTATTGGGTGCTCGACCTGCGCGTCGGACGGTCGTTCGGGCGGCTGGCCGCCTATATCGAGGCGGCGAACCTGCTGGATGCGTCGTATGAAGAAGTGCGCGGCGTCGTCATGCCCGGCCGATGGATCAAGGCCGGGATACGCGTCCGATAGATCCGACACCTCAGGCAGTATGGTTAAGGGACGATGAGGGTGAAAGCAGGGGTTTCAGGGCTGTTGGTCGTGAGCGTCGCCCTTCTGGCGGCCTGCCGCCGGGACGGGGACGGTGTGCCCGCGGCCGCGCAGAGCCAGCCGGTCGCATCGGCGGCTTCGGCGCCGGCGGACCCGCGGCCTGCGGCCGCGCGCCCGCGTATAGTCGTCCTGGGTGACAGCATTACGGCCGGGCTGGGACTGCCGGTCAACGAGGCGTTTCCGGCCCGGCTTCAGCGAAAAGGTCGACGCGCAGCGGCTTGGTTACGAAGTGGTCAGGGCCGGCGTGTCGGGCGAAACCTCGGCGGGCGGCCTTCGTCGACTCGACTGGGCGCTCGACGGCGACGTGCGAGTGCTCGTGCTCGAACTCGGCGCCAACGACGGCTTGCGCGGCCTGCCGGTCGACGGAGATGCGGAAGCAACCTGTCGCCGATCATCGCGCGCGCCAAGGCGCGCGGAATCACGCGTCGTGCTGTGCGGCATGGAGGCCCCGCCGAACTTCGGGCGCGGACTACACCACCGAGTTTCGCGAGGCCTTCCAGGCGCTCGCGCGCGAGACGGCGTGCGCGTTCGTGCCCGTTCCTGCTGGCAGGCGTCGCCGGACTGCCCGAGATGAACCAGGCCGATGGCATCCATCCCAACGCGGCGGGCGCGCGGCGCGTAGCCGACACCGTGTGGGCGGCACTCGGACCGCTGCTCGTCATCGCGCCGCATCATGATCGAGCTCCGGGGTGTCTCGAAGACCGTGCAGAGCGGCGGGCCGTCCGCTGACCATCCTCCACCCGATCGACCTCATCGTCGCCGCGGGGCAGCGCCTTGCCGATCGTCGGTCCCTCCGGCAGCGGCAAATCGACGCTGCTCGGCTTGATGGCCGGGCTCGACACGCCGACGACCGGCGAGATCATCATCGACGGCACGACCATCACCCGTCTGGGCGAGGACGCGCTCGCGCGGCTGCGCGGCGCGAGATCGGGTTCGTCTTCCAGTTCTTCCATCTGATTCCGTCGCTCACCGCCTTCGAGAACGTGCTGGTGCCGATGGAGCTTGCCGGGATGGTCGACGCGGCCGCGCGGGCGCACGGCGCTGCTTGCGCGAGGTCGGGCTCTCGGATCGCGGCCATCACTATCCGTCGCAGCTGTCGGGCGGCGAGCAGCAGCGCGTGGCGCTCGCGCGTGCGCTGGCCAACGAGCCGCCGATCGTGATGGCCGACGAGCCGACCGGCAATCTCGACTCCGTGCAACGGTCAGCCACGTCATCGAGCTGCTGTTCGATATCCATGCGCGCCGGGGCACGACCCTCGTGCTCGTGACCCACGACCATCAGCTTGCCGCGCGCGCCGACGTGCAGATTGCGCTGCGCGACGGCCGGGTCGAATCGATGACCGAACGGGCTGCTGCCGTGGCTGTGGGAAGGACATGACCGAAGCGTGAGCCGCGCCCTCCTCGATGTTCTGAACAAGCGCCACGTGCATGACTAAGGACTAGGGAGCGAGGACCGAGGACCGAGCCCGAGACCCAGAGACCAGCGACCGACATCGAAGACTCTCCATGCTGTTCATCCTCCGCATGGCCGCCCGTGAGACCCGCGCTGCCTGGCAGCGGCTGCTGTTCTTCTTCCTGTGCGTGGCGGTGGGTGTTGGTGCAATCGCGGCGATGCGATCCGTCCTCCAGAGCGTTCGTGGCACGCTCTCACGAGAGGCGAGAACGATCGCGGGCGCCGACGTGATCATCCAGACGGGCCGCCCGTGGGAGGCTTCGGCGCGCGCCGACATCGATCGCGCGATTGCCACCCTTGCGTGGGCGGAGCGCGCCGAGGTCACCGAGACCGCAACGATGGTCCGCCCGGCGGAGGGAGGGGCGGCGGTCGCGCGGATGGCGGAGCTGCAGGCGGTGGGCCGCGGTTATCCACTCTACGGCAGGGTCGTGCTCGAAAACGGCCAGGCGTACTCGCACGATCTGCTCGCCGGGCGCGGCGTCATCGTCCGGCCCGAGTTGCTGGCACAGCTCGACCTGCGCGTCGGCGACCGGCTGACGATTGGCCAGCAGACGTTCACCATCCGCGGCGTGCTCACGACCGAGCCGGGACGCGGGCTCGGCATGTTCTCGCTCGGGCCGCGCATCATCATCGACGCCGCCGATCTGCCCTCGACCGGTCTGCTCACGTTCGGCAGTCGCGTGCGCCACCAGATCCTGCTGCGGATGCCCGACTCGCAGAACGACCGCTTCGTCAGCTCGCTGCGCGATCGGTTCCGGAACCGGTTCGTCAACGTCCGCTCCTACCGCAACATGGAGGAGCGCGTGGGCCGCGAGCTCGACACCTCCGAGAACTACCTGGGGCTGGTCGGCTACGCAATCGTGGTCCTCGGGGGCATCGGGGTCTGGAGCGTGACGCGTGTCTTCGTGCAGCAGAAGATACGCACCATCGCCATCTTGAAGTGCGTCGGCGCGACTGCGGGCCGCATCGTGTCGGTGTACGTCGCCCAGGTCCTCTTGCTGGCGTTCGCCGGGAGCCTGCTGGGACTCGCCCTGGCGCGGGTGGCCATCGCCTTCGTGCCGGCCCGGGCGTTTGCGTCGTTCGGCGTCGTCGGCTACGGGCTCACGGTTTCGGCTTCGTTACAGGCGGTGGGCATCGGCATGCTGGTATCGCTGCTGTTCGCGCTCGTGCCGCTGCTCGAAGTGCGGCGCGTCAAGCCGCTTCTCCTGCTGCGCGAGGAAACGTCCAGTCCGTCGCCGGCGTTGGCGCCGGACAGAGGCCGCCGGGTTCTGGCTTGGCTGAAGCGCATCGACTGGCTCAGCGTGGCAGCCGCGGCGGCCGTGAGCGTGGCTCTGGCGTTTCTCGCGAGCTGGCAGGCGGCTTCCTGGCGCGTGGGCCTCATCGTGTCCATCGGTTTCGTCGTGGTGAGCGCGGCCCTCTTCGCGGTCGGTGCGCTGCTCGTTCGTGCGGTCCGCCCGTTGCGTCACGTGAAGTGGTTTCCGCTGCGCCACGCCGTGCTCGGCTTTGGCCGGCCCGGCCATCAGACGCGCGTGATTCTGGTGGCCGTCGGACTCGGTGCTTTCTTCATCCTCGGCGTGCGTCTGCTCGCGGGGAACCTCTATCGCGAGTTCTCGCTCGAGCTCAGGCCCGACGCGCCGGACATGTTCATCATCGACGTCCAGCAGGATCAGCGCGACGGCATCGAGTCGTTTCTCAAGACCGCGGGCAGCGACTCCGCGCCGCGGCTGCTGCCGGTGTTGCGTGCCCGAGTGGTCGGCGTCGAGGGGCGCGACGTGAATCTCGGATCGGTGGAGGCGGTGCGCGAACGCGGCGCGATGTCGCGCGAGTTCACGGTGACCTGGCGCGATCGGCTCGCCGCCAACGAGACCGTCGTCGAAGGCCGGCTCTGGAATCGCCGCGCCGGTCCCGGCGACGAGCTCGAAGTGTCCATCGAGCGGGGGCTGCGAGACCGGGCGGGCCTCCAGGTCGGCGATCGCATGCGCTTCGACGTCCTCGGCCGGGTCGTGGCGGCGCGGGTCACGAGCGTCCGCGAAGTGGTCTGGGACGATGCGCGGTTCGGCGGCTTCATGTTCGTCTTCCAGCCGGGACCGCTGGCCCAGGCGCCGCACACCTACATCGGCATCCTGCGCGCCCCAGCGGACCCGATCGCGCGGGCGCGCATGCAGCGCGACCTGGTCACCCGCTATCCGAACGTGTCGGCGATCGACGTCCGCGAAGTCGTGCAGACGCTCCAGGGGGTGCTGCGCCTGGTCACGCTGGCCATCTCGGTCGTCGGCGGCGTCGCGCTCTTCTGCGGGCTGCTCATCCTGGTGGGCGCGGTCGCGATGACGAAGTTCCAGCGTTTGCAGGAAGTTGCGCTGCTCAAGACGCTCGGCGCGTCAAGCCGGGTCATCGGCGCGCTGCTCGTCATCGAATACGGCATCCTGGGCCTGCTCGCGGGTGTCGTCGGCGCATTGGGCGCGTCGGTTCTCAGTTGGGTGTTCACGCGCCGCGTGCTCGACATCCCATGGCACCCCGACCCCGCGACCATGCTCGTCGGCGTGGTGGCCACGGCGGCCGTCGTGGCGGCGGTGGGCGTCCTGTCGAGCCTCGATGTGCTGCGGCGCAAGCCGTTGGCGGTGCTGCGGGCCGGGTAGATCGCCGCAGCGCGCGGATGCGGCTGCGCCCGATGGCGGATGAATGCCGGGATGGATTCGCCTGGCCTTGGCTCGCAAGGTCGGGGCCGCGCCGATTTGCGGGTCGCCATCCGGCTTGAAGCAGCCACGCCGGCGCCGCACCTGCGTGATAGAATCCATCGGTTGTGGGGAGCGACATGTCAGTAGCAGGGAACACGTCGATCGACCTGGCCTACTTCCGCGACGTGCTGATGAAGCGGCGGCTCGAGATTCTGGAGAACCAGAAGCCCCTCGCCGCGTCGATGGTCGACACGAACACCCGGCAGGGCGACCTCGCGGATCAAGCCAACGGCAACAACGAGGTCCACATCCACCTGAAGCTGAAGCAGACGGACGCGAAAATCCTGATTGCCATCGAGGAAGCGCTGCAGCGTCTGGAGCAGGGCGCCTACGGCCTGTGCCGCGATTGCGGCGAGCCGATCGCCCGTGCGCGCCTCGAGGCGATTCCCTGGACGCGCGTGTGCATCGCCTGCAAGGAGAAGCAGAAGGCGTGAGTGTCGTCACCCAGTTGTCGCTGCTGCAGGATGCCTACCGCGAGAAGCTCGCGCTCTTCAACCGGCACGTCGAAGGGGCCACCCGGATCTCCGACTACGAGTCCAACAACACGTACCAGTACGTGATTGCGCGCGACGAGCAGCACGTCCAGTGGCTGCGCGATGCGGTCGTCGACCTCGAGGGGCCGGTTCCGACCGACATCAAGGGCCATCCGGTGCCATCCACCGGCAAGGAACCCGATTCGGAGCGCGCCATCGCCGACGACGACGCCAAGCTGTTGCAGGCTTACTACGAGCGGTGGAAGGCGCGGCTCGAGGACATCCGCAACGCGCGTCACAAGAAGATGGTCGAGCTGATGCTCGGCGAGATCCTCGAGCAAAGGCGGTTCTTCGAACAGGCCGCGGAGGGCCGCGACGATCTGCTGGGGCGGCGCATGCCTGGCGCCGGTACCGGTGACGGCGTTATGGCCGTCCGCTGGGTGGAATAGCCCGCGAGCCGGCCCGTGATCCGGGTGGCAATTGCGCTCGGCAGCAATCTCGGCGCCCGCCGTCAGTATCTGGACCGCGCACTCCTCCAGTTGGCGCGTGTCGTCCGTATCGATCGGGTCTCCACGTTCGTCGAGACCGCGGCTGTTGGCGCCGGCCCCCAACCAGACTTTCTGAACGGCGCGCTCGTCGGCACCACCACGCTTTCCGCGCCCGACCTTCTCGAGCGCATGCTCGCCATCGAAAGCGAGCTGGGGCGGACGCGTCCCTATCCAGGCGCTGCCCGAACGATCGATCTCGATCTGCTGTTGTATGGAGACAGCGTGATCGATCGACCCGGTCTGACGGTGCCGCACCCCCGCTTTCGCGAGCGCCGCTTCGTGCTCGAGCCGCTGGCGGAGATTGCGCCGGAGATGGTGGATCCGGTGACCGGCCGGACGGTCGAGCAGCTGCTGAGAGCGCTACCGCCCGGTTGAACCATGTCGTGCCCGGCTGAAGCCCCGGCCTCCTTGTGGATGGCCTCGTCGATCCAGAACCAGCAGGGCGGAGGTGGTTGGCCGCCAACATCCGTCCCGCGGTTACGTGCTCACAACATGCCGACCATCGTCGCGCCGTCGAACTTCCAGGCGCCGTCGACGCGTACGAGCCGCGCGCGGTAGAGCCCCTTCGTGCCCGGGAACATGTCGCCCTCGACGTCGAGGTCGGCGCTGTCGGCCCGCAGCGTGCCGCCGGTGATGGCGAGCCCGGTCTTGGGCAGCCACGCCTGCAGCATTTCGAGCGTGCTCTGGGCGTTTTCTTCCGCCGACCGATAGTCGGCTTTGAAGAACTTCAGGGCGCGCGGACTGCTGGCCGATTCGATGGAGGGCCAGTTCTTGGCCTGCGCCGCCGCGAGGAAGGCCAGCAGCGCCTTCCCAGGCTCGGCGCCGCCCGCCGGGAGCGGCTTGCCCGCCGGCAGCCGGCTCACGTCCGCGGTGAACGTCAGCTCCACCGTATAACTCTCGCCGTCCATCGTCGTGACGGGCGACGTGGTGAACACCTTGCCGACGACGCGGTCGGGTGTGTTCTCGGTGAGCGCGGCCTTGAACGTCTCTCCGACCTTCTCGATGTACTGCGTCATCGTCGCGCCGAAGGTGGCGTTCATGCTGACATCGCCGTCGGGCCGGATCCAGAGCAACACGTAGTCGCGTTCCAGCAACGCCTTTTGGTTGATGGCGTCGGTATGCGGCGCGAGAGCGGCCGATGCGGCCGCCGCGTCGATCGGTTGATCGCTCAGGACGACCTCGATGACCTCCTGCCTGGGATTGCGGGTGTCGCGCGTGACGAACGCCGCCGCGTGGATGGGCTTGATCGACTTGGCACCCTTCGGCCCCTTGACGGCAAACGAGCCCGAAGCCGGACCCGCCATGGTTGGTGCCGCGATGAGAACGGCTCCCAGCGCCAGAATCCACCGGTAGCGGCACGGCAGTCCGTGCCCTGAAGCTGTGTAGGACATGGGGTCGGGTCGAATTTTAGTTCTTACGTACGCGCCGGGCATGAGAGGTTCTCGACATTGCCGAAACTGAAAATTCGACCCGACCCCAAGTTGCCGAAACTGAAATTCGGCCCGACCCCGATCGATCAATGGCCTGCGGCCGGTGCTTCGGCGATCTCGGGGCTCTCGCGCTTCGGCGTGCGGCGGAACACGGACAGCCCTTCCTCGAACACGGTGTAGAGCGTCGGCACGAAGACGAGCGTGATGAGCGTCGACGCCGTCAGACCGCCAATCACCACGCGCGCGAGTGGCGCCTGGAGCTCGGCGCCGTCGCCGATCGCCAGCGACATCGGCACCAGACCCAGGATCGTCGTCAGCGTCGTCATCAGGATCGGCCGGAGTCGTGTGCGCCCGGCCGTTTCGACCGCCAGCCGAAGCGCCATCTTGTCGCGCTTGCGTAACGTGGTCGTGTAGTCGACGAGCAGGATCGCGTTGCTCACGACGATGCCCGCCAGCATGATGACGCCGATGTAGGCCTGCAGGCTGAACGGCGTGTCGGTCAGGAGCAGCGTCAAGACCACGCCAATTGCCGCGAGGGGGATCGAGAACATGATGATGAACGGGTCGCGCAGCGACTCGTACTGCGAGGCCATCACCGCATAGACCAGCACCACCGCGAGCAGGAGCAGGAGCTGGAGCTGCTGGAACGCACGCTGCTGCTCCTCGAACTCCGCGCCGAAGCCGACCGAGAAGTCGCGCGGCACGTTGAGCTGCGGCAGGCCGGCCTGGACGTTGGTCACGGCCTGGCTGAGCGTCGTCTCGATCTCCGCGTTGACGCGCGTGATGCGCTCCTGGTTCTTGCGCTCGATCTCGACCGGTCCCGACTCGTTCTGGACGTGCATCAGGTTCTTGATCGGAATGAGCTGACCGCCGGTAGTCGGCACGAGGATGTCGTCGACGTCAGCCACGCGCCCGCGGTCCGCTTCGCGCAACCGGACGACGATCGGGTATTCGCGGCCGCGCTCGCGATACATCGCGGCCTGCGTGCCGGCGACGTTCGTCTGGACGATGGTCGCCACCTGGCTGACGGTGAGGCCGAAGAGCGAGGCCTTGTCGCGATCGACTCTGAGCGCGAGCTCGGGCCGGCCGCTGTCCCGGCCGATGCGCACGTCGGCGATGCCCGGCGTCGATTCCATCAGCTGCTTCGCGTTTGCCGCCAGCCGCTGGGCGTCGGCCAGATCGTAGCCGCGAACCTCGAGGGAGAGCCGCGAGTCGGCGCCGCCGCCGAGGAGGCGATTGAGCGCGAAGTTGCCGCCCGACGTCTGAGCCCGGACGACCGCGCCCGGCAGCCCCGCCAGCTGCCGGCGGAGCGCCGTGACGATGTCGCCGTTCGAGCGCGTGCGCTCGGACCGCGGCGAGAGAATGACGTTGACCCGGCCGCGATGCAGGCTCGACCCGCCCGGCCCGAACCCGCCGCCGCCCACCGACGCGATGATCGTGCGCGACTCGGGCACGAACTTCTTCACCAGCTCCTCGAGCCGCAGCAGCAGCGCGTCGGTCCGCTCGATCCGCGTGCCGACCGGGAGCTCCGCTTCGATGGAGATCTCGCCCTCGTCGGTCTGGGGCATCAGCTCGTAGTTGAGGCGCGGCAGCAGGTAGACGGCGACGGCGAACAGCACCGCGCCGATGGCGAGGACGGTCGGTCGATGCGCGAGCGCCACGCGGAGAACGCGCCGGTAGCGTTCGTCCATCGCGTCGAGCGCGCGGCCGCTCAGCGTGAAGAGCTTCCCCGTGATCCCGCGGTGCGCGGTCTCGTGCGCCGGCTTGAGCCACAACGCGCAGAGCACCGGCACGATGGTCACGGCGACGAAGAGCGACATCATCAGCGAGAAGATGATGACCACCGAGAGCTGGCGGAAGATGACGCTGGAGAAGCCCGAGAGGAAGAACAGCGGCACGAACACCGCGACGTGCGTGAGCGTCGAGGCGAGAATCGCCGACCAGATCTCCTCGCTGCCCTCGATCGCCGCCTGGCGCGGCGGCTTGCCCTTGGCCATGTGCCGCTCGGTGTTTTCGAGCACGACGATGGCCGCGTCGACGATCATGCCGACGCCGAGCGCCAGGCCGCCGAAGGTCATCGTGTTGAGCGTGTAGCCGCCGAAATAGAGCAGCGCGAACGTTCCGATGATCGAGATCGGGATCGACGTGCAGATGATCAGCGTCGCGCGCCAGCTCCGCAGGAACACGAAGATGATGGTGACCACCAGCACCGAGCCGACGATCACCGCCTCGCGCACCGCGTGAATCGACCGCTCGATGAAGACCGACGAGTCGTTGGTGATCGACAGCCGCAGCGACGACATCTCACGGTTGATCCGGTCCACTTCCTTCCGCAGCAGCTCGCAGATGGCGACCGTGTTCTCACCTGACTGTTTGTTGACCGAGAGGCGGACACCGGGCTTTCCGTTGACGCGCATGACGTTGCGCACGTCCTCGGTCGTGTCCTTCACCTCGGCGATGTCGCGCATGTAGACGGGCACCCCGCCGCGCGTCATCACGACCAGGCTGGCGATCTCGTCCAGGCTCTGGAACTGCCCGGGACTGCGCAGCAGATACGTCAGATCGCCCTCGTCCACCTCGCCGAGGGGCAGATTCTGGTTCTCGGTGCGCAGGAGGTTGATGATGCGATCGACCGACAGGCCGAGCGCCGTGATCTTCTCGCGCGACAGCTCGACGCGGATCTGCCGCCGCAGGCCACCGTTGACGCTGACCGCCGCCACGCCAGGCACGCGCTCGAGACGCTGCGCCAGCGTGTTCTCGGCGATGTCGCGCAGCTGCACGCTGTTGTAGTTGCCTTCGACGACGACGAAGAAGATCGGGAAGCTCGTCGAGTCGAACTTGAAGACGATGGGCGGGTCGGCGTCCTCGGGCATGCGCCCGCGCACGCGATCGATGCGGCTCCGCACGTCATCGGCAGCGACGTTGAGGTTCGTGCCCCAGGCGAAGTTCAGCCTGATGTTGCTGCTGCCTTCCTGCGACGTGGCGTTGATCTGCTCGAGGCCGGCCACGGCCGCGACCGCCTGCTCCAGCGGCCGCGTGATCGATTCTTCGATTTCGCGTGGTCCCACGCCCGGATAGTTCACGCGCACCGAGATGCTCGGGCTCTGGAGCTCGGGCATCAGGTCGACCGGCAGCTTGAGCAGCGAGATCGTCCCGAGCAGGACGATGACGCCGCTCAGCATGAACATCGTGACCGGCCGTTCGATGGCTGTGCGGGGAATGCTCATAGGGACCTCGGTCGCGGTCGAGCGTATCGAACGGCTGTCAGGTGCGTGGCGGTCGGGGCGCCAAGCGCTCGCGGGCCTGCTCGCTCTGGCCGCCTGGCCGCGCACCGGCGAGCTGGACGGGATCGCCGTCGCGTAGCGCCGATGCGCCCGTCGTCACGACGCGCGTGCCGGGGTCGAGACCGCCGAGGATCTCGACCCGCTGGCCGTCCTCGATGCCGGTCTGCACGGGATTGAACTTCGCCGTGCGCACCTTCCCGTCGGCGACGGTGAAGACGCCCTTGCGGCCATCGACGTCTACGAGCGCATTGACCGGGACGGTCAGCGTTTCGGGCCGGGTGGCGACCGTCAGCCGTACGCGCGCATACATGCCGGGCTTCAGGCGGAAGTCGCCGTTGGGGACCTCGATCTCCATCTGCGCCGTCCGCGTCGCCGGGTCGAGCACGGGCGCGACCCGCGCAATCCGGCCCCGGAACGTGGCGCCGGGGAAGGCATCCACTTCGACCTCCGCGGCGGTACCCACGCGAACGCGCTGCAGATCCTTCTCGACGATGTTGGTGACGAGCCGGACGAACCCGATGTCGACCACCGACACGACGGCGGTGTTGGACGAGACGAAGGCGCCGGGATCGAGCAGCCGCTTGCCGACGAAGCCGTTCACGGGTGAGCGGATCTCGGTGTTGCTCAACGTGATCTTCAGCTCGTCGAGACGCGCCCTGGCCTGGTCGAACTGGGCCCGTGCCAGATCGAGCTGTGCCGCCGCCGACTGATGCCGCGCGTCGGCATCGTCCATGTCCTGGCGGGGGAGGAGGTTGCGCTTGAAGAGGTTCTGCGTGCGATCGAGGTTGGTCTGCGCGAACTTCAAGTCGGCTTCGCGCTGCCGAATCGTTGCGCGGCCGACCTCGAAGGATGCCTCGGCCTGCCGCACCTGTTCGAGAATCTCCCGGTCTTCGACCTGGGCGAGCTGCTGACCTCTCGAGACGCGATCGCCGATCCGGACCCGTACGTCCAGCAGCAGGCCGTTGATCTTCGAGGCCACGTCGACGGTCGCCGCCCCTTCCAGGTTGCCGACGACGGTGACGACCTCGGCCATCGGTGTCCGCGTGGCCGCGGCCAGTTCGATCGTCATCGGCGGACGCGCGCCCGCGCCGCCGCCGCCACCCGGCCGCGCGCCGCCGGCAGGTGCGCCCACCGCCCGTGCGGGCTCGGCGTCGGTGTCCCGGAGCCCGTAGTAGCCGGCGCCCACGACGGCCAGCGCGACAACGCCGATGAGCAGCTTCTTCATGGTAGCGACCAGCTATCCGTCCTCAGCAGCCGGAAGGCCGTGACGTCGACGTCACCGATCGGCGCCCCCGCCTCCGGAAACCACGCTGATGCCGGCGCCGCCGAGCGACGCTTCCTGGACGCGTTCGAAATCCACGAGCGACTTCTGGTAATCCAGGCGCGTCCGGAGCTCCGTCGTTTCCACCTCCGCGAGATCGCGCTGTGCCTGGACGACGAAGAAGTTCGTCGACAGGCCGACCTCGAACTTGCTCGATTCGGCCTCGAGCCGCTTCTGCGCCAGCTCGCGTGCCGCCGTCGCCGCCTCCACGCGCTTGAGGTTGCTTTCGATCTGCAAGGCCGCATTGGTCACTTCGGTCGCGATCTGGAGCTCGAGCGCGCGAATCTGTGCCTGGGTCTGCTGCACCGTCACCTTCGCGCGCGCGTAGCTCGCGTCCGCGACGCTCGTACCGAGCGGATAGGACAAGGTCAGCGCCAGGTTCCATTGCGGATAGTCCCGATCGCGAAGCAGCCGCAGCGCGTCCGAGAACCCGCCGGGAATCGTTTCGGTGATGTTGCCGCCGATGTTGCTGTCGCGGATGTAGCGGGTGCCGCCGATGCCCTGCAGGCCGTAGCTCGCGAGCAGGTCGGCCGTCGGGAGCCGTTGGTTGTTGAGCAGCCGCAGGTTCAGATCGTTCGCTTCGAGCGTGCGGCGGCTCTGCGCCAGATCGATGCGCTTGTCGAGCGCCGAACGCAGCGCGCCCTCGAGGTCGATCGACCGCGGATCGTAGAGCGGGCGGTCGGTGGGGCTGAGCCGCGCGCGCCACCGCGGATCGTCGGTCCCCGACACGATCAGCTGTTTGAGCAACAACTCCGCCGTGCGCGACTGCTGCTCGACCTGCGCTACCTGCTGACGCCGGGTCGCGACCTCGGCCTCGGCCTGAACGACGTCGATCGGCGCGAGCGTGCCCACTTCCACGCGGACCTTGTTGTCGTCGAGCAGCTTGTCCGCAAGCTCGAGCGAGCGCTGCGACACCTTGAGCAACTCCACCGTGTAGACGTAGTCCCAGTACGCGTTGCGGACGTTCGCCACAGTGTTGGTGATGACCGATCGCAGCTGCAGCTCGGAGACGTCCCGGTTGATCCGCGTGACGACCAGCTGCGTCCGAACGGGATCAGTCCGGAAGTTCCGGAGCAGCGGCTGGGTGAAGATGGCCGAGAACGTCGAGTTGTACTGCGGGTTGAAGGTGTTGAACACGCTCGTCGACTCGAGCCGGCGGTTGTTGAAGCCAACCGCCAGGTTGCCTCCGCCCCAGCGCATGTTCTTCGAGCCGCCGAAGTTGTAGACGGTCTGGTCGTTCTGGACCGCCTGGACGCCCACCAGCTGGTTGGTGGGCACCTGCACCACGTTGTTCTGGCTGAACGTGGAAGACAGGACCGGTTGGTAGGTGGCGCGCAAGCCCGCGAGCGCGAAGTCGAACGTCTGCGGGTTCAGCCGCTCGACCGCGATGTCGAGATTGCGTTCGAGCGCGAAGGCAATCGCTTCGTCGAGCGTCAGCGCCAGTGTTTCGGCCGGCGGCCGGATCTGGCCCTCGCCCGACGTGCCGGCCACGGCGGCGAGCAGTTCGCGTACGCGCGCCGTCGTTGCGCCCGGGTCCTGCGCCGTTGCTGGAATGGCGGCCAGCAGCACCGCTGCGGCGCAGAACGCCGCCAGTCTTGCCTTCACGTGAAAATCCTCCACACGCACAGCGGCCCCCGCCGCGCCCGAGCTCGTCGCAAGGCGGCGGCGTGACGCTGTGGGGTTTCGCGGAGACGTCGCTACCGCCGTCCGTCCTTGGTCTCCGATTCCCTGGCGCGCTGATCATAGTGCGCCTGGACCTTCGCTCGCTGTTCGGGGGTCAGCAGGCGATACATGCGAAACAGCATCAGCGTGCGGGTCTTGCTGAGGGCGCTCTGGGCCTTCTCGAGCCGATCGACGGCCATGACCACATCGGTTTCCCGGGCTTTGACGTCGCCGAGCAGCGCCGAGAGCTCCTTCTTATACCGGTCCACGTCGACTTTCTGCGCCTTGAGCGTCGGGTACCACACTCTGGAACACCGCTTCGAGCTCGCGGGACTGCGTGTCGGAGAGGCCGAACTCGCGGCGCCCCTCCTCGGAGATCCACCATTTGCTCGGCTTCCCATGAGCCTGCTCGGTAGGGCCGGCCGGCAGGGTCGACGGGCACGCCATCGCCACGGTCAGCTCCGGTCGTCCGCCGGCCTCCGGCGCCACGCTGTCGTCGGCGTGCACCGGGCGGTCGAGACGCGGCACCATCAGGGCGAGCGCGACGACGGCGACCGATCTCACGGATCCTGCCAACATGCGCATGGCACGAGGGATACGCTCTCGAAGTGAGTGACGTTTACCCGTGCGAGCGGCGTGGCGGACCCGAAGCGGGGGCGATGATGCGAGCGTTGCCGACATGCCTCTTTGGGAGTCCTCGCGTCAGGCTCTGGCGGCGGCCGAGGCCGCGAGCGCGGTCAAACGCTCGACGACCTGGCCGATGATGTTGTTCGGCGTCGAGGCGCCCGCCGTCAGGCCGACGACGAGTGGTCCCTGAGGCAGCCAGCCGCTCGTGAGCGCCTCCGGTACCGGATTCTTCGACGATGTGGGAGGGACCGGCCGGTGCCGAATCTCGTCCTCCGAGACGAGACCTCCGGGCTCGGCGATGTGGAACGTCGGCACCCGTTCCGCGCAGATGCGCGCCAGGTTGCAGGTGTTGCTGCTGTTGTAGCCGCCGATGACCACCATCAGATCCAGACGTTCGCTCTCGAGGAGCTGGACGACGGCATCCTGCCGCTCTTGTGTGGCCGAACAGATGGTGTCGAACTCGCGATAGTGCGCGTCGAGCACTGCCTCGCCGTAGCGATCGACCATGGCCTTGCGGAACAACTCGCCGATCTCGAGCGACTCGCTCATCAGCATGGTGGTCTGATTGGCGAGTCCGATGCGCGCCAGGTCGCGGTCGGGATCGAAGCCGGGCGAGGCGGCACGCTCGAACCGCTCGAGGAACGCCACGCGGTCGCCGCTGCCCCGGATGTAATCGCAGACGAGCCCGGCCTCGGCGAGGTCCAGCACGACGAGATAGCGGCCGCTCGGGTAGCGGAGCGCCTGCGAGGCCGTGGCCTGCGTCTCCTCGTGCCTGTATTTGCCGTGGATGATGGCGGTGAAGCCGTCCTTGGCGTACCGGCCGACGTTCTTCCAGACGTTCAGCACCGAGCCGCAGGTCGTGTCGACGAGCGTGCAGCCCTGCCGCTGGAACCGTTCGAGCTCGGCGATGGTGACGCCGAAGGCGGGCAGGATGACGACCGAGTCGGGACCGAGCGCATCGGGGTTCGCGTCCGGATCCGACAGGAACTGGATGCCGGCGGCGCGCAGCTTCTCGTTGACGTGCGGGTTGTGGATGATCTCGCCCGTCAGATAGACCGGACGATCCGTGAAGCGCTTGCGCGCCTGATACGCGTAGTCCACCGCCCGATCGACGCCGTAGCAGAATCCGAACTCGCGCGCGAGATGGATGGTGAGACGGCCGCTCGCGTAGCGATAGTCGTCGGTCTTGATCGTCTCGACGAGCGCGCTGTGATAGTCGGCGGCCAGCTCGCCGGCGACGGCGTCCTTGAGGTCGAGACCTTTGCGGTAGATGACGAGCGGCTGCACGGAATCGGATGGCCTGAGTCGAGCGCGGAACGGTCGCGCGCGCTCAGCGCGAGCGATCGAGGACAATCACCGGCGTCAGGTGGTCGAGCGCACGGAGTTCGGCGACGCGCCGGTCGTTGAGCACGGTTTCCATCTCCACCAGGAAACTCTCGTCCTGCGCGTGATCGGAGTGGCGCGCGACGGCCCCGCGCGTGCTCGTCAATCGCGGCGAAGCAGTGCGGCTGGGCCGCAGGCCGTCGCGATCGGCCAGCACCCCGAACGGGGGGACGGCGTAGTGGCCGGCCAACAGGCCGACGAGGAGTCCCGCCGCGGCCGACCCCGCCAGCCAGCGCATCGCCGGTCGTGGGCGCTGCGATGCGGCGGCAGGGCGGGCGGGGAAGGCGAGCACGCGGGAGCCCGGCGCGGCGAGCCGGGCACGAATGCGGTCGCGTTGACCCTCCAGGTCGATGCTCGAACAGGCCTCGCCGACCAGCGCCTCGAGATCGCCTCTCGCGGCGTCGAGCTCCGAGCTGATGGCCTGGTGGGGATCGGTCCCGCTCGCGGGTATCGTGGGTGGCTTCGCGTTCACGTGCGGCTCACCAGACTGCGCAACCGGCGCAGCCCCCGGAAGAGATGAACGCGGACCGTGGACTCGCTGAGCCCGGTCATTTCACTGACCTCGCGCGTCGATCGCCCATCGAGATGGCTCAACATGATCACGGTGCGTTGCCGCAGGGGCAGCTTCTGAATCGCCGACAGGAGCTGCCGCGCCCGCTCGCGCCGCAGCATCACCGCTTCGGGCGACCGTGGCGCCGTCGCGGGCGCCGGCACGCTGACCGGCTCGAACGCGCCGCCCGTATCGGCCATGCGCGATCTGCCAGCGCAGCCGCCGTTTCCGCGCCTTCACGCGATCGAGGCACGAATTCACGAGGATGCGCGTGAACCACACCTCGAAGGATCGGGCGGGATCGAACGAGGCGAGGTGCGCGAAGGCCTTCACGAACGCGTCCTGCACCGCCTCGTCGGCTTCCGCGGCGTCGCGCAGGTAATAACACGCCAGCCGGACGGCGCGGCGTTGATGACGCACGACGAGCTCGTCGTAGCGCTCCCGGGCCTCGTTCCAGCGCCCGGCCGTGGCCAGTGCCTGAATGACCGCGGCCAGATCGGGCTCGACCGCCTTGGCCGGCACCACCGGTACCGAGACGGGCGTCGGGCTGAGCTCGGGCCGTCGTTTCCTCATCATGGGCTACGTTTGCTCCGGACTCGCTGTTTACGGCGCGAGACCGCGGATCGCTCGGTATTATAGCGAACCGTGGTCCCTCCGGCTGGTTCCCGTCCGCCGCATGCCGGGTCGAGGCGGCGTCGCGGTCTCACGCTCTTCGTGGACGCGGACGACACGCTCTGGGAGAACAACATCTACTTCGACGCGGTCGTGGCTCAGTATGTTGCCCTCGTCGGGCGCCACGGCTGTCCCCCTGAGCGGGCCACCGCGCGTCTGCTCGAGATCGAGCGCGTGCGGACCCGGGAGTTCGGCTATGGCGTGCTCAACTTCCAGGCCAGTCTCGAGGCGGCTGTCGATGGTCTGCTCGGAGACCGCGACTGGTCGCGCGAGGCCACCACGATTCGTGAGCTGTGCACGGGCCTGCGGCGGCAGGCGATTACGCACCTGGCCGGCGTGGACGAGACCCTGCGCGAGCTCGGGAGCCGACACCGCCTGATCCTCGTGACCAAGGGCGATCTCGACGACCAGCAGGCCAAGTTGGCCCGGTCGGGGCTGAGGCCACGGCTCCATCAGGTCGATGTCCTGGTCGAGAAGGACCCGGCCGCTTATCGGGACCTCGTGGCTCGCCACGGTGTGGATCCAGCTCGGGCGTGGATGATCGGCAATAGCCCGAAGTCGGACGTCTTACCGGCCCTCGAAGCCGGTCTGCAGGCCGTCTTCATTCCGCACGCGGCCACGTGGTCGCTCGAGCTCGTCGAGATGCCCGAGTTACCCGTGGACCGGACGCTCACGCTCGAGCGATTTGCCGATCTGACTGAGCATTTCTGAGTCGACGCGTCGAACTGACGCCGATCTTTCCGTGCGGGTTCGGAGCCTCGCCGGGATAGAGTCGTGGGCGGCACATCGCTCGGAGCCGGCTTTTCGCGAGGGCTCAGGAACGAAACTGTCGCCGCCGTGGCAAAATCTGCACGAACAGTCCTTCTCGAGTGCCTCATTTTGCAACTCTTGGGCTTCGTCGCGGCTCCCTTGTCAGAACCGTCTCGAACTCGATCGAGAAGCATTCTGTCCGCGCGATTGGCTGGGTTGATGCGCGACTCCCGGCGTGCCGATTGGGCACACGAGTGTGTGCGGGCGTAGCTTGGTACCTCGCTTGCACGGCTCGACGGGACGCCGGGCGGACCGGTTCCAAGGTCTCGATCGGGCCTCTCGGGACTCTTCTTCGCACGTTGGCAATCCCGTGCGGGGCGGCTCGGCAGCGCTCGCAATCGCGAGGCGCGCGGCAGGCCCCCACCGAGGCGCTCGACGGGCTCGCACCGGACGCTCGACCGACTCGCATCGAGGCGCTCGACCGGCTCGCACCGAGGAGCATTGAGGTATCTGGATGAACCTTCCGACCCTACTCGTCATCGATGACGAGTCGGCGGTTCTCGAGACCGTTCGCGGACTCGCGCTGCAGGCCGGCTTCGAAGTCTTCGCCTGCGCGACGGGCACCGAAGGTATCGAGGCCAGCCGGCGATTTCACCCGGATCTCGTCATGGTCGATCTGCGCATGCCGGATCTCGACGGCTTGCAGGTGTTGCGCGCGATCCATCAGGCCGATCCGCGTTGTCAGATGGTCCTGATGACGGGATTCGCGAGCGTCGAGACCGCGGTCGAGGCCATCAAGATCGGCGCGATGGACTATTTGAGCAAGCCGCTCGACGTCGGCCGCGTCGAACAGCTGCTGCGGCAGGTGCGTCACGACGTCGGCGATCGTGCCGAAGCGGCCCAGAACCAGTCAGACGAGGCCGAGACGCTCGGCATGATCGGGCGGAGCACGGCGATGCGCCATTTGATGGGCGCGATCTCGCGGCTCGCCCCGTTCGTGCGGACGGCGCTCATCACCGGTGAGACGGGAACGGGCAAGGAGCTCGCCGCGCGCGTGATTCATCGCAGCGGCCGCCGCGGCTCGCGGCCCTTCGTGATCGTGAACTGTTCCGCCGTCGTCGAGTCGCTCTTCGAGAGCGAGCTGTTCGGCCACGTTCGTGGTGCCTTCGCCTGGGCAATGGAAGATCGGCCAGGCCTGTTCGAAGCGGCCGATGGCGGCGTCCTGCTCCTCGACGAAGTGGCCGATCTGCCGCTCGGCGTGCAGGCCAAGCTGCTGCGCGTTCTCGAGCTCGGCGAGGTCTACCGCGTGGGATCGCTCGAGCCCCGTCGTGTCGACGTGCAGGTGCTCGCCGCGACGAACCGCGATCTGCGCACCGAGGTGGCGGCGGGACGCTTCCGCAGCGACCTGTTCTATCGGCTCAACATCGTCGAGATCCGCATTCCGCCGCTGCGCGAGCGTCGCGAGGACATTCCCACGCTCACCCGGCTCTTCGTGCGTGAGTGCTCGGAACGGGTGGGCCGGCCGCTGCTCGAGGTCACCGACGAGGCGACGTCGCTGCTGATGGCGGCGCCGTGGGATGGCAACGTGCGGGAGCTGCGCAACGTGATCGAGCGCGCGTGTCTCATGGCGGAAGGGCCGGCCCTGACCGATCACGACATTCAGCCCTGTCTTCCGGAGGAAGCCCATCGTCCACCTGCCGAGCAGGTGCTCGCCCGTCCGGCGGGGCCTGCGTGGGCGGAGGCACCGGTGCCACCGTTGCTCGCGACGGTCGAACGGGATCACATCCTGCGCGCGCTGCAGCACGCGCGCGGGAACAAGAAGGTCGCCGCGCGGCTCCTCGGCGTGAGCCGTCGCGCGCTCTACCGTCGGCTCGAGCGTCTCGGTCTGGAGGGCACCATCGTGCGTCGCCGCGACGGGCTCGACTCGGCCGACCTCGTGTCCGATCCGCTCTGAGCCACGGCCGTGGCATCGGAAGCAGGCCAGGATCCGTCGGGCTGGCACGTTCTCGTGGTCGACGATGAGGGCGGCGTGCGGGCGCTGATGGCGCGCTGGGCGCGCGAGCTCGGCTTCGCCGTCGACGAGGCTGCGTCGGCGGCCGACGCCTTGACTGCTTTCGACGCGCACCCGGCCGACGTCATCCTCTGCGACATCTTCATGCCGCTCCACGACGGCCATTGGCTCGTGTCCGCCATCCGTGCACGCGCGTCGGCCACGGCCGTCGTCATGGTGACCGGCCGCCACGACGTGCAGGCGGCTATCACGAGCTTGCAGCACGGGCTTGCGGACTATCTCGTCAAGCCGTTCGGGCGCGAGCGATTGCGCGAAGCGCTGGAGCGCGGTGTCGCCTGGTGCCAGCAGGCGCGCCGTGAGGGGCGGGGGCTGGCCTGACCCGGCGCGCGCACCGCGGCTCCGGCACGGGTGGCGAGCCGGCGCCCGTCGCGACGAGTCGGGCGATTGACTTCCGCCGAATGCGCCAGCTACCCTTCGACTGTCTCGAGCAACCCTGAGCGCGTTTACCCGCGCTAGTGCGGGCCAGGGTGACAGGTGTGCTGGGCACGAGTTGAGCTCAGGGTTGTAGCATCCACGTTCTGTCCGCACCGGACGCCCGCAGCATGAACCCCACCACGTCCGCAGCCGCCGCCGGCGCCGAACCGGTGCCGGGCCGGGATCTTCGTCGGCACGGAGTGGAGGCGCCGCGCGCCCACTGGAATCTGAGCGTTCCCGCCCTGGTCGAAGCCGCGCTGCAGCATGGTGAAGGCGTCGCCGCGAACGGCGGCGCCCTGGTCTGCCGGACAGGCGTACACACGGGACGCTCGCCGAACGACAAGTTCATCGTGCGTGGGCCGCAGACCGAAAGCCGGGTCGCGTGGGGCAACGTGAACCGCGCGATCGCTCCCGGCCAGTTCGAGGCGGTCGAGCGCGATCTCCAGGCACATCTCTCGTCGCGCGAAGTCTACGTGCAGGACTGCGTCGCGGGCGCCGACGAGGCCCACCGCCTCCGCCTGCGGGTCATCACGGAACACGCCTGGCACAGTCTCTTCGCGCGCCACGTCTTCATCAGGCAGGCGGCCGAGGCGGCGCCGGTCGAACCGGACTTCACCGTCATCGATGCGCCGGGTTTCTCGGCCGATCCGGCCCGCCACGGCACGAGCTCCGCCACCTGCATCCTCGTCAACCTCGAGCAGCGGGTCGTCCTGATCGGCGGCACCGCTTACGCCGGCGAGATCAAGAAATCGATCTTCACGGTGATGAACTATCTGCTGCCGCTCTCGGGCGTGCTCTCCATGCACTGCTCGGCGAACGTCGGCGAGGCCGGTGACGTGGCGCTCTTCTTCGGTCTTTCGGGTACCGGCAAGACCACGCTGTCGAGCGATCCGGAACGGCGGCTGATTGGAGACGACGAGCACGGCTGGACCGATACGGGCGTCTTCAACATCGAGGGCGGGTGTTACGCCAAGCTGATTCGCTTGTCGGCGCAGGCCGAGCCGCAGATTCATGCCGCGACGCGCCGCTTCGGGACCGTGATCGAGAACGCCGTCGTCGATCCGGTGACGCGGGCGCTCGATCTCGACTCCGACCTGTTCACCGAGAACACGCGCGGCGCCTATCCGCTGGAAGCCATCGAGCATCACGTCCCGTCGGGAAAGGCCGGGCATCCGCGAACGATCGTCATGCTGACGGCCGACGCCTTCGGCGTGCTCCCGCCCATTGCCCGCCTCACGCCGGCTGCCGCCATGTACCACTTCCTCTCCGGCTACACCGCGAAGGTCGCGGGAACGGAGCGAGGCGTCACCGAACCGAAGGCCACGTTCAGCGCCTGTTTCGGCGCGCCGTTCCTGCCGCTCGCGCCCGGCATCTACGCAAAGCTGCTCGGCGAGAAGATCGCGCGCCACGACGTTCGCGTGTGGCTGGTCAACACCGGCTGGTCGGGAGGGCCTTATGGCGTCGGCCGGCGCATCGCCATCGATCACACGCGCGCGATGATCCGCGCCGCGCTCGCCGGTGCACTCGACGACGTGCCGGTCCGGCACGATCCGGTGTTCAATCTCGAGGTGCCACTCGCGGCGCCGGGAGTCCCGGCCGGGTTGCTGACGCCGCGAGAGACCTGGCCGAGCAAGGCCGACTACGACGCGCAGGCGTCGAGGCTGGCGCGCATGTTCGGCGACAATTTCGCGACCTACGCGTCGAGCGTCGCGAGCGAGGTTCGCGGCGCGGGACCGCAGGGCTGATGTCGTTCGAACCCGTCATCGGTCTCGAGATTCACGCGCAGCTCGCCACCGCGACCAAAATCTTCTGCGGGTGCAGCACCGCGTTCGGCGCGCCGCCGAACACGCACGTCTGCCCGGTGTGCCTCGGGTTTCCCGGCGTGCTGCCCGTTCTCAATCGTGCCGCTGTCGACCACGCCGTGACCGCCGCGCTGGCGCTCGGCTGCGAGGTCCAGCCCGAATCGATCTTCGCGCGCAAGAACTACTTCTATCCGGATCTGCCGAAGGGCTATCAGATCTCGCAGTACGAGCGGCCGCTCGCGCTGAATGGCCGGGTCCGCTGGCGGCAGGGCACCGAGACGCTCGACGTCGGCATCCATCGCGTGCACATGGAAGAGGACGCGGGCAAGTCCATTCACGAAGGGTTTCCCGATTCGGATCGAGCGACCTACGTCGACTGCAATCGTGCCGGCGTCCCGCTGGTCGAAATCGTCACGCGACCGGATCTGCGATCGGCCGAAGCCGCCGCGGGCTTCTTCGCGCACCTTCGCGAGCTGCTCGTCACGCTTGGCGTCAACGACGGCAACCTCGAAGAGGGCAGCCTGCGCTGCGACGCGAACGTGTCCGTGCGCCCGGCGGGATCGGCGGCGCTTGGCGTGAAGACGGAGATCAAGAACCTCAACTCGTTCCGATTCCTGCACAAGGCCATCGAGCACGAAGTCGCGCGCCAGATCGCCGTGTTGAGCGCCGGCGACCGGGTCCGGCAGGAGACGCGGCTGTGGGACAGCGGGGCTGGACGCACCGAGGCCATGCGCAGCAAGGAAGAGGCGCACGACTACCGGTATTTCCCCGAGCCGGATCTGCCTCCGCTGCGCGTCGAGACAGCCGGCGTCGAGCGGCTGCGGGCGGCGCTGCCCGAGCTGCCCGAAGCGCGGCGCGAGCGGCTCGTGGCGCAGTACGGCCTGCCACCCTACGATGCGGGTGTGCTCACGCAGACGCCGGGCCTCGCCGACTTCTTCGAGGCGACGGCCGCGGCGGCAGGCAACTCCAAGGCCGCGAGCAACTGGGTCATGGGCGAGCTCCTGCGACTGATGAACGCCGCCGGACTGCAGCCCTCCACGCTCGCCGTGAAGCCCGCGTCCCTGGCCGGGCTCATCAAGCTCGTCGACGCCGGCACCGTCAACATGCCGACCGCGAAGGCCGTCTTCGAGACCATGTTCGCCTCGGGCCGTTCGGCCGATGAGATCGTGGCGGCGGAAGGGCTCGCGCAAATCGATGACGAGGCCGCGCTCGTGGCCATCGTGCGCGCCGTGATCGCCGACAATCCCGATGCGGTCGAACAGATCCGCAAGGGCAAGCAGGCGACGGTCGGCTTCCTGGTGGGACAGGTGATGCGGGCCGCGAAGGGCAAGGCGAATCCGAAGCTGGCCAATGCGCTCGTGACGCGCGAGCTCGGCAACGGGTAGGCGCTCGCCTTGAGCTCCTTCGCCTCCCGACGACCCGCCAGCTCTCATTCGTCATTCGTCATTCGTCGTTCGTCATTCGGTCCGCTGCTCGCCGCCATCTGGTATGCGGTCCTCGCCGTGGCGGTCACGTGGCCGCTCGCACTCTCGCCGATGCGGTCGCTTGGCGCGCTTCACGGACCCGGCGATCCTTTTCTGAACTACTGGATTCTCGGGTGGGATCTCGGGACGATCAGCCGATCGCCGTTCGATCTGGTGAGCGGGCGCATCTTCGACGCCAACATCTTCCATCCGGCGAGCCAGACGCTCGCCTATTCCGACCATCTCACCATCGTCGCGCTGCTCGTCTGGCCGCTGTACGCCGTCACCGGCAGCGTCGCGCTCTGCGTACAACGCCGTGCTCCTGGGATCGCTCGTGGCGTCGGCGGCGGCGATGCACGTTTTTGCGCGCAGCGTGATCGGCTCGACGTGGGGCGCACTCGTGGCGGGCACAATCTGGGGCTTCTGGCCATACCGGATGGCGCACCTCGAGCACCTGCAATTGCAGGCGCTCTACGCGATGCCGCTGGCGTTCCTGTGCCTGCATCGTTTCGTCGCCGGTGCACGGCGACGCGATGCGGCCGCGCTCGGCGCCGCGGCCGCGTTTCAGGCGGCGACGTCGGTCTACTACGGCGTCATCGGCGCGCTCGGGCTGGCCGTCGCATTCATCGTCCTGCTGACGACCACGGGCGGGCGGCGCGCGTGGACGCTCGTGCGGCGTGGATTGCTCGCAGCTCTCGTGGGAGCGGTTCTCGTCGCTCCGTTCGTCTGGCCGTACTGGCAGGTGCAGGAACGCGAAGGCTTCACGCGCAACCTGTATGAAGCGGCCCGACATGCGGCGGCTCCGGGCGACTACCTGGGCGTCGCGCCATCGAACGTCATTTACGGGTCGACCGGCTGGCTGGTCAACGATCGTGGTTCCGAAGCGGCGCTCTTCCCGGGGCTGACCGCAATCGTGGTCGCTCTCGGTGGGCTGGTCGTGGCCCGGCGTCGTGGTCTCTGGCCAACCGCTGCCGCCGCGCTCGCGTTGATCGTCACGGGATTCGTGCTTTCACTCGGTCCCGATGGCATTCGTCCGATCTACGCCACGCTGCACCGGTGGGTCTTCGGGTTTCAGGCCATTCGCGCGCCCGCCCGCTTTGCAGTGCTCGTCGCCTTCGGCGTGGCAACGCTCGCGGCAATTGCGGTGCGTGGACTCGAGGATCGCTGGCGGGATGCCGAGACGCCGGCCCGCGGCTGGCCCGTGGCTTGCGCTGCCTTGCTCGTCGCGCTCGCGATCGAGTACGCCAGCGCGCCGTTGCGATTCATCGATGCGCCCCCGGCCTCCACCGCCGTGGGCCGCTGGCTCACCACTGCCGGTCGCGGTGCGGTGGTCCATCTGCCGCTGTCGATCGATGTCGAGAACACGCCGTTCATGGTGGACTCGCTCGAGCACCGCCTGCCGGTCGTGAACGGATACAGCGGACAGCGTCCGGCGTTCTTCAGCGGCGCTGTGGATGCGCTCGGGTCGTTCCCCTCGGCCGAGGCGATGTGGATGTTGAAGGACCTCGACGTCCGCTTCGTCGTGACCCCTGCGCCCGTCGCGCCAGGGACCTGGCCGCTCACCGAACGAGCAAGACTCTCGGACCCGGTCCGGGGTGAACGCTGGATTTACGAGCTTGCGTGGTCGCCCGAGGTCGAAGCGCGGCTCGGCGAGCCGTCGACGCCCGTGCCGCCCGAGCCCGGGCCGGTTCCCTTTGCGGTGGGCGAGCGTCTCACGTATCGGGTGATCTGGGACGGGCCCGCCGGCATCGTCGACGCCGGGACGGTCAATCTGGCGGTGGATCCCGCGCCCGCCAGCGATTCGGCGCCCGGTCAGACTGGCGGCTACCGATTCAGCGTCGAGGCCCGGACCGCCCCCTGGATTGCGCGCTTCTTCGAGGCCGACGATCGCTTCGTCACGACGACCGACCCGCAGCTGTTCCCGCAAGTACACGAGCGGATGCTCCGCGAAGGCCGGCGCCGGGTCGATCAGCGCATCCACTTCGATGCCGCTCGCCTCCAGGCCCAGCCCCTCACACCCGCCGGCGAGCCGGCCGGACCGGCCGTCCGACTGTGGCCGCACGTACGCGACGCGGTGGCCGCGTTCTATTTCGTTCGCACCTTGAATCTCGCGCCCGGTTCCCGGGTCGAGATGCCGATTGTCGAGAACGGGCGTCATTCGACGCTGGAGATCGAAGCTGCCGGTGCCGAAACACGACACGTGAGCGGACGCGACCTGGCGACCGTGCGCGTGCACGCCCGACTGCGTCAGCGCGTGCCGCGCCGCAAGCCGTCCGACATTACCGTCTGGCTCGAGCGGGACGCGCCGCGCGCGCTCGTGGTCGCCGAGGTTGCGGCGGTCTTTGGGAATCTTCGCGTCGAGCTGGCCGCCCGTCGATGAATGAAAACGATCTTCTGTCGGTGCACAACCTGTCGAAGGCGTACCGTCCAGGGGTTTACGCGCCGGCCGACGTGTCCTTCGCGATCGAGAAGGGCGACTTCGTGTTCCTCACCGGGCCGAGCGGCGCCGGCAAGTGCACCCTGCTCCCCGCTCGTGCGCCGCGACGACGTGCCGACCGCGGGACACATCATCGTGGCAGGCCGGAACCTGTCGCGAATGAGCAAGCCGCAGATCCAGGCTACCGGCGGTCGGTGGGATTCGTTTTCCAGGACTTCAAGCTGATTGCCCGCAAGTCGGTCTACGACAACATCGCGCTGCTGCCGCGGCTGCTCGGCGTGCCCGAAACCCAGCTTCGACGCCGCGTCACGCAGGTTCTCAACGAGGTCGGCCTGTCGGGACGGCTGAACGATCGCCCGCCGGAGCTCTCGGGAGGCGAGCAGCGCGTGGCGATCGCACGCGCGCTGGTCAACGAGCCGACGCTGATTCTCGCCGACGAGCCGACCGGGAATCTCGATCCGGTGCTTTCACTCGAGGTGATGACGCTGTTCCGCACGATCAACGCGAGCGGAACGACGGCGCTCGTCGCCACGCACGATCGGGCGCTGATCCGCCACATGGGACGACGGGTGATTACCCTCGATCACGGCCACGTCGGAGAGACGGCGTGACTGCGCTCCTGCGCTATTCGGCCACGGAGGCGTCGAACAGCCTCGCGCGAAGCTGGCGCGCCAGCATTCTTGCGATTGGTGTGATTGCGGCAGCGGTGTTCGCCGCCGGCGCCGTCCTGCTCGTGTCGGTGAACATGGATCGCGTGCTCGCGCGGCTGTCGACGACGGGCGAGCTGACGGTCTATCTGAAGCAGGGCGCGGGACCAGCCGTCGGCCTCCATGCTCGTCCTGCTCGGACTCGTGAGCATGACCGTTGGCGGGCTGGCCGGCCTCGCTGCGGCGTGGAAAGAACCTTGACACTCTCCGGTTAGCGTGTTTACATTACTTTTCGTTACTTGCAGCACAGGTATGCCGCGCGCGACCCACCGCTTCCTGCGCCTGCCCGACGACACACCGCCCCTCCCGCCCTCTCTTCCCATCTCCAGACTCGAGTTCTACCGGGAAGAGCTGCTCAAGCATCAGCGGTGCCTCCACGCGCAGCGCGAGTCGTTCTCGCCGCGGGCCATCGCCGAGGTGGAGCAGGCGATTCACAACACGATGGCGCAGCTCGATCGGTTGTGCGATCACTGCGACTGCAGCCACATCGACCAGGTCGTCAGCTGCCTGCTGCGCAAACTCGACCAGGTGACCAACCTGTCCGCCTGGTCTGATCCCAAGACGCTCCACTGACCCGTTCGATCGACGCCGACGCCGGCGAGCGGCTCTCTCGACTGCGCGACGACGCGCTTGCGATCGCGCGAGCGGGCATCGCCGCGGTACTGCCCGCGCGGGTGCTCGCTCCCGCCCTGGCCGTGTGGCAGGCACAGAAGTCGGACCGTGGCGGCCGCATGCTGGCGATTTCAGCCGGCAAGGCCGGCGCCGCGATGATGCGGGCTCTCGTGGACGCGGGGCTCGAGCGGTCGCGCGGCCTGGTGTCCTCGACGCGGGTAGAGGCGGACCTGCCGCCGGCAATCGAGTCATTTGTCGGCGGTCATCCGGTGCCGACCGCGGCGAGCGAAGCCGCCGCGACCCGCGCGCTGAGCTTGGCGCGCGAGGCGAATCCAGAGGACGAGTTGCTGGTGTTGTTGTCGGGGGGCGCCTCGGCGATTCTCGCGGCGCCCGCGCCGGGCCTCACGCTCGCCGACAAGATCGCGACGACACGCCTGCTGCTCGAATCAGGCGCCGACATCGGCCAGCTCAACGCCGTCCGCAAGCATCTCTCCGCGATCAAGGGAGGCCGTCTCGCGCTCCGGGCGGCTTGCCCCGTGCACACCTTCGCGCTGTCGGATGTGGTTGGCGACGATCCCAGCGTCATCGGCTCCGGTCCGACGGTTCCGGATCCGTCGACGTTCGACGATGCGCTGGCCGTGCTCGATCGGTTCGACCTTCGAGCACGTGTTCCGCCCGCCGCGCTTCGCGTGCTCGACGAGGGTCGGCGGGGCGAGCGCGACGAGACGCCGAAGCCGGGTGATGCCGCGATGACCCGCAGCACCTTCACGCTCGTGGGCGGCCGCGGCCAGGCGATGGACGGCGCGCGCGGCGAGGCGATCGAGCGCGGCTATGCCACCGTCACGTTGGAGGCGCCGGTCGTCGGCGAAGCGCGAACCGCGGGGCCCGCATTCGTCGCGCAGGCGATTCGCCTCGCCGAGCGGCTGCCGCGCCCGGCGTGTGTGATCGCGTCGGGTGAGACGACCGTTCGCGTGACCGGGCGCGGCAAGGGCGGGCGCAATCAAGAGGTCGCGCTGTCGGCTGCCGGCATCGTCGGCGACCTCGGCACGCCGGCGGTCTTCATGAGTGTCGGCACCGACGGCGTCGACGGACCCACAGACGCAGCGGGCGGCGTGATCGATTCCGCGACGCGTGCGCGCGCCTCGACGCGAGGGCTTGCCGAGGCTGGCGCGGTGCTCGACGCCAACGACTCGTACTCGTTCTTTGCCGCGCTGGGAGATCTGATCCAGATTGGCCCGACCGACACCAACGTCGGCGACCTGCAGATCCTCGTGCTCGGATAGATAGAGCGCCCGGACGGTTGCCGCGCCGCGCGCGTCAGAGCAGCCTCCGCCACTCCTGGTTGTGAGCGCGGCCGAGCACGTGCTCCAGGGCTAGCATGGAGGCGCCGGCAGCGGCAGCCGCAAGCCAGACCCTTGGGCCAGGCGTGCGTGTCACGACGTAGAGAAGCCCACCGGTGATGACCCACGGCCGGATCAGCGTCAGCGGACCGAGCACGAGTAGTGTCGGCAGGAGTCGCAGTTCGCTGACGGGCGCCAGCCAGAACGCGATCGCGACCAGCGTTGCGGTCGCGAACGTGCCGAACACGGTGATGCAGTTCGCGCCGGCGCGCAGCGGCTCGTGCCAGGCGGCTTCGGGATGCGGCGCGGTGGCGACGAGCGCGGCCACGAATGCGGCGTTGGCCGCGATCGCCAGGGTTCCTGCGGTGGCGGCTCGCGCGACCGCGCGGCGATAGTAGAGACGCTTGCCGATGCGGCCGTCGCGGCCGGCCGCCGCGCGGAAGCCGCTCAACATGGCATCGAAGAGCGCGAGCAGGACGAGACCGACGACCGTCGTCATGCGATCGCGAATCGGGAGCCGAAGGCTGCGTAAGCAATGCGCAAGCGTTCCGCACTCACGGCACGCGCGCCGATCGCGCTGTGGAAGATTCGAAGCAGGCCGCCCAAGCCCGGCCGGGCGTCCAACGTCCCCAGGCTGAAGCTCGGTGCGCCGCGCGCGATCGCAGCGCGAAGCGCGTCGACCGGATGAGCGCGAACCACCGACCGCACGCCGTCGAAGCGGGCGAGCGGTTCGCGCATGCGCGCCTGGTGGAATATCCACGACCCCAGCGGCGCGACCAGGCTGGGGCGAATGTCGGTGTGCACGAATCCGACCGCGGCCGAGCGTTCGTGCTGCGCGAAGATGGCGGTGAGGTCGTTGCCGCGGAAGTGGTGGAGCACGCCCGTCGAGACGAAGACGTGCGCGGGCTCCAGCAGGGCGAACGCGTTGGTCGCGACGAAACGGCAGGCGAGCTGTTCGGCGTCGGCGAGGCGCTGCGCTGCGTTGACCAGCGTGAGGTTGTAGTCGGCTCCGACGAGCTCGACATCCGGTCCGAGCCCGCCGCGCGCCGCCAGCCAGCGGAGCACGAACCCGAGGCCGCAGCCGAGATCGACGACACGGATGCGCCGCTCGCCCGTGACCTCGCGCGCGAAGCCGACCATCGGCGCTATCAGGTCGCGCATCATGGCGCCGACCCTGAACTCTTCGTGCAGGCGCTGCAGCTCGAGATGCGATCGCACGAGGATGGCGTCCACGGCGTCGCGATCGAGGACGTCACGATGCTCGGAAACGGCGTGCGCGACCCGGCGCGCTGCGGCGGGCGCGCCCGTGGCGGTCAGCCGCTCGATGACGACGCGCTTGATCACGTCGCGGCGCTCCAGCGTCTGCGGATCGTAGTCGACGATCAGATCGGAGAGCTCCGGCAGATCGATTCGCTGGCGCATCGGTCGGTACGTCAGAGCTTTTCCGTGAACACGCCCGTGAGCGCCGCGCGCGTGAGCAAGTACGCGTCGGGCGACTGCCCGGTGAAGGCGCGGAAGTCGCGCACGAAGTGCGGCTGGTCGGCGTAGCCGCACTCGGCCGCGGTCCGCGCGCCCTGGCGGCGGGCGTCGCCGCGCTCGATGAGGCCGAGGGCGTACTGGAAGCGTGCGATCCGCGCGAGGCGCTTGGGCGCGATGCCGACCTGCGCGCGAAACCGCCGCTCGAGGTGCCGTCGTGTGAGGCCCACCCGGTCGGCGAGCCGGTCGATCGCCACGCGTCCGCGATGACGGGCGATCGTGTCCACCACATGCCCGACGCGGCGATCCAGCCGCTCTGGCCGGCACCAGCGCTCGAGACGCACTTGTACCGGCGCGACGGCATCGACCGCGGCGTCGACAGCGTCGTGCACTTCGGCGAGCGCTCGCGCGAGCGCGGGCCGTAGAATCGTCGACCGCGATCGTGTGATCGACGAGCGCGTGCTGGGGCGTCTCGAAAAGCGCCGTCGCGCCGTCCGGTCGAAAGCGTACGCCGAGCACCGAGACGCGTCCGGTGGGCCGGAGCATCAGGCGTTCTTCGAGCTGTCCGGCGAAGATCAGCGAAGGCTGGGTGACCGCGAGTCCCCTGGGACCGAGCCGCTCGAAGGGATCGCCGAAGTGGAGGACGAGCTCGGATCGTCCATCGGGGAGTACCGGGTCCATCTCGCCGGCCCGACGCATCGCCGCGCCTTCGAGCGTCCAGAGACAGTGAACGAACGCGGCGAGCGAGGGCCGCGGCGCGTACCTCGCGATACGTCATGCGCACTGACCATACCGTCCCGTGTCGCTTTTCTTCAAGCACGCCTCGCCTAATCCCCCGTAACTTGGTCCCAAAAATGGGGACTGTCCCGGATCGCGCCCTTCCGGTGCACGTTTGGGGACAGTCCCCCTGTGGAAAACTTTGTGGAAAAAGGTGTCGGGCGGGCGACAGGGTGTGAAGGAGGAGCGATGCGCCGAGGATTGCGTGGCGGAATCTGCGGTCTGACTGTCTTGTTTTCAACCTGGGCGAGCGTGGTTTCGCAGGAATTGCCACGATCAGCGACGGCCGATCTCGGGCACCTCGCGTGGCTCGCCGGTGTCTGGGTGAGCGCCGACGGGAACGTGAAGGTCGAGGAGCGATGGACGCCCGCTGAAGGTGGCAGCATGCTGGGCGTGAGCCGGACGATCAAAGGCGGCAAGCTCGTTGCCTTCGAGTTCCTGCGCATCGCCGAACGCGATGGGAGTGTCGCCTATCTCGCTCAGCCGGGCGGCCGCTGTCCCGCGACCGCCTTTCCGGCCACGCAGATCGAGGCGTCGAGCGTCACCTTCGAGAACCTCACGCACGATTTCCCGAAGCGCATCCGCTACGCGAAGCGTCCGGATGGCTCGCTCGAAGCCAGCATTGCGGGGACGCCGGAGCAGCCGAAGGAGTCGTGGGTTTTCAAACGGGTCCAGTAGAATCGCGGGATGCCGAAGTGGAAGCTCGCGGGCATAGCGCTGATTGTTCTGATCGTGACCCTGCTGGCCGGCTACCTCTATGGCCGGTCCGGCACGTCGGCGCTGCGCGCCGAGGTCGAATCCCAACGCCTGCGCCTGCAGCTCGCCGAGTCGCGCGGGCAGCTCCTCGATGCGCGCGTCGCCGTCTATTTGGTGAACTTCGGCCAGGCCAGCCAGCATCTCACCTACGCGGCACCCGGGCTGGCGGCGGCCCGCGCCACGCTCGCTGAGACGCGCCGCCCCGAGCTGGCCGCCAAGATCGAAGCCGCCGAGAAGGAGCTGGCCGCGGCGCGTGACCTCGCCTCGAAGGTCAGTCAGGATGCGAACGGCCGCGCCGGTGAAGCCGCGCGGCTCGTCGGCGAGGTGATGGTGGCGGTGGGACGATAGGCCTATTTCAAGATCGTCGCCTTTACTTCGACCGTCACCCTCCGATCGCTCGCCGCGTCGGCCGACTGCGAGATGACCACGGGCTTCCCGCTGTCGAGCACCATGCTCAGATTCTCGGTGACCTTGGCGGTCACGGGCTGACCCGGCCTCACGACGCGATCGGGCACCGCCGTCTCGTAGCTCACTTGCAGCTCCAGCCGGACCCGCGAATCGTCCATGACGTGCGAGCGCGCGTCGATGTTGAGCGGCAGGGCCATGAAGTTGTAGGCGTAGTCACGTATTGGCGTGGCTGCCTCGCCCGAGGGATCCGACCCGTCTCTCACCACCCGTTGCGGAACGGCCACGTCGTTGCTCGAGCGGATCGACGAGCGATCGCCGTTCGCCTGCACCAGTGTCACGGTCTTGATGACGGGCTTCCCACCGGAGGACTGATCGGTGATCGTGACGTCCACGCGAACGTTCGTGGCGCGGAAGGGACCGGTAGGCGGCGGCGCCGCCGGCGGCGGTGGCGGCGGCTCGATTCGGGGTGTCGACGCCGGCGGCGCGGGTTGACTGGCCTTCGGCGTGGGCTGTTGGACGGACTCGTCGGCCGATCCGGACCGCGCGGCAGCCGGCGCTTGTTGTGCTCCCGGCGAGACCAGGCAGACGGCGAACACGAGGGCAGTGGCGAGGGGCGTACGGACGGACATCGCGGTTCTCTCCTTGGCGCGGGCAACGCGCCGCGCAATTACGGGTGCGGTGATGGCGAAGGGCTCTCGTCGACGCTCGTGAGCTCGATCGCCTCGATCTCGATGGGGCTCAGCGGCAGGTCGCCGATCGGGAGCCGCTCGGTTTCAATCCTGTCGGGCTGCGCCAGCGGTGGCACGTGGAGCGGATCGATCTCGACATCCCACCGCTGCCATGCGGCCCGTGGCATTCGCCGGCGCGGCGCCACTGCCGTCGCTTCCACGCGGCCGGTGTCGACGCCGGTCACGAGCGGTGCGGTTGGCGAGGTCACCGGCACGTGCTTTGCGGCCAGAAGCGGAGGCGTTTCACGCGATTGCTCGGAGCGCGCCCACGGGCCCCACGCCATCACTCCTGCCAGCAGCGCCACGCCGGCGGTCACGGCCGCCAGACGGGGCAGCGTGAACCACCCCGCCGGGCCTCGACCGGACTCGAGCGCCTCGAGTACCGACGCCCGCGAACGCGCCTCGACGTCGTCGACCGCCGTCATCGCGGCGAGCGTGGCGTCGAGCTCCGCGTCGAAGTCTGGAGAATGGGGTCGCTCGGTCATCGAAGTCCCAGCCGTTCGAGCTTGATCCTGATCTGGCGGCGCGCATCCGACACCCGCCATTTCACCGTCCCGACGGGCTGCCCCAGCATGGCCGCGACCTCGTCGTACAGGTACTCGCCGGTGCCGACGAGTAACAGCGGATCGCGAAGCCGCGCCGGCAGGGTCTTGACGAGCCTGGCCAGCGTCCGCCGCAGCTCGTGATGGAGCAGCCCCGCCTCGGGCGACGCATCGGACGCGCTGACGACCGCGGCGAAGCTGCGCGACTCGCCACCGGCATCACCAGGGTGCTCGTCGAGGCTCACGAGCCGTCTCACGAGCCGCACCACGCTGCGCCGGTGATCGAGCGATTTGTTCCAGACGATCGACAGGAGCCACGTCCGGAAGCTCGCTTCGCGCCGGAATCCGGACAACCGCGCGCGGGCCACGATCCAGGCGTCCTGCACCGCGTCCTCCGCGGCATCCGCCGAGCCCAGCGCCGCGATCGCGGCCCGCATGGCGGCCCGGTGATGACGGACGACCAGCTCGCTGAACGCGCCCGAATCACCGCTTCTGGCTCGCTCGACGAGCTCCTCGTCGGTCACACAGCCTCTAGACGCCAGGAGCGCCAAGGTAGTTGGAAATAGTGCGGGATCGACGTCTTGTGTATGGTCTTCGGTCTTCCGTCTTCGGTCTACGGGGCTTGTGCCCTTCGACTTTGCTCAGGGCCTGCCCGGCCTTCGCCCGGGCCCGCGCCGGAGCTTCAGAGCTCCGGCCTCCTTCAATGACACCAGGAGGGTGGGCTCTTTTAGCCCGCCGCCACGCCGGAAGACCGAAGACTGACCCGTAGCCCCGTAGCCTATAGCCCCAGCACGACAAGTACACTGTCCCCCAATGCTCTCCGACGCCCAGATTCTCGCCGCCATCCGCGATCGCGTCGACCACCCCGCCACGCTCCGCGAGCTCATCAGGCGCTTGAAGGTCCCTCGCGAGGAACGGGCGTCGTTCCGCCGCCGCGTCAAACACCTCATCGCCAGCGGTGAGCTCATCGAGACCCGCGGACAGCACTTCGGTCTTCCCGATCGGATGGATCTCGTCACCGGCCGGATCGAGATGCACGCCCAGGGCTACGCGTTCGTCCGGCCCGAGCGTCCGCTCGACAGGTGAAGGGCGACATCTACGTCGCCGGCGGCAATCTCAACGAAGCCATGCACGGCGACCGGGTGGTCGTCCGCTCGAGCACGTGCGCGATCGCGACGGGCCGAAGGCGTGATCGTCAGGATGATCGAGCGCAATTCCGCCGCGTCGTCGGCCGCTACGTGCTGGACGCGAGCGGCATGGGCTTCGTCGTCCCGTTCGATCGCAGCTGCTCGATGGACGTCGAGGTCACGCCCGGCGACCAGCGCGCCGCGCAGCCCGGCGAGATGGTGACCGTCGAGATCATGCGCTTTCCCACGCGCACGCGCAATCCCGCGGGCCGCGATCATCGAAGTGCTCGGCGACCTCGAGGACCCCGGCGTCGACATCGCGCGTCATCATGCGCAAGCTCAGGATTGTCGAGGCGCACAGCGAGGAGTCGGTCGCCGAGGCCGAATCGCCTCGGCGGTGAGGTCCGCGCGAACGGACATCGCCGGCCGGACCGATTTCCGCGACCTCGACGACCGTGACCATCGACGGCGAAGACGCCCGCGATTTCGACGATGCGATCACGATCGAGAAGCTGCCGAACGGGCACTATTGGCTCGGCGTGCACATCGCCGACGTGTCGCACTACGTCAGGGAAGGCAGCCCGCTCGATCGCGAAGCCTACGAACGCGGCACGTCGGTCTATTTCCCGGAACGCGCCGTCCACATGTTCCCGAGCGAGCTCTCGACGGGGCTCTGCAGCCTCAATCCGCACGTCGATCGCCTCGTGCAATCGTGTCTGATGGAATGGACACGCGCGGCCAGGTCGTCCGCTACGAGATGCACGATGGCGTCATCCACAGCAACGAGCGGATGACCTACACGGACGTGAACGCGATTCTCACGGAGCGTGACCCGGCGACGATCGAGCGCTATCGCGACCTCGTGCCGCGATTCGAGTTGATGGGCGAGCTGTTCAGGGTGCTCAACGCGCGGCGGCGGCGGCGAGGATCGATCGACTTCGATCTTCCCGAGAACGAGCTGGTGCTCGACGAAGAGGGCCGCGTCGAAGCCGATCCTCGCGGCCGAGCGCAACATCGCGCACCGGCTGATCGAGGAGTTCATGCTGCTCGCGAACGAGACGGTGGCGAGGCACCTCGCCGAAGCGGGCGTGCCAACGATGTATCGCGTTCACGAGAAGCCCGACCCGCTCAAGGTCGAGGAGTTCGAGGAGTTCATCTCGCTCGCTCGGCCACACGCTTGCGGCGCCGTCCGATGCCGTGCAGCCCCGCCACTTTCAGAAGCTGGTGGAGCGTATCCAGGGCACACCCGAAGAGCGCGCGATTGCGATGCTCATGCTGCGCACGATGCAGAAGGCCCGGTACGATCCCGCCAACCTCGGGCACTTCGGCCTCGCGGCAACGGACTACACGCACTTCACCTCGCCGATTCGCCGCTATCCCGACCTGGTGGTCCATCGCAGTCTGCGGGCCCTCCGGCAGGGACAGCTGTCGGAGGAGCGGCGCACGGACTGGGAGGACGAGATGCCCGAGGCGGCCCGGCAACGTCGGATCGCGAGCGCCGGGCCGACGAGGCGGAACGGGAGCTGGTGCAATGGAAGAAGGTCCGCTTCATGGCGGACAAGGTCGGCGACGAGTTCGAGGGGTTCGTCATCGGGGTGGCGCCGTTCGGACTGTTCGTCGAGCTCATCGAGCACTTCGTCGAAGGGCTCGTCCACATCTCCACGATGGCCGACGACTACTACCGGTTCATGGACAAGAAACACGTGCTGATGGGAGAGAACACCGGCAAGGCCTATCGCCTCGGCGACCGCGTGACGGTGCGTGTGACGCGGGTCGACCTCGAGCGGCGGCAGATCGAGCTCGGGCTGGCCGAGATCCTCGACGCGGTGGGTGAGTCGGAGCGCAACCGGGGACCGCGGGCGAGCAAGGTGATCCCCAAGAAGGAAGCACGCACGCGCGCGGTGCGGCCGGGACGACGCGAGCGTGCCGCGCGCAAGGCCGGGCGGAGGAAGTAGCGAATGACGAATGACGAAGACGAATGACGAATTTTGAATGGTGACCAGTGACGAGTGACCACTGACCAACTCGTGATCGACAACCGAGCTGAAGATTGATCCGCGCGTAGCCCGCAGCCTGTAGCCCAACAAGGGCGAAGACCGAAGATGCGTTCCCTCGTTGTCGGTACCGCCGGCCACATCGATCACGGCAAGAGCACGCTCGTCCGGGCGCTCACCGGCATCGATCCCGACCGGCTCGAGGAAGAGAAGATCCGCGGCATCACCATCGACCTGGGCTTCGCGCACGTCCAGCTCGGCGACGTCCGCGTCGCGTTCGTCGACGTGCCGGGACACGAGCGTTTCGTGCGCAACATGCTGGCAGGCGCCACCGGCATCGATGCGGTGCTTCTCGTCGTCGCGGCCGACGAATCGGTCATGCCCCAGACGCGTGAGCATTTCGACATCTGCCGGTTGCTCGACGTGCACGCGGGCGTCATCGCGCTCACCAAGTGCGACGTTGCCGATCCCGACACGTGCGCGGTGGCGCGCGCGGAGGTGGCCGATACTCGTTGCCGGCTCGTTCCTGGCAAGCGCGCCGATCATCGAGGTGTCCGCCGCCACCGGCGCCGGGCTCGACCGACTGCGTGGCGCCCTGGCGGAGCTCTCCAGGCGCGTCGTCGAGCGCCGGACGAAGGGTCCGGTCCGTCTGCCCATCGATCGCGGCGTTCACGCTGCGAGGATTCGGGACGGTCGTGACCGGGACGCTCTCCTCGGGGTCGATTCACGCCGACGAGGCGCTCGACATCCTGCCGGTCGGCCGGCCCGCGCGCGTGCGCGGACTCCACGTCCACGGGGCGACCGCTGCGGCGGTTGCCGCGGGCCAGCGTGCGGCGGTCAATCTCGTCGACGTGCCTGTCGCCGCGGTTGCGCGCGGCGACGCGCTCGTCACGCCCGGCGCATTCGACACCACGCGGCGCGTCGACGTCCGCCTCGACTCGCTTCCGGATGCCCCGCCGCTGCGTCACGGCGCGCGGGTCCGCGTGCACCACGGAACCGCGGAAGTGATGGGCCGCGTGGCGCTGGCGCGCGTTCTGGACGCGCCTGGCGACGGGCCTCCGTCGCTTCTTCCTCCGGGCGCCCGGGCGTACGCACGGCTGCGCATCGACGCGCCGATCGTGGCGGCGCGCGGCGATCGCTTCGTGCTGCGCAGCTACTCGCCGCTGCGCACGATCGGCGGTGGAGTCATCCTGGATCCCGCCCCGCGGCGGGGCGCTCTGCGAACCGTGGCCGCACGACAGCGGCTCGAGGGACTCGATCCGGGTGCCGTGGGCTTCGACGATCGGGCAAGTCTGGCACGCGCGCTGGCCGCGCTCGGCGGCGACGCGCGCGATGGCCTTCGAGAGCGTGACCTTGCTCAGCGATTCGGGCTCGACGCGCGAGCCGTGAAAGCGGCCGGCGAATCGCTCGTCGCCGAGGGCCGGCTTCTCCAGCTCGTCGATCGCCGGCTCGACCCGCAGGTCGGGCGACGGTTGTGCGAAGAGCTCGAAGCGCTCGTGGCCGCGTCACCATGCAGCGGCGCCCGATTCCGACGGGCTGCCGCGCGAAGAGGGCACGCGACCGCCTGCGGGTCGCTCCGCCGGTGCTCGACTGGGCCGTCACGGCCCTGGCGTCTGCGCAGCGCCTGGTCGGGCGCGAGCGTCTCGCTCAGCCGGGGCGGACGCGCGATGCGATTGGCGTCGAGGCGGGGCTCGTGGCGCGCCTCGAAGAGGCCGTCCGATCCGCGGGCCTGAAGGCGCTGGATGAAGGGGAGCTCGCGGCGCAGCTCCCAGCCGCGAAGAGCGAGGTCGAACGGGCCCTGTCGTGGCTCGCGCGGCAGCGGCGCGTCGTGCGCGTCGGCGGCCTGCCGTTCCACGCCAACACGCTCGAGACACTGAAGGCCGAGGTGCGCGCCCTGGGCCAGGAGGCGCCACCGGGCGGAGCGCCGCCCGCGCTCGACGTCGCGGGCTTCAAGGCCCGGTACGGCGTCAGCCGGAAGTACGCGATTCCTTTGCTCGAATATCTCGACCGCGAACGGGTCACGCGCCGCGTCGGCGACGTGCGCGTCGTGCTCTGACGCGGGCGGTCGGCAGGCGGGTCCGCGCGAAGCGACTAGACGGTTTCGTCCTTGTTCGAGGGATCCTTCACCGAGTCCTTGAAGTTGCGGATGCCGCGTCCGATGCCGCGTCCGATGTCGGGCAGGCGATTGGCCCCGAAAATCAGGATCACGATGCACAGGATGACGATCATCTCTGGCAGTCCGAGAGGGCCGAACATGGCGAACATGGGCATCTCCTTTACAACCCGCGATGTTAACACCAAACGACGAGCTCAGGCGTCGCGGCCGACCGTTCGCAGGAGCTGCCAGGCCAGACCGATCTCGAAGGTCGCGAGCAGCCGGCGCCTGAGCGTCCGGTACGGCTGCCGTCCGGCGATGAGGTCAGCCATCACGGCCCGGATTCCGGGGCTCTGCCCGAGGGCCTGAACGACCAGCCGGACGAACGGACCGCGAAAGAAGCCCGACTTGAGCCGCGCGGCGCACGAGAGCTCGGGGTAGACGTCCTCGGCGAGGGCGGCGCGGTAGGCCGCGGCCACGTCGCCGCCGCCCGCCACGGCCCGCGCTGCGAGGACGCCCGACTGCAGCGCGAAGAAAATCCCCTCGCGCGTGATGGGATCGACCAGTCCCGCGGCGTCGCCTACGAGCAGCCACCGCGGCCCCGCCGCTCGCTCGACCGCGAAGTCGCTCGCATCGAGCGATGGAATGGGCCAGGAATATGGCTCGAGCCGCGCCTCCCGCGCAAGGCCTCGCCCATCCATCCACGCGCGCGTCACGGTGCGCAAGGCGTCCGACGTCGTGCAATCGGCCTGGGCACCGCTCCCGATCGCCAGGTGCCCGCGCCTGGGGAAGGACCACAGATACCCCGGTGGATCGGCGAGGAACGCGACGTCGATGTCGGACGAGGACAGCCCGTGCGCGAAGAAACCGGTCGCAATCGAGAGCTGGCGGCGCATGAACGCCCGGCTGACACGCCGGCGCACCAGGCTGTTGGCCCCGTCCGCGCCGACGACGAGCGACGCCCGCGCGAGGCGCGAGCCGAGATCGAGCTCGATGCCGCCGGGGCCGACCGAGACGTCTCTTACCCGAACGGCTTCGTGCCTCGCACCAGCCATGCACGCGGCTTCGAGCAGCCGGCGGTCGAAGGTGGCGCGATCGACCACGACCAGATCGGAGTCAGCCGACGCTCCTCGGTTCCGAAGCGCGATTTCAGCCGGAGGACCCGCGACCGTTTCGAAACGGGCTCGTGCGATCGGCACCGCGGGCAGCTCGTGTGGCGCGACCGCGCCAGCGACGAGGGCGAGCGCACGGCCGGTCACGCCGCCGCCACAGGGCTTCTCGCGCGGGTGCGACGCATCGAAAATCGTGACACGCGCGCCCTGACGCGCCAGGTGATACGCCGTCCACGCACCGGCCGGGCCGGCGCCGACGATCGCGACGTCCATGCGCGTCATCTTGTCAGGCCGCGCGGCGCGGCTCAAGGATCAGGCATGGAACGGCGACGTGCTGTTTCTCGATCTTCGTCGTTCTGGTGATCAGGGGTCAGGAGTCGACATTGAGGACAGGCCGACTCCGGCCCCCTTTCAGGCCCGTAGCTTGTAGCCCGTAGCCCGGAGTCCGATCTACAGTAAGTGGGTGCCGCATCCGCTCGTGCTTGCCCTGTTCGCGAATCCCGAAGCGGCGGCAGGTGGCGCTCGGGCGATGCACGACATCGGGATCGCCCCGGAAGCGTTGTCGGTCGTCGCGCGCAACCACGACGAAGAGCAGGCGCTCGCCCGCGTAATGGGCGCAACGCCGGGCGCGGAGATCGAAGATTCCCGGCCGGCGGCGCGGATTGGCGAGATCAGCGCGGTGGTCATCGCCGCAGCGGCGAGCGTCATGCCGGGCGCGGCGCTGGTGGCGGCCGGTCCATTGGCGGCGGAGCTCGGCGAGGTCGCAGGTCACATGGCGGGCGGACTGGCCGATGTCCTCGAGCGTGCGGGTCTCGACACGGCTCGTGCGCGGTCGTGGCAGCGAGCGGTCGCTCGTGGCCAGCCGTTGCTGGGCATCCACGTGGTCGACAGCCGCGTAGCCGGTGTGGAAGCGGGTCTGGCTGCGGCAGGCGCGCTCGACGTGGCCGTAGCGGAGTGGGACGGAGACGTTCCCGGCTGAGCGGACCGTGTATTTGGGAGGATGGAACCCTGGCTCCATTCGGCGACACTAAAACCACGTGAGAGTGGGCTACGTCTCAGTTGGAAGTGGATTCTCCCGGCAAAGCTGGGGCATTGGTTTTGCAGTTGAATCGCTGCGTTGGCTCGTCCAGAATTGGAAGCGACGCACCGAGCCAAGAGATCGCTGTTCATGAGTTCGCCCGCCCCGTTGAGTTCTCTCCCGTCGTCGGGCTACACCACGCTGCACCTGCTGCACGCTGACACGGATGCTACGCCGTTCGGGGCGCGGAAGAGCCGGTTTGGCGGCGCGTTTGGCACTTCGATCGCCACTCACGTGGCGTTTTTCCTCCTGTTCTACATCCTGGCCACTCTGCCGACATCCCCTGTCGTCGATACGCCAGAACGGCCCTTCGATCCGAACCAGCTCGTCTGGCTCGACATGAAGGGGCCCGGCGGCGGTGGCGGTGGTGGGGGAAATCAGACCAAGGAGCCGCCCCGGAAGCTCGAAACGAAGGGACCGGACAAGCTGGCCGTGACGGTCGAGAAACCGCCACCGCCGACGCCGCCCAAGGAAATCACGCCGCCACCTCCGGAACCCCCGAAGATGGCGATGAACATTCCGGTCAAGCCGGTCGACTCCGGCCTGACGTCCATTCCTGGAGCCGTCAACGCGCCGTCGGCGCCCACGACATCTCAGGGCGCGGGTACCGGCGGTGGTGCCGGCACCGGCCGGGGCACGGGGTCGGGCCCGGGGGATGGGTCGGGGCTGGGGCCGGGGTCGGGTGGAGGCACGGGCGGCGGGGTCTATCAGGTCGGAAACGGCGTGCTCTCGCCTCAGGTGCTCTACGAGGCCAAGCCGCAGTACACGCCTGAAGCGATGCGCGCGAAGATTCAGGGCACCGTGCTCGTCTCGGCCGTGGTGATGCCCGATGGAACCGCGGGCGACATCCGCATCCAGCGCTCGCTCGACGCCGTGTTCGGCCTCGATCAGGAAGCGGTCAAGGCCGTGCGCCTCTGGCGCTTCCGACCGGGCACCCGTTTCGGACAGCCCGTCCCGGTGCTCGTGACCATCGAGGTCTCGTTCAACCTCCGATAGGTCTTCGGTCGTCAGTCCTCGGTCTTCGGTCCAAATACGAAACGGCCCGGCGGGTTTCCCGACCGGGCCGTTTCACTTTCTACTTCCTACTTCAGTAACATTCCCCCCATGCCGCCGCCGGGGCCGCCGCCCGGGCCTTCCTTCTTCTCCTCGGGAATTTCGGAGACGAGGGCCTCGGTCGTCAGCAGCAGCGAGGCGATCGACGACGCGTTCTGCAGCGCCGTGCGCACCACCTTCGTCGGGTCGATGACGCCCGCCGCGACAAGGTTCTCGTAGGTCTCGGTCGCCGCGTTGTAGCCGAATTCGACGTCCTTCGACTCCTTCACCTTCTGCACGACGATCGAGCCTTCCTGGCCTGCGTTCTGCGCAATCCAGCGCAGCGGCTCCTCGAGGGCGCGCCGGATGATGTTCACACCCACCTGCTGGTCGGCCGAATCGAGCTTGAGACCGTCGAGCGCCTTGCCCGCGCGCAGCAGCGCCACGCCGCCGCCGGGCACGATGCCCTCTTCGACCGCCGCCTTGGTCGCGTGCATCGCGTCCTCGACGCGCGCCTTCTTCTCCTTCATCTCGGTCTCGGTGGCCGCGCCGACTTTGATGACCGCGACGCCGCCGACGAGCTTCGCCAGGCGCTCCTGCAGCTTCTCGCGGTCGTAGTCCGAGGTCGTCTCTTCGATCTGCGCGCGGATCTGCTTGACGCGGCCCTGGATCGCCTCGGTCTTGCCGGCGCCCTCGACGATCGTCGTGTTGTCCTTGTCGATCGTCACCTTCTTGGCGCGGCCGAGATCGTCGACCTTGACGTTCTCGAGCTTGATGCCGAGGTCCTCCGTGATCGCGCGTCCGCCGGTCAGCGTCGCGATGTCCTCGAGCATCGCCTTGCGGCGATCGCCGAAGCCGGGGGCCTTCACGGCCGCGGCCTGCAGCGTGCCGCGCAGCTTGTTGACGACGAGCGTGGCGAGCGCTTCACCCTCGACGTCCTCCGCGATGATGAGGAGCGGACGACCCAGCCGCGCCACCTGCTCGAGCAGCGGGAGCAGGTCCTTCATCGAGCTGATCTTCTTCTCGTGGATCAGGATGACGGGGTTCTCGAGCACGACTTCCATGCGCTCTGGGTCGGTGACGAAGTAAGCCGAGAGGTAGCCGCGATCGAACTGCATGCCCTCGACGACGTCGAGCGAGGTCTCGAGCGTCTTCGCCTCCTCGACCGTGATGACGCCGTCCTTGCCGACCTTCTCCATCGCCTCGGCGATGATCTTGCCGATGGTCGAGTCAGCGTTCGCGGAGATCGTGCCGACCTGCGCGATCATGTTGCCGCTGACCGGCTTGGACTGCTTCTTCAGCTCCTCGACGATGGTCTCGACCGCCTTCTCGATGCCGCGCTTGAGCTCCATCGGGTTGGCGCCGGCGACGACGTTCTTCGCGCCCTCGCGGAAGATGGCCTGCGCGAGCACGGTCGCGGTGGTGGTGCCGTCACCGGCGATGTCCGAGGTCTTGCTCGCCACCTCGCGCACCATCTGCGCGCCCATGTTCTCGAGCGGATCCTTGAGCTCGATCTCCTTGGCGACGGTGACGCCGTCCTTGGTGATGGTGGGGGAGCCGAACTTCTTGTCGAGGACGACGTTGCGTCCCTTGGGCCCGAGCGTGACCTTGACCGCGTCGGCCAGGGCGTTCACGCCGCGGAGAATCGCCTGACGCGAGTTCTCGCCGTAAACGATCTGCTTTGCCATAGTGTCTCCTGATCCGCTCGGCCAGCCCGCGTCTTTCGAGACCGCGAGAACCTCGTCCTCGCGCATGATCAGGTACTCGTCGCCGTCGATCTTGATCTCCTGGCCCGAGTACTTGCCGAAGAGGATCGTGTCGCCCTGCTTGACGTCGAGCGGCAGGACCTTGCCGTCTTCCTTGGCCTTGCCCTTGCCGGCGGCGATGACCTTGCCCTGCTGCGGCTTTTCCTTCGCGGTGTCGGGAATGATGATCCCGCCGACGCGCTGTTCGTCCTCTTCGAGACGCTGAACGATGAGTCGGTCGTGGAGCGGTCTGACCTTCATGCCGGGAACTCCGTGAGCGAGAAATGTGGATTGAAACGGGTTGCGAGCCAATCGGCCGGGTTGGCGCCGTAGGCCCCCGGCGCTGGCCACGTGGCTGGCACTCGGGCCCTCTGACTGTTAGCACTCGTGCTGGCCGACTGCCAATTATAGATGCGCCGCGGCCGCTGTCAAGCCGGAGCGGCGGCGGTTGGGGAAGGGACGCCACGAGGCCATGTCGCATGGACCGGCCAGGCGCTCGACGGGCGTGAACGCCGGCGTGTTCCCAGCCGAGGAGGCGCCTGCTGACTCAGGACTTCTTGATGCCGGTACTCGTCCATCTTGCGGCTGAAGGTGTTGCGGTGCATGCCGATGCGCTCGGCCGCGCGGCCGATGCTGCCGGCCTCCTCGGCCAGCGCGCAGGTGATGAAGCGCCGCTCGAACTCGATGCAGGCGTCTTCGTAGAGGATGCCCTTGGACACCATCTCGCGGACCACGGCGTCGAGCTGCACGCGAATGGTCACTGCAGCTCCCGGCCCGTCAGGCGATGGAAGGCGTCGAGGTACTTGTCGCGCGTACGCGCGACCACATCGTCGGGCAGGCTCGGCACGGGCGGCTGCTTGTTCCAGCGGATCGATTCGAGATAGTCGCGCACGAACTGCTTGTCGAAGCTGGCCTGCGGACCACCGGGCCGGTAGGTGTCGGCAGGCCAGAAGCGCGACGAGTCGGGCGTCATGCATTCGTCGATCAGGATCGGTTCGGCGGCGTCTCGCAACCGTCGCACCGGGCAGCAGCCCGAACTCGAACTTGGTGTCCGCGAGGATGATGCCGCGCGCCCTGGCGTAATCGGCCCCGCGCGCGTAGAGCTTCAGCGTGAGATCTTCGAGACGTGCGAGCATCGCGTCGCCCACGAGAGCAGCGGCTTGGGCTTTCGTGATGTTCTCGTCGTGCCCGCTCGCCGCCTTCGTCGCTGGCGTGAAGATCGGCTCGGGCAATTGATCGCTCTCGCGAAGCCCCGGCGGGAGCTCGATGCCGCACACGCGCCCGGTGGCGCGATAGTCTTTCCACCCAGAGCCTGAGAGATACCCTCGCGCCACGCACTCGATGGCGAGTGGTTCGGTGCGCCTGACGAGCATCGAGCGGCCGCGCAAGCGATCGGCGTGAAGCGCGAGCGCGGGCGGATAGTCGCCGACGTCGGTCGCCAGCACATGATGCGCGACGAGATCGCCGAGTTCCACGAACCAGAACGCGGAGAGCTGCGTGAGCACGCGGCCCTTGTCGGGAATGCCGGAGCCCAGCACGTAGTCGAAGGCCGAGATGCGATCGGTGGCGACAATCAGCAGGTGCTGTGCGTCGACCTCGTAGACGTCCCGAACCTTCCCGCGGCGATGGAGCGTGAGGCCGGGAAGCGCAGTGTCGAGGAGCGGAGGGCTGGAGACCACGATGTGCCTGGCGCGCCAGAAACGGACCGGTAGCTTACCTCAGTCTCCGGTCTTCCGTCTTCGGTCTCGAGTTTTCGGAGTTCGGTCGGGCTTTGGCCTCGAGCGGCTCCGTGGACCACGGCTCCGGACCCCGGACCTTGGACCCCGGACCTCGGACCCGAACCCTGGACCCTGAACCTCAGACCGGACCTCGGACCTCCGACACACTATCTGATGACGATGTCCCCGTGCGAGGAGTGGAGCTTCAGGATCGGCCCGCCGTCACGCACGGGGCCGCGTGCGCGCATTTCGTGGTCTCCCGGCTCGACCTCGACGGAATGATCCGGCACGCGTATCTGACCGTTCTCCGCCTGCGCATCGAGCGTGAAGCCGCCCGTGTCCGGCAGCGTCACCTCGATGAGATCGTTCTCGATGTCAGCCGTGACGGGCACGATCTCCTCGAGCGTGATCCGCAGCGTGAGCCGATGGCCTTTGACCTCGACCGGCGCGTGCACGTCGCGCAGCCGGATCTCGCCGCCGTCGCCCTCGACCTTCACCGGTCCGCGCAGATCCTCGCCCTCGGCTTCCACGCGTTCCAGCGACAACGTGGTCGGGCCCGACACGTCGCGCACCCGCAGCTGGTTGCCCTTCGCCTGAAGCTCCGCGCTCCCGGTGATCCGTGAAACCCGCAGCTCGGTACGATCCGTTTCGAGCTTGACGGGGCCAGCCAAGTCGATCTCGAGCGCGCCGGTCCGTACTCGCCCTCGACGCCGTCGGCGATCTCGGAGAGCACGGCGCGGCCGGCGCCGCGTTCGAACGTGACGCGGGCGACGTGCGAGACCTTCAGCTCGCCGCCGAGGAGAGCGAGCTCGAGCGTCAGACGGCTGGGCACGCGGATGGTCAGCTCGATCCGGCGGCGGCGCATCTCCTGGCCGGCGCCCTTCACGCGGAGCTCGAGGAGGTCGTCCTCGGGGGCGAGCTCGAGCTGAAACGCCTGCTCGAACGCCCTGGCCTGCGCCTCGTCGGCGCCGAAGGCCGTGGCGCGCAGCTCGGCGGTGACGTCTTCGCGGGCCTCGCCGAGGATCGTGACGCTCGCCCTCAGCCCGTCGATCTTCAGGGTCTTGACCGACGCCGGCACGGACGCCGTGGCCGAGCGAACCACCGGAATCTGGACGTCCTGGCCGTGGATCTCGGAACGGATTTTGGCGATGAGGCCGGAGAGCGAGAATCCGCCCGAGGCGGGCGTGGCCGGGGCGGTCACCTGATACACCACCACCCCCACGAGCACGAAGGCGGCAATTAGCAGTAACTCTCGCTTGCCCATAGAATTGGCGTGACCGTTATAGTAGAGTCCGCGATGCGATCCGGGCCCCGTATCTGATGCGATCCCACGTGAAGGCGCTGCTGCTGGCCATCGTCACGCTGGCCTTGGTAGCGTGGTTCCTGCGGCAGGCGAACTTCTCGGAGGTGTGGCGCGAGATCCGCGGAGCGAGGCTCGACGCCCTGGCGATGGCCCTGATCATGATCGGGGTGACCTACGTCGTTCGCGCCTATCGCTGGCAGTTCCTGCTGCGGCCGATCGGCCCGACGCGCTTTCGAGAGGTCTTCAAGACGACCGTCATCGGGTTTGCCGCCAACACGGTCCTGCCCGCGCGGATCGGCGAGGTGGTCCGCCCCTACCTGCTCGCCCGCCGCGAGGGGCTCAGTATCAGCGCCACCTTCGCGACCATTATCCTCGAACGCCTCCTCGACCTGGTGACGGTGGTGCTGCTGCTCGGGGTGTTCGTCGCGTTCTTCACACCGGAGCGGCCGCTCAACGACGCGTTGTTCCGCACGGTGAAGACCGGCGGACTGATGGCGGCGGGCGTGGCCGTGGCGGCCTTCGCCGTCATCGCGGCGCTCTCCTCGCGGCCGGGGATCATCGAGCCGGTCCTGCAGCGCGTCTCGCGGTTGCTCCCCGCGCGGTTCGGCGCACGCCTCACCCACATCGCCCACATGTTCTTGCACGGCCTCGCCGTGGCGCGCCATCCGCTGCGTCTGGCCGAGGCCCTGGCCTGGTCGGTGCCGCTATGGCTGGCCATCTGCGTCGGCATCTGGTTCGTGACCATGGCCTTTCATATGACGATTCCCTTCACCGGTTCGTTCCTGGTGGTGGCCCTGCTCGTCGTCGGTGTAGCGGTGCCGACGCCCGGCGCGGTCGGGGGGTTCCACGAAGCGTTCCGCATCGCGGCCACGGCCTTCTTCGGCGTCGACAACGATCGCGCCGTCGGCGCCGCCATCGTCCTGCACGCCACCACGTTTCTCCCGATCACGCTGCTCGGAGCCCTGTTCATGCTGCAGGATGGCCTCGGCTTCGGGAGCGTCCGGCGTCTGGGCGACGAGGCCCGCCATGCGGAGGAAGCGGCCGATCTCGAGCCGGCCGTCCCCGACGGAGAGGTTGGCCGCCGGTGAAGTGCCCCTACTGCGGTCACCTGGGCGACAAGGTCGTGGATTCGCGCGAGAGCCGCGAGGGCGACGTCATCCGCCGCCGCAGGGAATGCCTCGAGTGCGGCCGCCGCTTCACGAGCTACGAGCGGGTGGACGAGATCCCCTACATGATCGTGAAGAAGGACGGGCGTCGCGAGCGGTTCGAGCGGCAGAAGCTGATCGCCGGACTGCTCAAGGCCTGTGAGAAGCGTCCGGTGAGCGTCGCGGCGCTTGAAGCCATTGCCGATCGCGTCGAGACGACGCTGCAGGATCGTCCGGACAAGGAGATGACGACCAGCGACGTCGGGGCGTTCGTGATGCAGGAGCTGAAGCGGCTCGACAAGGTCGCTTACGTCCGGTTCGCCTCGGTCTACCGCCACTTCCGCGACGTGGGCGAGTTCATGACCGAGCTGCGCGATCTGCTGGGGGCGAAGGAGTGACGCGTCGCGCCGCCTTCGCACTCGCGTGTCTGCTGTCCGCCGCCTCGCCTGCGTTCGCGGGCGCCGACGATCCGGCAGGCGCAGCGTCCGAGCCGGTCATCCGGGTGACGCCCCGGGCCCGGGACGGCGTCGTGGTGGTGTCGTTTGCCACCGAGCACGCGCTCACCGCGCCGGTGGAGCAGGCCATTCGAAGCGGACTGCCGACGACGTTCACCTACGACGTCGAGCTCCGGCAGTCTTCGTTGTTCTGGTTCGACAAGCTGGTCGGGATTGGCCCGGATCGCGGTGATGGTCCGGTACGAAGCGCTGACGCGCCGCTACCACGTGTCGCTCATGCAGGACGGTCGGGTCGCCGAGGCCCGGGAGACGAACCAGATCGAGGACGTCCGCCGCTGGGTGTCGGTGTTCCAGGGTCTGCCGCTCTTCACGACCCGGGAACTGCGGCGCACGACGGCCTACTACGTGCGGGTCCGCGGCCTCACGACCCCACGCAGCACGTGGTCGTTGTGGCCGTGGCGGCGGCCGTCGGCAATGGGTTCCGCGGTGCTCACGTTCCTGCCATAGCCGCAGGACCAGGGGGAGTCTTTTCCCCCCGGGAACCAGCGGATGGGAGAACATGGAGCAGACGACTCCCGTCCCCCTCCGAGACGCATGGTGACGTTCGCGACGCGCCGTCCGCTGCGAGACAACCCGGTCCTCATCCTGCTGTGGATTGGCCTGCTCGTGGCGGCCCTGGCGGCGATGCTGTCGCTGGCCAACCGGTCGTCGGAACTGCTGCCCGACTTCCTGAGCGAGGTCGTGCTCTATGCCGTCTCGGTCGTCGATCTGACGCTCGTCGGCGCTGGGCTTCGTGCTCGCCCGCAACATCCTGAAGCTCGTCGTCGAGCGTCGGCGCGCCCTGCCGTTCGCGCGCTTCCGGGCCAAGCTCGTCACCGTGCTCCTCGGCATGACGTTCATTCCGGCGGTGCTGGTGCTGCTCGTCGGAAGCGAGCTGATTCGCAACAGCGCCAACCGCTGGTTCAGCCCGCCCATCGACGAAGTGCTCGGTTCGGCGCGCGAGATCGCCAGCGACTACTATGCGGAGCGGCAGCGCGCCGTCTACGGGCACGCCGCCGATCTCGGACGCACGCTGTCGTCGGCCGACCTGTCGCCGGGGAACCTCGACGCGATTCGCGCGATCCTCGTGAACGAGCTCGGACAGCGGCAGCTCAGTCTCATCGAGGTGTATCGCATCACCGGACGCGAGACGCCACCGGTGGCACCGGTCGTCGAAGTCGCCGCGCCGAACCTGCCGTTTGGCTTCCCCCCGGCCTTCGTGCTGGCCTCGCGCACCACCGACGGCGCGCAGAACTCCTCGATCGAGCGATTGAGCACGGGCGGAGAGCTGCTGCGCGGCTCGCGCGCCGATCCGGCCGGATCCGCACGGTCCGCCCGCCGGAGTCGTCATCGCGAGCGTGTATCTCAGAGGTGACCTCGCGCGACACTCGCAGCGCATCGTCGAGGCGTATCAGGACTACGAACAGCTTCGCGTGCTCAAGGGCCCGCTCGAGGGCGTGTACCTGTCGTTCTTCCTCGGGCTCACGCTGCTCATCCTGATCAGCGCGACGTGGATGGGTCTTTATCTCGCGAAGCGCATCACACGGCCGGTGCAGATGCTGGCGGCGGGCGCGCGCGAAATCGGCGCCGGCCATCTCGAGCATCGCATCGAGCCCGAAACCAACGACGAGTTCGGCGCGCTGGTCGAGGCGTTCAACCAGATGGCGGGCGAGCTCGCCGCCGGCCGCCGGCACCTCGAGCAGTCGCGGCTCGACGTCGAGCAGAAGAGCCTCGAAGCGGACGCGCGGCGCCGCTATCTCGAAACGATCCTCGAGCGGATCGCGACCGGCGTCGTGTGCTTCGACGGGGCGGGCCGGGTGGAGCGTGATCAACCGCGTGGCGCGGCGCCTGCTCGCGCTCGAGGCCGATGCGCTGGGCCAGCCGGGGACGACGTGTTCTCGCGCGAGGATTGCGTCCGCTGGCCCCGTTCGTGCCGGGACGCGGGTCGCGCGGGCCGCAGCCGACCAGCGAGGAAGTGGCGCTGGTGCGCGACGGCCAGGAGCTCCACCTGGCTCGCCGCCACGACGACGCTCGGAGGCGACGAGGGGAGCGGCGAGACGGTCCTGGTCGTCGACGATGTCACGCCGCTCATGCGCGCGCAGAAAGTGGCGGCGTGGCGCGACGTGGCGCGCCGTCTGGCACACGAGATCAAGAACCCGCTGACCCCCATTCAGCTTTCGGCCGAACGGCTGCGCCGCCATTTCAGCCAGGCCCCCGACCACACACGACGGCTCGTCGAGGAATGCTCGACGGCGATCGTGGCCGAAGTCGAGTCGCTCAAGTCGCTGGTCGACGAGTTCTCGCAGTTCGCGCGGATGCCGGCGCCTCGCGCCGTCCCGACCGATCTGAACGCGCTGCTCGAGGACGCGCTGAGCCTGTATTCAGGCCTGCTCGACGACATTCGCATCGTGCCGCGGCTCGGCGTCGAGCTGCCCCTCGTGCGTGTGGACGCAGAGCAGTTCCGCCGCGTGATCATCAACCTCGTCGACAACGCGATCGAGGCGATGACCGGGGAGCGCGAGGCGGGACTCGCCCCGGCCGAGCCGGGTCGAGATCGTGGTCGAGACCGGCGTCGACGTCGCCAACCGCGTCGTCCGCGTCAAGGTCGCCGACAACGGTCCGGGGCTGCCCGAAGGCGACCGGAGCCAGCTGTTCATGCCGTATTATTCGACCAAAGGCCGCGGCAGCGGGCTCGGCCTGGCGATCGTCCGGCGCATCGTCGCCGAGCACGGCGGGAGCATCGAGGCCGGCGACACCCATTCGAGAGGCACGTGCTTCACGATCGAGCTGCCGGTCTGAGCGAGGAGCGAAACGACGAACGACGAACGACGAAACGGCGGACGACGAATTGGCGGTTACAGTGTCGAAGTCGCACCAGACCCTGCGTGACAGGAGACGCAGAGCCACTTGACTGGTGGCGGTCGCTCGCCCCTTCGTCGCTCGTCGTTTCGTCGCTCGTCGCGGCTCTGAACATGAAGGCTTCCGTACTGATCGTCGACGACGAAGCGGGCGTGCGGGCGTCGCTCGCGGGCGTACTGCAGGACGAGGGATACGACGTCGAGGCGGTGCCGAGCGGTGAGGCATGCCTCTCGACGGTGTCGCGACGGCCGTTCGACGTGATCCTGCTCGACGTGTGGCTGCCTGGCATCGACGGGCTCACGACGTTGTCGCGGCTGCGCGAGCGGCGGGTCGACGTCGAGGTGATCGTGATCTCGGGCCACGGGAACATCGAGTCGGCGGTGCGCGCGATCAAGATGGGCGCGTTCGACTTCGTCGAGAAGCCGCTGTCGCTGGAGAAGACGATTCTCGTCGTGCGCAACGCGCTCAGGCAGCGCCAGCTCGAGGCCGAGAACCGGGCGCTGCGGGCGCACGTCGATCGCCGGCTGGTGATGGTGGGCGAGAGCCATGCCATCCGGCAGCTCCGCGAGCAGATTGCGATGGCGGCGCCCACGAACGGGCGCGTCCTCATCTACGGCGAGAACGGCACCGGCAAGGAGCTCGTCGCGCGCAGCGTGCACGCGCTCAGCCGGCGCAAGGCCGGCCCGTTCATCGAGGTCAACTGCGCCGCGATTCCCGAGGAGCTCATCGAGAGCGAGCTCTTTGGCCATGTGAAAGGCGCATTCACCGGCGCCGTGAGCGATCGGCGCGGGCGTTTCGAAGCCGCCGACGGCGGCACGATCTTCCTCGACGAGATCGCCGACATGAGCCTGAAGACGCAGGCGAAGGTGCTGCGCGTGCTGCAGGAACAGGTGGTCGATCCGGTCGGGGGCACCTCGAGCGTGAAGGTGGACGTGCGGGTGCTCGCGGCGACCAACAAGGATCTGCTCGCCGAGATTCGCGCCGGGCGGTTCCGCGAGGACCTCTACTTCCGCTTGAGCGTCATTCCGATGTTCGTGCCGCCGCTTCGCGATCGCGACGAAGACGTGCAGCAGCTCGCGGAGCACTTCATGTTGGAGCTGTCGCGCGAGTACGGCCGCCGGCCGAAGACGTTCGACGCGGGCGCGGTGGCCGCCTTGCGCCGCTATCCGTGGCCCGGCAACGTGCGCGAGCTGCGCAATCTCATCGAGCGTCTGCTGATCATGGTCTCGGCGATCGGATTGGCGCGCAGCACCTGTCGTTTCTCGACGGCACGGGGGCGAGAGCAGCGATCTCTTCGGGACCGAGGGCGACGTGCTGCCGCTGCACGAAGCCCGCGAACGCTTCGAGCGCGACTACATCCTCCGCACGCTCGCCGCGCAGAATGGCAACATCTCGCGGACCGCCGACGTGCTCGGCGTCGAGCGCAGCAACCTCTATCGCAAGATGCGCGCGTTCGGCATCGCTCCGGCCCGGCGGTCTGGCGAAGCGGCGCAGGTCGAGCCCGGGAAAGAGGACAACGGCGCGAGGAAAGAGGACGGCGCCGGGAAGGAAGACGTGGCAAGGGGAAAGGAGGAGGGAGAAAAGGGACCTCCCCCCTGAGCCACATGTGACCGAGCCGCCGGTCGCGCCCTCACTGTCCGCTCTGCTCGGCGGCCCGCGATCCCCACGCGGTGGCCAATCGATCCTCGAGGACCTGGTGCCGATGCCGGTCTGCGAGCCACGGCGCGTGGCTGGCGGCCTCCTCGAGTGCCGCGCGTGGCAGCAGGCCAATCACCTCGCTCTCGCGGATTGCGGCGCCGCGGGCGGCGGCGTGGCGTTCGACGCACGCGAACACCCGTGACATCGGAGTGACGCGGTAGTCGGTCAGGTTCATCGAGACCTGCACCAGCCCGCGATGCGCCAGCCGCACGCCCATTGCCTTCACGTGCGGCAGCCCGCCATCGGAGGTCCGCACCGTGCGCGCGATGTCGCGCGCCAGCGCGAGATCGGTCGAATCGAGGTTGAGGTTCCACGCGATCAGCGCACCCCGCGCCCCGACGCACGCGGCGCCTGCCGACGCATGCGGCGTCCGAGGGCCGAAATCCGGTCGCCAGGCGGGATCGGTCATCTTCGCCGCGAGACCTTCGAAGCCGCCGCGCCGGACGACTTCGAGACGACGGCGGGCGGCGTCGCTCGCGGCGGCCTCGTAGAGAAACGTCGGCAGCGCGAACGTGTCGCTCAGCTCGCGCGCCACACGCTGCGCGAGATCGATGGCCCGCGTCATCGGCATCGTGCCCAGCGGCACGAATGGGACGACGTCCAGTGCGCCGATCCGGGGATGGACACCCGCGTGCGATCGCAGGTCGATTCGCGCAATCGCGACCGCCGCGAGTGCGAGGACGGCGCGCGCCACACCATCGATGGTTCCCGCCATCGTGAACACCGCGCGGTGGTGCGACCGGTCGGACGACCGATCGAGCAGCACGACGTCGGTGCCCGCGGACGTGACCGCATCGGTCAGCTCGCCGATCACGTCAGCGCGCCGTCCTTCGCTCACATTCGGGATCGCTTCGATGAGCTCCATGTATCTCTGAAGTGCATGAGTCTATGCCGTTCCACCCGCGAGGTGCGGCCGTCGCAGCCGCAAGATCCCGTCCCGCGCCTGTGAGGTCTCAGGCTCGCACCCGTTTTCTCACGCTTGCACCCTTTAGCCTTCCTCTCCCATAATCCCCCGGGATCGCGAATGTCCGCCGCCGACGAGCTTCGTCCTTTCGCAAAGTCCGCCCCTGTCGAGCCCAACCCGCTCGTCGATCGACTGCTGATGTCCGGCCTCGACGAGTACTTCGAAGGACGGGACCGAGCGCGCGATCCAGGTGTGGTCGCGTGTGTTCTTCCTCGATCGATCGCACCCTCGCGCACGCGCTTACATCGATCGCGCACGCAGCGCGCTCGCCGAAGCGCAGCGGGAAGCCGAAGCGCGAGGCGGCCGTCCGATCGATTCGGAGGTCGAACCCCGCAGTTTGATCGGCTCGTTCGGCGCCGACAGCGCGAAGGCATTGGCTGCCGATCCGTCGGTCACCGTACACGGAGCGCTCGCTGCGTTGCCACGGCGGTCCGGCAGCGGAACGCCGGCAGCGGCGGCACCCGCGGCGATGCCGATCCGCAGACGTCGGCTCAGCCGCAAGGTCGGTCACGCCGTGCTCGTCGTGGTCTCGGGCGTGCTGCTCTTCGGCGCCGGCTACACCGTAGCCGCGCGCGATCGGCTCGCCCAATGGTGGCGCGCAGTTCGACTCGACGGGACGGCCACTCCGTCGCGCCTCACGACGGCGCTGGGCGTCCGCACGTCCGAAGAGGTGCTCGGCCACGTCCGGCAGTTGCTCGAGCGCGGCCGCTTCGACGAGGCGTTGGTGAGCCTCTCGATGATTGCCCAGGACGATCCGCGTCGCCCCGAAGCCGACCGGCTGCGGGAGGAGGTTCGACGCGCGGTGACAACTGGGGCTGCACCGACCGTCCGACCTCCGGGCGGCCGACCCGGCGCTGGCGGGCCCGAATCGCGATGAGATGTCCCAAGTGCCAGTACATCGGCTTCGATGGGCACACGAAGTGCCGCAACTGCGGCTACGACCTGTCGCTGACCGCGACGGCTGACGTCCCGCCGCCGTCCGCTTCGCCGCCGGCATCCCCGGCGGCCGATTTGCCGCTTCGCCCCGAGCCATCGGTGCGCGAGCAGGCGCGCGCGGCGATCCGTCAGCATGCCGCTGGCGCGGCGCCGGCTCACGCGCCCGAAGCGTTCGACCTCCCGCTGTTTGCGACGCCTGGCGCCGAGGATCGTCCGATCGGCGCCGCGCCGCCCGCGGCGAGACCGCCGCTCTCGGTGAGGCGCCCGGCCGGTGATACGCCACGTCCGCGGCCGCCAATCCAGCAGCGGCCAGATGAGGAGCCGAGGCTCGAACTCGATCTGCAGCCGAGCGAACCGCCGATCGCACCGGCTTCCGAGCCCGAGTCCCAGCCGGAGCCCGCTTCGATTTCCGTGCCGGCGGCGCCCGACGAGGCCCTGACTGCCGACGCGCCGCCCGAGCCTGCGCCGCCCGAGCCTGCGCCGCCGAGCGCGCCCACCAGCGACGTGTCCGAATCCGAGAGCGGGGCGTCGCTGGGGGCGCGCCTACTTGCAGGGCTCGTCGATGCGACACTGCTCGCGGCGATCGACGTCGCCATTGTCGCGACAACGCTGCGCGTGGCGGGTCTGCCCATGAACGAGGTGTGGCGGCTTCCCGTAGGCCCGATCGCCGCATTCCTCGCGCTGCTGGCCGTGGGCTATCTCACGATGTGTACCGTGCTGGCGGGTCAAACGGTCGGCAAGGTGCTCCTCGGGCTGCGCGTGGTGGAAGTCGGCGGCCGACCGGTCCGATTCGGGCCGTCGGTCGTTCGCGCCGTCCTGCAGGTCGTGACCGTGCCGTTGCTCGGGTTCGGGTTCCTGCCTGCGGCCCTCACCTCGGATCGGCGAGCCCTCTACGACCGGCTGACGAACACGGAGGTCGTTCGCACCCGTTCATGACCTCCTCGCACGCAGCGGGCGAACCTCGCAGGGCTGCACCCTCGCACCCGTTGCACCCGCATCATTCGTACCTCGCACGTCCTTGATGCGCACGCTCGCCCTGGCCATCGGCACCGCGTGCGGGATTGGCCTGATCCCGATCGCACCCGGCACCTTCGGGTCGTTGCCGGGCCTCGCCCTGGGGTGGTGGGCCCGGCATCTCGCCGGCGCACCGGGGGAGATCGTGGCCATCGGCATCGTCCTGCTGGCCGGTGTCTGGTCGGCGGGCGTCGCCGAGCGTCATTTCGGCCGCGACGATCCAGGCCCCGTCGTCATCGATGAAATCGCGGGCATGATGATCACGATGGCGACGCTGCCGCTCGGCGGCACCGGACTCGTCGTCGCCTTCCTGGTGTTCCGCGTCTGCGACATCGTGAAGCCCTTTCCAGCCGGGCACGCCGAACGCCTCCACGGCGGCATCGGCGTGATGATGGACGACGTGATTGCGGGCGTGTGGGCGCACGTCATCATGCGTGCGCTGGTGTGGATCGTCCCGGCGTGGCTGCTCGCATGACGTCACGTCCGCCCCTTTCGACTGCCGAGATCGTGGCCGTCGGCAGCGAGCTGCTCGAGCCGCCGCGGCTCGATACGAACTCGCTCGCGATTACCACTGCGCTCGCCGAGATCGGTATCGCCGTGCGTGCCAAGGCGGTGGTCGGCGATCGCATCGACGACGTCGCGCGCGTCATCGAAGGCGCGCTCGGCCGATCCGATCTCGTCGTGACGAGCGGGGGCCTCGGCCCGACCGACGACGACGTCACGCGCGAGGCAGTGGCGCGCCTGCTCGGGCGGGCGCTGGTCGAGGATCCCGCGATCGTGGACACTCTGCGGCAGCGGTTTGCGAGCCGTGGATACACGATGCCGGACATCAATCGGCGCCAGGCAATGGTGCTCGAAGGCGCGGACGCACTCGACAATCCCAACGGATCGGCGCCGGGACAGTGGATCGAGCACGGCGACAAGCTGGTGGTGCTCCTGCCCGGTCCGCCACGGGAGCTGAAGCCGATGCTCGAGACGCTCATCGCGGGCCGGCTCGGGTACGCGCGCGGCGGCCGCGCGCGTGCACAAGCGCGCCGTCTTCATCACCGGGCTGACCGAATCGCACGCCGAGGAGATGCTGCAGCCCCTCTATCGCGCGTGGCAGGGGCGAGCCATCGTCATCGACGCGACCATCCTGGCGACGCCCGGACAGCTCGAGCTGCATCTCTTCGCGCGAGGGCCCGAGCTCGAGGCGATCGCGGCGCTCGCGGCCGCGGTGGACGAGGTGAGGGGCAGCGTCGGCGATCACGTGTTCAGCGTCGAGGGACGCCGGCTCGAAGAGGTCGTCGGCGCCCTGCTGGAATCGCGAGGATGGCGGATCGCGCTCGCTGAATCGTGTACGGGCGGTCTGGCCACCTCGCGGCTGACCGACGTGCCGGGCAGCTCTGCGTGGGTCGACCGGGCGGTCGTGACCTACAGCAACGCCGCCAAGAGCGCGCTTCTCGACGTGCCCGAGGCGCTCATCGCCGAGCACGGCGCCGTGAGCGAGCCCGTCGCGAGAGCCATGGCCGAAGGCGTGCGGCGGCTCGCTGGCGTCGAGGTCGGCCTGGGCATTACGGGCATCGCTGGGCCGACCGGCGGATCCGACGCCAAGCCGGTGGGGACGGTGTGTCTGGCCGTCACCGTCGGCGACCAGACGCGCGTGCGCACGGTGCGGTATCCAGGAAGCCGGGCGCAGGTAAAGTTCAATGCCACGCAAGGCGCGTTCGATCTGCTGCGGCGCGTCCTCGAAGGCCCGGCACGGAGGTGAGATGTCGGTCGGCTTCTCGGTGCTGATTGCCGGCTACGCGATTGGCTCGGCGCCGTTCGCCTGGCTCGTGGCCCGCCGGTTCGGCCACGTCGACATCCGGCGCACCGGCAGCGGCAACGCGGGCGCGGCCAACGTCTGGCGCACGACGGGTCCATTGATGGGCGCGCTGGTCGCGCTGCTCGACGCGGCGAAAGGCGCGATCGCGGTCCTGCTCGCGACGCGTGCGGGCGCCGACGAAGGCCTGGCGGCCGCGGCGGGCGTCTGCGCGGCGGTTGGACACATCGCGCCCATCTGGCTGAAGTTCCGCGGCGGGAAGGGCGTGGCCACGTCGGCCGGCGTGCTGTCGATCGTCGCACCGCGGGCGCTCGCTGTCGGTCTTGCGGTCTTCGCGCTGACCGTGTGGCGGACGCGATACGTGTCGCTGGCATCGACAGCGGCGAGCGTCGCGGCAGCGGTCGCGGCGATCGCCTGGAGGGAGTCGCGCGGCGCCGCGGGAACGGCGCTCGTGCTCTGCGCGCTCATCCTGGTCCGGCACCGCGCGAACTTCGAACGTCTCCGCGCCGGAACCGAGCAGCAGATCTGAGTTCTGAGTAGGCTACAGGCTACCGGCTGCGGCTACAGGGCGGGCAAGAGCTCTCGACGAGCCCGGGCCCGTAGTCCGAAGCCCCGTAGACCGTGAGGATTCACGCGCTCTGAGTGACTCACCCGTGCAGACGATTGCCATTCTCGGAGCTGGCAGCTGGGGCACGTCGCTCGCCGTGCATCTCGCGCGCACGGGCCACGCCGTGCGGCTGTGGGGACGCGACGGCCCGCTCATCGCGAAGCTCGAAGCCGGGCGTGAAAACGCTCTCTACCTGCCGGGCATTCGTCTCGAAACGCCGGTTGAGCCCACGGCGTCACTTGGCACCGCGCTCTCGGACGCCACGCTGGTCGTCGTGGCCATTCCGTCGCACGGGCTTCGCCCCGTCCTGCATCAGGCCATGTCGTACCTCGCGACCTCGGTCCCGATTGTGAGCACCGTGAAAGGCATCGAGCACGGCACCTGGTTCCGGATGTCGGAGGTGATCGCGGACGAGTCCGGTCCGGAGCGTCCGGTCGTGGTGCTGTCGGGCCCGACCTTCGCGCTCGAAGTCGCGCGCGGGCTGCCGGCCGCGGTCACGATTGCCTCGAAGGACGCCGGCGCGACGGCGCTCGTCCAGAGCGAGTTTCGAAGCCCCGCCATCCGCTTGTACGGCACCGACGATGTGGTGGGCGTCGAAGTCGGCGGGGCACTCAAGAACGTCATCGCGATTGCCGCCGGCGTGGTCGAAGGGCTCGGGCTCGGTGCGAACGCGACGGCCGCGCTCATCACCCGCGGTCTCGCCGAGATCTCGCGACTGGCCATGGCCATGGGCGGGAAGCGCGAGACGCTCGCCGGGTTGAGCGGGCTCGGCGACCTCGTCCTCACGTGCACCGGAGGCCTGAGCCGCAATCGCCAGCTGGGCATCGAGATCGGATCGGGCCGCTCGGTCGCGGACGTCGTCGCGAGCACCAAGATGGTGGCCGAGGGCGTGCGGACCGCACCTGCGGCGCTCGCGCTCGGTGAGCGCTACGGCGTGGAACTGCCGATCATCCGCCAGATGCACGAGGTCATCGACGGACAGCGCAGCCCGCAGGCCGCCCTCGCCGAGCTGATGCTCAGACCGCAGAGGGCTGAATAGAGAAGGGCCGAAGGTCCAAAGGTCCACGAGGTGCGTAGCTCGAGATCCAGGGTCCGGACCGCGAACCCGCACCTCTGGACCCTGGACCTCTGGACCTGGACCCTGGACCTTTGGACCCTTGGACTTGGACCGCCGGACTCCTGGACCCTTTGAACCTTCGGACTTTCGGACGTTGGGACCTCGGATATGATCCCTCGGTGGGTTTGTTTTCCCGCCTCAAGACCAGTCTCGAACGGACCAAACAGCAGCTCTTCCAGCGATTCGACGAGGTCGTCCGGCAGGCCGATGCGCCCGACGCCCGGACGCGGGCAGTCGACGTCGACACGCTCGATGCCCTCGAAGAAATCCTGATCATGGCCGACGTCGGCGTCGGCGCGACGAGCGAGATCGTCCGCGCCGTCGGCCAGCGCGCTCGCCACGGCGAGAGTCTCCGCGATCTCGTGAAGGACGAGATCCGCGGGATGCTCGAGAAGACCAACGGGACGCCTCCGGCGCCCGCGCCGCCGTCGGTCGTGATGATCGTTGGCGTCAACGGCACGGGCAAGACGACGACGGTCGGCAAGCTCGCGAACCATTTCAAAGCGACGGGCAAACAGCCGCTCGTGTGCGCGGCGGACACGTTCCGGGCCGCCGCGGTCGAGCAGCTCGAAGTGTGGGCCGGCCGCGCCGGCGTCGACATGGTGCGCGCGCACACCGGATCGGATCCGGCGGCCGTGGTCTTCGATGCGCTCAAGGCAGGGCGGGCGCGCGGCCGGGATCCGATTCTGATCGACACCGCCGGACGGCTGCACACGCGCACGAACTTGATGGGCGAGCTCGACAAGATCCGGCGCGTCGCCGGGCGCGAGATTCCGGGTGCGCCGCATGAGACGCTCCTCGTCCTCGACGCGACCGTCGGCCAGAACGGCGTCACGCAGGCTCGCGAGTTCACCAGCGTCGCTGGCGTCACCGGCATCGTGCTGACGAAGCTCGATGGCACCGCCAAGGGCGGCGTGGCCGTCGCCATCGCGCACGATCTCGGCATTCCCATCCGCTACGTCGGGACCGGTGAGTCGATCGACGATCTCGTGCCGTTTTCGGCGATCGAGTACGTCGATGCGCTGTTCGAGGAGAAGTGGTAGACGCGGATCTCGGCTACATGCGGACGGCCCTCGCGCTCGCCGAGCACGGGCGGGGCCGGACGAGCCCGAACCCGATGGTCGGCGCGGTCATCGTGTCCGATGGCGTGATCGTCGGCGCCGGTCACCACGAGCGGGCCGGTGCGCCGCATGCCGAGATCCATGCCATTGCCGCCGCCGGCGCGCTCGCGCGGAACGCCACGCTGTACTGCTCGCTCGAGCCGTGCTGCCACACCGGCCGGACCGGACCGTGCACCGCGGCCATCGCCGCGGCCGGCATCGCGCGCGTGGTCGCGGCCGTCGAGGATCCGAATCCGCTCGTCGCGGGCGGCGGCTTCGGCTTCCTGCGCGCGCACGGCATCGACGTGCGGACCGGTGTGCTCGAAGACGAGGCGCGCCGCCAGAACGAAGTGTTCTTTACCACCATCCGCCGGCGCCGCCCGTTCGTCACGGTGAAAGTGGCGATGAGCCTGGACGGCCGTATCGCATCGGCACGCGGCGCACGCACGGCCATCTCGGGGCCTGGCGCGATCCGGCATGCGCAGCGGGTGCGTGCCGAGGTCGATGCGATCGGCGTCGGGTCGGAGACCGTGCTGGTCGACAATCCGCTCCTCACCGCGCGCGACGTCTACCGAGGGCGGCCGCTCACACGCGTGGTGTTCGACACGCGACTTCGCACCCAACCGTCGGCGGCGCTGTTCTCGACGCTCGAGCACGGGCCGGTTTTCGTCATCACCACGCGGGTGTCCGTCGAGCGGCTCCCGGATCGTGCGGCGTCGCTCGCGGGCGCCGGTGCGCGTCTCGTCGCGCTCGCCGAGCGTGATCCGGGGCTGGCGATGGACGCGTTGTGGCGCGAGGGCATCGCGTCGCTGCTCGTCGAGGGCGGCGCACGGCTGCACGGCGCGCTGTGGGAAGCGGGACTCGTCGATCGCGTGCGGTGGTACGTCAGCATGTCGGCGCTGGGCGGGGACGGCGTCGAATGGTCGGTGCCGGCCGCCTGCGGCGTTTCCAGCCTCCAGGACTTGCGTGTCGAGGTGCTCGACGAGCACGACGTCCTCATCGAAGGCCATGTTCACCGGGCTCATTGAAGCCATCGGCCGCGTCCGGCGGCTGTCGCCCAACACGAGCGGTGTCCGCCTCGACATCGCCACGACGCTCGCGCCCGAGCTGGCCCTGGGCGACAGCCTCGCCACCAACGGCGTGTGCGTCACGGTGGTCGCCGTGGAGGGCGACGAGGTATCCGTGGAGCTCTCCCCGGAAACGCTCCGCGTAACCGCCCTCGGTGCGCTGGCCCCCGGCGCCGGCGTCAATTTGGAGCGGCCGCTGAGGGCCGATGCCCGGCTCGGAGGCCACTTCGTACAGGGTCACGTCGACGCCACGGGCGTCATCGAGGCCATCGCGCCGGAGGGCGAGTTTTTTCGCGTGCGCATCGCGTTTCCATCGGGGCTGGCGGCGTTTTTCGTGCCCAAGGGCTCGGTTGCCGTCGACGGCATCAGCCTGACGCTCGCCTCGCTCGGCGAGCGCAGCTTCGACGTGCAGATCGTCCCGCACACCTGGACGCACACCACGCTCCCCGAGAAGCGGACTGGCGACGCCGTCAACCTGGAATGCGATCTCGTAGGAAAATACGTGGTGCGTCTGGCCGAACTGCAGCGGGCTGGATCCCGCGTGCCGGCCCCGGAGCCCACCCCATGACCAGCAGCCGCCTCCGCATCGCACCGAGCGTGCCCCGCCGCAGGGCCGGAACCTTCTCCACCATCGAGGAGGCCGTCGCCGCCCTCAAAGAGGGCCGGATGATCGTCGTCGTCGACGATGAGGACCGCGAGAACGAGGGGGATCTGACGCTGGCCGCCGACAAGGTGACGCCGGAGGCCATCAACTTCATGATCACGCACGGCCGGGGCCTCGTGTGCCTGGCCATGACGGGGCAGCGCCTCGACGAGCTCGACATCCCGCTGGTCGTCGCCGACAACTCCTCGCGCCGCGAGACCCCGATGTGCGTGTCGATCGACGCGAAGGAGGTGACCACCGGAGTCTCGGCGCCGGAGCGGGCGAGGACCATCCTGGCCACCCTCGATCCCGACACCCGCCCGCGCGACCTCGTGCGGCCCGGCCATGTCATTCCGCTCCGTGCGCGCGACGGCGGCGTGCTGGTGCGCGCCGGGCACACCGAAGCGGCGGTCGATCTGGCGCGCATTGCCGGATTGAGCCCGGCGGGCGTGATCTGCGAGGTGACGCGCAAGGATGGCACCATGGCGCGCGTTCCGGATCTCAAGGCGTTCGCGCGAAAGCACAAGCTGCCGATTGTCACGATTGCCGATCTCATTCGCTATCGAATCCGGACCGAGCGGTTCGTGCGCAAGGCGGCGATGGCGAAGCTTCCGACCGACCACGGCGAGTTCACGGTCCATGCCTATGAGAGCCCGCTCGATCGCGAGACGCACGTGGCGCTGGTTCGCGGCGAGATCGGCGACGGCGAGCGGATCCTCGTCCGCGTGCACTCGAAGTGCCTGACCGGTGACGTGTTCCATTCGGCGCGCTGCGACTGCGGCGCGCAGCTGCACGCGGCCATGGAGCGGATTGCGACCGAGGGCCGGGGCGTGCTGCTGTATCTCAATCAGGAAGGGCGCGGCATCGGGCTGGCGAACAAGATCCGGGCCTACGAGCTGCAGGATCAGGGGCTGGACACGGTGGAGGCGAACGAGAAGCTCGGCTTCAAGGCCGATCAGCGCGACTACGGGATCGGCGCGCAGATCCTGCGCGATCTCGGCGTCCGGTCGATGCGGCTGCTGACGAACAACCCGCGGAAGTTCATCGGCCTGGAGGGCTATGGGCTGTCGGTCGTCGAATCGCTGCCGATCGAAATGCCCCCCTCCGAGCACACCCGCACCTATTTGAGGGTCAAGAAGGAGAAGCTGGGACACCGCCTGAAGTCAGTTTAGGGTCGGGTCCTTTTTCTACCTGCTCGCTCCAGAAAAAGCACCCCACCCCATTCCCCGCGAGCCGTCCGTTGACCTCCATCCGACCCTGCTGGTAGGATAACTGTTTGCGTGTGTGGCAATTAGCGGCCCAGTCCGGGTCGCGCGGCCGCTTACGCGAGACCAGATCGACCCGCCCGGGCGGTCCCGGCCGGGTCGAGCTTCGTTCGACATCATGTTCGAATCGCTCAGCGAACGCCTTCAGGACGTCTTCCGCCAGATCCGCGGTGAGGCCCGTCTGTCCGAACAGACGGTCGAGGTCGCGCTGCGCGAGATCCGCATGGCGCTGCTCGAGGCGGACGTCAACTTCAAGGTCGTCAAGGCGTTCATCGACAAGGTCCGCGACCGCGCCGTCGACCAGGCGGTGCTGCGCAGCCTGACGCCCGCCCAGCACGTCGTCCGCATCGTGCGCGACGAGATGCTGGCGCTCTTCGGCGATGCCCAGGGCGGGCTGCCCGAGTCGAGCGCCTCGCCGCGCGTCATCCTCCTCCTGGGCCTCCAGGGCTCGGGCAAGACGACGACCAGCGCCAAGCTCGCAGGGTGGCTGACCCGTCAGGGCCGTCATCCGATCATGGTTTCGACCGACGTCAGGCGGCCCGCGGCCATACAGCAGCTCTCACTCCTCGGCGAGCAGGCCAAGATCCGCGTGCACGATCCGGAGGGCGACCTCGATCCCGTCTCCCGCGCCTCGGGTGCGCTGGCGGCTGCAAAGACACTGGGCTTCGACACGGTCATCGTGGATACCGCCGGCCGGCTCCACATCGACGATGACCTGATGGTGGAGCTCGAAGCCATCAAGAAAGCCGTCGGTCCAACCGACCTGCTCTACGTCGCCGACGCGATGACCGGGCAGGATGCCATCAAGAGCGCCGGCGAGTTCAACCGGCGCATCGGCATCAGTGGCGTCGTGCTGTCGAAGATGGACGGCGATGCGCGCGGCGGTGCGGCGTTGTCGGTCATCGGCGTCGTCGGCGTGCCCATCGCGTTCGTGGGCAGCGGTGAACGCCTGGAGCAGCTCGAAGCCTTCCATCCCGACCGCGTCGTCTCGCGCATCCTCGGGATGGGCGACGTGCTGTCGCTCATCGAGAAGGCGGAGCAGGTCGTCGAGGTCGACGAGGCCGCCAGGCTCGAAGAGAAGATTCGCAAGAACAGTTTCACGCTCGAGGATTTCAGGGATCAGCTGCGGATGATCCGGAGGATGGGGCCGCTCGAGTCGATTCTCGGCATGCTGCCGGGCATGGGGCAGATCAAACAGGCGGCCGGGGCCGTCGACGACAAGCAGGTGAACCGCATCGAGGCCATCATCAACTCGATGACGCCCGCCGAGCGGCACAATCACGGCATGATCAACGGCAGCCGACGCAAACGGATCGCGCGCGGCAGCGGCATGTCGGTCGAGGATGTGAACCGGCTGCTCAAGCAGTTCGTGCAGATGAAGAAGATGCTGAGGGTCGTCGGCGGCATGTCGGCCGGCGGCGGCGGCCGCGCCGCGCTCCGCAAGCGGATGGGCATGCTGCGATCGATGATGTCGCAGCAGCGATAGGCGTTGGTTGGGTGCTGAATTGGGAGTTGTGAGTTGTGAGTGGGCTTCGGACTGCAGGCTCCAGGCCCGGCAAGAGCTCTTGACGGGCCCGCAGCCGGTAGGTCTGTCGCCCGCAGCCCCGATTACCGAAGACTGAAGACCGAAGACCGAGGACCGAAGGAAATCGCATGGTCACAATCCGTTTGACTCGCGTGGGCTCGAAGAAGCGCCCGCTGTTTCGTGTGGTTGTCGTCGAGCATCGTGAGGCGCGCGACGGAAGCTTCGTCGAGAGCCTCGGGTTCTACAATCCGCGCCGCTCGCCGGAGCTGTTCGAGCTGAACCGCGAGCGCTTCGCACACTGGGTGAAGAACGGCGCGACGCCGTCCAACACCGTGCGGACGCTCGTCGCGCGGCATCCGGCGCCGCCGGCGCCGGCAGCGACCGAGACGGCAGCATCGTGAGCGAGCTCGCGCCGAATCTCGTGGAGCTGGTCGCCGCGATCGGCCGCACGCTCGCCGACGAGCCCGAACAGGTGCGCGTCACCGAAGCGCAGCATCGGGGCGTGACGGTCGTCGAGCTGTTCATGGCCCCCGGCGACATCGGCCGCGTCATCGGCCGGCAGGGACGCACGGCGCAGGCCGTCCGTACGCTGGTCGCGCTCGCCGCCGATCGAGCCGGGGTTCGGGCGCAGGTCGAGTTCCGCGAGACGCGCGGCTGACGGTGTGATGGACCGCTCGCCCGAAGGCGAAGGGCTCGTGCTCGTGGGCATCGTGGCCCGGACTCACGGCCTCAAGGGCGAGGTCGCGATCGAGCCGCAGACCGATTTCGCCGAGGAGCGGTTCGCGCCCGGTGCGTCACTCCTCGTCGAGCGGGGAGGGCGCCTCGAGATACTGCGGGTCGCGACACAGCGGGTGCACCAGGGACGGCCGCTCGTGAGCTTCGAGGGATGCGGGTCGATCGAAGCGGTCGAACCGCTGCGCGGCGCGTCGCTCTGGATTCGCGAGGGCGTGCGGCCGGCGCTCGAAGCCGGCCGGTTCTACCACTCGGAGCTCGAAGGCTGTCAGGTCGAGACGACGAGTGGCGTGGTCGTGGGCGTGGTGACGAGAGTGGAGACAACCGGAGGAGCGCCGCTCCTGGTCATCGCGGGATCGGCGGGCGAAGTGCTGGTGCCTCTTGCCGAGGCCATCTGCCGGGCGATCGAGCCGGCCGCGCGGCGGATCGTGATCGACCCGCCCGAAGGCTTGCTGGAGCTGAACGCGGGAACCGGCTGAGGTGGCGGAGCAGAAGCCCGCCCTCCTGCAGATGGAACCCGCTGCGAGATGAAGGTCGACATCGTCACGATCTTTCCGGAGATCGTGAGACCGCTTTTCGAGGTCGGGATCGTGGCGCGTGCGTGCGAGCGCGGCATCATCGAGCCGGCCGTGCACGACCTGCGATCGTTCACGACCGATCGGCATCGGGTCGTCGACGATTCGCCGTTCGGAGGCGGGCCGGGAATGGTGCTCAAGCCCGAGCCGTTCTTCCGCGCGGTGGCGCACATCCGGGAGACGCGGGGAGCGCCCGGGGCAATCGTGCTGCCGTCGCCGCAAGGCAGGCGGTTCACCCACCGCGAGGCGGTGCGACTGAGCCAGGCGGGCCACCTGGTGCTGTTGTGCGGACGGTACGAAGGGATCGACGAGCGCGTCGCCGAGGGCCTGGCGACCGAGGAGCTTTCGATCGGGGATTACGTCCTCTCGGGCGGCGAGCTCGCCGCCATGGTCATCGTCGATGCCATGGCGCGGCAGGTCGCGGGGGTCGTGGGTGATGCGCGGTCGGTCGGTGAGGACTCGTTTGCGGGCCCCCGGCTCGATTACCCGCATTACACGCGGCCGGCGGAGTACGAAGGCCGGCGGGTGCCCGATGTGCTGGTGTCGGGCCACCACGGCGAGATCGCGCGGTGGCGACTGCGCGAATCGCTGAAGCGCACGCTGGAGCGGCGCGCCGACTTGATCGTCCGCGAGGAGCTGGATGAGCAGGCGCGCGCGATGCTCGACGAGTTGGAGAACGAACGGGTTCGAAGGGAGCAGGAATCATGAATCTCATGGATGGCGTGGAGAAGTCGCAGCTCGTCGAGCGTCCGGCGATGAAGTCGGGCGATACCGTGCGGGTGCATGTGAAGGTGCGGGAAGGCGACAAGGAGCGCATCCAGATCTTCGAGGGAATGGTGATCGGCATGCACCGCGGCGGCCTGCGAGCGTCGTTCACCGTGCGCAAGGTCTCGTTCGGTCAGGGCGTCGAGCGGATCTTCCCCTCCACTCGCCGGTCATCGACAAAGTCGAAGTCGTGCGCTCGGCTCGGGTCCGCCGCGCGAAGCTCTACTTCCTGCGCGCGTTGAAGGGCAAGGCGGCGCGCATGAAAGAGCAGAAGCGTTCGGCCTGATCCGAGAATCGGGCATTCGCGCTCGTCGAGGGAGGCGGATTGACGACGCGGGCCACGCGGTCGGTCGAGAACCTGCTGCGACGCCTGGGGTTTGCGCGCGTGGCCGGTCTCGACGAGGCGGGCCGCGGATGTCTGGCGGGCCCCGTGGCCGTCGGCCTGGTGGTGCTCGAGCCCGACCGCCACATTCCCGGGCTTCGAGACTCCAAACTGCTCACGGCGCTGCAGCGCGACCGGCTCTACGACATCATCGTGCGTCGAGCCGCCGCGTGGGCGGTCGGCTTTGCCGAGCCGGCTGAAATCGACGCGCTGAACATCCACCGCGCTTCGCTGGCGACGATGCGGCGGGCGGTCCTCACGCTGGTCCCGCTTCCGGACGTCGTCATCGTCGACGGGTTTCGGATCCCCGACCTACCTCTGCCGCAGCGTGCCATCGTCGGCGGCGATCGCCGGTGTGCCGCCATTGCCGCCGCGTCGATTGTGGCCAAGGTCACGCGGGACCGATTCATGGAGGGCCTCCACCGTGCCGATCCTCGGTACGGGTTCGACCGCCACAAGGGCTACGCGACGCCCGAGCATCTGGAGGCCGTCACTCGATATGGCTACTCTCCAGTGCACCGGCGCTCCTTTCGACCCCCGACACTGTTTGATACGATCGACTGACGGACTAGGAGTGGGACTGGTTACCGGTCCGAGGGTCCACGGGTCCACCCAGTCCCCAAGTCCAAGGTTGAAGCGGGTCCAAGAGTCTCCAGGCCCGAGGTTGAGGCGATACCGTGGCAATCGACCGGGATGAAGCGCTGCGCAAGGCTGAGAAGCTGCTCCGTCGAGGACCGCTCGACGAAGCCATTGCCGAGTACGAGCGCATCGTCTCGGGTGATCCCGGCGACATGGCGGCCGCGACGTCGCTCGGCGACCTCTATGGCCGGGCGGGCAAGGCGCAGCGGGCCGTGGGCCAGTTCACGCGAATTGGCGATCACTGGTTGCGTGAGGGCGACCACGCGAAAACGGCAGCGAGCTTCAAGAGAGTCCTCAGGCTCGATCCGCAGCACGAGCCGGCCCTCCTCCAACTCGTCGAAGCGTGCGCGCGACAGGGCCAGATCAGGGATGCCAAGGCCCATCTGCGCCGCGCGCTGTTCGCGAGCGGCGAAGACGATCCGGATGGTGTGATTGCGGTTCGTCTGGGCTTCGTCGATATGGAGGAGGAGCCCGACGTCCCGGCCCCGGACGCCCCGATCGAGGCTGCAGGGGCTCGCGCGACCGCCGCGCCCGAATCCACGGCAGCAGCCCCGGCTGACGACGAAGCCGTCGATTTCGAGCCGGTGGAGTTCGAAGCGTGGGAGGTAGGCTCGATCGATCTCACGGAGGCCGTCGATCAATTGGCGCCCGGCGGTGAGGTCAAGGATGCGCGGGCGCGTATCGAGCGCCTCTCCCGCGTGCAGGCCTGATCGCGTCCGTCTCGTGCCGTTCCATCGAGCCCGTCCGCACGTGCCCGCGCTGGCGCCGGCCCTGGCGATCTCAGCCTGCCCGTGAGCCTGCCGTGATCCGCCGCCTGCTCCTCATCGCCTACCTCGTCGAAGCGGGCCTGCTCTTGTGCGTCGGACCGTGGTCGCCGCTCTGGGACCGGAACCTGTTCGTCCAGGCTTCCGACGGCTGGCTGCAGGAGGCGGCGCGCTCGGGCCTGGTCCGGGGCGCCGTGTCGGGCGTCGGACTGCTGTGCGTGGCGGCCGGGATTGCCGAGCTCGCCATCCTGATCGGACGGCGGAACTCCGGACCCTCGTCGTGACCCTGCCTCGGCCGCTCGTCTGCCTGGTGTCGGACCGGAGCCGTCTGCAGGGTTCGCCCGAGACGTCCGACGGCACCCGCGACCCCTGGGCGGCGCTCGTCGAACTGGCTGGACTGGCGGCGGAGGCGGGTATCGATCTCATCCAGGTCCGAGAGCCCGACCTCTCGTCGCGCGACCTCCTGGAGCTCGTCACGCGAATCCTCGAGCGTACCCGCCCGACATCGTGCAAGGTAGTGGTGAACGATCGACTCGACGTGGCCCTGGCCGCGCTCGCCCACGGCGTGCATCTCAAGGGCGAGTCGATCGGTACGGCTTCCGCTCGCGCGCTCGTCCCCGACGGGATGCTCGTGGGCCGATCGGTCCACAGCGTGAACGAGGCCGTGGCGGCGGCGCGAGCTGGTGCGGACTACCTGATCTGCGGGACGGTCTTCGAGTCGCGGTCGAAGACGCCCGGACATCGGCCGGCCGGTCTGGCGCTCCTCGAAGAGGTGGTTGCGGCCGTGTCGATTCCCGTCGTCGCCATCGGCGGGATGACGATCGATCGGCTCGCCGAGGTGGCCGCGACCGGTGCCGCCGGCATCGCCGCGATCGGCCTGTTCCACGGGCCGGGCATTCGCGCGGCGCCGGGGGTTGGGCCGGATGGCACGGCCGAGCAAGTCCGCGGAGGGCTCGAAGGCGCCGTTGCCGCGATCCGCAGGGCGTTCGGCTGACAGCAGCAGCGGTCATGTGGACGGCAGACCGGCGGCCCGAAAGTGTTCTGCTGCTTCTTGACGATACACGAGCGGGACGGCACACTACAGAACACTAGAAGCCGTACCGCTCGCACACTCTCGCCCACTGTCAAGGCCACCGAGTGGTTCTATTTCCAATAGGTAATCCATCCTCACTTCGCAAGATGACGGAGGCGTCCAGTGGTCATGATCGCTCGTTCTCGCTTCTGGCCGGTGCTGTCACTCCTGACCACGATGATGCTGGCGCACGCGCCCAGTGCTCGCGCCGCCCGTGTCGATATCGATGATCCTGCCGTGCTGGGCCCCGTTCTGCAAAGCATGGATCTTGGCGACAGGGGCTCTCTTCAGGGTTTGATTACCGAAGTCCGGTACGCCGCCGGAATCTACTCGTACATTTACGCTATTCAGACGAACCCGTACTTTCCGGCTACCAACTGCTGTGAGCCTACTCTGCTGCGTTTCACCGTGACCGGGCATCCACTCGAAGAGACGTGGGGTGCCATCAATAGCAGCAGTGCGCTATGGAGTGACAGTGCGAACCCTTCTAGCGGACCGACCAATACCGTAGTGAGCATGACGCCCGTCTACGATGGTTTCCTTGTTGTTCCCGAAGGGAATGAAGCCGGCAGCTTCACCGTGGTTTACATGCAGTCGCCTCTCCCGCCCTCGCCGGACGGGATTCTCACCTACACTGGCCGGGTGCGCGACCATGACCATGGGGGAGTAGTGATAACCGAATCATTCCAGCAGGACGATATGCTTGCGCCCGTCCCTGAACCAAGCTCAATCGTCCTATTCGGGCTTGGGTTGGCGAGTCTGGCAGCGAAGCGGCGCGCAAGCCGTCATGGTCGGGTTGCGCGACCGCGTCAACGCGGCTGAGCGCAGGGCGTTACCCCGGGATAAACCGCGTAGAATCGGCCAGCCTCTGACCCTTAAACCATCCCTCTGGAGTCAAGGCGTACGGTTCGGGGTTTGACCAAGCTCATTCCTAGCACCACCAGACCCTTCTCCTCGGGTTCGGCGAGCGTAGTTCTACTAGATGACGCCTGGATAAGATCGTCGTCGCCAAACGAGATGTTTTCTCATCGCCACAAAGGTCCGCCAGTCTAACGAGCACTCGTTTCATCGCCGCTGATCGACGGAGACAACGGGATCACCATCAGCAAGTCGGCGAATGACTCCCCGATCTGGGGCGACCTGGGGCTGAGGAGAGCTCACGTCACGATCCTGCGGGCCATCCGTGGGACGCGCCTCGAGGCGTTCCGCAGTCCGGGTTCCCGTCTCTATCGCATCCGCGCCAGCGCCCTCGGTCGCTGGATCGAAGGGCGGTCGTGATGCGCTCGCGGGTCAAGGCACCATCGTCACCACCTTCGGCCAGTGCCCGACGTGGGTGTGGCCCTACCTGTCGTCGCTGCTGCGCAAGAACACGCGAATCTCGAACCAGAGCGGGTTCGTCCACAACTCCGCGACGACGGGCTCGTAGCGAACAGTGATGTGCCAGAACTCGAGCAGACGGCTTGGAGGATCGAACCTGGACGCTCGCGTCACCCCACGGTCGGTTCTGGCTCCTCTGCGTCGCGTGTTGAAGGAAGCTCTTGGTCCTTCAGACACGCCGGACACACTCCTTGCGTGCGAGACTTGGAAACGAGCGACCAGCCGAATCGGTCGCTAGTGCGAGGGAGTCGATGAACCCGACGAACCCGCAGACGACGCAGATGATGCGCACCTTTGCCATGGCGAGCAGCCTCCGATGTGCTTGCGGTCGGTGAAGCGGATCGTATCGCAACGCTCGGCCGGGGCTCAACGGGTCATACGCCCGCGTCTCGATCAGGTATTAGTCGCGCAGTTCGGGCACAGCGCTCGGTGCTGTGCCGGCAGGATGACGCGCCACCCCAGTGTGGTCGCTTGGTCGATCGTCATCGTGACCAGCACGAAGCCGCATCCCGCGCACGTAAGGTGAAAGGTCGTGTTGGTTTGTGATTTGTCTCGCTTTGCATCGCTTTCACCCTCTGGACTAACCGTTTTGTTCGCGCGCATGACACCACCATTCGCTCCGACAGTGATCGGAGCAAAAGTGACGCCACGGCGCGCTGTGTTCCGGTTTATCGCTGGCGCAAAGCCGTGCTGTTGACAAGCACAGTACTGCCGTGGTCGGGGTGGTCGCACACGAGCTGGTGCATGCCGCTCGTTCTTCGCACCGTTGACCCGGGTGCACGCGAACAACTACGGAGCAGCACTGGCACCATCATCTCGGGAGGAGTCGCCCAATCAGTGACGAGCCCCCCGCGCATCGTCTGCGCCAGGTCGAGTCAGTCGAGGTCCACCAAGGTCCTGGCCGATATCGGAGTGGCCCCGTGGCTTCCACCAAGTGAACCAGGTGTGTCCCCGCGCCTTCCCCCATCGGACGTAATAGATGAAGTACGGAAGCCAGAGCGCGACGACGAGCACCATCGCGATCACGACGGCAGTCGAGATTTCCATTGCCCAGGCCCTCCCTGGCTAGATCAAGTGCAAATTGCGGGCCTGGGCACGTTCGATGGCACGGCAGGCTGAATGCGAGATTGGAGAAGGAGCAGGCCGAAGTGAAGGCTCGATTCGAGGCGCAATGAGCAGTGCTACAAGACGCAATATCCCACGACGACGGCACCGTGGGGGGGCTGGGGCACACGACCATCACCACGACGAACACGTACCTCAGCAGGACGGCCGTGCGGCTCAGGCAGGTGCGGAAGCTCGTGGACCAGACCAGGACGGCTCGCACATCGCTCGTACACGAGCCCGGGCGCCCACCCGACGCCCCGCGTGCAACCGTTAATTGATTGCGTTACAGTGGATTACGCGCGCAGTACGACGCGCGTGTAAGGAGCGGGCACATGGACGGCAGACATGTCGGCACCCAGTTGAAAGAAGCGCGCGAGCGACGGGGGCTGACGCTGCGCCAGCTGTCGGCCTCGACGCGGATTCCCACCAACTCGCTCGAAGCGCTCGAAGCCGGGCTTGTCTCGAAGCTTCCCGGCGGCATCTTCTCGCGCGCATTCGTGCGGGCGTACGCCGTCGAGGTCGGCATCGACCCCGAAGAAGCCGTCCGCGACTTCGTCGAACAGTTCCAGATCGAAAGCGTTACGTTCGGGAGCCCGCTGGTGCAGGAGCAGCACGCCGATGTCTCGAGCCTGGACGCGGAGTTCAAGCCGTGGCCCGGCCTGATGGTGCTCGGCGCGGTCGCCGCCGCAGGTCTCATCGCGACCACGCTCGTCGTGTTGTGGTGGCGCGGATCGGCTTCGGCAGCGGCGTCGGTAGAGCCGGCGCCACCGTCCTCGACGATAGCCGAATCGCCGCGGCCCGCCAGTGCGCCGCCTGGCGGCGCGCCTGGTCCAACCAAGCCACCTGCCGCCGTCCCGCCGGTCCAGAATTCGAGCGTTGAGCTCACGCTCGCGCCTGAGGGCCCGTGCTGGGCCCGGATCACGACCGACGGCAAGGTGGCGTTCGAGGGCCTTCTCGACAAGGGTGCGAAGGAATCGCACGAAGCGAAAGACTTGCTGGTGTTGAGGGTTGGCGATGCCGGCGCCTGCCGCATCGCGCTGAACGGCCGTCCCGCGCGCGCGCTGGGTGAGTATGGCGACGTCCTGACCGTGCGGATCACGCCCGCCAACGTCGAGACGTTCCGCTGATGACTCCGCTGCTCGACTGCTTCCAACGCGGCAACGTGCCGCGCGACGTCCGCATGCTCGCGGCGCAGGGTGCGCTGGCACGCCGCGCGGACGAGCAACTCGCGCTTCTCGTCCATCTCGTCGACGACGCGGATGCGGAGGTCGCGGGCACCGCGAAGGCCACGATCGAGACGCTGCCGGCGGATGGAGTGGGGAGTCCTCGCGCGGCTCGAAACGCCGACGTGGGGTGCGAGAGTTCTTCGCGGCACGTGGCGTCACGCCCGCGGCCCGGGCGAGCGACGGCGATGGGCCGCTCATCGACGTGTCGGGGCCTGATAGCGAGAACGAGGAGGACCGGGCCGCTCCGATTCACTCGCTCACGGTGCCAGCCAGGCTCAAGCTGGCGATGAAGGGCACGCGCGGGCAGCGGGCTGTGCTGATTCGCGATCCGAATCGCATCATCGCGGCCGCCGTGCTGAGCAGCCCCAAGCTCTCGGAGACGGAAGTCGAAACCTTCGCGCGCATGTCCAACGTCGCCGAGGAGGTCCTCCGCGTGATTGGCACCAATCGCGCCTGGGTCCGTAAGCAGGCGGTTGCGTCGGCGCTCGTCAAGAATCCGAAGACACCACCCGCGATCTCGCTGGCGCTCCTCCCGCGAATCAGCCGGCGCGAGGTCAAGAACCTGTCCATCGATCGCAACGTGACCGAGACGCTGCGCCTGGCCGCGCGGAAGGTGATGGCGGTCCAGCAGTCGCGCCAGCAGTAGGGGCGGGCTCGACATCCTCGGTAGGAGGGCGGGCTTCAGCCCCGTCACCCGTAGTCCGTAGCCTTGTAGCCCGTAGCCCTGTTCAGAACCGCCAGCTCGCGCGCATTCCGACCCGCAGCGTACTGATCAACCCCGAGGGGGTGATGAAGCGCTCGTGGCTCGGCTCCTCGTCGTGTAGTTGAAGGACGCGCACGTCAGCGCCGAGCGCAAGCCGCGAAGTGATCGGCATGATGGCACCGCCACCATACGACCAGGCCACCGCTACTTTCGATCGCGTGAACTCGACCGGTGCGTCGCTGCCGGTCAGCGGCGGACCGAGGAAGTATCGCTGGCGCAGGTGCCCGACGCCGATGCCTCCGTGCACGTACGTCTGAAGCCGCCACGTTGCCGGGGAGAGGTCCATCGAGAGAAACGGCATGAGCGACACCGTACGCCCCGTGACCGGAAGCTGTCCGCCGATGACGCAGACGCGAGGCGCAGGACAGAGATCGAGTGTGAAATCGAGCTTGCGCGCGTAGGCGATCTCGAATCCCCACCCGAAGCGCGCCGTCGCATCGAAGGCGAGCGCGGCGGTCAGCGCGAGCGCCGTCTCGCCATCGCCGAAGGAAGTACCCGCGGTGAAGGACGCCTCGCGTCCCGGCCGTTCCGCGCTCTGGGCGTAGATCGGTGAGGCTAGAGCGAGCACGCACAAGTAAGGCACGCTCGCGGCGAGTGGACGAAACGGCGATGCCCGTCGCATGCGATTCAGGGCCGGGGCCGCCTGGTCTTGAACTCTGCCTTCATCGCCGCCAGGCCTTCCATGAACACCGTCGCCCGCTCACGGGCCGCTTCGTCGGGCAGCTGCTTGATCAGATCGATGGCGCGGTCGAAGTCCTGCTCGATGCTGCGCGGCGTGGCCTCGAAGTACAACCGCCGGATTTCGTCGAGAATCTCCCCAGGAGTCATGAGCGCCGGCCTTTCTTCTTCTGGCGGTTCCGCCGGAGCGCGGCGTTGAACTCGGCGAGCGGCCGGGCGTTCAGCACGTCGGCGGGCGAGAGCCACGCGCGGCGGGCGATCGCGACCCCCCACCGCAGCTGCTCGAGCTCGGCGACCGAGTGCGCGTCGCTCGACACGAGGATCGCCACGCCACGGTCGCGGGCCCGCCTGGCGTAGATGTCGTTCAGATCGAGGCGGTCGTACTTGGCTATTGATCTCGAGCGCCACGCCATGACCTGCTGCGGCAGCGATCAGCGCATCCACGTCGAGCTTGTACGGCTCCCGGCGCAGGATCAGGCGCCCGGTCGGATGGCCGATGGCATCGACGTAGGGATTGGCCGCGGCCTTCAGGAATCGCGCCGTCATCTCGTCGGCGCTCTGCTGGAACGCCGAGTGGACCGAAGCGACGACGAAGTCGAGCGACGCGAGCGTTTCGTCCGCGAGGTCGAGCGTGCCGTCCGGACGGATGTCGCATTCGATACCGGCGAGGAGCGTGAGACCCTCGACCTGCCCGTTCAATGCCCGGACGCGTGCCGCATGCGCCAGGGCGCGGTCGTCGTCGAGGCCGTTGGCCATGGCGAGCGATTGGGAGTGGTCCGTGATGGCGATGTACTCGCGTCCGAGGGCCCGCGCCGCGCGGGCCATCGTGACGACGTCGTTGCGGCCGTCCGATTCGGTCGAGTGCATGTGGACGTCGCCGCGGAGGTCCGCGAGCGAGACGAGCGTGGGGAGCGTGCCAGCCCCGGCGGCGTCGATCTCCCCCCGAGATTCACGCAGTGCTGGATCGATGTAGGCGAGGCCCAGCGCCGCATAGATGCCCTCCTCGGTCTCGCCGGCCGACTTCGCGCCGCTGACAACGTCGAAGAGCCCGTATTCGTTGAGTGTGAGGCCGCGGGCGAGCGCGCGCTGCCTGAGCGCGATGTTGTGCGGCTTCGATCCGGTGAAGTACTGAAGCGCCGCGCCGCGCGATTCGGACGCGACCAGACGCAGGTCGGCCTGCACGCCCTTCCAGAGCAGCACGCTGGACTTGGTATCGCCACGTCCCAGCACGCGCTCGACCTGCGGGTAGCTCGTGAAGCGGGTCATGATCCCGGGCGGAGCGCCGGTCGTGAGGATGTCGATGTCCCCGCAGGTCTCGGCGCCGCGGCGCAGGCTGCCAACGATGTCGAAGGTGGCCGACGGCGCGGATTCCCGAAGCCACGCCACGAGCGATTCGGCCACACCCGCGGCATCGCCCATCAGATGGCGTCCGACGTGCTGTTTCCGCTCGGCGATCGCCGTGAGGATCAGCTGCTCCTTTTTAGCGCCCATGCCCTTGATCTTTCGGAGCACGCCGGCCTGTGCCGCCTGCTCGAGCTCATCGAGCGTGCGGATGTTCAGCTCCTTGTAGAGCATCGCCACCGTCTTCGGGCCGACACCCTGGAGCCGCATCATGTCGAGGATGGTCGGCGGGAACTCGCGGAGCAGCTCCTGGTGGTAGGCCGCCGTTCCGGTCGTGGCGATCTCGCGAATGCGGCCGAGCAGGTCCTTGCCGATTCCGGGCAGCGCGAGCAGGTCCGCGTCGGCGAGATCGGCCACGCGCGTGGGGCAATCGGCAATCACCTGTGCGCCCGTCCGGTAGGCGCGGATGCGGAAGGGATTCTCACCCTTCAGCTCCAGCAGGTCGGCGATTTCGTTCAGGACTCTGGCGATCCCGAGGTTCTCCACGGTCGGAGATTATCGGCCACCGCGTCGGCTCGATGCGAATGGATTTCGGGGATTGAAGCGGATGTCAGGAGACGTGACGTTACGAGTCCCCCGACGGGCGCGGCGAAGCCGCGGCCGTCGGGCCACACCGACGCACCTCACGTCGTCCAATCCGCGAAAATCCGCGCAATCCGCGGACGATCTTGGTCGACCCTCGCAACCTGCGGCAGCGATCGCCGTCCCAGGGTGTCGCAAGTCAACGACTTTGAACGGGGCTCGACATGTCGACATCCGCGTACCGCTCGGTGGCAGGCTTCGTTGGAGCCACCACGGCCGCCGCACGTAGAGCACGATCGACGACAGCACAAGCAGCAGTAGCGGCGGCGGGATCCGATTGAGCTCGCCATGGACGATGTGGGTTCCGAGCGCACCCACCATCAGGACGCCCATCGTCAACGCGCCGTAGGCCGCGACTGGGGGGGCGAGCACCAGCACGCCCGCCGCGACCTCCGCGACGCCGACGACCGGACGGAACCAGGTGGCGTACCCCCAGCGGTTGAACGATCGATCCCAGTTATCGGCCTGGGTGAACTTGATCGTGCCGACGATGAGGCACAGAGAGGCGAGCCACAACGTCACCAGCCAGACTCCGATCGTCCGCGCGAGCTTTCGTGCCATGGTGACCTCCGCGGACACGATACCGTCACTGGTGTGTGTGATTCAGGGCTCTGGGAAAACGTGGCCGTCTCGTGGGGCCATCTGTCCCTCTGACGAAGCCGTCAGCCGAGGCCGGCGAGGAACTGCCGGAGCGCGTCCGCGTACGTCCGCGTCGAGGCGAGGACGGTCCCGTCCTGCAGGCGCACCGCGTGTTCGCCGTGGTGCTCGGGCCGCAGCTCGACGACGCGGTCGACGTTGACCATTACCGATCGCCGGATCCTCAGGAACCTGGCGGGGTCGAGCCGCTCCTCGAGCGCCTTCATCGTCTGGCGCACGAGATATGTGCGCCGGCCGACGTGAAGCGTGACGTAGTTGTCCGCCGATTCCAGCCAGTCGACGTCTGCGACCCTGACGATGGCGATCCGCTGGCGATCGCGAACGGCAAGCCGCTCGACATACCCCGAGCGCGTCTGCCAGTCGTTCAGGAACTGCTCGAGCGCCGGTGGGAACGCCGGTCCGCGCTGGGCGGCGAGTGCCGCACGGGCCCGCTCGACCGCCGTCAGCAGCCTCGGCCGCTTCGATCGGCTTCACGAGGTAGTCCAGGGCGTGCACGTCGAAGGCGCTCAGCGCATGCTGGCCGTAGGCCGTGGTGAAGACGATGACCGGAGGGCGCCGATCGTCGAGCGCGGCCAGTACTTCGAAGCCATCGAGCTCGGGGAGCTGAATGTCGAGAAAGAGCAGGTCGGGCTCGAGCTCCCGGACCATGAGGACGGCGGCCGAGCCGCTGGCGGCTTCGCCGACGACGGTGACATCCGGCACAGCGGCGAGCAGGCGCCGCAAGCGGCGCCTGGCGAGCCGTTCATCGTCCACGATGAGCGCGCGGATCGACGTCATGTCCTCGATCCGGCGGCCGCGCCTCGAAACGGCAGCTCGATGCGCACTTCGACGCCGCCCTCCGGCTGCTCTCGAATCTCGAACGTGTGATCGCCGTCGTAGAGGGCGCTCAGTCGCGCCCTGGTGTTGCCCAGGCCGATCCCGGTCGCGGTGTTGAGCGGCGTCGACGCGCTCGCCCTGGCCGGTCCATCGTCAGCGATGCGGAGCGCCAGGCGGTCGCCACGCCGCGCCGCGTCAATCGCGATCGTGCCGCCGGCGGCACGAGGCGCGACGGCATGCCGGACGGCATTCTCGACGAGCGGCTGCAGCAGCAAGCGAGGCACGAGACCCGAACGTGCCGCCGGATCGATGCGCATGTCGACGCGCAAGCGCTCCTCGAAGCGGATGCGCTCGATGCCGAGGTACTCCTCGAGGAACGCGAGCTCCTGATCCAAAGCGACCTCGTGGCCGGCCGGTCCATCGAGGCTGGCGCGCAACAGGCGGCTCAGACGTCCGACCATGCGCTCGGCGGCGTCGACGTTCTCGTGCATCAGCTCGGCCACGCTGTTGAGCGTGTTGAACAGGAAGTGCGGCTGGAGCTGGAGGGTGAGCGCGTCGAGCCGCGACGTCGCCAGGCTGGCTTCGAGCTCGGAGGCGCGCAGGCGCGCGGCCCGCTGCTGGCGCATCAGGTCCACGGTCCACACCACGCCGACGATGACCCAGTAGGTGACGTAGTTCAACGGGATGTCGATCGTCGACGTGACGTCTCTGGGACCGAAGCCCGCGGCGCCGAGCAGGGTGCCGGTCGCCGCCAGCTTGCCGAACGTCAGCACCAGGCTGGCCGCGACGTGAACGGTGGCATCACGCACGCGGTGGGGACGCACCAGCGGAAATCGGCGGGCGAGCCAGACCAGCACGGGCGAGAGCACCGCCCACCCGTACCAGCCGGCGAGCGCCAGGACGATCGCCTGGCCGAGGCTCACGGCGCCCCGGGTGTAGAACGAGTCGAGATAGATCTGAGTCGAGAAGAGCAGACCGAGGCCGGTGAAGATCGCGAGGACGAGCGCGGCGGCCCTCGAAGCGTGCCTCGCGGCCGACGCTCCGCGATCCCGGTCGGAGCTCCGCATGATCGGGCCATTCAACCACAGATACAACGGAATCTCTGCCGTCCTGATAAACTCGGCGTCGAGTGTCGCTCCGTGACATCCGCCGCGAAGTCGGCCAGCTCCTGATCAGTGGCTTCGACGGCCTCACGCTCCCCGTCGAAATGCGCGCCCTTGCGCGTGAGTTCGATCTCGGCGGGCTGATCATCTTCTCGCGCAACGTGGAGGCGCCCGAGCAGGTGGCGGAGCTGTCCGTCTCGGTGCGCGAGCTCGCGCGCGAGGTGCCGTCGTGGATGAGCGTCGACCAGGAAGGCGGTCGCGTCCAACGGTTGAAGGAGCCGTTCACGCGCTGGCCGCCAATGGCCACGCTCGGGCGCGCCAGGGACGTGGCGTTGACGCGTCGATTCGCGCGCGCGCTGGCCTCGGAGCTTTCGGCCGTCGGCATTACGCTCGACTACGCGCCGGTGCTCGACGTGCTGACCAACTCGAAGAACCCCGCGATCGGCGATCGCGCGCTGTCCGATCGGGCCGAGGATGTCGCGCTGCACGGGCGCGCGATCATCGAGACGCTGCAAGGTATGGGGATGGCGGCAGCGGGCAAGCACTTCCCGGGGCACGGAGACACGGGCGTCGATTCGCATCTCGACCTCCCGGTCTGCGATCTGCCGCCGGATCGGCTGCGCGCCGTCGAGTTCGTCCCCTTCCGGGCCGCGATCGAGGCCGACGTCGCCTTCATGCTCACCGGTCACGTGCTCTATCCGGCGCTCGACGAGGAGCAGCCCGCGACGCTCTCGCCACGCATCGTCCAGGGCATGCTGCGCGAAGAGCTCGGGTTCCAGGGAGCGATCCTCACCGACGATCTCGACATGAAGGCCATTGCCGATCGCTACACGATCGAAGAAACGGTCGTGCGCGCCATTGGAGCCGGCTGCGATGGCCTGCTGATTTGCGGCGGCGATTACGACAAGAAGGTTCGTGCGCTCGAAGGGCTCATCCGCGCGGCTGAAGCCGAGAAGACGTTCAAGCGCCGGCTCGAGGATGCGACCACCCGGATGCGCCGCGCCAAGCAGCGATTCCTCACGGCACCGCGACGCCAGGGGCCCGAATCCGGCCAGGATTCGAGCCGCGCTCGGCCGCCTCGATCATCAGATGGTCGCCGAAGAGATGCGGCAATGGGTGTGACCGGCGATGGGCGGTGAGCGCTGGCGAAGGCCGCGCGCGCTCAGGCGCGGCGATCGCGTCGCCATCGTGGCGCCGGCGAGCGGTTCGCGCGCGCGCCGATCCACCAGGGCGTCGAAGAGCTCGAACGCTGGGGCCTGGAAGTCGTCGTGGACGAGCGCGTCTTCGCGACCCGGCACTATCTCGCCGGCGACGCCGAGCTTCGCGCGGCACACTTCATCGAGGCCTGGAGCGATCCCGGAATCGCCGGTCTCGTGTGTACCGAGGCGGGTACGGCAGTGTCCAGATCCTGCCGTTGATCGAGCATGGCGACCTTGCCGCGACGCCAAAGGTCTTCGTCGGCTACAGCGACATCACGTCGCTGCTCGTCTGGCTCGGCCAGGCCGGCCGGATGGTGACCTTTCATGGCCCCATGCTCGACGCGCGGCTGGGAGGCGGCGACGGCCGGTACGATCGCGAGTCGTTCGAACGCGCGTTGATGTCGACGATCCAATGGGCACGCTGCAGCCGGACGGGCTCGAGGCGCTGCAGGCGGGCGAAGCGTCTGGTGTGCTGGTGGGCGGCACGCTCACGCAGCTCGTCGCGTCGCTCGGCACACCCTACGCCTTCGATCCACCGGCCGGGCACGTCCTGTTCATCGACGAGGTGAACGAACGGCCGTATCGCCTCGACCGCATGATCACGCAGCTGCGTCTCGCGGGCCTGCTGGCGCGGGCTTCGGCGGTCGTGTTCAACGAGCTACCAGGTTGTGTGGAGCCCAACGGGAGCGTCACGGCGCTCGACGCCGTCCAGGACGCGCTGAGCGGGTTTCACGGCCCGGTGCTGTTCGGATTTCCATCGGGTCACACGCCCGGTGCGCTGATCACGCTGCCGTTCGGAGTGCGCGCAACCGTGCTGGGGCACCAGAACCCCGCGCTCGTCATCGAAGAAGCTGCGGTGTCGTAGGCGCCCAGTCGCCCGGCCGCCCAGCCCCCAGATATGCCCAATCGCATTCACTTCATCGGAATCTGCGGAACCGCGATGGCCACCGTCGCCGCCATGCTGAAGGACCGGGGCTGGGACGTCCGCGGGTCGGATGCGAACGTGTACCCTCCGATGAGCACGTTCCTGCAGGAGAAGGGCATCCATACGCTCGACGGCTATCGGGCCGAGCACATCACTCCCGATCTCGATCTCGTCTGCATCGGTAACGCCATCTCGCGTGGCAATCCCGAGCTCGAGGTCGTTCTCGATCGCAAAATCCGCTATTGCTCGCTTCCTGAGCTCGTTCGGAACGAGTTCCTGTGGGCGGCACGCTCGGTCGTCGTCGCCGGCACGCACGGCAAGACGACCACGACTTCTCTCGTGGCGTGGCTGCTCGCGGCCGGCGGCCGCGATCCGAGCATGCTGGTCGGCGGCATCGCCGCGAACTTCGGCGGCGGCTACCGACTCGGCGGCGGGCGCGAGTTCGTCATCGAAGGCGACGAGTACGACAGCGCCTTCTTCGACAAGACCGCGAAGTTCCTCAAGTACCTGCCCGACATCGCCATCGTCAACAACATCGAGTTCGACCACGCGGACATCTATCCCGACGTCGAGGCGGTGGAGCTCGCCTTCCGCCGGCTGGTCGTTCTCGTGCCGCGCAGCGGCCTGCTGCTCGTGGGCTGCGACAGTCCGCGTGCCCGCGCGCTGGTGGCGCGCGCGGCCAGCCCCGTCGAAACGTTCGGCCTCGCGGACGATGCGACGTGGCAGGCGTCGGGGTTGCGCGTGGAGTCGGCGGGGACGACGTTCAGAGTGCGCCGGGCGGGAACGCTCATCGGCACGTTCGAGCTTCCGATGCTGGGCCAGCACAACGTGCGCAACGCGCTCGCCGCTCTGGCGGTCGGGGCCACACTCGGTCTCGATGCCCGGATCCTCGCTGACGGCCTTCGGACGTTCCAGGGCGTGAAGCGCCGCCTCGAACTGCGGGGGAGCGTCGGCGACATCCGCGTCTATGACGATTTCGCGCACCATCCGACAGCTGTCGCCGAGACGCTCGCCGCGCTGAGACTGGCGCATCCCAATCGGCGCGTGTGGGCAATCTTCGAGCCCCGCTCGGCCTCGTCGTGCCTCAAGGTGTTCCAGGACGACTTCGTCGAGGCCTTCGACGCGGCCGACGAAGTCGTAGTGGCGCCGGTCTTCAAGACGACCATCGCCGAGGACCGGCGTCTGTCACCGGCGGATCTGGTGAAGGCCATTCGCGCGCGCAAGCGCTCGGCGCGTACCGCGCCTTCGACGGCGGCCATCGTCGACGAGGTGTCTCGCGAAGCCACGCTCGGCGACCTCATCGTCGTCATGTCGAACGGCGGATTCGACGGCATCCACGACAAGCTGCTGGACGCGCTCCGCGCCCGCCATCCATGACCAATCGACGCGTGGCGTGGCTCGGCGATCGGGCAATCAGCGTCGAGCTGCCGGGCGACTTCACCCTCCAACGAGGCCGCGAAGCCCGTGCCCTCGCCGCCGACGTGAGGCGCTCGGCGCTTCCGGGAATCCGTGACGTGGTCGTCACCGGCGCCGCTGTCACGGTGCACGTCGACCCGCTGCGCGCACGAGTCGACAATCTCGAGGCCTTGCTGCGCGAGACAACCGGTGACCCTCTGCTCGAAGAGAACGAGGCGCCTCCGATCGTGATTCCCGTCCGCTACGGTGGCGAAGACGGTCCGGACCTCGACGAGGTGGCAGCACGCTGCGGGTGTACCGCGTCGGACGTGGTCGGCTGGCACTCCGAGCCGGTCTACCACGTCATCATGATGGGATTTGTCGCCGGGTTCGCCTATCTCTGGCCGCTCAATCCGCGGCTGCACCTGCCTCGCCGCAGCACGCCGCGCACGCGCGTGCCGGCAGGATCGGTGGCGATCGCCGGTCCGCAGACCGCGATCTATCCTGCCGACACACCCGGCGGCTGGCATCTCATCGGGCGAACCGACGTGCGCCCGTACGACGCGACGCGCGATCCACCCTTCCTCTTCGAAACCGGCCGTCGCGTGCGCTTCGAGCCGCAATGATCCAGGTCGCGTCGCCCGGCCTCTTCACCACGGTCCAGGATCTCGGCCGCTGGGGACACCAGCACCACGGCGTTCCGGTGGCCGGTCCCATGGACCCCTTTGCCCATCGCCTCGCGAACCTGGCCGTCGGCAACGACGCTGGATGCGCCACGCTCGAGATCACGCTCGCCGGGCCTCGACTGCGCTTCGACCGGCCGGTGCGGTTCGCGTTGACTGGGGCGCAGTGCGCCCTGACCTTGGACGGCCGCCACGTCGAGCCCAATGTGCCGATCGAAGCCGCATCCGGCTCCGAGTTGTCGATTGGATGGGCGACGCGAGGTGCGCGCGCGTATCTCGCCATGTCGGGCGGCATCGACGTGCCACCCGTGCTGGGCAGCCGATCGACGCACACACCCAGCCGGATGGGCGGCCTGGACGGACGCGCGCTGAAGGCGGGCGACCGGCTCGCAGTCGTTCAGGCGCCACGACACGACTCGCGGTCGATTGTGCCGCTCGCCTTGCCAGATGGGGGCGCCAGGGTCCGCATTCAGCCCGGGCCCGAAGCCGCCGCGTTCGCCGACGATGCGCTGCGCGTTCTGACCGGATCGCACCTGGTGCTGCATCAGGATTCGAACCGCATGGGCTTTCGTCTGATCGGCCCGGCGCTCGAGCCGCCCGTGCCAGGAGGGCTGTCGGTGGCGACCACGATGGGCACCATCCAGGTTCCACCCGATGGCCAGCCGATTCTGCTGATGGCCGATTGTCAGACCACGGGCGGTTACCCGCGGCTCGCACACGTCATCTCCGCGGACCTCGGACTGGCGGGTCAGTTGAAGCCTGGCGACTGGATTGGCTTCGAGCGGTGTTCGCAGCACGAAGCGCTGGCCGCCTTACGTGAGCGTGAAGCGCAACTGGCGGTTGCTGGCGGGGCTAAAGCCCCGCCCTACCGGTGAGGGTTCGAGCGGGCCAGATTGGCAGGACGGACCACGCTGGTAGGGCGGGGCTTCAGCCCCGCCACAAACGCCCTATTCCAGCCGGAGCGCGACGGACGGGTCCACGCGCGAGGCGCGATGTGCCGGGACGAAGTTGGCAATCGCCGAAGCGGCAATCAGGACCGCCGCAGCGCCCGTCCATGCGATCGGGTCGGCCGCTCCGACGCCATACAACACGCCGGTGAGCAGCCGCGAGGCCACGACTGCCATGCCGAGGCCGGCAACGAGGCCGATCGCAGCCAGCACGAGGCCCTGACGCATGACCAGGTTGATGACGCCGCGCGGCCTGGCGCCGAGCGCCATTCGAATGCCAATCTCGCGCATTCGCCGGCCGACCGAATACGCAATCACGCCGTAGAGACCAATTGCCGCGAGCAGCGTGCCGAGCAGGCTGAAGCCGGTGGCGAGCGCGGCGCCCACACGGGCTGGCAGCAACGTCATTCCGATCGCCTGCTCCATCGTCTGGCTGTTCACCAGCACGAGATCCGGTTCGAGCGCCGCGAGCTCGCGCCTCATGGCCGCGAGTACCGTTTCGGCCGAGCCGCCCGTCCGCGCGACGAGCAGGTTGTAGGAGGACGGCGCTTGCAGGGCGGCCATGTGCAGGAACGGCGTGGACCGCTCGCTCACGGTATAGACCTTGTGATCGGCGGCGACCCCGACGACCTGGTAGCGCTTCTTCGTGACGGCGGCCATGATCGTGCGTCCGATCGGGCTCTCGCCCGGCCAGAAACGCCGGGCCATGGCTTCGTTGACGACGACGACCGGCAGCGAGCTTTTCGTGTCGGTCGCCAGAATGTCGCGTCCTTCCCTGATGGCAATGCCCAGCGTCTGAAAGTAGCCGGGCGACACGGACGAGTACATCACGGTGTCGCCGCGATCCCGTGGTCCGTACGGCTTCCCGTCGATGAAGAAGCTGTTCTGACTGAAGTTCAGATCGAACGGCAGCCGCGGCTCGGCGAGGGCCGCTGCGTCGACGCCCGGAAGCGCGCGGACTCGCGACAGCGCCAACTGCCAGAACTGCTCGCCGCGTTCCTTCGAGTACCGCATCATGTCCGTGTCGGCGGCGACGATGGCGAGGCCGCGTGTCTCGAAGCCGACCTTCGCCCGCTCGGAAGCGCCCAGGCTTCGAAGCAGGAGCGCGGCGACGACGAGCAGTACGGCCGTGAAGGCAATCTGGATGCCGACGAGGCCGTCCCTGAGCGCCCAGCGGCGGCCGGCGACGCGCGCGGCCGGCCGCTCTCCCCTTAGCGACGCGACGAGATTCGGTGCGCTGGCCTTGATGGCGGGCACCAGACTCGCGACGAGTCCGGTTCCGGCAGCGACGATGAGGGCGAAGACGAGCACGCGGCGATCGAGCCCGATGTCCAGACGCACGCCACCGGGCACCGGCAGCTCGATCGCCCTCAGCGCCGCGAGCAGCAGCGATGCGGATCCGAGCGCGACGAAGGCCCCGAGCACGCCGAGCACCAGACCTTCGACGAGCAGCTGCTGCAGCAGCCGCCGCCGGCTGGCGCCAATCGCCAGCCGGACGCTGATCTCCCGCTCGCGAGTGGTCGCGCGCGCGAGCAGCATGCCCGCGACGTTGGCGCACGCGATGAGCAGCACCAGGCCGACCACGGCCATCACACCCGCGGCCCCGGCCGAGACGACGCCGCCGGCCTGCGGGACCAGGAATCGCACGTCGCGCGTGGCGAATGCCGAGACTTGCCGATGCTCGTTCGTCTGCGGGTGAGCAGCCATCAGCCGTCGGCCGATGACGTTCAGGTTGGCGTGTGCCTGCGTCGGAGTGACGCCGGCCCGGAGACGGCCCTTGACGAACAGCCAGCGGCTGCCGCGCCGCTCGATTCGGGTCCGCCCGGTCGGCGATGGCACCGAGTCGGTGACGCCCGCGGGCTCGACCTCCTCGGCCTGGCCGATCGGGAGCCAGAGCTCCGGCGCGAGCAGCGGCACGACGCCCGTGAACGCCGCAGGCGCCACCCCGACGATGGTGTATGCCTGGCCTCGAATGGTGATCGAGCGGCCGACCGCGGCCGGATCGGCGCCGAAATCGCGCCGCCACATCCGGTCCGACAACATCACCACGCGGTTCGCGGCCGGCGCATCGTCGTCCGGCACCAGCGTCCGTCCGAGAGCGGGAGGGATACCCAGCATCGCGAAGTGATTCGCCGTCACGAGCTGGGCAAGAAGCAGGCGCGATCGGCCGCCGCCGAGGCTGACCGGAGCGAACGCGGGCGAGTAGGCCAGCATCTCGCGGAAGACGGTGTTCTGCGACCGCCAATCGAGGAAGTCCGGATACGACGAGGTGGCATACTCGCCGTCGCCGCTGGCCGTGAACACGTCGACGAGCTCGTCGGGCCTGCTCACCGGCAGGGGCTTGAACAGGAGCGCGTCCACCAACGAATACATCGCGGTGTTGACGCCGACGCCGAGCCCGAGCGACAGGACGGCGACGAGCGTGAACCCGGGGCTGCGACGCAGCCACCGGATGGCGTAGCGGCAATCGCGGACGAGCGAGTCGAGCAATGCCTGGTCCTTTCGGAGTGCGGCTTGGAACTGTATCGCTATACGATCCGGATGCCGCTGAGTTCAGCGGCGGGCTCCCGCGTGAGGAGCGCCATGGGCTCGAAGAGTCCGGTAGGCCGGACCTTCAGGTCCGGCAACCGAGAACCTCTGAGCCGCATGCCCCCGAGCAGTCACATCTTGCAGGATTTGGTGGCGATCCTCGAGCGGATCGTCGGCGAGGGCCAGGTCCGGCACGACGTTCCGCTCGGGCCGCTCACCACGTTCCACGTGGGCGGTCCCGCCAATCTGCTCGTCGACGCGCGCACCGAGGACGAGTGCATCCGCATCGTGGCCGCCGCGCGCGCCTCGGGCCTGCCGGTGACGGCGCTCGGTGGCGGTTCGAACGTGCTCGTCGGTGACCGCGGCGTGAGGGGACTCGTCGTGCTCGTCCGCGACAAGAGCGTCAGACGAGTGGGTCAGGGGACGATTCGGGCGGGCGCCGGGCTCACGATCAACGGGCTCGTGAGATGGACGGTGGGGCAGGGCCTGTCGGGGCTCGAGGCATGGGCCGGCACCCCCGGCACCGTCGGCGGTGCGATCCACGGTAACGCCCATTTCCAGGGCCGGATGATCGGCGAGCTCATCGTCGAGGTGCGCGTCGTGTCGGAAGAGGCGACGGTCCACGACGTGCCGTCGACGGAGATGGAGTTCGGCTACGACACGAGCCGCCTCCAACGGACGCGTGAGATTGCCCTGTCCGCGGTGTTCAAGGTGGGCGAGGGCCAGCCCGACGTGCTGCGCGCTGCCGCCCGCGCCTCGCTCGCCTTTCGCAAACGGACGCAGCCGCTCGACGTTCCGAGCGCCGGCTGCATCTTCCAGAATCCCGATCGCGACCGCGACCCGGTGCCGCCCGACATTCCGGCGTCGGCGGGTGCGCTCATCAATCGAGCCGGCCTGAAGGGTCAACGCGTCGGTGACGCCCGGGTCTCCACCGTGCACGGCAACTTCATCGTCCACGACGGCGGCGCATCGCCCTCCGACATCCGCGAGCTCATACGCCGATGCCGGCACACGGTCGCCGAGCGCTTCGGCGTCACCCTCCGCGAAGAGATCGTGTATCTGGGAGAGTTCAATGACGCTTGAGGAATGACGACGATCGGGCTCCGGGCTTCAGGCTACAGGCGACAGGCTTGCACGACATCACGGCCGGTAGCCCGTAGCTCGTAGCCTGTCGCCCACGACCGCAACCGACGACCGACTTGTCTTCTGAAGGAGGGCGGGGCTTCAGCCCCGCCGCAGGCCCGTAGCCCGCAGCTCGTCATGTCCACCCTGCTCATCGAAGGCGGCCGGCGCTTGTCCGGTCGAGTCCATGTCGGCGGCAACAAGAACGCCGCGCTTCCGCTCATCGCCGCGTGTCTTCTCACCGAGGAGGGTTGCACGCTCGAGAACGTTCCGCAGATTTCGGACGTGCGCGTCATGGCCGATCTGCTCACCGGGCTGGGCGGACGGGTCAGGGGTCTGGGCACGACGACGCTCGACATCGAGTGTGCGGCCGTTGCGGGAGACACGCCCGATCCGCGGCTGGTCGGCAGGCTTCGCGGATCGGTGCTGCTCATGGGCCCCATGCTCGCGCGGTGCGGCCGCGTGTCACTCGCGCCTCCCGGCGGCGATTTTCCGACCCGCCGGACGATCGCCACGCACGTGCAGGCGCTCATGGCGCTGGGCGCCCGGCCGTTCTCCGAGTCGGGCTACGACCTCGAAGCCCCGAACGGACTGACGGGAGCGTCCTTCTACCTGGACGAAGCGTCGGTCACGGGGACGGAGACGGCCGTGCTCGCGGCAGCGGCTGCGCGCGGGACGACCGAGATCCGGCATGCCGCCATCGAGCCGCACGTGGTCGAACTGTGCCGGTTCCTCGAGGGCATGGGCGTTGGCATCGAGGGCGCGGGCACGTCGACCATCCGCGTGGAGGGGCTGGCGCGCCGTCGCGGCACGAGGCATCGGCTCGATGGCGACTACATCGAGGCCGGCAGCTGGGCGGTCGTCGCCGCGGTCACTGGCGGCGAGGTGGATGTGACCGGCGTGAGAGCCGTGGACATGGAGCCGATCACCGCCGTCCTGAAGCGCATGAGGCTGCAGTGCGACATCCGCGCGGACGGTTTCACCGTGCTGCCGTCGAAGACCGAGGCGGTTCGCAACCTGACGACCGGCTTGTGGCCCGGGTTTCCGAGCGACATGGTCAGCCTCGTGACGGTGCTGGCGACGCAGGCCGACGGCCGAACGCTCATCCACGATTGGATGTACGAGCTTCGTCTCTTCGCGCTCGAGCAGTTGAGCGGCATGCGGGCGGATCTGTTTCTCTGCGATCCGCACCGCATCGTCGTCTCGGGACCGACGAAGCTGCGTGGTCGCTCGCTCGACAGTCGTGATTTGCGGTCGGGGATGGCGCTCATCGCCGCGGCGCTTGCGGCTGACGGCCGAAGCGCGCTCAGCCCGCTCGAAACCGTCGAGCGCGGCTACGCCGACGTGGTCGGCCGTCTCCAGGCGCTCGGCGCCGCCGTCGAAGTCAGCGATCGTTGACCAGCTTGGCGGCGCGCGCCCTCAGCGCGCGCCGCGGGCCGCCTTGGAATCGCGGCGCTGCTCCGGCGACCCTGGGCGGGTCGCCGGGCGCTGCGATGGCGGCCAGAGGTCTCGTCGCGAGGGCCTGAGCAACGGCCTGCCGCCAAACCCTAGGCCGGGGGCTTGACCGGAGGTTTGGCGGGTGCGGGATCGGGCTGGCGCGGCGGTGTGTAGACACCGCCGGCGGGTCCGGTCTTCGCGCCCGGCGACACGCCCGCCGCACCTGGATCCGCGTCCGGTGGCTGCTGCCCCGGCGGTTGCGCCTGTGGCTGCTGCGGCTGGGCGGGCAGCGGGATCTCGTAGACCCCTCCGCTGCTGTCGCGGCCCACGCGGAACGGACGGAGATCGTTCTCCGTGAGATCGAGCACACGGACGATCCGCGGCGTGATCATCAGGACGATGTCGGTTTCCTTCGTCTCACGATGGTTCTTGGCGAACAGCCGGCCGACGATGGGCAGATCGCTCAGGCCCGGCACACCGTCGAGCGTCGTCCGCTCGTCGTCGCGAATCAACCCGGCGAGCATGTTCGTCTCGCCATCGCGCAGCCTGATTGTGGTCTCGACGTAGCGCGTGCCGAACGTCGGCAGGTTGTTGAAACCCGATCCCGACAGGTTGCTCACCTCGAGCTTCAGCCGCAGCGAGATGTCGTCGTTGTGGTGGAGTCGCGGCGTGATGTCGATGTTCACGCCGATCGTCCGGTAGGTGTACGAGGTCACCGGCTGCTGGTTGATGCCGCCCGTGGCGATGGGCGCGAACACCGTGGTCGGAACGGGCACGTCGTCGCCGAAGCGCGCCTGCGATGCGATGCCGTCCGCCGTCCGCAACTGCGGGCTGGCCAGCGCACGGGTGACGCCCTCGCTCTTGAGCAGGCGGTAGTAGAGGCCCGGAACGCCGGTCACGAAGACGTCCGACGCGGTGAGATTGCGCAGCGATTGCAGCGTCTGGCCCGGCGTGTTGACGTCGAGCGAGCCGTCGATACCCGGAGAGCCCGGGGAGGCAATCTGCAGCCCGTACTCGCGCAGGCGCGTGCGATCCACTTCGAGCAGCTCGACGTCGATGATGACCTCGGCGCGCGCCTTGTCGATGGCGCTGATCAGCTTTGCCGCCGACGAAATCTTCTCCGGCGTGTCCTTGATCGCGATCGCATTGACGCCCGTGACCGCCGAGATCCGGCGGTTGTCGACGACCAGCCGCAGCAGGTCGAGCGTTTCCTTCACGTCGGCGTTGCTCAGGAAGAAGGTCCGGATGATCTCTTCCTCGTATTCGCGGCGTTTGGCCGGGGTGTCGGGGATGACGGTGATCGTCTGTGCGGCGCTCACGCGGTAGAAATTGCGCGTGCTCGACGTGACGCCCTGCAAGGCGTCCTCGAGCGTGCTGTTCCGAAGATCGACCGTCAGCGTCTGATCGCGGAACTGCGGATCGAACACCACGTTGATCGCCGCGAAGTGTCCGATGGCGGTGAGGATGTCGCGCGCCGGCGCGTTGCGGAACACCAGCGAGTCGGCGAGCTTCATCGTGCGGGGAATGTCGAAGCCGGCCGGCGCGAGGTCCTTCGACTGTTCGATGAGGCTCTCGAGCCGCGTGCGGCCTTCAGTTCCGACCACCAGTTTCGCCCGCACCTGCGAGCGCAGATCGCGAAGCTGGCGCTCGATGTCACCGTTGGTCGGGTTCAGCTCCAGTGCAATCTGGTACTCTCTCAGGCCTTCCTCGAGCTTGCCCGTGCCGACCAGGCGGCGGCCTTTCGCGTAGTGCTCCATCGACGCGCGAAGCTTGACGCGTTCGAGCGCGCGTCGAAGCTCGTAGTCGTCGGGGCGCTGGCGCAGCGCGTTCTGGTACTCGACCACGGCCCGATCGAAGTCCTCGGCGAGCTCCGCGGTACGCCCCGCCTTGATGGGTCCGCTTGCGGTGGCGCAGGCCGACAGCGCAGCCGTCCCGGCGAGTGCCAGGACCAGGGCCTGCCGTCGGGCGCGAGCAGGCCAGCGCCGTGCCTCAGCTCTGAGTGACCACATCCGCGCCACGAGGAATGGTGAACGTGAAGCGATTGTCGGGAAGCCCGACGTTTTCTTTCAGATTGGCGAACGTGAACGTCGAGGTGCCCGCCTGGGCATCCTTCGCCACCAGCATGCGCAGCGTCAACGACTGCTTGTCGACGACCATGGTCAACGTCTCGTACTCGGGGACACGGACCCTGGGCGTCAGATGCAAACCGACCGAGCCGGGCGGGGCGCCCGGTACATCCACGAGCTTCGTGGTGAAGTCGCGCGTAATGTGACCGCGTCCCATCAGGAACAGTGCCGGCGTTGCAGCCTGATCCGAGGCCGGCAGGCTACTGACGGTGACCTGCCGGTCCGCCGGTACCCACGCGTAAAGCTTACGACCGTCCGAGACGAACAGTTTTTCCTCGGGCTCGCGGTATTCCCAGCGCATCTTGCCCGGCTTCTTGACGAGCATCGTCCCGCGCTCGACCGCCTTTTTCCGCAGGATGCCGCCCTCGTAGCTATGAGTGAAATCGGCCGAGAAGTCGCGGATCGACTCGTAGCGTGCCTGCAGCCGCGCCGCCAGCTCGCTCGCCGGGTCCTGGGCCGCCAGCGGCCTCAGCCCAGCCAGGATCGCCCACGCGGCCAGCGCGACCGCCGCCCTTCTTGCTCCGTGCATGCTCGAGCGCATGGTACACCACCCCCGCACCCCAGTGCCGACCTGGCCCGCGATGCCCCTCAGGCCCATCCCGCCTTCCGCCGTTTGGCGGAAATGAAAGCCCGGACCTCGTCGATCGGACGGGCGTTCAGCACGTGCCGGGCCTCCACCCCGCCCCGCCCTGCCGTACCGACCCCGATGCGCATCTGCCGGCCGATTCGTTCCGCGAAATGCCCGTCGCTGTCGACGACCAGCGTGGCGCCGAGCTCCACCGCCCGGCGTGCGAGCCGTCCGTCGAGGTCGATATGACCGGGCGCGCCATCGATCTCGACCGCCGTGCCCGTCTGAGCCGCCTTGCTGAAGAGCGCGTCCCAGTCGAGGTCGTACCCTTCAGACCGGCCGGGTACACGGTTGGCCGGGTGGGTGATGACGTTCACGAGCGGATGCTCCATCGCCCGCACGTAGCGCGCGGTCAGCGTCCGGCCGTCGTGGCCGTGCGACTCGTGAAGGGACGCGAGCACGATATCGAGACCGGCCAGAACCTCGTCGGGAAAGTCGAGACGCCCGTCCTCGAGGATGTCCACTTCAGTGCCGTGGAGGATCGTGAGCGCCGGATGCTTTTGTCGTAGCGCCTCGATTTCGGACGCCTGCGTGCGGAGCGATTCGCGCGACAGCGTCCGGCTGGCGGCAGCCGTCGGCGAGTGGTCGGTGATGGCGATGTAGTCGTAGCCGAGCGCGCGAGCCGCCCACACGATGCCCTGCGTCGAATCACGTCCGTCGCTGTAGTGGGTGTGGAGGTGCAGGTCGCCGCGGACGTCCGAGAGACGGAGCGGCGATCCGAGGGAACCCGCTTCCGCGAGCGCGATCTCGTCTTCGCCGAAGCGGCGCTCCGGCGGGATCCACGGCAGCTCGAGCGCGGCGTAGACGGCTTCCTCGCTCGGAACCGGGTGTCGCTGCCCGGTCGACGAATCCACGAGCGCGCGTGGCTCGAGGCGCAGGCCGCGCGTCGCCGCTCGGGCTCGAAGCTGCTGGAGATGGGCATGGCTGCCGGTGTAGTGGAGCGTCGCGCAGGCCGCTTCCGCCGGATCGACGATGCGGAGCGAGACGTCCTCGCGCTCCAGCGTGAAGGTGACGGCGCGTGCACTTCGCGCCCGAACGTCGGCGGAGTCGACGAGCTCGAGCGCCGCATCGATGACGCTTCGTGGTGCGTCGCTGATGACCAGCACGGAGATGTCGCCGACCGTCGGCTCGAACCGGCGCAGGCTGCCGACCGGAACGATCTCGGCCGACGGCAGGCGATCGTCGAGGCGCGCGAGCAGGGGCTCGAGCGCCGCGAGCGCGCGCCCGAGATTGGTACGCGGCTGGCCGCCACGGATTGCGGCGACCAGCCCGTCGCCGATTGGACCCGCGCTGGGATGAGCCCGGAGATCCGCAATCGTGTGAATGGCGTCGGAACGATACCAGCCCAGCACCTCCGCGCGATCGCGCGCACGCACGAGACCGGCCAGGTCGCGGGGCAGCCGGGCCGCGGCGGTGTCGAGCCACGGCCCGGAGCCCTGACGCATCAGGCCGTCGATGTGGTGGCGTACAGCTGGCGTGAGCGTGTCTGGGCCGGAGGACGGCTTGCGCAGCGTCGCCCGCAGCTGTGCGGGATCCAGTGACGCCACGCGCCCTGCCGCTTGACGGAGCTCGGCGGCGGCATCATGGTTTCCGCGGAGCTCGTCGATGTCGGCGAGCTCACGGAGCGCGTGCGCAAGTTCCGGTGGCGGCAGGCGTGGTTGTCGAAGACGGGACCACAAGTCGCGAGGCACGCTCAATTCAGCGAGCAGGCGCCGGGCCCGCGCGGGTCGCCGCACGTCCCGCACGCGCCAGCCGCCGCGGGCATCCGGTTCACCGACGCCGACGGCCCGCCGACCGCGAACACCGAGTGCTGTTTGGCGAGGTCGCCCCCGTCGCACGCCGGGCAGCTTGGCGACTCGGAACCACGGACCAACGCCTCGAAGCGATGGTCGCAGGCCTTGCAGCGGTACTCGAAGATCGGCATGGAGAAAGTATAGCAACAGGACGCGACCGGGCACCGGCCCCGCGTCTCCACGTCACACGGTGTCCGGCGTGTGCACCGTGTGTCCGTCGTGCCGGAGCGCCCGCACCGCGCGGCCGAAATCCTTCGCGCGAACCAACAAATAGTCGGTGTCGTAGGTCGCCACGACCAGCACGCTGATGCCGTGGCTGGCGAGCGCGCCCGTCAACCGGGCAACCACGCCCACCATTTCGAACGGCAGCGGTCCCTGCACCTCGAGCGCATGCCAGCCGGGAGAGGCCTGGACACCCGAAGGCACCCGGGCTTGCGCACACACAATCGAGAGTTCTTTGGCCGTGCGGACGATCGCCGCGAGTCCAGGGCCCGCCAGCGCCCACTCCGGCAAGGTGTCGGCGGGGTCCAGGCGGCAGATGGCATAGTCGCCCTCCACCACGCTGATCTCGAACGGGCCGGGAACGCTTTCGGCGGTCATGAAGCCTGCCGTACCTTGAAGATCAGGATGTGCTGGCGCGGGAGGATGTCGAGCACCTTGTGGAGTGCGAACCCTTCGGCCTCGAGTTCCAGCTGCGCCTCGGCCCTGCTCATCTTGTGCTCGAACCGGATGGGAACCGTCGGATCTTCTTTCGGGTACTCGAGCAGGACCAGCCGCCCGTCCGGCTTGAGCGCGCTCCGCAGCTTTTGCAGCATGACCTGCGGCTGCGCCAGTTCGTGGTAGACGTCGACCATCAGGATCAAATCGAGCGCGGCATCCGGAAGCTTCGGGTCGTCTTCCTCGCCGAGCACCAGCGTGACGTTCGCGATGTCGTCCGCCTTGATCCGGCGATCGAGACGCGCCAGCATCTCGCGCTGGATGTCGCTGGCATAGACCTTCCCGGCCGGGCCCACACGCCGCGCGAGCCGAACGGTGAAATACCCCGAGCCGGCGCCCACGTCGGCGACCGTGGCCCCGCGCGGAATGCCGAGGGCCTCGAGCGCGCGGTCGGGCTCTTCTTCACGCACCCGCTCGGGGCGCTCGAGCCAGTCCGCACCTTCGTGACCCATCACGCCGGCGATGACACGACCCGAGATGGGATGACGGTTCTGCGCCGCGAGCGGTGCGGCGACGATCAGGGCGAGCAGCGCGGCGGCGAGCGTTCGGTGGCGTCGCACTATCGGACCGAGAACGTCATTTCGAGTTCGATACGCACAGCCGCGGCTTCCCCTTTCCGTCGTCCGGGCTCGAAGCGCCACTGCTTCAACGCGTCCACGGCCGCGGCGTCGAGCACGGGATTGAGCGGCCGGCTGACCGCAACGTCCTTCGCCGTGCCGTCGGTGTCGACGACGCATTCGAGCAGGACGGTCCCTTGCACGCCTGCGTCCATCAGCTCCCTGGGATACGCGGGCTTCACCTGTGTAATTGGAGCCGGCGCGACGACGTCCCTGCCGGGCTCATACACCTTCGGGCGTTCCCTGGCGAGCGCGAAGCTGACTACGATCTCGACCTGCACGGGGACCGGCTTGCCGTCCTTCATGCCGGGCTTGAATCGCCACCGCTCGACGGCCTTCACCGCCTCCGCGTCGAGACGGGGATCCAGCGAGCGGACGACCTTCACTTTCTCCGGCACGCCGCTCGTCGCGACGACGCATTCAACTTTGACCGTTCCCTGGATGCCCTCGCGCATCACGTCCGGCGGGTAGACCGTGTAGGGTTCTTTGACAACAACGGGCAGCGACACGCCTGGCCCCGGCTTGAAGATTTCGGTGGCATCCTGGCCTGCCGTCGCGGCAGACCGCCCGCCGATGCACAACACGACCCCCGCGAGACACGCAGCGACTCTCATTCCGCCTCCTTCAGCAACTTGTCATCGGAGGGCGCTTCAGGGCTGGCACGCTAGGGTAACGCGATTGCCGATCGGGCGCGAGGGTGGGGGAGAGTCCGTACGCAGGACGGGCCTTCCGAAGAAGGCCCGTCTTCTGCGCAATCTCTGGTGGACGGCACGAGGCTCGAACTCGTGACCTCAGCGTTGCGAACGCTGCGCTCTCCCAACTGAGCTAGCCGCCCGTTCGTCGCTCTGCGCCCGAATCGGGCGCAACCCGGAACACGACAGTGTAACACCTCGCCTGAGCCGCTCGCAACGCACGGATCGCGCCCGCCTGGCATGACGGGGGCCGTCTGAACCGGATGGTATACTCCCGGCCTTTACGGGCCGTTCTGCAAGACACTATGCCAAAAATCCGTCGGATTGGAGTCCTCACCGGCGGCGGAGATGCCCCGGGCCTGAACGCCGTCATCCGCGCCGTCGTCAAGTCTGCACACAACCACGGAATCGGCTGTCTCGGCCTCGAAGACAGCTTCGACGGGCTCATCGAGCCCAACCGCCATCGCATCCTGACCCCCAAGGACGTCACCGGTATCCTTCGAGTCGGCGGCACCATCCTCGGAACGGTCAATCGCGGCAACCCGTTTCTGTACCCGATCGAGACGAGCGACGGCACGCGCGACTACTCGCAGCGATGCATCGACATGTTCCATCAGCTCGGCCTCGACGCGCTCGTCGTCATCGGCGGTGATGGCACGCTGGCCATCGCCCACGAGTTCTCCAAGCGGGGGATTCCCCTCGTCGGCGTGCCGAAGACCATCGACAACGACATCGCCGGCACGACCAACTGTTTCGGCTTCGACACGGCCGTGAGCTTCGCGACCGATGCGATCGATCGGCTGCACACGACGGCGGAGGCTCACCACCGGGTGATGGTGGCCGAGGTGATGGGCCGCTATGCCGGCTGGATTGCGCTCTATGCGGGCGTGGCCGGCGGGGCCGACGCGATCCTGATTCCCGAGATTCCCTTCGACATCAACGTCGTCGCCAAGCGGATCCTGGCGCGTGAGAAGTGGGGCGCACGGTTCAGCATCATCGTGGTCGCCGAGGGCGCCATCGCCAAGGACGGCCAGCGGTCGCTGATTCAGGCCGCGTCGGGAGGCGTCGTCGAGCGCCTCGGCGGCATGGGGCAGCAGGTTGCGGCGAAGCTCGGTGAGCTCACGGGCAAGGAGACCCGCAGCGTGGTGCTCGGGCACCTCCAGCGCGGCGGCGCCCCGACCAGCTTCGATCGCACGCTCGCCACGCGCTTCGGCGGCTACGCCGTCCAAATGCTCTTGAACGCCGAGTTCGACAAGATGGTCGCCTCCGCCCCACCCGACATCGTCGGCGTGCCGCTCGCCGACGTGGTCGGCAGGACGCGCAACGTGCCACCCAACAGCGACGTCATCGTCACGGCGCGCGCGCTGGGCGTGACGTTCGGCGACGAGACCGAGTGACGACTGACACATGGCGAGTTACAAATGACGGATGGGGATTCGGGAGAGTTCGCGACCTCTCATTACCGACCTTGGGCGTTCGTCATTCTGTGATTCGTGCTTCGTGATTCGTCATCGTCATTTGTCATTCGTCATTTGTCATTAGCAGGGTTCCCACCGATGAGCACGCTCGAGCGGGCGATCGCCATTGCCGCCGAAGCACACGCCGGGCAATTCGACAAGGCCGGCGCTCCCTACGTTCTCCATCCCTTGCGGATGATGCTCGGCCTCGAGGATCGGAAGGCCCGGATCGTCGCCGTCCTCCACGATGTCGTCGAAGATACGCCCTGGACCCTGGTCGATCTCGAGCGCGAGGGCTTTGCGCCGGAAATCGTGCGCGCGGTCGATGCGCTGACGCGGCGCCCGGATGAGGACTACGAGACCTTCGTACGGCGGGCCGGTGCCGACCCGATCGGCTGGCACGTCAAGCTGGCCGATCTCCAGGACAACATGGAGACCACGCGTATTGCATCACCTGCCGCGGCAGACGACGAGCGACTGGCACGCTACGCGCGGGCCCTGGCGATCCTCTACGAGCTCCGGGCGGCGGGTTAGCGCTGCGGGCCTGCCAACCATTCGTCATTCGTCATTCGTCATTCGTTATTCGTCATTCCTAGGCGGTATCGGCAAAGATCTCGCGCAGCGCCGCAGGCTCGTTCGTGTAGCCGAGCGCGACCATCAACTTCATCCGCGCTTTGAGGCCGTTCAGCCGCCCGGCGAAGATGACGCCGAGTTGCGCGAGATCGTGGCCCCCGCCTTCGTAACCGTAGCGCTCCTGCACGCTTCCAGCGCCGTAGCGCGAGCTGATCACGACCGGCACGGCGGCCCGCTCGGCTTCGACGATGCCCGGCTTCATCGTCGGAGGCAGATTGCCCCGGCCCATCGCCTCGATGACGATGCCCTTCGCGCCGGACGCGAGGCTCGAGCGCAGGAAGCGATCGTCGGCGCCCGCAGCCGACTTGATCAGGTCGACGTTCGTTTCGAGTCGCGACACGCGGAGGCCTGCGTCGGCGTCGGCCGCCGTCCATTTGCCGTGTCTCGGCGCCATCCGCACGTAGAGGACCTTGCCCGCGTCGATGACTCCGACGGGTCCGAACTCCGGCGACGCGAACGAGCCAGCGGATTCGGTATGGATCTTCTGCGCTTCCGACGCCGTCAGGATCTGCTCGTTCATGACGACCATGACCCCGCGCTCACGCGACCCGGGTGCTGCCGCCACGCGGACCGCGGCCAGCAGGTTGGCCGGGCCGTCCCATCCCGCTTCGGAGATCGTGCGAATCGCGCCCACGATGACGACCGGCTTGGGCGACAGCAGGAGCAGGTCGAGCAGATAGGCCGTCTCCTCGAGCGTATCGGTGCCGTGCGTGATGACCAGCCCGTCGACGTCAGGCCGCTCGAGCCACGCGGCGGCGCGCCGCGCAAGCCGCCACATCCGCTCGGGCGTCACGTGCGGTCCGGGCAGCCGCGACACGTCCTCGAAGTCGATTTCGGCGATGGCGTTCAAGCCGGGCACGTGCTCGAGAATCTCGCCCCCCGACAGCGCCGGCACGGCGGCACCCGTCTTCGGGTCGAGCCGCATCGACATCGTGCCGCCGGTGAAGAGGATGGCGATCATGTCGAGCACGGTACGGGAGAATGCGCCGGCCCACAAGATCGGGGCGGGCCACGGCCGAAAAGACTTTGACTGCGCGACGAGCCTGACGGTAGATCGAGCCGAATCCGCGTCAAAGGAGAGTAGATGAGCGGCTGCCGGAGAGCGGTGTGCGCGGGGTCGGTGCTGACGCTCCTCGCGGGGTGGGCGGGCGATGCGTCCGCGCAATGGCCTCAGTTCCGAGGACCCAACGGTTCGGGCGTCGATTCCGCCGTCGGCTCCCCCGTGTCGTTCTCGCCCACGAGCAACATGGTGTGGAGGACGACGGTGCCCTTTGGTCAGTCGTCGCCGCTGGTGGTCGGCCGGCGCGTCTACCTCACGGCCAGAGACGGCGACCGACTGCTGACGCTGTGCCTCGATGTCGAGACCGGCCGCGAGACATGGCGGCGCGAGATCCGGCGCGAACGATCGCAGCAGGCCTATCGGGCCAACGACCCGGCGTCGCCGACTCCCGCGGCCGACGAGCACGGCGTCGTCGTGTTCTTCGCCGACTTCGGTCTGGCCGCGTACCCGCGAGGCGCTGGGCGACTACCAGGCGTCGCCCGTTGCCGCCGACGACAAGGTGTTCCTCGCGAGCGTGGAAGGAAAGATGATCGTCCTCAAGGCCGGGGAACAGTGGGAGATCCTCGGCGTCAACGATCTCGGCGACGAGATCCACGCGACGCCGGCGCTCAGCGGCGGGCGAATCTACGTACCACGGCCAAGGCGATCTACTGCTTCGGTGCGAATTGACGGCTCGCCGCGCCGCTACGATGCGGGCGCGTCGAGCACGTCGAGGTACTTGAGCGCGCCACCGGTGTTGAAGAGGACGACGGTGTGGTTGCGTTCGACGAGCCCGCGCTCGACGAGGACGCGAAGCGCCTGGAGCGCGGCGCCACCCTCGGGTGCGGCGCTGATCCCTTCGAGGCGCCCGAGATCGCGCATGCCGCGGACCATGTCCCCGTCGCTCACGGTGAGCGCCGTGCCACCGCTCTCGCGCACCGCCCGAAGGATCAGGAAGTCGGCGACGGCGCGGGGCACGCGCAGACCGTCCGCAATGGTGTGGGCATCCTCCCACAGCGCCGCGTGCTCGTCGCCCCGATCGTAGGCGCGCACGATCGGCGCGCAGCCGTCCGCTTGGATGCTCACCATGCGCGGACGCCGGCCCGCGACCCAGCCGATCGCTTCGAGCTCCTCGAACGCCTTCCACATGCCGACAATGCCGGTGCCGCCGCCGGTGGGGTAGAGGATCCAGTCCGGATAGCGCCATCCGAGCTGCTCGACGATCTCGTAGCCCATCGTCTTCTTGCCTTCGGCGCGGTACGGCTCCTTGAGCGTCGACACGTCGTACCAGCCGCGCGCCGCCCCATCCTGCGCCGCCACGCGGCCCGCATCGGTGATGAGGCCGTCGACGAGCGTGACCGTCGCGCCGTACAGCTCCGCCTCGAGGACGAAGGGACGCTTCACGTCCCGCGGCATGAAGACGCGCGCCTCGAGGCCTGCCGCCGCGGCGTAGGCGGCGAGCGCGTCGCCGGCATTGCCCGCCGACGGGACCGAGAGCGTCGTTGCGCCGAGCGCCTGGGCACGGGTCACGGCGGCCGACTGGCCGCGAGCCTTGAACGAGTTGGTCGGATTGAAGGACTCGTCCTTCACGTAGAGCGCGTCGAGCTCCAGCGCGCGTCCCAGGCGCGTGGCGTGTACGAGCGGCGTGAATCCCTCACCGAGCGTGACCGGCGTCTCGCCGTGGAAAAGCGGCATGAGCTCGGCGTAGCGCCACATGTCGGGGGCGCGATCGGCCAGCGACGCCTTCGGCCAGCTCGCGGCCGCGGCGAGATCGTAGCGCGCGAGCAGCGGCGCGCCGCAGTCACACAGAAATTGACGGGTGCGTGGATCGCGGGCGGGGCGCCCGCACGGTCGCGAGCACTCGAGGTGCGAGAAGTAACGAGGTGAGTGCAATCAGAGGTCCGAAGGTCCGAAGTCAGAGGTCCAAAGGTCCGTGGGTCCTGGTGGTCCATGGTCCGGAGCAAAAGACTACGCCTGGCGCGGACCCCTTGGACCCGGACCTGGGACCTCGAACCTGGGACCCGCGACCTATCGGTTCAGGAGCTCTCCGTCCTTTTTCTTCTGCATGTCGTCGAGGGTGTGGACGAACTGGTCGGTCGTCTTCTGCACCTCGTCGAGCGCCCGCCGCTCATCGTCTTCCGAGATTGCGTGATCCTTGAGGAGCTTCTTGAGGCGATCGTTGGCCTCGCGGCGCACCTGGCGCACGCCGTTGCGGCCTTCCTCGGCGAGCTTGTGAACGAGCTTGGACAGCTCCTTGCGGCGCTCCTCGGTGAGCGGTGGCAGCGGGATGCGCACGAGCTTGCCGTCGTTGGCCGGGTTCAGCCCAAGATTCGCGGCGCGGATGGCCTTTTCGATTGCTCCCATGAGCGACGGGTCGAAGGGCTGGGCGACGATGAGCGTCGACTCGGGGATGGAGAGCGCCGCCACCTGGTTGAGCGGCACCAGCGCGCCGTAGGCATCGACGTGCACGCTGTCCAGCAGGTTGATCGAGGCGCGGCCCGTCCGCACGCCGGCGAGCTCGTGGCGCACGTGCTCGATCTGCGCGTCCATCCGCTTTTTGACTTCCGCGTGCAGGGCTCGTGTGTCACTGACGTCCATCGCGTGGCTCCGTGAGTGTGGATCCTGAAAGGTCGCCAGGAACCGCCGGTAGACGCGCCGGTGGCCGAGTCGTGGCGTTCGGCTCTCACGCCGTCACCAGCGATCCGACCGGCTCGCCCATGATGGCCCGCTTCAGGTTCCCGGGCTTGCGCAGGTTGAAGATGACGATCGGGAGCTTGTTGTCCATGCAGAGCGAGATGGCCGTGGTGTCCATCACGCGCAGCTGCTGCTCGAGCACCTTCAGGTACGAGATGCTGTCGAACCGGGTTGCCTCCGGGTGAAGCATCGGATCGGCGGTGTAGATGCCGTCCACCTTCGTGCCCTTGAGGATCACGTCGGCTTTGATTTCCATCGCGCGCAGCGCCGCGGCCGTATCGGTCGTGAAGTACGGATTGCCGGTGCCGGCGGCGAAGACCACCACGCGTCCCTTCTCGAGGTGCCGGATGGCGCGGCGCCGGATGAACGGCTCGGCCACGGCCCGCATCTCGATGGCGGTGAGGACACGCGTCTGCACGTTCTGCTGTTCGAGCGCGTCCTGCAGCGCGAGGGCGTTGATCACGGTCGCGATCATGCCCATGTAGTCCGCGGTCGAGCGGTCCATGCCGCGCGCGCTCGCAGCCAGGCCGCGGAAGATGTTGCCGCCGCCGATGACGACCGCGGTCTGCACGCCCAGGCGCTGGACCTCGGCGACCTCGCTCGCGATCTGGGTGGCGACCGCCGGGTCGACCCCGAACGACTGCTCGCCCATCAGGGCTTCACCGGAGAGCTTCAGCAGCACGCGCTGATAGGCGGGCATGGCGGAGGGATTATAGCGAAGGAGGAAGGTGGCAGACTGACGAGGGTCGGGTGCTGATTTCTCAGGTTGCCGTCCTTCTCGAGCCATAGCACCCGGCGACCGCGGTCACACTTCAGCTGGCTTCGCCGACCTTGTAGCGGACGAAGCGGGTCACGTGAACCGGCGCGCCCAGTGTTTTGGACGCCTCGGCGAGGACCTGCGACACCGTCATCTTGGGGTCGCGGATGCTCGGCTGCTCGGGAAGGACGGTCTGCGCGTAGAAGCTTCCCAGCTTGCCCTCGACGATCTTTTCGATCACGTTGGCGGGCTTGCCGCTGTTCTCCATCTGCGCGCGGTAGACGGCCTTCTCCTTCTCGATCACGTCGGCGGGCACCTCGGACCGCGTGGCATAGCCAGGGTTGGCCGCGGCGATCTGCATCGCGACCTCGCGGACGAGCCGCTGGGCGTCCTCCGACGAACGCTGTCCCTCCGGCACGCCGGCGAGCTCCACGAGCACACCGATCTTGCCGCCCTGGTGCAGGTAGCTGCCGACCAGCCCGTTGCCGCCCACGCTGTTCGCGCGCGAGACGGCCATGTTCTCGCCGAGCTTCGCGATAGCCGCTCCGACTTTCTGGCCGATGGCGCCGTCCGGCTCGATGAGCGCGGGAATGTCCGACTCGCTGGCGCCGAGCAACTCGCTCGTGACTGTTGCGACCAGCGACTGGAAATCGTTCGTGCGCGCGACGAAGTCCGACTCGCAGTTGATCTCGGCGATGACGCCGTGGGTCGCGTTGCCGTCGAGGCGCACGCCGACCAGCCCCTCCTTCATCGCGCGGCCGGCTTTCTTCGCCACCTGCGCCATGCCCTTCTTGCGAAGGATGGTGATGGCTTCCTCGGCGTCGCCCTTGGCCTCGATGAGTGCAGCCTTACAGTCCATCATGCCCGCGCCGGTACGGTCGCGCAGGGCTTTCACGTCACTCGCTGAGATGCTCATGGCAAGCTCCTGAAACCGTGGGCGCGGTGCCTGGCCGCACGCCAACGGCTGTACACGAAGAACGCCGGCCTGATCGTGCCGGCCGGCGTCGGATGGAATCGGGTTAGACCGATGCCGTGGTGCTGGCAGGCTGGGCGATCGGGTCGACGCTGGCGCGCCACGGGCTGGCCTGCCGCGCGCCGCGTCCGGTCGTCCGCGCCGTCCTGGGACGCGGGTTCGGTCGGCGTTTCCGCCGTCGCGGACTCGCGCACGCCGCGGCCCTCGATGACCGCATCCGCCACGCGCGACGCGAACAGCCGAATCGCGCGCAGCGCATCGTCGTTACCCGGGATGGCGAAGTCCACCTGATCCGGGTCGCAGTTGGTGTCGACCACGCCCACGATCGGGATGCGCAGCTTGCGCGCCTCGTCGACCGCAATCTGCTCGTGACGGGTGTCGATGATGAACACCGCGTCGGGCAGCGACGCCATGTGGCGGATGCCGTCCAGGTTCTTCTGGAGCTTGCGCTTTTCCTTCTCGAGCTTGGCGATTTCCTTCTTCGACAGCGAGTCGTAGCGGCCGTCGGTGACCATCGCCTCGAGGTCGCGCAGGCGGCCAAGGCTGCGCTGAATCGTCGTGAAGTTGGTGAACAGGCCGCCCAGCCACCGCTCGTTCACGTAGAACATGCCGCAGCGCTGCGCTTCTTCGGCAATCGCGTCCTGCGCCTGACGCTTCGTGCCGACGAAGAGCACCGTGCGGCCTTGGGCGGCCAGGTTGCTCAAGAACTGCTCGGCCTCGCGGAACAGCCTCGCCGTCTTGCTCAGGTCGATGATGTAGATGCCGTTCCGCTCGCCGAAGATGAACGGCTTCATCTTCGGGTTCCAGCGCTTCGTCTGGTGGCCGAAATGGACTCCGGCCTCCAGCAGGTCCTTCACAGCGATTGGCGTCAAGCTTCCTCCAAAACGTTTCGACGATTTAGCGCTTGCTGAACTGGAACCGCTTGCGCGCGCCAGCCATGCCGTACTTCTTGCGCTCCTTGATGCGCGGGTCGCGCGTGAGCAGGCCGGCCTTCTTCAGGCGCGGGCGCAACTCGAGGTTGTATTCGCAGAGCGCGCGGGCGATGCCGAGGCGCAGCGCGCCGGCCTGTCCGGCAATGCCGCCGCCGTCGGTCGTCGCGACGACGTCGAACTTGTCCGCGGTTTCGGTGAGCACGAGCGGCGTGCGCACGACCATGCGGAGCGTTTCGATCGTGAACGCGTCCGTGAACAGCTTGCGATTGACCTGGATGAGGCCCGTGCCGGGCCGAAGGAAGACGCGCGCGGCCGCGTTCTTGCGACGGCCGGTACCACATGGTACTGCAGCGTGACTGCCACTTCAGGCTACCTCGATCTTGGCTGGTTTCTGGGCCGCGTGCGGGTGGTCGCCGCCCTCGTAGACGTTCAGCTTGCGATACATCGCATTCCCCAGCTTCGTCTTCGGGCAGCATGCCCCGAACGGCCTCTTCCATGAGGCGGCGGGGATGCTTCGCCCGCACCTCCTTGGCGCGTTCGACGCGCAGGCCGCCGTCGTAGCCGCTGTGATAGCGATACAGCTTCTGCTCTTCCTTCTTGCCGGTCAGCCTGCTCCTGGCCACGTTGATGACGATGACGTGGTCGCCGGTATCGATGAAGGGCGTATAGCTCGCCTTGTGTTTGCCCTGCAGCAGTTTGGCCGCGAGACTGGCCACCCGCCCGACCGGCACGTCGGCCGCGTCGATGAGGTGCCACCGCCGCTCGACCGTGCCGGCGGCTGGGAAGAACGTCGACATGAGATCCCTTTCGACCGCAGCTAGGCTACGGCAAACAAAAAGGATACGCCGCCTGGCGGTTCATGTCAAGGCGCAGGGATCCCGACTCGGGCCGAAGCCGGTTGGGCGGCGCCAAGCGGGGGGTGGGGCCTCGGAGCAGGCTCGGAAGCGTACAGTTTAGCTGAGCTTTGACGCATAATCCACCCCGACCGCGCGTCATGCCCGGCCGGGTTGCGGGTACCGGGTACCGATCCAACCCGACCGCCGTTTCATGGAGTGCCGGCCCGCCACAGGTGCGTTCGGCCAGTCGCGCCGCGTTCAGCCTGCCGATTCGATGGAACGGTGTCGGTGGTCCCGTCCACGAGCAACCCGCGAGGAGCACACGATGGCGAAGAAAATGGACGGTCATGGTCTACATGGCAGCACAGGACACGGCTGAGCTCGACCATCACGCCATCCGACCCTGGTACATCGCGTTCGTGCTCCGACCGGAATCGGGTGAACCGATCGCCGTGCCGCTCGGTCGCGCCGCGACGATCGACGACCTCGTGGCGCGGTGGCGCCGCGCGATGATGGCGGGCCCGGTGAGGGCGTCTTCGGCCTCAGGCGCGCGTTCCAGACCGCCGGTGTCCGCACCGTGATCATGAGCCTGTGGTCGGTCGAGGATCGCGCCACCCGCGTGTGGATGCGTGCGCTCTACACGGCGCGGCTCAAGGAGAAGCTCGATACCGCGGAAGCCGTCCGTCATGCGAGCCTGACGATGCTCCGCGATCGACGGGCGCGCGGTGAGTCGACGCATCCGTTCTTCTGGGCCTCTTTCGTCGCCGCCGGCGACTGGCGCTGATCGGCGCACACCACTCGCCGATCAATCCTGTGGGTGGCGCACGCACATCGCGGCGCGAGCGATCCACGCACACGGGACGCTCGTGTGTCGGAATCCCGTTCTCGCATCACGCGAATCGGACCTTGCACGTGCGCGGTTCGAGGCGCGAGATGCGAAGGTGCACAGCCAGTGAACACGCGACGGCGCGACCGACGATACGCGTCGATGCGACCCTTGACGGATTCCCGTCGATCCCTGTCAGAAACTGCGCCCCCCGTCACGCGGGGGCTTTTCGATTCCCGCAACGGGCCTGGACCGCACGCGGCTCGCGCGGTCTCGTGAGCCCTCGTGCAACGTCGTGCAGCACGCATCGAGCGCGCTCGCGACGCACCCACCGCGAGCCTGACGGTTCTTGCCGGTTTCCCTCACGAGATCCGTCAGTTCCGCGTGAACGATCCGCGCACGCCGTGGCGTTCACGCTGTGCGCTGCATCACAGAAAACGGACAAAAAACTGACCCAGTGACGAGCCCTGGCACCGCCCTTGCTCATCCGAAGGCGCGGTAACGGAGCGGTGCGCGCACGGCGCGTGTGCCGCTCCACGGTTCGCTCCGGACGCCACCAGACGGCTTGCTCTCGCCACGCGAGGAGCGGGCCACGCGAGGTCCTGAAGTGTTTCGCAGAGCACGCGCAGTCGTTGGTCTGGACATTGGCTCGAGCGCCGTCAAGGCGGTGGAAGTCAAGGGCTCGGGCAAGTCCTGGAAGGTCACCGCCTTCGGCATCGAACCGGTGCCGCCCGACAGCATCGTCGACGGCGCCATCATCGATGGCGCCGCCGTCGCCGACGCGATCCGGCGCCTGTTCGAGTCGAAGAACATCAAGACGAAGGACGTCGCCGCCTCGCTCGCGGGCAACGCCGTCATCGTCAAGAAGATCACGCTGCCGAAGATGACCGAGGCGGAGCTCGCCGAGTCCATCTACTGGGAGGCCGAGCAGTACATCCCCTTCGACATTCAGGACGTCAACCTCGACTACCAGGTGGTGGGGCAGGGCACCGGCGCCGCCGCCGGGACGATGGACGTGCTGCTGGTCGCGGCGAAGAAGGAGAAGATCGCCGACTACACCGGCGTCATCACCCAGGCCGGCCGTCAGCCGGTCATCGTCGACGTCGACGCCTTCGCGCTGCAGAACGCCTACGAGGTGAACTACGGGTTCGACGCCATGCAGGTCGTCGCGCTCGTCAACTTCGGCGCGAGCGCGGTCAACATCAACATCCTGAGCGGCGGCCAGTCGCTCTTCACCCGCGACATCTCGATTGGCGGCAACGCCTACACCGACGCGCTGCAGCGCGAGCTGAACGTCCCGTACGAGACGGCCGACGCGCTCAAGCGCGGCCTGCCGGTCGACGGCTACTCGCTCGACATCGCGCGGCCGATCCTCCGCGCCGTCACCGAGAACGTCCTCCTCGAGATCCAGAAGACCTTCGACTTCTTCCGCGGCACGACCGGCGCCGATCGCATCGATTGCCTGGTGGTGAGCGGCGGCGCGTCGCGCGTCGACGGCTTCGTCGAGATGCTCGCCGAGCGCTTCGACTCGCAGGTCGAGCTCTTCGATCCGTTCAAGAAGGTGAGCTTCGACGTCGGCGCGCTTCGGCGTCACCCCGCCGCCGACGTGCAGGCGACCTCTGCCGTCGCCGTCGGGCTCGCGCTCCGGAAAGTGGGTGACCGATGATTCGCATCAATCTGCTCGCGGTCGAGAAGCCGGTCGCCAAGAGCGGCGCAAGCTTCAGCTTCAACATCGGCGAGAAGGCGGCCAGATTGGCGTCGCGCCTCGGTGTCTCCTCGCCTGCGGCGGCTACATCGGCATGGGACTACTCTCGCTGATCGCAGCCGAGGACGCGCGGCTGCGCGCCGAGCTCGTCGCGGCGCGCGCGGAGAAGCAGCGGCTCGCGCCGATCCTCAAGGAAGTCGAGCGGCTTCGACAGCCGCAAGAAGGAGCTGCAGCAGCGCGTCTCGCTGATCGAGGAGCTGCGCCGCAATCAGGTCGGCGCCGGTCCACATGCTCGATCAGATCAGCCGCAGCCTGCCCGATCGCCTGTGGCTCGTCGACATGAAGCAGACCGGCGACGACGTGCAGATCGATGGCCGCACCAGCTCGCTGACGTCGCTCGCCGACTTCGTCGCCAACCTCGAGGCCTCCGGCTACTTCGCGCGGCCGGTCGAGATCCTGAGCAGCGAGGAAGAGAAGAACAACGACAAGGACCTGATCAAGTTCTCGGTCAAGGCCACCTTCGCGATGCCGGGCGCGAAGAAGCCGGCGACGCCTGGCGTGCCCGGCACCGCGCAGGCGCGGAAGTTGGCGCAGTAGTCGAAGGGACCAGGAAGGCGGCAGTCGCAAGGAAGTCGCAGGACCCCGCCGAGCCGGACGAAGCTCGGACACGACGCGAAGGATTGAGCCATGCAACTCGGTTTGAACAAGCTTCCGTGGTACGGGCAGATGCTGCTCTTCGCCGTCATCGGTGGCGCCGGCATCTTCAGCCTACCACTGCTTCTACGGGTCGAACCATGCGCGAGCGAGCTCGAAGAGCAAAGAGGCAGCAGCTCGCGCGCGAGCACCAGGAAATCGCCAAGGGCCGCGCCGCCGAGAAGCGCCTCGTCGAGTTCCGCGCCGAGCTCGCCGAGCTCGAGGGCGCGGTTCGAGGCGCTCAAGGCGGTCGTGCCCGAGCAGCGTGACGTCGCCGACATGCTGCGCCGCATCCAGACGCTGGCGACGCAGTCGAGCCTCGTCGTCAAGGCGTTCCGGCCGCAGGCGGTCGCCAGCAAGCAGCTCCATCAGGAGTGGCCGATGACGACTCGAGCTCGACGGCACGTATCACAGCCTGGCGCGCTTCTTCGACCAGGTGAGCAAGGTGCCGCGCATCATCAACGTCGGCGGCATCGCGATCAAGGCAAGAGCGGAACAGGACACGACCGACGGCACGACCATCACGGCGCAGTGCACGGCGACGACGTTCGTGCTGCTCGACAAGCCGCAGGCGGTCAAGAAGCCGGGCCGGCCCGGCGTGCCCGCGGGGGTCAAGCCGCCGACCGCCGCTCCATGACGAGCCCCGGTCGGGTGGAGCAGCGTGTGTTTGAGATGGGTGCGAGTCGGTTGAGGAGGCATCCCGTGTTCCACAGAACGTCAGAACCCGTCACCGTGGCGAGCGCGACGGTCGGCCGCGCGGTCGGCATCGCTCTCGGCACGGCGCTCGTGGTCGCCCTCGTCGGCGGCGATGACGACGAGCGCCCAGCAGGCGCAGGCCCAGGCCGGGCAACGCCCGCGGCCGGCCGAGCCCGCCGCCTCGCCCGCTCCGGCCCCACCGGCCTACACCTACGACGCCGCCGGCCGCCGCGATCCGTTCATCGGTCTCGATCGCGCGTCGCGATCCGAAGGGCAGCGCGCGCGAGAACTCGCGGGTCTCGCAGAGCCTCGCCATCAACGAGGCCACCGTGAAGGGCGTCGTGAAGAGCCAGGGCCGGCTCGTCGCGATGGTCCAGGCCCCCGACAACAAGACCTACATCGTTCGTCCGAACGATCGCCTGCTCGATGGCGCAGTGCGGGCGGTCACCCCTGAAGCCGTCGTGTTCGTGCAGCCGGTCAACGATCCCCTCTCGCTGGTCAAACAGCGGGAAATTCGGAAGCCTCTGCGGACACTTGAGGAGGACAAGTAATGCGCGGCCGTCGAGCGGTGGTTCCGCTCCTTACACTCATGCTCGCGATCGCTCTTGGAGTTGAGCAGCGTCGCGGCCCGTTCGCTCACGCTTGCCGAGGCAGGCATCGGCCCCCGCCGCCACCGAGCTGACCGGCGTGAGGTCGGGCCGGAACGCCGATGGCGTGACCGTCACGATCAAGGGCAACGGTCGGCTGAGCCTACGGCACGCTGCAGGAGGCCGATCGGCCGCCGCTGCGGCTCGTCGTCGATTTCCCCGGCGTGCGCCCGACGATGGCCGCCGGCGACGCCGGGCGAGGGTCCGCTGCGCCGCGTGCGCGTGGCGCTCAACAACGCCAACCCGCTCGTGACCCGCGTCGTCCTCGACCTCGACGTGAAGGTGGCGTACAGCGTGCGAAGCCCTCCGCCCGACGGCCGTGAGATGGCGATCACACTGGCGGGCAGAACGGCGGAGCAGACCGCGGTCGAAGCGCCGGCCAGGCCCGCGCCCGCCCCGGCTGCCGCGCCCGCTGCCGCCGCAGCGAGCACCGCTCCGGCCGCCGCGGAGCCGGCTGACGTGGCGCCTGCCACGCGGTTCGTGGGCGTCGCGATTGCGAAGGCGCCCGAGGGCGTGGCGATCACGCTGCGCGGCAACGGCCGGCTGACAGTTGCGCCAGCCCCGAGGAGGCCCAGGACGCGCCGCCGCGTCTCGTCATCGACGTGCCGGGCGTTCGCGCCGCGGCGCCGGCGGTGACCACGGTCAACCAGGGCCTGGTGGATCGCGTCCGCGCGTCGCAGGCGAGCCAGAGCCCGCTGGTCGACCCGCGTCGTCGTGCAGCTGAAGGGCCAGTACGCTCTATCGCGTGCAGACCGACGAGGCGAATCCGCGTAACGTCGTCATCACGGTTGCCGACCCGGCGCCGTCGACGCCCGCGCCGGCGAGCTTCACGCTGGCGCGCGCGGTCGACCGCCGCCGCGCCGCGCACGGCGTCGGCGCAGCCCGCGCCGCGCAGCCACCCGCCGCGCGTCGCGCCGCCAGGCGCATCGAGCCGACCGTGCCGATCGCAAACCGGGCGACACGACGCCGCAGCAGTTCACGGGGCACCCGATCAGCCTCGACTTCCAGGGCGTCGACCTGCGCGCGGTGCTCCGCACCTTCGCTGAGATCACCGGCCTGAATCTGGTCATCGATCCCGACGTGAAGGGCACCGTCGACGTCTCGCTGCACGAGGTGCCGTGGGATCAGGCGCTCGACATCATCCTGCGCGCCAATCAGCTCGACTACACGGTCGAGGGCACGATCGTCCGCATCGCGCCGCTCGACGTGCTGCGCGCCGAAGCCGAGTCGCGTCGCAAGCTGGCCGACGAGCAGGCGCTCTCGGGCGAGCTGGTGACCATCACCAAGACGCTGAATCACGCCAAGGCGCCGCGACCTCGCGGCGCTGCTCACGAAGACGGCGCTCACCACGCGCAGCCAGATCGAGGTCGACGAGCGGACCAACACGCTCATCATCACCGACCTGCAGGCGGGCTCGATCGCGCGATGAAGCTGATTGGCGACCTCGACGGGCCGCAGCTGCAGGTCGAGATCGAGGCGCGGATCGTCCGAACGACGAAGGCGTTCGCCAAGGAGCTCGGCATCAAGTGGGGCTTCTTCGGGCACGGCGACGCCGGAGCTGGGCAACACGCTGCCGCTCGCGTTCCCGAACAGATCACCGGGAGCTCGCAGGCCACCGGGTGCCGGGCGCGGGCGCCGCGACCGGCGTCACGAACCCGACTCGCCGACGATTGCCGGTGTCGCATCGCGCGCCCTCAACGGCGCACTCACGCATCGACGCGCGCTCTCGGCGCTCGAGACGCGACGGCAAGGTGCAGATGCTGCTCGGCCCGCGCGTCGTCACGCAGAACAACATCAAGGCGACGATCACGCGCGGTGAGGAAATCCCCTACACCACGCTGACCGCGCCGCCGAGCGGCGGGCGGCGTCAACATCATCCAGCCGATTCCGCAGGTGCAGTTCAAGACCGCGGCGCTCATGCTGAACGTCACGCCGCGCATCTCGCCGACGGCCCCGTCATCCTCGAGGTCGACGTCGACAACGGATCGCGCGGCACCGTGCAGGCCAACGGCAACGTCTCGATCAACACGCAGCGCGTGCAGACGACGGTGCTCGTGAAGGACCAGGGGACGACGGTCATCGGCGGCATCTACGAGACGTTCGAGGATCGCGATCGACGATCGCACGCCGGGGCTCCACAAGATGCCGTTCATCGGCAACCTGTTCAAGTCGAAGAACTCGCGTCAGGAAGAAGGGGAGCTGCTCATCTTCATCACGCCGCGCATTCTCAAGAATGGCCAGATGGCGCAGGCGGAGACGAGCGCCATGGCCGGAGCCGGCAAGTAGGGGTGGATTGTGGCCCGTGGGCAGGTGCCCCGGGACGTGACTGGAGCATTCCCGAAAGGACTCAGGGAGGCAGTGGCCATCATGCCGTTGTTCAAGTCAGCCAGCGTTCGCGTGCGGAGCGCGCAGTGGTGCGCGGCCTGCGCCGGTCTGATGCTGGCGGCCGCGGGAGCGAGCGGCTGCGGCAGCGAGACGATGCGGGAGAGTCAGGCGTCCTCGTACCTCGTGGTCAGCGTGCTCGAAGGTGCGAGCGGCGCGGAGGACAGCCCGGTCTTCTCGCCGTTCCTTCAGTCCGACGTGCGCACCCGCGGCGGCGTTTGCCGAGGACCTCGGCCGCGTGTCGATGACGGCGGCGATGAAGGACGTCACCAACCCGGTCGGTCCCAGCTCGAACAACGCCATCACCGTCACGCGCTATCGCGTGGAGTTCCGCCGCGCCGATGGCCGCAACACGCCCGGTGTCGACGTGCCCCACCCGTTCGACGGCGGGGTCACGTTCACGGTGGGGCCCGGCGCCCAGACGTCGATCGTGCCGTTCGTGCTCGTGCGGGTGCAGGCCAAGCTGGAGCCGCCGCTCATCAACATGGCCGACCGTCCCACCGACTTCGGCCAGGTGCCCGTGCCGATCGGCGGCGCCGGCGTCATCTCGACGCTCGCCCACGTGACCTTCTTCGGCCACGACCAGACGGGGCGCGAGGTGTCGGTGACCGGCACGATCAGCGTGAATTTCGCCGACTGGGCCGATCCGGACTGAGACGCGTGAACCAAGAGGACCTTGACCGGTGGGCGCGCCAGGACGGCTCGCCTGCACATATCGATTCTTGGCAAGAACAGCGCAGGCACATGCACACCACTCAGGCACGCACGAATGAGACGCTGCATGCCGTCGTGGCGCGCCGGTTCGGCCGCCTCGGCTGGCTGCTCGATCCTCGCGGCGGTTGCGCTCGGCCGGGTGCAGGTCAACGAAGACCGAAGCACCCGAACTCGCCGGACCCTCGGAGCTGGGACTCTCGCTCGAGCTCCGGGCGAGCCCCGACGTCCTCACGATGGACGGCAGTCAGCAGTCGCAGATTCAGATTTTCGGCTCGCGACGCCGGCGGCCGGCCGGCTGGCGAACCAGGGCGTCCGCGTCGAGATCACGCAGGGTGGCGAGGTGGTCGACATCGGCCGGCTCAACACCAAGAACGTCACGACCGGCTCGGACGGACGCGGCCGTGGTCACCTACACGGCGCCCACAGGGCCGCCGTCGCAGAACTCGGACCCGGCTTCACGGTGACCATCTATCGGCACGCCGGCGGGTACCGACTATCGTGACGGCCGTCGCGCGCCGCGTCGACATCCGCCTGGTGCCGCAGGGCGTGATCCTGCCGGTCGCGTTCGCGCCGGTGCCGAAGCTTCACCTTCTCGCCCTCCGATCCGATCGAGGACGGCGAAGTCATCTTCGACGGGTCGAGCTCGATCGCGTCGTGCATGCCCGACCCGGCGGCGCCGAACGACGCCACCCGTGCATCCGCCAGGGCGGATCGATCATCGTCGTACCAGTGGGACTTCGGCGACGGCAAGACGGGCGCGCGGCGTGCGGCCGCGGACGCTACTTCCGAGTAAGGGCACCTACGTCGTCAAGCTGACCGTGACGAACGATCGCGGGTTGAGCAACTCGGTGACCCAGACCGTCACGGTGGCAGCCGTCGCCGAACCCGACGGCCGAGTTCAGCTTCTCGCCGACGACGCCGGGCGTGGGACAGAGCGTGTTCTTCGACGCGTCGGCGTCGCAGGCGTCAACCGGCCGATCGTTTCATCGCGCGCTACAACTGGACGTTCGGTGACGGTGGCGTGGGCACGGGTCAGACGACGTCGCGACGGTACACGTCGGCCGGCACCTTCGCCGTGACGCTGACGGTGGCCGACAGCAGCGGCCGGACGGGCACGACCAGCAAGTCGGTCACGGTGGGTCCGGGCCAGCAGCCGATGGCGAACTTCACCATCTCGCCCGCGACGGTGACGGTGGACCAGCGCGTGTTCTTCGACGGCGACGGTGTCGACGGCGCCTCCGGGACGGACCATCGCCGCTACGTCTGGAACTTCGGTGACAACACCATCGTCGAGGGCGCGCGCGTCGACTACGTCTACAGCCGCGCCGGCAGCTACACGGTCGTGCTGACCGTGACCGACAGCGCCGGAGCGACCAACTCGGTAACCAAGACGCGTCACGATAAACTAGCGGTCGCTTATGGCCGAGACCTCAGCCCGTCTCGACGAGCTGCGACGCCGGGTCGAATCCGACCCGGCGTCCATCGTCTTCGCCACGCTCGCGGAGGAATATCGCCGCGCGGGGCGGTTCGACGAAGCCGTCGACACGAGCCGCGCCGGGCTGCGTTTCCATCCGACCTACGTGTCGGCGCGGGTCACGCTGGGCCGAAGCCTGATGGAGCTCGGTCATCACGGGCAGGCCGAGCGCGAGCTGCGGCTCGTGCTCAAGACGTCGCCCGACAATCTCGCCGCGCGCCGGGCCCTCGGCGATCTCTACTGGCGCCAATCCGAGCTCGTCAAAGCCGCTCGAGCAGTTCCAGCTGGCCGTCGTCGCTCGCGCCCGGCGACGACGAGCTCGCCGACATCGTCCAGTCGCTGAAACAGGAAGTGGCGGAGAAGGGCGAATCGGCGGTGGTCGACGCTGCCGCCAGCAGCGAAGCGGATGCGCCGGCTCTCGCGCCGCAGAAGGCCGCGATGGTCGAGGCGCTCGAACGGTTCTACCGGGGAATCCTCAAGGTGCGCGGCCGCGCCGGCGGCGGCAGCGGCGGCAACGGTCTCACCGCACATTGACAGGCGGGGCTAAAGCCACGCCCTCCTTCCCGGAGATTGACAGGCGGGGCCTCGATCCCACGAACCCTCCGCCATCGCGGTGCCGGGCGACCTGCCCAGGGTCATCCGACTAGCGCAGCGATTCAAGGCCGCCCGCGCCGCGCCGGCTCAGGGCCGACGCCCGAAAAAACTCGCTGATGGTAGAGTCTTGGTTCCCGCCTCAGGCTGGGAACCCAAGCCATGGACCCCCACCCCCTCCAGGGGCGGCACCAACGTGTAGCCGAGGCCATCGCCAGTCAGGGGCTCGACGGGCTGGTGGTCTCGAATCTCGCCAATATCAGGTATTTGACCGGATTCAGCGGCACGGCGGGCCTGCTGCTCGTCACCCCCGCGCGCCTTTACTTGGTGGTGGACTTCCGCTACAGTGCCGCGGTCCTGGGGCTCATCCGGGAACGGACGGCGCCCCCCGGCCTGGTCCACGTGCCGCTCGAGGCGGGACCGGATACGACCGGCGGTTCGTCGCGCTCGTCGCCGAGGTAAGCGACGGGGCGACCGGCGCCGCCACCCAAGGTGAGCCGGGCATCCGACGGCTGGGCTTCGAGGCCAGTCACGTGCCCGTGGCGCGATGGCGCCTGTGGGAGACGCGGCTATCGGAGTCCGGGATCAGGGGAGTCGAGCTCGTCGACACGGATCGCGTCGTCGAGCGGGCCCGCGAGCGTAAGGACGCGCTCGAAATCGAGCTGCTGCGCGAGGGAGGCCGGCGGCTCTCGCACGTGGCGTGTGAGGTGCTGGACGAAGTGGTGCGGAGCGGCCGCACCGAGCTCGAGATATCCGCCGACATCGACTGGCGGTTGAAGCGGGCCGGGTTCGAGAAACCTGCCTTCGACACGATCGTGGCGTCGGGGCCGAACAGCGCCCTTCCGCACGCGCGGCCGACCGCGCGGAGGGTCGCCGGGGGAGACCTGGTGGTGCTGGACTTCGGTGGCGTCCACGGCGGATACTGCGTCGATTTGACGCGCACGGTCGCCGTCGGCTCGGTCTCCGCCGAGTGTCGGCGCATCTACGACGCGGTGCTCGAGGCCCAGGAGGCGGCCATTGCTGCGGCGCGCCGCGAACGCGTCGAGACCGGGGAGGTCGATCAAGCGGCGCGCGACACGCTGCGGCGGCACGGGCTCGATCGGGTGTTCGGGCACGGGACGGGCCATGGGCTCGGCCTCGACGTGCACGAGGCGCCGCGGCTCGGTCAGCGCACCGAGGATTCGCCGGGACGCGACCTTCTTCAGCCCGGCATGGTGTTCACCATCGAGCCGGGCGCGTACGTGGAAGGCCTGGGCGGCGTTCGCATCGAAGACGACCTGCTGCGGACCGAGACGGGCGTCGACCTGCTGACGGACGTGCCCCGCGAGTGGCGGACCATCCCGGCATGACACGGATCCCCCCGCGCGCGCGAGCCCGATCCTCGACCGAGGTCGACTTCCAGCACCCCACAGCCGACACCGACAAGCCGAGAACCGAGACCGGTGAGCTTCCCGATCATTCATTCATGAACGTCGACGCCATCAAACAGCTACTCGAGCTCGTTCGCGAGCACGAGCTCACCGAGTTCGAGCTCGAACAGGACGGCTTGAAGCTGCGGGTCCGCAAGCAGGGCCACCGACGGTGATCGCCGCGCCCGTCAGCCTGGCGGCGCCCCTGCCGCTCGCCGTGCCGCCCGCGGCGCCCGTCGCCGCGCCGGCCGCGGTCGCGCCGGCGGCGCCCGCCGAGGAGGACGAATCCGTCGAGCTCGCCGTCGTCACTTCGCCGATCGTCGGGACGTTCTACCGATCTGCGGATCCGACCTCCGCGCCCTTCGTCGAGACCGGGCAGCGCGTCCGCAAGGGCCAGACGCTCTGCATCATCGAAGCGATGAAGCTGATGAACGAGATCGAGTCCGAGTACGAAGGCGAGATCGTCAAGGTGTACGTCGAGAACGGTCAGCCGGTGCAATACGGCGAGCGCCTGTTCGCGATCAAGACCAACGGATAGATTCGATGGACCGTGATCTTCATCCGATGACAGCAAGGAGGCTGGGAAAGATCGGACAAGGCTAGGAAAGATCGGACATATCTCCCATCCTCGCTCCTGTTCCATCCGTCGTCTTTGGAGTTCATGGTGCGGTGAGGCCGCTCGTGACCGGTTTCATCTGATCGTATCCGTGGCTCCGAATCTGATCCGTGGCTCTATGTTCAAGAAGATCCTGATCGCCAATCGCGGTGAGATCGCCCTTCGCGTCATCTGTGCGTGCCGCGAGCTGGGCGTCCAGACCGTGGCGGTCTATTCGGAGCCGGACGAGAACAGCCTGCACGTGCGCTTCGCCGACGACGCGGTGTGCATCGGACCGGCGGCGAGCCGTGACAGCTACTTGAACGTGCCCGCGATCATCAGCGCCGCCGAGATCACGGGCGCGGACGCGATTCACCCCGGCTACGGGTTTCTTTCAGAGAGCCCGTACATGGCCGAGGTCTGCGAAGCCTGCCACATCAAGTTCATCGGTCCCTCGGCCAACGTCATCCGGCTGCTCGGCGACAAGGCCCGGGCGCGGCGCGTGATGAAGAAGGCGGGCGTCCCCGTCCTCCCCGGCAGCGACGGGCCCGTCGATTCCGAGGATCGCGCGCTCAAGATCGCCAAGGACATGGGCTATCCCATCATCATCAAGGCGGCCGCCGGCGGTGGCGGGCGCGGGATGCGCATCGTCCGCACCAGCGACGAGATGCAGGCGGCGCTCAAGACCGCGCAGCGTGAAGCGCAGGCCGCCTTCGGCGTGGGCGACGTGTACCTGGAGAAGTACGTCGAGTCGCCGAGACACATCGAGTTCCAGATCCTCGGTGACCATCACGGCGCGGTCGTGCACCTTGGGGAGCGCGAGTGCTCCATCCAGCGGCGCCACCAGAAGCTCATCGAAGAGGCGCCGTCGGTGGCATTCACCGAGAAAATCCGGCGGAAGCTCGGCGCCACGGTCGTTGACGCGGCGAAGGCCGTCCAGTACACCAACGCGGGGACCTTCGAATTCCTGATGGACCCGGCCGGCAACATCTTCTTCATCGAGGCCAACACGCGGCTGCAGGTCGAGCACGGCGTCACCGAGCTCGTCACCGGCGTCGACATCGTCAAGGAGCAGATTCGGATTGCATCCGGCAACCGGCTGTCGTTCCGTCAGAGCGACGTCGTGGTCCGCGGCCACGCCATCGAGTGCCGCATCAACGCCGAGCACCCCGAGACCTTCACGCCGTCGCCCGGGCAGATTACGGTGTTCAGCCCGCCGGGCGGACCGGGTGTGCGGGTGGACACCTACGTGCACTCGGAGTGCATCGTGTCACCCCACTACGATTCGCTGGTCGCGAAGATCATGGCGCACGGCCGCGATCGGGACGAGGCCATCGATCGCATGCGGCGCACGCTCGAGATGACGGTCGTCGAAGGCATCCAGACGACGATTCCGATGCACCTGAAGGTGCTCGCCGAGCCCGACTTCCGCGACGGCCGCATCAACACGTCGTTCATGGAGCGCTATCAATCTCCGGACAGGAAGGGCTCCGGGCGCCTCGCCCAGGCCGTCTAGCCGCGAACCAGAGCCACGGACAGAAGGACCAGCGCCACGGACCCGATCTGGCCACGGACCAGATCTGACAGAATCAGACTGTGAGCCACGCCTCAGATCCGACGAATCCGACGGCTGATGCGCTCACGCTGCCTCCGCTCTACGCCATCGTCGACGAGGAAGCGGCAACGCTCGCCGGGCACACCGTGTCCGGGCTCGGGCGGACGCTCATCGCAGAGGGCGTGCGCCTGCTGCAGGTACGCGCCAAGCTGGCCCCGAGCGCCCGGTTCCTGGCCGACTGCGAAGCGCTTCGCGATGCCGCGCATCCCTGCGGCGCGCTCGTGGTCGTCAACGATCGGTTCGACGTAGCGCTGGCCGCGGGGCTACGAGCGGTGCATGTGGGGCAGGACGACTTGCCGCCGGCGCTCGTCAGACGCTTCCTCGGTCCCGAGGGGTTCATCGGACTCTCGACGCATACCCGCGAGCAGGTCGACCAGGCGCTCTACGAAGCGGTCGACTACATCGCGGTTGGACCCGTCTACGGCACGGTGACCAAGGAAACCGGCTACGAGCCGGTCGGTCTGGATCTCGTGGCGTATGCGGCTGCGAAAACCACGCTGCCGATCGTCGCGATTGGCGGGATCACGCTGGTGACCGCGCCCGACGTCGTCGACGCCGGCGCCGCGTCGGTCGCGGTCATCGGCGACCTGCTGAGGACCGGCGATCCGGCGGCGCGTGTCGCGGAGTACCTCGCCATGCTCGGGTGACGAATGGGGTCGGGTGCTTGTTCGCGTGATGGCGGTCCGAAAAAAGCACCCGACCCCATTTCGTCACTTTCGAAACAGCTTTCGGACGCGGATGCCGTGCGCATCCGCGCGCTCGACACCGGTCGCATCGACGTTTGCTGATGAACGGGGTTGGCGCCAGTCTCGGCCAGGCCCAGAGCCGACGTCTCGGCCCCGAGATTGACCGCTTCCGGTGTCGCGCTGGCGGCATCGGACCGCATTGGATCGGGCTCGTAGATATAGAGCGTGCCGCCGAACGTCTGGCCGCTCGTGTTGGACTGGTCGAGCAGCCAGACCTCGAGATCGAAGCCGGCCAGACTGGCTCCGAACGGTCTCATGGGAGGGCTCCTCTCCTGCGCCCGTCGGCGTGCGCGGCGAGCGGCGTGTGACCAATGCCCCGAGGTCACCCGCAATGAGCACACCGCCTTGCCGGTCCGTGCTCTGCCGACCGCAACGCGTCGGGCGGATGCTCGAGACAACCGAGTCGAGGAGTTAGGCTGGAAACCCGCCGGATTGGGCTCAGGGAGGGCAGTGCCCCGTTGCGTGCGCGGCGTGTCTGTCGTTCGAGTGCGCGTGCCGTACACGTTCGCGGGGACGCTTCAGGGGTCCGCTATAATGCCGCGACTCGAGCGTGCCGCCTGTTGGTGGCGCATGGTTGGCATGCCGCGCGCCCCCGGGCTCGAAGGAGGAGGACCGACTAGATGTCGATTTTCGCCACGAAGCCAATCGACCAGTTGAGGGCCGAAGCCGACGCCACGGGCGCGCACACGATGAAACGCGTGCTCGGCCCGCTGGATCTCGTGACGCTCGGGATTGGCGCCATCATCGGCACCGGCATCTTCGTGCTCACCGGCCAGGCGGCCGCGGCGCACGCCGGGCCTGCGATCGTGCTCTCGATGGTGCTCGCCGGCGTGGCGGCCGCACTGGCCGGGTTGTGCTACGCGGAGTTCGCCTCCACGGTTCCGATTGCCGGCTCCGCCTACACGTACGGTTATGCGACGCTGGGCGAGTTCGTCGCATGGATCATCGGGTGGGACCTCATCCTCGAATACGCGCTCGGGGCCGCGACGGTGGCGGTGGGATGGTCGGGATATCTGATTCGGGTGTCTGACCGATCTCGGCATTCAGTTCCCGGCGCAGTTCAGCGCGGCGCCCGGCACCCTCGTGACGCTCGCCGACGGCAGCGCCGTGACCGCCGTTTTCAATCTGCCCGCGGTCATCATCACGGTGCTCGTCACCGCGCTCCTCGTGATCGGTATCCAGGAGTCCGCGCGGGTCAATGCCGTCATCGTCATCATCAAGACGCTGGTCGTGCTCCTCGTCATCATCGCGGGACTGCAATTCATCGATACCGTCGCTCTGGACCCCGTTCATTCCGCCCAACACGGGGGAGTTCGGTCAGTACGGATGGAGCGGTGTGCTCCGCGGCGCCGGCGTGATCTTCTTCGCGTACATCGGATTCGATGCCGTGTCGACCGCGGCCCAGGAAGCGCGCAACCCCCAGAAGGACATGCCCGTCGGCATCCTGGGGTCGCTGGTGGTTTGCACCCTGCTCTACGTGCGGTCTCCGCGGTGATGGTGGGGCTGGTGCCCGTACAAGGAGCTGAGTGGCGCCGCGCCGATGGCGGTTGCGATCGACGCGGCCAAGATCCAGGCCGCGGGCTCCGCCTGGGAAGGCTTGATGACATCCTGCCGTATCTGGTCAAGCTCGGGCGCGATCGCCGGGCTGAGCTCGGTGATGGTCGTGATGATGCTCGGGCAGCCGCGCATCTTCTACTCGATGGCCAAGGACGGCCTGCTGCCGGCGTGGGCCAAGCAGCTCCATCCGAAGTTCCGCACGCCGCACATCACGACGATTCTCACCGGCGTGCTCGTGTCGATTGCGGCCGGGTTCACGCCGATCAATATCCTCGGCGAGCTCGTGAGCATCGGCACGCTGCATGGCGTTCGTCATCGTCTCGATCGGGATTCTGGCACTGCGTATGAAGCGGCCCGACTTGAAGCGGCCGTTCTCGGTGCCGCTCGTGTGGGTCGTGGCGCCGGCTTCGGCGCTGGTGTCGCTCGGTCTGATGGCCGGGCTGCCAAGGAGACCTGGGAGCGGCTCGTCATCTGGATGGTGATCGGCATCGTGCTGTACTTCGCCTACGGTTACCGGCACAGCGTGCTGCGCCATCCCGAAAAGGCGGCCTGACGCGCGTCCGAATGGCCGCGGAGGTCCTGCCGCGTGACTGCGCCGGCGCTGGACGCGTCCGTCCGCCCGAGGCCTTCCCGCCTCACGCGGGCCTCGTGGTGGCTCGGGCCGCCCGGCATCGCCGGCGCGCTCATCGTCGCGGATTCTGGCGGCCGGAACGCTCGGCTATTGGCTGATCGAAGGCTGGTCCTGTGGGACAGCCTCTACATGACCGTGATCACGGTCACGACGGTGGGCTACCGTGAGATTCACCCGATGTCGCGGGCAGGCGAGGGGTTCACGATCCTGCTCCTGCTCGGCGGAGTCGGCACTGTTCTTCTATGTGCTGTCGCTGGCGGTCGCCGGCCTCGTGCAGGGCGGATTCGCCGTGCGCTGGGAAGCACAGCGGCGCTCGCGCATGATCGACGACCTCCGCGATCCACTTCATCGTCTGCGGCTTCGGCCGCATGGGCCGGATCATCGTCGACGAGTTCCGGAAGCAGCGCGTCCCGCACGTCGTCATCGATCGCGATCCGGAGCTGATCCGCAGGTGGTCGAAGACGGGGGACTGGCCGTCGAGGCCGACGCGAGCAACGAGGAGGTGCTGCTCAAGGTCGGCCTTCCGCGCGCGCAAGGCGCTCATCGCCGCGGCCGGCACCGACGCCGAGAACGTCTACATCATCATCACGGCCCGTCTGCTCCGTCCCGACCTCTACATCATCGGCCGCGCCGAAACCGAGGATGCGGTGCGGAAGCTGAAGCGCGCCGGCGCCGATCGCGTGCTGTCGCCGTACCAGGTCGGGGCGCAGCAGATCGTGCAGGCCGCCCTGCGGCCGGCGGTGCTCGACTTCGTTCAGCTCGCCACCAGCGGCGAAGGTCCCGAGCTCGGCATCGAACAGGTGCATGCTCACCGCGGCGTCCCCGCTCTGCGGTCAGTCGATTCTGGCGGCGCAACGTCCGGCAGCGAATCGGCGTCGTCGTGGTCGGCATCCGCCGCGCCAACGGCCGCATGGAGTTCAACCCGGCGCCGGAGGCCGTCATGGCAGCCGAGGATCAGCTCGTCGTCATGGGGAGCCTCGAGTCGTTGAACAGGCTCGAAGCCGTTGCGCAAGGTCAGGCCGTCGGCGTCTGAGCAGGACGGCCCCGCCCTCCTGGCATCTTTTTTTGAGGCCCGGTCGCCGCAGCCTGGGGCCCGCAGCCCAGATTCCCAGCGTGAGGAACGCCCACCAGATGCCCATTGACGAGTGCTCGATGGCAACGCAGCCGCGCGCGACATTCGCGCCGAGCTCGAGTCGCGGATCAGGCAGTCAGGAATGCCGCCGGCCGTCCGCCCGGTCTCGGCATCGTCCTCGTCGGTCGACGATCCGGCCTCAGAGGTTTACGTCAGGCACAAGGTGAAGGACGGGACCGACGTCGGGAATGTTCGTCGATCTCGTCCGCCTTCCGGCGAGTCCGCGACGCTCGAGGAGACGCTGGCCGTCGTCAGCGGTTTGAACGAAAGCCCCATCCACGACGGCATCATCGTGCAATCGCCGCTGCCGTCCGCCATGGGCTCGAGCGCCGAGTTGCGCGTCTTCGAGACGATCGATCCGTCGAAGGACGTGGACGGCTTCAGCCCGGTCAACGTCGGGCGCCTGGTCCAGAACCGCGCGGTGCTCCGATCGTGCACCCCAGCAGGGATCATGGAGCTGCTGGCGCGCTCCGAGCGTCGAGGTCGCCGGGCGGCGAGCCGTCGTCATCGGCCGCAGCGACATCGTGGGCAAGCCGATGGCGCTGATGCTCCTGCACGCGCATGCGACGGTGACGGTCTGTCATTCGCGGACCGCGAACCTCGCCGAAGTGGCGGCGACGGCCGACGTGCTCGTCGTTGCGATCGGACGGGCGGGCCTGGTGACGCCGGCGTTGGTCAAACCGGGTGCCGCTGGTGGTCGATGTCGGGATGAACCGCGTCGATGATGCCGCGCTCGTTGCACGCTGGTTCCCCGAGGCCTCGCCGCGGCGTCTCGAGTTCGAGCGCAAGGGCTCGCTGCTCGTCGGCGACGTCGATCCCGGCGGTTGCGACCGTTGCCGGCGCGCTCACTCCCGTGCCTGGGGGCGTCGGTCCGTTGACGAGAGCAATGCTGATGAAGAACACCGTCATCGCCGCCGAACAACGCCTCGGCCTTTGAACGTTGTGGGGGCCACGGCCTTCGGGCCTGTTACCGCCGCCTGGCCGGACTGAAGCCCGCGCCACACGATCACCCGATTGCGAACGATTCGTGATACGTGACCACGCCTTTCGGAACCGGCTGGGCGAGCGGCAAGCAGAGAAAGTATTCCGCCGGAACTCCGGGCAGCGTCAGGTTCGGGTCGCTTCGAAAACCGAAACGCCCGTAGTAGCGGGGCTCGCCTACCAGTCCCACGCCGGAAGCTCGCAGATGGCGCAGACGGATCAATCCGTGCTCGATGAGAGCCGCCCCTACTCCCTGCCGTTGCCGCTCCTGACGGACAGCCACCGGCCCGAGCCCGTACCAGCCGCACGATGCACCATCGATCGCGACCGGCGAGAACGCCACGTGGCCGATCACGTGTCCGTCGGATTCGGCGACCAGGGAGAGCGTCAGCGCTCCCGCGTCGCGCAAGGCGTCGACGAGCCGGTGCTCGACCGGTTCACTTCCCGGCTCGTGTTGCGGGTGGCCGCGAAACGCCTCGTACACGAGCGCTCGGATGGCCTCACGATCGGCGCTGGTTTCGTCCCGGATCTCCACGATCGCTCCATGCCGTCGTTTACGCCTCGGGTAAGCCCTTTCGATCGTCGTCGCCGCCAGGGGCTGCCGGGCCCGGTTCCGCGCGGTCGCGTGTGGCGCGTAATCTGCACCGGCCAGCTGGAGTACGTTTCATGGCACCTCGACGACGATGATCTTTCCGCGCATCGACTCGTCATTGGTGTTCAGGTGATCGTGATAGCCGCAGTCACGCGCGACGGTCAGCGGACCTGTCTCCCGGCGTTGACCCGCCAGGAGGAAGCCGGCCTGGTTGATGGACGGGCAATCGGTGCCGAGATGATCCGGATCGGAATAGACGTCGTGCACGCGCGAGTCGCTGTTGACGAACGTGACCCTGCCCCCTTTGGCCACGGTCACCTCCTTGGGGGCGACGCCGGCGGCCGTGATGGTGACCTCCGCCGTGAGCGGCGGGGGAGGCGGTGTGGCCGGCGGGGGAGGCGGTGTGGCCGGCGGGGGTGGATTCAATCCGGCCGGCGGAGTCGGGGGGGAGGGAGCGCTCGGCGTCAATCCACCGCACCCAAGCTGAAGATGAGCGGCGAGGACGAGCGCGCCGATGATGAGCGATCTGCCCATGCGAGCTGAGGCGAGCCGGTCCACGTCCGTCTTTGTTACAACAGGTGCGGGCCGGTTGCATGCGGCGACCATCAGCAACGGGCGTGCCACGCGCGGCGATGGGCTTCGTCTTCCCGCTGGTGATGGTCCTGTGGTCGGTGGCCGCCTGGGCGCAGACGCCGCCGCCAGACCCGCACGCGGACCACGGCGCGCCGGCGGCCCATCAGGCGGTTGCCGTCGACCAGTCCGCGCCCGGTCAGTGGCGATTGCGCCTCGACGCCACCGTGTTCTTCGGTTTCAACTACCAACGCCGCGAGTTCACCGACTTCGACGAGGTCGAGTCACAGAACTGGTTCATGGCAATCGCCCAGCGCACGTTCGGCGATACGGCGATGACGTTCGACTCGATGTTCTCCCTCGAGCCGTTCACCATGCCGGATCTCGGCTCGCCGCAGGTCTTCCAGACCGGCGAGACCTTCGAGGGCGCGCCGCTCATCGACTATCAGCACCCGCACGACTTGATCATGCAGCTCGGCGGCCGGGTCGAGCGGCCGCTCGGCCGCGCGCGCGCACGCTTCGAGGCTTTCGCGGTCGGCCCGCCCGCGCTCGGGCCGCCGCCGTTCATGCACCGCCCGTCAGCGGCGGACAACCCGCAGGTACCGCTCTCGCATCACAACCTCGATTCGACGCACATCTCGAGCAGCGTCTTCACCGGCGGTGTGAAGTACGGCGGCGCCACGCTCGAAGCGTCGTGGTTCCACGGCCGCGAGCCCGACGAGAATCGGCTCGATCTCGATCTCGGAGCGCCCGACTCGTGGGCCGCGCGCGTGTCGTGGACGTCCGGTCCGTGGCAAGTGCAGGCCTCCGGCGGACATCTGAACCAGCCGGAATGGATCCACCCGTACGACGAGACGCGCCTCACCGCATCGATCGCTTACACGGGAACGTGGCTTGCGCGGCCGACCGCTGCGTTCCTCGCATGGGGGCAGAAGCGGGAGCCGTTCGGCGTCTTCGACGCCTATCTCGTCGAGGCGAATTTCGCGCTTCACGCGCGCCACGCGGTCTACACGCGGGCGGAGATCGCGACCAAGAGCATCCTCGGCGGCGGCATCCACCCGCCAGGGTTCCAGCACTTTCACCCGCACTCACGCGTCGGCGCGCTGACCGCCGGCTACGTGTACGACCTGCTGGTCGCCGGTTTCGGCCGCCTCGGTGTCGGCGGCGACATCACGGGCTATCGCGTGCCTCGGAACCTTCAGGAAGGCTACGGCAGCCCATTGTCGTTCCACGTGTTCCTGCGCTACGCGAGCGGCCGCCCGTCGGCCACCCCGCACCATTGAGCCCCACCACCAGGAGGCCGGGGCTTCACCCGGCGTCGGCAAGGGCTAGAGCCCCGCCCTCCTGGTGAGAGCGCGAATCACCGCGTCCACCTGACGATCGGTCTCTTCGAACAATCCGCCGGTGTCGACGACGTAGTCGGCGCGTCGGACCTTCTCGGCGAGCGGCCACTGCGCGGCGATGCGGGCCCGCGCGCCCGCTTCCGAGAGCCCGTCGCGCGCCGCGATGCGCGCAATCTGCATGGCCTCGGGGCACGTCGTCACGACGACGCGCTCGAAGTCGGCATCGCGCCCGGTCTCGTAGAGCAGTGGGATGTCGGCGACCGCGAAGGGGGCCGTTCCAGTCTCGTGCAATCGCTCGAACCAGGCGTCGGTGGCCGCGCGGACGACGGGGTGGACGATGGCTTCGAGATCGCGCCGCCGCGCGGGGTTGGCGAAGACGAGTCGTCCCAGCGCAGGCCGATCGAGGGCGCCGTCGCGATCCAGGACGTCTTTCCCGAACCGCTCCACGATCGCGGCCAGGGCCGGCGAGCCGGGCGCGACCGCCTCGCGCGCGAGCACGTCCGCGTCAATCGTAGGCACGCCGGCGGCCTCGAGCCGCCGCCGAACGTAGCTCTTGCCGGTTGCGATGCCGCCGGTCAGCGCGACTCGACGCACTCTCTACTTCCTCCTTTCTTACCCCTCCGCCCTTTCCCCATCCTGTGCCGCCGCGAGGCGCTCTTCGACGAACGTGTTCCACTCGTGGCAGTGCGGGCACTGCCACAACAGCTCGTTGCTGCGGTAGCGGCAGCGGATGCAGATGTGCGGGTCGCGATAGAAGACGGCTTCACGGCTGACCGACATGTAGCGATCGACGTCGCTGCTGGCGACGCCCAGTTGCACGAGCGTTTCCCAGATCGCCTGGTGCAGGATGACGCCGTGCGGATTGTGGGCCAGCGAGGCGAGCAGCAGGTCCAGCGCCGCCGCGGCCTCGCCGCGCTGCCGCAGGTGCTGCGCGAGTGCGAGGCCGGCACGCCAGTCGTGTGGCGTGGCCGCATTCAGGCGTCGGCACGTCTCTTCGAAACGCTCCGGCGTGCCGAGCGACGCGTAGGCCTGCTCGAGCCGATCGAGGACCAGGTAGGCGCGCTCGGGTGCGAGCGACACCAGGCGCTCCCAGATTTCGGCGGCGCCCGCCGCATCGCCACCGGCGCGGGTCATGTCGCCGAGGTTCACGTAGGCAGGTGGGACGTGGGCGTCGATGTCGATCGCGGTCTCGAAATGCTTCCGTGCCGCCGCCAGATCGCCGGCCTCGCGAGCCTGCGTGCCCAACTCGGTCTCGAGGAACGCCCGAATGGTCTCGTGCCGGGGCTGGAGGCTGGGCCGGGCAAGCTGCGCGAGGCGCTTGCGGATGCTGGCCGCCTCCTGCCACTGATGCTGATCCTCGAAGAGCTTTTCGAGTTGGATGAGGGCGTGTTCGTTCTTCGAGTCGAGGCGGAGCACTTCGTTGAACGCTTCGATCGCCCGATCCACGAACCCGCCGCGCCGGTAATCGAGTCCGAGGCACAGCAGCACGTAGGTGTGCTCCAGTCGGCCGAGCCGTGGCCTCTGGAGCAGCTGTTGATGGATCTGCACCGCCCGGCTCACCTGTCCCTTTTCCCGGTACAGGTTGCCGAGAATCATGTGGATCTCGAGCGCGTCCGGCGCGAGCCGGGCAGCCTGGCTGAGCTCTTCGATCGCCAAATCGAGCTGATTGGCGACCAGGAAATTCAGGCCCTGCATGTAGTGCGGCGACTCGCGCGCCTTTCGTCGATCGATCCAGCGGCCTTCCTGGAGCTTGTAGCGCTCCCAGGCCTTGCCGACGGCGAGACCGACGAGCAGCGCCACGAGCGTCGCGAGCAGCAACCCGTACGAAGCCATCACGTCGTGCGCGCTCCGATGTAGCGGCCGAGGATGGCGTCCCACTGCTGCCGCGCGCGAAGGACCTGCTCGATGAAATCGCGGACGGCGCCGCAGCCGCCACCGCGCTCGCTCACCCAATGGACGCGCGCCCGCACGTCGCCGACGGCGTCCGCCGGCGCGCTCGACAGGCCCGCGCGCCGCAGCACCGGCAGGTCGAGCAGGTCATCGCCCATGTAGGCCACCTCCTCGTCGCGCAGGCCGTGTTCCGACAGAATCTCGTCGTACGCGCGCAGCTTGTCGTCCGCGCCCTGCCGCACGATGGAGATGCCGAGCTGTCGCGCCCGCGCCGCCGTCGAGTGCGACGAGCGTGCCGACAGCAGACCCGTCAGCAGGCCCGCCTGCCGCGCCCACACCAGCGCCGTGCCGTCGCGAATGTGGTAGCGCTTCGACTCGCGTCCGTCGGCATCGATGTCGAGACGGCCGTCGGTCAAGACGCCATCGACATCGAAGAGCAGCAGCTTGAGGCGGGCGGCCCGCTGCTCGACATCTCCTGAGAACTCGGCGCTCATGACCGGAAGTACGCCGGGGGCGTCAGAACATCTCCGTTCGCCACAGATCGTGGAGATGGAGCACCCCGACCGGTGTCCCGGCCTCGGCGACGATGAGAGAGGAGATGCGGCGATCCTCGAGGATCTTGAGCGCTTCGACCGCGAGCAGATCGGGAGAGATGGTCACCGGCGCCTTCGTCATCACGTCGGCGACGTTGCGATCGATCAGGTCGCCGCCGTATGCGGCGACGCCGCGCCGCAGGTCGCCGTCGGTCACGATCCCGGCGAGCCTTCCCTGTGCGTCGACGACACATGTCATGCCCAGCTTCTTGTGCGACATCTCCTCGATGACCTCGCGCATGCCCGTCTCGAGCGAGACGACTGGCATGCGCTCGCCGCCGCTCATCAATGCCCGTGCCCGCATCAGGCCCTTTCCGAGCTTGCCACCGGGGTGAAGGTGGGCGAAATCGTCCTCGCGAAAGCCGCGCCGGACGAGCAGCGTCATCGCGATGGCGTCGCCCAGGGCGAGCGCGGCGGTCGTGCTGGCGGTTGGCGCGAGGTTGAGGGGACACGCTTCTTCGTTGACGTGCGTGTCGAGCGTCACGTCGGCGGCGCCGCCGAGGGCCGAATCGGGCCGTCCGGTGAGCGCGACGAGGCGCGCGCCGAGGCGCTTGATCGTCTCGACCACCCGCAGGACTTCGTGCGTCTGTCCGCTGTGCGACAACGCCACGATCACATCGTCGGGCTGGATGACGCCGAGATCGCCGTGTACAGCCTCTGCCGGATGCAGGAAGAAGGCGGGCGTTCCCGTGCTGGAGAGCGTCGCCGCAATCTTCCGGCAGATGATGCCCGACTTGCCCATGCCGGTGACGATGACGCGGCCGCGGCAGGTGAGCAGCATCTCGATGACGCGCTCGAAGCGCTCGTCCAGGGTCTGGACGAGACCCAGGATCGCGGCGGCCTCCGTTTCGAGTACTTTCGCGCGCGAGGGCCAGCGCCGGAGCGGTGGCCGGGGCAGCGTGGTCCGGACGTGCCATATCAGCGGATGCCCGCGGGAACGGGTGCGGGCGCGCGTGCGGCCGCATCGACGGCCACGAGGACGCGCAGCAGCGGCTGGAGGAGGTCGAGGCGGAGCGCGTTCTGTCCGTCGCTCTTCGCTCGCGGGGGGTCGTCGTGAATCTCCATGAAGAGTCCGTCGACGCCGGCGGCCACGCCTGCGCGCGCGAGCGGTTCGATGTACTCGGCCTGGCCGGCCGTGACGCCGTCGCCCGCGCCCGGTAGCTGCAGGCTGTGGGTCACGTCGAAGACCACCGGCACGCCGAGGCTGCGGATCATCGGGAAGGCGCGCATGTCCACGACCAGATTGTGATAGCCGAAGGTGGCGCCGCGCTCGGTGACGATGACGCGGTCGTTCCCCGAGTCCCTCACCTTCTGCACCGCGTGGCGCATGTCGAGCGGCGCCAGGAACTGTCCCTTCTTGACGTTGACGACCTGGCCGGTGCGGGCGGCGGCGACGAGGAGATCGGTCTGCCGCGACAGGAACGCGGGAATCTGAAGAATGTCGGCGACCTCAGCGGCGCGAGCGGCCTGGGCTGGTTCGTGGATGTCGGTCAGGATCGGGACCTGCAGATCGGCCTTGATCCGTCCGAGGATACGCAGCCCTTCCTCGATCCCCGGGCCGCGAAACGACGAGAGCGCCGTGCGGTTCGCCTTGTCGAACGAGGCCTTGAAAACGTACGGCAGGCCGTTTGCCGTGGCCGCGGCCTTGATGGCGCGTCCCAGATCGCGGGCGTGCGACTCGCTCTCGATGACGCAGGGGCCGCCGATGAAGACGAGCGGTGCGCCGTCGCCGATGCCGAAGGGGCCGATGGACGTCACAGGGTCATTGTAAGGCACGGTGGATGGTGCCCCGTGACCATGACCAGGGCACGGTGACGCCGTGCCCCTACCGGTGGTTGCTAGCCGACCACCGCGGGGGTGGTATCGGCGTCGATGGTCGTGGTCGGCTTCACTCGACGTGCGGCATCGACGAACCCGGCGAAGAGCGGGTGCGGCCGCCGAGGCTTGCTCTTGAACTCGGGGTGGAACTGGACCGCGATGTACCACGGATGCTCGGGGAGCTCCACCATTTCGACGAACTTGCCATCGAGGGAGCGGCCGACGATCTGCAGCCCCTTGTCGACGAGCGCCTGCTCGTAGAGACAGTTGAACTCGTAGCGGTGGCGGTGACGCTCGTGGATGACGTCGGCGCCATACAGCCGGTGCGACAGCGATCCCGGCCTCAATTGGCAGGCGTACGAGCCAAGCCGCATCGTGCCGCCGAGATCGTCCACGCCGAGCAGATCGCGCAGCTTGTAGATGACCTTCGTCGGCGTCTCGGGTGCGCACTCGGTGGAGTCGGCGTCGGCCAGGCCGCAGACGTTGCGCGCGAATTCGACCGTCGCCCACTGGAAGCCGTAGCAGATGCCGAAGAACGGAATTCTGCGCGACCGTGCGATGTGCGCCGCGCGCATCATGCCGCGCGTGCCGCGATCGCCGAAGCCGCCCGGGACGAGGATGCCCTGCGCGCCGTCGAGGAGCGCGTCGCCGCCCTCCCCCTCGAGCGCCTCGGCTTCGACCCACTTCACGTTCACCTTCACGCGGTGCTTGAACCCGCCGTGGACCAGCGCTTCGTGCAGGCTCTTGTAGGAATCCTCGAGCCCGACGTACTTGCCGACGACGTGAATGGTGACTTCCCCTTCGGGCCGGTGGATGCCCTCGACGAGGTCCGCCCAGTCGTCCATCTTCGCTTCGGTGTGCGGCAGCTGCAGGTTCTTGAGCAGGATGCGATCGATGCCTTCCTGCGCGAGGACGATCGGCACCTCGTAGATGCTCGAGACGTCCTTCGCCGTGATCACGGCTTCCTCGGCGACGTCGCAGAAGAGTCCGATCTTGCGTTTGATGTCGGGCGGCAGGAAGCGATCGGTGCGGCAGAGCAGGATGTCGGGCTGAATGCCGATCGACCGCAGGTCGCGCACGCTGTGCTGCGTGGGCTTCGTCTTGAGCTCGCCGGCGGTCCCGATGAACGGCACCAGCGTCAGATGGATATAGAGCGTGTTCTCGCGGCCGACGTCCTGACGGAACTGACGGATGGCCTCGAGGAACGGCAGGCTTTCGATGTCGCCGACCGTCCCGCCGATTTCGATGATGACGATGTCGACGCCGTCGGCGACCGCGCGGATGCAGTCCTTGATCGCGTTGGTGATGTGGGGAATCACCTGCACGGTTGCGCCCAGAAAGTCGCCGCGCCGTTCGCGCTGGATGACCGAGAGGAAGATCTTGCCCGTGGTCCAGTTGTGGTTGCGGCTGGTGACCGTATTCGTGAATCGCTCGTAATGGCCCAGGTCGAGGTCGGCTTCGGTGCCATCGTCGGTGACGTAGACCTCGCCGTGCTGGTACGGGCTCATCGTCCCCGGGTCGACGTTGATGTACGGGTCGAACTTCTGGAGCGTGACGCGGTAGCCGTGTCTCTCGAGCAGACAGCCGATGGACGCGGCGGCAAGACCCTTGCCGAGCGACGAAACGACGCCGCCGGTGATGAAGATGTACTTGACGGGGCGGGAGCTAGGACTGGGCATGGTGACCTGCGAGTACGCCAGGCGGCCTCACGCGACATCCCGTGATAGCCGGAGGCGAGGAGCGCGCGCACCCGATCGACGTCCGCGTCCGTGTCCACGCCGATCGAGTCGAGCCGGGTCTCGACCGCGCGGATGCGGATGCCGTGCTCGAGCGCGCGCAGTTGCTCGAGCGATTCTGTTCGCTCCAGAGGCGACGGCGGCAGCGACGCCAGTCGCAGCAGCGTCGTACGCCGGTACACGTAGAGCCCGATGTGCTTGAAAGCGTCGGCCGGCTGCCCGGCATTCGCCGTCGCCCGGTGATAGGGCACCGGCGCACGCGAAAAGTACAACGCGAACCCGTCCTGGCTCACGACCGCCTTGACCACGTTCGGGCTGGTGAACTCGTCCTCGTGCTCGAAGCGCCGGCAGAGCGTGGACATCTCGATTGACGGGTCCGACGTAAACGGACTGAGCGCCGCGGTGATCATCGCGGGCTCGATGAGCGGCTCGTCACCTTGGATGTTGACCACGAGGTCGCAGGTGAGCGATTCGGCAACCTCGGCCAGCCAATCGGTCCCGCTTTGATGGTCGCTGCGGGTCATCACACACGTCCCGCCATGGGCCGTGACGGCGTCATACACCCGGGAGTCGTCGGTCGCGACGAGCACCGAGTGGAGGCCCGGAGTGGCCTGCACGCGCTCCAGAACGCGAACAATCATGGGCCGGCCGGCCAGATCGATCAGCGGCTTGCCGGGGAGTCGAGTCGAGTGATACCGGGCAGGGATGACGGCGACGGCCGTGAACTGCGGGGACGCCGTGGGGTGCACGGGCCAGTCTACCACAGCGTTGTCTTGCGACCGCCGCCCTCAGCGGCGGTCGCGGCAGCCCTTTGAATCCGCGCCGCTGTTCGGCCGGCGCTGGGCGCGCCGGCCGGCGGCGCGGGGGGCTGCGGTGAATCGTCGCGCACGAGGTCGGCGATTGGTGGAGTGAGCCCGCAGCCGGCGAGCTGCCAACCGACCCGCTCAGGGCCGGTTGAATAGCAGCGAGCCTTGGAGGCTGCGCGCGACGGCGCTGAGGGCGCCGTCGCCAGGAAGTTGATGTACTCTTCTCTCTAGTCCATGACTCGGATGCGCGCGGTTCTGCTGGCGTGCCTGGCGACGCTGTTCGCGGTGTGGGTGGCGACGACGGCCACCTTGCCGTTCGGGCGGACTGCGCCGGAGGTGCCTGCCGCCGAGACTGCGGGCGACCCGGGGCCGCTCGGGTCCCTGGACCTCGAGCGCGCAGCAAAGCGCCTTCGCACGCGCATCGAAGCCGCGGCCGCCCCCGCACCGCCTGCCCGCAATCCCTTCCGGTTCGGGTCGACGCCCCCGGCGCGCAGCGCCGCACCTGCACCAGCGCGGTTGCCGCCGGCGCCGCTGCCTGAATCCGTCCCGGCCCCTTCGGCGCCGCCGGTTGCGCTCATCGGTGTGGCGGAACAGACCATCGACGGACAGGTCGTCCGGACGGCCATCCTGTCGATGGGCAAGGACCTCTACTACGTGAAGACGGGAGAGCGGGCCGGTAACGCTTACGAGGTCGTCGCCATCGACGCCGAGGGAGTCGAGGTCAAGGATCTGGTATCTGGAAGCGTTCGTCGGATCAGGCAGCCTTAAAAGAGGGTCCCAAAGGCGAAGGTCCAAGGTTCAAAGGTCCAGAGTCCAACGTCCGGACCCTGGACCTCGGACCTTGACCTACGGACCATGGACCCTCGGACCCTTGGACCCTAGACTCGCACCACCCTCGCATCCTTGATCGCAGGCACCGCCTTCAAGGCGGCGAGGATCTCGTCGTCGATCCGCGCGGCTCCGCTCTCATCCACGTTGACCACGCCCACGGCACCCGCCGAGTCGCGGCCCAAGGCGAAGTTCGCGATGTTGACGCCGTGGCGGCCGAGCACCGAGCCAACCTCGCCGATGACGCCCGGAAGGTCCTGGTTGCGAATGACGACGAGCGTGCCATCGAGCGGGGCCTCGACCGGAATGCCGTCGAGCAGCACCAGGCGAGGGCCGCTCTGCTCGAACACGGTGCCTTCGAGCCATCGCTCGCCCTCGCTCGCCTGTAACTTCACCGACAGGAGGTTCGTGAAGTTCCGTGGACGGGCGCTCCGTGTCTCGACGACGTCGATGCCGCGCTCCGAGGCGAGTCGCCGGGCATTGACGAGCGAGACGCCGCCCGAGAGCACGCTCTTGAAGAAGCCGACCAGCACCGACGAGGTGACGAGCTCGCTCGACCCCTCCGCGAGCCCTCCGTAATAGCGGAGGCTGATGCCTTCCGTTCGCCCGCCTCCGAGCTGCGCGAGCGCATGCCCCAGCCGTTCGCCGAGCGTCATGAACGGATGGAGACGCTTGAACTCCTCGGCGGGTACGGAAGCGAAGTTCACCGCATTCCGCACGACGCCATGGAGCAGGAAGTCGCGCACGCCCGCCGCGACGTCGAGCCCCACGAGCTCCTGGGCCTCGGCGGTCGATGCCGCGATGTGCGGCGTGGCCACGACGCGAGGCGACTTGACGAGTGCCCAGTCGGCCGGCGGTTCCTTGATGAAGACATCGAGGCCGGCGCCGCCCACCTGTCCACTCTCGAGGGCGACCGCGAGCGCGGCCTCGTCGACGAGCTCGCCGCGCGCGGTGTTCACGATCCGCACCCCGCGCTTGCACGTCGCCAGACGTGCCGCGTCGAACAGGTTGCGCGTCTGCTCCGTCGTCGGCAGATGCAGCGTGATGTAGTCGGCGGCGGCACACAGCGCGTCGAGGCTCACGAGCTCGACGTCGAGCTCGTCGGCAACGTGTGCGGCGATGAACGGGTCGTGCGCGACGATGCGCATGCCGAACGCGCGCGCGCGATGCGCCACGGCCTGGCCGATGCGGCCGAAGCCGACGACGCCGAGCGTCTTGTCGCGCAGCTCGGCGCCGAGCAGGCTCTTCTTCTCCCAGCGCTCCTGCTTCATGGCCGCGTCAGCGGTCGCCACCGATCGCGCGAGCGACAGCATGAGCGCGAGCGCGTGCTCGGCCACGCTGATGCTGTTGCCGCCGGGTGCGTTGGTGACGACGATGCCACGGGCGCTGGCGGCGTCGAGGTCGACGTTGTCGACGCCGGAATCCGGCGCGCGCGACAATCTTCAGGCGCGATGCCGCGTCGATCACCTCACGGGTGACCTTGGTCGCGCTGCGCACGAGCAGCGCGTCGGCGTCGACGATGTCGGCGAGGAAATCGGCCTTCGAGCGGCCCTGACGGGCGTCGACGTCGAAGCCGTCGACGGTCTCGAGAAGCGAGACCGCAGTCGCGGGGAGGTCATCGGAGATGATGATTTTCATGAGGCAAGACATGTGCCACGCACCAGCCAGGCGCACGGCGGATCGACGAACGGACTTTCGGTTTATGGTTTCTGGCCTACAGTTGCGGACTCCAAGCTTGCGGGAGCACCATCCCGCAGCCTGCAGCCCGACGCTCATTCACGGGAGTTGAGACTCTCACGCGGGACAACTGACCGACTGCGCTCCGCGCGGAGCAGTGCCGGACGGGGCGGGCGACCCGGCGCCGGGTCGCGCACGCGATGTGCATTATAATGGCGCCCGCGTTGGCGAACCGTCGAAGCGACCGCACCAAGATGGTGCAAACCGCAGGAACCCCACGTTTCATCGCAACGCGCGGCCGTGGGTGGCTGGGTTTTCAACAAGGTTTTCCACAGATTCTGTGAAGATCCTGTGACGCCTCCGGGGGTAGTGACCTAAAGAACGGAGGTCCCCCAGGTGAGGTCGGATCCACGTCCGCCACGAAATGTCGCGGACTGCGATCCGGTCGAACCGCGTCCAGCTCTGGAGACTTTCATGTTGCACTTCGTTCACCTGAAGCCGCCCACGACGGGCACCGCCATCACGCGCAAGAACGGAGAGCTCGTCGTTCCCGACAATCCCATCGTCCCCTACATCGAAGGTGACGGGACCGGACCCGACATCTGGCGTGCGAGCGTTCGCGTCTTCGACGGCGCCGTGGCCAAGGCGTACGGCGGGCGCCGCAGCATCGTGTGGTTCGAGGTGCCGGCGGGCGAGAAGGCGAAGGCGCGCTACAACGAGTGGCTGCCGAACGACACCCTCGAAGCCGTCAAGCACTACAAGGTCGCGATCAAGGGCCCGCTCACGACGCCCGTCGGCGGCGGCATCCGCAGTCTGAACGTCACGCTGCGCCAGGTCCTCGATCTCTACGCGTGCGTGCGGCCGGTGCGGTATTTCGAGGGCACGCCGGCGCCGGTGAAGCATCCCGAGCTCATGAACGTGGTGATCTTCCGTGAGAACACCGAGGACGTCTATGCGGGCATCGAGTGGGCGCGCGGCACGCCGCAGGCCGAGCGCATCATCGAGTTCCTCGAGCGCGAGATGGGCAAGCGCGTGCGCGCCGACTCTGGCATCGGCATCAAGCCCATCTCCGAGTTCGGGACCAAGCGCCTCGTCCGCAAGGCTATTCAGTACGCCATCGCGAACAAGCGGAAGACCGTGACTATCGTGCACAAGGGCAACATCATGAAGTTCACCGAGGGCGCCTTCCGCGACTGGGGTTATGAGCTCGCGAAAGCCGAGTTCCGCGACAAGTGCGTGACCGAAGAGGAAGTGTCGAACGGTGTCAGCCGCGGCGACAGGATTCTGGTGAACGACCGCATTGCCGACAGCGTGTTCCAGCAGGTGTTGACCCGAACCGCCGACTACGACGTCTTCGCGACCCCGAACCTGAACGGCGACTACCTGTCGGACGCGTGTGCCGCGCAGGTCGGCGGTCTCGGCATGGCGCCCGGCGCCAACATGAGCGACGACATCGCGTTCTTCGAGGCCACGCACGGGACCGCGCCGAAGTACGCCGGCAAGGACGTCATCAACCCGAGCAGCGTGATCCTCTCCGGCGTGATGATGCTCCAGCACATGGGCTGGCGCGAAGCGGCCGAGCTCGTCACGACCGGCCTCGAGAAGGCCATCTCGCAGAAGAAGGTCACCTACGACCTGGCGCGACAGATGAGCGGTGCGACCGAGGTCAAGACGTCGCAGTTCGCCGACGCGATCATTGCAAACATGTAAGGCCTTCGGTCTATGGTCTTCGGTCGTCGGTCCGGCAGGGTCTCCCGAGCTTCATTGCTCAGGACGTCAGACCAGGACCGAAGACCTGAAGACCGAAGACTGAAGACCGGCCGAAGCCCGACGAGCGTGCCCGACAGGCACGCGAGGAGTTTTGATGAACCGCAAAGTCACCGTCGTCGGCGGCGCAGGCAATGTCGGCCAGACCGTTGCCCGCTGCGTGGCCGAGAAGGAGCTCGCCGACGTCGTCATCATCGACATCGCGAAGGAGAAGGCCACGGGCGTCGCGCTCGACATCTATCAGGCCTGCTCGATTGCCGGGTCGGACTCGCGCGTCGTCGGCGGCGACGACTATGCGATGAGCGCCGGTTCGGACGTGGTCGTCATCACCTCCGGCATTCCGCGCAAGCCGGGCATGAGCCGCGACGATCTCGTCCAGACCAACTACAAGATCATGCAGGCGGTCACCGAGCAGGTCGTCAAGCACTCGCCCGACACGATCATCGTGCCGGTTGCGAATCCGCTCGACGCGATGTGCCAGGCGGTCTACCGGTTGAGCGGCTTTCCGCGTGAGCGCGTCATCGGCATGGCGGGCGTGCTCGATTCGGCGCGGATGCGCGCGTTCCTGGCGATGGAGCTGAAGGTCTCGGTCGAGGACATTCACGCGTTCGTCCTCGGCGGACACGGTGACGAGATGGTGCCGCTCCCGCGGTACTCGACCGTGGCCGGTGTGCCCATCACCGAACTGCTGCCGGCCGATGTCATTGCGACCATCTGCAAGCGCACGGCGGGCGGCGGCGGCGAACTGACCAAGCTGATTGGCACGAGCGCGTGGTTTGCACCCGGGGCGGCGGCTGCCGAGATGGTCGAGTGCATCCTGAAGGACAAGAAGAAGATTCACCCGTGCTCGGTGTTCCTGCAGGGCGAGTACGGCGTGAAGGATCTGTTCGTCGGCGTACCGGTCAAGCTCGGCGCCAAGGGCGCCGAGGAAATCGTGCAGATCACGTTGACCCCCGAGGAGCAGGCAGCGCTCGACAGGTCTGCCGCGGCGGTGAAGTCACTGACCGACGTCATCGGCGTTTAGTCATCGGTCAAGGCACGGCATGCCGTGCCCCTACCTGCAAAATCGCGGCGTCGGCACGACTCGAGCCGCTCATCAATCAATCGGCAGGGCCCGTGAAGCCCTGCCGATTGTGTGTACACTCGACGTCGACCGAGTACTCGGGTGGCGCAAGTCCCACGCGCGATCACTTCGGAGTCGTGTCCGCAATCCGCGGCCCTGCTGTTTGCGGCTGCGATCGCGATGGCGATCCCGGGTTCCGCACACATGTGGTCTGCCTCGAGCCCAAGCGAGCCGCGGCGCGAGGTGCTGCTCGCCGTCCAGCAAAAAGGCGGGCTGCACTTTCTCGATGCGCGAACGCTCGAGCCCCTCGGACGGCTCGCCGTCCACAAGATGGCATCCCGGGTCAGTGCCAGCCCTGATGGAAGGACGCTGTTCCTCGGTCAGGCCGACACTCTCGCCGGCAATGGCTGCTGCTCGCTGTTCGCCGTCGAGCTCGCGTCGCACCGCGCTTGCAAGCTGCTGGATATTGCCCCCGAGGGCGTGCCGTCCGCCGACGGCCGCTGGCTGTTCGCCCATCGCGGCATCGGGATCGACGTGTTCGACATGCCGACGCTGGCGCGGCTGCCGTCTCTTCGTGGACCGCGGCTGGACGTGAACTATCGGCTGCACCCGTCGCCCGCCGGCCACTGGCTCTTTGGCCTGACCGTCTGGCGCGATCTCGGCCTCGACATCTTCGATCTGAAGCGTGGACGATTCGTCCGTCAGACACCCGTGATCGGCATGGAGGCCGCGTGGCTCGGCTCGCAGTTTCACGTACTCGGCCAGCGCGACGGGAAGTACCTGCTGCAGACGATCGCGTCCGATTCCGGGGAAGCGGCGCCGCCGGTTCTACTCGAGGGCGCTGCTCCTGCACTGCCTGACCGTGCCCGCCTCGTCGCCGGCGAGCGCCAGCTCTTCGCGTTCCGGCCGTCCGCACCGTGGTTCATCAAGGGCCGGCGTGACGACGGGACACCGTGGTCGCGAGGGATTTGGACCATCGACGTGCGGAACCGTCAGGTGGCGCCGCCGATTGCGGCCGACGTCGAAGTCGCCGATGTCGTCGCCGGATCGGACGGGACGTCGCTCCACGCGCTCGAGCCTGGCACATCGACCCATCGGCCGGTAACCGTCTTACGGCTGGACGCCGCGACTGGCCGCATCGAGGCTCGACGCGAGCTTCCGTCCGATTCGTGGGGCTGGACCATCGCCCGTGCGTCGATTCCGGCATCGCTCGTCCCGAACGGAGAGGTGACGTTCGCGCCCTGCGCGCGCTGAGCATCGAAGACGTCTCGACCCATCGAAGGTGGAAGGAGTGATCTCATGACGCTCGGATGGTCTGGTCGCGTGGCGTTCGCATTGACGGTCGTCGCTCTCGTTGCCGCGACGATGGCGACGCTGGCCGGGCAACGGCCGACGGTGGATACGTCGATGGAATCGCTGGTCCTCGAGCTACGGGCCCTGCGCGTAGCGGTCGAGCGCTCGGTGGCGGTGGCGGCACAGGCCCAGATGGTGGTGGCGCGGCTGCAGGTTCAGGAGAGCCGGCTCGGCCTGCTCGGACGCCAGGCGCAGGACGCGCGGATGCGGCTGCAAGAGGCCGTCCAGCGGGCCAGCTCGATACAGTCAGAGATCGCGGGCTTGTCGAAGAGGGTCGACGAGGTGGACTCCGTCGACGAACGCCGCGCGATCGAGCGCGAAATCGCCCATCAGAAGAGCGCGCTCAAGCAGGCCCAGGCTCGCGCGGATCAGCTGCGAGAGGAGGATACCGCGGCGACCCATGCGCTGACCAGCGAGCAGGCGCGGTGGACCGACATCAACGAGCGGCTCGAAGCGCTCGAACGCGCGGTCGCCGCAGGTGCGCAGCGGTAGCGCGGGCGATCGTCTACCGCGACGTGCTCGTCGACGCAGTGCTGTCGTCGGGTGGCGGAGACTCGAGCGGGGCATAAAGCACCATCGTGCGGCCGGTGAGGTTGTCGAACACTTCCAGCGTCGGCACCAGATCGCGGCACGGATTTGATGGCAGGCTTGCCGGGAATTCGAGTCCGGCACGGACCTGCACGCGCCCCGTCCGGTCGAGCGGTGTGGCACGCCAGTCGTTCCCATCCGCGATGGCATCGAAGCGCAGGTCGAGCAGCGCCGCCTGCCCCGCCAGCACGTTGACCTCTTTGGCGATCGGCTGCCGCGCCTGGTCGACGAAGGGCTGCCCACTGGTGTCCACGAACCCCAGCGTCACCCGACAGGGATCGCGCGGCGTGGTGGGATCGCTCGGGTCGGCAATATTCACGACGATCAACCGCGCGGTCTGTGCCCGCGCCAGTCCCACCATGCCGAATCGTCCTGGTGGCTTCGGCTGTGGGTTGAACGCCCGGAGGATCGCCGGCCACGCCAGCACGAGCGCCAGCGACGCCGCCATGCCCACGGAGAGTGCCACGTTCCTTGTGCTCCGCGTCATGACTACCTCCCTTGCACCGCGCAACTTTCGAAATGACTGATGGCGTTCCAGGAAAGAAGCCAGCCCATAGGAGCTTGCCCCGCTCAGAACAGAGAACGAAATTACTACCGGCTCCCCAGGGCGTAGCCGAAGAAATCGTAGTGTTCAGGCCCGCCCGCCACCCCAGGGCTCGCCTGCGACCAGAGCTGGGCGGCTGGTGATCCCCCCAGGCCGGTGGGTTGCAGGCTCATGTTCGAGCCGTAGAGGACATGGACGACCCCCTGCCCACCGTTCTCGCCGGGCGCTCCAATCGCGAGGTCCGCGAAGGCATCACCGTTGAAATCGGCGACTGCCAACGAGAATCCGAAGACGTCACCCGGCTCCGGCCCCCCCGCCCCGCCGATACTCGCCTGCGACCAGAGCAGAGACACCACACCTATCGGGAAGACGTGCAGGCCCACGTTCGAGCCGCGGAGGATATGGACGACTCCTGCATGGTTGTTCTCGCCGGGTGCTCCGATCGCGAGATCGGCAAAGCCGTCGCCGTCAAGGTCACCTACTGCTAACGCCCATCCAAACCAATCAACCGGCTCCGGCCCGTCTAAGACGCCATCGCTCGCTTGCGACCAGAGCTGGGCCGGTGGTCCCCCCACGCCCGTGGCCTGCAGGCCCGCGCCCGAGCCGTAGAGGACGTGCACGACACCCGCGTCGGCCTGGCCCTGGAAATCCTCATGGGGTACCCCGATGACGAGGTCCGTAATCCCGTCGCCGTTGACGTCGCCTGCCGCCGACACCCATCCGAACGCATCGCCGGACTCCGGCGCGTCCGCCACGCCGGGGCTTGCCTGAGACCAGGTCTGGGCTGCCGGTCCGAGACGGCCGCCAGTCTGCAAGCCGGCGCTCGAGCCGTAGAGAACATGTACGACTCCCTGCGCATCGGTCTCGTTGGGGACTCCAATCGCGAGGTCCGCGAAGGCATCGCCGTTGAAATGGGCGATTGTCAACGACCATCCGAAAATGTCACCACCTTCCACCACGGCACCCAGGCCGGGGCTCGCCTGCGACCAGAGCTGGGCTGCTGGCCCACCTGCGCCGGTGGCCTGCAGGCCGACGGGGCTCGATCCATAGAGGACATGGACGACCCCGGCGAAGGACTGGCCCTGGAAGCCCTCCAGGGGCGCGCCGATGGCGAGGTCTGCGACCTCGTCGCCGTTGAGGTCGCCGGCCGACAACGCCCATCCGAAGTAATCGCTAGGCTCCGGCACGCCCTCCACACCGGCGCTCGACTGAGACCACGTTTGGGCTAGCGGTCCGAAGAAGCCAGCGGCCTGCAGGCCCACGCTCGAGCCGTAGAGGACATGGACGACGCCACGAGCACCGTTCTCGCCGTACGCTCCGATCGCGAGGTCCGCGAAGCCATCGCCGTTGAAATCGGCGACTGCCAACGACCATCCGAAGTTATCGAGACGTTCCGGCAAGCCCCCCACCCCCGGGCTCGCCTGCGACCAGAGCTGGGCCGGTGGTCCGCCTACCCCAGTAGCCTGAAGGCCGGCATTCGAACCGTAGACGACATGAACGACTCCGGCGTCTTCCTGGCCCTGGAAATCCTCTCCAGGCGCCCCGATAGCGAGGTCCGCGACCTGGTCACCATTGAAGTCGCCGCGCACGCCGCCGCGCTGCGCGAACGCGTTGTCGCTCGCCGCCACTGTCACCGCGATCGCGAGGATGCCAGCCCCGGTCAACCTCCCAACGTGGTACTTGAGCGTTACACGGTAGTTCAGCCTCTCCATCGCAATCTCCTGCCGGTTCGAACGGGGTTACGGCCGTTGGGGGCGGATGTAGAGAATGTTGGACTCCCTCTCTGGTGACGTCACCATCAGCGTTGCGGGCGACGGTCCCCTCAACGCTGCTAGGTGAGTTGTCAGAGCGGTGATCGACTCGGCTACGGGCTTCGGACTACCGGCTACCGGCCTGTAGGAGCTCTTGCTACCGGTGTAGCCTGAGACGAACCCTGAACCATGTGAACGAGGGCGGGGCTTCAGCCCCGTCGATCACGGGCCGCGATCGCTGGAGACTCTCACGGGATTGGCTGCGCGGGTCCGGGAACCTGCGCGCTGCTATCGCTGACCGCCTCACACGGTCCGACTGCCGTGGAGCAGCCGCATTTCAACCCTCCCAGATCGGTGTAGTTGAAAGTCGTCCCGTTCAAAGCCTCCCCTTCGAGGTCGAAGAGCGTGCACTGAATCTTCAAATCGCCGACCGAGACGAAGGCGCCATAGTTGGCGACGCCACTGTGGTCGGCATTTTCGACCAAGGAATCGGTCACCCAGACCATTCCGGCGGCGGTTCCGCCGACGACGGTGACACCATCACCGTAGAGTCCGGCCTGCGGCCCCGCGGTGAACGCGTTCGTGTTCTTGATGTGAACGTCTTCCACATCGCCGTGCACGACGTTGTGGAGCAGGATGCCGAAACCGGTGGACTGATTCAGGAAGGTTTCGGTGATGAACGCGCTTCCACCGGAAATCGCGATGCCCGGTCCCTGTGAGCCGAGAATGTTCGTGTCGGCAATGAACACGTTCGCGTTCAGCGACACGATGGTCCCGCTGGCACCGCAGAAGTTGAAGAGCGAACCCACGACGACGGCCTGCACGTTCTGGTAGTACACGCAGGCGCCCGGCGCGTTGATGATGGTGACGCCGCCGAAGTGGACGAAGGCCCCAGCCAGCGTCGCCGCTGGCGTGATCGACGCCCCATTCCATGCGACGTCTCGAATGAGGACGTTCTTCAGGGACAGGCTCGCGGCAGCAGGCCAGGCGATCCCGCGGCCTGTGTTCGTGATGCAGACCTTCTCGACGACGACCGCTCCGACCGGACGTGATGCGTCGTCAGTCGCCCGGATGCCCGCGTCGAAGCCTGAGAGCTTGAGATGGCGAATCGTGCCGCCGCTCGCCGGTGCCCCCGCATCACCACGTTCGAAGTTGATGAGCGCACGGACCGAGTCGAACTCCGCGAGACGCTCGGCCCTGGGCCCGACGAGGTGGGTGCCGGTCTTCGGACGCGGGCTCAGCTCATCGCAGCCGTTACCCTCGATGACGATGCGCTTGCCTCGCACGAACAGCGGCTCGTCGACATGGACGACCGCCTGGGTGAAGCGCAGCGTGCCGCCGTCGGGCAGCGCATCTATCGCGCTCTGAATGGTGGGGAATTCCCGATTCGGCCATTCGATCACGCCGGTTCGACCGTCTCTCTGACGTGCGATCGCGGCCGCCGACAGCACCGTCATCAGCGCGGAAGTGATCGCCAGGCGCTTCGAGCGCCTCCAGACGCTCTTCTTCATCTGTAAGCTCCCTCGCCAGGTGGCATCAACGAGGCCCGTCGCCATCGCTGTCATGGAGCTCGCGATGCATGGTGCGTTCTCGCATGGCGTCCTCCGGACAGTCGAAGGGCTATCGACACTCCACCAGGTAACCCGAGAGGGTGACGAGGGTGTCGCTTCCATTTGCCGGCGTGATGGAGTTGGTAACCTGCACCTCTGTTCCCGGGTCGGCGTACCAGCGCGTGGGCTGCGACGCATGGAACACCGGCGTGCCGCTGGCGGTCGTCCCTTGCGCGACATTCACGAGAAAGTGTTCCGCCACGACTCCGTTCGCCGTCGTCGTGACCTGCGTGCGAATGAACCCGTCGCCGGACCCGCTGACGCTCACGTGCTCGATGACGAGTCGTCGATTCCGCGGGACGACGAACGATTCCGTTTGATGGGTCTGGCCGTTCGGCGGGCCCAGCACGAGCTCGATTTGGAACGGCAGGCATGCCGGGTTCTGCACGTCGAAGGTCGGAATCGGACGGTCGGGGCCGTTGACGACCTCGACCGCCGCATTCTTCAGTCCCTGCGCTACGGCTTGGCCGCCGGGACCGACAGCGACGAGCGAGACGATGAATGTCAACCCGGCCGCAACAATCAATGCCTTGTGGAGTCGATGCATCGTGTGCTCCCGTCGATCACTCAACGCACGGGGTGGCCGCCGACGACGATGATTCCCATGATGATGATCGCGTCGGCGCGCTGGGCAGCCGCAACCGGAGGTCGCCAAGAGGACGGTGCCGCCTCGGTTACCAGCGCTTGGCTCGCCGCGCGGATCTCTGGGGACAGCGCAATGGACGCGAGCGTCAATCCGATAGTGGCACGACTCGCTCAGCTTGGAGCCGATTACGGAACCCGGTCGCCATCGTCAATGATGAACAGCGTCCGCCCGGTCCGAGTGTCGAAGACCTCGGCGGTGGCGATGCACGTCGCGACGGGTTCGTCGAAGTCACCGAGCACCATCTGCGACACCCGCGCGCGCACGTGCGAGCGCTCCCCGGGTGCGACTTTCTGGGCGAAGTCGGCGAATCCCGCGTGGCCGGGCACGAGCTTGATCTGCCTTTCGTTGAGCAGATTGCCCATCGAATCGAAGAAGCGCACCGCGACAACACAGGGCGGAAGGTCGGCCGAGAAGCCTGACGCGTTCACGACGTGAACGCGCACGGTCTGATCCGCCGCGATGCCGACCATGCCTGTGTCCGCGGTCGGGCGGTTGGCGATGATGATCGCGTCGGCGCGCTGAGCAAGCCACACGCCCGAGATTGCCAAGAGGACGGTGATGCCAACGGCAGTGAGGATGATTCGTCGTGTGTCCATCGTTCTGCTCCTTGCAATTGGCATCACCCTACAGACCTGACCGCATCACGTCACCATCAGCGTTGCGGGCGACGATCCCCTCAACGCTGCCAGGTGAGTGGTCGGAGACGCTGGAAGCCGTGAGCTGAGTGCTGAGTGGGCTACAGGCTGCAGGCTACACGGGCTTTGCAGGAGCTCTTGACTGGCCCGGAGTCCGTAGTCAGTAGCCCATAGCCGATTATTCACGCGCTCTGAGCTGTCGCTAAACCAGCCCGTCCAGCAGCGCCCTGGCGACGGCTTCCGACTTCGAGTGCACCTGCAGCTTTTGATAGATGTTCTGCATGTGGAACGCGATCGTGCTGAAGCTGACGCCGAGCTCCGCGGCCGCGCTCGTGTAGTTGTGCCCCTGCACGAGCATTTTCAGCAGCCGGACTTCGTGCGGCGTGAGGTGATAGTCGGCGTGGCGCGGCGGATGGAAGCGTTGAAAGAGCCCGATTGCGCGCCGCGCGATCTCCGGAGTCATGGGGGCGCCACCGTTCATCGCCTCCGTGAGGCTTTCGAGGAGGCGCGCCGACGGTGTCTTCTTCAGGAGGTAACCGCATGCCCCCGCGCACAGCGCCCCGAAGATGCGGTCGTCATCGTCGTACACCGTCAGGATCAACAGTAGGACGTTCGGATACCGCGCCTTCAGCAACCTGGTGCCATCGATACCTGACATCCCGGGCAGACCGATGTCGATGAGCGCGACGTCCGGAAGGTTGAGGCCGATCTGCGCGAGCGCCTCCTCCATCGAACGAAAGCTCCCGATGCAACGATATCCTTCGGTGCCGTCGATCAACGCGGCGAGGCCCTCGCGGATCTCCTGTTGATCCTCGATGATGGCGATCTTCAGCACAGAGGGACCTTCCGCTGCGCCCGACGATGGGGCGGACTCGGCTGGTCGGCCGGAAACGACCGGCGGCTGCATTGCGGAGGAGATATCACGGTCGGGGCGGACGGGGACCCCTCAACGCTGACAGGATCAGCTGGCCTTGCGCGCCCCGGCCGGCCGTCGGGTCAGGGGGATGACGACGCGCACGGTCGTTCCACGGCCGGGCGCCGAAACGATCTCGCACTGACCGGCCAGGCTGTTCGCGCGCGCCTTCATACTCGGCAGGCCATGCCCGGCGGTCGCCTGGCGGTCGTCGAATCCGCGACCGTTGTCGCCGATCACCAGCACCAGACGGCGGCTCCGAACGCCGATTTCGACCTGCACTTCGGTGCACCCGGAATGACGCACGGCGTTGTGGACGACCTCCTTGAAGATCAAGAAGACCTGGCGGCGCAGGTCCGCGTCGATCGGAGGGTTCCGCCCGTCGTCGGGCGCTCGAAAGCGGAGCGCGATCTGGCGGCCGGTCAGGACGTCGGCTGCGAACCGCCGCATGCGCGATGCGAGGTCCTGCAGGCGATCGTTCCGCGGGTTGATCGCCCAGACGATCTCGCTCATCGAGTCGACCAGCTCGCGCGAGATCGCGGAGACGCGCGAGATCGGTTCGGCCACCGCCGGATCCGGCCCCGTCATCCGGCGCTCGGCGACTTCGCTGAGGATCGCAATCTGCGTCAGGCTCGAGCCGATGTCGTCGTGCAGATCGGTGGCGATGCGCATGCGGATGCGTTCGAGCTCGAGCAGCCGGACGAGGCGGATCCGGTGCAGGGCATACGCGGCCAGCGCCAGCATCAATCCGGCGCCGGTCAGGAACCACCACCGGTGCCACACGGGCGGATAGATGTGCAGCGCCACGCGTGCCGGCACGCTGGTGAGCCCATCGGCGGAAATCGCGCGCACGAGGAACCGATACCGGCCGGGCGACAGGCTCGCAAACGTGACGCTGCGCTGCGGCGTCGGCTCGCTCCAGTCCCGATCGGTGCCTTCGAGCTTGTACTGGTATCGAACGGGAGATTCCATGCTGATACTGAAAAAATCTATCTGCAGGTGATTCTGGTGAGCGTCGAGATCGATTTCCGCTATTGCCTCCTCACCAAGATCCGAGACGCTGTACGCCCGGCCGGCTACTCGCAGGCCGCCAATGCGCATTGAAGGACGGGCACTCGCCCCGTCCTCTCCATGGATCAGGCTCACGAGCCCACGGTAGGTACCGAACCAAAGAGTACCGCGCCGGTCACAGATAGGCCACTTCGACCTCGGTGCCGGCGAGTTCGTCCGGCAGCGAGTAGTGGCGGACCAGGCCGGTCGCGGGATCGAGCCGGTCGATCCCGGAGAACGTTCCAAAGTAGAGGCGCCCGACGTGATCCGAGGTGATGCTGTCGATGCTTGTCGCTCGTCAGACCCTCAGCCGTCGTGTAGCGGACGAAGCGGGGCCGAAGGGCATCGGGGTCGTCGACGCGGCCGACGCCTCCGAGGCTGGATCCAATCCACAGCCGACCGTTCGCATCGGAGTAGAATAGCCGTAATCGATCCTGCTGGTGCACCGTCGGTCGCCGTGAACAGGGTGAAGCGGCCATCGCGATAGCGGGCGATGCCGCTGCCAAAGAAGCCCACCCAGACGCTGCCCGTGCGGTCTTCACCGAACGCAGTCGGACGCGTGAATGCCGGCAGTCCATCGCTTTCGTAATAGTCGATGAAAGGTCTTCGCTGGCGCGGTCCCACCGGGTGAGGACGGCGCGAGTGGGTGCGCGTCTGGCAATCCAGATGTCTCCACGCGAGTCCTCGAACAGCCGCAGGATGTCGTCACCGGCCAGGCCGTCCTGCGTGGTGTAAATCGCCTTGGGGCGGGTGCGAGCCAGCTCTTCGATCGTGCTGGTGCGAGCGAAGCGATAGAGTCCTGCTTCTCCGGGCACCCACCACTCGCCGGCCCGGTCGTAAAGTCCTGGGAGGGCCGACTCGCGGCGTGCGGCCATCCTTGGAGAGATTGGGCAGGACAACCTTGAATCGCGTGCCATCGAACCGATGAATGAGCGAGCGTCGCGTCACCACGTACAAATCGCCAGCCTGGCTCTCGAACATGGATCGGATCAGAATCATTGGCGAGACCATCCGCCTCCGTATACCTGACGAAGCCGGCTCTGGCGAGCCTCACGGCGCCGCCTTCGCCGGCCGCCCAGATGCGGCGCCCCCGATCCTCCGCGATGGCGCTCACGTCCTGTAGCGCATGGTTGGCACCGATCGAGGCAATCCGCTGGCCGTCGAAGCGGCTCATGCCCCTGGACGTGCCGATCCACACGTCGTCGTCGCTGGACTGATGGAGAGCCAGGACGGTCGTACTCGACAGTCCATCCGCGGTCGTGAAGCGAACGGCTTCACCGGCGATCTGGGGCAGCGCGTCCCGGTCGCGGCGCGTGGCCGGCTTCGATGGACAGCTGACGCAGCCTGCGGAGACCGCCGATTCGGGCGCCGTCGGAGCGAAAGACGATCAGACCGGTGCCGTGACCGATCCAGAGCCGCTTGTCTGAATCCACCAGCAACGCAAAAACATGATCGGCTCCGCGCCGCGGTTGAATGCGGTACTGGATCGCTGGCGCCTCGTGCACGCGTTTGGCCAGCCCTGCGGACGTGCCTAGCCACAGCGTGCCTTCCGGCTCCTCGGCAAAGGCCCAGATCTGCAGCGCACGATCCGGCCGATCGGGGAGAGCCAGCGCCACTCGCTCGAGCTTCGTTCGTCCCGCTGTTCGAACGAGGCGAAACAGTCCGCCGTCGGTTCCCGCCCACAGGCGGCCCGCGCGATCTTCATACAGCCGGTTGATGCGTGCTGGATTCGAGCGTGTCGCCTCGTACGCAGTCCGTAAAGCGCGATGTCTCGCGTGACGGGTTCATCGCCCGGGATGGTGTTCAGGCGGCACATGCCGCCGCCATTGGTGGCGACCCAGTAGTCGCCGCGAGAGGTCTCGAGAAAATCGTTGACCGATGCGACGGGCAGCCCTTCGGCGACGCCATACGTCACGAACTGGCTTACCATCGAACCGGCTCAGGCCCCGCCGGGTGCAGAACCAGACGAACCCTCGGGTATCGGGGAGGATCTTCCTGACATGCGGGTGGGGCAGCCCGTCGGACGATTCCATAGGCCGTGGTGGAGAGTCTCTCCGCGGAAACTCCGCACATCGCCAGCGGCGGCAGGAGCAGGCTGCAAAGTGCCCAGATGGCCGGTGACGTCGAATTCCTCATCACGGTCACCGAGCCACGGACAACTCTGACCGGGTCTGACGACGAACTCGGTTCAGATCCTTTCAGATCTCGTCCGTGCCCTCTGTCCGTGGCCTACGATATCGCGACGGGGGCGACGCGGGTGCGCAGGTTCCGGCCGACCACCATCACGGCTTCGACGACGACCAACAGCGCGAGCAGGAACAGCAGGGTGCTCAGCGGCCCGTTCGGATCGAATCGCGTCGCGGACGGGAAGCTTCGCGTCCAGTCCAGGATGATGAGACCCAGCGAGGCGAATGTGACCGCCAGCATGAATGCGGCCGGCACGGCGGTGTACCACCAGATCTTGCCGGTGCGGAGCAGCCACACCGTGACACCGACCAGCGTCAGCGCGGCGAGCAGCTGATTCGCGGTACCGAAGAGCGTCCAGAACATGCGCCACGCCGGCACTTCCTGACCGGTGACGGGGTGCGTCAGCGTCTGCAGCACGAGGTAGAGCGGCGGCAGAAGCGTGAGCGAGGTGCACACGAAGCGCCCGCGCGTGTTGTGCCACCCGGTGAACTCCTGGAGGACGTAGCGGCCGAGCCGCGTGCAGACGTCGAGCGTGTCGTAGATGAACGTCGCGAACGCGAGCAGCGAGAAACGATACAGGTAGGTTTGTGCGGTGCCGAAGTCGACGCCGAACGCGCTCGCCAGCAGCGCGATGAAACGCGAGACGCCCTGGGCGAAGATCTGATCGGGATTGCCGCTCGCTCCGCGCGCGAGAATCATCACGCAACTGAGCGAGATCACCGCGACGAACGCCTCGAGCAGCATCGTGCCGTAGCCGATCGTCTTCGCGTCGGTCTCGGCCTTCAGCTGTTTGGAGGACGTGCCGGAGCTGATCAACGAGTGGAAGCCGCTGCACGCGCCGCAGGCGATGGTCACGAACAGCACCGGGAACACCCACGCCACCGCCCCGGTTCGCTCGTCGGTCACGCCGAAGCCGCCGCGGAACGCGGGGTAGTTGATGTCGATGCCGGCATTCGGCATGAAGCTGCCCGCGACGATGCCGAGGAACGCGAGGAGGACCGTCGCCGACAGGAAGTACCCGCCAAGGAAGCCGCGCGGCTGCAGCAGCGCCCAGACCGGAACGACCGACGCGACCCCGCAGTAACAACAGGAGCAGGATGTCCCAGGTCTTCGCGGCGCTGCCGTTCCACCACAGCGCCTCCGGGATCGCCAACGGGATATACGGCCCCACCCAGATCGAGACCAGCACGAGGGGCATGAAGATCACCGTTGCGAGACCCAGCGAGATCTTCGTGTGCCTCAGGACGAGTCCCATGACGACCGCGAGCAGCAGGTAGATCATCGACGAGCTCGCCACGGCCTTGCCGGTTTCGACCGCCTGCACCGCTCGCGCGTAGGCGGCCTGATCCGCCGCGGTCGCGACGGCGCCGAGTGGCGCGGGCGGCCTGGGCGCGAAGGTCGTGGCCGTCAAATCCGTGAACGCGACGACGATGTAGACGAGGGCGATCCAGACGAAGGCCAGGAACAGCATGTAGGCGCGACGGCTCATGTGCTCGCGGACGATCTCCGCGATCGACCGCGCCTTGTGCCGTACCGACGCGATGAGCGATCCCATGTCGTGCACGCCGCCGATGAAGATGCTGCCGATCAGAATCCACACCAGGGCGGGAACCCAGCCGAAGAGGAGGCCCGCGGCGATGGGGCCGACGATCGGGCCGGCGGCGGCGATCGCGGAGAAGTGCTGTGAGAAGAGATAAGGCGCGGGTGTCGGGACGAAGTCGAGACCGTCGTTCACCTGGCAGGCCGGCGTGGGCGCGTCGGCGCGCAGGTCGAGCTGTCGCGCCACCCACGTGCCGTACGTGTAATAGGCCACGATCAGGATGACGCCCACGCCAACCGTCAGCACCAGCAGACTCATCGACATCTCCTTCTCGGCCCACCGATCGCAGGTGCGCTGGCCGGCACGATCTCGTCCCTTGCGGGAATCATACGGCCACGACCGGCGCGCCGCACCGGCGAAGGGCCGTCTACCCTCGCTGTCGGATCACAACGAGGCCCGCCGGCGGCACGAACACCGAGTCGCCGATCCGCTGGCCAGCCGCCGTGGTGTCTTTCCACTTCCGATCGCGTCCGTCGCTCCAGAACAACAGATCCGCGCCGCGGAACTGCGGAAACCATGCGGCGTGAAACCGATAGTCCTGCCCGGTGGAGGTTCGATTGACGAGCACGAGGTAGCGGTCGTTACCGCCGACGCGCTCGAATACCGTCCACTCGGCCGAATCCGAAAGAATTACCCCAATCTCACCATTGGCAAACGATGGATGCCGAGTGCGGAGGTTCGACAGGCCGCGGACGAGGTCCAGCATCCCGCCCGGCTCGCCCTGCTCCTCCCGCGACACGCTGTCCTGGGAAAATCGAACCGTGACGTGAACCAGCGCGCCTGCCCTGGACCCTGCCCGGAGGCGTACCACGGGAATGGCTCGCGCAGTGTCTCGTCGTAGATCCCGGATCCGTCTCCCGGGTTGTCCTGGTCGGTGCGAGGGTTGCCGTTCCACTTCCATCCGCGCTGCATGACCTCGTCGCCGGCGTAGAGCACGGGATGGGTCGACATCGAGAGCAGCATGTAGATGGCGAGCCGGTACGCTTCGTCGACGCTGAGCGCCATGCCGCGCCGCTTCATGTCCTCGAGGTCGGACGCGAGGCGTGGGTTGCGATCGTGGCTCGCGACGAACGGATACGGCTCGAAGGGCTGGTCGGGGAAGGGAAGGGACGGGTCGAACGCCATGCGGTTCAGGGCCCGCGCCTGTTCGATGAACTGCTTGCGGCGGCCGGCGAAGCCCGCTCCCGGGCGCGCCATCTCCGAGCGCGCCTCGTTCATGAACGGCTCGTCGAGCAGGCCGTCGAGTCCCCAGGCATGCCGCCGGAGCATCTCGGGATCGCCGAGCACTTCGCCAACCAGGAGCGCGTTTGGGGACGTGCGATACGCTGCGTGCGAGAACTCGCGCCACCACTCGTTGTTGTGCAGGATGTCGTCCTCCGACAGCCGATTGAGGCTGTCGCCATACATGTGTTTCGCGGCATCGAGGCGGAAGCCGTCCACGCCGAGATCGAGCCAGAACTTGGCGATCGCCTCGATTTCCCGCCGCACGTCGGCGTTGTCGAAGTTCAAGTCGGGCATGTGAGGGCTGAACAGCCCGAGATAGCGGAGCCGTTCGCCCGACTGGCTCGACAATCGAGTGCCAGCCGTCACGCTTCGGTCCGGTATCCGCCTCGATGAAATAGAACCCTCGTTTGGAGGACGGGGAATGGTCGATCGCCTCGCGGAACCACGGATGCTGGTGCGAGGTGTGATTGAACGGGACGTCGAGGATGACGCGCACGCCGCGTTGATGCGCGGCGCCGATCAGGTTCTTGAAGTCGGCCATCGTCCCGTAGTCGGGATTGATGGCGCGATAGTCGGTCACGTCGTAGCCGTGATAGCTCGGAGAGGGAAAGACGGGCATCAGCCACAGCACGCCCACTTCGAGATCGGTGTCGGTTCCAGGATTGCCGTCGTTCAAGTAGGGATCGAGCCGGCTGACGATGCCGCTCAAGTCGCCGATCCCCGCCGCGTCGTTGTCGCCATCGGCGAACGATCGCACGAAGATCTCGTACACGAGGGTGCTCTGAGGCGGGGGGCTCGGCTGGGTGCCGGTTGACCAGGGCAGCAGCGCGAGGGCGCAAGCGAACGCAAGAGCACCGCGCGCGGGCTTGTCAGACATCGGCGAGCGTCAACGGCCGCGGCGTCGAGCCGTCGATGTCCGTGAAGCCGTACTCGTGGGCGAGAGCCGCCGCCACCAGGACCTTACCGGTGTGGCGAAGGACATCGGGATCGGTGGCGAGCGCGGCGACGGCGCGGCCGATGAACTCGGGCGACTCCGAGTTGCTCAAGTCGAGCCACTGCGCGGCTTCCATGACTTTTTCGGTCCGGACGAGCCCGGGATACAACGACACCACGGTAACACCGTGCGGCGAGAGTTCCCTCGCCATATCTGCGGTCATTTTGTCGGTGGCCGCCTTCGACACGCCGTAAGCGACGTTGCCGACGTACTTCTGTGCTGCCCAGAAGGAGATGTTCACGATCAAGCCGCTACGCCGGGCTATCATCGCCGGTGCGGCAAGCTGGCTCGCCTGGTAGTGGGCGCGCACGCCGGCGGCGACCATCGCGTCCCAGCGCCACAGCGGCTGTTCCCAGAACGGCTTGGACCACGTGAAGGCGCCGTTTTCGACCATGCCCTCGTAGCCGCCCCACACGTTGTTGACGAGGATGTCGATGGCGCCGGACTCGGCGAGGATGCGGTCGAATGTGGCCTTTATCTCAGCGTCGTGCCGATGGTCGCATCGGAGCGGCGTGATGCCCTCGTCGAGAGGCTCGCGTCCGGGCGCAGAACGGCCGGTGGCGAAGACTGTCGCGCCCTGGCGGGCCAGCGCGCGCGCGACGCCGCGGCCGACGCCTCTGGTGGCTCCGGTCACGGCTGCGACCTTGCCCGCCAGCGTCATCTCGGTAACTCTATCCGAACAGCGAAAGGAGCACGGACATGGCGAGCTACATCGTTCTCGGGAACTTCACGGACCAGGGCATTCGGGCTGTCAAGGACACGACGAAGCGCGCGGGTGCGCTCAAGGAGGCCGCGAAGAAGTTCGGGGCTTCGGTCAGGAGCGTCTACTGGACAATCGGCGCCTACGACGTCGTGACGATCATCGACGCGCCGGATGACGAGTCGCTGGCGGCGCTGCTGTTCAGCATCGGTAGCCAGGGCAACGTCCGGACGCAGTCGCTCAAGGCATTCGAATCCGATCAGATCGAACGGGTCCTCGGGAAGATGTGATCGTCGGCTGGTCATCGTTCCGGCGCCAGCACCGACGGACGGCCGTTTTGGGAGTCTTTTGAGAATGTTCTGTACGTGTCTCGATTGCGGGACCGTCCCAGCGCGCGCATAATCGGAGTCAGTAGCTCCAGGTTCTTCTCGTCATTTCGAGGATGGCGCCATGCGCGCGATTCATGCGCTTCCGGCGGTAGTTCTCTTCCTCGCGGCCTGCGACGCCGAGACCCCATCCGGCCAGGTTCCCACGTCGCCGACATCGCGCACGCCGCCGGCGGGCCGCCTGTCGATTGTGTCCGGCAACGAGCAGCAGGCGAAGGCCGGCGAGCCGCTCCGCGAGCCGTTCGTCGTGCGGGTCATCGACGACGAAGGACGCGGCCTGGGCGATGTCGTCGTGTCCTACTCGCTCACGTCGGGGGACGGAGTCCTTGCGCGGCTGTGCAATCCCGCCGCTCCGGTGAAGGAAGCCTCGACGCGAACGAATGCGGACGGCCTTGCCCAGATGACGTTCCAACCAACGTCGGTTGGTGCCAGCACCGTAACCGCGCGCGTCGTTGGCGCGCGCGATGTGTCGGTCGCCTTCACGACGAACGCGGTCGGACTCGTCATCGAGTTCTGGTTCGGAATCTGGGAGGTCGGCTTCGCAGGCCCCTGTCTCGCCCCTCACGTAACTGTTCCGCTCGGGACCGTCGTCGAATGGACGGCGCCTCCCGAGGACGAGCGGTATCCTCTGACGTACACCGTTACGTCCACCTCGACGCCACCCGGTGGCGCTGCGTTCGATAGTGGAATGCTGAGGCCGAAGGAGCGGTACCGTTTCGTGCCCGGTGTGGCGGGCACCTGGAGGTACCATGACCGGATCACCGGCCTTGCCGGCCGGCTCACCGCCCGTTAGACGAGCCTCACGTCTAATTGCCGAGCAGCAGCGCCTTCGTGTACTCGCGGTTCATCCGCGCGATGCCGGCGATCGAGATCTCCTTCGGGCACACGGCTTCGCACTCGCCCTCGTTGGAGCAGCTGCCGAAGCCTTCGGCATCCATCGTCTCGACCATGGCGATCGTTCGCCGTTCGCGCTCGGGTTGTCCCTGCGGGAGCAGGCTCAGGTGCGCGAGCTTGGCTGACGTGAAGAGCGCGGCCGACGCGTTCTTGCACGCTGCGACGCACGCGCCGCAGGCGATGCACTGCGCGTAGTCCATCGCCTGATCGGCCGCCGGTTTGGGCACGGGGATGGCATTTCCGTCAGGCGCCGATCCGACGTTGACGGACGTATAGCCACCGGCCTGGATGATGCGATCGAATGCGCTCCGATCGACCACCAGGTCCTTCAGGATGGGAAACGCCCTGGCGCGCCACGGCTCGATGACGATGGTGTCGCCGTCCTTGAACCGGCGCATGTGGAGCTGGCAGACGGTGGTGCCGGGATCGGGGCCGTGGGCGATGCCGTTGACCATGCAGCCGCACGTGCCGCAGATGCCTTCGCGGCAGTCGGAGTCGAACGCGATGGGGTCCTCGCCCTTCTTGATCAATCCCTCGTTGACCACGTCGAGCATCTCGAGGAACGACATGTCGGGCGGGATGCCGCGCGCCTCGTAGTCGACGAGGCGTCCCTGCGCGGTGGGGGAGGCTTGACGCCAGACTCGAAGGGTCAAGTTCATGGGTAACCCAAGGTCTTCAGTCTTCGGTCTTCAGTCTTCGGTCCGTTCAGAGCCCATCGTCTGCTGCCCGTAGCGCCAATCAGACCGAACACCGAGATCGACCACGGTAGACCGACGACCGACGACCGAAGACCGAAGACCCGATCATTTGTAGCTCCGCTGCGTCGGGTGCACGTACTCGAAGATCAGCGGCTCGACGTGACGGACCGGCGCCTTGCCGACGCCCTGGAACTCCCACGCGGCAACGTGCGTGAAGGTGTCGTCGTCGCGTCGCGCTTCGTTGTCCGGCGTCTGATACTCCTCGCGGAAGTGGCCGCCACACGACTCGCGGCGCTCGAGCGCGTCGAGCGCGAGCACCTCGGCGAACTCGAGATAGTCCGCGACCCGTCCCGCGTACTCGAGGTTCTTGTTGAGCGTCGTCGGCTCGCCGGGAATGGAGACGTTCTGCCAGAACTCGTCGCGCAGTTCCGGGATGCGGGCGAGCGCCGTCCTGAGCCCGGCATCGGTCCGCGACATCCCGACGTGATCCCAAAGAAGCCTCCCGAGCTCGCGGTGCAGCTCGCGCGCGGTCTTCCCGCCCTTGACCGACAGCAGCTTCTGCAGCCGCGCGCTGACCGAGGCGTGTGATTCCTGGAACGCGTCGTGCTCCGTCGTCACCTTGGGGATCGGCGCGCTCGCGAGGTAGTGTCCGATTGTGTACGGGATGACGAAGTACCCGTCCGCGAGGCCCTGCATCAGCGCGCTCGCGCCAAGACGGTTCGCGCCGTGATCGGAGAAGTTGGCTTCGCCGAGCACGTGCAGGCCGGGGACCGTGCTCATCAGGTTGTAGTCGACCCACAACCCGCCCATCGTGTAGTGGACCGCCGGGTAGATCCGCATCGGCACCTTGTACGGATCTTCGTCGGTGATCTTTTCGTACATCTGGAACAGGTTGCCGTAGCGCTGACGGATCACGTCCAGACCGACACGCTTGATGGCATCGCCGAAGTCCAGATAGACCGCCAGCGCGGTCTCGCCGACGCCTCGCCCTTCGTCACACACCGCTTTGGCCGCCCGCGAGGCGACGTCGCGCGGAACCAGGTTGCCGAAGCTCGGATAGCGGCGCTCGAGGTAGTAGTCGCGATCGGAGTCCGGGATCGTCTGCGGCGGCCGTTTGTCGCCGGGATTCCTGGGCACCCACACCCGGCCGTCGTTGCGCAGGCTCTCGCTCATCAGCGTGAGCTTCGACTGATGGTCGCCGGAGACCGGAATGCAGGTCGGGTGGATCTGCGTGAAGCACGGGTTGGCGAAGAACGCGCCGCGCTTGTAGCAGCGCCACGCCGCGGTGACGTTCGAGTTCACCGCGTTGGTCGAGAGGTAGTACGCGGTCCCGTAGCCGCCGGTCGCGACGACCACCGCGTCGGCCGCATGCGGCTCGAGCGCGCCGGTGACGAGATTGCGCACGAGGATGCCGCGCGCCTTTCCGTCGACCAGGACCAGGTCGAGCATCTCGCGGTTCGGAAAGAGCTTCACCGTGCCCGCGTTCACCTGCCGCATCATCGACTGGTAGGCGCCGATGAGGAGCTGCTGGCCGGTCTGGCCGCGCGCGTAGAACGTGCGCGACACCTGCGCGCCGCCGAACGATCGATTGTCGAGCACCCCGCCGTACTCGCGCGCGAAGGGCACGCCCTGCGCCACCGCCTGATCGATGATCTGGACGCTCAGCTCGGCCAGGCGGTAGACGTTCGACTCTCGCGCGCGGTAGTCGCCGCCCTTCACCGTGTCGTAGAACAGTCGCTCGATCGAGTCGCCGTCGTTGCGGTAGTTCTTCGCCGCGTTGATGCCGCCCTGGGCCGCGATGCTGTGCGCCCGCCGCGGCGAGTCGTGGATGCAGAACGTCAGGACGTTGTAACCCAACTCGCCCAGTGCCGCGCTCGCCGACGCGCCCGCGAGGCCGGTGCCCACCACGGCGATGGTGAACTTCCGCTTGTTCGCGGGGCTCACCAGCTTCATCTCGAAGCGGTGACGGTTCCATCGCTCGGGCAGCGGCCCGCCCGGCGTCCTGGCATCCAACTTCACGGGCGGCCTCCCGCGAGGTAGATGACGACCGGGATCAACGCAAACCCCAGCCCCATGACGACCGCGACGACGATGCCGGCTTTGAGGATGAACGGCGTGTAGCGGGGGTGTGCGAGCCCCAGCGACTGGAACGCGCTCGAGACGCCGTGCCTGAGATGCAGCCCCACCACGGCCATGCTGAGCACGTAGAAGACGACGTAGAGCGGCGCTCGGAACACCTCGTTGACCAGACGCGCGAGGTCGCGCATGTCGCCGCCCGGTGTCGCGTACCAGGGACCGAACTTGAACGTCTTCAGGTGCAGCACCATGAAGACCAGCAGCCAGGTCCCGGTGACGATCATCGTCGTCGACGCCAGGCTCTTCCGGCTCGTGTGGCCGGCGCGCGTCTGCATCTCGTAGGCGCCGCCCCGTGCCGTGCGATTGGCGAAGTAGTTCGTGACCGCCTTGTAGGCGTGGATCAGGAACAGCAGCACGAGCCCGGCCTCCGCCACGTAGATCAGCGGATTGGAGATGAGATGGTGCGAGTACTCGTTGTAGGCCGCCTCGTCGACGAGCACCAGCAGATTGGCGGCGAGGTGCAGGACGAGGAACGCGGCGAAGCCAAGCCCCGTCAGCGCGACGATCATCTTCGTCCCGACCGACGAGGTGAAAAAGCGAATCAGGTAGGCCATGGAACGAGGCCGCCCGGGGCCGGCATGTCGCGCGGCAGCCGGCGAGGCGGCCCACGCCGCATTCTACGCTGGAGCGCGGTCGTGGTGCCAACGCACGACGATGGAAGGCGCGGCGCGGCCGTCCGCCCTTGATCGACATGTCTCTTTCGACCATGATTACGCGTCCCCGCCAGGACCCGCGACCCATGAAGATTCACGAGTACCAGGGCAAGTCGATTCTCGCGAAATACACGGTCCCTGTGCCGCGCGGAGAAATGGCCACGACCCCGCACCAGGCGCGTGAGATTGCCGAGCGCCTGGGTGGGGCCCTGTGGGTCGTCAAGGCGCAGATCCACGCGGGCGGGCGCGGCAAGGGCGGTGGCGTGAAAGTCGTCAAGAGTCTCGACGAGGTCGAGAAGGCCGCAGGCCAGCTCCTCGGCATGCAGCTCGTCACCCATCAGACCGGGCCGCAGGGCCAGAAAGTGGGGCGCCTGCTCATCGAGGAAGGCCTGGCGATCGCGCGCGAGCTCTATTTCGGCATGCTGATCGATCGCTCGACGCGCAGTCCGGTGCTGATGGCGAGCTCGGCGGGCGGCGTCGACATCGAGGACGTGGCGGCGACGACACCGCACCTCATCGTGAAGGAATACGTCGATCCGGCCGTGGGCCTGACGGCCTTCCAGGCGCGGAAGATCGCGTTCGGCATCGGCCTCGAGGGCCCCCAGATCGGCCAGGCGGTGAAGCTGCTCATGTCGCTCTACCAGGCCTTCACCGGGAGCGACGCCTCGCTCGTCGAGATCAATCCGCTCATCGTCACGCGTGACGGCAACCTGCTGGCGCTCGACGCCAAGGTGACCTTCGACGACAACGCGCTCTATCGGCACCCGGAATACAAGGAACTGCGCGACGTTGCCGAGGAGGACCCGCTCGAGGTCGAAGCGTCGAAGTTCTCGCTGAACTACATCCGTCTCGACGGCACGATCGGCTGCATGGTCAACGGCGCCGGTCTCGCCATGGCGACGATGGACATCATCAAGCTGGCGGGCGGGGAGCCGGCCAACTTCCTCGACGTCGGCGGCGGCGCCAGCGCCGAGCAGATTCGCAACGCCTTCAAGATCCTGATGTCGGACGCGAACGTGAAAGCGGTCCTCATCAACATCTTCGGCGGCATCCTGCGCTGCGACGTCCTCGCCGAAGGGCTGATTGCCGCCGTCACCGAGCTGCACGTCGAGGTGCCGATCGTCATCCGGATGGAAGGGACCAACGTCGAGCAGGGCAAGGCGATGCTCGCCGCGAGCGGCCTGAACTTCACGACCGCCGACTCCATGGGCGAGGCCGCCGAGAAGGTCGTCGCCCTCGCCCGTTAGCCGGTAGGGGTACGGCCTGCCGTGCCCATTCGTCATTCGTCATTCGTCATCGCACGTCGCCCATGGCCGTCCTCATCGACAAGAACACGCGACTCCTCGTCCAGGGCCTTACGGGCCGCGAGGGCACGTTTCACGCCAAACAGGCCGCCGCGTATCACACCACCGTCGTCGGCGGCGTGACGCCGGGCAAGGGCGGCACGACCCACGAAGGCTGGCCCATCTTCAACACCGTGGCCGACGCGGTCGCGAAGACCGGCGCCAATGCGTCGGTCATCTTCGTACCGCCGCCGGGGGCGGCCGACGCGATCATGGAGGCCGCCGACGCAGGCATCGCGCTCATCGTGGCGATCACCGAAGGCATTCCCACGATCGACATGATGAAGGCGCTGACGTTCCTCGAAGACAAGCCGACGCGTCTCATCGGGCCGAACTGTCCGGGCCTGATCTCCGCGGAGATCGGCAAGGCCGGCATCATCCCCGGGCACATCTGCAAGCGGGGCCGGGTCGGCATCGTCTCGAAGAGCGGCACGCTCACCTACGAGGCCATCCACCAGTTGACGAAGCTCGGCCTGGGCCAGACGTCGTGCATCGGGATCGGTGGCGACCCTCTCATCGGCACCAGCTTCATCGACGCGCTGACGCTCTTCGCGGGCGATCCGGAGACCGAGGCGGTCGTCATGATCGGCGAGATTGGCGGCAACGCCGAACAGGACGCCGCCGAGTGGATCAAGACGAACTCCAAGAAGCCGGTCGTCGGCTTCATTGCGGGGCAGACGGCTCCGCCGGGGCGCCGCATGGGCCACGCGGGCGCCATCATCGCCGGCGGCAAGGGCACGGCCGCCGAGAAGATGGAAGCCTTGACCGGGGCCGGCGTCACCGTCGTCAAGAGCCCTGCGGATCTGGGCCGAGCGGTCAAGGGTCGCCTTGCGGCCTGATTCGAACCCGGGACTGGCGGGCTGAAGCCCCCCTCCAGCGGATGGCCTTGCGAAACCCACCGCAGGAGGGCGCGGCTTCAGCCCCGCCACCCACCTGGGGGCGACGCCGCGCGTCCCTGCCTAGCCAACCTCCGTCCCCCTGTCGTAAGATCCTCTGTTTGACGGCCGGTCTCGAACGTGCGAGCCGCCCGTTCACGAGGACCAGGCATACATGGCATTCCCAGACGTCCTGGCCGACGGCGGGCCAGTCGGCCCCCGCGGCGAGCTCCGTCGTCAACGATTTCAGCATCCAGGTCGCGACCGTCAACGGTTCCGGCAGTCAAACGGCGAACCTCGTTCTGATCCGCTCCATCTTCCAGATGGGCGTGCCCGTTTCGGGCAAGAACCTCTTCCCCTCGAACATCGCCGGCCTTCCGACCTGGTACACCATCCGCGCGAACAAGAACGGCTACCTCGGCCGCAAGAAGGAAATCGATTTCCTGGTGGCGATGAACCCGGAAACGGCCAAGGAAGACGTGCTCACGCTCGAGCCCGGCGCCGCCGTCGTCCACGACGCACCACTGGCGCTCGAGACGCTGCGCGACGATGTCGTCTTCTATCCCGTGCCGTTCGACAAGCTCGTGGCAGAGGTGACGACCGACGCCAAGCTGCGGCGCCTCGTCCGCAACATGATTTACGACGGCATTCTCTCCTTCTTGCTCGAGATCGAGATGGGCGAGATGAAGAAGGCCCTCGACAAGCAGCTCGGACGCAAGCCGAAGGCGATGGCGCTCAACAGCGCCGCCCTCGACAAGGGCTACGCCTACGCCGAAGCGACCTTCGAGCGGCTGCATCCGTATCGCATTGCGCGGATGAACCAGACGACAGGGAAGGTGCTCGTCGAAGGGAATGCGGCGGCGGCGCTCGGCTGCATGATGGCGGGCGTGACCGTCGTCGCGTGGTATCCGATTACGCCGTCCTCGTCGCTGTGCGAGACGCTCATCGATTACCTGCGCAAGTACCGCATGGACCCGGACACCGGGCAGGCGACCTTTGCCGTCGTCCAGGCGGAGGACGAGATTGCGGCGCTCGGCATGGTGGTCGGCGCCTCGTGGGCCGGCGCGCGGGCGATGACGTCGACTGCCGGTCCTGGCATCTCGTTGATGGCCGAGTTCACCGGTCTCGCATACTACGCGGAGATTCCAGCCGTCATCTTCGACATCCAGCGCGTGGGCCCGTCGACGGGCCTGCCGACGCGCACCTCGCAGCAGGACATCGCGTTCGCCGCCGGGCTGTCGCATGGCGACGCGCGCCATCTGCTGCTCCTGCCGAGCTCGGTGGGTGAGTGCTACGAGATGGCGATGGACGCGTTCGATCTGTCCGAGCGCTTCCAGACGCCGGTCTTTGTGATGAGCGATCTCGACCTCGGCATGAACATGTGGATGTCGGATCCGTTCCCGTATCGCGACGCGCCCGTCGACCGCGGCAAGGTGCTCGACGCCGAAACGCTCAAGGCCATCGGCGACTGGGGACGCTACCGCGACGTGGACGGCGACGGCATTCCGTACCGGACGCTGCCCGGGTCGGGCATGCCGGCATATTTCACGCGTGGCACGGGCCACAACGAGAAGGCGCAGTACAGCGAGCGGCCCGACGACTTCGTCCGGAACCTGGATCGGCTGGCGCGGAAGTTCGACACGGCGCGCGACCGCGTGCCGGGACCAATCGTCGACGCGAATCCCAACGCGCGCGTCGGCATCATCGCGTACGGCACGTCTCATTGGGCGATTGTCGAGAGCCGCGATCAGCTCGCGCAGGAGGCCAGCCTCGAGACGTCGTACATGCGGCTTCGCGCCTACCCGTTCTGCGACGCGGTTGCCCGCTTCATCGACAGCTGCGACCGCGTCTACATCGTCGAGCAGAACCGCGACGCGCAGCTCACGGGCCTCCTCCGGCAGGAGCTCGAGGCGTCGCGAATCGCCAAGCTCCGCAGGGTGCTGCACTACAACGGCCTGCCGATCGACGCCCGCTCGGTGACCGACGACATTCTCTCGCAGGAAGGATTGATCACGGGCCACGGCGAGGATGCTGGCTCCGGCGCCGTCGGCGGCGAGTAGAGCGCAGGGCTCGGCCCGTCATTCGTCATTTGTCATTCGTCATTCGTCATTTGTCATTCGTAACTCGTCATTCGTAGCTCGTCGCGCATAGGTCATAGCTTCCCATGGAAACCACGACCACGCCCCCGTCACCACCGAAGAAGAAGACCAATCGCATCGGCCTCGAGCTCGCGACCTATCGCGGCAGCAAGACGACGCTGTGCGCCGGCTGCGGCCACAACGCCATTTCCGAGCGCATCATCGATGCCTTCTACGAGATGGGTATCGATCCGCGGCAGGTGGTCAAGCTGTCGGGCATCGGCTGCTCGAGTAAGAGCCCGGCGTACTTCCTCGGCTCCTCGCACGGCTTCAACGCGGTCCACGGGCGCATGCCGTCGGTCGCGACGGGCGCGCTCCTCGCCAACCGCAAGCTGATTGCCGTGGGCGTCAGCGGCGACGGCGACACGGGCGCCATCGGGATCGGCCAGTTCGTCCACCTGATGCGGCGCAACCTGCCGCTGGTCTACATCATCGAGGACAACGGCTGCTACGGGCTGACCAAGGGCCAGTTCTCGCCGACGGCGGACGTGGGGTCGAAGCTCAAGAACGGCGTCATCAACGATCTGCCGCCCCTCGATACCTGCGCGCTCGCCATCGAGCTGGGCGCCACGTTCGTCGCGCGATCGTTCTCGGGCGACAAGAAGCAACTGCTCGCGATCCTGAAGGCGGCGCTGAGCCATCGCGGCACCAGCATGGTCGACGTGATCTCGCCCTGCGTGACCTTCAACGATCACGAGGGCTCGACCAAGAGCTACGCCTACGTCAAGGATCACGACGAGCCGCTCGGCGAGATCAGCTTCGTGCCGTTCTTCGAGGACATCTCGATCGACTACGACCCGGGCACGACGACCGAAGTGAGGATGCACGACGGGTCGCGCTTGCTGCTGAAGAAGCTCGGCGACGACTACGATCCGACCGATCGGACCCGCGCGATCGACGTGCTGCGCGCGACGACACGGCGGGGCGAGTTCGCGACCGGCGTCCTCTACGTCGAGCCGGACAAGGACGATTTCCTCACCCAGCTCAATCTCGTCGACGTCCCGCTCGCCGAGCTCCCCGAGTCGCGGACGCGCCCGACGCGCGCCGTGCTCGACGCCGTGATGGAGAGCCTGCGCTAGAACCCGAACCCAATCATTCATGGAACGCACATTCGCCATCATCAAGCCCGACGCGGTCGAGCAGAAGCTCGCCGGCCGCATCCTGCAGCGCATTGAAGAAGAAGGCTTCACCGTTCGCGCGATGCGGCTGATGCACCTCACCAAGAAGGAAGCCGAGGGCTTCTACGCCGTGCATCGCGCGCGCCCCTTCTTCGGATCGCTCACCGATTTCATGTCGTCCGGCCCGGCCTACGTCATGACGCTCGAGGCGCCCGACGCGATCCGCAAGTGGCGGACGCTGATGGGGGCGACCGATCCGGCGAAGGCCGATGCCGGCACGCTGCGGAAGGAGTTCGGCCAGTCGATCGAGCGTAACGCCACGCATGGCTCCGATGCGCCAGAAACCGCGGCCTTCGAGCTCGGCTACTTCTTCCGCGGGCTGGAGTTCTCCGGTAGTGAGGCCGCGCCGGGCGTCCGGGGAGGTCCCCCATGGGTCGCACCCTCGTGGTCGTCGGCTTGCTCATCGCGCTCGTGGGTCTCGTGATGATGTCCGGCCTGCCCCTGGGCCGGCTGCCCGGCGACATCACCATCCGCCGCGGCAACTTCACGATCTCGATTCCGATCGTGACGTGCCTGCTCCTCAGCCTGCTCTTGACGATCGTGTTCTCATGGTTCCGGCGGTGAGCTGAACCCGGTTCCACCAGTCGCACAGGCCGCCCACTCGCCCAGTCGCCCAAGCCGCCCAGTCGCCGAACATGTCCATCAAATCTGATCGCTGGATCAAGCGCATGGCGCTCGAGCACGCGATGATCTCGCCATTCGAGGACCGTCAGGTCCGCAAAGGCGTGATCTCGTACGGCCTGTCGTCGTACGGCTACGACATTCGCGTGGCCGACGAGTTCAAGATCTTCACGAACATCAACACCACGGTCATCGATCCCAAGCAGTTCGACCCGCGGTCGTTCGTGGACCTCAAAGCGGACGTCTGCATCGTCCCGCCGAACTCGTTCGCACTGGCCCGGACGATCGAGTACTTCAAGATTCCTCGCGATGTCCTCACCGTGTGCCTGGGCAAATCGACGTATGCGCGCTGCGGGATCATCGTGAACGTGACGCCGTTCGAGCCCGAGTGGGAGGGCACGGCCACGCTCGAGATCTCGAACACGACGCCGCTTCCCGCGAAGATCTACGCCAACGAAGGCATCGCTCAGGTGCTCTTCTTCCAGAGCGACGAGCCGTGCGAGATCTCGTACGGCGACAAGAAGGGGAAGTATCAAGCCCAGCTGGAAGTGACGCTGCCCCGAATCTGACGGACCGGTCGTCATCGCTGGAAGCCGTGCAGTTTGCGAGCGACGGCAACCATGCCGACGGTGCGGTCGTCTATGTCTTCGATTCGATGTCGAAGACCTCGTTCGTCATTGCAAGTGTTCAGATCGTGCGTTTGCGGACGGTCGTGCTCGCGATCGCGATCGTGGCGTCACTTGCGCGCGCCAGTCATGCTCAGGAAGCTCCGTCTGGAGCCACAGCTCCCTCCAGGACCCTGCCCACGCTGACGGCGGTTCGGGCGAGCACGCCGCCCGTCATCGACGGCACGCTCGACGATGCGATCTGGCAGGGTGAGCCGCTCCCGGCCGAGCGCTGGACGTCGTACAACCCGCTGCACGGCAGCACGATTCCTCAACAGACGCACGTCTGGATCGCCTACGACACGCGGTATCTCTACTTCGCGTTTCAGTGCGACGACCCCGAGCCGGCGCGCATCAAGACCAGCATCACGCGGCGCGACAACATCTGGAATGACGACTGGGTCGGCTTCAGTCTCGACGCGCTCGGGACCGGTCAGGTCTCGTATCACCTGATGGTCAATCCAAGCGGCGTCCAGCTGGACATGCTGAACACGAGCGGCGGGGGCGAGGACACGTCGCCCGACTGGGTGTGGGACAGCGCCGGTCGGCTGAACGACAAGGGCTATGCCGTCGAAATCCGGCTGCCGTTGCAATCGATCCGCTTCAAGGGCGGCTCGCAGGTCCGGATGGGCGTCCTCTTCTGGCGGCGCGTGAGCCGCCTGGGCATGTCGGTATCGTGGCCGGGCCTGGAGCCGAACGAGTGGGTGTTCCAGCACCACGCGCCGCTGCAGTTCACGGATCTGCGGGCCCGTCCTACTCGCGAGCTGATCCCGAGCGTCGTGTATGCCGGACAGCAGGAGCGGGCCACCCCGGTGGGCTGGGCCAAGCTCGATGACAGCGGCGAAGTCGGCATCAGCGGCAAGGTCGGCCTGACGTCCACGATCACGCTCGATGCGACGGTGAACCCCGACTTCAGCCAGGTCGAGAGCGATGCGTTCCAGGTCGAGGTGAACCAGCGCTTCCCGGTGTTCTTCTCGGAGAAGCGCCCGTTCTTCATGGAGGGCGCCGGCCTGTTCAACCTCGCGGGCGTGGGCAACGGCGACGCCAGCATGGTCACAGCCGTGCACACGCGCCGCATCGTCGATCCGCTGTATGGCGCCAAGGTCACCGGCTCGCTGGGGCGCTTCACGTTCGGCACGCTCGTGGCGCAGGATCAGTCGGCCGGCCGCGATCGACCCGAGGGCGATCCGCTCGCCGACCAGGATCGGGTCTTCGCGGTCGGCCGCGTGCAATACAGCCTCAAGCCCGGAAGCTTTGCCGGGCTCATCCTGACCGACACGGAGTTCGGGGAGGGTTTCAACCGCGTCGCCGGCGCCGACCTCAATCTCAACCTCCCGCATTCACAGCGGCTCACGGCCATGGTGATCCAGTCGGGCACGCGTCACGCGGAGACCGGACAGCAGACGCATGGCATGGCGGCACAGGCGAACTACGCCGTGAGCACGCGGCGCTTCGACGTCTACTCGCAGGTCGAGCACTACGACCGCGACTTTCAGATGGACACGGCGTTCTACAACCGCACCGGCTTCACCAACGGCTGGGTTTTCGCCGGCATCAGCTTCTATCCGGACAAGAAGAAGATGCCCTGGTTCCACCGCGCTGTGCCGTTCACGTTCACCCAGGGCGGACGGGACCGCGTGCAGGGAGGCGACGACATCCTCACCGTCAACGGGGTGCGGTTGCACTTCAGCCGGAACGGGTTCTTCCGCGTGGACCGCAGCGCCGGGCGCGAGCCGTTCGCCGGGGAGCGGTTCAAGATCGGCCGCACGCGCATGTTCGGGTCGGTGCAGGCGTTCCGATGGCTGCAGCTCGGCGGCAATTTCAGCGAGGGCGCAGCGACCTTCTACGACCCCACGGATCCGTATCAAGGCCAATCGATCGACTTCGGCGCCAACCTCACGTTCCAGCCGACTTCTCGCTTCACCGAGGACCTGTCGGTGAACCGGGTGAACTTCGATCGCGACGACACCGGCGCCGACGTCTACGACGTGACGATCGTCAACAGCCGGACGACGTATCAGTTCTCGCGGCAGCTGTTCGTGCGCGCCAGCCTTCAGTACGACAGCTCGCAGCGGCGCGTGCTCACCGATCTGCTCGGGTCCTACGAGTTGCGTCCGGGCACGGTGCTCTTCGCCGGATACGGGTCGCTCATCGAACGGCGCGGCTTCCTCGACGGCGCCTGGGCGATCGGCGACGACATCCCCGGCAGGTCGCGCTACCTCACCACGCGTCGTGGACTGTTTCTCAAGGCGTCCTACCTCCACCGGTTCTAGGTTCCCGATCCGCTCCCGCCACCAGTCGCAAACACGCTACGGCAACAGGAACTCGGCGATCACCGGCGCGTGATCCGATTCGGGGAACTTCGTGTCGAACGCGAAGCCCACCGACTCGTCGTGCAGGATCTCGTTGTGGATCTCCGTGCGGTGCCAGTGCGCGAGCAGGGCACGTGAGGCAAGGATGTGGTCCAGCATCGTGCCGCGTCCGCGGTGGTAGAGGCTGAAGCGGGAGGGCTCCGGAACGTTGCGCTCGCAGGGCACCATGAGTCGACCGATGAGGTCGGGGTTGCCGGTGTTCTCGACGTCGCCACGAATCGCTTCCATCGGCACCTCGTCGATGTCCGCGTTGAAATCGCCGCACGCGACGATGTGCGCGTTCGTATCCGCAGTGAACAGCTGATCGATGATCATCCGCACCTCGAGCGCCTGGCCGACGCGCTTCATGGCCGAGACGAACGACCCTTCCGCAAACCCTGCGGCCGAGCTCCACACGAACTGGCTGGGATGCTGGCCGGGAATGTCGGTCGGCAGCTTCGACTTGAGGTGCAGGTTGAGGACGTGCAATAGCGTGCCCGTCGGCAGTGTGATGACCGCCTTCAGGATCGGCCGTTCCCACGTGATGTCGATGGCGGCCGCGTCTGGCGGGGTCGCCGTGACGCGGCGGTACGCAGGCCGCGGGACGACGGTGTGCTTGATCTCTTCCGGCGCCGAGATCGGGAAGCGGGACAGAATCACCAGGTTTCTTTCGAGGAGTGGTGTCGTGCTGGGACCGGCGAGCGTCGTCGCCACGCGGTTGAAGCTCGCGTAGGGGGTACCGGCGAGGAGCGCGTCGAGGGCGGATAACGTGCGTACGCCGGCGACCTCCTGCGAGTTCACCTCCTGCAGGCACAGCACGTCGGCTCGGAGCCGCAGCATCTGCGGGCGCATGATGGCGACCCGCTCGGCCAACGTGGGGTGCGTCGTTCCCGGGTCGTCGAAGTTCTCGAGATTGAAGGTCACGATGCGGAACGGAGTGGGCATGCAAAATCCTCCACTCCGAACAACGCTGGAACGCGGGCGGGTGAACGGATCGGTGGCCGGCGGGCAGGCCGGGCCGCCGGCCTCATGCCTCGCGGGTGGCGAGGAGGCTGCGCAGGTCCAGGGGCCGTGTATACATCGCGAGCTCGCCGTCGCTGGTCCGGGGCCACTCGCGGGCCGGGCGGTCCCAGTAGAGCTCGACGCCATTGTCGTCTGGATCGCGCAGGTAGAGCGCTTCGCTCACGCCGTGGTCGCTCGCGCCCTCGAGCGGCACGCCCGCGGCGATCAGCCGGTGCAAGGCATCGGCGAGGCCGCGTCGATCCGGATAGCGGATGGCGAGGTGATAGAGCCCGGTGGTCCCGTGCGGCGGCGGAGGCCCGTTGTGGCTCTCCCAGGTATTGAGGCCGATGTGATGGTGGTAGCCGCCCGCGGAAATGAACGCGGCCGACGGGCCGTAGCGCTGCGTGACCTCGAAGCCGAGGACGCCGACATAGAACTCGAGCGAGCGGTCGATGTCGGCGACCTTCAGGTGCACGTGCCCGATCGAGACGCCCGGATCGAATCGGGCCGAACTTCGAGTCCGGCGGGGGATCGCTCTCAGTCACTGCGCCATTATCAACCGGGAATCGAGCGCGGGGAGCACCGCTTCTGAGGGGCCGCGGAGGCTGCGGTGGACGCGGCCGCTGGCGCCGGTTTCCTCCGGATTGATCTCTACCGTGAAGGCGCCACGCGCGCGCGCCTCGGCAATGAGGCCCGCGGCGGGATGGACGATCGCCGAGGTGCCGGCCGTCACGAACACATCGCACGCCGTGGCCGCATCCGCCCTCCGCAGCACGTCGGGGTCGAGCCTTTCGCCGAACCAGACGACGTCGGGGCGGACGAGCGCGCCGCACCGGCAGCGTGGCGGAATCTCCGGAAGCGGCGCACGCCGATCTTCCTGCGCACCGCTGCAGCCGCGCACGCAGCGCACGTGCCAGATCAATCCGTGCAGGCGAACTGCGGCGATCGCGCCTGCACGCTCGTGCAGCCCATCGACGTTCTGGGTGAGAAGCGTGAAACCCGGCAGGCGGGTCGCCCACGAAGCGAGGACGTCGTGTCCCGGGTTGGGCGGGCACTCGAGAAGCTGTCGCCGGCGCGCGTCGTACCACGTCCAAACCAGATGAGGGTCTCTCGAGAACGCCTCCGGTGTTGCGAGATCCTCGGCGCGGTACGCTCCCCACAGTCCGCCTTTGCCGCGGAACGTTGGAACGCCGCTTGCGGCCGAGATGCCGGCGCCCGTGAGCACGGTCGTACGCCGGCTCGCGCGCAGTCGGGCGGCGACCTCGTCGAGCGCGGCCGTCGAGACGTCGGCCAGCTGGTCGCGGTCACTCATGCAACGCGCCTTCCGAGCGCGAGCGTGACGCGTGCGGTGATGGTGAGGCCGCTGTTGAGGCGGAGCCGGGGCGCGGCGTGGCGGAGATCCAGGGCGAGATCACAAGCCTCAATCTGAGCCGATGATAGCTTGACCGTTGGAGATCGAAATGCTATTCTCTGAAGTCTGTGCCGTGCGCGTCTTTGGCGCGTGCACCGGAATGACGCGGGGTGGAGCAGCCTGGTAGCTCGTTGGGCTCATAACCCAAAGGTCGCGGGTTCAAATCCCGCCCCCGCAACCAATTGAACCGGCACGAGAAGGTCGCCCGTTTCTGGCGACCTTTTCGTTTGTTGGGCAGCAGTCAACATCGCGGCCAGATTCCCTCTCAGCTCGATCCGGAGCTGGCCCTTCTCCGGCGTCAAGACAATCGAATCGATCAGCCCACGGAGCATCTCTGAGGCTTCCAGGCGGGTGTCCTCGCGCTGGAGCGCCGCGGCGAGTTCCTCGACCTTCGTGCGGTAGAGGTCGGCCATGCTCGGGTGCAGGAGCGGCGGCGGTTCGTCCGCCGTTTCGAGCTGCGCGAGCAGCGCGTCCTTGCGGCCTGCAGCGCGTCCATCTCCGCCTTCAGCTCGGGACCCGCGAAGCCGTCCTTGATCGCCTCGATGACCTTCTTGATGTCGCGCTTGACGCGCTCAAGCTCGCGCTTCGCGGACCGCTCAGGCCGGCCCGCTGCTCCATCCGCAGCCGGTTCATCTCCTTCGCGAACTCGCGGCAGAACTCCTCGAAGAAGTCCTGGCGCATCAACTTGTCCTGAAGCGCGCGGAGCACGCGCTCCTCGACCTCCTGCCGCGCGATCGTCAGCTTGTTGGTGCACGTGCCGCGGTCGCGAGTGCCGAAGCATCCGAGGTGCTCGCGCGAATAGACGATGAAGCCGGCACCGCACTCGCCGCACTTCGTCAGGCCCGAGAACAGGTACTTCGGTCGCCGGAACTGGTTGAAGCGCCTGCCTTCCTCGGCCGTCTTCCATTTCCGCTGAACGCTCGCGTATCGCGCCTGTACCGCCTGCCAGACTTCATCGTCGATGATCCGCAGCTCTGGCACGTCCTTGGTGATCCACTCAGACGGCGGATTCGTCCGTGCGACACGTTTGCCGGTGTCTGGATCCTTCAGGAACCGTTGCCGATTCCACACCAGACGACCGATGTACAGCTCGTTGTGGAGAATGCCGATGCCACGCTCCGGGTTTCCGTGAATCGTGCTCGGGCTCCAGAGCGCTCCACGCGGGCCGCGCACGCCTTCGGCGTTCAGAGCCTTCGCGATCTGTTTCGGTGACGCGCCGGCCGCGTAGTCGTTGAAGATGCGCCGAACGATCGCGGCCTCCTCGGGCACAATCTCGCGATCGCCGGTGGTGACGACGCCGTTCTCGAGCCGGCGCACGATGCGATAGCCGAAGCTGACGCCGCCGCCTGCCTTCCCGAGCTCGATTCGGCCACGGAGTCCGCGTCGGGTCTTCTCGGCCAGCTCCTTCAGGAACAGCGCATTCATCGTCCCCTTGAGGCCGATGTGCAGGTGCGTGATGTCGCCTTCAGCGAGCGTGACGATGTTCACGCCGGCGAACGTGAGGCGCTTGAACAGGCCGGCGGTGTCTTCCTGGTCGCGGCTGAAGCGGTCGAGCGCTTCGGCCATGACGATGTCGAACTTGTTGCGGAGCGCCTCGCGCATCATCGCCTGGAAGCCTGGCCGCAGGAGCGTCGCGCCCGACACCGCGTGGTCCGAGTACTCGCGCTCGATGTGCCAGCCCTGGCGCTGCGCGAACTCGCGGCAGATGCGGAACTGGTCAGCGATCGAGGCGTCGCGCTGGTTCTCGGACGAGTAGCGGGCGTAGATGGCGACTTTCATTCGCGGCCCTCTTCGAAGGAACGATCCGACTCGGTGACGGTCTGCGCGAAGACCTCACGTGCTGCCTGCCGCGCGAGCAATCGCACGAGCGCGAGCAGCGCGTCGTCCGTCTGCGCATCCGCCTCAATGGGCGACGCGTCGCGCGTCGCGAGACGACATTCGGTCGCTTCGCGCCGGCGGCCAGAGACGTGATCGCTTTCGTCCACGCATGATAACCCCGCGTTGACCAGCAACGATGAACTGTTGTTGATGAATCAACTCGAGGCTGGCCGCTCCGTCCTGAGAACGGAGCGGCCATTTCCGCGCGGACGATACGGACTATGTGGACGCGCATCGTGCCGCCGAGCCTGACGCCGTGCGGCCTCGCGATCAACGACCGCCCGCACGGTTGGTCTCCGCGCCAGCGGCGCGGACGAGTGCAGGGCGTGGCGCGAGGTGATGGTCACGACGCGTCATGCGTCCCGCTGCACCGGAGGGCGAGCTCTCCTGAGGAGGAACCCGCGCGAGGTGCGCCTGTCGTTGGGAGTTCCGGTAGGTGTCGGTCGGCGCCGACCCTCGCGACTGCCCTGAGGGCGAGCTCGCGTCTGGTGAGCGCTCTCTCGTGCTCCGTCGCGCTGGTCAGATGACGCTGGGTCGATGCTGACGAGCGGGACCGTTCAAGCCGAGTGATCCGACGCCGGAACGAGTTGGTGTGCCCGACTCTCGTGCCCTGAGGGCGACGAGAGGTGAGCGCCTCCAAGGGCCTGAGACCGATGGAGGGGGTGGCGAACGACTCCGCCACGACGAACGAGATGAGATGAAACTACGCTTCTCGGTCCCGGCGTCAAGAGCAACGACAAACAGTGAGCTCGACAGGAGTTCAGGACAGCCTGGCGACTGGCTCAGACATACAAGGTTGGTCGCCATCTCACGATCGTAGAGCGCATGTGTCAAATCGCCGCCACTTGTGCTCAAGTGCGTGGCGATTCAACACAACCCGCGCGTCTGACACCGAGTTCGCTTGATTCGATATCCGAGAACTTGGGATAACCGACGAGTGCGCCATCCTGGCCCCGGACGGAGCCCACTGCATTAGGTTGGGTCTTTGAAGCGCGATTTTCTGAGCTTCCCAGCCGCAGCGAACGACGACATGGGAAACGCCCTTGGCATTGCCATTCGACGGAACGGCGTCGACAGCGAAGCCGTGGAAGGGGCTCGGCGGGGGTGTGCTGGAAATCGTTGAATGGCGCGACGGAAACGCGTATCGCGCCGTCTATATTGTTCGGTTCAGAAAGCAGTCCATGTGCTTCATGCGTTCCAGAGAAGTCTCCTTCGGGCATTCGCACGGCGAAGAAGGATGTCGACCTCGTGGCCGGGGGTTTGAAGACCGCCGAAAGGCATTACGAGGAGCACTATCGCAGGACCCGGAAAACGTCGATCGCGAAGCTAGGATCGTTCGCGGAACCAAGAACGTGTTTGCGGACCTCGGGGATCCGGATGCAGTCGAGCGGCAAGCAAAACTGCGCCTGGCATACGCGCTCAATCTGGTGCTCGAACGGCGCAAGCTGTCACAGACCGAAGCCGCCAACGTGTTGGGAGTGACGCAACCGAAGGTTTCCGCACTTCGCAACTACAAGCTGGCTGGCTTCTAAGAATGAAACACCTGATGAACCTGCTGACGGCATTCGACCAAGATATCGAAATTGTGATCCGGCAGAAGCCTCGCTCCCGGAGGGCTGGCCGCGTCAGCGTCGTCGCAGCTTAAAAGCGCTCAACGTGACGACTTCGCAGCCGCGCGCACGGCCGGCGCCAGCCGATCAACAAGCCTCGGCTCTGATCAAGCAAGTCTTTGGAATCAACGAGCTGGAGTTGGTGGACCAGACCGGCGCCAGTTGGAACGCACCGTGCTGTGATGCGGCAACTCGAGAGCCTGAGGCGCGTGTCATACGCCGCGGTTTCGCTCAACGGTTGGCGTGCGTGATCCGCGAGGATCACGATCCTGCAGATGGACAGAGACGCCTCGAACACAGTTCGACATTCCGACGCGCCTCTCTCAGGCGTTCGGCGTGGACCGTAAACAGGGTTTTCTGCCATCTGCCGGAAGCGTCCTCCCTCCTAAAGTGGCGCGACTACCGTCGTGGCTGTTCAAGCGTCCCTCAATTGCGGAAGGACGGCGGCAGGGTGGCTGGATTGGCCAGGGCCGACCGCGCCGCACGCAGGTGTCGGACGGCCACATTCAGCAGGTTGTCGATCGCCCGCAGACCCGGCAGGTGCTGCGCCACGTCGAGCGCCACCCTGGCGACGCGCAATTCGATCGGGCGGACCGAATGGCGGGCTCATTGTGTCGTCGCCAGGGCACCTTCGGACAGGACCTCCAACGCATCGACGGTTTCCGCGAGCGACAGGCGGGCCAGTCGCGCAGGTCGGCGACGCTGGTCATCATCCGTCCGCGTTCCGCCACATTGATCGAGGATCTGATGTTTTCCAGCGCATTCAGCACGCGCAGGAACGCGGCGATCGCCTGGACCTCGGGATCGTTGGGGTCCGCGCTGATGCTCACCGGTGTGGCCACGTTCTGCCTGCCGTCTGAAATGCCGGCGTTCCATAGAACGCGACGGCCGACTCCAGATCGTTGACGGTGTGGTTGTGGAAGAACGGGCCCGTGTCGGCCGACTCCACGACGGGAGGGCTGTTGAACTCCTCGAATTCGAGATGTCCGAAAGGTGGAGGAAGGTCGTCGGTATTGCCGAACGAGCCGAACACCGTCGGAATCTGCCCGAACCCGCCGTCACGCGGCAGACCCAGCGCCAGCGCCAACGGCGTCTCGTTTACGTTGGTGCCGGCCCGATGTTGAACCCTCGCGGACTGCCATCGATATCCGGGAATCCCGGCGTCTGAGGATTGAACGACATGCCGGCTGAGCCCCCGCCGTTGAAGTGGCAGCCATTGCAGTTCTTGTGGCCAGGCTCCAACAGGTTCCCGCTGTCCAGGAACAGGGTCTTGCCGTTGCTAGCCAGCGTGCTCTTCAGCTCCAGCGTCGGGAGATCGAAGTCTTCCTGGCGACCGAGGGAGAGCTGATACGCCACCAACGCATCCAACTCTTCATCCGTCGGCACTCGGAAGTCGACACCTGGTGTGCGGCTCAGCGTCGTCGGGGCATGCTGCGCGATGGCGACGAGCGCGAAGTCGCGAAGCGGGGGGCTATCGTTGCCCCAGCCGAGGCGCTCGGGTGGATTGGGATTTCGTCCGTTCGTGCTGAAGTCGATGCCAAAGCTCGGATCCTGGGGCGTCGTCGAGTTCGCTAGCGCTTGCACGTTCTGCGTGCCGCGGAAGACGAACCCTCTTGATGGGTCGAATCCGTCTGCGTTGACGAGGATCAACCCGAACCGTCGCAACAGGTCTGAATTTTCGAGCGTCGCCAACGCCGGATTGGTCTCGGCCACAAAGAGCGGATCGGTCGGAGGCAGAGTGGCAATCAGCTCCGGATCGACGGTGAAATTGTTGGTCTCGACGTGACACGTCCCGCAGGTTCGTCCGTTGCCCTCGAACGTCTCGTTCAGAAAGAGCTGGCGGCCCTGGGCGGTCACCCTCGCAAAATCGGCCACTCGCGTGGCCGCGGCAGTGGGATCGAACCCGAGCGCCGCGGTCGCGTCATCGACGAAGCGGACCTGACGGTGCCGGAGCCGCGCGAAGAACGTGCTGGGACCCGTCAGCACGAACCCGTCCACCGGACTTTCGCCCGACCTGACCACGAACGCCCGATCCGGGAAGAAGCTGGTGAAGGCCGTCGGTCCCAGGGGCACCGAGAGTCTGTGCCTCCCCGATACCACGGCGTACGTGCCGACCTTCATCAAGGTATCCCCGTGCTCCGCGAGCGTCGTGTGACCGGGATCCGGCTGGTTGTCGATCAACCAGAGGTCGAACGTGTCGGCCGGCGGAAGCAGTTGGACGTTGGACCCCACGGTGCCGGTCGCGAGATCGACCTCGACCCGTCCGCCGGCGTTCACAGCCTCGCTGCTCACGCCGCGAAGATTAGAGAGCGACAGGATCACGACATTCGCTGGCGCGCCGCCGGCCGCAAACCGGTCGAAGGCGCTCACCAGGGCGACCGGGTCGGCCATTCCCGTGTTCGGCGGATCTCCGTTGGCGCTGACCGCGACGAAAGCGAGGCCGGCAAGAACCACTATGCAACTTGCGCTGGTCCACGTTGCTGGGGAACTCATGACGAACCTCCTCAAAGTAAGCGACCCACCCTGGCAGATCGGATCCGAATGGTATGGTTCGCGCGTGAGGAAGTGGCAGGCGTCCGGCAGGGATTCGGCAGGTTCCCGCGCGATGCCTCACTCGATCGCGGCTGACCGCAGAGACAGGCGGCACAAGCGATCCCGGCTAGAATGGGCCCGTTCCCCGGGAGGTTTCTTACCGATGCCCCTCGCCGCGGGCACGCGAATCGGCCATTACGAGATTCTGGCCAGCCTCGGTGCCGGAGGAATGGGTGAGGTCTATCGTGCCCGCGACCCTCGACTCGACCGCTCGGTGGCCGTCAAAGTACTCACCTCGTCGCGAGGCGCGACGCCGGAGGAGCTCGAACGGTTCCAGCGGGAAGCGCGAGCCATCGCTCGTGTCAGCCATCCCAACATCTGCACCATTTACGACGTCGGCCAGGAAGAGGGCATGCCATTCCTGGTCATGGAGCTCCTCGAAGGCGAAACGCTCGCCGAGGGCTTAGGCCGCGGTCCCATTCCAATCGACGCAGCCCTTGCCATCGCGATCCAGATTGCCGAAGCGCTCGACGAATTACACCGCAAGCACGTCATCCATCGTGATTTGAAGCCCAGCAACGTGATGCTGACGGCTAGTGGAGTCAAGCTCCTGGACTTCGGTCTCGCCAAGCTGAGAGATGGCGAGTACGAGGAACTCGCCCAGAAGCGGACCAAGAGCGTGCGCCTGACCGACCAAGGGACCGTGCTCGGCACGCTTCCGTACATGGCACCCGAACAGGTCGAGGGCCGCCCGGCCGACGCCCGCACGGACACCTTTGCGCTCGGTGTTGTCCTGTACGAAATGACCACGGGGCGTGCGCCGTTCCAAGGCACGAGTCGCGCGAGCTTGACGGCTGCGATTCTGACGCACGAACCGCCGCCAATCTCGTCGCTGATCCCGACGACGCCGGCCAGTCTCGACCGTGTGGTGAAGAAATGCCTCTTAAAGGATCCCGACGAGCGGTGGCAGAGCGCGAAGGACCTCGCGTCGGCACTTCGTTGGAGTGCGGACGACAGCACGGCTCGGCAGCCGGCGGTTGGCCCAACGGTGAGCCGGGGACGCCGTCGTACGCGTGACGGCAATCACGGCCGTCGCGGTTGCGGCAGCGCTGATTGCAGCGGCGGTCTGGGTGGTTGGCAGCGGCCGACGTGGCGGTGCGGCATCCGCTCCCACTCCTCGATTCATTCCAGTGACGTTCCGTGCGGGAACACTCACGGCCGCCCGATTCACTCCCGACGGCGACTCGATCGTCTATAGCGCGGCGTGGGGAGTCGATCCTTCCGGGCTCTTCATGACCCGCCGCGACAGCGTCGAATCCCGGCGTCTGGACGTTCCCGACGCGAAGCTGCTTGGCGTATCGTCGAGCGGCGAGCTCGCATTTCTCCGTGGGCCTCATGGCGCGTTGAGATTGGTGCAAGCGGGAGCCGGTACGCTTCTCCGCGTCTCCATTAGTGGAGGTGGCCCGCGGGAGCTCCTCGACGACGTCTTCGCAGCAGATTGGCAGCCTGGGGGAAGTGATCTCGCGGTTGTGCGACGCGGGCAGGTGGAGTTCCCTCTCGGGACCAAGATCTATGGCCGGCACAATTCAGAAACGTACGCGTCGCGCCAGATGGCCAGCGACTGGTCCTCGTCGAAGTGGAAGGGCGGAGGGAAGCTGCGACATCGTTCTCCTGGACCGCTCGGGTCGAAAGACGACGTTGTCATCGGGATGGGAAGTTTTGACGAGCGTCGCCTGGTCGCCTTCGGGCAACGAGGTGTGGTTCACCACAGTTCGGCGCCAGGACCCTACGACTTCGGCCCTGCGAGCGGTGTCCACAGACGGGAGAGAACGCGTGCTCTTTCGTTCTGCATCGGGTTTCCTGTTGATACACGATGTCTTCTCGGACGGCCGTGTGTTGCTCTCGAGCAATGTCGTTCGGATGGGATGCTCGTGCCTGCCGCCGGGTGAAACTCAACCGCGAGATCTCGGGTGGCTCGATGGTCCGGCGCCAGAAGCACTTTCGGCGGATGGACGAACGGTGCTCATGGGCGAAATCTGCCTGAGGTGGAGGTGCGGCAGGCTCGATCTATCTCCGAAGGACTGACGGTTCGGATGCCGTTCGCCTTGGCGACGGCTTTCCAGAGGATCTGTCACCTGATGGCAAGTGGGTGCTGGCTGCGCCGGTCGGTACTCGGCAGCATTGGTTCATCTTGCCGACAGGTCCGGGATCGCCAAGAACGTTACCGCCTGGACCCCTCGTTCAGCGGTTCGAGGCGAACTTTCTCCCGGATGGACGCCGGATTGTGTTCGGAGGGCGCGAGACCGATCACGGCCCGCGCATCTATGTTCAGGATGTTCAAAGCGGAGTGGTCCGGGCAATCTCCCCGGAAAACACGGGAACCGTCGGACTTGCCACGCCGGATGGCCGGTTCGTGATCGGTGGCACAGCAGCAAAGCGCTTCCTGTTTCCCGTTGACGGAGGCGTGCCGGTTCCACTTCCCTTCATGGCGTCCGATGATACCGCGCTGCAATGGAGCTCCGACGGACGGCTTCTGTATGTGCGGAGAGGCGCCGCATGGCCGCCCGTCGTGGACCGTGTTGATATCTCGACTGGCCGTCGCGAGGCGTGGAAGACGATTCAACCTGCGGATCCCGTCGGCGTGGACAGTATTGTCAAGATCCTCGTCACGCCCGATGGGAAGGCCTACTGCCACAATTACGTCCGCATCCTCTCGGAACTGTTCATCGTCGAGGGCTTGAAGTGAGCCGCGTGTCTTTCGGGGACTTCGTGCTGGATCTGGACTCGCGGGAGTTGCTTCGAGGACGTGACGCGGTCCCGCTCGCGCCGAAGGCGTATCAGCTGCTGGAGATTCTCGTCACGAATCGACCCAAGGCACTCTCGAAGATCGCCCTTCAGGAGCGCCTCTGGCCCGACACCTTCGTGGTCGAGAAGAACCTGGTGAATCTCATCGCCGAGATTCGACAGTCCCTCGGAGATGATCCGACGCATCCACGCTTCGTGCGCACAGTCCACCGGTTCGGCTATGCGTTTCAAGTGCCCCCGGCCGAAACCCCAGCGGACAACACAACCAGCCACAGGACCGCCGTCCGGTTTCGCCTTTTGTGGGCGAACGGCCACGCATGGCTCGGCGAAGGCGAACACCTGCTGGGACGCGATCCCGATCTCGAGCTCTTCCTCGATTCCCCTGGTGTCTCCCGGCGCCACGCGCTGATTCAGGATCGCCGGAGACGAAGCGACGGTCGAAGATCTCGGCAGCAAGAACGGAACGTTCGTTGCCGATCGGCGTCTCGACTCTCCACGCGGCTGGTTGACGGCGACCTTATCCGCGTCGGTCCGGTCCAGTTGACGTTCAACGCTATTCGCACGTCGGCCTCGACGCGGACCGAGCCCCACCGGGAGGGCTGAAGAGCCTGCCTTTGAGGGTTCGACCTCGACTCGACGCGATCGCCGCTTACCCGCGAGGGCGAGGAATCCCCGTCGAGGCTGCAGAACTGCCGTTTGATATTTACTCAACGCGTGTATGCAAAACTTCACCGTGCCCGGGATCGCCGGCCAGATCTCTCGCGGGGGCCAGCAACAGGTGGGCGTGTTCTTTGCTACGGACGCGCGCAGATCGTCGGCGCAGCCGGGCCGCTTTTTCAAGACGTACTTCGTCTCCGCATTGCCCGAAGGCTTCTTCTATATCCCCTGACGCGGAGTCCAGATGCTCCATGTTCACCCTGCCCCGCGCCGTTGCACTGTTGCCCGAGGGTGAGACCACGGTGCAGGCCACGAGACCGTAATCAATGGTTCCGGGCGGAAGTCGCATATCCCTTCACACGGAATCGTCGTCGCTGATTTGCGCCGTCGCTCCGGTAATTGCAAACCACTCGGGAGCACGGCGGGCGGGTCAAGGCCGCGTAGCGGTAAGCGTTAGCGAACGAAGCCTTGACGCGCCCAAGCGCTCCCGGAAAATCGGGACCGGAGCGACGGCAAAGAGACACACGACCACGCGTGATCGCGGCGCCCGGAAAACAGTAGCGATGAACGAGCGCCTCTATCCGGGAGAACCGAAGCGACGGGAGAGCACAATTGGTGTTCGTTTCGGGCTCGGATCCGAAGTCGATGTTGGGCGTCGATCCCTCACGCGATTTCGGTAGCCCGAACACGCGCGCCCCAGCACATCTCCGACACCGACACGTGGGGCGTGAGCGACCCCGCCGACGGCCCCGGGGCGGCGTTTGCGATGCGGAGGCGGGGTCGCTCACGCCCCATCTTTGCTGCGACACCTGTGCTGGGGCGCTCACGGGCGGCACAAGGCGCCGCCCGTCCTGGCTGCGGCGCCGGCGCCAACATCGAAGCCGTCAAGGATTGCGGCGGCTCGCAGCGACCGTGGCTCACGTGGCGCGGAGGCACGTCGGGATCAAGGCGCCGTCGCGCGGAGGGGGCCAACCGCGCCCTGGCCTGCGTCCCCCTCCTCGGCCCCCTTGCGCTACTTGAACGGGTTGACGACGCGGACACCCTCGAAATCGTCGAATCCGGGCAGGTCCTCGGAGTAGAGGGTCTCGACGCCAGCTTCGACACACGCCGCGAGGATCAGGGCATCCCACAGCGACGCTCCTCGCGCAAGATGGAGCTCCTTTGCGCGAGCCAGGTTGGCATCGGTCGGTAGGACAAGAGGCAGAAGATCCTGGAATTCAGCGAGGCGATTCCAGGCATGCGTCGGGGTGAATCCCTGCTTGCTCAGCTTGCGAGAGGCGGAGAGGAATTCACAGGCGACCTGCCACAGGAGGACGCCGTCTTGGGTGTTGGTGATGAGGTCGAGCGCGACCTTCTGACGCCGTGGGTCAGCCTGATCGCAGGCGTAGATCAGGACGTTGGTGTCAACGGCGATCATGCAGTTCCTCTCGGCTGGGAAGCGGCCCCTCCGAGAAAAAACGCATGCTCGCGATGCCAGCCTTGAGGCGCGCGATGGCGGCCTCGCGATCCTTTTCGGGCTCGTCGATCGTTTCCACCGTCAGGCGCACGCGCTGCTTGTCCCGAAGGGGCAATTCGCGTGTGGGCTTGAGGACGCCGCCGCTGTAGATGGCCTCGACCTTCTGGGTCATTCCTGCTCCACAGCCAGAGTAAGGCGAGTCGGACGCTCGATGCAACTACGGCCGCCTCCGGCGGCGGCTTCCACCCGGCGTGCCCAGTGTTCGTGGCCGCGAGCCAGGCGTCAGGCGACGGCAACCAGGGGGGAGAGATGACCGTACCGGTGACCGAGCTCAAGGGTCTCGACACGGCCGGCGCCGGCCGTCACGGCTTCGTCGAGCGCGTGGGATCTCGAGGCCGCGAAAGCGGCCTCGCCCTCCTGTTTCCACACACGGTACAGCGCCTTGAATCGAGGCGCTGAGAAGGCGTCCCGAGCCCGGTAGAACCGCTCGTCCAGGTCGGAACAGCGAGATGGCGCGGGATGGGCTCGAGCCTGCTCGAAATACCATCGAAGCTCATCGAGCATTTCGGTCTTGAGTGGCGTCATCAGTTGATTCCACACGACCTGTTTGGCGCGCTGACCGATGTCCGGGAACTGCGGCGGCACCACGATCCGGAGCGTCCACGCCGGCAGTGCCCGGAGAAGCGCGGCATGGCGTAAGAGGAATACCCGGAACTCGTCCAGCCAGGGGTCAGTGACGACGTAGACGACCACGCCGCGGCCGGCGGGATGGATGCCGATTGGCAGGCGGTCGGGGAAGTACCGCACAGTGCGGGCGTCACCCTCACCGACGGCGACGTGGGGCAGGTCCTCGGCCTCGATCCGAAGCAGCGTCGTCAGGTGCGCCGTCTTCTCCTCGGCGGTCCCGAGCCACACGAGGTCGGGGTCTTCGACGATCGCGTCGAGCACCATCAGATCGCTGGATGGCGTGGTTCAGCGTCACGGGCTTTCGCAGTCGGCTGTCCGCCTCGCCGATGGCTGCGTAGAGGGCGCGCTGATTGAGGTGGTAGATGCGCGCGCGGTTGTGGCGGCAGTCGTACATCGAGGCATACCCAAGCCGCACGAGCTTGGCGAAGAACTTTCGCGTCTTCGCGCCGTAGACGATGCCGCAGAAGCGCGCGTACTGACGTGGGACGCAGACGCCGGCGTGCAGCATGACGGTCGTCAGGAACCGCGCCTGGCGCTCGGTGAAGCCCTTCTTGGCGACGGCCTGTACGCGTTCATCGAAGGTCATCGCAGCAGCTCCTCGATGATGCTCGGCGTCCGTCCACCGCTGCGCCCGCCTCCGCTTCGGGCCGAGAAGTAGAGCCTGAAGCCAGAGCCGGACTTCGCCGCCGCGTGCGCGCCTCGATAGTGCGGCGTCATGACCTCGACGTCGAGCGTGTGGTCGCGTCCATCGATGTCGTACTCGATGCGCACGTCCGGGAACTGGACGTGGCCCTGGTCGTCGCACGGCAGGTCGTGCTCCCTCGCCCAGTCCTGGATCTCCAGAGGATCGCGGTCGGGCCGGCCATCGCTGTCGTCACGATCGCGATTGCGCTCCTGCAGGAACTCCTGATACTCGCGCTTCAGGTCGTTCTCGAGGACGATGCGGTGGATGTTCGCGCCTTCGTCACGGAGGCGTTCGGCTTCCTCCATGTAGGCGCGATAGAGTTCCGCGTCATGCTTCAGTTCGCGCGGCTTCTGGACGCCGTCATGGAACGCCTGGCGGTCGCGCGAGTCATCGTCCAGACGCCGAGATTCGAGCAGGTCGCGTCCCTCCTTCGTCAGCGTGACGACGGTGTGGTCGCGGTCGAGGCGGACGGTCTGCACCAGCCCTGAGTCGCGAAGGTGCCAGAGCTCGCCGTGACGTGGGTCGAGAGGCTGGTCGAAGGTGTCGCGGAGATCGTTCGCAGGTACGGCGCGGAACGCGCCGACTGTGGTCAGCGTGCGCGTTTCGGAGCCGCGGAGTGTGTAATCGTGGCCGTGATAGTGGACGTGCTCTCGTTCGAGGCCACGAGGCAGGTTGACGTGCTCCATGAACACGTCGCGAGGGTCCACGCGCTCCCGGTCGCGTGGGTCTGAACCGCCGCGGCTGCCGCGGCTGAGATCGCGCGAGTTGTCGTCGCGATCGCGGGGATCGTCACCCCAGCGAGGGTCGAACATCGGGCACCTCCGTCGGAAACGTCAGCGTTTTCACGTTGACGCTGCCGCCCAACAGAGCTGCCGGTACAATTTGTTGCGGGCCCCCGCAACCAAAGTTACTTGCAAGGAGAGGTCGTCCGATTCCGGCGACCTCTTCGTTTGTACGGTGGCTCCCAGCATGGCCGCGAGGTTCCCCCGCAGCTCGATGCCGAGTTCCTCCTTGCTCCCGTCAGGAGTCAGCACGATAGCGTCCACGAGACCGCGCAGGGCCTCCGTCGCCTCCAGGCGGCTTTCGGGCTGCTGAAGCGCCTCGGCGAGTTCTGTGACCTTCGTGCGGTAGATGCGGGCCATCTCCGGGTGCAGGAGCGCCGGCGGCTCGTCCGCCGTCTTCAGCTGCGCCTCCAGTTCCTTCCGACGGCCGTCGAGAGCCTTCATCTCGACCTTGGCCTCGTCCACCGCGATCTCGTCGTCCAGCATCAGGTTCAGCAGCTTCTTGATGCGCGTGCCGATCCGCGCGGCCTCGCGCTTCGCGGAACTCATGCTGGCGCGCTGGGTCATCCGAAGCCGGTTCATCTCGCGCGTGAACTCCTCGCAGAATTCCTCGAACAGTTCTTGGTTCAGCAGCTTCTGTTGCAGGGCCTTGAGAACACGGGCCTCAACATCGTCGCGACGGATGGTGAGACGGTTGTCGCAGATGCCCTTGTAGCGCGCTCCGAAGCACGACAGCCGGTTCGCGCTGGCCATGATGGGGACGGTCGATCTGGCAGCGCGACGGGCGAAGGCCGCCGCAGAGGCCCTCCCGTATCGCGAGATGTCACGCGCCAGGGCGCGCGAAGCAGACCGGGTGAAGGACGAACTACCAGCACTCAAGAAGGCGAAGCCACGGGATGAAGCAGCGATTGCCGCCTCCGAGGCTACGGTCCGCGATCTCCTCAAGCAGGCGCGAGAGGCGACCAGCACGGCCGACGATATCGAGAATGCCGTTTACGATCTGAAGGCCGTCAACCCCCACCGCAAGTCGGAGATCGATGACCGGACGCGGACGGAACTTCTCGATCTGGTCGAAGCCAAGGGCGTCGAGATCGCCGAAGTTCTGAAGAAGCTGAGGGCGCTGACTTCGTGACCGCGGTTGCGTATACTCATAGTCACAGTGATCCCCCTCCTCCTTTGGGAGCAGGGTGCGAAACCGGCCGCAGGGCCGGTTTCAGTGTTTTGGCCCTTTCCAAATGGCTCTGAAACCAAAGGCCACTCCTCGACGGCGAGATCGTTCACAAGCGCCAGGCGCCGAGCGCTCGCTCGACTCCGCAAAGGGCTTGACCTTCAGTGGACACCTCCAAACTCTCGGGAGGCGGTTCACGACCGAGGCCAAGGAGCGCGGAGACGCGACAGATGAATCGCGTTCAGCGAACCGCCGCTATAGCTCTTTCCACGGGCCGCCGTTCGACCATGTACGCGGCCATGGTTCCCCTCGAGCGGCAGCTTGAAGCACGGGCCAGAGAAAACGATCAAGGGTCGCGATGATCGCGGACAGGTCGGCAAGCTCGGGCCGTCGCGCCCGTCGCACGAATGCTGCCCATTGGACCTTCTTCTGAGCGTCGTCAGCGAACTCGCTGGTTAGCGCGAGCGGACGTTCGCCCGGGATCTCGATACCTCTGCGCGTAAACGTCGCCGCGACTGCAAGCCGCATCGTCTCGCCGTCGAACGTTCGCGTTTCGGCCAGCCGATGGATATCGAAGAAATCCTTCATCCGGCTGTTTGCCAGCGCGAGCCGCACCATCGCCTCGGTCTTCTCGGCAATGGAGGTCTCTGGCCGGTAGGCACGCAGTCGGGCGCGCGGGAGATCGAGGAGGCCTGGATAGTCCAGGATTTCCGGTGGTGGCACGACGGCGTCCCCGGCGCCGACATCGACCTGCAGCGGAATCCGAACGTTTCCGAGCATGGCCATCAGCTTGACGCGCATGCCGCCGTACTCCTGGTCCTCGCGGATCGCTTCGACGTGAACGCTATCCGGCAGGAACGTCAGGCCGTCGTCCGGTGACTCGATCGCGCACAGCTGCACGAACACGCGCTTGAGGGCTTCGGCGGACGTGTCACCGAAACCGAGGAGATCGACGTCCTTCGTCGGTCGAATCGGCTCGCCGAGCCACATCAGGAGCAGAGCCGCGCCTTTGAGAATGAACCGGTCTGCGAACTCGGACTTCGACAGTCGATATAGCAGGCGCTCACCACCGAAACGAGCGAGCGTGAGTTGGTGCTCGACGCCGAGCTCACGGCTCCGTTCGACGAGGCGCGCCTGCACCGACGCCACGATGTTCTTGGGACCGCCGCGCTTCACATGACAACCGTTTCGAGGTAGGGCTGCATCACACGCTGCACGCGAAGCTTCTTGGCGATTCGGTTCAGTTCATCCAGCTTGAGGCGTTTGCTGCGCCACGCTTCCGTCAGCGCTTCGAGCGCCACATCGAGGCCGACCTTGTTTCTGAATCGAAAGCAGTCAGCAACAGTGCGAGCGAGGCTGTAGATCCGAACGGTCTGGCCTTCGATTCGATGCTCCTCGATGCCAAGATCGAACACGGCCGGGGAGATGTTGACTACCCGAAGCGGCGGCGCCGAAACGCGCGGCACACGCGCGCCACGCGGAACGGCAATCCAGACCTCTGCCGGAAGCTGCGTTCCGACGTCGTGGAATCGGAGGGCTGAGATCAGGCAGACCACCGACCGCGGGACGGCGGCGGTGGCAACCGCCAGGTCGTGGTGCTCTGTAGCGCGTGTCCTCTTGGGCAGCCGATATCGTCCAGGGCCGACCTTTTCGAGAGCACCCGACCGTGTCATTCGGGTCAGTGTGCTAGTGTGAATGCCCTGATGAGCTACGTCCCGAGCCCGCAGGACAGGCTGCTTCTCGGCAAGGCGAAGAAGTTGGCCTACTGGCGCCTCGACGTTGCGTCGTTTTGCTTACACTCATTGATATCTGTAAGCATATTACCGCATTATGTAGCCGAGTCGGTGCGCTCGATGAAGCCGCAGCCGACTACAGCCGTGCTGCAAGCCTGCTGAAGTATCCGTCATGGATCAGCAAAGCCCGCGAGAGTGCGAACCGACTGCGCCAGCAGCGCCCTCAAGTCCCAAGCGCAGCGCCAGCGGGAGTGAATCGGGCCGGCTCCATCACGGCGCAGGAGCTTGAACGGGCCGCTCGCGAATTTCGCGCACGGGAGCCCAGGGCCGTGGTCTACGATGCCGCGCAAGTGTTGCTGGAAGGCGCGATCGAAGACTACGAGCACTTGAGTCCGGTTGTAGCGATTTCAGCCCTGATTCAGTCTTGGAATTTCGCGTACTACAAGAACATCGCGTGCGATGCCGGTCACTTGGTTGATCCGAGTTCGCCATCCACAGCATCTGGACGGATTGCCTCGAGTTCAGGCGTCGCGATATCGCTTCGTTCGATCGTGAGCAGGACAGGCCAGCTGTCGTGCGTGTGTTCGTCACTCTCGAGCGCGTTCTCGGTCGAGTGGGAGCGCCAAAGGCGATGCACCTGATTGCACCTTCGTTCTTCCCACTGTGGGATAACTTCATCGCCCCGGCCTAGGGGATAGACCTCGGTCCGGTCGGTCAGAACACGGACGGCTATCTGGCCTTCATGGAGATCGTGAAGCAACAGGCCGTCGAGGTCCGCGCCATCCTGCCGTCCCGCCCCGATGTTCTGAAGATACTTGATGAGGACAACTATTGCCGCCACTCGAAGGGCTGGATCTGAGCCACATCCGGGCCTTACGCAACCGATGCCCACAGCTGCTATATACCGGCGGTTGCGAGCCCCCGCAACCAATTGAACCGGCACGAGAAGGTCGCCCGTTTGTGGCGACCTTTTCGTTTGTTGGGCAGCAGTCAACATCGCAGCCAGATTCCCTCTCAGCTCGATCCGGAGCTCGCCCTTCTCCGGCATCAAGACGATCGAATCAATCAGTCCTCGGAGCATCTCTGAGGCTTCCAGGCGGGTGTCCTCGCGCTGGAGCGCAGCGGCGAGTTCCTCGACCCTGCTGCGGTAGTGGTCGGCCGAGTGTCCACCCAGCACTCCCCTTGACAGGCTAGGAGAGAACGTGTCTACTCCTAGTCAGACTTAGAGAGCGCAATGGCCCCGACTACGGCCCTGTTGCCCGGCACGCTTGACTTGCTGATCCTCAAGGCGGTGTCCCTCAAGCCCCTGCACGGATACGGCGTGTTGCTGCGGATCCAGCAGATCTCGGGCGATGAGCTGTCCGTGCCTCAAGGATCCTTGTACCCGGCCCTCTATCGACTCGAGCACCAGGGGCTGATTGCCGCCGAGTGGGGCACGAGCGACAACAACCGCAGGGCGAAGTACTACGCGCTCACCGCATCGGGACGCCGGCGACTCCGTGAGGAGGCCGCAGCATGGAACAGGCTGGCCAACGCCATCGCCATGGTCCTGAAGACGACGCCGGACGAGGTGTGACATGTTCAGCCGCCTGCGCTCAGTCGTGCGAGCCATCGTCCGCCGCGGCGAATTCGAGCGCGGCATGAGCGAGGAACTACAGTTTCACATCGACACGTACGCGACCGACTTGGAACGCGGCGGTCTGACCCGAGACGAGGCCGTGCGCCAGGCGCGAGCCACATTCGGCAGCGTCGATGCGGTGCGTGAGGACTGCCAGCACGCGCGCGGGCTGCGCTTCTTCGACTGGCTGCGGCAGGACGTCAGGTACGCCCTGCGACTCATGGCGCGGGCCCCGGCGTTCACCGCCGTCCTTGTGCTCTCGCTCGGTCTCGGCATCGGCGCGACAACGGCCATCTTCAGCCTCATCGACGCCGTGCTCCTCCGGTCGCTCCCGGTGTCGCGTCCGGACGAGCTCTTCTTCCTCGCACACGGCGAAGGGGATGCGCCGGGCACCAATTCAAACTACCCGCTCTTCGACCGTTACCGATCGCTGACCGTTTTCGCTGGCGTGACAGCCTTTCGCGTCCAGACGTTGCAGGTGGGCGCGGAAGGCGAAGGCTCCGTGGATCTCGTACCCGGACAGTTCGTTAGTGGCAACTATCACGCTGTCGTAGGCACGCCGATGGCCCTGGGGCGAGGCTTCGCGTTGGAACCCGACCGGCCGAGGGGCGACGCGGGCATCGCGGTCATCAGCGACACGTTCTGGACACGGCGATTCGGCCGCTCACGCGATGTGCTTGGGCAGACGCTGAGCGTGGGCGGACGCACGGTGACCATTGTCGGTGTCACCGCGGCCGGGTTCCGCGGACTTGTCCCAGGCACGTCGATTGATATTACCCTGCCACTGTCGATGTATGTCCTCGACGACACGACGTTCCTCGACGCGGTCGACGGATTCACGTCGATGCCAATCGTGGCAAGGCTCCGTCACGACACGTCGGAACCACAGGCACTGGCGGCAGCCGACGTGGTCTTCCGAAGATTCATGGAGGAACCGGCCGTTCGATGGGCCCGCGGCGAGGCGTTCTCCCGCGCTCGTCTGGTGCCAGCCGGCCGGGGCGACGACGGGCTGCGGCGGCAATACCGTGCGGCACTTCTGGCCCTGATGGCGATGGCGGCGCTGGTGTTGCTCATCGCGTCAGCCAACACGGCGAACTTGCTGCTGGCCCGTTCATCGGCGCGCGCGAAGGAAGTGGCGATGCGCCTATGCGTCGGCGCCGGACGTGGACGCCTCGTCCGGCAGTTCCTGACCGAAAGCGTCATGTTGGCGCTGGCGGGCGGCGCGGTGGGTCTCGTGTGTGCGTATTGGGGCACGGCCTCGGTCGTGGCCTTGTTCAGCGTCTGGCAGCAGCCCCTCGTGCTCGACGTGTCGGTGAACGCCCGGGTCTTTGGCTTCGCGAGCGCCGTCGCGCTCCTGACCGGTTTCGCGTTCGGTCTTGCGCCGGCGCTCAGAGGCGCAGACGTCGATTTCACGCCAACGCTGAAGGGCAGCCCCGGCCAACAACAGGCGGGCGGGGTGAGGCATCTGAATCACGGCTTCGTCGTTGTACAGATGGCGCTCTGCGTGGTCGTCCTGACCGTTGCCGCGTTGCTGACGCAGAGCGTCCGCAATCTGAAGACCCAGCCGGTGGGTTTCGACGCCGAGCGCGTGTTACTGCTCGATCTTCGTTGCGCCTCAACCGTGCAACCCACCACCAGGTGCGGTGCGCTCGTTAGGCAATTACTCGACCGCCTGCCGACGCTGCCGGGGGTGACGTCGGTGGCGGCCTCGACGATGACGCCCACGAACACCAGTGGCTTGTTTACCGGCCTGGCGCTCGTCGGCAAGTCGAACACCCCCGATGCGCGCGGCGTGTTCTCGAATCTGGTTTCGCCGGAGTATTTCCAGACGATGGGGATTCCGGTCCTGCGCGGACGGGCATTCACGGTTCAGGATACTGAGCTGAACCGGAAGGTGGCCATCCTCAACGAACGGACCGCTCGCTACGTGTTCGGTGACGAGAACCCCATCGGTCGGACCATCGCCTGGGGATCGGCGCCGGATAGTCCGATCGAGGTCGTCGGCGTCGTGGGAGACACGAGGCAGAACAGTCTCAGAGAGGAAGCGCCGCGCATGGTGTACACGCCCTTGTCGCCGCGTGGTGCCCAGACCGCGATCAAGACGACCGGCGCACCTGTGGCGCTCGCCCCTGCCGTTCGGGATCTCGCGCGGCAGGTCAGTCACGATCTGATTGTGGCCCGTGTGCGTACGATGGATGACCAGGTCGACAGCTCGCTGGTACGCGAACGCGCGTTGATGCTGTTGTCCAGCGCCTTCGCGCTCGTGGCCTCGATCCTGACGTGCGTCGGTCTCTATGGAGTGATGTCTTTCCACGTGGCTCGCCGGACGCGCGAGATCGGGATCCGTCTCGCGCTTGGCGAAGCGCCGCGATCGGTATTGGCCGGGATCCTGCGCCAGACGACGCTGCTTTCGGTGGTGGGGATCGCTGTCGGCGTTGCGTGTGCCGTTGTTGTCGCGCGCCTGGTCTCGGCCTTTCTCTATGGGCTCTCTCCGCGGGACCCGCTGACGCTGTCAGCAGTCAGCATCGGCCTCGTCGCCACCGCGCTGCTTGCCGGCTGGCTGCCCGCACGACGTGCCGCGCGCGTCGATCCACTCGTCGCGATCCGATCGGAATAGCCTTGGGTGGCGTCCGCCTGGGCAGGCGCGAGTGCTGGTCGGCTGTCCGAAATCTGTATACAAACTTCGGACGGCAGATGGATTCTGAACGAGCCGATTAGCCGCCAAGCTGTTCACCGACGGAGGCTTCTGCGCGCTAGCCCTTCACGCCGCCGTGATCAGGCAGTTGCGAATTCCGTCCCACACACGCAGCCAATCTTCCGAAAGTGTCGCGGCCCCCGTTTCTGATACTCCGATCATTCGCTTCGGGCCCGGGACTGATCCGCCCAGCAACTAGCGCGCTCCAGCCGATTACGTCCGGCACGCGCTGTTGTCCAAGCGCGGGAAAGTCTCTTCGGCTCGTCGTCGCTGATTTCGAGGTCGCTCCGATAATTGCGGACGAATCGGGAGCGCGCCGGGCGGGTCAAGGGCGCGCAGCGGCGAAGCGGACCCTTGACGCGCCCAAGCGATCCCGCAAAATCGAAACCGGAGCGACGGCGGAATAGTTGGCGCATCGAATCCTGGGAGGTCCTCAGAGTAAAGCGTTCCTGCACCAGCTTCCACGCACGCCGCGATTCTCAGTGCATCCCACAGCGACGCTCCTCGCGTGAGATGGAGCTCTTTCGCGCGAGCCAGATTGCCATCAGCGGGGAAGACAAGAGGCAGGAGATCCCGGAATTCACCGAGGCGATTCCAGGCGTGTGTCGACGTGAATCCCTGCTTGCCAAGCTTGCGAGAGGCCGAGAGGAACTCGCACGCGACCTGCCATAGGAGGACGCCGTCTTGTGCGTTGGTGATGAGATCGAGAGCGATGTTCTGACGCCGTGGATCGGCCTGATCGCAGGCGTAGATCAGGACGTTTGTATCAACGGCGATCATGCAGTTCCACTCGGCTGGGAAGCGGTCCCTCCGAGAAAAAACGCATGCTCGCGATGCCAGCCTTGAGGCGCGCGATGGCGGCCTCGCGATCCTTTTCGGGCTCGTCGATCGTTTCCACCGTCAGACGCACGCGCTGCTTGTCCCGAAGGGGCAATTTGCGTGTGGGCCTGAGGACGCCGCCGCTGTAGATGGCCTCGACCTTCTGGGTCATTCCTCGCTCCACAGTCAGAGTAAGGCGAGTCGGACGCCGATGCAACTGCGGCCGCTTCCGTGGCCACACGCTACGCGTCAGGCGACGGCAACCAGAGGGGAGAGATGACCGTACCGGTGACCGAGTTCAAGCGTCTCGACACGGCCGGCGCCGGCCGTCACGGCGTTGTCGAGATCGTGAGAGCTGCAGGCCGCGAAAGCCGCCTCTCCGTCCTGTTTCGACAGGCGGTACAGGGCCTTGAATCGAGGTCCTGAGAAGGCGTCCCGGGCCCGATAGAACCGCTCGTCAAGGTTGGGACAGCGAGATGGCGCGGGATGCGCTCGGGCCTGCTCGAAATACCATCGTAGCTCGTCGAGCATTTCGGTCCTGTGCAGAACGGCTTTCGCATCGGCCGGTCCAGCGGAT